>NZ_AP042382.1:0-182237 GCF_055386745.1 Piezobacter thermophilus | reverse complement strand
AGATCTCTTCCGAAACCAGCCGGGCAAGGGATCTTTCCGTCGCCCGTTCCAGTACCCAGGCCAGAACGTCGGTTTCCACCGAGCGGTATTCGAACCGTTCGCCATGGGGGCGGATTTGCGGCAGGGTGAGGATCACGTCCCGGATCGACTGATAGGGCCGCCCCGGCGGTACCGGCCGCCAGCCCGCGGCGATGTCGATCCGGGTCATGTCGGACCAGGGCTCGCCGTAGTCCTCGGTGAACCGCACCCCCGACTGCATGTTCAGAAGGTGTCGCGGCGTGGCATCGCGATACCCGCAGGCGGCCAGTTCGGGGACATACTCGACCAGCGGCCGGTCGAGGTCCAGCACACCCCGCGCCCAGAGGATCCCGGCCACCGCGCCGACCACCGATTTCGACACCGACTGCGACAGGTGCAGCGTTTCGGGGCGCATGTCGTTGTAATAGCTTTCGTGCCGCAGCCGCCCCCGCCAGTAGACGAGGAAACCATCAGTGTAGCTGTCCTCCAGATACTGCGCGAGAGTGCGCTGCCGCCCGTCGCTGCCGGTGAATGCGATGTCGAGGATGTCCGCCGGGTCGCGCTCGAATCCGGAAACGGGCCCCTCTCCGCGCCAGACCTCGACGGTGGGGAACAGGCTGCGCATGTTCTGAAAGGACCAGCGGTTGAAAGGGGCCAGATCCCAGTTTTCGGGGCCGGGCTGTTTTTCGGGCGGCGGGGGAAATCCCTGCATGATGCGCATTTCGCGCGCCGTTCGCGGGCGATGGGGGTGGGCATTGGGCATGGAGGATCCCTGAAAGGAAAATGTTGGCGACAATGGAATCTGGCGGTCGCGGGGGCCGCCGGGGCGGCCCCCGCCGGCGGGGCTACTGCTTCAGCCGCGTCCAGATCCGGTTGTAGAAATCGACCACCTCCTGGCTGCAGGGCGGCACGAAATCGGGGGCCGGGGCGTCCGCCGGCATGACGATTTCGGGGGCGTCCTGCATCTCCGGGTCCATGAACTTTTCGGACCCCATGATGCCGTTGGCGTAGCGCGCGAAGTTGGAGATCAGCGCCGCGTTCTCCGGCTCCATGATGAAGTTCACGAACAGCTTGGCGTTCTCCAGGTTGGGCGCGCCCTTGAGCACGGCCACGTTGTCCATCCAGCCGGTGAAGCCTTCTTTCGGATAGGCATAGGCCAGCGTGGGCCGCTGCATCCGCGCCCGCATCGAGGCGCCGTTCCAGTTCTGCGACACGTCCACGTCGCCCGAGGTCAGCTTCTCGATCGTGGAATAGTCCATCGTCCGCCAGTACTTCTTGGCCTCAAGCAGCAGCGTGGTCAGCTCGCGCAGCTGCTCCTTGTCCGAGTTGCAGCGGGGATAGCCCAGATAGCGCAGGCCGGCATTGATCACGTCATTCATGTCGTTGAGCATGTTGATGCGCCCGCGCAGCTCCTCGGGCGGGTCGAACAGCAGCGCCAGCGTGTTGATGTCGCCCTTGTAGACCTGGGTGTCCACCGTGAACGAGGTCGTGCCCCACTGCCACGGCACCGAGTACTGCCGGCCCGGGTCCCAGTAGACGTCGATCCACTTGGGATCGACATTCTTGAAGTTTTCCATCTTGTTGGGCTCGATCCGCTCCAGCAGGCCCTGCTCGATCATGATCGAGACCATGTAGTCGCCGGGCACCACGATGTCGTAGCCGGTGCCGCCCTGCTTGACCTTGGCCAGCATGGTCTCGTTGGAATCATAGCCGTCGATGGTCACCTTGACGTCGTATTTTTCCTCGAACTTCTTGATCAGCTCGGGGCTGGTGTAGTTGCCCCAGTTGTAGATGTTGAGCTCGCCACCGGCCGAGGCGCCGGTTGCCGCCCCCAGCCCGAGTGCCAGGGCGCCCGCCTTCAGGATCGTTCGTTTCATCGGATTCCTCCCTTCGCTTGCACGGTTTTCATTGGCGTTTGCGCGTGTGTGGCGACGGTTGTGCCGGCCAGCCGCCGCGCGGTCATTTCGGTGTCCTCCTCTGGATGGCGAAGAACGCCGCGACGAACAGGATCGAGGCCGCAAGAAGCACCGTCGAGACGGCGTTGATCTCGGGGGTGATGCCGCGCCGGATGGCGCCGAGGATATAGATCGGCAGGGTGGTTTCGCCGGGGCCTGCCACCATCAGGGTGATGATCACGTCGTCGAGGCTGACCACGAAGGCCAGCATCGCGCCGGCCACGATCCCCGGCATCAGCAGCGGCAGGGTGATGCGGCGGAACACCTGGAAGGGCGTGGCATAGAGATCGGCCGCGGCCTGCTCCAGCGTCAGCGTCATGTCCTCCAGCCGGGCGCGGATCGGCATGTAGGCGAAGGGGATGCAGAACACCGTGTGCGCCACCATCAGATATCCGATGCCGGTCACGCCGGTCAGCTGCTTGACCAGTGCGAACAGCGACAGCGTGGCGATGGCGGTGACGATCTCGGGGATCATCAGCGGCTGGTTGATGATGGCATAGGCTGCGTACATGCCCCGGAAGGGACGGGTGCGGGTGGTGGCCAGCGCCGCCATGGTGGCAAAGATGGTGCCGAAAAGGGATGCCGTCACCGCCACCTTGAGCGACACCAGCGTGGCAGCACGGATGCCTTCGTTGTCCAGCGCCTCGCGGTACCAGCGCAGCGAGAACTCGGTCCATCTGACCACCGAGCGGTTGTCGTTGAAGGAAAAGATCACCAGCATCAGGATCGGCGCGTAGAGCGCGAACAGGCAGAACCAGGCGATCTCGGTGAAGCCGGTCTGCCGGCGCAGGTCGAAGCGTTCAGCCATGGGCGCGGCCCTCCCTGCCGGCGTGGCGGACGTAGAGCGTCAGCGCCACCATCACCAGCGCCATCAGGATCAGCGCGGCGGCCGAACCGAAGGGCCAGTTGCGCGAGGAGCCGAACTGGATGGCGATGAGGTTGCCGATCATCAGCTTCTTGCCGCCGCCGAGCAGCTCTGGCGTGATGTAGGCGCCCAGCCCCGGAATGAAGACCAGAATGCAGCCCGCGACGATACCGGGCCGGGCCAGCGGCAGGATCACCCGCGTCAGCACCTTCCGGCGGCTGGCATAGAGGTCGTAGGCGGCCTCGATCAGCCGCAGGTCCAGCTTTTCGAGGCTGGCGTAGAGCGGCAGCACCATGAACGGCAGGTAGGAATAGATCAGCCCGACGAAAACGGCGGTGTCGGTATAGAGGATGTTGAGCGGCCTTTCGATCACCCCGGCCTTCATCAGGCCCAGGTTGATCAGCCCCTGATCGCGCAGGATGATCAGCATCGCATAGGTGCGGATCAGCAGATTGGTCCAGAATGGCAGCGTGATGAGGAAAAGCCACAGATTGCGCTGCCTCTCGGGTCGCGAGGCGATGTAGTATGCGGTGGGAAATCCCAGCAGCAGCGCCCCCGCGGTCGCCCCCAGCGACAGGCCCACCGAGCGGGCGAAGATCGACAGGTAGGACCAGTTGAAGGACAGCGTGTCGTCGAAGATGTCGCGTTCGAAGAAGAACTGGGTATAGGCGTCGAGGGAAAAGCTCCACTCGACCCCGCCATAGGCGCCGGGTTTCAGGAAGGAATAGATCAGCGTGATCGAAAGCGGCGCCACCCCGATCAGCCCGATCAGACCCACCGCCGGTGCCAGCAGCAGCCAGCGCGCCCGCGCCTCGCGCCGCGCCTTGAGGGCGCGGGCACGGGCCAGGCGGGTGTCGGCGCGGGTGTCCTCTTGCTCGGGGCGGGGGGCTTCGCAAGCGGCAGGATATGCGTGTCCGTCGGTCATCCCGCCTCCAGAATGGTGACGGTATCCGGCAGCAGGCGGATGCCGATGCGTTGTCCCTGGGTGAAATCCCGGCCGTCGTCCTGGCGGCGGATCACGAAGATGGTTCCATCGTCCAGCGTGACCTGAATGTTGGCGCCGGCGCCGAAAAACACCACCTGAGCGACCGTGCCGGCCAGAATGCCCGCGGCGGGGTCGGGGGCGGGCGAGGCCGATTCCGGCCGCACCGCCAGCGTCACGGTATCGCCGGCGCTTGCCGCGCCGCCCGGCACGACGATGCGCGCACCGCCCGGCAAGGCAACCTGAACGCGCCCCGCTTCGGCGCGCAGCACCCGGCCGGTCAGGATGTTGATGTCGCCGATGAAGTCGGCCACGAAGCGGTTGACCGGCGCGTGATAGATCTCGTGCGGGCTGCCCACCTGCTGCACCCGGCCCTGCGACATCACCGCGATGCGGTCGGACATGGTCAGCGCTTCTTCCTGGTCGTGGGTCACGAAGATGAAGGTGATGCCGGTTTCGTGCTGGAGCCGCTTGAGCTCGCCCTGCATTTCCTTGCGCAGCTTCAGGTCCAGCGCCGCGAGCGGCTCGTCCAGCAGCAGCACCTGGGGCGAGGGCGCCAGGGCGCGGGCCAGGGCCACGCGCTGCTGCTGCCCGCCGGAAAGCTGCTCGGGCCGGCGGGCGGCCAGTTCTTCGAGCTTCACCAGCGCCAGCATCCGTTTCACGGTATGGTCGATGTCGGAGCGCTCTCGTCCCAGCATCTCCAGTCCGAAGGCGATGTTCTCGGCAACCGTCAGATGCGGAAACAGCGCATAGTTCTGGAACACGGTGTTGACCGGGCGCTGATGCGGGGGAAGGTGCGCGATTTCACGCCCTTCAAGCAGCACATGACCCGCGTCGGGCAGTTCGAACCCGGCAATCAGCCGCAGGAGCGTGGTCTTGCCGCAGCCCGAGGGGCCCAGCAGCGTGAAGAAGGCGTTCTGCCCTATCTCCAGCGACACGCGGTCGAGCGCGGTAATCCGCGAGGCTCCGCGACCGAAGGTCTTGACCAGGTTGCGGCAGGCAACCGCGGTATCGTGCTTCGGTCCGGGTCCGGTGTTTGTCGTCGGGGTCATCCTGGTCCTGCGTCAGTCGGCTTGCATGGTCACTCTATGGGCGGGCATCCGGCCCGGAAATCCCCCCGCGGGGGGAGGGGGCGCGATCGGCATTGCCACCGTGCGTCTGCGCGGCGTGCTTCTCCCGCCGGGCGCGCGTCACCTGCGATCCGGGCGCCTGCGTCAGTCGAAGGCCGCGTCCAGGAACGCGTGGAACAGTTCCGCCTGCGAGGAAATCTGCATCTTGCGATAGAGGTTCTTGCGATGGCTCTTGACGGTGCCGACGGAGGTTCCGGTCATCTCGGCGATCGAGTTCGAGGAATGCCCCTTGAGGATCAGGCCCGCGATTTCCTGCTCGCGCGGGGTCAGCAGGCCGCGCCCGAATTCGGACAGGGCCGAATCAATGTCGCGCCCGGCAGCGGATATCGCCTCGGCCCGCCCGGCGCGAAGGAAATGCTGCGTGTTGAGGGCCGCAAAGACCGGCAGGGCGTGGCGGAATCGCGCCACCTCGGCGCGGGTGAAGCGGCGCTCCCCCTCGCGCCTTCCCAGCGAGTAGAACAGCACGCGCCCGGCATCGAGCCGAACGAAGATGCCCAGTTCGTCCTGCAGGCGCAGGCCGCGGTAGTAGATCTTGTAATAGGTCGAGCCGAGGAAGCGGTCGGGGGCCACGTCGGCCAGCCGCATGACGCGGGTGCTGTCGTCGCGCAGGTAGCTGTCGAAGAAGGGATCGAGCAGATAGGCGCGGTCCAGGTAGCTGTCCACCACCTCGGGGCGGCGCTCGGAGCGCACGTTGTCATGGACATGCAGCGGCGGCTTGCGCCCGTGCAGTTCGGTCACGAATTCGCCGCCGAAGGGAACGTTCGCGCGCAGCCAGTCGCAGGCCCGCATGACGAAATCCGACGCCCCGATCGCCAGCACGGCCTCGGCCAGGGCGAGGTCGGGGTCGCGGGTCTGTCCGGTCTGTCCGGTGGCGCTGTCCGATTCCATTTCTCGGGTCATCCGGTGGTTTGCCTCCGTGCCCCAGAATGTCCCCGCGTCCTGCCGATGGCCAGCCCCTTTGCGCATCCGGGCTTGACAGCCGGGGGCGGGGCGCGCCATCACGGGGGGCACTCGGTTCCTGCGTCAGCGGCTGCACGAATGACTGAAGCAAGGAGAACCGAATGCTCTGGAACCTGAAATTGCGGGCGGCGCTCGCGGCGATTGCCGTGTGTGCCGGATCCGTCGGCCCGGCGGTGGGGCAGTCGCTGTCGCTGCAGGGGCTGCACAATTCCACCCGGACCTTTACCGATCCGAACCTGATGACGGGGATGGAGGCCACCGATCCGGCCGAGATCGCCCGCACGTGGCAGGCCGCGATCGTGGGCCTTCCGCGCGAGGGCGGCGAGGCCGAGCTGGTCTCGGTGGCCGAAATGGAAAGGCGGCTGGCGGGCGCGGGCAGGCGCTATCCGGTGGTGATCTACATGCACGGATGCAGCGGGATCTGGGAAGGAAGCCTGCGCCGCATCCGGTTTTACGCCGATGCCGGGTTTCTGGTGATCGCGCCGGCCAGTTTCGCACGGCTGAAATATCCGAAATCCTGCGATGTTGCCACCAACCGGGGCGGGCTGTATCGAGGCACGCTCATCATGCGTCAGCAGGATGCGGGCTTTGCCATCGAGCAGGCCCGGAAGCTGCCTTTCGTCGATCCCGACCGGATCGTTCTGGCCGGGTTGAGCCAGGGCGCCATCGCGGCAGCGACGTTTCGCGCCGAACGCCCCGGGCAGAAGACTGCGGCGCGCATTGTCGAGGGCTGGACCTGCAACGCCGGCTGGCCCGAGTACAAGGGCGTCAATGCCGGGCCGGACGAACCCGTTCTGGCGCTGGTGGCGGAAAAGGACCCCTGGTTCCAGAACCCCTGGACCAGGGGCGAATGCGGGCCTTTCCTGAATCCCGATAACGGCAGTCGCTCGGTGGTCTACCGCGAGGGCGAGCTGGCCTGGCGGCACGAGCTTCTCGACCTGCGTGCCCCCCAGCAGGAGGTGCTGGACTTCCTGAAGGAGCATGTGACGCAGGAGTGACCCCTGCAGCGCACCGGGTGCCGCCGCCGTGCGGCCCCGGCGGCGTTGGCGGCCGGCATCTACCCCTCGGGTGGGATTGCTGCGGCCTGTCGGCGCCCCCTACCTTCGACCCGTTCGCCCGGCGCTACGGCCGGAGCGGCGAACGGAAAGGGAGGAAACATGCGACACGTCCTGCTGACAACGAGCCTGGCCATGGGTATCGCGATGGCCGGCGCCTGGGCCGAGGCGCGCGAGATGAAGGGAAAGTGGTCGAGCGGCAATGCCAGCACGCTTGAAATTCTCGACGGGAAGAAAGTGAAATACTGTTTTCTCGACCAGTGCACCACGCAGAGATACAAGGGTGATCCCAGTGGCACCATCACCTTTTCCTGGGGCCCGCAGCACAGATACGAATTCACGCGCACCAAGGCGGGATATCGCGGCGTGTACAATGGCGATCCGAACATGACGATCGAGGTGAAATAGCGCCTCCGTCGCTCCGGCGGGCAATCCCGGCATTGCCCGCCGGCGCAGTTGCCGGATCCCGACACGGATGCCGAATCCATACGGGCGGTGCTTCTTCGTGGCGATGTCGTCGGCGGTTTCTCGAAGGCAGGGCCTCCCCGGCCAGGAGCCCGGTCGCATCGCCGGTGGAAATTTGAAATGGATCCGAAAATCTGGCAGGCTTGATCCGCCGCGTGGCGGGTCAGTTCGGGTTTTCGTCCCCCGGCGTGCGGTCCGATGAGCGAGACCTTGCAGCAGGCGGGCTGTATGAACGCTCCGCCGGGGAGGAGAGATGGTTACACGCAGCGTTCAGCCGGACGGGTCGCATCTGGTGATCGGCGACGGCACGTCCGAGAATATTTTCGGCGATACCCCTGTCGATACGCCAAGCGGCCCGCATTTTTCGGATGACGACACGATTTACGGCCGCGGCGGAAACGATACGCTGGCGGGGGGGCGGGGCACCAACTGGCTTTATGGCGAGGACGGAGACGACCTCATCTATATCGGAGAGAAGTTCAACGTCACCATCGACTACGGATTCGGCGGCGCCGGCGACGATTTCTTCTCGGTCCTGAGCAACCCGAGCAGTTATCTGACCTCGCCCCATGAGGCGGATGGCGGTCCGGGGGCCGACACGCTGGAATTCCTGCTGAGCGACGTGGACCCCGGAATCACGCTGACCGACGAAATCGCCTATCTTGGCCCGCTCGGACCCGCTCTGGTGAGCTTGAGCAACATCGAGACGGTTCATGGCAGCCATCTTGACGACAACATGGGCGCGTCCGGCTCCATCCTGCGGCTGCTGGGCGGCCACGGCAACGATACGCTCACGGCCGAACCCGATCCGGGGCGGGGCGGCAAGCCGGTGACCCTCATCGGTGGAGAGGGCAACGATCTGCTGCGCAGCAATACGGCGGACCAGGTGATCCTGATCGACACCGACGACCCGACCGAAACTTTCGACTTTCCGCCGCCGGTGCATCACCTGGGCGATGCGGACACGATGATCGGGGGGGCGGGCGATGACATGATCTATTCCTGGTCCGGTAACGACGTGATGCGTGGCGGTGGCGGCGACGATACCTTCTTCACCCGGGGCGGCAAGGACATGGTCGAGGGCGGCGCCGGGGATGACCTGGTCCGGTTCGATTTCGGGGACTATTCCCAATTGTATGCTCCCGCGCTTGCGCCGGATTTCCAGCGCACCCAGGCCGATCTGGACGGCCTCGTGCTGGATGGCGGGGCGGGTAGCGACTGGCTGGATTTCTCGACCCTTCGCTTCCTGCCGCCGCCGGGGGGCGGTGCACGAACCGACGGGATCCAGGTGTCGCTGGTTGCGGCGAGCGGAGGACCGTTGGGCGAGGCCGGAACCTTTGACGCAACCGCGTTCGAAAACGTGCTGGGGACGGTCTGGAACGACGATATCGAAGGCAACGGCGCCGACAACTGGCTGGTTGGCGATGTCGGGGACGATGTTCTTTCCGGTCGCGGCGGCGATGACATACTGGAAGGCGGCAACGGCGACGACACGCTGGAAGGCGGCAACGGCGACGATGACCTTTCCGGCGATGCCGGGGCCGACTGGCTTGCCGGGCAGGCGGGGGCGGATTTCCTGGACGGCGGCGCCGGCAATGACAGCCTGGATGGTGGCAAGGGCAAAGACAAGCTGATCGGCGCCGGAGGGATGGATACGCTGATTGGAGGAGGTGGCAACGACAAGCTGAACGGCGGTGCCGGGGCGGACGATCTCGACGGCGGCGCCGGCCTCGATCGCCTGAATGGCGGCAATGGCAACGACACCCTGGCCGGAGGAGCGGACGCGGACAATCTGCGCGGCGGTGCCGGAAACGACCGCCTGACCGGCGGAACCGGCGACGACCTCATGAAGGGAGAAGCGGGCAAGGACCGGCTGTTTGGCCAGGCCGGCAACGATGTCCTCTCGGGGGGCAAAGGGGTGGATCGGCTCGATGGCGGCGCCGGTGACGACATTCTTGGTGGCAATGAGGGAAACGACTTCCTGCGCGGGGGGGGCGGCAACGACACTCTTCGCGGGGATCAGGGAAGCGACGTTCTTTCCGGGGCGCTCGGCAACGATCTTCTGAGAGGCGGTGCGGGCAACGATCAGCTTGCCGGCGGCGGCGGGGGCGATACGCTGGAGGGAGGCCGTGGCGCGGACGCGATGAGCGGTGGTGTGGGTGCCGACATCTTCGTTTTCGCAGACAGTCAGGCCAGCGGCACGGCCGATGGCACGCGCGATCTGATCAAGGATTTCGAAACCGGGGTGGATGTCCTGGATTTCAGCAACCTGTTCGCGGCGCTTTCCCTGACGGGGAGCGTGGTATCGGCCTTCACCGGAACTGCCGGTGAGGTCGTCATCGGGGCCGGCTTCGTCAGCCTCGATCTCGACGGCGACATGCTGGCCGACATGCAGATAGATCTGGAAAACGGCGGTGCGCCTGTCACGGCGGCAGCGGGTGACCTGATCTTCTGATCGGTCGGGCAGGGCGGATCGGGCAATCCCGAAGCCGGGGGGGGAGCGGCCTCCGGACTTGTGATCGTGCGCATCCAGAGCATGTCGCTCGAAAGTGGGAACCGGTTTCGAGCTTCTCGGACATGCGAAAACAAGGGGGTGGGGCATGTCGTGCGAATGAAATGAACGCGACATGCTCCAGCAACCCCCGCGCCCCGCGCAGGCGGTCCCTCGGACAGGCCCGGCACGGCGCCTCGCCGCGATTTCGCAGCAGCGGGCGGTTGACGAATCCGGTTATGGTTATATGTCTATAACCGAATGACCTGCCGATGCCGGAGCCGCCATGAACATGAAACAGAATGTCAGATCCCCAGTCCCAGCCCTGACCCGCGCCATCGCCGTCGCCGCAATCCTGTTCGGGCTGCTCAGCCTCTACAAGTCGGGCGCGGTGCTGATGGACCTCGGCGCCGCGCGCGAGGCCGCCGGGGCCTATGTGCCCTTTGTCGTGAAGTTCAATTTCGGGGCCGCGTTTCTCTACGTCCTGACCGGGGCGATAATCTGGAGTGGCCGGATCGGCCGGGCATTTGCGCTTGCCGTGCTGCTGGCGGTGGCGACGCTGCTGGTTGCGGCGGCCTTCGCGATCCATGTCGCCCTGGGCGGGGCGTTCGAGGTGCGCACGGCGCTGGCACTGGGCGTCAGGGCGGCGTTCTGGGCGGTGGTGGCGCTGCTGCTCGGCCGGGTCCGGCGATGACCGCCCCCTCTCGCAAGGCCGGAGCCGAGCGCCGCAGGGAAATCCTGCGTGCGGTGCTGGATCTTGCCTGGAGCAACGGGCCGGACAAGGTCTCGACCGGGAAGATCGCGGCCCGGCTGGGCGTGACGCAGCCGGCCATCTACAAGCATTTCCCGCACAAGGAGGACATCTGGCGCATGGCCTCGGAATATCTTGCCGAGGAAATCCGGGCCAACATTGTCAGGCTCGAAGGCTCTGCGGATGATCCGGTCGCGGGGCTGAAGGGGCTGGTGCGGGCGCATCTGGATCTGGTGGCCCGCCACCCGGCCTTGCCTGAGCTGATGACCATGCGCACAGAAGGCTCCGGCCCGCAGGTCACGTTCCAGAAACCGATCGTGCAGGCCATGGCGGAATACCGGCAGGCGCTGCAGTCGCTGGTGCATGCGGCCGCCAGGGCCGGCAGGTTTCGCCGCGACCTGGATGCGGAGGACGCTTCGCTGCTGATCCTCGGACTGATCCAGAGCCTGGTGCTGCGGATGCTTGTTGCGCGCGATCCGCGGATCCTGCACCGGGACGGCCCGCGACTGCTCGATCTTCTGCTGAGCGGATTTGCACCCGACCGGAGGACCCCATGAGACCGGGATTGAAACTTCTGCTGCTGACCCTGCCCCTGGCCCTGACCGGAGCGGGCTTCGTCGCCTGGACGGTTGCCACCCGCCCCGCGCCGGTCCAGGATACGGTGGCCGAGCGCGCCGTCGCCGTGCGCGTGATCGAGGCCCGCAGGCTGCCCGTCGCTCCGCGCGCCTCGGGTTTTGGCCGTGTGACCCCGGCCCGCAGCTGGGAGGCCATCGCCCAGGTTTCGGGCACTGCCGAATATGTGAACCCGTTGCTGAAAAAGGGCGATATTCTTCCCGAAGGGGCGCTGGTCGTCCGGCTGTCGGATGCCGATTACCGGCTGGCGCTGGCTCAGGCCCGCGCCAGTATCCGGGCCGCCCGCGCCCGTCTGGACGAAATCGAGGTATCCCGGGCCAACCAGCAGGCGGCGCTGGCGATCGAAGAAGAGGCGCTGGCGTTGAAGCGGCGCGAGCTCGACCGCGTGGAAAGGCTCTACAAGGGCGGGACGGCGGCGCAATCGGCGCTTGATGCGGCGCGTGCCGCCTGGCTGGCGCAACGTCAGAAGGTGCAGGGGCTGAAGAACGCGCTGGCGCTGCTGCCGACCCAGCGGCAGGTGCTGATCGAGGAAATCGCCGTGCAGCAGAGCGCCGAGAAGGCCGCGATGCTGAGCATCGAACGCACCGAGCTGCGCCTGCCCTTCTCGGGGCGCGTGGACCAGGTGTCGGTGGAAATCGGCCAGCTGGTGCGGTCGGGTCAGATGGTGGCCCGCTTCGACGGAGTGGACGCGGCCGAGGTCGAGGCGCGCATTGCCGCCGCCGATCTCATCACCCTGTTCCGCCAGCTCGGACGCGATCCCGACGGACCGGTCATCGATCCGACCACGCTGGGCAAGCGGCTGGCCGATCTGGGGTTGCGCGCAAGGCTGGTGCTGAAGCTGGGGACCGAGTCGGTCGCATGGCCGGCCATGATGGACCGGATCAGCAATACCATCGACCCCGAAACCGGAACGGTGGGGGTGATCCTGAGGGTCGAGGACCCTTACGCCGATGCGCGGCTGGGCGTTCGCCCGCCGCTGACCCGGGGCATGTTCGTCGAAGGGGTGCTTGAGGGGCGCCTGGACCCGGCCATCGCGGTGCCCCGCAGCGCCCTGCATGACGGGCGGGTGGCCGTGGTCGGCGAGGATGGGCGCCTGCTGTGGCGCCCGGTGAGGGTGGCGTATTTCCGCGACCGGCTTGCGGTGCTGGCCGAAGGCGTGGAGGTCGGCGAACGCGTCGTGGTCTCCCGTCCCGTGCCGATGGTCGAGGGGATGCTGCTCGACCCCCGTCCCGACCGGCAGCTGATGGCCGAGATCGCCGGGACGGAGGCGGCGCGATGATCCGCTTCTTCGCCGGTCACCCGACCATTGCCAACCTGCTGATGATCTTGCTGCTGGTCTCGGGGGTGTTGGTGGGGCCGCAGCTTCTGCGCGAGACCTTTCCGCGCAAGGATCCCCGCCGGGTCGAGATCACCGTGCCCTATCCGGGTGCCCGGCCCGAGGATGTGGAAACCGCCATCTGCGAACGGATCGAGAACGCTCTGGATGCGGTTACCGCGCTGGACCGCCAGTCCTGCGAATCGCGCGAAGGGCTTGCCCGCGCCACCGCCGAGATGATCGAGGGCGAGGATTTCCAGGCCTTCGTGGCCGACGTGAAGTCGCAGGTCGAGGCGATCACCGATTTCCCTGACCGGGCCGAAACCGTCCGGGTGACGCCGCTGGGCCTGACCGATTTCGTGGCCTCTGTGGCGGTCACCGGCATTGCCGGACGCACCGCCCTGAAGGACTACGCCGAGGATCTGCGCACCCGCATGCTGCGCCGGGGCGGGATTCCGATCGTCGAGGTCCGCGGCTTTTCCACCCGCGAGCTGCGCGTCGGCCTGCGCCGCGAGGCGCTGCGCAACTTCGGCCTGTCGGTCGAGGACGTCGCTCGCGCCATCGCCGCCGGCAGCCTCGATCTGCCCGCCGGTTCGATCGAGATGCGCGACGAAAGCTTCCTGATCCGCGTGGCCGAGGAACGCCGGCGCGTCGAAACCCTGTCCGATCTGGTGATCCGCTCGGCCGCCAATGGCGGGCAGGTGCGGCTGGGAGAGGTGGCCGAGATCACCGAGCGCTTCGCCCTGGACGAGGACCGGATCACCTTCGACGGGGCACCGGCGGCGATTCTGGACATCTACAAGACCGGGGCGCAGGACGCGCTTCGGGTCCTGGACCGGCTCACCGCCTTTCTGAAGGCCGAACGTGCCCGCGCGCCCGACGGCGTGGTGCTGGAGATCACCTCGGACAACACCTCGGTGGTGCGCGAGCGTCTTCAGCTGGTGGTGGTCAACGGGCTGCAGGGGCTGGTGCTGGTGTTCCTGCTGCTGTGGGCGTTCTTCGGGCTGCGCTTTGCCTTCTGGGTGGCCATGGGGCTGCCGGTGTCGTTCATGGGCGGGGTCTTCCTGATGTGGGTGATGGGTTACTCGCTCAACCTGATGACCACGCTGGGGCTGTTGATCGTGATCGGCCTGCTGATGGACGACGCGATCGTGATTTCGGAAAACATCGCCCGGCTGCGCGAAGGCGGCATGGCCCCGCTTCGGGCCGCCAGCGAAGGCGCGCGGCAGGTGTTTCCCAACGTGCTGGCCTCGTTCGGGACCACGGCGATGATCTTCGGGTCGCTGGCCTTCCTGTCGGGCGATCTGGGCGCGGTTCTGCGGGTGGTGCCGGTGGTGATGCTGTTCGTGTTGCTGGTCTCCCTGATCGAGGCATTCCTGATCCTGCCCCACCACCTTGTCCACGGGTTGCGGGCCGACCGCCGGCCGCGGGGTGTGGCGGCGCGCGCCAATGCTGCCCTTGTCCGGCTGCGCGAACGGGCGGTGGGGCCGCTTGTGGATCTGACCATCCGGCATCGCTATGTCACCGCCGGGATCGCGGTGGCGGTGATGGCCTCGTCGGTGGGCATGCTGACCGGCGGCTACCTGAAATTCGTGGCCTTCCCCGAACTTGACGGCGATACCATCGTTGCCCGGCTGCTGCTGCCGCAGGGCACGCCCCTGGCGCGCACCGAGGAAATCGTGGCACGAATCGAGGCGGGGATTGCGGAAACCGACGCCGCGCTCAGCCCCCTCCAGCCGGGCGGTGCGCGGCTTGTGCGGCATGTATCGGTTTTCTACGGGTTCAACCGGGATGCCTTCGAGTCAGGCCCGCATGTGGCCACGGTCAGCGTCGATCTGCTGCCGTCGGAACAGCGCAGCAGCCGTCCCGACGAGATCATGGAGCACTGGCGCAAGGCGGTAGGCGAACTGCCTGACGTGATCAGCCTGAAATACGCCGAATCGACCATCGGCCCGGCCGGCATTGCCATCGACATGCGTCTCAAGGGCGACGATCTGGCCTCCCTCGCGGCGGCTGCGCAGGAGCTGAAAGGCTGGATCCGCAGCTATCGCGGCGTGACCTCGGTGCTGGACGATCTGCGCCCCGGCAAGCGGGAATTCCGCATCCGCCTGAACGATGCCGCGGCACCCATGGGCATCACCGCGGCGATGGTCGCAGGCCAGCTGCGCGCCGCCTGGCTGGGCAGCACGGTCAGCGAGATGCAGGTGGATGGACACCTGCTGGAAGTCACGGCGATCCTGGATGAAACCGGCCGCCGCTCGCTGGCCGCTTTCGACGATTTCGTGATCACCCGCCCCGATGGCAGCTTCGTGCCGCTGCGGCTGGTGGCCGAGATCGAAACCGGTCAGGGTTACAACCGCATCAACCGCGAGGACGGCCTGCGCACGGTGACGGTGCAGGGCACCATCGACACCCGCATCGCCAATGCCGCCGTCATCGTCAGCGACACGCTGGAACGCTTCGTCCCCGACCTGCTGGCGCGTTATCCCGGCATCATCCTCGATGTCGAAGGCCAGCGGGCCGAGGCCACCAAGACCCAGAAATCCATGCTCAAGGGATTCCTCGTGGGGCTGATCGGGGTCTTCCTGTTGCTCAGCTTCCTGTTCCGCTCCTATGTGGAGCCGATCGTCGTGATGCTGATCATCCCGCTGTCGCTGGCCGGTGCCATCTATGGCCACATCCTCATGGGCCTGGACTTTTCCATGCCGTCCATGCTGGGTTTCGTGGCGCTGGCCGGGGTGGTGGTGAACAACTCGATCCTGCTGGTGGCCTTCGTCAAGCACGAACACGGCGAGGCGAAGACCGTGGCCAAGGCCGCCGCAAGGGCCGCGCGGGCGCGGTTCCGGGCGATTTTCCTCACCTCGGGGACCACGATCGCGGGGCTGCTGCCTATCCTGACCGAAACCAGCCTGCAGGCACAGATCCTGATCCCCTTGGTCACCAGCCTTGCCTTCGGCCTGCTGGCTTCGGGGATCGTGGTGCTGTTCGTGCTGCCGGCAGTGTATGCGATCCTTGACGACGTGGGACTGAGTTCTCTGGCCAGGGAGAGCCGGCGGGAGGCCGGCAGCCTCTGAAACAAGGGGGCGCTGCCCCCGTCGCGGCAAGCCGCGACTCCCCCGGAGTATTTCCGGCAAGAGGAAGGGATGAGGTTCGTCGTGCACTTCTTCCTCTTGCCCAAAATACTCCGGGGGTGAACGGGCCGCAGGCCCGGAGGGGGCAGCGCCCCCTCACACCGGCGTGGCATCATGTCCGCATCTTCGCCGCTGCAATGAATTGATCTTTTCGCCCGCTTCGCCTATTGGGCAGGTCGAACTCTGACGCGCCCCCGTTCGCGGGGGAGGCGCCCGACCGTGCAGCTTCCGCAATTTCTGAAAAAAGGGTCAGGACAGATGGCAGAAAAAAACACTCCCGACATTGTGTATACCATGGTAGACGAAGCTCCCCAGCTGGCGAGCGGCTCGCTTCTGCCGATCATCCGGGCCTTTGCCGGGGCCGCCGGAATCGAGGTCGGGACGAAGGACATTTCGCTGGCCGGGCGAATCATCGCCGCATTTCCCGAGTATCTGCGCGAGGATCAGCGTCAGCCCGACGATCTGGCCGAGCTGGGCCGGCTGGTGAAGACGCCGCAGGCCAATGTCATCAAGCTGCCCAACATCTCGGCCTCGGTGCCGCAGCTGGTGGCGGCGATCAGGGAGTTGCAGGAGCAGGGCTATGCGCTGCCCGACTACCCCGAAGAGCCGCAGAGCGACGAGGAAAAGGCGATCCGCGCGCGCTATGACGCGATCAAGGGCTCGGCCGTGAACCCGGTTCTGCGCGAGGGCAATTCCGATCGCCGGGCGGCGGTCGCGGTCAAGGAATACGCCCGCAAGCATCCCCACTCCATGGGCGACTGGAGCGCCGACAGCAGGACGCATGTGGCCTCGATGTCCGGCGGCGATTTCTATGCGAACGAGAAATCGACCACCGTCACCGCCGCGCAGGCGGGGGCGGCGAAGATCGTGTTTGCCGATGCCTCGGGCGCCGAAACCGTGCTGAAGGAGGGGGTGGATCTGCCCGAGGGCACCGTGGTCGATGCCACCTTCATGTCGGTGCGCGCCCTGCGCGCCTATGTGGCCGAGCAGATCCGCGATGCGGCCGAGAAGGGGGTTCTGTTCTCGGTGCATCTGAAGGCGACGATGATGAAGGTGTCGGACCCGATCATCTTCGGTCATTTCGTCAGCGTCTATCTGGAGGAGTTCATCGCCCGCCATGGCGAGAAGCTGAAAGAACTGGGCTGGAATCCCAATTCCGGCATCGGCGATCTGGAGGCCCGCATCAAGGGCGATGCCGAGCTGGAGGCCGACCTGAAGGCGGCGATGGCGGCGCGTCCGCCCATGTACATGGTCAATTCCGACAAGGGCATCACCAACCTGCATGTGCCCTCGGACGTCATCATCGACGCCTCGATGCCGGCGCTGATCCGCAATGGAGGCAAGGGCTGGGGGCCCGATGGCGGCGAGGCCGACACCAAGTGCTGCATTCCCGACCGCTGCTATGCGCCGGTCTATGACGAGACGATCAGCTACTTCAAGGAAACCGGCAAGCTGGACCCCTCCACCGCGGGCACGGTGCAGAATGTCGGCCTGATGGCGCAGAAGGCTGAGGAGTACGGCTCGCACCCCACGACTTTCGAGGCGCCCGCCGATGGCACCATCCGCATGATTGCCGCCAATGGCGAAGTACTGTTCGAGGACGCGGTGGAGAAGGGTGACATCTGGCGCTCGTGCACCGCGAAGAAGGCGCCGATCGAGGACTGGGTGAAGCTGGCGATTGCCCGCCAGAAGGCCACCGGCTATGCGGCGGTGTTCTGGCTGGATGAAGCCCGTGCCCATGACCGCGAGTTGATCGGCCATGTGAAGCGGATCCTCGAAGCCGAAGGCGCGGCCGACAAGTTCGCGATCATGGCCCCGCGCGAGGCGACGCGGTTTTCGCTGGAGACCATCCGCAAGGGCGAGAACACCATCGCCGTCACCGGCAACGTGCTGCGCGACTATCTGACCGACCTGTTCCCGATTCTGGAGCTGGGCACCTCGGCCAAGATGCTGTCGATCGTCAAGCTGATGAACGGGGGGGGGCTGTTCGAGACCGGCGCCGGCGGGTCGGCGCCCAAGCATGTGCAGCAGCTTCTGGCCGAGAACCACCTGCGCTGGGACAGCCTGGGCGAGTTCTGCGCGCTGGGGGAATCGTTCAACTTCCTGGCCGAATCGCAGGGCCGCGCGCGGGCGGCGATTCTGGGCCGGGCGGTCGAGGAGGCCACGGCGAAGGTGCTGGAGTTCGACCGCTCTCCCGGCCGCAAGGTGGGTCAGCCCGACAACCGCGACAGCCATTATTGGTTCGCCCGCTACTGGGCCGAGGCGCTGGCCGCGCAGACCGAGGATGCCGCGCTGGCGGCCCATTTCGCCCCGATCGCGAAGGCGCTGGCCGAGAAGGAGGAAAAGATCCTGGCCGAGCTGGCGGCGGTGCAGGGCCGGCCCGTCGATCTGGGCGGATATTATCACCAGGATCCGGAAAAGGTGGCGGCGGTGATGCGGCCAAGCGCGACGCTGAACGCGATCATCGGCTGATGGTCCGTGGGCGGGGGGCTCTGCCCCCCGCACCCCCCGGAGTATTTGGGGCAAGAGGAAGGGGGCGAGCCGTGCGCGGGGAGTTCAAAGCGTGCGGCGGAAGCGGCGGGCGTTGCGGATCAGCTGTGACCATGCCCGGTCGCGGGACATGTCCTTGTGCAGCATGGCGCGGTAGAGCTGCCCGAGGACCTCGTCGCACATTCTTGTGGCGGTCAGGATGGTGTTTTCTCCGTCCCGCTCGGCCGAGAGGCGGCGGCTGGTGACGTTACCGACGAGCTTTTCCCAGCGGTCGGAGAGAGTCTTGTTTGTCTTCGGTGCCGCCTGTGCCGGATTTTCGAGTGCCTCCAGCGAGCCGTTTTCCGCAGCGCGGCGGCGCAGGCTGGCGATTATTTCATCGCGCAGATCGGGGGATTTGGTGCGAGCTTCGCTCAGCACATGGGCATACCAGTTCGGATAGTCGGGGCGGATCGGCGGTTCGGGGAAGCGTTCGGCGATGGTTTCCAGGGTGGCGAAGAAGGCCAGTGCGATCGAGTGGGAGCTGGGGATCACGTCGCGCAGGGGATCGTCTTCGTTTTCCCGGTGGAACCGCTGGGCCGAGGTCGCGCGGGTCTCTTTCTTCGAGCCGGCGCCGTGGGAGCCGCCGGTGCTGGCGGGGCTGTAGCCGTTGATCGAGAAGGGGTGGCGGGCGAACAGGAACCGCCCTCCCGTCTGGCAGGCGCGGTAGCAGAAATAGACGTCCGGGATCGAGCCGCAGAAGAATACGCCGTCGGCATTGGCGGCGCGCCTCAGATATTCGCGCGAGGCGGCGCCGTGGTAGATGCGCGGGAAATACTGGAAGTTGCGCAGATCGGCCCGTTCGGTGGCGGCCAGGCGGGCGGCGGTGTCGATCCATTCGGTTTCGCCGAAGACCGCGTTCGGGCGGAAGCGGATGCCACCGGATTTCTTGCCGATCTCGCGGGTGGGCCAGCCATAGGTGAGCAGGCTCCAGCTCAGCCCGTCGGGGCGTTCGCGTTCGAGCAGCTCGCGCAGGATCGGGAACTGCCCCGGCAGGATGCCGTCGTCGTCGCCGAAATAGATCACATAGTCGCCGCGGGCGTGATCGAGCGCGAACTGAAAGTTCTGCCGCATCGACAGCCGCCGGTCGGTGCGGATGTGGCGCAGGCGCGCATCGTCGATGGCGGCCAGCACGTCCGGGGTTTCGTCCTCGGAGGCGTTGTCGGAGACGATGATCTCCACATCTGCGTCGTCGATGCCAAGGGCGGTCTGCACCGAATGGCGCAGATAGCGGGCGCGTTCGCGGGTGGGGATGATGACCGAGATCAGCATGGGGGCTCCTGCCGGTGGGGTTCAGCGCAGGCGGCGCAGATAGCCGTCATCGGCCACCGAGATCAGCAGCCGGTCCGAGATCGCGCGGTCGATTTCAAACTCCGGGTGGGTTTTCAGATATTCGCGCAGCGCCGATTTGGGGTTGTTGCCCGGCCCCCAGGGACGATCGGGATAGGCGTTCTCGCCCATGTCCTCGATCAGCGTGTCGAAGACCACGCAGTAGCTGCCCACCGAGGTCAGCGGCGCGTAGGCCTCCAGCTCGGCAAGAACGTGGTCATGGGTATGGTTGCTGTCGAGGCAGACCAGCACCCGCCCGAAGGGGGCGGCGAAGTCCTGCACGCGGGCGATGATATCCGGGTCGATGGAAGAGCCCTCGATCATCTCGATGCGCGAGCGCATGGGGTGGGCGTCCAGTGCCGCGCGGTTGTGGGGGCGGATGTCGATGTCGATGCCCAGCACCCTGCGCCGGCTCTGGCGCGGGTCGAGGGTTTCGCCCGCCTCGATCGCCTCGCACATGTCGAGAAGCGCCAGCATCGAGGCCGAGAAGATCAGCGAGCCGCCATGGGCGATGCCGGTTTCGATCACCAGATCGGGGCGGACCTGCCAGATCAGCTCCTGCATGGCGACGATATCCTGGGGATACTGGATGATCGGGCGGTCCAGCCAGTGGAAGTTGTAGGAATACTGCGCCGCGGCCGAAGCCCGCAGAAAGTCCATGGCCGCGCGCTGCAGCGGTTCGTCCTCGCGCATTTTCGCGCTGCGTTCGGTGATTTCGGATCTGAAGTCGCTCATGCGCCTACCTCGACATAAGAGAAGGAATTGCCGGACATGGCCCGGATCTCGTCGGCATAGTTGGGGTTCATGATGAGGATGCGGGCCTCGGGCGGCAGGGTGGGAAGGAATTCGTCGGGCGAATGCACGCGCAGCCCGGTGCCGGGCAGGAAGCGCCCCTGCTTGGCCGGGTTGATGTCGATCACCCCGGCTACGGGGCGGCCGGCGCGTTCGCGCAGCAGCGCATAGATCACCCCCTTTGACGCGCCGCCCCAGACGATATCGTGGGGGGTGGTGTGGGCGGCCTCCAGCCCGGCGGTGAAATCGGCCGGAAAGCGCACCGGGTCGGCCGGATCGCGGCGCGGGCGGCGCAGGGTCGAAAGGTCGGCGATCACCTGCAGATACTGCCCGCCGAAGCAGTGACCGGCATGCACCACGCGGCCGAAGATGCGGTGAAAGTCGGACAGGCGGAAATAGTTGACATGCTCGTAGAAGATGTCGAACCAGGCCCGGTTGCGGCAGATCCAGTCGAAGCAGGGGACCTCGATGTAGATCAGCCCGGAGCCGCCGTTCGCCTCGGCCAGGCGCCGGAGGAAATCCACCGGATCGGCGATATGCTCCAGCACATGGCGCAGCACCAGATCGGCGCCGCCAAGCCCCAGCCCGGGCCCGAACAGGGCCTTGCGGATGCGCGGATCGTCGCCTTCATAGGCGGGATCGAAGCCGGTGATGCGGGCGCCGCGCGCGGCCAGCATGTTCAGGAAGGTGCCCTTGCCGCAGCCGACCTCGATCAGCCGGTCGGACATGGTTTCGCGGATCAGCGCGGCGGCCCGTTCGAGATGGGCGCGGAAGGGGGCGGAGTTGGCCTGCTCGTTCTGATAGGCCGCGTCATATTCCATCAGCGCCGGGTCGAAGGCGGCGTTGCGCACCAGCCCCGAGTGCAGATCCTCGACCAGCCGGATCCGGCCGCGCGGGCAGGCGCGGGCCTCTTCGGCGCTGTCGTGCATCCGGTTCTGGAAGATCGGGAAATCCGCCGCCTCGTAAAGCAGCCTGTGATTGGTCATGGCGTGCTCTCCGCCTCGGTTTCGCGCAGACCGATGACGCAGGGGGGATCGGTCAGGTTTTCGGCCCGGGCGCCGAAGCGCAGAAGGTCGCGCCGGCCATAGCCGTCGGCGATGCGCTCGGCCAGGGCGCGCACGGTGATGCCCTCGCCGCTGGCGATGTTGGTGGCGCCCTGGCGGTCGCTCAGCGCGTCCGCCACCAGGAGCCGGGCGGCGTCGCGCACGTCCATGAAGTCGCGGATCTGCCGGCCCGAGGTCAGCTCGGCCGGCTCTCCGGCCGCGAGCTGGCGGTGCAGATAGGGCACCAGGCGGCGGTCATCCTCGCCCGGGCCGTAGAGGTAGAAGAGCCGCGCCCAGAGGAAGGAGACCCCCTGCAGCGGCAGCCATTCGCGCAGGGTGAGGAACGCGGCCGCCTTGGCGGCGGCATAGGGCGTGGCGGGGGCGAGCGGGGTGTCGGGGGTCAGCCGGCCGGGACGCAGGTCGTATTCGAAGCAGGTGCCGGTGCCGACAAGGCGGCGCACGCCGGCGCGGGCGGCGCCGCGGGCCAGCGCCAGCGTGCCCGCCAGGCAGTCGAGGTTGCGCGCGGAGGTGAGGTATTTGCCCGGCTCGGCATACCACGCGAGGTGCAGCACCATGTCGATGCCGGCGCAGTTTTCGGCCCACCAGTCGGCGGATTCGGCGAAGAGGTCGCCCGTCTCCACGATCTCGTCGCCGGGGGCCGGATCGGCGATGCGGTCGGCGGTTCCGCGGCGGATCACCAGGCGCAGGGGCAGGCCGTGCGCGCGCAGCGCGGTGGTGACGGCGCGGCCGACGAAGCCGGTGGCTCCGGTCAGAAGAACCCGGCCGGCCATCACGCGACCCTCAGCTCGGGCACGGCGGTGACGAAGCGGGTGCCGGCGGCGGCCAGATCGGCATTCTGTGCCCGGATCTCTCCGGCGATGTTCCAGGGCAGGATCACCAGATAGTCGGGGCGGGACTCGCGCAGGGCCGAGGGGGCAAGGATGGGGATGTGACTGCCGGGCAGGAAGCGGCCCTGCTTTGCCGGGGCGGCATCGCAGACGAAGGGCAGAAGATCGGGCTTCACCCCGGCAAAGTTCAGCAGCGTGTTGCCCTTGGCCGCGGCGCCATAGGCGGCGACCGAACGCCCCTGCGCGCGGGCCTCCAGCAGAAAGCGCAGAAAGTCGTTCTTCACCTTCTCGGCGCGGGCCTGGAAGGCGGCGTAGAAGGCATCCCCGTCCATGCCGCGGGCGGCTTCCTCCGCGCGCAGGGCGGCGACGGCAGGGGTTTCGGGGTGATCCGCCCCGGCGTGGCAGGCATAGATGCGCAGGCTGCCGCCGTGGGTGGGCAGCTGCTCGACATCGAAGACGCGCAGCCCGGCGGCGGCCATGATCCGCTCCACCGCCAGCAGCGACAGATAGGAGAAATGTTCGTGATATACGGTGTCGAACTGGTTGAATTCGACCAGCCGCATGAGGTGGGGAAATTCCAGCGTGATGACGCCCTGCGGCTTCAGCGCGGTGCGCAGTCCGCGGGTGAAGTCGTTGATGTCGGGGACATGGGCATAGACGTTGTTGCCGAGAATCAGGTCGGCCTTGTCGAGGGTACGGGCCATCTCTTCGCCGAAGAAGGCGCGCATGACCGGCACGCCGATCGCACGGGCGGCGCGGGCGGTGCTTTCGGTGGGTTCGATCCCGAGGCAGGGAATGCCGGCGGCGACGAAGTTCTTGAGCAGGTAGCCGTCGTTCGAGGCCACCTCGATGACATGGCTGGCGGGGCCGAGCGACAAGCGTTCGGTGATCATCCGCGCATAGTCGGCCGCATGTTTCAGCCAGCTTTGCGAGGTCGAGGAGAAATAGGCGTAATCCGCGGTGAACAGCTCGTCGGCGCGGGCGAAATCCTCGGTCTGGACCAGCCGGCAGCGCCCGCAGACGCGCAGGCGCAGCGGCCAGGTGATCTCGGGGCGCGAGAGGTCCTCGGCCGAAAGATAGGCGTTCGAGGCCGGCGCATGGCCGAGATCGAGGAACACCTGTTCGAGCGGCGAGTCGCAGTGGCGGCAGGTCGGCGTGGCGGTGGGCGTGGTCATGGCAGCTCCGTCCGGTTCAGCGGCGGCAGCGCCCGGTCGCGTGCCGAGAGGTTGACCGGCGCCAGCGGCCAGTCGATTCCCAGCGCTGGGTCGAGCGCATTGACCCCGCCTTCGTGTTCGGGGGCATAAGCCGCCGAGTGGAAATACATCAGCTCGGTATCGGGCGCCAGCGTCTGGAAGCCGTGGGCGAAGCCTTCGGGGATGTAGATGGCGTTGCGCCTTTCGGGGTCGAGGGTGAGTGCGCAGTGCCGGCCGAAGCCGGGCGAGTCGCGGCGCAGGTCCACGATCACGTCGAGGGCGCGCCCGCGCAGGCAGCGCACCAGCTTGACCTCGGCGGCGGGCGGGCGCTGGAAATGCATCCCGCGCAGCGTGCCGGCCGCGCGCGAGAGCGAGACGTTCATCTGCACCCAGCGTGTGGTCAGCCCGCGGGCGGAAAACTCCTTTTCGCAGAAGATGCGGGCGAAGAGGCCGCGGGCGTCCTCATGCGGCGCGATCTCGATCTCGAAGGCGCCGGGAAGGGGAAGGGGGCGGAAGATCATGGCGCGCCGAACTCCGCGATCTGGCGGCGGGTCAGGGCCAGCGGGTCGGCCCCCTCATGCACCGCGCGATACCATTCCATGGTGCGCGCCAGGCCGGTCTCGAAATCCCAGCGCGGCGCCCAGCCCAGATCGGCGCGCGCCCGTTCGATACCCAGCGACAGCAGCCCCGCCTCGTGCGGGGCGTCGGGGTCGGAGGCGTCCTGCCATTCGCCGCCGGGCCAGTGGACCAGCGCCCCTTCCACCAGCGCGCGCACCGGGCGAACATCGTGCACCTCGGGGCCGAAATTGTAGGCTTCGGCCACCGGCGCGGCGCCGGACAGCAGGCGTTCGGCCAGCCGCAGATAGCCCGAGAGGGGTTCGAGCACATGCTGCCACGGCCGCCGGGCGGCGGGGTTGCGCACGGGGACGGGACGGCCTGCGGTCAGGGCGCGGACGATATCGGGCAGGAGGCGGTTTTCCGCCCAGTCGCCGCCGCCGATCACGTTGCCCGCCCGCGCCGAGGCGATGCGCACCGGGTGATCAACCCCGAAGAACGAGGCGCGGAAGCTGGCCACTGCGATCTCGCAGCCGGCCTTGGAGGCGCTGTAGGGGTCGTGCCCGCCCAGCCGGTCGCATTCGCGATAGGGGTGCACCCATTCGCGGTTCTCATAGACCTTGTCGGTGGTGACGATGACGGCGGCGCAGGGGCGGTCGAGGCCGCGCAGCGCCTCCAGCAGGTGAACCGTGCCCATGACATTGCTGCGCCATGTTTCCACCGGGTCGCGGTAGCCCTCCAGCACCAGCGGCTGGGCGGCAAGGTGGAACACCACGTCGGGGCGGACCTCGGCCACCCGGTCGCGAAGCAGCGCGCCGTCGCGGATGTCGCCCAGCCGGTGGCCGGGCATGTCGGCGGCAAGGCGCAGCTGGTCGAACAGTGCTGGTTCGGTGTCGGGGGCCAGGGCGAGGCCGTGCACCTCGGCGCCCAGCTCGTGCAGCCACAGGGTCAGCCAGCTGCCCTTGAAGCCGGTATGTCCGGTGACCAGAACCCGTTTGCCCGTCCAGAAGCCCATCTGCCGCTCAGCGCCTCAGCGGTTCCCAGATGCGCCAGGGCGCATTGCCCGAGGCCCACATCTCCTCAAGCCGGTTCTTGTCGCGCAGGGTGTCCATGGCCATCCAGAAGCCGTCATGCTTCCACAGGGCAAGCTGACCGTCGCGGGCCAGCCCTTCCAGCGGCTCCTGCTCGAACACGGTGTCGTCGCCCTCCAGCCGGTCGAAGACGGAAGGTTCGCACACCATGAAGCCGCCATTGACCCAGCGGTTGTCGCCCTTTGGCTTTTCGTGAAAGCTGCGCACCCGGTCGCCCTCGATCGCAAGCGCCCCGAAGCGGCCGGCGGGCTGGATCGCGGTCAGCGTCGCCTCGCAGCCCTGGGCGCGGTGAAAGTCGATCAGCGCCGTGATGTCCACATCCGACACCCCGTCGCCATAGGTCAGGCAGAAGGTGCCGTCGATGAAGGGGCGGATGCGCCGGATGCGCCCGCCGGTCTGGGTCATCTCACCAGTGTCCACAAGGGTGATCTTCCAGGGCTCGGCGCTCTGGTTGTGAACTTCCATGGCGTTGTCGGACAAATCGATGGTGACATCCGACATGTGCAGGAAGTAGTTGGCGAAATACTCCTTGATCATGTAGCCCTTGTAGCCGCAGCAGATCACGAATTCGGTGATCCCGTGGGCGCCGTAGATCTTCATGATGTGCCAGATGATCGGACGGCCGCCGATCTCGATCATCGGTTTCGGGCGCAGGTGGGATTCCTCGCTGATCCGCGTGCCCAGCCCGCCTGCCAGAATGACTGCCTTCAATGCGCCTGTCCCTGTCGGAGTATCCTGCCCCGCAGCCACTACACCACCGGTAACCTTTCCGCAACCGAAGGGCCGGAGGCTGCCCCGGAATGGGCCGCACAATTCCAAGACTTGGCCCCGGTTCGCGCCCCAGAATGGACATATTTTCAGGGTTCCATGCAGGCTGCGGACGACCCGGCAGGCGAGGGTGGCAGCCGGTCGTCGGGAGGAACGAGAGCGGAGCAGTCGGCGATGAAACGGCCAGGCACGAGCGCGTTGGGCGGAAATGACGAACACGGCCGGGACAGGGCACCGTGGGGCCGTCCGGGCGGAATATCGGCACGGATCGGCCGGGCCATCGTGGCGGTTGCGCTGGCGCTGGTACTGGCCGGGCCGGCAGAGATGCTTCGGGCCCAGACGGTATCCGGGCCGGTTCCGGAGGCCGGAGCTGCGGCTGAAACCCGCGCCGAGCCGGCGCCCGATACCCTGGTCATCGGCGTGCGCGCGCATCTGGGCGAGGCCGCCGCGCGCCAGCGCTGGCAGCCGACCATCGACGCGCTGAACGAGGGCATCAACGGCGCGCGCTTTGTCCTGAGAACCTATGAGAGCCCCGACTCCATCGTCGCCGGGGCGGAACGGGACGAGTTCGACTATGTCATCACCGATCCGGGCACCTTCGTCGAGATGGACGTGCGCCACGGGGTCGAGGAGCGCCTGTCGCTGGCCAATGTCTGGAAGGGGCAGCCGCTGGACCGCTTCGGTTCGGTGATCTTCGTCGGCAAGTCGCGCGCGGACGTGCAGTCGTTGCAGGATCTGCGGGGCCTGCGCCTGATGGCGGTGGCGCCGCACGCCTTCGGCGGCTGGGAAATGGCGCTGAAGGAATTTCAGGATGCCGGGATCGAACCGGACCGCTTCTTCCGGTCGGTCTCGTTCGCCGGCGGCAACCAGCAGGACGTGGTGTTCGCGGTGCGCGACGGGCGCGCCGATGTGGGCGTGGTGCGCACCGGTACGCTGGAGCGCATGGCCGAGGCCGGGCTGATCGACATGGACGACTTCCGGGCGGTGGCGCCGCGCAAGATGCCGGGCTTTCCGTTTCTCGTCTCGACCGATCTCTATCCGGAATGGGTCTTTGCGGTGCATCCCGGTGCGCCCAACCGGATCACCCAGCAGGTCATCGACGTGCTGGGCCGGATCGGGCCCGGCCATCCGGCGGTTGCGGACGGGCAGTATTATTCGTGGGAAACCGCGCTGAACTACTGGCCGGTTCACCTGCTGTTGCGCCAGCTCAAGGCGCCCCCCTATGAAACCTTCGGCGACAAGACCTTCGCCGCGGCGCTGTGGGACAACCGGATGTGGCTGGCGATGGGGGCGGCGCTGATCGTCTTTACCATCGCGGCGCTGGCAATCGCCGTGCGCCAGGGTGTGCGCATGGCGCGCACGCGCGGCGAGCTGCTGACCCGGCAGACATCGGAGCTTGCCTTCCGGCAGCGCGCCATCGACGCCCACGCGATCGTGAGCGTGACCGACGCCCAGGGGCGCATGATCTACGTGAACGACAAGTTCATGGAGCTCACCGGATATTCCTGCGAAGAGCTGATCGGGCGAAAGCACAACATCCTGAAATCGGGTTTCCATTCGCCCGAGTTCTATGCCGATCTGTGGAACACGATCCGCCGCGGCGAGACCTGGACCGGCGAGATCAAGAACCGGCGCAAGGATGGAAGCTGCTACTGGGTGCAGAGCACCATCGTCCCGCAGCGCGACTCCGATGGCCGGATCGTCAAGTTCATCGGGATCCAGACCGACACCACCGAAACCAAGCTGGCCCAGACCGAGATGAACCTGCAGCAGTTCCTCGAAGGCGTGCCGGACGAGGTATTCAAGCTGCGCCCCGGCAGCTTCGAGGTCATCTCGGCCAACAGCCGGGCGCTGGAGGCGGCCGAGATGAGCCTGGAAGAGCTGAAGCAGCGGACGCTTTTCGACCTCTTCGATCCCGAGGATGCGGCGCGGCTGACCTGCAAGCTGGAAGAGCTTTCGCAGGGCTGTTCGGATGCGGCCGATCTGCAACTGGAGCGGATCGCGCCTGACGGCCGGCGCCTGGCCTCGCATGTTCATGTGCAGCTTTTCCGCCCCGAAGGGGCCGAGCCGCGCTTCATCGTCACGCTGCGTGACGTGTCCGGCTATTCCGAGGCGCTGGACACGGTGGGGCTGCTCAAGGCCACGCTCGACGAGATGGGCGAGGAAATCTACATGTTCTGGCCCGACACCCGCCGGTTCTTCTATGTCAACAAGGCCGCGCGCGAGCGCATCGGCATGTCCGAGGAAGAGCTCTATCGTCTCACGCCGATGGACCTGGAGGGCGGCCCCACGGCCGAGGAATACGAAAGGGCGATCCAGCCGCTGGTTACCGGCGAGCGCAAGCGCATGACCTACCGGCGCGAGGTCGAGGTGGCTCCGGGGCGTTCCCGCATCATCGAGTTCGACCTGAAATATATCGAATCCGACGGGCACCGGCCGCGATTCATGGCGATCCTGACCGACGTCACCCGGCAGGCGCGGGCGGAAGAGGAGGTGCGCCAGCTGAAGCATTCGCTCGACCTGATCCGCAACGAGGTCTATGTGTTCTGGCCCGACAGCTACCAGTTCCTCTATCTCAATCGCGCGGCACTTGAACGGGTGGGCTGGGACGAACGCGAATGGCATGGCCGGCACACCTGGGAATACATCACCCCGAAGCAGCAGGAGGTGCTGGAAGAGAAGTGCCGCACGCTGCTGAAGGGGCCGGAACGGTCGATGGTGTTCGAAACCGTGGACCGCAACGGCACGCCGCTGGAAATCTATCTGCACCTGATCGAGCCCGAGGGCGAGAAACCCCGTTTCCTTTCGGTCTATCAGGACATTACCGAACGCAAGCAGGCCGAGATCGCCAAGGCGCAGTTCATTTCCACCGTCAGCCACGAGCTGCGCACGCCGCTGACCTCGATCAAGGGCTCGCTGGGGCTGCTCAAGGCCGGGGTGGCCGGGGGCGATCCGGCGAAGATGGCCGAGATGATCGACATCGCCTATTCGAACACCGAACGGCTGCGCAACCTGGTCAACGACATTCTCGACTGGGAAAAGATCGAGGCCGGGCAGATGTCCTATCACAAGGAGCCGGTCGATCTGGCCGATCTGGTGGGCAAGGCGGTGCTGGCCGATCAGGGTTTTGCCGCGGAACACGGGGTGGAATTCCGTCTGAACCTTCCCGATACGCCGGTCATGTGCAATCTCGATCGCGGACGCATCAGCCAGGTGGTGGCCAATCTGCTGTCGAATGCCGCCAAGTTCGCGGGCGAGCGCAAGGTCGTGGACGTGATCGTGGAGGCCCGGGACGGGCAGGCCCGCGTTTCGGTGCGCGATTACGGCATCGGGATTCCGGTCGAGGCGCAGGCCACCATCTTCGAGCGGTTCACGCAGGCCGATTCCTCGGACGTGCGCAAGAAGGGCGGCACCGGCCTGGGCCTGAGCATCAGCAAGGCGATTGTCGAGGCCCACGGCGGCAGGATCGATTTCGTCAGTGCCGAGGGGCGGGGGACCACCTTCTTCTTCGACCTGCCGCTGCTGGGCGGCGACGGGCCGGACGGGTCAGAGCAGGACCCGTGCGAAGACCTGCCGCGCGAGCGGCGACCGCATGTGCTGGTCTGCGAGGGCGATCCGGATGCGGCGATCGTGCTGTGGCTGGGGCTTGAACGCGCCGGATGCCGCGCAAGCGTTGCGCCCTCGGCCGAGCATGCGCGCCGGATGCTGACCCAGGCGAAGTTCCAGGGGATGACGGTCGATGTCGGCCTGCCGGATGATACGGGGGTGAAGCTTCTGGACGAATTGCGCCGCAATCCTGACACCGCCGGCCTGTCGGTTGCGGCGGTGGGGGCGGCCGTGGACGAAGACCGCGAGGAACTGACCGGTTCGGCCTTCGAGATGCTCGACTGGATCGAGGCGGAGGACGAGGCGGAGCCGCAGCTGACGGACCGGGTCGCGCAGGCGCTGGAGCGGCTGGGCGGAGATGGGCGGCGGATCCTGCTGGCGAGTCGCCATTCCGAGCTGGACGAGGCCCTTGCTGGTGCAATCGGCGAGGAGGACAGGATCGAGCGGGTGGAATCGGCGGCCGATCTGGAGGAACGGCTGGGCGAGGAAAACCCCGATCTCGTGGTGCTGGATATTGCCCTGTCGCGGGACGGCGGTGCCGACCTGTTCACGGCTCTGGCGGCATTGGAGGAACCGGTGCCGCTGCTGGTGATGGCGCGTGCGGACGAGAACGGTCGCCCCATCACCGGAGAGGCGGTTGCCGCGGTTCTGCGGGACCGTAAAGTCGAGTGGAAAGAGTTGACGAAGTCGATCCTGAAGGCGCTGCGGTGCCACGGCAGGACGGCGTTTCTTGAAAAAATGGAGGAAACCGCAGATGCGTAAACTGGCCAGAATTTTGCATGTCGAGGATGATCCCGACATTCTTGCGATTGCCAAGATGGCGCTTGAGGGGTTGCACGGGTTCGAGGTTCTGGCCTGCAGCAACTGGAAGGATGCCGTTGACAAGGCACCGGAATTTCAACCCGACCTGTTCCTGCTGGACGTGATGATGCCGCAGAAATCAGGCCCCGAGACCCTGGCCGAGCTGCGCAAGCTGCCGGGCTTTGCCGATACGCCAGCGATCTTCATGACGGCGAAGGTTCAGGAAGACGAGGTGGCCCAGTTCCTGGCCGCGGGCGCGATTGCGGTTGTCACCAAGCCGTTCGATCCGATGGCGCTTGGCGACGAGATCCGCGCCGTCTGGATGCGCATGGAATCGGCTGCCTGAGCCCACCCCTTCCCGCCGCCCGGCAGGGGAGGAGGGGCACGTCAAAGGCGAAAACGGCGGTGCAAGGGACACCGCCGTTTCGTCTTGTTCGGCCGGTCGGTTCAGTGGCGGGTTTCGATCACCCGCGCGATCTCGTCGATCAGGAGGGCCAGCGAGTCGCGTGCCTGCGGCAGCTGACCCGCGGGGGCGTCGTCGTCGAGAAGGCGCATCATGAGTTGTTCGCATTCGCAGGCGCGCCGGCCCAGCTCTTCGAAGCCCAGTGTCGAGGCAGTGCCGTAGATCTTGTGCGCGCGAAACCGCGCCTCGTCCAGCGCCGCCGGCAGGTCGGTGCCGGCGTCGATCTGGCGTTGCGCCTCGACCAGGTGTTCGTGGTGATCGTGCAGCCCGGTAACGAAACTCTGCCGGATGCGCACCAGGCCATCGGCGATGAGGGTTTCGAACATCTTCCCTGCCTCCTCTTGCGGATCACACGGCGACGGTGATCTCGTCTTCCGGCGGCCTGTTCCTGCGCACCCGCGCGGCCGCCTCGCTTGCCGCCGCCGCAACCAGCGCCTTGCGCTCGGCATTGGCAATGGCCTTGCGCAGGGTATCGGTGGCGCGCTGACTGCTCAACAGGCCGGGAAGTTCCGGGTCGCCGATGATCGCCTCGACCCGGATCGGCGTGCCGTCGTCGTGAAGCGGCGAAAATTCGGACAGCCGCGCGGGGAAGTCCTCGCGCAACTCGTCCGCGATACTTTCGGCAAAGCGGCGGTCGAAGGCGATCACGAAGATGCCCGAGCCGCGATAGGCCATCAGGAAATCCTGCCCCACGATGCTGTCCGACAGGGCCTCGGCCACGTCGGTCACGAAATTGCGGAAGAATCGCGGCGAGCAGCGCGAGAAGATCTCGCTGATATTGGAGATCTTGACGGCAAGCAGGGCCGACATGAACAGCCGCCCGCGGCCCAGTTGCAGCAGGTAGTTCTCGAACGCGAAATAGTCGATCACCCCGTCCACGTCGTCGATGTCCACCGGTTCGTCGAGCGAGCGGCGTTCCTTTTCCTCGACCTCGGCCTGAAGCGCGCGAAGCGCCTGGTCGCGGTCGGCCACGCGGCGGCTTTCCTCGGTCAGCCGGTCGGCCAGCCGGATCCGGGTGACCAGTTCCAGCACGTCGAAGGGTTTGGTGACGTAATCGGTCGCCCCGGCCATGAACGACCGATCGACATAGGATTTGTCCGACATCGCGGTGATCATCAGGATCGGCACCCGGGCGTAAAGCCGCATGGCGCGTATTCGGCGGCACAGTTCGATCCCGTCTGACCTGCCCCCCAATGGTCCCTCATTCATAACGAGAGTCTGCGGGTTTGGTTTTCATAATCTGCGGTTTCGGTTTGGGCAAGCGCGCCGGGCGCGGAGCCTTTGGGTCGCTCAAGCGTCCGGCGCGCTTGGGCCGGCGTCTGGTTCCCCAGCGATGAGTGGGGCCTGACGTTGTTATAATCATAGCGCCACAGGGCCAGTTTTCGGCGGGCGTCATCGAGAGTATCGAACAGCTCCTCGTTCAGAAGCTCGTCACGCAGGCTGCCATTGAACGACTCGATGAAGGCATTTTGCTGAGGCTTGCCAGGATCGATGTAATGCCAGTCGACGTCATTGTCGTCCGCCCATTTGAGGATCGCCCGACTGGTGAACTCGGTCCCATTGTCAGAAACAATGCTTTCAGGCTTGCCATGGAGGCGGACAAGAGCATCAAGCTCGCGCGCCACACGCGCGCCCGAGATGCTGGTGTCGGCAACCAGGCAGAGGTTCTCGCGACAGCAATCGTCGATCACCGCCAGGATGCGGAACCGACGCGAAGCACCAAACGTGTCGGAGACAAAGTCCAGGCTCCATCGCTGGTTTGGCCTGATCGCCTCGGGCATTGGCGTCCTCGAGCCTCTGGCGCGCTTGCGCCCGCGCCGCCGTTTCACCGACAACCCTTCTTCGCGATACAGGCGATAGAGTTTCTTGTGGTTCATGATCATTCCCTTGCGTTCGAGCAACACGCCGATCCGTCGGTAACCGAAACGGCGGCGCTTGCCCGCAATCTGCTTCATCGCTTCGCGGATCTCCGGATGGTCCGGCGGGCGTTCGCGCCGGACCGTCTTGGGATCGACACCGACCAGCCTGCAGGCCCGGCGCTGCGAGATGCCATGATCCCGCATCGCCCGCAGCGCTGCATCACGCCGCGCGCTCGGCGTCGTCAGTTCTTTCCCAGGAGATCCTTCAGGACCGCGTTGTCCAGCATCGCATCGGCCAACAGGCGCTTGAGCTTGGCATTCTCGTCCTCAAGCATCTTCAGGCGCTTCACGTCCGAAAGCCCCATGCCGCCGTATTTCGACTTGTACTTGTAGAACGTCGCCGGGCTCAGCCCATGCCGGCGACAAACCTCCACCGTCGGCATTCCGGCCTCCTGTTCCTTGATCATCGCAATGATTTGCGCCTCCGTAAAACGGCTCTTTCGCATTCGTCTGCTCCTTTCTGATCGGGCAGACTCTACTTCAAAATGCGGGCGTTGGCGGGGGGCAGGTCACGTCCATTTCAGGCATCTGGATGTCGAGAAGGAAGCAGTCGAACCCTTCGGGATCGGCGTTGATGATCTCTAGCGCCTCGGGACCGGAGGTCGCCGACTGAAACTCGGGATAGCCGGCATTCTTCAGGATTTCCTCCAGCAGCTGGAGGATGATGGTGTCGTCATCGACAGCGAGAATGCGCATCGGTTTCGGCCCTTTCGTTCACATCAGCCTGTGATCTTCTTGCGGTAATCGTTCCATAAAATTCGTGCGTCCCGGTTATCGGACTCATCGCGATCATGGCGTGAAATAGTGACCAAATTATGTCCGTTAGGCGGAAGAATCGGAAAGGCCGCGCATGTCCTGCCCAACCGGTCATTCCCTGCCCGCGGGAGGGTGCGGAACGGGCGGGAACCGGCGCGGCAGGTGGCGGGGCCCGTTTCCGTTTTGCCTGAATGTCGGATCGGGTTAGAGTTGTCGCGTAACGAGTTTGCATTCCCGGACGAGGAGGCTGATGCCGGGGAAACGGGTTCACGATTTCCATGCCGGTGCAGCGATTCGTCCATGATGGAGGATTCGCCATGCCAACCTGGGCCAGCTATGACACTCTTGCGAGTTATCTGACGAGCGGCTATTGGAGCCTGCGAAAGTTCGATCACACCAACATCACGGTCAACATCACCAATCTGAGCGCCAACGACAAGTCTCTGGTGCGGCAGGCGCTGGAGCTGTGGTCGGACGTTTCTGGCCTGAGCTTTACCGAAACAAGCGGTTCAGCCGACATCAGGTTCAAGACGACCACGAATGGCAAGGCCGTCACCTCCATGAGCACGTCGGGCTCGACAATCGATTCCGCGACGATCAAGGTCGATCAGGATTGGGGCGGGGGACAGACGGCAACCCTGGATAGCTACCGGTTCCAGACCTACATTCACGAGATCGGCCATGCCCTTGGTCTGGGCCATCAGGGGCCCTACAACTTTACGGCCACCTATCCCGATGACGCCCTTTATACCAATGATTCGTGGCAGCTGTCGGTGATGTCCTATTTCAACCAGGACGAAAACACGGCGATCACCGGCTCGTGGGCCCGCGTGCTGACACCGCAACTGGTGGACATCATCGCCATTCAGAACCTTTACGGGACGAGTCCCTCGGTTCGGACCGGGAATACGGTCTATGGGGACGGGAACAACACGGGCCGGCCGTCCTATGGGACCAGTTTCACCAACTTCCCGACCGTCACCATATATGACACCGGCGGAATCGATACGCTCAACTATTCCGGCTACACGGGCGATCAGACGATCCGGCTGGGCGCCGAGCAGATGTCGAGCGTCTACGGCAAGATCAACAACATAATCATTGCCCGCGGCGTGACCATCGAGAACGCGGTGAGCGGGTCGGGCAATGACAGCATCTTTGGCAACACGGCCGCCAACACGCTGACCGGCAATGCCGGAAATGACAGGCTGTACGGGCTGAGCGGAAACGACACGCTCAATGGCGGGGCCGGAATGGATACGCTCTACGGCTCCACCGGCAACGACTCCCTGTCGGGGGGGGGCGGCAACGACACGCTGTATGGCAGCGCCGACAACGACCGGCTGAACGGCGGAAATGGCGATGACTACCTGTCCGGCGGGTCCGGAAACGACGTGCTGGCCGGGGATGACGGGGTGGACAGCCTTTACGGCGGTTCCGGCGTCGATGTTCTGAAACCCGGTCAGGGCGGCATCGACGAAGGCGACATCTATGACGGGGGCGCCGACACCGATTATCTGGACATGACCGACCTGACGACGGGATATACCATCGATCTTGCCTCGGGCTTCGTGAAGTATTTCTTCCCGATCATCGTTCTGCCGGGAGAGGGGGCGGGCGTGGCCGCGCCGGGCGTGATCACCGCCACGCTGAGCAATATCGAGAACGTCTGGGGCGCCGGCGGAAACGACAACATCACGGGCGATGCCAATGCCAACTATCTGTGGGGCTATGATGGCAATGACGCACTGGATGGTGGGGACGGGAACGACACGCTTTCGGGCGGGGCCGGCGACGATACGCTGACCGGCGGTGCCGGCATCGACAATTCCTATGGCGGCAGCGGCAATGACGTGCTTGGCCCCGGCAGCGCCGGCATCAGCCAGGGCGAGGTCTACAGCGGCGGCAGCGGCACCGACACGATCGACATGTCGGTGATGACCAGTTCCGGCTACACCATCAACCTGACCACCGGAGATCTGCAATGGTCGGGGGTGATCCTGCCAATCACCATCACGGCCAGCATGATCGGCATCGAGAACGTGGTCGGTGCCGGCGGCGGTGACAACATCACCGGAAGTTCCGGCAACAACGTGCTGCGCGGGGGCGGGGGCAGTGACCTGATCACCGGCGAGGGCGGGGTTGACCGGCTCTATGGCGGCGCCGGCGACGATACCCTGCGTGCCAGCAGCGACAGCAGCGGTATCGATGACGGCGAAGTCTATGATGGCGGCGCGGGGATAGATACGCTGGACCTGTCCACCCTGACGTCGGGCTACACGGTGAACCTCGGCACCGGCACCTTCAGCTGGTCGCCGTTCATCCTGGGAGCGGGCGGCGCCGCGTCGGACTTCATCATTCCACCGATCATTATCACTCCGGTCAATGCCACCGTGAACGGAATCGAGAACATCATCGGCGCGGCCGGAAATGACAGCCTGACCGGGGATGCCGGGGCCAACGTGATCGACGCCGGCGCCGGCAACGACAAGGTCTATTACGATCTCGACACCAGCGATCCGGCCAATGCCGACAGCTATGACGGCGGCAGCGGCACCGACACCTTCCTGGTGACCAGTGCCGCCCTGGCGCCGCATGTGGTCGATCTGGCCGCTGGCGAGTTCCGCTCGGGCTCCGACATCATCGCCACCCTGACCGGGTTCGAGAACGTTTCGGTCACCGGCGCCCACAGGGTGATCGGCAACGCGACCGGCAACGTGATCTCGGGTGTCGGCAACTACGACAATGATTTCTCGGGCGGTTTAGGTGCCGACACGCTCAACGGCGGCGACGGCAACGACACGCTGCGGGGCGGGCTCTCGACCGATGTCGTCAATGGCGGCAACGGGGACGATCTCATCATCGTCGAACAGGACGAGTATTTCGACAATGTCGATGGGGGGGCGGGGGTCGATACGCTCGATCATTCCGCGGTCTCCTGGTCGGGAGACGTGTTCGACTTCGACGCCGGGCAGATCGTCACGACCAATGCCGTGGGCACGCCGACCCTTGCCGGGATCGAGGTCTATCGGGACGGATCGGGCGGCAACGAGATCCGCGCCGCCGGCGGTGTCGATGGCAACAGCTATTTCGGCAACGGCGGCGACGATCTGATGGTCGCGTCGGGCACGGCGGTGGAGACGATGGACGGCGGCGCCGGGTTCGATACGCTGGACCTGCGCGGCTTTGCCGGGAACTACGTCTATTCGATGGCGTCAGGCAACACCCAGATCCTGGGCGAGTCCTTCGTGAATTTCGAGAAGGTCCTGACCGGCGCCGGCAGGGACAGGATCACCGGCACCGCGGGCAAGGACGAAGTGCTCAGCGGCGCCGGGCGCGATCTCGTCAAGGGGATGGCCGGCGCCGACAGGCTGAGCGGTCAGGGCGGCAACGACCGTCTGTTCGGCGGCGGCGGCAATGACAGGCTGTTCGGTGGCGGTCAGGCCGACCGGCTGATCGGTGGCCAGGGCAAGGACGTGCTCAAGGGCGGCGGTGGCAAGGACGTGCTGGATGGCGGCGGCGGCAATGACCGCCTGTTCGGCGGCAACGGGGTGGATGCGTTCCTGTTCAAGGCCGGTGGCGGCAAGGATGTGATCATGGATTTTGCCGACGACATCGACGTGCTGAAGCTGGACCAGTCGCTCTGGGGCGGCGGCATGACCAAGGCGCAGGTCATCAGCAACTTTGCCACGACCACCGGCGGCGGAGACGTGGTGCTCGATTTCGGAGGCGGCAATGTCCTGACCATTGTCGGGCTCGGCAGCGAGAACAACCTGCTCAACGACCTCGTGCTGATCTGAGGCCGGGGCGCGGGCGTTCCGGAACCCGGCGCCGGCCATCGAAGCGCCGGCCGCCGGGTTTCGCCTGCGCAGGGGGCTAACCCGCTTTTATCATTTTCCCGCCTTTTTTCCGGCGCAGGAACGTGCATTCATGATGCCAGAGGCAAGACGGGAGCCGCGCGGTTTCATGAGTGGCAGGATCCAGATCCTGGCGGTGTTGTTGGTGGCCGAACTGGTGGCCGCCGTCTTCCTGTTTCAGGTCTTTTCGGACTTCGAGTGTCGGCAGACGAGCATCGAGTTTGCCTGCCGGGGGCTGCGCAGCGCGGTGATACGCGGTTTTTGCGTGTTCGTGGCGCTGGGGCTGTTTCTGTGGGTGCGCAAGGATCTGCGGCAACTGGTTCTGGAACGTACGGGCAGGGGCGACCGCAGGGCCGGGTGGGCGGCGCTGCACCTTGCCGGCGTGGCACTGATATTCGTGCCCTGGCTGCTGGCGGACCAGTCGCGCCTGGACGAGGCCTTCCCGCTGCTGTTCGCAACGCTGTCCACGGGCGGGCTGATGGCGGCTGCGGGGGCGCTGATGTGGCTGATGCCGGCGCGCGACTGGCGCGATGTGCTGCGCGCGGGGCAGGGGGCGCTGCTGGTGATCGTCGCGGTGGCTGCGCTCATCCCCGACCTGGCGTCGGTGCTGGGATATGCCTGGGCGCTCGATTTTCTCGTCAAGACCGCCTTCTATGGCGTTGCCTTCGTGCTGGGCATGACCGGAAACGAGGTGCTGATCGGATATACCCCGCGGATGATCGGGATCGACGAATTCATCGTCGAGATTGCCGACAGCTGTTCCGGGGTCGAGGGATTTGCGCTGGTGACCGGGTTCATGGCGATCTATGCGCTGCTGATGCGCGGCATGATCAGGCCCGGGCGCTACTGGCTGGTGGTCTGGCCGCTGGCTCTGCTGGCCAGCTGGACGTTCAACATCATCCGCATCGCCGCGCTGATCATGATCGGCGCGTGGATCTCTCCCGACCTGGCCGAGAACGGGTTTCACAGCTTTGCCGGCTGGTTCTTCTTCGCGATCATCGCCTTCGGCATCCTTCTGGTGGTGCAGGCCTCGTCCTGGGTCCTGCGCGAGGACGTGGCGGAAGCGGCGGCTGCCGCCGATGTCGCGCCGATTACCGAGGATTGGGCCGCAGCACGCATCGTGCCGTTCATCCTGTTCATGCTGACCGGCGTGGCGGTGAACGCCTTCGTGCTTTATCCCGAACTCGGCTATCCCTTCCAGATGATCGTCATGGCGGTCGTCATCTGGATGTTCCGGCGCGGCCTGTTTCGGCCCGGCACCCGATCCGCCGCCGGGATCGACCCCTTCGCCATCGCGGCAGGCGTCGTCATCGGGGCGGGATGGGTGCTCACGGCCCAGCCCAATGCAGAAGTTCTGGTCGGGATCGGAACCCTTGGCTCCACGGCCTTCGTGCTGTGGGCGGTCTTCCGCGTGCTCGGCACCATCGTGATCGTGCCGATTGTCGAAGAGGCGTTCTTCCGGGGTTATCTGCTCACGCGGTTGGACATCGGCGGGCCGCTGGCGCGGGCCATCGCCGTGGTGGTGTCGTCACTGGCCTTCGCGCTGCTGCATGGCCGGATCGTCGAGGCCGGCCTCGCGGGGCTGCTTTTCGCCTGGGTGACGCTGCGCCGGGGCGAACTCAAGGACGCGATCGTCAGCCACATGGTGGCCAACGCAATCGTCGCAGCCGCCGCGCTGGTCGCCGGCGACTGGAGCCTTATCTGAGCCCTGGTGTCAGGTCAGGAGCGCGCGGCCGCCAGGCGGCGCCGGCGGATTTCCCAGGCCAGCAGCAGCATTGCCACCACCGCTGCCATCGCCAGCAGGCCGGTGGACGCGTCGATTTCCGGAACCTGACGGCGCGTTGCTCCGCCCTGGTAGTTCCCGTCGAGCAGACGGATCCGGAAATAGCGGAAATGGCGCACGCCCTCATGCCGCGCCAGAACCTCGCCGGCGGACATCAGGTAGATACTCAACCCCATGGCCGATAGATACAGAGAACGAAACATTGTTACTTACCCCCGAAACTGTACAGGCGGGCAGCGTCGCATGATTCGCGCGCGGCTCAAAGCCAGGGGAGTTATTGTCTTTAATTTGGAAACAGTTCGTTTTCAGTTTGAGGATTGAGGCCAGATGGGGGACGGTGCTGGAGAAAACCGGGAAGATCGCCTTCATCGACAACCGGATCGATTCGCGGACCGGTTCGATTTCGGTTCGGGTGACCTTCGCCAATGACACCTGCCTGCTGGTTGACGGATCCTTCGTGCGGGTGCGGATCTGGGCGCTGGAGCCGGTGCAGCGGCTGCTTGTTCCGCAGGTGGCGGCGGAGGAGTAGGGGCCTTCGTCAGTCGGTGGCTCCCGCGCGGCTGTCCACGAAACGGACCGGCGCGTCGGGTTCGACGAAGGCGGCGGTGAGCACGCCGGAATGATAGGCGCCGGTATCGATGGCGATGCGGCCGTCGGTGACCTGCGGGTGGACATGGGTGGTGTGGCCGTGGATGATCCATTGCCCGTCGCCGCGCGCAACCCGGCTGAAATCGGAATGGCCCCAGGTCAGCGTCCGCTCGGATTGCAGTTCCAGTGGCAGGGCCGGGTCGGCGCCCGCGTGAACGGCGGCGAGGTTGCCGTTGCGGTGGATGGTGGGCAGTTTGCGCAGCCAGTCGATGACCCGCGGCGTCAGTGCGATGGCCAGCGTGTCGGCGGCTTGCACCAGCAGCCGCTCGCCCGAGTTTTCCGTCAGCCCGCCGATGCCGAAACTTGCCAGCGTCTGCAGCCCGCCATTGGCCAGCCAGAACGGCCCGTTGGCTGCGGGGTCGTCGAGGAAGTCGAGCAGCATCCGTTCATGGTTGCCCTTCAGCATGGTGACCGAGCCGGGCGCGGCGCAGGAGATTTCGAACAGCCATTCCAGCACGTCGCGGGAATTGTCGCCGCGGTCGACGTAATCGCCCAGGAGGACGAGCTCGACCCGCTCGGGCCTGCCGGCATCGGTTTCCAGCGCCCGCAGAAGGTTCTTCAGTGCCTTCTCGTTGCCGTGGATGTCGCCGATGTAATAGCAAGGCCGTTCCACCGAGAGCGGGGCGTGAAACCCGGTTGGAGGCTCTTCGCCCTCTGCTGTGAAAACCCGCTTCAGGATGCCGCGCATGGACATGCCCCTTTTCCGGATGCTGCTGCCGCCAGTGTCCCCATCGCAAATACAGGTTGCACGATCTCGACACAAGGCAACCCTTGTTTTCCGGATCGTGGCAAAATGCTGGCCTTGCCGGTGCCGATCCATTACAGATTCAACTGCGGCGCGGGCAGGAGGCAGCCGGCGTTCGCCTCGGATCGAGACCCCTTTGACGCAGGAAATTTTCGGTGAATATTGAGAACGAACTGAAACGCCACGGTCCCCGTCGCACCGCCGACGCCGGGGACGGGATGGAGGTGCGACGGATGCCCGCCACGCTCTCTGCCGCCACGGTGGAGGACGACGACGAGATTGATCTGGGGCAGCTGTTCCGGACGCTCTGGCGCGGCAAATGGTTCATCGGCCTGATGACCGCTGTCGCCATTTTCATTGGTGGATACTATGCCTATGTGGCCGCGGTGCCGGTCTATACCGCGACGGCGTCGGTGGCGCTGGATTCGCGCCAGTCGCAGGTGATCGATTTCGAAAGCGTGGTTTCGGGGCTTTCGGGCGATCAGGCCAGCATCAATACCGAGTTGGAAGTGCTCAAGTCGCGCGGACTGGCACGCAAGCTGGTGCAGGCGCTCGACCTGACGAAGGATCCGGAATTCAATGCGCTCCTGAAGGAAGAGCCGCGCTTTTCGGTCGGCGCCGTGAAGGGTCTGGTTCGGGGCCTGATCCTTGGCCCGCCCCCGCCTGAGCCCGAGCCGACCGAGGCCGAGATCCTCGAAGGCACGGTCAGCAGCGTGCTGGAAAAGATCAACGTATCCAACATCCGCAACAGCTATGTCTTCAAGATCGACGTGACCACGGAAGAGCCGAAGAAATCGGCCGAGATCGCGAACCGGCTTGCGGATCTCTACATTCTCAACCAGCTCGACGTGAAATTCGAGGCGACCCAGAAGGCCACCGACTGGCTGGCGCAGCGGGTGACGGTTCTGGAACGCGATCTGGCCGAGGCCGAGACCGCGGTCAAGGAATTCAACGCGCGCACCGAGCTGATCAGCCGCGAGGCGCTGGAGGCAATGAACCGGCAGGCCAAGGACACGCGCGAGCGGGTCGAGAAGCTGAAGGCGGCGCTCGCCGGAGAGGAACGGACGCTGGCGGCGCTGGAGGCGGCATGGGAGACGAAGGACCGGCAGGCGATGGAACGGGCCGCGGCCGGCGCGGCGGGCGAATTCGCGCCCACGGCGGATCTTCCCGACCGCCTGTTCACCAGCCGCTACATGGCGTTGATGAACAATCTGCGCGGCTCGGTCGCGCGCACGAAGACGCAGATCGAAAGCCTGACCGCCGCGGTTACGGATATCGAGGCGCGGATCAAGGAACAGTCGCAGGACCTGGTGCAACTCGAACAGCTGACCCGCAAGGCCGAGGCGCTGCGGTCGGTCTATGAATATTTCCTCGGCCGGTTGCAGGAAACCTCGGCCCAGCAGGGGATCCAGAAGGCCGACAGCCGCATCCTGTCCGAGGCGGTGGTGCCCGCAGTGCCGTCGGCGCCGCGCAAGTCGATGGTTCTGGCGCTCTCGGCGGTGCTTGGCTTCATGCTGGGCGCGGGGCTGGTGCTGCTGCGCGAGATGACCAATCGGACGGTGCGCACCGCCGAGGAACTGGAACGCCTGACCGGGCTGCCGGTGCTGGGGCAGGTGCCCATCATTCCCGGTGGCCGGCGGCGCAGCCAGATCGAGTATCTCGCGGCCAAGCCGTCCTCGGCGGGGACCGAGGCAATCCGCAACCTGCGCACCTCGATCCTCTATTCCGACGTGGATTCGCCGCCACGGGTCATCATGCTGACCTCGTCGGTTCCGGGCGAGGGCAAGACCACGCTCACGCTGGGCCTGGCGCAAAGCTTTGCTGGTCTCGGCAGGCGGGTGCTTGTGATCGAAGGCGACCTGCGCCGGCAGGTTTTCTCGCGCTACCTGCCCGAAACCGCATCGGGCGAGGGGCTGCTGACGGTTCTGACCGGCAACAGGGCGCTGAGCGAGGTGGTGCAGCGGTCGCAACTGGTCAATGCCGATGTCCTGCGCGCCGAAAAGACCAGCGTGAACGCCGCCGACATCTTTTCCTCGGACCGGTTTGCGCAACTGATTGAAGAGGCGCGGGGCCTCTACGACGTTATCGTGATCGACACGCCCCCGGTTCTGGTGGTGCCCGATGCGCGCACCATCGCCCAGCAGGTGGATGCCATCGTGTTCTCGGTGAAATGGGATTCGACCGAGACCGGCCAGATCGTCGAGGCCATCCGCATGTTCGAATCGGTGAACATTCGCCCGTCGGGTCTCGTGCTGAACCAGATCAGCGCCAAGGGGATGAAGCGCTATGGCTATGGCGGCAAGTATGGCGCCTATGCCGGATACGGGCGAAAATACTACAACAACTGAGCCGCACATCCGGAAGGACCGGATGAACGCAAAGGGCCCGGCGGAAACCGCCGGGCCCATTTCTGTTGGTCACCGCCCCTGTCGTCAATTTGCGGCCGAGGCGACCGCGTTGGTCACGATCGACGGCCCAAGCTGGGTCAGGACACGGTTCCAGCGGGTGATCGGCTGTTCGGCCACGAACACGATATCGTTGGGCCGCAGCTCCATCCGCGTGGCAAGTATCAGGTTGCCGGCATTGGTTGCGTCCAGCTTCCAGGCGGTGACACTGCCCAGTTCCGCCGGGTTGGACGAGGCGCGCAGGACGTAGATCTGCCGCGGGTCACCGGTGCGGGTGAAGATCCCGCCGCCATCCTTGTAGAGCGCATCGGCCAGCGTCGCCTTGCGGTTGAAGGGCAGCGGCAGCCGGGTCTGTTCGTTCACCTCTCCGGCGATATAGACATAGTCGCGCTCGATCGCGTCCAGTTCCAGCTGTTCCTTGAAGTTCCGGCGCAGTTCTTCAAGCTGCGCGCGGCGAAGATCGACCTCGGTCCGCAGGGCGTCCAGCGCGTCCTTGCGTGATTTCTGACGGAACTCGGCAAGCCGGATCTGCTGCTCGAAATAGCCTGCGGCCTTGTCGATCTCGAAATCGGTATCCACGAAGATGCTGTCGCCATCGACCAGCGTCAGCTTCTGCAACTGGCCGCGCCGGTAGAGTTCCTTGACCGGGATCTGATAGATCTTGCCGTCCCGGTAGATGCGGATGGATGCGTAATCCAGATCCTTCAGCGCCACGCCGCCGGCCGCGTTCAGGGCCTCGGACAGCGACAGCGGAGACAGCCGGATCGGCACCACGGTGGGTTTCGTAACCGCGCCGCCCACGGTCACCTTCTGCGAGTTGAAGCCCGTCACCTCGAGGCTGAAGACCGGGTTCAGCCCTACCTCGACAAGCTTGTTGAAGATCGCGTCCTCGGCCTCTTCCAGCGTCTTGCCGGCGACCATGACGCGGCCGACATCGGGGATCGAGATGGCTCCGTCATCCTGCACGCGATAGCCCTGGCGGCTGGTTTCCTTGGCAAGAAGGCCGGTGAGTTCCTCGACGGTCGAGCCGGTCTTGGGCGTGGCCAGCCGCAATTCGTCCTCGACGCCAATGCGGTAGGGTCGACGTTCCGGTTCGGGCGGGATGCGGGTTTCCAGCGCGGGCGGGCGCGTTTCGGGGGCATAGGCCGGATCGGGCAGGGCGCCGGCACCCTTCATGCCCCCGGCGCTCCCGGCCGAGGCGAAGAAGGCAGCGGGAAGTTGTCTTGGCGCGTAAGGTTCGCTGTTGGCAGTCAGAACCGTTTCAGGCGTCAGCGGCACGACCCGCACCGTCGTGCCCGATTCATCGACACCCTCCGATACCTGCGGCGAAAAATAGACCGCACCGCAGCCCGACAGCAGCAGGGCCGTAGCCAGATTTTTCCACTTCATATTTCTTTTCTACCCGATCTCGATTCAAAACCTGCCCCGGCCCGCCGTCATGCTTTTGCCGCATGTTTTTCGGAGCGCCGGTATTTTCTGCCGGCCCACGGGAAATCGGAATTGGCGATCATCCGCTCGGCGAATTCGCCGATGAAAGACAATTGCCCGGCCCGATTGCCCACGGGCACACCGGTAAAACCTACCATGACCTTGTGCAAAGACAAAGACTTGTGTCCGTTTCGGGCGATCATGCGGCAAAAGTGCTGCACAAAGGGCGCAGCGGGATCACGCCGCGGTCACGTCCCCCACGGCTGCGGCCAGCCGCGTCTGTCGGCCGAGCATGTCGATCAGCAGCCAGACCCGGCGGTCGGGTTCGACCTTTTCGACCGTGGCGACGAAATCCGCGAACGGGCCGCGCAGAAGTCTGACCTGATCGCCCGCCTCCAGCTCCGCGATCGGCTGGAGCAGGCCGGCCTCGTCGCAGCGCAGGCGCAGGCTCTCGATCAGCTCGGGCGAGATCCGCGCCGGGGCGCTGTCGCCGAATCGGACGAGGCGGGCGATGCCCAGTGTGCTGTTGATCGCACGCCAGCGGCCGGGGGAGGATCCGGTTTCAACGAAGACGTAGCCGGGAAACAGCAGCGTCTTGGCGCCGCGAAACCGCTTCCCGTGGCGGCGCGTGATCGTCAGCCGCGGCGCGAAGGTCTCGAATCCCTGCCGGGCAAGGTTCCTCAGTGCGAGGTTCAGGCCGTTCGGCTTGAGCTGCGCGAGGCACCAGAAGGGGGCCGGGCCGGCGCCGGGAGAGGCGCTCATGTCCGGGCCCTCCGCCGGGCCAGGCGCAGGCGCATCTGCCGGGCGGCGATTCGAAGGACGCGGTGCAGGCCGACGAACAGAACCGCATAGACGACCAGTGCTATCCCGGCCGCGGCGTCGTTGTCCCAGAACACGACGCCGGTTGCGACGGTGATGCCGATCAGCGGCAGAAGGGCAAGCGTTGCCAGGGGGTTGGCCTTTTCCCTGGCGTTGCGGCCGAGGATCGTCATCTGCAGGGCCCGCATCACGAGCTGGTGGAAATGCATCCGGTCGGGCTGATCGATGGGCTGGCCCGAACTCGCGCGCCGGTAGATGGCAAAAAGCGTATCCGCAAGCGGCCAGAAGAAGATGAGCATGATCGCCCAGGGCGAGACATCGGTGGTGGTGGCGATCAGCGCAACCCCGATCCAGGACAGGATATGCCCGATCGAATAGGCGCCGGCATCGCCGAGGAAGATGCGCCCGAAGGGGAAGTTCCACAGGAAGAAGCCGCTCAGGCCAGCCGCGATGATCATCAGCAGCGGCACGAATTCCGGGTGCCCGGATTGCAAGGCCACGACCGCCAGGCCCGAAGCAATCAGGATGGACGTGCCCGAGCACAGCCCGTTCAACCCGTCGATCAGGTTGAAGGCATGGCTGTAGCTGGCGGTGGTGAAGACGGTCAGGGCGATGCCGATCGGGGCAACGGCCATGAGTGCGCCGAACCAGTCCGGGGCGCCGCGGTCGATCCAGAAGCCCAGCAGCGAAAGCGCGAGAAACCCCGACAGGATCGCGGCGCCGTAACGGGCCTTCGAGCTTACGTCGCGGTACATGTCCTCGCGCAGGCCGACAAGGAATACCGGCAGAGCCGAGAACAGGATGACGGCGGAATGGTGGTCAAGCAGCCCCGAACCGATCAGGACCGAGACAAGCACCACCGACGCGGCCAGGGGCAGACCGCCGATGCGCGGTGTCGGTCTGACATGGGCTGCCTGCCGGGCAAGCAGGTCGGTTCGCTGGAAATGTGTGCCCACGCTGGTCCTGCCGGAGAAAATGACGAGGAAACAGGCGAACAGGGAGATGGCAAAGGTGGAAAAAACGGCAAGAAGCATTCAAAAATCCCCTTGCGGACCCTGGTTGATAGGCTCGATGAAATGCGCGGCAGCGCGAGAAACAGATTGTTAATGAATTTCTAACGAGCAATTAGGCCCGTGTCACGGGTCAATCTGAGATTTGGTAAATTCGGCGGGAACTGTCCCGAAAAGGCTTCCAGCAGGGGAAAGTGTCTGCAATCATGAGGAGAGCGCCGCGCAAGATCTCGCGGCCAAGTCTCGTCTTCGTTCCGTCTCCGGTGGCCGGGACGATTCGCATATACGCCGGTCGCGCGCTCATGACGGCCGCTTCACGCGGAACACCACCAGATAGAGTGCCGGTGCGAAGATCAGGGTGATCGCGGTGCCGGCGATGATCCCGCCCATCAGCGCATAGGCCATCGGCCCCCAGAACACCTGCCGCGAGATCGGAATCAGGGCCAGGCTGGCCGCCGCCGCCGTCAGCACGATCGGCCGGGCGCGGGTGCTGGTTGCCTCGAACACCGCGTCCCATGCGGCGACGCCCCGGGCCCGCAGGGCTTCGATCCGGTCCACGAGGATGATCGAGTTGCGGATCAGGATGCCGCCAAGCGCCAGAACGCCGAGAATCGCCACGAAGCCCAGCGGCGCCCTTGCCGCCAGCAGCGCCGCCACCACTCCGGTCAGGCCCAGCGGTGCCACGGACAGCACGATGAAGGCGATGCGAAAGCTCTGCATCTGCACCATCACCAGCGTGACGATGATCAGGATCATCAGCGGCGCGACGGCCGCGATGGGCGCCTGCGATTCGGCGCTTTTCTCGACCGAGCCGCCCAGCTCGACGCGGTAGCCTTCGGGCAGGCGGGCGCGGAAGGCCTCGATCTCGGGCGCCAGGTCGCGGACCACCGTTGCCGGCTGGTCGGATGTGGCCAGCGCGGCCTCGACCGTCACCGTCGGCATCCGGTTTCGCTGAATCACCATCGGCTGTTCGGTTTCGAAGCGGAATTCGGCGATGCCGGAGAGCGGAATCGCGCCGATGCCGGGCACGTGGATCTGAAGGTTGAGGATCGACTCGATCGACGTGGCAGCCTCGCGTTCGCCGCGCGCCACGATATCGATGAGATAGGTCGCATCGCGCAGCCGGGTCACGGCAACCCCGTCATAGATCGCGTAAAGTGCCGTGGCGATGTCGCGGGCGGTAATGCCCAGCTGCCGTGCCTTGTCCTGGAAGATCTCGACCCGCACCTGCCGGGCCGGGGCGTTCCAGTCCAGCGCGATGCTTTCCAGCCGGTCGTCGCGGGCGATCACGGCGGCAAGCTCGCGCCCCAGGTCGCGCACCCGGTCGATATCGGGGCCCGAAACCCGGTATTGCACCGGCCGGCCCACCGGCGGGCCGATGTCGAGCAGCTTCACCAGAACGTCGATGCCGGCGAAGTCTTCGGCGGCGATCTTCCTGAGATCCGCGCGCAACCGGTCGCGGGCCTCAAGCCCCGTGGTCTGGATCACGATCTGCCCGAAATTGGGAGCCGGTGTCTTCGGCTCGAACGGCAGCAGGAAGCGCGGGGCCGAACGCCCCACATAGGCCGACCAGTAGGCGACTTCGCCGCGGCCCTTCAGCGCGGCCTCCATCCGCGCCACCTGCCGGTCGGTTTCCGCGATCGAGGCATTCTGCGGCAGGGTCATGTTGACGATGAGCTCGGTCCGGTCCGAGTCGGGAAAGAACTGCTGTTCGACGAATCGCATCCCGTAGATGCTGGCACCGAAGGCGGCCAGCGTGGCGATCACCGTCAGCCAGCGAAACCGCATCGCCAGCCGCAACACCGCCTGAAAGCCGCGCATGGCGCGCCCCGGTCCCGTATGCGCGTGCTTCAGGGCGCGGGGCAGGAAGGTGGCCCCCAGAAGCGGGCTGAACAGCACCGCCACGATCCAGCTGACCAGAAGCGAAACGGCGATCACCACGAACAGCGAGAAGGTGAACTCGCCGGCGGCCGAATTGTTCAACCCGATCGGGATGAAGCCGGCGGTGGTGATCAGCGTTCCCGACAGCATCGGCAGCGCGATGGTGCGCCACGCATACGAGGCCGCCTCGTGCCGGGTTTCGCCCTTCTCCAGCCGCGAGATCATGGATTCGACGGCGATCATCGCATCATCCACAAGCAGGCCCAGCGCGATGATCAGCGCACCCAGCGAAATCCGCTGCAGCGTGAAGCCCGTGTAATACATCACCACGAAGGTGATCCCCAGCGTCAGCGGCACCGCCACCACCACCACCAGCCCTGCGCGCAGGCCCACTGCGACAAGGCTGACCAGCATCACGATCACCACCGCCTCGACCAGCGCGCGGGTGAAATGGCCCACGGCTTCCTCGACGATCTTCGGCTGATCCGACACCTTGTGGATGTCCACCCCGACCGGCAGGTTGGCGCGGGCGCGTTCGATCACCCGGTCCAGCTGCTTGCCGAATTCGATGATGTTGGCACCCTTGCGCATGCCCACGCCCAGGCCGATCGCTTCCTGCCCGTCATAGCGGACGATCTCCGAGGCCGGGCTCTTGTAGCCGCGCCGGATGGTGGCGACATCGGTGAGACGGAAGAACCTGTCGCCGACCCGCAGGTTCACGTCCTCAAGGCTCTTGTCGCTTTCGAACTGGCCGCCGACGCGCACCAGTATCCGTTCCGGCCCGCTTTCGATCACCCCGGCCGGAACGATGGCGTTCTGCGCTGCCAGAGTCGCCTGCACCTGTTGCTGGTTGACCCCGAGCGCGGCCAGTTTCTCGGGCGAAAAGTCCAGATAGATCACCTCTTCGCGGTCGCCGTAGATGACCACCTTGCCGGCATCGTCCAGCTGTTCGATCTCGCGGCGCACGTCTTCGACCAGGTCGCGCAATTCGCGCGGGGAGAACCCGTCCGAGGTAAAGGCGTAGAGGTTGCCGAACACGTCGCCGAACCGATCGTTGAACCGGAAGCCCGCGAATTCGGGCGGAAACTCGCCGCGAATGTCGTTCATCATGTTGCGGATCTGCTGCCAGATGGCGGGGATGCGCGCGCCCCGCGTGGTCGGCAGGAGATTCACGTAAACGATGGTCCGGCCCGGCCAGGTGACGGACTTGGTGAAGTCGAGCTCGTCCACCTCCTGCAGTTTCTTCTCGATCCGCTCGGTCACCTGGTCGAGCGTCTCTTCCACAGTGGCCCCCGGCAGCGCCGCGGAAATCACCATGGTCTTGATGGTGAAGTCGGGGTCTTCCTCGCGGCCGATATCGACATAGGCCATGATGCCGGCGGCCATGCTGACGATCATCAGGTACCAGACCAGTGACCTGTGCCGCAGCGCCCAGTCGGAAAGGTTGAAACGGGTCTTCATCCTGTCATTCTCCCGGGCCGGTCAGGCGGGGGCCGACCTGATGGCCTTCCTCGATGGAGTGGACGCCCTTGATCACCACCTCCTGGCCGGGCTTCAGCCCGGCGGTGATGACGATCCGCCCGCCCAGATCGGCACCCGTTTCCACCGGCACGGCGCGCACCCTCCGCTCCGACCCCGAGACGATCCAGACGCTCGGACCCTGCGGACCGTCGAACAGCGCCGTCACCGGCAAGGTCAGCACCCGGCCGCCGGATGCCGGCGGTTCGACCCGCACCAGTGCGCCCAGCCGGAACTCGGGCGGGGTTTCGATCAGGGCGAAATGCGCGCGGCGCGTCCGGGTGTCACTGTCGGTCACCGGATCCACCGAACGCAGGCGGATGCGGGCCACGTGATCGTCGGCCACGAGAAGCCTCGCCAGCAGTTCGGCGCCCGGGGGCAGGGCGCTCAGTTCCGCTTCGCTCAGGTCGATCACCACTTCGCGGTCGCCGGTGCCGGCCAGTCGTATCACCGGCTGACCGACCGACACCGCCGCGCCGGGATCGGCAAAAACCCGGGTCACGACCCCGTCATGGGGCGCGCGGAGGACGGCCGAGGTCAGCCGATCCTGCGCCTGCACCAGCGCCGCGCGGGCCTGCCGCAGCCGCGCCTCGGTCGCGACGGCCTCGCGTTCGGCCGCTTCCAGTCGTGATTTGCTCAGGTCGCCACGTTGGAACAGCGTCCGGGTCCGGTTCAGGGCGTCGGCAGCCGACTTGTTCCGGTTCGCCGCCACCACGACACCGGCCTTCGCCGCCCACACCGCGGCCTCGAGCGATTCCGGGTCGAGCCGTGCCAGGATGTCGCCGGCTTCGACCACGCTGCCCAGATCCACCGGCCGGTCGGCGATGGTCCCCGAGAGGGGAAAGCCCAGATCGGCCTCGACCCTGGCGGTGACGGTGCCGACGAAGTTCCGCGCCGCCTGCGCCCGTTCGCCGACGATCTCGCTCAGGACCGGGCGCGGATGTCCGTCGGCCAGCGCCGGCAGAGTGCCGATGGAAAACAGCAGAAGGGCAAGCATGATCGCGCGGTTCATCGGCCTTCCTCCTGTGCGCGCACGGCCCGGCCGGGGTAGAGAAGCTGCGTGCCCCCGGTCACCACCCTGTCGCCCGGCGCCAGCCCTTCGGCGATGATCACGTCACCGTCGGAAAACCGTTCGATCCGTATCGGCACCGGCCGAACCGCAGAGCCGGTTTCGTCCAGAATCCAGACCGCGGGGCCGTGGCCGATGGCGGACAGCGCCGATGCCGGCACCCTGATGCGTGGGGGCCCGCGAAGTTCGATCATGCCCCGCACTGCATCTCCGAACCGGACGATGGCAGGCGCATCGCGAACGCCGATCTTGACCTGGACGGTGCCCTTGCGCGGATCGACCAGAGGCGAAATCTCGCGCAGTCGCCCGGTAAAGGCAATCTCCGGCCTGTCGATCAGTTCCAGCCGGATCACCGGGTCCGACAATGCGGCGGCCGGTAGGGTTTCGGGGGCGTCGAACACGGCATCCAGCCCCTCGCCCGAGGCCAGCGTGAGAACCGGATGCGCAGCGGCGACAACCTCGCCGGGATCGGCCAGCCGGTCGGTCACCACCCCGGCCACCGGCGCACGCAGGAACGTGTCGTCATAAGTCTTCTGCGCGCGGTTCAGATTGGCCCGTGCCTGATCCACCCCGGCTTCGGCGATGCGGAAGCGCCGTTCCGCCTCGTCTCGTCGAATGCGGGTCGTGGCCCCCCGCCGGAGCGACTGGTCCTGTCGGCGAAACTCCTCCCGCGCCTGCTGCAGATCGGCCAGCGCGGCTTCCAGCGCGGCCTCGGCTTCGCGCAGAGCCTGCTCCTGCTGCACCGATTCGAGTCGCGCCAGTTCCTGCCCGGCCTCGACCCGGTCGCCTTCGCGCACCGCGACATCGAGAATCCGCCCACCCATCGGAAAGGACAGGCGGGTTTCGTCGCGGGCGACAATCTCGCCGGACAGGGACAGGACCGAGCGGTTCTCGACCGGTTGCACGGTCAGCACCGGAACGGGCAGCGGGGGTTCGGCCCACAGCGCCGGCGCTGTCAGCAGCGCGAACAGGACAGCCGCCCCCTGTCGCCACGCAGCGATCCTTCCAGAGCGGTTGTGCCACGCCGACAGTAACCGGGTCATCATCTCGGCAATCCTTGAACTGAACGGTTCAGTTTGAATTGAATAGGTTCGGGTCGGCCATTGTGCAAGAGCAGTGCCGGCTCACAGGTGGCAAATCAAGACAAAACCGGGCGTGCCCCGAAAGGTTGTTCCTTCCTCTTGCCGAAAAATACTCTGGGGGTGAGGCCCGCAGGGCCGAGGGGGCAGAGCCCCCTGATTGGCGTTGCCGCCGGGGCGGGACTCAGAGCGCCAGCACCAGACGTTCGCCCTTCGCGCGCGAACAGCAGGTCATCATCCGCTCCCCTGCCGCCCGTTCGGCGCGCGACAGAACCCGGTCGCGATGGTCCACCTCGCCCTCGATCACCCGTGCCTCGCAGGTTCCGCAAAGGCCTTCGCCGCAATCCTTCGAAACGTCGATGCCGGCAGCGGTCAGTACCTCATGCACGGTCCGGTCGGGCGGCACGGTCACGGTCAGTTCGGAATCCGCCAGGACCACCTCGAAGGCATGTTCCCGCTCCGGGTCCAGCCCGGCCCCTGCGGGCGAGAAATATTCGAAATGCAGGGTGCCTTCGGGCCAGTTCCGGGCCAGGTCCTGCAATTCCTCCAGCATCCTGTCGGGACCGCAGGCATAAACCTGCCGGCCCGGCCCGACATCGACCAGCGCCTTGCGCATGTCCAGCCGCGTGCCTTCGTCCTTCACATGCAGTGTGGCCGCCGTGCCGTGATCGCGGATGACACGATCCAGCAAAGCCATGCGCCGCCGCGACGCGCCGCAATAGTGCAACCGATAGGGCCGCCCGAGCGCCCGCAGCCGGTCGGCCATGGCCAGGATCGGCGTGATGCCGATGCCGCCTGCGACCAGAACGTAGGAATCCGCCGTCTCGTCCAGCGGAAAATGGTTCTTCGGCCCGGCCATGTGGATCACGTCGCCCGGCCGCACTGAGTCGTGAAAATGCTTCGATCCACCTTCTCCGTGCTCTTCGCGCTGGATGGTCACGCTCAGCGTGGCTCGCTCCGCCGCCTCGCCGCACAGCGAATATTTGCGCCGCCAGCCCCCGGCAACCAGATCCACATGCGCTCCGGGGGTCCATTTCGGCAGCGCCCGCCCACGCGGGTCGGCCAGGACGAACCGCCTGATCCCCTCGGCCTCGTCGATCACCTCGCGCACCACCACCTGCCGCAGGATGTCGTCGCGCACCGGCGCCCCGATCGGGAAAGAGTTGAAACGCTCGCGCAGCGACGGGTCGTGCCGCTCGGGGTTTTCCGCCGGATCCCACTCCACCAGCAGCCGCGCCGGGCCGCGGAACGAGACGTTGGGCAGGTTCTCGAACCGCTGCCCCGGCACCAGCCGCATATGAGGCAGGCGACGGGTGAATTCGTCGAGGAACACGCGCATCTCCATCCGGCCAATATTCTTGCCCATGCACTGATGGGCGCCATAGCCGAAGGTCAGATGCTCGGCCGCATTGTCGCGGTAGATGTCCACCTCGTCGGGATTTTCCCAGTGCCGCCGGTCGCGGTTGGCGCTGGCCTGCACCAGCAGCAGCCTGCCGCCCTTCGGGATCGTCACCCCGCCCAGCTGCGTCTCGGCGGTGGCGATGCGCCGCCAGGCGACGATGGAGCCCGCCATGCGCAGGCATTCCTCGACCGCCGAGGGGATGAGATGCGGGTTGGCGCAGATCTCCTCCCAGGCGGGACGGTCGGACAGCAGCGTCCAGAAGGCATTGGCAGTGGCGTTCGAGGTGGTCTCGTGCGCGGCAGCCAGAATCGCCATCATCATCGAGCGCATGTAGCTTTCGGTGACGATCTCGGGGTGCGCGCGGTGCATCCGCACGGTGTCATACATCCAGCCCTCGCCCGTGGGATCGGCGATCATGCGGTCGAGGATTTCGTTCGCCTTCTGCCAGAAGCGGCCCACATTCTCGGCGATTTCCAGCTGCTCCTCGGGGGTCGGCCGGCCCCAGGTGTTCAGCGTGTGCGCCACCGCAAAGCGGCGCAGCTCTTCGGCGCCGTCATCGGGCACCCCAAGGAAATGCAGCGCCACCGTCAGCGGGATCTCGTAGAAGATGTCGGCCACCAGATCCGCCCGCCCGCGGTCGATGAAGCGGTCCATGTATTGCCGCGCCAGCCGGCGCACCATGGGTTCGTGGCGGGCAAGGTTTTCCGGCAGGAAGGCATCCATCAGAAGACGGCGGCGCTCCATGTGCCAGGGCTCGTCCTCGTTGACCATGGTCCGTTCCATGGCATAGCCGTATTTCTTCAGGATCTCCTGCGCCTGCGGCGGGGCGGGGGTGATCTTTTCCAGAGCGATCGAGGCCGAGAACAGGACGGGGTCGCGGAACACCGCCTTCACGTCCTCGTAGCGCGTCACCACCCAGTAGCCGAGCTCGGGGCTGTAGAAGACCGGCTCTTCCTCGCGCGCCCATTTCAGCGCGTCGCCCGGATCGGCCTGATAGGGCCCCTCGAACGGGTCGAAGGCCGCCGCCCGCGCCGAGACCGGGCAGCCGGTGGGGGACAGGCCGTGCGGGGCGGCAGGGCAGATATCTTGGGCCATGGGGCGGCTCCTGTTCGGATATTGACGATTATCGCACTAGGATTTACGTTTATCGGTAAATTTATCGCCACCCCGTCCCAGGCTGTCAAGTTTCCGGGACCCGAGCGCAGGTTGCCGCCATGACCGTTCTGCAGACACTCGACCGCGGCCTGCGGGCGCTGAAGGCGGTGGCCGATGCCCCGGCCGGGCTGAGCGTGGCCGATATCGCGGCGCATCTTTCCGTTGATCGGGCGATTGCCTATCGCATCGTGGCGACGCTGGAATTGCATGGGCTGGTGGTGCGCCGCCCCGGGGGCAGGCTACATCTGGGGGCCGGGGTGCTGGCGCTGGAGGGGCGGTTCGCGCCGCATCTGCGGCAGCTGGCGCGCCCGCATCTTGAGCGCCTTGCGCGGGATGCCGGCGCCACCGCCTTCCTGTCGGTGGCCGAGGGCGATGAAAGCGTGGCGGTCGAGGTGGCCGAGCCGGGCGCGCGGCTGCTGCGGGTGGGCTATCGGGTCGGCAGCCGCCACCCGCTGCACCTGGGGGCGGCGGGGATTGCCATTCTGGCCGGCCGCCCCGAAGCCCCCGGCGACAGCGAAGCGGTGCGCATGGCCCGCCGCCGGGGTCATGCGGTGACCCGGGGCGAGCTGCAGGCCGGCGCGGTGGGGGTGGCCAGCCCCCTGCGCCGCATCCGGCGCGGCGGGGCCGGCGCCTTCGAGGCCTGCGTCGGCGTGGTGGCGATGGAGGATCTCGATGTCGAGGCCGCCCTGCCCGCGGTGCATGAATGCGCCGATGCGCTGAGCGCCGTTCTGGCCGGGCCGGAGGGGCCGGACGGGGACGCAGGGCGGGGCTGACCGGGATCAGTTGCGGCGCTGCCCGCCTTCGCCCATCGGTCGGGCGGCGCTGGCATAGCGTTGGGAGGTCTCGTAATAGTCCTCGAACCCGATGCGGCGGCGCAGTTCGGCGAAACCCATCAGGTTGTCGCGTGGGCGCCCCGCCTTCATCGCCTCAAGCACCTCGACCATCGCCTGCATCGCCGCCGCCATCAGCGTCAGCGGATATGCGGCGATGCGGTAGCCGATTTCTTCCAGCGCCTCGGGCGGCAGGTCGGGGGTTTCGCCGCCCTCGACGATATTGGCCATGTTGGGGGCTTCGGTGGCGGCGCAGATCTCGCGCATCTCGGCCTCGGAACGGGGGGCCTCGACGAAGATGATGTCGGCGCCGAGGCGCTCAAACATCCGCGCCCGCTCCAGCGCCTCGGCCAGCCCGTGTTCGTGGCGGGCATCGGTGCGGGCGAGGATCAGGATATCGGCGCCCTCGTCGCGGGCGTCAACCGCCGCGCGGATGCGGTCGAAGGCCTCCTCGCGGGTCACGACCGCCTTGCCCGGCGTGTGGCCGCAGCGTTTCGGGGCCAGCTGGTCCTCGATCATCACCGCCGCGCAGCCGGCGCGGGCGAAGCCCTCGACCGTGCGGCGCACATTCATCGCGTTGCCATAGCCGGTGTCGCCATCGGCCAGCAGCGGTATGTGCAGCGCGGCGGCGATGTTGCGGGCCTGGTCCAGAACCTCCGCATAGCTCATCAGCCCCAGATCGGGGGCGCCGATGCGGCTGGCCGAGGCGCCGAAGCCCGTCATGAAGGTCAGCTCGAAGCCGGCCTGCTCGATCAGCTTTCCCGACAGCGCGTCATAGGCGCAGGGCATGAGGTGCAGCTTCGGCTGGTCGAGCAGCGCGCGCAGGCGGGCGGCGGGCGAGGGGGTGTCGGGCATGGCCGGGCCTCACAGCTTGAAGGGGATGTAAAGGGCCAGATCGGGGAAGAGATACAGCACCAGCACGCAGACGAACATCAGCAGCAGGAAGGGAATCGCCCCCCGTGCCACCTCGCCCAGCGTCGAGCGCGCCACCGACTGGATGACATACAGGTTCAGCCCCACCGGCGGGGTGATCAGGGCGGCCTCGACCATGATGACCATGAACACCCCGAACCAGATCGGGTCGAACCCCATGGCCATGGCCGCCGGCAGCAGGACGGGGGTCATGATGAGGACCATCGAAAGCGCCTCCAGCACCAGCCCCATCACCAGAAGAATCCCCGCCACCAGCAGCACGAAGATCGCCGGGGTGGTCACGTTGTCGGAGAGAAAGACGCTGATGTCCTGCGGAATGCGGTAGAGCGTGATCGCCTTGCCGAAAATCTTGGCACCGGCGATGATCAGCAGGATCGCCACCGTGGTGGACATCGAATCGCGGGCCGCGTCGCGAAACGCGGCCCAGCTCAGCGTGCGCAGCACGACGGCGGTGATGAACAGTGCGGCGGCAAAGCCGATGGCGGCGGCCTCGGTCGGGGTGAAGGCTCCGGTGTAGATGCCGGCCACCACCAGCGCCGCCAGGGCCATGGACGGCAGGGCGCGGGCGGTGGCGCGCCAGCGTTCGGGCCAGCTGGCGCGCGGGGCCCGGCCCATGCCGCTGCGGGCGGCGTGAAACATGGCATAGGCGGAAAACATCACCAGCAGCGCAAGGCCCGGGCCGATACCGGCGAGGAACAGCGCAATCACCGATTCCTCGGTGACGAAGCCGTAAACGATCATCGGGATCGAGGGCGGGATCAGGATGCCCAGCGTCCCCCCTGCCGCCAGCAGGCCATAGACGAAGCGCCGCTCGTAGCCGCGCGAGATCATCTCGGGGATGGCCACGGTGCCGATGGTGGCGGCGGTGGCCACCGAAGACCCCGAAATCGCCGCGAACAGCCCGCAGGAGATGACCGTCGCCACCGCCAGCCCTCCGGGCCAGTGCCCGACCCAGGCCTGCACCGCGGCGTAAAGGTCGCGCCCCACGCCGCCACGCAGCAACACGTTGGACATCAACAGGAACAGCGGCACCGACAGCAGGATGAACCCGTCCAGCGTGGACAGCACCGCCTGCGGCGCCATCAGCGGCGAGAACCCGCCCAGCACCAGCATCGAAAGCCCCAGCAGGCCCAGCGAAAAGGCCACCGGCACGCCGAACAGAAGCAGCGCGAACAATGCGGCGAGGATGACCAGAACCGTCATCAGTCGTGCTCTCCTTCGGCGACGACTTCGCCGCGGGCCGCGCGGGCGGCCTCGATCAGCGCCTGTGCCAGCAGCACCGCCATGCCGAAAGGCACTGCCAGTTCGACGATCCACACCGGCAGGTCCAGCATCGAGCCCGTCGTGCGCCCGCGCTCGAAACTGTCGAGGAATATGTCCCAGCCATAGACCAGCACCACGGCGGAAAAGACCGCCACCGCCAGCATCGCAACCAGATCGGCGGCCAGCCGTGCCGGGCGCGGCAGCAGCGCGATGATGGCGGTGATGCGGATGTGCCGGCGTTCGCGCAGCGCCCAGGGCGAGGCGATGAGCGAGCCCCAGATCAGGCAGATCTGGCTCAACTCGGCCGCCCAGATGGTCGGGCGGATGAAGAAGTAGCGCGCCATGACCTCCCAGGTCAGCATGAAGCCTGCGACCACGAAGAGGACCGCCGCAATCCAGGCCAGTGCGGTCACGAACCGGGCGAAAAGCTGCATTGCATTCTCGGTTTGCAGGAGATGGCCAGGCCCGCCCCGGTCGTTGCGGCGGGCCCGGGGAGCGGTTCAGTAGTTCTCGGCGGCGGAAAGGATCTTCGCGCCCAGCTCGCCCGCCTTCTGGCGGTAGCTGTCATAGACCGAAGCCGAGGCCTTCTTCCACAGCTCGATTTCCTCGGCCGTCGGGTAATAGACGGTCATGCCGTTTTCCTTGGCGGCGGCATAGGCGTCGGCCTCGATCTGGGCCACCCGGTCGCGCACGTCGAGTTCGGCCTTGCGGGCGGCGTCCATCATCACCTTGCGGTGGGCCTCGGACAGCCCGTTCCACCACTCGCTGTTGGCGACCACGATGAACTCGATGTCGGCGTGGTTGGTGACGGTGATCGTGTCCATGACCTCCCACAGCTTGCGCGACTTGACGCCCGAGACGCCGGTCATGCCGATGTCAACGGTGCCGCGCTGATAGGCCAGATACTGCTCGGACCCCGAAATCAGCGTCGGTGCGCCGCCCACGGCGGTGACGAAATCGCCCAGCGTCTTGCCGAAGACGCGCACCTTTTTCCCCTTCATGTCGTCCGGCGTCCTGATCGGGCCGCCCTTGGACAGCAGGATCGCCCCGCCATAGGCCTGCCACCACAGCACCGTCGAGCCGGTGCCCTTGATCGCCTCGTCGATGGGCCCGCGTACTTCGCTGCCCGGCGCCACCGCCTTGCGGACCTTTTCTTCCGAGTTGAACAGGAACGGCATGTAGAACACGTCCACCGCCGGGATGTCGCCCACATAGCGGGTCAGGGATGCCACGCCCATTTCGATCGAGCCCGAACCGACGGCCGCCGGCACCTCCTTGTCCTTGTAGAGCTGGGCGCTGTCGTAGATCTCGACCTTGATGTCGCCGTTCGAGTTCTTCTCGACCTCTTCCTTGAACAGCAGCAGGTTCTGGCCAAGGTGGCTTTTCAGCGGCAGCTGAAGCGAAATCCGCGCCGTGACCTGGTCGGCAAAAGCCGGCATCGCCGAGCCGAGCGCAAGCGCAAGGCCCGCCAGAGCATTCGTTATTTTCATCGTTTCTCCTCCCTGAGATACGGAAGGCATGATTGTGGGCGGCTCCCTGCGCGTCAACCGCAAATCGCGCCGCAGGGACTCAGTGCCGGGTTTCGCCGCGTTCGACGGTGAAAAAATAGTCGTCGTCGTGATCGCCCCAGACCACCTCGTCGGGGATGGCCTCGGGGCCGCGCAGGAACACGTTGGCCCCGAAATGCCGGTGCATCCGCGACAGCCGTTTCATCCGTTCGCCGGAGAGTTCGCGGTAGAATTTCAGCTGCGCGGGATCGGCCTTGAGCTGGGCGATGCGGGCGCGGTGGGCGGCGATGCAGGCCCGGTGCTGCGCGGCGATGTCGGAATCGGCCATGAGGCGGTCGAACTCGGCCTTCATGGCCGGGATCATCCGCTGGATCGAGGTGTCGCGCTCGGCATTGTTGTTCATGCGGAACCAGTAGGCCAGCCCCTGGTCGCGGTCCACATGGTTGACCCGGCCGCGGTCGCGCTTGACCAGGAAGCTTTCGGCATTGCGCACGGCGTAATGGTTCAGCGCCACCAGGTCATAGCCCCAGGTCTGCGTGGTCGAGCGCCAGGCGTTGCGGTATTCGTGCTGCGGCATAGGCCTGCCCGACCCGTTGACCCAGCGGATCCTGTCCCAGAGCTGCGGCTGCAATCCCTTGGGCCGGTGCACGCCCAGCTTCTTGAATATGCCGATATTGCGGAACAGGGTCTTGAACCCCCAGGCCTGGTGCGGCTTGGGGGCGAATTCCGGCGCGCAGCGATCGAACTGGGCGATGGTGAAGTCCTCGCGGAACTCGTCGATATCGGCATTTCCGAACAGCCGCCAGGTGCACGAGATCATGTTGGCGTCCCCCACCGCGGCATAGAGGTTCTCCAGCCGCCCCGCGCCCGCCTTGATGTTGATGTATTCGTCCACATCCATGCAGATGATCCAGTCGGCGGCGCGGATCACCTCTTCGTTCTCGGCGGCCTGGAGGGCGGCGTGCTGGGGTTTCAGGCCCATCTCGCGGAACGGGTTGTCGCGGTGCCGGACGATGCCCTTTTCCTGCAGCAGGTCGAAGAAGGCATCGGTGCCGTCGGTGCAGTCGTTCGTATAGACGAGGAAATCGCGCACCCCGATGGCCCGGTGATAGGCCAGCCATTCGAGGATGAAGGGGCCTTCGTTCTTCATGGTGGTGACGATGGCGGTGCGGTTGCCCGAAGGGTCGTGAGAGGCCAGCGCGACCTGCGGCGCGCGGACGGGTCTGGCTGACAGGGGGCCTTCGGCCAGCGCCACCAGATCGGGGCTTTCGATCAGCGACGATTTGGGCACGATGCGGCCCACGCTCTCCACCGGGTGGCGCACCGCCATGCAGCGGTAGAAGGGGTATTGCTGCACCGCGCGCATCCCCCCCACGCGCAGGCATTTCAGCACCGCGCCCTCGGGCATTCCGCCGGGTGCCACGCACCAGCGCCGGCGGAACTGGGGGCGGTCGAACTGCACGCAGACATGATCGCCGAAACCGGGCGGACGCCCCTTGCGCACCCGCCAGGGATAGGCGTGTTGGCCCACCAGCTCGATCACATGGCCCGGGGCGCGGGCGGCCAGCTCGAAGGGCGAGGGCAGGCGCGGCACCGGGCGCAGCAGGTCGTGCAGGTCGAGGCTGGCAATCGCCCGCGCTTCGGTCAGAAAGCGCCGGCGGGCGATGTCGAAGATCGACATCTCGTAAAGCGGCGCGCGCCAGGGGTCGGGGGCGGGGCGCCCCATCCGGTCCTTGCCCGGCGCCTCGGGCACGCAGAAGGGGTGGGATTCGGCCGGCAGGGCCGGATCGCCCAGTGGCAGCGGCGCGTGCACCACCACCACCCGCATGTCCATTTCCTCCTGCGCCAGGGCGCGGGCCAGCGCCTGCCATTCCGCCCGCTCGGCGTCGGGAGGGGCGCGCTCGAAGATCACCGCCCCGGTCATGCCGAAACGGTCGTGGTGCCAGCGCAGCCAGTCGAGGACCGTTCCGGCGGGTTCGCCATTGCGGGTGGCGATGGCCACGTTGCGCCCGGCCATGAGCGCCGGTTCGGCCTCGGCCACCGGGCCCAGCCGCGCGGCCTGCTGGCGCGGCACGGTCAGGATCGGGGCGCCGTTGACCGAAGTTTCGGCGAGGACTTCGCCGAGGGCGGCGCGGGCGGCCTCGGGCGCCGTGGCGCGGGTGAAGAAGCAGGTCGCGCAGGCGTCACCCGGGCCGGAAACGATATCGAGAACCGCCAGCCCTTCGCGGCCGCCTCCGGTCAGCCGCCGGAATGTCAGCACCGGCCCGGTCATGCCTGCATCTTCCTGATCTCGTTCTGGCGCATCACATAGGCCATCGCCTGGGCCGGCTCGGGGGGGCGGTTCTCGCCCAGAAGCGAGATCTTCCACGCCAGGCGCAGCTTCTCCATGTCCCAGGCCGCGGCCTTGGCGCGGGCGCGCCAGTCCATCATGCAGCGTTCATGGGCAGCCCGCACCGCCGGATCGGCCAGCAGATCGTCCATGGCCGCCCGCGTGGCCTCCAGCATCGGCAGGATGCGTTCCTCGCGCAGGGTGTTCCAGTTGCGCTCGACCCAGTAGTCGAGGCCCACGGGCCGGTCCATGTGATTGGGCAGGCCGCGCATGGCCTTGACCAGAAACTCCTCGACCGAGCGCAGGCAGTAGTGGTTCAGCCCGACCCTCTCGGTCCCGCGCGGCGTGCCGTAGAGGGTCAGGCGCGAATCCTGCCGGGCGAAGCGGTCGTCCAGCGCCTGCCCGTCCGGCCCCAGCCAGCGCGGCGGCGGGTCGGAGCGGCGGGCGCGCGGGCGGTGCACGCCGAGCCGGGCAAAGCGGTCGGGTCGGGCCAGCGTCTTGAACAGATGGGCGATGGGAAAATGCAGATCCGGCGGGGCCGCATGCAGGAAGCGTTCCGGCGTGATCCCCTCGGCCCGGCGCCGCGCTCCGCCCGAGCCGAACAGCCGCCAGGGCAGGGCCAGCGCGTCGCAGGGGCCGGATTCCTCCTCCATCCCGGCGACCAGATCCGGCAGGGTTCCGGCACCGGGCGCCAGCCACAGGAATTCGTCGCAGTCGAAGACCAGCACCCGATCGGCGTCGCGCAGCCGTTCATGGCCGCCGGCAAGCTTCAGCGCCTGCCACTGGGCCGAGGCCTTGCCGTCGTGGCGAAAGGGCACATGGGTGAGCACGCCTGTCCCCTCAAGCGCATCCAGCAGCGCCGGCGTGGCGTCCGTGCAGTCATGCGAAAAGATCAGGAAATGGTCTATCCCCAGCGGCAGGTGGTGGGCCACCCATTCAAGCAGATAGGACCCGTCATCGCGGATGCAGGTGACGCCGACGATGTTGCGGGCTGGGGGGGAAGGGCTCATGCCGGCACTGTGCCAAACCCGCCCGAGCGGCGCAAGCAGCCCCGCCCCGGCGCAGGATCGTTTACAAAATACACGCAATGGGCATATTCTCGCCGCAATCCCCGGCAAGAAGGGGACAATCGGGGCGGCAACAGGCATTTGGGCAGATGGCTTCGCAGATACTCGACCTCACCCTTTCCTCATATGCGTTCGAGGGGGATCACCCGTCGTTGATGCGCGACCGCATCGGCCCGTGGGAAGAGCGCGATCCCAATTACGACAATCGCTATGATTTCCGCACGCTGATCTATGACTGCCATTTCGACCCCGAACGGGACGAGGTGGTACTGACCTGCCCGTCGCTTCTGAACTTCCGGCCGCTGGTCGAGCAGGCCACCTTCCGCATCGACGGCATGACGGTGCCGATCCGCTCCATCGACGCGCTTTCGCGCGGCAATGCCGTCACCTTTCGCAACCCGGTGGAAACGCCGCGGGAAATCGCCTTCTCGCACCCGCTGTTCGAGGGGTCGCTGAAGATCAACCCGGTGCATCACGACGTGTTCGCGGGCACCAACACCATCTATGCCATCTCCAAGGACAACCGGCTGGAGTGGATCCGCGACTGGCTGAGCTATTATGTGCGCGAGCACGGCGCCAACGCAGTGGTGCTCTATGACAACCATTCCACCGCCTATTCGATGGACGAGCTCAAACAGGCCATGGCCTCGGTCGAGGGGATCGAGAAGGTGGCGCTGGTGCGGGCATGGTTCCCCTTCGGGCCGGGGGGGGCGGGCAATACCAATTTCAACTCGAAATTCCTGCACATGACCATGGTCGAGCTGGGCCGCAGGCGTCTTCTGGGCCGGGCGCGGGCGGTGCTGAACGTGGATATCGACGAGCTGGTGCATTCGCGCTCGGGGCGGTCGATCTTCGATGCGACGGTGGAGTCCGAACAGGGCTATGTGCGCATCGACGGCCGCTGGGCCTTTGCCGAGGCGCCCGCGGGCGGGCGGCTGGTGCGCCACGCCGATCACCGCTTCATCCGCCGCGACGGGCGGCCCAAGGTCAACCGCAAATACTGCGTCGCCCCCACCGGGCCGCTGGCCGGCAAGCCCTGGCTGACCCACCGGATCATCTCGCGCCGCGACCCGACCGACCCGGATTTCGGCTTCTGGCATTTCCGGCGCATCACCAGCAACTGGGACTATGACCGCGAGGATTTCGACCCCGCCCTGCTGGAGGAGGATCCGCGGCTGATCGAGACCATGAACCGCGTCTTCGGCGATGCCGCCGCGCCCCTGCCCGAGGGCGCGGGCAAGGCCCGGGCGGCAGCGGCGCAGGGCGAAGGGACGAAGGCCGGGGGGGCAAAATCCGCGGCGGCGGAAAAAAAAACGCCGCGCGCGGGGGCTGAGCGGCGCCGGGCGGGCCATGAGCACGCGCTGATCATCACCGCGATGAAGAACGAGGGGCCCTATATCCTCGAATGGGTCGCCTATCACCGGCTGCTCGGCTTCGACCATTTCCTCGTCTATACCAATGATTGCAGCGACGGCACCGACGCCATCCTCGACCGGATGTCCGAGCTGGGCATCCTCACGCACGAGCGCAACAGGGTGCTGCGCCGCGGGCCGCAGAAAAGCGCGCTGAAATACGCCTTCACCCACCCGGCCACGGCGCGGGCCGACTGGATCCTGGTGTCGGACGTGGACGAGTTCCTCAACATCAAGATCGGCGAGGGGCGGCTTGACGATCTTCTGGCGGCGGTGCCCGAGGCGGATGTGATCCCGGTGACCTGGCGGCTGTTTTCCAATGACGGCCGGGTGGAATTTTCCGAAAACCCGGTGATCGCGGATTATACCGATGCCGAACTGCCGGTGGAAAAGGGCGGGCAGGAGCGGCGCTTCGTCAAGTCCCTGTTCCGTCCCCATCCCGAGATCGAGCGCTTCGGCACCCATGGTCCCGTGCACCCGGACGAGGCTCTGGCCCGCATATGCTGGCGAATGCCCGACGGCCGCCCGGTCGATCCGGCCACCCGCACCCGGCCGCGGCGGCATTTCGCCTACGAGGTGGCGCAGATCAACCATTACGCAACCCGCTCGGTGGACAGTTACCTGGTCAAGAAGGACCGGGGCCGGGTCAACCACCACCGCCAGATCATGGGGTTGGACTACTGGAACAGGATGAATCTGGGCGGCGAGAGGGACACCTCCATCACCCGCTGGCTTGCGCCGCTGCGCGACGAGATGGCCGGCATTGCCCGTGACCCGGTGCTGGCCGGTCTGCTGGCGGACTCGGTCGCCTGGCACCGCCGGCGGATCGACGAGCTGCGCGCGCAGCCCGAATACGAGGCCCTGCGCAAAGAGATTCTGGGCCTCTCGCCCGAGGCGGCAAGGAAAACCGCCTGACGAAACGCAGCGGGCCGCGCGCCCGGATGGACTGACGGAGAAGAACATGGAAGCGGGATTGTCGAAGAACCCCATAGATCACCTGCATCACCGCGCGGCGGCGCGCTCGGCCGAGTTCATCGAGCGCGAAGGCCCCGGCGCGCTGATCTTTCCCAGAAAGCAGCGCCTGTGGCCGTGGCTGGCCACGCAGATCCCGGCCAAGGGCATCCTGATGGAATGCGGGGTGTGGAAGGGGCGCTCGATCAACGCCATGGCGCGGCATTTCCCCGACCGCACCCTGTTCGGCTTCGACAGCTTCGAGGGCCTCTCCGAGGACTGGGCCGGGGTCGATCTGGGCGAGGGCGCCTTCGACCTGAAGGGCGCCATGCCCGAGGTGGAGAAGAACGTGGTGCTGACCAAGGGCTGGGTCGAGGACACGCTGCCCGCCTTCTTCAAGAAGGAGAAGGGCAAGATTGCCTGGCTGCATGTGGACACCGACACCTATTCGCCGGCGAAGACGATCCTGTCCCTGGCCAAGTCGCGTTTCCAGAAGGGCACGATCGTACTGTTTGACGAGCTGATCGGCTATCCCTTCTGGGAGATGGGCGAATACCGCGCCCTGACCGAAGAGCTGGAGCGCGACCGCTACGAATTCATCGCCTTTTCCCAGATGCAGGCGGCGATCAGAATCATCAAGTGACCGCCGGGCCGGATTTTCGGCCTGACGGTCGCAGCCGGCCGGTCACGGCCGAAGGCTCAGGCGGCAGCTGCATCAGCATGTCCGTCCGCCGTGCCCGGTGCGGGCTTGCGGCCTGTATGTTCATCTGCCCCGGGACTGTTCTTTCTTCTCGGGTTTCGGGATGATAGAGCGACAGGCGCGCCGGGGGAAAGGTACCGGGACACGGAATTTTCGGATGAGTCCGTTTCCTCGCACCCTTGCCAGCGGCCGCCATCGGGGGGAAATTCGCCGGCGTGCCCTGGTGGCCTGCCAGTCACGCCGCGTCGGCAGAAAGCGGGATTCGAGGACATGGCATTGAATGAAACCGTCCGCCGCGTAACCAGACGAATTGTCGAACGCAGCGCGCCGCTACGGCGGGCCTATCTCGACCGGATGGCGGCGGCGCGCGAAAAGGGGCCGGCGCGGGCGCATCTGTCGTGCTCGGGGCAGGCACACGCCTATGCGGGGGCGGGGCCGGATCAGGCGGCGCTGGCCGAAGGGCGGGCGCCCAATCTGGGCATCATCACCGCCTATAACGACATGCTGTCCGCGCACCGGCCCTACGAGGACTACCCCCGCATCATCCGCGAAGTCGCCCGCGCCGCCGGTGCCACCGCTCAGGTGGCGGGGGGCGTGCCGGCCATGTGCGACGGCGTCACCCAGGGCGCGCCGGGGATGGAGTTGAGCCTGTTCTCGCGCGACGTGATCGCCATGGCGGCGGCGGTGGCGCTGTCCCATGACGTTTTCGACGCGGCGGTCTTCCTGGGCGTGTGCGACAAGATCGTGCCGGGGCTGGTGATCGCCGCCCAGGCCTTCGGCCACCTGCCAGCGGTGTTCCTGCCGGCCGGACCCATGACCAGCGGCCTGCCGAACGATGAAAAGGCCCGCCTGCGCCGCCAGTTCGCCCGCGGCGAGATCGGCCGCAAGGAGCTTCTGGAGGCCGAGATGGCGGCCTATCACGGCCCCGGCACCTGCACCTTCTACGGCACCGCCAACACCAACCAGATGCTGATGGAGATCATGGGCCTGCACCTGCCCGGCGCCAGCTTCATCAACCCCGGCACCGAACTGCGCGAGGCGCTGACCCGCGAAGGCGCGCGGCGGGCGCTGGCGATGACCGCGCTGGGGCAGGACTACACGCCGGTCAGCGAGATCCTCGACGAACGCGCCTTCGTCAACGGCATCGTCGGGCTGAACGCCACCGGGGGCTCGACCAACCTGCTGATCCACCTTGTCGCCATGGCTCGGGCGGGAGGGATCGTGCTCGACCTGCAGGATTTTTCCGACCTGTCCGAAGTGACCCCGCTGCTGGCGCGGGTCTATCCCAACGGGCTGGCCGACGTGAACCAGTTTCATGCCGCCGGCGGGATGGCCTGGCTGATCGCAGAGCTTCTGGACGCCGGCCTGCTGCATCCCGACACCCGCACCGTGGCCGGGGCGGGCCTGGCCGCCTATACGCGCGCGCCGAAGCTGAAGGACGGCGCGCTGGTCTGGGAAGAGGGCGCGCGGGATACGCTTGCTCCCGGCATCCTGCGCCCGGCAGGCGATCCGTTTCAGCCCACCGGCGGGCTGAAGCGGCTTGCCGGTTCGCTGGGCACGGCGGTCATCAAGGTGTCGGCGGTGGCGCCCGAACACCGTGTCGTCGAGGCCCCGGCGCGGGTGTTCCACGACCTTCAGGGGGTCAAGGCCGCCTTCCGGGCGGGGGAATTCACCTCGGACGTGGTGATCGTGCTGCGCTTTCAGGGACCGAAGGCCTGCGGCATGCCCGAGCTGCACAGCCTGACCCCGATCCTGACCATCCTGCAGGGGCGGGGGCTGAAGGTGGCGCTGGTGACCGACGGGCGGATGTCGGGGGCCTCGGGCAAGGTGCCGGCGGCCATCCATGTCTCGCCCGAGGCGCTCGACGGCGGGCCCATAGCAAAGCTGCGCGACGGCGACATGGTGCGGCTGGATGCCGAAGCAGGGCGGCTCGACGTGCTGGCCGAGGGCTTCGCCGCGCGTCCGCCGGCCGAGGCCGACCTTTCGGCTCATGCGGCGGGCATGGGGCGCGAGCTGTTCGCCGTCTTCCGCCGCAACGTCTCGTCGGCCGAGGCCGGCGCCAGCCTGTTCGGGGAGTGACGCCATGACCCTGACGCCGCAGGCGGCCAGCGGAAGGATGCGCGCGATCTGCGCGCTTGCCCCGGTGATCCCGGTTCTGGTGATCCATGACGCCGCCCATGCCCGGCCGCTGGCCGAGGCGCTGATCGCCGGCGGGCTGCCGGTGATCGAGGTGACGCTGCGCACGCCCGCGGCGCTGGCGGCGATCGAGGCCATGGCGGGGCTGGCCGGCGCCGTGGTCGGGGCGGGCACGCTGCTGAGCCCCGAGGACGTGCGCGCGGCCGGCGCGGCGGGGGCGGCGTTCGGGGTCTCTCCGGGGGCGACGGAGCGGCTGCTTGAGACCTGTGTGCACGAAACCCTGCCGCTTCTGCCCGGCGCGGCGACGGCGGGCGAGGTGATGGGGCTTCTGGAGCGCGGCCATGACATGGTGAAATTCTTTCCCGCCGAGGCGGCGGGCGGTTTGGCCATGCTGCGGGCGCTGGCCGGGCCGCTGCCGCAGGCGCGGTTCTGCCCCACCGGCGGCATCGGTCCGGGCAATGCCCGCGACTATCTGGCGCTGCCCAATGTGGCCTGTGTCGGCGGCAGCTGGGTGGCGCCGCCCGATCTGATCGCGGCCGGGGACTGGGGGGGGATCGAGATGCGCGCCCGCGAGGCGGCGGGGTTGAGACGGCAGGCGGAGGGGGCGGTATGAGCACGGGGCAGGGGACGGATCAGGGGGGTGCCACGGCGCCGCTGTGGCGGGCGCTGGAGGAAAACCGTGCGCGCAGCGCCAGCCGGCGCATCCTTTCGCTGTTCGACGACGATCCCGCGCGGTTCGAAGGTTACTCGGCCGAAAGCGACGGGATGCTGCTGGATTTCTCCAAGACCAACATCGACCGGGCGGCGCTGGATCTGCTGGTCGATCTGGCCTGCGCCGCCGGGGTCGAGGCCCGCCGCGAGGCCATGTTCCGCGGCGAGAAGATCAACGCCACCGAAGGCCGGGCGGCGTTGCACACGGCGTTGCGCACGCCCGGAGACGGGCCGCTGATCGTCGATGGCACCGACATCCGCTCCGGAGTGCGCGAGACGCTGGCGCGGATGGAACGGTTCGCCGAAGGCGTGCGTTCGGGCCGGATTGCGGCAGCCGGGGGGGCGCCGTTCTCGGATGTGGTCAATATCGGCATCGGCGGATCCGATCTGGGCCCGGAAATGGCGACCCGCGCCCTGGCGCCCTGGCATGACGGGCCGCGTTGTCATTTCGTGTCGAATGTGGACGGGGCGGCGATTTCCGATACCCTGGCCGGGCTGGATCCTGCGCGGACGCTGGTCATCATCTCGTCGAAGAGCTTTACCACGGTCGAGACGATGACCAATGCCGAAACCGCCCTGCGCTGGCTGCGTGCGGCAGTGGGCGAAGCGGCGCGTTTTCATCTGGCGGCGGTGTCCTCGGCGCCGGAGCGCACGGCGGCCTTCGGCGTGCCGGGCGATCGCGTCTTCGGTTATGCCGACTGGGTGGGCGGGCGCTATTCGGTCTGGGGGCCGGTGGGGCTGCCGGTGATGCTGGCGGTGGGGGCGGAGAATTTCCGCCGCTTCCTTGAAGGCGGCGCGGCCATGGACCGCCATTTCCGCGCTGCGCCGCTGCGGCGGAACCTGCCGGTGCTGCTGGGGCTGGTGGGCATCTGGCACCGCAACATCTGCGGTCATGCCAGCCGGGCGGTGGTGCCCTATGACCAGCGTCTTGCCCGCCTGCCCGCCTATCTTCAGCAGCTGGACATGGAAAGCAACGGCAAGGGCGTGCGGCTGGACGGTGCGCCGGTGCCGCGAGATTCGGGACCGGTGGTCTGGGGCGCTCCGGGCACCGACGGCCAGCACGCCTTCTTCCAGCTTCTTCACCAGGGCACCGATGTCGTGCCGGTGGAGTTCCTGATCGCCGCGCGGGGGCACGAGGCCGATCTGGCCCATCATCACGATCTGCTCAAGGCCGCCTGTCTTGCCCAGTCCGAGGCGCTGATGCGTGGGCGCAGCTTCGACGAGGCGCTGGAGATCGTCCGCGCCGCGGGCCTTGACGGGGAAGAGGCCCGCCGCCAGGCCGCGCATCGGGTCTTTTCCGGCAACCGGCCCTCGGTGACCATCGCCTATGAGCGGCTGACCCCCTTCGTCCTGGGTCAGATCGTGGCGCTTTACGAACACCGGGTCTTTACCGAAGCCACGATCTGGGGGATCAACCCGTTCGATCAGTGGGGGGTCGAGTTGGGCAAGGATCTGGCCGGCGCGCTGCTGCCGGCGGTTCGGGGTGACGAACCCGCCGCCGGTCGGGACGGGTCGACTCTGCGCCTGCTGGCAAGGCTGCGGCACGTGCCCGGTGACGACGACGGGTAAAGGCGCATCCCCGCCGATATAACCAGTTTCAATCGCGCGGTGCGGGTTTTCAAATGGCCGCGGTCGTGCCTGCGTTTATGGTCGGGGCAGGCGATCATCAACCGGGCATCAATCGGGGCGTGCCATGTCGGAAACAGGCCGGAAGACGGCATTGGTCATATCGGCGCATGCGGCCGATTTCGTCTGGCGCTGTGGCGGCGCGATCGCCCTGCATCAGCAGCTTGGCTATGAAGTGACGGTGGTCTGCCTGTCCTATGGCGAGCGCGGCGAAAGCGCGAGGCTGTGGAAGCAGGGCGGGATGACGCTGGAGAAGGTCAAGGCCTCCCGCCGGCGGGAGGCCGAAAATGCGGCATCCGCGCTGGGGGTGGCGGATATCCGGTTCCTGGATCTCGGGGATTACCCGCTGGAGATGGACCGCGAGGCAAAATTCCGGCTGGTGGAGATCATCCGCGAGGTGCAACCGCGCTGGATGATGAGCCATTCGAAATGGGATCCCTACAATACCGACCACATGTATGCCACGCAGGTGGCGCTGGAATGCCGGATGATTGCCCAGGCCTGGGGGCACGCGCCGGGGCAGAAGGTGCTGGGTGCGCCGCAGCTCTACCTATTCGAGCCGCATCAGACCGAGCAGATGGGCTGGAAGCCGGACGTGTTCCTGGACATCACCCCGGTCTGGGAGCGCAAGCGCGCCGCTATCGAGTGCATGGAGGGCCAGCATCACCTGTGGGAGTATTATACCAACGTGGCGCAGAACCGGGCCAATCACTTCCGCCGCAATTCGGGCGGGCAGGCCGGCGGGCGCGAGGCGAAATATGCGGAAGGGTTCCAGTCGGTCTTTCCGCGAACGGTGGATGAGTTGTGACGGCAGGCGGGGAAAGGCGCTTCGAAGCGCCTTTCGCACGCGGTTTGCAAACCGCGTTCAGACGCCGCTTGCAAGCGGCGTGTCCAAGGGCTTTTGAAAGCCCTTGGCCGGTGAAGGGAGCGTGAACACGATGGGCATTGTCCGGCAGAATGTCGAGCGCGCCGATCCCGAAGTTGTCGCCCGGTTGGGAGCGGCGGGCGTGGCGACGGTGCATGAGGCGCAGGGGCGGCGCGGTCTGATGTCGTCGCGGATGCGGCCGATCCAGCAGGATCTGGGTATCGCGGGACCGGCGGTGACGATCAGCGCCCCTCCGGGAGACAACTGGATGCTGCATGTGGCCATCGAGCAGCTGCGCGAGGGCGACATCATGGTTCTGGCGCCGACCGCGCCCTGCGACATGGGCTATTTCGGCGATCTGCTGGCCACCAGCGCCATGGCGCATGGCTGCCGGGCGCTGGTGATAGATGCCGGGGTGCGAGACACCCGCGAGCTGCGCGCGATGGGCTTCGGCGTGTGGTCCACTGCCATTTCGGCGCAGGGCACGGTGAAGGAGACGCTGGGTGCGGTGAACGTGCCGGTGGTCTGTGCCGGGGCGCCGGTCAATCCCGGCGACGTGATCGTGGCCGATGACGACGGGGTTTGCGTGGTGGCGCGTAGCGAGGCCGAGGCAGTGGCCGAAAAGGCGCAGGCGCGGCTGGCGGCGGAGGAGGAAACGCGGCGGCGGCTGGCGGCGGGCGAGCTGGGGCTGGACATCTACGGGATGCGCGAGAAGCTGGCGGCGAAGGGATTGAAATATGTCTGAGCGTGGCGCCCGGCGGGTCGGCCGGCCGGGGGCCAGCCCCCGGACCCCCGGAGTATTTCTGGCAAGATGAAAGGGCCGGTCGAAGGGGGGGGCGGCATTCGTGCCATGTGGATGCGGGGGGGGACCTCGAAGGGGGGGTATTTCCTGGCTTCGGATCTGCCTTCGGACGGGGCCGCGCGCGACCGGCTGCTGCTGCGGATCATGGGCTCGCCCGATCCCCGGCAGATCGACGGGATGGGCGGGGGCGATCCGCTGAGCTCGAAAGTGGCGGTGGTGCGGCCCTCGGATCGGCCGGGGGTGGATGTGGACTACCTGTTCCTTCAGGTCTTCGTGGATCGGCCAATGGTGACGGACGCGCAGAATTGCGGGAACATCCTGGCCGGGGTCGGGCCGTTCACCATCGAACGCGGGCTGGTGGCGGCGCGCGAGGGCGAGACGCCGGTGGTGGTCTGGATGGAGAATACCGGGCAGGTGGCCGAGTTGCGGGTCTGCACGCCGGGCGGGCGGGTGCGTTACGAGGGTGATGCCCGGATCGACGGTGTGCCGGGCACGGCCGCGCCGGTCTCGATCGCCTTTCGGGATACCGCCGGGTCCAGTTGCGGGGCGCTGCTGCCCAGTGGCCAGGTGGTGGATCTTGTTGACGGTATTGCGGTGACGATGATCGACAACGGGATGCCCTGCGTGCTGATCCGGGCCTCCGACCTGGGGGTTTCGGGCGACGAGGCGCCGGAGGTTCTGGAGGGCAATGCCGGGCTGCGGTCGCGGCTGGAGGCCATTCGCCTGGCCTGCGGGCCGTTGATGAACCTGGGGGATGTGGCGGAAAAGTCGGTTCCCAAGATGGTGCTGGTGGCGCCGCCCGGGGCCGGGGGAGCGGTTTCGACCCGGACTTTCATTCCGCATCACTGTCACCGGGCCATCGGCGTTCTGGGGGCGGTCAGTGTCGCCACCGCCTGTCTGCTGGAGGGAAGCGTCGCCCGCAGCGTTGCCTCTGTCGGAGAAGGGCCGCTGCGCAACCTGTCGATCGAACATCCCAGCGGCGAAATGACGGTGGTGGTCGAGCTGGACGAGGACGGCGCGGTGAGGCGGGCATCGATTCTGCGCACGGCGCGCAAGTTGATGGATGGTGTCGTTTTCGCCTGACGGCCGCAGGCGGCTCAAGCCTATAAGCAGGATTATGGTAAATGCATCCCTGTCAATGGCGGCGTTCGGTCGCATCGGCCGAGGCGGAGCGGCATCCGGGGAACCATTTCGTGGTGTGCATTTTTCCATTGCGAGGCGCCTGGCATGGCAATTATCTGAAACGGTCAACCGGGCCGGTGCAGGCCGGGGACAAGGAAAGATGCCGGTTCATTCGGTTCGGCGGCTGTGCAGGTGGCAAGGAGGATATCCATGATGACGACTGAAACATTCCGGGCTGCGGCCACCGGAACCCGGGTCGCCCCGGCGCTGCTGGCCGGAGCCATCGGGGTTGCTCTGATCGTGCTGGCGGGGATCGCGCAGGCCACCGTCCTGCATGACGCAGCCCATGACGTGCGCCACGCCACCGGCTTCCCCTGTCACTAGGCCCATGTTTTTCCGCATCGTCACCAGCGCGCTGTTGGCCGGGGCTGCGGCAGGACTGGTCGCGGCCCTGTTGCAGCTGGTGTTCGTGCAGCCGGTGCTGCTGCATGCGGAACTTTATGAATCGGGCGCGCTGGTGCATTTCGGGGCCGCGCCGATCAGTGCGCAGCAATCGCTGCCGGGCTTTCAGCCGTTGCGCGACGGGCTGAGCATCCTGTTCACCATGTTCACCTATACCGGGTTTGCGCTGGTCATGGTGGCGGTAATGTCGCTGGCAGATGCGCAGGGGCTGCCGGTGAACGGCCACGCCGGCATCCTGTGGGGGCTGGCCGGGTTCATCGCGGTGGTCTTCGCGCCGGGCCTGTCGCTGCCGCCCGAGGTGCCGGGCGTGGCCGCGGCTGATGTGCTGCCGCGCCAGGTCTGGTGGGTTTCCACCGTGATCGCGGCGGCCGTGGCGCTGTGGCTGATCGCCTTCGGGCGCGGCTGGACCGCCTGGAGCGTGGCCGTTGTGCTGCTGCTGGCCCCACATCTGATCGGCGCCCCCGAACCGGACAGCTTTGCCGGCCCCGTCCCGCCCGAAATCTCTGCCCTGTTCACCGCCCGCGCCTTTGGCGTGGCGATGGCCGGTTGGGCGGTTCTGGGCATCGTCGCCAGCCATCTGTGGCAGCGCGAGGCACGACGGCAGCCCGGGGATGGGGCGGTCTGACGGCCCCCCTGCCCGGTTCCCGGCCTGTTTCGCGACCACCGACAGCCCCGCATCGCCGGTTTCATCGCGCCGCCGCCAGGAGGGCGTCCACATCGAGATGCATCTCCATGTGATCGGCCAGAGCCTCCAGCGTGGCCTCGACCGTGGCCGCGTGGGACAGGTCGGAACCTTCCGCCCCCCACCGCATCAGCATTTGGCGGCGGAAGGCATCGTCGCGGAACAGCCCGTGCAGATAGGTGCCGATCACCCGCCCGTCGGGGCTGGTCGCGCCATCGGGGCGGCCGTCCACATGGGCGAAGGGGCGGGCGCAATCGGCCCCCTGCGTGCGCCCGACATGGATTTCGTAGCCGTCAAGCCCCAGGCCCGATTCCGCATGAACCGCCCGCACCCGCCGTACCCGCTTGTCGGCGGCCATCACCGTGGTCACGTCCAGCAGGCCCAGCCCGCGGGTTTCGCCCGGCTCGCCCTCGGCCCCGGCGGGATCGGCCACGATCCGGCCCAGCATCTGGTAGCCGCCGCAGATGCCCAGCACCCGCCCGCCGCGCCGGTGATGGGCGATCAGGTCCACGTCCCAGCCCTGCGCCCGCAGGAAGGCCAGGTCGCCGCGGGTCGATTTCGTGCCGGGCAGGATCACCAGGTCGGCATCGGCGGGGATCGGCCGGCCTGGCGCCAGCATGGTCAGGCGCAGCCCCGGCTCCTGCGCCAGGGGGTCGAGATCGTCGAAATTGGCGATCCGCGACAGCTGCAGGCAGACCGCGTGAAAACCGCCCTCGCCCCGATCGCTCCGGGCGATGTCCTGGGCATCCTCGGCCGGCAGTTTCCAGGCATCGGCGAACCAGGGCAGCACGCCGAAGCCGCGCCAGCCGGTGCGCCTTTCGATCAGGCGGTAGCCGTCCTCGAACAGCCGCGCATCGCCGCGAAAGCGGTTGATGACAAAGCCCGCGATCATCGCCGCATCGGCCGCATCCAGAACCGCCTGCGTGCCGACGATCTGGGCGATCACCCCGCCCCGGTCGATGTCGCCCACCAGCACCACCGGCACATCCGCCGCGCGGGCAAAGCCCATGTTGGCGATGTCGCGGGGGCGCAGGTTGACCTCGGCCGGGCTGCCGGCGCCTTCGACGATCACCAGCTCATGGGCGCGCGAGAGGCGGGCGAAGCTGTCCAGCACCGCCTTCATCAGCCGCCCCTTCAACGCCCCGTAATCGCGGGCCGCCACGGTGGCCAGCCGCCGCCCCTGCACCACCACATGGGCGCCGCGATCGGTCTCGGGCTTGAGCAGCACCGGATTCATGTCCACCGAGGGCTCCAGCCCGCAGGCCCGCGCCTGCAGGGCCTGGGCGCGGCCGATCTCGCCCCCGTCGGCGGTGACGGCGGCGTTGTTCGACATGTTCTGCGGCTTGAAGGGCGCCACCGAGATCCCCCGCCGCCGCGCCGCCCGCGCCAGCCCCGCCACCAGCAGCGACTTGCCGACATTCGAGCCGGTCCCCTGCAGCATCAGCGCGGGCATCGCGCTCAGAACTCCACGCCCGGCTGGGCCTTGATCCCGTCGCGGAAGGGGTGCTTGACCAGGGTCATCTCGGTGACCAGATCGGCCGCCTCGATCAGCGGCGCGGGCGCGTTGCGGCCGGTCAGCACCACATGGGTCATGGGCGGCTTTTCGGTTTCGAGAAACGCCACCACCTCGCCCGGGTCGAGATAGCCATAGCGCAGGGCGATATTGATCTCGTCCAGCAGCACGAAGCGGATCCGGGGGTCGCGGATGAATTCCTGCGCCGCCTGCCAGCCGCGCCTTGCCGCGGCGATGTCGCGTTCGCGGTCCTGGGTTTCCCAGGTGAAGCCCTCGCCCGAGATGACGAAGCGGCATTCCTCGGCGAAGCGCTCGCGCAGGAAGGTGGCCTCGCCGGTCTTCCAGCTGCCCTTGATGAACTGCACCACGGCGCAGGGCATCTTGTGGGCGATGCAGCGCATCACCATGCCGAAACCCGAGGACGACTTGCCCTTGCCGGCGCCGGTGAGCACGATGATCAGCCCCTTCTCGCCGGTCTTTTCCGCCATCATCCGGTCGCGCGCGGCCTTGATCTTCCGCATCCTCGCGCGGTGGCGCGCGTTTTCGTCCTGTTCGTCCTGCATGGGCTGCCCGGTCCTGTCCTGTCTTTCGGCTGCGGCGACTATGCCGCCGCCGCCGGGCCGGGGCAAGCGCGACCCGAGCCCGGCCAAGAGGGCCGGCGGAAACGCTGCGGAAGATGCGCTTTTCGCGGTTGAGGCCCCGGGCGCGACCTGCAACCAATACCGGCACGATGCGATACCTGAGGAAAGGAGCGGAAATGACCCCGCAGGACGAGCTGAACTTCATCCCCTTCGAAAGCTTCGAGGTGGGACAGGTGCAGGAATTCGGCGCCTATGAGGTGACCGAGGAGGAGATCGTCGAATTCGCCCGCAAATACGATCCGCAGTTCTTCCACCTCGACCCCGAGGCGGCGAAGAAATCTCTGTTCGGAGGGCTCTGCGCCAGCGGCTGGCACACCTGCGCCATGACCATGCGCATGATGGTGGACCACATGGACCGCCACGGCCGCTCGCTGGGCTCGCCCGGCCTTGACAACCTGCGCTGGCGCCATCCGGTCTATCCCGGAGACGTGCTGTCGGTGCGGATGGAGGTGACCGGCCTTCAGCCCTCGAAAAGCCGCCCCGAAATCGGTATCGTGCTCAGCCATGTCAGCGTGCGCAACCAGAAGGGAACCGTGGTGATGGAGTTTCTCAGCAAGGGCATCTTCCCGCGCGGCGGAGGCAGGGCCGAAGCGGATGGCGACGCGCGATGAAGCCCTGCATCATCTGCGTGGCGATCACCGGATCGGTCCCGACGAAGGCGGACAACCCCGCCGTCCCGATCACCGTCGAGGAGCAGATCGAAAGCACCCATGAGGCCTTCGAGGCCGGCGCCGCCATCGTCCACGCCCATGTGCGCAACGACGACGGCACGCCGACCAGCGACCCCGAGCGTTTCGCCCGGCTGCTGGAGGGCATCCGCAAGCACTGCCCCGGCATGATCGTCCAGTTCTCGACCGGCGGGCGGTCGGGTTCGGGGCGAGAACGCGGCGGCATGCTGGGGCTGCGGCCGGACATGGCCTCGCTGGCGGTGGGCTCCAACAACTTCCCCACCCGGGTCTATGAAAACAGCCCCCAGCTGATCGACTGGCTGGCCGGCGAGATGCGCAAATTCCACGTCAAGCCCGAGATCGAGGCCTTCGACCTCTCTCATATCCATCAGGCGGTGGCGATGAACCGCGACGGGCGGATTGAGGGGCGGCTCTATGTCCAGTTCGTGATGGGGGTGAAGAACGCCATGCCGGTGGATCGCGAGGTGTTCGATTTCTATGTGCGCACGATGGAGCGCCTTGCCCCCGAGGCCGAATGGTGCGCCGCCGGCATTGGCCGTCACCAGATCGCACTCAACGAATGGAGCATCAGCGCGGGCGGCCATTGCCGGACGGGGCTTGAGGACAATATCCGCCTCGACCGCGAAACCCTGGCGCCATCCAATGCGGCGCTGGTGCGGCGGGCGGTGGATCTGTGCGAAAGATACGGCCGCCCCGTCGCCGACTGGCGCACGGCGCGCGAGATGCTGGATCTGCCGATGCCGGTGTGATCCGCCCGGGCGCGGCGGACGGTGGAAATATGCGCATGAAAATAGTTGACTTGTTAATCAGTTTCGTGGCAGGATTTCCGTCGAACCGGAACGGCCGGTGGCCCGGGGACAGCGACAGGAGCCCACATGTCCGATCTTGCCCGCAACATCGAGAAGCTGAACGGGTATCTTTCCCGTTTTCGCGAGGGCGGCATCCTCAACCGCATCGGCGGGCAGGACTGTGTCGGGGCGGCGGGTGTGTTCGAGACGATCTCGCCCGTCGATGAAAGCGTGATCTGCTCGGTGGCCCGTGGCGGGGCCGCGGACATCGATGCCGCCGCCCGCGCCGCGCATGATGCCTTCCCGGCCTGGCGCGACATGGCGGCGGCCGAACGCAAGCGGATCCTCATGCGCATCGCCGACGGAATCGAGGCCCGCGCCGAGGAAATCGCGCTGTGCGAATGCTGGGATACGGGGCAGGCGCTGCGCTTCATGTCCAAGGCGGCGCTGCGCGGGGCCGAGAATTTCCGCTTTTTCGCCGAAATGGCACCGCGGGCGCGGGACGGGCAGAATCTGCCCTCGCCCACGCTGATGAACGTCACCACCCGGGTGCCGATCGGGCCGGTGGGGGTGATCACGCCGTGGAACACGCCCTTCATGCTGAGCACCTGGAAGATCGCTCCGGCGCTGGCGGCGGGCTGCACGGTGGTGCACAAGCCGGCCGAGCTGTCGCCGCTGAGCGCGCGGATCCTGATCGAGATCGCCGAAGAGGCCGGCCTGCCTGCGGGGGTGTGGAATCTGGTCAACGGCTTCGGCGAGGAGGCCGGCCGCGCCCTGACCGAGCACCCCCTGATCCGCGCCATCGCCTTCGTGGGCGAATCCCGCACCGGAGCCGCGATCATGCGCCAGGGCGCCGACACGCTCAAACGGGTGCATTTCGAACTTGGCGGCAAGAACCCGGTGATCGTGTTCGACGACGCCGACCTCGACCGGGCGCTGGATGCGGCGGTGTTCATGATCTACTCGCTCAACGGCGAGCGCTGCACCTCGTCCTCGCGGCTGCTGGTGCACGAAAGCATCGCCGACGACTTCGAGACACGCCTGGCTGCGCGGGCCGAGGCCATCCGGGTGGGCCATCCCCTCGACCCGGAAACCGAAATCGGGCCGCTGATCAACGCGGGTCATTTCGCCAAGGTGACGGGCTATTTCGACAAGGCCCGCGCCGAAGGCGCCACCATCGCCGCGGGCGGGCGCCGCGAGGGAAAAACGGGCTTCTTCGTCCGCCCTACCCTGTTCACCGGCGCGCGGCCCCACATGGCCATCGCGCAGGAGGAGATCTTCGGCCCGGTGCTGACGGCGCTGCGCTTCGCGACCGAAGACGAGGCCCTCGCCATCGCCAACGGCACCCCCTACGGGCTCACCGCCTATGTCTGGACCGAAAACCTCTCCCGCGCCCTGCGCATCACCGACCGGCTGGAGGCTGGGATGATCTGGGTCAATTCCGAGAATGTCCGCCATCTGCCCACGCCCTTCGGCGGGGTCAAGGCCAGCGGCATCGGCCGCGATGGGGGCGACTGGAGCTTCGAGTTCTACATGGAGCAGAAGCATGTGGGTTTTGCCCGTGGCGGCCATCGCATCCCCCGGCTGGGGGCGGGTGGCTGAGCGGGGCGGATTTTCGTGGGGCTCTGCCCCACACCCCGGAGTATTTGGGGCAAGAGGAAGGAGCGGGCGGTGCCCGAGCGACGGAGGAGGAGGAAATGGGAGAGCTGGTTCTGGCTGCCAAGGTGACCCATGTGCCGACCATGCTGCTGTCGGAGCAGGAGGGGCGGCTGAAGGGCACCCGTCAGGCGGCCATCGACGGGCATCTGGAGATCGCGCGGCGGGCGCGGGATCTGGGGATCGATACGGTGGTGGTCTGCGATACGCACTGGCTGGTAAATGCGGGGTTTCACGTCAATGCCAATGCCCGGTTCCGGGGCGTGTTCACCTCGAACGAGTTTCCGCAGTTCATTCGCGACATGCCCTATGAATATGAGGGCAACCCGGCGCTGGGTGATGCCATTGCCGAGAAGGCGACCGCGATGGGCGTTCATACTCTGGCCCATCATCTGGACAGTCTGGAGCTGGAATACGGCACGCTGGTGCCGATGCGCTTCATGTCGCGCGAACATGAAATGAAGGTGGTTTCGGTGGCCGCCTGGTGCAGCGTGCATGACCACGAGGAAAGCCGTGTTCTTGGTGCGGCGATTCGGGCCGCGATCGAGGCAAGCGACAGCCGGGTGCTGCTGCTGGCTTCGGGGTCGCTGTCGCATCGGATCTGGTCGAACCGGGATTACGGGCCGAACAACGGCACCTTCACCATCAGTTCCGAGTTCAACCGTCAGGTGGATCTGCATGTACTGGAGATGTGGAAGCGCGGCGATCATGCGACCTTTCTGAAGATGCTGCCGGACTATGCCCGTCTGTGCCATGGCGAGGGGCTGATGCATGACACGGCGATGCTGTACGGGGCGCTCGGCTGGGATGAATATGCCGGCCGCTGCGAGGTGGTGACAGCGTATTTCCCCTCGTCCGGCACCGGGCAGGTCAATGTCGTCTTCCCGGTGGAGTGAGCCGGTGCGCCTGGCCAGTTGCAATGTCGGCGGCAGCCTTCTTTACGGGGCGATCGTCGATGACGGTTTCATTGCCCTGTCACCGGATTTCCCTCAGTGGCCCGGCCTGCGCGAGGTGATTGCGGCGGGGGGGCTGTCCGATCTGGAGCAGGCGGCGACGGGGCGGGCGGTCACCCATCCCTTTGGTGCCTTCGTCCATGAAATCCCGGTGACGAACCCGGAAAAGATCATCTGCGTGGGGGTCAATTTCCCCGATCGCAATGCCGAGTATCGCGACGGCAGTACCCAGCCCGCGCATATGTCGCTGTTTCCCCGCTTTGCGCGCAGCTTCACCGGGCATGGGCGCCCGCTGATCCGCCCTCCCGAAAGCCGGATGCTGGATTACGAGGGCGAGCTGGCGGTGGTGATCGGCCGCGGCGGGCGGCGGATCGCGCCCGGGGACGCCTATGACCACATCGCCGCGCTGACCATCTGCAACGAAGGCACCATTCGCGACTGGGTGCGGCACGCCAAGTTCAACGTCACCCAGGGCAAGAACTGGGACCGCTCGGGGGCGATGGGGCCGTGGATCGTGCCCTTCACCGACCCGGCCCAGATCGACGCCGCCCGCATCACCACGCGGGTCAATGGCGAGGTCCGCCAGGATGCGGCTGTGGCCGACATGCTGTTTTCCGTGCGCGCGCAGATCGCCTATATCTCGACCTTCACCACGCTGGTGCCGGGCGACATCATCGTCACCGGCACGCCCACCGGCGCCGGCGCGCGGCGCGACCCGCCGCAATTCCTGGCCCCCGGCGATGTGGTCGAGGTCGAGGTGAGCGGCATCGGCATCCTGCGCAATACCGTCGAGGACGAGCAATGCCCCTGAGCGCGGCCGAAATCGCGACCGCTGCCGCCGATCTTCTGGAGGCCGAGGCGACGGGCCGGCAGATCGGCCTTCTGTCGCGGCGGCACCCGCAGATGAGCATGGACGACGCCTATGCGGTGCAGGCGGCGCTGGTGGCGGCGAAACTCGCGCAGGGGCGGCGGGTGGCGGGGTGGAAGATCGGGCTGACCTCGCGGGCCATGCAGCAGGCGCTGGGGATCGAGACCCCCGATTCGGGGGTACTGCTTGACGACATGGAGTTCGCCTCAGGCGCGGTGGTGCCGGCGGGGCGCTTCATCCAGCCCCGCGTGGAGGCCGAGATCGCCTTTTTCATGCGCGCCCCTCTGGCCGGCGAGGGGGTCACGCGCGAGGACGTCCTGGCGGCGACGGCGCAGGTGGCACCGGTGCTGGAGATCCTCGACACCCGCATCCTGCGCCGCGACCCCGAAACCGGACAGGCGCGCAATGTCTGCGACACCATTGCCGACAATGCCGCCAATGCGGGATATGTGCCGGGGCCGCAGCGCCACCCGCCGGAGGCCTTCGATCTGCGCTGGACCGGCGCCATCGTCAGCCGCGACAGCGTGGTGGAAGAGACCGGCCTGGGCGCCGGCGTGCTGGGCGACCCGGTGGCCGGGGTGGTCTGGCTGGCCCGCCGCCTGGCCCGTTACGGCCGGCGGATCGAAGCCGGGCAGGTGATCCTGTCGGGCAGCTTCATCCGCCCCGTCGAATGCCCGCCCGGCACCCGGATCGAGGCCGATTTCGGCCCCTTCGGACGGGTCGAAATCGGCTTTGCCTGACGGTGCGGAGGGCGTGGCGGGGGCGTGCGGGGCCTGAACACATCCGTTCATGCCCGTTCACGGGACATGCACGCCCTTGCCTGCCGAATGTCCGGGGGGCGCGAAACCGGTGCCCACTTTCGAGCGACATGCTCTACCGCTCCGGCGGCGTGAGATAGTCCATCGACTTGCCGCGGTTGCTTTCCTTCAACTCCAGCCGCGCCACCGCCTGCAGGTGCACCTCGTCCGGTCCATCGGCAAAGCGCAGCGCGCGGCCCCAGGTGTAGTGATCGGCCAGCGGTGTGTCGGGCGTCAGCCCCATTGCCCCGAACAGCTGCATCGCCCGGTCGGTGATCCGCGTATGCAGGCTTGGCGCCACCACCTTGATCATCGAGATTTCCTTGCGCGCGGCCCTGGCCCCCACATTGTCGATCATCCAGGCGGTCTTGAGCACCAGCAGCCGGGCCTGTTCGATCTCGATCCGCGATTTCGCGATCCATTCGCGCACCACCCCCTGCTCGGAGAGGTATTTGCCGAAGGTCTTGCGCTCCTGCGCGCGTTCGACCATCAGCTCCAGCGCCAGTTCGGCCGCGCCGATCGAGCGCATGCAGTGGTGAATCCGCCCCGGCCCCAGCCGCGCCTGGGCCAGGGCAAAGCCGGCGCCCTCCTCGCCGAGGAGGTTGCTCACCGGCACGCGAACGTTGCGAAACAGGATTTCGGCATGCCCCTCGGGGGCGTGGTGGTTGAGGATCGTGGGATTGCGGACGATCTCGACGCCGGGGGTGTCGCGGGGCACGATCACCATGCTCTGCTGGCGGTGGCGGTCGGCATCGGGGTCGGTCTTGCCCATCAGGATGAACACCCGGCAATTCGGGTGGCAGGCGTTCGAGATGAACCACTTGCGCCCGTTGATGACGTATTCGTCCCCCTCGCGCCGGATCGAGGTGGTGATGTTGGTGGCGTCCGATGAGGCCACGTCCGGTTCGGTCATGGCAAAGGCCGAGCGGATTTCGCCCCGCAAGAGCGGCATCAGCCACCTCTCGCGCTGTTCGGGGGTGGCGAACATGTGCAGAAGCTCCATGTTGCCGGTGTCGGGGGCCGAGCAGTTGAACACCTCGGACGACCACGGCACCCGGCCCATGATCTCGGCCAAGGGGGCGTATTCGAGGTTGCTCAGTCGGGTTCCGGGTTCGTCATCGCGCAGGCCCGGCAGGAACATGTTCCACAGCCCCTCTTCGCGGGCCAGCGCCTTGAGGTCCTCCATGAAGGAAACCGGGAATTTCCCCGCCTGGGTTTCCTCGTGGTGCTGGCGGATGCGGGGGATGATATGGGCATCGGTGAATGCGATCAGCCGTTCCCGCATTTCCTGCGTTTTTGGGGAATAGGCGAAATCCATGGGGCGCCTCCTTCATCATGCCGTGAGATCGTGAACAGATTAACCGCGCCGGCCGCATTTGCCATGGGGAACTGCAAGGAACCCCACGTCACGGGCACGAAGGTGACGCCTGGGCCGGCGGCGATTTTCCGGCCCGGTCGGCGCAAGAGCGGTTGACCACGGGGGGCGAAGCCTGCGAAACCGGCGGCGACCGGCTTACAGGAGGACAGGACAGGAAATGAAACTTCTCAGGTTCGGGCCCCGGGGCCAGGAAAGACCCGGAATGCTGGATGCGCAGGGCAATGTCCGCGACCTGTCGGGGCATGCGGCCGATCTTGCCGGCGACGGCGTATCGCTGGAGGCGCTGGAGGCCTTGCGCGGGATCGACCCGGCCTCGCTGCCGCTGGTGGAAGATCCCGGTCGCATCGGCCCCTGCCTGGGGTGGGTGCCGAATTTCTACTGCATCGGCCTGAACTATACCCGTCACGCCGCCGAAACCGGGGCCGCGCCGCCGAAGGAGCCGATCATCTTCAACAAGGCGACCACCGCGCTGAGCGGGCCGGACGATCCGGTCGTCATCCCGCGCGGTTCGGTCAAGACCGACTGGGAGGTAGAGCTGGGCGTGGTGATCGGGCGCGAGGCGCTTTACATTGGCGAGGACGAGGCGTTGGATCATGTGGCCGGGTATTGCGTCATCAATGACGTGTCCGAGCGCGAATTCCAGATCGAGCGTGGGGGGACGTGGATGAAGGGCAAGTCGGCGCCCTCCTTCGGCCCCTGCGGGCCGTGGCTGGTGACGGCCGACGAGGTGCCGGACCCGCAGGCGCTGGAGCTGCGGCTGTCGCTGAACGGCGAGGTGATGCAGGAGTCCAGCACCTCGGACATGATCTTCGGCGTGGCACGGATCGTGGCCTACATGTCGAACTTCATGCGGCTGGTTCCGGGCGACGTGATTGCGACGGGCACGCCTTCGGGTGTGGGCATGGGCATGACGCCCCAGCGTTTCCTGCGGCCCGGCGACGTGCTGGAGCTGGAGGTCGAGGGTCTGGGCCGTCAGCGGCAGGAAGTGGTGGCCGCGGATTGAGCGGATCGGGCGGGGGGCGCTGCCCCCCGCGCCCCCCGGAGTATTTTTCGCAAGAGGAAGGGGGGATCATGGCGGGTGATGGCGGGACGCTGGAGATTTTTGCGGTAGCGCCTCCGGGGCTGGAGGAGGTTCTGGCCGAGGAGGTGCGTGAGGCCGGGTTTGCCGGCGTTCGTGCCGTGGCCGGCGGTGTCGTGTTCCGGGGTGGCCGGCCGGAGGTGTGGCGTGCCAATCTGGTTCTGCGCGGCGCGAGTCGGGTTCTGGTACGGATCGGGTCGTTCCGGGCCTTTCATCTTGCGCAGCTGGACAAGCGGGCGCGCCGGTTTCCCTGGGGCGCGGTGCTGCGCCCGGACGTGGCGGTTCGGGTCGAGGTGAGCTGTCGGCGCTCGCGCATCTATCATGCCGGTGCGGCGCGGGAGCGAATCGAGCGGGCCATTGCCGAAAAGCTGGGCGCGCCGGTTTCAGCCGATGCGCAGGTGCGGCTCAAGGTGCGGATCGAGGATGATCTGGTGGTCGTGAGCGTGGACAGCTCGGGCGAGAGCCTGCACCGGCGCGGATACAAGGTGGCGGTGGGCAAGGCGCCCCTGCGCGAGACGCTGGCGGCGCTGTTTCTGCGGCGCTGCGGCTGGTGCGGAGAGGAGCCGGTTCTCGATCCCATGTGCGGATCGGGCACCTTCGTGATCGAGGCGGCGGAGATGGCGGCGGGGCTGGCGCCGGGGCGTGCGCGCGGTTTTGCCTTCGAACATCTGGCCGGCTTCGATGCCGGGGCCTGGGAGGAGATACGGCAGGGCGGGGTCGGGGGTGTGCCGCCAGCCGCGCCTGTGCGGTTCTACGGCCATGACCGCGATGACGGTGCCGTGCGCGCGGCTGCCGCCAATGCCGCCCGTGCGGGGGTGGCGGAGCTGTGCGATTTCCGCCGTCAGGCGATCTCTGATCTGGTGGCGCCGGAGGGGCCGCCGGGGCTGGTCATGGTCAACCCGCCCTATGGCGCGCGCCTAGGCAACCGCAAGCTTCTGTTCGCGCTTTACGCCACGCTGGGGGCGCGGCTGCGCGAGGGGTTCCCGGGCTGGCGGGTCGGGCTGGTGAGCTCCGATACCGGGCTGGCGCGGGCCACCGGCCTGCCCTTTGTCGAGCAGGGCCCGCCGGTGCCGCATGGCGGGCTGAAGGTGCGGCTGTTCCGCACCGGGCCGCTGGGGTGAACGGCCCGGGCGGCCTCAGCGCCCTTCGGGCAGGATCCGCACGCCGCCCTTGTCGGCCGAGGAGGCCAGCAGCGCATAGGCCTTCAGCGCCGTGGACACCGCCCGCGGGCGCGGCGCGGCCGGCCCCCAGGGCAGCGGCCCCCTGGCGGAGCGGCGGGCCTGCAGCGTTTCTTCGTCCACGGCCAGGTGGATGCGGCGGGCGGGGATGTCGATTTCGATCATGTCGCCGGTCTCAACCAGCCCGATCAGGCCGCCTTCGGCCGCCTCGGGGCTGACATGGCCGATGGACAGCCCCGAGGTCGCCCCCGAGAAGCGCCCGTCGGTGACCAGTGCGCATTCCTTTCCCAGCCCCTTCGATTTCAGATAGGAGGTGGGGTAGAGCATCTCCTGCATGCCCGGCCCGCCCTGGGGGCCTTCGTAGCGGATCACCACCACATCGCCGGATTTGACCTTGCCGGTGAGGATGCCGTTCACGGCGTCGTCCTGACTTTCGAACACGATTGCGGGGCCCGAGAATTTCAGGATCGATTCGTCCACCCCAGCGGTCTTCACGATGCAGCCGCGCTCGGCGATATTGCCGTAGAGCACCGCCAGCCCGCCATCGGCCGAGAACGGGTGTGCGGCCGAACGGATCACGCCGGTTTCGCGGTCGCGGTCCAGCTCCGCATAGCGGTTGGACTGGCTGAAGGCCTCAAGCGAGCGCACTCCGCCCGGCGCGGCGCGGTAGAAGCGTTCGACCTCGGGGTCGTTGGTCTGCATCACGTCCCATTTCGCCAGCGCCTGCGCCAGCGTGTCCGAATGCACCGTGCGCGCGTCGCCGTGGAGCAACCCGGCGCGCTGCATCTCGCCCAGGATGCCCATGATGCCGCCGGCGCGGTGCACGTCTTCCATGTGCACGTCCGGCTTGGAGGGGGCCACCTTGCACAGCACCGGCACCTTGCGGCTGAGCCGGTCGATGTCGGCCAGCGTGAAATCCACCTCGCCCTCATGGGCAATGGCCAGCAGGTGCAACACCGTGTTGGTGGACCCGCCCATGGCGATGTCGAGGCTCATGGCATTCTCGAAGGCCTCGCGGGTGGCGATCTCGCGCGGCAGGAAGCCGGGCTCGTCCCCTTCGTAGTGGCGTTTGGTGATCTCGACGATGCGGCGCCCGGCTTCGAGGAACATCCCCTTCCGGTCGGCATGGGTGGCCAGCATCGAGCCATTGCCCGGCAGCGCCAGCCCCAGCGCCTCGGCCAGGCAGTTCATCGAATTGGCGGTGAACATGCCCGAGCACGACCCGCAGGTGGGGCAGGCGTTCTCCTCGAACTGGCGCACCTCGTCGTCGGTATAGCTGTCATCGGCGGCGGCGATCATCGCATCCACCAGATCGACCGCGCGATCCAGGTCGCCCACGGTGACCTTGCCGGCCTCCATCGGCCCGCCCGAGATGAAGATGGTCGGGATGTTCAGCCGCATCGCCGCCATCATCATGCCCGGCGTGATCTTGTCGCAGTTGGAGATGCACACCATCGCATCGGCGCAATGGGCGTTGACCATGTATTCCACCGAATCGGCGATGATCTCGCGCGAGGGCAGGGAATAGAGCATCCCGTCATGGCCCATGGCGATGCCGTCATCGACGGCGATGGTGTTGAACTCCTTGGCGACGCCGCCGGCGGCCTCGATCTTGCGCGCCACCATCTGGCCGAGATCCTTCAGATGCACATGGCCCGGCACGAACTGGGTGAAGGAGTTGACCACCGCGATGATCGGCTTGCCGAAATCGGCGTCGGTCATGCCGGTGGCGCGCCACAGCCCGCGGGCTCCGGCCATGTTGCGGCCATGGGTGGATCGTCTGGATCGGTAGTGCGGCATGGTCTGGGCTCCTCGTCTGTGCGCCGGTGCGGGCCGGCCCTTGCCAGCGGTTTCCACCGTCAGCGGGCGGATTTCAAGGGCCGGACGCAAGATTCCTTCGTTTGATGGCGTTCTCCGGCAAGGTCATGACGGGATCGGATGGCCCGCGCGGCACCCGGCAGAGCGGTCAGAAGTCGCGCCGCCAGCCGATGCCCAGCCGGTTGCCGTCCCAGCTTACATCGACCCTGTCGAACATGACCCCCAGAAGCGCCCCGGCCGCCACCTGCGTCAGGTCGTGCTTGTCGCTCTGGATTCGCGAGGCTCCGACCAGCGCCGCCAGCCCATAGGCCACCGTCCTCTGACCCGGCGTGGTCAGACAGAGGCGTGACAGGTAGCTTGCGCCGTAGAACGCCGCCCCCGTGTGACCCGAGGGGAACCCCTTCGACTCTCCGTTCGGGCGGCGGTTGATCGACCTGTTTCCCAGCCCGTGCTTGAGCGCCTGCGTGGTCACGATCTGGCCCGCCAGCCGCCCGGCGAAGGGGGCCAGATCGTCCTGCCGGACCGAACAGACCGCGGCCGCGCCGGGAATGACCACCTGCAGCACATCACCCACCTTCTGGAAGGTGGAGCCCGCCGTGACCGCCGATCCCGCGCCCAGCATCGCCGCGATTGCCGCGGCTGACAGACTTTTCCTCATTGCCTGTTTCACCTGCTCGTTTCCTTTCGTTACCGGAGTTTGTTCTTTTCGAACTGCGCGCAGTCTAGAGCATGTCGCTCAAAAGTGGGAACCGGTTTTGAGCTTCCCGGACATGCGAAAACAAGGGGCTGGAGCATGTCGTGTGAATGTGAATGAACGCAACATGATCCAGGCACAATCACCGGCGCCGAAAAGATGTCCGCGCCGGTGATGCATCCGCGGCGATCAGCATCGCCACGTCACGCAGCGCCACCAGCGGCAGAACCCCCGGCGGCACCGCGATGTGACGCGCCCGCCATTCGGGCCGGAATGTCTGCTTGAAGGCGCGCAGGCTTTCGAAATCGGGGAAAGCGCCTCCGTGGCGGAACAGCACCGCGCCGAAACGGTTCCACAGCCGCGTGCCGCGGCGGGCCTCGAAACCCGCCAGCGGCGCAAGTCCGAGGCTGAACTCCTGCGCGCCCCGCTGGCGAAAGTGCAGGATCGCCTCGGTGAACAGGAATGCCATGACGTGCTGCGCATCCTGCCCGGGCAGATGGCGCAGCAGGTCGATCGCGACCCGCCGCCCTTGCCCCGCCGTCAGCAGGTTGGCAAAGGCCACCACCCGACCCTGGCGCCGAATGACCGCGACGGGGAAGCGACTCAGATATCCCGGGTCGAACCGCCCGACCGAAAATCCCGCCTCGCGCCCGGCTCCGCCGCCCGGCCCCTCATCCGCGACCGCCTTCAGCTCGGCAAACAGGGCGGGATCGTGGGGCGGGTCGAGGATCTCGGCGCGCAACCCGTCCTGTCGCGCGTGCGCGTGCATGTGGCGCAGGGGTTCGAGCCCGGTGCCGTAAAGCGAGAAACCGGGCAGGCGCACAACCGCCTCGTCGCCGATCTTGTGCACCGAAAACCCCATTTCGACCCACAGCGACAGGTAACGGTCAGAGATCTGGTGCAGGATCGGCCGCGCCGAATTGCCATAGGCCTCTTCCAGGAAGGCCCAGGACAGGGACGCCACCGAACGGTCTGGGCCGACCGGGTCGCCAAGGGCAATCCAGCGGTTGCCCCGCGTCGCGTACATCACGAACGCATCCTCGCCGTCGCTGAAAAACAGCGCCTTGTCCCCGCTCAGGGCGAGGTTGGCACCGGGATCGTCCTGGCGGGCGATGATGTCGGTGGCCCGACCCAGGGCATCGGCGGTGGGGGCGCGGCTGTGGGCCCGCGCGGGCTGGGTTGCGATCCAGACGGTCGCCGCCAGCAGCAACGCCGATGCCGCCAGCCCCGCCCGCAACGCCCGCGGCGTGTTCGCGGCGCTGGAAAACTCGACCCAGCTGCCGATGGAATAGGGCGTTACCTCGTGCATGAAGAAGAAGAACGTGGTCGCCCCAGCCACCAGCCCGGCCACGAGGATCACCCAGCCGGGGCTGAACACCCCGCGTGTCAGCCGCGCCGAGCGGTGGAATTCGCGCCGGAACGGGGCCAGCACCAGCGCCGCTCCGAACAGCAGCAGCGCGCTTTCCACGTCGCGTCCATTGAGCAGCGCCGCCACCGCGCCGATGACCAGCGCCACCTGGGTCAGCCAGAATGCCCCCGACACCCGCCGCGCCAACCCCTGCGAGAGGATCAGCAGCAGCACGCCCAGCACTGCGGACAGGATCGCCCCGCCCTCCAGGAGGATGGCGGCCAGCAGGTCGTCGGGGGCGATTTCGTCGGGCCTCACCGACGGCATCAGCGAAGCCAGCAGCAGGTAGCTTCCCAGCCCGAAGGCGGTCAGCCCGGCCAGCGCCGGCGCCGCCGAGATGGCCGAGCGCAGCACCGGCCGCAGCGGCTCGGGCACGTCGCCCAGCAGCCGGGTGATCGCGCCGCCGGCAAGGCGGGCCTCGTTCATGGCCACGAAGGCCAGCGCCAGCCCGAAGGGCACGAAATAATAGATCACCCGGTAAAGCAGCAGCGCGGCCGCCACATGCTCCAGCGGCACATCCGCGGGCATCGCCGCCAGCACGGCGGTTTCGAACACGCCCACCCCGCCGGGCACATGGCTGAGCACGCCGATCATCACCGCCGCCGAGAACAGCGCCAGGAAGGGCACGAAGCCCGGCGCGCCCGGCGGCAGCAGCAGGTAGAGCGTCAGCGCCGCCATGGCGGTGTCGGCCAGGGTGAAGCCGAGCTGCCCGAACAGGATGCCGGGGCTGGGCGCGGACAGCTCGAAGCCGCGGATGCGCAGGGTCTTGCCGGTGACCGAAAGCCAGGCGAGCCCCCCCACCAGCGCCCCCATTCCGGCCAGCGACCACAGCCGCGTCGCCATGGCCGACAGCGGCAGGATCGAGGCCAGCGCGTCGGGCTGCAGCGCCAGCGCGCCCAGCCCGACCACGGTGATGCCGAAACCGAAGGCCAGCGCCACGAAGGTCGAGACGGTGGCCACTTCGAACGCATTGAGCCCGAAGGCCGAGTAGATGCGATAGCGCACCGCCCCCCCGGACAGGATCGCCACCCCCACCGTGTTGCCGAAGCTGTAGCCCAGAAACCCGCCGACGGCGACGATGCGCAGCGGGATCTTCCGTCCCAGGTAGCGCAGCGCCGACCAGTCGTAACCGATCAGCGCCACATAGGCGAGGAAGGTCGCCGCTCCGGCTCCGGCAAGCGTGGCCCAGGGGGTCGCGTGGACCTGCGCGAAAATGTCCTCGGCCCGCACCGGCCTGAGCATCCGGTAAAGCGCCACGACGCCCAGCACGAACAGCCCCAGGCCCAGAAGGACCGGTACCGCATGCCGCCACCGGCCCGCCCTGCCCTGTTCCGGTGCCTCGTCCGTCATTGCTTCGGCTCCTCCGGTCGCGCGCTGCTGGTGAAACCCTCCGCCGTCCGGTTGCGGGCCGTCCGGCGAATCTGCCCCGGCATCCGGGTCGTCGCGCCGGCACTTGATTGCAGATATCGGACAATTCCGAAAGATGCGTCCGTTCCGCGCAGGTAACGGTGGATCACTCGCCGGTAAGGCGCGCGCCTGCCCGGCCGCGATATTTCGCGGTCAGTTCGTCGGGCACCTCGGAGCCGTCGTAGAGAAACGGAAGTATACCGCGCCGGACCGACCGGCCCCGCATTGCCCGGATGTCGTCTTCCGAGCGCGTCACCCGCTGCGAGACCCGCCGCCCCCAGCGCGCGAGGCAGTCGTAGAGGCGCTCGATCTCGGCCCGGTGCGCAGTGCGCCGCGCCGCTCCCTTGGCGAGATCGTGGAATTCCTCCGGGTCCTCGGCCAGATCGAACAGCATCGGCCGGGTGCCGGCCTCGTCATGGATCAGCTTGAAGCGCCCGTCGAAAACCATGAACAGCCGCGCATCGCGCGGCGCCACCCCCAGTTTCGCCGCCTGCGCGGTCGCCCCGTAATCATATTCGCTGATGACGAATTCGCGCCAGTCCCCGGGTCGCTCGCCGCGCAGCCAGGGCAGCAGCGAGCGCCCCTCGATGATATGATCGGGCACCTTGCCGCCGGCCAGCTCGACGAAGGTCGCGGCAAGGTCGATGGCCTCGACCAGCGCATCGCAGGTAGAGCCGCGGGTGGCGTCGGCCTGCTGGCGCGGGTCGTACACGATCAGCGGGATCTTGACCGAGGGTTCGTGGAAGAGCTCCTTCTCTCCCAGCCAGTGGTCGCCCAGATAGTCGCCGTGATCCGAGGTCAGCACGATCACGGTATTCTCCATCCGCCCGGTTGCCTCCAGGTGGTCGAGCAGTACGCCCAGCTGATCGTCGCACTGCTTGATGAGGCCCATATAGGCCGGGATCACCTTCTGCCGGACCTCCTCGCGCTGGAAGGCGCGGGCGATGGCGCCGTCCATGTAGGCGCCGTAAACCGGGTGGGGGTCCTCGCGCTCGACCGCGTGGCGCACGGCCTGGGGAACATGGTTGGGGCCGAACATGGCGTGATAGGGGGCGGGCACGATATAGGGCCAGTGCGGCTTGATGTAGCTCAGATGCGCACACCAGCGCCCCTCGGCCTGGTCGAGGAAGTCGATTGCCCGGCGGGTCAGCCAGGGGGTTTCGCTGTCCTCTTCGCGGATGTTGGCGGGGCGGTCAGCATTGGCCAGCATCCAGCCCGAGGCGATGTTGCCCTCCTCGTCGATGCCGGCATTGGCGAAATCGGCCCAGGGGTTGTCCGAGGGATAGCCCCTGGCCTTGAGGTATTCGTTGTAGGGCGAGCGTTTCTCGTCATAGAAGCCGTCCGGTCCCTCGGCCCACAGGCCGTCGTCGCGCAGCCAGGCGTCGAAGCCGCATTCGGCCTGGCGGGCGCCGATCACGCTGTCCGGGGACAGGCCCAGCCGGGCCATGCCCTCGGCATCGGCGACCATGTGGGTCTTGCCGATCAGCCAGCAGTCCATGCCCAGCGGGCGCAGGTGGTCGCCCAGCGTCATCTCGCCCACCCGCAGGGGAAAGCCGTTCCACTGCGCGCCGTGGCTGGAGGTGTAACGCCCGGTATAGAAGCTCATCCGCGAGGCGCCGCAGATGGGCGACTGCACATAGGCATTGGTAAAGCGCACGCCGCGGGCGGCCAGCCGGTCGAAATTGGGGGTGTGCAGATGCGGGTGACCGGCGCAGGACAGGTAGTCGTGGCGCAGCTGGTCATACATGATGAACAGGATGTTCGGCCCCTGCCCGTCCCCGCCCGTTCCCGTCGTCATGCCGCGCCTCCCCGCCGTTTTCCCGAATCCGCAACCGGCAGCAGGCTTGGCGAAATTCCGGCGGCTGACAAGGTCTTTCCGACGCGCTCCCACGCGCCCCTGCCGGCTGCGGGCCTCGATTGCGGTTGATCCGCGCCGGGCCCGGCCCCATTGTGCCCCCGTACGATCCGAAGGAGGCGAGACATGCACAGATCGGGTGACGAGGTATCCTTCTGGTCGGCCGTCGCCATGGGCATCGGCGCGATGGTGGGGGCGGGCATCTTTGCGCTTCTGGGCGAAGCCGGCGCCATCGCCGGCAGCGCGGTGTGGCTGTCCTTCGTCATCGGCGGGACCATCGCCATGCTCAGCGGCTATTCCTTCGGCCGGCTCGGCGCGCGCTATCCTTCCGCCGGAGGGCTGGTGGAATATCTCGTGCAGGCCTTCGGCGTGGGCCGCTTTTCCGGCGCCATGAGCGTGATGATGTATATCGGCGCGCTGGTGGCGGTGTCGCTGGTGGCACGCACCTTCGGCACCTATGCCCACGCGCTGCTGCCGCCCGGCGCACCCGGCTGGCTGGTGCAGGTTTTCGCGGCGGCGGTGGTGCTCGTCTTCATGTTCATCAACCTCGACGGCGCGCGTTCGATGACCCGGGCCGAAAACCTCGTGGTGCTGATCAAGATGACGGTGTTGGTGGGGTTCGCGCTGGTCGGACTGGCCTGGATCGCGCCCGAGCGGCTTTCGCCTGCCACCTACCCTCCGTTTTCGGCGATCCTCTACAGCGTTGCCATCACCTTCTTCGCCTATGAGGGTTTTCGCGTCATCACCAACGCCGCCGAGGACATGGCCGACCCCGCCCGCACCCTGCCGCGGGCGATGGCGACGGCGATCATGCTGGTGATGGCAGTCTATGTGGGGGTGGCGTTGGCGGTCTTCGGCAATCTCACCCCGCAGGAGGCCGTCGCGGCGAAGGATTTCGCCCTGGCCGAGGCCGCCCGGCCCGCCTTTGGCCGGTTCGGGTTCTCGATCGTTGCCATCGCGGCATTGTTCTCGACCGCCTCGGCCATCAATGCCAGTCTCTACGCCGTGACCAATGTCACCTACCGCCTGGCACTGCTGGGCGAACTGCCCGCCGTCTTCTCGCGCCCCATCGGCCACAGCCGGCAGGGGCTGGTCATCAGTTCGGCGGCCATCATCGTGCTGGCCATCTTCTTCGACCTCGGCTCGATCGCCGTGATCGGCGCCCTGTCGATGCTGCTGATTCACATGACCGTGCATGTCGGCCACCTGCGGCTGATCCGGGAAACCGGCGCCTCGCGGGGGCTGGTGGCGCTGGCGGTCGTGGCCAATGGCGCCGCGGTGGGGCTGAGCGCATGGCACATGAGCAGTCGCTCGCCCATGCTGCTGGTCTGGATCGCCGGGTTCTTCCTGCTGGCCCTTGCCGTCGAGATCGTCCTGCACCGCGCGACCGGACGCAGCGTCGGCCCTCGTGTGGATGGGGCGCCCGGCGCCGCCTTGGGGAAGGGCGGGGACGACCAGGGGGAAGTCTGAGACGACGGCTCTCCGCCCTGGATGCCCGGAGTGGGGGCCAGCCCCCACACCCCCGGAGTATTTTCGGCAAGAGGAAGAGAGAAAGAGAGAGAGCGCAGGGCGCGATCCGGGGAAGGCCGTCTGAAACGATTGCGGCAGTTCCGGCCGCCTCTTGCCGGGAACTGCCGCAATGCCACGACGCCGTCAGTGTCCGGCGCGGTGCGCGCCGTTCGTGAGTGGTGGTCCGGGCCGGCCCCCGCCAGAGCTCGGGGGGAAGGGACAGTCGGCCCGGAGCGGGGTCAGGCGTCGTGACCGTCCCGGTTGTCAAGCCGGACATCGAGCGTCATCCGCTCGCCCCGGCGCAGGATCTCGATCTTCTGCCGGCTGCCGGGGGCCGACGCGGCCACGGCGCGGGTCAGGTCGCGCAGCTCGCTGATCTCGGTGTCGCCGAATTTCAGCACCACGTCACCGGGCTTCAGTCCGGCCTTTTTCGCCGGGCTGTCGGGCATCACGCTGTCGATGACCGCGCCGGTGCCCTTCTCGAAACCCAGCACCGCGGCGACCTCTTCCGACATGGGCCGGATCTGGACTCCCAGCCAGCCACGGTCGATCCTGCCGTCATCCTCGAGATCGGCCACCACCTTCTTCACCATGTCCGACGGCACGGCGAAGCCGATCCCGACCGAACCGCCGTCGGGCGAGAGGATGGCGGTGTTGACGCCGATCACCTTGCCCTCGGTGTTGAACAGCGGCCCGCCCGAGTTGCCGCGGTTGATGGCGGCATCGGTCTGGATGTAGTTGTCATAGGGACCGGACCGGATGTCGCGACCCTTGGCCGAGACGATGCCGGCAGTGACCGTTCCGCCCAGCCCGAAGGGGTTGCCCATGGCGATCACCTCGTCGCCCACGCGCATCTCGGAGGACGAGCCGAACTCCACCACCGGCAGGGGGCGGTCGCTGTCCACCTTCAGCAGCGCGATGTCGGTCAGGGGATCGGTGCCGACGATCGTGGCGTCAAGCCGGGTGCCGTCGGACAGCTTCACCGTCACCGACTGGGCGTCCTTCACCACGTGGTTGTTGGTCACGATCAGCCCGTCCTCGGAGATGATGAAGCCCGAACCGACCCCCTGCCGGACCTGTGCGCCGGGCATGCCCGGCCCGCCCGGCATTCCCGGAAACGGAAAGCCGAAGCGGCGCTGGAATTCGCGCATGAACTCTTCGTTCGGCATCTTCATGTCCGAGCGCGCCGGCGTGACGCTTTCGGTCACTTCCACATAGACCACCGCCGGCGCCAGCTTTTCCACCAGATCGGCATAGCCGCCCGGCAGGACCGCATATGCCGGCGCCGGAGCAAGCGCGACAAGGCTGGTTGACATCATGGCAGCGGCCAGCGCCAGCGCGGCGGCCCGTCTGCCTTTTGCGGAAATCCGGGACATCGTTCCCTCCGTTTCGAATTCTTCGACGCAACCCATATCGCCCCCCAGCCTGTCAGCCCGATTACGGAGAGGTTAAATCTTTGTAATCTTTGCCGTGGTGGTTGAGCGCGCGGCCGGATGCGGGCATGTTCTGCAGGTCGCAAGGCGGCTGCGGGCAAGGCCGGAGGCATGCGCATGAAGATACTCGTCGTCGAGGATGACGCCACAACGGGCAGCTATGTCGCCGAGGGCCTGCGCGAGGAAGGCCACGTGGTCGATCTGGTGGACAATGGCCGCGACGGGCTGATCCGCGCCACCGAGGGCGGTCATGACGTGCTGGTGATCGACCGGATGGTGCCCGGGCTGGACGGCATGTCGCTGGTCAAGGCGCTCCGGGCGGCGGGGGTGATGACGCCGGTGCTGTTCCTGACCGCGATGGGCGGGGTGGACGACCGGATCGAGGGGCTCAATGCCGGCGGCGACGACTACCTGGTGAAGCCCTTCGCCTTCGGGGAGCTGTCGGCACGGATCAACGCGCTTGGCCGCCGCCCCCAGATCAGCCAGGAAGAGACCGTGCTGCGCGCCGGCGACCTGGAGATGGACCTGGTGCGGCGCCGGGTCACCCGGGCGGGAAAGGCCATCGACCTGCTGCCACGGGAATTCGCGCTGCTCGAACATCTGCTGCGGCGCAAGGGCCGGGTGCAAACCCGGACGATGCTGCTGGAGGCGGTGTGGGACATCAGCTTCGACCCCCAGACCAATGTGGTCGAGACCCATATCAGCCGCCTGCGGGCCAAGGTGGACAAACCCTTCGGGAAGGACCTTATCAAGACCGTGCGCGGCGCCGGCTACAAGATCGAAGGCTAGGGGCGGATGGCGGCGCGACGGATCTGGAGCTCGACCCCGGTGCGGTTGTCACTGGCGCTGGTGGCGCTATTCGCGCTGGTCAGCTTTGCCAGCCTGACGATCACCTATTACGTCATCCGCACGCCACTTGAACAAAGCCTGCGCGATACGCTCAACCAGGAAATGGCGGGCTTTCGCGTCGTGCCCTCGGCTTCGGCGCTGGCCAGCCTGGTGCGCTCGCAGTCGCAGGTCACGCAGCCCGAGCGGCGGATCATCAGCTATCGGCTGCCCAATGGCGTGGTGGTCGGCAACGCCGCACTGATCGCCAACCGCGAGGGCTATCGCGCCATTTCCCTGTCGCCGGAAACCGCCAATATCGAGGGCGAATATTTCACCCTGACCGAGGTGTTGCATGGCGGGCTGCTGACCATCGCCGTGAACGCCGAGCCGGTGGCCGCGCTGCGCCGCATCTTTACCCGTGTGTTCCTGTTCAGCCTGGTGCCGACGACGCTGATCGCGCTTGGCGGCGCGCTGGTGCTGGCGCGGCGCTCGCAGCGGCGCATCGACCGGCTGGAGGCGGCGCTCAACCGCCTGGCCCGGGGCGAGTTCGCCGCCCGCGTCGGTCCCATCGGCGGCCCCGAGGACGATCTCAGCCGGATCGGCGAACAGATCGACTCCATGGCCGACGAGCTGGAGCGGAAAGTGGCCGCGCTGCGGCAGGTGTCCTCGGACATCGCCCATGACCTGAAGACCCCGATCCAGCGGCTGACCGTGCTGCTGGAGCGGCTGGCTGCCGCGCCGGAGCTGCCCGATGCGGCCGCCCGGCTTGCCGATCAGGCCCGCGCCGAGGCCGAGGCCATGGTGCGCACCTTTCAGGCGCTCTTGCAGATCGCGCAGATCGAGGGCGGCTCGCCCCGGGCGCGCTTTGCCCGGCTGGACCTGTCGGCGCTGGCCCGCACCTTCTGCGAGGTCTATGAACCTGCGGCCGAGGAATCCGGCCACCGGCTGGTCTGTGCGCCGGCCGACGGCCCGTTGCCGGTTCTGGGCGACAAGGTGCTGATCGGCCAGCTTTTCGCCAATCTGATCGAAAACGCCCTGCGCCACACCCCGCCCGGCACCGAGGTACGGGTGCGAACGGGAGGGGATGGGGAAGGGGCGTGGCTGGAGGTGGCCGACACCGGCCCCGGCATCCCGGCCGGGGAACGCGAGGCGGTATTCCGCCGCCTCTATCGGCTCGAAAGCAGCCGCACCACGCCGGGCAGCGGGCTGGGGCTCAGCCTGGTGCGGGCGATTGCCGATCTGCACGACGCCCGGATCGAACTGGGCGACAACGCGCCCGGATTGCGGGTGGCGATCCGCTTCCCCCCTGTCCGCGACCGGAACGCCACCTGACCCGGCCGCCCTCGGGCGGCGCGAAACCCCCTTCCACCCGCCGCTGGCGATGCTATTGAAGGGCCGCACCCCCTGCCGTGCCACCGGGAAGGAGCGAAGATGGACCGCGCCGAGATCGTTCACGAGAACTTCCTGCGCCGGGTCGCGACGCGCGACCTGCCCCCCGGCCGCCCCCCGACCCCCGGCCTTGCCGGCCACGAGGCGGTGGCGCTGTTCCGCGCGCAATGCCTTTCCCGGGCGCTCGACCGGACCAGCCGGGCAATGCAGAAGGCGGGGACGGGCTATTACACCATCGGCTCCAGCGGGCACGAAGGAATGGCCGCCCTCGCCCATGCGCTGCGCCCCGACGACATCGCCTTTCTGCATTACCGCGACGCCGCCTTCCAGATCGCCCGCGCGGGACAGGTGCCGGGGCAGAACATCGCCTGGGACATGTTACTGTCCTTTGCCTGCTCGTCCGAGGACCCGATCAGCGGCGGCCGGCACAAGGTGCTGGGCTCGCGCGCGCTGATGATCCCGCCGCAGACCTCGACCATCGCCAGCCACCTGCCCAAGGCGGTCGGTGCCGCCTATGCCATCGGCCTTGCCCGCCGCCACCCGCCCGAGCACCGCCTGCTGGCGCCGGACGGGATCGCCATGTGCAGCTTCGGCGATGCCTCGCTGAACCACGCGACCGCGCAGGGGGCGCTCAACACCGCCGGCTGGACCGCGTTCCAGTCGGTGCCGCTGCCGATCCTGTTCGTCTGCGAGGACAACGGCATCGGCATTTCCGTGCGCACGCCCCCGGGCTGGGTCGAGGCCTCGGTGAAGAACCGCCCCGGCATCCGCTATTTCAGCGCCGACGGGCTGGACATTTATGACACGCATGCGGTGGCGCGCGAGGCCGCCGACTGGGTGCGCCGCCGGCGCAAGCCCGCCTTTCTGCATCTGCGCGTGGTGCGCCTTTACGGCCATGCCGGGGCGGATGTGCCCACGGCCTATCTCTCCCGCGCCGAGGTCGAGGCCGACGAGGCAAACGACCCGCTTCTGCACAGCGTGCGGATGCTGCACGAGGCCGGCGCGCTCGACCCCGACGACGCGCTGGCGATCTATCTTGAGACCTGCGCCCGCACCGAGCGCGTGGCCAGGCAGGCCGTCACCCGCCCCCATCTGCGCACCGCCCGGGAGGTCATGGCCAGCCTCATCCCTCCGAAGCGGCCCTGCCGCCCCTCCAACGGCCCCGACCCGCAGGCGCTTGCCGCCTGCCTCGGCGCCGAGCTGAAGGCCCAGGCCGATCCCCAGCCCATGGCGCGGCACATCAACTGGGCGCTGACCGAGCTGATGCTGGAGCATGACGAGATCATCTGCATGGGCGAGGATGTGGGCCGCAAGGGCGGGGTCTATGGCGTCACCCGCAACCTGCAGGCCCGTTTCGGCCCCGACCGGGTGATCGACACGCTGCTGGACGAACAGTCGATCCTCGGGCTGGCCATCGGCATGGCCCATGACGGCTTCATCCCCGTCCCCGAGATCCAGTTCCTCGCCTATCTGCACAACGCTGAGGACCAGATCCGGGGCGAGGCCGCCACGCTGCCGTTCTTCTCCAACGGCCAGTTCACCAACCCGATGGTGGTGCGCATCGCCGGGCTGGGCTATCAACGCGGCTTTGGCGGGCATTTCCATAATGACAACTCGATTGCCGTGCTGCGGGACATTCCGGGGATCGTCATCGCCTGCCCCTCGACCGGGGCGGATGCGGCGCGGATGCTGCGCGAATGCGTGCGCCTTGCGCGCGAGGAGCAGCGCGTCTGCGTGTTCCTCGAACCCATCGCCCTCTATCCCATGCGCGATCTCTACGCGGCGGGAGACAATGGCTGGATGACCCGCTACCCCCCGCCGGGCGCGCGCATCGCCATGGGCGAGGTGGGCGTGCATGGCGAGGGGCGCGATCTGGCCATCGTCACCTATGGCAACGGGCACCACCTCTCGCGCCAAGCGCAGAAGCTGCTGGCCGAGCGCCACGGGTTGAAGGCCCGCGTGATCGACCTGCGCTGGCTGGCGCCGCTGCCGGAAGAGGCCCTGCTGGAGGCCACGCGCGATTGCGCGGCGGTGCTGGTCGTGGACGAATGTCGCCGCACCGGCAGCCTGTCCGAGGCACTGATGACGCTGCTTGCCGAACGCGGCGGCCCGCCGGCGGCGCGGGTCGCGGCCGAGGACTGCTTCATTGCCACCGGCCCGGCCTATGCCGCGCCTCTGCCCTCGCGCGAGGGCATCCTAGCCGCTGCGCTGGAGCTTGCGGGGGGGCGGAAATGACCCGGACGGCGGTGCTGATCTGCCCCGGTCGGGGCAGCTACAACCGGGCTGAGCTGGGCTGGCTGGCCCGCTACCATGCCGACAAGGCGCCGCTGCTGGCCGCCTTCGACGCCATCCGCGCCCGAGAGGGGGCCGAGGGGGTGACGGCACTCGATGCCGCCGCCCGCTTCGACGGGCGGAAATTCCTGCGCGGGGATGTGGCCTCGCCGCTGATCTTCGCCTGTTCGCTGCTCGATGCGTTCTCGTTGGCCCCCGATATCGAACTCGTCGCCGTCACCGGCAACTCCATGGGCTGGTATACGGCGCTGGCGGCGGGCGGGGCGCTTGCCCCCGAGGACGGGTTCCGCCTGGCCGACACCATGGGCCGGCTGATGCACGCGCGCGGCACCGGCGGGCAGCTGATCTACCCCTTCATGGACGAGGACTGGCGCGACGATCCCGCCCGCCGGGCCGAACTGCTGGCGCTGGTCGAGGACATCGCCTCCCGCAAGGGGCACGCGCTGGCGCTGTCGATCGAGCTGGGCGGGATGCTGGTACTGGCCGGGAACGCGGCCGGGCTGGCCGCCTTCGAGGCCGCCGTTCCCCCCCTCCAGGGGCGGTTTCCCATGCGCCTGCCGGGGCACGCCGCCTTTCACAGCCCGCTGATGGCGCCGGTGGCCGAAGAGGGGCGCCGCCGGCTGGAGGCCGGGATGTTCGGCCAGCCGCGCCTGCCGCTGATCGACGGGCGCGGGGCGATCTGGTGGCCCCACGCCACCGACACCCGGGCGCTGCGGGACTACACACTGGGCCATCAGGTGACGGCTCTTTACGATTTCACCCGCGCGGTGCAGGTGGCGGCGCGCGAATTCGCCCCCGACCTGTTCATCCTCACCGGACCCGGAGACAGCCTGGGCGGGGCGGTGGCGCAGGCGCTGATTCGCGCGCGCTGGCGCGGGCTTTCCGACCGCGACGGCTTTCGCCGGATGCAGGAAGGGCCGGCGCCGCTCCTCGTCGCCATGGGGCGCGAGGACCAGCGCCGTCAGGTTGCCGGCCCCGGCTGACGCGGGGCCGGCCCGCCCGGTCAGTTCTCGGCCAGGTCCATGGCTGCCCCGGCCTTCTCCATCGCATCCAGAACCGCCTGCGTGGTCAGAACTTCGGGCAGGGCGATACCTTCCGGCGCGGCCGGGCCATAGACGATGTCGAAGGGGATGCCGTAGCGGCCATTGTCTTCGAGAAAGCGGCGGATGTTCTCGTCCGGGCGCGTCCAGTCGGCCTGCATCGGCAGCACCCGCCCCGAAATGAGGATGTCGGCCACCGGGCTGCGGTCGATGACCAGCGCCTTGTTGGCCTTGCAGGTCAGGCACCAGTCGGCGGTCACGTCCACGAACACCACCTCGCCCTGCGACACCAGCCGCGCGATCTGCGCCCGGTCGAAGGCGACCCAGGGGATGACCTGCTCTTCGCCCACATCGGCGCGCGCCGCCGGTTCGATCAGTACCGGCACGGCAAGGGCGGCAGCACCCAGCGCGGCAAAGCCGCCGGTGCGCAGCAGCGCCGGCGCGCGCGCCGGGAACCGGATGAGAAGGATGGCCACCGCGATGAAGATGGTGGCGGCGATGGCGACCTGCTGGCCGGCGACGCCCGCCAGAACCCAGATCAGCCACACGGCCGTCAGCGCCAGCAGCGCCCCCAGCGCCCATTTCACCACCACCATCCAGCGGCCCGGCCTGGGCAGCTTCGTGACCCATCCCGGCCGCGCCGCGACCAGCAGATAGGGCAGTGCAAGGCCGATCCCCATGGCGGTGAAGATCACCACGATGTCCAGCGGCCGCCCGGCAAGGGCAAAGGTGACCGCGGTGCCGAGGAAGGGCGCCGAGCACGGCGTGGCGAGAACCGCCGCGAAGGCGCCGGTCAGGAAATCGCCCACCAGCCCTCCGCGCGCGCCGGCGCGGGCCAGCCCGGCGTTCCACGACTGCGGCAGAGCGATTTCGAACAGCCCGAACATGTTGGCGGCAAACAGCAGCAGGATGGCCAGCATCACGATCAGGAAGAACGGGTTCTGGAACTGCACGCCCCAGCCCACCGACAGCCCCGCCGCGCGCAACGCGATCAGGATCCCGGCCAGCAGCCACATGAAGGCCAGCACCCCGGCCGCCGAGGCCAGGAACCCCTCGCGCACCCGCCCCGCGCCCTGCCCGTGCAGTTTCAGGGCCGAGGAAAACTTGATCGACAGCACCGGCAGCACGCAGGGCATCACGTTCAGGATCAGCCCGCCCAGAAGCGCCACCAGCGCGATCAGCGCCAGCTCGGAAACGGTGGCGCCGGCAACCTGCGATTCATAGGGGGGCTCGGCCGGTGCGTCGGCATATTCGGGCGTGAACTCGGCGGCACGCAGACCGTCGGTCACCGTCACCTCCAGCGGCGGCGGTGTCTCGGCGGTGGACAGGATCGGCACCTCGGCCCACATCACCCGCCCGCCGTCCCCCAGGCGGATGTCGGCCGGGCCGAACGAGGTATCGGGCCCCATGTCGGGGAAAACATCCGGTTCCGAAAACGGCGTTTCGCTGCGCACCTCGATCACAAGGCGGGTCATCTCCGGGTCGTGCCAGACCGAGGAAACCGAGATCCCCGTGACACTGCCGTCATCGGGGATCTGCGCGGCATAGGTGCCGATCAGCGCCGCCGAGTCGGTATCGGTCGAGGCACCGCTGCCAAGACTCAGGGTCAGTTCGAAATTCTGCGGCACGCAGACCTCGGAACAGACCAGAAGCGACACGTTGGCACGGAAATCCACCGGCTGGCCCGGCTCCTTCAGCGTGACCTGAAGCGGGAAGACGACCTCTTTCTTGTAGCCGTAGTTCTCGATCCCGAAGGCGCGGAAACGCGTGGGCGCCGGCCACAGAAAGCGCACATCGGCGATGTTGGTCGATCCTTCCCAGTCGATCTCGGGCGGGATGCCGACTTCGCCGGGGGATTTCCAGTAGGTCTTCCATCCCTCGGCCAGCTTCAGGTGAAGCCCGGCCGATACGGTCCCCGCGCCGGGGGGCACGCCGTTCTCGACGGTGATCAGCCGCGCGGTGACCGGGGTGGACACGAATTCCTCGGACTGGGCGGCGTGGCTCACGGCCGGCGCGAAGGCGGCCAGAACCAGCAGCAGGGTGCCGAAAAGCTTCAGGGCGATCTGACGGATGGAGCGTTGCATCAGGCCTCAGTCCCTCTCGTGAATCGGAGCCGGCCCCTTCTGGCACCTTCCGCCGATGGAAGGTCAAGCAGACAAATCGGCCGGCCGCCGTTCCCCGCCCATGGGCGGATCTGGCGGCATTTTCGCTGGTCCAAGGCGCGCATTGGCCGTGTTCCTTCGCTCGTTTCCCCGGTGATCGGGGGCCGCGGTGCCGCCACGACAGATAGGTATTATCGCGTCCCCGGTAAAGGACGCCAAAGGCCGCATCCCGGTGATGTCATCCGCCCGGTTCTGCCGGCGCGGGCCGGACTCCATTTGCCGCGGGCCGGGGTGGCGCGTCAATGATCCTCCGATCACGTCCCGGTGAAGTTTCACCGCTTGACCTTCCAACACTGGAAGGTCCCAATAGAAGGCTGCTATGATTTTCGGGCAACATGCGGAACAGACATGACCGGAAGAAATGCGGGCCTTTCCCGCCACGCCATGCCGGTCACGGCCCCGAACCCTGAACGTCACGCCCTTCGGACCTCGAAGGCGGCAACCGGAGAAACATTGGGAAGAACATGGACAAACTGACCTTGCTCGTCGGCAGCGTCGTCGTCGCCGGCGTTGCTGCATTGTGGTACAATGCGAACCAGCCCTCGGGGGGCGGCATGGACATGACACCGCCGGACACCTCGGGCATCCCCGAGGGCGACCCGATCGCCCAGGTCAAGCTGCCGGCCGAGCTGAGCCCGAAGGCGAAGATCGGCAAGGCCGCGTTCGAGGCCAAGTGCGCCCGATGCCACGGCCAGAACGCCGCCGGCCGGGCCGGGTTCGCGCCGCCGCTGGTGCACCAGACCTACCGGCCCGGCCATCATGGCGAAGCGGCCTTCCTGAGCGCGGCGATGAACGGCGTCCAGTCGCATCACTGGAACTTCGGCAACATGCCTCCCATCGAGGGGCTGACCGCGGCGGATGTGAAGGCCATCGTCGCCTATATCCGCGAACTGCAACGCGAGAACGGCATTTTCTGAACCGGGACCCGCGCCGGATTGCCGGTGCGGCCCGCGCCCCATGAACGGCTGCCCCGGCGACCCGGCCACGGACCGGGTGCGGCAGCGGAAACGAACGGAACGAAAAATGGACAAGAAAATCCTGTGGGCCATCCTGGGCGCCGGCGTGATCGCGGGCGGTGTGGCGTTGTTCTGGACGACGACATCGCCCGAGGACACGCTGGCCATGGCGCCGCCGGACATCGAGGCCGGCCGGGCGCTCTATGCCGAGAACTGCGCCTCCTGCCACGGCGCCAATCTCCAGGGACAGGACGACTGGCGCAGCCCCGGCCCGGACGGAATCTTCCCCGCGCCGCCGCATGACGAAACCGGCCATACCTGGCATCACGGCGACAAGCTCCTGTTCGACTACGTGAAGCTGGGCGGCGAGGTGATGCTGAAGCAGATCGGCGCCGGCGATGCCAAGAGCGGCATGCCCGCCTTCGGCGATACCCTGAGCGACAAGGACATCCGCGACATCCTCGCCTTCATCCGCTCCACCTGGCCCGCGCGCATTCAGGAGGTCCAGGCCTCGCGGACCGAGGCCGAAAGGGCCCGCGACGGGGGTTGAGGCGGGAGCAGACGGAGAGCCTGCCGCGCCACGCTATCGGCGGCGGCGCGGCCGGGCTCAGCCCTGTCGCTGCTTCGCCGTGTGACCACCCGGGCGCCTGAGCAGGCGGACAAGCCATGCCGCGCCGACGGCAAGGGACAGGATCGTTCCGACCGCGACGATTGCCGGCAGGCCGGAGGCCACGGCGTTCTGCGCCGCCGAGGCCCAGCCGGCGCCGCGATTGGCCAGCGCGTCGGCCCATGCGGGCGCGGCGAACAGAAGCCGCCCCCAGTAGATCGCGATATAGAGCCCGGCCAGCAGGGTCAGCCCGCCGGCGATTCTGCGAATGATGCCGGCCCGGTCGGCCACGAAGCGCGAAAACCCGGCGCCGGCGGTCGCGGCACTCACCGACACCAGAAGGAACATGACCGCTGCGCCGCCGAGGAAGGCCCCGGTCCCGGCGGGCGAGACGGCGCTGTCGGCCAGGAAGGTCAACCCCGCGACAGAGGTGAACACTGGCAAGGTGCACGAGATTGACACCAGGCCATAGGACAGCCCGAAGCCATAGGCGCCACGGCGCGTATCCACCCGCCGGCAGGCTCCGGCAGCTCCTGCCGGGCCCGGCAGGTCCGCATCCAGCAGCCAGGCCGCCCCGATGGCCGCCAGCCCGACGCCGAGCGCGAGGCCGATCCACGGCAGGGTTTCGCCCAGCCACGCCGCCCCCGCCCCGAACAGCAGGCCCGCGACCACGAACACCGTCACGAAACCGGCGGCAACCACTGCGCCGGACAGGGCCGCGCGGCTCAGCCTCTCGGCCGCGGGTCGCCCGGCATGGGCAGCCATCGACCGGGCGAACCACGCCGGCAGCAACGCGAAACCGCAGGGGTTGACGGTCGCAACCGCTCCGGCCGAAAAGGCATAGACGACCAGGCCGTTCATGCGGCGGTGTCCTTGCCCGGAGGGGCCGCTTGCGCCGCCGTCGCGCCCTTGCCCGGCGCCGTCCGGTTCAGCCACTGCGCATAACCCGCCACCGCCAGCGCCGCGGCCACCGAAATGCGCAGCGCATAGCGGAATTCGAGCCAGAACAGCAGCCCCGACAAACCCGCCACCAGCACCGTGACGACGATCTTCGGGCTGCGCCCCGGCCGGCCCGCGCGCAGCCACAGCGCCTGCGCCACGATCCCCAGCGACAGGAACAGAAGCGGGAACAGTGCATAGTCGAGCCAGCCCACCAGCGCCGAAAGGCCGACCCCGGCGAACACCACCACAAGAAGCGGGGTAAAGCAGCAGATGGCGGCCACCACGCTGCCGATCAGGCCGCGCCGCAGCAAGGTTCGATCATCCATGAAACCCGTATCCCCCGGCGTCACGATCCCGATGCCGGCGCGGCATCGAGAACCCGCCCCGGATAGCCGAACTCCATCGGCGCCTCGGCGATATCCTCGGCACTCGTCACCGCGTCGTCATAGGTGACGACGAACACGATCTTCTGAGCGTCCTGATCGTAGTCGCCCTTCAGGATCTCGACGCTCTCGATCGATTTCACCGCCTTGGCCGCGATATACGGGCAGGAGGGGCAGAAAAGCTCGCTCACCTCGATCCTTGCCTTCCGCTCGGCGGCGGAGGCGATGGAGGCGGCGGTTGCCAGAAGCAGGGCGAAAACCGTCATTGCGGCACGTTGCATGTCGTGGCCTTTCTCAATAGCTCAGGATCCAAGGAGTGACATAGGGAAAGATCATCGCCACCGCGGTGACAAGCGTGGCCAGCCACAGCGAAACCTTCATGATCCGACGGTTCACCGGCCGCGCGCAGGCGGTGCCGTCGCGGCATTCGCCCGCGTCGCTCTGGCGCAGCTTCCAGAACCCCCAGGCGATGAAGCCCGAGGCAGCGGCGAAGGTGTACCACTTCCAGGCGTAAAGCGCCGTGAGCTGCGCGATCCACACTCCGCCCACGCCGAAACTCACCAGAACCAGCGGCAGGATGCAGCACGACGTCATGGCCGCCGCCCCCGCAAGGCTCCCGATCGTGGGAACCCAGGCGCCACGCTCGCGCCCTGCCGCGTCGTCGAAAAGAGCCCGTCGCTCTTCCGCAGAGGTTTCCGTCATGCCGCGCCTTCCTTGCCGGTTCGATGCGCCCACTCAAACACTGTAACCATTACAGGCTCAAGAGCGCATGAATGCCCGCGCCTTCACGGATCGGTGATCGGGGGCGGGGAAGAACGGCCGATTGCCGCCGCCGCGACCTGCGGGTTCAGAGGCGGGTTCCGCCTGCCGGTCCGACCGGACGGGACGCGGCCATCACCCCGACCGGCGCGGGGAGGTTCAGAAAGATCACGTCGTCCGCCCTGTCCACCGCCAGCGCCGCGCCGCGGTGCGGCGGCGCGATGCACGCATCCGGAGTTTCCTCGCACAGCACCACCCTGCGCCCGGTCAGATAGACCAGCCGCAGGCGCAGTCCACGCGGCGCCTGGATGCCGGCCAGGGCCGCCGAAGGCAGCCCGACATAGGATCCCGAGACCTGCACCCTTTCTGGCCCCTGTCCGATCGCCGCGGCCAGCGCGCGGGTCTGCGCCTGCCACGGCCGATAGGTCGCATACTGGCGGGCGGTCTGCAGGGCATGGCCCGCAATCACGAGGATGACCGCATTGCGCATCCAGCGCGAGAATTGCGGATACCGCCCGCCGGACAGCGCGACCGCACGCACCAGCGTCACCGACAGCAGCAACCAGGCGAACAGGGTGGTGCGCGGGGCAACCTCGACACCGGTCACCACCACCTGCACCCCCAGAAGGCCGAGCCCCGCCAGCAGCCCCGACAGCAGGTAGGGGACCGACCACGGATCGAGCCGCGCCAGCGCCCCCAGGCCGATGGCGAAGGCGGCGCCCAGGAACAGCGCCATGGGGGCGAAGTCATATGCCGCGACCAGGGCGGACTTTTCCAGGAAGGCGCCAAAGGCTCGCAGGTTCTCCAGCGCCTGGGCCAGATCCCGCGCCGGCTGCGGATTTCGCCACTCGGCCATGGGAATGCCGAACACCCCGTGCTCGGCCCAGTTCAGTAACCAGATCACCGCCAGCCCCAGCGCGAAACAGGCCACGAACCACAGATGCAGCCCGATCAGGTCGCGCCATGACCGGCGCTGCCCCTGCATGACCAGGCAGACGACCAGCAGATAGAGCGGATACATCGTGTAGGACATCAGCGTGGCCGGCACGAACAGGACCAGAAGCCGGCGCATGGTCCTCGGGCGCATCCGCGTGGCCAGAGCGGCAAAGACTGCCACCAGTGCCATGCCCGGCGTCAGCGTGTTGAACCAAAGGGAAATCAGCGTCGCCTGCGGCGCCACGACGATCATCGTCGCCAGCGCCAGAATCTGCCCGCGCGGCGCCTCGCGCCCCAGCGCGGTCATCGCAAGGCCGGTGGCGAAGGCCGCCCACAGCGCCTGGTACAGCGCGAAGTTGAGCCATGCCGGCGTGACGAAGCCGCGCATGTGCCACAGATAGTTCAGCCAGCGGCCTTCGTGCAGTGTCTTGACGTAATATCCCGCGGGGTCCGCCAGCAATGCCGGGAAATCATCATGCCTCACCATCGGATCCAGCAGGTTCGGCAGCGATGCCAGCGCGAGCACCAGCACCACGATCCCGAACGAGGCCGCGAACGGCACCCGGCGCCATGGCTGGGCAAGCGCCGTCATCGCGCCTTGTCCGGCAGACGGGCGGGCATTCAGTTCTCCGTGACCTCAAGGGCCTCGGCATAGACCCACAGCCGCATCAGGAGGTAGTTCTGCACCGGCAGGATCACGGCCACCGCCGCCGCAGCCGCCCATTCCGGCGCGCTGGCCGCCGGGCCGATCCAGCCGGTCACCAGCGCCGAGGTGAGAAAGCCGAACCCGATCATGGTGGCGAACCGCGCGATCTGGCCGGCCTCGGACAACGAGCGGCGAAAGGTGAACAGCGTCTGGCCCAGATACTGCGTCACCACCGCCAGCCCGAAGGCCGCGCCGTTGGCCAGCGTGCGCGACAGGCCCAGTTGCAGGAATGCCAGATAGAGAGAAACATAGATGACCGCGACCAGCCCCCCGACCAGGGCAAAACGGAAGACGCGGAGTTCAATCAGGGTTTTCATGCGATTTCCTTGAAATGTTTCGGGTTCGAAGAAGAGACGATCAGGGGCCCGCGCGCCTCTTCGGCCACGAAATAGAGCGGGCGCCGTTTGGTTTCGATGTAGAGCCGCCCGACATACTCGCCCAGGATGCCCAGCGTCAGCAGCTGGATGGCGGCGAAGAAGCTCACCGCCAGCACCACCGAGGCCCAGCCCGGCACCGTCTGGTAGAGCAGCAGCGAGCCGAACACGTAAACCGCCATCAGGAAGGTGACGAACAGGCTGGCAAAACTCAGCCGCGTGGCAAAGCGCAGCGGTTTCGTGGAGAACCCGGTCAGCGCGTCGGTGGCCAGCCGCAGCATGGCGCGCAGCGGATACTTGGTTTCGCCAGCCGCGCGCGGGGCACGGACATATTCCAGCCCGATCTGGCGGAAGCCGACCCAGGCGAACATGCCGCGCACGAAGCGGGCGCGCTCGGGCATGGCCAGAACCGCATCCAGCGCCCGGCGGCTGACCAGCCGGAAATCGCCGGTATCGGCCGGGATCGCCACGTCCGACAGCATGTTGAGAAACCGGTAGAAGGCCCAGGCCGAGGCCCTCTTGAACAGGGTCTCGCCCTGCCGCCGGGCCCGGCGCCCATAGACCACGTCATAGCCCCGGTCCATCATCGCCATCATCTCGCCCAGCAGCTCGGGCGGGTCCTGAAGATCGGCATCCAGCATGAAGATGCGCGCGCCGCGCGCGGCCTCGAGCCCCGCGGTCAGCGCCACCTGGTGCCCGCGATTGGCCGACAGGCGCAGGCCCACCAGCTGCGGCACCCGCTTGTGCGCCTTCCGGATGGCCTCCCACGTTCCATCGGTCGAGCCGTCATCCACGAGGATGATCTCGGCCCGGTCGGCCCATGGCCGGATCGCCCCGGCCAGGCGCTCGACCAGAGCCGGGATCGACTCTTCCTCATTCATGCATGGCACGACGACTGAAAGAAACACGGGCCTCGCCTTTCTGGCTTGAAATCCGGTGGCCGGGAAGTCGGCCCCGAAGGCGGAGTTTCCCGGGTCTTTGAGACGAAATTGTGGAAAGATGCGGAGTATTTTTGCGGCATTGCGCGGATCGCCGCGTTTCGCCCGCCGGTGCGATCGAGCAACCGGGACCGCTGCATCAGCCGGTTGACACGGCCTCTGCCAGGATCGGGAAGATCACGAAGAACTCGCTTCCCCTGCCGGGCGTGCTCTTCAGCCCGATCCGGCCGCCCATTTCCTCGACCAGCCGCTTGCAGATCGCAAGGCCGAGGCCGCTGCCCTCCTTTTCGCGGGTGTCCGAGGAATCGATCTGCGAAAAGGCGCTGAACAGCTTGTCGTGGTCCTCCGGCGCGATGCCGCGGCCGTGATCGCGCACCGAGATCCGGCATTGCCCGTCCTCGACGGCGAAGCTTACCTCGACCCGGCCGCCGGGAAGCGAAAACTTCGCGGCGTTGGAAAGCAGGTTGTCCATGATCTGGAGAAAGCGGTTGCGATCGGCGCGGATGACGGCGCGGGGACCGCTGGCCGTCTCGACCATGTAGGTGACGTTGAAACGCTCGGCATAGGACAGGTTGGCCGCAACCGCCTGTTCGATCATTTCGCCCACGTCCAGCGGCTCGAACCGGTACTCGATGCGCCCGGCCTCGATCTTCTGCATGTCGAGAATGTCGTTGACGATACCGGTCAGCCGATCGCTGTTGCTCAAGGCGATCTGCAGGAAGTCTCGGGCCTTGTCGGGGATCTTCCCCAGCCTGCCGCTAAGCACCAGCCCCACCCCTCCCTTGATCGAGGTCAGCGGCGTGCGCAGCTCGTGGCTCACCGTGCTGAGAAACTCGGACTTGGCGCGGTTTGCTTCCTCGGCCCGGATCAGGGCCCCCTTGAGTTCGGTGATGTCGGTGCGCAGGCCGACCGAGTAACCGTCCGGCATCCGCACGTCGGACAGCCGCAGCCAGCGGCCGTCGATATGGCGGTGTTCGGTCTCGTGCGTGGGCTGTTTGAGTTCCTCGAACCGCCGGGCAAGCCACTTTTCCTCCTGCCCCTCGGCCCCGACGATGATCCCGCGCGACAGGATGGTGCGGGCGATGTCCAGGCGCGGGGTCCCGGGGCGGGTTTCCCTTTCCCGCAGGCCGTAAAGTTCGCGGTAGCGGCTGTTGCACAGCACCAGCCGCTGTTCGGCATCGTACATCACGAACCCGTCGCGGATCGATTCGATGGCCCGGACAAGCTGGCTGCGGGCGTTTTCGCGCTGCATCGTCAGCCGGCGGATGAAATGGATCAACAGCAGGAAGACGGCGGTCACCGCCAACACCCACAGCCAGCTCTCCCACGGGTTCCTGGGTGCCGTCGGCCAGCCGCCATCAGGCACCGCGCCGACCTGCCACGACCCAAACGGAAGACGCAGGGTCAGAAGTTTCGGGTCGTTTTCGAAAACCGCCGGGTCGCCATAGGCGGTCTCGCGCGGCTGGCCGGCGGAATCGAGGCTGCGAATGGCGATCCTGTGCCCCTCGGCCACCTCGGCAATACCGGCATCGGCCATCATCCGCTCGAGGCTGACAACCACACTGACATTGCCCCAGTAGCGGGGCCTGCCGGTGCCGGGATCGGGCAGCAGGACCGGAAAGCGATAGATCAGCCCCTTCCCCCCCTGCACCAGCGTGAACGGGCCGCTCAGCGTCAGCCGGCGGTCGCGCCGGCTGAGGTTCAGGCCCGGCAGTTGCGCATGAACATAGGTCATATCAGTGCCGAGCGCCTTGGCGTTCCGTTCCAGCGGATAGACCCGGACGATGGTCGAATCCTTCAGCAGCGCGACATTCAGTATGGTCTGGTCGCCCCGGTCGACGATGTCTGCGACGATGGACTGGTATTGCTTCTGGGTCACGTCGGGGTCGCGCCGGATAATGGCCGAGACCGCCCTGGCGACAAGCACATGTTCGTTCATCATCCGCTGAAGCTGCGCGGCCACGGCGGCGGTAGCATTCTGCGCTCGGTCGGCCGCAGCCGAGCGGGCCTCGTCGAGGCGCAGGTTCTGCAACAGCAGTCCGATGAACAGCCCCGCCCCGATCACCATCAGGATCAGCGCCGCGTGCAGCCCGTCGGCCACCACGCGCGAAATCCCCCGGCCGGACATGCCGGCCCCACGCCGCCCGCCGGGAGGCCGGCCCGCGCCCTCATGCGCGGGGTCTTCCGGGTGCGCCCCCTCGCGCATCGGGACCGGATGGCCGCGGGGCCTTGGGGGGCTCTCGAGTCGCCAGATCCTTGTCATCGTACCTGCCTGCCCGTCTGGTCCGTCACTCGAAGGCGACACCCGTACCGGATGCGAACGGATCATCAGCCTCCGGGACGATCCTGTCACCCAATTGCGGCCCCATCATGGCGATTATGGTACGCCGCTTGGTCCGGGACGGGCGTTCTTGATCTGAATCAACGAATTCGCGCATCCCAATGGTTAGCCCGGCTGTCATCGCGAAAGACGCAAATCAGGGGGGAATTGCCGGATGAACCATGCCGCTGCCGGGTTGTCCCGACCGCCTCGGAGCAATTCCCGAACCCGTCCGATGACCGGCAACGAGGCCATCGCCCGCGGCGCGTGGGAGGCCGGCGTGAAGGTCGCCGCCGCCTATCCCGGCACGCCCTCCACCGAGATCCTGGAAAACCTCGCCCGCTACCCGGTCGAGGATCTGCACGCGCAATGGTCCACCAACGAAAAGACCGCGCTGGACGTGGCCATCGGGGCCTCGTTCACCGGGGTGCGGGCCTTTGCCGCGATGAAACATGTGGGGCTGAACGTGGCCGCCGATGCGCTGATGTCGTTTTCCTACATCGGCGCCAATGGCGGGCTGGTGATCGCCGTATGCGACGATCCGGGCATCCATTCCTCGCAGAACGAACAGGACACGCGGATATATGCCGCCTTCGCCCGGGTGCCGGTGCTGGAGCCCTCGGACGCGCAGGAGGCGCTGGACTTCACCCGCCATGCCTTCGATCTGTCCGAACGCTTCGACACGCCGGTGATCCTGCGCGCGACCACGCGGCTGTCGCACACCCGCAGCGCCGTGCAGGCCGGGGAACGGGCCGAACCGCCGGCCCCCTCCTTCGACGAAAACCCGGGCAGGAACGTGATGATCCCCGCCCATGCCCGCCAGCGTCACCCCGAGGTGCTGGAGCGCGAGGCCGGGGTCGCGGAAGAGATGGAGACCAGCCCGCTCAACCGGGTCGAGATGGGCGATACCGCGGTCGGGATCATCACCGTGGGGGTTCCATATGCCTATGTGAAAGAGGTCATGCCGGGGGCCAGCGTGCTGAAGCTGGCGGCAAGCTGGCCCCTGCCCAAGCGCCTTCTGCGCGATTTCTGCGGGCGGGTCGAGCGGGTGTTCGTGGTCGAGGAGCTCGAACCCGTGATCGAGAACGCGATGAAGGTCATGGGGCTGCCGGTCGAGGGCAAGGAATGGTTCCCGCGCACCGGCGAGTTCTCGCCCGAGATCGTGCGCGAGGGTTTCGCCCGCGCCGGCGTGATCGACGCCGCGCCGCGCAAGGCGGCCTTCGAATTCGCGCCGATGGTGCGTCCGCCGGTGCTGTGCGCGGGCTGCCCGCATACCAGCTGCTACATGGTCCTGCGGGCGCTGGATGCGCGGGTGGCGGGAGATATCGGCTGCTATACGCTGGCCGCGATCGAGCCGCTGCGCTCGATCGACACGACGGTTTCGATGGGGTCGAGCATCGCCAACGCGGCCGGCATCGCGATGGCCGGCACCGAAACCCGCCCCGTCGTCGCCACCATCGGCGATTCGACCTTCCTGCATTCGGGCATCCCGCCGCTGATCGACGCGGTCTATAACGGCGCCGACATCACGGTGTTCCTGCTGGACAACCACATCACCGCCATGACCGGCGGGCAGGATCACCCCGGTACCGGCCGCACCCTGCGCGGGGACGAAGCCCCGCGGGTGGATTTCGTCGAACTGGTGAAATCGCTGGGCGTTCAGTGGGTGCGCAAGGTGGACAGCTACGACATGGCCGGCATGTTGCGCGCGTTGCGCGAGGCGGTGGAATTCAGGGGCGTGTCGGTGGTGATCTCGGACCGGCCCTGCGTGCTGGACCCGGTCAAGATCAAGGGGCCGGCGCTGGCGGTGGACCAGGACAAGTGCATCGCCTGCCAGTCCTGCATGAATCTGGGCTGCCCGGCACTCACATGGTCCGATGGCTGGCACGAGGGCCGCCACAAGGTCGAGATAAACCCCAAAAGCTGCATCGGCTGCTCGCTCTGCGCGCAGATCTGTCCCACCGACAGCATCGCGCCGATGACGCCGGAGGAGGGGCGCGCATGAAGGACGTGACCGAAGGGCCTAAAAATGTCCTGATCGTCGGGGTCGGCGGTCAGGGCGTCATCATGGTGTCCAAGGTTCTGGCCCAGCTGTGCCAGAATCAGGGCCACCAGGTGAAGCAGAGCGAAGTGCACGGCATGGCCAAGCGCGGCGGCGGCGTGTTCAGCCATGTCCGTTTCGGCCCGCAGGTGTGGTCGCCCACCATCCCCGCGGGCGAGGCCGATATCCTGGTCGCCCTGGAATGGGCCGAGGGGCTACGCTGGATCAACTACATGAAGCCCGATACCGGCATCTTCATCGCCGACTGCCAGCGCATCGTTCCGCCCTTCGCCTGCCGCGACCGCGGCCGCGGGGCCGAGCCCGCCTATGCCCCGCAGACGCCCGAGGAGATCATGGAACAGGTCGGCACCGGCTATGCCATGGACGCCACCGGCATGGCTGCCAACCTGGGCAACGCCAAGGCGGCGAACACCGTCCTGCTGGGGGCGCTTTCGACCGCGCTCGACTTCCCGGCCGAGGACTGGCTGGAGGTGATCGAGGCCTTCGTGCCACCCAGGACCGTCGAGATCAACCGCCGCGCCTTTCTGGAGGGGCGCGAATGGGCGCTGGCCGGGACGAAGCGGATCGACGAGGCTGCCAGCAGGTTGCACCGCCGCCGCGACGTGGTGCGTCATGGCCCGGTCGAAACCACGGTCGAGATCACCGACGAATGGTGCAAGGGCTGTGACATCTGCGTGAAGATGTGTCCCGAACGCTGCCTGCGCCTCGACGGACGGCTGGTCGCCGAACTGGCGCTGCCCGAGCTGTGCACCGGCTGCCGGATGTGCGAGTTGCTGTGCCCGGATTTCGCAATCCGCATCACCAACACCCCCGTCATGGAGGCCGCAGGCTGATGGCGCAACGTGTCAACCTTCAGGGCAACCGGGCCTGCGCGCTGGCCGCGATCGAGGCCGGCTGCCGGTTTTTCGCCGGCTACCCGATCACGCCGTCCTCCGAGATCGCCGAAACCATGTCGGGCGAATTGCCGAAGGTCGGCGGCACATTCATCCAGATGGAGGACGAGATCGCCTCGATGGCCGCGGTCATCGGCGCCTCGATGGGCGGGGTCAAGGCGATGACCGCCACCTCGGGCCCCGGCTTTTCGCTGAAACAGGAAAATCTCGGCTATGCCTGCGGGGCCGAGATCCCCTGTGTTGTGGTCAATGTCATGCGCGGCGGGCCGTCCACGGGGATGCCCACGCGTCCGGCGCAGGGGGACATCATGCAGGCGCGCTGGGGCACGCATGGCGATCACGCGCTGATCGTGCTGGCCCCGGCTTCGGTGGCCGAGACCTACAGCGAAACCATCCGCGCCTTCGACCTGTCCGAGCGGCTGCGGGTGCCGGTGGTGGTGCTGCTGGACGAGGTGATCGGCCATCTTGTCGAAACCGTCGAGCTGGGCACCCTCGGCGAGGCGGCCACGCGCAAATGGGCGACCGGCCCGCGCGAGGGCTTCCAGCCCTATGCGGTGACCGATGACCTGGTGCCGCCGATGCCGCGCCCCGGCGATGGGTATCGCGCCCACACCACCGGGCTCACCCACGGCCCCGACGGCTTTCCGACGCAGAAGCCGGACGAGGTGCGCGCGGCCATCGGGCGGCTGACCGACAAGCTGGAGCGGCATGCCGATCTGATCGAAAGCTGGCGCGCCGAAGGGTGCGAGGATGCCGAAGTGCTGATCGTCGCCATCGGCATCACCGCGCGGGCGGCGGGCAAGGCGGTGACGGATCTGCGCGCCGATGGCATCCGCGCCGGGCTGTTCCGGCCGGTCACGCTCTGGCCCTTCCCGGAGCGGGCGCTGCGCGACATCGCCGCGAAATCCGGCGCCCGCGCGGTGATCGTGCCCGAGATGAACCAGGGGCAGCTGGTGCTGGAGGTCGAACGCCTGCTGGCGCGCGATCTGCCCGTGTCCGGGCTGGCCCGCTTCGACGGCGAACCGATCTCGCCTGCGGACATCGCCGCCAGGGTGCGCGAGGAGCTGAAGCCATGAACATGGAAACCGACATGACGGCGCCGGATCGCCCCTTTGACATCAACGACCATATCCGCCTGAACATGATGCCGCATTTCCTGTGCCCCGGCTGCGGCCACGGCATCGCGCTGCGGGCGCTTCTGTGGGCGGTGCACGAGCTGGGCATCGACAGGGACAGGCTGGCGGTGGTGTCGGGCATCGGCTGCTCGGGGCGGCTGAGCGCCTATGTGGACGCCAACAGCTTTCACACCACCCACGGCCGGCCGCTGGCCTTCGCCACCGGGCTGGCGCTGGCGCGGCCGGACCTGACGGTGATCGTCATCACCGGCGACGGCGACAGCCTCGCCATCGGCGGCAACCACCTGATCCATGCCTGTCGGCGCAACCTGAACATGACCTGCCTGATGCTCAACAACGAGATCTACGGCATGACCGGCGGGCAGGTGTCGCCGACCACGACCTCGGACCGCTACACCACCACCACGCCGACGGGCAATGCCGAACCGGTCTTCGATGCCTGCGAACTGGCCGCCGCGGCCGGTGCGGGGTTCGTCGGGCGCGAGGTGACGTTGCAAGTGACGGGGCTGAAGGATCTGATCGCCCGGGCCATCGCGCATGACGGCTTTTCCTTCGTCGAGGTGATCTCCGACTGCACCGAGATCTACGGCCGCAAGAACGATCTCGGCGCCAGCCCGGAAATGATGCTGAGCCAGAAGGCCACCATGCGCCCTGACACCTATCGCAGCACCGTCGATGTGCCGTTCCGGCCCAACGCGCTGAAAACCGGCGTATTGTGCGAACGCGACCGGCCCGAATACGGCCGGGCATATCGCGCGATGGTCGCCGCCCTGCGTGAGAGCGGCGAAGGAGGCGGAACATGACCACGACCGAGATCCGCTTCAGCGGCAGCGGCGGGCAGGGGCTGATCACCTCGGCCCGCATCCTCGCCGCCGCCCTGGTCGCGCAGGGCCGCAATGTCGCCCAGTCGCAAAGCTACGAACCCGTCTCGCGCGGCGGGCTCAGCCGCTCCGACCTGGTGGTCAGCGACGGCGAGGCCCCCTACCCCCTGGCCACGCGCCTCGACTACCTGCTGATCCTCGACGCGGCGGCGGCACATGCCTCGGACGACCTGCTGTGCGAGGACACGCTGGTCCTGATCGACAGCGAACTCGTCCCTGACCCGCCCCGGGGAGAGTTCCGCACCATCGCCCTGCCCTTCGCCGAAACCGCCCGCAAGCTGGGCAACAGGCGGGTGACGAACATCGTCGCCCTGGGCGCGCTGGCGTCGCTTGCCGGGCTGTGCGACCAGGAGGCTCTGGAACGCGCAACGCAGGCGCGGGTTCCGCCCAAGCTGGCCCGCCTCAACATGGAGGCCCTCGTCACCGGGCGGGAGATGGCCGAGGCGCTGCGCGCCGGGGCGTGATCCCACCCGCCGCGCCTTGCGCGTCAGAACGACCGCTTGAGCACCAGCGACACGTAATCTTCCTTGCGCAACAGCGCGACCAGATCGTTCCCGTTGGTGCTGCTCAGGAACTGGCCGGTGAATTCCAGCACCCACTCCTCGCCGAAACGCCTTTGTGCCTCGACCTTGAAAACGCGCGAATCCGAATCGCGGTCGAACAGCGCACCGGCCTGAAAGGTGGTCGATCCGATGTCGCCCATGGAATAGCGCGCCCCGAGGAACAGATCCTTGTCGAAATAGGTGGCCAGCGACAGGACATTCTCGCGCCCGTCATAGTTGATCTCGGCCAGCAGCGCCAGATCGCCGCCACCGCCGCCGATGCCGTAGAAGTTCTTCTCGAACCCGGCGGTGACCGCCTCGAACCGCGGTCCCTGCCCCGACCGGGTGATGGCCTCAATCTTCCACAGCCAGTCGCCCGCGGTATATTGCGCGTCCAGCCCGAACTGGGTGATCCGGTCATAGCGCGGCACCAGCCCCGCCCCGGCGGGAACGAGGACAGGCTCGCGGCTGGTGCCGGTAAAGGCCGACAGGCCGATGTCCCAGCTTCCCGCGCTGGCCGAGAAGCGCAGCGCGAAATCGACATTGCCCCGCCCGTTCGGGCCGGTATAGACCGGCGGGCCGATGGGGATGGGCGAGGCCAGTCGCGCACCGACGGCGGGGTATTCGCGCGGGCGGAAGCCGGGCAGGACGAAGACGTCCACGGCCCAGCTGTCGCCGAACAGGCCGAGGCGCAGCATCGGCTGGCCAAGCTTCTCGTCGCCGCCGATATCCTCCAGCACATCATCCTGATTGACGATATCCACCGGGTTGCGCGATTCGGTGACGCCCCAGAACACCTTGTCCACCCCGACGGTCACGCTCCACCCCTCGCCCAGGTGGCGCCAGTAGGCTTCGCGCAGGTCGGCATGGCTGCGCCCGTCGCCGTTCGGGCTCCAGCGCAGGAAGGGGGCGACGGCGATCTCGTCGGCGCCACCGTTCCAGCCATAACTGCCCCGCCCCTCGAAGCTGAACGATCCGTAGAAACGCCGCGCGGTCTGACCCGGCCACTGGGGCGCCTGGGTGAAATACCGCGCCTCGGCGCCCAGCGTGCCCGAGAAATCCCACTCCTGGGCGAGCGCCGGAGCCGAAACGACCGGCAGCAGGCCCAGGATCGTCGCCAGCGCCCGTCGCATCACCGGATGTTCCGCAGGTTGGCCTTGCTGAAATCGGCGGCGCTCAGCCCGGTGCCGAATTTCCACGGCCCGTATTTCAGGATCGTGGTCCTGCCGGTCTTGAGGTTCTTCATGGTCAGCACCTGCGCCCGCCAGAAACGCCCGTATTTCCGATAGTCCGAGAGCGTGAGAACCTTCAGCAGCCGGCCCTTGCGGTCGTAGTAGTCCATCCGCTGCGGGCGGTACTGCGCGGTATCGAACCAACTCACGATCGCGCTGTAGCCGGAGTTGCGGTATTTCGGCTTGCGCTCGACCTTGTAGCAGGTCAGCCCGGCGCAGGGCTCCTTGCCCAGATAGCGATAGGTGAACTTGCCGACCTCGGGGGCGGCGATGTCCTCGTAGGTGAATTCGCTGCCGAAGAAGGCGCCGGTCTTGTTCGATGAGGAAATCCGCTTGACCCGCTTGAGCGACGGCAGGAACAGCCACTGGTCGTCATCGGCGCCCACCTTCGCATGGGTCAGAAGCACCGTTCCCTTCAGGTCCGGCGGGCTGTCGAAGATCGCGATCGACTTGTCGCCGCCCGTCTCTCCGGGCACTTCCAGCATCATCATCCGCAGCTTGCGCTCGCGGGTTTTGCCCTTGCGGTCCTGCAGGATCATCGTCAGCGACACCCGCGCATCCTTCCAGCCGGAATCGCGCCGGTCCGCCTCGCGCACGATCTCAAGCCCGCGCGCCGCCGGGTCCTGCGCGGATGCCCGCTCCGGCGCCACCGCCACAAGGCCGGGAATGACGAAACCGAACATGACAAGGAAAATGCGTTTCATCGATCCGCTCCTTCGCGGGCCGGGCGCCGGTTCCTCGCCGCCTCGACCCAGGTTTCGGGGTCAGCTTCGAACCGCTCGCGGCAACGCAACGAGCAGAAATGGTAACGGATGCCGTCGCGATCCACGAAGATCTCCGAGGTCCAGCCGTCCAGCGCCATGTTGCAGACCGGATCGCGCACCCATTCATGCACATCCTGCTTGCGGTCGCGCAAATGGCCGTCTTCCAGCCACAGGATGCGGTCGGCCACGTCCTCGACCCGCCGGTCATGGGTCACGATCAGGACCGCGCGCCCCTCGTCGCGGGCGACATCGTGCAGCACCATCAGGACGTTCTGGCCGCTCCTGCTGTCGAGGTTGCCGGTGGGCTCGTCGGCGATGATCATCCGGGGACGGTTTATCAGCGCCCGCGCGATCGCCACGCGCTGCTTCTCGCCGCCCGACAGCGTGCGCGGCAAGGCAGTGGCGCGATGCGAAAGCCCCAGCGTTTCCAGAAGCTCGTCGGCCCGGCCGCGTGCCGCGTTCATGCCGCCGGGGGCTAGATGGGCAGGAAACAGCACGTTTTCGCGTACCGTAAGCGATTCCAGCAGGTTGAAGGACTGGAAGACGAAGCCGATGGAGCGGGCACGCAGCATCGACAACGCGCCCTCGCGCAGGGTGGAAATGTCGGTGCCGTCGATCACCACCCTGCCGTCATCGGGGCGCAGCAGCGCACCGAGGATCGACACCAGCGTCGTCTTGCCCGACCCGGAGGGGCCGGTGATGGTGACCATTTCGCCGGGTTGCACGGCAATCGACACCCCATCGACGGCGCGCACTGCCGCGCGGCCCTGGCCAAACACCTTGACCACGTTTTCGGCTTGAAGGATCGGTTCGGGCATTCTCGGCCTCATTGGTGAAATGCGGAAACGGGATCGACGGACAGCACCCGGCGCACCGGGACGATGGCGGCAACCAGCGACACCAGCACCGCGGTGACCCCGGTCCGCCAGAGCGAATCGGCGGTGACGGCAAGGCTGATCTTCGGAACCAGCGCGTGGGTGGTCGGCACGGCAAGCGAGACGACCGCGACCGCCAGGGAGAATGCCAGCAGGCCGATCACCAGCGCCTGCACCATCAGCGAGGCATAGATCGCCCGGTCGCGCACCCCCAGCGCCTTCATCACCGCCAGTTCTCGTTCGCGCTCGGTGACGTGGGAATAGACGATGAACCCGGTCAGAAGCACCGCCAGCGCGCCGCCGATCAGTGTCATCATCCAGATGATGTCCAACCCCATCTGCACGGCGATGGAATAGTCGCGGGCCGAAAATTCCTCGCGCGTGAGCGCGTTGACCTTCTCGACCTCGTCCATGATCCGCGCGGCAAGCGCCGCCGCATCGACGCCGGGTTCGGCGTCCACCAGCAGGTAGCTGACCGTGCCGACCGAGGATATCGTGTCGGCCAGGTCGTCAAGCGTCACGAAGGTGATGGAATTGGCCATCGAGAACGTGTCGGCGGAAAACCCGGCGACGGTGAAGTCGCGCCCGGCAATGCGCACCGGGTCGCCGATTGCCAGACCCGCGTCCGAGGCGAACACGTCCGGCACGATCGCCTCTCCCGGGCCGGGCAGCGGGGCGCCGGCCGCCATCGCCCACGGACCGGCACGCGAATCGCCCTGCTCCAGCCCCACGACGAAGGAAAACCAGTTGCGCCCGCCGGCCTCGATCACTGCGTTCAGGTAGAGGATCGGCGTGACCTTCTTCACCCCCTCGACCGCGGCAACCGCGTCGATCTTCCAGTCGGCGAGAAACGAAGTCGTCATGTGCATGTTGCCGACCCCGTCCTGCATCACCCATACATCGGCGTCGGTCCGGTCGATCAGCGCCACGATCTGTTCGGATTCGCCGGCAAAGACGCCGTCGAAGAACAGCACCAGCGCAAAGGCCCCGGCCACTGCGGAAACGCTGGCGAACAGCTGTTGCGGGGCCGAAAACAGTTCCTTGACGGTCCAGCCGAACATCGCCTTCACCCCCTGAATGCCATGGCCGGATCCAGCCGGCGCAACGTGCCCAGCGGCGCCAGCGCCCCCAGCACCGCAAGAAACACGGTGACGATTGCGGTGCGCCACAGTCCCACCGGGTCGTTGGTCTGCACCAGATAGACCGGAGAGAGTGTCTCGATCAGCGTGGCCAGCCCGCCCGCCATCACGATTCCCAGCGGTATCGCCAGCAGCGCAATCCCCAGCGCCTCGGCGACCACTCCGGTCATCAGGTGCCGCGTGGTGAATCCCAGCGCCCGCAGCACGCCCAGCGTCTTCTTGCGACTGCGTACCGAGGCGAAGGAAAACAGCCCGATCGCCAACGCGCCGATGCCATAGCTCAGCCCGAGCAGCAGGTTGAGGATGGGGCCGAACATCTCGCGGCCCAGGTTCTCGTCATTGGCCGCCAGCCGCGCGGGCAGCAGCGCATCGGCCGTGGGCACGCCGGCCTCGATCGCGGTGGCGACCTGCGCCGGATCGGCACCCGGCGCCACATCCACCAGAAGGAAGCTCAGCAACGGAAAGGCGGCGATGTCGGCGCCCACATCGGATGCGAAGAAGAAGTCGATCAACCCGTCATAGGTGATGAAGGCAAAGGGCGTGAACAGCGCCGCCGCACCCTCGGTGATACCGGTGACGGTGAAATCATAGGCCGCAAGGCGCATGACGTCGCCCGGCCGCAATCCGTAGCGTTCGGCCAGCGACCGGTCGATGGCGATTTCGCCCTCGCCCTCGGGCGCCCGCCCGGCGACGACCGAGGACGGCCCGCCCGCATCGTCATAGACCATCACGATGATGGGCGAGAGCCGCCCCCGCGCCTCGTAGATCAGCGACAGCGCGGTCAGCGGATGCGCGGCCGCCACGCCCGGGATCGCCTCTACCTCGGCGCGGGTGCGCTGCGGCAGGACCGAGCGCGCGGCGATGAAGCTGCTGATGCCCGACTGCCCCACGATCAGATCGCCGCCGCGGTGGATCACCGCCTGCCGAAGCTGTGTGTAGGTGCCCGACAGGAAGCCTTCCAGCATCAGGATTTCCGCCAGGATCGCCGCAACCGCAAGGATCGTCAGAAAGGTCCGCCCCGGCCGGAACAGCCCGTTTTTCAGCGCCAGTTTCAGCATGGCGCACCTGCCCGGCGGTTCCCGGCACGGCGGCTGGCCGACATTTCGGTTGGGTACGGTGCCATGACTGCTTTCGACTCGAATGATCCGTTGTCAGATCATCGCTCTAGCGGTTCCAGCAAATGGAAGGTCAAGCAGTATTTCCGGCCCGTCTCACCCCTGCGCCGTTGGCACCTCCCTCACCGGCAGGCGGCGGCCTGTTCGGGGCTGCGGATGACGCAGGCGCCGGGCAGGGCATCGGCGTCGGGCGACACCGCCACCACGATGAAATCCCCGGCTGTGGGCCAGGCGCGCTGCAAGCGATCCGCGACGGATTGCGCGGTGACGGCTTCCACACTCCGAGCCGTCTCCAGAGCGACCTCCGGCCCGTCGCCATCCAGCATCGCATACAGCGCCGACATGGACAGAACCGCCGGGATCGTCGCATTCGCCCTGGCATTGACCGCGAACGGAGATCTCAGCGCTTCGATGCCCTCGGCAGAGCCTTCGCGGCGCAACTTGTCGTAGGCCGCGCGCACTGCCTGCTCGGTTCGGGCGAGTTTCGCAGTCTCGACCGCGCCATTGAACAGGAGAATCCGCAGATCGGCGGCGAAGTAGTCAAGCACGGCGCCGAAGGCATAGCTCGACCTCAGCCCGGTGCGCACGGTCTCGAACAGGATGCCCCGGTCCCCCGCACCAAGCGCCCGGAGGAGAAAGAGATCCTCGTAAACATGACCCTGACGGGTGGGCGGCAGTGCCGCGACGAAGGTCAGCTGACTGTCACGGACGTCGGGTTCATGCAACAGGATCCGCCGCGGCGTGAAATCCGCCGCGAAAGAGGCCGCTTTCGGCGCCCGCCCCTCAGGAAGCCCGTCGAACAGGGCATCCACCGCCTGCCCTGCCTCTTCGCGCGTCACGTCGCCGGCAATCACGATGACGGCAGTGTTGCGCAACACCGTCCGCCGGTGCCAAAGGGTGACGTTCCTGCGCGTCACGACCGAAAAGTCGTCGGCAAGGTCGGTACTCAGAAACCGGCGCAAGGGCGTGTCGCCGAGAACGGCCCACCGAAGCGCTTCATATCCCCTGCTGACCGGCCGCGACCCGTTTTCCCTCGCCCGCTGCGAGAAGCCTTCGCGGATACGATCCAGCCAGGCCGGATCGAGCGACGGAGCACGAAGATGGGCATTCGCAATTCTGACCGCTTCGTTCAGATTCTTCCGCGGCACCGCCAGAACGCCGAACAGATGGTCGGCCGACGGCACCAGTTGCGCCCGGGCCTTCAGATTGGCAAATGCCTCGATGACCTCGCCGGCGGGATAGCCTTCGGCGCCGCCGGACAAGACCAGGTCGGCTCCGACATAGGGGACCGCCTGATTGGCGTCCGCCCTTTGTGCCCAGTCGGTGGGCCAGGCCGTTCGCACGATCACCTCTTTCGCACCGGGCACGAACAGGCGTGCATAGGCGAGTCCGCCCGGGCTGATCTCCATGCTGGCAGTAGCCGTCGGTGCAGCGCTGGCGGGAAGTGCCAGAAGAACGAGGAAAACAAGCAATGTCCTGATCATTTGAATCTCTCCATCGGTCCAAGGAAGGCAACGGCGGTCCGGCCTTCGCCCGCCAGATGCCGAAGAAGCATGTTTGCAGTTTCAATCGACAGCGCCCCGCCGATCTGCCGCAGTTCGGCCTTTGAAAGCGGCACGCGCAGGGCCGACACGCGGTCAAGCACATAGCGCGCCATCCAGCCTTCGGTTTCCTCCGCATCGGTCCAGTCCGGCCAGAACCCGCGGAAGCGCTTGAAGACGCGGGAATAGGTGGTTTCGGGAATTCCGGTGACCGAAACTTCGGCCAGGGCACTCTCGAAGGCCGCCCGCAGCGCGGCGAGCGTGACACCACGATCCGGCGCAGCGATGAATTCGATCTCGATATCGTCCTCGTCCAGGGGCCTGATGCGCAGATCGAAACTCCGAGCGATCCGGGCGTCAAAGCGCAACGGCCCGGCCAGCCCGCCGGGAAGGTTGGTATAGAGGATATCGCGCAGCAGCGCCGTCTGCGCCTCCAGCAGGTCGAACTGCACGGGCACGTCCAGGGCAACGACCCGCCGCCAGATCAGGCGCGGAGCGACGTTGCGATCGGGGCGGGGAAAGGTTCTGGTGTCCGGCTCGGCCAGTTCGAATGGCGGCGGGGCGATCGCGGCAAAACCGTCCTCCGACGGGTCGGGCCAGCCGATGTCGCGCAACGCGCGGCGCACATGCTGCCTGGTCACGTCGCCGATGACGACCAGTCGGGCATTTCCGGGGCGGTGCGTTGCCGCATGCAGGGCGCGGGCCCGGTCAGGGTCCAGCGCCTCGATCTCGTCGGGTGTTCCCATGACCGAATGCGCCGCGGCATTCCCTTCGTAAAGAAAGGCATCCATGGCCTGCATCACCATTGCCCCGGGGCTACGCGCGACACGGCGTTCATACTCCCGCAGGATGACGGCACGTTCCTGCCGGGCACGATCCGGCGGCAGGTCGATCGGATCGAAAACACGCGACAGCCGATACAGCAATTCCGGCAAGTCCTTCGCCTCTCCCGACAGCCGGTATCCCACCGCGACATGGCTAGTCCACGCGTTGGCGTGACCGGCGGCGGGAGGGGGATTCCCCTGCGAAATGTTCAGCCAGACCAGGTGTTCAGCATAGTGTCAGCATAGTGCATGAGCCCTGCCGGCTCATTCTCCAGGCGCGGCTTGCGCGGAAACACAAGGACCACTTCGACGGCTGACCCCTTTCGGCGCGAGACGAACACGTTTCGCGGCAGCGTGCTGCCGGACCGGACGGCGGGATCGGCAGGGAACTGGGCCGACATGGGCGCGGCAGCGAAGACCACGGCGACAAGCAATGCTGCAATGACGAAACGTCCGGGCATCATCGGCCCGAACTCCCTGCGGAAGAAAATGCGCCGACGCGACAAGAGAGTGGTCTGTCAAGGGCGGCAAGGCGGTTCGAATCGCGCATTGAGACAATGATGAAATGTCAAATGATTCGCTTTCGGGTTCAGGAAATTCGCCAGGCCACTTCGGATCTTCTTCAAAGCCGATCAATACATGCGCTTACGTCACAGATTGCACAACCGGAAGGTGCATTCAAGTGTGAAACGGTCTCTACTCGGAACGCCGCTTCCCAGCACGGACACCGATCCGTTCTTTCCTGATGCGAATTGTCACGACATCAGCCGGAAATTGAGCATCGGCAACCTTTCCGGCGGGGATCCGACGTCCGTTCGATGGTGGCGAGCGGCCGCGGGGTAACGATCCTTTCGGACATGGTCGGCAGGCCGCGGACAAAGGCCGCCTTACGTCCCCGCGCCGCGCCGTTCGCCGTCTCTTCGCAATGCTTCCAGCGCAGCCTCGACCGAACGCGCATACCGGACCAGCGGCCTTTTCAGCCCGTGGGTCAGGAACGCGCGGCGGATGTCGCGGCTGGCCCCGGTCAGCCACAGCGCAACCCCCCGCTGGCGGGCCTTGCGGGCAAGGCCCTCGATCATGTTCGCCCCGGTCGAATCGAGGAACGGAACATCCGAGAAATCCACGATCAGAGCCTTGTGCGTGTCCTGTATCCGGTCCAGAATCGACCCGATCGAGGCCGTCGCGCCGAAGAACAGGGCACCGGTGATCCTGTAGATCACGATATCGGGGTCAGCGGCGAGGGTTTCGTCATAGCTCCCCCGCGGGTTCTCGAAATCGGGCAGGTCGCGGCCGACAAGGGGCCTTTCGGCCAGAACCGCGGTGGCCCGGCTCATGCGGTGGATGAACAGGACCGAACCAAGCGCGAAACCGACCACGATGGCCTCGGTCAGATCGCGGAAGACGGTCAACAGGAAGGTTGCCCCCAGCACCGTCGCCTCGCCCCGGCCCGAACGCAGCAGGACGGCAATCGCCGGTTTCTCGATCATGTTCCACGCGACCACGGCCAGCACGGCGGCCAGCGCCGCCAGCGGGATATAGGCCGCCAGCGGCGCCGCAACCAGAATGAAGGTCAGCAGAAATCCCGAATGCAGCATTCCCGAAACCGGCCCATGCGCGCCCGAGCGCACATTCGTCGCGGTGCGCGCGATGGTGCCGGTGACGCACAGGCCACCGAACAGCGCCGAGGCGGCATTGGCGACGCCCTGCGCCACCAGCTCGCAGTTGGAGCGATGCCGACGCCCGGTCATCCCGTCGGCCACCACCGCCGACAGCAGCGACTCGATGGAACCCAGAAGGGCGAAGGACGCTGCCGCCGGCAACACTTCGACAATCCGCTCGGGCGACAGATCGGGCAGCCGCGGCAGCGGCATCGACGAAGGGATGCCGCCGAACCTGGTCCCGATCGTTTCGACCGGCAGCCCCAGAAGGGTCGTCGCGGCGGCGGCAAGGGCGACGGCGATCAGCATCCCCGGCCAGTGGGGCCGCAGCTTCCGCAACGCGAGGATCGTCGCCACCGCTGCCACCGACAGGCCGACCGCCGCCGGTGTGACGCTCGTGCGCGCCGCCCACAGCGCCGGCACCTTTTCCAGCAGCGCCCCCGGCTCGTGATCGAGCGAGAGTCCGAACAGCGCCCTGACCTGGCTGGCAAAGATGATCACGGCGATCCCTGCGGTGAAACCTACCGTCACCGGGAACGGAATGAACTTGATGAAGGTGCCAAGACGCAGGAGACCGATGGCGGCCAGCATGAGACCCGACAGGAACGTTGCCAGGATCAGCCCGTCCATGCCGTGCCGGGCCACGGTCGCGGCCACGAGAACGATGAAGGCGCCCGCGGGGCCGCCGATCTGGAACCGCGAACCGCCCAGGAGCGAAACGAGGAAACCGCCGACGATGGCGGTATGGAGCCCCTGCGCCGGCGTGCCCCCCGAAGCAATCGCGATGGCCATGGACAGCGGCAGCGCGACAATCGCAACGGTCAGCCCGGCAATGACATCGGCGCGGAAATGTTCGAACCGATAGCCCTCACGCAGGACCGTCACCAGTTTCGGGGTGAACATCTCGATGAACCCGTGCGACTGCGGCGCCGGTTCGGTCGTGATCGCTTGCATATGCTGGCGGCTCCTTGCGAATTGACGGCAGGCGGCGGATGCCGTCGCGGATCGGGTTGCTCAGGTCTTCGCGGCCGGGGATTTCAACCGGACCCCGCGCCCTCCGGTCGGGCTGGAGGCGCCGTCCCCGATCAGCTCGACACCCGCCGAATCCAGCGCCTCCACGACCCTGGTCAGGCTGTCCACGTTGCCGCGGACATTGCCGGCACTGGATTCCATCCTCTGGATGGTCGGCACCGAGAGTCCCGACAGTTCGGCAAGCCTCTTCTGGTCGATACCAAGAAGCGCGCGCGCTGCACGCATTTGGGCGGCAGTCATCATCAGAGCATGTCCCGAATCGGATTGTTCCCCTCTGGGGTCGTCATATCGATATGTCAGACATCAATACCGATCTGCAAGGCCGCAGTTACCCGCAAACGGAAAGTTTCGGCCATTTTCGGCCCTCCGGGCGCGGAAAATCCGGGACATCGGCCGCGTTTTCCTGCCAGACTTGCCGGGCCGAAAACGCGAAGCCGCCGCGCAAGAGGAGGAGAGGAAGATGGAGTTCGACTATGTGGTGGTCGGGGGCGGCTCGGCCGGATCGGTGATTGCCGCCCGGCTGAGCGAGGACACGGGCGCAACAGTCTGCCTGCTGGAGGCCGGCGGGCGCGGCGACGGCATCGTGGTGCGGGCCCCGGCAGGCGCGGTGGCGATGCTGCCCGGCAAACCCGTGAAGATCAACAACTGGGCCTTCGAGACGGTGCCGCAACCGGGGCTCGGGGGGCGCAGGGGCTATCAGCCGCGCGGCCGGGCGCTTGGCGGGTCGAGCGCGATCAACGCCATGCTCTATGTGCGCGGCCACGCCTCGGATTACGACGAATGGGCCGAGATGGGCTGCGCGGGCTGGGACTGGAACGGCGTCCTGCCCTTTTTCCGCAAGGCCGAGAACAACGAACGCGGCGCGGACGACCTGCACGGGGCCTCGGGGCCGTTGCATGTCTCGGACCAGAAGGCCCCCCGCCCCATCACCGCGGCGTTCGTCGAATCCGCCACCCGGCTGCAATACCGGCTGGCCGAGGATTTCAACTGTGGCGACAACGAAGGAGTCGGCTTCTACCAGGTGACCCAGTTCCACGACCCAGCCAGAAACGGCGAGCGCTGCTCGGCGGCGGCGGCCTGGCTGTTCCCGGTCATTGGGAAAAGAGCCAACCTGGCGGTGGAGACCGGCGCGCACAGCACCGGGATCCTGTTCGAGGGCCGGCGCGCAACGGGCGTCCGCTTCCGGCAGGGCGGCTCCGACAGGACCGTGCGGGCCCGGCGCGAGGTGATCCTCGCGGCCGGTGCCTTCGGCTCGCCGCAGCTGCTGATGCTTTCGGGCATCGGCCGCCCCAACGATCTGCGCCGGCACGGGATCGAGGTGCTGCACGAACTGCCCGGCATCGGGCAGAACCTGCAGGATCACATCGATTTCGTCCTGGGATTCAGGACGAAGGATACCGACAATTTCGGGCTCGGGCTGACCGGCGCCGTCAACATGGTACGGCACATCCTGAAATGGCGCCGGGACGGGAAATCCATGATTGCCACGCCCTTTGCCGAAGCGGGCGGCTTCCTGCGCACGGACCCGTCGCTGCCGAAACCGGACGTGCAGCTGCATTTCGTGATCTCGATCGTGGATGACCACGCGCGCCGGCTGCACCTGGGCTATGGCTATTCCTGCCATGTCTGCGTGCTGCGGCCGCATTCGGTGGGCGAGGTGTTCCTGCAATCGGCCGACCCGATGGCGGCGCCCGGCATCGACCCGAAATTCCTCTCCGACGAACGCGACCTGCGCACCCTGATCCGGGGCGCGCGGATGACGCGCGAGATCCTGACCACGCCACCGCTGGCCGCCTGCAACCACAAGGAAATGTTCGGCCTGCGTAACGGCATGACCGATGCCGAGTGGGAAACGCATGTCCGCGCGCGCGCCGACACCGTCTATCACCCGGTCGGCACCTGCAGGATGGGGGTCGATGACATGGCGGTGGTCGATCCCGAACTGCGGGTCCGGGGGCTGGAGGGGCTGCGCGTCGCCGATGCCTCGATCATGCCGCGCATCGTCGGCGGCAACACCAACGCGCCCACGATCATGATCGCCGAGAAATGCGCCCACATGATCCGGGCTGGCTGAACCGGCGGGAATGCCCGGCGGCGCCGCGGCCCGCGCGTGCACTCAGACGCGGATCGCCTCGGCCTCGCGGTCGGCCAGCCGCCAGGCCTGATCGCGCCCGGCCAGATAGGGCAGCGGCCAGTCCGCGTGGCGGTCTCCGATCAGAGCGCCCTGGTGCAGCGTCCAGTAGGGATCGGCCAGGTGCGGTCGGCCCACCGCCACCAGGTCGGCCCGCCCCGCCATCAGGATCGAATTGGCATGATCCGCCTCGTAGATGTTGCCCACCGCCATGGTGCGGATGCCGGTCTCGTTGCGGATGCGGTCCGAGAACGGGGTCTGGAACATCCTCCCGTAGACCGGCTGCGCCTCGGTCGAGGTCTGCCCGGCCGACACGTCGATGATGTCGGCCCCCGCGTCGTGGAACATGCGCGCAATGTCCACTGCCTCCTGCGGTGTCACGCCGTGCTCGCCCACCCAGTCATTGGCGCTGATCCGCACCGACATCGGCTTGTCCGCGGGCCAGGCAGCGCGCATGGCCCGGAACACCTCAAGCGGCCAGCGCATCCGGTTCTCCAGGCTGCCGCCATATTCGTCGCTGCGCCGGTTCGACAGCGGCGAGATGAAGGACGAGATCAGATAGCCATGGGCGGCGTGCAGCTCGATCATGTCGAAACCCGCCTGTTCGGCCATGCGGGCGGCAGCCACGAACTGGTCGCGAATCCGGTCCATGTCGGCGCGCGTGGCCTCGCGCGGGGGCGGGTTGCGCGGGCTCCACGGGATGGGCGAAGCCGAGATCGTCTCCCAGTTGTCCCGCTCCAGCGGCGCGTCCATTTCCTCCCACCCCAGCTGCGTCGAACCCTTGCGCCCGGAATGGCCGATCTGGCAGCAGATCTTCGCATCCGTCTCGCGATGGACGAAATCGGTCAGGCGCTTCCAGGCGGCAACATGCTCGGGGGCGTAAAGGCCGGGGCAGCCGTGGGTGATCCGACCCGTGGGGCTGACGCAGGTCATCTCGGTAAAGACCAGCCCCGCGCCTCCCTTCGCCCGTTCGGCATAGTGGACGAAATGCCAGTCCGTCGGGCAACCCTCCTCCGCCTTGTATTGCGCCATGGGAGAGACCACGATCCGGTTCTTCAGCGTCATCCCGCGCAAGCTGAAGGGAACGAACATCGGGGCGCGGGTGGGGGCGTCCTTCGGCACGCCGGCCTGGTCCATGAACCAGCGCTCGGCCCCTTCCAGCCATTCAGGGTCGCGCAGGCGCAGGTTTTCGTGGCTGATCCGCTGGCTTCGGGTCAGCAGCGAATAGTTGAACTGGACCGGGTGCAGATCCAGATAGCGTTCCACGTTCTCGAACCATTCCAGCGAGTTGCGCGCCGCCGACTGCAGGCGCAGAACCTCCAGCCGGCGTTCGTCCTGGTAACGCTCGAAGGCAGCCTGCATGTCCGGTTCGGAATGCAGGAAATCCGCCAGCGCAATGGCGCTGTCGAAGGCCAGCCGCGACCCCGACCCGATCGAGAAATGCCCGGTCGCCGCCGCATCCCCCATCAGCACCACGTTTTCGTGATGCCATTTCTCGCAGATCACCCGGGGGAAGTTCATCCACACCGCCGAGCCGCGCAGATGATCGGCGTTCGACATCAGCCTGTGACCGCCCAGATGGGCCGCGAACACCTTGCGGCAGGTCTCGACCGTTTCCTCCTTGGACATCCTCGCAAATCCCCAGCTGTCCCAGGTCTGCTGACTGCATTCGACGATGAAGGTCGCGGTGTCGGCGTCGAACTGGTAGACATGCGCCCACATCCAGCCATGTTCCGTCTTCTCGAACAGGAAGGTGAAGGCATCATTGAACTTCTGATGCGTGCCCAGCCAGACGAACTTGCACAGGCGGATGTCGATATCGGGGCGGAACACGTTCTCGTATTCCTTGCGGATCTTCGAATTGATCCCGTCGCAGGCCACCACCAGGTCATATTCCGTACGAAACGGCTCGGCGCTGTCGAACTCGGTTTCAAAGCGCAACTCGACGCCCAGCTCGCGGGCGCGCTGCTGCAGAAGGATCAGCATCTGCCGGCGCCCGATCCCGGCAAACCCGTGACCGCCCGACACCGTGCGCACCCCGTTGTGCACCACCGCGATATCGTCCCAGTAGATGAAATGGTCGCGGATGGCGCTGGCACTTTCGGGGTCGTTCTTCTCCAGCCGCTCCAGCGCATCGTCGGACAGTACCACGCCCCAGCCGAAGGTGTCGTTGGCGCGGTTGCGCTCGATCACCACGACCTCGTGCGCGGGATCGCGGAGTTTCATCGAAATCGCGAAGTACAGTCCCGCCGGACCTCCTCCCAGACATGCAATGCGCATGAGATACCTCCTTCCGCCGGCTACCGGCCATCAGCCGGTCGAACACGAATCCACCGATACGGTAGCGCCTCCGGCATGTATTTCAAGCTTGAAATTTCATGCTTGAAATACATCGACAGACCGACCCGCAGGGAATCGCGCCACGCGGCTTTGCGCATGTCCGCGCGCCCTGCCGGCTGCGGGCCCGATGTCACGCATATTTTACTGGACTGGCCAGCCGCTATTCCCCTTCACTGAAAACAGGGATAAACAGGAATACAGCGCGCGGCTTCGCGCGCCTTTCTTTGTGGACGGAATCTTGCCCATGTTGACCAGGCGCCACTTCATCATCACCTCGGCCGCACTCTTCTCGACGCCGATCTCGGGGCCGCTGTTGGCCAATGTCTCCCCGAGCCGGAAACAGTGGGACGAGTGGGACGCACAGGTCACCCCGCCCGACTACAACCCGTGGACGTCGAACCCCTGGGGCCTGCATCCGCGGTTCCTGCCCAGACTGGTCGAGGCCCGCGACGACCTGAGACCCGGCGACATCCATGTCGATGCCGTCGCGCGCTATCTCTACCACATCCGCGAAAACGGCATCGCCATGCGCTATGGCGTCGCCATTGCCCGCGGCAACCTTTACGAGCCGGGCACCTACACCATCCGGCGCAAGGCGAAATGGCCCCACTGGACCCCGACGCAAAACATGATCCGGCGCGATCCGGAGCTTTTCGCCGGGCTGGAAAACGGGATGCCGCCGGGGCCGAACAATCCGCTGGGATCGCGGGCGTTCTATCTCTATGTGGGCGACAGGGACACCTATCTGCGCATCCACGGCACGCCCTATCCGCGCTCCATCGGCGGGCGGGCAAGTTCGGGCTGCGTGCGCATGGTCATGCCCCACATCAACGACCTCTACGAAGAGGTCAAGGTCGGCGTGACCGCCTATCTCTACCCGCCCGAAGACATGCTGGCGGCACAAAGCTGAAGCGCCCGCGCAACGAAACCGAAAATGCCCGGCCTCGCACCGCCCAGGGCGGTCGGGGCCGGTTGCGTTTCGGGACATGTCGCATTTCGCCGCCCGCACCCCCTGCCCGCCCCGGGAAAACGACGGGCAAGCGACCGGGATGGCTGTCGGCCCGGCGCGGCGGGCCGGAAGTCAGACTGTCCGCGCCATGCTCAAACCGCTTGTTTTCGCATGTCCGAGAAGCTCAAAACCGGTTCCCGCTTTTGAGCGCCATGCTCTATCCGGTGGTCGGAGCGGGGGCCGGAACCGCGGAGGCAGGAGGGTGCGGTTCGGGCGCGCGGGCACAGATCGGCCGCCCGTCAATCGTGCGCAGCGGCAGCATGGTCACTTCGACCTTGCCGACATACTGATACCAGTAGCACCCGTCATCGAGCAGCTTGACCGCGGTGAGATCCTGGTTCGGCGCCGCAACGGCGACCACCGCCTCGGGCAATTCGTCGATGAACCCGTCGTCATCCTCTCCGGTCGTGCCATAGGCCGTTGCGCAGGCCCCGAGCACCAGCAACGCGAAAGGCGGAAGCCAGACCCGGATCGGCACCCGCTTCAACCGCTCTGCCGCCGAGCGGCATCCGCCCCCAGACCACTGGCTGTTCGTCGTGTCGGCGTCGGTCATGGATGGCATCGCTCCGGGCTCCTGTCTGTTCTGCGATTCGCGGGCCTGCGCGCGGGTGAAAACCGGCCTTCCCCGATCCGCCGCCGCATGGCAAACCCCGCGCAGATTATGTGACCCGCACCCTGGCAGGCAAGCCCGCAAATGGCGCTTCGGCAAACGCTTTCGTGACCGGGATCGCACTCGAGAGCCCGCGGCCCGGGGAACCGCCATTCCGGCCCACCGAGGCGCATCCCGTCATCCTCCGCCCTCCGCCTGACCGGGCGGATCGGCAAGGCGCCGGGCAAACAGCCGACCGAACCGCGTCTGCGCATCGTTCACGCCCGCCAGCCGCAGCATGTGCCACGCCAATGCCTGGTTGCTCGCGATCACGGGCAGGCCGGTCCGCGCCTCGACCCGCGGTATGATCCGCAGGCAGCGCAGGTTGGTGCAGGCGATGACGACGGCCTCGCTGCCGGGCGCCACCCGCCCGGCGGCTTCGGCGATCGAGCGCTCGGAAATCCGTGCCACGACCCGGTCGTCGCCCTCCTCGAACGACGCGAAGCTGCCGATGGAAAACCCGGCTTCCTCCAGCCGCCGCCGCACCCGCTGCGATACCTGCGGAACATAGGGGGTGAGAAAACCCAGCCGCGTCACCCCAAGCGCCCGTCCCGCGGCGATGATTGCAGCCAGCGGGTCGGTGACACGGGCGCGGGGAAAGACCGACCGGACCGCCCGCGCCACCGCCCCCGAGCCGATCACCGACGCCGCCGAGGTACAACCGTATCCGATCACGTCGAAGTCCGCCGACGACGGAAGCAGCCGCGCGGCAGCCGGCAGATCCGCCTCCATCCGGGCCAGCGTGTCGGAGCGAATGTCGGGCGCCATCGGAATGCGGCCGTGATAAAGCGCGATGCCGTCCGCCGCCACCATCCGCGAAAACTCGGGCTCCAGCGTCTCGTCGGTCTCGAGCACGATCACGCCCAGCGTGGCACGGGTGCCGATGCCGTCGTCAGTGTCGAAGGACAGCTTCATCGGATCACCGGCAGCTCGGGCGCGGCGCGCGGGGTCAGCAGTTCGGCGCCGCCGGAGCGGACCACGATGTTTTCCTCGTGCACCATCACCCGCCCCTCGCCATAGCCCAGCGACGGTTCCAGCGCGAGCACCATGCCCTCCTCGATCACCGTTTCGTCGAAAGCCGCGAGCGACGGCCACTCGGTCAGTTGCATCCCCAGCCCATGCCCGAAGCGGCCGACATCGCTGCCGCGCGGGTCCATCCGGGCGGTTACCTTCCGCATCGCCTCGAACAACTCGCGGCAGGTGACGCCGGGCCGGGCGGCCTCGATCCCGGCTTCGGTCGCGCGCCACAACACGTCGTAGGCACGCCGCGACAGCTCGTCGGCCCGCCCGATGGCGAAATTGCGGTCGAAATCGCAGAAATACCCATCCCACGTCGCGCCGGTATCCATCATCAGGACATCTCCTGCCTGGAGGGGCCGCCGCGAGGGGGGCGAAATCACGTCGCGATACCCGCCCCGCTCTGCGCCGCCGACCAGATAAGGCACCGCATCCACCCCCTGCCCCAGCATGACGCAGCGGAACGTGCGGAACACACCTTCCAGCGGCCGACCCTCGCGGGCGATTGCGGGTACCTCGGCAAAGCTGGACGACACGATGGTGCAGACATGGGCGATCCTGGCGATCTCGGCCTCGGATTTCACCATGCGCAGGCGCCGGATCAGGTCGGTACAGTCCGCCACCCCGAGCCCCGGCAACGATGCCAGGAGCCTCTCGTAGTCTCCGAGCGGCATCCGCACATGGGTCTCGTGTCCCTTGGGAATGCCGATGGTCGCCCCCCGTCCGGCCAGCGGCGCCAGCAACTCGGTCAGGAGTGAAACCCCGTCATCGGCAGGGGCCGGTGCATTCCATGTGCGAATATCCTCGACCCATGTCCGCCGCATCAGCGCGGCGCCGATCTCGGGGATCACGGCAACAGGTTTGCCCTCGGCGGGCAGGAACAGGAACCACGGCCGCGTCGGGCTTTGCCAGAACAGGGTGTGAAAGCCCGAAAAATAGCGCAGCTCCGCTTCGGTCGTCAGCAGCAGCCCGGCCAGCCCCCGTTCGGCCATCCGCTTCTGCGCCCGGGCGGTGCGGGCGGCAAATTCGGCCTCGGAAAAGCCGCGTACGGGCTGATCGGACACTGATGTTACCCTCCGTGGCCGCCGCGAGGATCTCGCACCCTGCCATGTCCGCGGCCTGCACGCCCGAGCCCATCGGTCCCGCCACGGCATGGACCCTTCCATCCTGACGCCACAACCGCCCCTTCGGTCAAGGGCTCGGACCCGGTAATGCGTGTCGGCCTCCAGGCTTCGCCCGGCCTGCGCCTTCGCGCCCGACGGCCCGCATCGGCCGGATGAGGACAGTATCCGCGGCGGCGGCGGCGCCCCGATCTTCTGCTCCCGGGCCCGGTCGCGGCACCCTGCCTGCCCGCCGGCATCGGGCACCGGTGCTTTCCATTCGATTTCTCGGCTTGCTATAGTCGGATCCGTGGGAGGCAAGCTTGGGGCTGGATCGATCGTCAGGGCTGCATGGCGCCGCCGGCCGGTGGCTTCGGCTCGCGGGCCGGATGGCGACCATTGTCCTGATCGCGGCGTTGATTGCCGCCCTGGGACCGCCCCCGCCCGCCGCCGCGCGCGAGCTGCGCATCCTCACCTCGATGCCCGCCACCCTGTTCACCCCCTTCGCCCTCACCTTCGAGCGCCAGAACCCCGGGGTCACGGTCAAGGTGCTGAACAAGAACACCAATGCCGGGGTGGAAGAGATCGTACGCGGCAACCCGCGCGGCTTCGACATCTTCTGGGTATCCTCGGCCGAGGCCTTCGCGGTGCTCAACGCCCACGACGCCTTTCTGCCCGATCCCGCGAGTGACGGCGACTGGCGGCCGGATCCGCGCGGCGGGGCAGCATTCTACCCCTTCGCCCTGTCCTCGATCGGCTGGGCCCGGCGCGCCGATGCCACCGGGCCACGCCCGCGCGAATGGGATGACCTGCTGCGGCCCGAATACCGCGGCCTGATCGCCATGACCCGGCCGTCGCGTTCGGGGACCACCCACATGTTCGTCGAACGCTTCCTGCAGGTGCGCGGATGGGAGGCGGGCTGGCAGTATCTGCTGGCGCTCGCGGGCAACCTCTCGACCCTGACCTCGCGCAGTTTCGCGGTGATCGACGGGGTCGAAAAGCGCCGCTTCGACATCGGCATCAGCATCGATTTCCTGGCCATGTCGCGGGCGGGCAGCGGGCTGAGCTTCACCTATGGCCGCCCGGTAATGGTGATGCCGGCGCAGATCGGCATGCTGCGCGGCGGCAAATCCCCCGACCTGGCGGCCGCATTCGTGGTGCTGGTGCTCTCGCCCGAGGGCCAGCAGATGCTGCTGCGCCCGGACATCCGGCGGGTGCCCATCGACCCGCGGGTGCGCGCCCGGGGCGGGCCGGCGGCGCAGGCGATCGAACGGGCACTACGGCTGAACTGGCTGCCCTATGACGCACTGCTGGCCCGCGACCGCTACTGGGCGGTCAATGCGCTGTTCGACGTTTTCGTGACCTTCCAGCTGAGCGCGCGCCAGGCCGCCTGGCGCCGGCTGCGGGCGCTGGAGGCACGGGACGACCCCCTGATGCAGGCCGACCTGGCCGCGCTCAGGCGCCTGCTGACCGAGATGCCGGTGACCGAGGCCGAGGCGCTGGGGCCGGGGGTCAACGCGGTGCCCACCCGGATCACCGCCTTCTCGGCGCCGACCCCGCTGCAACAAGCCGTGCTGGAACGCTGGCGCGCGATGGCGGCGGCGCGGATGGAGCGGGTCGGCACGCTGCTGGACCGGCTCGAGGGCATGGCGGAGGGACGGCGGTGATCGCGCGGCTGCTCAGGCGCTGGATGCCGGGCATCTGGGTGCGGCTGATGGTCGTGGTGCTGGGGATCGTCACCATCGTCTGGGCGGTGCTGGCGGCGGCGATCCTGTTCTTCAACCAGGTCAGCCGCGATTACGGCACGCTGACGCGCGAACATATCCCGCGCATCGCGCTGGCCAGCGAACTGGCGGAAAACGCGGCCCGGCTGGCCTATCTGACCGCCTCGGTCGTGGGCCGCCAGGACGGCACGCAGGATGCCCGGATCCGGGCCGAGCTGGAAGAACTGATCGGGGTGATCTCAGCCCAGCTGGCCGGAGGCGGCAGCCGCACACCGGCAGCCCGCGGGCGCGCGCTTGGCCAGCTGCTGCAAGAGGTGCTGGCGGTACTGCAGCACCGCCAGGAACTGGCCGAGCGCATCTCGGACCGGCTGGGCGATCTGCGCTGGCTGAACGTGGACATCCAGGACGAGGTCGATCCGCTTCTGGCCGATTTCACCTTCAACATCGCCATTGCCACCGACCGCCTTGCCAGCAGCGCCGACCAGTCGTTCCGCACCCGGCTGGCCGAACGGATCACCGCCGAACGGGCCGCGCGCGACGCGGTACGGAAACTGGGCAGCGAGGCGGCCACGCTGGTGACGCTGATCGTGCAAAGCTCGGTCGCGACCGATCCCGCCCAACTGGCCCAGTTTCGCAACCTGGCCGAGGATTCCCTTGCCCGGCTTTCCGCCATGGCCTCCGGGCTGCCGGATGCGCCGGAATATCTGACCCTGCGCCAGTCGGTGCTGGCGCTGGGGCCGCTGGCCCAGGGAAATGACGGGGTCTTTGCCCTGCGCGACGCGTGGATGGACGCCCAGGCGCAGCTGATCGCGCTGCTCAACGACGTGCAGGACAGCCTGTCCGGCCTGCAGGCTGCGCTTGCCGGGATCGGGGCCGACCAGCGCGCCCGGCTGCTGGCGGTGACGCAGGCCTCGGCGGCGCGGTCGGAACTGGCGATCCGCTGGCTGATCGGGCTGACGGTGCTGGCCGGGCTGATCGGCATCGGGGCCTTGTTCGGCTATGTGCGCCGCGGCATCGTGCAGCCGCTGGGCCAGCTGTCGGCGGCCATGCTGGCCATTGCCCGCGGCGAGAAACCGGGCCGGATCCCGCGCGAGGGCGAGGACGAGATCGGCCAGATGGCCCATGCCGTCGGGGTGTTCCAGAGATCGGTGGCCGCGCGCAACGCCGCCTATGCCCGCCTGGCCACCGAAGCCGCCGAACGGCGCCGCGCCGTCGAGGACCTCAAGCGCACCCAGGCCGAGCTGGTCCAGGCCGGCAAGCTGGCCGCGCTTGGCCAGCTGTCCTCGGGGATCAGCCACGAACTTAACCAGCCGCTAGCGGCAATGAAGCACCGCCTGCACCTGCTGCGCGAGGGGATCGAGCGCGGCGCCGGCGACCAGGTGCGCCGCCAGATCGCGCGGATGGACGGGCTGATCGAACGGATGGAGGCGACGATTGCCCATCTCAAGCGCTTCGCCCGGCGCTCCAGCTATCGTTCCGACCTGCTGGAGCTGGGCCCGCTGATCGACGAAAGCGCCGCCCTGCTGAAGGGCCGCATCGACGCACCCGGCATTTCCTTCCGGGTCGGCTCCGCGGCCCGCACCGCCAGGGTGCGCGGCGACCAGATCCTGATCGAGCAGGTCCTGGTGAACCTGCTCTCCAACGCGCTGGACGCCATCGCCGCCTCGGGGCGGGACGGCGGGACGATCGAGCTGGAGGCGCAATCGGACGACCGCATGGTAGTGCTCAGCATCGCCGATGACGGGATCGGGCTGGGCGATCTGGACCCGCAGGCCGCCTTCGACCCCTTCGTCACCACCAAGGAGGTGGGCGAGGGGCTGGGGCTTGGTTTGTCGATCTCCTACAATATCGTAAAAGGCATGGGCGGCGACCTGAAGCTGGAGCCGAACCGGCCCCGCGGGACCCGCGCCATACTCACCCTGCCCGCCGGAGAGCCACCCGCGTGACCGATCCCCTCGTCTATATCGTCGATGACGACCAGGACCTGCGCGAGGCGGTTCTGGACACGCTGGACAATGCCGGCCTGCCGGCGCAGGGCTTTGCCACCGCGCGGGCGGCGCTGACGCGGCTGGACCCGGAATGGCCCGGCGTAATCGTGTCGGACATCCGCATGCCGGGCATGGACGGGCTGGAATTTCTGGATGCCGCGCGCGAACTTGCCCCCGATGTGCCCTTCGTGCTGATCACCGGCCATGGCGACGTGCCGACCGCGATCCGGGCCATGAAGGCGGGTGCCCATGACTTCCTGGAAAAGCCGACCCGCCCCGAACATCTGGTCAGCGTGGTGCGCCGGGCGCTCGAGATGCGCCGGCTTCAGATCGAGAATTCGGCGCTGCGCGCGATGGTGGCGGGGGGCGGGTCGCTCGGGGCGCGGCTGATCGGGCGCTCGCGCCCCATGCGCGCCCTGCGGGCCGAGATCCTGGCAGTGGCGCCGCTGCAGGTGGACGTGCTGCTGCTGGGCGAAACCGGCACCGGCAAGGAGCTGGCGGCGCAGTGCATCCACGACCTTTCGCCGCGCGCCGAAGGTCGCTTCCAGGTGATAAATTGCGGCGTGATCGACGAATCCAGCTGGCCCGACCTCATGCAGGCCGCCTTTGGGCGCGCCCCCGGCGGCACGGTCTTCCTGGATGATCTCGAGGCACTTTCGGGGCCGCTGCAGCTGCGGCTTCTGGCATTGATCGAGGCGCGCGCCGATGACGGGCCGCGGGTTCTGACGGCGCTGAAGACCGACCCGGCCCGGCTGATCGGGGCGGGACGGCTGCGGGCGGATCTCTACTACCGCGTCAACGTCGCCCAGATCACCCTGCCGCCCCTGCGCGAGCGCGGCAACGACCTGTTCGTGCTGCTGGAACATTTCATCCGCGATGCGGCTGCCCGCCACGGGCTGAAACTGCCCGAGGTGACCGAAGCGATGCTGTCCCCACTGCGCCGGCACGACTGGCCGGGCAATCTGCGCGAGCTGCGCAACGTGGCCGAGAAGATGGTGATCGGGCTGCCGCTGTCGCTGGCGCCGCACCGCGGCGCGGAGGTGGCGGGATTTTCCGCCGATGACGGCTATGACGCCGCCATGGCCCGGTTTGAAAGCGCGCTGCTGCGCCATGCGCTGATGCGGTCGGGCGGGCGCAAGGGCGCGGCAGCCGAGTCGCTGGGCATTCCGCGCAAGCGGCTCTATCTGCGCCTTAAGGCCCTGGGGCTGAACTGAAAACGGGTCGAAAACGACCCGAAAGGCGGGTCAAATTCGACCCATATTTCCCTTTCTTTTCAATATGTTGACAGGTGACGGCGGGTCGGCTCTGCTGGGGGCATCCGGCCGGTGCCCCTGCACCTGCCGCGACATCTTGGGAGGATGAGATGAAAGCATATCTGCGCGGCACGCTTGCGGCCGCTATTCTGGCGTCCACCTCGGCGGTGGCGCTGGCGCAGGAGAAGGTGGTGGTGATCACCTCCTTCCCCAATTCCATGACCGGCCCGATCGAGGCCGCCTTCGAGGCGGCAAATCCCGCCTATGACCTGGAGATCCTCAACAAGAAGACCTCGGCGGGGGTGAAATACATCCAGGAACTGGAAGGTGCCAACACCGCCGACATCTTCTGGGCCTCGGCGCCCGATGCCTTCGAGGTGCTCAAGGGCGACGGCCTGCTGGCCGATGCCAACGTCAAGTCCGAGGGCATTCCCGACAAGATTGGCTCCTACCCGATCAACGACCCCGACGGCAAATACGTGGGTTTCGCCGCCGCCGGCTACGGCATCATGTGGAACACCCGCTATCTTGCCGCCAACGGGCTGGAGCCTCCCCGGGAGTGGGCCGATCTGAAGAAGCCTGAATATTTCGGCCATGTGGGCATGTCGGCCCCGTCGCGTTCGGGCACCACCCACCTGACGGTGGAAACCGTGCTGCAGGGCGAGGGCTGGGATGCCGGCTGGGCCGAGTGGAAGTGGATTGCCGGCAATTTCGCCACCGTCACCGAGCGCAGCTTCGGCGTGCCCGACGGGGTGAACACCGGCAATTTCGGCATCGGCGTGGTAATCGACTTCTTCGGCTTCTCGTCCAAGGCCTCGGGCTTCCCGGTGGAGTTCGCCTATCCCACCGTCACCGCGCTGGTGCCGGCCAATATCGCCATCGTCAAGGATGCGCCCAACGAGGCCGGCGCGCGCGCCTTCATCGAGTATCTGCTGACGCCCGAGGGGCAGAAGGTGCTGCTTGATCCGGCGATCATGCGTCTGCCGGTGAACCCCGAAACCTACAGATTCGCCCCCGAGGGCTTCCCCAACCCCTTCGCGCCGGGCTCGACCATCGGGGCGGCGGTGAAGTTCGACGTCCTCAAATCCAAGGCGCGCTACAATCTCGTCAACTCGATGTTCGACGTGATGATCACCTACCGGCTTGATGACCTGCGCAAGGCGGTGCGCGCGGTGCAGCTGGCCGAAGCCAGGCACATGGGCGGCGACAATGCCGAGGCAAAGGCCCTGATTGCCGAAGCCCGCGCGCTGATCGAGGCCAACCCGATCGACGAGGCGAAAAGCCTCGATCCCGATTTTGCCGCCATCTTCACCAAGAAGCGCAAGAAGGCCACCGACAAGGTGGGCGAGCGCCAGGCCCAGGTGGAACAGCAGTGGGATGCGATGGTGGTGGAAAACTACCGCCGCGCCAGGGAGCTGGCCGACAAGGCCGCGGCCATGTAGCGCCACCATCCACGCCGATCCGGCAGGCGGGTGATCCCGCCTGCCGGCCCCTCCCCCCGCCCGTCCCTGCCGCAGCGAACCGATCACGAAAAGGACCGCCATGCCAGACGCGCACCCCTCCGGCAGCCTCGCCGACCGGCTTCCCTCGGCGCTGTTTCCGCGGCTTTCTGCCACCGGGCTGGTGGCTGTGCTGATCGCGGTGATCCTGATCGGGCTGCTGCTGATCCCGGTTCTTCTGGTGATCTACGTTGCCTTCGAAGATCCCAACACCGGGGCTTTGACGCTGGACAATTTCCGCGATTTCTTCGGCTCGGCCCTGTTTCGCGAAAGTTTCTGGAATTCCTTTTACGTCTCGGCCATGTCGGTGGTCATCGCCACCGCAATCGCCCTGCCGTTGGCCTATATCACCACCCGCTTCGACTTTGCCGGATCGCTCCTGATCCAGTCGCTCGGCTTCATCCCGCTGATCATGCCGCCCTTCGTCGGCGCCGTGGCGATGCAGCTGATCTTCGGGCGCAACGGCACCGTCAACCTGCTTCTGCGTGACTGGTTCGGCTTCACCATCCCCTTCATGGACGGGCTGAACGGGGTAATCCTAGTGCAATCGATCCACTATTTCCCCTTCATCCTGATCAACCTGTCGGCATCCCTGCGCAATATCGACCGCTCGATGGAAGAGGCCGCGCAGAACCTGGGTTCGCACGGGATTCGGCTGTTCCGCCGGATCGTGTTTCCGCTGGCCATGCCCGGCTATGTGGCGGGAGCGGCGTTGGTGTTCATCAAGGTGTTCGACGATCTCGGCACGCCGCTGCTGCTGAACGTCAACAACATGCTGGCCCCGCAGGCCTTCCTGCGGATCTCGTCGATCGGGATCTCGGACCCGATGGGCTATGTGATCTCGTTCATCCTGGTGGTGTTCTCGATCCTGTCGCTGTGGGCCTCGTTCCTGTTCATGCGCGGCAAGGACTATGCCACCGTGCAGAAGGGCGGCGGAGGGCTGAGCCGGCGCCAGCTGCGCCCGGCCGAAAAGATCCTCGCCTACGGGGTCGTGCTGGTCATCCTTCTGTTCGTGCTGTCGCCACATATCGGGCTGACGCTGCTGGCCTTCGGCACCATCTGGTCGTTCGCGCCGCTGCCCGACGGCTATACGCTGAAGAATTTCGTGGTGATGTGGCAGACCTCGGGGCAATACATCTCCAACACCATCCTCTATGCCGGGCTGGCGGCACTGGCCGACGTGCTGATCGGCACCGCCATCGCCTATATCGTGCTGCGCACGCGCATCTTCGGGCGCAAGGCGCTGGACTACCTGGCCACCGCGGCACTGGCAGTGCCCGGGGTGGTGCTGGGCATCGGTTATCTGCGCATGTTCCACGGCATCACCCTGCCCTTTTCCGACCAGCCCATGGCCAGCTGGTGGGTAATCATCGCGCTGGCGCTGATAATCCGGCGCCTGCCCTATGCGCTGCGCTCGTGCACTGCAGCGCTGCAGCAGGTTTCCGTTGCGCTCGAGGAAGCGGCCGAGAACCTGGGCGCCTCGAAGCGCCGCACCATCCGCCGGGTGGTGGTGCCGCTGATGACCGGCGGGATCCTCGCCGGTTTCGTCACCTCATTCGCCACCGCCGCGGTCGAGCTGTCGGCCACCATCATGCTGGTGTCATCGGACGCCGACGCGCCGCTGGCCTACGGCATCTACCTGTTCATGCAGACGCCTTCGGGGCGCGGGGCGGGGGCGGCGCTGGGGCTGGTGGCGGTGCTGATCGTGGGCCTTGGCATGTTCCTGTCGCAGCTGGTGGTCGAGCGCGACCGGAAATTCCGCATGAACGGGCCAGAGCAATGAACGAAACAATGAACCATTCCACGCAATCACGGGCGCCCGAAGCGGCGCAACCGGAGAACATGACACGACAGATGGTCGGCATCGAGATCCGCGACCTTCACCTGTCCTTCGGCAGGACGGAGGTGCTCAGCGGCGTGAACCTCGACATCGCGCCGGGCGAGTTCTTCGCCTTTCTCGGCCCCTCCGGGTCCGGCAAATCGACGCTGCTGCGGGCGATCGCCGGATTCGGCCCGCGCCCGGCGGGCGAGATCCTGATCGGCGGGCGCAACGTGGTGGAGCTGCCCCCGTGGAAACGCAACGTGGGCATGGTGTTCCAGAGCTACGCCCTGTGGCCGCATATGAGCGTGCGCGAGAACGTGGCCTTCGGCCTGCGCGAGCGGGGCCTGCCACGGGCCGAGATCGGGCGGCGGGTGGACGCGGCGCTTGACCTGGTGGGGCTGCGCGCGCTGGCCGGGCGGATGCCCAGCCAGCTTTCGGGTGGCCAGCAGCAGCGCATCGCGCTCGCCCGCACGGTGGTGGTGGAGCCCCAGGTGCTGCTGCTGGACGAACCCCTTTCCAACCTCGATGCCAACCTGCGGGTGCAGATGCGCCGCGAACTGCTGGCCCTGCAACGCAAGCTGGGCCTGACCACCATCTTCGTCACCCACGATCAGGAAGAAGCGAATTCCACCTCGGACCGGATGGCGGTGCTGGACGGCGGGGTGATCCAGCAGGTGGGCACACCGCAGCAGCTGTATGACAATCCGTGCAACCTGTTCGTGGCCCACTTTCTGGGCACCGCCAACGTGCTGGAGGGACGGGTGGAACGCAGCGGCGACGAGACGCGCTTCGTGACCGGTACCGGCGAGGCCCTGCCGGTGCGCGACGACACTGCAACCGGCGCCGGGTCGATCGTTCTGCGTCCGCAGAACATCGGGTTTTCCGAACCGGGCACCCCGGGCACCATCGGGGGCAAGGTGCTGCACCGCGAATTCCTCGGCAGCCAGATCCGCTATGTGGTGGCCGCGGCCGCCACCGAGATCATCGTCGATCAGACCCACGCCGTCGGCACCGACTGGCGCGAAACCGGCGACGAGGTGGCGTTGCGGATCGACGCGCGCACCGCGGTGGTGATCCCCCGCGACTGAACCGCGCCGCCGCGACCTGGCGCATCCGTTCCCGCCTGCGCAGCCCGGGCGGCAGGGCAGAACGCCGTCGCGCCATCTCTCGGTCATCGGCCGCTTGCCCCGCGATCAGGTTCCATGGTCTGCCATCGACCAGCCGGAAGATCACCTGCGCCGCCCCCGCCGGTCCGCGGGACACATTGATGCAGGGGAGGCGAATCAATTCGCTCCCGGGCCGCCCAACCCCGCCATCAGACCGGAAGAGGAAGCAGGAAGACCGGAAACCGGCCCGAGGCTCGACCGGGGCGAAACGCCAGCATCCATCCAACACATTGAATTTACGCATTTTTCATAGATGTATTTTTGGTGAAAAAATATGTGGCAAAAAAGTATTTGATTTTTCATATTAATCCTCAGCCAACATGGAGGAGGAGGCAATGTTCAATTTTTCGAAGATCGTCGCGGTAGCGGCACTTTCGCTGATGACGCTGGGATCTGCCGCGTTCGCGCAAACCCGGCTGGCCATTTCGACCTGGCTTCCGCCGACACATGGCGTGAACACCGAGATCTTCGCCGGGCTGATCAGGATGATGGAAGAGGCCACCGGCGGCAAGGTGACGGGCGAACTGAAATTCGGCCTGGCGCCGCCGCCGGCCCAGATGGACCTGATCCTGGACGGAGCCGCCGATATCGCGATCATCTTTCACGGCTATCAGCCCGGCCGGTTCGTTGCCACCAAACTGATCGAACTGCCCGGCTACGAAGGCAGCGCCGAGGCCTCGTCGGTTGCCTATTGGCGGGTTTACAAGAAATATCTCGAGAAGCTCGACGAACATCGCGGCGTCAAGGTGATCGCGCTGACGACACATGGACCGGGGCAGATCCATACCAACAAGGAAATCGGCTCGCTGGCCGATCTGCGGGGGCTGAAAACCCGGATCGGCGGTGGCGTGGCCGGAGACGTCGGCGCCGAGCTCGGCCTTGTCGGGATCAACGTGCCGGCCCCGAAGGTATATGAAACCCTCGCCTCGGGCGCGGCCGATGCGGTGGCGATGAACGTGGGCGAACGGGTGGGCTTCAAGCTGACCGAAGTCGCCAGGAACCTCTACGAGATGCCCGGCGGACTTTACCGCGGATCCTTTGCGATCATCATGAGCCAGGAAAGGTTTGACAGCCTGCCCGAGGACATTCGCAAGGCGCTGGACGAAAAGGTGTTCGGAGAGCCCGCCAGCCGGATGGCCGGCAAGGCCTGGGACCTGTCCGACAGGATCGGCTACGAGGCCACGAAGGCGGCGCCGGGAAACACGATCGTGAAGGCTTCGGCCGAGGACAGGGCAGAATTCGCGAAGATGGCGCAGAAGGTCATCGACAAGGTTCTGGCCGAACTGGATGCGGCCGGGATCGATGCCCGGGCGGCGTATGACATGGTGAAACGGGAAATGGCCGCGAACTGAGCCGATCGGCGGGTGGACGAATCGATTGCCACCCGCCGCTCCTTCCCGCCGCCCCGGAAATCATCACGGAGCCCCATTCATGACGCCCCGATCCCTGCCCGCTCTCGCGGTCTGGCTGGCCCGTGGCCTGCCGGTCGCCCTGGCCGCAGGCGCGCTGCTTTCGCTTATGCTGCTGACATTTGCGGATGTCATGCTGCGTTCCACCATCAATGCACCCCTTCAGTTTGCCGCGGACCTGACGCGCCTTCTGATGGCGGTGGTGGTGTTCTCGGCGATGCCGCTGCTGTCCTACCGGGGCAATCAGATCACCGTTGACCTTCTGGACGGCGTGTTCGCGCGGCTGCGCATCCGGCGTTTCGTCGATATCGCGGTCACGCTCTTTTGCGGCTCGGTCCTGTTCTGGCCGGCCTGGCGGGCCTTCGAACTTGCCCAGAGAAGCCGCTCTTACGGCGACAGGATGGAGTATCTCGCCCTGCCGGTTCACTATGTCGAATGGTTCGTGGCGCTGATGACGCTGATCACGGCATTGGCCTTGATCTGGCGCGCGGGCGTGCTGATCTTCGCGCCGCACCGTCTGAGAGGGCATCATGGCTGAAGGAATGATCGGCTTTGCCGCCGTCCTGGCGCTGGTGATGGTGCGGGTGCCGATTGCCTTCGCGATGGGGGTCGTCGGCATGGTCGGCTACATGTACGAGACCAGCTTTCGCGGGGCGATCTCGATGGTGGCGCGGCTGATCATCGACACCAGCCAGGATTACGGCCTTTCGGTCGTTCCGCTGTTCATCCTGATGGGCCTGTTCGTGAACAAGGGCGGGATCAGCCGCGAACTCTACGAAGCGTCGAACGCCTTTCTCGGACATTTCAAGGGCGGCCTGGCCATGGCAACCATCGTCGCCTGCGGGGGCTTCGCGGCGATTTCGGGATCGTCCCTGGCCACGGCCGCCACCATGTCCAAGGTCGCCATGCCGCAGATGAGGCGTTTCGGCTATGACGACCGGCTGTCCACGGCATCCATAGCTGCGGGAGGCACGCTGGGGATCCTGATACCGCCATCGGTGATCCTGGTGATCTATGGCCTGTTGACGGAAACCTCGATCGGCAAGCTGTTCATCGCCGGGATCGTGCCCGGTATCCTGGGGATCTTCTTCTACCTGCTGGCCGTGCGCTACACGGTCATGCGGCACCCCGAGTCGGGTCCCGCGGGGCCGCGCAGCGATTGGGCCACCCGGCTGAGGGCTCTCGGGGGGGTGTGGGCGGTTCTCCTGCTGTTCTTCCTCGTCATCGGCGGGCTTTACGGGGTACTGGATTTCTGGCCTCTGAACCTGACCTTTTCGCCGACCGAAGCCGCGGGGATGGGCGCGACCGGCGCATTCCTGATCGCGCTGGCCCGCCGCCGCCTGAACTGGCGGGACACCGTCGAGGTCCTGGTGGAAAGCGCGATGACCACGGCCTCTCTCTTTGCGGTGCTGATCGGGGCCTGGATCTTTTCGAACTTTGTCAACTATGCCGGCCTGCCCGAGGCCCTGCGCGGGCTGGTGGACGGCTACCAGCTTTATCCCTGGCTGGTCATGGCATTGATCCTGGCGATCTACATTGCATTGGGATGCGTGTTCGAATCGCTGTCGATGCTGTTGCTGACGGTGCCGATCTTCTTTCCGCTGGTGACGGCTCTGGGGTTCGATCCGATCTGGTTCGGGATCATCGTGGTCGTGGTCACCGAAATCAGCCTGATCACGCCGCCGGTGGGATTGAACGTCTTCGTGCTCAGGGGGGTGGTCGGCGACGTTTCGACGGGAACCATCTTCCGCGGCGTCACGCCGTTCTGGATCATGGACCTGCTTCGTCTTGCGCTGTTGCTGCTGGTGCCGTCTCTGGTATTGTTTCTCCCCTCACAGATGTAGCGGGCGGCAATATCCGAAATGGCAGATTCTGCGACGACGAACGAAAATGATCGAATGATCGCTTCGCTGAACGAGATCCCGTCATATCTGCTCAACCGGATCACGCATCGTTACAACAGGAACGTCCGCGAGGCGCTGAAGGCCGCCGGGCTGACCACGATATCGACCCGGATTCTGATCACGCTGTCGATTTTCGGCAAGCTGTCGGTTAACGATCTGTGCATCCATGCCATTGCCGAACAACCGACCATGAGCCGCGCGCTGGACCGGATGGAAGCCGAAGGGCTTCTGACCCGTCACGCCGGCAACAAGGACGGGCGAACCCGGATCGTGAGCCTTACGCCGGCAGGAGAAGCCCTCTGCCGCAAGGTCTGGCCGGTGATGGCCGCGGAAAACGAACACATGATGCGGGGCATTCCGGCCGAGGATCGCGAGGTCCTGATGCGGTCGCTGGGAAGGATGCTGGAAAACATCCGGAAAAACCCGATCTGAGCAAGATTTTCTTTGACGAATCAAGAGACGGACAGGCATAAGCATGAAAAATCATATTGTTTCGCGGCCCTCCGTTCCCGAAGCGGATTCGGCGGCCGGAAGGAGCGCTGTGCGCCCGCGCCACCGGCGGGGTCACGACAGAACGAGGGGGGCCCGGGGAGATGATGACACTCGCGATCGACAGGATCGAGAGGATCACGGAACGGATCCGGCTGTTTACGCTGGTTTCGCCCGACGGCGCCCCGCTCCCCGAATACGAAGCCGGCGCGCATGTGGACATCGACCTGGGAAAGCTCGGCACCCGATCCTATTCGCTGGTGGATTTCGAACCACGGCCCGCCGGTGGGCGGCGGCACTGGAACCTGGCCATTCAGCGCGAGGACGAGGGGCGTGGAGGATCGCGCGCCTTGCACGCGCTGAGCGTGGACGACACCATTGGCGTTTCCGCCCCGAAGAACGATTTTCGCCTGCATGACGAAGATGCCCCGGCACTTCTGATCGCGGGAGGGATCGGGGTCACGCCGATCATTTCCTTTGCCACCGAGCTGACGCGGCGCGGCACGCCCTTTGCGTTCCATTATGCCACGCGCAGCGCCAGCCTCTGCGCCTTTCGGGACAGGCTGCGGGATGCTTTCGGGTCGAGCCTGCGCCTGTGGTTCGACGACGACCGGATGATCGATCCGGGCGCCCTGATCGCTGCGGCCGCGCCGGACACGCATATCTACTGCTGCGGTCCCCGCGGCATGATCGAAGCAACGCGCGAAAAGGCCGAGGCTGCGGGGTTCGACAAGGCGCATGTCCATTTCGAACTCTTCTCCTCTGCGCAGACCGGAGAGGCCGACCGACCGTTCGAAATCGAACTGGCCGGCACCGGGCAGGTTTTCACCGTTCCCGCCGGGCGGTCGATCGTGGAGGTGCTCGAAGAGGCGGGAATCGAGGTCATGTATGACTGCGCCCGCGGCGATTGCGGCATCTGCCAGACGAACGTGATCAGCGGCACCCCGGATCACCGCGACGTGGTGCTCTCCGATGCCGAACGCGCCTCGGGGAAGGTCATGCAAATCTGCGTCAGCCGGGCGAAATCGGCGCGGCTGGTGCTTGATCTTTAGGGAGACGAGGATGGGCAGATACAAGGACAACCCCGAGGCCGTCGCCGCCCTGGTTCAGCAGCACCAGGTGCACCGGGATACCTATATCGACCCGGAAATCTACGAGCTGGAGATGAGGCATCTCTTCCCCAACACGTGGGTTTTCGTCGGCCATGACAGTCAGACACCGCGCAAGGGCGACTACATCACCACGCAGATCGGCGACCAGCCGGTAATCATGGTGCGGCATACGGACGACGAAATCCACGTCCTCTACAACCGCTGCCCGCACAAGGGCACAAAGATCGCGATCGACCGTTCAGGCAACACCGGCAAGTTCTTCCGCTGCCCCTATCATGCGTGGAGCTTCAAGACCGACGGCTGTCTTCTCGCGATCCCGCTGAAGAAGGGCTATGCCGATACCGGTTTCGAAAACAGCAAGGCCAGCCGCGGGCTCGAACCGGTGGGGGCGGTGAGGAATTATCGCGGCTTCGTCTTCGCCCGCCTCGCCCCGGAAGGGATCGGTTTCGAAGATTACTTCGGAAATTCTCTCAGCTCGCTGGACAACATGGTGGACCGCTCCCCCGAGGGGCGGCTCGAGGTCGCGGGACCGCCGCTTCGCTATCTCCATCGGTGCAACTGGAAGATGCTGGTGGACAACCAGACCGACACCTGCCACCCGATGGTGGCGCATGAGAGTTCGGCCGGAACGGCCGTGAAACTGTTCGAAAAGGCCGATTGGCCCGCGGACAGGCCCAAACCGATGGCGATGGAGATCATCGCGCCGTTCATGAGTCCCTATGCCTTCTTCGAAGAAATGGGCATCCGCACCTGGCCCAACGGGCACGGTCATACCGGGGTGCATCATTCGATCCACTCCGACTACAGCCAGACGCCGGAATACTGGGAGGCCATGGTCGCCGCCTACGGCGAACGGCGCGCCCGAGAGATCCTCGGCGAAAACCGGCACAACACTGTCTATTTCCCCAACATCATGATCAAGGGGCCGGTGCAGCAGCTGCGCAATTTCATTCCGCTGGCCGCCGATCGAACGCTGGTCGAGAGCTGGATCTACCGCCTTGTCGGCGCACCGGACTACCTGCTGGAACGGACGGCCATGTACAACCGCCTGATCAACGCCCCAACCTCGATGGTGGGGCATGACGACCTTGAAATGTATGAACGCGCGCAGGAGGGGCTGCACGCCGGCGAGCTGGAATGGGTGAACGTCCAGCGGCTTCACCATGGTGACGAGGACTACGACGAGGAAGCGGTCGAAAACGGCACCACCGAACGGCAGATGCGCAACCAGTTCGACGCGTGGAAGACGTTCATCACCCGGTCGATGACCACTGTCGAGGAGGACGCCCCCCGATGACCGTGACCCGCGAGGATATCATCGATTTCATCTATGAAGAGGCCCGGATGCTGGACGAGGGCCGCTTCGACGAATGGCTTGCGTTGTGGCTGCCCGAAGGGCACTACTGGATGCCGCTCGACTACGGGCAGACCGATCCGCGCACCTGCACGTCGCTGCTTTACGAAGACGACTTCATGCGCCGGCTGCGGGTCGAGCGGCTGAACGGCGAACGCACCTTCAGCCAGAAACCGAAAAGCCGCTGCAGCCACGTCATTCAGCGCCCCTTCATCGACCGCTTCGACCCCGATGCCGGCGAATTCGAAACCAATACCTCGATGCATTACGTCGAAACCCGGCTGGACGATCAGTTTCTCCTGGCCCTGACCGCCACGCATGAACTGAAGCTGGTCGATGGCCGGCTGCGAATCGCCAACAAGCGCGTGGACCTTCTCAACTGCGACGCAGCCTTCGGAAACATCCAGTTGCTCCCATGATCCCGGAGACGACCCGAAGCGTGCACGAAGTCTTCGAGGAAGCCTGCCGTCGGTTCCCCGACAGGCCGATGCTGAACGTGCTGCCGGACACCGCCGCAACATACGGGATCGCGGCGGGCGAGATCACCTATGCCCAGGCCGCCGAGCGGGTTGGGGCATGGGCCGAGGCCCTGCGCGCCGCCGGATATGGCCGGGGTATGCGGGTGGCGCTCCTGCTGGAGAACCGGCCGGATTTCTTCCTGGTCTGGCTGGCGGTCAACCGTCTGGGCGGGTCGGTGGTACCGATCAATCCCGATCTGCGCCGGGCCGAACTGGAATACCTGATCGGGCACGCGGAACCGGCCTTGATCATCGCCATTCCCACCCGCCTCGAAGAATTGCGCGCCGCCGCCGCCGCGGCCGGGGTGGCGGCACCCGCGATTCCCCCGGGCGCGCCCGTTCCCGCCCCGCGCGCCAATGCCGCGGTCGCCGCGGCGACGGCCTGCGGCCCGGACCGCGAGGCGGCCGTTCTGTACACGTCGGGAACCACCGGGCAGCCCAAGGGCTGCGTGCTGGCCAACAGCTATTTCCTCGAGGTCGGCCGCTGGTATTCGACCCTGGGCGGGATTGCGTCGCTCAGCGACCGGGGCGAGCGCATGATCACCCCGCTGCCGGTCTTTCACATGAACGCCATGGCCTATTCCTTCATGGCCATGATCGCACTGGGCGGTTGCCTGACGGTTCTGGACCGGTTTCATCCGCGCAGCTGGTGGCGGGACGTGCGCGACAGCGGCGCGACCTGCCTGCACTATCTCGGCGTGATGCCGTCGATGCTGATGGGGGCCGACCCGTCGCCCGACGACCGGGCCCATTCGGTGCGCTTCGGCTTTGGCGCCGGCGTCGCCCCCAAACTCCACGCCGCTTTCGAAGAGCGGTTCGGCTTTCCCCTGGTCGAGGCCTGGGCGATGACCGAAACCGGCGCCGGGGCGGTGATCTCGAATCATTCCGAGGACCGGGTCGTGGGCAGGGCCGCCCTGGGGCGCGCGCCCGAATGGCTGGACATCCGGTTGATCGGAGAGGACGGGAACCCGGTTTCCCGAGGCGCACCGGGAGAGCTGCTGGTCCGGCGCAAGGGCGACGCCCCCCGCCGGGGGTTCTTCTCGGAATATTACAGGAACCCCGAAGCCACCGCCGAGGCATGGGAGGGCGGCTGGTTTCACACCGGCGACATCGTGCGCCACGGCGAGGACGGCTTTTTCTACTTCGTGGACCGCAAGAAGAACGTGATCCGGCGATCCGGCGAGAACATTGCCGCGGTCGAGGTCGAAACGATCCTGATGCGCCATCCCGACGTGATCGCCGCCGGGGTTGCCCCGGTGCCCGACCCGATCCGTGGGGACGAGGTGTTCGCCTGCCTCACCGTCCGCGATCCGGGCCCGGACAAGGCCACCGAAATCGTCACCTGGGCTCTGGGCCAGATGGCCTACTACAAGGTTCCGGGCTACATTGCCTTCGTGGACAACCTGCCGCTGACCTCGACCCAGAAGATCCAGCGCGCCGAACTCAAGGCGCTGGCAGCGCGGCTGATGGACGATCCCGCAACCGTCAACACGACCTCCCTGAAGAAAAGGCAGGTCGCATGAGCCGCCGCCGGCATTCCTACGAGGGCGTGGCGCTTGTCGCCCCGGCATCGGTGCCCTATGCGCGCCATTCGATCCGGACGGCGCATTGGTGGATCGCGCGGGCACTGAAGGGGTCGCTGGACGCCGCCGGGCTGCGCCCCGGCGACATAGACGGGTTTTCGGTGGCCAGCTTTACCCTGTTTCCCGATACCGCCGTGGGGCTGACCCAGCATCTGGGGCTCAGCCCGCGCTGGCTGGATCACATCCCCATGGGCGGGGCATCGGGCATCGTGGCGCTGCGCCGCGCGGCGCGGGCGGTGCAGGCGGGGGATGCCGATATCGTCGCCTGCGTGGCCGGCGACACCAATCACATCGACAGTTTCCGCAACCTGCTGTCGAGCTTTTCGCGCTTTTCCATGGATGCGTCCTATCCTTACGGCCATGGCGGACCGAACGCGACGTTCGCACTGCTGACCGATCGCTACATGCACGAATACGGGGCCACGCGCGAAGATTTCGGCAGGATCTGCGTGGCACAGCGGGCCAATGCCCTGGAAAATCCCGGCGCGGTGATGAAACGGCCCCTGACGCTCGAGGACTACCTGTCCGCCCGCCCCATCGCCGATCCGATCCACCTGTTCGACTGCGTGATGCCATGTGCCGGAGCCGAAGCCTTCCTGGTGATGACAGTGGAAGAAGCCGAGCGCCGCAACCTCCCATTCGCCACCATCGCCGGCGCCATCGAGCGCCACAATGCCCATGCCGACGACCCGATCCAGCTGCGCGGCGGCTGGACCATGGATATCGACGACCTCTACGATCAGGCGGGCTGCGGGCCCGACGATATCGACCTGCTGCAGACCTATGACGACTATCCGGTGATCGTGATGATGCAGTTCGAGGATCTGGGCTTCTGCGCCAAGGGCGAAGCCCCCCGGTTCGTGCGCGAACACGATCTGACGATCCGTGGCGATTTTCCCCACAACACCTCGGGCGGGCAACTGTCGGCCGGCCAGGCGGGCGCGGCCGGAGGCTTCATCGGCCTGGTCGAGGCGATCCGGCAGGTGACCGGCCAGGCCGGCACCACCCAGGTTCACCGAGCCGCGACAGCCATGGTGTCAGGCTTCGGAATGGTCAACTATGACCGGGGCGTCTGTTCCGGCGCCGCAATCCTCAAGAGAGGGCAGCCATGACGACTCCGCTGAAGCCACCGCCCCGCAGGAATCCGCAGAAACGGACGGCTCCCCCGACCCGACCGCCGGCAACCCGCAGCCGGGCGGCGCTCGGGCTTGCGGCGGCGGCGGCCGAGGGGCGGTTCATGCTTCAGGTCTGCACCGACTGCGGCACCGTGCAATATCCGCCCCGCGATGCCTGCTGCAGCTGTCTTTCGGTCAACCTTCCGTGGAAGGATGTCCCGCCGACGGGGACGCTCCTGGCCGAAACCACGGTGCGAAGCTCGACCGACCCCTACTTCCGCGAGCGCACCCCGTGGCGCGCCGGCTCGGTACGGCTCGATGCCGGCCCGGTCGTCATCTGCCACCTGCATGGCGACGTTGCGCCGCGCGCGCGGGTGGTCCTGTGGAACCGCCTCGACCGTGCCGGTCAGGGGGTTCTGATGGCCGTTCCCGAAACCGCCACCCCACGGATGGAGGACGATCCGCAATTGCGCGCCATGACATCGGATCCCAGGTTCCGCCGCATCCTGATAACCGACGGGCGCAGCCCCGATGCGCCGGTTCTGGCGCGGGCGCTGCTGGAGGCCGGGGCGCGCACGATCTTCGTGGGGCTGTCGGAAAACTGGCGGCCCGAACCGAACCGCGCCGCGCTGGAAGATATCGAGGGCGTCGAGATCGTGCCGCTGGACGTCACCGACACGACGAGTGTCCGGGAACTGGCCGGCGAGATCGGAGGCAAGGTGGATATCCTGGTCAACAACGCCCGCTTCATCCGGCCGGGCGGGGTTCTGGAGCGCGGCGACACCGCCTTTGCCCGCGACGAGATGGAGGTGTATTACCTCGGCCTGATGCGGCTGGCTCAGGCTTTCGGGCCGGCGATGTGTGCCCGCACCGCCGACGGGGTGGACTCGGCCGTGGCCTGGGTGAACATCCTGTCCGCCTGGGCGCTGGTCAACCGGGCCGATTATGGCTGCTTTTCGGCATCGAACGCGGCAGCGCTGTCGCTGAGCCAGTGCCTGCGGGCCGAGTTCCGCCCAAGCGGCCTGCGCCTGATGAACGTCTTCGTCGGCCCGACCGAAGACGACTGGTACCAGCCGCTGCCCCCGCCCAGGGTACGGCCCGAGGCGGTCGCCCGGTCCGTCGTGCAGGGGCTGCGCGAGGGGCTGGAGGATGTCTTCTGCGGCGATGTGGCAAGAGATCTTCACGAACGCTTTTGCGCCGGTCCGAAGATCCTGGAACGCGAAATGACCGGCGGGAGGGACGGCGCATGAGCGTCCTGCAACAACTGGCGGCGGCACTGGCGGGGGGGAGCGTGCGGGTCGTGGACCTGACGCACACGCTGGATCCGGATTTCCCGGTCATCGTCCTGCCACCGGAATTCGGCCAGTGTGCCCGTTTCCGCATGGAAGAAGTCAGTGCCTATGACCACCGCGGGCCGGCCTGGAAATGGCACAACATCTCGATGTCGGAACACACCGGAACGCATTTCGACGCCCCCAGCCACTGGATCACCGGCCGCGATCTGCCGTCCGGTTCGGTGGACGAGATCCCGGTGGCGCATTTCACCGGGCCGGCGGTGGTGCTCGACTGTTCCGATGGCGCCCGCACAAACGAGGATTTCGAACTGACCGTCGAGCTGATCCGGAACTGGGAGGCCGAACATGGCCGCATTCCGGCCGACTCCTGGGTGCTGATGCGGACCGACTGGTCAAGGCGCAGCGGCGCGGCCTATCTCAACATGCGCGTAGATGGTCCCCACTCACCCGGCCCCACGCCCGAAGCCATCAGGTTCCTGGTGGAAAAGCGCGACATCCGTGGCTTCGGGACCGAAACCGTCGGAACCGATGCCGGGCAGGGTATGCATTACACGCCCCCCTACCCGGCGCATCACACCTTGCACGGGGCGGGCAAGTACGGGCTGCAATGCCTGAGGAACCTCGACCTGCTGCCGCCCACCGGCGCGATTCTTCTGGCCGCTCCGCTGAAAATCAGGAACGGCACCGGCAGCCCGCTGCGGGTTCTCGCCCTGGTGGAGGATCCGGCATGAAGGGTTACACGGCCGTCATCACCGGCGCCAGCAAGGGGATCGGGCTTGACCTTGCGACGCGGCTGCTCGACCGCGGCTACCGGGTCATCTCGATTGCCCGGCGCGTATCGGACCGGGCGCCGTCCGAACTGGACCAGATCTCCTGCGACCTGCTGAACCCGGAAGCGGTGGATGCCGTAGCCGGCGAGATTGCCGCCAGCCATGAGGTGAGCCATTTCATCCACAATGCCGGGCTGATCTGGCCGAACCTCCTGGAGGACGCACGGCCCAGCGACATCGCCGGACTTGCCCAGCTGCACCTCGGCGCGGCCTTGACCCTGATGCAGGCCTTCGTGCCGGGGATGAAGGCGCGCGGTTTTGGCCGGGTCGTCTTCAACGGATCGCGCGCGGCTCTGGGCGTGCCCACACGCACCGCCTATGCGGCGACCAAGGCGGGGATGATCGGCATGGCTCGAACCTGGGCGCTGGAACTGGCGCCACATGGAATCACGGTCAATGTTGTCGCTCCCGGCCCCATCCGCACGGACAATTTCTGGGAGATCATTCCAAGGGGATCCGCGCGCGAGGCAGAGCTGGCCAGGAAACTTCCGGTGGGCCGGCTGGGCACGGTTCGAGATGTGTCCAACGCTTTCCTCTTCTTCTGCGATCCCGAGAACGGGTTCGTGACCGGTCAGACCCTGTATGTCTGCGGCGGCGCCAGCGTCGGCACGCTCAGCCCGTAAGGCGATCGGACGCGCGCGGCACCGGACAGCAACACCCCTCTTCAGCTTGGCAAACCCTCCCAAACAGCCTTCCGGCCTCACGACCCCGCCCCATCCACCACCCCCGCATCGCGCAGCTGCTCGGGATCGGGCAGGTCGCGCAGGGTCTCCAGCCCGAAGGCGGCAAGGAACTTCTCGGTGGTGACGAAGGTGTAGGGCGCACCGCGGCGCGGGGCACGGGGGCCGGTGGCGATCAGGCCCTGCGCATGCAGCCGGCCCAGCAGATCACGGCGAATCTCGCGCCCGAAGATCTCCTTCAACCCGTCGCGGGTGATCGGCTGGTGCCAGGCGATGGCGGCCAGCACCGCAAGGTCGAACTCGCGAAGGTCCAGCGCCTGATCGCCCACATCCACCGCCGCCCGCACCGCCGCCGCATAGGCCGGCCGGGTGCGCAGCAGCCAGCCCTCGCCCACCCGCGCCACCTCGAAGGCCCGGCCTTCCAGATCGGCGGCCAGATCCGCGACCAGAAGATCGACCGAGACCCCCTGCCCCACCACCCGGGCCAGATCGGCCCGCGGCACCGGCGCGGCGCTGGCGAACAGCACCGCCTCGATCCGGCGCATCCATTCCCGCCAGCGCAATTCGGGCGGCAGGTCGGCCAGCTCGCGGTCGAGATCTGCGGCCCGGTCCCTCGCCATGTTCACACTCCATAAAGCCGGAACGCATCCCGCCCGGTCATCTCGCGCACCGCCCCGAGCCGGACCAGCCGGTCGCACAGCCGCCGCGCTGCCCGATCCGACATCCACCCGGTCAACATGGCCGGCGCCACCGCGTCGCGGGCCAGGAACAGCTCCACCGCCGCGCCTGCCCCCCTGGCGCGCAGCTTCGGCGCCACCAAGCGCAGCCGCGCCGCGCGACGGGCCAACCGGACGGCCATGGCTGCAACCTCTGCCGCCGAGGCCGCCACCGCCCGGTGACAGGCCCACCGCAGATCGTCACCCCGCGCGCGCAGGTCCCGCGACTTCAGCCCGGCGCCCAGCAGCGGGACCAGGTGGGACCACCCCAACGCCCGCGCCAGCACCGCATCGGCCAGGATCAGCGCCGCCGCCTCCGCCCGCGGAGCCTCGGCGAGGGCCGCCTCCAGCACCCCGGCCGCCCGCGCCACCGGTGCCCCCTGCCCGGCTGCGCACCAGGCGGCGATCCTGTCCGGGGCGGTTTCGGGCAGGGCGCGATGCAGGGTCCGAGCCGACAGAGGCTGCTCGACCGCTCGCCGCCAGCACAGAAACACTTCTCCCGCCGGCCCCGGACGATCGCCGGGGCGCAGCAGCGCCACCGCGTCGCGCAACTCGCCCTCGCGTTCCGGACGGCCGGTCAGCGCCACGCAGGCCGCCGCCGCCCGCAGCGCCAGCCGGTCCCGCAGCAGGGCGTGCGGGATGTCCGCCCGCGCCAGCACGAGATGCAGGGCGCCAAGCGCCGCGCCGGACGAAAACGCCGCATTCTCAATGGTTTCACCGTGCCGGACGGTGATCCACCGCGGTATCCGGGGCATGGTCCCGGCGCTGTCGCCAGGGTCTGGAGCAGCAAGGGTCATGCCCGAAGGCTAGCCTATGACGGCGCTTTCGTCCACAATATGGCGTCCAAACCGCCGTACCTTGCCGGTTCCCCGAATCCTCGGAAATCGGATTTCTGGATTTCTCGAAAATCCCCCCAGCCAAACCGAAAACGACCGGCCTCTACCTGCCCGACACGAGCGCGCCGACTGAAACAGACGAATGATTCGTCCAGCAACAGTTCGACCACGCCTCCACCGAAATGATCCACCGCCCCTTCCTCTTGCCGAAAATACTCCGGGGGTGAACGGGCCAAAGGCCCGGAGGGGGCAGAGCCCCCTTCACATGGCGGTCAGACGGTATCCTCCTCCAGCCCGTCGAAGATGGACGGGTCCAACTCCTCCCAGAACCGGAACACCGCCTGGGCATTCATCGGCGACATCCAGCCGAAACGCTCGAAATCCGCCCGCGCGGCGGGATCCTCCAGGCGCGACAGGAACAAACGTCGATCCGCATCGCGCTGGGTCGGGGTACGGGCGGCAACCGCCTGCTGAACCCGGCGCAGGCGTTCGGCCCGGTCCTTGCGCTCGGGCGAGGGCTCCACGACCGCCGCGGCACCGTCCCTGGGGCGCGGCGCCGCCCCCTGCCCTGCCCCGCCGAAATCGCCGTCAAGCGCCGCCGAGAGATAGCCCACCATGTTGCGCACGTTCCGGCGCTGACCGACATAGTCGAGCTTGGCCGCGACCTGCTCTTCGCCATGGGTGGTCAGCCACTGCCGCGCCAGCCGGTCGCTGACACCGAGATCGCGCAGACGGCGATAGACCGGCCCGTGCCGCAGGCCCGGCCCGTCGTCGATATCGAGGATCGCCAGCTGCGGGTTTTCCCGGATCAGGAAACGGATTTCACTGACCGTACGCCCCCGTCTGCGGGTCTCCGGCTCGATCAGGATGTTCGAGGTCCTGTTCACCTCGGCCACCGCCGGCTTGATGACCTTGGCGTTGAGATGCTTGAAACTTTCGTAATAGCTCGACCCGTCCACCCCCATGAGCCGGCGGAAGAGATCCAGCGTCCACCAGCCGGTGCTGCCCGTGCGCACGAAGCGATAGCAGTTCTCATAAAGCGCCAGCGCGTGGCCCGAGGTAAAACGACGCTGTATGTTGAGATTGATCAGCGCAAAGACCTTCGGGTCATGCAGCTTCTCTGCCAGTGCCGGGGAATAGGCGTATTCACATATTCCCCCCTTGAGCCTTGCATAGCTGAGAAGGCTGGAGACGCCCCACTCCTGCTGGCCCTTCTCGTCCAGCATGTCCCATTCCGCAACAGTCTCTGCAAGCCCTCGCAGAGACTGTTTGAGCGTGTCCATGTCATTCGAGTTGTAGCCGATCATCAGGCACAGCGTCCGCGCGTCGATCTGATGGCGCGGCTGGCTGGTCAGGGTATCGTAGGCATTCAGCAGCAGGACGTTGCTCAGCTTGCGCTGCAGCAGGGTCAGCTTGCCCGACACGTGAATCGCGGCCACGTGCTTCTTGACTGCCGGGCGACGAAGCGAGCCGGTAAGCTGCTCTCGCGGGATGTCGTCCATCGCTCTGCCTCATGCGGAATTTTCCACAGTATGCCCGATTCAGGGACCTTTGCGCAAATCCTTTTCGGGTGCCTTTTCCGCTGGAGCATCTGTCCCGCAAACGGGTACCTTTGCTCAACGGCACCCGGACATCGCGCCCGAAAGGTACCATTTTACGGGATCGCATCCCGGCACATCGGACTCGGGCGACGTGAATTTCCGCGAAACAGTGTCTTATGTGGGCCGTATTGCGGTTTTCCCGCGAATCGGTGCCGCATGTCACGTATTCGGGTCCCGATCCTCCCGCAAATGGGTGCCCGTGGACCTGTAGGCGGGTACCTGATACTGAGCAAGGCGTTGATGGCAAATGAGAATTCCAGGTCAAATATTCTAAAGATTCGAAAGAGTCTGAAACATGCAATGGTGCTTCTTTAAAAATTTTCCTGAGGTTGAGGGGCAAAACCGCCCGCCGGGATTCACTTGCGCCCTTTCATGTGCGATAGTTCGATGCAAATCATCCATGAAGCAGCACATCGCGAAGGAAACAGGATGGCAGCAGGCAAAGACCCCGTCCCCCCATATTTCAACATCGACCCGGCCGAGGCGGCGAAAAAGTTGTCCGATCCTATCGACACCGCCCGATTCGCGAAAGCGGCCGCCTTCGCGACCAAAGGGCGCGAAGATCTGGCGCGGCGGGGATACGCTCCGGACGGCAAGAAGCGGCTGCGGCGGTTCTCTACGTGGGAGGTGTGCCGCTACCTGATCCCCGTGGCACCGGCCCATTTCCGGCGGGTCCTGAAAAAGAACCCGGATCTTCCCCAGGGAACAGGCGAGGGCAACTCGAAATGGTTCACGCTGGAGGAGGTTCTGACCCTGCGGCGCCACTTCGCGGCCGAGGGCGCCTCGGGGCGGGAATACCTGCCCTGGCGCCCCAAGGGCCTTCCAGCCAAGATCATCGCCGTTTCCAACTTCAAGGGTGGCACGTCCAAGACCACGACGACCGCTCATCTGGCCATGTCGGCCGCGCTTGACGGCTACAAGGTTCTGGTCATCGACCTGGACAGCCAGGGCTCGCTCACCTCGATCATGGGGGGCACGGTCGAAGATGAGTGGTCCACCGCCTTTCCGTTGCTGGCCAAGGACTATGCGCTTGCACTTCAGGAAGAGAACCGGGTGCGCGAGGCAGCCGGCGAGCCCCCCCTGCCCTTCGACGAAACCCTGACCGAGGCTCTGGGGGTTTCGCCACGAAACCTCATCCAGAAGACCCACTGGCCGAACATCGATCTGCTGGGTGCGCAGCTCAACCTGTATTGGGCGGAATTCCAGATCCCGGTCTGGCGCATGGGTCTTCGGTCCTGGCCACTGTGGGATGCCTTGGGCAATGCCTTGGCGAATGAACGGATTCTTTACGATTACGACATAGTGTTCATCGATACACCGCCGGCGCTTGGGTACCTCACGATCAATGCCCTTGCCGCGGCCGACATCCTTCTGGTTCCGCTCGGCGCGTCGTTTCTGGAATTCGATTCCACGGGCAGGTTTTTCGACATGCTGTACTCCACCTTTGCCAGCGTTGAAGAGGGCGAAAACGCCGCCCGCCGCCGTGCCGGCCTGCCCGAGATCAAGTTCGAATGGGATGCGGTGCGCGCCATCATTACCCGGTTCGACGCAGCGCAGCAGACCGATCTTGCCAACGTGATCCAGGCCTATTTCGGGGATTTCATGACCACCTTCCGGCAGGACATGACGGCCATGGTCGGCCAGGCCGGGGAGCAGGTCAATGGCATCTACGAGGCCGATTATCGCGATTTCAACCGCGACACCTATGTACGCGGCCGCGAAACATTCGATCGCACCTGGGCCGAGGTGAAGGAGCTGATCCTCGGCACGTGGTGGCGGGATCTTCAGTTGATGGAGCGGGACGAAGAAGACAGGGGGTACAGCCATGGCCAAGCGCAGGAAGCTTGAGGCGCCAAGCGCCGAGGATCTGAACCGGATCGAAGAGGAGTTTCGCCGCGAAACCTCGCGCACGGCGCCATCTCCGGCGCGCGGCGCGGCGCCCATCGCGCAGGTGGCGGCCGACAGCGCGGCACTGCTGCAGGCCGGCGCGCCCGACGCCCGCGCCCGCGAGGCCGAACTGGCGCGCTACCGGCAGGCCGAGGAGAAGGGGTTGCTCATGGTCGATTTGCCGGTGGGCGAGATCGACGCCGATGTGATGATCCGGGACCGAGCGATTCTGGACGAGGCCGAAATGACAGAACTGCGCCTGTCCATCGCGGCAAGCGGGCTGCGCCTGCCCATCGAGGTGTTCGAACTGACGGAACCCCGCCCGGACGGGGTGCGTTACGGCCTGATTTCGGGCTATCGGCGGCTGATGGCGGTCCGGGCGCTCGGTGGGCTGACGCAGGACGAAAAATATGACACGATCCGCGCCCTGATCCGGCCCCGGACTGAGGCGGACAAGGCCTTTGCGGCGATGGTCGAGGAGAACGAGGTCCGCTCGGAACTGAGCCACTTCGAGCGTGGTCGAATTGCGGTGATCGCCGCTCAACAGGGCGCCTTCGTCAACGTGGAAGAGGCGGTGAACCGGCTGTTTGCAGCGGCGTCCAAGGCCAAACGGTCGAAGGTGCGCTCGTTCGCACTGATCTTCGAAGAGCTTGGCGACATGCTGTCCTTCCCCGAAGCGCTGACCGAAAAGCGGGGGCTGCGTCTGGCTCAGGCCTTGCGGCAGGGGGCCGAGGCGCGGATGCGCGCGGCCCTGGCGGATGTAGCGCCGGCCGATGCCAATGCCGAATGGGCCCTGCTGGAACCGATCGTGGCCGAAACCGAAGCAGCGCCCCGTGATCCGCGAAGGGGCGGGCGCCCAAGGACGGCCAGTCCGCCCTCGGGCTGGAAAGACGCCGAGACGCTGCACACCTCGGCAGGGATTACCATCCGCAAGATGCGGGATGAATACGGGTTCCTGCTGCGGTTCGAGGGGCGGGGGCTGGACGATGACCTCATGGATAGCCTGGTGGCGGAAATCCGGGCGCTGCTGGAACGACCCTGAGGTTTTGCGGCGAAACCGGCCGGGCAGGGGCCTGAAAAGCGGGCCGCCGGCATGATCCGGCTTTTGGGGGAAGGGCGCGCTGTCGGGCGCGCCCTTCGTGGTGTCAGGACTTCAGTGCCTGGCGCACGCCCTCGGCGTAGTCCGGACTGACCTTTTCATATTGGGCCAGCATCCGGTCGATGATGTTCTGAGGCACGCCCTGCATGGCCTCGGCGGTATTGGCGTAAAGCCGCTGCCGCTGGCCGTCATCCATCAGCGCGTGCAGGGCGCGGGGCTGGGAATAGTCGTCATTGCCCGCGCGGTGGTCGTAGCGCGCCGCATCGCCCGAGATCCGCAGGGGCGGCTCGGCCACGCCCGGATCCTCGGCCGGCCCGCCGAAGGAGTTGGGCTCGTAATAGGCGTCGGTGACGCCGCTCTGCTGGCCCATGAAGTTCATCGCCCCGTCCTTGTGGTAGTGGTGCACCGGGCAGCGCGGGCGGTTGACCGGCAGCGCCTCGTAATGGGTGCCCAGCCGGTGGCGATGGGCATCGGCATAGGAGAAGATCCGCGCCTGCAGCATCTTGTCGGGCGAGAAGCCGATCCCCGGCACCACGTTCGAGGGGCTGAAGGCGGCCTGCTCGATCTCGGCGAAGTAGTTGTCGGGGTTTCGGTTGAGCTCGATCTCGCCGACCTCGATCAGCGGGTAGTCCCCATGCGGCCAGACCTTGGTCAGGTCGAAGGGGTTGTAGGGCGTCTTCTCGGCCTCCAGCTCGGGCATGATCTGGACGTAGAAGCGCCATTTGGGGAACTCACCGCGCTCGATGGTGTCGAAGAGTGCCTCCTGATAGCCCTCGCGGGTGCGGCCGATGATGGCGGCGGCCTCTTCGTTGGTGTAATGGGCGTGTCCCTGCATGGTCTTGAAGTGGAACTTGACCCAGAAGCGTTCGCCCGCCTCGTTCCAGAAGCTGTAGGTGTGCGAGCCGTAGCCGTTCATGTGCATCGGCGTCCTGGGCAGGCCGCGGTCCGACATCAGGATCATCACCTGGTGGATCGATTCGGGGCTGAGCGACCAGAAGTCCCACATCGCCGTGGGCGAGCGCAGATTGGTGCGCGGGTGGCGTTTCTGGGTGTGGATGAAGTCGGGGAACTTCATCGGGTCGCGGATGAAGAAGACGGGGGTGTTGTTGCCCACCATGTCCCAGTTGCCTTCCTCGGTGTAGAATTTCAGGGCGAAGCCGCGCACGTCGCGTTCATGATCGGCCGCACCCTGTTCCCCCGCCACGGTGGAAAAGCGCGCCAGCATCGGCGTCTCGGCCCCCGGTTGCAGAGCCTTGGCACGGGTGTATCGCGAGATGTCGCCGGTGATGCGCAGCGTGCCGTAGGCGCCCCAACCCTTGGCGTGGACGGTGCGCTCGGGGATGCGCTCGCGGTTCTGGTGGGCGAGCTTCTCCATCAGCTGGTAGTCCTGCATCAGCACTGGCCCGCGCGGGCCGGCGGTGAGGCTGTTCTGGTTGTCGGCGATGGGGGCGCCGGCGGTGGTGGTCAGGCGTTTGGTCATGATCGATTCTCCCGGTTCATGTTGCTGCGTTGAGCATGACGGATTCGCCCCATAAAAGAAAATTGTATTATTTTTGCATTTTGATAATCTGAAGTTATGGATATTACCTTTCGACAACTCGAATACTTCATCGCGCTGGCCGAGACGCGGCATTTTGGGCGGGCGGCGGCGCGGGTTCACGTGTCGCAGCCGGCTCTTTCGGTGCAGATCCGGGAAATGGAGGAACGGCTGGGCGCGGTTCTGATCGAACGCCAGCCGCGCGGCATCGTGCTGACCCCGGTGGGGCATGACGTGCTGCGCCACGCGCGCCGGGTGCGGGCCGAGATGCGCGCCCTGGGCGAGGCTGCGCGGCTGCGCGACGGGATGGAGGGGCGGCTGGCCCTGGGTGTGATCCCGACCGTGGCGCCCTATCTGCTGCCGGAGTCGGTGCCGATGCTGCGCCGGAAATGGCCGCGGCTGGATCTGCGGATTCGCGAAACCCGCACCGAAGGCCTGCTGGCCGCGCTGCGCGAGGGCACGCTGGATGCGGCCGTGATCGCCCTGCCGGCCGGGGTGCCGGGGGTGGTCGAGGCGCCGCTGTTCGAGGACCGCTTTCTGCTGGCCGGCGCGCGGGCACAGGTCGAGGCGCTGGCGACAGCCCCCGAGGCGCTGCGCCCCGGCGCGCTCGACCCCGAGCAGCTGCTGCTGCTGGAGGAAGGGCACTGCCTTGCCGATCAGGCGCTGGAAGTCTGCGCGCTGGAGCGCGGCGACACGCGCATGGATCTGAGCGCCTCGTCGCTGGGCACGCTGTGCCGGCTGGCTGCCGACGGCTTCGGACTGACCTTTCTGCCCGAGATCGCGCTGGCCGCCGAAAGTCGCGCCCTGCCCGGCATGGCCACCTGCCACTTCGCCCCGCCCGAGCCCGCCCGCACCATCGGGCTGGTTCGGCGCGCCTCGACCCCCGGCGGCAAGTGGTTCCCGGCGCTGGTCGAGACGCTGGCCGAGGCGGGGCGCGAGCTGCTTGGCACGGCCCGGTCCGGAGCGGAAGGGCGGGCCAGTCCGCCGGGGTAGGGGACGGGTTTGGGCGCGCGGCTGTTGATCTGTGCGCCCATGCCGTTACCGTGCCACGGCGAAAGGGGAGGGAGGATGCAATACCATCTGAACGGGTTTCGGCCGGGCGACCCGGACATCTTTCCGCCGTCGCCCCGGCGGGCGCGGCAGGACGGGCCTGACGGGCTGCCGGAGAAGGTCGATGTGCTGATTGCCGGCTGCGGCCCGGCCGGGCTGTGCCTTGCGGCGCAGCTGGCGCGGTTTCCCCAGATCGCCACCATGATCGTGGAACCCAAACCCGGCCCGATGGAGAAGGGGCAGGCGGACGGGATCAATCTGCGCTCGATGGAGATGTTCCAGGCTTTCGGCTTTGCCGAACGGATCAAGCGCGAATCCTGCTGGGTCAACGAGACCACCTTCTGGCTGCCCGACCCGGCCCGGCCCGACCGGATCAGGCGCGCAGGACGGGTGCAGGACGTCGAGGACGGGCTGAGCGAGATGCCGCATGTGCTGCTCAACCAGGCGCGGGTGCATGACATGTTCCTCGAGGTCATGCGCAACGCGCCCTCGCGGCTGGAGCCGGACTATGGCCTGAAGCTGGTCGGGCTGGAGATCGCCCGCGGCCCCGATGCCGCAGATCACCCCGTCGCGGTCACGCTGGAGCGCTGCCTGCCGGACGGAAAGGGCGAAAGGCGGTGCGTGCGCGCGCGCTACGTGGTGGGCTGTGACGGGGCGCACAGCGCCGTTCGCCGGGCCATCGGCGGCACCCTGCACGGGGATGCGGCGCATCAGGCCTGGGGGGTGATGGACGTGCTGGCGGTCACCGATTTTCCCGACATCCGCATGAAGTCGATCATCCAGTCGGCGGGCGCGGGCAACATGCTGGTGCTGCCGCGCGAGGGCGGCTATCTGGTGCGCCTTTATGTCGAGCTGGACAAGCTGCACGAGAACGAGCGCGTGGCCGATCGCGGCCTCGGCGTGCACGACATCATCGCCCGGGCGCGGCGGATCCTGAAACCGTGGTCGCTGGAGGTGAAAGAGGTGGTCTGGTGGTCGATCTACGAAATCGGGCACCGGCTGACCGACCGTTTCGACGACGTGCCGGCGGGCGAGGTCGGGCGCCGCCTGCCGCGGGTGTTCACGGCGGGCGATGCCTGCCACACCCACAGCCCGAAGGCGGGGCAGGGGATGAACGTGTCCATGGGCGACACCTTCAACCTGGGCTGGAAGCTGATCTCGGTCCTGACGGGCCGCGCCCGTCCCGAGTTGCTGCAGAGCTATTCGGCCGAGCGGCGGGCGGCGGCGCAGGCTCTGATCGACTACGATCACGCCTGGGCGCGGCTTGTCAGCGCCCCGCCCGAGGAGGGTGGCGAGGAGATGCCCGCCGTCCAGCGCCAGTTCATCGCCGGTGGCCGCTTCACCGCCGGGCTGACGGTGAAATACGCAGCTTCGGCCATCATCGGCCCGCCCGACTGGCAGAAGCTGGCCCCGGGCTTCGAGATCGGGACGCGGTTTCACTCGGCCCCGGTGGTGCGGCTGGCCGATGCCCGGCCCATGCATCTGGGTCATGTGATCGAAATCGGGCAAAGGTGGCATGTCTTCGCCTTTGCCGGGGCGGGTGATCCCTTCGCGCCGGATTCGCCGTTGGTGCGGCTGTGCGACTGGCTGGAGACCGATCCGCGCTCGCCCCTGCGGGTCTTTCGCCGTCGGGGCGAGGATATCGACGCGCTGATCGACCTGCGCGCAATCTGCCAGCAGGGGTTTCGGGAGCTGGAGATCTCCCGCGCTCCGGCGCTGCTGCGCCCGGCCAAGGGGCGCTACGGGCTGATCGACCACGAAAAGCTGTTCTGTGCCGATCTGGCCGGGGGCAGGGACATTTTCCACCTGCGCGGTATCGATCGGGAAAGGGGCTGCATGGTGATCGTGCGGCCGGATCAGCATGTGGCTCATGTGCTGCCGCTGGAGGCGCATGAGGCGCTTGCCGCCTTTTTCGAGGGGTTCCTGCGCCGGGTATGATCCGGGGCCGGAAGGGCAGGGGGGCGGGCGGTCTCAGTCCTCGATTTCGGCAGCCGGGAGCCAGATGACGAAGGTGCTTCCCCGGCCCGGTTCGCTTTCCACCTCCATGATCCCGCCCGACCGCAGGACCAGCTTCTGGCTGATCGACAGGCCCAGCCCGGTGCCCTCCTGTCGCTTGGTGGTGAAGAACGGATCGAACACGCTTTTCAGCGTCTCCGGGGACATGCCGGTTCCGGTGTCGGTGACCTCGATCTCGATGCCCGCGGCACCGTCGCGGTCGGTATCGCGCGAGGCGATGCGCAGCGCGCCGCCCTCGGGCATGGCCTGGATCGCGTTGACGATCAGGTTGATGAGGACCTGCTGCAACTCGGTGCGGTTGATCGCCACCGCCCGGGTGGCGGCAAGGTCGAGCGTCAATGCGATGTCCACCTTGTTGAGCAGGTGCTGCACCAGCGGGATGGTGTCGTGGATCACCTCGTTGGGCACGTGATGCTCGATGGCGCCGGCATATTCCTCGGGCCGGGCGAACTGCAGCAGCTTGTTGACCAGGATGTTGATGGAATGGACCTGTTCGTAGATCAGGGCGAATTCGGTCTTCAGATGGTCGGCCCGGGGGCCGAGCTGTTCGTGGATCACGTCCAGATTGCCCTGGATCACCGCGATCGGGTTGTTGATCTCGTGGGCGATGCCGGCGGTGATCTCGCCGATCGCCGCCAGCTTTTCGCTGACCACCAGCTGCTTCGTGGTGGCCTCCAGCCGCTGGTTGGCCTCGCGCAGCTCGCGGGTACGTTCGGCGACGCGCCTCTCCAGCTCTTCGGCCCATTCGCGCAGTTGCCGGTCGCGCTCCTGCACCTGTTCGAGCAGCGTGTTCAGGTGGCGGGCGACGCGGCCGATCTCGTCCTCGCTGGGCGGTACCGGGGTGCGTGCGCCCAGATCCCCGGCCTCGACCCGGCCGATGGTGGCCACCATGTCCTCCATCGGGCGGAAGATGCCCCGGGCCCAACGCAGGAACACCGGAACCGACAGCAGCAGCACCAGGGCGAAGCCGCCGGCGATCATCCACAGCGTGCGCAGCTTGGCGGCGCGGAACGGGCTGTCGAGAAAGCCGACATAGAGCATCCCCACCCGGTTGCCGAAGCTGTCGATGATCGGTTCATAGGCCGAGATGTACCAGTCGTTGACCACGAAGGCCCGGTCCAGCCATTTCTCGCCCCGCCCCAGGACCGTGTCGCGCACCACCACCGATACCCGCGTTCCCAGTGCCCGCACGTTCTCGAACAGGCGGACATTGGTGGAGACGCGCACATCGTCGAGAAACAGCGTGGCGGTGCCGCGGCTGCCCTCGGTGAGGCTGTCCTGCGGGTAGACCAGGGCGTTGATGGTGTCGATGAAGTCGAGGTTGCGGTTGAGCAGCACACCGCCCACCAGCGCGCCGGGCCCGACCTGCACCGGGGCGGCGGTGTGGATCACCATGCCGCGGGTTTCCTCGGTGCGGTCGGTGGGGGCGGCGGCCCGGGTCGGAACCAGCCGGATGGCGGCGCGCCGGGCAAGTTCGGGCGAGAGCGCGGCCAGGTCGCGGGCCTCGAAGATGTCGATTTCGGTGGAGGTGGTGCCATCCAGCGCCCTCTGCACCACCGGCCAGTCGCGCACCGATGCCGGGCGGGCGAAAGCGGGTGCGCTGATCCGCCGGCCCGTGCCGTTGTCGTAATAGAGGAAGTCGAACCCGTAGCGGCGCCGTTCGGTATCAAGCAGCGCCGCCATCTCCGCCCCGTCGCCCATGTCCAGCGCCCGCGCAAGCCGGGCGGAGGTGGCGAGCGCGTCGAGCTGCTCGCCCGCGCGTTCGCGCAGCCGCGCCAGATACTGATGCGCGATCGTCAGCTCGCCGTTGACCTTGGCGATCAGCAGGTTGTCGAAGCGGTTCGACCAGTTCAGGACCACCGCACCCAGAAACAGCGGCATCACCACCAGCATCGGCAGGATGGCAATGACCAGAAGGCGCATCCGCACCGAGTGGCGCCAGGTGATGGCCCTTGCCGGCGGCGGCATGCCCGTGCCGGCGTCAGGCATCCCACATGGCGACCTTGCGGTCGATCGTCTTGCGCGAAATGCCCAGCCGGCGCGCGGCCTCGGCGCGGTTGCCGTTGCAATCCTCGAGCACCGTCAGGATGTGGCGGCGCTCGACCGCGGCAAGGCTGTCGGTGGCGGCAGGGCTTTCGCATTCTTCGGCATCGCAGAATTCCGGCGGCCATTCGCCCAGGATCAGCGACCGCTCGATCAGGTTGCGCAGCTCGCGCACGTTGCCGGGCCAGTCGTAGCAGGACAGTTTCAGCAGAACGCCCTCGGTCAGCGGCAGGGGCGGCACGCCCAGCTCGTCCGAGATCTTCTTCATGAACATCGCCGCCAGTTCGAGAATGTCGCCCTTGCGTTCGATCAGGCGGGGCATGCGCACGGTGATCACGTTGATCCGGTGGTAGAGATCCTTGCGGAAGCGCCCTTCCGCCACCGCCGCGGCCAGATCGCCATTGGTGGCGAACATGAAGCGCAGGTTCAGCGGCACCTCGCGGGTCGAGCCGATCGGGCGCAGCCGGGCCTCTTCCAGAACCCGCAGCATGGCGCCCTGGATCGGCAGCGGCATTTCCAGGATTTCGTCGAAGAACAGCGTGCCGCCGCGGGCGTGAAACAGAAGCCCGTCGCGGCGCTGCGCGCCCTGGTCCTGGCCGCTTTCGATCACGCCGAACAGTTCGTTGCCGATGTGCTCGGGCGACACCGAGGCGCAATTGACCGGCACGAAGGGCTTGTCGGCGCGGTCCGACATGGCGTGCAGCGTTCGCGCGGCGATTTCCTTGCCGGTGCCGGTATCGCCGGTGAACAGCACCGGGGTCGGCAGCGGGGCGGCCTTTTCCAGCATCGCCCGTACCCTGGCGATTTCGTCCGACCGGCCCAGCAGCCGCCCGCGCCCGGCCATCGCCTCGGCCGAAAGTTCGTATTTCAGCAGGTAGTTTTCACGTGTCAGGTACTGGCGATCGATCGAACGGGCCACCGCGTTCAGGATCTGGTTGGAGCGAAACGGCTTCAGCACGAAATCCGCCGCCCCCGCCCGCAATGCGCGGATCGCGGTTTCCAGGTCGGCGAATGCCGTGATCAGGATCGCATCGGCGAAAAAGCCCAGCTTGCGCTGCTCGGCCAGCCAGTCGAGGCCGCTCTTGCCCGGCATCACGTTGTCGAGGATCACGATGTCGAAATGCGCCTGGTCCAGCAGTGCCGAGGCTTCTTCGGTGCTGGCAGCCTCGGCCACGTGCTTGCAGCGCGGTGCGAGGATGCGGACCAGGAAGTTGCGCATTCCCCGTTCGTCATCGACCACGAGGATGGTCGAATTGGCCATCTGCTGGCCGAATTCCGAGGCACGCTCCGCCCCCTGATCGGCGGACGCGGCCGCACGCGGACCGGGGCGGGCGCGGGCGATTCCGGTCATCTTACCCACCCTCGGGGCGGACGCGGGAAGACCCCCCGCATCGCCTACTCCGCCGGTGTGGCGTCCTGCGCCCTTGTCCGTTCGCGATCTCGGATCTCCTCATACCAGAGGTCATGATGCTCTTTTGCCCACTGAACATCAACCGTTCCCCTGGTCATCGATTCCAGCGCGCCCTCCATGCCGATGGTGCCCAGATAGATATGGGCAAGGATCACGGTCATGAAGACGAAGGCAATGCCCGCGTGCACGATCTGCGCGTACTGCATTTCCTCCTGCGGCGCGAGGCTGGCGGGCAGGTCGGAAAGGCCCAGCATCTGCGGCAGTCCGAGATCGTTCGCCAGGGCGAAGAGGGGGCCGAAAATCTCGATCCGGTAGGGCAGCAGCAGGGAAATCCCGGTCAGTGAAACCGCCAGCCCGAACAGGATCACCAGCCAGAACATGATCTTTTCGCCGGCGTTGAACTTGCCGGCGGGCGGGTGGACGCCCCTGGAAAACAGCCCGCCGCCCTTGAGCAGCCAGACGATGTCGGCCCTTTCCGGCAGGTTGCGGACCGCCCACAGCAGGAAGCTTGCCAGCAGCCCCGCCATGAAGAGGAAGGAAATGAAGTTGTGGATGTACTTGCCGCCGGTGGCGATGACCGAAAAGGCCTCCTTGCCCAGCAGCGGGATCAGGAACGGCCGGCCATAGAGCAGCACCAGGCCGGTGATCCCCAGCAGGATGAACGAACCGGCCATCGACCAGTGGGCGACCCGCTCGATCAGGTGAAAGCGCAGGATCCTTTCCCCGCTCAGGCCGCCCTCGACCCTGATCCGGCCGCGCAGCAGGTAGAATGCCGCAAGCAGGGCGATCATGCCCACCAGCATCCAGCCGCCGATGCCGGGCAGCAGGTCGCGCCGCCATTGCAGCCAGCGCATGCCGCCGTCCTGGATCACCACCGTGGCCGCCGGTCCCCGGATCTGGGTGGTCAGATCCGCCAGCCCGTATCGGTAGGCGCGCCACAGTTCGGGGTCGGAAACCCCGCCCAGCGTGCCCAGCGGTGCAGTGATCGGCGCCGCCGCCTCGGGGTTGCCCAGGGTCTGGCGGCGAAAGCTCAGGTCCACCTTTTCGCCCCGCTGCCGGCGCAGGATGTCGTCCAGTGTCTGGGCGCCGCCGGTGATCGCCATGCGATCCTGGGCGGTGGCCCCGGCCTCCTGCCCCTGGGCACGCGCCCCGCCGCCCGGTATCAGCCAGAGCGCGACTGCAAGCGTGAAAGCCATGCGCAACAGCATCCCATTCTCCCCGTTCCGAATTATCCGGATGCAGCGGGGGCGACCGGGTGGCCGCCCCCGCCTGCAGGTGTCATGTCCGCCGTCACCCGCCCTTTTGTCCGTATGCGGTTCCCCATCCCCATGCGCCGGAGCCGAAGCCGCGGGAGACGATGCGCTCGCGGTAGACGGCGCTCACCACGTCACCGTCGCCGGCCAGCAGGGCCTTGGTTGCGCACATTTCCGCGCAGATGGGCAGCTTGCCCTCGGCGATGCGGTTGCGGCCGTATTTCTGGTACTCGGCCTGGCTCATGTCCTCCTCGGGGCCGCCGGCGCAGAAGGTGCACTTGTCCATCTTGCCGCGGGAGCCGAAGTTGCCGGCCTGCGGGAACTGCGGCGCGCCGAAGGGGCAGGCGTAGAAGCAGTAGCCGCAGCCGATGCACAGATCCTTGGAGTGCAGCACGATGCCCTCCTCGGTCTGATAGAACACGTCCACCGGGCAGACCGCCATGCAGGGCGCATCCGAACAGTGCATGCAGGCGACCGAGATCGAGCGCTCGCCCGGCGTGCCGTCATTGATGGTCACCACCCGGCGGCGGTTGATGCCCCAGGGCACGCCGTTCTCGTTCTTGCAGGCGGTGACGCAGGCGTTGCACTCGATGCAGCGTTCGGAATCCACGAGGAACTTCACTCTAGCCATGTCTTCTCTCCTTACGCTGCGGTGATCCGGCAGAGGGTCACCTTGGTTTCCTGCATCTGGGTGACCACGTCATAGCCGTAGGTCATGGCGGTGTTGGCCGCCTCGCCCAGAACCCAGGGGTCGGCGCCGGGGGGGTACTTGTCCCGCAGGTCCTTGCCCTGGAAGTGGCCGCCGAAGTGGAAGGGCATGAAGACCACGCCGGCGCCGACGCGCTCGGTGACCATGGCCTTGACCTTGACCTTGCCCTTTTCGGGGCCCTCGACCCAGACCATCTGCCCGTCGCGGATGCCCAGATCGTTGGCGTCGCGGGTGCTGATTTCCACGAACATGTCCTGCTGCAGCTCGGCCAGCCACTTGTTGGAGCGGCTCTCGTCGCCGCCGCCCTCGTATTCCACCAGCCGCCCCGAGGTCAGGATCAAGGGGTAGTCCTTGCTGAAGTCCTGCTTCTGGATCGAGGCATAGAGGGTGGGCAGGCGGTAGGCGCGCCGGTCCTCGTAGGTGGGATAGTCGGCCACCAGGTCGCGCCGCGGGGTATAGAGCGGCTCGCGATGCAGCGGCACCGGGTCGGGGAAGGTCCAGACCACCGCGCGGGCCTTGGCGTTGCCGAAGGGGGCGCAGCCATGCTTGATGGCGACCCGCTGGATGCCGCCCGAGAGGTCGGTCTTCCAGTTGGTCTTCGGCCCGGCGATGCCGTCGATGACGGCGCGTTCCTCGGCGGTCAGGTCCTTGTCCCAGCCCAGGTCCATCAGCATCTGCATGGTGAACTCGGGATAGCCGTCCTGGATCTCGGACCCGGCCGAGTAGACGCCCTCGGCCAGCAGGTTCTGGCCGTTGCGCTCGACCCCGAAGCGGGCGCGGAAGGTCAGCCCGCCCTCGGCCACGGGCTTGGACATGTCGTAGAGGATCGGCGTGCCGGGATGGCCCATCTCGGGCGTGCCCCAGCACGGCCATGGCAGGCCGTAATACTCGCCGTCCACCGGGCCGCCGACGGCCTGCAGCGTGGTCTTGTCGAAGGTGTGCTGGTACTTCATGTGGGCCTTGATCCGCTCCGGCGCCCAGCCGGTATAGCCGATGGTCCACATGCCGCGGTTGAACTCGCGGGTGACGTCCTCGACATTGGGCTGGCCGGGGCCGTCCATGCCGATGTTGCGGAACATCCGGTCGGCAAAGCCGAACTTCTCGGCGAACATGTAGATGATGTCCTGGTCGGGCTTCGATTCGAAGACCGGGTCCACCACCTTGTCGCGCCACTGCACCGAGCGGTTCGAGGCGGTGACCGAGCCGCGGGTCTCGTACTGGGTCGAGGCCGGCAGCAGGTAGACCCCGTCGGTGCGGTCATGCATCACCGCCGAGACGGTGGGGTAGGGGTCCACCACCACCAGCAGGTCGAGCATCTCCATCGCCTTCTTCATCTCGACCCCGCGGGTCTGGCTGTTGGGCGCGTGGCCCCACAACACCATGGCGCGGACATTGTCGGGCTGGTCGATATTGTCCTTGTTCTCCAGCACCCCGTCGATCCAGCGCGAGACCGGGATGCCCTTGAGGTTCATCAGCGGCTTTTCCTTGCCGTCCTTGCCGGTGATGGTGGCAAAGCGGCCCTTGAGCCAGTCGAGATCCTCCTCCCACACGCGCGCCCAGTGCGCCCAGGCGCCGGCCGACAACCCGTAATAGCCGGGCAGCGAGTGCGACAGAACGCACAGGTCGGTCGCCCCCTGCACGTTGTCATGGCCGCGGAAGATGTTGGTGCCGCCGCCGGTGGTGCCCATGTTGCCGAGCGCCAGCTGCAGGATGCAGTAGGCGCGGGTGTTGTTGTTGCCGTTGTGGTGCTGGGTGCCGCCCATGCACCAGATCACCGTGCCGGGGCGGTTGTTGGCCAGCGTCCGGGCCACGCGCCGCAGCTGGCTGCCCGGCGCGCCGGTGACGCGCTCGACCTCTTCGGGGGTCCATTTCTTCACCTCGGCGCGGATCTGGTCCATCCCCCACACCCGGGTGCGGATGAATTCCTTGTCCTCCCAGCCGTTCTCGAAGATGTGCCACAGGATGCCCCAGACCAGCGCCACGTCGGTGCCGGGGCGGAAGCGCACATATTCGTCGGCGTGCGCCGCGGTGCGGGTGAAGCGCGGATCGCACACGATCAGCGGCGCGTTGTTCTGCTCCTTGGCGCGCAGGATGTGCAGCAGCGAAACCGGATGCGCCTCGGCCGGGTTGCCGCCGATGATGAAGATGGCGCGGGAATTGTGGATGTCGTTGTAGGAGTTGGTCATGGCGCCGTAGCCCCATGTGTTGGCAACCCCCGCCACGGTGGTCGAGTGGCAGATCCGCGCCTGGTGATCGACGTTGTTGGTGCCCCAGTAGGCGGCGAACTTGCGGAACAGGTAGGCCTGTTCGTTGCTGTGCTTGGCCGAGCCCAGCCAGTAGACGCTGTCAGGCCCCGATTCCTCGCGGATCTTCAGCATCTGCTCGCCGATCTCGTCGATCGCCTGTTGCCAGCTGATCCGCTTCCACTCGCCCCCTTCCTTCTTCATCGGGTAGCGCAGGCGGCGTTCGTTGTTGGTGTGCTCGCGCACCGCCGCCCCCTTGGCGCAATGGGCGCCCAGGTTGAACGGGCTGTCCCAGCCCGGCTCCTGCCCCACCCAGACGCCGTCCTGGACCTCGGCGATGATGGTGCAGCCGACCGAGCAGTGGGTGCACACGGTCTTGACGTTCTCGACCGCCTTCGCGGCGGCACTCTGGGCCGAGGCCGGCGTGACCATGCCGCCGGTGGCGCCGATCGCGGCCAGACCGCCGATGGCCAGGCCCGAGCCGCGCAGGAACGCGCGGCGGTCGACGGTTTTCTCCGCAACCCGTGAAAGGATACTTGTCCGCTGGGGGCGTCTCGCAACCCCGTTGGTCTTTTTCCTGAGCATCTCTACCTCCCGTGCAGGCCCCCGCAAGGAGCGGCCCGCGGTTTCCAGATCGAACCGGCATCAGGGCCTTGCGCAACCGTCAGCCGGGGGTGACAGCGTCCGGCAGCGGCCGGGCGGCGTCGTTGCATTCCGGGGGCCGGGCATGGCCGGCAGCCCCGCATCCGGTTCAGAACCGGGTGCTTTCGTAGTAGGCGCGCACATGCGCCGTGTCCTGAAGCCGGGTCTCGCGCACCGGCTCTTCGGCGGCTTTCGCCTCGCGCCCCAGCGCGGCGGCGGCCAGCGCCGCAGGTGCGGCCGTGCCCGCCAGCTTCAGGAAGTCGCGGCGGCTGGCGCCCTGCTTCCTCTTTCTGCCTGTCATCGGGTCCTCTCTCCCTCTCTTGCGTTACCTGTCTGCCCCCGCCTGCGGGGACGGCGAAGGGCGGGTCTGACCCGCCGTCATCCGGAAGCCTTCGCGCTCGATCTCCATGAACACCCGCCCGGCGGTGCCGACCGAGGCGTAGAAGACCGAAGCCGCGGCCGCTTCCAGGTCCGAGAAGAAATGTTCCGCCCAGGGGCCCAGGTGGCGGCTCCAGAACAGCTTCTGGTCCGCCAGCGGCGCCGGGGGGCCGAAGCGGCCGGTGATCAGCCCCGCCATCACCTCCATCAGCGAGGCGATGTTGTCCTCGGGCTCGTGCACATCCGGGGCCCGGGTGATGCCGCGGGCGGCCATGTCGGCGCGCAGCTGCGCCAGCGGCTTCTCGTTCAGGAAACCGGTCAGGTAGTAGCTGGCATAGGGCATCAGCTCGCCCCGGCCGACGCCGATGAAGAGCGCGTGAAACTCCCGCTCCACCGCCTCCGGCCCGCTCACCCGCGCCACCCGCGCAAGCGAAGCGATCGCGCGCCCCAGATCGGTGTCGTCCCCCGACAGCGCCGCCGTGCGCGCCAGCAGCTCCCGATCCGGCGGCGCCGCCAGAAGGCGGCCGAGGAAGTTGTAGAAATCCGCCCGCAGCCGGTCCTCTTCGGCAATCGCGGGCGCGGGTGTGTCGGACATGGCAGCAGCCATCGGCGTCATCCTTCCAGTTCGAACCGCATCCGCCGCGCCACGGCGCGCGCAGGGGCATCTTCAGCGGTGTCTTCAGCGGCGGCGTTCCCGGCGTCACGCCCCGCCTCGTCCGCGGCCCGCGGGGGCAGGGCGGGGCCATCTTCTTCGGCGGCGCCGGCATCGGCCGCCCCGGTTCCTGCCCCGGTTGCGGGAGGGGCCGGGGGCCTCGCGCCCGAAGCGGAGCCGCCCGCCGCCCCGTCCGGGCCGGGACGCTCCGCAACCCCCTTGCCCACCTGCCAGGCGGTGCGCACGACCTCGGCCACGATGGCGGAATCGGTGAAGTCCTCGCCGTAATCCACCAGCCCGTCCACATTCGCCAGCACCGGGTTCACCTGCCACAGCCGCCGCAGCGCCCGCCGCCGAAGCCGATCCGGCACGATCGCGGCCATGAAGCGCGAAACGTCATCGCCCGGCGCAAGCCTGTCCGGGTCCGGTAGATCGAGCTCGGACAGGATCTCGGCATCGCTCTTCGCCTCCAGACGCGCCCGTTCCCCAGCCTCGGAACGGAGACGTTCCCCTCCACGCCCCGCAGCAGCCTCGGCCGCAACCGCAGCCTTTCGGCGAGACCAGAAATCAGAGGCAGAACTCATCGCACAACCTTCTTCCAGCCAGAGCGGGGGGCGCGATAGACGTCGCTGTCCTGATGCACCCGCGGGTCGCCCACCCCGTCCTCGGTCAGGTCCACCCGCTTGCGGTCGCGCCGGCGCTTGACGAAGGGTTCCTCGCGGTGATGGGCAAGGGCGAATTCCCGCACCCAGGCGATCAGGCCTTCGGTCATGGGGATCTTCTCGACGATCTCTTCGCCGGTATCGGCATAGTCCTGCCCCTCATAGGGCGAGGCGGTAACCAGGACCGGCCTGAACGGTCGTTCTGCCGATCCTTCCTCGCGCAGGATCAGGTAGATCGACGGCACGGTGTCGGAAAGGTTGACGAGATAGGCCTCGGTTTCGTCTGCCCACAAGGTCAGCGGCAGGGTTGCGGCGTGGTAGTCCACCACCTCTCCGTCGCGCCGCAATTCGCGCCACTCGGCCGGGCCGGCTCCGGGCAGGACGGCGATTGCCTGCCACGACCAGCGGGACCAGCGGGTGACGCCGGGGCTGCGCCGGATCACGATGCCAACGGGCATGGAAACGCTGCGTCCCCCCATGTTCGGTGCTTCCCCTCGCCAGGTCCGGTGGCCGCGCAGGGCCTCCAAGTGGTTCCCGCACGGCGTTTCCCGGATGATTGCGAACAAGGATTCCCCGATCAAACGAAAAGCGACGGGGGGATGATTTTCCCGGAATTCGCGCCCCGGTTCTGGACATTTCGTCCCGGCGCCTGGCGCGGCCGTTCAGGGGTGGGACAAAATGTCCAGACGCCTTGACCGAGCGTTTCTGTCGGGCATTCGGGGCGAAGAGAGCAGCGCGAATCACCCCGGCCGCATCGGTGCCGGAGGCGCCCTTGCGGGCGACTGGCCGGAGGAGGGTCGGGTCGGGGTCTACCGGGGCACGGCGTTGAAGGTGAACAGCTTTTCGCCGCCTATCCGGTAGCCGTCGATCAGCGCGCGGGCACGGTCGCCGGTCAGCCACGCCTCGAGCCGTTGCGCCAGGTCGTTGCGTACGTCGGGGTGCTTTTGCGGATTTACCGGGATGAAGGCATACTGGTTGAACAGTGCCGGATCGCCGGCGAAGAGCAGCGCCAGATCGCCCTTGTTGCCGAAATTCAGCCAGCTGGCCCGATCGGACATGACATAGGCGTTCATGGCGCTTGCGGTGTTCAGCGCCGCGCCCATGCCGGCGCCGATGGGGCGATACCAGCTGCCTTGCGGGTCGATCCCGGCCGCCCTCCACAGCGCCAGTTCCTTCTTGTGGGTGCCGCTGTCGTCGCCGCGGCTGACAAACGGCGCCTGCGCGGCGGCGATGCGCCCGAGCGCCTCGGTGACGCTGGCGCTGTCCGAGATGCCGGCCGGGTCGTTCGCCGGCCCGATCAGCACGAAATCGTTGTACATGATCTCGCGGCGGTGGGTGCCATGGCCGTCGGCGATGAATTTTTCTTCGGCGGAGCGGGCATGGACCAGCACCGCGTCCACGTCTCCGGCCGCGCCCAGCCGCAGCGCCTGGCCGGTGCCGACCACGATCAGCTGCACGTCGATGCCGGTGTCGGCCCTGATTTCCGGCAACAGCACGTCCGCCAGCCCCGAGTTCTGGAACGAGGTGGTCACCGCCATGCGCAGCGTCTCGGCCCCCGATCCGGCCCGCGCCCCGACGGCGGCAAGTGCTGCGGATGCAAGCAGGGCAAAAGCTGTCAGTACCCGTTTCATTCCACGATCTCTCCGTTGATGAAGGCGGCCGCCTCGGCAGTGGCGGGCCGCGCAAAGAAGGTGCCGGCCTCGGCGGATTCGTGGATCCTGCCGGCGTAGAGGAAGATGATCTCGCTGGCCAGGCGGCGGGCCTGGCCCATGTCGTGGGTGGCCATCACGATGCGGGTGCCGCCGGCGCGGGCGTCAAGCAGGATCGCCTCGATCTCGCGCATGGCGCGGCCGTCGAGATTGGCGCAGGGTTCGTCCAGGAACAGGATCTCGGGCCGCAGGATCAGGGCGCGGGCAAGCGCCAGTTTCTGCTTTTCCCCCCCTGAAAGCACCTGCGCCGGGCGGTGCAGCGCCGCACCCAGCCCGACGCGCTCGGCCCAGTCGGCGGCGCGGGCGCGGGCCTGGCGACGGTTCATGCCGCGCAGGATCAGCGGATAGGCGATGCTGTCCACCACGCTGCGGCGCATCATGATCGGCGCCTGGAACACGTAGGCCTGGCGCTCGCGGGCCTGTGCCCGGGGGATGTTCCAGCGGATCGTGCCCGCGCTGAGCCGTTGCAGCCCGTGCATCAGGCGCAGGAGCGTGGTCTTGCCCGATCCGTTCGGCCCCATGACGATGGTGGTGCCCGTACGCCCGATGGTCAGGTCCACCGGCCCGACGAGGCGCTTGCCGCGCACCCGGGCCTCGGCCCCGTGCAGCTCCAGCGGCAGCAGCGGGCGGGCGTCTTCCTGCCCCTCCCATGCCCGGGCCTTGCCCATGTCGAGTATGCCGCCGGTTGCGCTCAATTGTCTCTCCAGTCGCGCGCCTTGCGCTCTACGCTGCCGCAAAGCGTGGGGAAATCAAGGGAAATCCCCCGCGCTCCGGGCGGTTTGCCGCCGTCGCGGGCGGCGAGGTGGTCATTCTGTCCGTTCCGGGCGGCGGGACCGGGAGGGCGGGCGACAATCTGTCCGCGCCGGGGCGCAGGGGGCGTGACGGCGGCCGAATCGCCCTACCAGGTGCTGGCCCTTTCGGTGCCGCTGAGCGTGTGGATCGTCAGGTTCACCGCAACCGCCAGCGCGATAAGCACGAAGCCGAGGCCAAGGGCGAATTCCAGGTTGCCCTTGGAGGTCTCCAGCGCGATCGCAGTGGTCAGCACGCGGGTGGAATGCTCGATCGAACCGCCCACGATCATGATCGCGCCGACCTCGCCGATGGCGCGGCCGAAACCGGCCAGCATCGCCGTCAGCAGGGCCCGCCGCCCGTCCCAGAGCAGGGTGCGGATGCGTTGGGCGCGGCTGGCATTCATCGAGATCAGCAGATCGTGGTATTCGGCCCAGAGGTCGCGGATCGCCTGGTGTGCGATCGAGGCAATGAGCGGCGTGATGATGATGACCTGCGCAATGATCATCGCGGTCGGCGTGAACAGCAGCCCCAGCACCCCCAGCGGCCCCGCGCGTGACAGCAGCAGGTAGACGAACAGCCCCACCACCACCGGCGGCAGGCCCATCAGCGCGTTGAGCACGGCGATGGTCAGGCGGCGGTGGCGGAACCGGTTGACCGCCAGCCAGGCACCCAGCGGCAACCCGATCAGCGAGGCCACGACCACCGCCGTGAGGGTGACGCGCAGCGACATGGCGATGATCTCGTAGAGGTCGGGATCGAAGGTGACGATCAGTTTCAGCGCCTGTGAAAACCCTTCAAGAATGCCGTCCATCGCCTCGGGTTTCCCTGTGTTTCCGGTTGTTCCCCGCCGCCGGCCCCCGTGTGGGCCGGTCTCTTTCGGGCATATATGCCGGGTTTGCCCATTGCAACCGGGCAGCCGGGCCGGGGGCGGGTGCGGCAGGAGGCGTCGTCAGGTGGCGTTCGCCTCGAGATGCGCCCTGATCGCGTCGATGGCGCGAAAGGCGTCCTCCGTCTGGGACGGGATGAGGTAGTCCGGCCAGGTCGAGAGCTTGACCACCAGCAGCTCCGAGACGGGATCGACATGGATCAGCTGTCCGAACACGCCCCGGGCCGAGATGTCTCCGCGGCGGTTGTCGCGCACCCACCACTTGCAGGAATAGGCGCCCTTGGGGGCGAGATCGGTGTAGGGCGCGCCGAACTTCTCTGCCTCGCCCCGGCGGCACAGCCGGACCCATTCCGGCGGAACCGGGCCGCGTTCGGGTTCGAGAAACAGCCGCCCGAAACGGGCATGGTCGCGCAGCGTGGCATTGAACCCGCCATCGGCCAGCGCCGTGCCGGCCCGGTCCAGGGTAAAGCAGCCGTCGCGTTCGGCGCCCATCGGCTGCC
>NZ_AP042381.1:0-51256 GCF_055386745.1 Piezobacter thermophilus | reverse complement strand
CGACGACGGTGTGCTGGCCGCGCGAGACGTGGGCCAGGGCGTTGCGCATCCAGTGGACGCGGCAGCGTTGCCAGGTAGCGTCGAAGACCCGCCCGATGGCCGCGCGCAGGCCGCTGTGGGCATCCGAGATGACCAGCTTGCTCCCGTCAAGCCCCCGGGCCTTGAGGCCGCGGAGAAAATCCATCCAGAAGGTTTCTGCCTCCGACGGTCCCAGCCCCAGGCCAATGATTTCACGGCGTCCGTCCGTGTTCGCGGCGACGGCGATTATGGCCGCTACAGAGACAATGCGCCCGCCTTGGCGCACCTTGAGATAGGTGGCATCCAGCCAGACATAGGGCCATTCACCGGTAAGCGGCCGGTTCAGGAATTCGTTGACCCGTTCGTCAATGTCCTTGCACAGCTTCGACACCGTGCTTTTGGAGATGCCGTGCAGGCCCATCGCCTGTGCCAGTTCGTCCACGCGGCGGGTCGAGACGCCACCGATCCATGCCTCCTGGATCACTGCGACCAACGCCTTCTCGGATGTCTTGCGCGGCTCCAGAAAGCCCGGGAAGTAGCTGCCCTGCCGCAGCTTGGGCACCTTGAGGTTCAGCCGGCCCAAACGGGTATCGAGAGCGCGCTCTCGATACCCGTTGCGCCACGTCGTGCGTTCACTGTTGCGCTCATGCTTGCCGGCGCCGATCAGGCCCTCGACATCGGCCTCCATCAGAAGCTGCAGCACGGCCTCAGCAACGGCGCGAAGAAAATCGCCACCGTCCTGCTTGGCCAAAAGTTCGGAAAGGTCCATATTCGTCTTGGTCATCGGGGTCTCCGTGTGGTTCGTGGTTGAAGCTCTGAAACTCCACCGCAACCATACACCTCGATGGCCACCCTGGTTACACCGTCGAAGGTGCAGAAATTACACCACGTGCGCGGACACTAACGCTCTCGGCGCGGGGAACCGGGCGGCAGGATCACATGACGATTGCGTTGTTGTGACTGCCCTCATAGGCTGAGTGGGGATTGTTTTCCCCTGCCGGTTTCTCTCTGCCATGTTTCGCTGCCTGTCCTCCTTTCATGTCGCGCTCGTCACGGCATTTCTTCTGGCCCTGATCGTTGTGCCTCCAGCCAGGGGTGAAGGGACCTGTTCTCTTGACGGGACAAGTCTGTTCGACGGCCAGCAGAAGATATTCTACAGCGCCCGCAGTGTCCCTCGGGGGCAGACCTGCACGACTGTCGGTCAGCGGCGTCAATGCAATGGTGGAACGCTGACCGGGGCCGAGCAGTTCCGCTATGGCAGGTGTACCGAACTCGAAGAGTTTCTCGGCGTGAACGTCAATCGCAAACCCGGAAATCTCGATCCGGATCTTCTCGCCCGCACCGGTACGGTCTGGATACGGGCAAATGTGGAGATTCTCGAATACAAGCGACAGGACCAGACCGGCAAGCGCAACCCGGACTGGAATTTTGCTGATTGGCGGACCTATATTGCCGCGGCCGCCGGCGCCAATCGCAAGGCAATCCTCAACCTGATGTGGAATTTCAGGGCCCGCGATCTGCGCCCGCCCAAGCCAGGGTCGAAACGTGAACGCGCCCTGTTCGATTATCTGGACCGCAAGATTCTCGACCAGCTGGCCCCGAACGTGGACATTCTCGTGACCGGCAACGAGCCCTTCATCAACACGCGGCCCGAAGACTGGCAATATGATCCCGACTATGGTGGCGCCCCAATCGTGGTCTTCTACAAGCGCGTGACAGAGCATGTGCAGACCTATCTGGAGGAGAAGGGATTGCGCGATCGGGTTGACCTTTATGTCGGGGCCTTTACGGGCCTTCATCTGGACAGGATGCAGAAGCAGCCGGCCGTTCGGGAACTTCTGGCCTGGGCCGAGGCCGCGCCTTTCGTGGACGGGGTGGACATGCACACGCATGTCGTTTCGGTCGAGCAGATCGAGAGGGCACTGTCCTTCGTTCGCGCGTTCACCTCCAAACCGATCACGGTGACGGAATTTACCTTCGTATGGCGAATGAAGCAGGCGGTGGAGCGTGGAGACAGGCTGGGGACCGCCTTCGCCGCGCGCTGGGGGCGTGATCCGGAGCAGAAGATCGGCGACTACATGGCCTGCGAGGTATTCGGGGTGGCCAGGGGGTGCAAGGGAAAGGGACCGGTCAGCAAGGCGGAGTGGGACGATTTTTTCGCCACGCGGGATTGGTATATCGACCATTTCATCCTGAAGGCCGAAGAGGTGTTCCGGAAATACGATGTGCGCGGTGCCACCTTCGGGCTGGTACAGACGCGCCCGACCCGGGCCCAGATGGCTCCGGATCGGGCCCCCTGGTACATGGGGTTCCTGTTCGTGCCCGTGGCGGTCGAGCCGGGACCGGATGGCAGGCCACAACCAAATTACCAGTATCTTGACGATTTTCTGGCGATTCAGCGGGCCCGAGCCGGTGTGAGCGTACATTGATTCCCGGCAAGTGCGCCGCAGCCCCGCCGTGGAGAGAGCCCTGCGGATGGATTGCGCAAACCAGTTCCGTCCGGCATGGTTCCGGCAAAGATGGCCAGCGACAGGAATGACCCAATTGAATGATGCCCCGGAACGCTCCGAAGATGTGACTTCGCAGCGCAAGACCCTGATTATCCATATCGGCGATCACAAGACCGGATCGACCTCGATCCAGACCGCGTTTGCCAGGCGGCAGGTCTGTCTGGCCGGGCGGACGGTCTTCTATCCGGCCAAAATCTCCCACAACATGCTCAAACCCCATTGCCGGGCCTATGCCGCGCCGGACAAGCCGAAGGCGCGGCGCAAGGCAATTTCCGTGTTTGAAAAGCTTGCCGAACGGATTCGTGTCTCGGAGGCGGATTTCTGCCTGATCTCGGCCGAGGCATTTGAGACCGTTCCGCCCGAGGTTCTGCACGACATCGTGACGCGTTTCTTTGTCCCGACAGCAGACGAGATTCGGATCGTGGGTTATGTGCGTCCACATGCCGGGCGCCTGCTTTCGTCATTTGCCGAACGCACCAAGATCGGGATCAAGGATGTTCTGGGTGGCTCGCTCGATTCATTTCACGAATTCATGCTGGCCGAACGGCGCCTCTTCTATCACCCGCGGTTTTCGGCTTTGCGGGAATTGTTCGGAGACGATTTCCTGCTGCGCCCGATGATCCGGTCGAAACTTTACCGTGGGTCGGTGGTGGACGATTTCGTTCGCCATGCCTTCGGAGTCGCCGATTTCAAGGTCACCGGGGACGGATTGGCCAATGAATCTCTTGCGCTTGAAGACCTGATGCGACTGAAGGTGCTGCAATCGCACCTGGATGGACGTCAGCCACACCGGCCGCGCCATGCGCTCGGCTGGGAATTTGCCCGTGTCGTCAGCCATCTTCCGCCGCCCGCATCCCGTAGCCGGCTGAAACTCCACCGGGCGCTCGCGCAGGATCTCCACGAGGCCTATCTCGAAGATGCCCGGGCCATGGATCGCGATTTCTTCGATGGACAGCCGCTGCTCGAGGGAGAGCTCGATGCGGCGCTGGCCGGGGCGGTGGATGAACCGCAATCGATCGATCCGGTCGATTACCTGTCGGAGTCGGATATGCGATCATTGTCGATCCTGTCCGAGATCATCGCCGGAATGCTGGAGAACGAGGGACAGAAATGGCCGCTTTTCTTCTATGGCAAGCGCTTGAAGGAAATACGCGAGGCCACGGCCCGGCACGGAAGCTTCGAAGAGAGCGGTGACGTCGGCTATGACGGATAAGTGTGCCGTCAGGTCTAATTCCGTTGGCCGCCCCTGTTCCCAGCCTTGCGGAAGGCGGGAGGGTGCGGGGCACGCTGGTCGGGACTGCGCACGGCCCACATGAAATGTTCCGGGTCGGCGTCGATGAGCCGGGCAAGGAACCGCGCCCAGATCCGGAAATGGCGCCGCTCGGAAGGGCTGAAGTGATCCACGGCCCGATATGATTGCGGCTGCTCCACCGCCTTGCCGGGTGCTGCTGCCAGCGCCTCCGAAATCGGCGTCCCCTCGAAGAATGCGGCATCGAGTGCGGCAGCATCGTCGTGGTAGTCACGAACCACCCGGTCAGCCAGAGATCGGTGGAGGCGTGGTTTCGTGCCGTTCGGAGCCGGGTCGGCGCCAAGAAAGTTCGACATGTACCACCCAAAGGCCTGCTGGGCCCGGCCTGGTCGGCGGGCGTGCTTGCGAACATGCCTGTGGATCATCCGCATCATGGCGATGTCCTCGACTGACAGGGACTCGTTCTCGCGCGTCGGGCCGGTGATCTCGAAGGAACGGCTGCCGAAAAGATAATGAAAGAAGTCCCAGACCACGTCGGACTTGTAGAGCGCATTGCGCACGAAAGGACGCAGAGTGAAGCGATCTCCGAAGACAGCGCGCCACCTTTCGAAGCGCGGCGCATAGAGCAGCATGCCCTTTCGCAGGATATCGTCATGGAACTCGTCGAGCGTGCCTTCGAACACGCCTTTCTTGGCACGTTCGGCATAAGCCGACAGCAGGCGATCGGCATGAGGCCGGACATAGGCGATCAGGCGCACCCGATCGGCATAAGCCGGCATATGCCGATCGATGGCATCCCGCAGCGCCTGCGGATCTACATATTCGAAATCTTCGGCCGAAATGACACCATGATTTGCATCGCTGTCCTCGAAGGCGGCGCGGATTCGGGCGAAGCGTTGCGTCTCGAACCGGCGTTCCTCGGGGGAGACAAGCGATTTGGCCAGCGGGATGTGATTGAACAGGGTTGGATAGACGATGCTGTTGCCGGGCGCGTTCCAGGCTTGTCTGGCAAGGATCGACTGGATGGAGGTAGAGCCGGTCTTCCGGTCTCCCAGATGAAATACCACATCCCTGACCATGGTCCGTTCCTTTGCGCGGGCATGTGCCCGTTCCGGGGGGGGCGGTTCGTAAAGACCCCTCGTGTCCGGAACTGTCAAGACAGCGTCCCTTGATCCTGCCCCCATTTCACCGGACACCCAAGCAGTTTCAGTTTGGGCCCTTCAAAATGATACGCCGTTTCATCGCGGGGTTTGTCGCCATTGTGCCATGCGTGTTTTTCAGGTTTACCGGGGGGCGCAGGATGAAAAGGAGATTTAAGGCATGACGAAAGGCCATTTCCTCATGGTCGGCGCCGGCCTTTCGGGCGCCGTGATCGGGCGGCATCTGGCCGAGGCGGGTCATGACGTGACGGTGGTCGATTCCCGCCCCCATGTGGGCGGCAACTGCCATACCGAGCGCGACGCCGACACCGGGGTCATGGTGCATGTCTACGGGCCCCACATCTTCCACACCGATGACGAGGAGGTGTGGGAATACGTCAATTCCTTCGCCACCTTCCGCCCCTACCGGAACCGGGTGAAATCCACCACCCGCGGGATCTCGGGCGAGCGCGAGGTGTTTTCCCTGCCCGTCAACCTGCACACCATCAACCAGTTCTTCCGCCGCGTCATGCGCCCCGACGAGGCGCGCGCCTTCATCCTCGAAGAACAGGCCGACACCTCGATCACCGATCCGCAGACCTTCGAGGAGCAGGCCCTGCGCTTCGTCGGTCGCGACCTCTACGAGGCCTTCTTCAAGGGCTACACCATGAAGCAGTGGGGCTGCCATCCGCGCGAGCTGCCCGCCTCGATCCTCAAGCGCCTGCCGGTGCGCTTCAACTACGACGACAACTATTTCTTCCACCGCTTCCAGGGCATGCCCGAGGACGGCTACACGGCGATGATCGAACGCATCCTCGATCATCCGCGCATCACCGTGCAGCTGGAGACCACCTTCGACCCGGCCGATGCCGGCCAGTGGGACCACGTGTTCTGGTCGGGGCCGCTGGACGGCTGGTTCGGCTACAGGCTGGGGCGGCTGGGCTATCGCACGCTGGATTTCGAGCGCTTCACCCATCAGGGCGACTGGCAGGGCTGCGCGGTGATGAATTACGGCGAGCTCGACGTGCCATATACCCGCATCACCGAGCACAAGCATTTCAGCCCCTGGGAAAGCCACGAGGGCTCGGTCCTCTACCGCGAATATTCCCGCGCCTGCGAGGCGGGCGACATTCCCTATTACCCGATCCGGCAGGTGGCCGAGAAGGCGCTGCTGTCGGATTACGTCCGGCTGGCCGAGGCCGAAAAGGGCGTCACCTTCGTGGGCCGGCTGGGCACCTACCGTTATCTGGACATGGACGTGACCATCCGCGAGGCGCTGGACACCGCCCGCGGGTTTCTCGATCATCTGGAGCGGGGCGAGCGGGTGCCGGTCTTCTTCAAGGCACCGCTGTGATTTTTCCTGCTCCAGAGCCTGAACGGAGAAAAACCAGGGGGGCTCTGCCCCCGTCGCCCTGACGGGCGACTCCCCCGGAGTATTTTCGGCAAGAGGAAGGAGCGGTCCGGACCTTGCCGTTTGCGACGTTTGCTAGGAAAAGAGATCAACATCATTCAGGATGGCGATTGGCGGGCGACATGTCAAAGACTGCACTCATCACCGGCATCACCGGGCAGGACGGCTCCTACCTGGCCGAATTCCTGCTGGAAAAAGGCTATGAGGTGCACGGGATCAAGCGCCGGGCCTCGCTGTTCAACACCCAGCGGATCGACCACATCTACGAGGATCCGCATTCCAACCATGCCCGCCTGCGGCTGCATTACGGCGATCTGACCGACAGCTCCAACCTCACCCGCATCCTGGCCGAGGTGCAGCCCGACGAGGTCTACAATCTCGGCGCCCAGTCCCACGTGGCGGTGAGCTTCGAATCCCCCGAATACACCGCCGACGTGGACGCGATGGGCACCCTGCGCCTGCTCGAGGCGATCCGCTTCCTGGGGCTCGAGAAGAAGACGCGCTTCTACCAGGCCTCGACATCCGAGCTCTACGGCCTTGTCCAGGAAGTGCCGCAGCGCGAAACCACGCCCTTCCACCCGCGTTCGCCTTACGCCGTGGCCAAGCTCTATTCCTACTGGATCACGGTGAACTATCGCGAGGCCTACGGGATCTACGCCTGCAACGGGATCCTGTTCAACCACGAAAGCCCGCGCCGGGGCGAGACCTTCGTCACCCGCAAGATCACCCGCGGGCTGGCCAATATCGCCCAGGGGCTGGAGCCCTGTCTCTACATGGGCAATATCGACGCCCTGCGCGACTGGGGACATGCGAAGGATTACGTCCGCATGCAGTGGATGATGCTGCAGCAGGAGGAGCCGGAGGATTTCGTCATCGCCACCGGCAAGCAATACAGCGTGCGCCAGTTCATCACCTGGGCGGCCGAGGATCTGGGGATGGAACTGGAATTCGAGGGCGAGGGCGTGGACGAGATCGCCCGCGTCGTCTCGGTGACCGGGGACCGCGCCCCGGCGGTCAGCCCCGGCGACGTGGTGATGCGGATCGACCCGCGCTATTTCCGCCCGGCCGAGGTGGACACCCTGCTGGGCGATCCCACGAAGGCGCGCGAGAAGCTGGGCTGGGAGCCCGAGATCACCGCCCGCGAGATGTGCGCCGAGATGGTCGAGGAAGACCTCAGGGCCGCTCGTCGCCACGCGCTGCTGAAGGCGCACGGGATGGATCTGCCGGTTTCCCTGGAGTCCTGACCCATGGGCGATGCACCAAAGATCTACGTGGCCGGCCATCGCGGCATGGTGGGATCGGCCATCCTGCGCCGGTTGCGGGCCACGCGCCCCGAGGCCAAAATCATCACCTGCACCCATGCCGAGCTGGACCTCACCGACCAGGCCGCGGTGCGCGCCTTCATGCAGGACGCGCGCCCCGACGTGGTGATCCTCGCCGCGGCAAAGGTGGGCGGCATTCTTGCCAACAACAGCTACCCGGCCGATTTCATCTATGAAAACCTGATGATCGAGGCCAACGTCATCCACCAGGCCTTTGCCGCCGGGGTCGAACGCCTCCTGTTCCTCGGCAGCTCCTGCATCTATCCCCGCCTCGCCCCCCAGCCGATGACCGAGGACGCGCTGCTCACCGGCCCGCTCGAGCCCACCAACGAACCCTATGCCATCGCCAAGATCGCCGGCATCAAGCTGTGCGAGAGCTACAACCGCCAGCACGGCACCGACTACCGCTCGGTCATGCCCACCAATCTCTACGGGCCGGGCGACAACTTCCACCCGGAAAACTCCCACGTCCTGCCCGCCCTGATCCGGCGCTTCCATGAAGCCGTTCAGGAGGGTCGGGAAGAGGTGGTGATCTGGGGCACGGGCCGCCCGCGGCGCGAATTCCTGCACGTGGACGACATGGCCGAGGCCGCACTCTTCGTTCTCGACCTGCCGAAAAGGGTCTATGACAGGGAAACCGAGCCGATGCTGAGCCACATCAATGTCGGCGCCGGCACCGATGTCACCATCCGCGAGCTGGCCGAAATCGTGGCCCGCATCAGCGGCTTTTCCGGCCGCATCACCTTCGATTCGTCCAGACCCGACGGCACCCCGCGCAAGCTGATGGATGTCAGCCGCCTGGCCCGCATGGGTTGGCAGGCGAAGATCGGCCTCGAAGAGGGCATCCGCAACACCCGGGAATGGTTCCTCGCCCACCGGAACGATGCTGCCCTGCGCCGCGGCTGACCCGGCCCCTTCCTCTTGCCCCAAATACTCCGGGGGGTGAGGCCCGCAGGGCCGAGGGGGGGCAGAGCCCCCCCGCTCATCCCTCCACCCTTGCACGCGACCGGCCGATCCGGGATACCTCAACCCCTGAAGGCGTCGATATTGCCATGGAGTTTGCACGAATGATTACCCCCGTTCTTCTCTGCGGTGGCGCGGGCACGCGGCTGTGGCCGCTCTCGCGCAAGAGCTATCCCAAGCAGTTCGTGCCCCTGGTCGGCGAGGAAACCCTGTTCCAGGCCTCGGCGCGGCGGCTTTCCGGGCCGGACTATGCCGCGCCGCTGGTGCTGACCAATGCCGATTTCCGCTTCATCGTCACCGAGCAGCTGGCCGCGGCCGGCATCGACCCCGGCGCCATCCTGATCGAACCCGAGGGCCGCAACACCGCCCCCGCCATCCTCGCCGCCGCGCTGTGGCTGGAGAAGAACGACCCCGATACGCTGATGCTGGTGGCCCCTTCCGATCATGTGGTGCCCGAGCCCGAGGCCTTCCGGGCCGCGGTGGCCGCCGGCGCGCCCGCCGCCCGCGATGGCCGCCTGGTGACCTTCGGCATCACGCCCACCCATGCCGAAACCGGTTACGGCTATCTCGAACTGGCCTCTGATCCGGGCGACTTCTCCGCCCGCCCGCTGGCGCTGGAACGCTTTGTCGAAAAACCCGATGCCGAACGCGCAAGGGCCATGCTGGAAGCCGGCAACTACCTGTGGAATGCCGGGATCTTCCTGTTCTCGGCCCGCGCCATCATTGAGGCCTTTCGCAACCACGCGCCCGACCTCGTCCCCCCGGTGCGCAGGGCGGTCGAGGAGGGCAGGCCCGATCTGGGATTCCTGCGGCTGGCCCCCGAACCCTGGGCCGAGGCCGAAGACATCTCCATCGACTACGCGGTGATGGAACGGGCCGGCAATCTTTCGGTGGTGCCCTTCTCGGGCGGCTGGTCGGATCTGGGCGGCTGGGATGCGGTCTGGCGCGAAAGTGCGCGCGACGAATTCGGCGTGGCCACCTCGGGCCCGGCCACCGCCATCGACTGCTCCGACAGCCTGCTGCGCTCCGAGGACGAGCGGCTGGAGGTGGTGGGCATCGGGCTGAAGAACATCATCGCCGTGGCCATGCCCGACGCGGTTCTGGTCGCCGATGCCACCTGCGCGCAGGACGTGAAACGGGCGGTGGCGGCGCTGAAGGCCCGCCAGGCGCCTCAGGCCACCGCCTTTCCCAAGGATCACCGCCCCTGGGGCTGGTTCGAAAGCCTCGTTCTGGGCGACCGCTTCCAGGTCAAGCGCATCCACGTCCACCCCGGCGCGGCACTGAGCCTGCAAAGCCACCACCACCGCGCCGAACACTGGATCGTGGTCGAGGGCACCGCCAGGGTGACCATCGACGACGAGGTGAAGCTGATCAGCGAAAACCAGTCGGTCTATATCCCGCTGGGGGCGCGGCACCGGCTGGAGAACCCCGGCAAGCTGCCTCTGACCCTGATCGAAGTCCAGACCGGTGCCTATCTGGGCGAAGACGACATCATCCGCTACGAAGACGTCTATGCCCGCGACTGAACGCCCGGGCGGGCCCTACCAGCTGCTCAGCGCCGCCCGCGCCCAGCTGTTCGGCGCCACGCAGACATAGATGTAGCCGCCGTCCCAGCAGATCTCGCCCGGGCTGCCCGGCGCGCTGGACGAGGCCGGGGTGCGGCTCGTGCGCAGGCGCAGGCTGTCGCCGGCCACATCCAGCGCCGCGGAGGGGGCTGCCCCGCCGATCCCGATCCTGCCGGTGGCGTCGGCGCGCAGCGCCTCGGCCCATGTGCCGCCGTCACCCGAAACCCGCAGGGTGAAATCGGTATCCCCCGCCAGGCCGATCTCGGCGTGACCCGTCCAGCCCGACTGAAACAGCACCGAACCGGTATCGCCGGCCGCGGCCTTGTTGATCTTGAGCCGATGATCGGTGCCGTCGTGGCTGAGCAGCGTGGCCGGCGATTTCACCGCCAACCGGTTGACCGGGTCCGAGGCGGTGCCGATGCCAAGACCGGGCAGGTTCTCGACATCGGCGCGCAGCAGCGCCCAGGCCCCTCCGTCCCAGACGCGCAGCTCGGCCTCGGCCCGGCCCCAGGCCCGCCAGCCCGGGCGCGGGGCGATGAAGCGCCATGCCGCGTCGGTCCAGACCGCCAGCATGTCCGGCTGTCCGGCCCACAGCCCCGTCGGTGCCGGCCCCAGCGCGTGCATTTCGCCCTCGGCCGGAGCGGCGGGCGGGATTTCGGCCCCGAATCCCTCGACCACCATCTGCACCAGCACGTCCAGCTTCTGCAGGGCCTCGTTATGGGTGACGTGCTTCTGCGCCTGGCCGGGCTGGATGTAGGGCAGAGAAAGAATGGCGGAACTGTCGGTGCTGCTGGCCATCGCCGGGCCTCCTGTCGTTGAAACCTGTTCGGGTCGGATCCGCCGGCACCCTGCGTGGCGACGGTTTCGGCGGGGCTAACCGGGCGAGCGGTGCGGCAGGGTTTCGTCAACCATGCGGGGGAGGGGCGCTGCCCCTCTTGGCCTGCGGCCAATTCACCCCGGAGTATTTTCAGCAAGAGGAAGGATGGTGGACGAAATTTGGTGGATCTCGAAGATTGTCCTGAAATTTTATGAAACTGCGCAGGATTCTTCCGGTTTCCGCCACAAATCCGCTCTGCTTCCCCGCCCCTTGCCAGGCGATTTTCAAGCGGGGGTGCGGATGGGGTGGAAATTTCCGCGATGGAACTTCGATTCGATGGGCGGTTCTATGGCAACGACCCGATCCTGGATGCGGATCTGCGGGATCTGGAAGTTGTCGAGACGGCCTCGGGCCGGTTTCTGCTGGCGGCCACCGGTCTGCAGGGCGGCGTCAGTGCCTTCCGCCTGACCGACGGGGCGGGGCTGGCCGGATTCGTGTCATCGCAGATCTACGGCCCCGCCGCCGGGCTGGGGGTGGGGCAGGTGGCGGCGGTTTCTCTTGACGGATCGCTCGAGGTGATCCTTGCGGGCACCGGGAACGGGGCGCTGGTCAGCTTCGGGCTGGGAACCGATGCGATCCTGTCCCCGGCCGTTTCACTGGACCTGCCGGGACAGGACGGGCGCCGGGCAGAGGCGCTGGCCGCGATTTCGCTGCCGGACGGGCGCAGCGCGCTTTACATGTTCGATGCCGTGACCGGCACGCTGCGCGCCTGCATCAGCGACGGCAACGGGCAGGTGGTGGCGGATGTGGCTGGCCGTGGCGGTGCCGATGCCTATGCGATGGGAGGGCAGGTGCTGCTGGAGACGGCCCGGGCCGGCGGCAACAGCTTTCTGCTGGCGGCGGATGGCGACAGCAATGGGCTGCGCAGCTACCGGGTCAACCTGTCCACCGGAGAGCTGCGCGTCGCCGACAGCCTCGGGGCGGCGGACGGACTTGGCATCAATGCCCCGACCGCGCTCGAGACCGTCGTTGCCCATGGCGCCACCTGGATCATTCTCGCGGCAGCTGGCAGCAGTTCGCTCAGCGTGATGCGGCTGGATGCCACCGGGCAGATGACCCCGGCCGATCACCTTCTCGACACACTGGCCACCCGGTTTGCCGGGGTGACGGCGCTCAAGGCGGTGGTGGCGGGCGAGCACGCCTTCGTGCTGGCCGGCGGAGCAGATGACGGGATCAGCCTGTTCTCGCTGCTGCCCGACGGGCGGCTTCTGCATCTGCAGAGCCTGGCCCAGGCGCCGGGGCTGGGGCTGACCGACGTGAGTGCCATCGAGGCATCGGTGGTCGGCAGCACACTGCAGATCTTCGTCACCTCGGCCACAACGCCCGGCATCACACAGTTGTCATTGCCGCTGGCCGGGCTGGGAGCGGTGATCGACCCCGGGCCGGGGGCGGCCACCACCGATCCTCTGACCGGCACCGGCGGCGCCGACATCCTAGTCGGGCAGGGGCAGACGCTGAACGGCGGGGCAGGGGCGGACATCCTTGTCTCGAACAGCCGCGGCGGGGCGCTGAGCGGGGGGGCAGGGGCGGATCTCTTCGTGCTGGCACCCACCGACAACCCGCTCAAGATCACCGATTTCGAACCCGGTATCGACCGCATCGACCTCTCTGCCTTTCCGCTGCTGCACGACCCCGGCCAGCTGGTGTGGAAACCCATGACCAAAGGCATCCAGTTGCGTTTCGGCTCCACCGGGTTTTCGGTCTTCAGCGCCGACGGCCGGACACTGACGCCGGACGATCTGTGGCCCGGCGGCTTTGATACGGCCGACCGGGTGCCGCTGCCCACGGGGCCGGTGTGGAACACGATCCCTGCCTCCATCGGCGACGACCGGCTGCGCGGCACCGCCGGACGGGACCATGTCGAAGCACTGGCCGGGCACGACCGGATCTCGACCGGGCGCGGCGGCGACTGGCTGTCCGGCGGGGCCGGGCGCGACACGCTGTTTGCCGGCAAGGGCGGCGACCGGCTGCGCGGCGGGAGCGGGCGCGACGATCTGCATGGCGGCGCCGGAGCCGACCGGCTGCGGGGAGGGCACGGAAACGATACGCTTCACGGCGGACGCGGCGACGATCTGCTGACCGGCGGAGCCGGCCGCGACCTGTTCGTCTTTGCCGACAATGCGGGGACCGACCGGATCACCGATTTCACCCCCGGGACCGATCTCATCCACCTGACCCGCCCGGGGCTGCAATTCGCCGATCTGGACATCCGTGCCGACACCACGGGCACGGGAACCGAAATAGGTGCCGGCGCGGTCACCATCCTGCTGGACGGCGTGATCCCGGGACAGATCACCGCCGACGATTTCCTGTTCGGATGACCCCGAAAACAGGCTCTATCATGGTGAATCTTTCGAATTTACGGAATATTTACCATAACACTGATTACGGGAATCACGCGGCCATGAGGGCCTGATGCACCGCGATCGCCTCTTCCAGATCGTCGAAATACTGCAACTGGCCGTTTTCCAGCACCAGGCCGGCATTGCAGAACTCGCGCAGCTGGCCCATGGAATGGCTGACCATGATCGCGCTGGAATGGCGCATCCGGTCGACGAAAACCGCCCGTGACTTGCGCCGGAAGGCCGCATCGCCCACGGCCGTCACCTCGTCCACCAGGTAGGTGTCGAAGCGGATCCCCATCGACGCCCCGAAGGTCAGGCGCGAACGCATCCCCGAGGAATAGGTGCGCACCGGCATGTGGAAGAACTTGCCCAGCTCGGCGAAATCCTCAACGAAAGCCAGCAGCGAATCCGTGTCTACGCCATAGATCCGGGCTATGAACCGGACATTCTGCGCGCCGGTCAGGTCGCGATGAAACGACCCGCCGAAGCCCACCGGCCAGGAAATCGAACCGTCGCTGACGACCCGCCCGGTATCGGGGCGCATGGTGCCCGCGATCATTTCCAGCAAGGTCGTCTTGCCCGCGCCGTTGCGGCCCAGCAGTGCCAGCGACTTTCCCGATGGCAGGGTCATGTCCAGGTGATCGATCACCAGCCGATACCGGCCCTGCACCCGGAAACCCTTGGAAAGGTTCTCGAACCGGATCACCCAGCCGCCTCCCCGTTCATCCCCGGTCGCGGATCGAATAGTAGATCAGCGCCACGATCGACCAGATCAGGGTCAGGAACAGGGCGACCAGCCCGCTCAGAAGCCAGCGCCGGGGATATTCCGACTCGGCGGCAAGGGTCGGGCGGATATAGGTGGCCAGATAGCGGCTCTGACGGGCGGCATCGTCCTTTGCCACCTGCAACGCGGTCAGCGCCGCGCGATAGGCGTCCTCGGCGAATTTCAGATCCACGCTCAGGCTTTCGTATTCGGCAATCACGCTGGGATAATCTTCGCTCAACCCGCCCGTTTCGGAACTGTCGCCGGCAAAGGTTTCCCGTTCATTGGCGATGCGATCGCGGATCACCTCGATCCTCTGCTGCGCCTTGGTCAGCCGCGGGTCATCCTCCTGCACGGTTTCGCGCAGCAGGTCGTATTCGATCAGCGCCGAGGCCAGTTGCTGCTGAAGGTTGTTCATCACCCCCAGCCGCCCCTGGATGTCCGCCGCCGGATCGACAATGCCGGTGCGCGCCCTGAACCGGGTCAGCGCCTCGCGGGCCGCCTTGAGCCGCGCGGCGGCCTCGTCCAGATCGGCCTGGGCATAGCGCAGCGCATCCTCGCGAATGCGGGCGTTCAGCGCGTTGATCCGTTCCTGGCTGATGCGCACGATCTCGGAGGTGACCTTCCGGGCCATCTCCGGGCTGAAGGCCAGCGCCTGTACCTCGGTCAGCCCGGTCTTGGCATCATAGGAGATCCCGACGATGCGCTGCCAGTACCACAGCAGATCCTCGCGCGAGGCATCGGGCCAGATCGCGAATACCCAGTCCCGCGGCCAGGGCTGCGAATAATGCGCCCGCAGATCCAGCCGCGCATCCACCGCATCGACCATTTCCTGACTCTGTATGAACTCGTAGAGAATATCGCTGTCCGAGGCCGCCGAGCGTCCGGCGAACTGCGCCAGCCCGCCCAGCAGGTCGTTGGCGCCGGAGCTTTCCTGGGTCCGCACCGTGAAGCCGGTGGTCGAGGCGTACTGGTCCGTGGCATAGGTCCACAGGTAGAAGACCGCCGCCGCCAGAGGCGCCAGCACGAAGATCACGAAACTGGCCAGCAGCCCCCAGTGGCGCGGCCGCATGCCTGCCGGACGGGCGATGGGCTGCACGGTGACGGTGGCCGGGATCGGCTGGACGGGTTTGCCCCCCGCCACTGCCGCCGCGCGGTTCGACACCTTGCCCGGAACCCCCGCGGCCTTGCCTTTCCCGCCCGGCTTTCCGGCGCCCCTCCGCCGCCCCGATTTCCGGCCCTGCCCGGCCCGCCCGGAAACTACGGTCAACTCGCCCGCTTCGGCCCTTGGCCCCTGCCGGGCGGCCCTGGTGGCCTTGCCATTCTTTGCCATCTTCGCCTTCTACGGCGCCAAGCCGTTTGAATTTCTTTCCCTTTTCATACATAACTGCGGCCACGAACGCCAGTATCGGCAGGCTTTTCATGGTCGCGATCCCCCCGCCTCAACCCCCTGCCCCGCCCCCGGCCATGCCCGGCCGCCGGCGGTTTGCCGCCCTGCGCACGGTGGTGGCGCTGATGCTGCGGGAAATGTCCACCCGCTATGGCAATACGCCCGGCGGCTATCTCTGGGCCGTGGTCGAACCGCTGGCGGCGATCGTCGTGCTCAGCATCGGCTTCTCGCTGATCATGCGCAGCCCGTCTCTGGGCACCACCTTCATCCTGTTCTACGCCACCGGCTACCTGCCCTTCGACCTGTTCCAGTCCCTGTCGAAGAAGATCGGCAATGCCATCAACTTCTCGCGCCCGCTGCTGAAATACCCGGCCGTGACCTGGGTAGATGCGGTGCTGGCGCGTTTCCTGCTCAATAGCCTGACCGCGATCCTGGTGACGATCCTGCTGCTGGCCGGCATCCTGATCCTGACCGAAAACCGCGCGGCGCTGGACCTGCCGCCGGTGCTTCTGGCCATGGCCGAGGCGATGCTGCTGGGCCTGGCCGTCGGCACGCTGAACTGCGCCCTGATCGGCCTGTTCCCGATCTGGGACATCGCATGGTCGATCATCACCAGGCCGCTGTTCCTGGCCTCGGGAATCTTCTACATCTACGAGGAACTCCCCCCGCTGGCCCAGGACATCCTGTGGTTCAACCCGCTGATCCACATCATCGGCCGGATGCGCACGGGCTTCTACCCCACCTATGCGCCGCAATACATCGACGGCACCTTCGTGTTCGGTGTCAGCCTCGCGCTGCTGGCGATGGGGCTCATCCTGCTGGGCCGCTATCACCGCGACATCCTGAACCGCTAGGCAGACCCCTGCCCGTCCCCGGCCAGCGCCAGGATCTGCGCGTGATCGACGCCGGTGCGCCCGCTCAGACCGTCGCGAACGGCCCGTGACAGAAGCCGCAGATAGACCCGCCGCTCGCCCCCGTGATCGCGCAGCTTCGAGACCCATTTCGGCAGCACCACCAGCAACACCGGCCAGAACAGCCAGCCGGCGGCCATCCGGTAAAGCAGCAACAGGTTGCGGTGATAGTAATAGACCTTCCACAAGGGCCGGAACCGGCCCCGCTGACCGTGAAAGGTGGAACAGTCATGTTCGAACTTCACCGACGGTTCGAACCCGATCCGCCCGCCGACCTTGCTCAGCCCCAGCGTGAACAGCCCGTCCTCGCCATAGACGAAAAGCGCGCCATCGGGATAGCCCACCCGCTCGATCGCCGCGCGCGAGATGAAAAGCCCCACGAACGAGGCCACATCCACCGCCCGGCCGGGGCCGGCATAATCCTCCAAGGCCAGGTGAAACCCCCGGCGCCCGCCGCCAATCAGGGTGCGGAGGAACTCCTGCCCGTGCCAGAACGGGTTGCGCGAGGGGCGGTTCATCTCGCAGATCTCGCCATCGGGCAGATAGACGGCGGCCGCCACCGCATCCCAACGGCCCGCATCCAGCGCGTGAAACGCCGCCAGCGCGCCGGGCTGCGGGCGGGCATCGTCGTCCATGACCACGATCCAGTCGGGGTCGAAGCGCTCCACCGCCAGCCGCATCCCCGTCTCGAACCCCCCTGCCCCGCCCATGTTGCGGGCGCTGCGATGCACCACCAGCCGCGGATCGTCGCACGCGGCCAGCCACTCACCCGTGCCGTCGGTCGAGGCATTGTCCACCACCACCACCGCCAGCAGCTCTTCCGGCGGGCTCTCCAGCAGCCGCGCCAGCGTCACCTTCAGCTGCGCCAGCCGGTCATGGGTGGCCACCACCGCCACCAGGCGTCGCCGCCCATCCTCTGCCTGTGCCGTCACGCGCGCCGCTCCCTGCCCTTTTCGGCCCCTGGATCAACCGGCATAAACCGGCAAACCGGCCGCATGTCAAACCGTCGCGCCCCCGCCCCGCCCCGGCACGCGGGCTGCCGCCCATGACACCGCCCATTTGCGGTTTGACAGCCCCGCCCCGCTGCGCCACCAAGGGCCCCATGCAGACCAGCGAACGCCACGCCCTCGTCACCGGCTCGGCCGGGTTCATCGGATACCATGTCGCCGCCCGGCTGCTCGGCCAGGGCTGGCAGGTGACCGGGCTCGACTGCCTGAGCGACTATTACGACGTCACCCTGAAGGAGCGCCGCCACGCCATGCTGGCCGGACATGACGGCTTCACCCCCGTCATCGGCCGCCTCGAAGACCCGGGACGGCTGATGGAGATCTTCCGCAGCACCCGCCCCGGCATCGTCATCCACCTGGCCGCCCAGGCCGGGGTACGCCACTCCATCGAGGCGCCGCGCGACTATGTGCAGGCCAATCTCGCCGGCACATTCGAGCTGCTCGAAGCGGCCCGGGCGCATCCGCCCGAACACATGCTGCTGGCCTCGACCTCGTCGGTCTATGGCGCCAATACCGCCATGCCCTATGGCGAGCGTGACAAGGCCGACACGCAGATGTCCTTCTATGCCGCCACCAAGAAGGCGACCGAGGCGATGGCGCATGCCTACGCCCATCTCTACCGCCTGCCCACGACCATGTTCCGCTTCTTCACCGTCTATGGCCCCTGGGGGCGGCCCGACATGGCGCATTTCAAGTTCACCCGCGCCATACTGGAGGGGCAACCGATCGAGGTCTACAACCGCGGCGAGATGAGCCGGGACTTCACCTATATCGACGATCTGGTGGACGGGATCACCGGGCTGATCGACGCCGTGCCCGGCGAAAAGCCGATCTCGGAACGTGACAGCCTCAGCCCCGTCGCCCCCTTCCGCATCGTCAATATCGGCAACAGCGCCCCGGTGAAGCTGATGGATTTCATCGCCGCCATCGAGGCCGCCTGCGGACGCGAGGCGGAAAAGATCATGCGCCCCATGCAGCCCGGCGACGTGCCCGCCACCTGGGCCGACACCGGGCTTCTGCACGAGCTTACCGGATATGTCCCGCAGGTGGATGTGCGCGAGGGCGTGCAGCGCTTCGTGGACTGGTTCCGGGACTATTACCGCGCCTGACCGCGGCAAATGTTTCGCATGCGAAACATTCCGATTGTGGAATGTCAGCCCGCGCGCCCGGCCAGCCAGCCCCGCAGATCTTCCACAAGCGCCGCGTCCACCTTCGGGCCGGTCAGCTCGATCCGCCCCTTGCCGGGGTGAAAGCTCAGCGACACCCCCGGCGCCGCATATTCCCGCTGCACGGCCGGCCGTTCGGAATCGGGCTTCCCTTCGGGCCTTTCCGGCGATGGGCCGGCTTCCGCTTTCGGGGCAGGGGTGTTCCGTTCCTCGATCGCGGCGGCCAGAATCCGCATTTCTTCCCCGGCGCTTCGGTTGGGGGATGATGCGAGCCTGTTGCGCACTTCAGAGACGAATTCCGGGTCGTGCAAAAGCGCCCGCGCCAAGGCCAGACCCAGCTTTTCGGAAATCGCGGTGGGATGTTTCAGATCGCCGTCAAAGGCCTCGACCAAGGGGATGAAGCTGCCGATCTTGGAACGCTTCGACCGGGTGGTATTGCCGAACAGCCCCCGCAGCGCCGCGCGCTGGTCGGGATAGACCCCCTCGCGCATGGCCTGCACGGCAATCCGGGCGCGCTCGTAGAAGCTCAGATTCACCCGGATCTCGTTCTCCTCGACCATCGCCACATAGGCCGCCTGCGCCGTCTGCGGCGCAATCACCCGGGCGCGGATGGTGGCGAAGCGCTCTTCCCCGGTCTCGGCATGAAGCCTGCGCAGCGCCGTGAGCCGCCGCCAGCCGGAAATCAGCCCGTAGCGCGGCTCTTCCCCTGCCGCGCCGGGCAGGCGGATCACCTCGACCGGGGTCTGCTGGCCGCGGGCGCGCATCGATTCCATCAGCGCGGAAAGCTCGTCCTCGTCCTGCACCATCCGGTCGCGCACCAGGTGGCCTTCGTCCACCGCCTCAAGCGGCACAAGCTCGATCATCAGCCCGTCGGCCCGCGCCGCATCCAGCGCCGCCGTCAGCTCCTCCAGCGCCGCCCGGGCCGAGGCATCGCCCGCAACCTGGGCAATCGGGGCCGAAACGGGCGGCATGGATTTCACCTCGGGCGCCCGCTGTCCCTCAAGATAACCCGGCTGCGCCGGGGTCAGCCGCTTGCGTCTGGCCATTGCACGTCCTCCTTGCCCGATCCGGTCCCCATGCCTGCCACGAAAATCTTTACGCCCCCTCCACCGCCCGTTCGGAGGCCTTCTGGTCGCGCCGCCAGATGCCCAGAAGCAGCCGCTTGAAGGCGGCATAGGTGGCATCGAAGGTTTCCCGCCCGCGGGCATAGGTCTCGCGGTTGAAATCGCGATAATCGGCCTCGTAGATACCGCTGACCTGTTCGCCGGCCTGGCCGATCAGCGCGGTGAAATCCTGCCGGTGCGGCGACAGCGTTCGCCCCATATAGGCCTGGATCAGCGCTGCCAGCTCTCCCTGCTGGGCGCCGTCATAGCGGGTGATGACCGCCCGCACCGCATCCCATTCGAAGGCCATCCCCGGCCGCCCCAGCGCCCGGGCAGCCATGTTCTCGCCCTCCTCGATCGAGGCGAAGGTGGCGTGCAGCATGTCGAAAAACCGCCCCGTAGAGTCGAATTCCAGGAAGGAGGCCCCCAGCGGCACCAGCAGGATATCGGCCGCGGCCAGCCCGTTGATGGTCAGATAGCCAAGCGCCGGCGGCGTGTCGATGAACACCAGGTCGTAGTCGTCCAGCACCCCGTCGGCGGCCAGCCGGTCGGTCAGCGCATCCCACAGCTTCCAGCTGCGCGCCTGCATCCGCCAGACAGGGATCTGGAACTCGGCCCAGTAGAGATTCAGCTGTGCCCCGATCAGGTCGATATTGGGCCAGTGCGTCTTGCGGATCACGTCGCCCGCGCCCATCTCCAGCGCCGTGCTCAGCGCCTCGTCCAGCGGCAGCGGCGCCTCGCCCCGGCCCACCCGAATCCGGTTCTCTTCGCGCAGGTGCTCGGCATAATGCCGCGCCAGCAGCGGAAAGGCGGTGCCCCATTCGTCCTCGACCCGGCCGCCGAAGATCGAGGTCATCGACCCCTGGCTGTCGAGGTCGATCACCAGCACCCGATAGCCGTCCAGCGCCGCCGACATGGCCAGATGCGCCGCCGTCGAGGTCTTGCCCACCCCGCCCTTGAAATTGGCCACCGCCACCAGCTTGGCCGGCAGCCCCTCGGGCCGCCAGGGCAGGTAGTTCTTGGCCCTCGAACCCTGCGCGCCGAAGAACGCCCGCAGCCGCAGCACCTCGTCGAGGGTGAACCACTTGGCCCCGCCCGGGGTTTCCGAGCGGCCCTGCGGCAGATCCGGGTTCTGGCGCAGCACCCGGCGGAAATGCGCCTGCGCCACCGGGATCAGGTAGCGGCAGATTTCCCAGGTCGAGAACAGCCGCAGCGTCTTGCGCCCCTCTTCGTCCAATCCGCGGCTGGCCAGATCCGCCCGGCCGCGGGCGCAGGCCTCGGCGATGCGGGCAAACCCGTCGGTTCCGGTAGGCGGATCCAGTTCGGCCAGCGCCGCGTCAGGATCGATGTTGAAATAGGGGGGAAGGCCCGTTCCTGCCGTTCCGTCTCTTGCCATGAGGAAAACCGCTCGATGTACCGTGTTTTTGGAAACATACCACAAAACACGGTACATGAAAGAAAAACAGCAACAATGCCTTCTTTTCTCAAGCAATTCCGGGGCCTGATGTTGCCGATATACCGCAGGATCGGGTCCGAAGCGAGATCTTCGGGAAGTTAGATTCCAGTTATTCTGTGTTACGTCATTTTGCTGTTTGGTCAGCGTGTTGAAATCACGGGCTTTTTTCTCTTCTGCGCGCTCATTCCCGATTCCGATCCCACGAAAGATCGAATCCGATCCCACGTTTGCCCGACTCCGAACCCACGATGGGTTGCGCGCAACGCCGTTGCGGGGGCTTGTGGATAACTTTACCCTGTGCGTCATTGAAACCACGAAACCGAGTCGGAAACCGACCATGGGCAGGGCGATGACAGGGACCGGGGCAGGGGGGCTTCTGCCCGCGAGGCACAGGCAGAGGGATTTCTTCCTCTGCGACATTTTCGACGCGATCCCCAAGGACGACCTGGCCAGCATGGAGCACCCGCTGTTCTCGCTGGCCACCCGTCCCGACCGGCGGATCCTTCACTATGCCCATAACGGGGTGGAGATCACCGTGACCCCCTCGGTGCGGGGGCTGGCCACGATCCATGACAAGGACATCCTGATCTTCTGCATCAGCCAGCTGATGGCGGCCCTCAATGCCGGGCGCCGGGTCAGCCGCACCCTGCATCTCAAGGCCCATGATCTGCTGGTGGCGACCAATCGTGAAACCAGCGGTGATGCCTATCGCCGCCTGCGCGAGGCCTTCGAGCGCCTCGCCGGCACCCGCATCACCACCAACATCGTCACCGGCGAGGTGGAAACCACCACCGGGTTCGGGCTGATCGAAAGCTGGGAGATCGTGCGCCGCACCCGCGGTGGCCGGATGGTCAGCGTGGCGGTGACGCTCTCGGAATGGCTCTACCGCGCGGTGCTGTCAAAATCGGTGCTGACGCTGTCGCGCGACTATTTCCGGCTGCGCAAGCCGCTGGAGCGACGGATCTACGAGCTGGCGCGCAAGCATTGCGGCCGGCAGGAGGGGTGGACGGTCTCGGTCGAGACGCTGCTGAAGAAATCCGGCTCCGCCTCGCCCCGGCGGGTGTTCCGCAAGATGCTGCGCGATATGATCGCGGCCGATCACCTGCCCGATTACATGATGGAGGAGCTGCCCGGCGACCTGATCCGCTTCTCGCCGCGCGCGCCGGTGGTGGAAGCCGCTCCGCCGGTGCTGAGCGCGGCGGCGCTGGAACAGGCTCGGGCGCTGATGCCTGGCCGGGACGTTCATGCGCTTGAGGCCGAATGGCGAGGGATCTGGGCGCGCACCGGCGGGCAACGGCTGCGCAGCCCGGATGCGGCCTTTCTGGGGTGGGTGAAGAAACGGGCAGGGAGGGCTTCGTGACCTGCGCGCATCCCGGTTTTTCAGAAACAAGGGGCTCTGCCCCTCTTGGCCTGCGGCCAATTCACCCCGGAGTATTTTTGGCAAGAGGAAGGGAGGAGGCGCGCCCGGCACCTCTTCCCCGGAAAGAGATCTTGTGCCCTTCCCCTTGCACGGCCATCGGCGCTCCCGCCTGTGCCGTGGGAACAGAATGGACCATCAGGGTTAAGAAACCGTTTCTTCCTCTTGCTGGAAATACTCCGGGGGAGTCGCGGCTTGCCGCGACGGGGGCAGCGCCCCCGAACCCGCCCGCCGGCTGGTGCCGTCTGTACCCATCTGTTAGGGAAAGGCCATTGATGATTCAGGAAATTGCCGGCGGATTTCGGAATGCAGATTGAAACCACTACCCTTCCCGGACTCCTGATCCTGACACCGCGCCGTTTCGGTGACACGCGCGGGTTCTTTTCCGAAAGCTGGAATCGCCGCACGCTGGCCCAACACGGGATCGAGCTGGATTTTGTCCAGGACAATCATTCGCTGTCGCGCCGTTCGGGCACGTTGCGGGGGCTGCATTTCCAGGCCCCGCCGCACGCCCAGGACAAGCTGGTGCGCTGCGGGAGGGGGCGGCTCTTCGACGTGGCGGTGGATATCCGCAAGGGCTCACCCACATACGGGCGCTGGTTCGGCACCGAGCTTTCCACCGAAAACGGCCGCCAGCTGCTGATCCCCAAGGGCTTTCTGCACGGCTTTGTCACCCGTGAACCCGATACCGAGATCCTCTACAAGTGCACGGACTACTACGCGCCCGACTGCGACGGCGCGGTGCGCTGGGACAGCTGTGGCATCGACTGGGGGCTTGCGGACCCTCCGATCCTGTCGGAAAGGGATGCCGCCGCCCCGCCTCTGGCCGCGTTCGACAGCCCTTTCACCTGGGAGGGCGACGTATGAAGCTCCTGGTCACGGGCGGCGCCGGGTTCATCGGCTCGGCCGTGGTGCGCCGTGCGATCGGCGCGGGTCATGCCGTGGTGAACGTGGATGCCCTGACCTATGCAGCCTGCCTCGACAATCTGACCGAGGTCGCGGACAGGCCCGAATACGCCTTCGTAGAGGCTGATATCCGCGACCGCCCGGCGATGGATGCGGTGCTGGCCGAACACCGCCCCGACGCCATCATGCACCTGGCGGCCGAGTCCCATGTGGACCGCTCCATCGACGACCCCGGCGCCTCCATCGAAACCAACGTGACCGGCACCTTCACCCTGCTCGAGGCCGCCCGGGCATACTGGAGCGCCCGGGGCCGTCCTGAAAGCTTCCGCTTCCACCACATCTCCACCGACGAGGTCTATGGCAGCCTCGGCGCCGATGGCCGCTTCACCGAAGACACGCCCTACGATCCGCGCAGCCCCTATTCGGCCTCCAAGGCCGCCTCCGACCACCTGGTGCGGGCGTGGTTCCACACCTACGGGCTGCCGGTGGTGCTGACCAACTGCTCGAACAATTACGGCCCCTTCCAGTTCCCGGAAAAGCTGATCCCGGTGGTCATCCTCAACGCGCTGGCGGGCCGGCCGATCCCGGTCTACGGGCGCGGGGAAAACGTGCGCGACTGGCTGCATGTCGAGGATCACGCCGAGGCCCTCCTGCTGGTGCTGGAAAAGGGCAGGGTGGGGCGGTCCTACAATATCGGCGGCGAGGCCGAGGCCCGCAACATCGACCTCGTGCGCATGATCTGCGCCATCCTCGACCGCAAGCGCCCCGAAGGCGCCCCCCATGCCCGCCTGATCACCTTCGTCGAGGACCGCCCCGGCCACGATCTGCGCTATGCCATCAACCCCACCCGCATCCGCGAGGAGTTGGGCTGGCGGCCTTCCGTCACGCTGGAGGAAGGGCTGGGGCGCACCGTGCAATGGTATCTCGACAACGAGGCCTGGTGGCGCGCCCTGCAGAACCGCGAGGGCGTCGGCCGGCGCCTGGGCCGGGGGGCATGACTTTCGTGCTTCCTCTTGCCCCAAATACTCCGGGGTCCGGGGCAGAGCCCCGGCGCCCGCGTTGCCACCCAGCCGGATGGTGGCCGCCATGACCATCCTTGCCTTCGGGAAGACCGGGCAGGTGGGGCGCGAACTGGAGCGCCTTCCCGGCGTGACCTGCCTTGGCCGGGAGCGGGCGGATCTGTCGGACCAGGCTGCCTGCGCGGCGGTGATCCGGGCCGCGCGGCCGCGCGCGGTCATCAATGCCGCCGCCTGGACCGATGTGGACGGGGCCGAGGCCGAGGAGGCCCGCGCCCGCAGGATCAACGCCGAGGCCCCCGCCGCCATGGCGGCACAATGCGCCGCCCTTGGCATCCCCTTCGTGACCATCTCCACCGATTATGTCTTCGACGGCAGCGGCGAAACCCCCTGGCGCCCCGACGATACCCCCGCCCCGATCAACGCCTATGGCCGCACCAAGCTGGCCGGGGAAAGGGCCGTGGCCGGAGCAGGGGGGGCATGGGCGGTGCTGCGCACTTCATGGGTGTTCTCCCCCCATGGCCGCAACTTCGTCACCACCATGCTGCGGCTGGGCCGCAGCCGTGACGCGCTCGACGTGGTGGCCGATCAGGTGGGTGGCCCGACACCGGCCGGCGCCATTGCCCGGGCCTGCCGCAACATCGCCGAAACCCTTTGCGCAGAGCCTGAAAAGAGCGGCATCTACCATTTCTCGGGCAGCCCGGATATCGACTGGGCAGGGTTTGCCCGGGAAATCTTCGCCCAGGCCGGGCTCGGCTGCACCGTGCGCGACATCGCCTCCGGCGACTGGCCAACCCCGGCGGCGCGGCCGCGCAATTCCCGCCTCGATTGTTCACGAACGGAGACGGTTTTCGGCCTGAAAAGGCCCGATTGGCGCGCCAGTCTGCGCGCGACCCTGAGAGAGATGAAAGAGGTCGAAGATGAGTGAAACCGGAACCGGGCGCAAGGGGATCATCCTCGCCGGCGGGTCGGGCACCCGGCTGTGGCCGATCACCATGGGATTGTCCAAGCAGCTGCTGCCGATCTACGACAAGCCGATGATCTATTACCCGCTCTCGGTGCTGATGCTGACCGGCATCCGCGACATCTGCGTCATCACCACCCCCCAGGACAGCGACCAGTTCCGCCGCACGCTGGGCGATGGGTCGCAATGGGGTGTGCGGCTCGCTTACGTCACCCAGCCCAGCCCCGACGGGCTGGCCCAGGCCTATGTGCTGGCCGAGGATTTCCTTGCCGGTGCCCCCAGCGCCATGGTGCTGGGCGACAACATCTTCTTCGGGCACGGCCTGCCGCAGCTGCTGGCGCGGGCCGATGCGCGAAAGCGGGGCGGCACCGTGTTCGGCTATCACGTGGCCGATCCCGAACGCTATGGCGTCGTCGCCTTCGGCCCCGGCGGAGAGGTGCGCGAGATCGTCGAGAAACCCGTCGTGCCGCCCTCGAACTACGCGGTGACGGGGCTCTATTTCCTCGACGGCACCGCGCCCGAGCGCGCCCGCCGCGTCACTCCTTCAGCACGGGGCGAACTGGAGATCACCTCGCTTCTGGGCATGTATCTCGAAGACGGGGAACTGGCGGTCGAGACCATGGGCCGCGGCTTTGCCTGGCTCGATACCGGCACCCATGGCAGCCTGCTGGAGGCGGGCAATTTCGTGCGCACGCTGGAAGAGCGCCAGGGGCTGCAGGCCGGCTGCCCCGAAGAGATCGCTTGGCGGCAGGGCTGGATCGGCGATGACGACCTGGCCGCCCGGGCCGAGATGTTCGCGAAGAATGCCTATGGCCGCTATCTTGCGGCGCTGCTGGAGGGGTCGTGATGGATATTCTCTTCGTGCACCAGAACATGCCGGGTCAGTATCGGGAAATGCTCAAATGGCTGGTGGCGCAGGGCGGGCACCGGATCGTCTTTCTCACCCAGCGGCAGGATGCGCCGACCCTGAAGGGCGTGGTCACGCGGGTCTATGCCCCCCATCACAAGCCGGCCGAAGGCGCCTACGGGCTGTCGAAGGTCTGGGAGGAGGCCACCGGCGCGGGGTTCGGCGCGGCCATGGCGGCGCGGGCGCTGGAGCGCGACGAGGGTTTTCGCCCCGATCTGGTGATGGGGCATACCGGCTGGGGCGAGTTGCTGTTCATGAAGCAGATCTGGCCCGACGTGCCGGTGCTGGGGTTTTTCGAATATTTCTACCGCATGAAGGGCGGCCTGGTGGGCTTCGACCCGGACGAGCCGGTCTCGGAGCACGCCCCCTTCATCAACCACGCCCGCAACGCGGTGCCTTTCGCCAGCATCGAAAGCGTAGATCTGGGCCATGTGCCGACCGCGTGGCAGAGAGACCTCTTTCCCGAAAGTTTCCACGACCGGTTCTATGTCTGCCATGACGGCATCCGCACCGATTTCCTGCGTCCCGACCCGGATGTGGCGCTGCCGCTGCAGCGGCTGGGCCGGGCGCTGACCCGCGCGGACGAGGTGTTCACCTACATGGCGCGCAATCTCGAACATGCGCGCGGCTTTCACATCTTCATGCGCGCCCTGCCGAAGATTCTTGCCGCCCGCCCGGCGGCGCGGGTAGTGGTGATCGGCGGCGACGATGTCTCCTATGGCCGCAAGAGCGACCACCCCGGGGGCCTGCGCGCCGAACTGACCGAGGAGCTGGGCGATTCGGTGGACTGGAGCCGGGTGCACTTCATCGGCCGGGTGCCCTATTCGGCCTTCTGCCAGGTGGTGCAGCTCAGCCGCTGCCACATCTACCTGACCATGCCCTTCGTGCTGTCGTGGTCGTTGCTCGAGGCGATGTCGATGCAGGCCACCATCGTCGCCTCGGACGTGGCCCCGGTGCGCGAGGCGATCGACCATGGCGAGACCGGGCTGCTGGTGGATTTCTTCGATGTGGATGCGCTGGCCGATCAGGTCATCGACGTGCTGGCCAATCCCGGCGATTACGCGCATCTGGGCCCGGCGGCGCGGGCGCATGTGGTGGAGAAATACGACTTTCTCACCCGCTGCCTGCCCGAGCATGTGGCGCGGATGAATTCGCTCGTGCCGAAGGCGCGGCGGATGGAGGCGCCGCGCTGAACCGTCCCGGCGGTGAGTGCGGGAACGGGATCAGTTGATCACCCCGGCCCTGCTGAACACGCCGTAGAAGTTGCCGACGATGTTGGAGATGGTCAGCAGGTCGTTGATCGGCGATTCGGTGGCCATGACCAGATCGCCCGAATTGATCTCGAAATTGCGGGCCGAAAACAGCCCGTCGGGCGTGGTCAGGTTCAGCGTGAACACCACCCGCGTCCGGCGCGGGCCGCGATTGCCGGGCCGCACCGCCGAGGGCGGGTATTCGCGCAGCACCAGCAGCCCCTTGGGGTCGGCCTTTGAGTCGTTGACCCCGCCCATGGCGGCGATGGCGTCCATGGCCGACATCCGGTCTCTGGTGAAGATGTGGATGGCCTCGGTGCCGGTGGCGCCGAAGGAGAGGAAATAGCGCTCGTCCTCTTCCACGAACACCCGGTCGCCGCCCCTGAGCAGCGTGTCCAGCGACGGATCCGACAGCAGGCTGTTGACCGAGGTTCCGTAGAGGCGTCCGCCCCGCATCAGCCGGATCTGCGGGTTGTTGAGCCGCTCGGATATGCCGCCGCCGGCCGCGATCAGCCCCATCACCGTATAGTTGCGGTCCGGCATCGGGTAGGTGCCGGGATTGAGCACGCCGCTGACCAGATCAACCGAGTTGTTGCGCCCCTCGGTCATGTCCAGCTGCACCTGCGCCGAGGGCACGATTCCCTCCAGTGCTTTCTGCACCCGTTCGCGGGCCAGGTCGGGGCTGAGCCCCACCACGCTGACATTGCCCACATAGGGCAGGAAGATGGTGCCGTTCGCGGCCACCCGGATGTCGGGCAGGGCAATCTCCTTCTGTCCGGTCGAGGTCAGCAGGGAATTGTCGGAACTGTCCCAGATGCGGATGTTCAGCCGGTCGCCGGGCTGGATGATCTGGTTGTTCGCCCCCTTGCTGTGGCGGATCCAGCTCAGCCGCTTTTCGCCGCCGGTGGGGGGCCATTTGGCGACCACCGGCAGGAAGGCGCGGTTGACCTGGTAGAGCGCGAAATCGGCGTCCGGCTTTTGTGCCAGATTGACGAATTCGGTGCTGGTGGGGCCGCCGCCGGGAAGTGCCGTGCAGCCGGCAAGCAGGGTCAGCGCAAGCGCGGGAGCGGCGAGGATCTGTCGAAGGATGCGCATGTGCCGACCTGCCTGACTGCGGGGAAACCTGTTGCATTTTCCGGGCCGCAAGATACTGGCACCGGTGGGGCGGTCAACAGAAAGGGCGCGCATGATGCCGTTTCCGCAGGTTCTGGTCCTTGGCGCAACAGGCCGGCTCGGCACGATCCTGCGCCGCTTTCTGCCCCCCGCCGGCCGGGGGCGGATGCGCTGGCAGGCCCGCCGCGAGATGCCCGGCCCCGGCTGGCTGTTCTTCGATCCGCTGGCCGACGGGGCGGCGCTGGCCCGGGCGGCCGAAGGCTGCGACGCGATCCTGTGCCTTGCCGGCGTCACCCCGGCGCGGGCCGCTTCGGGGGCGGAGCTGGCCGACAACGCCGCCCTGGCGCGGGCGGCGGTGCGGGCGGCGGGGCAGGGGGGGTGCCCGCGGGTGCTGCTGGCCTCGTCGGCGGCGGTCTACGGGCGCGCGCGGGGGCTTCTGCGCGAGGACATGGCCCCGGCGCCGGTATCGGATTACGGCCGCGCCAAGGCCTTGATGGAAGAGCGCGCCGCCGAGGCGGGCGCGCGCGAGGGGGTGGCCGTGACCAGCCTGCGCATCGGCAACGTGGCCGGGGCGGATGCGATCCTGGGCGGCTGGCGGCCCGGCTTCCGGCTGGACCGTTTCCCGGACGGGCGCACGCCCCGGCGCAGCTATGTGGGGCCGGCCACGCTGGCGCGGGTGCTGGCCGATCTTCTGGCCGCGCCGGGGCGTCTGCCGGGGGCGCTCAATCTCGCCGCGCCCGGCGTGGTGGAGATGGGCGCGTTGCTGGACGCGGCGGGGCTGGGCTGGAGGGCGCGCCCGGCCCCGCCCGAGGCCGTCGCCGAGGTGCGGCTTGACCTTTCGCGGCTGCTGCGGTTGACCTCCTTCGCCCCGGCCGAAAGCCGCCCCGAAACCATGGTGGCGCAATGGCACGCACTGGAGGAGGATGCCCCGTGACCCTGTCCAAGCGGCTTCTCGACCTGTTCTTCGCGCTGTTGCTGGTGGCGCTTCTGTGGCCGCTGATCCTCGGCCTGGCGCTGTGGCTGTGGCGCCGGCAGGGCCGCCCGGTCTTCTATGTCTCCGAGCGGATGAAGGGCGTGGACGAGCCTTTCATGCTGTGGAAGTTCCGCACCATGACCGTGGCCGAGGAGGATCGCGGCGTCTCGGGCGGGCACAAGGCGGCGCGGATCACCCCCGAGGGCGCCTGGCTGCGCGCCCGCCGCCTGGACGAGCTGCCGCAGCTGTGGAACATCATCAAGGGCGATCTCAGCTTCGTCGGCCCGCGCCCGCCGCTGCGCGAATATGTGGAGCGCTTTCCCGACCTCTACGCCCGGGTGCTGAAATCGCGCCCCGGGGTGACCGGGCTGGCCTCGATCGTCTATCACCGGCACGAAAGCGAACTGCTGGCGCGCTGCGCCACGCCCGAGGAAACCGATGCCGTCTATACCCGCATCTGCATTCCCGCCAAGGCGCGGCTGGATCTCATCTATCAGCGCCACCGCAACCTGTGCTACGATTTCGACCTGGTGTTCCAGACCGTCGGCAACCTCTTCCGGCGCCGGGGCTGAGCGGCAGGTTCCTGCCGTTTCCGGCAAGGTTGACGCAATTTCAACCAAAAGCCGATAGGCAGCTGGCCGCCGGCGCGTTACACCGAAATCGTTGAGTTGATTGCGTGTCCTGCGCGCGGTGCGATGAACCTGGACGAGTGTCAGTGCATGATGAAACGGTTTCGACGACATGCTGCCAGTCCGAAAGCGGCGGGGAGGGCCTGAATGCACAGGCTGATCCTTTCGTTGTCGCGCCGGCAGAAGGCCCAGGTGTTCCTGGCCATCGACCTGGCGCTGATTCCGGCGGCGATGCTGTTCACCTTCGCAGTGCAGACCCAGCCGCAGCCGGCCCTGCAGATGCTGTTGCGCTATCTGCCGGTTCTGCCCTCGATCCTGCCGATCGCCATTGCTTCGCTGATGTGGCTGGGGCTGCCGCAGATCCCGCTCAAGGATTACGAACGCCACGCCGTCGGGCTGACGGCGGTGCATGCGGCGCTGGTCGCCGTGGCCATGGCGGTGCTGTCGCCCTTCATCGCGACGCCGCTGCCGCTGGGTACTCATGTGACCTTCGCCATCGGCTATTTCCTGATGCTGGTGGCCAGCCGCGCGGTGCTCTACCAGATCGTTCTGGCCATCTACGACAGGGCCGGGCCGCGCTGCCGGGTGCTGATCTACGGCGCCGGCAATACCGGCACCCAGCTGGCCCATGCGCTCAAGGCCCATGACAGCATCGACCCGGTGGCCTTCGTGGACGACAACGGCTCGCTCCAGGGCATGGTGGTGGCCGGGCTGCCGGTGCACGCGCCCGCGCGCATCGCCGAACTGGTGGCCGAGAAGGACATCAGGCGGGTGCTGCTGGCGATGCCTTCGGTGTCGCAGCCCCGGCAGGCGCAGATCGCCCGGCGGCTGCAGAAGATGGGGCTGGAGGTGCAGGCGCTGCCCTCGTTTGCCCAGCTGATCGGGGAAGAGGCGCTGCTGGACAAGCTGACCCCGGTGGCGCCGCATGCCTTCCTGGGACGCAAGTCCCGGGCCGAGGGGCTGGGCCGGGCGGCCGCGAGCTATGCCGGGCGGGTGGTGCTGGTCTCCGGCGCCGGCGGCTCCATCGGGTCCGAGCTGTGCCGCCAGCTGCTGTCCTGCCGCCCGGCGCGGCTGGTGCTGTTCGAGATCGCCGAACCGGCGCTGCATGCGGTGGAGCAGGAGCTGCGACCGCTGGCCGAGGATGCCGGGGTCGAGATCGTGCCGGTGCTGGGTTCGGTCACCGATTCGGGCCAGGTGCGCCGGGCGCTGACCGGCCACGGCGTTCAGGTGGTGCTGCACGCGGCCGCCTACAAGCATGTGCCGATGGTCGAGATGAACCCGCTGCCGGGGCTGGCCAACAACGTGTTCGGCACCCAGGTGCTGGCGCGCGAGGCCGCCGAGGCGGGGGTGGAGCGGTTCATCCTGATCTCGACCGACAAGGCGGTGCGCCCGGCCAATGTCATGGGGGCGTCGAAGCGGCTGGCCGAGCTGGTGGTGCAGGATCTGGCCTCGCGCGCGCAGGGCACAGTCTTTGCCATGGTCCGGTTCGGCAACGTGCTGGGATCCTCCGGTTCGGTGGTCCCGCTGTTCCAGGAGCAGGTCAGCCGCGGCGGTCCGGTCACCGTCACCGACCCGCAGGTGAAGCGCTATTTCATGACCATCCGCGAGGCGGTGCAGCTGGTGCTCAAGGCCGGGGCCGAGGCCAGGGGCGGCGAGGTCTTCGTTCTCGACATGGGGCAGCCGGTGCCGATCATGCGGCTGGCCCGGCAGGTGATCGAAAGCGCGGGCTACACGGTGCGCGATGCCGACAACCCCGATGGCGACATCGAGATCGAGATCATCGGCCTGCGCCCCGGCGAGAAGCTGGAGGAAGAGCTGACCCTGTCGGGGGATCTGGTCGGCACCCGTTACAGCAAGATCTTCTGCGCGCAGGAGGCCGGGTTGTCCGAGATCGAGGTCGCGGCGATGCTGCGCAATCTGGCCGAGGTGGTAGAGGCCGGCGACGAGGAGGCCGCCCGGTCGCTGATCCGGTGCTGGGTCGAGGGCTACCGGCCGCGGGAGGTACGGTCGGCTGCCCGGTGAAGCCGTGTCGGTCCGGTGGTTTCGGGGCCGGGAATCGCCAATTTGGACATGAATTAAAGACAGAATCGGGATACACGCTTTGATTGTTTCCTGAATGGGAACTATAGACCGGGACAAACATGACGGATGCCGTGATCGGTGCGGGCAGAGGCCGCAAGATCCTGTGGGTGCGGCAGGTGCCGCCTACCAGATTTCGGTCGCTGGCGCTGCCGGAGCGGCGGATGCCGAAAAGTTTTCGTGACGGTTCCGGCCGCAACCGCTAACGTCTTGAGAAGAGACTTGTCTCGTTTCACCCGATGGGCCGCACGGGCCCTTGTTGTGTGAAGTTATCCGGTTGGTTTTGCCGCGCTCCGAACGGGGGGCGGATTGGGATAGGGGGAAACCGATGGCAAAGACCGATCTCATGGCCGGTCAGGCAGAGCTGCGCGAAGTCCGGCGGGAAAGCCGCGCGCTGATCTGGGCGGCTGGGTTCTTCAGCATCTTCGTCAACTTCCTGATGCTCACCGGGCCGCTGTTCATGCTGCAGGTCTATGACCGGGTGCTGGGCAGCCGTTCGGAAGAGACGCTGACCGCGCTGTTCGGGCTGATGGCCTTCCTGTTTCTGGTCATGGGCCTCCTCGACTGGGCCCGCGGCCGCATCCTGACCCGGATGGGCGCGCGCTTCCAGGCCCGGCTCGACCGCCGGGTGTTCAGCGCCATCCTGCGCAAATCGGCGCGGGGGCAGGAAAACACGGAAACCGAGAACCAGCTCAAGGATCTGGAGGTGGTGCAGCGCTTCTTCTCCTCGCCGGTCTTTGCGGCGCTGTTCGACCTGCCCTGGACGCCGATCTTCCTGATCGGCATCTCGCTGATCCACCCCCTTCTGGGCATGGTCGCGGTGATCGGCGGCGGCATCGTGATCGGGATTACCATCCTCAACCAGATCACCACCAAGGCGGCGGTGATGCAGGCGGCGGCGGCGGGCTATCAGTCCGACCGTTTCGCCGAGCACATGCGGACCGAGGCCGAAGCCATCCGCAGCCTCGGCATGCAGGACAATTCCTTCGAACGCTGGGCCCGGGCCCGGCGCCGGGCGCTGGAACAGGGTGTGCGCGCCAGCGACCTGGGCGGCAGCTTCTCGGTGGCGACCAAGACGTTCCGCCTCTTTCTGCAGTCGGCGATGCTGGGCACCGGCGCCTACCTGGTGCTCAAGGGCGAGGCGACGGCGGGCGTGATGATCGCATCGTCGATCCTGCTGGGACGGGCGCTGGCGCCGATCGACCTGGTGGTCGGACAATGGTCAATGATCCAGCGGGCCAAGCGCGGCTGGGAAAACCTGGCGGAACTGCTGTCGGAGGTCCCGCCCGAGGTGGCGCGGGTCGATCTGCCGCGGCCGAAGGCGCGGCTCGAGGTCGAGCAGCTGACGGTGGTGCCGCCGGGGGCGCGCCAGGCGGCGCTGCGGCTGGTCAATTTCTCGGTCAGGCCGGGGCAGGCGGTCGGCATCATCGGCCGCAGCGGGGCGGGCAAGTCCACCCTGGCCCGCGCGATCACCGGCGTCTGGCAGCCCGCGGGCGGCAAGATCCGGCTTGATGGCGCGTCGCTGGATCAGTACGACCCGGTGAAACTGGCCCATTACATCGGCTATCTGCCACAGAAGGTGCAGCTGTTCCCCGGCACGATCGCCGAGAACATCGCCCGGCTGAGCCTGGAGCCCGACGACGAAAAGGTGGTCGAGGCGGCGAAGAAGGCCGCTGCGCACGACATGATCGTGAAGCTTCCGCATGGCTACAACACGCCGGTCAGCCTGGCCGGGGCGCAGCTTTCGGGCGGGCAGATCCAGCGCATCGGCCTGGCCCGCGCCCTTTACGGCGACCCGGTGATCCTGGTGCTGGACGAACCCAACTCCAACCTCGACAACGAGGGGTCGCTGGCACTGAACGAGGCGGTGCGCGAGATGAAGCGGTCGGGCGGCGCGGTGCTGATCATGGCCCACCGGCCGGCGGCCATCAAGGAATGCGAGATGCTGCTGGTGCTCGATGACGGCATGCGCAAGGCCTGGGGACCGCGCCAGAAGGTGCTGGCCGAGACGGTTACCAATTTCCAGAGCATCCAGAAGGCGGCGAACCGGCCGACGGGTGTGACATGACGCAGGAAAAGGAACGCAGTCTGCGCCCGACCGTGCCGATGCTGATCGGGTTTCTCACGGTCACCTTTCTCGTGGGCGGGTTCGTGGCATGGGCAACCATGACCGAGATCGCCGGGGCGGTGGTGGCGCCGGGGCGGATCGTGATCGACAAGAACCGGCAGGCGGTGCAGCACCCCTATGGCGGGGTGGTGGAACAGATCCTCGTCTCCGAGGGCGACAGCGTGACCGAGAACCAGGTGCTGATCCGGCTCGACCCGACCGAACTGAAATCGCAACTGTCCGTCACCGAGGGCCAGCTGTTCGAACTGATGGCCCGGCGCGGGCGGCTCGAGGCCGAGCGCGACAATGCCGACGAGATCACCTTCGATCCGGCGCTGCTGGCGGCGGTCGGGCGGCGCCCGGAGCTGAAATCGGTAATGGAGGGGCAAAGGCGCCTGTTCGAGGCGCGCCGGGATTCGCTGGCCAGGGAGAGCGAACAGTTGCGCACCCAGAAGGAGCAGCTGCACAAGCAGGTCAGCGGGATCGATGCGCAGATGCGGGCGCTGGAACGTCAGCAGGCGCTGATCCGGCAGGAGCTCGGCAATCAGGAGAAGCTGCTCGCACAGGGGCTGGCACCGGTTGCGCGGGTGTTGGGCCTGCAGCGGGAAGAGGCCCGGCTGGCCGGTACGCTGGGCAATCTGGTGGCGCAGCGCGCCCAGACCGAGGAACGGATCGCCGGGCTCGAAATCCAGGAGCTGCAGCTTTACACCCGGCGGCGCGAGGCGGCGATCACCCGGCTGCGCGACCTTCAGTTCCGCGAGCTGGAACTGGCCGAGCAGAGCCGGGCCCTGCAGACCCAGCTTGACCGGCTGGAGATCCGCGCGCCGATTTCGGGCGTGGTCTACGACCTGCGGGTGCTTGGCCGCCGCTCGGTGGTGCGTCCGGCCGAGCCGGTGATGTTCCTGGTGCCGCAGGACCGGCCGATGATCATCGAGGCCCGGGTCTCGCCGATCAACGTGGACGAGGTGCATCCGAGCCAGAAGGTGAACCTGCGCTTTTCCGCCTTCGGATCGCGCAACACGCCGGAGCTGGAGGGATACGTGACCTCCGTGTCGCCCGATGCCTTCACCGATCCGCAGACCGGGGCTTCGTTCTACCGGGTCGAAATCAAGCTGCCCGAGGAAGAGAAGGCCAAGCTGCCCGAGGGTGACACGCTGATCCCGGGGATGCCGGTCGATACCTTCATCCGCACCCAGGACCGCACGCCGCTGGCCTATCTGATGGCACCGCTGGCCAGCTACTTCACCAAGGCATTCCGCAGCTAGCAGGCGGCGCGCACGGTTTTGCAGGCGGGGCAGGCCGGGCGTCCGGCACATGCCCCGCCCGTTCCGGCGGGGTTTCGCCGAATTCGGGCCATCGCCGTCGTGGAACTTGCCGGAATGTCAACCGGTCCTTAAGACTTTTCCCGAAATCTTATGTTCACGGCACGCGGTCACGATCCTGCCATGTTTCGGCCCCGATGCCGCCCCGGTCTTTCTCGATGCTGGTCATCGACGCAGAAACATCAGGTTTCCCGGCCCCGCTTCGGGGCGGTTCCGAAACGGCGACAATATGTTCCAATTGTTTCGGGGTGAGAACCCCCGATTGCCCCCATATGGGGGTAGCGTCACATGCCCGTAAATCGTTCCAATGTGAGACGGGGTGAAGCGCGGAGTCTGCTTGCGCACACCCTGAAGTACCCGGCTGCCACAAGAGTGGGGGCGAGGGTGGTTCCAGTGAACTTTACGGGGGTAAAACAATGCCTAGCTTTTTCGATCTCTTTCCGGGTAACGCGTGGCCTTACGGCACGCCTTTCAGCGACAGCGGCACGCTGAACGCGGCGCTGAACATCACCAAGGCCAAGGGCCTGGGCGGCAATGACCAGATTCGCGGCAACTATCTCAACAACCTGATCTACGGCAATGCCGGCATGGACCTGCTGCGCGGTGAAGGCGGCGACGACATCCTCTTCGGCGGTCGCGGGGATGATGCGCTGATCGGGGACGGCTGGGGGCCGGACCAGCCGGGCGACGGAAATGATCTCCTGACCGGCGGGGAAGGCAATGACATCATGGCCGGCAATGGCGGCAACGACGTCATGGGCGGCTCGACCGGCAACGACATGGTGTTCGGCAATTCCGGAAATGACGTGCTGTCCGGGGGTGCTGACGGCGACCTGGTCACGGGCGGCCTCGGGGACGACCTCATCTTCGGCAATGGCGGCAATGACCTGCTGTTCGGCAATGCCGGCGACGACAAGATCTGTGCCGGCGAAGGCGATGACAAGGTGTCGGGCGGCGAAGGTGACGATTCTCTCTATGGCCAGAAGGGCGATGACCTGATCGCGGGCAATGCCGGCATGGACTACATCAATGGCGGCGCCGGCAATGACTCCATCCATGGCGGCTCGGATGGCGACACCATCCGCGGCGGTCGGGGCGATGACCGCCTTGAAGGTGGCGACGGCGATGACGCCATTCTCGGCCAGCGCGGCAATGACGAGATCTATGGCGGCAACGGCGATGACAACATCAAGGGCGGTGGCCGTGACGACCTGATCGACGGCGGCGCCGGCGACGATGTCATCGAGGGCAACGACAATGCCGACTGCATCTATGGCGGCGACGGCAACGACCTGATCTATGGCGACAATGCCGATGGTCAGCCCGCACAGGGCCGCGCCACCGACCTGATCGACGGCGGCACCGGCAACGACACGATCTTTGCCGGCGAAGACGACGACCAGGTGCAGGGCGGAACCGGCATGGACGAGATCTATGGCCAGACCGGCAATGACACCCTGGCCGGCGGTGCCGACAACGACTATGTCAACGGCGGCGACGGCGATGATGACATCAACGGCGACAACGGCGATGACTACCTCACCGGCGGCACCGGCTGGGACGAGATCTCGGGCGGCAGCGGCATGGACACCCTCCACGGCGACAGCGGCAACGACCTGCTTTGCGGTGGCGAGGACAACGACCAGGTCTATGGCGACAACGGCGATGACCGTGCCTATGGCGACAGCGGCGACGACTATGTCGATGGCGGCAAGGGCGATGACCAGCTCTTCGGCGGTGAAGGCAACGACACCCTGTTCGGCGACTTCGGCAACGACCTGCTGCTGGGCGGTGTCACCTATGACCGGGTGCCCGATGACGACTATCTCAATGGCGGCAAGGGCAATGACACCCTGATCGCCGACGAGGGCTCCGACACGCTGCGCGGCGGCGGCGACGGGGACGACTTCGTCTTCGGCTATTCGCTCAACGGCACGGTGACCACTGATGCCGACGACAACGTGGTCGTGGATTTCGATGCCGACAATGGCGATCGGCTGGTCTTCAACACCGTCCTGATGGGTGAGCTGAGCGCCACCATCGTCAACGGCACCGATGTGAAGATCTCCTGGGATCCGGCGGGGTCGGATGATGCCGGCTCGGTGGTTGTCGAGAACCTGGTGACCGAGCTGCAGGCGAAAGGTCTGGATCCGTCCGACCCGCTGTTCAGCGACGCGCAGCTGCTCGAATTCCTGTTCAAGGGCGGCAAGGATGCCGACGGCAAGGGCGTGGCCGTGTTCGAGGACGTGGAAGTCTGGACCGAGCCCTGCAACCCGGATCAGCCGATGACCGACTGGAAAGGCACTCCGGATCCGCACTGGACCGGTGAGGTTCCCGTGCCCGAGACGGTTTTCGGCGATACGCTGATCAACGTGACCGCCTGGCAAATGGTCGATGCCTTCCTTGATGAAGATGTCAATATCGGCCTCGGCCAGAGCGGAATCTGGTACGATCTTCTGGCTGAAAATCCCACCGTCTGATCCCTACAAGAAAGGACCGAGCTCCGGACCGGCCGCGCCGGCCCGGGCTCGTCCCCCGGCACCGCCCCTGCAAAGGGGCGGTGTTCCTGTTTCTGCGCTCCTCTCGCCGGGGCCGGTCAGATCAGCAGATCGTCCTGGATCTGCAGCAGGGTGATCCCCTCCAGCGTGATCGACTGCCCGGTGCCGAGGTTCAGGATCAGGTTGCCGCCCGTCTCGACCGCGCCGGTCAGGGCGGCGGCGGTGTCGGCAAAGCCGAAGGCGGTCAGGTCCAGCCTGTCGCGGTTGTCCTGAAAATCCTTCACCACGTCCACGCCGTCGCCGGGGGCAAAGACGAAGATGTCGGCTCCGCCCCGGCCGTAGAGGATATCGTCTCCTCCCTGACCCAGAAGCACATCGCGCCCCCCGCCGCCGTAAATCGTGTCGTTCCCGCCGCGACCCTCGATCGTGTCGGCCCCCGCCGCGCCCCGGATCCGGTTGGCGCCGTCATCGCCGCCCAGCAGGTCGTTCCCCTTCGAGCCGCGCAGCCATTCCACCGAAAAGTAGACATCGCCGCGCGCCTCGCCGGTATTGAGCGCGCTGTTGGCCAGATCGGCCCGCAGCCCCGGGGCCGCGTCGATGTAGTCGGCCTGATCGCGCCCGCCACCGCCGCGCAGCACGTCCGCTCCGGGCCCGCCATGCAGCTGGTCGCGCCCCTTGCCGCCTTCGAGCGTGTCGTTGCCGGCCAGACCGAACAGCCGGTCGTTGCCGCCCAGCCCGCCCAGGAAATCGCCGCCCGTGGTTCCGGTCAGAAGGTCGTCCCCGGCAGTCCCTCCCGGCCCCGGAGGCGGCGGCGTGATGGTCCCGTCGATCTGCACCGGCGCATCGGTGGCGGCGAAATTCTGGGTCACGATCACTGCCGTGTAGCCGTTGTATTCGCCGATCTCGATGCCCAGCCCGACCACGGTAAAGGCGGGATTGAGGATATTGGCGCGGTGGCCCGCGCTGTTCATCAGCATGTTGTGCAGATCGACCACGTCGTCGGCGATCCCCGGCGCGCCGCGTTCGCTCTGCAGGGCGATGTTCTCGCCCCAGGTCCAGCTGCCGGAAAACACGAAACCCGCATCCGTCATCCGGGTGCCGGGCGAGGAGAGATTGGCGCCGGTATGGGAAAAGACGTCCCGGGCCAGCATCCACTGGCTGTGATCCTCGGCGGCGGTGTTGAGCCGCAATTCCAGCTGCACCGGCGCGATCCCGCGTTGCGCGCGTTCCGCGTTGATGAGGTCCAGCATCTGCCGCTCATATGTGCTTGCCTGGGTCATGTCGTCCGGGTCCGCTCCTGTCCGTATGGCTGCCGGTGGCGTCGTCCCGGCCGGGTATGGCATGACCGCCCGGCGCCGGTCCATTCACCCGCCGGCGGGCCGGGGATTTCCCGCTCATCGGCGGGGCAGGGGCGGCGGGTTCCTGCCGCCCGGTCGCCGGGCTGGGCGCGCTCTTGCCGATCCGCCCCGCCGGCATCGGCAGAAGCCGGCCGACGGGTCGGAACCCGCGAAGGGTCACGGTTCTGCCTCCGTGTCACCGCGGTTTGCCGCTAGAGCATGTCGCTCAAAAGCGGGAACCGGTTTTGAGCTTCCCGGACATGCGAAAACAAGGGGTTGGAGCATGTCGTGTGAATGTGAATGAACGCGATATGCTCTAGACTGACACCGCGGTTCGAAACCCGGAAAAAATGGAGGCCCCATGCCCGCAGGAAACGATCCGGATATCGGCCCCGTCCGCTTCTTTCCCGGAAGTGTCCGGCGGGTCACCGGCAAGACCGCGCTGGTCACGATCGCCATGCCGGGCGGTGACGGGAAAGGGGCGGAGGCTCTGGCGCGGCTGGGAACCCCCGAAGGGCTGGCGGCGCTGAACCCCGCCGATCTGCCGCTGCCGGGGCTGGAGCGGCGCGACTGGATGGCGCGGCTGCTGATCGGCGGACGCGGAGAGGCGGCGCCGGCCGATGCCGTGGCCGCACTCACGGTGGCGTTTCAGCTCTGGGCGGGGCGGCCGGTGCACCGGGCCCGGGTCGCCGGGACCGGGCCGGGCCGGTTCCGGCTGGCGCTGCCCTGGATCCACCGGCTGGTGCTGCGCGAGGCGCTGGAGATGGCCGTGGCGCATGTCGCCGCCCTGATCCACGGCGAAGAAGCCCCCGGCACGGCCGAACGGTTGGCCGCCTTCATCGCGCGCACCCGACCCACGGGGCTTTCGCCCAACTCGCTGCGCTTTGCGCTGGCGGCGATGGCGCGCGACATGCCGGTGACGGTCCTGCCCGGGCGCGTGCTGCAGGTCGGCTGGGGCGCGAATGCCCGCCAGTTCAGAAGCAGCTTCACCGACCGCACGCCGGCCCTGGCCGAAGGGCTTTCGCGGCACAAGTACGATTGCAAGCTGCGCCTGAAACAGGCGGCTCTGCCGGTGCCCGAGGGGCGGATGGTCGCCACCCCCGAAGAGGCCCGCGCCGCGGCCGAAGGGCTGGCATGGCCGCTGGTGGTCAAGCCGGTCGGACTCGACCAGGGGGCGGGGGTCAGGACCGGCATCGAATCGCCCGAAGCGCTGGAAGAGGCGGTGCGCGCGGCCGCCGCGCTCAGCCCGCACGGGGTGCTGATCGAGGAATTCGTCCCCGGCGAGGATCACCGCCTGCTGATCGCGGGGGGGCGGATGGTGGCCGCCGCCCGGCGCATCCCCGGCGGGGTGACGGGGGACGGGAAATCGACGGTGCGGGCGTTGCTCGACCGGCTCAATGCCGACCCCCGGCGCGGCACCCACCTGCGCAGCATCCTCAAGCGCATCCCGCTGGACGAAGAGGCCCTGTCCTGCCTGGACGAGGCCGGGCTGACCCCCGACAGCATCCCCGAGGCGGGCCGCTTCGTGCGCCTGCGCCGGATTGCCAATATCAGCACCGGGGGCACGCCCGTGGACGTGACCGGGCAGGTGCACCCCGACAACCGGCTGGCGGCGATCCGGGCGGCACGGGTGGTCGGGCTCGACATCGCGGGGATCGATTTCATCACGCCCGACATCTCGCGATCGTATCGCGAGGCGGGCGGCGCCATCTGCGAGGTGAACGGCCAGCCGGCCTTCCGCCCGCACTGGCTGAGCGCGCCGCATCGCGACGTCAACGGCGAGGTGCTCGACATCCTGTTCGGGGACCGCCCCGCGCGCATTCCCACCGCGGCCATCACCGGCACCAACGGCAAGACCACCACCGCCCTGATGCTGCACCACATCTGGCAATGCGCGGGCCGGACGGCGGGGGTCTGCACCACGCCCGGCACCTGGATCGGGCGCGACCGGGTGGACACGCAGAACCTGTCCGGCCTGCCCGGGGCATGGCTTCTGTTCGGCGATCCGGCGGTCGAGGCGGCAATCATCGAGATGCCGCGCCTGGGGCTGATCCGCTTCGGACAGCCCTGCGACCGCTACGACGTGGCCGCGCTGCTCAATGTCGCCAACGACCACCTGGGGCAGGAGGGGATTTCCACCCTCGACGAGATGGCGCGCCTGAAGGGGCGGGTGCTGCTGCGCGCCCGCGACGCGGTGGTGGTCAATGCCGCCGATCCGCTGTGCGTGGCGGTGGGCCGGGCGGCGGGCGCGGCGCGGCGCATTCTCGTGGCCGAGGATGCCGCCGCCCCGGCGATGGCCGCGCATCTGGCCGCCGGCGGCGAGGGGATCTTCGTCGGGGACCGGGACGGCGAGGCCTGGATCATGCGGGCCGGCGGCGAGCGGCACGAACCCTTCATGAAGGTGGCCGACATTCCCGCCACGGCGGACGGGCTGTTGCGGTTCAACGTGATGAACGCGATGTTCGCCATCGCCCTGGCCGATGCCCAGGGGCTGGCGCCGGACATTATCCGCTCCGCCCTGTCCGGGTTCGAGGCCAGCCGCGAGATGGTTCCCGGCCGCTACAATTTCATCCACGACCTGCCCTGCCGGGTGCTGGTGGACTATGCCCACAATGAGGACGGGTTCCGGGAAATCTGCCGCATCGCGAAGGCATTGCCGGTGACGGGGCGGCGGCTTCTGGTCACCCGGACGCTGTCCAACAGCGGGCCGGCGAAGGCGCAGGACGCGGGCGCCGACCTGGTCGAAACCTTCGACCACATCTCGGTGGCAGGCGACCTGACGTCGATCCGGAAATACGGGTGGTATTCGGGCGAGGACCCCCTGGGCGAGATGCTGCAGACGGTGCGGGACGTGCTGACCGGCCACGGCGCTGTCGAAGGGCAGCTGACCATGGGCCGCGATCACGAGGAACTGGCTCTGCGCTGCCTGCGCAGGGCCGGCCCCGAGGATCTGGTGGTACTGCTGTTCGAGCCCGAAGACGCCCGCGCCATCATCGACCGGTTCCGCGCCGAATGTGCAGATGGAAAGAAAGGCGGGGGCTGAAAGGGAAAGGAAGAGCTCAGGACGAACCCGGTGACCTGTCGGTCGCCGGGTTCGGCGCCACCTCCACCGGCGGCATCAGCGAATGATACAGCGCGATCAGCTGCCCCTGCCGATGCATCCCGGTCTTGGCGAAGATCCGCTTGAGATAGCTGCGCGCGGTCGAGATCGTCAGGTTGGCCTCGGCCGCCGCATCGGCCAGCGACTTGCCGGTCAGAAGCTGCCGGGCAAGCCGGCGTTCGGCCATGGTCAGCCCGAAGGATTCCAGCAGCAGGTCGCGCATGGCCTGGTCGTTCTTCTCGCGGCCGAAGATGATGAGGGCACGGGTCGGAACGCGGCTGATCGGCATCACGATCAGCGTCCGGGCCCGGCCGTCGCCATCCTCCATCTGCAGCACCGATGTCCGGCGCGGCCCCGAGGTCGCCGCCCGCAGGGCCTCCAGCAGGCGCTGCTGGTTGCGCGGCTTGCGGGCCGAGATCCGGCCGTCGCGCACGATCAGCTCCTTGCGGCGGCGCAGCCAGCGTTCCGAGGCCTCGTTGACATAGTCCAGCGTCCCCTCCCCGTCGACCACGGCAAAGCCGAAGGACAGGCTGCGCAGGATGATCTCGGGGATCTGGCTGCGCGCCGCCGCGGCGGAATCGTCCTGCCCGCGCATCAGTTGCTGCGCATAGGTCAGGCCGATCTGGACAAGGTTCTGCCGCGCCGGCGTGTCCATCTGCCCGCGCGAGGCCGAATGCAGCGCGCAGACGCCGACGATGTTGCCGTGGCGCGGGCCGATGCCGGCCAGCAGGGTATGGGATTTCACCCAGGTGGTGCGTTCGGTTCGCACATCCGCTGCGGCCTCGCCGCTCAGGGCCGGATCCGGCTGCCGCAGGGACACGATGGTTCTGAGCGCCCGCTCGACCGCTTCGGCCACGGCCTCTCCGGGCAGATCCGCTGCCGTCGCGCCATATCCGACCCAGACATCGAGAAAACGCCGGTTTGCACAGTCGTAAAGGCCGATGCAGGCAGCATCGGTTCCGGCCGCCATGGCCAGCCTTTCCGCTATTCCGGCACCCCCGTCACGGCCTGAAACGTCCGTGTGAACCTTGTACATACCCCCCCGAACCCCAGACACTCGCAACACACACGCTGCAAACGTTCAAATGGTTTTAAACGTTTGAAAAATACCCGAGAGGAAAGGTAGCCGCGGGCCGGTGATGGAACAAGTCGGGGTCTCCTTACCCCCCTTATCCGGGGGTATATGTTTCCATGAAAGAAACAATCAAATTAAAGCTTCGCGCACTGTCCTCGAAACGGCAGATTCGGGCAACCCCTTCATGGCAGAAACATGGCTTTCATGAGGCAGTTGATTCGCCCGCGACGCCTGTGATCTAAGCAGATCCGGAACCCCAGCAAGGAAAAGGCGGCCCGCTTCATGCCGGCACGGTGCGCATGACCATCGAACGTCCATTCCCGGGCCGGACCGCCGCCGGCGCGGTGCTGGGCGGCCTGCTGGCGGCCATGGCCACCGCCGATCCCGCCATGGCACAGGAACGCGAACCGGGAGACATGCCCCCCTTTGCCGCACCCGTGCCGCCCAGCCTGAATTTCCAAGGCTCGCCGGGGCTGATGGACATGCCCTCGGCCGAGATGCTGCCCGACGGGCAGTTCACCACCGGCATCTCGTATTTCGGCGGCAACGGCCGGATCGGGCTGACCTTCCAGGGCACGCCCTGGCTGTCGGCAAGCTTCCGCTATGCCGGGATCAGAAAGCTCAACCTCTACGGCTTCTCCACCTATTACGACCGCGCCTTCGATGTGCGGCTGCGCCTGCTGAGCGAGGGGCGCTGGCGGCCGGGGGTGACCATGGGGCTGCAGGATTTCGCCGGCACCGGATTTTTCGCCGGCGAATATCTCGTCGCCACCAAGGGCTTCGACACGCCCCCCCTGGGGGCAGGACAGGGGCCGGGGCGGCTGAAGCTCACCGCCGGGATCGGCTGGGGGCGGCTGGGGTCGCATGGCAGCCTCGGCTCGACCGGGAAGCGGGGCCGCTTCGTCGGCGGCTCGACCGGCGGGCAGCTGTCCCTGGACCAGTGGTTCCGCGGCCCCTTCGCCCTGTTCGGCGGGCTGGAATGGACCCCGAACGACCGCTGGGGGTTCAAGGTCGAATATTCCTCGGACGATTACGTCACCGAGACGCAGACTTCTTCGGTCTTCCGCAAGCGCTCGCCCTTCAATTTCGGAATCGAGTATCAGGCCACGCCGCGCACCCGGCTGGGCGCCTATTACATGTATGGATCCGAGATCGGCTTCACGCTGCAGACCCAGCTCAACCCGCGCCATCCGCCGATGCCCATGGCCCCGCCGGCCCCGAAGCCGGTGGCACTGCGCCCCGCCCCCGAACAGAACCCGCAGGCCTGGAGCACCGCCTGGGCCGCAGCGCCGGGAGCGGGAGCGGCGCTGCGCGACCGGCTGGCGGCGGAGCTGGCTGCCGAGGGGCTGGTGCTGGAGACCCTCTCGGTCGGGGCCGAGCGCGTCGAGCTGCGCTTTCGCAATCGCCGCTACGGGTCCATGGCCAACGCCATCGGCCGGGCGGCGCGGGCGCTGGCGCGGGTGATGCCGCCTTCGGTCGAGACCTTCCGGCTGGTGCCGGTGGCCGAGGACATGGCGCTGGCGGCGGTCGAGATGCGACGCTCGGACCTGGAGGCGCTGGAATTCGACGGGCAGGCGGTGCAGGCGCTCTATGCGGTCACCGGGATCACTGATGCCGGGCCGCGACCGGCGGATGCGCTGCGGGCCGAGGGGCTTTATCCCGATTTCGGCTGGTCGGTGGTGCCCTACACCTCGCCGGCCTATTTCGACCCGTCCAAGCCGCTGCGCATGGATGTGGGGCTGGATCTGGTTGCCACCTTCCGCCCGGCGCCGGGCTGGCGGGTGGCCGGCATGCTGCGCCAGCGCATCGCCGGCAACGTGGCCGGCGGGCGGGCGTCCAACTCGGTCCTGCCGCATGTGCGCACCGACCAGAACCTCTATGCCCAGTACGCCACCACGATCGAGAACCTCTATGTCGCGCGCCAGTGGCGGGCGGGACCGGACCTCTATGCGCGGCTGACTGCGGGCTATCTGGAAGGCATGTATGGCGGCTTTTCGGGCGAGATCCTGTGGAAGCCGGTGAACAGCCCCCTGGCGCTGGGGATCGAGGCCAATTACGTCCGCCAGCGCGCCCATGACCAGCGCTTCGGCTTTCTCGACTACAGCGTGCTGACCGGCCATGCCTCGGCCTATCTCGAATTCGGCGACGGCTATCTCGCCCGCATCGATGCCGGGCGCTACCTGGCCGGCGACTGGGGGGCCACCTTCGGCCTCGACCGGGTCTTCGCCAACGGGTTCCGGGTCGGCGCCTTCTTCACCCTGACCAATGTCTCGGCCGCCGATTTCGGCGAAGGGTCATTCGACAAGGGGATCCGCTTCTCGATCCCCGTCAGCTGGTTCCTGGGCAAGCCCTCGACCCGGTCGGTCGGCACGACGATCCGGCCGATCCAGCGCGACGGCGGGCAGATGGTGCGGGTGCCGGGGCGGCTTTACGGCCAGGTGCGGGCGGCCCACCGGCAGGCCCTGCGCGACCAGTGGGCGAGGGTCTGGCAGTGACGGCGCGGGCGGGGATCTTCCGGCCGGTGGGCCTGATGCTGGCGGCGCTGGTGCTGGCGGCCTGCGCCGGCGGCAATGGCAATGAGCGCGCCGAGCTGCAGATCGTCCGGGCAATGGGGGCCGTGGCGCAGAAGGCTGTCGCCGGCAAGCCGCCAGCCCGCCCGCCGCTGACCCGCGCGGCGCTGAAGACGGTCACGATCTCGGCCATAGAGGTGACGCTGGAGCGTCCCGGCATTCAGGCCTATCTGTTCCTTGATGCCGTGCGGCGCGACGACACGCCCGGAAAGATCATCCTGTGGCGCAGCGAGGACAACGCCACGCTGGCTACCCGCAACGGGGTGGTGATCGCCACCCGCGGCCTGGGCAACGATCTGCTGTCGAGCACGATCCCGGTGCGGGGCGATTCGCCCGGACCCGCGGGCAGCGGCGAACATGTGCAGATGATCTCGGGTCTGGACAACAAGGCGCTGCGGCTGGTGCTGCAATGCGAGCTGCGCGATCTCGGCCCCGAGCCGGTGGAGATCGTCGAGCTGGTCCACCCCACCCGCCGCCTGCAGGAGCGCTGCGAGGGCCCGGGCGGCGAAATCGTCAACGATTACTGGGTTGACGGGCGGGCGGGCATTGTCTGGCAGTCGCGGCAATGGGCCGGGCCGGGGATCGGCTACATACGCATCCGGCGGCTGGTGAACCGGCCGGATGTTCAAGGTTGAGGCAAAAAGGCGCCATCTTTTCCCGCCTGTCGCGCCACGCGCGTTGAAAAGACGACCGCTTCACGTTACCATCGGGCCGAATTCGACCAGGAAAGGTTTGAAAGCATGAAGAAGTTGTTTGCCGCGCTGCTTGTCAGCACCATCGGTTTCGCTGGTGCCAGCCAGGCCCAGACGGCCGAGGGCGCCGGTGTTCTCGCCGGGACCAGCATGACCGCCGGAACAGCAGCGGCGATCGTTGGAGGGCTTCTCCTCGTCGCGATTGCTGCCGGCGGTGACGACGGGACCACGACCACCACGACCACGACCACGACGAAGTAATAGCTTCGGGGCCTGGTCGGGCCGGACGTGCCAGGGAAATATGGGGGCAAGCCGTCAGGGGGCAGCTTGCTCTTTTGTTGTGCCTGTCGTGTTGATTTTCGATCTGGCGCGCTCGTCGTCCGAAACGGCGGGATCGGGTGTCGCGATTTCCAGCCGACGCTCCCAATAGGCAGGGGTAGTCAGTTCATTGTAACCGCGGCGGTAGGTGGCCTTCAGAGCGTCGTACTCGCGAACGAAGCGCCACAACAGCAGCGCCATCTTCCAGCCCAGCCCGAAGAAGCGGCGCTTTGACTGGGTGACGATATAGGCCTTGTTCCCGGCGGTGTTCAGATAGGTGATCCGCGATGCTCCGAAAGCCGGGAAAACGATGCTGCGCTCTCCGATCCCCAGAACGATCCGGTCCCAGAAACGCCCCGAGAAGGGCACCAGATGGCCGTTCAGGGTCCAGATCCCCAGATGATGCCGCAGGCGCCTTGGCCATCGCGTGATTGACCTTTTTTCCTTCAACGCATTCGGGTCCACATCCCGCCAGACCTCGGTGTGCATCATCGCCTTGATGGAGGCACGGCGAGCGGCCATGTCGATGTTCCTGTCAAAGAACTCCGGCCCCTCCATCACGTCCTTCCATGACAGCAGCAGCGCCTCGGCGGTTTCGTAATGCAGCCGCAGCAGCGCGCGCATGGTAAAGCGGACCGCGATCCTGGCAGTCCCGAGCGGACCGCGATCCAGCTTGTCGGATACAAGGTGGTGAATCAGGTGGTTGCGCAGATCCAGATAAAGGGTCTGGGCGCTCTCCTTTTCGGAAAAATCGTCCTGGAACGATACCACCCCGTTCAGCGTGTAGATGCGAAAATCGTTCATCAGCGAAAAGCTGATATCGTCGCCGCGCACGAAAAACGGGAAGGGGTGATGCTTCACCTGGTCAATGGCGAAGGCGAAGAACCACCAGCCGCCATAAAGGGTCGGAGGCCGGGCGCGGGCCGAATCCAATTCCATCCTGAACACCGCATCACGGTTGCGCAGATCGGTGCCGCAATAGAGAGGGTGACACGAGCCGTCGAAGAAGGCACCGCTTTCCCACATCGCCCATTTGTGGGTATTGGTGATCATGGCGCCGGCCACGGCGTTGCGGCGGTCCCGGGAGAGAGCAAGGAACACATAGGTCCGAGCAATGTTCTCCATGTGGAACGAGGCATCGTCATCCATGAAAAGGCAATGGCTGAAACCGGCCCTTTCCGCCTCGAGCAACCCGCGTGCAAAACCGCCGGCACCGCCATAATTGTGGTTGGCGATCGGCACGACCCGATCCGAGGCCGGAATCTCGGCACTGGCACCATTGTCCACCACTTGCACTCGGATGCGGTTGCCGAAGACAAAATCGTCGAGAAACGACTCCAGCCGTGCCACCGTCGCACGCACCTCGCGCTCGCGACGGAACGTGGTTATGCTGACCGCCAGTGTCGGCAAGGTTGCGGGCTCCGTGGCAGTTGCAAACCGCCCACCGGTTATGGTGGCCCCGCTTCGTCCCAGAGCCCTGATCTCGACATAGACCAGCCCCTGCGCCGATCGTTCTCCGTAATGGGACAGATCCGCCAGATGAGGCATGCCGGACTCCAGCGTCGTGACCTCGCAGTGCAGAATCTCCCAGGACATCCCGGGAATGGCCTGTAGTACCCGGACCTCAACCCGGCCCATGCCCTCCACCTCGACAAAAAGCCCCTCCAGCATGCAACCTTCGTGCCACTTGGAGAGGTTGAAGAGGTTGAAATAGGTGTCGAGAATCAACCGGCTGCCCCGATCCAGCCAGACCGACCGCTCTGCCTCGGAAAACCCGGCATTCCCGGCGACATGGTAATAGAGATCGTGCTCGGTGCAGATCCCGTTTTCGGGAAAGGTGAATGTCTGAAGGGTAATCATCTCGACAATCTCGATTTGCGGAAAAACCGGGAAGGGGCGCACAAGCCCCGGGCAAGGGCATCAGACATCGTGATCGCGCCTCAACAGGTCGATGAAATCGCGCGCCGGACCCGCTGGCAGGTGGGAACGGTCAATCTGTGCCAGCAGATCCGCCACCGCCTCGCGCTCTGGTACCGGGCGGGTCTTCGCCATCTCGTCAATATCGGGAAAGAATGCCGCCTGCCCGGTCAGCTCGGACAGCCAGGCATGGATGGGGGCAAAGCGTTCGGTCATCTCGGCACGCAGTTCGGCACCGAACATCTCGATCTCATGTGCGGGAACGGGGTCGAGGTCATCGGCATCCAGAAGATACCTGCGCAGGGTTTGGGCATGGTCGGGTTCCAGTTCGAGATTGGCCCGCCGCACGATCTCGAGCGAAGCCCGCGGCAGGCTCTTGTTGGCACGGCTGGCCGGGATCATGTCCTCGGGAAAATCGATCCCGACCTGAGCCGTAAAATCCTCGGTCGAACCACCGGCGGCCAGAATGTCGCTGTAGTTACGGATCATCAGCCGCGCCCCCGGAACCCGCCGGGTCCAGGCCTCGACGGCCGTCCGGTAATCGAAATGAATGTGGCTGAAATAGGGCCGCGTGCCGCCGTCACGCAACGGAGCCACCCGTTCACCCACCTTCAGACGCTGCCCATGCCATGAAACAAGGTATTCGTCCGGACGCCGCAGGGCGCAGTAAACCTCGAATTCGGCGTCCGGGAAGGCATTGCACAGCCGGTCGATCAGATCGGGCCGCACCTCACCGAAATTGGAAAATGCCTCGGAACACAAGATCACCGCCCGCGGCCGGATCCAGTGCAACTGCGCACGCAGGGCTTCGAACATCTGAACCGGGGCTGGCAGCTTCCGGAACTGTTCGGGCACCCGGCGGTTGGAAACTTCGCTCATCATCCGGTAGGCCAGCGCACTGTGCGGCTCGCGAATGTTGACGGGCAGTTCGGCCGCTTCGTCTCCATTTCCAAGCGCCTTGCCGAGGTTGTTGGCGAAGCCGCGCATCTCGACCGCCGGATAGAGGATACCCGCCTGCGCCAGCCTGAGCCAGTTCTGCGACAGGTAGACCTGCAGGGCTGTCGAGCCAACCTTGTGATGCCCTATATAGAAAACGACCTTCATGCTGCCTGTATGTTCCGACCGGAAATGCCGTTATCGTTCCTGCTTTAGAGCATGTGGCAATGCTGCGAAAGGGCGTCTTTCCGTGGCCGGAGCAATGCCCGGAAGTCGGTGATGGATTGATTGGGGGGCATATCATGGCGGTGTTCCCGCGCCGCGTTTCCCCACCGAGAAAAGGATATGCCACATGAAGGGCGTTCCGACTTTGCAGTTCCGCGATCTGACCGAAATTTCCCCTGATCCGCTGAAAGAGATCTTGCGCGAAAGAGCGCGGGACCTGTTGGCGCAAGCGGGGTTGAGGCCAGGCTGGCGCTCTCGGGGTCACGTCCGTCAAGGTGGTGTAATTTGGGTGGCCTCGTGTCATGATCATGCGGCCTGAGTTGTTATGCTGAGAATGGGGTCGGTCTCCTCGTTGTCGATCTGGGCGAAGGCCTCGACCTGCATGTAGCGGCTTGCGGTCTGCCATTCGTCGTTCTGCTCGAACAGGACGGCGCCGATGAGGCGGGTGATGGAGGCCTCGTTGGGGAAGATCCCGACGACGTCGGCCCTGCGCTTCACCTCCTTGTTCAAACGTTCAATCGGGTTGGTGCTGTGCAGTTTCTTGCGGTGCTGGCGGGGGAAGGCCATGTAGGCCAGCACGTCGTGCTCGCTCTCGTCCATCAGCTCGGCCAGTTTGGGCCAGCGAGAGCGTAGCTGGTCGGCGACGCGGCGCCATGTCTCGCCGGCCTGCTTTCGGTCGGGTTGATCGAAGGCCTGGCGGATGGCGGCGG
>NZ_AP042380.1:2500000-3286222 GCF_055386745.1 Piezobacter thermophilus | reverse complement strand
CCAGGGTGGCCATCGAGGTGTATGGTTGCGGTGGAGTTTCAGAGCTTCAACCACGAACCACACGGAGACCCCGATGACCAAGACGAATATGGACCTTTCCGAACTTTTGGCCAAGCAGGACGGTGGCGATTTTCTTCGCGCCGTTGCTGAGGCCGTGCTGCAGCTTCTGATGGAGGCCGATGTCGAGGGCCTGATCGGCGCCGGCAAGCATGAGCGCAACAGTGAACGCACGACGTGGCGCAACGGGTATCGAGAGCGCGCTCTCGATACCCGTTTGGGCCGGCTGAACCTCAAGGTGCCCAAGCTGCGGCAGGGCAGCTACTTCCCGGGCTTTCTGGAGCCGCGCAAGACATCCGAGAAGGCGTTGGTCGCAGTGATCCAGGAGGCATGGATCGGTGGCGTCTCGACCCGCCGCGTGGACGAACTGGCACAGGCGATGGGCCTGCACGGCATCTCCAAAAGCACGGTGTCGAAGCTGTGCAAGGACATTGACGAACGGGTCAACGAATTCCTGAACCGGCCGCTTACCGGTGAATGGCCCTATGTCTGGCTGGATGCCACCTATCTCAAGGTGCGCCAAGGCGGGCGCATTGTCTCTGTAGCGGCCATAATCGCCGTCGCCGCGAACACGGACGGACGCCGTGAAATCATTGGCCTGGGGCTGGGACCGTCGGAGGCAGAAACCTTCTGGATGGATTTTCTCCGCGGCCTCAAGGCCCGGGGGCTTGACGGGAGCAAGCTGGTCATCTCGGATGCCCACAGCGGCCTGCGCGCGGCCATCGGGCGGGTCTTCGACGCTACCTGGCAACGCTGCCGCGTCCACTGGATGCGCAACGCCCTGGCCCACGTCTCGCGCGGCCAGCACACCGTCGTCGCCGCCGCCATCCGCCAGGCCTTCGATCAACCCGACCGAAAGCAGGCCGGCGAGACATGGCGCCGCGTCGCCGACCAGCTACGCTCTCGCTGGCCCAAACTGGCCGAGCTGATGGACGAGAGCGAGCACGACGTGCTGGCCTACATGGCCTTCCCCCGCCAGCACCGCAAGAAACTGCACAGCACCAACCCGATTGAACGTTTGAACAAGGAGGTGAAGCGCAGGGCCGACGTCGTCGGGATCTTCCCCAACGAGGCCTCCATCACCCGCCTCATCGGCGCCGTCCTGTTCGAGCAGAACGACGAATGGCAGACCGCAAGCCGCTACATGCAGGTCGAGGCCTTCGCCCAGATCGACAACGAGGAGACCGACCCCATTCTCAGCATAACAACTCAGGCCGCATGATCATGACACGAGGCCACCCAAATTACACCACCTTGACGGACGTGACCCGAGATGCTGGTGTCGGCAACCAGGCAGAGGTTCTCGCGACAGCAATCGTCGATTACCGCCAGAATGCGGAACCGGCGCGAAGCACCGAACGTGTCGGACACGAAGTCCAGACTCCATCGCTGGTTCGGCCTGATCGCCTCGGGCATTGGCGTCCTCGAGCCTCTGGCGCGCTTGCGCCCGCGCCGCCGTTTCACCGACAACCCTTCTTCGCGATACAGGCGATAGAGTTTCTTGTGGTTCATGATCATTCCCTTGCGTTCGAGCAACACGCCGATCCGTCGGTAACCGAAACGGCGGCGCTTGCCCGCAATCTGCTTCATCGCTTCGCGGATCTCCGGATGGTCCGGCGGGCGTTCGCGCCGGACCGTCTTGGGATCGACACCGACCAGCCTGCAGGCCCGGCGCTGCGAGATGCCATGATCCCGCATCGCCCGCAGCGCTGCATCACGCCGCGCGCTCGGCGTCGTCAGTTCTTTCCCAGGAGATCCTTCAGGACCGCGTTGTCCAGCATCGCATCGGCCAACAGGCGCTTGAGCTTGGCATTCTCGTCCTCAAGCATCTTCAGGCGCTTCACGTCCGAAAGCCCCATGCCGCCGTATTTCGACTTGTACTTGTAGAACGTCGCCGGGCTCAGCCCATGCCGGCGACAAACCTCCACCGTCGGCATTCCGGCCTCCTGTTCCTTGATCATCGCAATGATTTGCGCCTCCGTAAAACGGCTCTTTCGAATTCGTCTGCTCCTTTCTGATCGGGCAGACTCTACTTCAAAATGCGGGCGTTGGCGGGGGGCAGGTCACGTGCAATGTGGAACGAACTCGGAGTAGGTCGAAAGATCGCTGAATGGTTCGAAGTGGCGGCGGTCGAGGATCCATCACTGTATCGTCAGTCTCATCCGTCGCGCGGTCGGATTGACGCTATCCTCGGTCGCCTAGTCAGCCTAGGCGTATCAGAAGCCCACGAGTTGGAGTTGCGTATCCAAGCGGAAGCGCGCTGACGGTCAGAAAGCACTGGCGCTGCGGTGTACCGAGGGTTGCGATTAGGCTGGCCGGCACATGCCAGCCCTATATTTCGAAGCAACATGAAAGACTTCGCGCCCTCTTGCTTCCACTATGCTTCCAAAACCGGCGGCGCCCTGGCGCGGCCAAAACGGCATGGCGCTAACCATTTGATATTACGCGGCAAATTGGTTGCGGGGGTAGGATTTGAACCTACGACCTTCAGGTTATGAGACCGGCGGTCGAAGTGTTGTGAGAAGGTTTTATTGCGTTATTTCAAAGGCTTGTGGCACGATGGGAGAAACCCAAAATATCACCGCCAACGTAGCGCCATATTCCCGCATGGAATCGGATGTTCTCATTCGTCGAGCACGATCAGGTAGTGGGTACTCCGCCCTCCAGCCGGGCCCTTTTGCAGCAGCCCGAGGTCCAGCAAGGCGGCAATGTCCCGGTTTGCGCTGTCCTGTGAACAGCCGGCAATCTTCGCCCATTTCGATGACGTCATCTTACCCTCGAAACCATCGAGCATCCGGTTGAGAAGCTTGATCTGGCGCTCGTTGAGCGGCATCGCCACGGCGCGCTCCCAGAATTGGGCCTTGCGGCTGACGGCGGCCACGACCTCCTGCGCGCTGTCGATGGCGCGGTGCAGGCAGGCAAGGAACCAGTCCATCCATTCGGTGATGTCCATGCCTCCCTTTTGGGTGCGCTCGAGAACATCGTAATAGGCGTTCCGCTCGGCCTCGATCTGGGCCGACATGCTGTAGAAACGCTGCGGGCTGCGCTCCGACCTTGCCAGGGCCATGTCGGCGATCGCCCGCGCGATACGGCCATTGCCGTCGTCAAAGGGGTGGAGCGTGACAAACCACAGATGGGCCTGGGCGGCAGCAAGAACAGGGTCGACCGAAGGACGCCCGTCGAACCAGGCAAGGAACGCTTTCATCTCACGCTCAATGCGCATAGCCGGTGGTGCTGTATAGTGAACCTTCTCCCGGCCAAAGGCGCCGGACACCACCTGCATCGGGCCGGTGGTATCGTCGCGCCAAGACCCGACCCTGATCTTCGCCAGCCCGCTGCGCCCGGTCGGAAACAGTGCCGCGTGCCAGGCAAACAGTCGCTCTGTCGTCAGGGGCTGGTCGTACTTGCCTGTGGCGTCCAGCATGACCTCGACGATACCGTCCACATGCCGGTCGGCCGGCTTCAACGCGCCGATGTCGATGCCCAGCCGGCGCGCGATCGATGAACGGACCGTGGAGGCATCCAGAACGTCGCCCTCGATCGCGCTGGTCTTGACCACGTCCCGGGTCAGCGTCTGAAGGTGCGCCTCCTCGCGCAGACCAAAGCCCAGCGCCTCCATCCGCCCCAGAAGCCGCCCTTGCGCATGGCGCAGCTCGGCGAGCAGCGCGGCCAGGGCGGCGCCGTCCCATTTGAACCGTGGCCATTCGGGGCGTTCCCAGATGTACATTCTATTCTCCGCACATTATGCGGCGTTAATAGCATGTATTCTCCGCAGGGGGCAATCGGAAACACCAAACCGAGATACCCCGGCCAAGCCAGAAGAAAGTGGCATCGTGCAAGCCTCGCGGCGCCCCACCCCTCAAGCAGAGCATCGACATTCAGGCCCCGTTCCCGCAGCTGGCTGTTGATGTCCATGCGCCCGTCGAAAACGAACAGGACGAAGACGACGTCATCCCGCGCAGTGTAATAGATGTTGTAACGCTTCTGGAAGATCAGCCGGCGAATGCCGCGTTCCTCACGGTAAACATGCCCGAGCAGGGGATTGGCCTTGAGGCTCTCGACGATGAAGCGGTCGATCTCGTACTGAAACTGATCGGTATAGTTCTGCAAATACTCGAAGTGAGACAGGTAAACGGACCACAGGCTTTCGCTGGCCACCTTGGGAATGACGACCTTCATCCCTCGGAGAGGAACCGTGCCTTGAAGCGGGCGACGCGGGCCGCTGTTACCTCGTCACCCATTTCCTCGAAGCTCCCGGCTTCGACATCGTCCAGCCCTTTGACAATGCCTTGGTCAATGCGCATCCGGATCAGCTCTTCCTGGTCCTGGAGGGAAACCGTCACCGCGACCGGACGTTTTTTCCTGGTAATGGCCACCGGTTCGCGCTGCACGGCGTCCAGATAGCGGCCGAATTCCTTGCCTGAGGCAGATGCGGTCATGATTTTCATGGGGTCAGGCCCTACGTTATGAGGATGATGCCCACTCTATACGGAAAATCCAGATAAGATAATAAAGTGAAGGGGCGCTCCCGGGTGCACATGCCATTATCCACACAGGGTAATCAGGTGCCCAGATGCTCTATCCGCGCAATATTGCGCCGCTTCTTTCTGCGCAGCCAATGTTGCGCATACCCCTGATAATTGCGCGTAGAGTGATTTGGTTGCGCATACACGCCGCACAAACCAACGAACCCTGCTTAGACAGCCCGCCGACCGGTCATTCGGCCAGCTTTCTCAGAGTTCCGCAATCCTCGGCCATGACGGCCTCGGCCTCAGGCGATGAGAACATTGCGCATGTTGCCCTTGCACGGCAACAGACGATCCGCTGATACGCGCATGAGCATGCCCGGCCGACATGATCCCACAGTCAGGTCTTATTCAAGGATAACCCTTGAAACTTCAATAACGGAAGGCCGTTATTGAAGGTCGCCGGCCCTCGCCTAGCTGGCAAGCCCGCATCACTCATCGCCGTGGCCGTCCGCACAACCGAAAGCGGATTCTTGCTGCAAAGCTCGCCACGCCGATATAAGCTCTTGGGAAAACGCCGCGATTCCATTTCTCACATAGAGTCTGTCCATGCCTGACGCCCTTGCCAACCAGATGCGTTCCCTCACCCCAAAAGGCGGCACATCCAATGGCGATAGGGCCATGTTCGCTCCGCCCAGGGATAGGGTGCCGGGGTTCATCCAAGGAGGAAGTAAAACTGCTTGGAACGAACTGATCTCACCGAAGTTCCTAGGCCATGATCGCAGATCGAATGGCGCGATCTATCGGGCCAATGAGGCGAAGTGGTCGCTCGAGGCAGCCGAGGAACCGGCCGAAAAGATCACAACCAGAAGGACGCACGCAGAATCGCTGCGCGGGCTGGGTAAACCAGCCGAATGTTTTTTGCGCTCTCGGGTTCCTTTGACCAGGCAGAATAGACGGAGAGATGAAACAAACCAGATGCGATCAGAACTCGAAATCCGACCTCAACTCCTTTGGAGGGGCCACCGGTGACTTCATTTGGGCAGAACATAACGGCGCCGGGCATATCGGTAGAGCATGTTATCGATGGAATGAGCCATGCTGAGCTTTGCCGCCTGCTCGGAGAAGAACTAGTTGAAACCCTACGCCAACTCATGGCGTCAACACCCTCAGACGACACACTTCGGAATGTCGCAAACGTCCTGTACGGCAACAACAACCCGAAAAGTGTCCTAGACCAGGCCACGAGGAATATATTTTTCGACAACTTGAGCTTAGAGAAGGCACAAGAACTCACAGAAAAATTGGGATTAAATGCCACGGGAAATTACTATGCCTCGCTAAAAAAATTCAACCTCACAAACAAACCCGACAAAATTCGTGTTCTTCTTTCTTTCTTCGGAATAACTGAAGACCCAACGGCACAGACAGTGCGAAAACCGGCATCAGCGAAAGTTGAGCCCCAGTACGGCCTATTCTCCTATCAGCGAGACGTAGCACAAAGAGCGCGAACAGCGCTTGGGAACTACCCCAACAAGGTTGTGGTACATATGCCCACCGGCGCCGGCAAAACACGCACGGCAATGCATATCATTGCGAGACATCTCATTGACCATGGGCCGACAGTCATATGCTGGCTAGCGAATAGTCGCGAACTATTGGAACAGGCGGCAGAGGATTTTGAAAAATGCTGGCGGGTGCTAGGAGATCAACCGGTCACTGTATATAGATTTTGGGGAGATCGAAACGTCGACTTGGATAAGGTACGTAACGGAGTTCTAGTAGCTGGTTTTGCGAAGTTATACTCAGCCTATACCCGGGATCAAAATGCACTGATCTCGCTAGGGGACAGAGCCAGCCTGACAGTTGTGGACGAAGCCCATCAAGCGATTGCCCGAACTTATCGATCTCTGATTGAGGCCCTCTACACCAAGCAACCTGAAAATCAATTACTTGGTCTGACGGCAACACCGGGGCGCACGTGGAATGACAAAGCGGCTGATGCCGAACTATCAGATTTTTTCGGCAACACTAAAGTTACGCTCAAGGTCCCGGGCTATCGAGATCCTGTCGATTTTCTTATGTCAGAAGGCTATCTGGCCGAACCAACATTTTCGTCTATTCGGTTTGACGGCGACCTAGGCTTATCACCAAAAGAGGCGGAAGCTGTAGAGGCTAGCATCGATATACCCAGCGAAGTTCTCGATAGAATTTCGGAGAACGGCGCGCGCAATTTTATGATTATTCAAGCTATTGAGGACCTATTGCATAGGCATAAAAGGATCATCGTTTTCGGGGCTTCCGTTCAGCACGCCCACCTAATCGCGGGGCTACTTATCGCGCGTGGACACGATGCGAAGCTTATCACGGGTGAAACGCCCACTGCGAGAAGAGAGCGCATCGTTCGTCAGTTCAAGAGCGATAGCGCTCGGCCAATGGTTTTATGTAATTTCGGGGTTCTGACAACCGGATTCGATGCGCCGCGCACGAGTGCGGCCGTTATTGCGCGCCCAACAAAATCCCTCGTTTTGTACAGTCAAATGGTCGGAAGGGCGACTAGAGGCCCCCGTGCTGGTGGCAACAAAACGGCAGAAATCGTCACCGTGGTCGACACAAAATTGCCTGGGTTTGGCAACGTCAATGAAGCATTTAGGAATTGGGAGGATGTGTGGCGTGAATACTCATAGTACAGAAACAGCCATTGAAGATAAGCTCGATGGTGAAGTAATCCCCCCGTCACTGGCTGTCAAAGCTATGCGTGACAGCGGGTACAAAAATACTGCATATGCCCTGTCCGAACTTATCGACAATTCAATTCAAGCAGGAGCTACCTCTGTTGAAGTTTTCTGCGTAGAGAAGCCCGTTCAAATTAACAAACGAACGCGCCGCCGAATTGCTGAGATTGCGGTGCTGGATAACGGCGCTGGAATGGATGCAACTGTGTTACGGCTCGCGCTACAGTTTGGCAACGGTACTCATTTGAACGATAGAAGCGGGATAGGAAGGTTTGGGATGGGCCTTCCCAATGCCTCAATATCCCAATGTCGGCGTGTAGAAGTCTGGACTTGGCAAAACGGGCCGGATAACGCCATATACTCCTTTCTTGACTTGGACGACATCGAGGCTGGAAGAAACCGGCATGTACCGACACCAGAGCCGCGTTCGGTTCCGTCAGAGTGGCGTGACAGATCGGACGAGATCGGTACGACCGGAACACTAATCATCTGGAGCAATCTCGAAGAGTACCGTCTCACGTGGAAGAGTGCCCGGGCCACCTTGGAAAATACAGAGACCTTGGTTGGCCGAATGTATCGCAAATTTATCCATGAAGGAAAAACAGATATTCGGCTTGTCGCGCTAGAGGTAGAAAACGACAAACCGACCTTCGAGAAGAGAGTACGAGTGAACGATCCGATGTACCTCATGGCACCCTCGTCAACGCCTGCACCATTCGACGAGCAGCCGATGTTCCAAGTTTGGGGCGAACAACATCGCGTATTCTCCATCGAATATGACGGTGAATCGCACAGCGTCCATGTACGGATGTCATGGGCACGCCCGGAGACCATCCCAAATGACGGGACAGACAGGGGCCATACACCCTATGGCAAGCATGCGGGGAAGAATATCGGTGTCTCGATCGTGAGAGCTGGCCGGGAGCTCGAACTCGACGGATCTTGGGCAATTGGCTATGACCCACGTGAACGTTGGTGGGGTGTAGAGGTGGAATTTCCCCCCGCGCTAGATGAGGTTTTTGGCGTGACGAACAACAAGCAAGCCGCCACAGTCTTTTCACATATGTCGCATTTCAATTGGGAAACTGAAGCCGAGCCAGGTGAAAGCTATATGGACTTCAAATCGAGGCTCGAGGAGGAGGGCGATACACGCTACCTTATCGTAGATATCGTCAATTATATCCGCGATCAACTCGCTCAAATCCGAAAACGCTTGCAGGATCAGACCAAAGGGATCCGAGGTGGCGGAAAGCGACACGACGCCGTTGGCGTTGAAGACACTGCCACGGCAAAGTGGAAAGCCCGTGCTGAAAAAGGATACAAAACGGAGACTGACGAAGAACATTTTGACGACGAGGCACAGAATGCTCTGACCGAGGACCTAATTAAGAACAAAAAATATAATGAAGATGTCGCCCGTGAAATTGCTCAAGCGGTGAAATCACGGGGCAGAAAGCTGATTTTTGTAACCGCGGAAGCTGACTCCCAGGCATTTTTCAATGTAGACATTCGCCCAGGCGGCGTAACGGAAATCGTTTTCAACACCCGCCACCCAGCGTACGAAAAACTTGTGCGAGTACTGGATACAGATATTTCCGAGGCAACACCCAGTCAGCTTGTTAATCGAATTGAAAATGCTTCCGATACTTTGAAGTTACTCCTCGCAGCATGGGCCCGATACGAAGAGGAAGACTATCCCTCACGCGAAAAAATTCGTGATATACGTCACGAGTGGGGAAAGATGGCTAAGAACTTCATCGGCGAAGAGGACTGAAAGATGCTCTTACCAGGAGCAGAGCTCATTAATCTTTGCCGCAGCGGCAAGAGAGAGGTGATACTAATCGCACCCTTCATAAAACGTGATGCGATGCGACTAGTATTGGAGGCGATACCGTCAAGTGTAACGTCTGTGAGGTGCGTAACACGTTGGAGGGTAGAGGAGATATTAGCTGGCGTCAGCGACCTCGAGATTTTCGATCTGGTTAAGGACCGAGATGGAGCATCACTGTATGTGCAACCGGCTCTCCATGCAAAATACTATCGTGTCGATGACGCATGCCTCGTCGGATCCGCCAACCTTACCAAGAGAGGCATGGGATGGGCCATGCCTTCCAACTTGGAACTATTAGTTGACGTCGAGACCAAGCTCAAACGACTTAAAGAGTTCGAAAAACTTGTGTTTTCCACCGCGATTGAAGCCACAAAAGAGCTGAGGGATGAGCTTGCGCACGCAGCTGAAGAGCTGGATACTGAAGGAACCGTATATATTGCTGAAGAATCCCCCGCAGGCGACGAACAATCGATCCCAGCAGGATATTGGTTGCCACTGTGTTCCCGACCGGAGCTAATGTTTCAAATTTTCACTGACACCCAGACCGATCGCATCGTCGGTTGGACATTAGAAGCGGGAAAACGCGACATCGCCGCGCTGCGCATTCCAAAGCACCTTTCTGAGTTTCATTTTAATAAATACGTCGCTGCGCTCCTAAGGCAATCACCATTGGTTCAGGAGCTTGAAAAAATTGCGCACAAACCGGTCTCTCCAGATGAGGGAAGAGAATTTATTTCCACTCATGTTCCCAAAGATTACCGTGCCTATGATAACGACCAGCACTGGAAAACACTGCGAAATTGGCTGCTGCACTTTCTCCCAAGCGAATACCGCCAACCCGTCGGCTCTTTCGACCTTCAGAAAGGAACCGAAATCGCTCGCTATTCCGGTCCAGAAATTTAGAGGTTTTGACTTCGCGCAGAAGTATCCCGGAAGCGGTGATGCAAGCTCACTTATGGCAAGCTAAACAAACCTTAGCCTGCCCAAACAGCTCATCAATATCGATGTTGTCATCATCGTCCCGAAGCGGATTTAACTGCCGCTTGGCCTTTAGTCGGGCCAGGCGTTTTTCATAGTCTTCTTTGATCTGCTTTACTCTTTCCGGGCGTGTAAGTTCCTCAAGGGACTCGCCCTGTGACCAAGTGAATGGGGAGCCCTGAGCAACCGCGTTTTTTTCATATGACTTCGCTTCCTCGAAAGCTTCTGGATGCTGCTCTTTCAGGCGCACCCACTCGATCTTCTGTTGATAAAAGCAGAACGTGCAACCACTACGGGAACGCCAGTCGTAATAGCGGGGAAGCCCTAAACCCGAAGCTTCAAGAATGTCGAGAACCCCGGGCTTATCGATCCCTGCCTCTTTGAACGGCAAAAGGATCTTTAGGTTCTTGTGCTTGGAACTATACCCTTCTCGATATTCTTCGTCGGCCCGGATCGCCACGTAGCTAAAAACATGCGTCCCCTCTTCCAAAATCGGCCGAAGCCAATGTTCAAAAGGACGAAGCTTCAGCTGTCTCGTGCACCAGCGGGTCTGCGGTGACGGAAGAAAGTTGTTGTACTGCTTCAGCCAGAAATCAAAATCGCGGTCTGGGTTCAGGCGTAGGATCGGCTTGCCAAGAAAACCTTCTAGACGTCCGAGAAATTCGTAGACCTCAGGTAATTCTTTACCCGTGTCGGTAAAGAAATACTCGATATCCAGCTCAGGGTAGTGTTGCCGCATATAGACTGCGAGAGCGGCGCTATCGCGCCCACCCGACAAGCCCAAGACATGTTTTTCTTTTGGTGTGCTCATGATGATGCCATCTCTGTTTCGCTGCCATCAGTTCCGGCCTCAGCGGAAATATAACGTGAGCTAAGTTCGGCAAGCGCGGCCAATACCAGGTTTCGTCTAGCGGTGGCACCACCTAACGCTTCTTCCAAATGGGCGATGATTTCTTCCAGTTCCTGCCGCTCAGAGTCGGCCACCTCGAATTCCGCGTGAACTGGCGTTGGACGTCCGTTGATGCCTACGACCACGGCCATAGCCTGACGCTTATCAGTTCGGCCCTTAACGCGAGCAAAATTTTCACAGCGAACAAATTGTTGAGACAAGTCAGTCAGCTCAACCGCCGCTCGGTCAAAATCTGAGTCCGTCCAATCCCGGGGAGGCCTGTTGGCTGCCAGGCTGGCAATACCTTCGATGTCTTCAAGTTCGCCCTTAAAGCTGGAGATCCTGTTCACAAACGCCTCAAGGCGAAAATCTCCACTCAGCTGCTTGATGTTCTCGGCGCGCGAGCGAAGCTCAGCAAGCGCCTTTCGCGAGGCGTTCGGCACCTGAAGTTCGGAAAGCATTAAATCATTTAGGCGCCGAACCATCGAAGGGTATGCTTGGACGAGTTCGGTCAAACCATCACGCACGTCGTTCACGATCCAATCGAGTGCTGCGTCATCGTCCAAAGAGCCGCGCTGACCGAAGGCCGCTGGGATATCATCAAAAAGGAACTTGTTTGGATCATTGGCCAGCTTGAAAAGATCCCGCACACGAATTGCGTTGGCAGAAAGCTGCATCGTTCGCTTCGTCCAGGGATGTAAGCGATCAAAGATCGCAATCAATCCACGAGCAACGTCGATCGGCGCGAGATTCCTCAGGTTGTTGGTTGCATCCAGTTCACGCACAATGTCGGCCATGCTAGACAACAAACGTCGCGAAAGCGCGGAGAGGTCCATCCATCGAAGCTGGACAGCTGTTGGGTCCTTTGCCAATATCTCAACATCAATATCTTTGAATTTCGCTTGGAAAACTCCCTCGCGATAGAGGGCAATCTTATCACTCCGCGACAGGACAAAAGCCACCGCAAGAATTGGCATTATGCCGTCTTTGACGCCAAAGGGCGGTTCTGACCAAAGCTGATAGATCTCGCTTATGCTGACCGTGCGGTCCTCGGCGGACTTAAGCAGTTCGGTCGCGGCTTGCCAAAGTGCCGCAAGCCGGAAAGGATCATCCGCTTCATTTGGCGCACAAAATTTCCAGCCATCTTCCGTTTCTGCGTACAGACCGGTTGCCTCCAGAAGTGACGCAAAAAGACCGCCCTCAGCCGGGAACCCTTGTATGCCAAGTCGCGCCTGGCCAGCGTTTGAAACCATGGCGCGCAGCAGAGCATTCTGAGCCGCGATCGCATTGCTCGAGGGTTTAATCCGATTGAGCAACTCATTGTTCAGGCGGGGCGCATGCGGGAAACGCTGTGACGCAAGTTCGGATGCGACATTATTCAATTCCGCCTGATGCAGGCGGCGAGGTTGCTCATTCCTAAGATACCAAGTCGCGCTATCAAATGCGCGGCGCACCTCTTCTTCAAGTTGCCCCCGCAACGCGGAAAAACGCACATCCACCTCTCGCTGGGCCACGGCGTCACCGGCTAGATCAGGATGCTCGTCTTGAACTTCACCGAGCGCGATCAACTCCCTCGCAAGATCGATTATCGCCCAAGCCCTCTCGGACAAGCCGATAACTGTATCCCAGTCACGAGAGATTTCTGCGGCTTCTTGGCATAGCTGGCGGGCAATGTCTTCGCTCTCTCCCTCCGTTGGCACCGCCAAGAGAAACTGCCCTATGGTCCCGGCTCGAGGAGAGAAATTTTTGGCACGATGGCTTAGGTCACTCAAGGGAACGACCTCAACCTCAAACCATCTAAGTGCACCGGTTTCATGATAATGCCTTTTCGCCAAAAGTGGCGGAATGACTGCAAATCGCTGGAATACACCGAAGTCCAGTTCGGTTATGTTCTGCAGTATTTCCTGCACGGCTTTATCAATATCAAAGTCACTACCCGCAAAAACCGCATATGCATTTGCAAATTTTCGGTAGATAATCAGCGACCATCCGCTGAGTCTGGACAGCGCTTCCCGGACTTCCGCTTCCTCAGCAGAGCCAGAGCATACCTGAAGAAGTTCCTCGCTTGGAATAAGACCAGAGCGCTCCTTGAACAGATCGATTACTGCGATGGTTTTTAGAAGCTTGATCTCAAGCTCCGTGCCGCCAAAAGCCTCGCATCGTTCTATTGCCTCGGCCGCTGTCGCCCAGCGATGGCCGTCTGGCGAGGCCAGGATTGACGGCTCCAAATTCACCCGTAAGTAGTCCCACAAGCGATCAGGTTCATAGAGAGCCCCTTGAGGATAACTGCGAAGAAAGTCCTGGAACCCGAAAGGTTCTGCAGAATTCAGGAACCCGAAAATGCTTCGTTGGTTCTGGCCAAAGCGGCGGCGCGAAATTGGCCCGAGCAAGCAGGCGACCACGGGATGCAGCGGCCAGCATCCTTCCAACGTCTTCGGCAATGAATTTGATGCGGATGGTCTTTGCCGCTTGATCTCAGAGGCAACAAGTCTTGCCAACTTTCCCGGCTTGGAGGATTGGCGCCCATTCTCTATGGCACGCGAGATCATATCGATCTGCTCTTCACCGGCCGCATTTACCGCAAGATCGATAAACCGCCCTTGGATCTTCGACCACTCATCACGCATTTCGCGTGAAAGCCTGTTTGCGTATTCCTCGAATGACTGGTGGAGAATACCAACAACGATGAGCCGGCCAGCGCTGCGAGAAGCTGCTTCCGCAAGCTGCTGAAACAGATAAACGTCGGAACCCTCTTGCGCAGCGGCTTCGAGAAATTTGCCCATTTCATCGATAAAAAGGATCAACCCGCCCTTTTGGTCGGGCGCCTTTTCTGACAGGGCGACCAAGGACGAAACGACCTTGGCGTCGGTCCAATGTTCGTCTCGCTTTTTCTTGACCAATTTCTGCTTAAGGAGCGCCTCCCCGATCACTTGGCATGCGTCCGCCCTACGACCGACAACCGGCAAGACCGTCCACCCCTTTGATTTCGGCGGCATAGCCTCCAAAACCTTTCCGGCGGTATCTTGACCTATGGAAGCGGTGGCAGTTTGGGCCAGCTCTTCATTTCCGCCGAGCAGCGCACTGAGCGCAACAACCAAACTTGATTTGCCGCTGCCATATGGTCCGGTCCAAGTGAACGCACCATGCCCGGTCTCAGAAACATGGTGCGCCATGGCAGCCAACACCTCAGCTGATGACTTGGGGCAAACAAACCCTTCGAGGGCCTGCGGGTCATTGTGATCGCTATCAATCCGGATCGATCGTTGAAATCGTCGGGCTACACGTACTTTATCGGCCAGCACTTTCACGCAACCTCCCTGCAATCGACTTTTGGATAATCAAGAGCCACATATTTTAGCGCCTCGCCGAGATCGACCTCGCCGTCCCGCAGCACCTGCTTCAGCCCCGCTGTCTCGGACCATCTAAACGCCCCACCGGTAAACTCTTCCAGTTCAAGCAACCTATCCACAACGTCGTTTTCATCCAGAAGAAATACGCGGCCAGGAGATCCAGGTTCGTGAGCAATGACCTCAAACGAAAGTGTATTCGCGGTCGTGTACCCCTGCCAGAACTCAATCAATGAATACAAAAAGACACCCGGGCTCAGCGTTGACTTCGGGCCTCGAACAAAACGAAAGCCGTCTTTTTTCCCAACAGCCTTTATCAGCCCGAGCTCGACTAGCGGTGACTCCAATGTGTCTTCAGGGGTTGCCTTTGCCGAGGCGGGCCTCGCTGCGTATGTCCGCAGAAAGCACTCGACATCCCGCTTGATTGTTGTCGTCGCGACCCGCGACCAATCTCTGTTTTTCGCAACCTTCTCAATGGCTTTCACAAGCCCCTCGCGCTCAAAGGTTGCTCCTGAGAAATTGTTGAAGCTCCAATACCATGTTGTTTTTTCCGGTCTTCCTGACAAGTTCCAATGCACCCACCACAAACTTGCCGGGTGTTCCAAATATGGGTCAATACCATGTTGGCCGAATAACATTCGCCCCATGGCCGTCGTTTCAAGAGAATTCGGCTCCGATCCTTCCTTAATGACCCCCGCCGCAATTGCCCAATGTCGCATCGAGGAAACCATATTTTTCCCAACGCCAAATCGCGCAATTGCGTCATCGCCGGTAAAAACTACACGATTATTGGCTTGCCCATCGCACTCAGAAACCGCATCGAATGCCTTTTTCAGCCATCCGTAACGTAGAGGAAAGGTTTCATGTCCAGAAAATTGCGGTTTATACGTGTCTAGGTAAATTGGGCCGCGCGCCATTGCCTCTCAACTTTCAAGTCATTGCTACTGGATGATCGATCCAGCTCGACCTTACCGCTGACGATGTGCTACAGTCAACTGGAGAACCGCTCCAGGGATATAGACTTATGTCCTCCATGCAGACCTCAGAAGAAACATAAGTAGTTGTAACAAAATGAAAATCTGCGATACGCTATATTTTGACCATCAAGCCACTACACCACTCGACCCTGCGGTTCTCGATGCGATGCAGCCATATTTCACGGCACACTTCGGGAACCCGCACGCGACGGACCACATAGTTGGGTGGAAGGCGAGCCAAGCCATCGAACAAGCAGCGACTGAAGTAAGTACGCTCGTAGGATGCGACCCTGACGAGATCGTTTTCACATCAGGAGCAACCGAAGCAAACAACCTTGCGCTGTTGGGGCTTGGAAGACGGGCAATCAACAGCCAGCGCAAACGGATCCTACTTGGCGCAACCGAGCACAAATGTGTGCTGGCAACAGGGCGCATTCTTCGGGATCAACTTGGTTATGAAGTCGTGCTGATCCCCGTGGACAGCAAGGGCCGGATCGATCTCGAATTTCTCGAGACCCAGCTTGATGAAGACGTCCTTATTGTGTCGATCATGGCCGTGAACAACGAGATCGGGACAGTTCAGAACATCGCTGAAATCGGGCGCCTAGCCCACCGGGTCGGGGCCTATTTTCATTGTGATGGTGCCCAGGCGGCATGCGCCATGGATCTTTCGACCATTTCTCAAGATGTCGATCTTCTCAGCCTTTCGGCGCATAAGATGTACGGACCAATGGGGATCGGAGCGTTGTATGTGCAGCGCGATGTGCAGCCGTTTCTTGAACCGATAATATATGGTGGGGGGCAGCAGAATGGCTTGCGCTCAGGAACGGTACCGATGCCTTTGTGCGTCGGATTCGGCGCGGCTGCAAAATACGCTGCCGCGGATTCAGCGGCTAGAGATCGCGTATCCCTGTCTCAGAGAAGAGACCGGTTTGTTGAAAAACTCCGCAAACTGCCGTGCGAAATATGGATAAACGGGCCTGCCCTCTCCGCAGAGAGGCATTCTGGAAACGCCAATATTGGCTTTTCGGGAGTCGATGCCCATGATTTACTCAGCACAATTCAACCGCGCCTTGCCGCCTCAACGGGTTCAGCATGTACAAGCGGGACACCGGAGGTTTCCCATGTGCTAAGAGCGATCGGGTTGACCGAAGAGCAAGCAGCGTCTTCGATTAGATTCAGCTTGGGAAAAGATACAACCGATCAAGATGTTGACGAGGCCGTGGAGATTGTTGGCTCGGCTTTGGCAAAGCTCCAAAAGAATGGGCTATTGCGGGCCGTTTAAGGTGCCAGTCGCGTGTGAATTCCTCTGCTGAAACCCAGTGCGCCGGGCGCAATCAGGGAACTACTGAACTCGCCAATCCTGCACCGCTCTGTTGTTACTTGACTCGATCACGCCCAGCGCCACCTCGGCCTCGGGCCCCACATCCGCCACACCAGGGCTGTCGGCGCGCAACGCCCGGATCGCCTCGATATTGCGCACCACCTGCGGCGTGCGAACCAGTGTTTCGGCCAGCGATGCCTGAAACGCCTGCGCCTTCACCTGGTGGCGGGCGCCGAAGTAGAAGCTGACGATAGCACCGAGCAGCCACCACAGCGGCTCGGGGACCAGCGCGAGGCCCTGCATGCGGGAGGCGAACCAGACGGGGTCGGCCATGGCCGAGCCGATCAGGAATAGCACGCCCAGCGCCATGGCCGGTCGCGGCAGACGGTTGAGACCATCGATCATGCGGTCGAACAAGCCACGACGATTGCCGAACTCGGCGCCAAACTGGTTGAGCGCGGCAGCCTGGAACTCGGCCGTCCGCTGCGCTTCCACCTCAGCGTTCGGGCGGAAGGTCTCGACCGTCTGGCGCACGTCCTTCAGCCCGCCGCCGAACAGCCAGCCGAACAGGCTCTGGATCAACCCCATGATTTCACCCTCTTTGCAAACTCGGTTTCGGTCATCCGGTAACGCGGCCGCATGAACTCTTCTGCCCGTTTGATCCAGCCGCCCTTGGTGCCGGCCCGGGTGCGAGCGAACTTGCGCAAGCGCGGCTTGCGATCGGCCAAACGGAAATAGTAGTTCCGCCGGGCAATGGCGTAGGCGTCCACTAGGTAGCGCCCGGCCTTCTCAAAGGCGCGCCTTGCGGCCTCAGCCGTCTGCGGCCCGATCAGCCCGTCCACCGTCACCGGCTCCTCGAACTCGGCCAGCAGGCGCTGCAGGAGGCGCACCGCATTGCTGCCGGCATTGACCTGCATGTCGAACACCGAGGGCTGCAATGGCCCTGGCAGCAGATCGATGCGGGGCCCGTGGAAATACCGCTCCCTGAAGATCCGCATGGCATCGGCCCGGGTGAGCGCCTTCACGTCCTCGACCGTCACCTGCCCGTCGCCTGTCTTGTCCAGGCCCAGCGCGCGCATGGTGCCGATGGTCACGCCGTATTTCGTGGCGCCGCCGGGGTCATCCGGGTCCATCACAAAACCGCCCTCGCGCGCAACGATCTCACGGGCAATCTCGTCCACCTCCATGTTCATTCTCCAATTCCGAAGATCTTGAGTTTCACCGCCACCCCCGCGATCAGCGCCAGCAACAGCCCGGTGGTGACGAGCCGCACGATGGTCTGCCAGGCGGTGCGCCGCGCCATGCGGAGGCTCGCGAGCAGGGTGCGAAGGTCACGGATGTCGATGGCGGCTTCCGGGCCCTCGAGGCCGACATCGGCGAGTGCCTTGCGGGCACCCTTTTCGGCGGCACGGGCGAGGATGGCCTCGAAATCCTCTTCGGGCATGCGGACGAAGCCCGCGTCCTTCGACGGTGGTGTCATGATTGTTTCCTCATGGTGGTGTCGGATCAGGCGGCCGGCGCTGTCGGCAGCAGATACTGGATCGCAATGCGCACTTCGCCGCCGGTGAAACTGCCGCCATTGGCGGTGAGCACGATCGGAGTGGGCGCATAGTAGGCCTGCGGGCCGATCACGCCCACGTTGGTGCTGCCGGCGGCGATGCCGAGCGAGCCGCCGAACTTGGCGGGCTCGCCGGCGATGCCGCAATCCCACGAGGTGGCGCCCAGCACGGCCGCGACGGTGCGGGTCGAGACCGCCAGCACGATGGCGCGGTCGGGAATGGCGATGGTCGAGGTGACGGAGGCGCCGGTAAGGCCCGAGAGCAATTCCTCGACTACATGCAGCCCGATGGCGGCCCCGCTCGCCCCCCGGGCCACCTCGACGGCAGGGCTGCGGACCAACAGGTTCAGGGCGGCGTCGAGCGTGAGCCAGGCCCCGCTCACGCGCACGACCAGCACGCTTTCGTCCTCGATCCAGACCCGCCAGCCTTCTTGGGGTGTGAGCCGCACCCATGCCCCGCCGGAGAACAGCACAACATCACCGCCCCAGCCGGTCCAGGGCCCAGTGGCCGCGGCGGCCACGATGTAGCGGTCTCCCTCGACGGGACTGGGCGGCGGCGTGGCGAGATCCCGGTCCTTCACGACAAGCTGCACCAGCCCGTCGAGCTGCGCGAGGGCTTCGTTGACGGTGACATGCTTCTGGGCCTGGGCGGCGGCGAGCAGCGGCAGGGCGAGGTTCGGGGTGGTCATCAGACGGTCTCCGTGACGGTGAGGGTAGTGGCAAGCGGCACGCCGCGGCCCAGCGCGCCGATCTGGAAGATGCGGACGTCAACGCTGGTGACAGGCCCGCCGAAGTCGGCGGTCTGGTCGGCGGCGGTGTAGGTGAAGGCCGGGCTGTTCAAGCCGGTAACAGTGCGCACCACGGCCCCGCCACTCAAGATCTCCAGATCATAGCTTTCCGATGCCTCGGACATCGGCGCATCGGCCAGCACCCAGCTGTCGGCCGAGAGCGCCCGGTCGCGGCGGATCCAGCGGATGGCAAGATCTCCGTTCGCCTCGCGCCGCATCCTGGCCTGCGCTGGGGCGAAGGGCTTCAGGCCGCGCCCGTTCGGCGTGAAGGTGAGCGCCTGCATGATGGCGTCGGAGGGCGCGGCATTGCCGGGACCGACGCGCCAGTTCCAGGGGATGCCGAGATCGGCCTCGGCGATGGAAAGCGGCTGGATGGCGGTGTTGAGGATCACCACCCGCGTACCGGTCGGGGTCGGATTGCCCATAGCATCTTCCGTGCCCCGCTGGCCGCGCAGCAGGCGGGTGAGCTTGTAGCGCCCGGTTGCCACGAGTTCCACGCTCCCGAACTGGACAATCTCCCAGGCACCCGTCGCGCTTTCGACCGCAAGTACGTTCGCGCCATTGAGAAGCTCGGTATCGGTGACCGAAGCCAGCGTGCCCGAGGTGAGGTCCACCAGCAGTTCGTTGCCCATGTCGAAGCGCCAGAGCGGCCCGACAGGCAGGTCGGCCGCCAGAACCCCCATGCGAGCAGACGCGCCGATGGTATCGAGCAGCTGGAAGCCGGAGGTGTCGGCACTGCGCCAGACGGCCCCGGTGCCGTACCAAGGTCTGGCGAAGACAGCGGCATACGGGCGATGCGCCGGGATCGTGTCGTGCAACTGCGGCAGGTCCATGAGCGCCACCTCGGCCGGGCCGAAGACCGTGGGGGTGGCAAGCTGCGGCGCGCGGGGCTCGCCCGGCGGCAGGTCGTAAAGGGCAGCATCGGTGCGGATCGCCTCGATGGCGCGCGAACCGGCATCGGCGATGCGGGTGAGGCGGTAGTCGATGCTGCGCCCGTCATGCTCGAGAGCGATTACGGCGCCCGGGTCCAGCGCGAGGCGTGAGGGCGGCAGCTTTGCCGTCAGCGTCTCGCGCCCCACCCAGGCTTCCAGCAGCGCCCGGCGGCAGCGCCGGTCGGCTTCCTCGAGTGAAACGGCAAGCGGGAAGGTCTCGGAGGACACCCGTGCGGCCTGGACGGTGCTGCGGCGCGCTTCGACCGTGGCCGCGTCATATTCCTCGTCGGCCCGCACCAGTTGCCACTTGAGCGCTTGCGGCAGCTCGGTCTCCTGCCCGCGCGTCAGTTCCATGACCTCGGCCTGACCATTGCCGACCAGCTGGTCCGGTGTGATGGTCATGGCCGCCGCCCGCCCCCGAACCCGGAACACGATCTTCCCGCCGCTCTCGGCGGCATCGAAGCCGAAGTGACGAGCCAGCACCGCGATCGAGGCGCGCGGACTTTCGAGTGCGGCCACGGTGAAGCCCGGCACGATGTCAGAAAGCTCGGAGGCGTCCACCAGGCTGGCATCGAGCCCCGCCGCCCGGCACAGGTCCCGCACCAGCGCACCGAGCGAGACCTGCCCGAGGCGTCCGCCCATCCAGTGCCCGAGACGCCAGTTGGAGGCATCCGACCAGATATCCGCACGCGCCGGGAAATCCGGGTATGGCCGCGCGTCCCAGGTCCAGAGCGCGGCTTCGGCGATCTCGATCATCGGCGCGCCGTAGACGCTCGAGACCGGGTTCTTGGTCGCATCGCCCCAATAGCCGAGCATCGCGACAACATAGGCCCGCTGCACCGCCTCGTCCTGCCAGCCGCGCGAGAAATACGGCAGGGCGCTTTCCGAGGACTTCGGGTCAAAGAACACGTTCGGCTGATTGGTACCCCGGTCGACGGCCGGGCAGCCGAACTCGGTGAAGCGGATGGGCTTGGCTTGCGGCACCCAGCCAGTGGTGGATTGGCCAAAGGGCAGCACCTCGACCCCGTAGACCAGGATGTCCTCGCCCATCGTCGCCGAGCGCGGGCCGATGCGGAAGCCGGCCGATCCATCGAGGCCGGCAGTGACGTCCATGGTGATCTTCCACAGCCCCGGAGACACTTCCGCCTGGCTCGTGGCGTTGATGGTGTGCGCCCCGGGTGCGGTGTTCTCCCAGCCGCCAATGGTGCCGAAGTAGGAAGCATGATCGGCGCCGCCGCCCAGCGCGAGATACAGCGCGAAATCGCCGGAGGTGCCGGGGGCAACAAAGGCGGTGATGGTCACCCGCTCGCCTACCGTGAGCGTCCGATACCCGGGCGTGGCCCCGTGCCAGGTTGCCCCGTCGGAGGCGATGCGGGCCGGGCTGCTGAATGGACCGAACGTGCCGGTGGTGGCGGTGATAGCAACCGTCGAAGGGTTCGGGTCAAAGCTCACCGGGTCGGCGGCATTCTGGAAAAACCCGAAGCGCACACCGCCGAGGCGGTCATGGTGGACGTTCTGCCACCAGTTCCGCATGTCCTTCGGGCGGAACATCCAGGGCTCGTTGTAGAAGCCGTCGCTGATCGGCGTCCTGACCTGAGCCTGCCGATCGGCGTCGGAAGCATAGAACCACTCATACCCCTCGCCGCCCTCGATATTGGCGCTGAGGTAATCGAGATCGCGGACAGAGGCCCAACCGGCCTGAGCATCCAGATGGTCCGTGCCGTCGCGCCAGTCACTGAGCGGCAGGTAGTTGTCGATGCCGACGAAGTCGATCGCCGGGTCGGCCCAGAGCGGGTCGAGGTGAAACAGGGCATCATTGGAGCCGTCCTGCGGCTGGTGGCCGAAGTATTCGGACCAGTCGGCGGCATAGCTGATCTTCGTGCCGGTCCCGAGAATGACGCGCACATCCGCCGCCAGTTGTTTCATGGCCGCGACCGCCGGGAAGCCGGTGGCGCTGTCGCGGATCGTGGTCAGCCCGCGCAACTCCGAGCCGATCAGCAAGGCATCGACGCCGCCCGCCGCCTTGCAGAGGTGGGCATAGTGCAGGATCATCCGCCGATAGCCCCAGTCATTGCCGCCGGTCCACGAAACCGTCTCACCGCTCACCGCGAAGTCCGAGATCTGCGCATTGCCGAAGAAGGCGGAAACCTGCGTGGCCGCGTCGGTCGTCTGGTCGACCATGCCGACGTAGCCGGTCGCCGGCGAACAGGTGATGCGCCCGCGCCAGGGGTGGGCCGGCTGGCCCACTGAGGCGGCGTTGTCGCTGTAAGGATCGGGCAGCGTGTTGCCCTCGGGAATGTCCATCAGCAGGAACGGGTAGAAGGTGACGCGCAGGCCGCGGGCCTTCACCTCCCGGATCGCCTGCACCACCGAGAAATCCGCCGGCGTGCCGCCATAGTTGGCGCGGCCTTGCGTATCGAGGCTGATCAGGTGGGCGTTCGCACGGTCCACACCGTTCACGCTCCAGGTCTTCGGCGCGGTCAACTTGCTCGCGGTCTCGACGCCGGGCCGGATCTCGCAGTTCCCGGCCCGCAGGTCGAGACCGAACCAGCTGACCACCAGCGAGACATTCCCGATGTTCGGCGCCGCCGCCCGCAGGTTTTCGAGCGATGCCAAGATGTCCGGCTTGCCGGTGGTGTTGTTGACATTCTCGGAGGCCGTGTTGCCGCCGGTGCCGCGCGAGATCGGCTCGGTGGCGTAGACGAACTCGCCGGAGCCCGGGATCATGGTCACCGACCGCACCATGCCCTCGGCGGTGGCAGCCTCCACCAGAGGGCGGAACACCTCGAAGGAGAGCTGCGGAATGCGGTTGCCGAAGGGCGTGAGGTCGAGTTCCTCGAACATCACGTATGCGGTGCCGCGATAGGCTGGGGCATTGCCGGCGCCCATCCTGGCCTCGATGAACGGGTCGGGCTGCTGCGCCTCATCCCCCTTGTAAAGCCGCCAGGTTGCATCTTTCAGATCCAGCGGCTTGCCATCCGCCCACACCCGCCCGATCCCCGAAATCGCCCCTTCGCACAGCGCCACGGCGAAGGATGCAGTGTAGGTGTAGCTGGTGGTCGTGACCTTCGGCCCGCCGCCGCCCTTGCCCGCGCCTCTCGTCGTGGTGCTGACATGTTCGGTGAAATCCGTGGCCCATATGATGTTGCCCCCGAGGCGCATCCGCCCCCAGACGCGCGGAATCACGGCGCCTTCGGTCGAGGTGGTGACCGCCAGGTTTTCCAGCCGCGCGCCCTCGATCCGCTGGCCCGGGGTGAGCTGCGACACGATCCAGCTGTCAATGAGCGTTCCCGCCAGGGAGCCGATGGCGCCGCCGATAACCGCGGAGGACACACCGAGAATGCCGCCACCAATCGAGGCGCCCAGCGCGGTGCCGGCGGAGGCAAGAAGGATCGAAGCCATGGCGGATCAGCTCACGGGAAAGCGAAAGGCGAAGACGATGCGCCGGCGCCAGGGATCGGTCAGAAGCTCCTCGATGACGCCCGTGCGTTCATAGGCATGGATGAAGTGAATAGAGCCGTGAATATTTTGCCCCCGTTTTGTGAGAATCCCGGCGTGCTTGGCAATCGCCCCCTGACGCATCCGAAACAGCACCACGTCGCCGGTGCGGGCGTCGGCCACGTCGATCTCGATCATCGCCGCCCGCGCCGCTTCGGCGAGCACCTCGCGTGGGCCGGCTTCGCCCCAGTCTCGGGAATAGGGCGGCACCGGCATCGGTTCCGGGCCCACGACCTCGCGCCAGACGCCCCGGATCAGGCCGAGGCAGTCGCAGCCCACCCCCTTGACCGAGGCCTGGTCGTGATAGGGCGTGCCGAGCCAGCCGCGCGCCGCCTTCACGATCCGCGCGGGCATGATCTTCGCTGCCCCCGCGGTCACAGCACCGCCCCCGCATTGTCCTCGCCCTTCGCGGCATAGCGGATCACGGTGTCTTGGCCCGGGATGTGCGGGAAGCCCCGAAAATTGACGGCATTGGCAAACTTGGCCTTGCAAGTCTCAAACCGCTTGTCGCAGCCTGCGGTGATGTCGAAGGTATCGCCCGCGGCAATCGCGATCACAGAGGCTTCCAGCAGGGTGATGGTGATGTCGGTCGATCCCACCTCATGGGTCAGAACCTCGGCCTTGCGGCCCGCGTTGGCGCCAGCGGTCCAGGTGAGGGTGCCCAGCGCGAACCAGCCGTCGGCGTAAGCCGAGAGGCCCGAGACCGTGAAGCTCCGATCCCCGTTTGCCGTTACGACCGTTCCGCTGCCGGCATATGCAGGATCATTCAGGTCCACCTGGCAGCGCACATCACCGAGGATGGCATCGCAGCTGGCCTGAAACGTCCGCCCGACGCTCTGGCCCAGCACATGCGCCAGCGAGCGCATCTCCGCCACGAACTGCACCCGGCCCCGCCGGACCTGGCCGATCGCCCCGCGCCGCATCAGCACGCGCTGGCTGGTGTCGGCCCAGTTCACGCGCCAGATTTCCACGGCGGCATTGTCCCAGCGGCCGTCGAGAATGTCGGTCTCGGTGATGGTGGTGGAGGTGAGCACGCCCTCGGCATCCTGCGCATCGACCGACAGATCGGAGCCCGCGCGGATTTCCGAGGCGGTGAAACCGCTTTCGGGTTGATAGGTCGTGCCGTCGAACGTCAGCGGCTGGTCGTGATCCGTAAACCCGAACACCTGCCCGTCGGAGCGGGTCAGGCGCCAGCACCAGGACAGAGTCGTGGTACCGCTGTCCAAATGCGTCTGCATGCCCATTGGGAGGGTTTTCATCGCCGCACCTCGACTAGGGGAACGGAGGTGATGGAGCCGAGCCGCTCGATATCCATCGTTACGTCCAGCGTGTCGGTATCGAATCGCACCGGCACATCGAATTCGAAGCCGGCGGTGATGGCGGCGCCGGACGCCGGAGCGGTGGTGAAGGTCACCAGCCCGGTGGTGGTGTCGACCGACCAGCCGGAGGATTGAACGCTCCCACCGACGGCGACCTTGACGGTGCCCGCGACCGGCTTGGTGATGTTGCGGGTCCAGCTCTGGCTGCCGGAGGTGTAGCTCTTCGTCAGCTGAAACGCGGTTTTCGTGCCGTCCCCGGTGCCGATGGTCTGATCCGTCGCCGCCGGTGTCTGGGACGGCAGGCAGGACTTGTAGTCCGCCCAATCCTTCCAGCGGAAACCGTAAAGGCGCCCGTTGCGCGCCTCGAAAAAGGCCACCACCGCTGCGAGATCGTCGGCCCGCCGGACGCCATAGGCGGCATCATAGCGGCGGCGCGAATTGGCCCAGCTGGCATTGCGCTCCTCGTCTCCGCTCGCAAGCTCGACGACTTGGGTGCGCCGCTCGGGACCGCCGCGCGCGCCGCGGCTGATGTTGTCAGGAAAGCGGACTTCATGGAACGCCATGGGTCACATCCCCCTGCGGCCCAGCGCCACGGCGCGGGCGATGTCCGTCGCGACCTGGGCACGCGACTGGCGGAAGCTCTCGGCGTCGCGGGTCTGGATGGTGATGTTCACCGGGGCTGCACCGACACCCGCCGCCACCTCACGCCGGCTCAGCACCCGCTCGCCCCGTTGCAGGATCGCCGGCACCTCGTCAGGGCGCAGACCGGCCCACCCGCCGCTGTGCATCCGGGGCGCGCCCGCGAAGGCCATGGCCGGGACCGCCTGCGTCGGCCCGCCAGCGCCCACGACACCGCCGGAATGGAGCACGGAGGCCAGCAGACCCCCGGTACCGCCAAGCCCGCCCAGCGCGCCGGACAATGCATTGGCCAGCGGCCCGAGGATGAACCGGCGCGCCGAAAGCTGGGCCAGATCGGCCAGGATCGAGGTGACCAGCGAGCGAAAATCCAGCTTGCCGGTGCGCACGAACTCGCCGATGGCCTGCTCCGCGCTGCGGAAGGCGCCCACGAGGCTGTCGCCCAGCCCCTTGCCGAGATCCATAGCCCTGGTGGCGTAATCCTTCAGTGACGTGGCCGCCGTCTCCCAGGCCGACTTCGCCGCCTCGGCGGCCTTCGCGGCGGCGCCACCGGCCCGGGCGACACTCGCGGCCAACCGCGAGGCGGCATCGCTGGTGCGTTCCAGTGCTTGCGCGCCATCATCCCCCGCGCTCTTCATCGCCTCGCGCAGAACAGTCATCGTTTCCAGGGGCCGGGTGATATTGCCGGCCAGGATATCCGCCTGATCGCCCAGGTTCCCAGCGTAGAAGCGGAACTCGTCCGCGGTCCTGCGCAGCTGGTCCACGGCCTGGCCGGCGAAGGCGGCATCGAGCCCGATATCCATCGCCAGCCCGTCCATGCCGGGGATGCTGAACAGCGCGCCGGAGATGGTTTTCAGAAACCGCGCCCACTTGTCCTGCATGGCGGCCAGCGCATCGAACCAGGTGGCCTTGAGGCGGTTGGCAACAGCGCGCATGCGCAGGACGATGGTCCACGCGCCGTCGCCGATGCGCGCCCAGACCTCCACGGCGACTTCCTTCATCAGGCGCAGTGCTTCACCAAAGCCACCTGCACTCTTCACCAGCCGGCCGAACCAGTAGATCAGTTCGCCGGCCCCGACGATGAGCGCGCCAAGCCCGGTGCGGATGACGGCTGCGCGCAAGACCTTCATGGACAGCACCAGCTTGCCGACGCCCAGCGCCGCGGCAGTCAGCGAGGCGACAAGGCGGATGCCAAGAACACCAGCGAACATCGCGGCGATGGTGGCAATTTCGCCGAGGCGGTTGAACAGCCCCTTGATGGCGCGCCCCAGCGGACCGGTCGTCTTGCCGATGACGGCAAAGGCATCGGCCATGGCCTCGAGTGCAGGTGCCGCCGCCACAGCCAGCTGGTTGGCGATCCCTTTCCACAACAGCCCCATGCGCGAAAGCGCGTCATTGGTGCGCTGGATCCGGGCGGCGTCCTGCTCGGAAACCGTCACGCCAAAATCCTGCACGTCCTTGGTGGCCTGGCGCAATGTCGCGCTGTCGATGCGCGAAAAGATCAGCCCGGCGCGCGCCCCGAAGATCTGTGATGCGACAGCGGCGCGCTGTGCCGCAGGGATGTATTGCTGGATCGCATCCTGAATCTTTGTCAGCTTTTGGTCGATCGACAGTTTTGCAAGATCATTGGCCGACAGGTGCAACTGCTGCAACGCCTTCACCGCCGGCCCGGTTCCCTGGGCGGCCTGGGACAGGCTCTTGGTCATCATGATTGTCGCCTGCTCGACCTCGCCCTGAGAGACCCCGGCCAGATCGGCGGCGCGGGCCAGCACCTGCAGGCTCTCGGTGGTGGTGCCGAGGCTGGCGGCCAGCTTGGCCTGCTCATCGATCACCTGCAGCCCGGAGCGGACCATGGCGACACCGGCCGAGACCGCTGCCGCCGCCATGATCCCGGCCGTGATCTTCGCACGTCGCGCAAACTTCGCGAGCTTGGCATTGGCGATCTCCATCTCGCGCGAAGCCTTGCCAAAGCCGCGCCTGCCCGCCCCACCGATCCCCTCAAGTTCGGCCCGCACCTGCTTGCCGCCCACCGCCGCAAGGCGGACGCTGATGCGTTTTTCTGCCATTGTTCAGCTTCCTTGATTTGTCGGGCGATCTGGCGCAGATCATGCTGTCCAAGCCCTATGAGAAAGACCATGCCGAACACCGCCACCCTTTCGAAGCGTTTCCAGATCGCGATCCCGGAGGCGATCCGAGAGGCCCGGAACTGGGAACCCGGCCAGAGATTTGCCTTCATCCCGAAAGGCTCAGGCGTATTGCTGGTGCCAGTCCCTCGGAAGGCCGATCTCAAGGGGCTGGTGAAAGGAGCCCGAAACACGAATGGGCGTGATCGCGCGGACCGGTTCTGATTGCGCCGGCAGATCTCCGGGCCCACGGGAAAGGAAACGAGATGACCATGTTGCAAGCCCCGTCCCACCCGGGTGAGGTTCTGAAGGAACTGTATCTCGATGCGCTGGGCATGAGCGCGATTGCGCTGGCGAAGGAACTGCATGTGGCGCGCACTCGGATCGAACGGCTGGTCAAGGGCGAGACCGGGGTTTCGGCCGACACCGCCATGCGGCTGGCGAAGTTTTTCGGCACCACGCCGGAATACTGGCTGAACCTGCAGCGCGCCTGGGATCTAGCGCGGGCGCGCGAACAGGTGGACGTTTCAGACATCACCCCGCTCAACCTCGCTTGAGGCGATCCGTTCGTTGAGCTGGGCGACCATTGCCGCTTCGATCGCGGGCAGAAGCTCCGCAACCGCCACGCCTGGCACGCCCAGCGCAGATGCCAGAGCCAGTACCGCGCCCATGTCCCAGCCGATGATCCCGCCGGATGGGGCGACGCGCAGTTGCCCGCCAAGACGGCCAACCAGGTCCCAGACTTGGCAACCCTCAATTGTCCGCGGTGCATTCAGCCGTTGCGGGCAGTCCGGGCAGATACCTTGGCAGTTCCGGCAATATCCGTCGCCCCCGCCGAAGGACCACTCGGCGAGGGCGATGAGGCGTTTTTTTCCTGTTCCAGCAGCAGGCCTTTTGCGACATAGTCGGTCTGGAAGGCTTCAAACAGAGGCCAGAGGTCGAGGAGGGCGTCGATCGCCTCAGGGCTGACGGGGATGGGGTTTCCGTCTGCGTCGCCAACACCCTCCCAGTCGAGGATTGCGACCCGGGCCAAGGCGCTTGCGAAGGCCAGCGCGCTTTCCTCGTCCGAGGCATTCTCGGGCAGATCCTGCACCACCTGATCATTGCGGGCGGCCACCATCAGGGCGGTGGTCAAAGGCCGCAAGTGCAGCCGCACGCCGTGGCCAAGGTCCAGCCACGCGGGCTCATTGGAAAGATCGAGTTTCAGCATGATCAATAATTCGCCACCTGGTTCTTGAGGACGATTGTGCACATCTGCCCGGCCACGGAATCGTATGCCGCCTGCCAGTCGAAACTGGCCTGGATGCCTTGCGGACCCTGGATCTCCACCCGGGGACGCGGCAGGTAGACCGCATGCGCGGTGATGGTCAGGCTGACATTGGCGGAGATCGCCCATGAGAACTCCAAGGCGGCCGCCGTTCCGTTCAGCGCCTGGTCCATCAGCGTGTTGTCAGCGAAACGCACCTCGATCCGGCCCGTGAGCGCGGCAATGGATGGATCGGCACCATCGATGCGACCATCACTGCGGATGGTCTCGATGCGTTCCACGTTGTTGGAATAGGTGAAATCCGCCGAGACGATGTTGCCCAGCGCGGTGCCGTTGCGCTTGATCGCACCATTGAAGTGGCCGAAGCGCTGGAGCGCATAGGCCGTTGGCGTACCGGCCGCCGTGGCGGTGGCGACATTCTCGCCTTGGGCGACCAGCTTCACGTCCGCCGTCAACAGGCCGGAGCGCTGCATCTGCAGGCTCAACTGGTCCAGCACGCAGCCGGTGTACATGGCAAAACGCGGGATCTCGGGCATCGCCACCTCGATCGCCATGCTGGGCAGGTTCCACGAGCCCGACTTGAAGGTGTGGGTCTTGTTGGTGGTGCCGGTGGTAGTGGGCGACCCGAATGCCGCCTTCAGCCAGAAGCCGAAGGCCTCGGCGTCGAGCGGCACCTTGATGTCGCCGTCAGCCGTGACCGCATCCTTCAATGGGGCCAGCGGGTCGCGGCCATATCCAAGAAGCTCGGAGGCCAGCAGCGGCTGCTCGGCCCCCAGCGAGGCGCTGGCAAAGGGCATCTGCATGAAGCCGGATGTCGGCGCGGTGCCATAGGTGGTTTCAAACGCGGCCGCCAGTTGCGACCGCGCGCCTTGGGCGCGGGGCATGGGTCTTTCCTTTCGGTTGTCGATTCAGGTGAGCGGGTCGCTCGTCGTGTAGTGTAGCGTCACCGCGATCACCGCGGCCTTCAGCGCCTGTCCGCCCTCGACCGGCAGGTCGATCGGACGCGGCGCCTCGGTCTCGACCCAGTCGCAGAGGCCGCCCAGCGTGCGGTCGGCGGCGAGCGCGGCACCGATGGCAGCGGTCAGCGTGTCGAAAGCGGTGTCTCGGTCGGCAGGCATCTTGCCCTGCACAACCACTTCCAGCTCCGCCCGGTGTTCATAGTGGTAGCGCACCGGCGACAGTGTCACCTCGGGCTCCCCCGGCTCGCCGTCGCGCAAAATTACGAGGCCGCCCGCCGGAACCCGCTCGGGCAGCACCTCGCCGCGCAGGACGGTGGCGGGCACGGTTTGCAGGGCCGCCAGCAGCGCCTGCAGGATGGTTTCACGGGTTGATGGCATGATTTCCGCACCGGACCTTTCATTCGGCAGATGATCGTGTTAGGTATTACCTATAGATACCAGGGGGAATTCTTCACATGGGAGCCATCCGACCGATTGCCGTGAAGCTCGACCAGGACCTGCGCGACCGCCTGCAGCACCTGGCCGAAGCGCGCGACCGTTCCACCCACTGGTTGCTGCGCAAGGCGATCGAGCAGTTCGTCGAGCAAGAGGAAAAGCGCGAGGCGCTGCGCCAGGATGCCCTCAGGGCCTGGGCCGAATACCAGGAGACCGGCCTTCACGTCACCCATGACGAGGCCGGCGCATGGCTGGCACGGCTGGAAGCGGGCGAAGAGGCAAAGGCCCCTGAATGCCACGAGTGATCTGGACGCCTGCCGCGCTTGGCGACGTCGAACGGCTGCACGATTTCCTGAAGGACAAGAATCCGCTGGCCGCGCGCCGGGCAGTGCGCGCGATCCGCGAGGGGCTGAACCTGCTGGCCGAGCAGCCGCAGGTCGGCCGCCCGGTTGAGAACATGGAGCCGGAATTCCGCGAATGGCTGATCAGCTTTGGCGACAGCGGCTACATTGCGCTTTATCATTTCGACGGCGAGGACGCCGTCATCCTTGCCGTTCGCCATCAGCGGGAGGCCGGGTATTGAGTGCCGCTCCCTGGCTGTCCCGCGAAGCCCCCGTAAAGCTGTTGTCAACTTTCACCTTCGTTCCCACGCCCCGCCATATCCATGATGCGCGCCGGCAGATCACGTCGCCCATGCAGAAAATCCACGATGATGAACTGCTCAGGCTCGTCCACGAACACGATCAGGTGTTCCCCACAACGCGTGAACCGCAGACCCTCCGGCAGTCTCGGATCGATGACTTTCCGGCAGCTTTGCCAGGGGGCCTCGCCCCTTGCGATCGCTTCGCAGCGGTCGATCAGGTCAGCCTCATAGGCCTCGGCCTGGCGCGGGCCGAACGTCTCCAGCGTCCAGAGCGCAATATCAACCAGCGCCGCCTCGGCCTGCCGTGTCAGGCGCCAGGGCTTGCCGCTCATCGGCGGGATCGGGCTGCACGAAAGGCGCGCCGGACCGCTTCATCACCCGTGCCCTCGGCGAGGTCGCCGCGCCGGGCCTGTGCAAGGCCGGTTTCCAAGCGCGCGCGCAATGCGTCGAGTTGCGCTTCTTCATTTTCCAGAAGCCGCAGCCCCGCGCGCAGGGCCTCGCTGGCATTCTGGTAGCGCCCCGAGGCGACCAGGCGATCGACCAGCGCGGACTGGCTTTCGGTGAGGACGACGTTTCTCGTGGCCATGGTAAAATCTCCTTCATTGGCAATATATGCCAATTCGGAATCCAATTCCACCTCGACCTTACGAACGCCACCTTTCCACCACCAGCCCCGGCACCTTGCCTGCCACCTTCTCCACATCCCGCGCCAGATCAAGCCGCTTGCGCAGCTTGACCTGCGGCACCAGCAGGAAGATCGGCACGGTGGCGCGGCCCCGGCCGGTTTTCGAGCGCGACGCCACGCCGAGACCGCGCGTGTTCAGCCGCCCGTCAGCAACGAGCAAGCTGGGCCCGCGGCGCCGGTAGACAAACCTGAGCCGCATCCCCCGCCGCCTTTCCCATTCCCCCGGGGTCAATCGCGCCCCGCCACGTCCCTTGCCGGCGGCGGGCAACGGGATCGCCAGCCAGAAGCCATGCTTCGAGCGGATCAGCACGCCGCGGTCATGGGCCGAGACGATCTCGGGGGCGTTCGACCAGACAAACGCCGCTGCATCGAGGCTGTCGCCCTGTTGCGGATAGGTCCGGTTGCGAATGGTGCGCGGCAGGCGGTGACCCAGCCCTGCGCTCGTGATCTGCTGGCGCCATGCCTGTTTCAGCTCACCCCCGGCTTGCGTCATCGCCGCCTTCACGGCCCGCTCGCCGGCCTTCACCTCGGCCTGAAGCATGGCAACGGGATCCGGTTCGAAGCCGAGCTTCAGTTTCACGCCGCCGCCAGTTCCAGGGTCCAGAGCAGCCGATCCTGGTCCCGCTTCGGCTCGCCCTGGATGGCGAAATTCTCGACACCGATCGCAATCCCGTCCCCCGGTTTCGGGTTGGCCATCTCCGAGATGCGTACATCGATGATCGTGGTATCCGACAGGATCTGCGCCGCCCCGAAGCTGGTGACCTCATCCGGCGCCTTGCGGATCACGCGGACAGGCTGTGGCGCCCCACCGGCCGGATACCAGGTCGCGTCCACGCCGAGGTTCACGTCCTGGAACAGCGCATCCATGGCGGCAGCGAAGGCGTTCATCAGTTCGAACTGAACAGCCGCACGGCCAGGGCCGGGCGCTTGTTGACCGGGAGGATCGAGGCCTCGGTGAGGAGATCGATGCCGTCGCCGCGCTCGCGGGTCATCTGGCGGGCGTAAAGTTCCAGGCCGACGGTATTGGCGGTCTCGATCAGGTTGGCGGGCGCGCCATAGGTGGTGAAGGTGTCGATGGTGCCCATCGGGAAGGCAATGCCTTCGCCCGCCGGGATCAGCCGCTCGGTGGTGCCGTTCGAGAGTGTGACCGAGGCGTTGTATTCCTCGAACAGGATACCGGCGAAGGGGAAGGCGCGGCGCATGTCTTCACGGAGCGGCTGGGCGCCGGAGGCGTAGTACTGATACGCCGTTTCCACCGTCGCATGCCCGATCAGCTTGTCGAAGAACTCGGGGCTGACCAAGGCGCGCACCCCGGTCATGGTCTCGCCCTTCAGCTCGGTCTCGATCTGGCGCAGCACGGCGCGCACCTTCTGCTGCACCTTGGTCCCGGCGGTGCCGAGGACGAAGTCGGTCTGCTGCTGGGTGATCCCGAACTCGGTGAAGTAGTCGTAGAGCGTGGTGCCGGCCCCGTCCTTGACGATGCCGCGCAGCGCGTTGATCTCCATGTACTCGCGGGTCTGGGCGTGCTTGTTGCGCATGAGCGTCAGCTTCCGGGTCATGACTGCGAGCAGCGGGTCGGCATCGCTGCCCGAGCCGATCGCCCGCACCCCCTGGATGTCGGCGGGCAGGATCACGTCGTTGTGGGGGATCCACGGCACCGCGAAGGAGCGCATGGTGCGGCCCTCGCGGGTGCCGACGGTGGCGGGTGCACCGAGCGGCACCGAGGGCAGCAGCGACAGCACCCCTTCTCGGGCCTCGATGACCACGGTCCTTTGGGTGATCCCCTCGAAGCGGAACAGGCCGAGTTGCCCGAGCCTCGTGTAGATGTTGGGCAGGATGTTAATGGCGCGGGTCATTTCCGCGAGGGAATAACCGCCCGCGTCGAACGGGTTGATGATGGTGGGCATCAGATTTTCTCCGGATGGGAATGGGGAAGGGATCAGGCCGCATCGCGCGGCACGATCCCGGCGGCGGCCAGCTGGCCTTGCTTGGTGGCGATCTTGGCGGCGGTGCCGACCGTGGCATCAAAGTTCAGCTGGGCCTTCGAGACGATCACCGGGCCGCGCGCGACGATCAGCCCCACAGCATCGGCAGCGGTGGCATCGACAGCTTCGATCAGCACGGCGACGGCAACTTGCGATCCATCGGTGCCGGTATCGGGCGAGAGCTTGTACTTGCCGCTGGCGGTGATTTTCCCGAGCACAGCGCCGAGGGGGTAGTTGGTGCCGGCCAGCAGGGTAACGGTCTCGCGGCAGTAATCGGGGTTTTCCTCGTACTTGAGGAGGTCGCCCATGGAGGGCGGCTGGGTGAGAACGGGCATGGTGGGGGTCCTTCATCTGCAAGTGTTCAGGTGGTGGTACCGGCGGCGGCAGCTTTCGCGGCCGCAATCAGCGGGCTTTCCTTTGGTGCCGGTTCGTCCAATGGCGGGGCGATGGAGGCAACGATGGTGGCATCCGTGGTCTTCGCCAATTGTTCCAGCACGGCACGGCGCAGGGCATCGGGTTGCGTGCCGGCACGAACGGCTTCGGCCGCATCGATGGTGAGGCCAAGCCTGCTGGCCTGGGCTGCGATCTCGGCAATCTCGGCGGCCTGTTCGCGGATCTGCGCGGCCGGATCGGGTGCTGGTGTGGTGGTCGGGGGTGCCGAAGGGGTCACCGTGGAGGGCCCGGCAGCCGGGCGCATTGCCGGAGCCGGCACGGGAACCGGTTCTTCTGCCGGGTTGGCCGCCTCGGGCGTCGCCCCCATCTCGGCCGCAACCGTTCCTGCCTCCGTCGTTTCCTCCGATGCCTGCGCCGCCGGTTTCGCATCAGTCTTGCCTTTCACTGCCATGGTGTCGGTCCTTTCCTCGTTGAGAGATTTCCGTGTGGGGGTTCTGGTGAGTGGTGAAGCATCAATCGCGGCCAGCAGGCCGGCATGCGCGCCTTCCAGTGTGGCAATGCCGTCGGCCAGCCCGGCCGCGACAGCATTCTGGCCGCGGTAGATGGCGGCTTCGGTGGCAGCGATGGATTCCGGCTTCATGCCCCGGGCCCGGGCCACATTGGCAACCAGCCGGGCATAGAGATCGTCGACGTCAGCCTGGATGTCGGCCAGCGCCTCGGGCGTCAGGGGAATGTGCGGATTGCCGTCCACCTTCTTCGCCCCGGCATGGATCAGGGTGTATTTGCGGCCCTCCGCCTGGTCGTGCCCGCTCTGGTCCACGTGCACGGCTATGACTCCGACCGAGCCGACCTCTCCGGTTTGCGTGACCAGCAGGCGGTCCGCCACCGAGGCAATGGCATAGCTGGCGGACAACGCCTGTTCCCGGGCAATGGCCCAGAGCGGCTTGCCGGTCTCGGCCTTCAGCGCCACAAGGCGATCGACGAGATCGAACAGCCCCGCGACCTCGCCGCCCGGGCTGTCGATCTCCATCAGCACTGCGCGGGTGCCGGGCTCAGTGAAGGCGGCCTCGGCCGCGGCGGCAATGTCGTCGTAGCTGGCAATCCCGAACATTGCTGTCAGCCAGTCGCCGCGCTGGACCAGGGGGCCGAGAACGGGCAGATGCCCAATCCCGCCCTCGGTCATCTGCCAGCCAAGGCCGGCAGTTTGCGGCGCCGGCGTTTCGCCCAGAAGCGCGTCCACAGCGCGCGGTGCCAGTGCCAGCGGGCGGGCGGCCAGCCTGCGGGAAAGCATGTCGGGTCGGGTCATGGGCTTGAAGTTTCCGTCGTGTTGGCCGGTGGATCGCTCGGGGCATCGACCAGTTGCGCCGCGCCTTGCGCGGGTGAGCCGGGGCGGCGGAAGTCGAGGCCAAGTTCGGCCTCGCGCGCCCGGTCGGCGGCGATCTCCGCATCCACCCGGTCGGCGTCGTATCCACGCTGGGCCATGGCCATGGAGCGGCTCTTGAGACCCGCCTCGATCTCGGCCACCTCCGCCGAGATGTCCTTCAGCGGATCGACCCAGTCCCATTTCGGCGGTAGCCAGTCGGATTTCAGCCAGGCGCGGCGGTTGGCAGCAAAGTCCGGCAGGTCCAGCGCACCGGCCATCACCGCGGTATCCATCCAGCGGGCCCAGACCGGTTTGCACAGCTGGTGGATCAGCACCCGGTGCTGCCAGGCCGAGAGCCGACGGCGGAACTCGATGATCGACAGGCGCGAGTTGGCGAAGTTGGCTTTCGCAAGGTCGTTGGACACATAGGAATACGGCACACCCAGCGCCGCCGAGACCTGCAGAAGGGTGCGGTACTGGAACGGCTCGTAGGTCGGCCCGCTGTCGGGGGGCGAGGGCGTGTCGATCGCCTCACCCGGATCGAGCCGCACCACCTGGCCCGGCTCCACCGCCAGCGGCTCGTCGGGCGAGTCCAGCGGCGCGTCCACCTGTGGCGAGGTCACGAACAGCGCAAACATCGAGCTGACCTTCTTTCGCTCGAGCTCGGCGTCGTCGTACTGATCGAGGAAGAACAGCTTGACGATGGCGGGGGCAAAGCGCGACACGCCGCGCACCTGCCCGGCCTCCACCGGGTCGATCACGTGGATCACTTCCGACGCCGGCACGCGGACCTTCTCGACGGGGGTGTTGGTATCCGTCACGTCCCCCGGATGCCGGCGCAGGAAGTGATAGGCGATACGCCGCCCGATGGGGTCGAACTCCACCCCCTGCCGGATCATGCCGCCCCCAGGTACATCGCGGTTGTCGTCAAGCGGCAGCATCTCGGCCGGGATCATCTGCAGCTGCAGCGGCACCGACAGGCCGTCCTGCGGCAACCTCGGGCGAAAGCGGAAGAACACTTCGCCCGCCAGGAACAGCTCCCGCGCGGCGCGGCGCTGCAGCCCGTAGACGTCGGTCAGGCCTTCGGCGTCTGCCTCGGCCACCCATTCCTGCCAGAGGGACTGGATCGCGGCCTTGCCCGCCTCGTCCTCCACCTTCGAGGTCGGCTTCACCCCGTCGCCCACGGCATTGCCGGTCCAGCTTTCAAGCGCATTCAAAGCATAGCCGTTGTTGCGAACGAGCCACCGCGCCCGCGCCGTGATCGTCGGGCCGGCCTGCGCGATCAGCGTGTTCACATGCGCACGGCTGGCCTGGAAGCGCAGCAGGCGGCGGCCCTGCAGCCCCGCCTCGAAGCCGCCGATGAAGGCACCGATGCGTTTGCGCAGGCCGGTCATCACCGCCATCTCAGAGCCCCTTGGAGGCGGTGACGCGGGTCACGCGACGGTGGGGATTGGTGCCGGTTTCGGCCGCGATCCTCGCTTCCAGGTCGGCAATCGCGCGCGCCATCTCGGCGTCACTGCCATAGGTCACGGTCTTGCCGTCATAGCTCGTGGAACGCACGCCGCGAAAGCGCGCTGCCAGCAGCGCATCCAGCTGCGTCTGCATCTCTGCAAGGGTCATTGCTTACCTCATGATCTTCGGCGTATAGACCCGCCGCTGGCGCCGCGGGGTGCGCGACCCGCCAGATGAACCGGCTTGCCTGATGGGTCAGCATTTATTACCTTTGTGGAATGCAAGAGGGTTTCTTTTCCGCATTCATGATGTTTGCCTTCGTGGCTTCGGCCACGCCGGGGCCGAACAACCTGATGGTCATGGCGTCCGGCACGAATTTCGGCCTCGTTCGAACGGTGCCCCATATTCTGGGTATTGCCTTCGGTTTCGCGGTGATGTTGCTGCTGGTGGGCACCGGCCTCATGCAGGTCTTTGCCGCGTTTCCCGGGCTCTATGGCATTCTCAAGGCTGTCAGCATCGCCTACCTGTTGTGGCTTGCATGGAAGATCGCCACGGCAAGCGCGCCGAGCGAGGATGGGGCTACAGATCGCCCCCTTGGTTTTCTTCAGGCTGCCGCCTTTCAGTGGGTGAACCCCAAGGCATGGACCATAGCCACCTCTGCCATCGCGGCTTTTGTTCCCGATGGCGACATGTTTGGCATCCTGATGGCAGCCCTCATTTTCGGGGCGATGTCCCCATTCATCACCGCGACCTGGACGCTGGCGGGCAGCTTCATCCGCGGGTTGCTGAGCAACCCCGTGCGCCTTGCGCTGTTCAACTATACGATGGCAGCGCTTCTTCTGTTGTCCCTCCTGGTGACGCTCCGCAGCTGACCGGCGAATGCGCTACCTCATCATGTTCGGCGTATAGACCCGCCGCTTGCGCCGCGGGGTGCGCGGCTGGCCGGCGGTCGGTTCGGGCGGGCTTTCCGGAACCGGGGTGGAATCCGCCGCGCCCACGACCTCTTCCTCCCGGGCAATCCCCACCTGCGCCTCCAGCGATTGCCAGGTGCTTTCCGGCCAGCGGTCGGCCCCGAACAGCCAGGCGGCGGCGCGGGCGTAGACGCGGCAGTCCAGCGCCTCATTGCGCTCGCGCATCTTCTGCCATTCCATCTTCGCAAAGCCCCGCCGATCACGCCGGGTCACCAGTTGCTCGGCGGTCAGCTGCTTCAGCCATTCGGAATCCACCCAGTCGGGGAGGTGAACGAAGCCCGGGGGATCGGCGGCGCCCTGTTTCCGTTCCTCGGACGTCGGCCGGCGCAGGCGCAGGAACCGATAGGTCTCGGCCTTGAATGTGGCGGTGGCAATGGTCCAGAGTTTTGCCCCGCGCCGGATCCGCTTGCCGCCCTCGGTGGCGTCCACGAATGTCGGCCCGGTCACGGGGCTTGCCCGGTTGAAGCCCTCGACACCCTTCACCGGGGCCACCTGCGCGCCGGTCTGCTGGCGCGCCCAGCTATAGACGGCGGCGGATTCATACCCCGTATCGATCGCCAACTTGCCGATCTGCATCTGCGCGCCGTTTTCGTGCTGCCAGGTCCGGCCAAGAAGGCTCGACAATTCTTCCCAAGCCCCGGGATCGGCCGGCCCGCCCTCGATCACGATGTGATCAACCAGCCAGCTTTCCAGGCCCCGCCCCCAGGCCCAGATGTCGATTTCCAGGCGGTCCTTCTGCACATCGGCCCCGGCGGTCAGAAACAGGCCCCGCGCCGGCACCGTGCCTGCCGCCCAGCGCGCGCGCCGCTCGTAGAGCCGCTGCCAGTCGGGCGCCTCGCCGCTTTCGGCCCAGGTCTCGCCCAGGATGGTGTTCTTCAATGTCTTCAAGGCGGAATCGTTGCCCTTTGCCTCTTCCCATTTCCGGGCAATCGCGGCCCAACTCAGCCAGCCCAGCGGCGAGTAGAGGCCGTTGATGTGGAACCCGACAATGCCGGCGGCTTCTGCCTTCTTCCTGGTTTCTTCATCGGCCGTGGGCTGCCAGCAGGCACCCTGCTCCTCGGCCATCATCTGCGTCTTGAACCGTTCCTCGATTTCCGCTTCGCAGTGTTCGCAGATGTAAATGGCCGTTTCCGGCTTGCCCTTTTCCCAGCGCAGGCGCTCGAACTTCAGCCATTGCAGGCCGCCGCAATGGGGGCACGGCACAAAGTACCGGCGCTGGTCCGAGAGCTGGAACTCCCGCTCGATCCGGCTGAGCCCGGTGACTGTCGGGGTGGAGGCGAGGAAGATCTTCGCGCGATGCCCGAAGCTGTTGGTGCGGGCCTCGGCCAGCTGCACCGGGTCGCCCTCGCCATCGACATCGCCCGGATAGGCATCGACCTCGTCCATGAACACCCAGCGCGCGGGCATCGAGCGCAGGCCCACGGCCGAGTTCGCCCCGGTCAGGATCAGCTGCCCGCCGGGAAAGCGTTTTGCCAGAACCGTGTTGCCGCTGTCGCGTGAGCGCGACGGGCTGACCAGGTCGCGCAGCGCCGGGCTGTCCTCGATCAACGGATCGATGCGCTGTTGCGACAGGCGCTTGGCCAGGTCCACCGTCGGCTGCACCGCCAGCATCGGCCCCGGCGCGCGGTGGATGCAAAACCCGATCCAGTTGTTGCCGCCCTCGGTCGCGCCGACCTGGGCGGGTTTCATGAAGATGACGCGTCGCGCGGGATTGCTCGGGCTGAGCGCATCCATGATCCCCCGCATGTAGGGTGTGCGCGCGGTGCGATAGGGGCCGGCTTCCGAGGCTGCACGGGATGACAATATCCGGTGTCGGTCGGCCCACTCGGAAACCGTCAGGGCCGGATCTGGCGCAAGGCCCTTCAGCCAGGCGGCCCTGATCCCGTTCGTGCCATCCCCGTCATCCGAGCTCAATCTCGATCTCCGCCAGCTCCGCGAGGTGCCGGCGGAGGTGGTGCTCCAGCACCTGCTCCATCAGATGGGCGTCCACCCCCAGTTCGGCCGCCATGTCAGCGGCAACCCTGGGCGGCCAGTTCATCCAGGCGTCGCGCTCGCGCCGGGCAAGATCGAAGACAAGTGCAGTGGCCTTGGCCCGGTCCACCAGCTCGCCCTTCATCTTCTGCAAACGCAACCTTGCGGTCTGGGCCTTCAGCACCTCGTTGGCCATGCGGGCGCGCAGGAACGACATCTCGCCGCCCGGGGCAGCGGTGCCCGCCTCGCGCAGGGTGTCATCGACCGCCTTGATGGCCGCGCGGGGGACAGGCTTGCCGGATACGTGCCGCCTCGATGGGTCGGTTTGCGCCTCCCACTGCCGGTCGGCCTTCACCGGGTCGATGGTACCATCCTTCTCCAGCGTGATGCGGCCCGTGGCAATGGCCTTGCGTACTGCCTTTTCGCTGACGCCCCGGTGCTGGGCGTAGGCGCGACGAGAAAGTCCCATGGGAATCCTCCGCTCATGATGCAATCAGCACGGCGCGGATAACGCCATGATATTGCTGCGATTGTCGTTGATGCGCGCGGCGCGCCGATCAAACGTGATGGTATTCGATGGCCCATTGACTGGAGGTTGCCGTGCCAAATCTCACCGATACCCAATCCCTCATTCTGTCCCGTGCGTCCCAGCGCGATGACCGAATTGCCCTGCCGCTGCCGGGGCGCCTGCGTGGGGCGGCCGCGAAGAAGGTGGTCGCGCCGCTGATCGAACGCGGCCTGCTGACCGAGATCGATGCCGATCCCCGCAAGCGTGGCGCGCTCTGGCGCCAGCGGCAGGATGGGTCCTTTGCCACGCTCGCCATCACCAATGCCGGGCTTGAGGCCATCGGCATCGAGATTGACCCGCCCCGGCCGGAACCGCCCGCTGACCCGGCGCCGGACTGCCCGGCCTCGCGCAAGGGTACAAAACAGGCCATGCTGATCGAGATGCTGCGCGCCAAGGATGGCGCCACCCTCGACGAGATCACCGCGGCAACCGGCTGGTTGAAACACACCGCACGTGGTGTGATCTCGGGCCAGCTGAAAAAGCGGCTGGGACTGAACGTGGTGACCGACGCCGATGCCCGGCGCGGGCGGGTTTACCGCATCGTCGATTGACTGCCCGCTGCTGGATACGCTCGATTGTAATCGATGGCCTCAAGATAAAGTCATGATATTGCTGCGATTATAGTGGATAGACGCGCCCGGACGATCAATCCTGTGGGCACGAAACGACACACCACGGAGACCGCCCCATGCACAGCCAGATCCACACCGTCACCGACCTGATGACCGCTGCTGCTGAGGCCCTGCGCGAAGGGGATCAGGCGACCCTCATGGATCTCATCGAGATCAGCGCCAACTGGCTGCAGCCTGACGCCGAGGCCGACGCCCAGCGCGCCATGCTGGAGGCGATGATCGAGGCCATCGACAACATCCCCGACCGAGGGTGAGGCCTGCCCTCAGCAGGTGGTATCGCGCGACAGTTCCGGCGGGCGGCCCAGCAACAGGCGCAGATTGCGCTTGATCAGGTTGGTTTAGACCAAGAAAAAGGGAGACGCATAAGGTCTCAGCGCCCGCCCCTTGTTTTTCCGCAAGGATTACCTACATCACATGTGCCCCGGGGCATTGGACCCGGATGACCAGTGTTAAGGACCGCAAGCGCGAGTTGCGCCAGCGGGCGGCGTGTTGGCGTGATCCAGGTCATGTCGCATCCTTCCATGCACATCGTGGTGACACTATACCACACTAGGTTATCTCGTACCGGAGGGTGCAAAATGCATCTGTTGATGGGAGCAAGGTTAAATAGCCCGGGCATTTGACGAACGGAGTCGCCATGCCCGGGCTTTACCAACCAACCGAGAGTGAGTTTGATCCATCAATTGATGATTTCGTTCTTCGGGCCCTCTCGAAAGAGCGGCGATACAAGCACTTTGATCTGCCACTATCAGACACCCAACGAAAACTGACAGTCGATTTTTCCCAAGAAGTGAAACCGCACCGTTTCCTGCCGCTACTTGGTTTCACCGATGAGGCGAGAAAGTATATACGCGATGGAAATGGCAATCGGTTCCTCAAGGTCAAAAAACGACCTATTCGCTATGCCAGCCATGCAGATGCGGCCTATCTCCAAGCTTATGCCGAATACCTCAATCCTTACTACGAGAAGGCACTTGCCAATGATGGAACAGCTGGGGCGGTTCTCGCCTACCGAAAAGGCGGCGGGACGAACATTCATCACGCAAAAGCCTTGTTCGAGGAGATCGCCAAACGCGGAAATTGTACCGTCATAGCCATGGACATTTCTGGCTTCTTCGATTGCTTGGAGCACTCAATGTTGCGTGATGAAATCGCCGGGCTACTTGGGAGAAAGCGGCTTGACGGGCACCACGCAACCGTGTGGAAGAACATTACTAGGTATTCATGGGTGGAAACCGAGGATCTGGACACACTGTTGGGGAAAAAACGCGCTAGGCGCGGTCGTGTCTGCACTCCTGCCGACTTCAACATGCACGTCAGAGGCCGGAAAGCCGGACTGGTCCGAACTCATGATCTACCTTTCGGAATCCCCCAAGGCACACCCGTTTCCGGGTTGTACGCGAACATCTACCTCCGCACCTTCGACCGAGAGCTGACAGATATATGCAACCGATATGGTGGGTCGTATCGTCGATACTCAGACGACATCGCCGTAATTCTTCCCCTCGGCGTCAAAGTCGAACACGTAGTCGCAATCGTGGAGAAGATGCTAGCAGACTTTGGCCTGGCGATGTCGGTGGACAAGACAGAGTATGCTCATTTCCGTAAGGGCCGTCTCATTTCTTCGAAACCCATCCAGTATCTAGGATTTACCTTTGACGGCAGCAAAACCCTTATCCGTCCATCTTCTCTGGACGCCTATAGACGCAAGATGCGCCGCGGCATTCACGCCAAACTGGTTGCAGCCAAAGCAAAGGGCATCCCACCAGACAAAGTTTTCAAACGCGAGGTGCTCAGCCGTTACACGCATCTCGGCAAGCGACGGAACTTCTTGAAATACGCCTACAAGGCAGCGGACGTCATGAGAAGTCACGAGATCAGACAGCAGGTCAAGCCTCACATGACGTGGTTCAAGCGTACTTGGGAACGAGAAATCGACAAGGTATTTTTCGGGCAGTAGGGTACCTTACTGGTCGAATAATCATCGCCTCAGCGCGGGTTCTCGGCCACATCGGCAAAGGTCTGGCCGGTCTCCTCCAGCACCGCCTGGCGCCCCGTTGCCTCCTGCCAGCGTTTGATTGCCACATCCACGAAGGCAGGCTGAAGCTCCATCGCGTAAACCTTCCGGCCCATGACCTGCCCCCCGCCAACGCCCGCATTTTGAAGTAGAGTCTGCCCGATCAGAAAGGAGCAGACGAATGCGAAAGAGCCGTTTTACGGAGGCGCAAATCATTGCGATGATCAAGGAACAGGAGGCCGGAATGCCGACGGTGGAGGTTTGTCGCCGGCATGGGCTGAGCCCGGCGACGTTCTACAAGTACAAGTCGAAATACGGCGGCATGGGGCTTTCGGACGTGAAGCGCCTGAAGATGCTTGAGGACGAGAATGCCAAGCTCAAGCGCCTGTTGGCCGATGCGATGCTGGACAACGCGGTCCTGAAGGATCTCCTGGGAAAGAACTGACGACGCCGAGCGCGCGGCGTGATGCAGCGCTGCGGGCGATGCGGGATCATGGCATCTCGCAGCGCCGGGCCTGCAGGCTGGTCGGTGTCGATCCCAAGACGGTCCGGCGCGAACGCCCGCCGGACCATCCGGAGATCCGCGAAGCGATGAAGCAGATTGCGGGCAAGCGCCGCCGTTTCGGTTACCGACGGATCGGCGTGTTGCTCGAACGCAAGGGAATGATCATGAACCACAAGAAACTCTATCGCCTGTATCGCGAAGAAGGGTTGTCGGTGAAACGGCGGCGCGGGCGCAAGCGCGCCAGAGGCTCGAGGACGCCAATGCCCGAGGCGATCAGGCCAAACCAGCGATGGAGCCTGGACTTTGTCTCCGACACGTTTGGTGCTTCGCGTCGGTTCCGCATCCTGGCGGTGATCGACGATTGCTGTCGCGAGAACCTCTGCCTGGTTGCCGACACCAGCATCTCGGGCGCGCGTGTGGCGCGCGAGCTTGATGCTCTTGTCCGCCTCCATGGCAAGCCTGAAAGCATTGTTTCTGACAATGGGACCGAGTTCACCAGTCGGGCGATCCTCAAATGGGCGGACGACAATGACGTCGACTGGCATTACATCGATCCTGGCAAGCCTCAGCAAAATGCCTTCATCGAGTCGTTCAATGGCAGCCTGCGTGACGAGCTTCTGAACGAGGAGCTGTTCGATACTCTCGATGACGCCCGCCGAAAACTGGCCCTGTGGCGCTATGATTATAACAACGTCAGGCCCCACTCATCGCTGGGGAACCAGACGCCGGCCCAAGCGCGCCGGACGCTTGAGCGACCCAAAGGCTCCGCGCCCGGCGCGCTTGCCCAAACCGAAACCGCAGATTATGAAAACCAAACCCGCAGACTCTCGTTATGAATGAGGGACCATTGGGGGGCAGGTCACTAGAAACGCCCCTTGCGACGTATTCTGATTGGTGCGCCGCGGCCCGCCAAACTGGACATCTCCCGCAGGTGCTCTCAATCTTGGCGCTTCTGAAGCTTAGCATCGCAGGACGGAGCTGACGATTCCGTTGAGAGATACACCCTTTGGGCGATATGGAGTCATTTTCGACAAGCTTACCGCCATTCATCCAGCCAGTGAGCCACCAATTGATCGGCCTATCCACGGACTGGTTCAGGCGCTTGAGGCCCAAGCTCATTGATAAAGCGGCTTGCGAGCAACACAGCATCTCCGTAATCCTGTCGCGCTGGTTGAATGCCGGCACGCCGAGCGTCACCGTAGGGCATCCTTTGAGCGTATGTCAGAATCAGCGTTCCGGACTTACCCTCCCCCGGTACCGCTTTAACTCGTGTGATGCCTACGTAGAATAGCCGTCGTTGTTCTTCGATGTATTCCGCCACCTGTTGCACTGCCATACCGTCTTCGGGCCGACGGGGCAGCAAGCCCTCGACGCACCCACACACAATTGTAACCGGCGCGCTCAGCCCTTTGCTCTTGTGCAAACTCATAATGCGAACGTAGTCGACGTTCGTTGGAATCTCGGGTTGGGTTACCGCAGTCAGCAATTCGGCTACAAAATCGGTTCGATTTATGTCAGGATTACCTTCGAGCACTTGCAACGACAAGGTCCGTATTTCCCGCGTCTCGGCTTGGCCGTCAGGGAACAGGCCGTCGATGAGAGTGTTGAGATCAGGAACGGTCTCTAGAGTATCAAGTTCGGCACACAGGTCGCGGAAGGCCTGAACGATATTGTCGGTGTATCGCAATGTCAGGATACCGTCGCGCAACTGTTCCAGCACGGCCCACGGCGTATCCCCCGTGGCTTCACAGCGCTCCCGGACGCGGCGATAGCCAGCAGCGTTCCACGTGTCGCTGTCAACTCCGACGAGCCATCGTAACGCCACCCGGTCCCCTCTATCGTCGAGCAGCTTTAGCAATGCGAACGCTCGTTGTGCATCCAAACTATTCAGCTCGGCTTCTGTATACTCAGACCGGGCGGCGACACCGGCGCCCGCAATCGCCTCGAAAATCGGCGTGCCAACGGCCTTGCTCTGAGCAAGTACCAGGATGTCGCCTGGAGGAACCCCATCGGCGACGAATTGTGACACCAGTTGCGAGACGCCCCCAACTTCGGCATCGAGGGTTCCGTACTGGATGATTCTCACATCACCAACACCATTCGCTGGCATCGGATTGAGCTGGCGACGCTCTGGGCGGTTACCATTGTGTGCGATCAGCGAACGCGCCATCTCTACAACGCGAGTTGGGCACCGGCGACAATCTTCGAGGCCAATGTCGGCGGCGTCCGGGTTGTCGTTTATCCACTCACGGATGCCATCGGGATGAGCGTGCTTGAAACTGTAAATCGACTGATCATCATCGCCGACAATACAGACATCAGCAGTGGTCGACAGCAGACGGATGACGCCCTGCTCAGCTTTGTTCAGGTCCTGATACTCATCAACGAGGATGTGCGAATATTCGCTCCTTTCATTTGCTGCCGGATTCGCCGAAAGGAAGTCATAAAACAACGGGACGACTTCGCCGATGAGCATCGCTTCATGGAAGCGAAGCCACGCCAACAACTCTGCTTGGAATGCTGCGTCTTCCGCTACCACGGCGTGGCCAGGCTCCTCCTGCTGAAGGCGAGCCCACGCCGCTTCATATGCTAATTGGAGTTTTCGAACTACACGCTTACCACGACCATTGCGCATTAGGTCCGCAATCATCGGTTCAACTTCGAATTGGTTTAGCGGGCGGGCGTGACGACCCGTCGCTGCCAGGACGGCCTGGCGCGATAGGCGGCGGAGACAAAGGCGGTGGAGAGTTGTTCCTTCCAGTTCGTCGCAACCGGGAACATCCATTCCAACCAATTCGCGGTGCAAGTCTTCCGCTGCAACTCTAGTGAACGTAACCGGGAGAATTCGACTCGGCGCGACACCTTCTTCTAGAAGACGCGCGACACGGCGCTTCATTGCGAACGACTTGCCCGTACCCGGACCGGCGACGACCCGAACGCGATTATTTGTTTCAGATGCAATCTGGTACGCAGGGGTGCCCGGTGTCAGGCCCTGATGCCATGCCATTACTATACCTCAAGAAATACCTCTTCCTGCTAGTATGGAGAACCCGACGTTCCGTTTCAACCTTCAACCACGGGCGGAAAATCCAGTTTGGCCGTGCATCGGCATGCGCAGCTAGATCCGGCAATCTCGGGCGCTGACCCAACTTACGGGATGTGCTGGCGAAAAATGGAGTAGCCGCCGGGATATCCGCTTTTCGAAATCTCGCGGCCTGAAACAGCCTACGGCGAACTTCCTGTTCCTGCCCAATCCCGAAATTGATGCGGTGATAGAATCTACCGCCAACGTAGCGCCAACGGCTCTGTGCAAATCGAACCACCTGTTCCGCCTTTGTTTGCGGTTTGTTGCGGTCGAATGCGGGAAATGTTCTCGCGCGAAAATGTTCCGATTTTCGCCGTAAGCCTTTGATATATATGGGGTATTTTGTTGGTTGCGGGGGTAGGATTTGAACCTACGACCTTCAGGTTATGAGCCTGACGAGCTACCGGGCTGCTCCACCCCGCGCCAATGCCGGTTAGGTAATACCATTGGACGGCAGGCTCAACCCCGAAATTCGAAAAAATTTACCCCCTACGCCCGCCTGTCCACCAGAGAGGCGATGCCCAGAACCTCAAGCACCTTCGCCTCCACATGCCGCGCAGTCAGGCCGGCCGCGTCATACATGTCCTCAGGGGACGCCTGATCAATGAACCGATCCGGCAAGACCATCGAACGAAATTTCAACCCCGCGTCAAACACCCCTTCTTCGGCCAGAAACTGCGCAACATGGCTGCCGAAACCGCCAATGGCACCCTCCTCGATGGTGATCAGAGCCTCATGCCCGGCCGCCAGCCGCAGGACCAGCTCGCGATCCAGCGGCTTGGCAAAGCGCGCATCCGCCACGGTCGGAGAAATGCCGCGCGCCGCAAGGGCCTCGGCGGCGCGGATCACCTCGGCCAGCCGCGTGCCCAGCGAAAGAACCGCCACGCGCGCGCCTTCTCGGATCATCCTGCCCCGGCCGATCGGCAGCACCTCGCCCCGCTCGGGCAGGTCCACGCCCACCCCTTCGCCGCGCGGATAGCGAAAGGCGATCGGACCCTCGTCATGGGCCGCGGCGGTAGCCACCATGTGAACCAGCTCGGCCTCGTCGGCGGCGGCCATCACCACCATCCCCGGCAGGTTGGAAAGAAAGGCGATGTCGAAGGCACCGGCGTGGGTCGGCCCATCCGCCCCAACCAGCCCGGCGCGGTCAATGGCGAAACGCACCGGAAGGCCCTGAACCGCCACGTCATGCACCACCTGGTCGTAGCCGCGCTGAAGAAAGGTCGAATACATGGCACAGAAAGGCCGCAACCCGCCTGCCGCCAACGCCGCGCAGAACGTGACTCCGTGCTGTTCGGCGATGGACACGTCGAAACAGCGCGAGGGGAAGCGTTCCGCCATCAGGTTCAGCCCGGTCCCGTCCGGCATCGCCGCAGTGACGGCGACGATGCGGTCATCCTCGGCCGCCAGCCTGACCAGCGTCTCGCCGAACACCCGCGTATAGGTGGGCGCGTTCGACGGGGTCTTCTTCTGCTCGCCCGTCACCACGTCGAACTTCGCGGTGGCGTGGCCGCGGTCGCGGGCGCTTTCGGCCGGGGCATAGCCCTTGCCCTTTTTCGTCAGCACATGGATCAGGATCGGCCCGCTCGCGCGTGCCTTGACCGTGCGCAGCACCGGCAGCAGCTGGTCGAGGTCATGCCCGTCGATCGGCCCGACATAGGAAAAGCCCAGCTCCTCGAACAGCGTGCCGCCGATGGTCATGCCCTTGAGCATCTCCTTGGCGCGCCGGGCCCCTTCGCGGAAGGGCTCGGGCAGCAGCGACACCGCCCCCTTGGCGGCGGCCTTCAGCTCCTGATAGGGCGCGCCGGCATAAAGCCGCGACAGATAGGAGGACAGCGCCCCGACAGGCGGGGCGATGCTCATCTCGTTGTCGTTGAGGATGACGATCAGCCGCTTCTTCAGATGTCCGGCATTGTTCATCGCCTCGAAGGCCATGCCGGCGCTCATCGCCCCGTCACCGATCACCGCGACGGCATCGCCCAGCCCCTCGGGCACCACCCCGCCCAGGTCGCGCGCCACGGCAAAGCCCAGCGCCGCGCTGATCGAGGTCGAGGAATGTCCCGCCCCGAACGGGTCGTAGACGCTCTCGGCGCGCTTGGTGAAGCCCGACAGGCCGCCCTTCTGGCGCAGGGTGCGGATACGATCGCGCCGGCCGGTCAGGATCTTGTGCGGATAGCACTGGTGGCCAACATCCCAGATGATCTTGTCGCGCGGGGCATCGAAGACCGCGTGCAGGGCCACGGTCAGCTCCACCACGCCCAGCCCCGCGCCCAGATGCCCGCCGGTCTGCGACACCGCGGCAATGGTCTCGGCGCGCAGCTCCTGCGCCAGCTGCGCCAGCTGCGCATCGGTAAACTGCTTGAGATCGGCCGGGCTGTGCACCCGGTCCAGCAGTGGCGTGTTCGGTCGGTCGGGCATCCGCGCCCCTCCTCGGGCGGCAGGGTTCAGCTTTCGCGCGAGATAACGAAGCGCGCCGCCTGCCGCAAGCTTTCCGCCTTCGGGCCATAGACGTCAAGCGCGGCACAGGCCTCGTCCACAAGTTCTGCCGCCCGCGCCCGGGCCGGCTCCAGCCCAAGCAGGGACACGAAAGTGGCCTTGCCGGCGCGCGCATCCTTCCGCAGCCGCTTGCCGGCCTTCGCCGTATCGCCCTCAACATCCAGGATATCGTCGGCAATCTGAAAGGCCAGCCCCAGCGCCCGGGCATAAGCCGCCAGCGGCGCCAGCTCGGCCCGGGCCAGCCGCGCCCCGGCACAGGCCGCCCAGCAGATCAGCGCCCCGGTCTTGCCCGCCTGCAATGCGGTGACCTGCTCCAGCGTCAGCGGCGCCGGCGCCCCTTCGGCGGCCATGTCCAGCGCCTGGCCCAGCACCATTCCCCGCGCCCCGGCCGCGCGCGCCAGCGACAGCGCCAGATCGGCACGCACGGCAGCCGGTCCGTTTTCGGGATGTGTCGCCATCTCAAAGGCCAGAGCCTGCAACGCGTCACCCACCAGAACCGCCGTCGCCTCGTCCCATTTCACATGCACAGTGGGGCGGCCGCGGCGCAGATCGTCGTCATCCATGCAGGGCAGATCGTCGTGGACCAGCGAATAGGCATGCATGGCCTCGATGGCCGCCGCCGGCCAGATCGCACGCCCCTCGCCGATGCCATGCAGCCGCGCGCCCTCCAGCACCAGAAACCCGCGCAACCGCTTGCCGCCCCGCAGCGCATGGGCCATGCCGCGGGTCACGGGCAGATCGTCGAGTTCCGCCAGAACCCGGTCGAAATGCGCCTGGATCCGAGCCGCATCCGCGGCCAGCCGCTGCCGCAACATTCACAACCCTTCGACAGGCCTGGCCCCGGTGGGGTTCCCATCCGCATCCAGCGTGATCGCCGCGACCTTCTCCTCGGCGCGGGCCAGTTCCTCCTCGCACCGCTTCTTCAACGCGGCACCGCGTTCATAAAGCGCGATCGACTTGTCCAGGGCCACATCGCCCCGCTCCAGCTGGCCGACCACCGCCTCCAGCTCGGCCATTGCCTCTTCGAAACTCATCTCGCTGACGGGTTTTTCGCTCATCTCGCCGCCTTCACCAGTTCTTCCACATGCGCCCGCGCGCTCTCGCTCAGCGCTTTCAGATCATACCCGCCCTCCAGAGTCGAGACGATACGCCCGCCGCACAGTTCATCCGCCAGCTCGCAGATCGAGGCAGTGATCCACCGGTAATCCTCGGTCTGCCAGTTCAGTTCCGCCAGCGGATCGTCGGCATGCGCATCGAAGCCGGCCGATACCAGGATCAGACCCGGCCGAAAGGCGCGCACCCGGTCAAGGGCCTGCGCCCAGGCCTCGCGCATCTCGGCCCCGCCGCTTTGCGGGGCAAGCGGCATGTTCAGCACATTGCCATGCGGCCCGGTATCCTCGGCCCGCCCCGTGCCCGGCCACAGCGGCGCCTGATGGCTGGAGACGAACAGCACGCGCGGATCCTCCTGTAACAAGGCCTGCGTCCCGTTGCCGTGATGCACGTCGAAATCCAGAACCGCCACCCGGCCCAGCCCCCGCGCCTCCAGCGCATGCCCCGCCGCAATCGCCACATTCCCCAGCAGGCAGAACCCCATCGGCGTCTCGGCCTCGGCATGATGCCCCGGCGGGCGAACCGCGCAAAAGGCATTCGCCGCATCGCCGTCCAGAACCATGTCCACGGCCCGCACCGCCGCCCCCGCGGCCCGAAATGCCGCATCCAGCGTGCCCGGAGACATCCACGTATCCGCATCCAGCCGGGCAAAGCCCTCATCCGGCGCCTGACGCCGCAACGCATCCAGATACCGCGCGGGATGCATCCTCAGAATCTCCTCCTCCGCGACCACCGGCGCCGTCACCCGGTTTACCTCCAACGGCTCCAGCGCATGCAGCACATGCTCCAGCCGCGCCACCCGTTCGGGATGCACCCCCGGCGTGACATGACCCAGGCAATCGGCATGGGTGACCAACGCTGTATTCATCCCCGCGCCCTCTTCCTCTTGCTCCAAATACTCCCGCCGGAGGCACGGCCCGGAACGGGCCGTTCCCGGGCTCAGTCCGGGGCCAGCATGTAGCCTTCCCCGCGCACCGTCTGCAGATAGCGCGGCTGCCTGGGATCCGGTTCGATCTTGCGCCGCAGACGGGTGATCTGCACATCGACCGCCCGTTCCTGCGCCTGCCCCCGATCGCGGCCCAGCTCCTCCACCAGCCGGGCGCGGCTCACCGGTTCGTTCGGGCAGGCGGAAAAGATCCGCATCAACTGGCTTTCCGTTCCCGTCAGCCGGATCGGCTCGTCCCCGCGCCACATCTCGCCCCGCTCGATGTCATAGCGGATCTGCCCCAGATGCAGGATCTTCGGCACACTGTCCTGCGCCGAGGTATCGGGTACCCGGCGAAGGATCGCGTTGATGCGCAGCAGCAACTCCTTCGGCTCGAACGGCTTGGGCAGGTAGTCGTCAGCCCCGGCCTCCAGCCCGGCAATCCGGTTCTCGGTCTCGCCCCGTGCGGTCAGCAGCAGGATCGGCGTGCTCCGGGTTTCGCGCAGGCTGCGGGTCAGCGACAGCCCGTCCTCGCCCGGCATCATCACATCCAGAACGATCAGATCGAAATCCAGCCCGGCCAGCAACCGCCGCGCATGTTCGGCATCGCGCGCGGCCGTGACCAGAAAACCGTTCCGTATCAGGAACTTCTTCAGAAGCTCGCGGATCCTTTCATCATCATCCACGATCAGAAGATGCGAATCCAACGCCCCCATCACGCACCGTCCTTCAGCCGGTTGTAGGCGCGGCGCATGTCTGCATCCATCATCGCCTCGAGCACCTTGCGAAAACCCACCACCGCCTCGGGCCCGGCTTCGCGATAGGCGGCGCGCATCCGGGCGCGCTGGGCATCCGACAACCGTGATTCAAGCGCCCGCCCGGCCTCGGTCAGATACAGGTGACGCTCGCGCCGATCTGCCGTGCCGACCCGGCTTTCCACCAGCCCGTCGGCAATCAGCGTCCGCAGCACCCGGTTGAGCGACTGCTTGGTCACGCCGAGGATCGACAGAAGGTTGTTGACCGTGGTGCCCGGCGCGCGGTTGATGAAATGGATCGCCCGGTGATGCGCCCGGCCATAATGCATGTCGGCCAGAATCCGGTCCGGGTCGGCGGTGAAGCCGCGATAGGCGAAGAACATCGCCTCGATCCCCTGCCTGAGCTGCTCGTCGGTCAGGTAGAGCAGGCTTTCGCCTCCGTAAACCGGCGCCGCGCGTCCGTCCGACATCTCTTGCCCCTTTCCGTTTGACACAGTTTACGTCAGCCTTGTTGACATTCCAAGTGCGAAGAGTTATCGAATCGCAGTTTTCGCGCAAGATTATGACCGCATCGGCCATAACGAGCGCAACAATCGGAAAGGCGCGCGTGACACAGGAGGATGCGCAATGGCTGGATATGACGATCGGGACGGCCTGATCTGGCTGGATGGCAAGCTGGTCGATTGGCGGGACGCCAACGTGCATGTGCTGACCCATGCCCTTCACTACGCCTCCTCGGTGTTCGAGGGCGAACGCGCCTATGGCGGCCGGATCTTCAAGAGCCGCGAGCATTCCGAGCGCCTGCGCGCCTCGGCCGGTATGCTCGATTTCGAAATCCCCTGGAGCGTCGATCAGATCGAAGAGGCCAAGGCCCGGGTGCTGGAGGCCAACGGCCTGTCGGATGCCTATGTGCGCGCGGTCGCCTGGCGCGGCGCGGGCGAGGACATGGGCGTGGCCTCCGCCCGCAACCCGGTGCAGCTGGCCATCGCCGCCTGGGAATGGGGCGCCTATTACGGCGACGCCAAGATGAAGGGGGCGAAACTGGATATCGCCCGCTGGAGGCGCCCCGCCCCGGACACCATTCCGGTTCATGCCAAGGCGGCCGGGCTCTACATGATCTGCACCATGTCCAAGCACGAGGCCGAGGCCAGGGGCTGCTCGGACGCGCTGTTCATGGACTACCGCGGCTATGTGGCCGAGGCGACCGGGGCCAACATCTTCTTCGTCAAGGATGGCGAGGTGCACACGCCCAAGCCCGACTGCTTTCTCGACGGCATCACCCGGCAGACGGTGATCGGCATGTTGCAGGACCGGCAGATCAAGGTGCATGAGCGCCACATCATGCCCGAAGAGATGGAAGGGTTCGAGCAATGCTGGCTCACCGGCACCGCGGCCGAGGTCACGCCGGTCGGTCAGATCGGGCCCTACAGCTTCGAGGTGGGCCAGCTCACCCGCGACATTGCCGAAGGGTATGACAGGCTGGTGCGGAAATGACCCCGCATCGCCGGATCGCCAGGCGCCCTGCCCCGGCGGGGACAGGGCCGACAGACCGGGGTATTTCCACGACGCAGCCCCGGCCCCTCCCTCACAGCCGCGGCAGACCGGCCGCCCTTGCCCGCTCGCGCCGCAGTCCCAGCTGCCGCTCGCGCCAGATCACCACGGCATTGCTCGCGATCACCAACGCCGCGCCGCTCAACATCACCAGCGTCGGCAGATCTCCAAACAGGGCATAGCCCAGCACCACCGCGAACAGCATCGACGAATAGTCATAAGGGGCCAGCAGCGACGCCGGGGCAAAGCGGAAGGACGAGGTGACGAGGATCTGCGCCACACCGCCGATCAATCCCGCCAGGATCAGCAGCCCCACGGTGCGCGGGTCGGGCATGACCCAGCCGAACGGCGCGGTCAGCAGTGAAAGGCTGGCAGCGGTGGCGGAAAACCAGAAGACGATGGCCGAGGTCGGTTCGCTCTCCACCATCTTGCGGATGTGAATCTGCACCATTGCCCGCACCATCGTCGCCCCCAGAACCATCACTGCCCCCAGTGCCGCGCCGCTTTCCAGCCCGGATGCCCCGCTCAGCCGCGGCCACAGCATGACCAGAACCCCGGCCAGCCCCGCCAGCACGGCCGAGATGCGCACGATCCGCACCGTCTCGCCCAGGATCAGCGCCGCCAGGATCAGGGTGAAGATCGGCGTGGCGAAGCCGATCGCCGTCACCTCAGGCAGCGGCAGCAGGCCCAGCCCGGCAAACGTCAGCCCCATCGCCGTGGTCCCCAGCAACCCGCGGCGCACATGCATCATCGGATATCGCGTCCGCAGCCCCTGCGACAGCTCGCGCCGCCACGCCAGCCAGGCCACGATCACCGGAATGGCAAAGAAGGACCGAAAGAACACCGCCTCGCCCGGCGGTACCGAATCGGAGGTGGCCTTGATGATTGCCGACATGCCGGTGAACAGGAAAATCGCGCTCAGCTTCAACGCGATGCCCAACCCCGGTCGATGCGATGTTAAGGACTTCACCATGCCGCGACCCTGCGCCCGATCCGGGCAAAGATCAACGGGTTGATTTCATCCGCGCGCCGGGGGCAGATATCCAGCGCACAGAACGGAGTCCCGACTATGTATGACCGCAACCACCTTCTTGCCCATCTTCGCGCCGCATCGCTGGGACGCGAGAGAGACGTGTTCGCGCAGATCCCTGACGCCGATCCGGTGACTTTCGGCGACCTGTTCTCCGGGGCCGAGAGGATGGCGGCGGCACTGGTCAGGGCCGGGGTGAAACCGGGGGACCGCGTCGCGGTGCAGGTGCCCAAGACCATCGAGGCAATCGAGCTTTACCTCGGCACCGTGATGGCCGGCGGGATTTTCCTGCCGCTCAACACCGCCTACACCACGCCCGAAGTGGCCTATTTCCTCGGCGACGCAACCCCTGCCGTGGTGGTCTGCGACCCGGCCCGGAAAGGGGACATCGCAACAATCGCCGGCGACGCCACGATCCTGACACTCGACGCGAAGGGGCACGGCAGCCTGCGTGATGCGGCGGATGCGCAACCGCCCGGTTTCACCCCGGTTCCACGCCGCGCGGACGACCTGGCGGCGATCCTCTACACCTCGGGCACGACCGGCCGTTCCAAGGGCGCGATGCTGAGCCACGACAACCTGTCATCGAACACGCAGGTGTTGCGTGACTACTGGCACTTCACCGCCGAAGACGTGCTGATCCACGCGCTTCCGATCTTTCATACCCACGGCCTGTTCGTGGCCACCAACGTGGCGCTGATGGCCGGCTGCCGGGTGATCTTCCTGCCCGGCTTCGACACCGACGCAGTCCTCGCGGCCATGCCCGAGGCCACGGCGCTGATGGGCGTCCCCACCTTCTACACCCGACTCCTGGCTGATCCCAGGCTGAACCGCGCGCGCACTGCCAACATGCGGCTGTTCATTTCCGGCTCGGCACCGCTGCTGGTGGCCACGCATAGGGAATGGGAGACCCGAACCGGACACCGCATCCTTGAACGCTATGGCATGACGGAAACCAACATGACCTGCTCGAACCCGTATGACGGCGAACGCCGCGCCGGCACGGTGGGCTTCCCCCTGCCGGGGGTCGAGACGCGAATCATGAAGGACGGCAGCGAAGTGCCCGTGGGCGAAATCGGCGTGCTCGAAGTGCGCGGCCCCAATGTGTTCAAGGGCTACTGGCAGATGCCCGAAAAAACCGCGCAAGAGCTGCGCCCCGACGGATGGTTCATCACCGGCGACCTCGCGACACGGGACGCAGACGGCTATCATACCATCGTCGGCCGGGCCAGGGACCTCATCATCTCCGGCGGGTTCAACATCTATCCCAGGGAAATCGAAAGCCTGATCGACGACCTGGAGGGCGTCGCCGAAAGCGCCGTGATCGGCGTCCCGCACCCCGATTTCGGCGAAGGCGTGGTCGCCGTGGTGGTCCCCTCCGACCCGACCCTGACACCCGAAAGGATCCTGGAGGGGCTTGCCGGGAAACTGGCGAAGTTCAAGCAGCCGAAGAAGGTGATCCTGACCGACGCGCTTCCGCGCAACACCATGGGCAAGGTGCAGAAAAAGGCCCTGCGCGAGGCCCATGCCAACCTCTTTTCGCCGCGGCACGGCTGACCGCCCCACCTTCCTCTTGCCAGAAATACTCCGGGGGTGAGGCCCGCAGGGCCGAGGGGGCAGCGCCCCCTTTCCCCGTCAACCGCACGCCCCCCCTCAGCCGGCAGCCATTTCCGCACGCAGCCAGTTGACAAAGGCGACCGCCGCCGCAGACCGCTCGGCCTGCGGCGACAGGATCAGGTAATAGGCCTCGCGCATCGGCACGCGATGCCGGAAGGGGACCACCAACCGCCCCTCGTCCACAAGCCCCTGCACGATCGTATCGTGCCCCAGCGCAAGCCCCGCACCAGACTGGGCGGCGGCCAGCGTCACTGCAAAGGTCGTGGCATGGGTGATCCTCGGATCGGGCCAGTCCAGCCCCTGATCCTCGGCCCAGGCCGCCCAGTTGGACAACAGGTCGACGCAGTCGAAAAGCGGCTGCCGGGCCAGCGTGGCAGGCGTCACGGGATAACCCGGTGCGCAGACCGGATAGTATTCGTCACGGCGCAGAAGCTCGGCCCGCACGGTATCGGACGGGCGCAGGGAAAAGCGGATCTCCACATCGGCACCCTCGGCCATCTCGCGCGGCTCCCACAGCTCGGTGGAGATGCTGAGCAACACTTCCGGGTGGGCTGCGCGAAACCGGGCCAGACGCGGCGCCAGCCAGTGAACCGCAAAGCTGAGATTCGACTGCACCCGGACCGCATCTTCACCGCCGCCGGTGACCGCGCGGGTGCCTTGCGCAAGCGTATGAAAGGCCTCGCGCACCACCGGAAGATAGCTGATCCCCGCCTCGGTCAGTTCCAGAACCCGTGGGCGACGGTGAAAGAGCGGCCGGCCGAGAAACGACTCCAGCGACTTCACCTGCTGGCTGACGGCACTTTGCGTCATGTTCAGGTCGCGCGCAGCCCCGGTAAAGGACAGATGGCGCGCGGCCGCCTCGAATGTGCGCAGCCAGCCCAGCGGCGGAAGCCGATCCCGCATGCCCATAACCCCTCCATAAGTTCCACTTATGATTAGATGCCGATTTTTTCGTTGGTCAAGGCAGCAAGATGGCGGCACGGTTCCCCGGCAAGGGAGGATGCACCATGAGCGCGACAAAACCACGGTCCGGCATGGACCACTGGCAGGAACGGGTGGACCTTGCCGCCGCCTTCCGCTGGACCGCCCGGCTGAACATGCACGAGGCCGTGGCCAACCATTTCAGCCTTGCCGTCAACGAGGACGGCACGCGGTTCCTGATCAACCCCGACCAGATGCATTTCAGCCGGATCCGCGCCAGCGACCTGCTGCTTCTCGATCCCAATGACCCGGACACCCTGAAAGGCCCGAACGCCCCCGACCCCACCGCCTGGGGGCTGCACGGATCGCTGCACCGGCGCTGCCCGCATGTCCGTTGCGCCATGCATGTGCATTCGATCTTCGCGACCGTTCTTGCCTCGCTTGCCGACTCCCGCCTTCTCCCCATCGATCAGAACACGGCGACCTTCTTCGACCGTTACGTGATCGACGAGAATTTCGGCGGGCTGGCCTTCGAGAATGAAGGCGAACGCTGCGCCAGGCTGCTCGATGATCCGAAGAAGAAGACGCTCATCATGGGCAATCACGGGGTCCTGGTGACAGGCGGCAGCGTGGCGGAAACCTTCAACCGGCTCTATTACTTCGAGCGCGCCGCCGAAATCTTCATTCACGCACTCCAGACCGGGCGGCCGCTGCGGGTGATGCCCGACGAGATCGCGGAAAGGACCGCGCGCGAAATCGAAACCTATCCCGGTCAGGCCGAGCGGCACTTCACGGAACTGAAACTGATTCTCGACGCCGAGGGCTCCGACTACGCCTCCTGAGGCGCGCACCCGCCAACGAGACCAAGCGAGGACGGAAAAGATGGACTTCGCCCTGACCGAAGAGCAGGAAATGATCGTCGCCACCACCCGCGCCTTCGTGGAGAGAGAACTCTATCCCCACGAGGACGAAGTGGAACGAACCGGGCGGCTGAACATGGAGGTGATCCGCGACGTCCAGCGCAAGGCGATCGCGGCGGGTCTTTATGCTGCAAACATGCCGCAGGAGGTTGGGGGCGCAGGCCTCGATACCCTGACCTGGCTGCTCTATGAAAGGGAACTGGGCCGGGCGAACTACGCCCTGCACTGGACCGGCGTGGCCCGTCCGTCGAACATCCTTCTCGCCGGTACCGAAGAGCAGAAGGAGAAATACCTCCGTCCCTGCATCCGTGGCGAAACCTGGGACTGCCTTGCCATGACCGAACCGGGGGCGGGATCGGATCTGCGCGGGATGAAGGCGACAGCCAGACGCGACGGCGGCGACTGGGTGCTAAACGGCACCAAGCACTTCATCAGCCATGCCGACATCGCCGGCTTTGCCATCGTCTTCATGGCGACCGGAGAAGAGGACACGCCGAAGGGGAAGAAGAAGCTGATCACCGCGTTTTTCGTGGACAAGGGAACGCCCGGCTTCACGGTGCGCGAGGGCTACCGGAACGTCAGCCACCGCGGCTATTCGAATTCGATCCTGGAGTTCGACGACTGCCGCCTGCCGGACCGGGCGGTGCTGGGAGAGGTGAACAAGGGGTTCGAACTGGCCGGCCGTTGGCTCGGGGCGACGCGGCTGCAGGTAGCAGCGACCTGCCTCGGCCGGGCGGAGCGCGCCTTCGGCCACGCCCTGACCCATGCCGCCGAACGGCGCCAGTTCGGCCAGCAGATCGGCCGATTCCAGGGTGTGTCGTTCAAGCTGGCCGACATGGCGACCGAGATGAAGGCCGCGGCCCTGCTGACCTGGGAGGCAGGATGGAAATGCGACCGCGGCACCGCCACCGAGGCCGACATGTCCATGGCCAAGCTGAAGGCCACCGAGGTGCTGGCGCATGTGGCCGACGAGGCGATCCAGATCCATGGCGGCATGGGGCTCATGGACGAACTGCCGCTGGAACGGATCTGGCGCGATGCGCGGGTGGAACGGATCTGGGAGGGAACGTCCGAAATCCAGCGCCACATCATCAGCCGCGAACTGCTGCGGCCGCTGGGGGCATAACCGTGTTCCGAACGGGCAGAGCCCGTCCGGCCGGTGCGAGGGGCCAGCCCCTCGCACTCCCCGGGATATTTGCAGCCAGAAAAAGAGCGGGGATGGCGCGAACCACCCCCGCATGTCGAAAGGCCGTTTCCGGTCTTTTCCTGGCACGGTCATCGGCGTCCCCGCCTGTACCGTGTCACCAGATTGGCCGTTTCCGGTTAACAATTGGTGTCTTTTTCTGGCTGAAAATATCCCCGCCGGAGGCCCCCGCCCCTTCAACCTCTCGCGGAGGGGAAGGATGAGGCGCAACCTGTCCCGTTTGCTCAAGCCCCGGTCCATCGCTGTGATCGGGGGCGGCGCGTGGTGTGTGGCGGTATTGCAAGCCGCCCGGCAAATCGGATTCAGGGGCCAGATCCACCCCGTTCATCCCTCGGGCAAGGACATCGCAGGCATGACCTCTCTGAAGCGGATCGAGGATGTTCCCGGCCCGATCGATGCCGCCTTCATCGGCATCAACCGCCACGCAACCGTCGAGGCCGTGGATACCCTGCGCCGGCTGGGCGCCGGGGGAGCGGTGTGTTTTGCATCCGGCTTCACCGAGGCCGCATCCGAGGACGGGCAGGCCGCCAATCTGCAGGCCCGGCTGATCGAAGCGGCCGGCGAGATGCCGGTACTGGGGCCGAACTGCTATGGATTTGTCAATGCGCTGGACGGAGTTGCGATCTGGCCCGACCAGCACGGGATGGCAAGGGTCGAGCGGGGCGTTGCCATCCTCACCCAGTCCTCGAACATCGCCATCAACCTGACCATGCAACGCCGGGCATTGCCCATCGCGGTGATGGTCGCCTGCGGAAACATGGCTCAGACCGGCCAGGCCGAGATTGCCGAGGCGCTGCTGGATGACGACCGGGTGAGCGCGATCGGCCTGCATGTCGAGGGCTTCGGCCGGTTGCGCGACTGGGAATCTCTGGCACGCAAGGCGCATGAACGGGGCATTCCTCTGGTGGTCCTGAAAGCGGGCCGGTCCAGGCAGGCAAGGGCCGCCGCCATATCCCATACCGCGTCGCTTGCCGGAAGCGATGCCGGCGGACAGGCCTTTCTGGACCGGCTGGGCATTGCGCGCGTGGACAGCCTGCCCGCACTGCTGGAGACGCTGAAATTGCTGCATGTGGTGGGTCCGCTGCGATCGAACCGCATCGCCTCGATCAGCTGTTCGGGGGGCGAAGCGAGCCTGATCGCAGACATGGCCGCGGCGCGCGGCATCGAGTTCCCGCCATTGTCGCAGACACAGCGGGCGAAACTGCGCGAGGCGCTGGGGCCGATGGTCGCGCTGGCCAATCCGCTGGACTACCACACCTATATCTGGCGCAATGAGGATGCCATGACACGGACGTGGGCGGCCATGACCGGCGAAGCTGTCGGCCTGACCCTGTCGATCGTGGATTACCCCCATACGGATGCCTCCGACTGGACCTGCGCAACCTCTGCAGCGCTGAATGCAAGACGTCTGACCGGTGCGCCGTTTGCGGTGGTTTCCAGCTTGCCGGAGCTGATGCCCGTTGACATGGCCGAACGGCTTGTGGCCGGCGGGGTCGTTCCGATGAACGGGCTCGACGAGGCGCTGGCCGCCGTGGAGGCGGCCGCGAGGATCGGCGCACCAGATCCGGAGCCGGTTCTGCTTGCGGGCGCGGTGCAGCCCGGTCAGGTGCTGACCGAAGACGAAGCCAAATCCGCGCTGGCGCGACACGATTTGCCGGTTCCGGATTTCCGCGTGGCCCGCTCGGCCGCGGAAGCGGGGCGGTTGGCATCCGAGCTGCACGCACCCCTTGCTCTCAAGGGCATTGGCCGCACGCACAAGACCGAAGCGGGCGCCGTCCGGCTGGGGCTTGGGCCCGAAGAGGTGGAGGGGGCGGCACGCGCCATGGGGGGCGACAGGTTCCTGATCGAGGAAATGGTTCCGGACGCGGTGGCCGAACTGCTGATCGGCGTGGTTCGCGACCCGGCGCACGGCTTCGTTCTGACCCTTGGCGCAGGCGGCGTGCTGACGGAAATCCTGCGCGACACAGTCTCGCTTCTGGTGCCGGCCAGCAGGGATGCCGTGCGCGCGGCCTTGCTCCGGCTGCGCTGTGCCCGGTTGCTGAAGGGATGGCGCGGCAGGCCGGCAGCGGATGCAGAGGCCATCTGCGACGCGGTCGAAGCGGTTCAGGCCTACGTGATTGCCAACGCCGAAAACCTGAGTGAAGTTGAAATAAACCCGTTGATCTGCACCCCGACAGGCGCGGTTGCCGTCGATGCCCTGATCCGAAAGGCAAGACCATGAACCCGGTGAAAACGCGGCGCGAAGGCGCCATTCTCGAAGTCACGCTCGACCGGCCCAAGGCCAATGCGATCGACCTGGCCACCAGCCGGATCATGGGCGAGGTGTTCCGGGATTTCCGCGACGACCCGGAGCTGCGGGTGGCGATCCTGACCGGCGGGGGGGAGAAGTTCTTCTGCCCCGGCTGGGATCTGAAGGCGGCGGCCGAAGGCGATGCCGTGGACGGCGACTATGGTGTGGGCGGTTTTGGCGGCCTGCAGGAGCTGCGCGACATGAACAAGCCGGTGATCGCCGCCGTGAACGGGATCGCCTGTGGCGGCGGGCTTGAACTGGCCATGTCGGCCGACATCATCCTGGCCGCCGATCACGCCACCTTTGCCCTGCCCGAGATCCGGTCGGGAACGGTGGCTGACGCGGCAAGCGTGAAGCTGCCCAAACGCATCCCCTATCACATTGCAATGGAGCTTCTGCTGACGGGGCGGTGGTTTGATGCCGAAGAGGCGCACCGCTGGGGCCTGGTGAACCGCATCGTGCCTTCGGCCGCGTTGATGGACGAGGCATGGGACATGGCACGGCTTCTGGCGAGCGGTCCGCCGCTGGTCTATGCCGCGATCAAGGAGATCGTGCGCGACGCCGAGGATTCCAAGTTCCAGGATGCCATGAACCGCATCACGAAACGGCAGTTGCGAAGCGTGGACGAGCTTTATTCCTCGGAAGATCAGCAGGAAGGCGCGCGGGCCTTCGCGGAAAAGCGCGATCCCGTGTGGAAGGGGCGGTAGAGGGCCGGCTTCGCGTCTTTGTGAGGCGAAGATCGTTTGCGGTCGGGTGCACGGCCTTTTCGGGGGCTCTGCCCCCGTCCCGCGCCTGACGCGCGGGACTCCCCCGGGATATTTTCAGCCAGAAAAAGAGCCGGGGCGCCTTTCTTCTTCGAGCAGGGCGCGCAGCCCTGTGCGGTAGTCGGGGTATTTCAGCCGGACGCCGAGTTCGTCCCGTATCCGGTCGTTTCGGACCCGCTTGTTTTCGCCGTAGAAGCTGCGCGCCATCGGCGACAGGTCGGCCGTCTCGAACGGAACCGCGGGCGGGACCGGCGTGCCGAGCAGGCGCGCGGCATGTTCGATCACGTCCTGTGGCGGTGCCGGGTCGTTGTCGCAGACATTGTAGACGGCTCCGGGATTCGGACGGTCGATGGAGGCAGCCAGAACCTGCGCGACGTCCTCTACATGGATGCGGGAAAAGACCTGTCCCGGCTTGATGATCCGCCGGGCTGTGCCCGCTCGCACCTTGGCAAAGGGACCGCGACCGGGGCCGTAGATACCGGCCAGCCGGAAGATGTGCAGCGGCAACCCGGGGATCGCCGCCCAGGCATTTTCTGCCGCAACCCGCCAGCGGCCGCGACGCGACGCCGGATTCAGGGGCGCGTTTTCATCCACCCATCCGCCGGCGCGATCCCCGTACACGGCGGTTGTCGAAAGATAGCCTGCCCATTGCAGCCGCGGAGCGATGGCAGCGATCCGGCCGCCGAGGGCGTTCAGGACCGGGTCACCCTCGGCAGTGGGCGCGATGGATATCAGAAGGTGCGTTGCCGATTCGAGCGGAACCTCCTGCCCCGGCCAGGTGACGATCTCGGCCCCGGTTTCGCGCAGCTCCCCGGCGCGCGCGGCATCGCGTGTCGTGCCGATGATCCGCCAGCCCTGCGGCAGCAGCAGACGGGCCAGCGCCTGCGCGGCGTAGCCATGGCCGAAGGAAAGAAGCGTCCTGGTCATGCCGACTTGATGGGCCGCCTTTCCCGCGGATGCAAGCGGCTTCTCTTGATTCGAATCCCCGGATGCGCCTTTGATGGGGCATGACCGAGAAGAAACCCGACCTGCATGCCGCCTATTCGCTGACATCGCCCGAGGAGTCCCGCAGGCTCTATGCCGAATGGGCCGGCGATTACGACGAATCCTTTGCCGCGCGCGAGGATTACCAGCTTCACATTCACACCGCCCGCGCCTTCGTGGCGGCAGGCGGACAAGGCCCGGTTCTCGATGTCGGGGCCGGCACCGGCCTTTGCGGTGCGATCCTGAGCGATCTCGGGGTCGGGCCGATCGACGCGACCGATATCAGTGCGGACATGCTTGCGCAGGCCATGCGCAAGGACATCTACCGCGATGCAATCGAAGCGGACATCACCGAAGGCATCCCGGTGCGGCGCGAGAGCTATTCCGGCATCGTCTCGTCGGGGACATTCACGCACGGACATGTCGGCCCCGAGGCGCTGGACGAGTTGTTGCGGATCGCCCGGCACGGCGCCCAGTTCGCCATCTCGATCAATACCGAACATTTCCGCGACGCGCATTTCGCCGACAAGTTCCGGCAACTCGAAACCGGGCACCGCATCTGCCGCCTCAAGCTGCATGAAGTGCGCATCTATGGCGATATGGCGGTCGGGCCGAACAAGGACGACACCGCCTGGATCGCCCTGTTCGAAAAGGCCTGAACCGACCGGCGTCCGTTTCCGGCCGGGGCCGGCCAGCGGCGGCGACCATTGCAGCAGCCGGAACGCGAAAGGGCGCCCGTCAGGGCGCCCCCGCATGTTCCCGTCTTGCGAGCCGTGTCAGATCGATTCCTCGATCCAGCCCTTCAACGCCGCCTTGGGGGCCGCGCCCATCCGGCTGGAGACCGGCTGCCCGTCCTTGAAGATGAACAGCGCCGGAATCCCGCGCACCCCCATGGCCGCAGCCGAATTGGGGTTCTGGTCCACATCCACCTTGGCAATCTTGATCCGGCCCGAAAATTCGTTGGCCAGCTCTTCAAGCGCCGGGCCGATCTGCTTGCACGGGCCGCACCATTCGGCCCAGAAATCCACCACGACGGGGATATCGGAATTCTTCACTTCGGCATCAAAGGTCGCGTCCGTGACAGCAACGGTGGACATATTCTGTCTCCTGCATAGGATTGTCTGCGCCCGAACCTAGGCAGCGCCGCCAGCAAGGTCAAGGGAAGGCGCACGTGCCAGCGCCGCCGCCACAAGATCCCCCGGAAGCGGCATCAGGGTCGCGTTGTGCGTCCACAGGATGGCGGTTTCGATCCGGCGACCGGGATAGATCGGAGCCAGCGCCGCGGCATAGGCGCCCATCTGCCGCAATATCCCTTCGGGGCAATCCGCCGCCCGTTTCGGCACCGTGGCGTTGGTCTTGAAATCCACCGCCATCACGGAGCCATCAGACAGGATCAGCCGGTCGATGGCACCGTGGAGCCGCCGCTCTCCCAGCGGCGCGGTCACCGAAACCTCGGCCAGGCTGCCGGAGGCAAAGACATGCGCCAGATGCGGGGCCGTCAGGACGGCGCGGGCCTCGGCCAGAGCGGCGGCGCAATCGGCCGCGGAGGCGTCGGCCAGGATGTTTGCGGCCGCCCGCTCCCATTCGGCCGGCGCGACATCGGGCAGCAGTTCCAGCAGGCGGTGCACCCGCGTGCCGTGGCGCATGGCCGCATCCTCGTCGGTGCCGGCGTCCCCTGGCAGCGCCTTGGCCCCGCCCAGATCGGAGGGGCTGATCGTCGCCCGGCGGGCGGCAGGAGTGGGTGCTGCCGTTTCCATGAAATCGGGCAATGGTGGCGCGCGTCGGGCGGTATCGACAGGGTGGGCAAGATCGAGGCCGGTCCAGTCGCCATGAGCATGGCGCAGGATGCCGTCCTCTTCTGCCGCGCCGGCGCGCCGCATCGCGGCCTCGATCCGCTGATACCAGCTGTCGCCGTCCCTGTCCAAATCGCCGGCCGCGGCCACGATGAGCCATTTCTCGGCCCGCGTCATCGCCACGTATAGCAGCCGCATCCGTTCCTGAAGCTGTCTCTCGCGCTGCGCGTCCAGCGCCTCGGCAATCAGCGCAGGGGCGCGGTCGACCGGGGCTTTCCACACGGCCGTCCCCCCGACCGGAACGATCTCGTCGTGCCTGGGCGGGCGGCGCGCGGCGGTGTCGGGCAGGATCACAATCGGCGATTCCAGCCCCTTGGCGCCATGTACCGTCATCACCCGGATCATGTTCCCGACACTGCCCATCTGGCGCTTGATCTCGAGATCGTCAGTCTCCATCCAGGTGAGAAAGCCGGTCAGGCTGGGGATTTCCGTTTTCTCATAGGCCAGCGCCTGCGACAGCAGAGCGTTGACGCCGTCCTCGGCCTCGGCCCCCAGCCGGCCCAGCAGACGCTTGCGCCCCTCGTGCCGGGTCAGGATGCGCTCGATCAGGTCGAAGGGGCGCAGGAAATCGGCGGCATCACGCAGATCGTGCAGGATGTTCAGCGTGTCGCCGAATTCGTCCGCGCGTGCGCGCAGGGCCTCCCACAGAAACGCGTCGCCGCGGCGGTGGGCAAGATCGAACAGTGCCTGTTCGCTCCAGCCCAGCAGCGGCGATTTCAGTGCCGTGGCCAGCGACAGGTCGTCCTCGGGCGTGGCGACAAAGCGCAACAGCGCCGCCAGGTCCCTGACCGCCAGTTCGGCCCCGACCTTGAGCCGGTCGGCCCCGGCAATCGGCAGATCCGCCGCCTTGCAGGCGCGGATGATTTCCGCAAACAGGTCCGAACGCCGCTGCACGAGGATCAGGAAATCGCCCGCCCGCACGGGGCGACGACGGAAACTGCCCGGCACCGGGCCGTCCTCGGGGATGGTTTCGCCGCTTTCGATCATCTCGCGGATGGTCTGCGCGATGCGTTCGGCCAGCACCACGGAGTGATGACGTTCGCCGCGACGGTCCACCGGATCGGTCCAGTGCGCATCGCCCTGTTCCGAGGTCTTTGCCACCACCGGCCACAGATCCACCCGCCCCGGCAGGTCCGCCTTGAACGCCCGGTGCTGGGATTCCTTGCGGAAACCGGCAGCCGCGTGGCCATCGAAGACCAGATCGACAATCTGCAGGATCGCGGGCGACGAGCGGAAGGAGAATTCCAGCTCCAGATTCTGAAGCCCGCGCCCGATTGCGCGCAGCCGTCGCCCGAATTCCTGTTGCATCCGGTCGAAGGCATCCGGGTCGGCGCCCTGGAAGGAATAGATCGACTGTTTCTTGTCGCCAACGACGAAAATGGTGCGTTCGACCCCTTCGCGCGCACCCTGCCCGCTGGTGAATTCCTGGGCCAGCTTCTCGATCACGTCCCACTGGGCGGGGCTGGTGTCCTGCGCCTCGTCCACAAGGATGTGGTCGATCCCGCCGTCCAGCCGGAACAGAACCCATGCGGCCACCGCCGGGTCATTGAGCAGCTGCCGGGCCTTGTGGATCAGGTCGTCGAAATCCAGCCAGCCGCGCAGTTGCTTGCGGCGTTCGTATTCGGGCAGGAAGGCCGCCGCAAAGCGGTGCAATGCGTGCGTCTTGCGCGCCGCCGCCAGCGCCAGACGCCGGGGCCGGGCGGCCTCAACCCGCCGCATGAGCGACTCCAGCGCCGGCATCCGCCCGGCCAGGGCACCCTCGCGCAGGGCCTTGGTGGGGAAGGCGCCGATCTTCGCGGCAAACGGCACTTTCGTCCTGGCGCCGGTCAGCAGCACGCCCTCGAGAATCTCCAGCCCGACCAGGTCGGGGGCAGTGAAGCCCGACAGCTTTTCCGCCGCCCTGGCATTGTTGCCGCCGCTGGCCGCCAGTTCGGGCAGCAGGCTGCGGATCAGCTCCACCTCGCTGCCGGCAAAAACCTCGGCCAGAAGCCGCGATTCGTCGTAATCGGCAGGCAGGCCGAACAGGGCCAGAAGCGCGGGCCAATCCATGGGACGGGCGAAGGCCTCGCGCCTTGCGGCAATGGCGGTGACAAGATCCTCCAGCGAAGCATCGCTGACATGCGGCGCCAGCGCATCGATCAACCCGGCCTGCGGACCGTCGGCGAAATCTTCCACGATCTCGGCGCGCAGCAGGGCGGCGGCGCGGTCTTCCACCTCGGTGAATTGCGGGCTGACCCCGGCCTCGAGCGGGAACCGCCGCAGCAGAGAGGCACAGAAGGAATGGATCGTCTGGATCTTGAGCCCGCCCGGCGTTTCGATCGCTCGGGCGAACAGGGTGCGCGCATGGGCAAGATGCGCCGCATCCAGCCGGGCTTCGACCCCAAGCGCCTGCAGCGCCCGGCGCAGCGGCGCATCCTCGAGCATCGCCCATTCGCCAAGCCGCGCGAACAGGCGGTTCTGCATCTCGCCGGCGGCGGCCTTGGTGTAGGTCAGGCAAAGGATATGCTGGGGTTGCACCCCCTCCAGCAGCAGCCGCGCCACCCGGTCGGTCAGCACCCGCGTCTTGCCCGACCCAGCATTGGCAGCAAGCCATGTGGAGGCGCGCGGGTGGGCCGCTTCGACCTGCCGCTGGGTTGCCTCGTTGCGCGGTGTCATCGCAGATCCTCCGGGGCAGGGGCGGCTGTCAGGTCCCATTCGCCGAAGCGGGCCAGCTGATCGAAATCGCCGCGATCCGTATCCTTCTGCATCGCCCGGCGCGCGGTGAACCCCTGCTCGGGGCGCAGATAGGCGGCAAGCAGCTTGCGCAGATCTTCGCGGACCCGTTCGGTCGGTTCATCCGCAAGCGGGGCGGGCACTTCCTTCGGCGTTGTCCCCAGCCCGATGAACACCGCCGCGGCCACCGGAGCCGGGTCGATCCCCTCGAAAGCACCGGATTCGGCCATGACCGCCTCAAGCAAGAGCTGCTTGTCAAAGGCGGCCTGTTCCTTCGCCGAGGGCGGGCTGCCGGTCTTGTAGTCGTAGATCACCAACCGCCCGGCATCGTCCCTGTCGATCCGGTCGGCAGTGCCGGTCAGGGTGAAGGCCGGGTCCTTCAGCTCCAGCCGCCCCCTGCATTCGAAGGCGATGGGCCGGGCGACGGCCTGCCGCGCGGCCTCGCGCGCGAGGAACCAGTCGGCCACCCGTGCAATCCGCGCCAGCCACAGCCGGCGGGCCGCGGGCCAGGGCACGTCGCGGGCCATGATCCGCTCGGCCAGAGCAAGGAAATCCTCGCGGTCGGGCAGGCCGCCTTCCAGGCTGCCGCGCACGAGCTTTTCCAGGACTGCGTGAATCACCGTGCCGCGCAGCAGCGCATCGGGCTGGCGGACCAGCGGGTCAAGGGGGCGCAGGCGCAGCACGTCACGGGCATAGATGGCGTAGGGGTCGCGGATCAGGGTCTTGACCTGCGTCACCGACAGCTTGCGCGGGCGGGTGGAAACGGGCGGGCGGGGCGAGGGGCGCGGTGCGGGCGGCAGAGGCGTCGGTTTTTCCAGCGCCTCGACCCAATGCAGCCAGGTCGCCCCGCGCGCCCGCATGGCGGCCAGCGCCGCCCGCCCGCCCTGTTCGGGCAGCCCCTCCAGCAGGTTGGTCAGCCGGTTGAGCCACCGCGACGGCACCGTTTCGGCATCTTCCGAGCGGGTTGCACGGGTCAGCCAGACCTCGCGCGCGGCGATGGCCTGCTGAAAATCATGCGCGGCCAGGCCGATCCGCCGTTCCGGCAGCAGCAGGCCTGCCTGGTGGCGCATGCGGCGGTTCAGCCACGGATCGGGGGGGACGGATTCGGGCCAGCTGCCTTCGTTCAGACCCGCCAGGATCAGCAGTTCGGCCCCTTGCACCCGGGCCTCGAGCGTACCCCAGATCATGATATGCGGGTGCGGCGCATCGCGGTCGCGGACCTCTTCGGCCGACAGCAGCGCGCCCAGCAGATCGGCAAAGTCGCGGGCGCCCAGCGCGCCGGCCGCGCCCGCCTCGGCGGCCAGCGCCTCGATCACCGCACGCGCCTTCTGCCCGGCATTTCGCTCCCACAGCTCGCCCGCGCCGTCCGTGGCACTTCCGGCGGCGATGGCCTCGGCCAGCTTGCGCAGCCGGGCCACCCAGAACGCCAGCGGCCGTTCGTCGGGGATCTCCTGCCCGCAGAAGCAACGGCACAGCCAGTCGATCCAGCCGGAATCGGGGGCCGGGCTGGCGTTTTTTCCATAAGCCTTCAGACTCGCGGCATCAGGAAAGGGCGGCCCGTGGCGGCGCAGCTGCAGCTCCAGATCGCGGCTGGCCAGAAGGTGGCGGCCCCGCCCGGCCCCGCCATGGCACAGGGGATGCTTGAGCAGCGTCATCAGGGCCTGCGCCGTCAGCCGCCCCGAGAACAGGGCGGCAACGTGGCGCAGGAACCGCCCCGGCGGCGAAAGCTGCAGCGGCAGGCCGGCGCTGTCATCCGGTTCGATCCCCCAGCGATCCAGCGCCGCCGCCACCTGCCGGGTCAGCATCCGGTCGGGGGTGATCAGAGCCGCCACCTGCCCGTGTTCGGCCGCCTGTCGCAGGCGCAGCGCGATGGCCAGCGCCTCGGAGCGGGGCGAGGGCGCCTCGACCAGCGTCAGGTCGGCCGTGGCGCGGTCCAGCCCGGTCAGGGCCGGCCCCTCGCGCATCCACGAATCCGTCACCGGCGCCGGCCGCAGCGCCAGCGACAACAGCCGGTTGCGCGCCGGTGCAGGCGGAAGGGTATCCGTCCAGCGGGCGATGTCGCCGGGCCCGATCCCGAGGCGCTCCATCAGCCTGCGAAAGCGGAACTGCGGGTGATCCTCGGCGCTCAGCGCGTCATCCAGATCCTCCCATGCCTGCGGGGCCATGTCGAAGTCGAAGCCCGGAAGGATCACCGCCCCCTGCGGCAGCCGCGCCACCGCCTCCATCAGCATCAGCGTGGTGCCCCGCGACCCGGTGGAGCCGGCCACGATCACCGGGTGCTGCGGAGGTGCCTTCTGCCAGCGGGCGATGGTGCTCTCCACCAGCCGGCGGTGGTAGGCCTGCGTATCCAGGGCGTCGTCCGTCGCCGAAAGGAAGTTTTCGGCAATGTCGATGAATTTCTGCGCCCGCGCCCAGTGGCCCGACTCGTCGCTGACGTCGAGCTCGCGGATGGCGCTGGCGGGCACGCCTTCGCCCTGCATTTCGTCGATCAGTGCCGCAAGGCTGTCGGCCAGGTCGTAAACCGAAGCGCGTGCGGCAAGGTCGGGCTGACGATCCAGCGCCGCCGCCACCAGACGGGCCAGCTCCAGCCGTCGTCGCAGGGGAGGCACGGGCGGCGGCAGGCGGGCGATTGCGGACGCGTCCGCAAAATCCGTGACCAGCGACAGCCGCGGCAGCAGCCGCGGCGGGCCGGCATCCAACAGCTCACGGATGCGGCGGGCCATGCGGCGGGTGTTGACCACCAACTGCACACGGGCCAGCGCCTCGGGCGGCTGGCCATCAAGGCGCGCGGTCAGCCCCGCGATCAACTCGGCGGGGAAATCCACCCCCGGAGGCAGGGCAAAGACCCGGGGCCTGGCCGAAGGCTCAAACATGGCCGTCGTCCTGCTTCAACATCGCTTCGGCCAGGGCAATGCCGCCCGGGTGGCCGACATCGCACCATCCGCCGGGATAGCTCAGCGCATGCAGCCGCCCCGCCGCCTGCATCCGGTTCCACAAAAGGTTGAGGGAAAAGGCTGGCTGGGGGAAGTCGTGCAGCCCCTCGGGTTTGACGATCTGCACCCCGCCATAGACCAGCCCCGGCCCGCGCCGGATCCGGCCCGAGTCATCGGCCGTGAAATCGCCAGGGCCGGAATGGCCGGTGGCACGCCCGGCCGGCACGCACATCAGCAGCGCGTCCATGCGCGCCGGATCCCATGCCGCGCGCAGCAGCGCCAGCGGGTTCGGCCCGACCCAGATCGCATCGGTGTTCATGGTGAAGACCGGCCCCGGCCCGAGCAGCGGAAGCGCCGCGCGCAAGCCGCCCCCGGTGTCGAGAATATCGGGCTGCTCATGCGAAAGCGCCACGCCGCGCGGGGCAAGGTGACGGGCCAGCTGATCGGCCCGGTAGTGCAGGTTGGCCACGATCCGCGACGGCCCGACCGCCCGGGCCAGTGCCAGGGCATGGTCGATCAGCGGCTTCCCGGCCACCTCGATCAGCGGTTTCGGCCGTTCCTTGGTCAGCTCGCCCATGCGGGTGCCAAAACCGGCGGCAAACAGCATCACGGCAATGGGTTGGTCGGTCATGGACGCTTCAGCCGTCGCAGGTTGTCGGGGGTCGGTTCGGGCAGCCCCCTGCCCAGCATGTCTTTGACCGGAGCCAGCGCCGGATGCACAAGATCGCGCTGCAGCAATCCCCACACACGCGGGATCAGATCCACGTAATGCGACTTGCCACTCTCCAGCGACAATCGCGCGAAAACCCCCAGGATACGCAGATTGCGCTGGGCACCCAGTATCGCGCAGGCGGTTTCGACCCTGGTGCGGTCCGAGCCGGTCCGATCGGCATATCGGGCAATCATCGCACGTTCGATCGCAACCGGGACGTCCCTGCGGGCGTCCTGCAGCAACGACACCAGATCATAGACCGGGTGGCCCAGCATGGCATCCTGAAAATCCAGCAGGCCCACCCGTGCAATTCCCGCGCGCTGCGGCAGCCACAGCAGGTTTTCGGCGTGGTAGTCGCGCAGGATCACGACCGGCACCACGCCCTGCATCACCTCCTCCAGCAGCGGCCGGAAGGCGGCAGCAAAGGCCTCGCGCGCCGCCGGGTCGGGGGTGCCGGCGATGCCGTCGCGGTACTTGTCGAAAGCCAGCGCCGCAAGTTCGGTCATCAGCGGCGGATCATAGGGCGGAAGGTCGGGCGGGTCAGCCGCGTGCAGCGCGACCAGCACATCAGCCGCTGTTTCGTAAAGTACGGGCTCCAGCCGGGGGTCACGCTGCACGACCCGTGCATAGAGGTCGTCGCCGAGATCTTCGAGCAGCAGAAAGCCGCCTTCCGCATCCTCCGCGAAGATCTCGGGCGCGCTGAGACCGTTTTCGCGCAGGAACCGGGCGATTCGGACGAACGGGCGCACATCCTCGCCGCGCTCGGCCGGGGCGTCCATGAAGATGGCCGTCCGGCCGGTGTCGGGACAGGTCAGGCGTTCATAGCGGCGATGCGATGCATCTCCCGCCAGCGCAGCGTGCCGCGCCTCGCCCCAACCGGCGCGGGACAAAAAGTCCTGGGCCAGTGCCGACCGGTCAGTCATCCGCGAATGCCTCCAGAACCTCGCCCCAACGCTCGGCAGGGCCGCAAAACCGGATCAAACGGGCGTTTTCGTCCTCGGCATCTGTCTCGAAGACCAGCCGAAGCGCCCCGGCGGGCGCCGTCGGGCCAAGGCGGTCGGGCCATTCGACCAGGGTAATCGCCGAAGCGAAGGCTTCGGCCAAGCCGAGTTCCTCGATCTCGTCCAGCGACGTCAGCCGGTACAGGTCGGCATGCCAGATCTCGCCCAGCCGGGTGTCGTAGACCTGGACCAGCGTGTAGGTGGGCGAGGGAACGTCTTCGGGCCGATCCATCAGCGACCGGATCAGGTGGCGGGCGAAATGGGTCTTGCCCGCGCCGATGTCCCCCTCCAGAAGCAGCACGTCGCCGGGTCTGAGACGATCTCCCAACCGACATGCAAGCGCAGCGGTTTCTTCCGGCGAACCGGTTCGGATCGTGACGGGCGGCCTAGTCATGGTGTCACAATGGCCCCTGGCCGGGCCGGCTGCAAGCAGGATCAGGCCGGGGCCTCCTCGGCCAGCGGCAGGTGGCGTGCACCGTGATGCGTGCCATTCCCCTGCCCGGAAAAGCGGACCATCGTCGCCCCGTTCTGAAGGGGGCTGACCAGGCAGTCCAGAGCCTCGCCCGAACGCAGGGCGATCCGGCCCGACCACTCCACCCTGTGTTCCCTCCGGGCAATGAAATCGCGAAGCTCTCCCCACAGTGGGGTCGGGACGCTGCGATCCTGCCAGATCCGGGTCGCGTCCAGAATCGTCATCTGGGCAAAACTGCGATCCGGGTCCATTCCCCATATCCGGTGAAAGCTTCTGTTCGACAGCGTCAGCGTGCCTTCGGACGAGAAAACGGCGATGGCATCGTCAAGAACGTCCAGAACCGCCTGGCCGAGTTCCAGTTCCGACCGGAAACGCCGCGTCAGGGTGATCTCGGCGGTGATGTCCTCGAACAGGAAGGCCACGGCCCCGTCCGGATGAGGCCGCCCGCTGACCGAATAGACCGAGCCCGAGGGCAGGGTCCACGTTTCCTGGTACCGGCCGTCCGCGGCAGCGGCGAGAAGGTCGGCCATGTGCTGGCGCCAGCTTTGATAGTCCTTGGGTTCGGGCATCATCCTGAGGTCGCGCAGACGGTCGAAGAAGCTGGGCAGCGTCGGCCGCGCGCTGAGAAAATCCGCCGGCAGCGAGGTCAGGTCGATCAGGGCGGGATTGAACAGTGCCAGCTGCCGGTTGCGGTCGAAGATGGCCAGCCCGATGGAAAGCTGGGCAAAGGTCTTGGCCAGCGTCTGGACGAAATTGCGCTGGGCGATCTCGGCATCCACCACAGCGTTTGCGTCGGCACCGAAGAACAGCTCGCCCGAGGCCTGCTCGATCCGGGTCACGTCATACCACAGCTTGTGATCCCTGCCCGCGACGTCGATGGAAACGCGCGCCCTGCGTCCCGCGGGCATCCGTTCCCTTGCCGGGTCGAACAGGGGACGCGCAAGATCGGCGTCGCGCCCGCGGACCTTGCGCACCAGTTTCGCATAGGCGGCGTTGTGCCATGTGACCTTGCCCTGCGGCGAGGTGCGCCAGGCCGGGAAGGACATGGCCTCGATCACCTCGCGCAGCTCGCCCAGCTCTTCGGCAAGGCCCGAATCCGAACCCAATGAATCCGGCGACAGAACGACGCGGGTCGTGTCCCCGAAGCGTTCCACAAGCAGCTCGCCCGCGCCGAGGCCCTCTCGCGCGGCGATGGCCATCCTGCCGCGATCGGGCAGGGCATCGGGAGAGGGCGGAAACGACGGATAGGAAACGGCCAGCGTCTCGCGCAGGCGTTTCCAGTTCAGTTCGGCCGGGCCGACGCCGAACAGGGCGCGAATGTCGCCCGAGGCATCGGAGATTTCCCCCCCTTCGAAAAGAAGGACCGGGCCGGAAGGCTCGGGCCCGCCCCGGCCCGGCCGGCGCCCGACTCGCCCCCGGCCGCGGAGCGAAAGTACCGCCACCGCGACCACGGCCGAGGCCAGGCCGATGCCGAACAGGACGATCATATCCGCAAGAGCGAGTTCCTGCATCACGCGACCACCAATCCATCGCCCGCGAAAGAGCCGGGCGACCACTGCATAACCCACGGATCGTTAACGGCTGATTAAACCGGTCGAAGATGACCGGGCGGCGTTCAGATCTCGATCGGCCGGTTGCGTCCCATCGGCACCACATTGTCGCCGGTCTTGGCGTCAATCTTCGCCCGTGGCCAGACTACCTCGACCACGGCGCCGCGCTGTTCGGGGCGCGCGGCGACCCGGTGCGACGGGTCGCGGGCATTGGCGAATGTGAGCCGCGCCCCGGATCGTTCCAGCAAGGTCTTGGCGATGAACAGGCCCAGCCCCATGCCTTCGTATTCCGGGCGCTGCCTGCGGTCGCTTTCGGCGCGCCTGCGGCGCACGAACGGGTCGCCGATCCGCCCGATCAGATGCGACGGGTAACCCCGCCCGTCATCGAGGATACGCACCGTTATCCGGTCGTCGCTCCACGTGGATTCGACCCAGACATTGGCACGCGAGAAGTCCACCGCATTCTGGATCAGGTTGCGCAGCCCGTGGATGATCTCGGGCATACGCAGGATGGACGGTTGCTGCACGCCGCCGCCCTCCTCCGGCCCTTCGGTGAAATGAATCGTCTTGCCCCGGTTCATGTGCGGTTCCGCGGCTTCGTGCACCACGGTCGACAGCGGCGCCTGGCGCAGGTGCAGATCCTCCTTTCCCGCCCGCCCCATGTTGCGCAGGATGTCGCGGCACCGGTCGGCCTGATCGCGGATCAGTTCCACGTCCTCGCGCAGGTCGGGCCGGTCGTCGAGCTCTTCGATCAGTTCCGAGCTGGTCAGCTTGATCGTCGCCAGCGGCGTGCCCAGCTCATGCGCTGCTGCTGCCACCACCCCGCCAAGATCGGTCAGCTTCTGTTCGCGTGACAGCGCCAGCTGGGTTGCCGAAAGGGCATCGGACATGGAGCGCATCTCGGAGCTGATCCGCAGCGAATACCCCCCGAGAAAGATGATGGCGATGACCGTGGCGATCCAGTTGCCGAACAGGAATATCTCCGGCACGCGCAGCACATAGCCCAGCTCGGTCTTCAGCGGCAGATGCCAGTTGGCGAGGATCGACACCAGAACGATCGCCGTGCCTCCGATCAGCAGGGTCGAACGCAGCCCCATCATGTTGGCCGAAATCACCACCGGCCCCAGCAGCAGCAGCGCGAACGGGTTGTTGAGCCCCCCCGTGAGATACAGCAGGAAGCCCAGCTGAAGCAGATCGAAAAGGATGGTCACGAAGCCTTCGAATTCGGACAGGCGCTTGTTCTCGGGAAAGAACAGGATCGCTCCGACATTCGCCGCCACGGAGATCCCGATGGCCAGATAGCACAGCCATAGCTCCAACTGCAGGTGATAGACCCGCTGGGCGATGGTGATCGCCGCGACCTGCCCGACGATCGCGACCCAGCGCAGCCAGATCAGCGTGCGCAGCCTGATCCAGCTGCTGCGCTCCTGTCCGCGCCAGAGTCCGATATTGGTTTCGGGCATGTGATATTGCGTCCCGTTGCAACCGCCTGAGATGTTGATAGGTGTCTGCGGGCAAAGGATCAACTCGTCACCGGGCCGGAGGCCGAACATGAACCGCAGGATCGTCATTGCCGCCATCGCCGTTGTCGGAGCCCTTGCTGCAGCCCTGTGGGTCGCTCTCGGGCCGCAGGCGGACGCGGACCGCTTCGCCCAGTGCCGCTCGGGCCAGATTGCCGGCGGCAAGGCCGAGATCGGCGGGCCCTTCGAGCTGGTGAACGCGCGCGGCGAAACCGTGACCGACAAGGATGTCATCACCGGCCCGTCGCTGGTCTATTTCGGCTATACCTTCTGCCCCGACGTCTGCCCCTTCGACATGGCCCGCAATGCCGAGGCCGTGGACATCCTCGAAGCGCAGGGCAAGATCGTCACGCCGATCTTCATCTCGGTCGATCCGGCGCGGGACACGCCCGAGGTGGTGGGGGATTTCGCCGAAGCGATCCACCCCCGCGCCATCGGCCTGACCGGCTCGCCCGAGCAGGTGAAGGCGGCAAGCCGCGCCTACAAGACCTATTACAAGGCCAATCCCCCGGACGAGGACGGGTTCTATTTCGTGGATCACTCCACCTTCACCTATTTCATGTCGCCCCGATACGGGCTGCTGGACTTCTTCAAGCGCGACGACACGCCCGAAGAGATGGCCCGCCGGGTGGCCTGCTTCATGGACCGGATGTGACCCCTTCCGGTCCGGGCAGGCGGCATCCGGCCTGAAGGTCACGGCCGGGTCGCCCGGGCACGTGCCATTTGACCTTTGCCGGGGGGCTGGTAATACTCGCGGCCGAGCCGACGGAACAGCCGCGAAGGAGTGCGCATGGCCGACCAAGCCCTGCCCGAGATCGGACCCGACAAGTCCCTGTTGCTGGTCGACGACGACGAGCCGTTCCTGCGCCGTCTGGCCAAGGCGATGGAGAAACGCGGCTTCGAGGTGGAAACCGCCAGTTCGGTGACGGCGGGGAAATCGATTGCCACCGCCCGCCCGCCGGCCTTCGCCGTGGTCGATCTGCGGCTCGAGGACGGCAACGGGCTGGACGTGGTCGAGGTGCTGCGCGACAAGCGGCCCGATTGCCGGGTGGTGGTGCTGACCGGTTACGGCGCCATCGCTACCGCCGTGGCGGCGGTCAAGATCGGGGCCACCGACTACCTGTCGAAACCGGCCGATGCGACGGACATCACCAATGCCCTTCTGGCGAAGGAAGACGAGTTGCCGCCTCCGCCCGAAAACCCGATGAGCGCCGACCGCGTGCGCTGGGAGCACATCCAGAGAGTCTATGAGCTGTGCGACCGCAATGTCAGCGAAACCGCGCGGCGGCTGAACATGCACCGCCGGACATTGCAGAGAATTCTTGCCAAGCGCAGCCCGCGCTAGGCCCGCCCGGGCGGCGGCACGGCATTCCCCGGTTTCCCCCGCACCCGGCCCCGCCAGACGGCCATTTCGGGATTGCCAAATGGTCCCATATACCGGCACACGGAAATGTGGTCGTGTTCGGCCGGCGCGACCAATTTGAGGAGGCTGCCCATGAAGATGAGTGACAAGCGCGAGATCGCCGCGGACCCGGCAACGGTCTATGCCGCGCTTCTCGACGCGGAAGTTCTGAAGGCCTGCGTTCCCGGCGCGAAAGAGGTCACCGGCAACCCGCAGGAGGGTTACACCGCCACCGTGGTCCAGAAGGTCGGGCCGGTGAAGGCCACCTTCAAGGGTCGTGTCACCATGTCCGAGATGGTCGAGAACGAAAGCCTCGTCATCACCGGCGAGGGCAAGGGCGGCGCGGCGGGCTTTGCCAAGGGCGGCGCACGGGTGACGCTGGAGCCGGCAGGGGATGGCGGAACCGTGCTGAGCTATGACGTCGAGGCCAAGGTCGGCGGCAAGCTCGCGCAGATGGGCAGCCGTCTCATCGACGGCTTTGCAAAGAAGATGGCCGACCAGTTCTTCGCCAATCTTCAGGAGGTCCTGGAGGGTCCGCAGGAGGCCGAAGGCGATGAGGTCGGCGCCGACGACGAGACAGGCGAAAGCGGCAAGGGGAAAGGCTGGTTGCGCAAGCTCACGGGGCGGGGCTGAACGCCGGGGCGGCGGGGCGGCGCAATTTGCCCTGTTCCCCCTTGACGGCGCCGATTAGGGTTGCGCCCAGAGACCGGGAACGACCATGCCAGCCATCCTTTCCATTCGTGATCTGAGAAAGACCTATCAGGGCGGCCTCGAGGCGCTCAAGGGGGTTTCGCTTGATATCGAAGAGGGCGAGATCCTGGCGCTGCTGGGCCCCAACGGGGCGGGCAAGACCACATTGATCTCGATCATATGCGGGATCACCACCGCCAGTTCCGGCACCGTCACCGTCGCGGGACACGACATCGTGGACGAATTCCGCGCAGCCCGCGCGCTGATCGGGCTGGTGCCGCAGGACATCGCGCTGGAACCGTTCGAGAAGGTCCGCAACACGGTGCGGTTTTCCCGCGGCCTGTTCGGCAAGCGGCGCGACGACGCAAGGATCGAAGACGTGCTGCGCCGCCTGTCGCTGTGGGACAGGCGCGACGACCAGATCAAGGAACTGTCGGGCGGCATGAAACGTCGCGTCCTGATCGCCAAGGCGCTGGCGCACGAACCGCGGATCCTGTTTCTCGACGAACCCACCGCCGGGGTGGATGTGGAACTGCGCCGGGACATGTGGGAAATCGTTGCCGAGCTGAAGGCCTCGGGCGTGACCATCATCCTGACCACCCACTATATCGAAGAGGCCGAGGCCATCGCCGACCGGGTCGGGGTCATCAGCCGGGGCAGGCTGCTTCTGGTCGAGGAAAAGGCCCGCCTGATGAAGCGCATGGGCCGCAAGCAACTCGAGGTGGAACTGACCGAGCCGATCCGCGAAATTCCGCCCGCGCTGGCGCGCCACCACCTGCGCCTGTCGCAGGACGGCCGACGACTGATCTTCACCTATGACAGGCAAGGCCGGCGCACCGGCATTACCGCGCTTCTGAACGATGTCGCCGCGGCCGGGCTGGTGCTGTGCGACGTGCAGACCCGGCAAAGCAGCCTCGAGGACATTTTCGTGGATCTCGTGCACGGAGAGCAGGCATGAACTGGCTGGCCATCGCCGCGATATACCGGTTCGAGATGAACCGGTTCTTTCGCACGCTCATGCAGAGCTTCCTTTCCCCGGTCCTGTCCACGTCGCTTTACTTCATCGTCTTCGGAGCGGCAATCGGCAGCCGGATCAGAGAGGTCGAGGGCATCTCCTACGGCGCCTTCATCGTTCCGGGGCTGGTGATGCTGTCGGTGATGACGCAGGCGCTGAGCAACGCCTCCTTCGGGATCTATTTCCCGAAATTCATCGGCACCATCTACGAGCTTCTCTCGGCGCCGGTGAGTTTCCTGGAAATCGTCATCGGCTATGTGGGGGCGGCGGCGACGAAGGCGCTGTTCATCGGCGTGGTGATCCTGGGCACGGCGTCGTTCTTCGTGGACATCTCCATCGCCCATCCGGCGGCCATGGTCGCCTTCCTGCTGCTGACCTGTTTCAGCTTTGCCCTGCTCGGCTTCATCATCGGCATTTGGGCGGGGAATTTCGAACAGCTGCAGATCGTGCCGCTGCTGGTGGTCACGCCGTTGGTATTCCTTGGCGGTGCCTTCTATTCCACCACGATGCTGCCGCCGCTGTGGCAGAAGATCACCCTGTTCAACCCGGTGGTCTATCTGGTGTCGGGGTTCCGCTGGTCCTTTTTCGGAATGGCCGACGTCCCGGTGGGGAGGAGCCTGCTTGCCATCGCCCTGTTCACGGCCGGCTGCCTGAGCGTGATCTGGTGGATCTTCCGGACCGGCTGGCGCATCCGCAGCTGACCGCCGCCGTCGGGGCCGGCGTTGCAATTTTGCCTGCGGCGGGATGATTTTCCCTGTCGCGGCGACAGCTTTGCCGGCGGTGCCTTGTTTGTCGCAGGGCGGCAATCTACATCGTGCCCATGAAGTTGCGCCTGCCCTTCATCAAGAACCCGCCGCTGGTGGCCGTGGTGCGCCTTGCCGGTGCCATCGGCATGGCCGGCCGCTCCTCGCTGAGCGACAGCGCGCTTGCCCCGGTGCTGGAGCGCGCCTTTCGGCGCGGCAGGCCGTCGGCGGTGGCGCTGGAAATCAATTCTCCCGGCGGGTCGCCGGTGCAGTCGTCGCTGATCGCCCGGCGCATTCGCCGGCTGGCGGACGAGCGGAACATGCCCGTCTATGCCTTTGTCGAGGACGTGGCGGCCTCGGGCGGATACTGGTTGGCGGCGATTGCCGACGAGATCTGGGCAGATGAAAATTCGGTCCTGGGCTCCATCGGGGTGATCTCGTCGGGGTTCGGGGCGCATGTCTTCCTGGCCCGCCAGGGGATCGAGCGGCGGGTCCACACCGCGGGCCGGTCGAAATCCATGCTGGACCCTTTCCGGCCCGAGAAAAAGGAGGATGTCGAGCGCTTGCAGATCATCCTGAACGACATCCACCGCAACTTCATCGATCACGTCACCACCCATCGCAAGGGCCGGCTGGCCGAGAACGAGGACCTGTTCAACGGCGATATCTGGCTGGGCCGCCGGGCGGCCGAGCTGGGGCTGATCGACGGGATCGGGCACCTGGTGCCGAAGATGCGGGAACGCTTCGGCGACAAGGTCCAGTTCCGCCGCTATGCCCTGCGGCGCCCGTTCTGGAGCCGCCTCGGAACCGAACTTGCCGGCAACGTCGTGGCCGGCATCGAGGAGCGCGCGGCCTTCGCGCGCTTTGGTCTGTGACGTGATCGTCAAGATCGTGACCCTCTTCCTGATCGGCATGGCGGTGCTGGCCATGTTCGGCAGGCTGCGGTTTCCCGGCAGCCGCAGGCTTTCCTCGGCCAGATGCCCAAAATGCGGCCGGTTCCGGATCGGCAAGGGCCCCTGCGATTGCGGCCGGGAGGGGCGCAAATGATGGCGTGGCTGCTGTGCGGGCTGGGCCTTGCCATCCTGCTGCTGGCGGGGGATTCGCTGGTGCGGGGTGCGGTCAACCTCAGCCTGCGGCTGGGCGTGCCGGCGCTGATCGTGAGCCTGACGGTGGTTGCCTTCGGCACCTCGGCGCCCGAGCTTCTGGTGGCCATCAAGGCGGTGCAGGAGGGCGCGCCGGGCATCGCGCTGGGCAATGTGGTCGGATCGAATACCGCCAACATCCTGCTGGTTCTGGGCATCCCGGCGGTCCTGTCCATCATCCGCACCAGCCAGTGCAACAGCCGCAAGACATATCTGCAGATGCTGGCGGCCTCGGTCCTGTTCATCGCGCTGGCCTCGTTGGGCACCTTCACCGCCGTGACCGGGGTCATCCTGCTGTCGGTGCTGGCGCTGGTGCTGTGGGACATGTTCCGCGATGCCATGGCCCATCGCGCCGCCTGCGCGGTTGTCGATGTCTCGGAAATCGAAGAGGCCGATCCCGACATGCCCTGGTGGCAGATCAGCATCTACCTGGTGCTGGGAATGATCGGCCTGCCCCTGGGGGCACACCTGCTGGTCACCTATGCCTCGGTCATCGCCCGCACCTATGGCGTGACCGAGACCGCCATCGGCCTGACCCTGGTCGCCGTCGGCACCTCGCTGCCCGAGCTGGCCACCTCGGTCATGGCCGCCCTGCGCCGGCAGACCGACGTGGCGCTGGGCAACGTGATCGGCTCCAACATGTTCAACCTGCTCGCCATCGTCGGCATTGCCACGATGTTCGGACCGATCCCCGTCGATCCCGGCTTTCTCGCCTTCGACCTGTGGGTGATGCTGGGCGCCTCGCTGCTGCTGATCCCCTTCGTGTTCCAGTGCCGGGACATCTCGCGCCTGTGGGGGGCGGCATTTTCGGCGCTTTACGTCGGCTATGTTGCGACGGTGCTGTTTTGACGTATCAATCCGGTGAGAAAGGACAATGCCGAAAGGTCCGATGGAACCTATGAACCGAGCCCTCGTCACCGGCGCCGGGGCGCGACTGGGACGGGAAATGGCGCTTTACCTTGCCCGCCGCGGCTTTGACGTGGCCGTGCATTTCGCCACCTCGCGCGAGGGAGCCGAGGAAACCGCCCGGCGCATCCGCGCGCTTGGCCGGCAGGCAGCGGTGTTGCAGGCCGATCTTCTGGACGAATCACAGACCACCCGGTTGCTGCCCGCTGCGACGGATGCCCTGGGCGGCCCGGTCACCTGTCTCGTCAACAACGCCTCGATCTTCGAGCACGACTCGATCACCACCGCCACGCGCGAATCCTGGGACCGGCATGTCGAAAGCAACCTGCGCGCCCCCTTCGTCCTGACCCAGGCGATGGCGGCCCAGGGGCTGACACCGGAAACCGACCCGGCGGGAGAGCCGCGCGCCACCGGGCTGATCGTCAACATGATCGACCAGCGGGTGCGCAAGCTGACCCCGGAATTCATGTCCTACACCATCGCCAAGGCCGGCCTGTGGACTCTGACGCGCACGGCGGCGCAGGCGCTTGCCCCGGCGATCCGGGTCAATGCCATCGGACCGGGCCCCACCCTGCGGGGGCACCGGCAAAGCGAGGCACATTTCGCGGCCCAGCGGGCGAACACGATCTCGAGGCGGGGGGTGAACCCGTCCGACATCACCGGGGCCTTGGGCTATTTCCTTGATGCTCCCGCGGTCACAGGTCAGCTGCTTTGCGTGGATGCCGGGCAGCATCTGGCATGGCAGACACCGGATGTGGTGGGGGTCGAATAGGTGATCCCCCACTTCAAGTTTTGCACCGGTGCCGGCACGTTCCCGACGCCGGCCGGAAATTCCCTTTAATTTCATAAACTTGCGAACGCGGAAAAAAATATGTTGTAATTTCAATGCCTTGGATAAGCGCCCAATTTTTGTGCAAGCCGGCGAAATTGGCGTGTTTCAAGGAAAATTCCACGTTCACCAGAAGTTATCTCCGTACTTATCCACAAGAGTCGTGGATTTGTTTTCTCTTGATCCCGACGCCGCGAGATTGCAGCCGATGCCAGAGAATCATATGTCCCGACCATGACCACGGGTAAACATGACGCCCCCCCGGCGCCGGTCACGGGGCATGCCTGCATCCAGGCCTATCTTGCCACGCTGGACAACTCGCCCGGCGTGTACCGGATGCTTGATGCGCAGGCGCGGGTTCTCTATGTCGGCAAGGCCCGCAACCTGCGCGCCCGCGTCTCGAGCTATGCCCGCCCCACCGGCCATTCGCCCCGGATCCAGCGGATGATCGCGGCCACCGCCTCGATGATGTTTCTGACCACGAACACGGAAACCGAGGCGCTACTGCTGGAGCAGAACCTCATCAAGCAGCTCAAGCCGCGCTACAACGTGCTGCTGCGCGACGACAAGAGCTTTCCCAACATCCTGATTGCCAAGGATCACCCCTTTCCCCAGATCCGCAAGCATCGCGGCGCGCGACGCGACAAGGGGGCCTATTTCGGCCCCTTCGCCAGCGCCGCGGCGGTCAACCGCACCCTGAACCAGCTGCAGAAGGTGTTTCTGCTGCGCAACTGCCCCGATTCCACCTTCGAAGGGCGCACGCGGCCCTGCCTGCTCTACCAGATCAGGCGCTGCTCGGCGCCATGCGTGGGCCTGATCTCGGAACAGGACTATGCCCGCAGCGTGCGCGATGCCGAACGCTTCCTCAGCGGGCGATCAACCGGAATTCAGGAAGAACTGGCCCGGCAGATGCAGGAGGCCTCCGCCGCGCTCGAATTCGAACGCGCCGCCGCCCTGCGCGACCGGATCCGCGCGCTGACCGAGGTGCAGGGGTCGCAATCCATCAACCCCCGCACCGTGGACGAGGCCGACGTGATCGCCCTGCACATGGAGGGCGGGCAGGCCTGCGTCCAGGTCTTCTTCATCCGCGCGCACCAGAACTGGGGCAACCAGGACTTCTACCCGCGCATCTCGGACGACATGTCGCCGGCCGAGGTGATGGAGGGCTTCCTCGGCCAGTTCTACGACAACAAGGAACCACCCCGACAGATCATCCTGTCCGACGCGATCGAGAACGCCGACCTGATGGCCGAGGCCCTGACAGGCAAGGCCGGGCGCAAGGTGACGCTGATCGTGCCCCGGCGTGGCGAAAAGGCCGAGCTCGTCGCCGGCGCGCTGCGCAACGCGCGCGAATCCCTGGCCCGCCGCATGGCCGAACACGCCACGCAGGCAAGGCTGCTGCGGGGCCTGGCCGAGGCGTTCGACCTGGGCACACCGCCGAAAAGGATCGAGGTCTACGACAACTCGCACATCCAGGGCACCAACGCCGTCGGCGCGATGATCGTCGCGGGGCCCGAAGGCTTCCGCAAGAGCAGCTACCGCAAATTCAACATCAGGGGCGATGATCTCGTGCCGGGGGACGATTTCGGCATGATGAAAGAGGTGCTGACCCGCCGCTTCGCCCGGCTGCTCAAGCAAGACCCGGACCGCCGCAGCGACCAGTGGCCCGACCTGCTGCTGATCGACGGCGGTGCCGGGCAGGTCTCGGCGGTGGCCGGGATCATGGAAGGCTTCGGTCTGTCCGACATCCCCGTCATCGGCGTTGCCAAGGGCATCGACCGCAATGCCGGCAAGGAAGAGTTCCACCGCCCCGGCCGGCCGCCCTTTGCCCTGCGGCACAATGACCCGGTGCTCTACTTCATCCAGCGCCTGCGGGACGAGGCCCACCGCTTTGCCATCGGAACCCACCGGGCGAAACGCGCCCGCGCCGTGGGAGCAACGCCGCTGGACGAAATACCGGGCATCGGTGCTGCGCGAAAACGCGCGCTTCTGGCCCATTTCGGTTCGGCCAAGGCCGTCAGCCGCGCCGCGGTGGCCGATCTCAAGGCGGTGGACGGCATTTCCGACGCCCTTGCCGAAACCATCCACGCCTTCTTTCACGACCGCGGCTGAGCGGCCGGCGACCACCCCTTCCTCTTGCCCAAAATACTCCCGCCGGAGGCATCTGCCCGCCAGGGCAGATTCTGCCGACGCCCGCTTTTCTGTCCCGACCGGTCATTGTAGGGTCCACGCATGAAGTGGAACCTGCCCAATCTCCTGACCGTTCTGCGCCTTGTCGCCGCCCCCGGTGTCGCGGTGATGTTCCTCTACTTCACGCGCCCCTATGCAGACTGGTTCGCGCTGATCCTGTTCCTGGGCGCTGCAGCAACGGACTGGATCGACGGCTACCTCGCCCGCGCCTGGAGCCAGGAAACCAGACTCGGCGCCATGCTCGACCCGATTGCCGACAAGGCCATGGTCATCATCGCCCTGATGGTGATCGTGGGCTATTCTTCCATGTCGCCCTGGCTGGTGCTGCCCGCCACCTTCATTCTGTTCCGCGAGGTGTTCGTGTCGGGCCTGCGCGAATTTCTCGGCGATACCGCCGGCACGCTGAAGGTGACCAGACTCGCCAAGTGGAAGACAACGCTGCAGATGGTCGCCATCGCGATCCTGTTCTCCCAGGGCATCTTCGAACACTACCTGCTGCAGGCCGCCTGGAAAATGGACCAGACGATGGTCAACGACATCCTCAAGGGCAGGGCCGAAGACCTTCAGGGCCTGCGCGGCTATTATGCCGGCATGATCTGGTCCGGCCGGCTGGGCCTGTGGCTGCTGTGGCTGGCGGCTGCGTTGACGGTCGTCACCGGCTTCGACTATTTCCGAAAGGCCCTGCCCCATCTGAAGGAACCACTGTGATGCTGGACGTTCTCTATTTCGCATGGGTCCGCGAACGCATCGGTATCCCGCGCGAGCAGGTCGAGACGCAGGCCACCACCGTGGCCGAACTGGTCGAGGAACTGAAGGCCCGCGAAGAACGCTATGCCGCGGCCTTCGCCGACCCGTCGGCGCTGCGGGTCGCGCTGGACCAGGAATTGCGGGATTTCAACGCCCCGCTGGCCGGCGTGCGCGAGGTCGCCTTCTTTCCCCCGATGACCGGAGGCTGACCCCCATGCGCATCGCCGTGCAGGAAGCCCCCTTCGACCTTGGCGCCGAATCCGAAGCCTTCGCCCGCAACTGCGCCGGTATGGGCGCGGTCGTCACCTTCACGGGGATCGTGCGCGACCTCGACGGCGCCCTGACCGCGATGGAAATCGAACACTACCCCGGCATGACCGAAAGGGCGATCCGGGACATTGCCGAAACGGCCATGGCGCGCTGGGGGCTGGGCGATGTGCTGGTGATTCACCGCCACGGGCGGCTGACTCCGGGCGAACGGATCATGATGGTCGCCACCGCCGCCCGGCATCGCAAGGAAGCCTTCGAGGCGGCCGAATTCCTAATGGACTATCTCAAGTCGCGCGCGCCCTTCTGGAAAAAGGAGATCACCGCGCGTGGTGCCGACTGGGTGAAGGCCCGGGAAGAGGACGAAGCAGCGCTGAACCGGTGGTAGCGCGCCACCCGGTCAGGCCCGGCCTTCAAGCCGCGCGCGCAGTTCCTCGGCCTCCTGCCGGGCATCGCGCAGCCCGTCCATCGCCGCGCGCAGTTCGGCCTCGGTCTGGACCAGCTGGTTGGTCAGTTCGGCCTCGCGCTGCTGCAGGTAGGTGATGGCCTGATCGCGCGCTTCTTCCGCTTCGTGCAGCTCCTGGCTCATGCGCTCCAGATCGGCCACGTCGCTTTGCCGGACACGGGTGAAACGATGCACCAGCCAGTTGGCGAACCATCCCAGCGCGAAGGCAACGAACAGGATGACTGCGGTGGTGATGATGAACTCGGTCCGGTTCATTCGCTGGCCTCCGGAGTGGATGACGGTTTGTTCGGCGATGGCGGGTGGCTCTCGCCCGTTGTCGGGCGCGGGCGCGGCCTGACCCTGGGAATTGGCGGTGCCTGCGTGCCGGCGCCGTCCCCGGTCGCGCCTTTCGCCTGATCCACCTGCGGCTCTGCCGTGGCCTCGGCACCGTCGCTTGCGGGTGACGGCCCGGCCGCCCCGTCATCGCCCCCCTCGCCGTCCCGGGCCTTATCGGGGCGGATCAGGTGAAACTCGATCCGGCGGTTCGCCTCGCGCCCCTCTTCGGTTTCGTTGTCGGCAATGGGGCGGGTTTCGCCATAGCCCACCGCCCGGTAGCTTGAGGTCAGAACCCGCCTTGCCCGCAATTCGTCCAGAACCGTCTGCGCGCGCAGCTGGCTGAGCCTGAGATTCATCTCGGCCCGCCCCTGGCTGTCCGTATGGCCCTGAATCTCAAGCCGGATTTCCCCGCAATCGTTGAGAACCGCGGCGATCTGATCCATCACGTCCAGCGATTCGGCCGCGATGTTGGCCGAGCCCGGCTCGAAGGAAATCTTCTTTTCCTTCTGGATCTCGACCAGTTTCTGCAGACAGATTTCGGGATCGGGCGCCTTGATCTCGGGCTCGGGCGGCGGCGGCCGGTAGGTGATCGACAGCTCGAAGGCGGCTTCGGCCCCCAGCTTGTCGGCAAGAATCCGCGAGATTTCCGCGCGGACACCTTCGTGATCGCTTTCCCCGCGCAGCACCACATTGTCGGGCGTCACCGACACGAAACCGCGCGAAAGCTGCGACAGGGCGTCAAGACCGGCCAGCACCCGCACCGACCAGTTCGCCGGCAGGCCCTCGGCCAGGCGGGCCGCCATGTGAGTGTTTTCCGAGCCGAACAGCGCCTTGGCATAGCTGGCCGCCATCCGGCGGCTGCGCGCGTCCCCCATCTTGCCGCGCATCTGCACCAGGCCCTCGGGGCTGAGCGTGGCGATGAACTCGATGCTGTCCGCATCGGCCTTCTCGACCGGCTTCGGCAACACCGGGTGCAGCGCAAACGCCTTGGGCAGCTGCGCCTCCAGTTCGCCCACGACCCGGTCGAAAAGCGCGCTGTCAGCGCCCTCGGCGGCCACCAGCGTGATGTCGGTATCGGCATAGGTGATCGCGCCCCGGCCCAGCTCGGCCAGCGCGGCAATCCCCGCCTCGACCGCGCGGGCCCAGCTGGGGGTGGGCACACCCATGCCTATGGTGCATTGCGCCGCCTCCTCCAGCCCGGCGGCGCGGGCGGCCGAGAGGATGCGTGCGCGCGCCTCTTCGCTGTCGGCCGAGCAGGCATCGAACCGCGCCCCCCCGTCGTCGATGATGAAGCGCAGCGTGAACGGCGTGATCACCGGGCGCGGCGCGGCGATGTCGAGCGCCAGCCTCACCCCCCCCGGCACCTGCGCGCGCAGCCCCCGGTCGAGCGCATCGCGCTGGCTGCGGCTGTCGGCGATGGCGGTGACGGCCACCGCTCCGGCGCGGACGGAGACCTTCGACCGGGGCAGCCTGGCCAGCGCCCGGATCGCGAAATCCATGGCCTCGTCCCAGCCGGGGGGAACCGGGTAGTCGGCAACCTCGAGAAGATCCACCACCTCGGCCGAACCGGCCGCCTGCCGCAGGCGCCGGGCCATGGCCTGCCGGTCGAAATCGGCCGGGACCAGCCCGATGACCGAGATGCCGTGATCGTTTCGCAGGATCTCGGCGGAAAATTCCGGGGGCGCCAGGTCCGAGGCCGGGCGGACATCGGTTTCGTCGCTGATTCGCGCGGCATCGACGATGCGGCCGGCGACCCGAATGGCCTCGAACCGGGTGGCCTCGTCGGGGGCGGTGCCGGCGAGGATCACCCGCAGACCGTCGGCCTCGACCTCGGCCCATTCCAGCCCCGATTCGTCGAAGGCCCGACGCAGGGAAATCTCGGTCCTGTCCTCGATCGCGCCGACCGCGAAGCCGGCCGCGATCAGCGACAGCGCAGCAGCCGCGGCAAAGACCAGTCCGACGACGAGCAGGGAGGAGATGCGCATGGATCGTTTCGCGAGTGAGCGTGAGTTGGTCCGGTCATACTAGGCCGGTGCGGGGGGATCAATCACGCCAACATCGCCGCCACGAAGAAGATGAGCGGAATCAGGCCGGTGTCGCGGTTGGCGCGGAACAGTTGCAGAAGCTTCGCATTGTCGTCGATATCCAACCCGCGAAGCTGCCAGGCCATGTGCCAGCCCATCGCCCAGGGGCCGGCCAGCGCCACCGCCAGCGCCAGAACCGAGCCGTTCGGCTGAACCGCGGCGATGACCGCCAGCCCCATCAGGCTGACCGTGATCACCAGAAAATACTTCAGCCAGCGGGCGGTGTCGGTTCCGAACAGCCGCGCGGTGGACTTGATCCCGATCAGGGCGTCGTCCTCGCTGTCCTGGTGGGCATAGATCGTGTCATAGAACAGCGTCCAGGAAATCCCGGCCAGATACAGCAGCACCGCCGGCCAGTTCAGCGTGCCGGCATGGGCCGTCCAGGCCAGCAGCGCCCCCCAGTTGAAGGCCAGCCCCAGAAACACCTGCGGCCACCAGGTGAAGCGCTTGGCAAAGGGATAGACCGCCACCGGCAGCAGCGACAGCACCCCCAGCGCGATGGCCGCACGGTTGAAGGTCAGCAGGATCGCCAGCGCCACCAGCGCCTGGAGCACCATCCAGACAACTGCCTGGCGCACACTGACCTGCCCCGACGGGATCGGGCGGGAACGGGTGCGTTCGACCCTTGCGTCGAAATCGCGGTCGGTGATGTCGTTCCAGGTGCAGCCCGCCCCGCGCATCAGCCACGCACCCGCCGCGCAGCCCAGCGCGATCCAGGCATCGAACCAGCCGACGCTCTGCGTCCACAGGATGGACAGGGCCAGCCCCCACCAGCAGGGGATCAGCAAGAGCCAGGTGCCGATGGGCCGGTCGGCGCGGCTGAGCCGCAGATAGGGGCGCGTCGCCGCCGGGGCGAGGCGATCCACCCAGTTGCCGGCGACCGCGTCAGAGACCTGTCCGTCTGGTGTCGGGGCGCTGCCTTGCATATGTAGGGGTCCATGAATGCTCGGGTCAGGCTGTATGTAGATCACCCCCTGGGTCGGGGGCAATCGGTTCCTTTGAACCGGGATCAGGCGCATTACCTGTTCGGGGTCATGCGGCTGGGGCCGGGGGACGGGGTGCTGCTGTTCAACGGCCGCGACGGCGAATGGCGGGCCGAAGTCGCGCAGGCGGGAAAACGGGGCGGGACGCTCGTGGCGCGCGAGATGACCGCGCCGCTGCGGCGCCCGCCGGATCTGTGGCTGCTGTTTGCGCCGATCAAAAAGGCCCGCACCGACTTCATCGTCGAGAAGGCCGCCGAGATGGGCGCCGCCCGCATCCTGCCGGTCCGCACCGATTTCACCAACGCCGAGCGCATCCGGCGCGACCGGCTCCAGGCCCATGCGATCGAGGCGGCCGAGCAGTGCGGCGGCACATATGTGCCCGAGGTGGCCGAGCTGAAGCCGCTGGAGCGGGTTCTGGACGACTGGCCCGAAGAGCGGCGTCTGATGTTCTGCGACGAGGCCCGGGTCGGCCCCGCCACGGCCCTTTCGGAGCTTTCCGCCCTGCGCGGCGATGCCGGAGATGACGGCGCGGCCGGCCCCTGGGCCATCCTGATCGGGCCCGAGGGCGGCTTTTCCGAGCGCGAACGCACCCGCCTGAACGACCTGCCCTTTGCCCATGTGGTCAGCCTCGGCCCGCGAATCCTGCGCGCTGACACGGCGGCGGTGGCGGCGATGACGCTGTGGCAGCTGGCGCTGGGGGACTGGCGGTGAGCTTCTTCCGCCCCGAGGCCAGGGCGGCACTGCGGCGCTGGCGCGAGGTGATCCTTGCCGCCGCCCTGGCGGCGCTGGGGCTGTGGTGGATCCTCGGCGCCGGCGGGATCCTGGCCTGGCTGGGCTGGGCGCTGATCGTCATTGCCCTGGCCACCCTGGTCATGGGCATCCAGCGCGCCCGCTTCCGCCAGGGCGGGGGCGGGCCGGGGGTGGTGGTGGTCGATGAGGGCCGCATCGCCTATCTGGGGCCGCTGACCGGCGGCGTCGTCGCCACGGCCGAGCTGGAGCGGCTCACCCTCGACCCCACGGCCCGCCCGCCGCACTGGATCCTCGAACAGCCCGGCGCCCCGCCCCTGTTCATCCCGGTCAATGCCGAAGGGGCCGAGGGGCTGTTCGATGCCTTCGCCCTTCTGCCGGGGCTGCGCACGGGCCGGATGCTGGACGAGCTTGCCGGCCGCTCCGCCCGCCCGGTGGTGATCTGGGAACGCCGCGGCGCCCGCCCGGCTGTGCATCGGCTGCATTGACAGTGGCGCGGTTTCGCCCCACCACTGGCCGCCAGACGAAGCCTCAGGAAGCGGAGCGCGCAGCCCATGTCCATCCCCCAATCCGGCGGCGGGCCGATCGAACGCAAGGAACAGCTGGCCGAATACCTGGCTGCCGGCTGCAAGCCGAAGGACCAGTGGCGCATCGGCACCGAGCACGAAAAGTTCGGCTATTGCAAGGACACGCACAAGCCACTGCCCTATGAGGGGGAACGCTCGATCCTTGCGGTGCTGGAGGGGCTGCGCGACCTGCATGGCTGGTCGCCGCTGACCGAAGGCGGCAAGCTGATCGGGCTTGAGAAGGACGGCGCCAATGTCTCGCTGGAACCGGGCGGGCAGCTGGAGCTGTCCGGCGCGCCGCTCGAGACCATCCACCAGACCTGCGACGAGCTGAACGCACATCTGCGCGACGTGAAAAACATCGCCGACATGATCGGCGTGGGCTTCATCGGACTGGGCGCCGCCCCCGAATGGCGGCACGAGGACATGCCGGTCATGCCCAAGGGCCGCTACAAGCTGATGACCGCCTACATGGACAGGGTGGGCAGCCTCGGCAAGGCGATGATGTATCGCACCTGCACGGTGCAGGTGAATCTCGACTTCGGCTCCGAGGCCGACATGGTGCAGAAGCTGCGGGTAGGGCTGGCGCTGCAGCCGGTAGCGACGGCGCTGTTTGCCAACTCGCCCTTCTGGGAGGGCAGGCCGAATGGGCACAAGAGCTGGCGCTCGCGCATCTGGCGCGACCTCGACCCGGCGCGGACGGGCATGCTGCCCTTCGTCTTCGAGGACGGCTTCGGCTTCGAGGCCTGGGTCGAATATGCCCTGGATGTGCCGATGTATTTCGTCTACCGCGACGGGAAATACATCGATGCGCTGGGCCAGTCCTTCCGCGACTTCCTGCGCGGCGAGCTGCCGGCGCTGCCGGGCGAAATGCCGACGCTATCGGACTGGGCCGACCACCTGACCACCATCTTCCCGGAGGCCCGGATCAAGCAGTTCATCGAGATGCGCGGCGCCGATGGCGGCCCGTGGCGGCGGATCTGCGCGCTGCCGGCCTTCTGGACCGGGCTTCTGTATGAGCAATCCTCGCTCGATGCGGCCTGGGATCTGGTCAAGGGCTGGGACGCGGAAACGCGCGAGGCCTGGCGGGTGGCGGCCTCGGTCCACGGGCTTCAGGCGAAGGTGGGCGGCATGACCATGACCGAGCTGGCCGGCAAGGTGCTGGACATCTCCCGCGCCGGATTGAAGGCGCGGGCGCGGCCGGGGCTGGGCGGCATGGTGGCCGATGAGCGGCACTTCCTGCACGCGCTGGAGGACAGCGTGGAAACCGGCATGAGCCCCGCCGACGAGCTGCTGGAGAAATATCACGGCGAATGGGGCGGGGATCTGTCCCGGATCTACGAGGAATTCAGCTACTGACCCGAGGGCGGCCCGGCCCCGGCCGGGCAGGGCGACTCAGGACGCCTTGTCGCCCAGCGACAGGGTGTGCTCGCGCAGCCAAGCCATGAAACCGCGCGGGTCGCTCTCCAGCGGCTTCATCTGTTCCTCGGTCAGCGGCGGGCCGATCACCGGCGCCTGCGGGCGGTTGCAGGACCGCACGATTTCGTGCAGCAGCAGCCCCTGGCGCAGAACCGGCGAGATCTGGCAGGCGATCTGATAGGCGCGCGAATTGCGCCCCGGAAAATAGATCGGCACCACCCGGGCCCCCGAACGGCGGATCATCTTGGCGGTAAAGACATTCCATTCGCGCTCGACCGGCGGGCCGAACCAGCTGTCCGAGGACATCACCACCCCCGAGGGAAATAACGCCACCACGCCGCCATCGGCCAGGTGCCGCATGGCCCTGGCGCGCATTTCCACCATCTTGCGCTGGGCGTCGGGGTCGTGGGGAAAGGGCACCGGGATCATGAACGAGGTCGCCGCCTCGTCCAGCCCGGTCAGGACCGAGCGGGTGAGAATCCGGTAATCCTCGCGCACGCGGCCGATCAGTTCGGCCAGGATCATCCCGTCCACCATCCCGTGAGGGTGGTTGGCGACCACCACCACCGGCCCCTCCTTGGGGATGTTGGCAATCTGTTCGGGCGGGGTCAGAAGATCTATCCCCATGGTGTCCAGCGCCCCGCGCCAGAACTTCTGCCCGCGATAAAGGGCGTTCTTCTTCTCGAACCGGTTGACCATGCGCAGGATCGAGATCTTGCCCGTGCACCACTCGATCGCCTTGATCGCGAAGGCGGTCCAGGGATCGTCGAAGGAATTGGCATAGGTCAGGGTGCGGCGATCGTAGACCTCGACAGTCTGTCGGTACGTATCGCCGCCCTCCATGCCTGAACTCCGGTCCTGCGCGGTTTTCAATGTCGCATTTCCCGTTCCTGTCGCCGGTGCTTCGCGGCGATCAGAACTCCTCGCCGAACTTGTCCGCTACCAGGGCCTCGAGCGCATCCGCCAGCGCATCCGCATCCGGCCCCGTCGTCTCGAGCTCGACCGTGGTTCCCTTCGAGGCAGCCAACATCAGAAGACCCATAATACTGTCGCCCGACGCCGACAAGCCGTCGCGTGAAAGCTCGGCCGTGGCGTCAAAGCCTTCCACGACTTCGACCAGCCTGGCCGATGCCCGCGCGTGCAGGCCCTTTTCATTGATGATCTTCAAGCTTCGTTGCGCCATCAGCGTTCCATTGACCGTCAGTCCGCCCCCGACGCCCGACCGGCGCTGAGGTTGCGTGCATTGATATATTTCCGCCCCGCCTCCATGGCGTCGCGCACCGCCTCTCCGACCGGCAGATGCCTGCTCTTGGCCAGCTTGATGAGCATGGGAAGGTTGGCTCCGTACAATATCCGCCGATTCGGCCGCTGACACGCCTCAAGGCTCAGGTTGGACGGCGAGCCTCCGAAAAGATCGGTCACCACCACGACACCATCGCCGGTATCGACGCGGTCGGCAGCCTCGGATATTTCGCGGCGTTTGGCGTCGCGGTCGTGATCGGCTTCGATCGAGATCGCCACCACGCCGGGCTGCTTGCCCATGACATGTTCGATGGCTGCCAGATACTCTCTGGCCAGCCCCCCATGCGCAACGATCACGATTCCGATCAATCCGGCCTCTCATCCCGTTTGCGGCCCTTCAGCTCGCGGTGCCTAATTGACACCTGCTGGCCATCCTCTGCAAGGGCCTTCGCGACCGCCTCGGCCAGCGCCACCGAGCGATGCTGACCGCCGGTGCAGCCAAAGGCGATGGTCAGGTGGGATTTCCCCTCTTCCAGAAATGCCGGCAGGAGCAACCGCAGAAGGCCCAGCACATGGTCGAGAAAAGCAGCGTGCCGCGGGTCGGCGGCGACGTGCGCGGCAACCGCCCGGTCGCGCCCGTCGAGGCCGCGCAGTTCCGGCACCCAGTAGGGATTGGACAGGAAGCGGCAGTCGAACACCATGTCCACCCCGCGCGGCAGGCCCCGCTTGTAGGAAAACGACTGCACCGACAGGGCCAGGTTGCGGCCGCCTTCGGGCGCGAACCAGCGTTCGATTTCCCGCCGCAACTGGTGGACGTTCAGCCCGCTGGTGTCGATCAGGATATCGGCCCGGTCCCGGATCGGGGCAAGAAGATCCAGCTCACGCTCGATGCCGATGCCGGGGCTTTCCCACGGTGCCAGCGGATGCCGCCGGCGGGTTTCGGAAAACCGCCGGATCAGAACCTCGGGCTGGCAGTCGAGGTAGAGCACCGACAGGGCGATATCGGGGCGCGCGGAAAGGTCGCGGATGAGGTCAAGCAACGCCTCGGTGGTAAAGTCGCGGTTCCGGGTGTCCACGCCCAGCGCCACCGGCCGCCTGGGCGGCGGTCCCTCCAGAAGGCGCGGAAGCAGGCGCAGCGGCAGGTTGTCGATGGCCTCATGGCCGAGATCTTCCAGAACATGGATCGCCGTCGATCTGCCGGCGCCCGAGGGGCCGGTGACCAGAACGACCCGTGCGCCTTCCCCGGTTTTCTCGCGATTCGTCATCGGTCCTGCCACAAGCCGCCCTTGAGATATTGTAACAGCGCCGGCGCGAAATGCGCAGATTCGATCCTGCAGATCAGCGGCACGCGCAGCCCCAGCAGTTCGGCCGTTTCCGGCTCTGGCAGGCGGTGCCTTGCCACCCGGTCGAGATCGACCAGCGCCGCGACGGTGGCGGAACCGGCCGGGTCGGCCCGAAGGATGCCCAGCCCGCGCGCCTCGATCAGACCGCGGATCTGCGCGGGCGCCTCGGCGACAAGCGACGCCCCGCGGCGGCGGATGCGAACCCGGTCATCGGAAACCAGCTGCGCCCCGTATGCCATGAGCGACAAGGCCAGCGCCGACTTGCCGCTGCCGGATGCCCCCGAGATGATCAGACCCCTGCCGGAAAGCGCAACACAGGACGCGTGCAGGACGATCTCGTCGCCGGAACCGACCACCGCCCCGTCAGAGCGGCAGGCCGACGACGAAACGCGCGCCCAGCGGTTCGGACGTCACATCGGCTTCGGTCGGGCGGATGTTCTCGGCCCAGATCACGCCGCCATGGGCCTCGACGATCTGCTTGGAAATAGCCAGGCCCAGGCCGGAATTGTTGCCGAAATGCTCGGGCGGGCGCTGGGAATAGAAACGCTTGAAGATCTTCGACAGGGCCTCTTCCGGGATGCCGGGCCCGGTATCCTCGACCACCACGAGAACCCGGTTCTGCCGCCTGCGCGCCCAGACCCGGATGGCATCGCCTTCCTCGCAGAAGGAAATCGCGTTGGTGATGAGATTGACGAAAACCTGCGCCAGCCGCGCCTCGAGCCCGTCGATCATGATCGGATCGGGCGGAAGATCGGTGATGAAATCGATCCCCTTGTTGCGCGCATCCTCGCCCAGATACTGGTTGAGGTTGCGCAGCATTTCCAGCAGGTCGAAGGTTTCCTCCTCTTCCTTGACCAGTTCCGCATCAAGCCGCGAGGCATTGGAAATGTCACTGACCAGCCGGTCGAGCCGGCGGACGTCGTGCTCGATCACGTCCAGCAGCTTTTCGCGCTGGTCATCGCGCTTCACCATCCGCAGCGTGCCGACCGCCGATTGCAGGCTGGCAAGGGGGTTCTTGATCTCATGCGCCACGTCCGCCGCGAACTGTTCGTTCCCGTCGATGCGGTTGTACAGCGCCGAGACCATGCCGCGCAGCGCCCGGCTGAGGCGGCCGATCTCGTCCGGGCGGGCGGACAGGTCGGGGATGCGGATCCGGCCCGGTGTCATCCGGCGCGCGTTGCGGTCGCGCCCCAGCTCGGCCGCTTCGGCCAGATCGGCAAGCGGGTTGGCAATCGTCGAGGCAAGAACGAGGCTGAGCCCGACCGACACCAGAAGGGCCACGATGAACATCTGGAGAATACGCTCCCGCTCGACCCGGGCGGCGGCATCGATTTCGCCCGAGGGGCTGGCCACGGTCACCACGCCCACCGGACGGCCGTTCTGCAGAACGGGAGTCGCAGCCGAAAAGACCGAACCGCCCTCGGTCATGACCCCGGTTTCGATCCGGGTTCCGCCGAGCGCCTTCTGCGCGAGCGCCTGCATCCTCTGTTCAAGCGGCGGCGGCGCTTCGGCCTTGCCCGAAGACAGCAGGCCGGACACCGTGTTCCACACGGCCTCCAGCGCATTGGTGATGACCGTTCGCGGCTGATCCGGCGCGCCCCCAGCAACGAGGGCCCCGACATCGTCGGCCCCCTCTGCCCGGGCGATCAGCCTGCCTTCGGGGTCGAAGACGAAGACCTCAACCCCCTTGCGAAGATGCAGGTTGTCCAGCGTCCGCGCCACGTCGCCATCCCCGGCGTCAGTGGCCGCAGGGCCGTCGACGGCCGCGCGGGCTGCGAACACATCGGCAATCAGCCGCGCTTCGCTGACCAGGGTGACGGCATATTGCTGCACCATGCGATCGCGCGAATTGTTGAGATAAAGGATCCCCGCGACCAGAATGGCCAGCCCGACCAGGTTGAAGGTGATGATCTTGCGCGCCAGCGGCGACCCGCGCAACGAGAGAAAGCCGCGGCGGGCGCGACGCGCCTGCAGCTCGGGACCACCGGCATAGTCCGGGACGACCCAGTCGTCGCCCAGAACCACGTCGCCATTGGCCTGGCCATGTGTGATGCCCGTATCCCGCACCGTTTTCCTCACCTCGGGCCCCTTTCGGGCCGGTCGCTCCGTCTATCTATTCTTCGTTGTAACGATAACCGATCCCGTACAGCGTTTCGATGGCCGAGAAATCGGGATCGACCGCGCGCAGTTTCTTGCGCAGCCGCTTGATATGGCTGTCGATCGTCCGGTCGTCCACATACACCTGATCGTCATAGGCCACGTCCATCAACTGGTCGCGGCTTTTCACGAAGCCCGGACGCTGGGCGAGCGCCTGCAACAGCAGGAATTCCGTGACAGTCAGGGATACGTCCTTGCCCTTCCACGTCACCTGGTGACGCAGCGGGTCCATGCGCAGATGGCCACGTTCCATCACCTTGGCCTCGGGACCGGTGCCGGCGGCATCGCCGACCAGAGCCTCCTGCCGGCGCAGCAGGGCACGGATCCGCTCGACCAGAAGACGCTGGGAAAAAGGCTTTTTCACATAGTCGTCCGCCCCCATGCGCAGGCCGAGCACCTCGTCGATCTCGTCATCCTTCGAGGTCAGGAAGATCACTGGCATCTGGGTTTTCTGGCGCAGCCGCTGCAGCAGATCCATCCCGTCCATGCGCGGCATCTTGATGTCCAGAACGGCCATGTCCGGCAGCTTCTTGTTGAAAGCGTCCAGCGCGGCCTGACCGTCATTGTAGGTCTCGACCTCGAAACCCTCGGCCTCGAGCGTCATCGAAACCGACGTCAAGATGTTCCTGTCGTCGTCAACCAATGCAATCTTCGACATCTGAAAGCGCCCCTATACTGCTCATGTCTGCCCGTTTTTTCCGCCATTCTTCGCCGTTTTGGCGTTCCGAATCAATCCTTAAGTGCGAATCAGCAGGCCGATCGCCCTCATGAGGGCAGAAATTTCCTGACAATGTCTGAATTTCGCCACGCTCCCCCATGGCGTGTCGCGCGTGGTTGCGCTAAACTTCGCTGTGGTGGCGCTAACTGTGCCAAAGCGCCCTGTTCATACCTTTTTTCAGCATGTTAAGACCGCCCCACTCCGGCACGATCCCGGAGATCGCCTATTGGCGCGATGGAATGCAAACGCGACGCGCGACGCCGCTCACAGGAGAGAAAGCGCATGACCACCGGACGGGTGAACCCGAACTTCCGCCTCGAAGACCAGGGCATCGAGGGGCTCGGCAACGTCTATTACAACCTGATCGAACCGGCGCTGATCGAACATGCGATCCGGCGGGGAGAAGGCAAACTGGGCAAGGGCGGATGCCTCATGGTCACGACTGGCAAGTTCACCGGCCGTTCGCCCAAGGACAAGTTCGTGGTGAAAACCGACAGCACCGCCAACACCATCTGGTGGGAAAACAACGGCGAGATGGCGGCCGACGCCTTCGACCGGCTCCATGCCGACATGCTCGAATACCTCAAGGGCCGGGACGTGTTCGTCGAGGATCTGGTCGGCGGGGCCGATCCGACACTTGCCGTCAATGTGCGCATGGTGACCGAACTGGCCTGGCACGCCCTGTTCAACCGCACCATGCTGCGCCGCCCCGCGCGCGAGGCGCTGGACGATTTCGTCGCCGACTTTACCCTCATCAACTGCCCCGGCTTCAAGGCCGACCCCGAGCGCCATGGCTGCCGGACCGACACGGTGATTGCGCTCAACTTCGACCGCAGGCTGATCCTCGTGGCCAATACCGAATATGCCGGAGAGAACAAGAAGGGCATCTTCACGCTGCTCAACTACCTGCTGCCCGAGAAAGGCGTGATGCCGATGCACTGCTCGGCCAACCACGCCATCGGCAACCCGGTGGATGCCGCCGTGTTCTTCGGCCTTTCCGGCACCGGCAAGACCACGCTTTCGGCCGATCCGGGGCGCACGCTGATCGGCGATGACGAACATGGCTGGTCCGATCGGGGCATCTTCAACTTCGAAGGCGGCTGCTACGCCAAGACCATCAACCTTTCGGCCGAGGCCGAGCCCGAGATCTACGCCACCACCTCGAAATTCGGCTCGGTGGTCGAGAACATGACCTTCGATCCCGAGACGCTTGACCTCAACTTCGACGATGACAGCCTGACGGCGAACACCCGCGTCGCCTATCCGCTGCACTACATCTCGAATGCCTCTCCCTCGGGCCTGGGCGGGCATCCCAAGAACGTGGTCATGCTGACCTGCGACGCCTTCGGCGTGCTGCCGCCGATCGCCCGGCTGACCCCGGCGCAGGCGATGTATCACTTCCTTTCGGGCTTCACCTCGAAGGTGGCCGGAACCGAGCGCGGCGTGACCGAGCCCGAACCCACTTTCTCGACCTGCTTCGGCGCTCCCTTCATGCCCCGCCGCCCCGAGGTGTACGGCAACCTCCTGCGCGAAAAGATCGCCCAGCACGGCGCCACCTGCTGGCTGGTCAACACCGGCTGGACCGGCGGCGCCTACGGCACCGGCCGGCGGATGCCGATCAAGGCCACCCGGGCGCTGCTGAGCGCGGCGCTCGACGGGTCGCTGGCGGATGTGGCGTTCCGCAAGGACCCCAATTTCGGCTTCGAGGTGCCGGTTTCGGTGCCCGGCGTGGACGATACCCTGCTGGACCCGCGCCGCACCTGGGCCGACCCGGCCGCCTATGATGCGCAGGCCAAGAAACTGGTGCAGATGTTCGCGGAAAACTTCGAACAGTACCTGCCCCATATCGATGAGGACGTGAAGGCGATCGCCATCGGCTGACGGCGCTCCCGGTCCGCTTCATTCCCGCAGCGCCCCGGCCCCGTCCGGGGCGCTTTGCGTCCGCGCCGGCAACGATGACGCACGCCCGTCAAAGCCCCCGAAGCCGCCCGCGCGCCGTCGATGTTCTCGAAAACATGTCGATTTTTCCATGTTTTCATTGCTCTGAGCGTCTTCACGAAGTATTTACTGGACAATGTTGAACATATGGGGATAGCGCGGCGGAATTGCGGCGCCCGAAGGCGCCGCAGACAAGCCAGACAAAATTACCGGCAGCCACCACTCACACTCACTCGCCGCCGGTAGCGCCAGATTAGCGAAACGGGTTCTCGTGTCAACATGAGACACCGTGCAGCTATTGAGATAACCGTGTCCCGTGGTTACCATGAGCCCGGGATGGACACTCACGGGAGCAAACGGAACATGCCTGAGATTTCCAAGCTGACGGAACTGCGCAAGCTTCTGTTGGGGATGGAGCGGTCCCTGGGTCTGCAGGAACTGTCCCATACGGAGCGCGACATCTACTATGCCGCCAGCGACATCGCGAAAACCGAAAAGCAGATCCGCACCACCGGCCTGATGGAACATGCGCTGGTCGCCGAGGTTTCCCGGCCTACCTTTTTCCGGGCATTGAAATCTCTCGTCGAAAAGGGTTACCTTGCCCCCTCTCAGGGCCGCAGCCGCGGTCTGTACGAGATAAATCGAAAACCGAACGGCTGAGGGCATGGTTTGAGCCGAACTGAAGCTTCGCCATCTTCCCTGTTTATCGAGATGTTCGTTGCTTCGGTGGCCTACGTCGCGGCCTCTTTCGTGACGTTCAAGATCATCGGGCCGGTCCAGGACCTGTTCTTCCCCGCTCTCGCCGGTCATGCGAGCCTGCTTTTCCTGCCGCATGGCGTACGCGTGCTTGCCGGCTGGCTGCTGGGGTGGCGGGCGATCGTCGCACTGCTGCCCGGCGTATTCGCCGTGTTCTGGTTCGTGGGCGGCGCCGACGTGTTTCTGCCCAGCCGCCTCGTGGCCATCGCCATCGCGGTGGCCACTGCGCCCGCCACCTTCCGTCTGCTGGCTGCGCTTGGCTGGAACCTCTCGCCGGGGCGGAACACCCCACCCTGCTGGCCCTGCGTCATGGCGGCGGGGATCGTGATCTCGGTCATCATCGCCACCCTGACCAACATGGCGTTTGACACGCGGCCCGTCGATTTCGTGGCCTACCTGATCGGCGATTTCTTCGGTCTGTTCTTCCTGATGATGTTCCTGATGTTCTTCTTCCGCTTCATGCGTCACCACGGGACCGCCTGACGGAAAGGCCCGCCACGGTCAGCCCAGAAGACCGCGGCGCAACAGGTTCAACCCGGCCAGAAGCAGTACCACCAGCGTCGCCCGGCGAAAGGTCTCCTGATCGATACGATCATGGATCGCCCGGCCGACCCATTGCCCGACCAGCGCCGGAGCGATCAGCAACGCCGAAAAGGGCAGGGTCTCGGCCCGCAGCACGCCCGAGCCCAGATGCGCCACCACAAGGGAAATCGCCCCGAGGCCATAGATCACGCCCTGCACCCTGAGCTGTTCGGCCTTCTGCGTGTTCAGCGCCGTGAGATAGGCCACCGTCGGCGGCCCCCAGACGCCGCTGAGCCCCCCGACGAACCCGGCGAGCGCTCCGGCTGCAACCTCGATGGGAACCGACTGCCGGGCAAGCGCGAATGTCACCCCCGCAAGCTGCATCGCCGCGAACCCGGTCACCGGCAGCGAGATCAGCACCAGAAGCGTTGCCGCGGGGATCCAGTTGACCATCTGCGCGCTGATGGCAAGAAACACCAGGCCGGCAAGCAGAAACACGCGAAACCGCCGGACCGAGGCCAGCGCGGCGCGGGCGCCATGGCCGAAGGCCTGCGCGCCATTCGTCACCACCGTCGGCAGGATCAGCCCGGCCAGCGCGATGTCCGGCGGCAGGAAGGCGCTGAGAACCGATATCAGCAGCATCGGCATCCCGAAGCCCACCGCGCCCTTGACCACCCCCGCCGCGACCGCCGCAAGGCAGGCAACGACCAGCCCGGTCAGCGAAAGGAAGGGGAAAATCGCATCCATGCCCCCTCATACCATTCCTGCATCTCGCCGCGATGCAAAATTCGGTGCGCAATATTAGAACTCCGGGAATGCCAATAAGGTATTTTTGTTGCGCTGCACTTGCAAAATGATTACCACCAGGCGACCCAACAAAGGACGTGATTCATGGCGCATGACGGACCGGATCGACCGATGACCACACAGACAGCATTTCTGCCCGACCTGCTCACCCTGACCCGGGCCGCCCTGCCCGCTGTTGACGCGGTTCTTGCGACCGCGACGACCAGGCTGCGCGAACTGGTCACCGCCGATGGCAGGGTTTCGGGGGCGTTGATCGAGGCCCACCAGCCCGCCGCCCATGGCCTGGCGTGGCTGGCCACCTACGCGCAAAGCCTGCGCCAGATGCAGAACTGGGCCGACCGGCTGGTCCAGCAGGGCCGGTTCGGCGAAATCGAACGGCTGATCCACCAGATTGCCTTCGGGGAATACCTTGCCCAGATCGCCGGCGGCATCCCCATGAGCCAGGGCGAAATCATCCGCCTTGCCGATCTCGGGCTTGGCCCCGACGACATCGCGCCGCTGTCGGCAGGGGCGGTGCGAACGCTCATCGCCCAGGGCAACAGCCAGGCCGCGCGTACCCGCCTCGTCCAGCTGATGCAGGAGCAGGCCGGCAACATCACCTTCGGCGCCACCGGGCTGGATGACGAGCTGGAGATGATCCGCGAACAGTTCCGCCGCTTTGCGATCGAACGTATCGAACCGGTAGCCCATGAATGGCACCTCAAGGACGAGCTGATCCCGATGGAGATCATCTCGGAACTGGCCGAACTCGGTGTCTTCGGCCTCACCATCCCCGAGGAACATGGCGGGCTGGGCCTTTCCAAGGCATCGATGGTGGTCGTCTCCGAGGAACTCTCGCGCGGCTATATCGGCGTGGGCAGCCTCGGCACCCGCTCGGAAATTGCCGCCGAACTGATCCTGTGCGGCGGCACCGAAGAGCAGAAGGCCAGATGGCTGCCCCGCATCGCCAGCGGCGAAATCCTGCCCACCGCCGTCTTTACCGAACCCAACACCGGATCGGACCTCGGCGCGCTGCGCACCCGCGCGGTGCGCGACGAGAACGGCGACTGGCGCATCACCGGCAACAAGACATGGATCACCCACGCCGCGCGAACCCATGTTATGACCCTTCTCGCCCGCACCGATCCCGCCACCACCGATCACCGGGGCCTGAGCATGTTCCTGGCCGAAAAGACCCCCGGCACCGACGACGACCCGTTCCCGTCCCAGGGCATGACCGGCACGGAAATCGAGGTGCTCGGCTATCGCGGCATGAAGGAATACGAGCTGAGCTTCGACAATTTCCGCGTCGAGGGCGAAAACCTCCTCGGCGGGGTCGAGGGGCAGGGCTTCAAGCAGCTCATGCGCACCTTCGAATCGGCCCGCATCCAGACCGCCGCCCGCGCCATCGGCGTGGCCCAGTGCGCGCTCGACCTTGCCCTGCGATACGCCGAGGAGCGCAAGCAGTTCGGCAAGCCCCTGATCGCCTTCCCGCGGGTCTCCGGCAAGCTGGCGATGATGGCGGTCGAAATCATGATCGCCCGCCAGCTGACCTATTTCAGCGCGTGGGAGAAGGACCACGGCCACCGCTGCGACCTCGAGGCCGGCATGGCCAAGCTTCTTGCCGCCCGCGTGGCCTGGGCTGCGGCCGACAACGGGTTGCAGATCCACGGCGGCAACGGCTTCGCGCTGGAATACCCGATTTCCCGCGTCCTTTGCGACGCGCGCATCCTCAACATCTTCGAGGGCGCGGCGGAAATCCAGGCCCAGGTGATCGCCCGCCGCCTGCTGGCCGGGTGAGCCGGCAGAGAACGAGGCAAACCGGCCACCGCACTTCCTCTTGCCCCAAATACTCTCGGGGGTGAATTGGCCCGGCACGGGCCAAGAGGGGGCAGACAGCCCCCTGCCCCGGCCTGCCTTACGCCACCAGCGCCTCGGCCTTCTTCAGATCCACCGAGACCAGCTGCGACACCCCCTGCTCGGCCATGGTCACGCCGAACAGCCGGTCCATCCGGCTCATGGTCACGGCGTGATGGGTGATGACCAGAAACCGCGTCTCGGTCCGACGGCACATCTCGTCCAGCATGTCGCAGAACCGCCCCACATTGGCATCGTCCAGCGGCGCGTCCACCTCGTCCAGCACACAGATCGGCGCCGGATTGGCCAGGAACACCGCGAAAATCAGCGCCAGCGCCGTCAGGGTCTGCTCCCCCCCCGACAGCAGCGACAACGTGCTCAGCTTCTTGCCCGGCGGCTGGCACATGATCTCCAGCCCCGCCTCCAGCGGATCCTCGCTTTCGACCATGACCAGGTTCGCCTCGCCGCCGCCGAAGAGATGCCGGAACAGCATCGCGAAATTGCCGTTGACCTGCTCGAAGGCCGTCAGCAGCCGCTCGCGCCCCTCGCGGTTGAGGCTGGCGATACCGGAACGAAGCGTCCGCACCGCCCCCTCGAGATCTGCCTTCTCGCCCGCCAGTTCGTCATGTTCCACCTGCACCTCGCGGGCGTCCTCTTCGGCACGCAGGTTCACCGCGCCCAACGCATCGCGCTGTCGCTTGTACCGGTTTACCTCCGCCTCCAGCGCCTCGGCCGGCGGGATCGCCGCAGGATCCACCCCCAGCAGATCGAGCAACTGCTCCGGCGTCACCTGCTGGCCGTCGGCGATACGCTCGGCCGCATGCAGAACCGCCTCGCGCGCCGCATCAACGCGCGCCTCGGCCCGCGCGCGCGCCTCGCGCGCCTCCGAGGCCTGCCGCTCGGCCTCGCGCTCATGGCCGAGCGCCTCGCGCAATGCCGCCTCGGCCGCAGCCAGAGCGTCCGCCGCGCGGGCCCGACGCGCCTCGGCCTCGGAAATGGCCTTCGACAACTCGTCACGCCGGGCCGCAATCTCGGCCGGAGCCGCACTGGCCTCGCGCAACTCCTCCTCATGGACGACCTTGCGCTCGGCCAGTTCCGCAATGCGTTTGCCGGCAGTGTCAAGCCGATGCCGCCAGCCGCTGATCTCTTTCGCCACCTCCTGCACGCGACGCGTGCGGGCCTCGCCCTCGCGGCGCAGCTCGTCATGCGCCGAACGCCGGGTCAGCATGGTGATCCGCGCCGCCTCGACCGTCTGGCGGATGTCCTCGACCTCGGCCCGCGCAGCCTCCAGATCGCCCAGATCGGCCAATGCGGCCTCGGCCTCGCGCAGCCGCAGGCGGGCCTCCATCGCGTCCTCGCGGTGACGTTCAACCGCCAGAGACAACGTCTCAAGCCTGCCCTGCGCGAGGTTGCGGTCGGCCTCGGCCCGGCTGAGCGCGCGCGCAGCCTCGGCCAGGCGCCGGTCGGCATCACGGCGGGCATCGCGGGCGGCCTTGTCGGCCTCGGTCACCTCGGCCAGGCGACGGCCAAGCAGCTCATGCGCGGCGCGCGCGCCCTCGGCCCGCGCCTCGGCCCGGGTTAGATCCTGCTTGAGCGCCTCCAGGCGATTGAGCTGTTCCAGCCGCAACGCCGCGGCGCTGGGCGCATCCTCGGCCCAGGCGCGGAACCCGTCCCACCGCCACAAGTCACCCTCGGTGGAAACCAGCCGCTGACCGGGGCGCAACAACGGCTGCAACCGCGCCGCCGCGTCGGAATCGACGACCCCGATCTGCGCGACCCGCCGGCCCAGTGCCTCGGGCCCGGACACGTAACGGGCCAACGGCACCACGCCTTCGGGCAGCGGCTGATCCGCATCATAAGCCGGCAGAGCAAGCCAGCCCGACGGCCCCTCGGCTTCCACCAGCGGCGCGCGCAGGTCATCGGCCAGCGCCGCCCCCAGCGCCTTTTCATAGCCCGGCGCGACCCGTACAAGGTCCAGCACCTGCCCGCCCTCGGCGGCCTCGCGCGCCACCAGCCGGGCCAGCGCCGCCACTTCGGCTCGCAGAGCCCCGGCCTCGCCCTCGGCCTCGGACCGCTGGGCGCGGGCCTCGGCCTCGCGCGCCTGGATCTCGGTCCGGGCGGCATCGGCTTCGGCCAGCTTCGCCTCGGCCGCCTCGGCCGCCGCAATTGCATCCGACTCGGCCCGGCCGGCCGTCTCGAAGGCCTCGCCGGCGCGGGTCAGCGCCCGTTTTGCCTCGGCCATGGCCTCGCGGGCGCGGGCCTCCTCGGCCTCCGAGCGGGCCAGCGTCTTGCGGCTGTCGGCCACCAGACGCTGCACCGACTGGTGACGCGCGGCAAGACGCGCCACGTCCTCGGTCACCTCGGAAAGCCGGGCCTCGCGCGTCTTGAGAATCTCCGCCGCCTGCCGGGCCAGATCGGCGGCCTCGGCCAGCCTTTCGTCGTGACCCTCACCCGCGCGGGCCAGTTCCCGCGCCTCCCATTCCAGCCGCTCGATGGTGTCGCCGGCATCGCGGCTGAGGCCCTGTTCGCGCGCGATGTCGCGGCCTAGCTGTTCGATCCGGGCCTGCAGGGCCTCGATGGTCTGGCGGGCGCGATCCTCCTGATCGGTCAGGGCACCGTACTGCACCTGCAACCGTTGCAGAACGGCCGCCGCAATTGCCTCTTCCTCGCGCAGCGGCGCCAGCGCCTCTTCGCGTTCAGCACGCAGCTTCCCGGCACGGCGGGCGGCGGTTTCGGCGCGCGCAGCCGCAACCGCGCGTTCCCGCAACGCCCCTTCGGCAGCGGCGCGGGCCTCGTCGGCCTCCTTCCACCGGCGATAGAGAAGCATCCCTTCGGCACGGCGCAGATCCTCGCCGATCTGGCGATAGCGCGCCGCCTGCCGGGCCTGACGCGCCAGTTGCGCCAGCTGCTGGGAAAGCCGTTCGATCACGTCCTCGACGCGCACGAGGTTGGCCTCGGTCGCCTTCAGCTTCAGCTCGGCCTCATGCCGACGCTGGTAAAGTCCCGAGATCCCCGCCGCCTCTTCCAGTACCCGACGACGCGCACGCGGCTTGGCGTTGATGAGTTCCGCGATCTGTCCCTGCCGGACCAGCGCCGGCGAATGCGCGCCGGTGGAGGCATCGGCAAACAGCATCTGCACGTCGCGGGCGCGCACATCCTTGCCGTTGACCTTGTAGGCGCTGCCCACGTCGCGGGTGATCCGCCGGACGATTTCCAGAATGTCCGAATCATTGAACCCCGCCGGCGCCAGCCGTTCGCTGTTGTCGATCAGCAGGCTGACCTCGGCGAAGTTGCGCGCGGGCCGGGTGGCGGCACCGGCAAAGATCACGTCTTCCATCCCGCCGCCGCGCATCGCCTTGGGCCGGTTCTCCCCCATCACCCAGCGCAGGGCCTCGAGCAGATTGGACTTGCCGCAGCCATTGGGCCCGACGATTCCGGTCAGCCCGTCGGCGATCAGCAGATCGGTCGAATCGACGAAGCTCTTGAAGCCGTTGAGTCTGAGTTTGGTAAAGCGCAAGACAGGCCCGTCCCGATTCCCCTAGAGTCGGAATGTTCCGACTTGAACCATGCCAAGTCAACATGTCTGCAGGCGTATATGGCACCTCTGTCGTGTTTATCCACAATATATTGCGTCATTCAGCCCGAATCCGCGCGGCACCGGGCTGTGCGGCACGGGTTCACGACGCCCCCGCCGGCCGGTCAGGGAGGAGGCGCTTTCCTCTTCGACCCATCGCTGCAATCGAGATTGGCGGTCATCAACGACTGGTCGCCAAGAACCCCCACCACGCGACAGCCGCTGACCTGCGCAAAGGCAACCGCCGCGCGGGCGCGGATCGGCTCGAACCGGGGGGCATATTGCGGGTTGACGCGGATGGCCTCCGCAAACTCACCCCGCACGCGGATGTCGAAGACGCTGCCCTCCACCTCGACCCGCGTCGGAGTCAGACCGCGGAAGGGCTGGCCCGGTGCATTGCAACCTGCCAGCGACAGTACCGACAAGGCCAGAAACCATGCGAAATGCAATCTCATGCCCGGATCATGGGATCTCCGGGTTAACAATTAGGTCATGTTGACAAAAGGCGAAGCCAAAGTCGGATTGACGTGATGTCTATGAAACCCAGGAAGCTTTCGGCGGTCTTGTCGTAGCGTGTGGCGACGCGCCGGGCATTTTTGAGCTTGTTGAAACACCGCTCGACAAGATTGCGCAGGGCATACAGAGAGTGATCGACGCCGACGCGCATCTTGCGGGACTTGCGCATGGGAATTTGGGTCAGAACATCACGCGCATTCATCTTTTCCCGAATGCTGTCAGCATCATAGCCCCTGTCCGCCAGCAGAACCCTCGGCTCGGGCAGGTTGTCGGCCATGACCAGGTCGAACCCGAGGTAATCGGATGTCTGACCCGGAGTAATCTCGGTTCTCATGGGCAGGCCTGCCGCCTTGACGCGGAGGTGGATCTTGGTCGTGAAGCCACCTCTTGAGCGGCCAAAACCCTGTCGCGGAGTCCCCCTTTAGCGCCCGCTGCCTGATGATGGGCGCGAACCACGGTGCTGTCGATCATCTGCAGCGCGTCTGGAACGGCACCGCTCTCGTTCAAAGCATCCATGATCTGCTCCCACAACCCGGCCAGCGTCCAACGTCGGAACTGGCGGTAAACGCTGGACCATTTGCCGAACTCTTCGGGCAGGTCACGCCATGGGGCTCCGGTTCGCGTGATCCAGAAAATCCCATCAAGAACAAGGCGATGGTTGGTGGGTTTGCGCCCGTTGGGGGCGCGGATCGCATGAATGAAATGTTCAAAGAACGCCCATTCCTCGTCCGACATCAGGTCTCGTGCCAAGCTGACCTCCATTGAAGATACCAGCTTGAATCACGTCTACAGCTCCGTGTGAATCCTTTTTGTCAACACGGCCTAGACGGAGGCGGCGGTAGAGCCCCGTTTCACTCCAGGCGCACCTGCCGTAAATCCGATGTCAGCATGTTGATCTGCGCCTTGTCGGCCATCGGGTAGGATCGGAAGAACCTGTCCAGAAGGAATCCAGGTTCGAGGATTCGGATTTCCTCCGCCTCCCATTCGGCATCATCCACCCTGCCGAGACGCAGCAGGCAGGCCGCGTGATACAGATGGGCCTCAAGGTTGTCGGGATTGCGTGCCAACGCTTCTGCCAGGTTGAATTCGGCCTGCTCGCAATCCCCCAGAAAATAGTAGGCCCGTCCCAGCAGCAGAAAATACAGATACCCCGCCTCGGGCCGCAGCAGGATGGCTTTCCGCAGGCTGGGCAGGCTGTTCTGCGGCCGGCCTTCATAGGTGGCGATCCCGCCAAGCAATGCATGTGCGTCGGCGTAATCCGGGCGCAGCTTCAGGGCCTGTTGAAGCGCTTCGCGCGCTGCCGGAAACTCGCGTTTCTGGGTACGCACATAGCCGACCACCCAGAATTGTTCCGGCAGATCGGGGGCGATTTCCAGCGCCGTGCGGGCCATTTCCAGCGCCCCGCTCAGGGCCGCGGCAGGGTCAGAGGCCCAGCCGTTGCGGTATTCGGCCGCCAGGCTCAGCGCCAGCCCGCCATAGGCGCGGGCGAAACGCGGGTCGTGGCGGATCGCCTCGCGGTAAAGCCTCTGCGCCTGACGATTGGCGTCCCTGCCGCGGACCAGCAGCGCCGCCTGCGCCTGCAGGAAAAGATCGAACGCACTGGTGCTGTCGGTATAGCCCGAGGCCCGCCGCGCCAGGTCGGCCTGTTCGATGTCAAGCGCCAGCGCCCTGATGACCCGGGATTCGATGGCGCGTTCCATCTCGAGAAGGTCTGCAAGGGGCTGTTCAAGCTGCTCGTTGGCCAGGATGGTTCCGTCTCTGGCATCAATCAGCCGGATGGTTACACGCACCGCGTCCGGTCCGGGCAGGACCACCCCCTCAAGCACGAAATCGGAGTCGATGTCGGCACCCGCGGGCGGATGAATGATGGTCAGATCCGGCTTGCCGCTGAGCTGGTTGACCACCGTTTCTTCCAGCCCGCGCACCAGATAGTCGCGGGAATTGTCTTCGCCAAGGTTGACAAAGGGTCGGATCATGACGCGCAGCCCGGCCGCGGAAGCATCCGGGCCGGCAATCTTGGGTGGAGGCCGCGCCGGCTCCCTCATCAGCGGCAAGACCAGAACTCCGGCCGGCGCGACAACCACCAGACCAACCCCGAGCAGGGCCGGCTGCAGACCGCGCGCGGCCCCGGACGGAGCAGGACCGTGAAAGATGCCGGGTTTCGGAGGCGCCAGCGGTGTGACCTGCGCAACAAGGCGATAGCCGCGCTTGGGAATGGTTTCCACGTAGCGCGGGTTGCGGGCATCGTCGCCCAGAGCCTTGCGGATCTTGATGATCGCATTCGTCAGCGACTCGTCGCCCACCACCACCTCGCCCCAGATTGCGCTCTGGAGCCGGTCACGCGAAACCACCTGGCCGGCATTTTCGATCAGATGGACGAGAACCTCCATCGAGCGCGGCTCGAGATGCACGCGCGCGTCGCCGCAGGCCATCTGGTTGGTGGCCGGATCAACGATGCAGTCGCCGACCCGCCCCGCCCCGCCGGTGGCCCTGGCCGTTTCGGTTTCGCGCGTTTCGTCGGGCATCGAGGGCTGTTCGGTTTCGTGGCAAGCCCCCCGCAAGCCGGGTGGGGCAAGTCCCCAGTATAGCGCAAAAATGGGAATTTCATGGGATTTCCTTCGGGACGACTCGGGCGTTCCGCCGCGACCATCCTGCCCGGCGCAATGCGACGCGACCCACCATGCGATCCAACAGAGGAGAAACGCCATGAACACCGCGACAGATACCGCCGTACCCGCTGCGAAATTCGACCCGGACGCCTACAAGAAGACCACCCACGCACAGTGGCAAGAGGCGGCCAAGGCCTGGAACGACTGGGGGAAACTGCTGCGCGACTGGCTTGGCCCGGCCACCGAGGTGATGCTGGACATGGCCGATGTCAGGCCCGGCAGCCAGGTGCTGGACGTGGCCGCGGGCGCCGGCGACCAGTCGCTGATGGCGGCCGAGCGCGTGGGCGGCAGCGGCCGGGTGCTGGCCACCGACATTTCCGAAAACATCCTGGAATTCGCCGCCGAGAACGCGCGCGCCCACGGGTTTTCCAACCTCGAGACCCGGGTGATGGACGGCGAAGCGCTCGACCTGCCGCCGGCCAGTTTCGACGCCGCGATTTCGCGGGTTGGCATGATCTACTTTCCCGACCAGCAGGTGGCGCTGGCCGGCATCCGCAGGGCGCTGAGGCCAGGCGGGCGGTTCGCGACGATCGTCTATTCGACCCCTGAAAACAACGGCTTCTTTTCGGTGCCGGTGCGCATCATCCGCGAGCGCGCCAAGCTGCCGCCGCCGCTGCCGGGCCAGCCGGGGCCGTTTTCGCTGGGCGGGCCGGGGGTGCTGGCCGGCGTGCTGGAAGAGGCCGGGTTTTCCGAGATCGAGGAACGGGTTGTTCAGGCGCCGGTGATCCTGCCCAGCGCCGCCGACTGCCTGCGCTTCGAGCGCGAAAGCTTCGGCGCGCTGCACCAGATGCTTGGCGGGCTTTCGGCTGCCGAGCAGGACGAGGTCTGGGACGAAATCCATACCGCGCTCAAGGCGTTCGAGACCGGGCAGGGCTTTGTCGGCCCGTGCGAGCTGGTCGTCGCCTCCGGCCGCAACTGAGGAGGGCGGGCGATGAAACTTGCCGTCATCCAGGAGCCGCCGGTCTGGCTGGACCTCGAGGCGACCATGGCGCGTGCGGTCTGGCTGATCGCGCGTGCGGCGGGCGAGGGGGCGCAGATGGTGGTGTTCCCCGAGGCCTGGTTTCCCGGCTACCCCACCTTTGTCTGGCGGCTGGCGCCCGGCGCCGGCATGGGGATGACGGACGATCTGTTCGCCCGTCTCCAGGCCAACGCCATCGACACCGCCCACGGCGGGCTGGCGCCGCTGCAGGAGGCGGCGCGCGAACATTCCGCGGTGATCGTCGCCGGCTATCAGGAACGCGACGGGGCGGTGAGCGGCTCGACGCTCTACAACGCCTGTGCGATCATCGACGCCGATGGAAAGCTGTTGAACAACCACCGCAAGCTGATGCCCACCAACCCCGAACGGATGGTCTGGGGCTTTGGCGACGGGTCCGGCCTGCGGGTGGTGGAAACCGCCGTGGGCCGGGTCGGGGCGCTGATCTGCTGGGAAAACTACATGCCGCTGGCGCGGTTTGCGCTTTACGCCCAGAACATCGACATCTATGTGGCGCCGACCTGGGACAGCGGCGAAACCTGGCTGGCGACCATGCAGCATATCGCCCGCGAAGGCGGCTGCTGGGTGATCGGCTGCGCCACCGCGCTGGAAGTGGCCGACACCCCCAGGGACGCCCCCCATTTCGACAAGCTGTTCCCCAACGGCGGCGAATGGGTGAACCCGGGCGATGCGGTGGTCTACAAGCCCTTCGGCGGCGTCCATGCCGGGCCGATGCACCGTGAAAAGGGCATCCTGTTTGCCGAGATCGACCCCGCCGCCGCCCCCGCCGCCCGGCGCAAGTTCGACGTGGCCGGCCACTATGCGCGGCCCGACGTGCTGAGCCTTTCGGTGAACCGCGCGCCCCAGCCCCCGGCGCGTTTCGAGGGCTGAGTCATGGCGGCCGCGATCCATCGCGGAGCGTGACGCGCATGCAGCTGATCCACACGCCGGAAGCCTGGCGCCCCGACCTGACCGCGAATCGAGACATCGACGAAGCCTATCGGATCGCGCTCAAATCGCTGGCGCGCCGGTATCCAGAACTGCATGATGAGATCGCCGATCTCGGTGCGATGGTCACGGAAATTGCGAAGGAACTGGCCTCTGATCTTCTTGCGCGTCCATCTGTTGGCCTTGCCAGCGCTGCTCGGTTTCTGCTGACGGCAGGCGAAACCCGGAACGGCTCAAATCCGAGGCCAGCCGCACAGCTTCTGCGCGAAACTCAGCGGTTGGTCTCTGTGCCATGATGCCTCTCCCTTGTGGCAGAATACCAAGTCAAAGGAGCGGAACGATGCTGCTGCAGGTCCAGCCGCGCGGGGGCAGGAAGTGGTGCCGGTGAAGGGACTCGAACCCCCGACCCCATCATTACGAATGACGTGCTCTACCAGCTGAGCTACACCGGCACTTCCATGTGCGAAGGTTGCCCTTGCGCCGCGCCTCATATCACCGGCGCGGCGCACTGGAAAGGGGTTATTTGCGCGCTCCGGTGCCGACCATTTCGACATCGCCCTCCTCGGGGGCGTCCTTGTCGTCCAGGCGGGCTTCGGCGGCTTCCCCGGCGGTTTCCTCGACGATCTCTTCGGCGCTCTTCTCTGCCACGTCTCGTTTTGCGGACCCGTCCTCGATGGCTCCGATGATGAGAGGCAGCATGTGCGCCCCGGTGGCGGCCGTCGCATCCGAGTCGGGCGGCGCGGTCCAGGCGAGAGTATCGAAGGCGCCGCATTCCTCGCAGACCGGTGCCCATTCGGCATGGGCATGATGGCATTTGGCACAGACCCATTGCGGGCCGCGCGGCGCCGTCAGCGCCTTGGCCAGCCAGCCCTTGACCACCGAATCGGGCGCGCCCTCGCCGCGTTCGATTGCCGCCATGATCACATGCGCCCGCGCATCGCCCCCCTTTACCGGCAGATCACCCAGCGCACGCCGCGCTTCGGGGAAGTCTTCAGCGGCGACGTTCAACTCGGCCAGAAGCAGGCGGGTTTCCGGGTGATCGGGGTGGATTCTCGTCAGCGTCGCGAAGCGCCTGATCCGCTGCTGCGGGGTCTCGTCGGGGGCGATTTCGGCGAAGACGGCGGCCAGATCGGGATGCGGTTGCATCTCCCACGCCTTCCTGATGATGCGCGCAGCATTGCGCGGCTTGCCCATCTCGATATATCCGCGCGCCGCCATCACCGCCGCCGGCACCAGGCCGGGGGAAAGGCGGTTGGCCTCGATCGCCTTTTCGCGGGCCTCGACCGAGGCGTCCTCGGCCACGATGTCGCGCGCCTGTGCCAGCGCCAGAACCGCGTCGCGACGCCTGAAGACGTCCTTGGGAAGGGTGCCGGATTTCAGTTTCGCGCCCAGAGTGCGACGGGCGCCGGCCCAGTCCTCGGCCCGGGTCTGGAGTGAAAGCAGGATGTCCTGCGTTTCCGCATGGGCCGGCTTCATCTCAAGTGCCTTTTCGGCCAGCTTGCGGGCGGTTTCATCGTCGCCCGAGGCAAGGCGCTGCTTGAGCGCACCCCGCACCCCGACAAAGCGGGTCGCGGGATTGGTGATCAGTTTCTTGTAGGCGGCCTCGGCCCGGCGGGTGTCGCCTGCCAGCTCGGCCGCCTGGGCGGTGATCAGCGTGGTCAGCTCCGGCCGGCGCAGGAGTTTTTCGGCCTTGGCGGCCCGGGCCATGGCTTGTCGTCCTTCCCCTGCCGCCAGCGCCAGCATGGCCTCGGTCAGGGCACGATAGCCGCGCCGTTCGCGCCCGCGGTCGAAAAAGCGGGAAATCGCGGTTTCGTCGCCGTTGAGGAATTTCAGCACCGCCACCAGCAGCGAGACCAGCTTGAGCCCCAGCCAGATCAGGACCACCAGAAGGATCAGCGCGATGACCGATTGCAGCGGGCCCAGGGTGAATTCGGTGCCCGCCACGGTGATCTGAACACCGCCCTGGGTTTCCATCAGGTAGCCCGCGCCCAGCGCCGCAAGGGCGATGATGGCGACGAAGGCGAGGATCTTGATCAGCGACCACAACATGGCAGGCCCCTCAATTCGAATTCAGGCTTCGGGCCAGCGCATCGGCGGCCACAAGCGCGGATTGCCGGGCGGCGGCGCGGGCCTCCCATTCGGCCAGGGCGTCGCGTGCCACCGGCGGCAGCGCGGAGATTTCCGACAGCGCATCGGCGAGGCGGCCTTCGACCAGGGCGGCTTCGGCCCGGGACAGGATGGCATCGGGATCGTCGCCCGCGCGCGGCGCGACCGAGCGCATGCCCAGCTGGCGTTTCAGAAATGCGCCGATGCCGCCCTTGCCGCTGTTTTCCGCGCGCACGGCGGCCAGGGCGGCGCGGGCGGCGGGGGGGAAGCTTTCGCGCAGGGCGGCCATGGTGGCCACGCCATCTGCCGCCTGCGCCGCAAGTTCCGCGGGAATGGCCAGCCCCGCCGCGGACAGATCGTCAAGGATCGGCTCATAGGGGGCGCCGTCGTCCAGCGCGCCGCGCAGCCGTGCCAGCATGTCGCGGATCGCGGCCAGCCTGGCCTGTTCCGCGGCCTTTTCCTCCAGCGCGCGGGCCTCGGCCTCTTTCGCGCGGGCGGATGCGATCATCTGCTCCACCTCGGCTCGCTGAGCGGCAAGCGACTCGCGCAGCGCCGCCAGTTCGCGCTCATAGGCGGCAACGGCGGCGGGGCTGGCGCTTTCGGTGAGGGGGCGCCTTTCCACTTCGCTCAGGCGGGTGTCGAGGTCGTCGAGGCGGGTTGCGAGCGCGGCGATGCGGCCGTCGAGCCGCTCAAGCCCGCCGGACAGGGGAGAAACCTGCCCGGCCAGCGCCTCGATCCGGCTTTGCAGGGGCGCGATGTCGGGGATCTTCACGGCCTCGATCCTCTGCCGCAGCTGCGCGATTGCCGTTGCCTGATCGTCGCTGCGGCGCTGAAGCTCGGCTATCGTGCTGCTGTAGTCGGGCGCGCGCCACCCGGCGGGCAGCCACGGGTCGAGCAGCGGGCTGCGCGCGACGACCCCGCCCAGGACCGCCGCCACGATCCCGCCGATCAGAACGGGCAAAATGCTGCCCCTGCGTTCGACCGCGCGGCCGGACACCTGTTCGGGCGCGGGTTCGGGCGGTTGCGCGGCCGGGGTTTCGGGGGCGGGTTCGGCATCCGGTCCACTCGGGGCTTCCTCGGGTCGGGCCTGATCCGCGTCCTCGCCGCTCTCGCGGGGTTCGGAGCCTTCCGGTGCGTCCGAGCCGGCAGCGGCATCCGTCGCCCCGGCCGGGCCGTCTTCGCCGTCCGGTGCCGGCGCGGGCCGCTGCTCCTTTGCCTGCGTGTCGGCCTCTGGCCTGTCCGGTTCGGTTCCGGTTTCGGGCCCGGTTTCGGGTTCGGGTCTGGAATTGTCAGCCACCTGGCTGTCCCCCTTGCGATTCTCGAAATTCATGCCGGCAAGCCACCGGCAAACACTAATGCCCGCCCGATGGGCCGACAACCCGACCGGCCCGGCGGGCCAGCCGCGCGACGGCCTCGGCCATGGCCTGCGCCTCGGGCGCCTCGGCCACGTCAAGGGCGCTCGGGCCCAAGGAAACAAGCGGTTCCGCGACGGCCTCGCTCATGGCGGCGATGTAAAGCGGCGCGCGCGCCCGGCAAAGGCTGGCAAAATGTCGCGCTGTGCGGGGCGAAAAAAGAGGCACGATCACCGGTTCGGTCCCGGCCAGGGCGGCCCTGGCCCGCGCATTCAGCGGCAGCAGGTGCTGGTCGTAGATCACCTGTTCGTGCGTCTCGACGCCGGCGGCGGTCAGCCGGGTGGCGATGTTGCCGCGCGCGTGCTTCCCGCGAAGATGCAGCAAGGGGGCCGCCGGGCGGCGTGCGGAAAGATCGGCGACCAGCTCATCGGCAGTGCGCCCGGCGCAGTCGGCCTTCCAGCCCGCGGCCCTTGCCGCCTCTGTCGTGGCCCGGCCCACGCAGAAACAGGGGATATCCCGGCGCCGGGTCAGCGATGACGCGACCGCAACCCCGTTGCCCGAGGTGAAGATGATCCCCCGCGCCCGGCCTGGATCGAGCGTTCCGGTCACGGGCGCGACCCCGATCAGCGGAGAGGTGACAACCCGCAGCCGCGCGCGCAATTCCTCGGGCAGGCGCTGGACGAAACGCCTTGACGCATCCTCTGCGCGGGTCATCAACAGCGTCACCATTCCTTGCGCCTCGGGATTGTTTGCCGGGGTCCGGGGTGATACCCCCCTGCGGCAACATATGCAACCTGGCAGGCGCCATGACGCAAAGGCTGACCATACTCGGGCTGGAAAGCAGCTGTGACGACACCGCCGCGGCAGTCGTGCGCCTGCGTGAGGATGGGCGCGGCGAAATCCTGTCCTCGGTGGTGTTCGGCCAGAGCGACCTGCACGCGGACTTCGGCGGTGTGGTGCCCGAGATCGCCGCGCGGGCGCATGCGGAAAAGCTGGACCTGTGCGTGAAGGAGGCGCTGGCGCGCGCCGACGTGCGCCTTGCCGATCTCGACGCCATCGCGGTGACCGCAGGGCCGGGGCTGATCGGCGGCGTGATGGCGGGGGTGATGTGCGCAAAGGGGCTGGCCGCGGCAACGGGGCTGCCGCTGATCGGGGTCAACCACCTGGCCGGCCACGCGCTGACCCCGCGCCTGACGGACGGGGTGGACTATCCCTATCTGATGCTGCTCGTCTCCGGCGGGCATTGCCAGTATCTGATCGTCCACGGCCCGCAGGAATTCACCCGCCTTGGCGGCACCATCGACGACGCCCCGGGCGAGGCGTTCGACAAGGTGGCCCGCCTGCTTGGCCTGCCGCAACCCGGAGGCCCCGCGGTCGAGGCCGAGGCCGCGAAGGGCGACCCGTCCCGGTTCCGTTTCCCCCGCCCGCTTCTGGACCGGGACGACTGCAACCTGTCATTCTCGGGGCTGAAGACCGCCGTGCTTCGCAAACGCGACCGGATCGTAGCCGAAAAGGGCGGGCTGACCCGGGCCGATCGGGCCGATCTGTGCGCGAGCTTCCAGCAGGCGGTGGTGGAGGTGCTGACGGAAAAGACCCGCCGGGCGCTGCGCCTCTACCAGGAGCAGGCCCCGCGGCGGCCGCTGATCGCGGTTGCCGGAGGGGTGTCGGCCAACCGCGCGATCCGCGCCGCGCTGAAGGCCGTCTGCGACGAGGCCGGTGTCGCATTTTCGGCGCCACCGCTGGCGCTGTGCACCGACAACGCGGCCATGATCGCCTGGGCCGGGCTGGAGCTCTACCGCGCCGGGGTGCGTGACGGGATGGATCTGGCCGCTCGGCCGCGCTGGCCTCTGGACCGCAAGGCTGCGGCGCTGATCGGGGGCGGCAGAAAGGGGGCCAAGGCATGAGCGTGGCAGTCCTCGGCGCAGGTGCCTTCGGTACGGCACTGGCGATCTCGTTGGCCGGAAAGGGTGCGGTGACGCTCTGGGCGCGTGCGCCGGATCACGCCCGCGACATGCGCCGCCGCCGCGAGAACGCAACCCGCCTGCCGGGGGTCGCCCTGCCCGACGCGGTAGCGGTGACGGCCGACATGACGGCAGCGGCCGCACATGAAACCCTGCTGCTGGCAGTGCCGATGCAGCAGTTGGGGCGGATGCTGGGGCAATACCGGGCGGCGCTTGAGGGCAGAACCCTTGTCGCCTGCTGCAAGGGGATCGAGCTGCACAGCGGCCGCGGCCCGGTCGCGGTCATCGCCGACGCCCTGCCGCAGGCGCGCCCGGCGCTGCTCACTGGCCCCAGCTTTGCCCGCGACATCGCCCGCGGCCTGCCGACCGCGCTGACGCTGGCCTGCGCCGACTCGACGCTGGGCGAGCGGTTGCAACGGGCGCTGACGACCGCGAATCTCAGACTCTATCGCACCACCGACACGATCGGCGCCGAACTGGGCGGAGCGCTCAAGAACGTGATCGCCATCGCCTGCGGCGCGGTGATCGGCGCCGGGCTTGGCGACAGCGCGCGGGCGGCGCTGATGACCCGCGGCTATGCCGAGATGCAGCGCATGGCGCTGCGGCTGGGCGCCAGGCCCGAAACCCTGGCCGGGCTGTCGGGCTTCGGCGACCTGGCGCTGACCTGCACCTCGGAACAGTCGCGCAACTACCGCCTCGGGCTGGCGCTGGGGCGGGGCGAAAGCTTCGACCCGTCTCAGACCGTCGAGGGGGCCGCCACCGCGCATGCGGTGGCGCAAAAGGCCGGCGCCATGGGGATCGAGATGCCGATTACCGCTTGCGTCACCGGCCTTCTCGACCGCACCCTCACGCTGGATGATGCCATGGCCCGGCTGCTGGCCCGGCCGCTGAAGGAGGAATGACATGCTGATCGCCCTGATCGCCCGCGACCGGCCGGGCGCGTTGCAGACCCGGCTGGACAACCGCGAAGCACACCTTGCCTATATCAGGGAAACCGACGTAGTTGCGCAGGCAGGCCCGTTCCTGGACGAACAGGGCCAGATGTGCGGATCTCTTGTGATCCTCGACGTGGACGACATGCAGGCCGCCCGGCGCTGGGCCGAAAACGACCCCTACGCCCGGGCGGGACTGTTCGAATCGGTCGAACTCATCCCCTGGAAGAAGGTGATCGGCTGATGGCATACTGGCTGTTCAAATCCGAACCGTCCACCTGGAGCTGGCAGGACCAGCTTGCCAAAGCCCCCGAATGCGAGGAATGGGACGGCGTGCGCAACTACCAGGCGCGCAACTTCATGCGCCAGATGAAGCCGGGCGAACGCGGCTTCTTCTACCACTCCATGAAGGAGAAGGCGATCGTCGGCATCGTCGAGATCTGCACCGAGGCCCACCCCGACAGCACCACCGACGACCCGCGCTGGGAATGCGTGGACGTGCGCGCCCTGCGCCCGCTTGCCCGCCCCGTGACGCTGGACGAAATCAAGGCCGATCCCCGCCTTGCCGACATGGTGCTGGTCAGGAATTCGCGCCTTTCGGTGCAGCCCGTAACCGACAGGGAATGGCGGATCATCTGCGAGATGGGTGATACCGAACCCGACTGAAGCGCCCCCCTGCCGACAGGGAAACGCCGGTACGGAAAAGCGGGAAGGTCCCGGCCTGACCGGAACCTTCCCCTCACCCCGCGTGCATCTCCACCACCACACACGCGTTCAGAAAACCAAAGGTTCCGGCCGTCCTGGCCGCAATGCCAACCTATCCGACCCGCACCCCGTCCCGCAAACCCAAAGCCCGAAAAAAACGCCTAAAATCCGGCACGCCCTTCCTCTTGCAGAAAATACTCCGGGGGTGAATGGGCCGCAGGCCCAGAGGGGGCTGGCCCCCTCCGGCTGCGGGGGATCAGCGGTAAACCGATTCCCTGCCGAAATGCTTGACCAGCATGTAGTAGATCACCGCGCGATACTTGTTTCGTTCCGAGCGGCCATAGGTATCGATCACCTTCTCGATCGCTTCCATCAGTTCCGGGCCGTCCTCCAGCCCCAGCTTCCTGATCAGAAAATTGTTCTTGACCGTTTCCAGCTCGCCCTCCTGCGTTGCCGCCACGGTCGAGGCGTCCGCGTCATAGATCGAAGGCCCGCAGCCGATCGTGACCCTGGTCAGCAGGTCCATGTCCGGCTCCATCCCGCACTTGTTCCTCAGATCGTCGGCATATTTTTCAATCAATTCGTCCCGTCTACCCATGAAATCCTCCCTTCAGGTTCCCGATGAATTAACCTTGCTGGCAGAAAGACCTTAACGATGCCCGCCAACCGAACAAGGAAAAATCCCGCCCGGCCCTGGGGCCGGACGGGTCGGATGCTCGATACTGCGCCAGAGAACACCGCCCGGCGCGCTCCGGAGACCGGGGCGGCAGGGCGGCAGCGGCAGGTCAGTAACGGTAATGCTCGGGCTTGAACGGGCCTTCGGGGCTGACGCCGATATACTCCGCCTGCTCGGGGGTCAGCTTCGTCAGTTTCGCCCCCACCTTGGCCAGATGCAGCCGGGCCACCTTTTCGTCCAGATGCTTGGGCAGAACGTAAACCTTGTTCTCGTAACAATCGCCGCGCGTCCACAGCTCGATCTGCGCCAGCACCTGGTTGGTGAAGCTGGCCGACATGACAAAGCTGGGATGGCCCGTGGCGTTGCCCAGGTTCAGCAGACGGCCCTCGCTCAGCAGGATGATCCGGTTGCCCGAGGGCATCTCGATCATGTCCACCTGGTCCTTGATGTTGGTCCACTTGTGATTGCGCAGGGCCGACACCTGAATTTCATTGTCGAAATGGCCGATATTGCCGACGATGGCCATGTCCTTCATCTCGCGCATGTGCTCGATGCGGATCACGTCCTTGTTGCCGGTGGTGGTGATGAAGATGTCGGCGGTGGCCGCCTCGTCTTCCAGCGTCGTCACCTCGAACCCGTCCATCGCCGCCTGCAGCGCGCAGATCGGATCGACCTCGGTCACCTTCACCCGCGCCCCGGCGCCGCGCAGCGAGGCGGCCGAACCCTTGCCCACGTCGCCATAGCCGCACACCACGGCGACCTTGCCGGCAAGCATCACGTCGGTGGCGCGCCGGATCCCGTCCACGAGACTTTCGCGGCAGCCATACTTGTTGTCGAATTTCGACTTGGTGACGGAATCGTTGACATTGATCGCCGGGAAGGGCAGCTGGCCCTTCTCCATCATCTGGTAGAGGCGATGAACGCCGGTGGTGGTTTCCTCGGTCACGCCCCTGATCTTGTGGCGCTGCTGCACGAACCAGCCGGGGCTGGCCGCCATCCGCTTGCGGATCTGGTTGAACAGGGCGACTTCCTCGTCCGAATCCGGGTTGGCGATCAGGTCGGTTTCGCCCTCTTCCACCCGGGCCCCCAGCAGGATGTAGAGCGTGGCGTCCCCGCCATCGTCGAGGATCATGTTGGCACCGTCCTCGAACTGGAAGATGCGGTCGCAGTAATCCCAGTATTCCTCCAGCGTCTCGCCCTTGACGGCAAAGACCGGGACGCCGGCCGCGGCAATGGCAGCGGCCGCATGGTCCTGGGTCGAGAAGATGTTGCAGCTTGCCCAGCGCACATCCGCTCCCAGATGCACCAGCGTCTCGATCAGCACGGCGGTCTGCACGGTCATGTGCAGGCTGCCGGCGATGCGCGCTCCGGCAAGCGGCTTGCTGTCGCCGTATTCCTCGCGCACTGCCATCAGGCCGGGCATTTCGGTTTCCGCAATGTCGAGTTCCTTGCGGCCGAATTCGGCCAGGGAAATGTCTTTGACGATATAATCGGCGGTCATCTGTCGCTCCGTTGCGCTTGCTGTCGGGATTTCGGTGGCCCTAGCACTCATCGGCGCCAACGGCAACGAGGTTCCCCCGCGGTCAGGGGCGGCGCGGGCACAGGCTTTGGCGGGCGCGTGACACATTGGCCACAGCGGTTCGGCCTGCCAGAGCCCTGCCGGCTGATTTCGGGGCGGCGCGGGGCCGTGGCGGCGATTCAGAAAGCCGAAGGGATGACAGCGAGGCGCTTGAACATGGAGCGCACCAAATCTAGTGATTGCGGTTTGAAGGGAGCGCGCCGGGAGGAGGAAGCGCACCCCCTTCACTGGCCATCATGTCGTGGTCACGACGGCCTCTTGCAAACTGCGGGGTGCGTGTCACACCCGGTCGGCAACTCGTGATCCGTTCAGTCTCAGGATGCGCCTGAAATGTGGCAAAAACATGGCAACCGACCCAGGTGGTGACAAAATGGCAACACAAACGCGGGCATGGCAACGGATGCTGTCGGGGCGCAGGCTGGACCTTCTCGATCCGACGCCGGTGGATATCGAGATAGAGGACATTGCCCACGGGCTGGCCTTCGTTGCCCGCTGGAACGGCCAGACCATGGGCGATTTCGCCTATTCGGTGGCCGAGCATTCGCTGCTGGTCGAAGAACTGTTCGGTCGTATCGCGCCGGGCGCCCCGGCAAGGTGGCGGCTGGCGGCGTTGCTGCACGATGCCCCGGAATACGTGATCGGCGACATGATCTCGCCGGTCAAGGCGGCGGTCGGCCCCGGATACGGTGAACTGGAGGCCCGCCTGAGTGCTGCCATCCACATCCGCTTCGGCCTGCCGGCCGCCCTGCCGGCCCGGACGAAGCGGCAGATCAAGAAGGCCGACCGCATCAGCGCCTGGATGGAGGCCACACGCATTGCCGGGTTCACCGAAGCCGAGGCCGACAGGTTTTTCGGCCGCCCCGACCGCGCGCTGTTCGAGGGGCTGGATATCCGCCTTCGCCCCCCTGTCGAGGTGCGCGCCGCCTACACGGCCCGCCACGCCGAGCTTCTGGCACAGATGTAAGCGCCCCACGCTCCATGGGGCAGGGGGGCCGCTCAGAACGGCAACCCGACGTAATTTTCCGCCAGCGACGTCATCGCCGCCCGGGACGAGAACAGGTAGTCGAGTTCCGTCTTCTGCAGCCTGCGGTCATAGTCGCCGTGATCGGGAAAGCGGTGCAGCAGCATGGTCATCCACCATGAAAACCGCTGCGCCTTCCAGATCCGCGCCAGCGCCCGGTCGGAATAGGCCTCCAGCCCGGCATCGTCGCCGCGCTCATAGTGATCCACCATCGCATGATAGAGGTAGTAGATGTCCGAGGCCGCCGAATTGAGCCCGCGCGCGCCGGTGGGCGGCACGATATGGGCCGCATCTCCGGCCAGGAACATCCGCCCGTAGCGCATCGGTTCGGCCACATAGCTGCGCAGGGGGGCGATGGATTTCTCGATGCTGGGGCCGGTGACCAGGCGCCCGGCCACCTCCTCCGGCAGGCGGCGCTTCAGTTCCGCCCAGAAGGCGTCATCCGGCCAGTCCTCGACCCGGTCCGACAGCGGCACCTGGATGTAGTAGCGGCTCAGCACCTGACTGCGCAGCGAACACAGGGCAAAGCCGCGCTCATCGCGGGCATAGATCAGTTCCGGCGAAACGGGCGGCGTGCGGCTGAGCACCCCCAGCCAGCCGATCGGATAGACCTTTTCGTATTCGCGCAGCACGCTGGCCGGAATCGAACGCCGGCTGACCCCGTGAAACCCGTCCGCGCCGATGATGAAATCGCACTCGATCCGTTGGCGTTCGTCCCCCAGCCGCCAGCTGACCCAGGGCGCATCCGTGTCCATGTCATGCGGCTGCACATCCGCCGCTTCGTGGATCACGGTGCCGCCCATCCGGTCGCGCGCCTCGTACAGGTCGCGGGTCAGTTCGGTCTGACCGTAGATCATGACCGAATTTCCCCCCGTGTGGCCAGCCAGATCGACCCGGTGCAGAGCCCCGTCCCAGGCGATGAAAAAGCCTTCGTGGATCTCGCCCTCACGGTCCATCCGCTCGCCGCATTGCGCCTCGCGCATCAGTTCGGCGAATCCGTGCTCCAGCACGCCGGCCCTGATCCGGCCCAGCACATGTTCGCGGCTGTGCTTTTCCAGCACGACATTGTCGATCCCCCGCAGATGCAGAAGCTGCGACAGCAGCAGACCCGACGGGCCGCCGCCGATGATTGCGACCTGAGTTCTCATGCGCGTCCTCCCTGGCGCGGGATGATGCCGCAGCGGGGTGGCCGTGCGAATGGACCCATCATTCATGTTCTTGTACATTTCGAACATGCGCGCCCGAGAAGATGCAATTCGCACCTACAACCTGTTCGGCGAAACCGCCGAACTGCCCGACGTGGTGCATTGCGAAACGATCGAGTCCCGCTCGCGCCTGCACGGCTGGGCGCTTCGCCCGCACCGCCACGCCCGCCTGCACCAGTTCCTGCTGATCGTTTCGGGCGGCGGCATGGCGGATCTCGACGGCCGCAGCATTCCCCTTGCGTCCCGCATGGCCCTCAACATCCCCAGCGGGATCGTCCACGGATTTGCCTTCGCCCCACAAACGCAGGGCTGGGTCATCACGCTGACCTCGGATTTCCTCGACGAAACGCTCCACGCTGGCGAGGGGCTTCGCCCGCCGCTGCACAGGGCGCAGCCGGTCCCGCTTTCGGAGGATCTGCGCCGACTCGGCGCACGGCTTCTCGCGGAACATGCCGGTCACGGATTCGCCCGCGCACAGGTGCTCAGATCGCTGGCCGGCGTGATGATCGGCCTGATGGCCCGGGCCATCGCCGAAGAAGCCGGGCGCGCCGATTCGCCCCGCCAACACCCCCTGTTCCGGCGTTTCGAAAAACTGGTCGAGCAGCAGTTTCGCCGCCGCGCCAGCATCGCCGATTATGCCGCGCAGCTGGCGATATCGCCCACGCATCTGAACCGCATCGTGCGCCAGGCCACCGGCGGGCCGGCCTCGCGTGTCGTGACCGACCGGATGCTGCGCGAAGCGCGCCGCCTGCTGACATATACCGACCTGCCGGTGGCCCAGGTGGGATATGAGCTGGGCTTTTCCGATCCGGCCCATTTCTCGCGCGTCTTCGCCCGCGGCACCGGCCTTGCCCCGCGCGACTTCCGCCGCCGCCTGCAAAGCGGCGGCAACGCACCGCCGCAACGCGACGACGCGCTTGCCTTCGCACCGTCGCGATGAAACCCTTGGCGCGCCACGGACGGAAGGAGGGGTCATGCTGAACGGTGTCCGCATCATCGAGGTCGAGGGGCTCGGCCCCGGTCCCTTCACAGGGATGCTGATGGCCGATCTGGGCGCCGACGTGATCGTGGTGCACCGCAAGGGCGGAGGGGTGACGCCCGGAATGCCCGAAGGCTCGCTGCTCGACCGCGGCAAGCGCTCGATCGCGCTCGACCTCAAGAACCCGACCGATATCGACATCTTCAGATCCCTGATCGCCACCGCCGACGGGCTGATCGAGGGCTTCCGCCCCGGCGTCATGGAGCGCCTGCGGCTCGGCCCCGAAGACTGCCACGCGATCAACCCGGCCCTGGTCTATGGCCGCATGACCGGCTGGGGGCAGGACGGGCCCCTTGCTCACGCTGCCGGCCACGACCTGAACTATATCGGGCTCTCCGGCGCGCTGTGGTATGCCTCGCCGCCGGGTGAACCGCCCCTGACCCCGGCCACGCTGGTGGGCGATATCGGGGGCGGCGCGCTGTATCTGGCGGTGGGCCTGCTGGCCGGCCTTCTGAAGGCCCGCGCCACCGGCCGCGGCACGGTGATCGATGCGGCAATCTATGACGGCTCGGCGCACATGATGAACCTGCTGATGAGCCTCGCCCAGACCGGCAACCTGTCCGTGCAGCGCGGGGAAAGCCTGCTCGACGGCCCTCACTGGTCCCGCACCTACCGCACCGCCGATGGCGGCTTCATGTCCGTGCAATGCCTCGAACCGAAGTTCTACGCCACCTTCCTCGACCTGATGGGCCTCTCCGAGGATCCCGATTTCCGCCACCAGTTCGACCGCGCCCGCTGGCCCGAGCTTACCCGCCGTCTGGCCGAACTGTTCGCCACCAGAACCCGCGAGGAATGGAGCAGGCTCTTCCTCGGCACCGACGCCTGCGTGGCTCCGGTCCTGTCCCCGCAGGAAGCCGGCGAACACCGGATGAACAAGGCCCGCCACACCTGGGTGAACGCCCACGGCACGCTCCAGGCCGCCCCCGCACCACGTTTTTCCGAAGCGCCCGACTGGCAGCCGCCGCCAAGCCCCGCCCGCGACCAGCATCGCACGGAAATCCTGCGCGAACTTGGCCGCGCGTGACTTGCGCCGCCTTTCCTCTTGCAAAAAATACTCCGGGGGTGAACGGGCCGCAGGCCCGGAGGGGACAGCGCCCCCTCAGCCGCGCCGCTCCCGCACCGTGTCAATCATCAGCTGCACATTGGCGGGGTCCGCGTCCGGCGTGATCCCGTGGCCCAGGTTGAAGATGTGCGGCCCGCCCGAGAATGCCTCGACCACCCGCCGCGTCGCCTCTACCAGCGCCGGGCCGCCGGTGACCATGTGCCGCGGGTCGAGATTGCCCTGCACGCAGCCATCCACCTGCACATGGGTCGCCGCCCAGTCGGGATCGACCGAATTGTCCAGCGCCACGCAATCGACACCGGTGGCCCGGGCAAAACCCGCATAGCGTTCTCCCGCCTCGCGCGGAAAGCCGATCACCGGAATCCCCGGATGCCGCTCCTTCAGCGCCTGCACGATCCGCCGGCAGGGCGCGACCGCATAGCGGTCGAACGCCGCTCCCCGCAACGATCCGGCCCAGCTGTCGAAGACCTTGACCACCTCGGCCCCGGCCTCGATCTGGCGGGAAAGATAGGCGATGGTGGCCTCGGTCAACCGCTCGATCAACGCATCGAACAGGGCCGGCTCCTCGGCCATCAGCGCGTGCGCCGGCCCCTGGTCCGGCGTGCCCCGCCCGGCGATCATGTAGGTCGCCACCGTCCACGGCGCCCCGGCAAAACCGATCAGCGCCACCTCGCCGGGCAGTTCGCGGGCAAGGATGCGCACGGTCTCATAGACCGGGGCCAGATGATCGTGAATCGCCTCGGCCGGCTTCAGCCGCGCCAAATCCTCCTGCCGGGTGAGCGTGGACAGCCGCGGCCCCTCGCCGGTCTCGAACCACAGCTCCGCCCCCAGAGCCTGCGGCAGCAGCAGAATGTCGGCAAACAGGATCGCCGCGTCAAAACCGAAACGCCGGATCGGCTGCAGCGTCACCTCGGCCGCAAGATCGGGATTGTAGCACAGCGACAGGAAATCCCCCGCCTGCGCCCGCGTGGCGCGGTATTCGGGCAGATAGCGCCCGGCCTGCCGCATCATCCAGATCGGCGGCACCTCCATCACCTCGCCCGCCAGCGCGCGCATGAGCTTCTTTCCTTCGGCCATATGAGCCCCCGTCACTGTCCTTCCCCCCGCACGTCCCCCCAAGGCGGCAATTTGTCAAGGCCGGGCAGTTGTCACGCCACGCCCGCGCGACTAAAGCTGCCACCATGACCGCACAGCTTCCCACCCCCGCCGCGCCCCTGCGCATCGGCACCCGCGGCTCGCCGCTGGCGCTGGCGCAGGCGCATGAAACCCGCGACCGGCTGGCCACCGCCTTCGACCTGCCCCCCGAGGCATTCGAGATCGTCGTCATCCGCACCACCGGCGACGATGCGGCGCTGATCGCGAAGGACCGCCCCCTGAAGGAACTCGGCGGGAAGGGGCTGTTCACCAAGGAGATCGAGGACGACCTTCTGGCCGGCCGCATCGACATCGCCGTGCATTCGATGAAGGACATGCCGGTGGCACAGCCCGCCGGCCTGGTCCTCGACACCTTCCTGCCGCGCGAGGACGTGCGCGATGCCTTCGTCTCGCCCTCGGTATCCTCGATTTCCGAACTGGCCAAAGGCGCGGTTGTCGGCACTTCGTCCCTGCGCCGGCGGGCGCAGCTGCTCAACCGTCGCCCCGATCTGCGGGTGGTGGAGTTTCGCGGCAACGTCCAGACCCGCCTGCGCAAGCTGGCCGAGGGGGTGGCCGAATGCACCTTCCTGGCCATGGCCGGGCTGAACCGGCTGGCCATGGACGGGGTACCGGCGACGCCGATTTCGCCCGACGACATGCTGCCCGCCGTGGCGCAGGGGGCAATCGGGATCGAGCGCCGCGCCAATGATGCCCGCGTGGCGGAGCTGCTGGCTGCGGTCCACCATGTGCCCACGGGACAGCGGCTTGCGGCAGAGCGTGCCTTCCTCGCGGCGCTTGACGGCTCTTGCGAGACCCCCATCGCCGGCACGGCCCAGTTGCAGGGGGGCACCCTGCGCCTGCGGGGCGAGGTGCTGCGCCCGGATGGCTCGGAATCCATCGCCAAGGACCGCAGCTGCCCGGTCGAGGACGGGGCCGAGCTGGGGCGCGAAATGGCGCAGGACATCCTGAACCGGGCCGGGCCGTCCTTCTTCGACTGGCGCTGAGATTTTCCGTCGGCGCCGAAGAGCGTTGACGGATCGGCCGTGGCATGCCCAGAATGATCGGTGCCCCGCCTCGCTTTCGGGCGGCAGGATCGAAGAAAGGTCGTCACGTGCGCAAACTCGCCCTTGCCCTGATGTCCGGGCTGTTCGTCGCCGGTTGCGAAAAATGCACCGATCCGGCGCGGCTGAATGCCGGTATCGGCATCGGTTCGGGCGGGACGACGGGCGGCGTCTCGGTCGGCAAGACCTGCGGGCCGGCCTATGTCACGCTGGGTCTCGGCAACAGCTATTTCCTGCACTGGTAGGCAGGCCGGCCTTCCGCCAGCCGGCCATCAGCCCCCGGGTCTCTGCCGGATGTTGTCGGGCAGCCATGTCGCCAGTTCGGGAAACGCGATCAGCACGAACACCATCAGCACCATGATCAGGAACATCGGTATTGCCGCGCGCGCGATGAAGGTCATCTCGTGCCCCGTCATCCCCTGAAGCACGAACAGGTTGAACCCGATCGGCGGCGTGATCTGGGCCATCTCGACCACCACGACGATGAAGATGCCGAACCAGATGATGTCGATGCCGGCCTGCCGGATCATCGGTTCGACCACCGCCATGGTCAGCACCACCGAGGAAATCCCGTCCAGGAACATCCCCAGCACGATGTAGAACACCAGCAGCGCCATCAGCAGTTCGAACCGGGAAAGTTCGAGGCTGGCGATCAGGTCCGCCAGCCCCCGCGGCAGGCCGGTGAACCCCATCGACAGCGACAGGAACGCCGCGCCGGCCAGGATCAGGGCGATCATGGCCGAGGTGCGCACCGCTCCCATCAGGCTTTCGGTAAAGGTGGCCCATGTCAGCGAGCCCTGCGACGCCGCGAGAACCAGCCCGCCGACCACGCCGAAGGCCGCCGCCTCGGTGGCGGTGGCATAGCCCATGTACATCGACCCGATCACCACGAGGATCAGGCAGACCACCGGGATCAGGTAGCGCGAATTCTTCACCTTTTCCATGAACGACATCGCCGGCTCGGGCGTCGGGTCGAAGCGTTTCGACGTGACCGCGACGATCGCCACATAGGCCATGAACATCAGCGCAAGGACAAGCCCCGGAAAAACGCCGGCCATGAACAGCCTGGTGATCGATTCGTTGATTGTCACCCCATAGACGATGAGGGTGAGCGAGGGCGGGATCATCAGCCCCAGCGTCGCCGCCCCGGCCAGGGTGCCGATCACCATGTGCTCGGGATAGTTGCGCTGGCGCAGTTCGGGTATCGACATCTTGCCGACCGTGCTCAGCGTCGCCGCGGACGAGCCCGACACCGCCGCGAAGACGGTGCAGCCGACGATATTGGTATGCACCAGCCCCCCCGGCAGGCGGGCCATCCAGGGCGAAAGGCCCCGGAACATGTCCTCGGACAGGCGCGTTCGGAACAGGATCTCTCCCATCCAGATGAACAGCGGCAGCGCGGTCAGCGTCCAGCTCGACGTGGACGACCAGACCTTGGTTATCATCGCATCGCCGGCGGGCCGGGAGGTGAACAGGTCCATGCCCACATAGGCCACGCCCATCAGCGCAAGCCCCACCCACACGCCCGACCCCAGCAGCAGGAACAGGACGAACAGGAAGATGCCGATCGGGATGAGCTGTTCCATGGTGCGCTACTCCGCGTGGCTCTGATCGACAAGGTTGGAGCGTATCCCGTGATCGCCCGCGAAAACCAGCCGCACCAGGTGATCCCAGAAGGCGATGGCCAGCAGGATCGTTCCCGCGCTCATCGACAGTTGCGGAATCCAGATGGGGGTGGCGTCCAGGCCCTGGCTGAGCTCGTTCCACCGCCACGAAACGTAGGTTCCCTTTACCGCGTACCACGCGAACCAGGTGGTGATGACTGTGCCGATGACGAAGCACCACAATTCGCCCCACCAGCGCCATTTTCCCAGCGCCGAAAGGAACAGCGACACGCGGATATGGGCGCCGTGATTGAGCGCATGGGCAAAGGCGAAGAAGGACGCCCCGGCCATGGCGTAGCCGGCATAATCGGTGGCGCCGGGAAAGACGTTGCCGGTCCAGCGGGCCAGCATCTGCAACAGGATGATGACGAGAATCGCGATCAGGAACAGCGATGCGATCACCCCGCCAAGCAGGTAGAGAAAGTCGAGCAGGCGCCGAAGCGCACGGGCTGCCGCCATGTCAGGGCTCCCTTCGGATCGAAAGGGGCCGGGGATCTCGCCCCGGCCCGGCCGTCGTTTCCAGTCAGTTCGATGCCTTGTAGGCCTCGACGATGGCCTTGCCGTCGGCGCCGGCCTTCTCCAGCCATTCCCTGGTCATGGTTTCGCCGATGGCCTTGAGCTCGCGCATCAGCTGCTCGCCGGCCCGCTGCACCGTCATGCCGTTTTCCTTCAGCTTGGACAGCGTGAACGCGGTATAGTCCTTGGACCGCTGAAGCCCCTTGGCCGCGGCTTCCTCGGCGCAGCCGGTCATCACCTTCTGCGTGTCGGCGTCGAGTCCGTTCCACGCATCCATGTTCACGAACACGGCGTTGCGCGGCAGCCATGCGTCAACTTCGTAGAAATGGGTCAGGTGCTCCCACACCTTGCGGTCATAGCCGGTGGCCCCGGACGAGATGAAGCTTTCGGCCACACCGGTGGCCAGTGCCTGGCTCAACTCGGCCGCCTCTACCTGAACCGGCAGCATTCCGGTCAGTTCGGCCATGCGCGCCGTCGCGGTCGAGTAGGAGCGGAACTTGATCCCCTTCAGATCGGCCACCGAGTTGATCTCCTTCTTGGTATAGAGGCCCTGCGGCGGCCACGGCACCGAGTAGAGGTAGTGCAGGTTGTCCTTCTCCAGCGCCTTCACCACATAGGGTTCGGCAATGTCCCAGAGCTTTTCGTGCTCGTCGAAGGACGACACCAGGAACGGGATCGAATCGACCCCGTAGATCGGGTTCTCGTTCTGGTGCGCCGACAGAAGGCGTTCGCCGATATTGGCCTGTCCCGTCTGCACCGCGCGCTTGATCTCGTTGCCGGCGAACAGCGACCCCGAGGGGTGAGTGACGATCTCCAGCTTGCCGCCGGTGCCGTCGGTCACGCATTTGGCGAATTCCGCGCCCGTCACCGAATGGAAGTTGGTCGCCGAATAGGCCATCGGCATGTCCCAGCGTTCGGCGGCCTGGGCGGAAACGGCCGCAGCCGCCACGAGCGCGGTTGTCGCCATCAGGTTCCTGATTGTCTTCATGGTCTCGCTCCCTTGTTGGTTGGTTCCGACACATGCCCGATCTTCTTTGCCCGGCCCTGACTGAAACGTGCCGGGGAATAGGGGCTCAGGTCAATATCGGTATGGCGGCCCGAAATCATCTGCGCCAGCAGTTGCCCGGTCCTCGGCCCGCCCGTCAGGCCGACGTGATGGTGGCCAAATCCCGCATAGACCCCTTTCAGGCCCGGGATCTCCCCGATGACCGGGATCGAGTCCGCCGGCGCCGGGCGATGGCCCATCCATTGAGTGACCTCGCGGTAGCGGATGCCGGGCAGAACGGCGCCTAGGTTGCGCCTGAGCAGCGCGAATGGCGCGCGCGAGGGTGGCGCGTCAAGCCCGCCGAATTCCACGACCCCGGCAAGGCGCAGCCGCCCCTCCATCGGGGTCATCACGAACTTGCCGGATACCACCATGACCGGCGATTTCGGCATGATCGACGGCTCCCACAGTTCGATGTGATAGCCCCGTTCGCTTTCCAGCGGCACCTTCAGCCCCAGCCTTGCAGTCAGCGCCCCCGACCAGACGCCGGCCGCGATCACGGCCGCGTCGCAGGGGATGGTCTCGCCGCCCGCACGCACCCCGGTGACGCGGCCGTTTGCGCGCGCGAAATCCTCGACTTCGGCGCGCAGGATGCGGCCGCCATGCCGCTCCACATGCGCGGCGAGATCCTTCACGTACCGCCCCGGATCGGAGATTCTCCCGTGTCCCTCCAGCCTGGCGGCAAAACCCAGATCGCGCGCGAATGCCGGGTCGCGGGCGTGAAAATCCGCCCCGTCCAGTTCGTCCCACGCGAACCCGTTCTCGCGCCGGATGCGCCAGCCGAAGGCGTCCCGGGCATAATGCGCGCGGTCGCGGTAGATGAACAGGTAGTCGGACGGAACGATCCACCTTTCGGCCCCGGTTCCCGCGGCCAGCGCAAGATGGTCGTCGAGACTGTCGCCGATGATTGCCGTCAGGGCCCGCGCCACCTTGCGCACGTGATCGGCATTCGCGTGCCCGAGATAGCGCAGCAGCCACGGGGCGAGGCGGGGCAGGTAGCCCCATTTGAGGAACAGCGGCTGATCGGGCGAGAGCAGCATCATCGGTGCCTTCCAGATCAGCCCCGGCACCGTCACCGGAACCACCGCACATGATGCCAGCACGCCGCCATTGCCGAAACTCGCGCCTTCCGCGGGTCCGGCCCGGTCGATCAGGATGACGTCGTGGCCCTCGCGCTGAAGCCAGATCGCGGTTGAGACGCCGACAATTCCGGCGCCGATTACCGCTACGGTTTTCCGCTTGCCGCTCATGCGCGTCACCCCCCTTGCCGCCCGATCTCCTGCAGCGTGCCACAGCCAGCCTGCACCGGCGGAGGCATCCTTGCCAAGGAAATCCGCACATGTTCGGTGGGGGCGTGACCGGCAGAAGCGCCGGGCGCGCTCAGAGGGCGGCCGCAGAAGAGGGGGCCGCGTCGCGCACGAAAACCGGGCGGTCGGGCTGCGACAGGTCTGGCCGGAAGCGATATCCGCCGGTGTCGAAATCGCACAACGCCTCCGGGTCCGTCAGCCGCCTCTGGATGATGAAGCGGGCCATGGCGCCGCGCGCCTTCTTGGCGAAGAAGCTGACGATCTTCGGCCCGCCTTCGCGCTCTTCCATGAACACGGGCGTCACCACCTGCAGCTTCAGCGCCGGCCGGTCGGCGGCGGTGAAATATTCCACCGAGGCGCAGTTCACCAGCACATCCGTGCCCAGCGTCCGGGCCTGTTCGTTCAGCGCCTCGGCAATCCGGTCGCCCCAGAAATCGTAAAGCGTCCGGCCCCGGTCGGTCGCCAGTCGCGTGCCCATCTCCAGCCGGTGCGGCGCGATCACGTCGCGCGGGCGCAACAGGCCATAGAGCCCCGACAGGATGCGCAGGTGGTCCTGCGCCCAGTCCATCTCCTCGGGGTCTAGCGAACGCGCCTCCAGTCCGGCGTAGGTGTCGCCCGCGAACATCTCGATGGCCCGCTTGGTCCCCGTGCCCGAGCCGAGCGCGGCAAAGCGCTGCACGTTCAGCGCCGCCAGCTTCGGGGAAATCCGCATGAGCCGTTCCAGGTCGGCGGCGCTCAGCCCCCGCGCCACCTGCGCCAGCCGGCGGGTGTCCTCGGCGAAGAGTGGTTCGCTGCCGCCGTCGGCGCGGGCAGGGGATTCATCGAGGCGCTTGGCGGGGGAGACGACAATCAGCATGGTGCCGTTTCTACCCGTTCCGGTGCCGGGATCAACCGGCGCGCCCCGCCTCTTGCCCAGCCTCGCGCAGCACGTCGAGGAAGGCGGCGGCGAAACGCTCGGCCCGGCGTTCGCCCAGAAGCCGCTTCATCGCCCGTTCGTCGCCGGGGCGAAGCTGCGCCACCCGCGCCAGCAGCGAGGCCGAGCAGCTCAGCGGTCGGGCGGTGCCGTCCGCGCCGCGCTCCAGTTCGGCCTGAACCTGCAGCAGGCGGTCATAGACGTCCCCCGCCGCGCGCCCGGCCAGTTTCCGCCGCACCGGGTGGACCCGTTCGGCGGCGCCGTTGATGACCTCGAGGAAGGCGGCGCCATAGCGTTCGAGCTTCTTCGCGCCGACGCCGCTGATGCGCGCCATGTCGTCAAGCGTGGCGGGCCTGCATTCGGCCATCTCGATCAGGGTCCGGTCGTTGAAGACGACATAGGCCGGCACCCGGGCGGCCTCGGCCAGGGCGCGGCGGCGGGCCTTGAGCGCCGACAGCAGCGGCGCGTCCTCCTCCGAGACCAGCGCCCGCGCCAGAGGGGCGCGCGCGGCCTTGCGGATCGAATCCCGGCGCAGCCGGATCGTTGCCTCGCCGCGCAGGATCGGCAGGGCCGTTTCGGTCATGCGCAACGCGCCGTGGCGGGCGGTGTCGGGGCGGATCAGGTCGCGCCCCATCATCTGCCGGAAGATCGCCTGCCATTGCCGCCGGTCGAATTCCTGCCCGACCCCGAAGGTGGGCAGCCCGTCATGGCCCTGGGCGCGCACCCTGTCGGTGGCGTTGCCGGTGAGAATGTCGATCAGGTGCCCCGCGCCGTAGCGTTCTTCGGTGCGCAGCATCGCCGAAAGCGCCTTGCGCACGGCCTGGGTGCCGTCGAACGACTCGGCGGGGGTGTCGCACAGGTCGCAGTTGCCGCAGGGGCCGGTCTCTTCTCCGAAATAGGCCAGAAGCACCTGCCGGCGGCAGGCCAGCGCCTCGGCCAGGCCCAGCAGCGCGTTCAGCCGCGCGTGATCGGCGGCGCGGCGCTCGGGCGGGGCAAGGCCTTCGTCGATCTGGGCGCGGCGCAGGCGGATGTCGTCTGCGCCGAACAGGGTCAGCGTTTCGGCCGGAGCCCCGTCGCGGCCGGCGCGGCCGATCTCCTGGTAATAGGCCTCGATGCTCTTGGGCAGATCGGCATGGGCGACCCAGCGGATGTCGGGCTTGTCCACGCCCATGCCGAAGGCCACCGTTGCCACCACGATCAGCCCGTCCTCGCGTGCGAAGCGGGCCTCGACGATGCGGCGGTCCTCGGCCTCCATGCCACCGTGGTAGTGGCAGGCGGCGTGCCCGTCTTCGCGCAGCGCCGCAGCCAGGGCCTCGGTCTTGGCGCGGGTGCCGCAATAGACGATGCCCGACTGCCCGCGCCGGGCCGCAGCAAAGGCCAGGATCTGCCGGCGCGGATTGTCCTTGGCAGCAAAGGCAAGGTGGATGTTGGGCCGGTCGAAGCCGTGCAGGAAGACGCGCGGGGCGGCGCCGTGGAACAGCTTGTCCACGATCTCGGCCCGGGTTTCGGCGTCGGCGGTGGCGGTAAATGCCGCCAGCGGCACCCCCAGCGCCCGGCGCAGCTCTCCGATACACAGATAGTCGGGGCGGAAGTCGTGGCCCCATTGGGAAACGCAGTGGGCCTCGTCCACCGCGATCAGACCGACCCCGATCCGCCGCAACATCCCCACCGCCGCCCCCGAGGCCAGCCGTTCGGGCGCCATGTAGAGAAGCTTCAGCCGCCCCTCCTCGAGCGCCTCCCACACGGCATCGGTTTCCTCGGGGGTATTGCCCGAGGTCAGCGCCCCGGCGGTCACGCCGGCCTCCTGCAGGGCGCGCACCTGGTCACGCATCAGCGCGATCAGCGGCGAGATGACCACCGTCACGCCCGGGCGTATCAGGGCCGGCAACTGGAAGCACAGCGACTTGCCGCCGCCCGTGGGCATGATCGCAAGAACGTTCTCGCCCGCCGCCACGGCCTGGACGATCTCGGCCTGACCGGGGCGGAACGCGTCGAATCCGAAGACCTCCCGCAAGAGGGGTTCAGCCGCGGTCATGGGGTGGGGCCTCGTGCCTGTTTGTGCCGTTCTGCCTTCGTGCCCCGACCATCACACGGCGCGCGCCGGCGGGCAAGAGGCGATACCTGGCCCGCCCGCCCGGGTCGGTGGAATCCGGGTCAGTAGAACAGGGCGATGTTGTTGATCAGGATGATCCGCAGGGCATAGATCGCCAGCAGCACCACCAGCGGCGCCAGATCAAGCCCCCCCATCGGCGGCAGGATGCGCCGGACCGGGGCGTAGAGGGGTTCGAGTATGCGGTTGAGCCCGTACCAGATCTGCCCGACAAGCTGCTGGCGGATATTGAGCACCTGGAAGCTGATGAGCCAACTCATGACCACGTGGGCGAGAATGAAGAACCACACGACATCCAGCAGCATCATGAGTATCTGGAACAACGACTGCATAGGCATTTCCCTTTCAAGACGTCCCATGACCTAAGCGGCATTGCCGCCGGGGACAAGAGCGGCGCGGCCACGATTCGCCCCATCCTGAATCCTTGCCCCCGGCCTCTTCCTTCCTCTTGCTCCAAATACTCCGGGGAGCGCGAGGGGCAGTGCCCCTCGCCCGAAGAACCGTCGGGCCAGTCGCCGCATGCCGCAACCCGGACCGCTGCCCCGGACCGCAAGGACCGCACGGAGGCCGGCGCCACAGATCACTTGCCTCTGCGTCGCATCCGCTGTCTTATTCGCCAATACAGGCGGAGGGAGGCAATGTCGGAAATCTCGGCGCAGATGGCGGAAATCTCGACGCGCAAGCGCATCTGGGGTTGGTGGTTCTTCGACTGGGCCAGCCAGCCCTACAACACCTTGATGCTGACCTTCATCTTCGGGCCCTATTTCGCCAAGGTCGCCAGTGCCCGCTTCATCGAGGCGGGCATGGCCGAACAGGCGGCCAAGGCCGAGGCGCAGGCGCTTTGGGGGTACGGCCTGACCGTGACCGGCATCACCATCGCGGTCCTCGCCCCGATCCTTGGCGCCATTGCCGACAGCTCTGGCCGCCGTATGCCGTGGATCCGGCTGTTTTCGGTGGCCTATGTGGTCGGGGCATGGGGCACCTGGTGGACCGCGCCCGAGGACTTCTCGGCCACCTGGGCGCTGATCTTCTTCGGCATCGGCTTCATCGGCATGGAGTTCGCCACGATCTTCACCAACGCCCTGCTGCCGACGCTGGGCCCCAAGCGCGAACTGGGCCGGATATCCGGCTCGGGCTGGGCCTTCGGCTATCTGGGCGGGGTGATTGCCCTGGCGATCATGCTGCTGCTGTTCCAGGCCGGAGAGGGCGGGCGCACCATGGCCGGCATCGAGCCGCTTTTCGGCCTCGACCCCGCGACAGGGGCAGACAGCCGGGCCGTCGGCCCGTTCACCGCGATCTGGTACGCGGTGTTCATGATCCCCTTCTTCCTGTGGGTGCGCGACGGCGAGACCACCCGCGTCACCGGGGCAGGGGTCGGGCGGGCGCTGAGCGATCTTGTCGCCACCATCAGGGGGCTGCCCCGGCATCCCTCGCTGCTGGCCTATCTGGGCAGCTCGATGTTCTATCGCGATGCGCTCAACGGCATGTATACCTTCGGCGGCATCTACGCGGCCGGGGTGCTGAACTGGTCGATCATGCAGATCGGCATATTCGGCATCACAGCCGCCCTCAGCGGGGCACTGTTCACCTGGATCGGCGGCTATGCCGACCGCGCCTTCGGGCCCAAGCCGGTCATCGTCGTCAACTGCCTGGTGCTGATCGGTACCGCCATCCTCATCGTCAACCTGACGCCGGACACGGTGTTCGGGGTGACGCTGGCAGAGGGATCCTCGCTGCCCAATATCCTGTTCTATGTCGCCGGCATGCTGATCGGTGCCGCCGGCGGGGCGCTGCAGTCGGCCAGCCGCAACATGCTGACCCGGCAGGGCAACCCCGCGCGCATGACCGAAGCCTTCGGCCTCTACGCGCTGTCGGGCAAGGCCACGACCTTCGTCGCCCCGGCGCTCATCGCCATTACCACGGATCTCAGCGGCAGCCAGCGTGTGGGCGTGACACCGCTGATCCTGCTGTTTTCCATCGGGCTGGCGCTGCTCTACTGGGTCAAGGCCGAAGGGGATCACGGCTGATGCGCCTGCTGACCCTGGCCTTTCTGTCTCTGGCGGCGCCCTTCGCCACCGCCAGCGCGATGGCCGAGCCGCCGGCAAAGCAGCTCTTCGCCGCCAAGGCGCAAGCTTCCCGGCAGCGGCCGGCACCCTGGGGCGGCTATGCGAGGGGCTGTCTTGCCGGTGCCCGGCAATTGCCCGACACCGGCCCCACCTGGCAGGTCATGCGCCCGGGCCGCAACCGCAACTGGGGGCACCCGGTCACCATCGACTTCATTCGCGATCTCAGCGCCTTCGCCGCCGGCCTGCCGGGGTGGAGCGGCCTCTACATCGGAGACATGAGCCAGCCGCGGGGCGGTCCGATGCTGACCGGGCACCGCAGCCACCAGATCGGGCTGGACGTCGATATCTGGATGCGGCCGGCACGGGACCTGACCCTGTCCCGGCAGCGGCGCGAGACCTTCCCGCCGATCTCGATGCGCCGGAACAAGGGCGCCTACGTGAACGCCAACTGGACCCGGCAGAACCACGCGATCCTGCGCGCGGCGGCACGGGATCCGCGCGTTGCCCGCATTTTCGTCTTTCCCGGTGCCAAGGTGCAGATGTGCAACGATGAGGCGGGCGACCGCCGGTGGCTGCGCAAGATCCGGCCCTGGTGGGGGCACTACTATCACTTTCATGTCCGCCTGAAATGCCCCCGCGGCGCGCGTGGTTGCGTGGACCAGCCACCCCCGCCGCCCGGCGACGGCTGCAAGGAGGCCCGCAAATGGGTGGACGACATACTGAACCCGCCTCCGCCCCGGCCACGCGACCCGAAGGCCCCGCCCCCGAAAAAGCGCCGCGAATACACTCTGGCCGATCTGCCCGGACAATGCGTCTCGGTTCTGCGCTCCAGATAGTCCTCGTACTCGGCCTGGTCCTGACGGCCGGCGCGGCCGGGCAGCCGGCGGCGTTTTTCCTCGGGCGTACGGTCTGGGCGGTCAAGGCGCCGTGGTTCGGCGGCTTTTCGGGGATCGAGCTGTCGCCCGACGGGCGCCGGATGACCGTTCTGTCCGATCGCGGCATGATCGTCACCGCCGACATCCGGCGCGGCAGCACGGGGCTGATCGACGGCATCTCCATCCGCAGCGCCGTGCCGCTGAGGTCCAGCAGGAACGTACGGCTGACCGGGCGGATCAATGACCCCGAGGGGCTGGCGCTGGCCCCCGACGGCAGCCTTTTCGTATCCTTCGAAGGGGTGACGCGCGTTGCCCGATACCGCACCCCCGCCGCCCCGGCGCAGCCCTTGCCCCGGCCCGAGGCCTTCCGTCACTTCCCGGAAAACCGGGCGCTGGAGCCGCTTGCGATCGATTCCCGCGGCCGCCTCTACACCCTGCCCGAGGATGCGCCTGATGCCGCGGGAAACATTCCCGTGTTCCGCTGGAACGGCCGGGCCTGGTCGGTTCCCTTCTCGATCCCGGCCCGAGACGGCTTCCTGCCGGTGGGTGCCGATTTCGGCCCCGACGGCCGCTTCTACCTGCTGGAGCGCAGCATCGGCATCTTCGGCTTTCGCGCCCGGGTGCGGCGCTGGGACATGGAGGGCGGCACGGCCCGCAACGAAACCATCCTGGCGGTCACGCGCCCGGGGCGGTTCGACAATCTCGAAGGGCTCTCGGTCTGGCGGGACGAAGCGGGGCGCATTCGCCTGACAATGATATCGGACGACAACTTCTTCTTCCTGCAGCGCACCGAACTCGTCGAATACGCGCTGGTGGAATGACGTTGCATTCAGGCGCGAGTGCCTGTAATGGCCGCATCGCCCGCGGAACGCGCGGGCCAAGTCGCCGCAACCTTGTCAAAACGGGCACCAGACATGAAACGCGAACACCTCCCCGGCATCATCGCCATGGCCGCAATCGTCGTGGCCTCGAACATCCTTGTCCAGTTCCTCATCCTCGACGGGCTGCTGACCTGGGGCGCATTCACCTATCCCTTCGCCTTCCTCGTGACCGACGTGATGAACCGCGTCTATGGCGTGCAGGCCGCGCGCAAGGTGGTGGTCGCAGGCTTCCTCACCGGGGTCATCAGCTCGCTGATCGGCAGCCAGATCATGCTGCAGGGGGATGGCTACGAATATGTCGCCGTGCCGCTGCGCGTGGCCGTGGGGTCGGGGATTGCCTTCCTGGCCGCCCAGCTTCTGGACGTGGCCGTGTTCAACCGCTTTCGAGACGGCGTCTGGTGGCGCGCGCCGCTGTTCTCGACGCTGGTCGGATCGGCCGTGGACACGGCGCTGTTCTTCTCCATCGCCTTTTCGGCCTCGATCGCCGTCTTCGGCCCCGGCGCCGACGAGCAGATCAGCTGGGCGTGGGAGGCCGTGCCTTTCCTCAACACCGGCCCGACGGCACCGCTGTGGACCTCGCTCGCCTTTGCCGACTGGCTGGTGAAACTCTCGCTGGCGCTGGTCGCCCTGGTCCCCTTCCGGGTCATCGTGAAACGGCTTCTCCCGGCTACCGGCGCCGCCTGAGCCGCGCTCGACCAGCCGCGACACCGGCCCGCCCGCCCCCGCGGGCGGGTTTTGCGGTTTTTGGCTGTGCACCGTAAGGTCTCCCCATGCTGCGCATCGACGACAACATTGTCATTCAGGACTGGGAGCTGACGGAAACCTTCTCGCGCGCCTCGGGCCCGGGCGGGCAGAACGTGAACAAGCTGTCCACCGCCGTAATGCTGCGGTTCGAGGCGGCGCGCTCGCCCTCGCTTTCCCCCGCGGTCAAGGCGCGGCTGCGGAGGCTGGCCGGACGGCGCTGGACCGGCGACGGCGCCATCGTGATCCGCTGCGACGAAACCCGCAGCCAGGCCCGCAACCGCGAAATTGCCCGCCAACGCCTTGCCGACCTGATCGCCCGCGCCCTGGTGGCGCCGAAAAGACGAATCCCGACCCGCCCCACCAGAGGAGCAATCCGCCGGCGCCTTGCCGCGAAAAAGGCCCGCAGCGCGGTGAAGGCCCTGCGCGGCCCGGTGTCCGACGAATAGGTTGGCCCCCCTTTGCCGCGCTGCTAGTCTCGGGCCGACAGGAACATCGGGGGGAGGAACCATATGCGCCTGAAAGGAAAAACCGCGATCGTCACCGGCGGTGCTTCGGGCTTCGGCGCGGGCATCGTCCGCAAGTTCGTGGCCGAAGGAGCCCGGGTGATGATCGCCGACATCAATGGCGACGCGGCCCGCGACATGGCCGCCGAGCTGGGCGACGCCACCCTGGCGCACAGGGTGGATGTCTCGGGAGGGGCCTTGGTGCAGGGCATGACCGAAGCGGCGCTTGCGGCCTTCGGCGCGCTCGACATCCTCGTCAACAATGCCGGCATCACCCACCTGCCCGCGCCGCTCGAAGAGGTGAGCGAAGACGATTTCGACCGTGTGCTCAGGGTCAACGTCAAATCCGTCTACCTGACCGCGCGCGCCCTGGTCCCGCACATGAAGGCCCGCCGCTCCGGCGCAATCCTCAATATCGCCTCCACCGCCGGGCTCAGCCCGCGCCCCCGGCTCAACTGGTACAACGCCTCCAAGGGCTGGATGATCACGGCGACGAAAACCATGGCCGTGGAACTGGCCCCCCACGGGATCCGGGTCAACGCGCTGTGCCCGGTGGCCGGCGAAACTCCGCTGCTCAAGGCCTTCATGGGCGAGGACACCCCCGAGATGCGGGCGAAATTCCTCGCCACCATTCCGCTGGGCCGCTTCTCCACGCCCGAGGACATGGGAAATGCGGCAAGCTTCCTGTGCTCGGACGAGGCCGGGATGATCACCGGCGCGGCACTGGAAGTCGATGGAGGACGCTGCATCTGATGCAGCCCGCCTTTTCATCTCGCCCCAAATACTCCCGCCGGAGGCCGCGCGCCGCAGGCGCGCGCCCATGACCGCCACGACAGCACGAGGAACGGCATGAAACCGGGACCGCGAAACCTGATTACCGACATTGCCGGCCTGAGGGTCGGCAATGCCGGGGACGAGGCGCTCAAATCCGGGGTGACGGTGCTCACGGCCGATGCGCCCTTCACCGCCTCCGTGCATGTCATGGGCGGCGCGCCCGGCACCCGCGAAACCGATCTGCTGGCCCCCGACAAATCCGTGGCCGCCATTGATGCGCTGGTGCTCGCGGGCGGGTCGGCTTTCGGCCTTGATGCCTGCTCGGGCGTGGCCGAGGGCCTGCGCGCGCAGGGGCGCGGCTTTCGCGTCGGACCCGCGCTGGTGCCGATCGTGCCCGGCGCGATCCTGTTCGACCTGCTCAATGGCGGCGACAAGTCCTGGCGGGAAAACCCCTACCGGGCGCTGGGGCGGGCCGCACTCGATGCGGCGGACAGCGATTTCGCGCTGGGAACCGCCGGGGCCGGGACCGGCGCCCTCACCGCCATGCACAAGGGAGGGCTGGGCTCGGCCTCCTTCGTGCTGAAGGACGGCACCACCGTGGGCGCTCTGGTCGCGGCCAACCCCATGGGCAGCGTCACCACCCCCGGCAACCGCCATTTCTGGGCCGCCCCCTTCGAGGTGGGCGACGAATTCGGCGGGCTCGGCCCCGACCCGGCCTCGGGGCTCGGCGGGCAGGGCGACAGCCGGCGGATGGAGGCCATGCTCTCCCTGGCGGGAGCGGGAGAGCGCGCCAATACCACCATCGCCATCGTCGCCACCGACGCCCGCCTTTCCAAGGCGCAGTGCCAGCGCCTGGCCATCGCCGCCCATGACGGCATCGCCCGGGCGATCCTGCCCAGCCATTCGCCCTTCGACGGGGACCTGGTGTTCGCCCTGTCCACCGGCGCGCGCGACCCGGCCGACCCCGATCGTGCCCTAGGGGAAATCGGCCACGCGGCCGCTCTCTGCCTTGCCCGCGCCATTGCCCGCGCGGTCTATCTCGCCCGCCCCGCGCCGGGGGACATCCTGCCCTGCTGGTCACGAGAAAATGACCGCCGATCCGGGTAGGCGGGACAATTCGCGCAGGCCCGGCACTCATCCGCCGGTGGACTCGGGCGCGGCAATGTGGCAGTTGAAAGTCGGACGCAACAACGGTCTTCTCGGGCCATTCCCAGGAACGGAGTACACGCAATGAAACGTATCATCGCAACTGCGCTTGTTGGCCTTCTGGCCGTACCGGCCTTCGCCGAAGGCGATGCCGCCAAGGGCGAAAAGGGCTTCAAGAAGTGCAAGGCGTGCCACGCCATCACCGCTCCCGACGGCACTTCCATCGTCAAGGGCGGCAAGACCGGCCCGAACCTCTATGGTATCGCGGGGCGCGCCGCTGCTTCCGCCGAAGGGTACAAGTACAGCGCCTCGCTGAAGGCCGCGGGCGAGGCCGGCCTGGTCTGGGATGAGGACAACTTCGTCGAATGGCTGAAGAGCCCCAAGGATTTCATCAAGAAGGCCACGGGTGACAGCAAGGCGAAGACGAAGATGAGCTTCAAGCTCAAGAAGGGCGCCGAAGACATCTACGCCTATCTGGAAAGCGTCGCCCAGTAAGGGTTGAATGCCTCATTCCCCCTGGCGGGGCGGGGCAGTCTCGGGTGCCCCCGGAAACGGGCCGTGGCCATGCGCCACGGCCTTTCGCGTTCCGGCCTGCCGGGGCCGGCAGGGCGGGGGTCGTGTCAACTTGACGCGCCCCTTGGAAATCGCCTGACGCACGCCACATGGAGCGTTATCCTTCGGGCGGTTGCGGGGACCGGTGCCAGACGGTCAGAGCCGCCCGCCCGGACAAGCAGCGGCGCCCCCGGCAGCGGCCCCGGCAAAGGCCAGTGAGTGCGAGCCATGACAATTCTTATCCCGGCCTGGGTGAACGGCAAGCTGACGCCGGTCGAGAAGATCGAAGCCCATGAACGCGGATTGCGCCACAAGGCGGTATCCGTCTTCGTCATGCGCGGACAGGAGATCCTCATGCAGCGCCGGGCGGTAGGCAAGTATCACACGCCGGGCCTGTGGGCGAACAGCTGCTGCACCCATCCCGGCTGGGATGAGGAGCCCTGCGCATGCGCCGTGCGCCGTCTGCGCGAGGAGCTGGGCATTTCCGGCCTCTACCCCGAGTTCCGGCACCACCTCGAATACCGGGCCGATGTCGGCAATGGCATGATCGAACACGAGGTGGTGGACGTCTTCCTTGCCCATGCGTGGGAGCCGCTCTCCCTCGCCCCCGATCCCGAGGAAGTGATGGAGACCCGCTGGGTCGACTATCACGACCTCCTGGCTGAGGTGAAGCGCCACCCCGATCGGTTCACTCCCTGGCTCAAGATCTATCTTCGGGACCATGCGAACACGATTTTCGGGCCCGACCTGCTGCTGGCCTCCAGCCCCTGAACCGCGCCGGGTCCCGTCGCGCCGTCAGACGGATATTGCCGCTTGCACGGCGCGCCGCCAGCGCCCGTAGCGGCGCGCACGGCTGTCCGCGTCCATCTGCGGTTCGAACCGCCTGTCCAGCGCCCAGCTTGCGGCGAATTCCTCCATCCCCGGATAGATGCCGGCACGCATCCCGGCCAGCCATGCCGCGCCCAGAGCGGTGGTCTCCTGCATGACCGGCCGATCGACCGGCGCCCCGATCAGGTCGGACAGGCGCTGCATGGTCCAGTCGCTGGCGCTCATCCCGCCATCGACGCGCAGCACCACGTCGCCGGCGCCCTGCCAGTCGGCGCGCATCGCCTCCAGCAGGTCGCGAGTCTGGAAGCCAACGCTTTCCAGCGCCGCGCGGGCAAATTCCCGCGGCCCGGAATTGCGGGTCAGGCCGAACACCGCGCCACGGCAGTCGGGCTTCCACCACGGCGCGCCGAGGCCGGTAAAGGCGGGCACCAGGATCACGTCCTGGGCCGGGTCGGCCGCGGATGCCATGTCTCCGGTCTGCGCGGCGCTCTCGATGATCCCCAGCCCGTCGCGCAGCCACTGCACGGCGGCACCGGCGATGAAGATCGACCCTTCCAGGGCGTAGGATCGCCGCCCCTGCAACTGCCAGGCGATGGTGGTCAGCATCCGGCTCTGTGAGGGCACCGCCTGCGTGCCGGTATTCAGCAGGGCGAAACAGCCGGTGCCGTAGGTGGATTTCATCATGCCGGGGCGGAAACAGGCCTGACCGATGGCAGCCGCCTGCTGGTCGCCGGCCACGTCGAGGATCGGCACCTTCGCCCCCAGCAGCGCCGGATCGGCAAAGCCGAAATCGGCGGCGCAGTCGCGCACCCGGGGCAGGATCGCGGCGGGCACGTCCAGAAGCGCACAGAGATCGTCGCTCCAGTCCCCTTCGTGGATGTCGAACAAAAGCGTCCGAGAGGCATTGGTGGCATCGGTGGCATGGACCCGGCCGCCGGTCAGGCGCCAGATCAGGAAACTGTCGATGGTGCCGAAGGCCAGCTCTCCGCGCGCGGCCCGGTCGCGGGCGCCGGGCACGGAATCGAGGATCCACTTCACCTTGGTGCCGGAAAAATACGGGTCCAGCAAAAGCCCGGTACGCGCGGTGATCTCGGCTTCGTGCCCGGCCGCGCGCAGGGTTTCGCACAAGGGCGCGGTGCGCCGGTCCTGCCAGACGATGGCGTTGTGAATGGGGGCTCCGGTCGCGCGGTCCCAGATCACGGTGGTTTCGCGCTGGTTGGTGATGCCGATCCCGGCCAGGGTGGTTGCCGGCACGCCGGTCTGCTCCAGCACCTGCCGGCAGACCGTGATGGTGGTCTGCCAGATTTCCTCGGGATCATGTTCGACCCAGCCGGCCTGCGGGAAATGCTGGGTGAATTCCTGCTGGGCGATGCCGGCCACCTGCATCGAGGTGTCGAACAGGATCGCGCGCGTGGAAGTGGTGCCCTGGTCGATGGCGAGAATGTGACTCATGCGGGGGCTCCCGGTGCGGTTGCAAGGCTGTCGGTTCGATGTTGGCCGATCCGGGCCCGGCATCCAAGCGATTTCGGGGCCGAGCCGTCCTGTCAGCAGGCGGGGACGGGGATATTGTCGATCAGCCGCACCCCGTCCATCCAAGCGGCGGCAAACAGGCGCGCCGGGCGGTCGGGCCGGTCGAGCGGGGAGAGATCCTCCTCGGCGCGGAGTTCGAGATACTCGATCTCGGCAAAACCGGCCTCGCGCAGCCGCGCGCGCGCGGTTGCAACCAGCCCGTCAAGGGGTTTCCCGCCGGCAAGTTCGGTCGCCACCTGCTGCATCGCGGCATGAAGCTGCGCGGCCCTTTCCCGGCCCGCCGGCGACAGCCGCAGATTGCGTGACGACAGCGCAAGGCCGGACGCTTCGCGCACCGTCGGGCGGCCGATGATCTCGACCGGAATGTCCAGATCGGCCGCCATCCGGCGCACGACCTTGAGCTGCTGAAAGTCCTTTTCGCCGAAATAGGCCCGGTCGGCCGATGTCTGCAGGAACAGCTTGGCGCAGACGGTGGCCACGCCGTCGAAATGACCGGGGCGGAAGGCGCCTTCCATCACGTCGGTCAGCCCCTCGACCGAAACGGTGGTGGCAAATCCCCGCGGGTAGATTTCCTCGGGGTCCGGCACATAGATCGCGTCCACCGCATGCGCCGACAGCTTTTGCGCGTCCTCGTGCTCGGTGCGTGGATAGTTGGCCAGGTCTTCGGGGTTGTTGAACTGCCTGGGATTGACGAAGATCGTCACGATCACCCGGTCGCAGGCCGTGCAGGCGGCTTCCACCAGCGACAGATGCCCCGCATGCAGCGCGCCCATCGTGGGGACCACGCCGATGACCTCGCCGGCGCGCTTCCATTCGGCGGTTCGCGCGCGCAGCTCGGCCAGCTTGCGCAGGATCGGAGCAGTCATGCGGGCGGCTCCTTCGTCGGCGCCTTGTCGGCAAAGACGTGTTCGGCCGCGGGAAACCGGCGCGCGCGGACTTCGGCGGCGTATTCGGCAATGGCGGCTTCGGCCCGGGCGCCCAGATCGGCGTAGCGCTTGACGAATTTCGGCCTGAACGCCTGGAAGAAGCCCAGCATGTCGTCGACCACGAGGATCTGCCCGTCGCATCCGGCCGACGCGCCGATGCCGATGGTGGGAATCGGCACCTCGGCGGTGATCCGGTCGGCAAGGCGGGCGGGCACTTTTTCGAGCACCACCGAGAACGCCCCCGCATCGGCCACCGCGCGCGCGTCCGCCAGAACCCGCTCGGCCTCGGCCGCGCGGCCCTGAACGCGATAGCCGCCCAGCGTGTTGACCGATTGCGGCGTCAGCCCGACATGCGCCATCACCGCAATCCCGCGGGCGACGAGGAAGCGGATTGTCTCGGCCATGTGGGTGCCGCCTTCCAGCTTGACCGCCCCCGCGCCGGATTCCGCCATCAGCCGGGCCGCGTTGCGAAAGGCCTGCGCGGGGCTTTCCTCGTAGCTGCCGAAGGGCATGTCGATGACCAGCATGGCGCGGCTCAGGCCGCGGGCGACGGCCTTGCCGTGAAGGATCATCATCTCCATCGTCACGCCGAGGGTCGAGGGCAGGCCGTGCAGCACCATTCCGACGCTGTCGCCCACGAGGACGAAATCGCAATGCGCGTCCATCAGCTGTGCCATGGGCGTGGTGTAGGCGGTCAGGCTGACCAGCGGCGCGCCCCCTTTCCGGGCGCGGATGTCCTCGGCATTGGGGGCCGAATTGCGGGCTGTTGCGCTCATTTTGGTTCCGTTCGCGTCTCGGTCGGATGCCCAATAGCACGCCGCAGCGCAGCAATCCACATGGATAGCGCCAACAAAACCTTGATCGGATTGCGATTCAGGGAAAGACTTTCGATCGAACGGGCATGCGGCGAGTCGCGACCCGAGACGGGAGGGAGATTTCACCATGGGTATCAAGGTTTTCACGCGAGGGCTGGCGTCAGTCATGGCGGTGGCGGCCGGGCTGTGGGTTGGCAGCGCGCAGGCTCAGGAAAGCCTGACCGTTGCCATGCAGCTGGAGCCGCCGCATCTGGATCCGACCAGCGCCGCGGCGGGGGCGATCGACCAGGTGCTCTATTCCAACGTGTTCGAGGGGCTGACCCGATTCATGGGCGACGGGTCGGTGGTGCCGGGGCTGGCGGAAAGCTGGGAGATTTCCGAGGACGGCACCGTCTATACCTTCCGCCTGCGCGCTGGCGTGACCTTCCATGACGGCACGACCATGGATGCCAATGACGTCAAGTTCACCCTTGACCGTGCCCGCGCCGAAAACAGCGTGAACGCGCAGAAGGCGCTGTTTGCCGGCATCGCGGATGTCGAGGCGGTCGATCCGCTGACCGTGCGCGTGACGCTGAAGGAGCCCGACGGCAGCTTCCTGTTCAAGATGGCCTGGGGCGATGCGGTGATCGTGGCTCCCGAAAGCATCGACAACATCAAGCAGAAGCCCGTCGGGACCGGAGCCTTCCGGTTCGTGGACTGGGTGCAGGGCGACCGGATCGAGCTGGAGAAGAACCCCGACTACTGGGGCACGCCGGCGAAGCTGGACAAGGTGACGTTCAAGTTCATCTCGGACCCCACTGCCGCCTTCGCGGCGGTGATGGCCGAGGATGTGGACGTGTTCACCGGCTTTCCCGCCCCCGAGAACCTGCCCCAGTTCGAGGCCGATCCGCGGTTCCAGGTGCTGGTCGGCTCGACCGAGGGGGAAACCATCCTGGCGATGAACAACAGGATGCCGCCCTTCGACGATGTGCGCGTGCGCGAGGCGGTGGCCCATGCCATCGACCGCCAGGCAATCATCGATGGGGCGATGTTCGGCTACGGCACGCCGATCGGCACCCATTTCGCGCCGCACAACCCGGCCTATGTGGATCTGACCGATCTGTCTGCCTACGATCCCGAAAAGTCGAAGAAGCTGCTGGCCGAGGCTGGCTACCCGGACGGGTTCGAGACCACCCTGCACCTGCCGCCGCCTTCTTACGCCCGCCGCGGCGGCGAGATCATCCAGGCGCAGCTGGCCGCCGTGGGCATCAAGGCGGAAATCATCAATGTCGAATGGGCGCAGTGGCTGGAATCGGTGTTCCGGGGCAAGAACTACGCCCTGACCATCGTCAGCCATACCGAGCCGATGGATATCGGCATCTATGCCCGGCCCGACTACTACTTCCAGTATGACAACCCGGATTTCCAGGCGCTGATGAAGACGCTGAACGAAACCACCGATCCGGCAAAGCGCACCGAGCTGTTGCAGAAGGCGCAGCGGATCATCGCCGAGGACTACGTCAACGGCTATCTGTTCCAACTGGCGGCGTTGACCGTGGCCAGGGCCGGGGTCCGGGGGCTGTGGGCCAATGCACCGACGCAGGCGACCGACCTGACGGCGGTCTATTGGGAGAAGTGAGGGGGCGGGCATCGTCCGGTTTCGGATCGGCGAAGCCCGCCCGACCGGTGCGAGGGGCTCTGCCCCTCGCGCTCCCCGGAGTATTTGAAGCAAGAGGAAAGCAGAGGGGATATTCGGGAACGTGCGGGCGGTTTGATCCACGGCGCCCTGTCCCGGTCCGCCGGTCATGATGCGCTATTCGCTCAAACGCCTCATGTCGCTGATCGTCAGCCTGGCCGTGGCCAGCCTGGTCATCTTCCTGGTGGTCGAGGTGGTCCCTGGCGACCCGGCCAGCTACATGCTGGGCATCAATGCCCGCCCCGACACGGTGGCCGCCCTGCGCGCCGAGCTGGGCCTGGACGTGTCGAAGACCCAGCGCTACCTGAACTGGGTCGGCGGCATGCTGCGGGGGGATTTCGGCACCTCCTACACCTATCGCACGGCGGTCGCCGGCATGATTGCCGAACGGCTGTGGGTGTCGCTGCCGCTGGCCCTTTATGCGCTGGTGCTGTCCACCCTGATCGCCTTTCCCGCCGGCATCTATGCCGCCGCGCGCCGGGGCAGGCCGGGCGACGTGGCGGTGATGGGGGCGACCCAGCTGGGCATTGCCATCCCGAATTTCTGGTTCGCGATGATGCTGGTGCTGATCTTCGCCATCAAGCTGCGCTGGTTCGGGGCGGGCGGGTTTGCCGGATGGGACAGGGGGGCGGGGGCGGCGCTGCGGTCGCTGACCCTGCCGGCCATTGCCCTGGCGCTGCCGCAGGCGGCGATTCTGGCGCGGGTGATGCGCTCGGCGCTGCTGGACGTTCTGGGCGAGGACTTCATGCGCACCGCCCGCGCCAAGGGGCTGAGCCGCCGGCAGGCGCTGTGGCGGCACGGGCTTCGCAACGCGCTGATTCCGGTGCTGACCATCATCGGGATGCAGTTTTCCTTTCTGCTGGCAGGGGCGATCATCATCGAGCAGGTGTTCTTCCTGCCCGGCCTGGGGCGGCTGGTGTTCCAGGCGATCTCGTCGCGCGACCTGATCGTGGTGGAGTCGGTGGTGATGCTTCTGGTCTTTGCCGTGGTCGTGGTGAATTTCGTCGTCGATCTGACCTATGCCGCGGTGGACCCCCGGTTGAGGAGCCGCACATGAACCGCAACCTGCTCATCGGCGCGGCGTTGTCGTCGCTGATCGTCGCGGCGGCGCTGGTGTCGTTCTTCTGGACGCCGTGGGATCATGCGGCGATGAACATTCCCGAGAAACTGCAGACCCCGAATGCGCGCCACTGGTTCGGCACCGACCATTTCGGGCGCGACCTGTTTTCCATGATCATGGTGGGGGCGCGGACCTCGATCGCGGTGGCGCTGGTGGCGGTGGGGATCGGCATGGGGGCCGGGGTGCCTCTGGGACTGGCGGCGGCGGCGCGCAAGGGGTCGTGGCTGGACGAGCTCATCATGCGCGGCAACGACCTGGTCTTTGCCTTCCCGTCGCTGGTCATCGCCATCCTGATCACCGCCGTCTTCGGTGCCGGTGCCGTCAATGCCATCATCGCCATCGGCATCTTCAACATCCCCGTATTCGCGCGCATCACCCGCGGTGCGGCGCTGAGTCTGTGGGAGCGCGAATTCATCCTTGCCGCCCGGGTCGCGGGCAAGGGGGATGCGCGCATCTCGGTCGAGCATATCCTGCCCAATGTGACCAACCTGCTGATCGTGCAGGGCACGATCCAGTTCAGCCTCGGCATTCTGGCCGAGGCCGGGTTGTCCTATGTGGGGCTGGGCGCCCAGCCGCCGCTGCCCAGCTGGGGCCGGATGCTGGCGGATGCGCAGACGATGGTCAGCTTCGCCCCGCATCTGGCGCTGATTCCGGGGCTGGCGATCATCGTCACGGTGATGGGGCTGAACCTGCTGGGCGACGGGCTGCGCGACTGGCTGGACCCGCGGCTGAGGGTGGTGCGGACATGACGCTGCTCGACATTTCCGGGCTGTCGCTGAAGATCGGCACGTTCGAGGTGCTGCGCGAGGTGTCGCTGTCGGTGGCGGCGGGCGAGATCGTGGCGGTGACGGGCGAGAGCGGCTCGGGCAAGTCGATGACGGCGCTGTCGGTGATGCGCCTTCTGCCGGAGCGCGCCGCCGCGCGCGGCGAGGTCAGGCTGGACGGCCGCGACCTGATGGCGCTGTCCGAGGACGAGATGTGCGCGGTTCGCGGGCGCCGGATCGGCATGGTGTTCCAGGAACCGATGACCGCGCTCAACCCGGTGCGGACGATCGGGGATCAGGTGATGGAGACGATCCTGGTTCACCGCGCCATGACGCGCGAGGCCGCCCGGGCGCGCGCCCGCGAGGTGCTGGAGCGGGTGGGGCTGCCCGCCGACCGCTTCCCTCTGTCGCGCTATCCGCACGAGCTGTCGGGCGGGCAGCGTCAGCGGGTGGTGATTGCCATGGCCATTGCCCTGCGGCCGAAGCTGCTGATTGCGGACGAGCCCACGACGGCGCTGGATGTGACCACCCAGGCGCAGATCCTGGACCTGCTCAAGGGGCTGGTGCGCGACATGGGGATGGGGCTGCTGATCATCACCCATGATCTGGCGGTGGTGGCCGGCATGGCCGACCGGATCGTGGTGATGCGCCGCGGCGAGGTTGTGGAAGCGGGCCGCACCGGCGCGCTGCTGACCCGCATGCGCCATCCCTATACGCGGATGCTGTTCGAGGCCTCCCGCCACCGCGTTGCCCTGCCTGCCCCGCCGGCGCGGCCCGAACCGCTGCTGGTGGTCGAGGGGGTGACGCGCGACTATCGTCTTCCGCGGCGGCGGCTGTTCCGGGACCCGGGGCATTTCCGCGCCCTGCGCAATGTCAGTTTTACCCTCAATCGCGGCGAGCGGCTGGGGCTTGTCGGCGAATCGGGATGCGGCAAGTCCACCCTGACGCGGGCGATTCTGGGGCTGGAGCCGGTGCAGGCGGGGCGCATCCTTCTGGACGGGGCGCCGGTCTGGACCGGACGCCGGTCCAATCTTGCGGTGCGGCGCCGGATGCAGGTGGTGTTTCAGGATCCCTTCGGCAGTTTCAACCCGCGTCATCGGGTCGAGCGGCTGATAACCGAGCCCTTCCATCTGCTGGACAACCCGCCGCGCGGTGCGGCCCGGCGCGCCGCGGTGGCCGAGGCGCTGGAGGCGGTGGGGCTGTCGGCCGGGGACGCCGGCAAATACATCCACGAATTTTCCGGCGGTCAGCGCCAGCGCATCGCCATTGCCCGTGCCCTGATCATCCGCCCCGATCTGATCCTGTTTGACGAGGCGGTTTCGGCGCTGGACGTATCGGTGCGGGCGCAGATCCTCGATCTTCTGGCGGATCTGTGTCGAAGCTACGCTCTGACATGGCTGTTCATCAGCCACGATCTTTCGGTGGTCCGGTCGGTGACGGATCGGGTTCTGGTGATGCGGGCGGGCGAGATCGTCGAGCAGGGAGACACGGAGGCGGTTTTCAACGGCCCGCAGCATCCCTATACGCGGGAACTGATCGAGGCGAGCCCGAAGCTTCCCGAGTTGCGGGCGGCGGCGGGGCGGGGATGAGGCCCGGGGGCTGGAATCGGCTTCGCCGATGCCTCCGGCGGGAGTATTTGGGGCAAGAGGAAGAGGCGCCGTGTGCGCCGAGGGGAGGGAAAGATGACTGATTCGGGCGCGATCTGGTTCGAGACCGAAGCCTGTCTGATCGGCGGGGAATGGGTTGCGCCGGCGGGGGGCGAGACCTTGCCGCTGATCGACCCTTCCGACGGGGCCGAGATCTGCCGGATCGCGCGGGGCGGTGCGGCGGATGTGGATGCGGCAGTGGGGGCCGCTCGGGCGGCGCTGGAGGGCGATTGGGGCGCCATGCCGGCCTTCGAGCGGGGTCGGATTTTGTCGCGGCTGGGGCGGCTGGTGCTCGAGCGGGTCGAGGATCTGGCCCGGCTGGAGGCGATGGATGTGGGCAAGCCGCTGAGCCAGGCGCGAAATGATGCCATCGCGCTGGCCCGTTATTGTGAATTTTACGGTGGTGCCGCCGACAAGGTGATGGGGCAGACGATTCCCTATCTGGCCGGATACACCGTCTATGCGCTGCGCGAGCCCCACGGGGTGACCGGGCATATCGTGCCGTGGAACTATCCGATGCAGATCATCGGCCGCTCGGTGGGGGCGGCGCTGGCGATGGGCAATGCGGCGGTGCTCAAGCCCGCCGAGGAGGCCTGTCTGACGGCGCTGGCCTTTGCCCGTCTGGCGCAGGAGGCGGGGTTGCCGGCCGGCGCGCTGAACGTGGTGCCGGGGTTGGGGGGCGAGGCCGGGGCGGCGCTGGCGGCGCATCCGGGGGTGAATCACCTCAGCTTTACCGGCTCGGTGGCCACCGGGGCGCGGGTTCAGGCGGCGGCCGCGGCGAATGTGGTGCCGGTGACGCTGGAGCTGGGCGGCAAGTCGCCGCAGCTGGTGTTCGACGATGCGGATCTGGATGCGGCCCTGCCGTTTCTGGTCAATGCCGGGTGTCAGAATGCCGGTCAGACCTGTTCGGCCTCGTCGCGGATTCTGGCTCAGCGCGGCATCTACGAGCAGGTGAAGGCGCGCATGGCCGAGGCCTATGAGGGTTTGACCGTCGGCCCGGCGCTGGAGGATCTGCGCATGGGGCCGCTGATTTCGGCCCGGCAGAAGGAGATCGTCGAGGGCTATCTGGCGCGGGGGGCGGATCTGACCGTGGCCGCGCAGGGGCGGATCGTGGATCATGCTCCGGCGGCGGGGGCCTATGTGCGGCCTGTGCTTTTTGCCGATGTGCCGCCCGATCATGTTCTGGCGCAGGAGGAGATCTTCGGCCCGGTTCAGGTGCTGATTCCCTTCGAGGACGAGGACGAGGCGGTGCGCATCGCCAATGGCACGCAATACGGGCTTGTCGCCGGGGTCTGGACCCGCGACGGCGCCCGGCAGATGCGGCTGGCGCGGCGGCTGCGCGCGGGGCAGGTGTTCATCAACAATTACGGCGCCGGCGGCGGGGTCGAACTGCCCTTCGGAGGGGTCGGCAAGTCCGGCCATGGCCGCGAAAAGGGCTTCGAGGCGCTTTACGGCTTTTCGCAGCTCAAGACCGTGGCCGCCTGTCACGGCTGAGCGAGGGCCGGAGGGACAGGCAGGGTGGGCTACAGTCCCGCGCGTTCCAGCGCCCGTTCCAGCAGCGGAGCCAGCCTTTCGGCCCATTCCCGTTGCCCGGCATGGTCGGCGATCAGGTCGTTGCGGATTTCGATCAGCACGTTGGGCCGGCCCGTGGCGGTGGCGTGGCGGTCGATGGAATCTCCGGGCAGGTGGCCCGAATAGGGTTCGTTGTCGCCCACGACCAGGTCCCGTTCGGCGTGGAGCAGCTCGAGCAGGGGGCGCGAGAGGCGTTCGTCCGCGGTGTGCAGGATGCCGATATGCCATGGCCGCGGCTCGTGCCCGCGCAGCTGGCGGGTAAAGCTGTGGATGGCCACGATCACCATGTGCGGCAGGGCGGCCAGCCGGGCCAGCTCGCGGTGATAGGGGCGGTAATATGCGTTCAGGCGCCGTTCCCGCTCGTCCGCATCGGCGTGGCGGTTGGCAGGGATCACCGAGCCGTCATAGAGCTTCATCAGCAGGGTGGGGTCGTCCTCGCCCCGGTTGGGGTCGATCACCAGGCGCGAGAAGTTGGCCGCGATCACCGGACCGTTCAGCAGCACGCCCAGGTGCTGCGACACGCCCCAGGCGCCGACGTCGTAGGCGATGTGGCGCTCCATGTCCTCGCGCGCAAGGCCAAGCGAGCCTCCGCCCACATCCGGGGGAACCGTGTTGGTGGCATGGTCGCAGGTGATCAACCAGCGGCCGGGGCGGTCTTCGCCGTGGATGAAATATGGGGTGTATGTCATCTGCCTGCCATCTCTTTGCCGGCAAGCTTTAGGGGAGTTGCCGGGGAATGAAAATCCGGTCATAACCCGGCCAGGCATGTTTGCGATAACAATTCGATTGAGACGGGAGAACCGGCATGAGGCGCCTGCGAAATGTGAAGATCGTGGCCACCCTTGGTCCGGCTTCCGACAGCCACGAGATGATCCGCGCCCTGCACGAGGCCGGGGCGGACGTCTTCCGGCTGAACATGAGTCACGGAACCCACGACGAGATCCGCGAAAAGCACCGGATCATCCGGCAGGTGGAAAAGGAGCTGGGCAGCCCGATCGCCATTCTGGCTGATCTTCAGGGGCCGAAGCTGCGGGTCGGGGTCTTTGCCGACGGCGCCGAGACCCTGCAGGACGGGGCGCGCTTCCGGCTGGACCTGGATCCGGCGCCGGGTGATGCCACGCGCGTCTGCCTGCCGCACCCCGAGATCTTTGCCGCGCTCAGGCCCGGGGCGACATTGCTGGTGGATGACGGCAAGATCCGGTTGCAGGTGGACAGTTGCGGTGACGATTTCGCCGAATGCCGGGTGGTCGTGGGCGGGACGATTTCCAACCGCAAGGGGGTGAACGTGCCCGATGTGGTGCTGCCCGTTGCCGCGCTGTCCGACAAGGACCGCGATGATCTGGAATTTGCCTGCCGGCTGGGGGTGGACTGGCTGGCGCTGAGCTTCGTCCAGCGCGCGCAGGACGTGGTCGAGGCGCGCAAGCTGGTGGACGGGCGCGCGGCAATCCTGTCGAAGATCGAGAAGCCGGCGGCGGTCGAGGCCTTCGACGACATTCTGGCGGTCTCTGACGGCATCATGGTGGCACGCGGCGATCTGGGGGTTGAGATGCCGGTGGCGGCGGTGCCGCCGATCCAGAAGCGGCTGGTACTGAAATGCCGCGCGGCGGCCAAGCCGGTGATCGTCGCCACCCAGATGCTGGAAAGCATGGTCAGCAGCCCGATGCCCACCCGCGCCGAGGTATCGGACGTGGCGGCGGCGATCTACGAGGGCACCGACGCGGTGATGCTGTCGGCCGAATCGGCGGCCGGCCGCTATCCGGTCGAGGCGGTGCGCACCATGGACAAGGTGGCCGTCGAGGTCGAACACGATCCCGCCTATGCCGAGCTTGTGGCGGCGACCCGGATCGCCAAGGGAAGCAGCACCGCCCATGCCATCGTGGCCGCCGCCCGCGAGATTGCCGAAACCACCGAGATCAAGGCCATCTGCTGCTTCACGCAAAGCGGGACGACCGCGCTTCTGACCGCGCGCGAGCGGCCCTTCGTGCCGATCATCGCGATGACCTCGCAGCGCGGCACCGCCCGGCGGCTGTGCCTGAGCTGGGGGTGCAACTGCGTGATGACCGGCGAACTGGAGCGCTTCAAGGGCGCCGTCATCAATGCTGCCCGCGCTGCCCGCGCTGGCGGTTTTGCCAGTGCCGAGGACCAGATCGTCGTGGTGGCCGGCGTGCCCTTCAATGTGCCGGGCACCACCAACATCCTGCGCGTCGCGCCCTGCGACGAACGTTTGATTTCCAACGTGGACCCGGAGTAGGCTTTCCTCGTTCGAAAGGTTCGTTCGTGGTGATGAGGGCTGGCAGATGGATGCCGACCTTGCATTGGTAATCGGTATTGTGCTGGGCGTGTTTTCCGTCCCGGCGATGATGGCAACCACGCGCGGCGGCAGGCTGTCCATATCTCCGGTGCTGATGGCGGCAATCGCGCTGGGGCTGGTGGTCTATGCCTTCAACCGGCATCCCGGAGGCTACGGGTTCGAGGACCTGCCTCGCGTGTTCAGCCGGGTCATTGCCCGCTTTGCCCCCTGATCCTGCCGGGCGATTTTCCCCTTGCATGACGGGGCGGGTTTGCGTAAACGGCCCTCCTGATCGCGCGGCCGGCGAAGCGGCATGCCGAGTCGCGTGTGCAACCGACCCCTGAAGGAGACGGAAATGCCCAAGATGAAAACCAAGTCGAGCGCCAAGAAGCGCTTCAAGATGACGGCGACCGGGAAGGTCAAGACGGCCCAGGCCGGCAAGCGTCACGGCATGATCAAGCGGACCAACAAGTTCATCCGCAATGCCCGCGGCACCACGATCATGTCCGCCCCCGACACCAAGATCGTCAAGGGCTTCATGCCCTACGACCGCTGAGCAGAGGAGGCAAGGACCATGTCCCGCGTCAAAGGTGGAACCAAGACCCACGCCCGTCACAAGAAGATCATCAAGGCCGCCAAGGGTTACTACGGCCGCCGCAAGAACACCTTCAAGGTCGCCAAGCAGGCCGTTGACAAGGCCAACCAGTACGCGACCCGCGACCGCAAGCAGCGCAAGCGCAACTTCCGCGCCCTGTGGATCCAGCGCATCAACGCTGCCGTGCGCGCACATGACGAATCGCTGACCTATTCGCGCTTCATCAACGGGCTGAACAAGGCCGGCATCGAGGTGGACCGCAAGGTTCTGGCCGATCTGGCCGTGCATGAACCCGAAGCCTTCGGCGCCATCGTCGCCAGGGCGCAGGCGGCTCTGGCCGCCTGACAGGCCCGGACAGGTGAACACCGCGAACCCGCATCCGGCAACGGAGGCGGGTTCTGCGGTTTTCAGGAAGCATCCCGCATGACCCGCCTCATACCGCGCAACCCCGATTTCGAAACCCATGTGCGCGAGGCCTTCGCCGCGCAGGGGCTGATGAACAATTTTGGCGCCAAGTTGACCGAGGTGGCGCCGGGCCGGATCGTCATCGAACAGGATTTCCATGAACGCCTCCTGCAGCAGCATGGCGGTCTGCATGGCGGTGCGATTGCGGCGCTGCTGGACACGGCCTGCGGGTTCTCGGCGGTGACGCTGGTGGCGCCGGGCAAGGGAATCACCACCGTCGAGTTCAAGACCAATTTCCTGGCTGCCGGGCTGGGCGAGAGGTTCCGCTTCGTGGCCGAGGTGCTCAAGCCCGGCCGCACCATCATGGTCAGCGAGGGACGGGCGCTTGCCATCGGCGGGGAAAAGGACAGGCTGATCGCCACCATGACCGCGACCATGATGGTGATCGACATCTGAGCCCCTTCGGCGGGACGGTCCCCGCTCTGGCGTCGCGGGGCGCGTTCTGCTTGTCTGGGGCGCGACCGGCAGGGAAGGGAAACGGCCATGCGGCTGGTGATCTTCGCAAACGGCTTGATCGTGCTCGGCGTGGCGGCCCTGATGGCGCTTGACGCCTTCATCTTCCGCGCCACCGCCGGCGTGTTCGCCGAGGCCGCCTTCATCTCGGGCCTTGTCGGCGGCCTGATCACCCTTGCGGTAAGAGGCGGCGAGCTGGCCCGGTTCCGCCGCCCGCATACCTTTCTGCTGACGTCCTCGGTGTGGCTCTCTGCTGCGCTGGCGGGTGCCCTGCCGCTGTTCCTGTGGAAACTGACCGCGGTGGATGCGCTGTTCGAAACCATCTCGGCGGTGACGACAACCGGTTCGACCGTCATGAGCGGTCTTGATGAAACCCCGCCCGGCATTCTTCTGTGGCGCGCCATTCTGCAAGGCATCGGCGGCGTCGGCTTCGTGGTCGCCGGCATGGCGCTTCTGCCGGTCCTGCGGGTCGGCGGGATGCAGCTTTTCCGCACCGAAAGCTCGGACAGGAACGAGAAGGAATTCCGCACCGCCACCCGCTTCGCCATGGGCACGCTGGGCACCTATCTTGCGCTTATCCTCGCCTGCGCGGCGGTGTACCTTGCTGGGGGCATGTCGTCCTTCGACGCGATAACGCACGCGCTGACGACCCTCTCCACGGGCGGGTTTTCCAACTACGACTCATCCTTCGGGCACTTCGACAGCGCCTTTCTGCAATGGTCGGCCACCGCCTTCATGCTGATGGGCGGGCTGCCATTCGTGTGGTATCTGCGCCTTGTCACACGCGGAACCGTGGCCAGCGAACAGGTGCGGGCGATGCTTCTGGCGCTGTCCGCCGTCATCGCGATCATGACCTTCTGGCTGTGGTTCAACAGCGGGTTCCTTCTGTTCGACGCCCTGCGGCTGGTGGCCTTCAACGTGGTTTCGGTGGTGACAACCACCGGCTATGCGACGACCGACTACACCATGTGGGGGCCGTTTGCGGCGGTGGTGTTCTTCGGCCTGACGGCGGTGGGGGGCTGCACCGGATCCACCGCGGGCGGGGCCAAGGCGATGCGCTGGATCATCCTGTGGCGGGCGCTCAAGGCCAGCATGCGCCGGGTGGTCAGCCCCAACGGGGTTTTCGCGATCCGCTACGAAGGCCGCCCGGTGGCGCCGGACGTGCTTCAGGGGGTGATGGCGTTCTTCACCTTCTACCTGGTGACGGTGGCGGTGCTGGCCGGGGCGCTGGCCCTGATGGGGCTGGACTTTGCCACCTCGCTGAGCGGGGCGCTGACGGCGATTGCCAATGTCGGCCCCGGCATCGGCGACAGCATCGGGCCGGCGGGCAATTTCGCCGATCTGGGGGCGGGGCCGAAGCTGCTGCTGGCCTTCGGCATGTATGTGGGCCGGCTGGAGATGATGACCGTCTACACCCTGTTCCTGCCCGGCTTCTGGCGCGAGCTGTGACCCGCAGGCCCCGCGCCGTCTGCGGTGCCCATGTGGAACTTGTGGCCCGCTCGACCTTGCGTTAGCAAGCACGCGTTTGATGCAAGGAGCCTGCCCGTGGACGATCTCGACGATCTCAAGCGAAAATATCTCGGCCAGATTGCCGATGCGGCGGACGAGGCGGCGCTGGAGGCCATCCGCGTCTCGGCCGTGGGCAAGAAGGGCGAGGTCAGCCTGAAGATGCGCGCGCTGGGGAAGATGACCCCCGATGAGCGCAAGCAGGCCGGCCCGGCGCTCAATGCGCTCAAGAGCGAAATCAACAGCGCCCTGGCCGCGCGCAAGGCGGCGCTGGCCGATGCGGCGCTGGAGGAGAGGCTGCGCGCCGAATGGCTGGATGTCACGCTGCCCGCGCGCAGGCGTCGGCAGGGCACCATCCACCCGGTCAGCCAGGCCACCGAAGAGCTGACCGCGATCTTCGCCGAGATGGGCTTTTCCGTGGCCGAGGGACCGCGGATCGAAACCGACTGGTACAATTTCGACGCGCTCAACATTCCCGCCCATCACCCTGCGCGGGCCGAGATGGACACCTTCTACATGCACCGCGCGGAAGGGGACGAGCGGGCGCCGCATGTGCTGCGCACCCATACCTCTCCGGTGCAGATCCGCGCCATGGAGGCCCACGGTGCGCCGCTGCGGGTGATCTGCCCCGGCGGCGTCTATCGCGCCGATTACGACCAGACCCACACCCCGATGTTCCACCAGGTCGAGGGGCTGGCGCTGGACCGGGACATCTCGATGGCGAACCTCAAATGGACGCTTGAGGAATTCGTCAAGGCCTTCTTCGAGGTTGACGAGGTGGAGCTGCGCTTTCGCGCCTCGCATTTCCCGTTCACCGAGCCCTCGGCCGAGGTCGATATCCGCTGCTCGTGGCAGGGCGGGACGCTGAAGATCGGCGAGGGCGACGACTGGCTGGAGATCCTCGGGTCGGGCATGGTCCACCCGAAGGTCATCGCCGCCGGTGGCATCGACCCCGGGAAATACCAGGGCTTTGCCTTCGGTATCGGCATCGACCGGCTGGCGATGCTGAAATACGGCATTCCCGACCTGCGGGCGTTCTTCGAATCCGACCTGCGGTGGCTGCGGCACTACGGGTTCGCGGCGCTCGACGTGCCGACCCTGCGCGGGGGGCTGAGCCGGTGACGTCACGGCAGGGAACAGAGGTTCGCGCCCGGCCCGAGGGTGGGCGCAATTCGCGCCCGCCCTGGGGGGCGGGTCGGGCGCGAACCGGGGCTGACGCCCCGGATATCGGTCTTGCGACGAAACGCATGCTCCTCAAGGAGACCCGGACATGAAATTCACCCTCTCCTGGCTGAAGGACCACCTGGACACCACGGCGACGGTCGAGGAAATCGCCGAGGCTCTGACCGATCTGGGCCTTGAGGTCGAAAGCATCTACAACCCGGCCGAGCGGCTGGCGCCCTTCACCATCGCGCGGGTGAAAAGCGCCGAAAAGCACCCCGATGCCGACCGGCTGAAGGTCTGCGTCGTGGAAACCGTCGATGGCGAGCGCCAGATCGTCTGCGGTGCGCCCAATGCCCGGCCGGGCATCACCGTGGTTCTGGCCCGGCCGGGCGACTACGTTCCCGGCATCGACGTGACGCTTTCGGTCGGCAATATCCGCGGCGTCGAAAGCCACGGCATGATGTGCTCCGAGCGCGAGCTGGAGCTTTCCGACGAACATGACGGCATCATCGAGCTGCCCTCGGGCGAGGTGGGCGAGAAGTTCGTGGACTGGCTGGCCGAGAACGACCCGGCGCGCATCGATCCGGTGATCGAGATTGCCATTACGCCGAACCGTCCCGACGCGCTGGGCGTGCACGGGATCGCCCGCGACCTGGCGGCGCGGGGGCTGGGCACGCTGAAGACCCGCAAACCGGTGACGGTGCCCGGCGACTTCCCGTGCCCCGTCAAGGTGACCATCGACGAGGACACGCGCGATGGCTGCCCGCTGTTTGCCGGGCGGCTGATCCGGGGGGTGCGCAATGGTCCCAGCCCGCAATGGTTGCAGGACCAACTGCGTGCCATCGGGCTGCGCCCGATTTCGGCGCTGGTCGATATCACCAACTACTTCACCTATGACCAGAACCGCCCGCTGCATGTTTTCGACGCCGACAAGGTCAAGGGCGGCCTGCGCGTGCACCGCGCCAGGGGGGGCGAGAAGATCGTGGCGCTGGACGAGAAGGAATATGCCCTTCAGCCCGGCATGATCGTCATCTCTGACGACAACGGACCAGAAAGCATCGCCGGCATCATGGGCGGGCTTGCGACCGGCGTGACTGGCGACACCGTCAACGTCTTTCTGGAGAGCGCCTACTGGAACCACGTCCAGATCGCGCTGACCGGGCGGGCCTTGCGGATCAATTCGGATGCGCGCTACCGGTTCGAGCGGGGGGTGGACCCCGAATACACCTTGCCGGGGCTGGAGCATGCCACGCAGATAATCCTCGACCTGTGCGGGGGCGAGGCCTCCGAGGTGGTGATTGCGGGCGAGGTGCCTGACCACTCCCGCGCCTTCCGGCTCGATCCCGAGCGGGTGAAAAGCCTGGTCGGCATGGACATCCCCGAATCCGAGCAGCGCCAGATCCTGACCCGGCTGGGCTTTCTCCTGGAGGGGAACATGGCCTATGTGCCCAGCTGGCGCCCGGATGTGCAGGGAGAGGCCGACCTGGTGGAAGAGGTCGCCCGGATCGCCTCTCTGACGAAGCTGGAAGGCCGGCCGCTGCCGCGGCTGACGCCGGGCGTGCCCCGGCCGGTTATGACCGTACACCAGCGCCGGGTGCAGGCGGCACGGCGCATGGCGGCGGCGCTGGGCTACAACGAATGCGTGAGCTATTCCTTCATCGACCGCGAGGCGGCCGCGCTTTTCGGCGGCGGCACCGACGAGACCATGCTGGCCAACCCGATTTCCTCGGAGATGTCGCATATGCGGCCTTCGCTTCTGCCGGGGCTTCTGCGGGCGGCGGCGCGCAACCAGGCGCGCGGGTTCACGGATCTGGCCCTGTTCGAGGCCGGGCCGGAATTCTTCGGTGGCGAACCGGGGCAGCAGAGAACGGCCATCGCCGGGATTATTGTCGGGCGGACGGGCCCGAAGGACGTGCATGGCGAGTCGCGCCCTGTAGATCCGTTCGACGTCAAGGCCGATGCCGAAGCGGTGCTGTCGGCGATCGGCGCCCCCGCAAAGGTGCAGGTTCTGCGCGGCGGTGAAGGGTGGTGGCATCCGGGCCGGCATGGGCGCATCTGCCTGGGGCCGAAGAAGGTTCTGGGCGTGTTCGGAGAGTTGCACCCCAGGGTGTTGCAGAAGCTGGACGTCAAGGGCCCGGTGGTGGGTTTCGTCGTCTGGCCGGACGAGGTCCCGCTTCCGCGCAAGTCGGGTGCCAATCGGGGGGCGTTGGCCCTGCGCGACCTTCAGGCGGTCGAGCGCGATTTCGCCTTCGTCGTCGATGCGGATGTGGAGGCGCAGAAGCTGGTGAACGCCGCGGCCGGGGCCGACAAGGCTCTGATCGAGGAGGTGAGGGTTTTTGACGAATTCATCGGCGGCAATCTTGGCGAGGGCAAGAAATCCCTTGCCATCACCGTGCGCCTGCAGCCGAGCGAGAAGACGCTGACCGAGAAGGAGATCGAGGCAGTGTCGGAAAAGATTGTCGAGAAGGTTGCCAGAGCCACGGGTGGCGTTCTGCGCGGCTGAGGGGGGCGGTCTTTCGGATCGCGTACGCGATCCGACCCGAAAGGGGGCTCTGCCCCCTCCGGGCCTACGGCCCGTTCACCCCCGGAGTATTTGGGGCAAAAGGAAGGGGCAGATTCCGTCCCGGTGACGTCGGGTGAATTGCGTGGCATGATCGGCCGTGACAAGGCAGCATGGGAGTAGCGGCCATGTTCCGGGATCGGCAGGATGCGGCAGAGCGGCTTGCGCAGGCAGTTGCGGAAGAAGCGCCGGATGACCCGGTGATTCTGGCGCTGCCACGGGGAGGCGTGCCCCTGGGTGCGGTCATGGCGGATGTGCTCGACGCTCCGCTCGACCTGGTTCTGGTGCGCAAGATCGGGATGCCGGGGCATTCGGAACTTGCTGCCGGGGCAATTGTCGATGGAGACACGCCGGTGTCGGTCTGGAACGAGGAGATCCTGCGTGCCTCGGGGCTGGCGCCGGAAGATTTTTCCGACCAGATCCTCAGGAAACGGGCCGAGATCGAAGCGCGGCGGGCGCGATACATGGCCGGAAGGGCGCCCGAGCCGGTGCGGGGGCGGACGGCAATCATCGTCGATGACGGGATCGCCACCGGGGCCACGATGCGCGTTGCCATCGAGGCAACAAGGTTGCGCGAGCCGGCGCAGCTGTGGGTGGCGGTTCCGGTCGCTCCTGCAGATACGATCCGCGAATTGCGCGCGCAGGCGGATCGGGTGATCTGCCTGGCCACGCCCGAGCCCTTCTGGGCGGTGGGCGCCCATTACCGCAGTTTCCCTCAGGTTCCCGATGAAGAGGTGATCGCGCTCATGCAAGGGCGGGCATGACGGTTCCGGGTGGCGTGGGTGGTCAAGGGATTCGTCTGGTCTCTCTGGATATGGTAGGCTTCAGCCCAAAGTGGTCAATATCTTGATGCCGGAACCATTGACCGCTTTGATCGTGAGCGTGATTGGGAGGGTGCAATGCTCAGGGAATTCAAGGAATTCATTGCCCGCGGCAATGTCATGGACATGGCCGTCGGGATCATCATCGGAGCGGCTTTTACTGCGATCGTCAAATCGCTGGTGGGTGATCTGATCAACCCCGTCATCGGGGCATTGGTGGGGGGGCTGGACTTCTCCAACCTGTTCGTGGTGCTGGGCGATGGTGGTCCCTATGCGTCGCTGGCAGAGGCGCGCGAGGCGGGGGCCGTGGTGTTCGCCTATGGTGCATTCATCACGGCGGTCATCAACTTCCTTCTCATCGCCTTCGTGGTGTTTCTGCTGGTTCGCTATGTGAACAAGGTCAGGGAGGCGGTGAACACTGAAGAAAAGGCAACACCGGCGCCCGATCCTGGGCCGACCGAGAAGGATATTCTGATCGAGATCCGCGATGCCCTGAAGAAGGGATGATCTCCGGGCGCCGGGGGCGAGGGCCGCGCCGCCCGAACGGCGCGGCCGGAAGTCGCAGACGGGTTCGTCAGTTCTTGATCACCAGTTGCGGAGAAACCACGTCAATGCCCAGCGCCTTGCCCACGGCGTAGATCGTCAGCTTTCCCGCGTGCACGTTCAGGCCGTTCAGAAGGTTCGGATCTTCGGCACAGGCCTGTTTCCAGCCCTTGTCGGCAAGAGCCAGCATGTAGGGCATGGTAGCGTTGCCCAGGGCAATGGTCGAGGTGCGGGCGACGGCGCCGGGCATGTTGGCGACGCAGTAATGCATGATCCCGTCCACCTCGTAGATCGGATCCTGATGCGTCGTGGGGCGCGATGTTTCGAAGCATCCCCCCTGGTCGATGGCGACATCGACGATGGCCGCGCCCGGTTTCATGGTGGAAAGCTGCGCGCGCGTGACCAGCTTGGGCGCGGCGGCGCCGGGGATCAGCACCGCGCCCACCACCATGTCGGCGGTGGTGATCAGCTGGGCGGTGGCGCCGGCGCTGGAATAGGCGGTCTTGAACAGCCCGCCGAAGACGTCATCGAGATAGCGCAGGCGCTCCAGGGACTTGTCCAGAACGGTGACGTCGGCCCCCATGCCGGCGGCGACCCGGGCGGCATGCGTCCCCACATGCCCGCCCCCGATCACGAGCACCTTTGCCGGGGCGACACCGGGGACGCCCCCCATCAGGACACCGCGCCCGCCATTGGCCTTCTGCAGGGTCCAGGCGCCGACCTGAGGGGCGAGCTTGCCCGCCACCTCGGACATCGGTGCCAGCAGCGGCAGCCCGCCCCGGTCGTCGGTCACGGTTTCATAGGCGATTGCGGTGACGCCGCTGGCCAGCAGATCGCGGGTCTGCTCGGGGTCGGGGGCGAGGTGCAGATAGGTGAACAGAACCTGGCCTTCGCGCAGCATCCGGCGCTCGGCCGGCTGAGGTTCCTTGACCTTCACGATCATGTCGGCGGAGGCGAAGATTTCCTCGGCCGAATCGAGAATGCGGGCGCCCGCTGCCACATAGCTGGCGTCGTCGAAGCCCGACCCCGCCCCGGCACCCTTTTCGATGACGACTTCGTGTCCGTGCCTGACTGCTTCGTGCACCGCGTTGGGTGTCATGCCGACGCGGAACTCCTGCGGCTTGATCTCTTTCGGGCAGCCGATTCGCATGGGCTGGAACCTCCTCCATTCGTATCCTGCCCGAATCCTAGGCGGTTTCATCCGCAATTTCCGTGATAATATCGGTCGCACAGACTGGTGAAATTCGAACGATCTTCGAAGGATGATCGGATATACGGGAAGGTATGGCGGAAATGACTTTGGATGCGACGGACAGGAAAATTCTGGCGGCGCTGCAGCTTCGCGGCAGGATGTCGAATGCGGAATTGTCGGAAAAGGTGAATCTTTCTCCCTCGGCCTGCCACCGGCGGGTGCAGAGGCTTGAGGCCGAAGGCTATATCAAGGATTACGTGGCGCTGCTGGACGCCCGCAAGATGGGGGTGCCGACAACGGTTTTCGTCGAGATCACCCTGCAGGGGCAGGCGGACGAGTTGCTTGATGCTTTCGAGAAGGCCGTTGCCCGCATCCCCGATGTGCTGGAATGTCACCTGATGGCCGGCACGGCGGATTACATCCTCAAGGTCGTAGCCGAGAACACCGAGGATTTTGCCCGTATCCACCGGCAGTATCTTGCCCGATTGCCGGGCGTGGCGCAGATGCAGTCAAGCTTTGCCCTGCGGACGGTGTTCAAGACCACTGCGCTTCCTATCTAGGATGACAAGCCTGCCGCCATCGCGTTCCGGCGCGGGGTTCGGCGGCAATGTGACGGGCAGGAAAGGAGAATACCGTGACCGACGAGGAATTCGAGCGGAACAAGAGAAGGGAAGATGGCGACAACCACGTGATGGAGTGGCTCGAGGCCGAGCTTCAGGATACCTTCGACGAGGATATCGAGGTCGAGTTCTCCGAACCGATGCTCTCGCTGGAGCTGCGCAAGGTCTACAAGGCGCATCACCCCGACGCGCTGGACCGGCGCACCTATTTCCGCAACCTGCTGCGCCTGCAGGCCGAGCTCATCAAGGTGCAGGACTGGGTGCAGCACACCGGCGCCAAGATCTGCATCCTGTTCGAAGGGCGCGACGCCGCCGGCAAGGGCGGGGTGATCAAGCGCATCGTCCAGCGGCTGAACCCGCGGGTGGCGCGGGTCGTGGCCCTGCCCGCCCCGAACCGGCGCGAGCAGAGCCAGTGGTATTTCCAGCGCTACGTGCCACATCTGCCGGCAGGGGGTGAAATCGTGCTGTTCGACCGGTCGTGGTACAACCGCGCCGGGGTCGAGCGGGTGATGGGCTTTGCCACCGAGGAACAGGTCGAGCAGTTCTTTCAGGACGTGCCCGAATTCGAACGCATGCTGGTGCGCTCGGGCATCATCCTGCTGAAATACTGGTTCTCGATCACCGACGAGGAACAGCAGCTGCGCTTTCTCATGCGCATTCACGACCCGATGAAGCAGTGGAAGCTGTCGCCGATGGATCTGGAAGCCCGCGTGCGCTGGGAGGAATACACCAAGGCCAAGGAAGAGATGTTCGAACGCACCAACATTCCCGAGGCGCCCTGGTATATCGTCGAGGGCAACGACAAGAAGCGCGAGCGGCTCAACTGCATCGAACACATCCTGTCGAAGATCCCCTACTACGAGATCCCCAGCGAAAAGGTCACCCTGCCCGAGCGCAAGCACGACCCGAAATATGAACGCCAGGTCCTGCCGGACGAACTCTACGTGCCCAAGATCTACTGACCGTGCCCCGCGCGCGGCGGTTCAGGCCGCGCGCAGCAGGTCGCGGGATTTCAGCTCGGCCAGGGTTTCGTCCAGGGCCCGGCGGGCGCGTTCGATCAGGATGTCGATCTCGCCGGGGGTGATGGTCAGGGGCGGGGCGATGATCATGCGGTCGCCCACATGGCGCATGACCAGGTTGTTGGCAAAGCAGCGCTCACGGCAGATCAGGCCGACGGTGCCCGGCTCGCTGGCAAAGGGGGCGCGGGCGGCCTTGTCGGGGGTAAGCGCGATCGAGGCCATCAGCCCGAGGATCCGCGCCTCGCCCACCAGCGGGTGATCGGCCAGGGCGTGCCACCTGTCCGCCAGGTGGGGCGCGGCCGTCTCGCGCACATGGCCGATCACGTTTTCCTCTTCCATGATTTCGAGGTTTTTCAGGGCAACGGCGGCGGCCACCGGGTGGGCGTGATAGGTATAGCCGTGGTTGAATTCGATCCGGCCGATCACCTCGGCCACCTCGTCCGAAACGATCGAGGCGCCGATCGGCTGATAGCCCGAGCTCAGCCCCTTGGCCACGGTCATGATGTCGGGGCGGATGTTCAGGGTCTGGCTGCCGAACCAGTTGCCGGTGCGGCCGAAGCCGCAGATCACCTCGTCGGCGATCAGCAAAATCTCGTGTTTGTCGCAGATGCGCTGGATCTCGGGCCAGTAGCTGTCGGGCGGCACGATCACCCCGCCCGCGCCCTGCACCGGCTCGGCGATGAAGGCGGCGATGTTGTCCTCGCCCAGCTCGGCGATGGCGCGCTCCAGCTGGCGGGCACGTTCGAGGCCGAATTCCTGGGGGCTCATCGCGCCGCCCTCGGCCCACCAGTCGGGCTGGTCGATATGGTGGATGTCCGGGATCGGAAGGCCGCCCTGCGCGTGCATCGCGCTCATGCCGCCGAGGCTTGCCGCGCCGACGGTCGAGCCGTGATAGGCGTTGCGGCGGCTGATGATGATCCGCTTGGACGGCTTGCCCTTTTCCGCCCAGTAGGCCCGCACCAGGCGGATATTGGTGTCATTCGCCTCGGAGCCGCCGGAGGCGAAGAAAACGTGATTGAGATCGCCCGGCGCCAGTTCCGCCAGCTTCGCCGCCAGCGCGATGGCCGGCACATGGGTGGTCTGGAAGAAGGTGTTGTAATAGGGCAGCTCGCGCATCTGGCGGGCGGCTACCTCGGCCAGCTCGTCCCGGCCATAGCCGATGTTCACGCACCACAGCCCGGCCATGCCGTCGAGGATCCGGTTGCCCTCGCTGTCGGTCAGGAAGACGCCCCTTGCCCCGGTGATGACGCGCGCGCCCCTGGCAGCAAGGTCTTCATTGGCCGTGAACGGGTGCATGTGATGTGCCGCATCCAGCGCCTGCAGTTCGGCCGTGGGCATGTGGTTGGTGATGACGGTCATGGGACGTCTCCTGCGAATCCGGACGTCTCGCAGAATATGATCAAATTATCGGGTGTCAATTGAAACAGGATCAGCCGCCCGATGCGGAGAGGGTGCCGGCGACCATTTCCATGCCCTGCTGCACGTCCCGTTTCATGGCCTCGGCCGCGCCCTCGACATCGCCGTTTCGCAGCGCGGCCAGCAGATCCTTGTGGCGGTCGGGCAGGTTCTGGGTCCCGAACCGGCCGCAGACCACCCGCAGGGATGGCCCGAAGCGCAGCCACAGCCGGTCGGCAAGCTCGGACATGATCGGGGCCGCGGCCTCGGCATAGATGGCGGCGTGGAATTGGTAGTTCCGGGCCAGGTATCCGGGGACGTCGCCGGTCTCGATCGCCTTGTCCAGCTGGGCGTCGATCGCTTCAAGCCGGGTGATGGCGTGCCTGTCCATGCGCCGCGCCGCCCGCCGGGTGAGTTCGGATTCGATTGATATCCTGACATAATTCAGCTGCTCGATATCCGCCGCAGTGAGGACCGGAACGCTGACCCGGCGATTGCCCTGGAATACCAGCGCCCCGTCGGAAATCAGCCGCCGGATGGCCTCGCGCACCGGCGTCATCCCGGCGCCGAGCGATTCGGTCAGGCCCTGGATCGTGACCGGCTGCCCCGGTGCCATTTCCCCGAACAGGATCTGCGCGCGCAGCTTGCGATACACCCGTTCATGTGCTGGCAGCCCGGCCGCCGGTTTTTCGGTCTTTCGTGCTTCATTTTTGATCAAATTCAAGGCTCTGTCCTGTTGCGGGCCGGAGATGACTTGTCTTGTCCTGCGATGGGTGGAAACATAGCCGTTGCCGATGGGAAAAGCAAAACTTGATCAAATCCCGAAAATCGGGAAATATTCCATTGGCCATCAGGGAGACACTCATGACGATAAAATCACTTGCGCTGACCGCGGTTCTGACCTTGGGCGCCACCGCCGTTCTTGCCGAGGAAGTCCGGGTCTACAACTGGTCGGACTATATCGACGAAGAGCTGCTGACCAAGTTCGAGGAAGAAACCGGCATCAAGCTGATCTACGACGTGTTCGACAGCAACGAGGTGCTGGAAACCAAGATGCTGGCCGGCGGGTCGGGTTATGACGTGGTGGTACCCTCGGGCACCTTCCTGCAGCGTCAGATCCAGGCCGGTGCGTTCCAGAAGCTGGACAAGTCCAAGCTGCCCAATCTCAAGAACATGTGGGACGTGATCATGGAGCGCACGGCGCAATATGATCCGGGCAACGAATATTCCATCAACTACATGTGGGGCACCACCGGCATCGGCGTGAACGTCAACAAGGTGCGCGAGGTGCTGGGCGAGGATGCACCCATCGACAGCCTGGCGCTGATCTTCGATCCGGCCAACATGGAAAAGCTGGCCTCGTGCGGCGTGCATTTCCTCGACGCGCCGACGGAGATGATCCCGGCCGCGCTCAAGTATCTGGGCGAAGATCCCGACAGCCAGGACCCGAAGGTGATCGCCAGGACCGAGGCGGTGCTGTCCGCGGTGCGCCCCTATGTGCTGAAATTCCACAACTCCGAATACATCAACGCGCTGGCCAATGGCGACATCTGCGTGGCCTTCGGCTGGTCGGGTGACATCCTTCAGGCCCGCGACCGCGCCGACGAGGCAGAAAACGGGGTCGAGATCGCATATAACGCCCCCAAGGAGGGCGCGCTGATGTGGTTTGACCAGATGGCAATTCCGGTGGATGCGCCGAACCCGGACGGGGCGCACAAGTTCCTCAACTTCATCATGGACGCGAAGAACATGGCGCAGGCGACAAACTACGTCTACTACGCCAACGGCAACCTGGCGAGCCAGCAATACGTCCTGCCGGAAATCCTTGAAGATCCGGCCATCTACCCGGACGAGGAAACGCTGAAGAACCTCTACACGACCACCCCCTACCCGCCGAAGGTACAAAGGGTGGTCACCCGGCTGTGGACCAAGATCAAGTCGGGCACCTGACAGCCCGCCGCCGGCCGGGCAGCGCCCCGGCCGGCAATTGGGGCATGTCCCAGTCATCCCATCGTCATTTTCCCGCTGCCCCGGGGGTTCGCCTTGCAGACGTCCAGTTTTGAGCCCTGGAACGACCCGGATGCCCGTCCGCTGATCCGGTTCCGCAATGTGACCAAGCGGTTCGGGTCCTTCACCGCCATCGACAACCTGTCGCTGGATATCTACGAACGCGAGTTCTTCGCCCTTCTGGGGCCGTCAGGCTGCGGCAAGACCACCATGATGCGGATGCTGGCCGGGTTCGAGGACCCGACCGAGGGAAGGATCGAGCTGGCCGGGCAGGACATTGCCGGGATTCCGCCCAACAGGCGGGCGGTCAACATGATGTTCCAGTCCTACGCGCTGTTTCCGCATCTGAGCGTATGGGACAATATCGCCTTCGGCCTGCGCCGCGACCGCAAGCCGAAAGAGGAAATCGCCGCCCGGGTCGAGGAGATGCTGCGCCTGACCCGGCTGGAAAAATTCGCCCATCGCAAGCCGCACCAGATCTCGGGCGGGCAGAGACAGCGGGTGGCGCTGGCCCGCAGCCTGGCCAAGGCGCCGAAGCTGCTGCTGCTGGACGAACCCATGGGGGCGCTGGATGCCAAGCTGCGCCAGCAGACCCAGTTCGAGCTGATGGACATCCAGGAAAAGACCGGCACCACCTTCGTGATCGTCACCCATGACCAGGAAGAGGCGATGACGGTCGCCAGCCGCATCGCGGTGATGGATGAAGGCCGCCTGATGCAGGTGGCCACGCCCGATCGGATCTACGAGGAACCCGAAAGCGTCTATGTGGCCGACTTCATCGGCGAGGTAAACCTGTTCGAGGGCCGGGCCACACCCGCGGGCGAGGGCCGCTTTCGCGTGGACTGGGCCGAGGGGCAGCCGCCCCTGATCGCCGCATCTGCGCGCAGCTTTTCGCCGGGGCAGGCCTGTTTCCTGGCTATCCGGCCGGAAAAGGTGGCCATCAGCGCCGAACGTCCGGCGGACGCCGACAACGCGGTGCAGGGGCGCATTCACGACATCGCCTATCTGGGCAACCTGTCCACCTATCACGTGCAGCTGCCCACGGGCCAGATTGTCAAGGCGCAGACATCGAACACGCGCCGGATCTCGCGGCGCAGCTTTACCTGGGAAGACACGGTCTGGCTGTCCTGGACGGCCACGGCCGGTGTTCTTCTGGCGGACTGATGCGGCGCCTGATCCTGATCGCGGTGCCCTATCTGTGGCTGCTGGCGCTGTTCCTGGTGCCTTTCGTCATCGTGCTGAAGATCTCTCTGTCCGATGCCGCGATTTCGATTCCGCCCTATACCCCGACACTGGATCTTTCCGCCGGCTGGCAGGGGATCCGCGATTTCCTTGCCGCGCTGGATTTCGAGAATTTCATCTGGCTGACCCAGGACGATCTTTACTGGAAAGCCTACCTGTCCAGCCTGTGGATCGCGCTGGCCTCGACGGCGATGACGCTGCTGGCCGGCTACCCGATCGCCTATGGCATGGCCCGCGCCCCCGAGGAATGGCGCCCCACGCTGATGATGCTGGTCATCCTGCCGTTCTGGACCAGCTTCCTCATCCGCGTCTATTCGTGGATGGGGATTCTCAGCCAGGAAGGGATTCTCAACCAGTTCCTGCTGTGGCTTGGCGTGATCGACCGTCCGCTGATGATCCTCAACACCAACACGGCGGTCTATATCGGCATCGTCTATACCTACCTGCCCTTCATGGTCCTGCCGATCTATGCCGCGCTGGACCGGATGGACAATTCCCTGATCGAAGCGGCCGAGGATCTGGGCTGCTCGCGGCTGAGCGCATTCTGGCTGGTCACCGTGCCGCTGTCGAAGAACGGCATCATCGCCGGCTGTTTCCTGGTCTTCATCCCGGCGCTGGGCGAATTCGTGATCCCCTCGCTGCTGGGCGGGTCGCGTACGCTGATGATCGGCAAGGTGCTGTGGGAGGAATTCTTCAGCAATCGCGACTGGCCGGTGGCCAGCGCCGTGGCGGTGGTGCTGCTGCTGATCCTGGTGGTGCCCATCGTCCTGTTCCAGCGCAACCAGGAAAGACAGCAGGAGGCCGAGAAATGAACCGCCTCAGCTGGTTCAACACGGTGTCGCTGACGCTGGGATTTGCCTTCCTCTACATCCCGATGGTGATCCTGATCATCTACAGCTTCAACGAAAGCAAGCTGGTCACCGTCTGGGCCGGCTTTTCCACAAAATGGTATGGAGAGCTGTTTCGCGACAGGGCCTTCCTGAACGCCGCCTGGGTGACGCTGAAGGTGGCGGTGGCCTCCTCGACGCTGGCGACGGTCCTGGGCACCATGGCAGCCTATGTGATGGTGCGCGGCGGGCGGTTCCGGGGGCGGACGCTGTTTTCCGGCATGATCTACGCGCCGCTGGTCATGCCCGAGGTCATCACCGGCCTGTCGCTGCTGCTGCTGTTCATCGGGATCGGGCTGGACCGGGGGGTGCTGACCATCGTGCTTGCCCATACCACCTTTTCCATGTGCTATGTCTCGGTGGTGGTGTCCTCGCGGCTGGCCACCTTCGACCTTTCACTGGAAGAAGCGGCGCTGGATCTGGGCTGTTCCCGGGCCGAGGCCTTCCGGCTGGTGACCCTGCCGATCATCGCGCCGGCGGTCATCTCCGGCTGGCTGCTGGCCTTCACCCTTTCGCTGGACGATCTGGTGATTGCGTCCTTTACCTCGGGCCCCTCGGCGACCACCTTGCCGATCAAGATCTTCTCGGCGGTGCGGCTGGGGGTCAGCCCGGAAATCAACGCCCTTTCGACCATCATGATCGCGATTGTCACCGTGGGGGTGATCGCTGCCTCGCTGGTCTCCAAGCGCAACCTCGTGCGGCAGAGAAGGGACGAAATGGCGGCAGAGCGCACCTCGTGATGAAGCACGTCTTTGCCGATTACGCCTATGGCCCCGGTCCCCTGCAGGGATGCTGGTGGGCCGAAACCGTCGCCACGCCGGACTGGCCGCCTGCAAAGGGTGAGATCGCCGCCGATGTCGCCATTGTCGGTGGCGGCTATACCGGCATGTCGGCGGCGCTGCACCTGGCCGAAGCCGGCGCCTCGGTCGCGCTGTTCGAGGCCCGTTTTCCGGGCTGGGGGGCGTCGGGGCGCAATGGCGGGTTCTGCTGCGTGGGCGGGGGCAAGGTTTCGGAATCGGAGTTGCGCAGCCGTTTCGGCGCGGCCCAGGCAGAGGCCTGGTTCCAAACCGAAAGGGCGGCGGTCGAACTGGTGGCTGAGCTGCTGCGCCGCCACCGGATCGCCGCCGACACCCATTCGCAGGGGGAAACCCAGCTGGCCCACAGTGCCCGGGCCATGGCCCGACTGCGCCGGCTGGCCGAGCGGGGCGAGGGCATGTTGACCGAGCGCGAAGACCTGCCCGCCCAGGGTCTGGCCGGCCCGTTCTTCGGGGCGCTCACCAACCCGGTGGGCTTTGCGCTCAACCCGCGAAAATACCTGTTCGGACTGGCGCGGGCGGCGCAATCGGCCGGGGCACGACTTTATCGCGACAGCCCCGTATCGGGGATCGAACGGGGAGCAACCGGCTTCCGCCTGCGCGCCGGAGCGGCCGACATCCGGGCCCGTGCCGTCATCATCGCCACCAATGGCTATTCGAGCGAAGACATCCCCCCCTGGCTGGCCGGGCGCTACATGCCGGCCCAGTCCACGGTCATGGTCACCCGACCATTGACCGACGAGGAACTGTCCGCCCAAGGGTGGACCAGCGACCAGATGGCCTTCGATACGCGCGCACTGCTGCATTATTTCCGGCTGATGCCGGACCGACGCTTCCTGTTCGGGCGGCGCGGGGGGCTGATGGCCTCGCCCCGGGCCGAGGCCGCCGCCCGCAGGGCGACGCGCCGGGATTTCGAGCGCCTCTTCCCTGCCTGGGCGCATGTTCCGGCCACGCACAGCTGGTCGGGGATGGTCTGTCTGGCCCGCAACCGTGTTCCCTATGTGGGCCCGGTTCCCGGCGCGCCGGGCATGTTCGCGGGGCTTGCCTATCACGGCAACGGGGTCGCCATGGGAAGCCATGCCGGGCGGCTGCTGGCGGATCTGGCCCTGGGCCGCCGACCGGAGCCCCCCGTTCCGGCCCCCATGCGCGAGGCGATGCGGCGCTTTCCGCTGGGGCGGGTGCGGCGGGCGCTCATGTGGCCGCTCTACGGGCTGCTGGGGCTGAGCGACCTGTTTTGACCGCGCCGCACGGTTGACAGCCGCGACGGGATCACGCAAGGCAGGCGTATTTCAGCCATGGCAAGAGGCAGGTCGAGATGAAGATTGCGATGATCGGGACGGGTTATGTCGGCCTGGTGTCGGGGGTCTGTTTTTCCGATTTCGGGCACGAGGTCGTCTGCGTGGACAAGAATCCCGACAAGATCGGCCAGTTGAACAAGGGTATCGTTCCAATTTACGAACCCGGGCTTGATCGCCTCATGGAGTCCAATGTCGCGGCCGGACGGCTTTCCTTCACAACCGATCTTGCGGCGGCCGTGGCCGGGGCGGATGCGGTGTTCATCGCGGTGGGCACGCCGACCCGGCGCGGAGACGGGCATGCGGACCTTTCCTATGTCCTGTCCGCCGCCGAAGAGATCGCCGGGGCCCTGACCGGCTATGCGGTGGTGGTGACCAAATCGACGGTACCGGTGGGCACCAACCGGCAGTTGAAGAAGGTGATTGCGCGGGCCAACCCGCAGGCCGAATTCGATGTTGCCTCGAACCCCGAGTTTCTGCGCGAAGGCGCTGCCATCGACGACTTCATGCGCCCCGACCGTGTGATCGTCGGGGTCGAGAGCGACCGTGCCGCGGCGGTCATGGCGGCAATCTACCGCCCGCTTTACTTGCGCGAGTTTCCGATCATCACCACCGATCTGGAAAGCGCCGAGATGATAAAATACGCGGCCAACGCCTTCCTGGCCACCAAGATCACCTTCATCAACGAAATTGCAGCCCTGTGCGAACGGGTGGGTGCCGACGTGAAACAGGTTGCCAAGGGTATGGGGCTGGATGGCCGGATCGGCAACAAGTTCCTGCACGCCGGGCCCGGCTATGGAGGGTCGTGTTTTCCCAAGGACACAACCGCTCTGGCCCGGATCGGGCAGGACCACGCGGTGCCCATGCAGATCGTCGAGACCGTGATCAAGGTGAATGACGAGATCCGGCGTCGGATGGTGGACAAGATCGTCGATCTTCTGGGGGGACGCGTGGCCGGCAAGGTAATCGCGGTGCTTGGCGTGACATTCAAGCCAAACACCGACGACATGCGTGAAGCGCCCTCGCTGACCATCGTTCCGGCGCTGATCGGCGCGGGCGCTCGGGTGCGGGTGGTTGACCCGCAGGGGCGGCGTGAAGGCGAGGCGCTCCTGCCCGGCGTCGAGTGGGTCGAAGATGCCTATATGGCGGCCGAGGGGGCGGATGCGTTGGTGCTGTTGACGGAGTGGAACGAATTCCGGGCGCTGGATCTGCCGCGACTTGCCGGGGTCATGGCCAACCCGGCGATGGCGGATCTGCGCAATGTCTATTCGGCCGACGAGATCATCGGCGCGGGGTTCACCGATTACGTTTCGGTCGGCAGGGACTCGCGATCCGCCGGCGCCTGAGCGGCCAGCGCCTTGCGCTCCAGCTCGAACGCCCGGGCATATTCGGACCTGCCCCGACCGGCCTGCCACAGGCAGTAGGCGGCCATGCGCCAATGGAACCATGGCTCCAGCACAAGAAACCGCGCCACTGTTGCGCGGTCAGGATAGGCGTGCAGAAACACCTGTCGTTCCGCACGCGCAAGGGGTGAGCCCCGATAGAGGAATTGCATCGCCGGCGACAGGAAAATGGCGAGGTCTTCGGCCGGATCACCCAGCATGGGGCACTGCCAGTCGATTAGAACGATCCGGCGGTTCGAGACCACAATGTTGCCGGGCACCGGATCGCCGTGGACGAGGCAGAGTTTCGGAGCGGGGTCGACATGCGCCACCGGCCCGGGTCCCTTCAGCCGCCGCCGTGACGAGGGCGGGCAACGGCTGAGGATTTTCTCGGCCTGCCGGGAAAGCTGGCGGCTGCCCCCGGCTTGAACGGGCAGGCCGGTGGGTGGGGGCAATTCGTGAACCCGCCGCAGCAGTTGCGCGACGCGCGCACTGCCTCGGCGCCAGGTTCGGCCCTCTATATGGCGGTAGATCAGCCAGGCGAGGCCCCCGGAGGTGCCGGTCGCCACGGGCCGTGGCGCCAGCCCGGTACCGTCAAGCCATTTCAGGCACAGGCGTTCGCTTGCAGGGTCGTTCCGAAACAACGGGTTGTTTGCCCCCGTGGCATAGGTTTTCAGGACCAGCTCTGCGCCCTTCGCGGATCGAAATGCCCAGACATCGTTGGTTCGCCCACCGCCAAGAGGCCTGAAACCGGTATCGGCAGCCGCGGTTCCCGTGTTGACGAGATCAGCGATCAAACAATGCGGCGGAGGATGCGGCAGCGCTTGCAGAACTGGTCTCCGTCAGAGTTTCCGGGCCGGAGCCCTGCCTAGCCACGCCGGCGGGGTCGTGCAAGGGGGCCTTGCCGGTCGGTTGGCGCACGGCAATCACGGAAGCGGCCGGGATCGATCGCCCGTCGTCCAGTTGCAGCATGACGGCCCCGTCTTCCAGCCGCGCCTCTCGCACCTGCGCGGCGCTTTCGGCCGGGCGCAGGCCGAGGGAGCTATCTTTCGCAAAAAATTCGACCGAGAAGCCGTAGGTGCCGGGGGGATAGGTCGATCCATCCGGTCGTTGGCCTGTCCACGAGAAGTTCCGAACCGAGGGGGGAAGATCCTCCCGGCCGATTTCATTTCCGGACGAATCGAGAATGACGAGACTCGCCCGATCGGCGCCGGCGGCAGGTGTGACGGAGAGCGGGATCGCCGTTCCGGAGAACGGCGTGCCGGTCGTTGTCCGAATTTCGAGCCCGACCCAGCCGGCGAGACCGGCTCGATTGAGATCGCTCGTCGGGCTTGCCAGGGCCGTCAGGGCTTCGTTGGTCTTCACCTGTTGCTCCACCATTGCGAACTGGGCCAGTTGCGCGGCGTATTCGCTCGAGTTGACGGGTTCGAGAGGATCCTGGTTCCGGGCCTGGGCCGTAAGCATCCTGAGAAAGGTCTGAAAGTCGGAAGTGAGGCCGGTGCGAGACGAATCACGGGTTCCCGGTTGCGTGCCCTCGGGCCTGAGCGTCGCGGGCAGGGGGGAAGAAGCTGAAAGTTCCATTTTCGTCAGATCCTCAGATCCAGTCGGGTTTCATCGAGAAGGCGGATCACCTCGGTCGGTCCCGAGGCATCTTCGGCGCCATGCTTCGCATCCGGTTGCCGGTTCGCGACATGTGCGCCGCTGCCGGGCGCACCACTGCCATGATCGGCAAATTCGATGTTGACGCCCTCGTAGCCCAGGGAATGCAGGTTGGCCGCCAGTTGATCCGCATGGCGGCGCATCAGATCCTGCGCGACCGGGCGATCTGCGGAAATCCACACGGAAATGCCGGCGTCGTCCACCCGCAAGGACATCCGGACGTGCCCCAACTCCTCCGGCTGAAGTGAGATATCGAAATTCCTGTCGGTCTTTCTGTGAATCAGGATTGCCATCTCTCGGGTCATGTCCGGGCGAAAGGAGGCATGGAGAACCGGACGTGTTGCCGGAGAGAATCCTGCGAATGCCGGATCCCGTTGCGCCGGGGGCAGAGAGACGGCATCTATGCGGTCATATGGCCGTTCGCGCTCGGGAATGTCCGGTAAAGACGGGAAAGCCGATCGTCCCGGATCGGACAGAGCAATCGCGGATGGCGAGCCCTGCGACACGCCATTCGCTCCGGACGCGGAAGCTTCGAAATCCCCGGGCGTGTTTCTTGCCCCTGCCGCAATGGTGTCCCCTTTCGGGTATGCGGGGATGGAGTTCGACTCGTTCAATCCCGGGTTCCGGCTCGGAAAGGATGCCCCGTCGCGCCCGATATCACCCTTCGACTCGCGGCCATCCATGGCCGCCGCTTGAGCCGAGACCGGTTGTCGGTCCCTTGTATCGGGTTCGTGCACGTTCTTTCCGAAGAATGACCGGTCATCTTCGTTTCCGAATTCGTGGAGAAGCGTTGTGTCCGGTGTCGAGGCGCTGTTCATCCCTGCCCCATCGGGGGATTCCGGCATTGCCGTGCCACTGCCGATGGATGCGCCGGGCCTCGATCCCTCGGCCATCAGACCGATCTGTACGTCGGGAATGGTACCCAAGCGGGATTGATCGGGTGGCGCATCATCCAGATCAATCGCTTCGACGCGGAAAGAGGAGGAGATATCAGCGACCTGAGACGGAAGATTGCGAGCCGACTGCGAGGTCCTGTCCTGCCCGGTCAGATCATCTGAAGACTGGGCCTCCTTTCGCGCCGGAATGCTGGTCCCCATCTCGACAGAAAGGGGCGGACCTGTCCCGATGTCTTCGGCCGAATCATCGATGCTTTCCTTTTCCCCATTCGGCGAATCCGAAACCGCGGCTTCGCGATTCGGCTTCTCCGATTTGTCTGCGGTGGATTTGCCGTTCGCTCCCTTTTCCCCGACCGTGATGTCCGTTTCGCCGTCGAGTGCATCGAAAACGCGGGTGAAGCCCTGCCCCGTCATTTCCCCGGTAGCGGAAGATACGACACGCGCTGCCCCCGGAGTCGCAGATATCCCGATTGCATCGTTCGTTCGCGCATTCAGTTGAAATGTCGTCACAGCCATGACCAATTCGCCGTTTGTCCAAGGGTAGAAATGGCAGGATTCGGTTTCGGATTTTTTAACTCGAGTCAGCAAGGATGCGGGCGGTCGAAATTGTTCGAGGGAGAATTTCATGACAGTTCAAGCTGTCGGAACGGGTACTGCTTCATTGGTCGAAAAGGGAACGCAGGACGCGCTCGCGAAGGCCTCGCGCGCGATGGAGGCGGTCTTTCTTGCCGAAATGTTGTCCCTGGCGGGCCTCGGAAAGAGTTCGGAAAGGATGGGGGGCGGGATCGGCGAAGAGCAGTTCGGCTCGCTTCTCGTGCAGGCTCAGGCCCGGGAAATCGTGAATGCCGGGGGTATCGGGCTGGCGGATGTCCTGTTTCGGCAATTGTTGGAGCGTGAGAATGGCCGCTGATTCGTATTTCGATCTATCCGAAATGGCGGATCTTCTCGAAGAGGAGCGGCGCACTCTGCTTTGCGGGAAGTTGAAGGATCTGCAGGACATCGCACGGCGCAAGGAGGAATTGGCGGCGCAGCTCGAGGCAGCCTTCCCTCCTGACAATGAAGGGTTGCGCGAAATCCGGGAAAACATGGCGCGAAACCAGAGGCTTATGGCCTGCGCGATGGAGGGAATCCGGGCCGTTTCCAACCGGCTTGAAGAGCTTCGCCGGGTCTGTAACGGCCTGGTGACCTACGGCAGGGATGGCAAGCGGGAGAACGCCGCAACAATTTTGCGCCCGAAGCTGGAAAAACGGGCATGAGCGAAAATCGATTCAAATCCTCGAGAACCGGCGATCACGTCTTAGCCGTTCGTTAGGAGATGAAAGGCAAGAGTGTCGGGGCATCCGATCAGCGGGTGGCGCGGGGCCGGTTCGGCCATCGCAGTGGTCAGAAAGACGTGTGATCCGTCCCGAGGGGGCGGGATGAGATTGGGCGGAAACGCCTGCGACTGAAGGAACAAGCAATGTCCAGCATTCTGACGAACAATGGCGCGATGGTCGCGCTGCAGACACTCCAGAGCATCAACAAGAATCTCGCAAGCGTGCAAAGCGAGATTTCAACCGGCAAGCGTGTCGCGACCGCCAAGGACAACTCGGCGGTCTGGGCGATTTCCAAGGTGATGGAATCGGATGTCAAGGGCTTCAAGGCGATCGCCGACAGCCTTTCGTTGGGGCAGTCCACCGTATCCGTCGCCAGGAACGCCGCGGAAACGGTTACCGATTTGCTGACCCAGATGAAAGGCAAGATCGTCGCGGCGCAGGAAGCGAACGTGGATCGGAACAAGATCAATGCCGACGTGACGGCGTTGAAGGATCAGATCAAGTCGGTCATTGGTGCCGCTCAGTTCAACGGACTCAATCTTGTGGATGGAACTGTCGCTTCGGCATCCATTCTGGCGTCGCTCGATCGTGACAATGCCGGCAACGTGACGACCAGTTCGATCACGGTCACGGCCCAGGATCTTTCGACTGGGGGATATGTTGCCAACGATATCTTCAGCGGAAGTTCGACCGGTGCCTCCGTCAATGGCGATGTGGTTGCCTTCAACCTCAACAGTGGCGGTGGGAACCAACAGATCGAGATCGCCGAAAACGGTGCGGCGTTCGTTGCCGGGGACAAGGTCAGCCTGACCGTGGCCGGCAAGACCGTGTCGTACACGGTGACTGCGGATGATGCGGCCGCGACGACCACCAGCGATATCGTTGCGGTCGCCTTGAAGAACAAGATCGACAATCTGGGTATTGCCGGTCTGACGGTCGATTACGACAGCGGGACGCCTGGTACACTGAATTTCACGAATGCCGGTACCGTTGATCTGACCGTCAGCGGTCAGTTCACCAATGCCGGATCCGGTGGTCTGGGGGCCATGGCCAATATCGACGTCTCGACCTCAAGCGGCGCATCCTCTGCGCTGGCCACCATCGAGACGCTGATCGGAACCGCGATCGATGCTGCAGCCTCGTTCGGTTCGGCCGAAGGGCGTATCTCGATCCAGGCCGAGTTCGTCTCCAACCTCACCAACTCGCTCGAGGCCGGGATCGGGTCGATGGTCGATGCCAACATGGAAGAAGCTTCGGCGCGGCTTCAGTCGCTGCAGGTACAGCAGCAGCTGGGCGTTCAGTCCCTGTCCATTGCCAATCGGTCGCCCCAGACGATCCTGGCGCTCTTCCGTTGAGCAGAACTGGATCGGAGCGAAAATCGCTCCGATCCACTCATTTCCAACCTTGATGAGGTTTTGACGTGAAGCAAACTTCACAACAGAAATGGGCCTATTCCGATGTCGCCGCTCCGGTTCGAACCGGCCGTGGTCTGGAGTACAATATTCTGGCTCGGATTACGCGGAGCATCTCGAACGCCGAGCGAGACGGGCATTTCCCCGAGCTCGCAGCAGCGCTGCATGACAATACGCGCCTGTGGACGGTTTTCGCCACCCAGGTCGCGGACAACGACAATGCGCTTCCCAGGGATTTGCGGGCCCGGATCTTCTACCTTGCGCGTTTCACGCATCACCATACGCCGAAGGTGTTGTCGGGTGAGGCCTCCGCCGCACCCCTGGTGGACATCAATACCGCGATCATGCGCGGCCTTCGCGGAGAGACCGAATAGATGCCCGGGCTTGTTCTGAAACTTGCACCCAAGGAGCGGGTGCTGATCAACGGCGCCGTGATCGAGAATGGCGATCGCCGTTGCCGGCTTTCCATCCTGACAACGGGTGCGAACATCTTGCGCCTGCGCGACGCCATTCACCCCGGCGATGCCAACACGCCGGTAAAGCGGGTCTGCTATGCGGCACAGCTGGTTCTGACCGGTGACCTTGAGCCGGAGGCGGCGCGCCAGATGCTCCTGCGCCGCATCGAGGAGCTCAGCCAGATCTTTACCGATGCCGACAGTCGCTCGGTACTCGCTGATGCGACCGAAGCGCTGGTATCGGAGAAATACTATCGCTGCCTGAAGGCATTGCGCCGCCTGCTGTCCCGCGAGAGCAGGTTGCTCGCGGTTGCGCGGCAACAGAGCTGAGGCCGGGATGATCGGTGCTGCAAGGGCGTTGTCGTGGCAACTGCGGTCCCTTGTGATCCTGCTGGCAAGTCTGCGTGAAATTCTGACTCCGAACCTGGCCTTCTCGTCGCCGTCGGTCCTGACTGCCACGAGGTTCCCGGTTGTCGGGCCGATCCGCGAGATCGAGATATGCGACCGCGAAGCCACTCGGGCGGCCCGGATTTTCGGTATATCCCGCAAGACTTTGAAAGCGATCGGGCGGGTGGAATCCGGCCTGACGCGCGACGGAGTCTTCGCGCCTTGGCCGTGGACGATAAATGTGCGCAGCAAAGGGCTTCGCTTCCGCTCGAAGGAAGAGGCTGTGAAATATGCGTCGGCCTTGATCGACCGGGGGGTCAGATCCTTTGATGTTGGATGTTTCCAGTTGAATTACCGCTGGCATGGATCGAAATTCGAGGGGTTGGAAGAAATGTTCTCGCCCCGTGCCAATGCGGAGGGGGCCGCCAGATATCTTGTTGAGCTTTTTCAGGAATACGGGACGTGGCGCGAGGCGGTTGGTGCCTATCATTCTCGCACAAGGGTATTGAGCGAAGCCTATGTGGCACGCGTAATGCGCGCCGAACAGCGGATCGAGGGCTCTCCGTCGATCCCGGCCCCGGATATCCTGCCGAACTCGACCCCGGAAATTGCACCATTTTCACGAAAAACTAACCTTCCGCTTGTGAATTTGCGGGAAAGGACGGGCCCGCTGTTCTGAATGCGCCATTGGCAGTGGGCGGCCATCGAGGGAAGAAACACTGTGAACCGGTTTGCAATTCAGGCGATCATGTCCCCGACTGTCGCGCTAGCCATGGCTCTCATGGCGGTCATCCTGATGATGATTCTCCCGGTTCCTGCGGTCGTTCTGGATGCAGGTCTGGCAGCATCTTTCGCGTTGGCCATCCTCATTTTTTCGGTCACGCTGTTCATCGACAGACCGCTGGACTTTTCTTCCTTCCCGACCGCCCTGATCGCATCCCTCATGTTGCGGCTCGCGCTCAATGTCTCATCGACAAAGCTGATCATTGGGCAGGGTCACACGGGAACCGATGCGGCGGGTGATGTGATCGAAGGCGTTGCGAATTTCGTAATGGGCGGAAACGCGTTTCTGGGACTGGTGGTGTTCGGCGTGTTGCTCATCGTCAATTTCATCGTGATCACGAAAGGCGCCGCCCGGATGGCCGAGGTCGGCGCAAGATTCGCTCTGGACGGAATGCCTGGCCGGCAACTGGCTATTGACAGTGACCTTTCGGCCGGGGCGATTTCTCATGAAGAGGCAAAGCGGCGGCGCGAACTCGAACAACAGGAAACCACCTTTTTCGGTTCTCTTGACGGTGCGTCGAAATTCGTCAAGGGGGATGCAATCGCAGGGGTTCTGATTACTCTTCTGAATCTGCTGGTCGGGTTGGCAATGGGCATCTTCGTTCATGGCATGCCGGTCGCGGATGCATTCCGAACCTACGCGATTCTTACGGTCGGCGATGGTCTCGTGACCCAGATTCCCGCCGTCATCATTTCCATTGCGGCAGCCCTGCTACTGGCGCGCGGTGGGACGTCCGGACCGACGGATATCGCCCTTTTCGGTCAGCTCGGCAGGAATCCTTCGGCGCTAGCTTCGGTGGCCGTTCTCCTGGGGGTTTTCGCGCTTGTGCCCGGGCTGCCCTTTTTCCCGTTCATGGCCGGAGCGCTTTTCCTCGCGGGAATCTCCTACAAGGTTCGGCAGCGCGAGGCGGAACAGGAGGCGACGGCTGAAATCGCCGACGAGGGAGACGCCGCGCCCGAAACCCCTGTTCTCGGCGACATACTGGATCTTGATGACATTCATATCGAGTTTGCCCCGGATCTCGTTTCGATGGTGTTGGATGCGGGAACCGGGCTCGACGCGCGCATTTCAAACATGCGGACGCATGTGGCCCGCACGTTCGGGGTGATTCTCCCGGAAATACGGTTGACTGATCAACCCGAACTGCCAGCAGGAACCTACGTCATCCATATCCAGGGGGTCGAGCAGGCCCGGGGGGTCTTGCATGCGGATCTGGTTCTGGCTCTTGCTCCCGAGAGGAGTGACGCCTTGCCGGCGGGCAAGGAGGTAGAGGAACCTGTCTACGGTGCGCCGGCCCGGTGGATCTCGAAGAAGGATCAGGAAGCGGCCGTTCTGACCGGCGCAACTGTGGTCACTCCTCCGGAAATCCTGGCAACACATCTGTTTGAAATCGTGAGGAAAAACCTCTCCCGTCTTCTGACGCTGAAATCCCTGCGGCGACTCCTTGCAGAGTTGACGAATCTCTCGGATCCGGCGCGCGCCGAGGCCAACAGAAAATTTCTTGACGAACTGATTCCGGACAAGGTCCAACTGGAAACCCTTCACGAGGTTCTTCGTCTGCTGCTTGAGGAACGAGTGTCGATCCGCAATCTTCCCGTGATCCTCGAAACCATTGCCGAGGCACGCCAGACGACGACACAGCCGGAAGTTCTGTGCGAACTGGTCCGCAAGCGCCTGAGCTTTCAACTCGTGGCAGAAGCGCGCGACGAGGATGGCCGGGTGCCGCTTCTTCAGATCTCGCCCCGCTGGGAAGAGACCTTCGAATCCTGTCAGGTGCGAACCGAGGCCGCCTTTCCCGTTGTGGCGTTGCCGCCCGAACTTGCCGAGAAACTTTCCGACCAGATCGTGGAACACGCGGAGAGGGCCGCGCAGTCGGGGGTTACGGCTGTGGTCGCCGTGTCGTCAAGATGGAGGCGGTTTCTGCAGTCCGTGACCAGGGCAAGAAACCTTCCCAACCCGGTGATGTCCTTCGAAGAGATCGGAATGGAGGCGCGACCAAGCCTGATCGCGGTGATTGCGCCATGACCGATGGACAGGAATTGACGGCCATCCTGTTGCGACAGGGCTACCCCGTTCTGGTTGTATTTTCTCGGGCCATGGCGATGCTGCTGATGTTTCCCGGGTTCGGCGACGGGGTCGTGTCGATGCGATTGCGGGCATCGATCGCCTTTTCACTTTCCGTATCGGCGGTTTTTCTGTTCGACATCCGCGTGGAGCCGGCAAACCCCGTGGACGCCGTCAGGATCCCGCTGATCGAAGTTCTCTTCGGCCTCCTCACCGGTTTCGTATTCCGCCTTGCAATATACGCACTGGAAATTGCCGGATCAATCGCGGCCAATTCGACGGCGCTGTCGCAGCTTGCGGGCGGCAACGCGGTCGAACCTGCCCCGGCAATCGGTCAGATTCTTTCAATGGCGGGCATGTATCTTCTGGCCTCATCGGGAATCCTGGTACGCTTTACAGAGTTCTTGCAGGCGTCGTTCGAGCTGTTCCCGATCGGAGGAGAAATCGGTTTCGGGGTACCGGTTCAGGGCATCGTCCTTCTTGTTTCCAAGGCGTTTTCCCTGGCAGTGGCGTTCGCCGCGCCATTCCTCGTGATTTCGTTGATCTACAACCTGTCACTGGGTGTGCTGAACCGCGCAATGCCACAGATGATGGTGGCCCTGGTGGGGGCGCCGCTGATTTCGCTTCTGGCGCTCTACCTTCTTTTTCTGACCGCGCCGTATCTTCTGGCCGCTTGGCAGGGGGCGTTGAATGTGCTCTGGGGGCCGATGTGGGGGGATGGGCCGTGAGCGAGGATAGTGCGCAGGAAAAATCCCACCAGCCAACGGCCCGGAAGCTGGAAAAGGCGCGTTCGCGTGGCGATATCGCGCGTTCGACCGACTTGCTGGCGGCAGCATCCTATGCGGGCCTGTACCTTGCGGCGCTGGTTTTCGCATATTCGAAAGCGCCCGAAACCATAAGCGCGCTCGGGTCGTTCATGGAGCAAGCGAACTCGCTTGCCGCCTTTCCCGATGCGGGAAATGGCGCGGCCATTCGAGCGCGCGTTCTGTCGGCCTTGCAGGCGGTTGCCGTTTTTCTGGCGTTGCCCGGAGTCCTGGTTCTTGGCGTGCTGATCCTGCAGCGGGGGCTGACCCTGACCGGCGGCAATCTGGCGCCGAAGCCGGAACGGCTTTCCCTTGCCAGGAATCTCTCCAAGAGGTTCGGACGCGCCACAATGGTGGAGTTTGCGAAGAATGTCGCCAAAAGTGCGATTTTCGTGCTTGTCACGGTTCAGTTCGTCCGCACGCGAGAGGATGACATCGTCGCGCTTCTCGATCTGGAAGGGCGCATTGCCGCCATCGGGGCAGTGAAATTCCTGGATGGCGCCTTGCTTGTGGTACTCGCCGTTTCGGTTCCGATCGCGGTGATCGATCTTGTCTGGCAACGATTTCAGTATCTTCAGCGCAACAGGATGACCCGGAAGGAGTTGGAGGAAGAGGTCAAGGAATCCGAAGGCGATCCACATGCAAAGGGGCAAAGGCGGCGACGGGCGCAGGAAATTGCCACGAACCAGATGCTGTCCGAGGTACCCAAGGCCGACGTCGTCATCGTCAACCCGACGCATTTTGCGGTTGCGCTGAGATGGGAACGCCGGCCGGGCACCGCGCCTGTCTGCGTGGCCAAGGGGGTGGACGAGATTGCGCTCACCATGCGCCGAGTCGCGGAAGAGGCGCGTGTTCCCGTGCATTCCGATCCGCCGACGGCGCGTTCACTGTATTCCTCCGTAGAACTGGGGCAAGAGATCGACGAGACCTTCTATCGCCCCGTCGCGATGGCCATTCGTTTCGCCGAAGACATGCGGGCACGGGCCAGGCGGGGGATCTGATGAAGAAGCGGGATCTGGAGCGCTTGAACAAGGTCGCAGAGGTCATCTTTCTGAAGGCATCCGCCCGGCTTGAGGTGGTGCTGGCCGAGGAAAGAAGACTGCGCCATGACATCGACAGTATCCGCGAACGGCAGGCGGCCGCCACGGCCGGGCGCGAGGGCCTTTCCGCGATGAGACACCCGGAAATCCATTCCGCATGGAGCCTCTGGTGTGCGCGCGCGGTCTCGGATCTGAACGACGGGCTTGATCGCCTTCAGCCCGAGAAAGCGAAGCTGCGGGATGCGGTCAGGGACAGTTTCGGAAGGCATATGGCCGTGCGGCATCTTGTGGATATCCACCTCGGCCGGGGTCGGAAGGGACGGCGCGCCGGCCGGAGGTGATGCTCGCGGTCGGGCGGTGCCGGGTCTGCGGGGCGGATGCGGGTCAGTCGTCTTGCGGGGCCGGTCGGACCGCCTTTTTCCTGTCATCTGGATCGGGACCGTTGGCGGGTCCGAGCAGGGGCTGGATCAGCATCCGGTCGAGCCACTGGTCGCGCCGGGTACGGAACTGTTCGATGCCGATGGTCATGCCCTCGTGCCCCTTTTGCGGCTGCGCAATGTAGGTTCCGAACAGGCGGTCCCACCATGGCAGGTTGAAGCCGTAATTGCTGTCGGTTTCCCGCCGGATGATCGAATGGTGGACGCGGTGCATGTCGGGGGTGACGACGAACAGGCGCAGGATGCGATCCACCGCCGGGGGTATCCGGATGTTGGAGTGGTTGAACATGGCGGTGCCGTTGAGCAGCACCTCGAAGATCAGAACCGCCACGGCCGGCGGGCCCAGCGCCAGGACGGCGGCCAGCTTGATCCCCATGGACAGCAGGATCTCGATCGGGTGGAACCGCAACCCGGTGGTCACGTCGATGGCCTGATCGGCGTGGTGCATCCGGTGCAGCCGCCACAGCACGGGGACTGCGTGGAACAGGACGTGCTGCAGGTAGATCACGAAATCGAGGATCACGACCGAGGCGACGATCGCCACCCATTCCGGGACCTGGAAGATGTTGAAAAGGCCCCAGCCCCTGTCTTGCGCCACCAGGGCCAGGCCGACGGCCACCACCGGAAAGGTCAGCCGCACCAGGATCGTGTCGAGCACCACGACGCCCAGGTTGTTGGTCCAGCGGATCAGGCGGGGGATTTCTATCCGGCGGCGCGGGGCGGCGACCTCCCAGATTGCCATGACGATCAGGATGCCCAGGAATACCGCAAGCCGAAGCGGGCCTTCGTTTGACAAGAGCAGGTCGGTCATGTGTCGCGATCCCGGGCCGATGCCATGCGCATATTCAACCGGACTTGCCGCGACGGCACAAGCGCGCCGGCTTCACCGTTTCGTGCCCGGGGCGGCGAAGTTCCGCTCCCCCGTCGGGTTCAGATCAGGAAATCCGAAACGTCCTCCAGCGCCACCACATGGCAATAGATCATGTTGATGACCTCCAGCTCGTGGCGGTGCAGCGCCTCGGTTCCGGCGGCGCAGCAATCCTCGACCACCACCACGTTGAAGCTTTCATCGGCCAGCGACCGGACGGTCGAGCTTACGCATTGATCGGTGAAGATGCCGGCGACGATCACGTTGCGGATGCCCATATTGTGCAGGATCAGCCGCAGATTGGTGCCGGTGAGTGCGCTGTCCGTCGTCTTGACGATCGTGATGTCATCGTCGCCCGGCGCCAGTTCCGGCACGATCTGGCTGTCTTCCCGATCCTTGGGCAGCAACAGGTAGTTGAAGCCGGGCTTCTTCTGACTCAGCGATCGGTCGCGGCCGTCGCGCTTCAGACAGGCGATGCGGGCGAAGATCACCTCGATCCCGGCCCCTCTTGCCCAGTCGATCAGACGCGCGGCCCCGGGAATGACGGTTTCCCGCATTCGCGTGAAAAAGGGCTCCCAGGCGGCGTTTTCGTCGGGGTCGTCCTTGGGCTCCAGATAGGTGTTCTGGATGTCGATCACCAGCACGGCGGTTTCTTCGGGCCGCAGGCGGATGTCCTCCGGCGGATCGGCATTGGCATAGTAGAAGCTGCGAAAGGCCGATTTCCAGTCGCTCATCGCTTGCGCCCCTTCACCCCCTCCAGCGTGGCGATGATCGCGTCGCGGGCGCGCTCAAGATCGGCGGTTGTGCCCGACATGAACACCCGCCCCGATGCCCCCATCATCTGCACGTCGTTGATGACCGCCGCCGGCGCGGCGCGCTCGGCCTCGTTCGCGGCGACGCAGGCGAAAAGCGCCGGGGCCATCTCGAAGATCAGCAGCGACACCCCCGGCACGAGGATCGAGCCGTCGCGGGTGCGGTTGAGGATGATCGCATGCTGGTCCGAAATGTCCTCGATGATATCGTGGAACAGGATCTCGGGCGCCAGCTGATCCGAGGATTTCGCCCCGATCCCCTTCAGGACTGCCCGCCCAGCGGCATCGAGATCGGCGGCATCGTCGGAATGAAGCTCCAGCAGGCCGAACTGGCGCTCGGTGAAGAGCAGGCCGGGCTCCATGTCCGGGGCTTCCTTAAGCGCCAGGTCAACGATGCGGTGAATCGCCAGCGCCGGCGACACCTCGACGATCAGGGAATGCTGACCCTGGTAGGGCGGATAACCCCTGGCGCGGGTCGGCGAGGACAGCCATGCCGCGAATTGTGGCTGCAGATCGTGGATTGGCAGATAGACCCGTAGCTCGGTCATGGCGCTGTCCTTTGCCGAGGGTTATTTCTGCGCGATGGCAGTGAAATGCTTGCCCAGATCGCCATGCGGCCGCGGGATCACATGGACGGCGACAACCTCGCCAATCTGGTTGGCGGCCTCGGCGCCGGCCTCGGTCGCGGCCTTCACCGCGCCCACGTCGCCGCGAACCACCACCGAAACCAGCCCGCCGCCGACTTCGTTGCGGGCGACGATTTCCACGTTGGCGGCCTTCACCATGGCATCCGCGCCGGCCAGTGCCGGCACATAGCCGCGGGTTTCGATCATTCCAAGTGCCTGACTTGCCATTTTTCCGTCTCCTGTCATTGCGGTTTCGTTTCGGGCCGGCCACACCCGGTCATGTCTCGTCGATGGAGCCGATGATGAGCGCATCGATGGGCGCCTTCATCTTCGTGAAATAGGCCGCCGCGACCGATCCTTGCGTGACCAGAACGCTTTCCCCCTCGGCACAGCCCAGCGGGTCGAGCGCGACCAGCGTCGTACCGTTTTCAAGCGTCACTTCCAGCAGGGCGCCGCCCGGCATGGTTTCGATGTGTTTCGAGGACCAGACGCGTCCGGTCACCTTGCCCTGGATCATGTGTCCGACCTTTCCACTTCAATACCCCGTCGCCGCAGCTCGTCCCGGGCAAGCGGCGTCAGACGGGCGGTTTTTCCCAACCTCACGGTGCGCGTTCCGGCCGGCAGCGAGGCCACGTCGCGTTCGCCGACCAGCCCGCGTTCGAAACGGACCGGGTGGGACGCACCCGGCGCCGGCGCGAGCGGCATGTGGGCCTGCACCGGTGCCGGGGATGCCGTGTCGGCAAGGCGGAACACGTGCCGCCCGGCCTCGATGTCGGCGCGCAACCGGCCGTCCTGCGCGGCGCGCAAGAGGCGCTTCACGAAGGCCGCCAGATCGGCGTTGGAGCGGATCGTCACCAGTTCTTCGGTGACCTGCGGCCGTTCCTGCGGCGCCACGCCCATTCGCCCCAGCTCTTCGGCCAGGACTTCGCGTATGAGCTCGCGCAACTCCGACATCAACGCGCCCCCGCCGCATGCAGCGCCGCCTCGGCCGCGTCGCGGGCATTGCGCACCTCGGCCTCGTCACCGGCCAGATACAGCCGCCCGTTGGCGCCGATCATGCGGTAGTCGATGACCTTGATGTTTGCCTCCTTCTCGGCCTCGTTGCAGGCAAGAATGGCGTAGGAGGCCGAGCGGCATTCCAGGAGATACAGGCTGTCGCCGGCCACGATCATCGAGCCCAGCTTGTTGCGGTTGATGAGAAAGGCGTGCTGGCGGTCCACCCGCGTGACGATCTTCGAGGCCAGAATCTGCGGCGGCGCCACGTCGTCGCGGCTGGCGCCCAGCGCGTCCAGAACCGCCTCGGCGCCGGCGTGCACCTCGGCCGTCGAGCGGGAATGGAATTCCAACGTGCCGAACTGGCGTTCGACCACCAGCAGGCCGGCTTTGACCTCGGCGCTTTTCAGCGCCACGTCGGTCAGCGCCTCGATGTCCAGCCCCGGCGCGATCTCGATGATCTGCGCGGCCATGCGTGCCCGCGGCAGCGATCCGCGCATCCAGGTCGAGATATAGGCCAGCGTCTGCGGCTGCAGCTGGTCGATGAAGATGAAGGAACGAAGCTCGGCCATGGTCTACTTTCTCAACAGGTCGCGGAGTTCCTCGGCGATCAGCCGGCGCAGCTCGTCCCGGGTCGGCCCGTCGAGGGCGCCGGCGCGCGCGGTGGCAGGGGCGGGGTGGAGCGGCTGCGGGCGCGTCTGGCCGGGCACGCCGTCGGCGGGGGCCGTGGGCAAGGGCCCGCGGAAATCCGGCCCCAGCCCGCTGTAGTTGCCGAAGGGTTCGTCGGCGTCCGCGTTGTGGGCGATGCGCGTCCAGTGCACCAGGTGCTGGGGGCCGACATTCTCGCCGATCGAGGAGCGCCCGAAGAACCCCGTGCCGATGGTGAATGTCGGGGCAAGATTGGTGGCAAATCCCGCCGCCCCCTGCGAACAGGGCGCGTTGACGACGACGCGGTAGGCCTCGACCATTGCGGCATAGCGCATCACCAGCGCCTCGTCGCGGGCGTGGATGGCGGCGGAATGCCCCGCCCCCGACAGGCGCAGCACCGCGCGCGCCTGACCCAGCGCCTGTTCGCGGGTGCGCGCGACATGGAAGGCCAGCACCGGGCACAGCTTTTCCCGGCTCAGCGGTTCGTCCACGCCGATCTGCGCGATCGGGGCGATGAGGATCTTCGTCGAGGATGGCGCCCGGATGCCGCATTCCTGCGCAATCCACGTGGCATCGCGGCCGATGGCCTCGATGTTGAAGCCGCGCGCATGGAACAGGAAGCGGCGCAGGCGGTCCACCTCCTCTTCTTCGCACAGATATGCCCCCGCGGATTTCAGCGCGCGGCGCAACTGCGCCTCTACCTCGGGCGTGGTGACGAGCACGCTTTCATTGGTGCACAGAACCGAGTTGTCGAAGGACTTGGACGCCACGATGCGCCGGGCCGCATTGGTGATGTCGGCCGAGGCGTCCACGAGGACCGGCGCATTGCCCGGCCCCACCCCGATGGCCGGGTTGGACGAGGAATAGGCCGCGCGCACCATCGCCGTGCCGCCGGTGGCAAGGATGACGTTCGTTCGGGGTGAGGCCATGAATGCCTCGACCACCGGGATGGAAGGGTTTTCGATGATCTGGATCACCGCCTCGGGCGCGCCGGCGGCCACCGCCGCTTCGCTCAGCGCGCGGGCGGCTTCGGTCGAGGCCTCCCTTGCCGCCGGATGCGGGCTGATGACGATGGCGTTGCGGGTCATCAGGGCCAGAAGCACCTTGAAGTGCAGCGTCGCGATGGGGTTGGTCGAAGGCGTGAGCGCAAAGATCACCCCCGCCGGGCGCGGAATCTCGACAATCTTGCGGGCCTCGTCCACGCGGGCGTTGACGAAATCCTGGTCGCGGTAGAAATCGACCAGCGGTTTCGCGGTCAGCTCGTTCTTGATCTTCTTGTGCGCGGCCACGCCAAAGCCGGTTTCCCGCACCACCGCTTCGGCGAAATGGGCGGAATGGTCGTGCGCCCGCTCGGCCACCGCATCGACGATCGCCATTGTCGCGGCGCGATCGTAGCGGGCGAATGCGGTCGTCGCCCAGCGCGCGCGTTCGAGCATCATGTCGGCCATCCCGTGACGCGCCGCCGGGGTGCCGGAAATGTCGATCAGCGTGCGGATTTCCGCTTCCATCACAGCATCCTCCGGCGGCCGCCCATCACGTCCTCGCGCGCCTGTTCGACGGCAATGGCCATGATCCGCAGCGTCTCCTCGGCGTCAGCTTGGGTCAGCAGCAGCCCCGGCTTGAACTGCAGGACCCGGGGGTCCAGCGTCGAAAAGATCGCCCAGACGCCGTTTTCGTAAAGCCGTTTCATCACCGGTTTGGCGCCCTGCGGATGGTTGAACTCCAGCCCCATGATGACCCCGTGCTGGCGGATGCCGACGAAGAAATCGGGGAATGCCGCGCGGATGTCGTCCAGTCCCGCGCGCATGAAATCGGCGATGTAGCGCACCATCGAGCGCACCGCCGGGCGCTGGACGATCTCCAGCGTCTTCATTGCTACGATGCAGCCCAGCTCGGCCCCGCCCATGGTCGAGATGTGGCCGAATCCGTCCTCCTTCAGCCAGGCGCCCGAGCGCTCGGTCAGCAGCACGCAGGCGATGGGATACATCCCCCCCGAGATGCCCTTGCCCACCACCATGATATCGGGGATCACGCCATAGCGGGTGCAGCCCCACATCTCGCCCGTGCGCATCAGCCCGGTCTGCACCTCGTCGGCGATATAGAGCGCATCATAACGCTCGCACAGCGCCTTGACCGCGGGCAGGTAGCCTTCCTGCGGCATCGGGAAGCCGTAGGTGGCGGGGATGGTCTCCATGATCACGGCGGCCACGTCGCGCCCGCGCAGGGCGTCCTCCATGGCGTTCAGATCGTTGAAGGGCACCTGCACGAACTCGCCCTGCGTGTCCTCGGACAGGAACAGCTTGGAGAAGCGGTCATCGCCGGTCTTGACCGCAAGGCCCGTATGGCCGTGATAGGCCTTGATGATCGACACGATCTTGCGCTTGCCGGTGGCGTGGCGGGCGCTTTTCAGGGCGATGTCGATGGCCTCGCCACCGCCCGAGCCGTAGGCGGTATAGTGGAAATCCGGGCCCGGCGCACAGGCGGCCAGCGCCTCGGCCAGGGCCGTGCGGGCCAGCGCCGGAAAGTGGTGGTTGCCCATGTCGAAGCGTTCGGTACCGGCCTTGAGCACCTCGACCAGCTCGGGGTGGCGGTGGCCCAGGTTGTAGGTGCCGCCATTGAGGTGCATGTCGATCAGGCGGCGACCGTCCATGTCGAAAAGGTAGTATCCCTCGCGCCGGTCGATCACCAGATCGACGCCCATGTCGATCCAGTCCTGCGTCTTGCCGGGGTTCCAGAAGGCCTTGGAACGGGCCAGAAATTCCTCTTTTGCCTGGCTCACTGCGACTTCCCTCCATACGCTTCCCGACTATTCGTGATTCCCCCCCGTGCCGCTTGACAGGTCGTGCGGCAAAGTTGACAGCACCCCATGGCCTAGGGCGAATTCGCCAGCCAGTCCCGGCCGAGTTCGGCGGTCACGCGGGCAAAGCCGTGGGCCAGCTGCTGCGGCTCGGGCGCCTCGATATGGCTCCCGATCCAGGCCAGAAGCGCCATGCGCCGAAGCATCACGAAGGTATCGATTTCTCGCTCCTCCTCGGCCGAAAGGGGGCGGACCGAGCGATAGCCGCGCACCCAGGCGTCCTTCATCGCAGGCACGCGCGGATCGTCCTCGATGAAGCTGATGGCGGTGGCGAAATCGTAGAGGTACCAGCCCAGCCCGCAGTCGTCGAAATCGATCAGGTGGATGTGATCGCCCTTCACCAGCAGGTTGGCCAGCCGCATGTCCGCGTGGATCAGCCCGTAACGTTCGGGCCCCCTGCCGAAGGCCCTGAGCCGGGCGCGAATACGCGTTTCCACCTCTTCCAGCGTATCCCGGATCTCGCCCGACACCTCGGGCCCGTCGCGCCAGTCGCCCCAGGTGGGGTCGGGGCCGAACACCGCCTTTTCGTCCCAGACCAGCCGCTCGAAGAATGGCGGCCATGTCCAGCTGCGGGAATGTTCGTGCGTGCGCGCGGCAATCGCGCCGAGCGTTTCGAAGTGATCCGTCATGTCGCCGCTTTTGTCGGGGGCGTCGCCCTCGACGAATTCGAACAGGACCATGAAGCGCGGCGCCGGCAATCCCTCGACGATACCCGACTGGATACGCCGCCCGTTGCGCCCGGTATGGACCGCGGGCGTTTCCACAACGCCGTCGGCGCGCAGGGCGTCGGTCCAGGCCAGTTCGGTCTCGATCGCCTTTTCGGAGTGGTAGTTCTCGCGGTGGATGCGCAGGATCGCGCGCCAGCCGTCGGGCGCCTCGACCAGGTAGGTGGCGTTCTCGGAAACGTTGATAAGCCGCGCCGTCGCGCCCTCGGGGATGTCCCACAAGGGCAGCGACTGCGCCGCAAGCCGGTCCAGCAACCGCAGCGTCTCCTCAAGCGACATTTCGGAATGCGACATGGTCTTTCCGCCCCTCCCGCGTCAGATCTCGTCGATCGCTTCCAGTGATTCGGGCAGGATCTGCCCGCCATCCACCACGATCTGCTGGCCGGTGATGTAGCCGGCCTCGTCCGAGGCGAAGAACAGCGCCGCGTTGCCGATGTCCTCGACCGTGCCCAGCCGCTTGAGCGGGATCGAGGCGGCCATGGTGTCCAGATATTCCTGCCCCAGGTCCTGCAGTCCCTCGGTGTAGATGTTGCCCGGCATCACCGCGTTGATGGTGGTGTTGTAGCGGGCAAGCTCCATCGCCGCGGTGCGCAGGAACCCCAGCTGCCCGGCCTTGGAGGCACCGTAATGCGCCCAGCCGGGAAAGCCCGTGACCGGCCCGGTGATCGACGAGGTCAGCACCACACGCCCCTTGCCCGCCTTTTCGAAATGCGGGATCGCCGCCTTCACGCAGAAAAAGGCTGAGCGCAGATTGGTGGACAGCACATGGTCCCAGTCGGCGGGAGACATGTCCACGATCTTGGCCTGCGGGAAGATGCCCGCATTCGCGCACAGCACGTCCAGGCCCCCCTGGGCCTGCGCCGCGCTGTCCACCATGGCGCGCACGCTGTCCCAGTCGGAGACGTCGCACAGCTCGTAGCGCACCTGCCAGCCGGCTGCGTTGAGCTCCTCGCAGGTCGCCTTCAGCGCCTCTTCGCCGCGCGCGGTGATCGTCACCTTCGCCCCCTGTGCGGCGAACACCTTGGCGATGCCCCGGCCGATCCCCTTCGAGCCGCCGGTGACGATGACGCTTCTGTCCTTGAGCGATGTCAGCATGTCTTTCCTCCCATTCTGGTCAGTTCTGCAATTCTCTTGAGGCCCGGATCGAGCGCACCAGCCAGGCTATGGCAAAGGCCAGCATGATGAGCAGGAACGACCCCGCAACCGACAGCACGCCCAGGGTGGGCACCAGCGGCGAATAGCCCGAGACCATCTTGGCATAGAGCCACTCGGGCAGGGTCGAATCCGCCCCGGTGGTGAACAGCGACAGCGGGAAGTTGCCCCAGCTCAGCAGGAAGGCGAACAACCCCGCCGAGACGATCCCGGGCATCAGCAGCGGCAGGGTGATCTCGCGCAGGATCGTTGCCGTCGATGCCCCCATGTCGCGGGCGGCTTCCTCAAGCGCGGGGTCGAAGGAATAGGCACGAATGGCGATGATCAGCGTGGCGATGGGGGCGATCCAGACCAGGTGCGCCACGACGGCGGTCTTCCATGTCGGGATGATCCCCAGCGCGTTGAACCAGATCAGCAGCGCCAGCCCCAGCACCATCTGCGGGAAGAAGATCGGCAGCAGGATCAGTTTCTGGAACAGCGTGCGGTAGCGCCAGCGATAGCGCGCGAAGGCCAGCGCGCCGAAGAAGCCCACCACCATCGACACGGCGGTAACGATCAGCGCCACCTTGAGCGAGGTCGCGATCAGATCCTGGACCGAACCGCTCTCGAGCGCCTTGCCGTACCATTTCGTCGAATAGGCCCTGATCGGGAAGGTCAGGTAGCGCGCCCTGGAAACGGAAGCGAATCCCACCGACACCAGCGGCAGGTAGAGGAAGGCGATCACCAGCAGCCCGTAGATCAGCAGCACGATGCGGGTCGAGCGCGACGGTCCCATCTCACTTTCTCCTGCCCATGATCGCGTCCAGATCCACCCGGCTGACCCCGAACACCGCCAGCCCGCCGATGATCAGGATCAGCAGCACCGACAGCGCCGAGCCCAGCGGCCAGTTCTGCCCGAAGGTGAAGGCGGTCTCTACGTCGTCGGCGATGACGATCACCGCCTGCCCGCCGAGGATCTTCGATTCTGCCACCGCCCCGGCGGCCAGCACGAAGGTCAGCAGCGACCCCACCACGATGCCCGGCGCGGCCAGCGGCAGGTCGATCTCGAACAGGATGCGGGCGCGCGAGGCGCCCAGATCCGCGGCAGCCTGCCGCGCGTCGTCGGGGATCATCGAGATCCCCTGCGCCAGCGGGAACAGCATGAACGGCAGATAGACATAGACCAGCCCGAAGACGATGATCGGCACGTTGTAAAGCGGGCTGTCGAACCCGACCCCGGTCCAGGCGCGCAGGTGGCCCTCGATCAGCCCGCCCTTCATCAGCGTCAGCACCCAGCCGAACAGGCGGATGTTTTCCGAGACGAACAGGCTCATCACCACGGCCACGGTCAGCACCAGCGAAAAGCGGCGGAACACCTTGGCCATGCCGAAGGCCAGCGGCCAGCAGATCAGGAACAGCAGCACCGTGGCCACCGCCGCCATGCCCAGCGACCACAGGAGCGAGCGGTAATATCCCTGTTCCACGATCACCCGGAACGAGGAGAAATCGGGCACGTTCAGCAGGCTGAACACCTTCTGCGGCATCACCGAGAAGATGGCGATGACCATGAGCGGCGCCAGGAACGACACCGCCAGCAGGGCCAGCAGCGGCAGCGCGCTGAGAACGCCGAGCTTGCGGTCAACGCGCTCCATCGCGGGCCTCCCGGATCAGGTGCGCGGCCTCGGCGTCGAAACCGAGCGTCACCTTCTCTCCCGGCGTGCCGGAAAAGCGGTCCTCGCGCAGCTTCTCGATGGTCAGGGTGTGCCCCGAGGCGGTATTGACCTCGTACTGGATGCGCGAGCCAAGCTCGTATTCGCCGTGAAATATGCCGCTGGCGACGAAATCGGCGGTCTCGCCCGGCGGCAGGAAGCGCATGAATTCGGGGCGCACCATGAGCGTTGCCGCCTCTCCGGCGGCCAGTTGCACGCCCATCCCGGATGCGTTCCCGTTAACGTAAAGCGCCCCATCGGCAGAGATCAGGCCGCCATTTTCGGCGCCGGTGACATCGAAAAGGTTCACCTCGCCCATGAACTCGGCCACGAAGCGGCTGACCGGACGGCTGTAGATCTCGTCGGCGATGGCGATCTGCTCGAACCGGCCGTCGCGCATGATGGCGATGCGGTCCGACATCACCATGGCCTCTTCCAGCGAATGGGTGATGTAGACGAAGGTCTTGCCGGTGCGCGCGTGCAGATCCTTCAGTTCCTTTTCAAGCATCTTGCGCAGGCGGTAGTCCAGCGCCGAGAGCGGCTCGTCAAAGAACAGGATCTCGGGGTCGAAGGCCAGCGCCCGGGCCAGCGCCACGCGCTGGCGCTCGCCGCCCGAACATTGCGCCACGCCCTTGCCGTAATAGTCCTGCGGCAGCCGCAGCATGTCCAGCAGCTCCATCGCGCGGCGACGGCGGTCGGCCGGCGAAACGCCGCGGATCTTCAGCGGAAACTCGATGTTCTGGCCCACCGTCATGTGGGGAAACAGCGCCAGCGACTGGAACACCATGCAGGTGGGCCGCTCGTTGGCCGGGGTCTGCTCGATCCGCTGGCCGCGCAGCTCGATGGTGCCTTCGGTGACCTCCTCCATCCCCACAAGCAGGCGGATCAGGGTCGATTTCCCGCTGCCCGAGGGGCCGACGATGGTCAGGAACTCGCCCTCTGCAATATCCAGATCGATGCCGTGCAGTGCGGTGAAGGCGCCGAATTTCTTGACCAGGCGCCGAAGCCTGAGGATTGCGTCCGATGACATGGTGTTGCCTGTATGGATGGAGGATCATCCGGCCCCGGCACGCAACCGCGCCGGGACCGGTTCCGGCGGGCCGATCAGGAACGGCGCGCCTTGGTATAGATGTCGATCAGCGCATCATAGGACGCCACCGGCGCGTAATCGAGCGAGCGCGCCATTTCCTCTTCCAGGCTGTCCATCTGGATCGCATCGAGTTCGTCCTTGTCGAACAGTGCCATCACCTCGGGATTGCCCATCTGCGCGATCGGGTTGTAGGTGCCTTCGGCGAAGGCGACGACTTTGCAGATTTCGGGCTGCTGGACGAACTCCAGGAAGGCTTCGGCCAGCGGCGAGGGATGCGGGTTGTTCACCGCCGAGGTCAGTTCGACCCAGACGACCCCGCCCTTGCCGCCCACCGGGCCAGAATTGGGCGTGATGCCGCGAATGTTGGCGGCGCCGTCGAACCGCGCCGGCGAGGCGGTGTAGGTGCCGCCGGTGAAATAGGCGTCGATCTCGCCGTTGATCAGCGCCGTGTTCATCGCCACCAGGTCGTCGGTCAGCAGCTTGGCGCCGTCGAACAGCTGTTCGGCCACCGTTCTGAACTTCGCCTGCCCGGCCTCGTCCACCGGCGCGAACGGGTTCAGCCCCGCCGTCAGACACATGTGGATCACGTTCCAGTTGTCATAGGTCAGGATGCCGTAGCGATCCTTCATGGCGGGGTCGAGGAACAGGCTCCAGCCTTCGTCCTCGGCCATCTTGCGGCTGATCTTGTCGGTGTTGACGACAAAGCTGAATGGCCCATAGCGCTGCGGCATGCCCAGAAGGTTGCCGTCATCGGCGAAGGCCAGCGGGTAGGGCTTGGCGAACTCCGGCGACATCTTCTCGAAATAGGGCATGAACCGCTCCTTGTTGAGCGGCCTGATGAGGTTTTCGGGATAGAGCTGATCGCGCGCCCAGGGCTGGTTGACGTTGATGAGATCCCAGACGTTGATTTCTCCGGCGCGCAGCTTGTTGATCATGTCGGGGTCCGAGGTGCCGCTTTCGGCCCGAACCGAGGCGCCGGGATGGGCCTTGCGGAACGGTCCCAGCACATCGTCGGTGTTGTAGCCCTCCCAGCAGAGGATATTCATCTCGTTGTCGCGCCCGCCGGCCGCCCAGGCCGCGCCGGCGGGTGTCAGTGCTAGCGCACCCAGCGCGCCCAGCGTGCGCCCGGTAAACTGTCGCCGTGTCAGTTTCATGGTCCATTCCTCCCGTTGATGGCCTTGTCGATCTTTCCGATTCTGATGATCAAGATTACGGAAAGGGCAGAAGCTCGGCTTGACAGCAGGGCTGCACAATTTAACACCCGCCGCCCGCCCGATTGCGGCATCACCTTGTCGTTTCGGTCGGCTGGTTGGTGAACAAGTTAGGTTTTGTTTTGTCGCAATGCGGTCATGACCTATACTTCGCCTGATCGACGATCTGCTGCAACGATTCTGGCGGGCCCGAAATGCACCAGTCCAGCCAAGCCGTTGACGCGACGTTTCAGGGGCCTACGAAGGTCCTGGCCGCCGCGGCAACAGGCACGGTTTCGTTTTTCGAAAAGTCCGGTGGCGATGTGGACCGGATATTCGGCCGTGCCGGCGTGAGCACCGACGACCTCGAAAACCCGCTGGCGGAACTGAACCTGAAATCCTATTGCGCGCTTTTTGAAGAGGCCGCCCGGCAGACCGGAAACGACAATATCGGCCTGCGTTTCGGGCACGGTTTCCAGCCCCGGCAGCTGGGGGTTCTGGGCTATGCTGCGCTCAGCGCGCCGACCATTGCCGCCGCTTTGCGCAACCTCGAGAGGTTCTTTCCCGCGCATCAGGGGCTGACCAGCTTCCGGCTGATCCAGGAAAGCGGCATCCTGTGGCTGAGCTACCGCATCATCGACAGCCGCATCGAGCAACGGCGCCAGGATGCCGAACTGTCGCTGGGCATGTTCTGCAACATCTTCAAGACCGCGCTGGGCGCCGACTGGGCGCCGCTGGAGGTGCGCTTCGAACACCCGCGCCCCGACGGCGCCGGCGAACACGAGATGCTGTTCGGCGCCCCGGTCGAATTCGGCCGTCGGACGAATGCCTTCGCCTTCCGCCGCAGTGACCTTGACGCCTTGATGCCGGATCAGGACCCCTATCTTGCCTCGGTGGTGGAGCGCTTCCTGCAAAGCCGCTGCGAATTGCAGGCCAGCCCGCAGGATTTCGCCCAGGCCGTCAAGAACGAGATCCGGATGCATCTGGGCGAGACACTGCCGACGATGGCCGACATCTCGCGCCTGTTCGGAATGCCCGAAACGACATTCCAGAAGCAGCTGCGCGAGCGGGGCCTGAGTTTCGGAGACATTCTCAAGGCCGCCCGGCAGGAACTTGCGCTGCACTACATGGCCGATACCGACATGCCGCTGACCGAGATCGCCTCAAGCCTGGGCTATTCCGAACTCTCGGCGTTCTCGCGGGCATTTCGCAACTGGACCGGGATGAGCCCGATGCGCTATCGTCGGCAGCTGGGCGAGAAACCGGGTCTTCAGGCCGGGTGAGCGGGATGCGCAGGGTGCGCGCGCGGCGCTTGTCCTGTCGCGGCAGGCTCGGCCACCGTTGGCCGGTGGCCGCCGGCCTCCAGCGCGCGGCCGGCGGCGATCAGGACATCCTCGCGGAACCGCCCGGCCACCAGCTGAACGCCCACCGGGCGCCCGGCGGCCATTCCGGTTGTCACGCTCATCGCCGGCAGGCCGAGGGCGGGCAGGGCGCGTTGCAGAAGCTGTGCCTCGAGAACATCCGCAAAATCCCGGTCCGAGCGGACGTCCTGCTGCTGATCGAAGGGCAGGGTGGCGGAGACCGGACAGATCAGCAGCGTATGGCGTTGCAGAAAAAGCTCCCATTGCCGGGCCAGCGCCGCCCGCCTTTGCAGTGCCTCCATGACGCTGTCCAGGTCGATCGGCCCGGCATCTTCGCACATCAGCCGGAAGACGAACTGCGAATCGCGTTCGCCTTCGCGCTCGATCATCTCCGCGGCGCCGAAGCGGGTTTCGGCCATCCACAGCGTGGCATTGATCCGGGCGGCCTCGCGCACCGGCGGCAGCTCGACCTCCTCCACCGTCCAGCCCGCCTCCGCGAGGATGCGCGCCGCCGCGCGCACGGTCTCGGCCACCGGCGACGCAACCGCCATGCCCTCGGGGGCGACGGCCAGCGCGGCGCGGCGCTCGAACGGGCCGGAATCGAACGGCGCCGGCACCGACCACGGATCGCGCGGATCCATCCCGGACATGGCCCGCAAGGCAAGCTCGATATCGTCCATCGACCGCGCGATGGGGCCGGAAACCGCCATGATCTGGGCGCCGATGAAGCGGTCGGGTGCGCTGGCGTTCCAGGCGGGTATCCGCCCCGACGTCGGGCGCAGCCCGTGCAGGCCGCAGGCATAGGCGGGATAGCGGATCGATCCGGCAATATCGGTACCGTGGCCGATGGCGCACATGCCGGCGGCCACCGCCGCTGCAGCTCCTCCCGAGGATCCGCCCGGCGTGATGGCGGCGTTGCGCGGGTTCAGGGTCTGCCCGTGCAGGTCGTTGGTGGTGAACCAGCGCAGGGAAAAGGCCGGTGTGTTGGTGCGCCCGACGATGACGCCGCCGGCGCGCCGGATGTTGGCCACCACCGGGCTGTCCTGCTGCGCGATGGCGTGTTTCAGCAGCTTCAGCCCGTTGGTCGTGGCATATCCCTTCTGGTCCACATTGACCTTGATGGTCACCGGCACGCCCGCAAGCGGCCCCGGATCCTCGCCCCGGGCGATTGCCGCGTCGAGTGCGGCGGCGGTGGCCAGTGCCTCGTCGCGGCAGTCCTGAACGATGGCGTTGATTGCCGGGTTGACGGCGTCGATGCGGGCAAGATGCGCGCGGGCCACCTCGGCCGCCGAAACCGAAGCATCGCGCACCTTCCTGGCGATCTCCGCCGCTGACAGTTCCCACAGTTCAGCCATTCCGTTCCTTTCCCGCCGGCGCGCGTCGGGTGGTCATTCGCCGCGAAAGACCTCGTCGGTTTCCACCTGCAAGGCGGTCGCCAGCGCGTTGGTCTGCGAGGCCATGGCGATGACGGCCAGCAGCTCTCCGTGCATTTCGGGCGTCATCCCCTTTGCCCGCGCCGCTGCCGTGTGCGAATGGGTGCAGTATTCGCAGCCATTGGCGACCGACACTGCCATGTAGATCATCTCTTTCACCAGCGGGTCCAGTTCGCCGGGGCCCATGACCTGCTTCAGCCGTTCCCAGGTCGCCTTCAGCAGCGGCGGGTCATTGGCCAGCGCGCGCCAGAAATTGTTGATGTAATCCGTGCCCCGCGCGGCGCGAATGTCATTGAAGACGGCCAGCACCTCGGCGCTGGCCGCTTCGTCCGAAATCAACGGAACCGTTGCCATCAGACCAGCGCGATGATGCGTGCCGGCCCGCCCGAGCCCCCCCTGTGCGCGGGGGCCCCGACCACCAGCGTGGCTCCGGCAGGTGGAACCTTGGCAAGATTGCGCATGTTCTCGATCCCGTAGCGGCCCGAGGGTAGCCATGCGTAGTGGGTGACGAAATCCTTCGACTTGCCATAGTCCAGCGACAGCGTGTCCACGCCCATGGCGACGGCGCCGGTCTCTTCCATCAGCATCTGCGTGGCCTCAATGTGGAAGCCGGGGAAATGCATCACGCCGTCCGCATCGGCGCCGCGGAACTTGTCGGACCCGATATGATTTTCCCACCCCGAATGCATCGCCACGCAGGCCCGATCCGGGATCGGCCCGTTCTTCGAGATCCACGCCTTGATGTCATCGGGTGTGACCTGCGCATCGGGGTTGTTCGCCGCCTTTTCGTGGATGTGGACCACGCACAGCGGAATCACCAGGTCGCGGACCGGGATTTCGTCCACCGAATTGCCGTCGGCCGAGAAATGCAGCGGCGCGTCGATGTGGGTGCCGGTATGTTCGTTGATCGTCAGTTCGAACAGGTTGAAGCCGTGTTCCTTGAAATTGAACTTCTGCTCCTGCGCGATGCCGGGAGCGCCGAAATAGGTGGGGAAATCCTTGTCATAGACATGGGTCATGTCCACCACGTCGGAGTGGCCCGCCGCCAGCGCCGGCGGCGCCGAGGCCACCGTGCCGACTGCCGCGGCAACGCCCGCGGCAGCGCCGGTCCTGAAGAATTGCCGCCGCGAAAGCATCTTTTCCTTCACGGCATTCATGACGCAAACGTCGCACATTTGCTTGTCCTCCCTGGTTGCGTTTCCTTTGCCGGGCGGGCTTCGGTGGCCTGCTCCGGTCACGTGACGGACAGATCCGAAACCGTTTCGCACACCGACCGGGGGTGCGAACCGAACCTTCGGGCCTGACCTGGCGCAGAGCGTAAGGCCGTTCCCGTCGTCATGTCCAGCGGCAAGGTTGGCGCCTTCAGATGGGGCGGCCGCGCATCAGGGCAGGCAGGTCGCCGGTCAGCCCGGCGGCCTCGCGGATGAAATTGCGGCGCAGGGCGGGAATGGCGCCGACCAGCCCCATGCCCATGTCGCGCCCCAGGCGCAGCAGCGGATTGTCATTTGAAAACAGCCGGTTGAACAGGTCGGTCGCGGCCACCATCGCGGCCGTGTCGAAGCGCCGCCATTGCTGGTAGCGTTCCAGCACCTGCGGCGCGCCGATATCCTCGCCCCGGCGCCGCGCCAGCGTCAGCACTTCGGCCAGCGCCGCAACATCGCGCAGCCCGGCATTGAGCCCCTGGCCCGCGATCGGGTGCATCCCGTGGGCCGCATCGCCTGCCAGCGCCACCCGCTCGGCCACGAAGTCCTGCGCGACGGTCAGGTTGAGCGGATAGGTCCAGCGCTTTCCGGCCAGTTCGATCCGGCCCAGGAAGTCCCCGAAGCGGGGCCGCAGCGCCGCCAGATAGCCGGCGTCGTCCAGGGCATGAATGCGCGCCGCCGTCGCCGTCCGCTCGCTCCAGACGATGGAGCTGACATTGCCCGGCAGCGGCAGGATGGCCAGCGGCCCCGGCGGCATGAAGAACTGGTGCGCGATGCCGTGATGGGGCAATTCATGGGCGATGGCACAGACCAGCGCCGTCTGACCGTAATCATGGCCGTGGCGGCCGATGCCGGCCCGACGCGCGGTGCCGCTGGCGCGCCCGTCGCAGCCAACCAGCAGCGTGCCGGCAAGCTTCCTGCCGTCGTCCAGGGTGATGGTGACGCCCGACGGCCCGGTCTGTTGCGCCACGACCGAGGCGCCGCCGATCCGGGTGATGCCGGGTTCATCCTTCATGGCGTCAAGCAGGGCGCGGCGCAGGAAGCGGTCCTCGACCATGAAGCCCATGGGGCCTTCCTCGATCTCGGCATGGTCGAAATGCATGAAGAAGGGCGAAGGGCCGCTGCCCGCATGGCCGTCCGATACCTTGATCTCAAGCATCGGTTGCGCGCGATCGGCGATCCGGTCCCAGATGCCGATGGCCTCCAGCAGCCGCTGTGACGCCAGCGCCAGCGCATAGGCGCGGCCGTCGAAGGCGGCGTTCCTGCGCGTTTTCTCGGCAAGCGCGTCGATGATGGTGACCCGGTGCCCCGCCCGGGCCAGGGCCAGTGCCAGTGCCGGGCCGTTCAGCCCGCCGCCGACGATGAGGATGTCGCTGTCGGTCGTCATGCCATGCAATATGCGCGCGCGGGCGGGATTGTCCATGCGTGACGGGGCCGCTACCGTCGCCGCGACGAAGATTCAGGGGGAAGACATGCAGGACTGGCTGACCATGACGGCGGGCGATCTGGGGCGGGGGATCGGTGCCGGCGAAATCGACCCGGTGGAGCTGACCCGGGTCTTTCTGGAGGCGATCGACGCCCACCCCCTGCGCGAAAGGATCTATACGGTCGTGACCCGCGAACGCGCGCTGGCCGAGGCCCGCGCCGCCCGCGCCCGCGCCCGTCGTGGGCTGCGCCGTTCGGCGCTGGACGGTGTGCCGATCAGCTGGAAGGATCTCTTCGACAGTGCCGGGGACGTGACCGAGGCCGGCAGCGATCTGCTGCGGGGGCGGGTGCCCGGGCGCGACGCCGAAGTGCTACGCGCGGCGACGATGATGGGCACGGTCTGCCTGGGCAAGACGCATATGAGCGAACTTGCCTTTTCCGGCCTGGGCCTGAACCCGGTAAAGGCGACGCCGCCCTGCGTGCATGATCCACAGGCGGTGCCGGGCGGGTCGTCCTCGGGGGCGGCGGCCTCGGTGGCCTTCGGCCTTGCCGCCTGCGGGATCGGGTCGGATACGGGCGGATCGGTGCGCATCCCCTCGGCCTGGAACGATCTCGTGGGGCTCAAGACCACCGCCGGGCGGGTCAGCCTCGACGGGGTGGTGCCGCTTTGCCCGAAATTCGACACCGTGGGTCCGCTGGCGCGGTCGGTCGAGGATGCGGCGCTGATGCTGGCGGTGCTGGAAGGCGGCCGGCCGGCGGATCTGCGCGGCGCGTCCCTGAAGGGGCGGCGGCTGGCGGTGCTGGAAACCGTGGCCCTGGACGATCTGCGCGCGGCGCCGAAAGAGGGGTTCGAGCGCGCGGTGGCGCGTCTCGCCGCCGCCGGGGCCGCGATCGAGCCGCTGCGGGTGCCCGAGCTGGAAGAGGCGATGGAGCTTTCCGGCGTCCTGTTCACGGCCGAGGCCTGGGGCGTCTGGCGCGAGGTGATCGAGGCCGATCCGGAGGCGATGTTCGACCGCATCCTTGAGCGTTTCCGCGCCGGGGCGGGCTGGTCGGGGCCCGATTACGTGGCCGCCTGGCGGACGCTGGAACGCTGCCGCGAGGCCTGGGCGCGGGCGGTGCGCGGCTTCGATGCGGTGCTGACGCCGACCTCGCCCATCCTGCCCCCCGATGCCGGGCGGCTGATGCGCGATGACGACTATTACGTGACCGAAAACCTTGCGGCGCTGCGCAACACCCGGATCGGGAACCTGATGGGGCTGTGCGCGCTGACCCTGCCCACGGGCGAACCGGGATGCGGGCTCCAGCTGCTTGGGCGGCCCATGGGCGAAGAGGCGCTGCTGCGGATCGGGGCCGCGGCCGAGGTCGCCCTGGCCTGAATGCCACAAACCCCTGTCCGGGCAATGCTTTGTCTGGACGGGGGCGGCCCGCTTGGGTAACCTGTGCGCAAACGGGGCATCAACGATCCCGGACCGAGGCAGACACATGCAGTTCCCCGAGCGGTTTTCGAACCTGCCGCCCTATGCCTTTCCGCGCCTGCGGGCGCTGCTGGACGCGCATGCGCCCGGCGGCGAGGTCATGCACATGACCATCGGAGAGCCGAAACACCCCTTTCCGCCATGGGTGAGCGAGGTCATCGCCGAGAATGCCTCCGGCTTCAACAGCTACCCCCCGAACGACGGTTCGCCCGCGCTTCGCGCGGCCATCGCCGGTTGGGTCGGGCGGCGCCATGGGGTCGATCTCGACCCCGAGACGCAGATCATGGCGCTCAATGGCACGCGCGAGGGGCTCTACAACGTGGCCATGGCGCTGATCCCCGAGGAAAAGAACGGCCAGCGGCCCGTGGTGCTGATCCCCAACCCGTTCTACCAGGTCTACATGGTGGCGGCGCTTTCGGTGGGGGCCGAGCCGGTCTTCGTTTCGGCCACGGCGGCAACCGGCCATCTGCCGGATTATGCGGCGCTGCCGCCCGCGCTGCTGAACCGCGTCGCAGCGGCCTATGTCTGTTCGCCCGCCAACCCGCAAGGTGCGGTGGCCGACCGGAACTGGTGGAGCACGCTTCTGGCATTGGCCGAGCAATATGATTTCCGCGTCTTCGCCGATGAATGCTACAGCGAGATCTACCGCGACACCCCGCCGCCCGGGGCGCTGGAGGTGGCCGCGCAGACCGGCGCCGATCCCGAACGGGTGGCCATCTTTCATTCGCTGTCGAAGCGTTCGAATCTTCCGGGGCTGCGCTCGGGCTTCATCGCCGGGGGGGCGCAGAGTATCGCCCGCGTGAAGACCCTGCGCGCCTATGCCGGAGCGCCGCTGCCGGGCCCGCTGCAGGCGGCGGCCGCGCGGGTCTGGGCGGATGAGGCGCATGTGACGGAAAACCGCGCACTCTACCGCGAAAAATACGCCATCGCGGACGAAATCCTGGGCGGTGTGCCCGGCTATCGCGGCCCCGAGGCCGGGTTCTTCCTGTGGCTTGGCGTGGATGATGGCGAAAGGGCGGCGTTGCGGCTGTGGAAGGAAACCGGGGTCAGGGTTCTGCCCGGCGCCTATCTGGCGCAGGACGGGCCGGACGGGAATCCCGGCAAGGGCTATATCAGGGTGGCGATGGTGGCACCCGGGAATGATTTGCGGCGCGGGCTGATCCGGCTTCGCGACTGCTTGTATGGATAAGACAGGGGACAGGGCATGGCATTTCAGACACGCAGCCGCGATCCGCTTCTGGACACGAACATGGCGCAGGCGATCGAGAAACGGGGCAAGGAACTGATCGGCCTGATCCTTGTCGGGATGGGCCTTGCCGCCGCGGCGATGATCGGATCCTACAGCCCGGACGATCCCAACTGGCTGATTTCGACCGATGCGCCGGTGCAGAACTGGCTGGGGCCCTTCGGCGCCTCGGCTGCGGCGGTGCTTTACATGATCGTGGGGCTGGGGGCATGGGCGATTCCGCTGGTGCTGGTGGCCTGGGGGTTGCGATTCGTCCTGCATCGGGGCGAGGAGCGCTGGGCCGGACGGCTGGTCTTTGCGCCGATCTTCGTGGCGGTGGCATCGGTTCATGCCGCGACGCTGGTTCCCGGTGCGGGGTGGAGCGCGGTCCACAGCTTCGGCCTTGGCGGGTTGTTCGGAGACACGGTTCTGGGGGCGCTTCTGACGCTTCTGCCGGTGGGGTCGCTGTTCGGGGTCAAGCTGATTTCTCTTCTGGCGGCGCTGGCCATGCTGGGGCTTGGGGTCTTCGTTCTGGGCTTTGCCCGCGATGACGTCATGCGCGCGCTGAAGCTGTCCGTGGTGGGGGTGGTCCTGATCTATGGCGCCATCGTCGCCCTGCTGGGCCGGGGGGCACAGTCGGCGCTGCGGGCGGCCCGCGGGTCCCGTGCCGCCACCACACCCGATGCGCCGGGCAGCAAGCCAACGGTCGCGCGCACCCCGTCGGCCCGGGCAACGGTCCCGGAAACGGCCTCGGTCAGGGCCGCGCCCGAACCGGAACCGAAGCAAAAGCCGCGCGCGGGGATTCTCGCGCGCGTGCCGACCCTGCTCAAGAAGGCCGGGCCGATGCCCGAACCGGAGCTGGTCGAGCCGCAAGCCGCCCCTGCCGAGGAAGAGCTGCCTGCCGATGACGCCCGGATCCGCGCCAAGATTGCCAACGCGGTGCGCGCGCGGGTGCAGGCCAGGCAGCAACCGGCACAGCCCACCCATGCCGCCGAGCCACTGCTGACCGAGCCGGCCGCTCCGGACCGGTTGCCGCCCGAGCCGCCGCTGACCGCAGCGCGGGGCGGGGTCCATGCCGAAGCCGCACCTGTCGCGCAGCCGGCCGGGCCGGCCGCGGACGGCCTGCCGCTGACCGAACCGCCGGCGCAGCCGCGGGTGGTGCCTGCGGCCGGGACGCGCAAGGTGGTGCAGCACCCGCCGCGCAAGGCTCCGGTTCCCTCGCGCCGGGCCCGGGAGGAGGCGCAGCCGGCGCTGGCCTTCGAGGATGACGCGCCGGCCTATGAATTCCCGCCGCTCAGCCTGCTGACCGACCCGGCCAGCATCGAGCGCTATCACCTCTCGGACGAGGCGCTGGAGGAAAACGCGCGGATGCTGGAAAACGTGCTGGACGATTACGGCGTCAAGGGCGAAATCGTCAGCGTCCGCCCCGGACCGGTGGTGACCATGTATGAACTGGAACCCGCGCCGGGGCTGAAGGCCTCGCGGGTGATCGGGCTGGCCGACGACATCGCGCGCTCCATGTCGGCGTTGTCGGCGCGGGTTTCCACGGTGCCCGGGCGCAGCGTTATCGGTATCGAGCTGCCCAACGACTACCGCGAAAAGGTGCTGCTGCGGGAAATCCTGTCCAGCCGCGATTTCGGCGACAGCAACATGAGCCTGCCGCTGGCGCTGGGCAAGGATATCGGCGGCGATCCGGTGGTGGCCAACCTGGCCCGGATGCCGCATCTGCTGATCGCCGGCACCACCGGTTCGGGCAAGTCGGTGGCAATCAACACCATGATCCTGTCGCTGCTTTACAAGCTGACGCCCGAGGAATGTCGCCTCATCATGATCGACCCGAAGATGCTGGAACTGAGCGTCTATGACGGCATCCCGCATCTGCTCTCGCCCGTGGTCACCGACCCGAAAAAGGCGGTGGTGGCGCTGAAATGGGTGGTGGGCGAGATGGAGGACCGCTATCGCAAGATGTCGAAGATGGGGGTGCGCAACATCGAGGGCTACAACGGCCGCGTGCGCGAAGCGCTGGCCAGGGGCGAGATGTTCACCCGCACCGTTCAGACCGGGTTCGACGACGAAACCGGCGAACCGATCTTCGAAACCGAAGAGATGACCCCCGAGGCCCTGCCCTACATCGTCGTCATCGTGGACGAGATGGCCGACCTGATGATGGTTGCGGGCAAGGAGATCGAGGCCTGCATCCAGCGCCTCGCGCAGATGGCGCGGGCCAGCGGCATCCATCTGATCATGGCCACCCAGCGGCCCAGCGTCGATGTCATCACCGGCACCATCAAGGCCAACTTCCCGACCCGGATCAGTTTCCAGGTGACCTCGAAGGTGGACAGCCGCACGATTCTGGGCGAGATGGGCGCCGAACAGCTGCTGGGCATGGGCGACATGCTGTACATGGCGGGCGGGGCCAAGATCACCCGCTGCCACGGGCCCTTCGTCAGTGACGAGGAAGTGGAAGAGGTGGTCAATCACCTCAAGCAGTTCGGCCCGCCGGACTATGTCGATACCGTTCTTGACGGGCCGGACGCCGAGAAGGAGGCCGATATCGACCTGGTGCTGGGCCTTGGCGGCAACACCGGCAGCGAGGACGCGCTTTACGACCAGGCGGTGGCCATCGTCATCAAGGACCGCAAGTGCTCCACCTCCTACATCCAGCGCAAGCTGGCGATCGGCTACAACAAGGCCGCCCGCCTGGTCGAGCAGATGGAGGAAGAGGGGCTGGTCTCGCCCGCAAATCACGTGGGCAAGCGCGAGATTCTGGTGCCGGAGCAGCAATAGGCCGCGGCCGGGGCCGGCGCGGGGTTCAAAACCGATGCGGGCGGATTATCTGGAAGGCATGAAGCAGCTTGCCCTTGCACTCACCCTTGCGCTGGCTCTTGCCGCGCCCGCCGTCTCGGCGGCCGAGAAACTGCCGCTCGCGAAGATTTCCGACTACCTTAACGGCATCACCACGGCGCGGGCGACGTTCGTGCAGGTCAACGACGACGGGTCGCTCTCCACGGGGCGGTTCTTCATTCGCCGGCCCGGGCGGATGCGGTTCGAGTACGACTCGCCCGACAGCGGCGTCGTCGTGGCCCGCGCCGGATCGGTGCTGATATACGACCCCAAGTCGAACCTGCCGCCCGAGACCTACCCCCTGCGGCGCACGCCGCTTTCGATCATCCTGGCCCGGAGCGTCGATCTGGAAGGCGCGCGCATGGTGGTCGGATACGATTTCGACGGCACCTACACGATCGTGAAGGCGCAGGATCCCGACAACCCCGAATATGGCTGGATCGAGATGTTCTTTTCGGACGATCCGGTCGCGCTGGTGCGGTGGATCATCCATGACGGCAATGGCGGCGAAACCACCGTCGAGCTGGGCGAGATGACCACCGGAATTCCGCTCAGCGACACGCTGTTCGGTTCCGGCCCCGAGGGAATCGTCGTTCCGGGGCGCTGAGGCCCCGGAACGGAGGCTAGATCCTGCCGCAGCGTTGCAGCTGGCGCCGATACATGTTCGAGCGCGCCTGGACCTGATCGGCGACTCGCAGCAGCCAGGCCTTGCGGCGATAGCTTCCACGGGCATAGCCGGCATGGCCTTCGTGATAGGCCAGATACTGGTTGCGCGCGTCGCTGAGGGAGATGCCGTTCCTGCGGTAGCTGGTGGTCATGTACCAGCCCATGAAATCGGCCACGTCCTTCATCCGGTCGCGCCGCGCCCACCGGCGGCCTGCTTCCTTCCGGTAACGGTCCCAGGTGCTGTCGATGACCTGCCCGTATCCGAAGGCGCTGCTCTGCCGGCCCATCGGAATGACCCCCAGGACGTAACGGTGCGGGGTCTTGGCGCGACCCTTGTAGCGGCTTTCCTGGTAGATGACGGCCATCTGGACGTTGATCGGAACGCCCCATCTTCGTTCGGCCTTGCGGAAGGCGCGGGCGAAATCGCCCCTTTGCGCAAGGATGCTGCACGCGTTGTCAAGATTCCGCGGCGGCGCCTTGTAGGCGCGCGCGCAGGATGCGACGAACAACACGAGCAACATCGCGGTAATGGTTCTGCTCATCTGCCTCATGCCTTTTTTCGGGAAGTGTACCGCAATACCGGCGGTGATGGAATCCCATTTGGCCGGCTCGGCCCCGGCGCGAGACACCGGCGACTGTCAATCCAGAGTTCACAATCTGTTTCTGTGAAAAACAGCCTGCCGGTTGGACATTTGGGGCTGTTTTCAGGTATTGATTCAGGGTAGGGGCTGCACGGCAATGTTCAAGACTCATGCAAAATATCACCTGGGACAGGTCGTCCGGCACAGGAAGCATCCCTTTCGGGGTGTGATCTTCGACGTCGACCCCCGCTTCGCCAATACCGAGGAATGGTATCAGGCCATCCCCGAAGAAAACCGCCCCTCCAAGGATCAGCCCTACTACCACCTTCTGGCCGAGAACGATCACAGCTATTACGTGGCCTATGTCTCGGAACAGAACCTGATCGCCGACTATTCCGGCGAGCCGGTCGAACACCCGGACATCGACAACATGTTCGGGCAGTTCGAGGATGGCAGCTATGCGGTCGAGCTTCAGATGAACTGACGCCGCCCCTGCCGCGGTTCAGCAGCCAAGGGCGCAACCGTCCTTGCGCGGATCGCTGCCGGCCACCAGCACGCCGTCGGGGCGGATGCGAATCGCCTGCGCGCCGCCCAGCGGCGGCTCGGGGGTGATCACGTCATGCCCCATATCGGCCAACTCCTGCCGGACCGAATCTGAATATCCCCTTTCCATCTTCAGTTGCCCGGCCTCAGGGAAACAGCGCGGCGCATCGATCGCGGCCTGCAGATCCATTCCGAAATCGGTCAGGTTGGAGACAAATCTCGCGTGTCCGGTCGGCTGGTAGGCGCCGCCCATGACGCCGAAGGGCATCAGGCTGCCGTCGGCTTCGCGCAACATGCCGGGAATGATCGTGTGCATGGGGCGCTTGGCCCCGGCCAGTTCGTTGGGGTGGCCTTCCTGCAGCGTGAACCCGGCCCCGCGGTTCTGGAAAAGAATGCCGAACCGGTCGCTGGCGATGCCGGCGCCCAACCCGTGGAAGATCGAATAGATCAGCGAAACCGCCATGCGGTCGCGATCGACGACGGTGATGTAGATCGTGTCCCTGTGCACGGCCTCGCTCAGCGGGGCAGCGGCGGGCATCGCGCGTTTCATGTCGATCAGCCCGGCCAGCCGGCGCGCCGTCTCGGGTGAAAGCATGTGTTCGATCCGCGTGGCAAAATCGGGATCGGCAATGAAGCGGTTGCGGGCGTCATAGGCAAGTTTGGCGGCTTCCGCTTCCAGATGCGCGCGCTGGGCGCCGAACGGGTCCATGGATGCGATGTCGAAATGTGACAGGATGTTCAGCAGCAGGATCGCCGCGGCGCCCTGGCCGTTGGGGGGGTGCTCGAAAAGTTCTGCCCCCTTGTAGCTGCCGCTCACCGGCTCTGCTTCGGTGCAGCGGGTGGCGGCGAAATCGTCAAGCGTATGAACCCCGCCCAGAGACTGCAGGGTGGACACCATGTCTTCGGCGACTTCTCCGGCATAGAACGCATCCCGCCCGTGCCGGGCAATCCGGCGCAGAACCTCGGCCTGTCCGGGCGAACGGAAGACATCGCCCACTTTCGGCACCCTGCCGTCAATCAGATAGTTCCGCCTTGCCGCACCCTGAAGCGCGGGGGCGTTGGTTTCCCAGTCGAAGGCCACCCTGGGCGCAACCGGCACGCCCTCTTCGGCATAGCGGATCGCCGGGGCCAGTATGGCGTCGAGCCCAAGCCGGCCAACGGTTTCGGACAGGTGGCAGAACGCATCCACCGCCCCCGGTATGGTGACCGCATGAACGCTTCTGAGCGGAATGCCATCATGGCCTGCCGCGCGCAGGGGCTCGGGGTCGGCCGCTGCCGGGGCGCGGCCCGATCCGTTCAGCGCCCGGATCGTGTCATCGCCCGGCAGCCGGTAAAGAACGAAGCAGTCGCCGCCGATCCCTGTCATCGGCGGTTCGCAGAACCCGAGCAGAACGGCAGCACCGATGGCGGCATCCATGGCATTGCCGCCCCGGCCGAGAATGTCGATCGCGGTCTGTGCTGCCAACGGGTGCGACGTCGCGCACATGCCGTTCATGGACAACACTTCCGATCGGCCCGGCAACTGGAAATCACGCATGAATGCCCCTCCCGCGCTGTTGCGCCGGGACACTAGACGGGTCCGGACGATTTGCCAACGTGAAGATCGGGGGGAAAAATCCTCGACGCCGCGCACTGGGTGGGGGCTATGAACACGCGGCGCCGAGGGAAGCCATATGCAGCTACCCTTTCCTTATGGCCGCCGATTCCGGCCGGTTCTTGATCGGATTGGGGCATTTTCGCGGCGCCCGGTGTGTTCGGCATCGAACAGAGCGGATCACCGGGCGGTTCGCCGATCTCCCGGATGTCAAGGCGCGGGATGTTACAGCCTGAAACGCAATGAAAGCGTGTTGGTTCCGTTGTATCGTTCGTGGCGGACATCATCGGCGAGGGTGCGAATCAGGAACCAGCCGAACCCGCCTTCGGGCAGCATTCTGCGCGGAACGGCAAGATTCGCCGGGCGCCCTGCGGGCAGGCATCCCTCGGGCAGCGGTCGGCCGGTGTCGGAAAGCCGCACCACGAGCACACCGCCCCTCAGGGTCAGGTTCATCCGCACGAGGCCTGCCTCCGGATCGCCATAGGCGTGTTCGATCACGTTGTTGACGGCTTCGGTCAGGGCGATTTCCACCTCTCCCCCGCGAACCGGATCGATGCCGGCGCGTCGAAGAGCCTGCATCACCGACCGCAGAGCGTCGCGGGCTTCCCCCGCACGCGCGCGAAACACGCAACTGAAACGGCGACCGTGCCGCCGCTCTGCGGCGGGGTCGGGCACAGGCAGCGCTCCACTCATGCCGCCTGAGCCTGCAGCGCCGCGTCCGTGCTGGGAAACAGCCGGAAAACGGTATCCATGCGGGTCAGCCTGAACACCTTTTCCACGATCGGTGTCAGCCCGACCAGATCCAGGCGTTGCCCCTCGGGCATCCGCTTCATCGAGGCCACGATCGCGCCCAGCCCGCTCGAATCGATGAACGCGACCGCCGACAGATCGAGAATGACCCGCCCCGATGCCCCCTGTATGGCGTTGCGCATGTTCTCCTTGAACCGGACCACGGCAGCGGCATCGATCCTGTCGGCATGAACCGACACGACCCGCACCCCGTTCATTTCGACACTTGTCAGTTTCACTGCAGCTTCCCTTGCTTTCGACTGCGGGAACGAGGCTAGATGGCGATTCTTGCCATTTGGTGAACCGAAACCGGACCATTGCATTCACCGTGCTCGGAATTCGTCCCGCCCAGCAGTTTCGGCATCGACCGGGCCAGCGCGGCATCCGCAATTGCCGGGAACTTTCGAGAAGGATGAAAAATTCCTTGGAGATTTCACGAATCAACGGCATCGTGAAAATTGCAGAAAATATTTCATGGAGCCGATCGCATGACGCCGGAGAAAACGACGCCGCGTACACTGGGTGCCGACCTGCGCGCTTTGCGCAAGGCGCGCGGGCTGACGCTTTCCGAACTTGCACGCCGGCTGGAGCGTTCGGTCGGGTGGCTCAGCCAGGCCGAGCGGGATCTTTCTCGGCCCTCGGTTACCGACTTGCGGGGGCTCGCCCGTGAGCTTGGCGTTCCGGTGTCCATGCTGTCCACCCCTGCCGCCGGCGACCGCGAAGAGGCCGGTTTCGTCGTCCGAAAGGACGCCCGCCGGCCGATCGGGCGCGACAGGCCGGGCCTGACCGAAGAGCTGCTCTCGCCCGACCTGACAGACGATTTCGAGATGGTCCATTCGACCTTCGCACCTGGCAGTCGTCTCGATGCGCCGGTGACAAGACCCACGCAGGAGGTGGGATACCTGATCTCCGGCCGGCTTGACCTGGACATTGCCGGGCGGGCCTTCACCATTCACCCCGGCGACAGCTTCCGCATTCGCGGCGAACCGTTTCGCTGGGCCAACCCTTACCAGGAACCCGCCGTCGCGATCTGGGTGATCGCGCCGCCCGTTTACTGAGACCGCGCCCCATGCCTTTGCCGAGACCTCCTTCCCGCCTCTGACCCCATGACAGGAGTTGACCCCATGTCCGACTTTCCCACCACGGCCCGAATTGTCATCATCGGCGGCGGAGTCGTGGGCACCTCCTCGCTGTACCACCTGGCCCGCAAGGGATGGACCGATTGCGTGCTGCTGGAGAAGAACGAGCTTACCGCCGGGTCGACCTGGCACGCCGCCGGCAACGTGCCGACCTTTTCGACCTCCTGGTCGATCATGAACATGCAGCGGTATTCGACAGAACTCTACAGCCGCCTCGGCAAAGAGGTCGATTACCCGATGAACTACCACGTCACCGGTTCCATCCGCCTGGCACATTCGCGCGAGAGGATGCAGGAATTCGAGCGCGCCGCCGGGATGGGGCGCTACCAGGGCATCGGAATGGAGATCCTGTCGCCCGAAGAGACGAAGGAACGATACCCGTTCCTCGAAACCCATGACCTGGAAGGATCGCTCTTCGACCCCTGCGACGGAGATATCGACCCGGCGCAACTGACCCAGGCGCTGGCCCGGGGTGCGCGCGACATGGGGGCAAGGATTCTCCGGTTCACGCCCGTCACCGGTATCGACCGCAAGAGGGGCGAATGGATCGTGCACACGGAAAAGGGCGACATTCGCTGCGAATACGTGGTCAATGCCGCCGGCTACTACGCCCAGCGTGTGGGCGAGATGTTCAAACCCTTCGGGGGCCGCGCCGTGCCGATGATGGTGATGAGCCACCAATACCTGCTTTCCGAGGAAATCCCCGAGATCGCCGCCTGGAGCCGCGAGCAGGGCCGCAAGCTGCCGCTGCTGCGCGACGTGGACGTGTCCTATTACCTGCGACAGGAAAAGAACGGTTTCAATCTCGGTCCCTACGAACCGAACTGCCGCGCCCACTGGGTGACGCCCGACGATCCGATGCCCGAGGATTTCAGCTTTCAGCTCTGGAATGATGACTTGGACCGGATCGAGGACATCGTGGCCGACGCGATGGAGCGGGTGCCGCTGCTGGGCCGCGCGGGTGTCAGCCGGGTCATCAACGGCCCCATTCCCTATACCCCGGACGGTAATCCGCTGATCGGCCCGATGCCGGGTGTGCCGAATGCCTTCGAGGCCTGCGTCTTCACCTTCGGCATTGCGCAGGGTGGCGGGGCAGGCAAGGTGCTGGCGGAATGGATCACCGAGGGCGCAACCGAATGGGACATGTGGTCCTGCGATCCCCGCCGCTTCACCGACCATGCCGACCACGACTATTGCGTGGCCAAGGGGATGGAGGTCTATGGCCACGAATACGCCATGCATTTCCCCTGGGCCACGTGGCCTGCGGGACGGCCGAAGAAGGTCTCGCCGGTGCATGACCGGGTGGCCGCGCTGGGCGCGCAGTTCGGCGAATACGGTGGGTGGGAGCGCGCCAACTGGTTCGCCCGGCCCGGCGACGACACCTCGCCCGAGGCCACCCGCACCTGGGGCCGCGCCGGCCCGTGGGAGCCTCGCATCCGCGAGGAATGCGAGGCGGTGCGCGATCATGTCGGCGTGCTCGACCTGCCGGGGTTTTCGCGCTTCGAGCTCGAAGGGCCGGGGGCGGCGGACTGGCTGCTGACCCGCATCGCCGGCGGCCTGCCGCGGGTCGGGCGCATGGGGCTGGCCTATTTCCCCGACCACCGGGGCCGCATCCTCACCGAGATGAGCGTGATGCGCCACGACGACGACCGCTTCACCCTGATCACGGCGGCAACCGCCCAGTGGCACGACTTCGAACTGCTCGCGCATGCCCTGCCCGAGGGGCTGAGCCTGACGGATCGGAGCCGCGATCTCGATACCCTTATCGTTACCGGGCCGAAGGCGCGCGACCTCTTAGCGGCCATATCCGGAGACGCTGACCTGTCGCTGCCCTGGCTGTCCCATCAGCGGGCAACCGTCGCCGGGGCCGATGTCCTGCTGGCCCGGGTCTCCTTCGCTGGCGAACTGGGCTGGGAGGTCCACGCCGCCAATGCCGAAATGCCCGCGATCCACGACGCTGTTCTGGGTGCCGGCGCGAAACCCTTCGGCATGTGGGCGCTCAACTCCTTGCGCATCGAAAAGGGCTACCGAACGTGGAAGGGGGATCTGTCCAGCGACTACTCGCTGCTCGAAGCCGGCCTCGACCGGTTCGTGAAACTCGACAAGCCGCAGGACTTCCCCGGCAAGGCGGCCCTGCTGGCCCAAAGGCGGCAGGGGGTGAAAAAGCGCTTCGTCACCCTGGTCGTGGACGCGGGCGAGGCGGATGCGCCCTACATGTCAACGCTCTGGCATGACGGAGAGGTGGTGGGCGAAACCACCTCGGGCGCCTGGGGCTACCGGGTGGGCGCCTCCATCGCCCTCGGCATGCTGCGCACCGACCTGACCCGCCCGGGCACCGAAATCGAGGTCGAAATCTACGGCGAACGCCGCCGGGCCGTCGTTCAACCCGACCGGCCCCTGTGGGACCCGGCAAACGAAAGACTCCGCGCATGACCCGCCCCGCTCCCTTCCTCTTGCTCCAAATACTCCGGGGGGAGCCGAAGGCGGGGGGCAGAGCCCCCCACTGGTCGGATCGCATCAGCGATCCGAAACTGCCGAAAGGAATGAATCGATGAATGATCTTCCCGACAAGGCCCGCGTGGTCATCATTGGCGGCGGCGTGATCGGCTGTTCGGTCGCCTATCACCTGACAAGGCTGGGCTGGACCGATGTGGTGCTGCTTGAGCGCAAGCGGCTGACCTCGGGCACCACCTGGCACGCGGCCGGGCTGATCGCCCAGCTGCGCGCCACCGCCAACATGACCCGACTGGCCAGATATAGCCAGGAACTCTACGGCCGGCTGGAGGAAGAAACCGGCGTCGCCACGGGGTTCCGGCGGGTGGGTTCGATTACCGTGGCGCTGACCGCAGAGCGGATGGAAGAACTGCGCCGCGCGGCCGCCATGGCCCGCGCCTTCGGGGTCGAGATCGAGGAAATCTCCACCGCCGAGATCGCCGCCCGCTACCCGCTGCTCGATACCCGTGGCGTGGTGGGCGGCGTCTGGCTGCCCAGGGACGGGCAGGGCGATCCGGCCAATATCGCGCTGGCGCTTGCCAGGGGCGCTCGCCTGCGCGGCGCGGAGATCCGCGAGGGCATCAGGGTCACCGGAATGGCCCGTTCCGGCCGCCGCGTGACCGGGGTGGACTGGGTTGCCGATGACGGCACGGCCCGCGGCCGCATCGCCTGCGAACAGGTCGTCAACTGCGCCGGCATGTGGGGGCGCGAGGTGGGGCGCATGGCCGGCGTCAACGTGCCGCTTCAGGCCTGCGAACACTTCTACATCGTCACCGAGCCTGTCGCCGGGCTGCCGCAGCTTCCGGTGCTGCGGGTCCCGGACGAATGTGCCTATTACAAGGAAGACGCGGGCAAGATGATGCTGGGCGCGTTCGAGCCGGTGGCAAAGCCCTGGGGGCTGGACGGCATCCCCGACAGCTTCGAATTCGACCAGCTTCCGCAGGATTTCGACCATTTCGAGCCGATCCTCAAGATGGCCGTGAACCGGATGCCGGTGCTGGGGGCGGCCGGCATCCACACCTTTTTCAACGGCCCCGAAAGCTTCACCCCCGACGACGCCTATCACCTGGGCCTGGCGCCCGAATGTGACAATTTCTGGGTTGCCGCCGGGTTCAACTCGGTCGGGATCCAGTCGGCGGGCGGCGCGGGGATGGCGCTGGCGCAATGGATGGAAGACGGCGAAAAGCCCTTCGACCTGGGCGATGTGGACATTGCCCGGATGCAGCCCTTCCAGGGCAACCGCCGCTACCTGGCCGAACGGGCGACCGAAACGCTGGGCCTGCTCTATGCCGACCACTTCCCCTTCCGCCAGAAGGCGACCGCCCGCGGCGTACGGCGTTCGCCCTTCCACCGGCAGCTGCTCGACCTCGGCGCGGTGATGGGCGAGCTGGCCGGGTGGGAGCGCGCCAACTGGTTCGCTCGCCCCGGGCAGGAGCGGGAATACCGCTACTCCTGGGGGCGGCAGAACTTCTTCGACAACGTGGCCGAGGAACTCGCGGCGGTGCGCGGCAATCTGGGCCTTTACGACATGTCGTCCTTCGGCAAGCTGCGGGTCGAAGGGCCGGACGCCGAGGCCTTCCTGAACCATGTCTGCGGCAATGACGTGGCGGTGCCCGCGGGGCGGATCGTCTATACCCAGTTCCTGAACCCCCGCGGCGGGATCGAGGCCGACGTGACCGTGACCCGCCTGTCCGAGACCGCCTGGCTGGTCGTTACCCCGGCGGCAACGCGGCTGGCCGACGAAACCTGGCTGCGCCGCTATGCGGGGGAATACCGGGTGGTCATCACCGACATGACCGCGGCCGAGGGCGTTCTGGCGGTCATGGGCCCCAATGCGCGGGCGCTTATGCAGGCGGTATCCCCGGACGACTTTTCCAACGATGCCTTCCCCTTCGCCACCGCCCGGCAGATCGAGCTGGGCCTGGGGCTGGCGCGGGCCCACCGCATTTCCTATGTGGGCGAGCTGGGCTGGGAAATCTACATCTCCTCCGACATGGCCGAACACGCATTCGAAACCATCTGGCAGGCGGGGCAGGGGCTGGGGTTGAAGCTGTGCGGCATGCACATGATGGACTGTGCCCGGATCGAAAAGGCGTTTCGCCATTTCGGCCATGACATCACCTGCGAGGATCATGTGCTCGAGGCCGGGCTGGGTTTCGCCGTCAAGACCGCCAAGCCCGACTTCATCGGCCGCGACGCGGTGCTGCGCAAGCGCGACGAGGGGCTGCAGCGCCGGCTGGTGCAGTTCCGCCTGACCGATCCCGAGCCGCTGCTTTATCACAACGAACCGATCATCCGCGATGGCCGGATCGTGGGTCATCTGACCTCGGGCGCTTATGGGCACCATCTGGGGGGCGCGATCGGGCTGGGCTATGTCCCCTGCGCCGGCGAAACGGCGGACGATCTGCTGTCATCGCGCTACGAGATCGACGTGGCCGGCAGGCGGGTTCCGGCCGAGGCATCGCTGAAACCCCTCTACGACCCGAAATCCGAACGCGTAAGGATGTGACCTCCACCGGGCGCTTCGGGCATCGGTCGGCCCGGCCTGCGCGGTTGCGGTTCCCAACCGCGCCGCATTCCACTAATGCGGTGCCATGCAGTCCTTCATCATCCACATGAATGGCGACGAACGTCGCGCGCCCAATGCCCGGCGGCTGCTGTCACTGCTGCCTGGGGCAGAGATCATCGAGGCGGTGGTGGGGCGCGACATCTTCGAAGGCGCGCGCGGGCGCATCCACCCCGGCACGCTCTACCGTCCGCATTACCCTTTTCCGCTGCGCCCGGCCGAGCTGGGCGTGTTCGAAAGCCACCGCAGATGCTGGCAGCGGATCATCGACGAAGGGCTGGATTTCGCCCTGATCGTCGAGGACGACCTTGCCATCGAGCCCGACCGCTTCGGTGCCGCGCTGGAACTGGTTGCGGCTCATGCGACGCCCGGCATGTATGTGCGCCTGCCGGTGAAGCCGCGCGAGGCGCCGGCGCAGGTGCTGGCCGCGGCCGGCGGGATGCAACTGATCCTGCCGCGGGTGATCGGGTTGCAATGTATCTGCCAGGTGGTGGGGCGCGACGCGGCGGCGCGCCTTCTCGCGCTGGGGCCCGACATCGACCGCCCCGTCGATACCCTGATTCAGATGCACTGGGTGACGGGCCAGCCGGTCCATGCCCTTCTGGGCTCGGGCAACCGCGAGATTGCCCATGAGCTTGGCGGCTCCACCATCCAGACGAAACCGCCGCTGCTTTCAAAGCCCCGGCGCGAGCTGCTGCGGGCGTGGTATCGGGCGCAGGTTGCCCTGCGCCCGCAGAGGGCTCAGGCGGCGGGATCCTTCGTCAGCCGCAGATAGGGCAGCCTGACGTCGATCTCGCCGAATTTCTCGCGGGCCTCCTCGTCGCTCAGCGACAGGGCCACGATCACGTCCTGCCCGTGCACCCAGTTGGCGGGGGTGGCGATCGGCGTCTCGTAGGTGGCCTGAAGCGCATCCAGCGCACGCAGCACTTCCGCGAAATTGCGGCCCACCGACATCGGGTAGGTCATCATCAGCTGCACCTTCTTGTCAGGGCTGATGATGAAGACCGAACGGACCGTCGCCGTGTCGGCGGGGGTGCGCCCGTCGGGCAGATATGCCTCGGCCGGCAGCATGTCGAAGGCCTTGGACACCGCCAGATCGGTATCGGCGATGATCGGAAAGTCCGCCTTTGTGCCAGCGAAGCTCTCGATATCGGCCTTCCACTTGCGGTGATCCTCGGCGCTGTCCACGCTGACGCCGATCACCTTGCAGTTCCGTTTTTCCCACTCGTCGGCCAGCTGCGCGACCGCCCCGAATTCGGTGGTGCAGACGGGGGTGAAGTCCTTGGGATGCGAAAACAGGATCGCCCAGCTGTCGCCGATCCAGTCGTGAAAGGTGATGGTTCCCTGATCCGTCTCGGCGGTGAAATTCGGAACCGTGTCGTTGATGCGCAAAGCCATGTTCATCCTCCTGTCAGATATGTGGCGTTCGAACCATTGCACCCGTCTATCTAGGTGCGGGCCTGGCCCATGCCACCCCGGTACCGGACATGTGCGCGAAAAACCCGCAGCCGATTGGCGGGATTTCACCTCGGCTATTGCCCTCTCCTGCCGTGAATGACACAGTGCCGGCAAATCGCCGACCGATCGGTCGGCCAAACTGACAATCGGGAGAAGCGACCATGATCGAAAAGCGCGAATTCTACATCAACGGCGAATGGGTCGCGCCCGCGCAGGCCCGCGACCACCTGGTGATCGACCCCTCGACCGAAGAGCCCTTCGCGGTGATTTCCCTGGGCTCCGAGAAAGACACCAATGCCGCCGTCGCCGCGGCCCGCGCCGCGCTGCCCGGATGGATGGCCACGCCACCGGCCGAACGCATCGCGCTGCTGGAGAAGCTGCTGGACATCTACAAGACCCGTGGCGAGGACCTGGCGCAGGCCATGTCCGCCGAGATGGGCGCGCCCATCGACATGGCCCGCACGCAGCAGGTGGGCGCCGGGGCATGGCACCTCAAGAATTTCATCCGGGCCGCCAGGGACTTCGCCTTCGAACGCCCGCTTGGCGATCACGCCCCCAATGACCGCATCATCTACGAGGCCGTGGGTGTGGCCGCCCTCATCACCCCGTGGAACTGGCCGATGAACCAGATCACGCTCAAGGTCGGCGCGGCGGCGGTGGCCGGCTGCACGATGGTGCTCAAACCCTCCGAGGAAAGCCCGCTGGACGCGATGATCTTCGCCGAGATGATGGACGAGGCCGGCTTCCCCCCGGGCGTGTTCAACCTCGTCAACGGGGACGGAGCCGGCGTCGGCACCCGCCTCTCCGGCCATCCCGATGTGGACATGGTCAGCTTCACCGGCTCGACCCGCGCCGGGCGGCTGATCTCGATCAACGCGGCCGAAACGCTGAAAAAGGTCCACCTGGAGCTGGGCGGCAAGGGCGCCAACGTGATCTTCGAGGACGCCGACGAAAAGGCCGTCAAACGCGGCGTGCTGCACATGATGAACAATACCGGCCAGTCCTGCAACGCCCCCTCGCGCATGCTGGTCCAGCGCAGCATCTACGATCGGGCCGTGGAAACCGCCGCCGAGGTGGCAAGATCGGTGCAGGTCGCCAGCGCCCATGAGGAGGGCCGCCATATCGGCCCCGTGGTCAACGCCGCCCAGTGGCAGAAGATCCAAGACCTGATCCAGACCGGCATCGACGAGGGCGCCCGCCTGGTGGCCGGGGGAACCGGCCGCCCCGAGGGGCTCAACAAGGGCTATTTCGTGCGCCCCACCGTCTTCGCCGACGTCTCCAACGACATGACCATCGCGCGCGAGGAAATCTTCGGCCCGGTGCTGTGCATCATCCCCTTCGATACCGAGGAAGAGGCCGTCGCAATCGCTAACGACACCCCCTACGGGCTGACCAACTATGTCCAGACCCAAGACCCCGCCCGCGCCAACCGCATGGCCCGCGCTCTGCGCTCGGGCATGGTCGAGATGAACGGCCAGCCGCGCGCCGCCGGCTCGCCCTTCGGCGGCATGAAACAATCCGGCAACGGTCGCGAAGGCGGCGTCTTCGGCATCGAGGACTTCCTGGAAATCAAGGCCGTCAGCGGCTGGACCCCCGAATGAGCCTGACACCCCGGGCCGGCTGACCCCGGCCCTTCTCCCTTCCTCTTGCCTGAAATACTCCGGGGGGTCGCCATTGACGCGCCATTGGTCCGAGCGACAATGGCGACGGGCAGAGCCCCCGCCTCCGACCGCGCCACCGGCACATAAGGCCAGTTTCCGTCCCCATGATCATCACCCGCCTGCACGGCCGCCTCGGCAACCAGATGTTCCAATACGCCGCCGCCCGCGGCCTGGCGGCGCGGCTGGGGGCGAAGGTGGCGCTGGATGCGCGCACTGCCATCCGCCGCGGCGAAGGGGTCCTCACACGGGTGTTCGAGTTGCCGCTTGCCGGCCCGCCCGCCCTGCCGCCGGCGCGCCATGATTCGCTTCTGCGCTACGCGCTGTGGCGATTGTTCGGATCCAACCCGAAATTCCGGCGCGAGCGCGGCCTCGGCTACAACCGGGCCATCGAGAGCTGGGGCGACAACAGCTATCTGCACGGATACTGGCAGTCGGAAAGATATTTCGCCCATATCGCCGACGAGATCCGCCGCGACTTCGCCTTCCCCCCCATCCGCGATGCGCGCAATGCCGAAATGGCGGCGCGGATCGGTGAAACCCTGTCGGTCTCGCTGCATGTCCGCAGAGGCGACTATGTGGCGCTGGAGGCCCATGCGCTGTGCGATCAGGCCTATTACGACGCCGCGCTTGCACGGGTGCTCGACGGGCTCGGCGGGTGCCCCACGGTGTTCGTCTTCTCCGACGATCCAGACTGGGCGCGCGAGAACCTTCCCCTGCCCTGCGAAAAGGTCGTGGTCGATTTCAACGGGGGCGAGGCCGATTTCGAGGACATGCGCCTTATGTCCCTGTGCCGCCACCATGTCATCGCCAACTCGTCCTTTTCATGGTGGGGCGCCTGGCTGAACCCGAAGCCGGACAAACGCGTCGCCGCCCCCGCGCGCTGGTTCGCCGACCCGAAGCTGCACAACCCCGACATCCTGCCGCCAAGCTGGATGCGAATCGGCGGCTGAGGCCGCCTCAGAACGGGGCAGGCGCCCGAAAGCGCATCCCGATCCTGCCCTCGGGGTGGCGCAGGCGCAACTCCTCGGAATGCAGAAAGAGGCGGGGAAAATCGCGCGCCGGCCCTTCGGCATAGAACGGATCGCCCAAGACCGGATGGCCCAGCGCCTGCATGTGCACCCGCAGCTGATGGCTGCGCCCGGTCTTCGGCATCAGCCGCACCCGCGTCGTTTCCCCCTCGTGACGCAGCACCCGCCATTCGGTCAGCGCCGGACGCCCGGTTTCATGGCATACCTTCTGGCGTGGACGGTTCGGCCAGTCCACGATCAGAGGCAGATCGACCACGCCCCGCTTCGGCTCCAGCCGGCCCCACAGCCGCGCCAGATAGGTCTTTTTCACCTGCCGCCTTTCGAATTGCAGGCCGAGATGGCGCTGAGCGTGCGGCGTCAGGGCAAAGACCATCACCCCCGAGGTATCCCGGTCCAGCCGATGCACCAGAAGCGCCTGCGGAAAGGCCGCCTGCACCCGCGTCAGCAGGCAGTCGGCCAGATGCGCGCCCCTGCCCGGAACGCTGAGCAACCCCGAGGGCTTGTTCACCACCAGCAGATGCGCGTCCTCATGCAGGATCTCGATCGGCTCGTCCGGCGGGGCATAGATGGCGTCATCGGTCATGGCGTTTCCCTAACCGCCGGGTCGGCTGCCGGCAAGTTCCCCCGCCACCGGCGGGGCCGCAGGTGGCGCATTCACCGAAGCCACAAAACGCGAAGGCCCCGGCAGATGCCGGGGCCTTGCAGATTCGGGAAAGGGGCCGGTCAGCCGGCCTTTTCCTCTTTCTTCTCGCGGGCGATTTCCTGCCCGGTTTCCTGATCGACCACCTTCATCGACAGGCGCACCTTGCCGCGGTCGTCGAAGCCCAGCAGCTTGACCCAGACCTCCTGTCCCTCTTTCAGCACGTCCGAGGGATGGTTCAGGCGGCGGTTCTCGATCTGGCTGACATGGACCAGCCCGTCGCGCTTGCCGAAGAAGTTCACGAAGGCGCCGAAATCGACGATCTTGACCACCGTGCCGCGGTAGATCTGCCCGACCTCGGGCTCGGCCACGATCGCATGGATCATGTCATGGGCCTTCTGGATGGCCTCGGCATTGGGGCTGGCGATCTTGATCGTTCCGTCATCGCTGATGTCCACCTTGGCGCCCGAGGTCTCGACGATTTCGCGGATCACCTTGCCACCCGAGCCGATCACCTCGCGGATCTTGTCGGTGGGGATCTGCATGGTCTCGATGCGCGGCGCGTGGACCGAGAATTCGCCGACGCCCGAAAGCGCCTTGTTCATCTCGCCCAGGATGTGCAGCCGGCCGGCCTTGGCCTGCTCCAGCGCCTTTTCCATGATCTCGCGGGTGATGCCGGCGACCTTGATGTCCATCTGCAGCGAGGTGATGCCCTTTTCGGTGCCGGCAACCTTGAAGTCCATGTCGCCCAGGTGATCCTCGTCGCCCAGGATGTCGGTCAGCACCGCGTATGAGCCATCCTCTTCCAGAATCAGCCCCATGGCGACGCCGGCCACCGGCGCCTTGAGCGGCACGCCGGCATCCATCATCGACAGCGAGCCCCCGCAGACCGTGGCCATCGAGGACGAGCCGTTCGATTCGGTGATCTCCGAGACCAGCCGGATCGTGTAGGGGAACTCGGTCGGGGCCGGCAGGACCGCCTGCAGCGCCCGCCAGGCCAGCTTGCCGTGGCCGATCTCGCGCCGGCCCGGAGGCCCGACGCGGCCGACCTCGCCCACCGAATAGGGCGGGAAGTTGTAGTGCAGCAGGAAGTTGGACTTGAAGGTGCCGTGCAGCGCATCGACGAACTGTTCGTCATCCCCGGTGCCCAGCGTGGTCACCACCAGCGCCTGGGTCTCGCCGCGGGTGAACAGGGCCGAGCCATGGGTGCGCGGCAGCAGGCCGGTTTCGGCCACGATCGGGCGCACCTGATCCAGCGCCCGCCCGTCGATGCGGCGCCCGTTCTTCACCACGTCGCCGCGCAGCACCGAACTTTCCAGCTTCTTGATGGCGGCGTCGAGGTCGGGATCCTCCTGCTGCTCTTCGCTCAGCGCGGCGCGGATGGCCTCGCGGGCGGCGGCGACTGCGGCGACGCGCTCCTGCTTGTCGGTGACGGCATAGGCGGCGCGCATCTTCTCTTCGCCGACCTTGGTCACCGCCTCCAGCAGGGCCGAGTAGTCCCGGGGGGTGAAGTCGAAGGGCTCGTTGGCGGCCTCTTCGGCCAGCTCGATGATAAGGTCGATGACCGGCTGGATCTGCTCATGGGCGAAGGTCACGGCGCCCAGCATCTCGGCCTCGGACAGCTCGTAGGCCTCCGATTCGACCATCATCACCGCATCGCGGGTGCCGGCCACCACCAGGTCGAGCTTCTGCTCGGGGTTGAGGCGCAGCTCGTGCATGTCGTCCACGGTGGGGTTGAGCACATATTCGCCATCGACATAGCCGACGCGGCAGCCGGCGATCGGCCCCATGAAGGGCACCCCCGACAGCGTCAGCGCGGCCGAGGCGGCGATCATTGCCACGATGTCGGGGTCGTTGACCAGGTCATGGCTGAGCACCGTGCACATGACCAGCACTTCGTTCTTGAAGCCGGGCACGAAAAGCGGGCGGATCGGCCGGTCGATCAGGCGCGCGGTCAACGTCTCCTTCTCGGTCGGGCGCGCCTCGCGCTTGAAGAAGCCGCCCGGCACCTTGCCGGCGGCATAGTATTTTTCCTGGTAGTGGACGGTCAGGGGAAAGAAGTCCTGACCGGGCTTTTCCTCTTTCGCGAAGGTCACGTTGGCCATGACCGTGGTTTCGCCAAGGGTGGCGATGACGGATCCATCCGCCTGACGGGCGACCTTGCCCGTTTCCAGGGTGAGGGTCTCTTCCCCCCATTGCATCGATTTTTTCGTAACGTCGAACATTTCGTTTCCTATCCTGGCGCGGCGGGGCGTATCCCCTGGCGCCGATTTCGTGCGGGCCCCATGCCCGCGACCTCTGGTTTCTTTCGTCCCGTCCGCGCGGCAAGGCCCGACCGCGCGTCCCTTCGGATGAAGTGAAAACCGCGCCCATGAGGGGCGCGGTCTTCCATGTTCAGCGGCGCAGGCCCAGACGCTTGATCAGCGACTGATAGCGCGCTTCGTCCTTTGCCTTGAGGTAGTCAAGCAGCTTGCGCCGCTGGGCGACCATCTTCAGCAGGCCGCGACGGCCATGATTGTCCTTCTTGTGGACCTTGAAGTGCTCGGTCAGCGTGGCAATCCGCGAGGTGAGGATGGCGACCTGAACCTCGGGCGAACCGGTGTCGCCCTCCCTGGTCGCAAATTCCTTCATCACGCGGGCCTTTTCCTCGGCAGTGATCGACATCGGGGTCTCCTTCATGGGTTGGGGTGAATGGCGCAGGCCGGGATGTCGTCCAGCACAGGCCCGTGGAGATACGTCCGCACCAAACCGCCCCGTTGCGAGGCGATTCCGACGCAGATGCGCGCGTATAGGCGCATTTTGCGGAAATGGCAAAGGGTATTCGGTATCGCGCGCCTCAACCGGGTGGGTCATTCGGCGGCAAGGCCGGCCGGAAGCGATGCCGCGTCGACCACAACGATGTCATCTGCCGAAATCGCAGCCCCGGATTCGACCGCGGCTACATGGGTGCCATCCACAAAGACGTGGCTGACCGAGGGATTTTCCGCGTCGGGCCGGATATCGACCTCGGGATCCGGGTGTGCGTTCAGATCCCATGCCACCAGAAGCTGGTCCTCGGACGGGTCGAAATCGATCAGCCCCACCGCTTCTTCGCCTTCGGCCAGCGCGCCAAGGATGATCGAATCGGCCCCGGTGCCGCCGGTCACGATGTCGCCGGCCCCGGCAAGGATCATGTCATCGCCTTGCCCGCCGTTGAGGAAGTCGGCGGCATCGTCGTCGGCGCCATCGATCGTGTCGTTCCCGGCTCCGCCGAACAGGGAATCACCGCCCTGTCCGCCGGTCAGGGCATCGTCGCCGTCATTGCCATGCAGGGCGTCGGCACCGCCGCCGCCCGTGATTGCATCGTCCCCCTGTCCGCCATGGATCGTATCGTCGCCGGACCCGCCGTCGATCCGGTCATCGTCGAGATTCCCGAAGAGCAGGTCATTGTAGTCCCCGCCTTCAAGGGCGTCGTCGCCGGACCCGCCGTCGATCCGGTCGCTGCCGTCATCGCCGGTGATGCTGTCGTCACCCTCGGCACCATACAGATCGTCATCTCCGTCGCCGCCTGAGACCATGTCGTCGTCGCCATAGCCATTGATCTGATCGTTGCCGTCTGCACCCGCAAGCGTGTCGGCGTCGTCGGATCCGGGCAGAATGAGGCCGTCGCCTTCCGATCCCTCGGGATCTGTCGTGTCCGCGCCCGAGTGATCGCCTGCGCCACCCCCGATGCCATCCCCGGCATCGCCCGCCATGTCGGGTGTGCTGCCCGAGTCATTTTCGTCAGACAGCGGGTCCGCCCCGCCGTCCAGCAGAATGGCGCCGCTGACGGCCATCAGGCCCAGGAGACCGGCCAGAAAGAGCATCGCGCGATCCTCGCAAAGATTGCGTCGTTACACGGCAATTCAACCATTCCGGTGCAAGCCGGTCAAACACGATATGCCGGAGTGGTTAACGGAGTCTTCACTCCATCCATGGCGCCGGTTGTTCCCGGTAGCTGACATACAGGGGATGCCGGGGGTGTCCTGCCTTGGTCAGGCCGAGATGGAACAATCGGGCACCGGCCGCACGCAGCATCGCTTCGACCCGTTCGCCGCGGCCCAGATGCGCCCCGTGGCTGCCCCAGGCGGCAATGATCCGGTCGGCCCAGTCCGCGCCCTTCAGGATTGCGGCGTCATTGTCCGGCCCCACCGGGTCGGCGGCGGCGCGCAGTTCGCGCGGATCGGTGGCCCTCCAGGCAAAGATGTTGGTGACGCGGAACGCCCCGAAGCCGAGCGCCCGGGCGCGGCGTTCGCAGCGCTCCACGGTGGGATCGTTGCGGATCTCGGTCGCGGTGGAAGGGTTGAGCATCACGAACATCACGCGCGCGCCTTGCGGGTTCCACACCCGCGTCAGGCTGTAGCGATAGCGTTCGCAGTCGGAATAGACGGCCGATGACGGCGCGTCGCCCTTGAGGAAACTCCGTTCGATCATGGTGCCGTTGTGCCCGCCCGCAGGCGGCGGCGCAACCGGCGGGGCCCCTTGCCGGGCGCGGTCCGCGGCGGCAGGCGGCAGGTCCGCGGTCGGTTCAGTGGTTGAACACCCGCGTGGGGTGCAGCTCGCCGGCCTTGTAGATCCCCACCGCGACCGCCTTGCCGTCCAGAGAGGCCCAGCATTCGTCGCCATATTCCACATCCGCCGTCAGCACCATGCCGGGGTTGCCGTGCCGCAGGCGGGCGGCGCCTTCGGGCGTGCAGCGCAGCTCGGGCAGCTCGGCCAGCCCATCCTCCAGGGGGCGCAGATGTTCGTCCAGCTCGGGCGTGCGGGCCATGCGCTCGATGTCGTCGATGCTCAGCGCCCCTTCGGTGGTGAAGGGGCCGGCCCACAGCCGGCGCAGCTCGGTCACATGGCCGTAGCAGCCCAGCGCCTCGCCCAGGTCGCGGGCGATGGCGCGCACATAGCCGCCCTTGCCGCAGGTCATCTCCAGCACCACGTGATCGGGGTCGGGGCGATCCACCATCACCAGCTCTTCGACCCAGAGCGGGCGGGCGGCGATCTCGACCTCCTCGCCGTCGCGGGCCAGCCTGTAGGCGCGCTTGCCGTCGATCTTCACCGCCGAGAATTTCGGCGGCACCTGCATGATCTCGCCCACGAAGCGGCCCAGCGCGGCCTTGATCTCATCGTCCGAGGGGCGCCGGTCGCTTTGCGCGATCACCTCGCCCTCGGCGTCGTCGGTATTGGTGGCCTGCCCCAGCCGCACGGTGAAGCGGTAGGCCTTGAGCGCATCGGTGACATAGGGCACGGTCTTGGTCGCCTCGCCCAGCGCCACGGCCAGAAGCCCGGTCGCGGTCGGATCCAGAGTGCCGGCATGGCCCGCCTTGCGCGCGCCCAGTGCCCAGCGCACCTTGTTGACCACCGCGGTCGAGGTCATCCCCGCCGGCTTGTCGATCACCAGCCAGCCCGAAATGTTCCGTCCCTTGCGTGCCATCCTGATTTCCCCGTCATCGATGCAGGCCGCGCCTTATACGGCCTTCGGCGCGGCGGTCAACGGCGCGTGACGCCCTTGCCCGGGCTATTCTTCGCGGCTTTCCACCACGCCGACGATCGGGCCCATCGCGCGCCCGGGATCGTTGCGACCGATCTGCGGGGCGTAAAGCCGCGAGATGCTGCCATCGAAATAGAGTGCGTTGGGCAGTCCCAGGCCATCGCGGAAGAACCGCGCGAATTCGTGAAAGGTGACCGTGTTGCGAGAAATGACGAACACGACCCGCCTGCCGTCCGCGCTGCTGCCCACCCCGTTGCGGATATGGCGCGAGGTCGATTCGGGCAGGAAGCGGGGGTGCAGTTCGCCATCGATGACAAGCATCGGCCCGGATTGCGTGGCGTGGAGGCAGGCGGGCCGTTCGGCCAGAAAGCGCCGGGTTTCGATCACGTCGGCCCGGCCGGGGCGGATGCAGAACACGCCGTTGGGCAGCATGCCGAAATTGCCCGGCCCGGGGCCGGGCACGACGCGATGATATTCGCGCCCGTCCTCGACGTAATGGCCCACCGGCGACCGATCCTCGTGATACATCCCCGCATTGGTGGCGAAGGCCAGGCGTTTGCCTTGCGCCGCAAGGGCGGCATTCACGGCCCGGAACTGACCAAAGGGGCGGCCTTCCGGGTCGTAAAGGAACAGGCGCAGCTCTTCGCGCGAGGGATCGACCTCGCACAGGGTGTAGCGGTTCGAATCATGCTCGACATTTCGGCACGTGACCGCGCCTGCCCGGTCGGCGGCAAGGATCGCCGCCACCGTCAGCGCCAGAATTCCCGCCGCCCGCCGGATCACTTCTCGAGGTCGCGGCGAACCGCGTCCTGTTCGAACAGGCGCCGGGCCTCGTCCAGATGGTCGAAGGTCTCGTCCAGCCGGAACCGCAGTTCAGGCGAAAACTTCAGCCCCAGCTTTTTCCCGACGAGGCGGCGCAACTCGCCCCTGTTGCGCTCCAGCAGCTTCAGCACGTCCTCGCGCCCGCGCCCGCCCAGGGGCAGGACGAAGGCGGTCGCCACCCGCAGATCCGGCGAAGTGCGCACCTCACCCACGGTGACCGACAGCCGGTTCAGGTCGGGGTCGTGCACGGCCCCGCGTGCCAGCAGTTCGGCCAGCGTGCGGCGGATCAGCTCGCCCACCCGCAACTGCCGCTGCGACGGGCCGGGTCCATCATGAAACCTGTTCTTTGCCATGGGGCTGATCTACGCCTTGCAACGGGCTTTGCCAAGCGTGCCGCGATTGGATAGTCACCCTGTATCGGCACGGGGCCACTACGGGGAAGGAAACGCAGTCATGACACACAAGCCGGGAATCGTCGTCACCGGAGCATCGGGCCGCATGGGCCGGATGCTGATCCGCACCGTGAGCGAAAGCGGACAGGCCCACCTCGTCGGCGCCGTCGAACGACCCGGCCATGACTGGGTCGGCCAGGACGTGGGGCAGGCCATGGGCGGGGCGCCGCTGGGCGTGACCGTCACCGACGACCCGCTGGAGGCCTTCGCCCGGGCGCAGGCGATCATCGACTTCACCGCGCCCGAGGCGACCGTGCAGTTTGCCGAACTGGCGGCCCAGGCCCGGGCGGTGCACGTGATCGGCACCACCGGCATGAGCGAAGACCAGATTGCCCGGCTGGCCCCCGCCGCCCGCCATGCGGTCATCATCCGCGCCGGAAACATGAGCCTCGGTGTCAATCTTCTGGTACAGCTGACCCGGCGCGTCGCCGCCGCGCTTGACGAGGATTTCGACATCGAGGTGATCGAGGCTCACCACAACCGCAAGGTCGATGCGCCCTCGGGCACGGCGCTGATGCTGGGCGAGGCCGCCGCCGAAGGGCGTGGCGTCAAGCTGTCCGATGTCGCCGATCGCGGGCGCGACGGGCTGACCGGACCCAGGAAACGGGGGCATATCGGCTTTTCCGCCATCCGCGGAGGCGACATCGTGGGTGAACATGACGTGATGTTCGCCGCCGCCGGCGAACGCATCATCCTGCGCCACGTGGCCACCGATCGCGCCATCTTCGCCCGCGGTGCGCTCAAGGCCGCCCTGTGGGGGCAGGGCAGGGCGCCCGGCGAATACGACATGGCCGATGTGCTGGGATTGTGAACGCCCCCCTCTTTCGGCAGGCCGAGGGGCGAATTTCGGCAGATACGGGGCGCAGACGTGGCGTTCGCGCCGGCTCAGACCAGGAAGCCGCCGTCGCTGTCGTCGCCGGCCTCTTCCATCAGCCGGCCGAGGTCGGGGATGGTGACGCGGCGTTTGCCTTCGAGGTGGATCACCCCGTCCTTCTTCAGCGCCGAGATCTGGCGGCTGACGGTTTCCAGGGTCAGCCCGAGATAGTCGGCCATGGCCTCGCGCGTCAGCGGCAGGTCGAACAGCATGGGGCCGTTGACGCCGGTCTGGCTGAGCGACGCGTCGCGGCGGGCGATGATCGACAGCAGGCTTGCAATCTTTTCCCGCGCCGTCTTGCGCCCCAGAACCAGCATCCATTCCCGCGCCGCGTCGAGTTCGTCCAGCGTCATTTCCAGAAGCCGGTGCGCGATATGCGGGGTGCGGGCCATCAGCTCTTCGAACGGCTTCTTGCGGAAACAGCACATGACGATGTTGGTCGTGGCGACCACGTTGTAGGCGGCCGAATCCCGCCCCGGCCGGCCAACGAAATCCGAGGGCAGCAGAAGACCCACCATCTGGGTGCGCCCGTCCTCCATCGTCTGGGTGAGGGTCGCGATGCCCGAGACCACGGAGCCCACGAATCCCATCTTGTCGCCCGACCAGATGATCGTTTGACCCGCTTCGAAAGTGCGATAATACTTGATCGCGTCGAGTTCCTCGAGCTCCTGCGGGTCGCAGTGGGCACAGACCGCGCGGTGCCGGATCGGGCAGTCGTCGCACTTGTTATGGAGGCTCATCACGGCTGCGTTCATGGGAAATCCAGTTGATCTGCGTCAAAGAGCATCTGCTCGGGTTCCATCTAATCTAGGCTGATGGGAACGAAATCACAATTCGCCAGGCTTGGTTTGTTCGAGGCCAAAGTGCCGCGGTACACCAGCTACCCGACCGCGCCCCACTTCAATAATGACGTGGGGCCTGAACTTTTTGGCGAGTGGATCGCGTCCATCCCGCCGAAAAGCGAGATTTCGCTTTATGTGCATGTGCCGTTCTGTCGCAACCTGTGCTGGTTCTGCGCGTGCCGAACGCAGGGCACGCAGACTGATTCGCCGGTCGCGGCCTATCTGGAGACGCTCAAGGCCGAGCTGAAGCTTCTGGGCGAATGCCTGCCCGAGGGTGTGAGGCTGTCGCGCCTGCACTGGGGCGGCGGCACGCCCACCCTGTTGCGAGGGGGGATGATCGACGAGCTGGCCGGCGCCATCTTCGAGGTGGCGCCGATGGCCGAGGGCGGCGAATTCTCGGTCGAGATCGACCCCAACGAGATCGACGAGGACCGCATGGCGGCGCTGGCCCGCAACGGGCTCAATCGCGCCTCGATCGGGGTGCAGGATTTCGACGACGAGATCCAGAAGACCATCGGGCGCATCCAGGGCTATGACGTGACCCGCGATGCGGTCGAGTTGATCCGCGCACACGGGATACCCAGCCTGAACGCGGATATCCTTTACGGGTTGCCGCACCAGTCGCGGGCCCGGATGACCGAAAGCGTCCAGAAACTGCTGTCGCTGCACCCCGACCGGGTGGCGCTGTATGGCTATGCGCATGTACCGTGGATGGCCAAGCGCCAGCAGCTGATCCCCTCGGACGCCCTGCCCACCCCCGAGGCGCGGCTGGATCTGTTCGAGACCGCCCGCCAGCTGTTCCTGTGGGACAATTACGCCGAAATCGGCATCGATCATTTCGCGACGCAGGAGGACGGCCTGACCCGCGCCCTGCGGGAGGGCCGGCTGCGCCGGAACTTCCAGGGCTATACCGACGACACGGCGCAGGTGCTGATCGGGATCGGGGCCTCGTCGATTTCGAAATTTCCGCAGGGTTATGCGCAGAACGCACCGGCGACGGGGGCGCATACGGGCGCGATCCGCGCGGGGCGGTTCTCGATCACGCGCGGGCACGTGTTCCGGGGCGAGGATCGCCTTCGTGCCCGGATGATCGAGATGCTGATGTGCGAATTCCGCATCGATGCCGCGGAAATCCGGGAAAGCTTCCATGTTTCGCGCGAGTGGCTCGCAGGCGAGTTCGCCCGCGTCAATCGCGATTTCGAGGGGCTCTTGCAGGTCTCGGAAGAGGGGTTGATCATTCCCGAAGCCGTGCGCCCGCTGACCCGGATGATCGCGCGCGATTTCGACGCCTATGACCTGAGCAAGGCGGGACACAGCTCGGCGATCTGAACCTCGCCGGGCCGGAGGGGGCGTGCGAGTGAACGTCCCGGCGCGCTCATGCGCGCCGGCTGACCGTGGAGATTGCAGGCTGAAATGCGGCCGAGACACTTGACGGGGCGGGGATTGGTTTCCAACATCCTCACGGCAGGGCGCGCCACATCCGGTCGGGGATCGGAAGGTGCGGTTTGCGCCGAGGCAGGATCTCAGATCAAGGCGAAACCTGCGGATGCCGGCCATCCGTCTGTTCTCAGGTCGTGTAGTGACCATGAATCATGAAGCGGACGAAAGGGGCAGATCATCATGCGAGTCTTCACCGTTCTAGGCCCGACCCAGTCGGGAAAGACCACTCTTGCCCGGGCCCTTGCCGGCCTGGACGGCCGACCCACCCGGTTCGACGTCTGCGGTGTCGTCACGCTGCACGAATTCACCTATCTGGACGAACCCTGGATGGCGATCGACCTTGATGGCGGCGCCGACAGCATGGCCTATGCGGGCCCGGCCCTTGCCATCAGTGATGCCGTGGTCCTGTGCGTACCGCCCGACCCGGATGCGGCGGTCCTTTCGGCGCCCTATCTTCGCTTGATCGAAGAATCCGGCGTGCCCTGTTTCCTGTTCATCAACCGGATGGACAGTGCCGATGGCCGCATCCGCGATATCGTTTCGGCACTTCAGGGATATGCCCGCCACCACATCACGCTTCGCCAGGTTCCGATTCGCGAGGGCGGCCGGATCGTCGGTGCGGTCGATCTCATTTCCGAGCGCGCGTGGAAATACCGCGAGGGCGAACCCTCGGCATTGATCGAGATCCCGCAATCGGTCGAGGAGCGCGAGCACGAGGCCCGCGCCGAGTTGCTGGAAGAATTGTCGGATTACGACGATCATCTTCTCGAACAGCTGATCGAGGACAAGCAGCCGCCCAGCGACGAGATCTACCATCTTGCGGCCGAGGTCGTTCAGCATCAGCAGCTGATCGCGGCCTGCATAGGTGCGGCGGCGCATGGCAATGGCGTTCGCCGCCTGATGAAGGCGCTGCGGCACGAGGCGCCGGGGCTCGACGTCCTTGGCGAGCGGCTGGGGGTCGGTGACGGCGCGGTGGCGCTGGGCGGTTTTGCCGACGTGAAGAAGCATATCGGCAAGATCACCGTGCTGCGGGCCCTGGGTGCCGGTGTGAAGGCCCATGATCAGCTGGATGGTGCCGCCATCGGCAGCCTTGTGGCGCTGGATGCCAAGACCCCTGTCGAGGCGTTGGCGCCGGGCGCGGTGGGGCTGGCGGTGAAATCCGATCACCTGGTCCCCGGCAGACTCTATGCGGCGGGCGGTGCCACGCCGTTTCCCGAATGGGCGCATGGAAGGCCCGGCGGCACCCGGCAGCTGGTTCTGCCCGCGCATGAGCGCGACGACGTGCGTCTTTCCAGCGCGCTGGCGCGACTGGCCGAGATCGATCCCGGCCTGGCGCTGACCCAGGACGAGATGTCCGGTCAGGCGATCCTGAGCACGCAAGGGCCGTTGCACATGCGCCGGGTGGCCGAGAAGCTGGAGACGGATTTCGGCGTCGAGGTCCGGGTGGAGCCGGTTCAGAGCGAATACCGCGAAACCATCACCCGCAAGGTGGAGCAGCATTATCGTCACCGCAAGCAGTCGGGCGGGGCCGGCCAGTTTGCCGACGTGGTCATCGACGTGGAGCCCCTGCCCCGGGGGACGGGTTTCGAGTTCGAGGAGATCGTCAAGGGCGGAGCGGTGCCGCGCAACTACATCCCCGCCGTCGAGCAGGGCGCCCGCGATGCGCTTGAGGAAGGGCCCAAGGGCCATCCGGTCGTCGATGTGAAGGTGACGCTGAAGGATGGCAAGCACCATTCGGTGGACAGTTCCGACTATGCGTTCCGGACCGCCGGCAAGATGGCGGTGAAGGAGGCTATCGCCAAGGCGAACCCGGTTCTCCTGCAGCCGATCCTGCGGGCCGAGATTCACCTGCCTTCGGATTTCGTGGGCGATCTGGTCCCGACCATCAGCAGCCTTCAGGGGCAGGTGCTGGGGTTCGAGGCGCATCCACAGGCGGCCGGCTGGGAGGTGTTCAACGCCCTGCTGCCGGCGATTGCGCGCGACGATCTGATTCATTCTCTCGCAAGTGCCACGCGCGGCACCGGCTGGGCCGAGTTCCATTTCGACCATTACGAGGAGGTGCACGGCCCGGTTCCGGAAGCGGCAAGGCGCAAGGTTGCCCCTGCCTGAGGTGACCGAAGGGGGGCTCTGCCCCCCTCGGCCCTGCGGGCCTCACCCCCCGGAGTATTTGGGGCAAGAGGAAGTCCGCATCCTGTCTCTGCCTCGACGTGTGATCACAAATGATCCAACCGGTATGCGGCTTCATGGGGCGAGTCGGGGTGGGAAAGCGCCCTCGGGTCTTCGGCTGCGATCACGGTCGTGGTATTTGTGATCGCAAATTTGCCATTTCCTTTGCATCGGACAAAAAAATCGATCCTGTTTCCGCTACCCCACGTGACAGGGCCATGAAATCGAGTAAAAACGACGCAACCCAACGGAAAGGAGCCGCCATGGCAAGTCCAACTCCGCGTGAGCGTCCGCTCAGCCCGCATCTTCAGATCTATCGTCCGCAGATGACGGCCATCTCTTCGATCCTGACCCGGATCTCGGGAAACGCGCTGATTGTCGGCGCGTTTCTTCTGGTCTGGTGGCTGATGGCCGCGGCGACCTCGGAAAGCTATTTCGCCTTTGTCGATGGCGTGATCACGTCCTGGTTCGGGGATCTGGTGATGATCCTGTCGCTGTGGGCGGTCTGGTATCACTACCTGGCGGGGCTGCGGCATCTGTATTTCGATGCCGGCAAGGGCATGGATATCGAAACCGCCGAAAGGCTTGGCTGGGCATGTGTCATCGGGTCGGTCGTGCTGACCGCCGTGACGCTGCTGATCATCTGAGGGAGGCAGGCATGCGCTATCTGACCGACCGCAAGCGCGCCGAGGGGCGCGGGGCGTCGCACACGGGCACCGAACATCACTGGTACATGCAGGTCAGCGCCTTCGGTCTGGCCCTGATCGTGCCGACCTTCATTGTCATCTTCGGGCAGGCGCTGGGCAGCGGGTACGACAATGTCATCGCTGTCTTTTCGCGCCCGATCCCGGCGATCGTGACCGGGCTGGTGCTGCTGGTGGGGATGCAGCATTTCCGCCGTGGTGCGCAGATCATGATCGAGGACTACACCAGAAAATCCACCCGCAAGGTGCTGATCATGTGCGTGATCGTGCTGAGCTACGGGCTGACCGCCACCGGCCTGTTTGCGCTGGGCAAGCTGGCGCTGACGCAGTGAGGACCTGACGAAATGGCTGCATATGAATACGAAAGTCACGACTACGATGTCGTAGTGGTCGGCGCCGGGGGCGCGGGGCTGCGGGCCACGCTGGGCATGGCCGAACAGGGGCTGCGCACCGCCTGCGTGACCAAGGTGTTTCCGACCCGGTCGCATACGGTTGCGGCGCAGGGTGGTATCGCCGCCTCCCTGGGCAACATGGGCCCCGACCACTGGCAGTGGCACATGTACGACACCGTCAAGGGGTCGGACTGGCTGGGCGACATGGACACGATGGAATATGTGGCCCGTGAAGCGCCCAAGGCGGTTTACGAGCTGGAGCATTACGGGGTGCCGTTTTCGCGCACCGAAGAGGGCAGGATCTATCAGCGCCCCTTTGGCGGTCATACGACCGAGTTCGGCGAAGGCCCGCCCGTGCAGCGCACCTGTGCCGCGGCCGACCGCACCGGGCATGCCATTCTGCACACGCTGTATGGCCAGAGCCTCAAGCAGAACGCCGAATTCTTCATCGAGTATTTCGCCATCGACCTGCTGATGAGCGAGAACGGCGCCTGCCGCGGCCTGCTGGCCTGGAAGCTGGATGACGGCACCCTTCATGTCTTCAACGCCAAGATGGTGGTGCTGGCCACGGGCGGCTATGGGCGGGCCTATTTCAACTGCACTTCGGCCCATACCTGCACCGGCGACGGCAACGGCATGGTGGCCCGCGCGGGCCTGCCTCTGCAGGACATGGAGTTCGTGCAGTTCCACCCCACCGGCATCTACGGCCCCGGAATGCTGATCACCGAGGGCGTGCGCGGCGAGGGGGGGTATCTGACCAACTCGGAAGGCGAACGCTTCATGGAGCGTTACGCTCCCACCTACAAGGATCTGGCCAGCCGCGACGTGGTCAGCCGCTGCATGACGCTGGAGATCCGCGAAGGCCGCGGCGTCGGGCCGCGCAAGGACCACATTCATCTGAACCTGTCCCACCTGCCGCCCGAGGTCATTCACGAGCGCCTTCCCGGCATCGCCGAATCGGCGCGCATCTTTGCCGGTGTGGACGTGACCAGGGAACCGATCCCGGTCCTGCCCACGGTGCATTACAACATGGGCGGGATTCCCACCAACTACTGGGGCGAGGTGCTCAACCCCACCAAGGACGACCCCGATGCGGTGGTCCCCGGCCTGATGGCGGTGGGCGAGGCCGCCTGCGCATCGCTGCACGGGGCCAACCGGTTGGGCTCGAACTCACTGATCGACCTGGTGGTGCTGGGGCGGGCGGCCTCGCTGCGGGCCGGCGAGGTGGTCGAGGCGGATGCGCCGGTGCCCGAGGCTCCGAAGGCGCAGATCGACAGGGCGCTGGACCGCTTCGACCGGTTCCGCCATGCCGACGGCAACGTCCCCACGGCCGAGCTGCGGCTTGAGATGCAGCGCACCATGCAGGAAGACGCCGCCGTGTTCCGCACCGACAAGACCCTGGCCGAAGGGGTCGAGAAGATGACCGCCGTGGCCGCCAAAATGGACGATCTGAAGGTGACCGACCGCTCGCTGGTGTGGAATTCGGACCTGATGGAGACGCTGGAGCTGGCAAACCTGATGCCCAATGCCCTAGCCACGATCGTCAGTGCCGAGGCGCGCAAGGAATCGCGCGGCGCCCACGCGCACGAGGATTATCCCGAGCGCGACGACGAGAACTGGCGCAAGCACACGCTGGCCTGGGTCGAAGGGAACAAGGTGACGCTGGACTACCGCCCGGTGCATACTAGGCCCCTGACCCCGCCCGAAGAAGGCGGGATCGACCCGGACAAGATCAAGCCCAAGAAGCGGGTCTATTGATCACATGCCCCGGCGCGCCCTCCGGCGGGCCGGGGGAAACCCCTTGGCGGAACAGGTGCAGTGACGCAGGAAACCGACAGAATGGCCCGCCGGCGCCTGATCGTCCATTGCGGCGTCCAGAAGACCGCCTCCACGTCGCTGCATCATTTCCTGCAGCGCAACGCCGAGGCGCTGGCCGATGTGCTGGAGGTGCTCACCCCTGCGCGGGGCACGCTGACGCGTCGGCTGGGACGGGCCGCGATGCAGTTCAGCCTTGACCCCTCGCCCGAGCGGCAGGCGGTCCTGAGCGGCCTTGCGGCATCGCTTCGCGACGGGTTGCGCGGTGGCGAGGTGCCGGTTCTGCTCAGTCACGAGAACCTGGCCGGCGCGATGATGGGGAAAGGCGGTGTCGTCACGCTTTATCCCTGGTTCGAGAAGATCATGGATCTTCTTGACGCCGCCCTTGCGCCATGCGCGCCGGAATACGTGATCTACACCCGCGAAATGAGCGACTGGAAACGAAGCGTCCACAGCCAGGCTGTCCGCTCGGACGGTTATGCGGGGTCGCTTGGCGCCTTTCTGGAGGAAACCGCCGGCTGCGGCACGTGGGAGGATCTGGCCGAACGGATGGTCGCCCATGTCGGCGAGCACCGGGTGCGGGTTTTCCGCCTCGAGGACGAGACCGACGAGACGCGGCCGGGTCTCCAGCTGCTTCGTCACGCGGGCGTGCCCGAGACGCGGCTTGCGGCGTTGAGTCCGCTTTCAGGGCGTCGCAACCGTGGTCTCAACGCGGGTGCTCTGGAATTCGTGCGGCTGCTCAACGGGTTGAATCTGGATGCCCCGGCGCGCGCACGCATTGTCGATCTGGTGAGTGCGAACCAGAACCTGTTCGTTGCGGGGGGTGCGTGATCCGATGTCCGCTGCCTGCCCGTCAATCATATCGTCTCCGATTTCGGAGGCCCCCACCCCCCAGGAGGTGAAAACATGGTCCAGCTGACCCTTCCCAAGAATTCCCGGATCGTGACCGGCAAGACCTGGCCGAAACCGGAGGGCGCCACCAATCTGCGCCAGTTCCAGATCTACCGCTGGAACCCCGATGACGGGCAGAACCCGCGCGTGGATACCTATTTCGTCGATCTCGACGATTGCGGGCCGATGATCCTGGACGCCCTGATCTACATCAAGAACAATATCGACCCGACCCTGACCTTTCGCCGGTCGTGCCGCGAAGGCATCTGCGGTTCCTGCGCCATGAATATCGACGGCATCAACACGCTGGCCTGCCTCTATACGATGGACGAGGTGAAGAAGCCGGTGGTCAAGATCTATCCCCTGCCACACATGGCCGTGGTCAAGGACCTGATCCCGGACCTCAACCATTTCTATGCCCAGCATGCCTCCATCATGCCGTGGCTGGAGACCCGTTCGCCCACGCCGCAGAAAGAGTGGAAACAGTCCGTCGAGGACCGCAAGAAGCTCGATGGCCTCTATGAATGCGTGATGTGCGCTTCCTGCTCCACCGCCTGTCCCAGCTACTGGTGGAACTCGGATCGCTACCTTGGCCCGGCGGCGCTGCTGCATGCCTATCGCTGGATCATCGACAGCCGCGACGAGGCAACGGGCGAGCGGCTGGACAATCTCGAAGATCCGTTCCGGCTGTATCGGTGCCACACCATCATGAACTGCACCAAGACCTGCCCCAAGGGCCTGAACCCGGCGAAGGCCATTTCGAAGATCAAGCACATGATGGTCGAACGCCAGCTTTGACGCCGCTGGCTGCGGGCGATGCGTTGCAACTCCGCCTGCGCCCCGCGGGCGGAGTTTCCTTTTCGGGGCGGGTCACGGGCAATGAGCGGTCAGCCATGCTTTCCCCGCATGTCGAGATTGCCGGGTTGGGGGGTGAAACCGGCGCCGGTCAGGCATAGTCTGGTTCCCGGGAGGAGCTTGTCGCAGCTCATGGAGAACAGCATGGAGAAAGGTGTCGAACTCCCGCTCAGCCCCGCCGAAAGCGCATTGCGGATCCTCGAAGACGCGTGGGCCTATTACGAGCCAGCCGAAGCCGCAGGGGGCATCGATGATGCCGGGGCCGAGGCCGAAGCGATCGAGTATCACCAGGCCGCGTGAAGACCTGACGGGCATGGCAAGTCCGGCCCCGACATGTCAGGTCTGGCATGGAGCGCCGGAATGACGGAGGGTGCCGGTCTTGCCGATCCTGTTGCTGATCCTTCTTGTCGGGGTGCTGATCTATTTCGCCTGGCGGCACCGGACGACGACGCTGACGCGTGACTGCCGCTGGCGGCAGGATCGCAGGCAGAGTTTGTGGCGATGCGCGTTCTGCGGCGCAGAATCAGCCGCAGACGCCCCCCCGCGGGATTGTCTGCGGCACCGGCGGGGCGGGGTGAAACGAAACTGATCGAGCTGCAAGAAAGGGCTTGAACGAGTCGGCCTCTTGCAGCATATGCGCGCGCAAGACGCCAACGCACGCGCCTCTGCCCAAGGGCCCGTCCCCGCGCGGTCATGCAGCGACGGTAACGTCTCCGCTCGAAATGCGGCCGGTTGTCCGGCCCGGTCCTGATGGAGATGGCCATGAATGCCCGCGCGGCCCGCTTTGCCGTAGGTTCCGGTGACCCCGCCTCGCGGATCGAGGCATTCATCTGGTCGAACAGGTTCGATCGCCCGACGTTGATCCTGGACCCGTCCATTGCCGTTCGCAACTTCCATGCGCTTCGGGAAGGGCTGGGACGCACCCGCATCCATTACGCGGTAAAGGCCAACCCCGCGCCCGAAATCATTTCGGCGCTGGCCGAGGCCGGTTCGCGGTTCGACGCGGCCAGCAGATCCGAGATCGAACTTTGCCTCTCTTGCGGCGTGCGGCCCGGGGATATCTCCTTCGGCAACACCGTCAAGAAGCCTGCAGACATCGCCTTTGCCCATCGCGCGGGCGTGTCGCTCTTTGCCGCCGATGCCGAGGCCGAGCTGGAAAAGATTGCCGCCCATGCCCCCGGCTCGCGCGTCTGTATTCGCCTGCTCGTCGAGGCGAGCGAAGCCGACTGGCCGCTTGCGCGCAAGTTCGGATGTGGCCGCGACCTGGTGCTGCCGCTTCTGGCGCGGGCGCGCGCGCTGGGTCTTGATGCGGCGGGGTTGAGCTTTCACGTCGGTTCGCAGACCCGGCGGGCGGCCATGTGGGCGCCGGTTCTCGATCAGGTGGCCGAGGTCTGGCATCGGGCCCGTGCTGCCGGGTACGATCTGAGGCTTCTCAATATCGGGGGCGGCTTTCCGGCATTCTATGGCGAACGGGTGGAACCCCCTGCACGCTATGGCGCGCGGGTCGTGCAAATGCTCGGGGAGCGCTTTGGCGAAGTGCCCGAGATCATGGCCGAACCGGGGCGCGGACTGGTGGCCGATGCCGGGGCCATCGCGGCCGAGGTGCTGCTGGTTTCCCGCAAGTGCGCCCGCGACATGCACCGCTGGGTGTATCTGGATATCGGCAAGTTCTCGGGGCTGGCCGAAACCATGGATGAGGCCATCCGCTATCAGTTCGTCACCCGGCGCGATGGCGAACCCACCGGTCCCTGCATTCTGGCCGGCCCGTCCTGTGACAGTGCTGATGTCCTTTATGAGAAGCATCTCGTTCAACTGCCGCTGAGCCTTGCCGCCGGCGACCGCATCCTGATCCGCAACTGCGGGGCCTACACGTTCACCTATGCTTCGGTGGGGTTCAACGGATTCCCGCCGCTGGATGTCGTGGTGATCTGATCGCCGGGGCTTTCCCCGAGACGCGATCGGTGTTCAATTTGGTGCAACGGAGGAGACACGCCGATGCCCCAGAGACCGCCCCCCGATGCCGATGCCCGCCGCGCCGTCGCCCCGGTGATCTGCTATCCGACGGACAGGTTGCCGCAACCCGATCTCGCGCTTTATCGCCGTGCCCGCAAGGGGGCGCAACGAACTGCGGAAGTGGTGGTGCCCCCGCGCGACGGGCGCTGTTTCACGGTGCCGGCGGGGCATTTCTTCCGTATTTCCGCGCCCGAAGGCCCGCAGGTGGGCGATCTGAACCTGTGGCACCTGCACGACCTGTCCGAGCGATTCTATTCCGGCAAGACCCGCGCCCTGCACGGCACCCATCTGAGTACCGGGGATCGCCTGTGGTCGTCCTTTCCGGCATTGCGGCCCATGGCCACCATCATCGAGGATACGCTCGACTGGTATGGAATCGACGAACATGGCGGCGCGGTCCATGACGTGATCGGCACCCGCTGCGATCCCTATACCGGCAATCTTCTTTCCGGCTGCCAGTATCACCACTGCTGCCACTCAAACCTGACCCGGGCGCTGGCCGATCACGCGGGAATGTCACTGTCGCAGGCCGAACCCCATGTGCATGACGTTCTCAACGTCTTCATGTGCACCGGTTTCACCCGCGACTCGGGACGGTATTTCATGAAGGCCAGCCCGGTGCGCCCTGGCGATTTCATCGAATTTTTTGCCGAGATCGATCTTCTGGGCGCACTCAGCGCCTGTCCCGGCGGTGACTGCTCGGCCGAGCATTCCAGCGATGCGGCCGCCTGCTTCCCGCTGCTGGTGGAAATCTTCGCCCCGCCGCCGGGGGCGCTGGAGGGATGGCAGAGCCCGCCGGTCAACGGCTATGACCGCAGCCACGGGCGATAAGCGCCGAAGGCGGGCGCGGGCGGAGGTCACGCGAAGGCGGCCTCCAGCGCGATCTCGACCATGTCGGCGAAGCTGGTTTCGCGTTCGGCCGAGGACAGGGCGGCACCGGAGAGCAGGTGATCGGACACGGTCAGCACCGCCAGCGCCCGGCAACCGTGCCGCGCCGCCAGGGTGTAAAGCTCGGCCGTTTCCATCTCGACCCCGAGAATGCCGTGCCGGACCATCTGTTCGTTCAGGTCGGGGCGTTCGTCATAGAAGACGTCCGACGAATAGATCCCGCCCACATGGGTGCGCGTTCCCAGCCTCTGCGCCGCCTGTGCTGCCGCCTGCAACAGCGACCAGTCGGCGCAGGGGGCGAAGTTGAGTTCCCGCAGGATCCCCTTCGAGGGGGTGCTGATCGAGGAAGCGGTCATCGCCAGGATGACGTCGCGCAGGGCCACATGGTCCTGCATGCCGCCGCATGATCCGATGCGGATCAGGGTTCTGGCACCGTAATCGCGGATCAGCTCGTTCACATAGATCGACAGCGACGGCATGCCCATGCCGCTGCCGTGAATCGTCACCCGGTGGCCTTTCCAGGTGCCGGTAAATCCCAGCATCCCGCGCACCTCGTTCACGAGGCGGGCGTTTTCCAGAAAGTTTTCCGCCGCCCATCTGGCCCGATACGGATCTCCGGGCAGCAGAACGGTTTCCGCGATTTCGCCGGGTTTGGCGCCGATATGAATTGTCATCAGGAATTTGTCATCCCGGTTCGCGGCGGATTTCAGATTTCGAGTTCGGAAATATCAACGCCCCGCGCCATGGCCTGAAGGAACCAGGCGGGTTTGCGTCCCCGGCCGGTCCAGGTTTGCGACGGATTGTCCGGATTGCGGTATTTCGGGGCCGCCTTGGATCCCCTGGTTTTCACGACGCCGGATAGTTCGCTCAGCGAAAATCCGTATTCCGCCGCGGCCCGCTCGGCCGCTTTCAGCGCTTCGATCTTTTCCTTCTGCTCGGCCGCGCGAATTGCCTTTTCGACGTCGCGCTTGAGTTTCAGAAGTTCTTTTCGCGACATCGCGTTCAGGTCGATATTCATGAAGGTTTTCCTACCAGTTTCCGTCAGCACCAATCACCTGACACGGAACGATAACGGAAATCGTTCCATCCGTCAGTGTCAAATTGACAGGGAAACAGTATTTTTCTATTCGGCCGCGATTGCCCTGGGATCGGCCAGCACGACGATATCCTTCATTATCGTGTTCAGTTCGAAATCTTTCGGGGTATAGACTTTTGCGACCCCCATTTTCCGCAGTTTCCGGGCATCCTCATCGGGAATGATTCCGCCCACGATGACCGGCACCTCGCCCAGCCCCGCCGCGCGCATGCGCTCCATCACCTCCTGCACCAACGGCAGGTGACTGCCCGAGAGAATCGACAGCCCGACCACATGCGGGTGCTCTTCCTGTGCGCGGGCCACGATCTCTTCCGGGGTCAGGCGAATGCCGTCATAGGTGATGTCCATGCCGCAGTCGCGGGCACGGAAGGCGATCTGCTCGGCCCCGTTCGAATGGCCGTCAAGCCCCGGCTTGCCGACAAGGAATTTCAGCCGCCGACCCAGCCGGTCGCTGACCGCGTCAACAGCGGCCCGCAAGTCGTCCAGCCCCTCGGTCCGGTTCGAGGGCGAAGGCGAAACCCCGGTCGGCCCGCGATAGGTGCCGTGCACCTGCCGCATCACCGCGGCCCATTCGCCGGTGGTGACCCCCGCCCTGGCGGCGGCGATCGAGGGTGGCATGATGTTCGCGCCGCTGCGGGCAGCCTCGCGCAGATCGGCCAGGGCCTTCTGTACCGCGGCGGTGTCGCGTTCGGCACGCCATGCGTCGAGGCGCGCAATCTGCTCTTCCTCGACTGCCGGGTCCACGACCATGATGCCGCCGTCCTCGCTCATCAGCGGCGAGGGCTCGGTGGTGGTGAAGCGGTTGACGCCGACGACCACGGTTTCGCCCGCCTCGATCCGGGCAAGCCGCTCGGCGTTGGACTCCACCAGGCGGGCCTTCATGTAGTCGATGGCCGCCACCGCGCCGCCCATGGCGTCAATGGTGGCCAGTTCGTGCCGCGCGCCTTCCTTCAGTTCCTCGACCTTGCGCGCAACCGCCGGATTGCCGTCGAACAGGTCGTCGTATTCCAGAAGGTCGGTCTCGAAGGCCAGGATCTGCTGCATCCGCATGGACCACTGCTGATCCCACGGGCGCGGCAGGCCCAGGGCCTCGTTCCAGGCGGGCAGCTGCACCGCCCGCGCGCGGGCCTTCTTCGAAAGCGTCACCGCCAGCATCTCGATCAGGATGCGATAGACGTTGTTTTCCGGCTGCTGCTCGGTCAGGCCAAGGCTGTTGACCTGCACGCCATAGCGGAAGCGGCGGAACTTGGGGTTGTCCACGCCATAGCGGGTCTGGCAGATCTCGTCCCACAGATCGACGAAGGCCCGCATCTTGCACATCTCGGTGACGAAACGGATGCCGGCATTGACGAAGAAGCTGATCCGCCCGACCATCGCCGGGAAATCCGCCTCGGCCACCCGCGGGCGCAGTTCGTCCAGCACCGCCTGGGCCGTGGCCAGCGCATAGGCCAGCTCCTGCTCGGGGGTCGCGCCGGCCTCCTGCAGGTGGTAGGAACAGACATTCATCGGGTTCCATTTCGGCACGTTGGCATAGCAGTACTCGGCCACGTCCGCGATCATCTTCAGCGATGGTTTCGGTGGGCAGACATAGGTGCCGCGGCTGAGATATTCCTTGATCAGGTCGTTCTGCACCGTGCCCTGCAGCTTCGAGACGTCCGCGCCCTGTTCCTCGGCCACCGCGATGTAGAGCGCCAGCAACCACGGCGCGGTGGCGTTGATCGTCATCGAGGTGTTCATCCGCTCCAGCGGGATGCCCTCGAACAGCACCCGCATGTCGCCCAGATGGCACACCGGCACGCCGACCTTGCCCACCTCTCCGCGCGCCAGCACGTGGTCGCTGTCGTAACCGGTCTGGGTGGGCAGGTCGAAGGCCACCGAAAGCCCGGTCTGCCCCTTTTCCAGATTGCGGCGATAGAGCGCGTTCGACGCCTTTGCCGTCGAGTGGCCGGCATAGGTGCGGATCAGCCAGGGGCGGTCTTTCCTGGGCATGTCGGTCATTGGTCGGGCTCCTGACAAGAGCAATTTAGTTGCGCAGACGGCTGTTTTGCCGCAACAAGGTTATAATCACGATTTCTGCGACGCGGCAAGGGTGCAGAATCCCGGTCCGGTTTCTTCAAAGGGTGGCCCGTTGCTCGCCATTCCCGTGTTTTCTCGGGGCCGCGCCGCGAGAACATGCCGTGTTGGGCCATCCGGAAGGGGTGGCCGATCTGCGGTTCGAAGGTCATAAAATTTCAAATTCGCATGAAATGCAGTTGCATTGTTGCGCGGCAATTCATATTCCCATCTCCATGATCCGCGATTCTGCATCGCGGCAAACGCGAGAACGACAGGAGGCCAGGATGGCTTTGGACACCGACGGCATCGCGCCGTACGAGGCGCCCGAAAAGGACCTCTATGAAATGGGAGAAATCCCGCCGCTGGGGTATGTTCCCAAGAAGATGTATGCATGGGCCATCCGCCGTGAACGGCACGGAGAGCCGGCCACCGCCATGCAGCAGGAGGTGGTGGACGTCTACAAGCTGGACAGTCACGAGGTGCTGGTGCTGGTGATGGCGGCCGGGGTCAACTACAACGGCGTCTGGGCGGCGCTGGGCAAGCCGATCTCGCCCTTCGACGTGCACAAGGCGGACTACCACATCGCCGGCTCGGACGCCTCCGGCATCGTCTGGGCGGTGGGAGACAAGGTCAAGCGCTGGAAGGTCGGCGACGAGGTGGTGGTCCACTGCAACCAGGACGATGGCGACGACGAGGAATGCAATGGCGGCGATCCGATGTTCTCGCCCTCGCAGCGGATCTGGGGCTACGAGACGCCGGACGGGTCGTTCGCCCAGTTCACGCGGGTGCAGGCCCAGCAGCTGATGCCGCGGCCCAGGCACCTCACCTGGGAGGAATCGGCCTGCTACACGCTGACGCTCGCCACCGCCTACCGGATGCTGTTCGGGCACCACCCGCACGAACTCAAGCCTGGTCAGAACGTACTGGTCTGGGGCGCCTCGGGCGGGCTGGGCTCCTATGCCATCCAGCTTATCAACACTGCCGGGGCCAACGCGATCGGGGTGATCTCGGACGAGGACAAGCGCGAGTTCGTGATGGATCTGGGGGCAAAGGGCGTCATCAACCGCAAGGATTTCAACTGCTGGGGGCAGCTGCCCAAGGTGAACACGCCCGAATACAACGCCTGGCTCAAGGAGGCGCGCCGCTTCGGCAAGGCGATCTGGGACATCACCGGCAAGGGGGTGAACGTGGACATTGTCTTCGAGCATCCCGGCGAGGCAACCTTCCCGGTCTCCACCTTGGTGGTGAAGAAGGGCGGCATGGTGGTGATCTGCGCCGGCACCTCCGGTTTCAACTGCACCTTCGACGTGCGCTACATGTGGATGCACCAGAAACGCCTTCAGGGCAGCCACTTCGCCAACCTGAAACAGGCGGCCTCGGCCAACCGGCTGATGCTGGAACGCCGGCTCGATCCCTGCATGTCCGAGGTGTTCTCCTGGGATGACCTGCCGCTGGCGCACATGAAGATGCTGCGCAACGAACACAAGCCCGGCAACATGGCGGTGCTGGTGCAGGCGCCGCGCACCGGGCTGCGCACGCTCGAAGATGTGCTGGAGGCCGGGCCGCACTGATCCGCGCATGTCCGGCCCGAAGGGGATGAACCGCCCGCGATTCGCTCGGCCGATCGCGGGCGGTTTCACGTCTTGATGGGCATTCCCGTCTTTTCAAGGACTTCCCGGTGCTGCCCCCGCCAGAAATGGGGAGTGGAAATCGGCGAATATTGCCGAAAATGGCTTCGTGTTATGGTTGTGTTAACCATACGTTAACTTTTCGGGGGCGAATCTGGCGATGCGCAACGAGTGGATACTGGACGTGTTGACGGATCTTCGGACCTTTGCCGCGGCAAACGGGCTGGGGGCCTTGGCCGAGCAGCTGGACGATACCACGCTGGTCGCGGCGGCCGAAATCGCGTCGCAGTCGAGGGAGGCCTTTGCGGAGCCGGATGGGGAACGGGGTGAACCTGGATCATGTGCTGGCGGACCTGTCTTCCGCCACCGCGCATGACGAGCTTCAGGAGCTGATCGAAAGGCTGCGGGACGCCTTTGGCGTCGATCACATGGTTTACCACTGGGTCGATGGCGCCGGTGACCAGTATGGTTTCGGCACCTATTCCGATACGTGGGTACAGCGCTATCTCGACCGGAACTACCTGCGGGTCGATCCGGTCGTTACCGGCTGTTTCCAGCGTTTCAACCCGGTGGACTGGAAAAGGCTGGACTGGTCGTCGCGCGCCGCGCGCGCCTTTCTCAAGGATGCGCTGGAACACGGGCTGGGCAATCAGGGCTATTCGATCCCGATCCGGGGTCCGGCCGGGCAATTTGCCCTTTTCACGGTAAACCACAATTGCGGTGACGAAGCCTGGGCCGAATTCACGGAAAGGCATGGGCGAGATCTGATCCTGATGGCGCATTTCTTTCATGGCAAGGCCATGGAAATACGCCCCGGCCGCCCGTCCGCCCCGCCGCAACCGCTTTCCCCGCGCGAGGTGGACGCCATGACACTGCTGGCATTGGGGTACAGTCGGGCGCAGGTGGCCGAGACATTGTCGATCTCGGAACACACGCTGCGGGTCTATATCGAAAGCGCCCGTTTCAAGCTGGGTGCGCTGAACACGACCCATGCGATCGCCCGCGCGCTGAGCCAGGGGTTGATTGTTGTCTGAGGCAACGCACGGCGCGTAAACCCGTTTACAACACCGGCTGTCCTAGCCCTCGTGCCGTCGAACGGGAAAAGGGGGGCCGTGAGGTGCTGCGCTATATCTACGCCGATCAGCTGAACAATTACCCACGGCTTGCCGACAGCATGTTCCGTGACCGGGCGGATCAGTTCCGGGATCGCCTTGGCTGGGCGGTGCAGGTGGACGGAAACGGTCACGAACGCGACCGTTATGACGATCTGAACCCCCTCTACGTCATTTGGCAGCGCCCCGATGGCCTCCATGGCGGGTCGATGCGGTTCCTGCCGACAACGGGGCCGGTGATGGTCAACGACGTATTCGGAGATCTGACCGGCGGCAGGCCGATCGTCAGCCCGCTGATCTGGGAATGCACCCGGTTCTGCCTGTCTCCCGGGGCCGTGCCGAATGTCGCCGCCGCGCTGATGCTGGCGGGGGGCGAGATCATGCACGGCTTCGGCATCCGCCACCTGGTCGGCGTGTTCGACGCGCGCATGATCCGCATCTACCGTGCCATCGGCGCCACGCCCGAACTGCTTGGCAGCCGGGGCGAAGGACGCGCGCGCATCAGCGTCGGCCTGTGGGCGTTCTCACCGCTTGCCCGGATGCGCGTGGCCCGTCGCGCCGGAATCTCGACCGAACTCTCGCAGCTGTGGTTCACCCGCGTTTTCGGACTGCGACCGAAGGAAGCGGCCTGAGCCGGAAGCGCAATCGAAATCACCCCCGCTGCGCCCAATCCCCCTTCCTCTTGCCCCAAATACTCCGGGGGAGTCGCCCGGCAACGGGCGACGGGGGCAGCGCCCCCGGAATCCCGGGCAGACACTGGGCAAGCCTGCGCGGCCCTTGTAGGGTCGCGGCATGAATGCACCTGCCGTGACCTTTTCCGACGATCAGGCCAGCGCCTATGACAGCCTTGCCGAGCTGCTGCGCGGCGCCGGGGTGGACGTGGAAAACGGCCTGCTGACCCCGCCGCGCGAGCCCGGCTCGGGTGTGGCCGCGGTGATCGGCAAGGCCGGGTCGGGCAAGACGCTGCTGCTGGCCGAACTCTACCGCGCACTCGAGGCGGCCGGGGTTGAGATCGTGTCCGGCGATTACGAAGGCCGCCGCCGCCGCGACCGGCGGACGCTGGCCATCCTCGCCCCCACCAACAAGGCCGCCAGCGTCCTGCGCCTTCGCGGCGTGCCGGCGACCACTATCCACCGCATTCTCTATACCCCCGTCTATGATCCGGAATACGAACGCATTGCCGAGTGGCTGGCCGGCAACGGCGCGCGGCCCGAGATCGAGGGGCTGAGCGAACAGGCACTCGACCGGGCCGCGGCCTTCTACGCCGGGAACAGATCGATCCCCGGTGCGCTTGCCGCCGCCGGGCTGCGCGGTTCCGATTTCATCACCGGCTGGAAACGGCGCGAAGAGCCGCTCGATATCGGCTTCGTGGATGAGGCCTCCATGCTCGACGACCGGCAGTTCGGAGACCTGAAGGAAATCTTCCCCAACCTCGTGCTGTTCGGAGATCCGGCCCAGCTGGCCCCGGTCAACCAGTCCGGGGCGATGGTATTCGATTCTCTGCCCCCCGCGCGCAAGCTCGAACTGCACCGGGTTCATCGCCAGCAGGCCGATAACCCGATCCTCGATCTTGCCCATGCGCTGGGCGATCCGGCGCTGGATTTCCAGGCGTTCGAGGGGATGATCGCCTATCTTGCCCGCCGCGACGATCGGGTGGTGATCGGCCAGCGGGTCGAGGTCGACCTGATGGCCCGCAGCCCGGTCCTGGTGTGGCGGAACGTGACCCGGGTGCGGCTGATTTCCGCGTTCCGCAAGGTCCACGGCGCCCCCGAGGACCGGCTTCTGGAGGGCGAGCCGCTGATCTGCGACGGGATCGAGCTGCCTCTCAGGCACCGCAAGAAGCGGCTCGATCTCGAGGCCCGGGGGCTGATCAAGGGGGCGCAGGTGATCTATCTCGGCCCCGGCCGCAGGCGCGGCTTTGCCCGCCTGCACGTGATCGGGGCCGAGGATCCCCAGGTCAGCGCGGCGTCGATCATCAAGATCGAAAAGCCGGATGAAGAGGAACCCTTCATCCCCGAGGCTGCGACCATGGGCGCGACCTTCCTGCACGGGGCGGCGGTCACGATCCACAAGGCGCAGGGGTCGCAATGGAACAGCGTGCAGGTGTTTGCGCCCGACATCTGGGCGGCCGCGCGTGCAGGAAGGGTCGAGGCGGGCCAGCCCCTGTGGAAGCGGCTTGCCTATGTGGCGATCACCCGCGCGCAGGAACGTCTGATCTGGGTCGTGCGGAACCGGCTGTCGCGCCCGTCGCACCTGCTGCGGGTGGACGATCTGCGCGCGGCCCCCCGCGCGGCCTTGCAACTGCAACCCGAGGAGGAAACATGACCAGAACCATCCTTATCACCGGGGCCAGCTCGGGAATTGGCCGGGCAACGGCCGAACTTTTCGCCAGCGAGGGCTGGACCGTCGGCGCCCTGGCGCGCCGGGCCGATCTTCTGGAAGAGCTGGAACTGGCCTGCGGGGCGATTCCGCTGGTTGCGGACGTGACCGACCCGGCCTCGGTCGAGGGGGCGTTCTCGAAATTCATCGGCCAGGTCGGGCGGCTGGATGTGCTGTTCAACAATGCCGGTATCTTCACGCCCCCCGGAACCATCGACGAAATCCCCCTGGATGACTGGTTTGCCGCCGTGGACGTGAACCTGCACGGCATGTTCCTGTGCGCGCGCGCCGCCTTTGCCGCCATGCGCGCGCAGGATCCGCAAGGGGGGCGCATCATCAACAACGGGTCGATCTCGGCCCATGTGCCGCGCCCGCGTTCGGTCACCTACACCGTGACCAAGCACGCGATCACCGGTCTGACACGGGCGCTGTCCCTGGACGGGCGCGATTTCGACATCGCCTGCGGCCAGATCGATATCGGCAACGCACGCACCCCGATGGTCGAGGAACTGGACAACCGCCTGCGCGAAAAGGGCGAGCCGCCGATGCACACGATGGCGGTCGAGGATGCGGCGGCCTCGGTTCTGCACATGGCAAAGCTGCCGCTGGAGGCCAATGTCCAGTTCATGACGGTGATGGCTACCAAGATGCCCTATATCGGGCGGGGATAGGGGGCATGCTCGCGGGCGATGCGGGCTGCCTCTTCAGCCGTGGCGAAGCAGCCGGAACACGGTCGATGCGCCCCAGCCCGCGGCAATCGCGATCGCCAGCGCCATGAGGCCATAGACCACGGGTTTTTCCCGCGACAGCGAGAACAGGAACCGCTCCAGCCCGACCTTGCGCACGTCGATCGAGGTCTCGTAGGAGGATACGATCTTGCCCCCCCTGGTCAGGAAGATCCGGGTGATGTATTCGCCTTCGGTCAGGTTTGCCGGCATGTCGATTTCGGTCCTGAACAGGGTCTGTTCGTCGAAGGCGACCTTTCCCTCGAGTGTCTGGTACAGCCCCTCGCTCTTGCGGATCCGGATGACGGCTTCGGTAAAGGCCTGCGCGTCCTCGATATCCATGGGGGCACCCACAGAGCGGATGGCGTGATCGATCGAGATCCGGTAGCGCTGGTTCTCGGTCTCGGAAAGAACCTCGGACATCGGGGCGGACGTGGCCACGGCATAGAAGCTTGGCGCCGAATCCACGGTGACCGAATCGGTGTTCACCCAGATTATCCCGTTCCACTTGGCCTTTCGGCGCACCACGACCGGTTGCGACGGCCCGGCCACGGTAATCACCACCTGCAGCGGCTCCTCCCTGATCGGGGATTCGCGCTTGACGGCGCCGAAGATCAGGATGTCGGAGCCGTCGAAACTGGTGGTGATGGCCACCTTGTCCCGGGACAGACCCAGGACGACCTCTTCTGCCGCCACGACGATGGATGGAAGCAGAAACAGGAGCGAAAGAACCCAGCGGCGCATGCTTCATTCCCCTCCTGCGATGGTAGCGAGCGTGAAGATCTCGGCCGGTTGGAGCAGCAGGTCGAATGCCAGCTTCAGGCAGACACCGAGAACCATCATGGCCAGCAGCACGCGCAGCTGCTCGGCTTTCATCTTCACGCCGATCCGGGTCCCGATCTGTGCGCCCACCACGCCGCCGACAAGCAGCAGCAGCGCCAGCATGATATCCACAGTGTAGTTCGTGGTGGCGTGCAGCATGGTGGTAAAGGCGGTGACAAGGATGATCTGGAACAGTGAGGTTCCGACCACGACCTTGGTGGGCATTCCAAGGATGTAGATCATCGCCGGCACCATGATGAAGCCGCCGCCCACGCCCATGATCGCGGCCAGGATGCCCACCGACATGCCCACGAGGATCGGCGGAATGACCGAGATGTAAAGCCCCGAGGTCCGAAACCGCATCTTGAGGGGCAGAGCGTGCACCCATGTCCGGCGCCGCCGCTTCGGTGGGGGCGTTCCGCCGGCCTTGCGGGCCTTGCGGAGGGCGTTCACGCTTTCGACGAACATCAGCCCGCCGATGATCCCGAGGAAGACCACGTAGGACAGTTTCACCAGCAGATCAACCTGGCCGATGCTCTTGAGATAGTTGAAGATCAGCACGCCAAGACCGGCGCCCATCAGGCCGCCGGCCTGCAGGACCAGGCCCATCTTGATATCGACGGTCTTTCGTCGGAAATGCGCCAGCACGCCGGAAAAGGACGAGGCGACGATCTGGTTGGCCTCGGTCGCCACGGCCACGGCCGGAGGGATGCCGATGAAGAACAGCATCGGCGTCAGGAGAAACCCGCCCCCTACGCCGAACATGCCTGACAGGACGCCGACGATCCCTCCCAGACCCAGCAGAAGGAAGGCGTTCACAGAGACTTCGGCGATAGGTAGATAAATCTGCATATGTTAATGTAACCCCGGTCGCGCCCGCCGATCAACGCAAAATGCGCGGGCCCGGCGGGCGGAAATCGTATCGTGGCATTCACTGCACATTTGCCGCCGCCAGCGAGAACAGATCGGCCGGTTGCGTCATCAGTTCGACCGCCAGTTTGCCACTGACCAGAAGAACCAGCCCGGCCAGCAGGACGCGCAGCTGCTCGGCCTTGAGCTTCAGCCCGATCTGCGTGCCGATCTGCGCTCCGATCACGCCGCCGAGGATCAGGTAGACGGCAAGAACGATGTCCACCGTCTGGTTCGCGACGGCATGCAGCAGCGTAGTGAAGGCGGTCACGAACAGGATCTGGAACAGCGAGGTGCCGACCACGACCTTGGTCGGCATGTGGAGGATGTAGATCATCGCCGGCACCATGATGAAGCCGCCGCCCACGCCCATGATCGCGGCCAGGATGCCGACCGACAGCCCGACCAGCAGCGGCGGGATGACCGATATGTAGAGCCCCGAGGTGCGGAAGCGCATCTTGAAGGGCAGGGCATGGACCCAGCCCCGCTTCTGCCGCCGCCGCCGGGCGTTTTCCGTCGGGTTGCGCGACTTGCGCAGGGCATTGACGCTTTCGACGAACATCAGCGCACCGATGATGCCCAGAAAGATCACGTAGCTGAGCCGGACCAGAAGATCGACCTGCCCCAATCGTTCGAGGAAGTTGAACAGGACCACGCCCAGCGCCGACCCGACCAGACCCCCGATCAGCAGAACCGTGCCCATGGACAGGTCCACCGTCTTGCGCCTCAGATGCGCCAGCAGCCCCGAAAAGGACGAGGCGACGATCTGGTTGGCGCCAGTGGCCACGGCGACGGCCGGCGGCACGCCCACGAAGAAAAGAAGTGGCGTGATCAGGAACCCGCCGCCAACGCCGAACATGCCGGACAGCACGCCGACGATCCCGCCCAGGCCGAGCAGGACATAGGAGTTCACCGAGACTTCTGCGATCGGGAGATAGGTTTGCATGCGCCCCTGTAGGCAACATATTCAGAAAAATCAACATGACTTTCGAAGCATTCGTGCCGGTAGCGGCAATCGGCCGCCACCCGCGCCATGAGCGGGCTTCGCAGGGTTCGGCCTGTGCAAGAAGGCCTTCGGGGTGCACGCGGCCGGGGCAGCTGCCGGATCGGCTTCAACGTTCCTTCATGTAGGGCTCGCCGCCCGCACGCGGCGGGATGGCCTTGCCGACAAAACCGGCCAGGATCACCACCGTCAGGATGTAGGGCAGCGCGTCCATCACCTGCACCGGGATGGTGATGCCGGCGATGTCGATATTCTGATAGCGCAGCGCCACCGCCTGCAGGAAGCCGAACAGAAGCGTGGCCCACATGGCCTGCCATGGCCGCCACTTGGCGAAGATCAGTGCCGCCAGCGCGATGAAGCCCCGCCCCGCGGTCATGTCCTTGACGAAACCCGCCTGCAGGGCGGTGGCCAGATAGGCCCCGGCAATGCCGCACAGCACGCCGCAGATCATCACCGCGCCATAGCGCAGCCCGACCACCGACACCCCCGCCGTATCCACCGCCGCCGGGTTTTCCCCCACCGCCCGCAGGCGCAGCCCGAACCGGGTGCGATAGAGCAGCCACCAGGTGGCCGGCACGGCCAGGAAGGCGGCATAGACGAGGATCGAATGCCCCGAGATCAGATCCGCATAGACGGGGCCCAGCCCGGGAACCTCGCGCAGGGTATCGGCCAGGGGCAGGTCGATCGGGGCAAAGCGGCCGTCGCCGCTCAGGGCCGGGGTCCGCCCGCCCTGCCGGAACCAGTCCTGCGCCACCAGCACCGTCAGCCCGGCGGCCAGAAAGTTGATGGCCACGCCCGAGATCAGCTGATTGCCCCGGAAGGTGATCGAGGCCAGCCCGTGCAGCGCGCTGAGCACCAGCGAGGCGGCGATGCCGGCCAGCAGGCCCAGCCAGACATTGCCGGTCACGGCCGCCAGGGCGGCCGAGAAGAACGCCGCCGCCAGCATCTTGCCTTCAAGGCCGATATCGAAAATGCCCGCACGTTCCGAATACAGCCCGGCCAGACAGGCCAGCAGCAGCGGTGTGGCCAGCCGGATCGTGCTGTCGAGAATCTGGATCAGTGTCTGGAAGTCCATGAAGCTTTCCTCACTCGCCGGGCCGGGTCGGCTTGCGCTCGGGCAGCGGCGCGCCCTCGCCCCGGTCGCGGCGCCTCCGCGAGCGGGCCAGGAACAGCCGCTCGAGCGGCATGCGCACCATGTTGTCCAGCGCCCCGGTGAACAGGATGACGAGGGCCTGGATGACCACGATCAGCTCGCGCGGGATGGAGGTCCACAGCGCCAGCTCGGCCCCGCCCTGGTAGAGGAAGCCGAACAGGATGGCGGCGAGAAAGACCCCGAAGGGGTGGCTGCGTCCCATCAACGCCACCGCGATGCCGATGAAGCCCGCCCCTTCGGTCGCGTTCAGCACCAGCCGCTCGGCTTCGCCCATCACGTTGTTGATGGCCATCAGCCCGGCCAGCGCGCCCGAGATCAGCATGGCGATCATGGTGATGCGGAAGGGCGAGATGCCGGCATAGCGGGCGCCGGTCTCGGAGTGGCCATAGGCGCGGATCTCGTATCCCAGCCGGGTGCGCCAGATCAGCGCCCAGACCAGGAAGCAGGCGCCGATGGCGACCAGCAGGCTGACATTGGCGGGTGCGGCCTTCGAGAACGGAATGCCGAGCGGTGCGAGGATCTCGTTCAGCGTCGGCAGATGCACGGCCGAGGGGAAGCGCGCGGTGGCCGGATCCATCGACCCTTCGGGGCGCATCACGTTGACCAACATGTAGTTGAGCAGTGCCGCAGCGATGAAGTTGAACATGATCGTGGTAATCACGATGTGACTGCCGCGGCGGGCCTGGAGCCAGGCCGGAATCGCCGCCCAGGCGGCCCCGAACAGCATTGCGGCGATGCTGGCAGCGACCAGAGCCAGACTCCAGTGCGGCCAGGGAAGGTAGAGGGCGACCATCGCCACGCCCAGCCCCCCCAGCATCGCCTGACCTTCGCCACCGATATTGAACAGTCGCGCATGAAAGGCCACCGCCACCGCCAGACCGGTGAACATGAAATTGGTGGCGTAATAGAGCGTGTAGCCCCAGCCATAGGTGGAGCCGAGCGCGCCCTCGACCATCAGCCTGACCGCCGCCACCGGGTCTTCGCCGATTGCGAGGATGACCAGCGCCGACAGCACCGCGGCAAGGATCAGCGAAATCAGCGGGATCAGGACCACATCGGCCCACTTCGGCATCCTGTCCATCTCAGACCCCCTTGTGCGCGACAGGCAAGTTCCGACCCGGCAAGCCGCTTGCAAGCGGCTTGTCACGCGATTTTGAAATCGCGTTGGAAGGCGTTTCCAAACGCCTTCCCCCCGACGGGGAGGGTCGCGGGCCCGTCATGCCGCCTCTCCTGAAACCCCGGCCATGAGCAGACCCAGCTCCCTTTCATCGGTGTCGGCGGGTCGGCGCTCGCCCATGATGCGGCCGTCGAACATCACCACCACCCGGTCGGCCAGGGACAGGATTTCCTCAAGCTCCACCGACACGAGCAGCACCGCGCAGCCCGAATCGCGCAGCGCCACGATCTGCCTGTGAATGAACTCGATCGCGCCGATATCGACCCCGCGTGTGGGCTGCCCGACCAGAAGCAGGTCGGGGTTGCGCTCGATCTCGCGTGCGACCACGATCTTCTGCTGGTTGCCGCCCGAGAAATTCCTGGCCGTCAGCCAGGCATCGGCGGGGCGGATGTCGAATTTCCCGATCTTTCGCTTGGTATCTGCGCGCAGCGCCGCATTGTCCATCCACAACCGGTTCTTCTGATAGGCCGGGTCGTGGTGATAGCCGAAGGCCACGTTTTCCCAGGCGTGAAACTCCATGATCAGGCCTTCGCGCTGCCGGTCCTCGGGCACATGCGCAATTCCGGCGCGGCGGCGCGCCTGCCCGTCCGCTCCGGCCCCTTCCAGCGGCAGCACCGCCCCGTTCAGGCGGACGGTCCCGGTGCCGGGGCGCATCCCGCCCAGCAGTTCGAGCAGCTCGGACTGCCCGTTGCCTGCTACCCCGGCAATGCCGACGATTTCACCTGCATGAACATCAAGGTCGATCCCCTTGACCCGTTCCACGCCCTTGTCATCGGCCACGCGCAGATTCTCGATCTGCAGCACCTTCCGCCCCGGGCGCGCGGGGGCCTTGTCCACTCGCAGCAGAACCTTGCGCCCGACCATGAGCTCGGCCAGCTCCTCGGGGCTGGTATCGGCCGTGCGCAGCGTCGCGGTCATCTCGCCCCGGCGCATCACGCTGACCGTGTCGGTGGCGTCCATGATCTCGCGCAGCTTGTGGGTGATGAGGATGATCGTCTTGCCCTCGTCCTTCAGCCGGTGAAGGATACGGAAAAGCTGGTCGGCCTCAGAGGGCGTCAGCTTGCCCTCGTCCTTCAGCCGGTGAAGGATACGGAAAAGCTGGTCGGCCTCAGAGGGCGTCAGCACGCCGGTGGGTTCGTCGAGAATCAGGATCTCGGCCTGCCGGTAGAGCGCCTTGAGGATCTCCACCCGCTGCTGCATGCCGACCCCGATCTCCTCGATCACCGCGTCCGGGTCCACGTCCAGCCCGTAGTCGCGGGCCAGGTCCTTCAGGATCCGCCGGGCCCGGGCCAGCGAGGGACGCAGCAGCCGCCCGTCCTCGGCCCCCAGCACCACGTTTTCCAGGACGGTGAAGTTCTCAACCAGCTTGAAATGCTGGAACACCATGCCGATTCCGGCCCGGATCGCGGCCTGGCTGTCGGGAATGGCGGTCTTGCGCCCGTTGATGAGGATGTCGCCCGAATCGGCCTTGTAGAACCCGTAGAGGATGCTCATCAGCGTGGACTTGCCGGCCCCGTTCTCGCCGATGATCCCGTGAATGGTTCCCGGCGCCACGGAAAGCGAAATGTCGCGGTTGGCCTGCACCGGCCCGAAGGCCTTGGAAATGCCCCGCAGTTCGATGGCGGGGGGTGTTGCCGAGGCGTTCATGCGGTCTCCCTCCGGCAGCGAGCGGACACCTGCCGGACCCGCCGGGGGGCTTCGCATCGAAGGCCCGGCAGGATCCGGCTAGCGCCCGGATCGCGGTTGGTCCGCTCGGTCAGAAGCTCAGGGCCGGGCAGCTGTCGTCGGACATGTAGTCGTGCACCTTGATCTCGCCGCCGGCAATGGCGGCCTTGGCCTCGTCCACACGGGCCTTCATCTCGGCCGAGATGAGAGGCGCGTTGTATTCGTCCAGCGCGTAATCGACGCCGCCATTTGCCAGCCCCATGACCGAGAACCCGGTTTCCATCTCCGGCCCGTCCTTGAGCGCCTGATAGACGGCATTGTCCACCCGCTTCATCATCGAGGTCAGGACCTTGCCGGGATGCATGTAGTTCTGGTTGCTGTCCACGCCGATCGACAGGATCCCCTCGTCGGCCGCGGTCTGCAGCACGCCCACCCCGGTGCCGCCGGCAGCGGCATAGATCACGTCCGCGCCCTGGGCGATCTGCGCCTTGGCCAGCTCGGAGCCCTTCACGGGATCGTTCCACGCCGCCGGGGTGGTGCCGGTCATGTTGGAGATCACCTCGGCCTCGGGGTTCACCGCCTTCACGCCCTGGGCATAGCCGCAGGCGAATTTGCGGATCAGCGGGATGTCCATGCCGCCGATGAAGCCCACCTTGCCGGTCTTCGAGGCCATCGCCGCCAGCATGCCGACCAGGTATGACCCTTCATGTTCGTTGAATACCACCGAGCGCACGTTCGGCTTGTCCACCACCATGTCGATGATGACGAACCTGGTGTCGGGATAGTCGTCGGCGACCTGGCTCAGCGCATCGGCAAAGGCAAAGCCCACCATCACCACCGGGTTTGCACCGTTTTCGGCGAATCGCCGCAGGGCCTGTTCGCGCTGAGCCTCGGACTGAAGTTCGATATCGCGGAACTTGCCGCCGGTTTCCTCGGCCCAGCGTTGCGCGCCCTTGAAGGCGGCCTCATTGAAGGATTTGTCGAACTTGCCTCCCAGGTCGAAGATGATCGCCGGTTCCGCCACGGCGAGGCCTGCGCTCAGCGCCAGCGAGGCGGCGGCGCCCATCAGGGACTTCATAAAGGTCATTGGAATACTCCCGGTTGTTATTGTTCCGGGCGGCAGGAGCCCCGGCCGTCCCGGCGGGCGGAGTCTCCCGCCCTGATTGGCCAATTTACCCCGCAGGCAGGGGCGGCGGTCAACCGCTTTTTGACCATCCGGTCCGGGAATCGTCCGGCTGCCGTCACGGCAGGTCGCGGGCATAGATCAGCGCATCCACCGCCGCCGCGTCCGGACGCCGGTAATATCCACGCCGGCGCCCGCAGGGGGTAAAGCCCGTCGCCTGGTAAAGAGCGATCGCGGGGGCGTTGTCGGCGGCCACTTCCAGGAAGGCGCGTCCTGCGCCGCACTGCGCGGCCCGCCGCGTCCAGGCGGCCATGAGTGCCCGCGCCAGCCCGCGGCGCCGATGTGCGGGATGGGTGGCGATGGTCAGAAGCTCGGCCTCGTCCGCGACCACCCGCACCAGCGCGAAGGCGCGTGTGTCGCCCACCGCAAAACACCCCGGCTGTGCCAGGAGATCGGCGAATTCGGTTTTGCTCCAGGCCCGGCCCTGCGCGAAGGCGGCGGCGTGGATGCGGGCCATTTCGGCAGGGGTCATCAGTCCAGCAGGGCAGGCGGCCGGTCGCGCGACGGTGCGGCATCGGCCGGGCGGATGTAAAGGGGCGAGGGCGGCGGCTCCGGTGCCGGCCAGCGCGCGGCGGCGATGCGTGACACCGCTTCGACCAGCCGGGCCGGGGCGGGTTGCGGGGCAAGCTCCATGCCCGCCCGCGCCGCATGTGCCGTGGCTTGGGGCGGATCCATGATCGCGTGGGGCGCGTTACCCATTTCCACGTAAAGCTGTCCGCGCGCGGCGGGCACCGTGATCAGCCCGGTGCATGTCAGCCTGCGCGCCGCGAAACCGTCCACGCCATAGGCCGGCACCCCCAGCCCCAGCGCCAGCCCCCGCGCGGCCGCCACCGAGATGCGGATGCCGGTGAAATTGCCCGGACCCACGCCGACCCCCAGCGCGGCAAGATCGCGCCAGCCGGCGCCGGCCTCGGCCAGAAGCTCTTCGAGCAGCGGCATCAGCCGCTCGGCCTGCCCGCGGCGCATCTCTTCGGCCCGCGCCGCCACCAGCCGGTCGCCGCACAGCAAAGCGGCCGCGCAATGCGCGGCCGACGTGTCGAAGCCAAGGATGAGCAGATCAGACACCAACCGGTCGCACCTCGGTTACTTCGGGGATGTAGTGGCGCAGCAGGTTCTCGATCCCCATCTTCAGCGTCAGCGTGGAAGAGGGGCAACCGGCACAGGCGCCCTGCATGTGCAGATAGACCACCCCGCGCTCGAACCCGTGGAAGGTGATGTCGCCGCCGTCCTGGGCCACTGCCGGGCGCACGCGGGTGTCCAGAAGCTCCTTGATCTGGTTGACGATCTCGGAATCGTCGCCGCTGAATTCGGCATGTCCGCCGCCGTCGCCCTCCATCGCCGGGGCGCCGGACTGGAAATGCTCCATCACCGCGCCCAGGATTGCCGGCTTGAGATGATCCCATTCCACCGCGTCATCCTTGGTCACGGTGACGAAATCATTGCCCAGGAACACGGCCTTCACGCCCTGGACCGCGAAGATGCGGCTGGCCAGGGGCGATTTTGCCGCCGCCTCGGCCGAGGGAAAATCGGCGGTGCCGGTTTCAAGAACCGTCTGGCCGGGCAGGAATTTCAGGGTCGCCGGGTTGGGCGTCGACTCGGTCTGGATGAACATTTCGGGATCTCCGTTGGCTTGCTCTGGATATGCGGCCGCCCACCGCACGAGTCAAGCTTTGGAATGATTCCAGACTGGCCGTGGCCCGTCCTTTCCCGCCGATACCGTGGCGATTGGGGGAAGACATGTTTGACTTTTACGAACAAAATAAGAACATGTTCCGGCTCCACCCCTGTTGCCGGGCATTTGCCATGTTCGCCGAATTGTCGATCACCTCGAACTTCACCTTCCTGACCGGGGCCTCGCATCCCGAGGAATTCGTGGACCGCGCCGCCGCGCTGGGGCTGTCGGCAGTCGCGATTGCCGATGACAACTCGGTGGCCGGGATCGTACGGGCGCATCTGCGGGCGCGCGAGATTGCGCGGCTGGTCGCCGAACGGGAGGCGTGGGATGCTACCCATGATCCCGTCGGCCCCTCGTGTCCCGCGCACATTCCGTCCCCCTCCTCTTTTCCGGTCCGCGCCGCCCCGCGCCTGATCCCGGCTGCGCGGCTGGTGCTTGCCGATGCGCCGCCGGTGACCGTCCTGCCGGAAGACCGCGCCGGCTGGGCAAACCTGTGCCGCATCCTGACCACCGGGCGGCTGCGCACCGGGAAGGGCCGTTGCGACCTGCAGCTTGCCGATCTGCTGGAGCGCCCCGACGGGGTGCAGCTGCTGCTCTGGCCCGGCAACTGGGCGCGGTTTGCCGATGCGCTGCACCGGCGCTTTGGCGGGCGGATGCACCTGCTGATGCGCCCGCATTACGATGGCCGCGATGCCGAACGCTTCGCCGGGCTGGACCGGGCCGCGGCGGGGCTGGGGATTCCGACTCTGGCCTGTGCCGCCCCGATCATGCATCACGGCCGCCGCCGCAGGCTGGCCGATGTGCTGAGTGCGATCCGCCTGAAGTGCCGGGTGGACGATCTGGGCCGCGCGGCGCTGCCCAACGCCGAGAGGCGCCTGCGTTCGCGGGACGAGATGCGCCGCCTGTTCGCCGGCCATGAACGCGCCGTGGACCGGGCGCAGGCGCTGGCCGGGCGGCTGCGGTTTTCGCTGGACGAGCTGCGCCATGAATACCCCTCCGAGGTGTCGGGCGGCGAATCCCCCGCCCGCCGGCTGGCGCGGCTGGCACGCGCGGGGCTCGCGCGGCGCTATCCCGCCGGCGCGCCCGGGCGGGTGCGCAGGATGCTGGAGCATGAACTTGCCGTCATCGCCCGGCTGAAATACGAACCCTACTTCCTGACCGTGCATGACATCGTGGATTTCGCCCGCTCCCGCGGCATTCTCTGCCAGGGGAGGGGCTCGGCGGCCAATTCGGTGGTCTGCTACTGCCTGGGAATCACCTCGGTCTCGCCCGAGGTCGGGTCGATGGTGTTCGAACGCTTCGTTTCCGAGGCGCGCAACGAGCCGCCCGACATCGACGTGGATTTCGAACACGAACGCCGCGAGGAGGTGATCCAGCACATCTACGACCGCTACGGCCGCCACCGGGCGGGGCTGTGCGCCACCGTGATCCACTATCGCGGCAAGCGTGCGATCCGCGAGGTCGGCCGCGCCATGGGACTGGCCGAGGATACGCTTGCCGCGCTTGCCTCGCAGCTGTGGGGGTGGGGCAGCGACGGCGCGCTGACCGACGCGCGGCTGCGCGAGATCGGCCTCGATCCCGGCGACCGGCGGCTGCGCCAGACGCTGGCGCTGGTCAGGGAAATCATCGGCTTTCCCCGCCATCTGTCCCAGCATGTGGGCGGGTTCGTGATTGCCGAGGGACGCCTGGACGAACTGGTCCCCGTAGAGAATGCGACGATGGAGGGGCGCACCGTCATCTGCTGGGACAAGGACGACCTTGACGCGCTGGGCATCCTCAAGGTGGACGTGCTGTCGCTGGGCATGCTCACCTGCATCCGCAAGGCGTTCGAGCTGATCCGCGCCCATCACGGGGAAGACTGGACCCTGGCCACCCTGCCGCCCGAGGACCGGGCGGTTTACGACATGCTGTGCCGGGCCGATACGGTGGGCGTCTTTCAGGTGGAAAGCCGGGCGCAGATGAACTTCCTGCCACGCATGAAGCCCCGCAACTTCTACGACCTGGTGATCCAGGTGGCGATCATCCGCCCCGGCCCCATCCAGGGCGACATGGTGCACCCCTATATCCGCCGCCGCAACGGCGAGGAGGCGGTGACCTTCCCCTCGGACGCGCTGGGCGAGGTGCTGGGCAAGACCATGGGCGTGCCGCTGTTTCAGGAACAGGCCATGCAGATCGCCATGATCGGCGCCGGGTTCTCCCCGGAACAGGCCGACCGGCTGCGCCGGTCGCTGGCGACCTTCCGGCGCCGCGGCAGCGTCAGCGAATTTCGCTCCCTGTTCATGCGCGGCATGGCGGCCAACGGGTATGACGAGGAGTTCGCCGCGCGCTGCTTTTCCCAGATCGAGGGATTCGGCGCCTATGGCTTCCCCGAAAGCCACGCGGCCTCTTTCGCGCTGCTGGTCTATGCCAGCGCCTGGATCAAGTGCCACCACCCCGGCATCTTCGCCTGCGCGCTGCTGAATTCCCAGCCGATGGGGTTCTATGCGCCGGCCCAGATCATCCGCGACGCCCGCGCCCACGGGGTTGAAGTGCGCCCCGTGGATATCAACGCCAGCTTCTGGGACAACGTGATGGAGCCCGACGGACGCGGCGGGCTGGCGCTGCGGCTGGGGTTTCGCCAGATCCGGGGCCTGCGCGAAGAGGATGCCGTCTGGATCGCGGCGGCGCGCGGCAACGGCTATCGCAGGGTCGAGGATGTCTGGCGCCGGGCCGGGATCGTCCCCGCGGTGATCGTCCGCCTGGCCGAGGCGGACGTGTTCGCCAGCCTCGGCCTGAACCGGCGCGAGGCGATGTGGCAGGCCAGGGCCATCGGCCGGGCCCGGCCGTTGCCGCTCTTTGCCGGCGACATCGAGGGCGAGGCGATCCGCGAACCCCCCGCGCATCTGCCGCGGATGAGCCTTGGCGAAGAGGTGGTGGAAGATCATGTCGCCATGCGGCTGAGCCTTCGGGCGCATCCGGTGGCCCTGCTTCGCCATCTGTTGACGCCGGGTGCCGATCCGGTCTCTGTTCGGGGCGCCGGGATGGGCGGAGAGGCGCCGAACCGGGCATCGGCGGCGGCAAAGGCGCACAAGGTCGGGCGAAAGGCGGTTCAACCTTGCCGCCCGAGGCGCTAGAAGGCGCCTGACAATCCGATCGGAGGCCCGCGCATGTCCACTCCCAAGCCCGTCGTTCTGTGCATCCTCGATGGCTGGGGCATTTCCGAAAGCACGCAGGCGAACGCGCCGCATCTTGCGGATACGCCCTGCTTCGACGCGCTCATGGCCAGCGCGCCGCACGCGACCCTAGTCACCCATGGGCGCGATGTCGGCCTGCCCAGCGGGCAGATGGGAAATTCCGAGGTCGGCCACACCAATATCGGCGCCGGCCGGGTGGTGGCGATGGATCTGGGGCAGATCGACCTGGCCATCGAGGACGGCAGCTTCTTCACCAATCCCGCGCTGCGCGACTTCATCGACCGGCTGAAACACAGCGGCGGGGCGGCGCATCTTCTGGGGCTGGCCTCGGATGGCGGGGTGCACGCCCATATCGACCACATGCTGGCTGCGGCGGGGGAAATCGCGCGGGCGGGCATTCCGGTGGTTCTGCATGCCATCACCGACGGGCGCGACGTGGCACCGAAATCGGCGGATGAGCACATGGCCGCGCTTGAGGCCCGCAAGCCTGCCGGCGCGCGGATCGGCACGGTCATCGGGCGCTATTATGCCATGGATCGCGACCGGCGCTGGGACCGGGTCGAACGGGCCTTTGCCGCCGTCATCCACGCCCGGGGGCTGCCGGTCGAAAGCGCCTCTGCCGCCGTGGCCGAGGCCTGGGCGCGGGGTGAGACGGACGAGTTCATCCAGCCCGCGGTGATCGGGGACTACGGCGGCATCCGTGACGGAGACGGGCTGTTCTGCGTCAATTTCCGCGCCGATCGGGTGCGCGAGATCCTCGCCGCCATCGGCGACCCGCAATTTGCCGATTTCGAGACCGGCCCGCGGCCGAAGCTGGCGGCTCTGATGGGCATGGCCGAGTATTCCGACCAGCACAACGAATACATGACCACCATGTATCCCAAGCAGGCGATCAAGAATACGCTGGCCGAATGGGTGGCCCGGCACGGGTTGCGGCAGTTCCACCTGGCGGAAACCGAGAAATACCCCCATGTCACCTTCTTCTTCAACGGCGGGCGGGAACGGCCCGAGCCGGGTGAAGACCGCTACATGGCGCCTTCGCCCAAGGTGGCGACCTACGACCTGAAACCCGAGATGTCGGCGGACGAGGTCACGGAACATTTTGTTGCGGCGATCGAAAAGGGGTATGACCTGATCGTGGTCAATTACGCCAACCCCGACATGGTCGGCCATACGGGCGACCTGGATGCCGCGATCCGCGCCTGCGAGGCGGTGGACCGCGGCCTTGGCCGCGTCGTGGCCGCGCTGGAGGCTGCGGGCGGGGCGATGATCGTCACCGCCGATCACGGCAACTGCGAAACCATGATCGACCCGGAAACCGGTGGTCCGCATACCGCCCACACCACCAACCCGGTGCCGGTGATCCTTGTCGGTGGCCCCGAGGGCGCGCGGCTGCACAACGGGCGGCTGGCCGACCTGGCGCCGACGATCCTGCAGCTGATGGGCCTGCCCAAGCCGCCCGAGATGACCGGGGAAAGCCTGATCGCATGATGCTGCGCGCCGCGATTGCCGGGTTTGCGATCTGGGCTGGCGCGGCCCATGCCCAGACCGCCGACCCGGCCGAGGCGGCGCTTGCTGCGGCAAGGCAGCTGGAACAGGCGACCCGCTCGCTGGAGCAGGCGCAGAAGGCCTCCGACCGGGTCAAGGCCCTGAGCGAAACCATACGCGCCTACGAGGCCGGTCTTGCCGCCATGCGCGAGGGGCTGCGCCGGGTATCGATCCGCGAAACCCGGCTGGAGCGCCAGTTCAAGGCGCGCGAGGACGAGATTTCCCAGCTTCTGGGGGTGTTGCAGACCATCGAATTCGCGCCGCCGCCAGTGCTTCTGGTGCATCCCGCCGGACCGTTGGGCAGCGCGCGGGCGGCGATGATGCTGGCCGAGGTGACGCCGGCGCTGAAGGCGCGCGCCGAGAAGCTGCGCCGCGACCTGGAAGAGGTAAAGACCCTGCGGATGCTGCAGAAGAAGGCGGCGACCCGGCTCGAAGCCGGTCTGGCCGGCATCCAGAAGGCGCGGGCCGAACTGAGCAGGGCGATTGCCGACCGCACCGACCTGCCGCGCCGCTTCACCGAGGATCCGGTGCGTACCGCGATCCTGATCGCCTCGACCGAGACGCTGGACGGGTTCGCCTCGGGCCTGTCACAGATCGCCGACGGCGAGATTGCCGCCTCGGCCGCGGATATCCGCGACCTGAAGGGAAAGCTGCCCCTGCCGGTGCGGGGGGTGGTTCTGCGCCGGGCGGGCGAGGCGGACGCCGCCGGGGTCAAGCGCCCCGGCCTGATCGTGGCGACCCGCCCGCGGGCGCTGGTGACCACGCCCGCGGCGGCGACGATCCGGTATCTGGGGCCGTTGCTGGATCTGGGCAACGTGGTGATACTCGAGCTTCAACCGGACATGCTGGTGGTTCTCTCGGGGCTGCGCGAGGTGTATGGCGAAGCCGGACAGGTGATTCCCGAAGGCACGCCGGTGGGGTTGATGGGGGGCGAGGGGCCCGAAATCGGCGCCCTTCTTTCACCAACCGGTGATGGCACTGGCGAAGACCTTTCGGAGACGCTTTATATTGAGGTAAGGGAAGATAACCGCCCCGTTGACCCGGAGACGTGGTTTCGCACCGACAAGGATGGATGACACAAGAATGAGAAAATTCGTGATTGCGGCGTTGAGCGGCACGCTGGCCGGCATCATCGCGACGGCGCAGGTGGCAGGGCCGCTTGTCGCCAAGGAGGCCAAGCAGAACGCCAGCGTCTACGAGCAGCTCGACCTGTTCGGAGACATCTTCGAGCGTATCCGCGCCCAGTACGTGGAAAAGGTCGATGACAAGAAGCTGATCGAGGCGGCGATCAACGGGATGCTGACCTCGCTCGATCCGCATTCGAGCTATCTGCCCCCCGAGGCGGCCGAGGCCATGCGGGTCCAGACCCGGGGCGAATTCGGCGGGCTGGGGATCGAGGTCACGCAGGAAGACGGCTTCGTCAAGGTCGTCTCTCCCATGGACGGAACGCCCGCGGCCGAAGCCGGCATCCAGGCGGGCGACTTCATCACCCATGTGGACGGCGAAAGCCTTCTGGGGCTGACGCTGGACGAGGCGGTGGACCTGATGCGCGGCCCGGTCGGGTCGGAAATCGTCATCACGGTGGTGCGCAAGGGGGTGGACGAACCCTTCGACGTGTCCATCATCCGTGACACCATCAAGCTGACCGCCGTGCGCGCCCGGACCGAGGGGCGGGCGGTGGTCCTGCGCATTTCCACCTTCAACGAGCAGACCCAGCCGAACCTCGTGGAAGGGCTGAAAAGGGAAGTCGAGGCCGCCGGCGGCATGGACAAGATCGACGGCTTCGTCCTGGACCTGCGCAACAATCCCGGCGGGCTTCTGAACCAGGCGATCAAGGTTGCCGACGACTTTCTCGAAAAAGGCGAGATCGTCAGCACCCGCGGGCGCAACCCGGAGGATGGCGAACGCTTCAACGCAACCCCCGGCGATCTGGCGCAGGGCAAACCGATCGTGGTGCTGATCAATGGCGGGTCGGCCTCGGCCTCGGAAATCGTGACCGGTGCATTGAAGGATCACCGCCGGGCAATCGTGGTGGGAACCAAGAGCTTCGGCAAGGGGTCTGTGCAGACGGTGATGCCGATGCGCGGGGGCGGTGCGATGCGCCTGACCACGGCCCGCTACTACACGCCGTCGGGGAGGTCGATCCAGGCGCTGGGCATCTCGCCCGACATCATCGTCGAACAGCAGCCGCCCAGGGACGACACGGAAGAGGCGAAGAAAAAGCGCCCGGCCCGCTCCGAGGCGACCCTGCGCGGGCGTCTGAACAACGACAGCCTGACCGAGGACGAGATCCGCCAGATCGAGGAAGAGCGTGCACAGGCCGAGGCCTCTGCGGAACTGCGCAACCGCGATTACCAGCTGGCCTATGCGATCGACATTCTTCGCGGGCTTGCGGCGCTGCGTTCGGCGGCCGAGTGAAGAGGCGGCACCGCGCCTCGGTGGCGTGGGCGTGACGGATAATGGCGGAGGTGCCGGCAGCGCCTCCGCCTTTTTTGGCGCGGATGCGGGGCCCTTACATCGTTTCCAGGCAGTGGCGGCGGAAGGCGCGCTTGAGCATGTCCAGTTCGGCCCGCAGCAGGTCCACCTCGGCCCGCAGGTCGTCGGACAGTACCTCTCCCGCGATCAGGCAGAAATCGCCCAGCTTCTCGCCGTCGGTTTCGTCGAAGACCAGGATCGTGTGCACGCCATCGGCCAGCGCCCGTTTCGGGATCGGGATGGTCAGATCCCAGCACGAATCATCGAGGTTTTCGGTCAGTTGCACGTCTTCGACCGGTTCGTCCAGGTAGCGGACCCCGACCGGCGGAGGCATGCCGTTGAGGTCGGCGCCATAGATCCGGCCCTCCCACACGCCGTTGCGCAGCCGGATCTTGGTCAGCTTCAGCTTGCTCATGGATGGCCTCCTAGAATGCGGCGCGGCGGTGGCGCGAAAAGGTGATGTCGCGAATCGTCACCTGGTTCATGTCCGGCGCTTCGAAAATCAGGTCCAGCCAGATCTTTTCGATCCGTTTTTCGTTCATGCGCGAATAGGCCAGGTCGAATTCGACCACGACGTCCTGTTCCTTCAACGGCAGTTCGCGCACGATCTGTTCGGTATTGGGGCCGTGCCGGATATTCAGTCGGGCGAAGATTTCCAGCGGCTTTTCCGTCTCGACGATCGTTTCCACGCGCATCAGGTGATCGCGGGTCATGCCGTGGGCGGCCTCGGGGGGCAGGTCGATCACCAGCGACAGGAAGGATCCGTCGAACTTGAAAACGTCCATCCGCAACCCGTACGCGGCCAGATCCTTTTCGCGGGTGTTCCGCACCTGCCGAAGCGTCAGCTCGGAAAACTCGCAGTCGTGGAACATGGTCACTTCGTCGCCCAGCTTCGACCTGCTGGGGACCGAGCTGATCCCCGGAACCGGCAGCGGGCCGCGCCACAGTTCGGGTCGCCATGCCCAGTCGGTCCCGTGCGGCCTGGGGAACGAGGAATTGCCCTCGCGCGGGAGCGCCAGCCGGCCGTCGGCCACGTGGATCAGCTGATCGAGATGGGTGCGCAATTGCCGGGCGCGGTTGCGCTGCTGGCGCAAAAGCGCCAGATCCGCCGTTTTCGCATTCCGGGCAGCCCGGCGCCAGCGGCGCAACGCGCCCGCGTGAAAAAGCCGATCCGTGATCCTGCCCATTGACCCCCTCGTCGCCCCGGCCGGGGCTGATCCTGATTTGTCGCCATTTTAGCGAATGCTGCGCGGGCAGATAAACAGGCAATTGTTTCCAAATCCGAAATATTATTCTTGACCGCCCGGGCGCGCCGGGCGGCTTGCAGGCATCGCGGAACTGTTGCAGATGTGTCCGACAGTCCTTGGAAACAGGCGCCTGCCGGCAGGAGGGCCGGCATGCTACCCGGGCGCAGAGGGGTCGGGAATGAAGATCGGGGCCTATGCTGCGCATGAAAGGCTGGTCGCGCCGGCCCGCAGATACCCCGAGCTGTGGCGCCTGGTCCTCGGCCTCGGTCTGGTGGCCGTGGTTGCCATCTTCTTCAACTCGGCGCTGCAGGCGGTCCTGGCCGCCGCATGGCCGGAATTCCGCCCGGCCGAGATGCGCTCTGGCAGCCGCCCCGGCCCGATGCTGGTACTGCTGGGCGGATTCGCGTTCCTGACCTTCGGTACCTTCGTGGCCGCCCGCGTCCTGCAGCATCGCGACCCGCTGGGCATCATCGGGCCGCTGCCGCAGGCGGTGCGGCAGTTCTGGCGGGTGTTGCGCCTGCTCGGCCTGCTGGGCGCGGTCGTTCTGGTGTTGCCACCCTATGATTTCGGCGAACCCTTGCGTCCCAATCTGCCCCTGTCGCGCTGGCTGATGCTGCTGCCGCTGTCGCTGCTGGCGGTGTTCATCCAGACCTCGGCCGAGGAAATCCTGTTTCGCGGCTATCTTCAGCAGGGACTTGCTGCGCGGTTCAAAAGCCCCCTGGCCTGGGCTCTGATCCCTTCGCTGTTGTTCGCTTCCGGGCACTACACGCCGGCCGAGGCCGGGGACAATGCCCTTCTGGTGGTGCTGTGGGCAGGGGTCTTCGGTGTTCTCATGGCCGATCTCACGGCGCGCGCCGGAACCCTTGGCCCGGCCATCGCCGTGCATCTGTTCAACAACGTCGTGGCGCTCGTGATCTTCGCCACGCCCGGAAGCCTCGACGGTCTGGCGCTGTATCACCTGCCCTTCGACATGGCCGATACCGAAAGGCTGCGGCCGTGGCTGGCGGTCGATTTCGCGATGATGGTGCTGACATGGCTTGCGGCGCGGGTGGCGATCGGGCGCTGATTGCATTTGCCGCCTGTCGGGCTTATCTGGGCGGCACGTATTTGCCGAGGGGGTGCGCATGAACTGGATCACCAACTATGTCCGGCCGAAGATCAACTCGATCTTTTCGCGGCGCGAGACACCCGAGAACCTTTGGCACAAATGCGAAAGCTGCGGGACGATGCTGTTCCACCGGGAGTTCAAGGACAACCTGAACGTCTGCACCAGTTGCGGCCACCACATGGCGATCAGCCCGCGCGCCCGATTTGCCGCCCTGTTCGACGGCGGCGTGTTCACCGAGGTCGACGTGCCCGAACCGGTGGTCGATCCGCTGCACTTCCGCGATCAGAAGAAGTACCCCGACCGGATGAAGGCGGCCCAGAAGGTCACCGGCGAGAAGGAGGCGATGCTGGTCGCCGCCGGCGAGATCGGGCGCACCCCGATCATCGCGGCCGCCCAGGATTTTGCCTTCATGGGCGGTTCCATGGGCATGTATGTGGGCAACGCGATCATTGCCGCGGCGGAAGAGGCCGTCCGGCTGAAGCGGCCGCTGATCCTGTTCTCGGCCGCCGGCGGCGCCCGCATGCAGGAGGGCATCCTGTCGCTGATGCAGATGCCGCGCACCACCGTTGCCGTCCAGATGCTGAAGGAGGCGGGACTGCCCTATATCGTGGTGCTGACCCATCCCACCACGGGCGGGGTGACGGCCTCGTATGCGATGCTGGGGGATGTGCATATCGCCGAACCCAATGCGCTGATCTGCTTTGCCGGGCCGCGGGTGATCGAACAGACCATCCGCGAGACCCTGCCCGAGGGGTTCCAGCGCGCGGAATATCTGCTCGATCACGGGATGATCGACCGGGTAACGCCGCGCGGCCAGTTGCGGGACGAGCTGATCCGCATCACCCGGCTGCTTCTGGGGCTGAGCCCGGCGGTTGCCGCCGACCTTCCGGCGCCGGAGACATCCGCATCGAAGGAAGGCGAAGGTTCTTCCGGCGAAGGCGACGACGCCGGGAGATGAGCGGGACCGCTTCGGACGCCATCCTGACGCGGATGATGGCGCTGCATCCCAGGGTGATCGACCTGACGCTCGACCGGGTGTGGCGGCTGCTGCGGGCGCTGGGCGATCCGCAGGAGTGTCTGCCGCCGGTGGTCCATGTGGCCGGCACCAATGGCAAGGGCTCGACGCTGGCGATGATCCGTGCGGGGATGGAGGCGGCGGGCAAGCGTGTGCACGCCTATACCTCGCCGCACCTGGTGCGGTTCCACGAACGGATCCGGCTGGCGGGCAGACTGATCTCAGAACCGGATCTGGCGGCGATTCTGGACGAATGCGCGGCTGCCAATGGCGGTGCTCCGATCACTTATTTCGAGATCACCACCTGTGCGGCGCTGCTGGCATTCTCGCGGGTGGCGGCGGATTTCACCCTGCTGGAGGTGGGGCTGGGCGGGCGGCTGGACGCCACCAATGTGGTTGCACGCCCGGCGCTGACGATCATCACACCGGTGTCGCTCGACCACGAGCAGTTTCTGGGGGATACGCTGCAGAAGATCGCCGCCGAAAAGGCGGGGATTCTCAGGCGCGGCGTGCCCTGCGTGGTTGGCCCGCAATCCGAGGTGGTGATGGAGGTCATCGAGGACAGGGCGGCCCGTCTGGGCGTGCCGTTGATCGCACATGGTCAGCACTGGCATGTCGGGCAGGAACGGGGGCGACTGGTGTTCCAGGACGAATCGGGGCTTGTGGATCTGCCCCTGCCCAGCCTGCCCGGGGCGCATCAGCTGGAAAATGCCGGCGCGGCGGTGGCGGCGCTGCGGCATCTGGGCTTCGACGAGGCCGCCTGCGAGGCGGCGGTGACGCGCGCGCAGTGGCCGGCGCGGATGCAGCGGTTGCGGCGGGGGGCGCTGGTCGAAGCGGCGCCCGGTGTCGAGCTGTGGCTTGACGGCGGGCACAACCCGGCGGCGGGCCGGGCGCTGGCGGCGCATCTGGTGACGTTGCCGAAGCGGCCCACGCATCTGGTCTGCGGGATGCTGAGGACCAAGGATGCGGCGGGCTATCTGCGGCCGCTGGCCGGGGTGGCCGATGGTCTGACCGCGGTATCCATTCCCGGTGAGGCGAACACCCTGCCGGCCGAGGAGACGGCGGCGGTGGCGGCCTCGGTCGGACTGGCGGCGACCACCGCCGGCAGTGTCCGGGAGGCATTGGCACGGATCGCGGTGGATGCGCCACGGGCGCGGGTGCTGATCTGCGGGTCGCTGTACCTGGCGGGGGCGGTGTTGCGCGAGAATGGCTGAAGGGGGGCGCTGCCCCCCTCGGCCCGGAGGGCCTCACCCCCCGGAGTATTTGGGGCAAGAGGAAGAGGGCGCATGGTTGCGCGCCAGGCGGTGGCTTCGCATGTCCGGGCGCATGTCCGGGAAGCTCAAAACCGGTGTCCGCTTTCGAGCGGCATGCTTTATCGCGTGGCGGCCAGCAGAGTCCGGGTGTAGTCGGTCTGCGGATTGTTGAAGAGGTCCTCGGCCGGGCCGGCCTCGATCACGTCGCCCTGTTTCATCACCATCACCTTGTGTGACATGGCGCGCACCACCTTGAGGTCGTGGCTGATGAACAGATAGGCCAGCCCGTGCCGACGTTGCAGCTCGCGCAGCAGGTCCACGATCTGCACCTGCACCGTCATGTCCAGTGCCGAGGTCGGTTCATCCAGCACCAGCAGGCGCGGGCGCAGCACCATGGCGCGGGCGATGGCGATGCGCTGGCGCTGGCCGCCGGAAAATTCGTGCGGGTAGCGGTCCATCATGGCCGGGTCGAGGCCGGTTTCCTCCATTGCCTCGGCCACCAGTTCGCGCCTGTCCCGGTGCGGGTCGATATTGTGGATGGCAAGGCCTTCGGCGATGATCTGGGCGCAGGTCATGCGCGGGGATAGCGATCCGAAGGGATCCTGGAACACGATCTGCATGTCCTTGCGCAGCCGGCGCAATTCGCGTGTGGACCATTGCCGGATGTCCTGGCCGCGGAAGGTGATCCGGCCTTCCGAGCCGATCAGCCGCATGATGGCCAGTGCCAGGGTGGTCTTGCCCGAGCCGCTTTCGCCGACGATTCCCAGCGTTTCGCCCGCACGCACCGAGAGGTTGGCGGCGTTCACGGCCTTGACATGGCCGACCGTGCGCTTGAGGAAGCCGCGCTGGATCGGGAACCAGACGCGCAGGTTTTCGGTGCGCAGGATTTCTTCGGCCTCTGCCGCGACGGGGTCGGGCCGGCCGACGGCTTCGGCGGCCAGGAGTTTGCGGGTATAGGGGTGGCGGGGACTTGCGAAAAGCCGTTCGGTGGGGCCGGTTTCGACGATCTCTCCGTCCTTCATCACGCAGACCCGGTCGGCGATGCGGCGCACGATGCCGAGGTCATGGGTGATGAACAGAAGCCCCATGTTCTCCTGCGCCTTCAGTTCGGCCAGAAGGTCGAGGATCTGCGCCTGGATGGTCACGTCCAGCGCGGTGGTGGGTTCGTCGGCGATCAGGATGTCGGGTTTGTTCGCCAGCGCCATGGCGATCATCACCCGCTGGCGCTGGCCGCCTGAAAGCTGGTGGGGGTAGGCGCCCAAGCGGGCCTCGGGGTCACGGATGCCCACCCGTTCGAGCAGCTCGATGATGCGGGCGCGGGCGGCGTCTCCGGTCAGGCCCTGGTGCAGGGCGAGGCTTTCGGCCAGCTGTTTCTCGATCGTGTGCAGGGGGTTGAGCGAGGTCATCGGCTCCTGGAACACGAAGGAGATGTCGTTGCCCCGCACCTTGCGCAGCAGCACCTCGTCGGCGCCGATCATCTGCCGGCCGTCATAGGTGACCGAGCCCTCGACGATGGCCGAATCGCCCAGCAGCGAGACGGTGGAGAGCGCCGTGACCGATTTGCCCGAGCCCGATTCGCCCACCAGCGCCACGGTTTCGCCGCGGTCCACGGTGAAGGAGACGCCGCGCACGGCCGGGGTGATGCGGCCGTCCTGCCGGAAGGAGACGCGCAGGTTGTCCACTTGCAGCAGCGCCGTCATTGGAACGTCTTTCGCGGGTCGAAGGCATCGCGCACGCCCTCGAAGATGAAGACCAGCAGCGACAGCATGATGGCGAAGGTGAAAAACGCGGTGAAGGCCAGCCAGGGCGCCTGCAGGTTCTGTTTCGCCTGCAGCGTCAGCTCGCCCAGGCTGGGCGATGACGAGGGCAGGCCGAAGCCGAGGAAATCGAGGCTGGCCAGCATCCCGATGGTGCCGGTGACGATGAAGGGCAGCATGGTCAGCGTCGCCACCATCGCGTTGGGCAGCATGTGGCGGAACATGATGGTCATGTTGCCCACCCCCAGCGCCTTTGCCGCGCGCACATATTCGAGGTTGCGCGCGCGCAGGAACTCGGCCCGGACCACGCCGACCAGCGAGGTCCAGCCGAACAGCACCGCGATGATGACCAGCATCCAGAAGGACCTCTGGAAGATCGCGAACATGATGATGATGACATAAAGCGAGGGCGTTGCCGACCAGATCTCGATGATGCGTTGGAAGATCAGGTCGGTCCGCCCGCCGAAGAACCCCTGAATGGCGCCGGCGGCGATGCCGACAAGCGAGGCGATGGTGGTCACGATCAGCGTGAACAGGACCGACAGGCGGAAGCCGTAGATCACCCGCGCCAGCACGTCGCGCTTGGTGTCGTCGGTGCCCAGCCAGTTCTGGCCATTCGGGGGCAGGGGGGCGGCGCCGGGCCGTTCCACGATGGTGTCGAAGGAATAGGGAATCGGCGGCCAGATGGCCCAGCCCTTCTCGATGGGCTGCCCCTCCACCATGCCGTCGGCGGCATCCTCCATCACGCCCTCGGGGTCGTCGAAACAGATGTCCAGCCCCCCGGTGACGATGAGGCATTGCACCTCGGGGTCGGTATAGCTGGCTTCGGTTTCGAAATCGCCGCCGAAGGCGGTTTCGGGATAGAAGCGGAAGACCGGCATGTAGTATTCGCCGCGATACTGCACGAGGATCGGCTTGTCATTGGCGATGAACTCGGCAAACAGCGTTACCCCGAACAGGATTGAGAAGATGATGAGCGACCAGTAGGCGCGGCGGTTGCGCTTGAAGTTGCGCCAGCGGCGCTGGTTGAGGGGGGACAGGGCCATTCAGCCCTCCCGCCGTTCGAAGTCGATCCGGGGATCGACCAGCACATACATCAGATCCGACAGGATCCCCACGATCAGGCCCAGAAGGCCGAAGATGAACAGCGTGCCGAAGATCACCGGGTAGTCGCGCGCCACCGCCGCCTCGAAGCCCAGCCGGCCCAGCCCGTCGAGCGAAAAGATCGTCTCGATGATCAGCGACTGGCCGAAGAAGACGCCGATGAAGACAGCCGGAAAGCCGGCAATCACGATCAGCATGGCGTTGCGGAAGACATGGCCGTAGAGAACGCGTGTCTCGCTCAGCCCCTTGGCGCGGGCGGTCATCACATAGTGCTTCTTGATCTCGTCCAGAAAGCTGTTCTTGGTCAGCAGCGTCAGCGTGGCAAAGGCCGATATGGTCGAGGCCAGCACCGGCAGGGTGATGTGCCAGAAATAGTCCACCACCTTGCCCCACAGGCTCAGGGAGTCCCAGTTGTCCGAGGTCAGCCCGCGCAGCGGGAAGATTTGCCAGTAGGATCCCCCTGCCAGCAGCACCAGCAGCAGGATGGCGAACAGAAAGCCGGGAATGGCATAGGCCACGATGATCAGCGCGCTGGTCCAGGTGTCGAAGCGCGACCCGTCCCGCACCGCCTTGCGGATGCCCAGCGGGATCGACACCAGATAGGCGATCAGCGTGGACCACAGCCCGAGGCTGATCGAGACCGGCATCTTCTCCAGCACCAGATCGGTGACCGAGATCGAGCGGAAATAGCTCTCGCCGAAATCCAGCCGCATGTAGTTCCACATCATGTTCAGGAACCGCTGCAATGGCGGCTTGTCGAAGCCGAATTCGCGCTCCAGTTCCTCGATGAACTCGGGGGGCAGGCCGCGGGCGCCGATATACCGGCCGCCGACATCGCCGGCAGCGGCGGCGCCGGCATCCTCAAGCCCCGTGTTCAGGCCCATCTCGGGCTGGGTTCCGGCAAAGCCGCCGAACACGTCGCCCGCCCCCTGCGCCCGGGCGATGGCCTGTTCCACCGGGCCGCCCGGCACGAACTGCACCAGGACGAAATTGATCACCATGATGCCCAGAAGCGTCGGGATCACCAGCAGCAGCCGGCGCAGGATATAGGCGCCCATGCCCCCTACCTCAGCGCGCCCGAGGCTTTCAGCGCCTCGGCTTTTTCCGCATTGAACCACCAGAAATCGAGGAATCCCAGATCGTAGGGCGGCAGCGGATCGGGGTATTCGTACTGGTCGTAATAGGCCACCCAGTAATTCGCCTTGTACCAGACCGGGATCATGAAGAATTCGTAGCGCAGCGCCCGGTCCAGCGCCCGCAGCATGGTGATCTCTTCCTTGCGGCTGGTCGCGCGCAGCGAGGCGTTGATGATCGCATCCACCAGCGGACTGGCCAGCCCCGCCGGGTTGAACAGCGAAAACGCCGCCTCGGAGGAACCATAGCGCTGCAGCAGCCCGGTGCCGGTTCCAAGGAAGGCCGCATAGGCATCGAAGATCATGTCATAGTCACGATCCCGCCGGCGCAGCGTGTATTGCGCGGCATCCACCTTCTCCAGCCGCGCGTCGATCCCCATCTTGCGCAGATTGGTCATGAAGCTTTCCACCACCGCCCCGAGCGTTCCGTCCGAGGAAGAGTTGAACAGGAAGGTCAGCGTCAGCAGCTGCCCCCGCGCGTTGCGCCGCTTGCCGTCGCTGCCCACCGGCCAGCCGGCCGCGTCCAGCAGCTTCATGGCCTTGCGCAGGTTGCGCCGGTCGGTCAGGCGCTTGGGGCTGGAGGTATGGGGCAGCCGCGCGGGTTCGCTCAGCAGCTCGGGCGGGACCACATCGCCCAGAGATTCGAGGAATTCCCGTTCCGCCCCTTCCGGTACCCCGGTCGCCATCAGCGGCGTGTCCTGCGCGAATGAAACGCGCTGGCGGAACAGCCCGTATTGCAGCGATTCGTTGGTCCATTCGAAATTGTAGCCCAGCGCGATCGCCTCGCGCACGCGCTTGTCCCGGAAGATCTCGCGCCCAAGGTTGAACACGAATCCGGTGGGCGTGGGCGGGGTGCCGTCGGGCAGTTCCCTTTTCACCACCGCGCCGCTGCGAACCTTGGGGAAATCGTAGCCGGTGGCCCATTTGCGCGAATCGCCCTCAAGGCGAAAGGTGTACTCGCCGGCCTTGAAGGCCTCGAAGGCGGCGGTGTCGTCGCCGAAATACTCCACCCGGATGCGGTCGAAATTGAACCGCCCGCGGTTGATCGGAAGATCCCGGCCCCAGTAATCGGGATTGCGCCGATAGACGATCCGGCGGTTCACATCCACCGTTTCCACCATGTAGGGCCCCGATCCGGGCGGGGTCTCCAGCCGGCTTTCGTCCAGCCGCGCGCCGGTTTCCTCGAACCAGCGTTGCGGCCAGACCGGCACGCCGCCGACCTGGTCGATCAGGCTTCGCCGCGAGATGCCGGGGGTGAAGTAGAACTTGATGGTCAGATCGTCGATCACCTCGGCGCGGGGGATGCGCTTCTTCACCGCCACCGCGTAGGAGGGCAGCCCCTGTTCCAGCAGCAGCTCATGGCTGAACAGAACGTCGCGGGCCGTCACCTGCGTTCCGTCCGAGAACCGCGCCTCGGGGCGCATGAAGAACACCACCCAGTCCTTCGATTTCGGATATTCCAGCCCTTCGGCCAGCAGCCCGTACTGTTCGCCATAGGTATCGGCGGGCCCGTCGCCCATCAGGCTTTCATACATGATCCAGCTGAGTTGCCCGCGCCGGCCCTTGCGCGAATAGGGGTTCATGGAGTCGAAGGTGCCAAGCGCCGAGAGGGCGATCTCCCCGCCCTTCGGAGCATCCGGGTTTACGTAAGAGAAATTCGTGAAATCGGGCGGATAGGTCAGATCACCGTAGAATGAATAGCCGTGGCTGCGGATCAGCTCGCCCCCGTCCATGCCGTCCGTGCCGGCCTGCGCCCGCGCTTTCCCGCCCACCAGCACGAAGGACGAAAGTCCTGCAAGGACTGAGCGCCGGGTAAGCCGCAGTCCGGGCAACCGCAGCCGAGCCTTGTTCCGGGCAGATTCCATCGGGTTGTCCTCCGCTGTCCCGGGGCCGGCCGGGCCCCGCCGTTGTCGCTGCAAGCTAATGGCGCCGGGGCCGGATGTTCAAGGTGTTTGCGGGTTACAATTGCGTCAACCTCAATGACCGGCGGCCCCTTCCGGCAGGCCGGGCAGAGCCGCCCGTATCGAAAGGCGCGCCGGATGCTGCGGTTGCGTATGAAAAAGCCACCGCGCAGAGGCGGTGGCTTTCACCCCGGCGCAGGGTGCCGGGTCAGTCGTCGAGACTGTCCAGATAGGCGATGATGTTGGCGCGCTCCTCGGGCTTGGCGAAGCCCTTGAACGACATCTTGGTTCCCGGGACATAGCTTTTCGGGCTGGTCAGGAACTCGTTCAGGGCCTCCGGCGTCCATTCGCCCCCGTGATTTGCCATGGCGTCCGAGTAGCTGAACCCCTCGACCGCGCCAACGGGCCGGCCGACGACGCCGTAAAGATACGGCCCGGTGCTGTTGGCGCCCTTTTCCACCTTGTGGCAGGCGGCGCATTTCTTGAACAGCTTGGCGCCCTTCTTGAGATCCGCCTGTGCCAGAAGATCGGCAAAGCTCACTTCGGTCGCGGCTTCTTCGGTGTCGCCGGCGTCTTCCGTTTCGATCACGTAGGCTGGCTCGCCCTCGCCGCCCACATGATAGAGCACTTCTGCGGCCCACTTGCCCACCAGGAAGATCAGAAAGGCACCCAGAACGCCGCCGGCCGCCTTGGTCACAGTCATCGTGTCAAACATTGATCGCGAGTCCATTTGTCCGTTTGCGGGGGTGTCTAAGGCTTCCCCTCGCGCGAGGCAAGGTATAGACAGCGCGACCAAACGCCCATTTCGCACCTGTTGCACGGAAAACGACATGACCAGACGCATCGCCTTCCAGGGAGAGCCCGGCGCCTACAGCCACGAGGCCTGCCGCAAGGCGCGCCCGGACATGGAGCCTCTGCCCTGCCGCACCTTCGAGGAAACCATCCAGGCGGTGAAGTCGGGCCGGGCGGATCTGGCCATGCTGCCGGTGGAAAACTCGACCTACGGGCGGGTGGCCGACATCCACCGCCTGCTGCCGGAAAGCGGGCTGTTCATCGTGGACGAGGCCTTCGTGCGGGTGCATATCAACCTGATGGCGCTGCCCGGCGTTCAGATCGAGGAAATCGAAACCGTGCGCGCCCATCTGGTGCTGCTGCCGCAGGCCGAGGCCTTTCTGAAACGCTATGGCATCCGTGGTGAGGCGGCCGCCGACAGCGCCGGCGCAGCGGCCGAGATCGCCGCCCGCGGCGACCGGACGCTGGGCGCGCTGGCCTCGGATCTGGCGGCCGAGATCAACGGTCTTCACATCCTTGCCCGGCACATCGAGGACCACGCCCACAACACCACCCGGTTTCTGCTGATGGCGCGGGATGCGGATCACAGGCGCCGGGGCTCGGGGCAGATGATGACCACCTTCGTGTTCCAGGTGCGCAACATACCGGCAGCGCTCTACAAGGCGATGGGCGGCTTTGCCACCAACGGCGTGAACATGACCAAGCTGGAAAGCTACATGGTGGACGGGTCCTTCACCGCCACCCAGTTCTATGCCGACATCGAGGGCCACCCCGACGATCCCAATGTCAGGCTGGCGCTGGAGGAACTGGGCTATTTCACCGCGAAATTCGAGATCCTGGGCGTCTATCCGGCCGCGGCCGAGCGCGGGTGATCTCAGGCAAGCCGTGTGAAGCGCTCCTCGACCATGCGGGCGTAATCCGCGACGCGCCGCTTGAACTGGCGGTCGAGTTTCTTCTTCGTCAGTTTCATGGACTGGATGAACAGGCGCCCGGTCAGGGTCGTGGGTTTGAGCTCGACCGCCACCAGCATCCGCGTCCGCCGCGGCGACAGCGCGACCAGTTCGACCTTCATTCCGCCCGAGATGCTGGGGCTTGTGATGGCGAAGGTCATCCCGTTGGGCGGATCGAGCCGTTCGAGGCATATGCCGACCGTCCGGGTCCGGCCGCGTATCAGGAAGGTCGCGTCCCAGGTCATCCCCTCGGATGGTGCCGCGCTGTCCGAGCCGCGCCGGATCTCGATGCCGCGCCGAATGGCCGAGCGCTCGACGGATTCGAAATCCGACAGGACCCCGAAAACCTCGTCGATCGGCGTTTCGATATCTTGCCTGCTCGAAAATTTCACGGGTTCCTGCCTGTGTCGTGATTGTCCGATTGCGCGGGATTGTCCTATTAATCCAGCCGGTCCGCAACCCAGTTCGACAACAGGAAATGCGCGATCGAGCCGCGGCGGGCGGGCCTGATGCGCGGATGCGCGCCGGCAAGGGCGGCAAGCATGTCCGACCGGCCGACCCAGAAGGCGTCTTCGATTTCGACCGGGTCGATACGGATTTCGGTCGCCAGGGCCTCGGCGCGGCAGCCGATCATCAGCGACGCCGGAAACGGCCAGGGCTGGCTGGCCAGGTAGCCGACCTTGCCCACCGGGACGCCGGTTTCCTCCAGCACTTCGCGGCGCACGGCGGCCTCGATCGTCTCGCCCGGTTCGACGAAGCCGGCCAGCAGTGAATACATGCCCTCGGGCCAGCCGGGCGAGCGGCCCATCAGTACCGAATCGCCATGGGTGACCAGCATGATGACCACCGGGTCGGTGCGCGGGAAATGATGCGCTCCGCAAGAGGGGCACATCCTTTGCCAGCCCGCCATCGCCACCCGGCTGGCCTGCCCGCAGCGCGCGCAGAAGCGGTGGATGGCGTGCCATTCGGTCAGGCCCTTGGCGGTGGCGGCCAGCTCTGCGTGCTGCGCGGACAGGCGGGACATCAGCTGGCGCAGATCTGCAAAGACGTGATCTTCCGGCAGCTTCGGGTGATGCTGCTCGGTCGGGTCGAACATGCGCCCCAGCGCTGCCGTGTCCGCCCCTTCCGGGTTCCAGAACGAAATGTCGCGGGCGAATCGGGGCGCTCCGCCCGCCCGGGTGTCCAGCCCCAGGAAGATCGGCCCTTCGGGATGGCCCAGCGGTTCGTCCGGCAGTATCGGGTGGGTCATCGGCAGAAGGACCAGCGCGTCGCGTCTCGTGCCCCTCACCAGCGGCTTGCCGCGCCACAACACCACGCAGGCGGCGTCCGCGCGTGCGGCCAGACGGGCGATTTCCCCGTCATCCCCGCGTAGTTGCGCCGCCCGGTCCAGCCCCGCGCCGGCGAAAGTCACCTGCTCGGCCACCTGCATGATCGTCTCCGCCCTTGCCCGTTTCGGGGCTGCCACGGCTGGCGGTCGTTTTCAATGGCAAAGCGGCAACGGTCGGAAAGGGATCGCGGGGGCGGCTGTGGCTGATTCTTGCTCTGACGGCTGGCGAGGTTATGGGATTTCAATGGGTTGGCGCAGTTGACAGGGGCAGGCGGAGGATCGTGATGGGGCATTCGGTCGGGGACGGCGCCACGGCCCGCCTGCGGATCCTGGCGACGTCCGATCTGCACATGCACCTTCTGGGATATGACTACCGGGCCGACCGCCCCGATCCGGGCGGCAGCCTGTCGCGGATCGCCACGCTGGTTCGGCAGGCTCGGCAGGAAGCTGCGGCGCATGGGGCAGTAGTGCTGCTGTTCGACAATGGCGACACTCTGCAGGGGACGCCCGCGGGCGAGGTTGCCGCGCAAGGGCGGGCCTTGCCGCACCCGATGATGCAGGCCTTCGCCCGGATGGGCTATGACGCGATCGGCCTTGGCAATCACGACTTCGATTTCGGCCTGCCGGCACTGGACCGGGCAGTCGCCTCGGCCCGCTGCCCGGTGGTCTGTTCGAACCTGCGGGTGAGGCAGGCCGATTGCCTGCGATCGGTCGAACCGCATGCCCTGCTGCACCGGACCGCGACCGCCGAAGGCCGGGACGGCGCGGCCGTGACCATCGGGGTGCTGGCCCTTCTGCCTCCGCAGACGGCGGCGTGGAATGCCGCGCTTCTGGGCGGCCGGGTCGAGATCGAGGACATGCTCAGCGCCGCCCGTCGCAAGGTGGCGGAGCTTGTCCGCCGCGGGGCGGATCTGGTGGTGGTTCTGGCCCATTCCGGGGTTGGCGGCGAGGACGAAGCGAAGGGGGCGGAAAATGTCGTGGTGCCGCTTGCGGCCATGGAGGGGGTGGACGCGGTGATCGGCGGGCATTCGCACCTCTCCCTGCCGGGGCCGGCCTATCGGGGAGTTGCGCATGTGGATGCCGAGGCCGGGAAGGTCCATGGCCGGCCGGTGGTCATGCCGGGCCCCTACGGGCGGCATCTGGGCGTGATCGACCTGGATCTTGCCATGGGCGCGGATGGCCGCTGGCGCCCGGTTGCCAGCGCGGTCGAATTGCGCCCGGTATCGCGGTCGGACGGTGGCGGGCGCATGCGGCCCCTAGTCGGGGAAGATGCGCGCATCCGGGCGCTGGCGCAGCCGCTGCACGATGAAACCCGCGCGGCTCTGGCCGCTCCGGTCGGGCGGACCGTCCGCCCGCTGCACAGCTACTTCAGCCTGTTTGCGCCGGATCGTGCGCTGGCGGTGGTGGCTGCCGCGCAGGTGGCGGCGCTGCGCCCGCATCTGGACCGGGCCGGAGTCGGTGCGCTGCCCGTCCTTTCCGCGGTGGCGCCGGCGCGCTCGGGGGGGCGGTCGGGGCCGGGAAACTACACCGACATCCCGCCGGGACCGATTCTGCGCCGCCACGTGGCCGATCTTTGCCCCTTTTCCAATATCCTGGGGGCTGTCATCATGGATGGAGCGGGCCTGTACGCGTGGCTGGAGCAGTCGGCCAGCCTGTTTCGTACCGTCCGTCCGGGGCAGCGGCGCGTCGAGCTGATCGATCCGCGGGTGCCGGGGCATGATTTCGACGTGATTCACGGGTTGAGCTGGGAGATCGACCTGTCGCAGCCGCCGCGCCATGCGCCCGGTGGCGCAGGCGGGGCCGATGGTGGGCGGCGAATCGTGAACCTGTGCCATGGCGGGCGTCCGGTACGGGCGGGGGATCGTTTCGTCGTCCTGCTGAACAGCTACCGCGCCAATGGGGGCGGTCACTTCACGGCGTTGCGACGGGCGCGGCCGGTGGAGCTTCCGCATGTCCCGGTGTCCGAGGCCGTTGCCGCGTACCTGGCAGGAAAGAGAGCCGAGGGCGGCGCGGACGGTTTCGTCGCAACCTGGCGGTTCACGCCGCAGCCGGGCGGCTCGGTCTTGGTCCGGACCGGGCCCGGCGCGCGTGCCCATCTGCAGGAACTGGCGGGGATGGATGTCGAAGACGATGGAATTGACGAGGACGGCTTTCTGCGCCTTGTCCTGCACCTGTGAGCGCTCCGCTTGCCAATCCCTGTGCGCGCGCCTATATCCGCCGTCGAGAGGTTGGCGCGGGCAGACGTCTCGCCAACCCGGTCAGGTCCGGAAGGAAGCAGCCGTAACGAGCCCCGTCTGGGTCGCTGTCCAACCTCTCACCGCCGGGGCCGTGCATCGGGTGTGGCAGGGGGCTCTGCCCCCTCGGCCCTGCGGGCCTCACCCCCGGAGTATTTTCGGCAAGAGGAAGATCGGGCAGCGGTTTCGTCATTCGGATCCGGGGACGGGGGCGGCAAGGGCCCATTGCATCTGGTTTTCCGTTTCGACGGCACAGGGGCGCACCCGGTGCAGGTGGGCAAGGGCGGCGCATGCCGGTTCGCCGGATTCGATCATCAGCCGCAGGGCCACCATGCCGGATCGGCCGCAGCCGCCGCGGCAGTGGATCAGCACCCGTCCGCCGCCGGCAAGCGCCTGTCGTGCGGCGCGGCTGGTTTCGGGCCAGAGGCGCTCGACCTCGGGCGGGGGGATGCCGAAATCGGGGATGGGAAGGTGGCGCCATCGGCATCCCATGCCTTGCACGTCGGTGCCCAGGAAGCGCGCGCCGACGGCGATCATCTCGACTTCCATGGTCAGGCTGATCACGAGGCCCGGCTGCCAGTCGCGGATCAGCGCGAGGTCCTCGCGGTAGTGGCCGCCGCGGCCGGGAAGGGGGCAGATCGCCAGCGTGCCCCGGCCGACCTGCAGCGCATGGATCGTCATTCCCGGCATCCGTCGAGGTCCTTCCCTCCGTCCCTGGAATGTCATAGCCGAGGTCCGGCATTCGCCCAAACGGAAACCGTCCCGGCAAAGGTGGACGCCGCCGGGTCGTCGCTCTAGGCTGATCGGCAGCCACGAATCCGCCAGAGCAGACATGACCGAGACTCAGTCCAGGCCCTATCAGGTGCTTGCCCGCAAATACCGGCCCGAAACCTTCGCCGACCTGGTCGGGCAGGAGGCGATGGTGCGTACGCTGAAGAACGCCTTTGCCGCCGACCGCATTGCGCAGGCCTTCATCATGACCGGCATCCGCGGCACCGGCAAGACGACGACCGCGCGGATCATTGCCAAGGGGATGAACTGCATCGGCCCGGACGGGCAGGGCGGTCCGACCACCGAGCCCTGCGGGCAGTGCGAACATTGCGTGGCGATCATGGAGGGCCGCCATGTGGACGTGCTGGAGATGGACGCGGCCTCGCGCACCGGGGTGAACGACATCCGCGAGATCATCGATTCGGTGCGCTACCGCGCGGCCTCCGCCCGTTACAAGATCTACATCATCGATGAAGTCCACATGCTGTCCACCAGCGCCTTCAACGCGCTGCTCAAGACGCTGGAAGAACCCCCCGCGCATGTGAAGTTCATCTTCGCCACCACCGAGATCCGCAAGGTTCCGGTCACCGTGCTGAGCCGCTGCCAGCGCTTCGACCTGCGCCGGATCGAACCCGAAGACATGATGAAGCTGCTGCGCCGCATCGCCACCGCCGAGGGCGCGGCGATCTCCGACGATGCGCTGGCGCTGATCGTGCGGGCGGCCGAAGGGTCGGCGCGCGACGCCACCTCGCTTCTGGACCAGGCGATCAGCCATGGCGCCGGCGAAACCACCGTCGACCAGGTGCGCGCCATGCTGGGGCTGGCCGACCGGGGACGGGTGCTGGACCTGATGGAGATGATCCTGCGCGGGGATGCCGCAGCCGCGCTGACCGAGCTGGGCGCACAATATGCCGAAGGTGCGGACCCGATGGCGGTGCTGCGCGACCTGGCCGAGATCACGCACTGGGTTTCGGTGGCAAAGATCACCCCGGCCGCGGCCGAGGATCCCACGGTTTCTCCCGACGAACGTGCCCGCGGCGCGAAGATGGCGGCAGAGGTGCCGATGCGGGTGCTCTCGCGCATGTGGCAGATGCTGCTCAAGGCGCTCGAGGAGGTCGCCGCCGCGCCCAACGCGATGATGGCTGCCGAAATGGCGTTGATCCGGCTGACCCATGTGGCCGATCTGCCCACGCCCGAGGAACTGGTGCGCAAGCTGCACAACGCCCCGCCGCCGCCATTGTCTCCGCCCCCGGGGGCGCCCACGCCGGCAGGGCCGGGCAAGGGTGCTGCCGCGGGCACCGGCCTGCCGGTCTCGTCCCCTCCCACGACACGCGGCGGCGGCAATGGCGGCGGGGCGCCGGTGATGGTGCTGGCGCAGGATGCCGAAACCACGCTCGCCCGCTTCCCGACATTCGAACATGTGATCGACCTGATCCGCGCCAGGCGCGACGTGAAGCTGCTGGTCGAGGTGGAAACCGGCCTGCGCCTCGTCTCCTATCAGCCGGGCCGGATCGAGTTCAGCCCCGCCGACGGCGCGCCGCCCGATCTGGCGCAGCGGCTGGGGGCGCAGCTTCAGGCATGGACCGGCAGTCGCTGGACGATCTCGGTGGTGGCCGAAGGCGGCGGCCCGACCATCGCCGAGATGCGCGACGCACGCGAAAGCGCGCTCAGGGCCGAGGCCGCCGAACATCCGCTGGTCAAGGCGGTGTTCGCGCGTTTCCCCAAGGCGAAGATCACCGCCATCCGCACCCCCGAGGAAATGCAGGCCAGTGCCCGCGCCGAAGCCCTGCCCGAGGCCGAAGAAGAGGCCTGGGACCCCTTCGAAGAGGACTGACTGGCCCGACCGCGCCCTTGTGACCGAAGGGTTGCATGCGTATCTGTGAACGGAACCGACAATCAGGAGAAACCCGATGCTCAAAGGACTCGGCGGCCTTGGCGACATGGCCAAGATGATGAAGGCCGCGCAGGAAATGCAGAAGAAGATGGAGCAGCTCCACGAAGAGATGCACAATCTTCTCGTGACCGGGGAATCCGGCGCCGGGCTGGTCAAGGCCACCTGCACCGCCAAGGGCGAACTGAAGTCGCTGGATATCGACCCGTCGATCTTCAACGCCGAGGACAAGGAAGTGGTCGAGGACCTGATCCTCGCCGCGATCAAGGACGCCCAGCTGCGGGCCTCGGAAACCGCGCAAAGGGAAATGAGCAAGATCACCGAAGGCATGGGACTGCCCAAGGACATGAAACTTCCGTTCTGATCCGGCCCGCTCCTTCCTCTTGCCAAAAAATTCCCGCCGGAGGCCCCCGGCACCTGCAACCCCCGCACCGGCCGCCGCATGAGCACCTCGCCCGAAATCGAATCCCTGATCGAACTGATGGCTCGCCTGCCGGGCCTCGGGCCGCGATCTGCACGCCGGGCGGTGCTGCACCTGATCCGCAAGCGCGCCCTGCTGCTGGCGCCGCTCGCGCAGGCGATGCAGGAGGTGGCCGAAACCGCCCGGGAATGCCTCAACTGCGGGAATGTGGGCACTTCCGAGATCTGCGACATCTGCTCGGCCGAGGCGCGCGCAACCGGACAGCTCTGCGTGGTCGAGGACGTGGCCGACCTGTGGGCGATGGAACGGGCGGGCGTGTTCAAGGGGCGCTATCACGTCCTGGGGGGAACGCTGTCGGCGCTCGACGCGGTGGGCCCTGACGATCTGCGCATCCCCCGCCTGATCGACAGGGTGCAGAGCGAGGGGATTACCGAAGTGATCCTGGCGCTCAACGCAACGGTCGATGGCCAGACCACCGCCCATTACATCGCCGACCGGCTGGCCGGCCGGGTGCGCCTGACTTCGCTGGCCCAGGGCGTGCCGATCGGCGGCGAACTCGACTACCTCGACGAAGGCACCATCTCGGCCGCACTGCGCGCCCGCAAGGAACTCTGAAACCGCAGGCCGTGGCCCGTGCGACTTGGCCGGCCCTGCCGCCGGGGGTAATGTCCCGCCATGAATGATGTTTCCGGGAACTGGTTTGCACAGGCCGTGGCACGGCTGACCGAACCGCAGCATCAGCGGGTGTGGTCGGTCATCGTGACCGTGTTCGGAGACCTGGCCCAGGGCCCCGGCGACCGGCTCAGCGGGGGCGCCCTGAACCGGATCATCGGCCCCATGGGCATAAGGCCCGAGGCAATTCGCGTCGCGCTTCACCGTCTGCGCAAGGATGGCTGGCTGCAAAGCGAACGCAACGGGCGCGAAAGCCGGCATTTCCTGACCGAGTTTGGCCGCCGCCAGAGCGCGGCGGTAACCCCGCGCATCTATACCCGCCAACCCCGCATCGCCGATGACTGGCATGTCCTGATCGCCGGCGAGGCATCTGGCATGCGCACGCTGGACGACCTTCTGCTGGCCGAGAATTTCATCTCCATCAGCCGCACTGTCGCCATCGGCCCCGGTCGCGTGCCGGGAGAATGTGACGACCTTCTGGTGTTTCGTGCCGACCCGGTGAAGGTGCCGGAATGGTTCCGCGAGCGGCTGTTCCCGCCGGAACTGGAGCGCGCCTGCCGAACCCTGCTGGAGGATGCCCGCGCCGTCGAGGCGCTGCTTTCCACGGCGCCGGCGCCGCTGGAGGTGGCGGTGTTGCGGACGCTGGTGGTGCATCGCTGGCGGCGTGTCGTCCTGCGCCTCCCGGATCTTCCCCCCCAATACCTGCCGCCGGACTGGCCGGGCGAAGCGTGTCGCAATGCCGTCTTCCGCCTTCTCGACCGCCTGCCGCGCCCCTCGCTTGCCGAACTCGAAGCCGGGTGACCGGGTGGTGCCCTGTGCCTAGGCGGGCTCGGGCAAGGTGCGCATTCGGCATCCGGACCCGGATGCATCGTGGCTGCGAACCAGTTGGGAAAGTGGTCGGAGTGAGAGGATTCGAACCTCCGGCCCCTGCCTCCCGAAGACAGTGCTCTACCAGGCTGAGCTACACTCCGACCGTGGGCGCTGCATTAGCGCCCGCGTGCGGGTTTTGCAAGCGCATTATCGCATTTCTTCCCGCCCTTTGCGGGGCGGTGGAATGTCTTCGCCACCGGTCGGAAAATGACGGGTCCGGTGCTTTCCGGAGGTTTCCGGCAGGGCTGCGAACGAACGAAAAACAACGGCCTGCACCGGCAAGGGCAGGCCGTCTGTCGTCGCAATCCCCCGCGGCGGGGGGCGATTACAGGCTGTCGTCCAGTGCCGCCACGATCGCGTCGCCCATCTCGCTGGTGGAAACCGGTGTCGCGCCCTCCTCGGCCAGCAGGTCGGCAGTGCGCACCCCGTCGGCCAGAACCCGGTCCACCGCCGCCTCCAGCCGGTCGGCCTCGGCCCCCTGGTCGAAGGAATAACGCAGCGCCATGGCAAAGCTCAGGATGCAGGCGACCGGGTTGGCCTTGCCCTGCCCGGCAATGTCGGGGGCCGAGCCGTGGACCGGCTCGTACAGCGCCTTGGGCCGGCCGTTCGCCATCCGGGCCCCGAGGCTGGCCGAAGGCAGCATCCCGAGGCTGCCGGTCAGCATCGCGGCGGCATCGGACAGCAGGTCTCCGAACAGGTTGTCGGTCACGATCACGTCGAACTGCCGCGGATTGCGCACAAGCTGCATGGCGCCGTTGTCGGCATACATGTGGCTCAACTCGATATCCGGGTAGTCCTGGTCATGGACCTTCTGCACGACCTCGCGCCACAGCAGCCCCGATTCCATCACGTTGGCCTTTTCCATCGAACAGACCCTGCCCGACCGCTTGCGGGCAAGGTCGAAGGCCGCCCGCGCCACGCGCTCGATCTCGGATTCGGTGTAGCGCTGGGTGTTGATGCCCACGCGTTCGTTGCCTTCCTCGAAGATGCCGCGCGGTTCGCCGAAATAGATGCCGCTGGTCAGCTCGCGCACGATCATGATGTCGAGGCCGGCCACCACCTCGCGCTTGAGCGAGGAGAAATCCGCCAGCGCGTCGAAGCATTGCGCCGGGCGCAGGTTGGCATAAAGGTCCATCTCCTTGCGCAGGCGCAGAAGGCCGCGCTCGGGTTTGACGCTGAAATCGAGATCGTCATATTGCGGCCCGCCCACGGCGCCCAGAAGAACCGCGTCCACCTCTTGCGCACGCGCCATGGTCTCGTCGGTCAGCGGCGTGCCATGGGCATCATAGGAACAGCCCCCCACCAGCCCTTCCTCGACATCGAAGGCCAGGCCGCGCCGGGCGCCGAACCAGTCGATGATCTTGCGCACCTCGGCCATGACTTCGGGGCCGATCCCGTCGCCGGGCAGGATAAGAAGGGAAGGGTTGGTCATCGGGGCTCTCCTTGCACGTCGTTGCCGAGGCCCTAGCGCGCCGCTGCCGGAGGGTCAACCGGGGTGGCGGCCCGGCAGGCCCGCTCCAGCCCCCGGGCCAGCAGATCCCACACCCGGCGGATGCGGGGGGTGTTGCGCATGGCCTGATGGGTTGCCAGCCACACCGGAAGCGGGTCGATCGGAAAGCCCAGGTCCAACTCCTCGACCAGCGGGTCGTCTTTCGCCACGCCCTTCTGGGAAAAGCCGATGCCGCATCCGGCGCGCACCAGTTCCCAGTAGGTCGCCTGGTTGTCGCAGCGGGTGGCAAAGCTTTCCCGCTTCACCGGCCAGCCGCGTTCGCGCATGGCGCGCAGGATCAGGTCGTTTCGGTCGTATCCAACCAGGTCGTGATCCGTCAGCTCCTGCGGCGTGGCAGGGCGCCCGGCCCGTTCCAGATAGCTGCGCGCGGCGAAGACGCCCAGCTCCAGCGTGCCCAGCTTGCGCGCAATGATGTCCAGCTGATCGGGCCGATACATGCGCACCGCGATGTCAGCTTCGCGAAACAGAAGGTTCTCCGAGCTGTCGGTCGGCACCAGTTCAAGCTGGATCGCCGGTTCGCGGGCCCGGATGTCGGCAAGGATCGGCGGCAGGATGTAGTGCGAGGCGAAGATCGAGGCGGTGATGCGGACGGTTCCCCCCACCTCCTGCGCGCGCCCGGCCGCAGTCAGCGAGATTGCGCTCATTGCCTCCCGGATCCGGCGCGCATGAGGGATGAGCGCCGCGCCCGTTTCGGTCGGGCGCAAGCCGCGCGGGTGGCGGGTGAACAGCGCGACCCCGAGCTGCCTTTCAAGCTCGGCGATCTGCCGGCCAAGCGTCGGCTGGCTGCGGCCAAGCCTGCGCGCCGCGCTGGAAAGCGAGCCGGCCTCGGCCACGGTCAGAAAGCTTTGAACGAGCGACCAGTCAAGGGTTTCGAGTGCAATATCCATTCATAAATGAATAGCAGACTTGCAGTTTTTGCCAATATCCCCGTTGATGATGAATGGGCAGGATGAGGCATCACGGCTTCAACCACCTGTTCGGGAGGGCAAGACATGACGGGAACCGCATTGATACTGGGCGCTACGGGGCGCTTCGGACGCAACGCGACAGAGGCATTCGGGGCCGCCGGCTGGCATGTGCGCGTTTTCGATCGGGGGCGGGACGATCTGGAGCGGGCGGCCCGGGGGGCGGATGTGATCGTCAGCGCCTGGAATCCGCCCTATCCCGAATGGCGCCGGCTGGTGCCGGGCCTGCACCGCCGGGTGATCGAGGCCGCCCGGCGCTCCGGCGCCACGGTCATCCTGCCGGGAAACGTGTATGTGTTTGGGCCGGACGTGCCTGCCCCGTGGTCGGAAATGTCGCCCCACCGGGCCTTCAACCCGCTTGGCCGGGTGCGGATCGAACTGGAGGAGGCCTATCGCGCCTCGGGGGTAAGGACAATCGCGCTGCGGGCGGGGGATTTCCTTGATAGCGCGCCGTCGGGCAACTGGTTTGACCGGATCATGGTCGCGAAACTGGACAAGGGTATTCTCGTCTGGCCGGGCGAGCCGGACATCCCGCGCGCATGGGCTTTCCTGCCCGATCTGTGCCGCGCGGCGGTCGAACTGGCGGGAATACGCGCCGAGCTGCCGCGATTTTGCGACGTGCCGTTTCCCGGATACACGCTGACGGGGGACGAGATTGCGCAACATCTCGGCCACCTGACGGGGCGTCCGGTGCGGCTGCGGCGCATGTCGTGGCTACCCTTCCGGCTTGCCCGGCCGTTCTGGCCCATGGGGCGGTGCCTGCTGGAGATGCGCTATCTGTGGAACACGCCGCACCGGCTGGACGGGGCGCGGTTTTCCGCCCTGTGCCCCGGGTTTCACGCGACGCCGCCCGCCGAGGCTCTGTCGGCGGCGATTGCGCATATTTCCGGGCCGCAACCGGGTGGCGCCGCCCGGCCGTTCGAGGCGGACCCGGCGAAAAGCGGCGGATCGGCCTGACCCCACCTCGGGCACGCAAAAAGCCCGCGGCGACAACCGCGGGCCGGTCGCGTCGGTCGTAGCCGGACCTTTGCCGGTACGGCCGTCAGTTGACGGCCTTGGCCTCGACCAGTTCGGGCGCGTCCTTCCTGACCGAGGTAATCTCGATCCGGCGCGGTTTCAGCGCCTCGGGAATCTCGCGCTTGAGGTCGATATGCAGCATCCCGTTTTCATAGCTCGCCCCGGTCACGACCACGTGGTCGGCCAGGGTGAACCGGCGCTCGAAGGCGCGGGTGGCAATGCCGCGATACAGGTAGTTGTGCTCCCCTTCGTCTTCAGCCTTGCGGGCCGACACGATCAGGGTGTTTTCCTTGACCTCGACCGACAGGTCGTCCTCGGAGAATCCCGCCACGGCGATCGAGATCCGGTAGGAGTCCGGTTCCATCTTCTCGATGTTGTAGGGCGGGTAGGACGGTTGGCTGACGTCGTTGCTGAGCACACGATCCATCAGGTCGGCGATCTGTTCGAAGCCGATGGCTGCGCGATGCAGCGGAGCAAAGTCAAAGCTACTACGCATGGTCGTCATCCTCATTTCTTGAGCGATTCACGTTTGGGCCCTCCTCTCGGACGGGCGATTCGCCGGACCCCGCACAGGCGATCCGACATCGAAAAGATGGGAAAGCTCCGGCGTCGTTTCAACCCCCTCCGGGGCGGATGAACTTGGCGCCGATATCGTCGCGCCGACCGTTCACGACGACGCGTTTGCGAAGCGGCGGCGGAGACTGGGCAAAGCCCTTGCCGGCCGCAAGTTCGGCGCGCAGGAACGCGATCTGCCCATCCACCGCCGAGCCGAGCGCGACCTGCGTGCCGCGCAGTTCGGCCTTGGCCGAGATCACCGAAACGATCCGCGGCGCGCCCTCGTCGAACGAAAAGACCGGCGCCCCAGACGAGCCGAAATCGACGTCGCAGGACATTACGATCACGCCTCGCTGACGGGCCATCACGTCGCAGATCCGCTGAAGCGAGGGGGCCTCGGAGCGATCCTTCGCATAGGAGACCACGCCCACCTGCGCGCCCTTGCGCGGACGTTCGGCAATCCCGAAGGGAATGACCGTGGTGTTGCGGATCGGCCGCTGCAGTTCCAGCAGGGCCACGTCGTTGCGCACGCGCTCCGATGTCACCGTCCCGTCGAACACGTAGTCTGGATGGGTGACGGCCCTGCGGACGCGGCGATAGGCCGAGGCCCGCCCATTGCGCCAGCCCGCGAGGAACTCGATCCGCGCCGGGTCGAAGCGCTGCCCCGAGGTCTTGTCGAACAGGCAGTGGGCGGCGGTCAGGACCAGGTCGGGTGCGATCAGCGTGCCTGTGCAGAAGCCTGCGCCGTCGATGTCGATCCGCCCGACCGCATCCCATGCGCGCCCGGTTTCGGCGGTATCGAGGCGCTGCAGGCGCGACGTGTCGGCCTGCCCGGAGATGGGCAGGAGTGCCATGACAATGGCTGTCAGTATCGCTTTCAAACCGGGCTCTCCCGTGCGTGTGTTGCCGTTTCGGCCTTCGGGGCAGCCTAGGGGCCGGTTTTGGCGAAACTGCGGCAAAGGCGCGGCGGATCGCGGCGCGTGACAGGCGGCGGCATGGGCTGGTTCGGGGGGGCAGGGGGGGCTCTGCCCCCCTCGGCCCTGCGGGCCTCACCCCCCGGAGTATTTCGGGCAAGAGGAAGTCAGGGTTGCGCCTGCAGTGCGGGCGGGCGCGGTCCGCCGGTCGCCCAATCGAGCAGTTCGACCGTGTGCACCACCGGCAGATCCGTTCCCGACCCGATCTGGACCATGCAGCCGATATTTCCGGCGGCGATGATGTCGGGTGATTTCGCCTCCAGCGTGGCCAGCTTGCGCGACTTCAGCTGCGCCGAGATCTCGGGCTGCATCAGGTTGTAGGTGCCGGCTGAGCCGCAGCAAAGGTGGCTGTCGGCGGGTTCCACCACCCGGAAACCGGCGCGTTTCAGCAGCGTCTTGGGGTGGGTCTTGATCTGTTGCCCGTGCTGGAGCGAACAGGCGGCGTGGTAGGCGACCGTCAGCTTCTTGTCGGGGCATTGAGGCAAGTCGAGTTTCATCAGCACTTCGCTGACATCCATGGCCAGCGCCGCCACCCGTGCCGCATCTTCCGCAAGCGGGTCGCCCCGGAACATGTGGCCGTAATCCTTCACCGTGGTGCCGCAGCCGGAGGTGTTGATGACGATGGCATCAAGCCCTTTGCCCTTCATCTCGCGCGTCCAGGCGCGGATGTTGCGCGCCGCCGAGGCGTGGCTTTCGTCGGTCTTGCCCATGTGGTGGGTCAGCGCGCCGCAGCAGCCCGCCCCTTCGGCGATCACCACTTCGCAGCCCAGCCGTGTCAGCAGCCGGATGGTGGCATCGTTGATGTCGGTATTGAGCGCTTTCTGCGCGCAGCCGGTCATCAGCGCCACCCGCATCCGGCGCGTTCCCCGAGGGGGGAAGCTTTGCGGGTCGTCGTTGCGGGAAACCGGCGGGATCCGCTTCGGCGCCATCTCGAGCATCGCCCGCAGCCGCGCATCGGGCAGCAGCCGGCGGAACGGGCGGCCGATCTTCGCCGCCAGCAGTGCCAGGCGGAAACGCATGGGATGGGGCAGGATCCAGGCCAGCACCCGGCGCAACGCCCGGTCCATGAAGGGGCGCCTGTGGTTTTGTTCCACGTAGCTGCGGGCCAGGTCGATCAGGTGCATGTAGTGCACGCCCGACGGGCAGGTGGTCATGCAGGCAAGGCAGCTCAGGCAGCGGTCGATGTGACGGACGGTTCGGGCATCAGGCATGCGTTCGTTTTCCAGCATGTCCTTGATCAGGTAGATCCGGCCCCGCGGGGAATCGAGCTCATCACCCAGGATCTGGTAGGTCGGGCAGGTGGCGGTGCAGAACCCGCAATGGACGCAGGCGCGCAGGATCTCGTTCGCTCGGGCAATGCCGGGATCGCGCAGCTGTTCTTCGGTGAAATTCGTCTGCATGTCGCTCAGCCCTCTGCCGGGTTGCCCATCAGGCCCGGATTGAAGATCCCGCGCGGGTCGAAGCGTTCGCGCAGCCCGCGGCTCAGCGCCGCCACCGGGGCGGGCTCGGGGTGGAACATGCCCAGCCGTGCGCGCGTCTCGGCGCTGGCGCGGATCAGCGTCGCGTGGCCGTCGAACCGGCCCGCCCGCGCCCGCAGATCCGTCCCCGCGGGGACAAGCGCCCAGATCAGCCCGCCGCCCCAGTCGAGCAGCACCTCCTCGGCCCCGATCCTTGCGACGAGCCCGGGTGCCTCGGAGGGCCTGACCGACAACCGCCAGACATCGCCAAGGCGTCCATGAAACGGCTCCACGTCGCGCAACTGGCGCCAGATCCGTGCCGAGGTGTCCTCCTCCGCAACTGGTTCAACCTCGCCGAAGCGGCCCAGGGCATCGGCCAGACGCCCCAGGCGGTAGCGGACCGAATCCGCGAATCCTTCTACCCGGATCAGCACCTCATGCCCGTCGCTGCCGGGCGCATATGCCGCCCCCGTGACCTCAAACGGCGAACCCAGCGCCGCAGCCATGGCATGGACCGCCTGCGCGGGGTCAAGCCCGTGTATCCGCAGGCTGGCCTGGGTCTCGGCCCGTGGCAGAACCTTGAGGGAAACTTCGGTCAGAACCCCAAGGGTGCCCCAGCTCCCCGCCATCAGCCGGGCCAGATCGTAGCCGGTCACGTTCTTCATGACCCGCCCGCCGTTGCGGATCACCCGCCCCATACCGTCCACGAAGCGCACGCCCAGAAGGAAATCCCGCGCCGCACCCGCCTGAACCCGGCGCGGTCCGCTGACATTCGCCGCGATCACACCACCGATGGTCGGCTCTCCGGTCGCGCCCAGCAGGCCCCGGTGATCCATCGGTTCGAAGGCCAGCCTCTGGTTTTCCCCGGCCAGAACCTCCTCGATTTCGGCCACCGGCGTTCCCGCCCCGACCACGATGGTCAGCGCACCCGGCTCGTAAAGTGAAATGCCCCGCAGGCCTGAGGCGCTCAGCACCCGGTCATGGGCCGGCACGCCGCGCGTGTTGCTGCCCCGCACCGCAAAAGGCGCATCTGCGCCCGAGATCACATCGGCGAGTTCCGCCTCGTCTTCAGGAATGATCATGTCTTTTTCTGGCCTTCAAATATCCTGGGGGTCCGGGGGCAACGCCCCCGGTTCATTCCGCCGCCACGGGCGCGCTCCGGCGGCCTTCGGTCACCGAAAGCGGAAACACCTTCGCCGGGTTCAGCAGCCAGTCGGGATCGAACACGTCCTTCACCGCCATCTGCGCTTCGAGATCCTCGCGCGAATACTGGTGCAGCATCAGGTCGCGCTTCTCCACGCCGACCCCGTGTTCGCCGGTCAGGCATCCGCCCACCTCGACGCACAGCTTCAGGATCTCGGCCCCGAATTCCTCGCAGGTCTCGAGGTCGCCGGGCTTGTTGGCATCGAACAGGATCAGAGGGTGCATGTTGCCGTCGCCGGCATGAAAGACATTGCCCACGGCCAGCCCGTAATGCTTCGACATCTCGCCGATGCGCCGCAGCACATATGGCAGTTCGGACACCGGGATGGTGCCGTCGAGGCACATGTAGTCGTTGATCTGCCCCATGGCGCCGAAGGCGCTCTTGCGGCCCAGCCAGATCCGTGCCGCCTCCTCCTCGTCGCGCGCCTCGCGCAGCTCCACCGGGTCGTGGCGCCGGGCGATCTCCTTGATCCGGCCAAGCTGGAAGTCGATCTCCTCGGGGCTGCCCTCGACCTCGACGATCAGCAGCGCCTCGCACATCGGATAGCCGGCATGGGCGAAGGCCTCGGTGGCCTCGATGCAGGGGCGGTCCATGAACTCGATCGCCACCGGCAGGACGCCGGCGCGGATGATGTCGGAGACGCAGGCGCCGGCCACCTCGTTGCTGTCGAAGCCGATCAGCACCGGCCGGGCGCCCTCGGGCCGGGGCAGGATGCGCAGCGTCGCCTCGGTCACCACGCCGAGCTGGCCCTCGCTGCCGCAGATCACTCCCAGCAGGTCCAGTCCCCCCGCATCCATGTGCGCGCCGCCGATCTCGACCACGGTGCCGTCCATCAGCACCATCGTCACCCCCAGCAGGTTGTTGGTGGTCACGCCGTATTTCAGGCAGTGCGCCCCGCCCGAGTTCATGGCGATGTTGCCGGCAATCGCGCAGGCCAGCTGGCTGGAGGGATCGGGGGCGTAGAAGAACCCCTCCTCCTCGACCGCGCCGGTCACCGACAGGTTCGTGCGCCCGCTCTGCACCCGGATGAAGCGGTTGTCGTAATCGACCTCAAGCACCGCGTTCATCCGCGCCACGCCCAGGATCACGCTGTCGGTGGTGGGCAGAGCCCCCCCGGCCAGCGACGTGCCCGAGCCGCGCGGGACAACCGGCACCCCCTCTTCATGGCAGATGCGCAGGATGTCCGATACCTCCTGCGTCGAAGCCGGCAGAACCGCCAGCAGCGGCGGGCAGCGATAGGCGGTCAGCGCATCGCATTCATAGGCGCGCGTCTCGGCCTCGTCCTCGATCACGGCATCGGCGGGGAGAACCGTGCGCAGCCGTTCGGCGATTCTCTCCTTCCGGGCCAGAATTCGCGGGTCGGGCTGGGGCATCTGCATGGGGAAAGCTCCTCTTTGGTAAATTAATATTACCAATTTTGCCGAATGGCAAGCCCATCGCGCCTGCCTGCGCCCGAAGGGGTTCGCGTCACGTGCTTGTGACCGCGAAGAAGACCGCGTTGCTCTACAGGTTGGGGGATGAAACGTCTTGCTTCGATCCTTCTGCTTCTGTTCGCCGCGCCAGCATTTGCAGACCCGCCGGTGATCGAAAGCGCCTCCGCGCGGCAGAGCTCCGGCGCGTGGCGCTTCGACGTGACGCTTTCGCACCCCGATACCGGATGGGACCACTATGCCGATGGCTGGCGGGTCCTGGACGCGTCGGGCGGGACGGAACTGGGCATGCGGGTTCTCTATCACCCGCATGTGGAGGAACAGCCCTTCACCCGGTCGCTCGATGGCGTGATGATCCCGCAGGGGGCAAAATCCGTGCTGATCGAGGCGCGGTGCAACGTCAACGGTTGGGCGGGAACGTATTTCCGCGTCGAACTTACGGGGCGCTGAGGCGGTTCCGTTCAGACCCGGTGATAGGGGCGCCCGGCAAGGATGGTCGCCGCGCGGTAAAGCTGCTCGGCCAGCATCACCCGGACCAGCATGTGCGGCCAGACCATGCGGCCCAGCGACAGGCTGAAATCGGCCTCGGCCCGCAAGCCCGGATCCAACCCGTCTGCCCCGCCGATCAGCAGCGCGAGATCCTGCCGCCCCTCGTCGCGCCAGCGCGCCAGCAGGGCCGCGAATTCGGGCGAGGACAGGGTCTTTCCTCGTTCGTCCAGCGCGCACGTTACGGCGCCTTTCGGCAGCGCCCGGCGCAGCAGTTCGGCCTCGGCCCGCATGCCGCCGCGCTTGCGGTCCTCGACCTCGACCACCCTGGCCGGTCCCAGCCCCAGCGGGCGGCCGGTCCGGCCGAACCGGTCCAGATAATCGTCGATGAGAGACTTTTCGGCGCCCGCCCGCAGCCGGCCGACCGCGCAGATGGTCACGCGCATGTCATGGCCTTCCTGCCACCCCGGTCATGCCGGTTGCGCGGCCGGGGGCGCAAAGCTCATGTGGAGGCACCACCGCCCGCCGGCAGCCACATCTTTTCAAGCTGATAGAACTCGCGCACTTCGGGCCGAAAGATATGTACGATCACGTCGCCGGTATCGATCAGGACCCAGTCGCCGGTGTCCTTGCCCTCCACCCGCGCGGTGAAGCCGTAGGCCTGCTTGACCCGGTCGATCAGCTTTTCGGCAATCGACGACACCTGGCGCGACGACCGGCCCGAGGCGATCACCATGTAGTCGCCGATCGCCGTCTTGCCGCGCAGGTCGATCTGCACGACATCTTCCGCCTTGTCGTCTTCGAGAGAGGAAAGGATGCGCGCCAGCAGTTCCTCGCTGGCCGGCATCGGATGGGCCGTTGCGAAACCGGCCCGGTTGTCAGCGGCCATCGCCGCTTCGGCATGAGGTGACAGGACCGTGTCCTCCATTCTGCGCGCCGGCAAACCCCCGGCGCCGGGGCATGTTCAAACTAGCAACCGCGCGGGCGGATTTCAACGAAACCGAACCCGACATCGCCCCCCTGTTGCACCGGCAAGACGGCTGCGGCACATGAGCGGGCGCATCTGCGCCTTGATAGATGCGGTGCGCATCTGTATCTGGTCCTTCATGCAACCCGTTCCGGCCCGTCACATCATCGACCTGCAGGACCGCGCCCGCCTGCGCGAGCGGTTCTTCGGCGCCGCCCGCACGGTTCTGGCCCGGCCATAGGCCGCGCCCGCGACCGACACCCGCATTTCCACGACCCAAACGGGAGAGGACCCATGTCCCCCAAGACGCTCTATGACAAGATCTGGGACGCCCATGTCGCGCATGAGGCCGACGACGGCACCTGCCTTCTGTATATCGACCGTCACCTCGTCCACGAGGTGACCAGCCCGCAGGCCTTCGAGGGGCTGCGCATGGCCGGCCGCAAGGTCCGCGCCCCGGAAAAGACCATCGCCGTGCCCGACCACAACGTGCCGACCACGCCGGGGCGCGAAAACCCCGACCAGATGACCGAGGATTCACGGATCCAGGTCGAGGCGCTGGACCGCAACGCGCGCGAATTCGGCATCCATTACTACCCGGTGGATGACATCCGCCAGGGCATCGTCCACATCGTCGGCCCCGAACAGGGATGGACCCTGCCGGGCATGACCGTGGTGTGCGGGGATTCCCACACCGCCACCCACGGGGCCTTCGGGGCGCTGGCCCACGGGATCGGCACTTCCGAGGTCGAGCACGTCCTCGCCACCCAGACCCTGATCCAGAAGAAGTCGAAGAACATGAAGGTCGAGATCACCGGCACGCTCGCGCCCGGTGTCACCGCCAAGGACATCACCCTGGCCATCATCGGCCGCATCGGCACCGCCGGCGGCACCGGCCATGTGATCGAATATTGCGGCGAGGCGATTCGCGCGCTCTCCATGGAGGGGCGCATGACCGTGTGCAACATGGCCATCGAGGCCGGTGCGCGGGCCGGGCTGATTGCTCCCGACGAAACCACCTTCGAATACGTCAAGGGCCGTCCCCACGCGCCCAAGGGGGCCCAGTGGGAAGCTGCCCTGACCTGGTGGATGACGCTCTATTCCGACGAGGACGCGCATTGGGACAAGGTGGTGACCATCGACGCCTCGGAGATCGAGCCCGTGGTGACCTGGGGCACCAGCCCCGAGGACGTGCTGCCGATCTCGGCCCGGGTGCCGGACCCGTCCGATTTCGAGGGTGGCAAGGTCGAGGCCGCCCGCCGGTCTCTGGAATACATGGGGCTGGAGCCGGGCACGCCGCTGACCGAAATTGCCATCGACACCGTGTTTATCGGCTCATGCACCAACGGGCGGATCGAAGATCTGCGCGCCGCGGCAGAGGTGCTGAAGGGCCGCAAGGTGGCCGAGGGCGTGCGCGCGCTGATCGTGCCCGGATCGGGGCTGGTGCGCGAACAGGCCGAGGCCGAGGGACTGGCCGACATCTTCCGCGAGGCTGGCGCCGAGTGGCGGCTGGCGGGCTGTTCCATGTGTCTGGCCATGAACCCCGATCAGCTGGCGCCGGGCGAGCGCTGCGCCTCAACCTCGAACCGCAACTTCGAAGGCCGGCAGGGCCGCGGCGGGCGCACCCACCTGCTCAGCCCGGCAATGGCGGCGGCAGCGGCGGTGACGGGAAAGCTGACGGATGTGCGGGAACTGATGTAGGGAACGGACCAATGGAAAAATTCACCAAGCTGACCGGGGTTGCGGCCCCGCTGCCGCTGATCAACGTCGATACTGACATGATCATCCCCAAGCAGTTCCTGAAGACCATCAAGCGGTCGGGGTTGGGAAAGAACCTCTTTGACGAGATGCGTTACGATGCCGATGGCAACGAGATCCCGGATTTCGTGCTCAACCGGCCGCAGTACCGCAAGGCGCAGATCCTGATCGCGGGCGAGAATTTCGGTTGCGGTTCCTCGCGCGAACATGCCCCCTGGGCGCTGCTGGATTTCGGCATCCGCTGCGTGATCGCGCCGTCATTTGCCGACATCTTCTATAACAACTGCTTCAAGAACGGGATCCTGCCGATCGTTATGCCGCCCGAGCAGGTAGAGGCCCTGATGAAGGACGCGGAGAAGGGCGAAAATGCCCGCATGACCGTCGATCTGGAGGCGCAGACTGTCACCACCTCGGATGGCGAGGAATTTTCCTTCCAGGTGGACCCGTTCCGCAAGCATTGTCTTCTGGAGGGGCTGGACGATATCGGCCTGACGCTGGAAAAGGTCGCGGCGATTGACGCCTACGAGGCCCGCGCCGCCGCCGAACGCCCCTGGGTCTGATCCACCGCAGATCCGGTGTGCGCCGGCTGGATGCCCGGGTTCGGTGCCCGTGTTCAGTACCGGTGTTCAGTGCTTACGGTCGCCCCGCCCGGGGGCGGCCGTTTTCGTGCCTCTTGTGGCGCTGCCCCTGCCATCCGCAAGATGTTGTAGGGTGACATGATGCTGTCACGCGGTCGTGACGGCGATGATGCAAAGTCGCACCAGTTTCTCCATGTTTTCGCCTGAAATCAGGCGTTTCTTTGAACAACGGCTTGAGCGCGTGACCGAATGGCGGCAGAAATGGGGCCAAAATGAGGCACACCGCCCCGCGGGCGGGTTCAAGTTGGAACAAGGGCTCGGCGACGCATCGGCCTGTCCAGTTTGAAGGGATCGGACAGTGTTTGCACGCATGACAGGCGCAGTTTCGCGCGGATTACTGGTTGCACTCGTGATTGCAGCCCCTTCTCTGCTGTTGCCGGCACGGGCCGGCGCAGGGCCCGAGATCGTGTTGCTGCTGGCGATTCTTGCCGGTCTGATGGTTTTCGTGGAATACAAGACCGACTACCCCAGCTATGTCGAGTTCCGCGACGCCCCCCCCTTCAACCGCATCCGTTTCATCGCCCTGGCGATGATGGTGCTGTTCACCACCCTGGCGGCGCGGCACTACCAGGATCCTGACGGGCTGACGGCGGTATTCGCCGGGCTGGGGGTGCTGGTCGGAAACTGGATGGATTTTCCCTATTCGCCGGTGCGGCTGGTGTTGCTTGTTCTGCCGCCGGATGCGACCGCACAGACGGTCATGCTGGTCCGGGTTGCGGCGGGGATCTCGTATCTTGTCGCGCTGGTGGCCATCGGTGCGTTCCTTGCAGCGATCCGCTTTTCCGGCTGGCCGACGGGAAGCGGCGCCTTCAACGTCTGGGTTAATCTGCCGCTGTTCGACCCCACGCGGGGCGGCGATGTCGTGAGCCGTCTCAACCGGGACGGGCGGATCAACATCGTGGCGGGCGTGCTGCTGCCATTCCTGATCCCGGCCGTGGCCCGGCTGGTTGCGCCGATAACCCGGCCGATCGCGCTGGACGACCCGCAGACGCTGATCTGGGTCATCAGCGCCTGGGCGTTCCTGCCGGCCAGCATGGTCATGCGTGGCGCGGCCTTGATCCGCATTTCCGACCTGATCGCCGCCAAGCGTCGCCGCAGTCATGCCGGCGCCGAGATCATGCAGGCGGCGTGAACCTGTCCGCCTGAAGAGCTGCGGCGGGGCGAGGGGCTCTGCCCCTCTGCGCGCGGCTCGCGCGCATTCACCCCGGAGTATTTCAGGCAAGAGGAAGGACCGGACGGGGGGCCGGTCCCCGCGGGGCCGTCAGACCGACAGGCAGACGTATTTCATTTCAAGGTAGTCCTCGATCCCGTGATGGCTGCCTTCGCGGCCCAGCCCCGACTGCTTGACGCCGCCGAAGGGGCCAAGTTCCGTCGAGATGATGCCGGTGTTGACGCCGACGATCCCGTATTCCAGCGCTTCGGCCACCTTGTAGACGCGGCTGAGGTCGCGGGCGTAGAAATAGGCGGCGAGGCCGAAGATGGTGTCGTTGGCCATGGCGATCACCTCGTCCTCGTCCTCGAAGCGGAAGAGCGGGGCGAGGGGGCCGAAGGTTTCCTCGCGGGCCACCTTCATGTCCTGGGTCACGCCGGTGACGATGGTGGGTTCGAAAAAGGTGCCGCCCAGTTCGTGGGGCTTGCCGCCGGTGAGGACCTGGCCGCCCTTCGCGGTGACGTCGCCGAGATGTTCGAGCACTTTCTCCACCGCCTCCTGGCTGATCAGCGGGCCGGTGGTCACGCCTTCCTCCAGCCCGTCTCCGACCTTCAGATTCTGCACTGCGGCCTTCAGTTTTTCGGCGAATGCGTCATAGACCCCAGCCTGCACGTAGATGCGGTTGGCACAGACGCAGGTCTGGCCGTTGTTGCGGAACTTGCACATCATCGCGCCTTCGACGGCGGCATCGAGGTCGGCGTCGTCGAAGACGATGAAGGGGGCGTTGCCGCCCAGCTCCATCGAGCATTTCTTGATCTGATCGGCGGCCTGGCGCAGCAGGATGCGCCCGACTTCGGTGGAGCCGGTGAAGGTGATCTTGCGCACGGTTGGATTTTCGCAGAACTCCTTGCCGATTTCCGAGGCGCGCGAGGAGGGCACCACGTTGAACACCCCCGCCGGGATGCCCGCGCGTTCGGCCAGAACCGCCAGCGCAATGGCCGAAAGCGGCGTCTCCGAGGCCGGGCGTGCCACGAAGGCGCAGCCCACCGCCAGCGCCGGCGCCGCCTTGCGGGTGATCATGGCGTTGGGGAAGTTCCACGGGGTGATCGAGGCGGCCACGCCAATGGGCTGTTTCAGCACCATGATGCGCTTGTCGCGCTGGTGGCCGGGGATCATCTCGCCATAGACCCGCTTGGCCTCTTCGCCGAAGAATTCCACGAACGAGGCGCCGTAGGCGATTTCTCCCATCGCCTCGGGCAGGGGTTTGCCCTGTTCGGCGGTCAGGATGGTGGCAAGGTCATGGGCGTTTTCCATCATCAGGTCGAACCAGCGGCGGAGAATGGCGGCGCGCTCCTTGCCGGTGCGGGCGGCCCATTCCTTTTGCGCGGTTTCGGCATGGGCGATGGCATCGGCGACTTGTGCCCGGCTGAGGTCGGCCACCCGTGCGATCACGTCGCCGCGGGCCGGGTTGGTCACGTCGAAGGTGCCGTTTTCGCCCTCGATCCATGCGCCGCCCACATAGGCGCGAGTTTCGAGAAGGCCGGGATCCTTCAACAGCGATTTCAGGTTCGTGGTTGTGTCGAGCATGGGGGTCTCCTCCGGCAGGGCTGGGTGAACGCCTGTGTGCGCAGAATGCAGTTGCCGGGCGCAATGTCCAGATCGGCAATGCCGTGCCGGCCAGGGGAAATCGGAACATCCTTGCGTGGCGGGCATGCAGGGCGCGAAATCCTTGCGCGACTCGGCCCGGTTTGGCAGGGAGAAGACGGGCACAGGCGATGGCGTCGCCTCATGCAAGGCATGCGCCCGACTTTCCCAGTCCTGAACGCCGGGACCTTTCTGCAAAGGAGGGTCACATGACCGCACGTCCCGAGATGTACCGTTTCCACAATGGCGAGAAGGCGGCACTGCCTTTTTCGGATACCGAGTACCAGGCCCGCCTGAAGGGTTTGCGCGCACGCATGGAAGAGCTGGGCGTGAATGTTGCTGTGCTGACCTCGATGCACAATATCGCCTACTATTCGGGGTTTCTCTATTGTTCGTTCGGGCGGCCGTACGGGATGGTGGTGACGCCGCACGAGGCCGTCACGATCAGCGCTGGCATCGATTCCGGCCAGCCGTGGCGGCGCAGCTTTTGCGACAACATCACCTATACCGACTGGCAGCGCGACAATTTCTGGCGCGCCGTTCGCAGCGTTGCCGGCACCGGCCGGGTCCTCGGGTACGAGGGCGACCATCTGACGGTGGCCCAGCGCGGCGCGCTGGAGTCCTTTCTCGAGCCGGTGTCGATGGTCGATATCGCGCCCGCGACGATGCGCCAGAGGATGCGCAAGTCGGCGGCGGAAATCGCGCTGATCCGTGCGGGTGCGCAGGTGGCCGATGCGGGCGGTCACGCGATTCGCGAGGCGGTCCGGGAAGGTGCGCGCGAGATCGACGTGGCCATGGCCGGGCGCGATGCGATGGAACTTGAGATTGCGCGGAGATTCCCCGACGCCGAGTATCGCGACACCTGGGTCTGGTTCCAGTCCGGCATCAACACCGATGGCGCGCACAATCCGGTGACGGCTCGCGTCATGCAGCGCGGAGATATTCTGTCTCTGAACGCCTTTCCAATGATTTCGGGCTATTACACCGCGCTGGAACGGACCATGTTCCTGGGCGAGGTGGACGACGCCAGCCTGGGCATCTGGCAGGCGAATATCGCCGCGCACGAATACGGCATGTCGCTCTTGAAGCCGGGGGTGAGTTGCGCGGAGGTGACGCAGGAGATCAACGGGTTCCTCGAGGATCGCGGTCTGCTGCAATACCGGACCTTCGGCTATGGCCATTCCTTCGGGGTGCTGTCGCATTACTATGGCCGCGAGGGGGGGCTGGAGTTGCGCGAGGACATCGACACGGTGCTCGAGCCGGGCATGGTGATCAGCATGGAGCCGATGCTGACCATTCCGCAGGGGCAACCGGGTGCGGGCGGCTACCGCGAGCACGATATCCTGATCATCACCGGGGACGGGGCCGAGAACATCACCGGTTATCCCTACGGGCCCGATTTCAACGTGGTCGGCTGAGGCGGCGCGGCGGGGAACGGCCCCTTGTGGGGCCGTGCCTCCGGCGGGAGTATTTCTGGCAAGTGGAAGGGGCAGCCGGAGCGGATGTCTGCCCGGCTGGACATCGATGGAGCGCCGGGAGTACGTCTGTCATGCGTCGAATGGGCAGAGGAGGGCCGGGGCGGATGTATTCTGGCAGGGCTGCGGGCCCGCGATGATTGCCTTCTTGCGATTCTTCATTCCGTTCCTGGTGGTGCAGACGGTGGTCTATGCGGTGATCGCGCTGCGCGCCCGCGGGCGCGAACGGCGGAGGCTGGAGGCGGAGTGGGACGAAACCGGCGGCGGCGGTGTCGGCCGGGAGGAATTCGTCGATCGCGGGCTCCGGTCCTGGGAACGCTCCTTGCGCCGCAAGCTGTTGTTGGCCATTTACATTGTGCCGTGGGTGGCCCTTGTGGTCATCATCCAGTACGTGAACAGGTAAGCGAGGCAGGCACGATGTGGAGAATTGTGAAGTGGATCTTCCGGGTTCTCGTGATCGGCCTGTTCGCGGCCTTTCTGCACTATACCCTGCCGCAGCATGACGTGGCGCGGATCACCGACGCCTATCCCAAGCGGGTCGATTTCGGCGAGAACTGGTGGTTCTATTCCCACGCCGGGGCGGGGGATGCCGAAAAGGTGGGCAGCCGCGACGTGTTCTTCATTGCCGCGATCCTGAAGAACGGCAAGCCGATGGAATATCGCAACGAGGATACCGGCTGGGGCTGGCCGCCATATTTCAAGTTCAACACCGCCAGCCTGCAGACCAGGGCTTCGGATCTGAAGTCCACCGCCGAGAACCCGAAATGGGTGGTGATTCGCCACTATGGGTGGCGGTCGAATCTTTATTCCATCTACCCCAACGCTCTGGCGATCTGGGAGGTGGACGGCCCGGACGTGCGCATCATCCCGTGGTTCAACATCATCTTCCTGACGGTCCTGTTCGCGGTTCTCTGGGCGATCCGCGTGCGCTGGCGGCGGTTCCGCGCGGCCCGGATCGACCCGCTTCTGGAAGAGATCGGCGACAATATCGATGCCGCGGGCGACGCGATTGCGGATCGGCGCGGCAGGCTGCTGCGCTGGCTGCGGCGGCGCTGACGCCGGGTGCCGGCGACGTCAGTCGGCAAACAGGTAGTCGGTGCGGGCGATCTCCTGCGCCTGTTCGTGCGGAATGGACGCGAAGGCGGCAATCTTTTCGGCGTTCTCTTCCGGCGTGTCGATTTCGCGGATGCGGTGATAATGCGGAAATCCGGCATCGCGGATGCGGTCGGCTTCATGGGCGAAATCGTTGCGGATGGTGGGGATCAGCCGCTCCAGCGTTTCGCGGCTGGTGCGCTCCCCGGCCAGTCCCACGCGCCGGGCATGTCCGATCAGGTAGTCGTCAGAAAACTGGCATTCGATTTCGAGCAGGCGCGTCACCGAGCGGTCGGAATAGAAATCCTGCACGAGGTCGAAATTCGACGGATCGATGCAGAAGACCAGCCGGTCGGTTTCGTAATAGTCGAACAGCATCCGCATGAGCGCGCGGCGATGGCGGGTGCGCTTCTCCAGCGTCGTCTGGATGCCGCCAAGGTCGGGCAGCGGGGTATTTTCCTCGTTGAAAAGATATTCGATTGTCGGAAGGTTGGTCACCTGCTGGATGCGTTCCAGCAGCCGCTTGGCCACGTGCCATTTCTTGCAGGCCACGATCATCAGCTCGCGTTCGCGGCCAAGGGTGCTTTCGGTTTCCCAGAACCGCTGACCGAAACGCAGCCCGATCCGCCCGCGATCGGTCAGGAAGCGATAGAGGTTTCGCCCCTCGTTGGAGATCTGGAACTCGACCCCCCTGGCCGCGTAGAGCCGGCCCAGCCGGGCCTTGAGCTCGGTCGCCTCGGGGCTGATCTTGCGCGCGAACAGGAAATCCTGGTTCAGCAGCAGGTCGTAGTGGTCGTTGTAGAACGTCACCGGCATGCCGTAGTCGGAAAACATCAGGAAGGTGAGCGTCCGCGTCTGGATTTCCCGCTCGGGCACGAGGTGGCGCACGAGGGTCTGGAAGAACGTCTCGTCCGGGATCCAGGTGGTGCGGAAAAACCGCACCACGTCGCGGCGTTCGCGGATGAAATCCAGGATGGCTTCGACCGTCCGGCGGCGCAGGCACCACCACTGGCTGCCGATCTGCACCTGGATGTCGGTCGGGATCTTCCGTTTCAGCCCCAGTTTCCGCTGCAGGCTGACCGAGGCGTAGAACAGCCATTTGTGTTTGCGTTCGTTGAAGAAGTGGCGATAGATCAGCCGCTCTTCCTTCATCCCGGTCTTGATCCAGTCGCTTTCGAAGAAATCGAAGCTTTCGATGAAATCGGCGTCATGCTCGTCCAGAAAGCGGTGGGCGTATTCGGCCGTCTTGATGGCCATGCAATCGCCCGACAGCATGTAGAAATGCGTGGCGCGGGGAAAATCCTCGACCGCCGGTTCCAGCGCGTTGAGCGTGGCCTGCACCAGCGACCATTCCCCCCAGCCGCACTTGATGCGCCTGCGGGCAAAGGTGATGTTGGGATTGTCCGACAGGGCCGAACGGATGCGGTCGTAATCCTCCGCCTTGGCGCGCGCGTCGAAATGGATCGACATGTAGTCGCCGGCGGCGGTCAGGCGCTCGGCCTGCTTGATGATCGCATCCGGATCCTTGTGGCACAGCAGGATGTAGGCGATTCTTGCCATACGCGAAACGGGCGCCCCGGTTTTTTCGTTGCCTGTCTAGATATGCTTGATGCCAGATTGAATAAACAGCGATTATTTGGTTTTTCATGAACAAGGGCCGGGCGCGGCGGCGCCCGGGCAGAACGAACGGAGGCACGGCAGATGGGATTTCCCGGCACCTGGATGACGGAAAGCGAAAGCGTGGTCTATCGCGTGGTGCCGAAATGCGCCTGCTCGACCATAGGGCAGATCCTCTACTATTCCGATCACGGGAAATTCTTCGACGGCGACATCCACGATGCCCGGTCGGGCCTGCACAAATGGGCGATCGAGGAAAGCCGGGAGCCGATCCGCCGCAACGTGCAGGCGCACAAGTCCTACGCCTTCACCTGCGTGCGCAACCCCTATACCCGGATCCTTTCATCCTTCTTCGACAAGATCTGCGGCATTCAGCGCAACGGCCGGCGCTACCGCGGAAACCTGGTGCCGAAGCTGGCCTATGACTACGGGATCGAGGTCGGCGGCGATGACGGCAAGCAGGAATTCGATCAGATCAGGTCGTTCCGCCGCTTCCTGCTTTTTGCCCGCGACACGATCCGCTGGCGCCGCCCGATGGAGCCGGACATCCACTGGTCATCGGTTTCGGGCCATGTCTCGACCTTCATCGTCAATGGCGGGCGCTACGACAAGATATTCTGGACCGAGAAGTTCAACGAAGGAATGCAGGAGGTGCTCGACAATATCGAGACCCGCCACCCCGTGGACCTGGCCCGCATCCCGCGGTTCAACGAATCCGAAGGCCACGGGCCCAGGCGCGCCCACCCGGTCGAGGACTATTTCGACGACCTGTCGATGCATCTTGTCTTCGAGATCTACAAGCGCGATTTCGAACTGTTCAAATACGATTTCGAGGATCCCTCTAACAGGATGCCGGTGGGCGAGATCGACCTTGACGAGGTGCACGCAAAGCTGGCCGAATAGAGGCGGGCCACCGGCCGCGGCGCTTGCGCTGCCCGTCCCGCGGGCATACATCATCGCGTCATGGCAAAGGCGCAGAAAAAAGATCCGAACTACAAGGTGATCGCGGAAAACCGTCGGGCGCGGTATGATTACGCCATCGAGGACGATATCGAATGCGGCATCGTTCTCGAAGGGTCCGAGGTGAAGTCGCTGCGTGCCGGCGGGGCCAACATCGCCGAAAGCTACGCTGCGGTCGAGGACGGGGAGCTGTGGCTCGTCAACAGCTACATTGCCCCCTACGAACAGGCCCGGACCTTCGGCCACCGGGAACGCCGTCGCCGCAAGCTGCTGGTGTCGAAACGGGAACTGGCGCGCCTGTGGGACGTGACCCGGCGCAAGGGCATGACGCTGGTGCCGCTGGTGCTCTACTTCAACCACAAGGGGCTGGCGAAACTGAAACTCGGCATCGCCCGGGGCAAGAAGACCCATGACAAGCGCGAAACCCAGGCAAAACGCGACTGGTCACGCCAGAAACGACGACTGCTCAAGGAAATCCATTGACCGCCGGTCCTGGTTCGCGGCTTTTTCTGGCTGCAAATATCCCGGGGAGCGCGAGGGGCAGCGCCCCTCGCCCGGCCGGGCCGTGCAAGCGGCCCGAAACCATCAGCGCCAGATCTCGGCCCGCAGCCTTTCCATGAGCCGTCCAAGCGTCCGCTGATAGCCCGCCGCCTTCAGGCGACCGTCTTCATTGAAGGCATCCTCGCAATGCGCCACATGCAACTCCGGCCCCTGGAGCAGGCGCGTCTGGAACGGCACCATGTAGAGCCGCAGGATCGACTGCGCCCTCTCGCCGCCCGCGCGGCCGGCGGCCGAGGACATCACGGCCACGGGCTTGTCCAGCCACGGCTTACCGCTGGTGCGGCTGACCCAGTCGAGCGCGTTCTTCAGAACGCCCGGCGGGGCCTTGTTGTATTCGGGAGTCGAGATCACCACCGCATCGGCCTGCGCGATCTGGTCCGCCAGCCGCTGCACCGCCGGCGGGATGCCTTCGCTCTCCTCCAGGTCGGCGTCATACAGCGGCAGGTTCAGGTCGGCCTCGACGAATTCGCAGGGACCGAACAGGCGCGCGGCCTCGCGGATCAGCTTGCGGTTGGTCGCATCGCGGCGCAGCGCGCCGCAGATGCCCAGCAGGGTCGGGACGGACATGACTTGCCTTTGGTTCGTTGCCGAATTTCGCCCGGATAATGCGCACGGCGTCAAACCGCAAGCCTCGGCCCGCATTGCGCCCGCCGATGTCAGACGATGACCAGGTCGTTGGAAAGGAATGCTGTGCCGCTGCCGCCTGCGCCTTCCAGCGTCAGTGTCCCGTCGGCGCCGAAATCGAAGACGATGTCGGTCCCGGTATCCGTTGCCAGGGCCAGCGCCGAATTGACATCGGTCAGCCCCCCGCCCAGCGCCGAGGACAGGACCAGCGTGTCCTTGTCGTCTGTGAAATCGGTGATTCGATCCTGTCCCATGCTGCTTCGGAAAACGAAGAGATCCGCACCGGCGCCGCCGGTCAGAACGTCGTCCCCGCGCCCGCCGAGCAGCCGGTCATTGCCGCCGCCGCCCTGCAGCACATCCGCGCCGCCTCCACCGTCGAGACGGTCGCGGTCGCCATTGCCGAGAAGCGTGTCGTTGCCCCCAAGCCCGCGGATCACGTCCTTGCCCGCCTTGCCCATGATCAGGTTTGCCCGGCCATTGCCGATCAGCGTGTCATTGCCGGCGCCGCCGATCAGGTTTTCGATGTTGACGACGGTGTCGAGCCCGTAACCGGTGTTCTGAGCCGTCTCGATCCTCAGATCGACGCTGGTTCCTCCCGTGGCGCCGGGTGTCGAGGACACCACCAGCGTGTCGATCCCCTTTCCGCCATTGATGTAGTCGTCGCCGCCATTGCCCGACAGCGTATCGTTGCCGCCTCGGCCGAACACGCGGTCGTTGCCGGCGCCGCCTTTGATCAGGTTTGCGCCGCCATCGCCCCGCAGGGTGTCGTTGCCCCTGCCGCCAAGGATGTTCTCGATGCCGACGATCGTATCGTTCCCGTAGCCGGTCGCCTGTGTGCCCGTGATCGCGAGATCGACGGTCACCGGCGTCGTCGAGCCGGGCTTGTAGAACGCCAGCGTGTCGATACCGTTGCCGCCGTCGATCAGATCATTGCCGCCATCCCCCTGCAGCACGTCATTGCCGTTGCCGCCGAAAAGGCGGTCATTTCCCGCGCCGCCCTTGAGCAGGTCGTTGCCGGCGCCCCCACGGAGGTTGTCCCGTCCACCCCCGCCACTCATGAAGTCATTGCCGCCATACCCGTGTGCGCGATCATTCCCGGATCCGAGATCGAACATGTCCTTCCCCGACAGGATCGATTTCAGCACGGCCAGATCGTCAGTCGTGGAAGCGGTAAGAACGGCGGCATAGAAGGTGGTGATCGAGATGGAGAAATCGACCATGCTCCAGGTCTTGACGAAGGCACCGACGGAGTTCGACCAGATCTCTGCAAGGATCGCCTCGATCATCCCTCCCGTGGGGACCCCGGAGGGGTCGAGGGTGATCCCGCTGCCGAAGAAGGTTGTGGTCTTCTGCCCGGAGTCAATCTCGATGGTATACACGTCCTCGAGCGTGCCGCCGTTATAGCTGTAGTAGAACCTGTATCCGAGATAGGAGATGCTGATACCCGCAGCCGGGCTGGTCACATTGGCATTATCGGTGAAACTGTAACCCGAATATCGCGTCGCCAGATCGTTGAGGTTGATCGCAGGCTGATCCCACGCCTGATCCGAGGATGGATAGACCTTAATGATGGCCATGGTGCACCTCCGCAGTATCCGGTTCGCGCGTGAGACTATCCGCTGCCGACATGTTGTTCCATGCGAACGATCCGCGCAGGAATATTGCCTGCACGGTCGTGTTGCATGTCAAGGGCGGAGTTTCTACCTGCCCGGGATCACCACGATCTCGACACGGCGGTTCTTCGCCTTGCCTTCTTCGGTCAGGTTGGTGGCAACCGGCTGTTCCTCGCCCCGGCCGATGGTGACAAGTCGATCATAGGGAACGCCGTAGCTCTGCAACACGTCGGCCACCGCGTTGGCGCGACGCTCGGACAGGCCGATATTGTAGGCCGCGTCGCCGTCGCTGTCGGTATGGCCGATCACCTGCACGGTCGAATCGGGGTATTTCAGCAGGTGCTGCGCCAGCCGGTTCAGGTCGGGCCCGAGTGCGGCGCGCACCGTGAAGCTGTCCTTGTCGAAGGTGATGTCCTGCGGCAGCGTGACGACAAGGGATTCTCCGGTATTGGTGACGGTAATGCCCTCGGTTGCCAGTTGCTGGCGCAACTCGGCCTCCTGACGATCGAGGCTGGCCCCGATCGCGCCGCCGATGATCGCTCCGGCCGTGGCGCCGCCCAGCACGGCGGCCGTCTTGTTGCCGGCCCCCGAGAGCGCGCCAAGCCCCGCGCCCACCAGCCCGCCGAACAGCGCCCCCTGCTTCGTGTTCTTCTGCGGATCGCCCGTGCCAAGCTGCGCCGGGTCGGTGCACGCGCTCAGGACAAAGGCCGCGCAGGTCAGCGCGACGATCGGATTTTTCAGCATGTTCATCGGGATTGCCTTTCTGCTCTGCCCCCGGGGGGATGTTTTGCGGCAGTATAGCACGGCCTCACGGCGATGGCTCAACCCCTTGTGGCAGCAGATCGGCGGGCCCACGCCCGTCATCGGCTTCGGCCCGCGCGGCCTCCCATGCCAGCATGGTGCGCTTGACCGGCAGCCCCCAGTGATAGCCGCCCAGTTCGCCGGATTTGCGCAGGGCGCGATGGCAGGGAATCAGCCAGCTGATCGGATTGCGCCCGACCGCACTGCCCACCGCCCGTACCGCGCGGGGGTTGCCCACGGCCCGGGCGAGCTCGGAATAGGTGGTCACGGCACCTGGCGGGATGTGCAGCAATGCCTCCCAGACCTTGATTTGGAACGGAGCGCCGATCATGTGCAGGGCGGTCTGCCCCCTGCCTTCGAAGGCGGCCTGCACCAGCGGCCGCAGCGCCCGGCCGTCTTCGCGGAATTCGGCGCCGGGCCAGCGTGAGGAAAGATCGCGCATGGCGGCCTCGGCCCCGGTTTCGGCGGCAAAGGCCAGCCCGCACAGCCCGCGCTCCGTCGCCATGGCCAGGGCCGGGCCGAACGGGCTGTCGAACCAGCCCCAGCGGATTGTCAGCCCCTCGCCCCTCCGGGCGTACTGGCCGGGGCTCATCGCCTCCCAGGTCAGGAACAGATCGTGCAGCCGGCCCGTGCCCGAAAGCCCCGCGCCCTGCGCCGCCTCGATGGTCGTGAACCGCTCGCGCAGCAGCCGCCTGGCGTGGTCCAGCGCAAGATACTGCTGGTAGCGTTTCGGGCTGACCCCGACCCAGCGCGAAAAGACCCGCTGGAAATGCGCGGGGCTCATGTTCATCCGCGCGGCCAGCTCTTCCAGCGACAGCGCCTCGCCGCCCGCCGCGTCGATCAGTTCGATGGCGCGGCGGATGACCTCGTAGTGATAATGACGGTCCATTTCGGGCATGGTTCTGCCTGTCCTCGCTCCGGTCGCGGCCAGTCTATGCCGCCAGGGCCGCGCGGGCGACCCGGAAGCTGCTCTTTCCCGTTGCGGGGGCGGCGCCGGCACGGCAAAAAGGCGCGGATGGCACGGCAACTCGACTACCACACGATCCGCGAGATCTTCACCCGCTTCCACGCGGCCGACCCCGAACCGAAGGGCGAGCTGGAGCACGTCAACGCCTATACCCTTCTGGTGGCCGTGGTGCTGTCGGCGCAGGCCACCGATGCCGGCGTGAACAGGGCCACGCGGGCGCTGTTCAAGGTCGCGGATACGCCGCAGAAGATGCTCGATCTGGGCGAGGAGGGGCTGATCGGCTACATCAGGACCATCGGCCTTTACCGCAACAAGGCGAAGAACGTCATCGGGCTCAGCCGCATCCTGGTGCAGGATTACGGCGGTGAGGTGCCCAATTCCCGCGCCGCCCTGCAGGCGCTGCCGGGGGTGGGGCGCAAGACGGCCAATGTGGTGCTGAACATGTGGTGGCATTTTCCTGCCCAGGCGGTGGATACCCACATCTTCCGCGTCGGCAACCGCACCGGCATCGCGGTTGGCAGGGATGTGAGCGCCGTCGAACGGGCCATCGAGGACAACGTGCCGGTGGATTTCCTGCTGCACGCCCATCACTGGCTGATCCTGCACGGGCGCTATCGCTGCAAGGCGCGCAAGCCGCTCTGCGGGACCTGCCTGATCCGCGATCTGTGCCAATATGAGGAGAAGAACCTGTGAAGAGCTATCAACTGGTCGGCATCGGCAATGCCGTCGTGGATGTCATTTCCCATGCCGATGACGTCTGGCTGGCCGAAAACGGCATCGAAAAGGGCATCATGCAGCTGGTGGACCGCGACCGGGCCGAGGCGCTGTTCTCGGCCATGGCCGACCGGATCCGGGCGCCGGGCGGGTCGGTTGCCAACACCATCGCGGGGGCCGGGGCGCTGGGGTTGAAGACCGCCTTCATCGGCCGGGTCAGCGACGACGAGCTGGGGCGCTTCTACGCCGAGGCGATGAACGGGGACGGGGTGGATTTCGTCAACCCTCCGGTGAACGGAGGCGAGCTGCCCACCTCGCGCTCGATGATCTTCGTCTCGCCCGATGGCGAGCGGTCGATGAACACCTATCTGGGCATCTCGGCCGAGCTGAGCCGCGACGACGTGCCGGCCGAGGTCGCAGGAAGCGCGCAGCTGATGTTCCTCGAAGGCTATCTTTTCGACAAGCCGAAGGGCAAGGCTGCTTTCCTTGAGGCCGCGCGCGACTGCCGCAGGGGCGGCGGCAAGGTGGGGATCGCGATTTCCGATCCCTTCTGCGTCGATCGCCACCGCGCCGATTTCCTCGCGCTGATCGAACACGAGATGGATTTCGTGATCGGCAACGAGGCCGAGATCCAGTCGCTGTTTCAGACCGATCACCTCGACGATGCACTGGTGCTGACGGCGGGGCTGTGCCCGCTGGTGGTGTGCACCCGCTCGGGCGACGGGGTGACGGTGATGGAGGGCACGGTGCGTATCGACGTGCCGGTGGAGAAGGTGGTGCCGGTCGATGCCACCGGGGCGGGCGACCAGTTCGCCGCCGGCTTCCTGTTCGGGATGAGCACCGGGCGCGACCTTGAGACCTGCGCCCGCATCGGTACCATCTGCGCCCGCGAGGTGATCGGTCATGTGGGCCCCCGCCCCGAGGCCGACCTGGCCGCGCTGCTGCGTGCCGAAGGGCTGCTGTGAGATGATCCTGCCGGACGGGCTGCACGATATCCCGCCGGGCAAGGTGGCGGCGGTGGTGACGCATCTGGAGATGCATGCTCCCGCCCCTCTCCGCCCGGTGCCTCCGCCCGAAGGGGCCGATCTGCGCCGCGTGCCGGCGCCCGATCCGGCGTGGTATCGGGATCTCTTCACCCGTGTGGGCGGGCATGACTGGCTGTGGTTTTCGCGCCTGCGGATGAGCGAGGACCGCCTGTCAGAGATCATCACGGATCCGCGGGTGGAGGTGCATGCCCTCTTCCGCGGCGGGCGGGCCGAAGGGCTGATGGAGCTCGATTTCCGCCGCGCGGGCGAGTGCGAGCTGGCCTTTCTGGGGGTAACGGCAGAGCTGATCGGTACCGGTGCCGGGCGGTTCCTGATGAACGCGGCGATTTCGCGGGCCTGGTCGCGTCCGATTTCCCGCCTGCATGTCCATACCTGTACGCTGGACCATCCCGGCGCGCTGGCCTTCTACCGCCGCAGCGGGTTCACGCCCGTCCGCCAGCAGGTCGAGATCGCGGACGACCCCCGGCTTGCGGACGGCTTCCCGCGGGATGCGGCGCCGCATGTCCCGGTTTTCGAACCGTAAGCGCCGCCCGGCCCGGGCGGGGTCAGCCGGGCATCTTTTTCAGGACGAGGAAGGTCATCATCCCCAGCGGCGGCAGTTTCCGCCGCTCTTCCAGGGTCAGGGAGTCTTCCTGAAGGACGGTTTCGATCTCGAAATCCGAATGCCAGCCGATCAGGCTTTCGAGCGGAGCGAAGGCGCGTTCCAGAAGGGCCAAGGGCCCCTTGTCCGAGGCGAAGTGGTTGGTGATGATCACGCGCCCGCCCGGTTTGCAGACGCGGGCGATCTCGGACATGACCTGTTCGGGTTCGGGCACCACCGACAGCACGTGCATGGCCACCACCGCATCGAAGCGGTCGTCGGGAAAGTCCAGCGACCGCGCATCCATCTGCCGCAATTCCCGGACGTTGCGAAGGTTCAGCTCGGCCACCCGTTTGCGGGCCTTGCGCAGCATGTCTTCGCTGTAGTCGATGGCGGTGACGTTGACCTGGGGGGCATAGTGCGGCAGCGCCAGCCCTGTGCCGACCCCGACTTCGAGCACCTCGCGCGCGTGGCGGTTGACAAAGCGCGCGGTGCGCAGCCGGCCCGCATTGGTCACGGCGCCGAACGTCTTGTCATATACTGGGGCCCAGCGAGCATAGCTCGCCTGAATCGCCTTTATGTCCATTCGGTCAATCCGGTTGCGTCGGGTTTGGAGGGGAACGTCGGCGCCATGTCAGCAGCGACCACAGGATCGAGCCGGCGTAGAGCGCGCAGACCACGACCAGCGTTATCCACGCATAGGTCAGGATCGCCGCGCCGAGGAAGGCAAAGCCGACCAGAAGGAACTTCACGTTTTCGCGGGAAATGCGCACGGTCTTGAACGACCATGTGGGGATCCGGCTGATCATCAGCAGCCCCACCAGCACCAGCCAGGCGGCGATCAGCGGATCGGGCAGTATCAGTTGCCCATGCGAGGCAAAGGACAGGTACATGGGCAGAAGTGCCATGAGCGCCCCGGCCGGGGCCGGTACGCCGGTGAAATAGCCCGGGCGCAGATCCGATTTTTCCGACTTTGCAGAGACGTTAAAACGTGCCAGCCGCAGCACGCAGCAGACCGCGAAGACCAGGACCGCGATCCAGCCGGCGCGGCTCATGTCCTGGAGCGCCCAGAAATAGAGCACCAGCGCCGGGCCGGTGCGACGCCGAAATTGAGGAAATCGGCCAGCGAATCCAGCTCGGCACCCATCTTGCTGTTGGAGTGCAGCATCCGCGCCACGCGCCCGTCCAGCCCGTCGAGCACGCCCGCCGCAAGAATGAACAGTACCGCCGCGCCATAGCTGCCGATCACGCCCGCCCGGATGGCGGTCAGGCCCGCGCAGATGGCGGCGATGGTCATCATGTTCGGCAGCAGCTGGAACAGCGCGAATTCGGTGCGGATCTTTTCCGGCGGGTTGGTCATGGCTCAGCCGTTCCCGCCACCGTCGCCGAGCTTGAGTTGCGCCAGCATGGTTTCGCCGGCGATCATCGTCTGACCGACGCTCACCAGCGGCTCCACCCCTTCGGGCAGATAGACATCCAGCCGCGATCCGAACCGGATCAGCCCGAAGCGTTCGCCCGTCTGCATCCACAGCCCCGGCGTGACGAAGCACACGATCCGCCGCGCCACCAGCCCCGCGATCTGCACCACCGCCAGCTCCCGGCCATCCTTCAAGCGGATGCACAGGCTGTTGCGCTCGTTGTCCTTGCTGGCCTTGTCCAGAGAGGCGTTCAGGAACTTGCCTGGGCGGTAGGCGACGGCGGTGATCTCGCCGGTGACGGGGATCCGGTTCACATGGCAGTTGAACACCGACATGAAGATGCTGATGCGGGTAAGCGGCGCGTCCTTCATGCCCAGCTCGGCCGGTGGAATGGCGGGTTCGATCATCGACACGGTGCCGTCGGCGGGGCTGACGATCACGCCTTCGCGCTCGGGCGTCACCCGCTCGGGGTCGCGGAAGAAGTAGTAGCACCACACCGTCAGGCCGACGCCGATCCAGCCCAGCACGTCCGAGATCAGAAACAGCAGCAGCGTGACGGCGGCGAAGATCGCGACGAATTTGCGGCCCTCGGGGTGCATCGGCTTGATGAAGGTTCCGAGCATCGTCATGGTGGTTTCGTCCCCGTGCGGTCGTCGCAGCAGCCGTTTACGCCGCATGCGACCAAATTCCAAGCATTTCCGACATCTTGCCGCCCTGTCGGCGGTTGCCGGCGGATTTCAGCGCGCCTCGAGCCAGGGCGCGAAGGCCTCCAGCACCTTCGCATAGACATCGCGTTTGAAGGCGACGATGTGATCGGGAAGATCCCGCGGGTCAAGCCAGCGCCAGCGGCTGAACTCGGGGTGCTCGGTGGCGATGTTCACCTGCGCGTCGCGCCCGAGATAGCGCATCAGGAACCATTTCTGCTGCTGCCCGCGATAGCGCCCGTTCCAGATCTTCGGCACCAGGTCGGGGGGCAGGTCATAGGCCAGCCAGCCGTCGGTCTCTGCCAGGATCTCGACCAGATCGGGGCTGACGCCGGTTTCCTCCTCCAGCTCGCGCAGCGCGGCCGCGCGGGGATCTTCGCCTTCGTCGATGCCGCCCTGCGGCATCTGCCAGGCGTCCTCGAAGCGGTCGCGGCGCTGGCCGACGAAAACCTTGCCATCGGCATTCACCAGCATCACGCCGACATTGCGGCGGTAGGGCAGGCGGGCGATCTCCTCGGGCGTCATCTGCGGCCTCCTTGCGGACATGGTGCCTGTCTAGCATCGGCGCGGGCAGGCGCAAGGGCGCGCCGTGGGCGCCCATGACGCGGCGTTCGGGGTGACAAGGCGGCCCCGGGGGCGCAATTCTGCGCCCCAGCGAAAGGGGGATCTGCCATGACCGATTATCCGCATCTTCTGGCACCGCTGGATCTGGGCTTCACCACGCTGAAGAACCGCGTCCTCATGGGGTCGATGCATACCGGGCTGGAGGAAACCGGCGACTGGAACCGGGTGGCCGAATTCCATGCCGAGCGCGCCCGCGGCGGGGTCGGGCTGATGGTCACGGGCGGCATCGCGCCCAACCGCGAGGGTGCGGTGTTCCCGGGGGCCTCGGGCATGATGAACGACCGCGACGTGGCCAACCATGCCATCGTGACGCAAAGGGTGCATGAGGCGGGCGGCAAGATCGCCATGCAGATCCTGCATGCGGGCCGCTATGCCTATTCGCCCGACTGCGTGGCCCCCAGCGCAATCAAGTCGCCGATCTCGCCCTTCGTGCCGAAGGAGCTGGACGAAGAGGGCATCGAAAAGCAGATCTCCGACATCGTCAACGCCGCCGCGCTGGCCCGGCAGGCCGGCTATGACGGGGTCGAGATCATGGGTTCGGAGGGCTATTTCATCAACCAGTTCCTCGTCACCCATACCAACAGGCGCTCCGACCGCTGGGGCGGACCTTATGAAAACCGCATGCGGCTGCCGCTGGAGATCATGCGCCGCGTGCGCGCAGCGGTGGGGGAGGAGTTCATCATCATCTACCGGCTGTCGATGATCGACCTCGTGCCCGACGGCTCCACCTTCGACGAGGTGGTGCAGCTGGCGCAGGCCATCGAGAAGGCCGGCGCCACCATCATCAATACCGGCATCGGCTGGCACGAGGCGCGCATTCCCACCATCGCGACCAGCGTGCCGCGGGCGGCATTCGCCTGGGTGACGAAGAAGCTCATGGGCAAGGTGGGCATCCCGGTCGTCACCTCGAACCGGATCAATACTCCGCAGGTGGCCGAGGAGGTGCTGGCCGAGGGCTGCGCCGACATGGTGTCGATGGCCCGCCCGATGCTGGCGGATGCGCATTTCGTGGCCAAGGCGGCCGCCGGCCGGGCCGATCGCATCGCCCCCTGCATTGCCTGCAACCAGGCCTGCCTCGACCATACCTTCAGCGGCAAGCTGACCTCGTGCCTGGTCAATCCGCGCGCCTGCCATGAGACCGAGCTGGTGATCGAAAGGGCGCCCGCGCCGAAGAGCGTGGCCGTGGTCGGTGCCGGGCCGGCGGGGCTGGCGGCGGCGCTGACGGCGGCCGAGCGGGGGCATGCGGTGACGCTTTTCGACCGGGCGCAGGAGATCGGCGGTCAGCTCAACATGGCCGCGCGGGTGCCGGGAAAGGAGGAGTTCCGCGGCCTTCTCGACTGGTATCGCACCATGGTTGCCGATGCGGGCATCACCTTGGAACTGGGGCGGGTGGTGAGCGCGGATGACCTGACCGGCTTTGACGAGGTGGTGATTGCCACCGGCGTCAACCCGCGCGACCCGGCCATTCCGGGGCAGGACCGGCCCAACGTGCTGTCCTATGTGGACGTGCTGCGCGATGGGGCACCCGTCGGCCGGCGGGTGGCGGTGATCGGCGCCGGGGGGATCGGCTTCGATGTGGCCGAGTATCTGGTGAACGAGGGCGCCTCGCCCACGATGAACCTGTCCGAGTGGATGAAGGAGTGGGGCGTGGCCGACCCCGAGGCGCATCGCGCAGGGCTGGCGCCGGAAGGTCCGCGGCCGCATGCGCCCGTGCATGAAGTGACGCTCCTGCAGCGCAAGGCCGAGGCGCTGGGCCGCAGGCTGGGCAAGACCACCGGCTGGATTCACCGCGCCGAGCTGAAGAAGAAGCAGGTGAAGATGATCGGGGGGGTGAACTACGAGCGGATCGACGACGAGGGATTGCATATCTCGTTCGGCGAGGCACACGAGAACCCGACCGTGATCGAGGTCGATACCGTCATCCTGTGCGCCGGACAGGAATCCGAACGCACGCTGGCCGATGCGCTGGAGGCGAAAGGCATTTCCCCCCACGTGATCGGCGGCGCCGACGTGGCGGCCGAGCTTGACGCCAAGCGGGCGATCGACCAGGGAACGCGGCTGGCGGCGCGGTTGTGACCGCCCCGCGGGCCGTGCATGACGGGATCGGCAGCCGCCCGTCCCCCGATTCCGGCCCGCAGACCCGGCTTTCAGTCCCCGAAAGGGTGCGAAAGCCGTTTCCATGCCCTTAACGATCCGCGCTAAAACCCTGATATTATCTCAAGGCCGCCCCGTTCTTGCCCATTTTTGCGGGGATAACGGCGGACGACAGGAAAGCAACCGGGGTTTCGAGCATGGACCGACTGACCGAAATGGAAGCCTTCGCCAACGTCGTGGACCAGGGCGGCTTCACGGACGCGGCCAAGAAAATGGGCATCTCCAAATCCGCCGTGTCCAAGCACGTCTCCAGCCTGGAGGCGCGGCTTGGAGCGCGCCTGCTGAACCGGACCACGCGCCGGGTGTCGCCGACCGAGATCGGACTGGCCTATTACGATCGTGCCCGCCGGGTCCTGAACGACGCCGGAGAGGCCGATGCGCTGGTGACCTCGATGCAGTCGGCGCCTTCGGGATTGCTGCGCATCTCGGTGGCGACCGATTTCGGCGTCAACCACGTCTCGCCCATCCTTGGCGATTTCCTGACCGATTTTCCCGATATCACCGTGAACATGGTGCTCAACAACCGCTATGTGGAGCTGATCTCGGAAGGGTTCGACATGGCGTTGCGAATCGGCGAGCTGGAAGACAGCACGCTGCGCGCCCGGAAGCTGGCGGAAACCAACAAGAGGCTGATCGCCAGCCCGGCCTATCTGCAGAAATTCGGCCGCCCGCAGAAGATCGACGATCTCAATGAACACAAGCTTCTGCACTATTCCAGCCAGTCCAGCGGCAGCGTGTGGAGACTGACCTCGCCCACCGGGGAAAAGCGCCAGGTCCGTACCTCCGGCTGGCTGAGCGTCAATGACGGCCAGTCTCTGCTGAACGCGGCGATTTCCGGTCTCGGGATCGCGTTCCTGCCCAGCTATCTGTATCACGAGGCGATGTCCAAGGGGCAGGTCGAGGATGCGATGCCGAACCTGCCGGTCGAGACGCAGGGAATTTACGCCGTCTATCCGCCGGGTCGGTTCACGCAACCCAAGGTGCGCGCCTTCATCGACTTTCTGGCCCACGCCTTTGCCGACAAGGGCCCCGAGGAGTGGTAGGGCCGGCACTCGCCAATGACTCGTTGCTTCCCTTGGCAACCCGACTTCCCCCGCGTCCGACGCGGGGGTTTTTTCAGTTTCCGGCAGCGGGAGAAAGCACGACGCTGACGACCTGAACATGGCCGGCCGTCCGGCTGGCGCTGACCAGGATCCCCATTGCCTCATTTTCGTCGCGCATGGCCGAGAGGAACCGGAAATCGCGCAGGTTCACATACATGTCCGGGGTCTGGGCAATCTCGATTCCGAACAGGAAATCGGCGCCGCCGCAGTCCTGCGCGGCACATTCGAACAGGATGTCATAGCCACGCGCCCGCAGCGCCGCGCGCAGCGGCGCCAGCAGCCGGGCCGATCCCTCGGGCGGCGGGGTGCGCCATGTCCTGCTCTCGACCCAACCCCGGAAGACCAGGACCGGGACGGTGCCGTCCTCGGCGGCGGCGACGGCCAGGGCGTATTCGCCCGCCTCCGTGCTGCGCGACATCAGCTGGACCGAGCCGGGCGGCAGCGGCAGATCCTCCTGTGCCGCGACAGGCAGCGCGGCAAGCGTGGCACACACTGCAAGCAGGCGGATCATCTGGCCTGGGCGTGGTATTCGTCGTTCGGCCACATGGCGGTGGCACTGGCCACGCGGTTGGTCATGTTGAAGAACCCCGCCACGCTGGCAATGTCCCAGATGTCCCGGTCGGAAAAGCCGGCCTCGCGCAGCGCCTGCCGGTCGGCTTCCTCGATGGCGGCGCTGTCGGTGGTCAGTTTTGCGGCAAATTCCAGCATCGCCCGCTGGCGCGGGTCGAGGTCGGCCACGCGCCAGTTCATCACCAGCATCTCGCCCAGGATCGGGTCGCCCGACAGTTGCCGCACGGCGGCGCCATGGGCGACAAGGCAGTAGAAGCACCTGTTGATCGACGAGACCACCACGGCGATCATCTCGCGCTCGAGCTTGGACAGACCCGAATCGCCCAGCATCAGGTCGTTGTACATCGCCGTGAAGGCGTTGAGCTTGTCTATGTCGAAGGCGTGGGCCTTCAGCACATTGGGCACCATCCCCAGCTTCTCGTCGCAGATGTCGAAGTACTTCCGCGTCGCATCAGGCAGGGGATCGACCATCGGCAGGTTCAGCGCGGTGGGCGGTCGGCGGTCGGTCATGGTTCAGCTCTCCTTGGCGGGTCGGCGATAGTGATATTGTCCCACGATCTTCATGCCCAGCGACGAATACAGCGCATTGGCGCCGGCATTGGCACGGGTGCAGACCACGCTCAGCGTATGCGCGCCGTGATCGGCGGCCCAGAAGGCGGCACCGCGCATCATCCATTTCCCCAGCCCCTGGCGGCGCTGATGGGGCAGGATTTCCAGCGCGTGCAGCATGGCCGTTCCTTCGTGAATGGCGACGAAGGCCACCCCGCCGGGCTTTTCGTTGAACCGCGCCAGAAGGGCGGTTTTCGGGCCGCGGGCCCTGTCCATCACCGCAAGCCGCGCGGGGCCGATGCCGCCTGCAGCCCAGATTTCGCGCATGATGGCCAGCGGCGGCCAGATCGGAAAGATCGTGACCGGGGGCAGGGGGATGCCGGTCAGTTGCGCAACCGGGCAGGCCCAGGCATTGACCGGGTCGAACATTTCGTAACCGCGCGCGGCAAGCCGGGCGTCGAGGTCGTTTTCGCCCTCGCGCAGCATGAAGATCGGCACCTGCCCCAGGGCGCGCATGCCGGCCTCGGCGGCGTCGATGTCGGCCTCTGTCACCGGGCCTTCGGCGGTGGCGGCAGAAACCCGGCTGCCGCCGCCCTGCCCCTCGCGCAGGGTGAAGGGGCCGGCGCTAAGGAACCGGGCCGCGGGCCAGGTGCCGTCGATCAGCGCCCCAAGTGAAATGCCTTCGAAGGGAGCGTTCACGATTGCATCTCTCTTGCCAGGCGCATCATTGCCGCATCCACCCGCGTCCCGTCATGGCCACGGATGACGATATTGGTGCCGAAGGCGCCGTCCTTGTGAAACGGGTAGCTGCCGATGGAGAGCTCGGGGAAATCCCTTGCCAGCCGGGCCAGCGGGGTGGCGACCTCGCCCTCGGGGCGCATGATCTGCAGGCTCTGCGACAGCAACGGCGCGCCGCCGGTCAGCTTCGGCAGCACACTGGCCAGCATGGCCTGAAACACCGCCGGCACCCCGGCCATCACATGCACGTTGCCGATGGTGAAGCCCGGCGCCACCGAGACCGGGTTTTCGATCAGCTCGGCACCGTCGGGGATTCGCGCCATGCGCAGGCGGGCCTCGTTCAGGTCCAGCCCGGTTTCGGCGTAATGGGCCTCGAGCAGCGCGCGGGCGTCGTCGCGCACCCCGATGCCGACACCGAATGCCTCGGCGATGGAGTCGGCGGTGATGTCGTCATGGGTGGGGCCGATGCCGCCGCTGGTGAACACATGGTCCCAGGCCCCCGACAGGGCCCGAACCGCCCCGACGATCGCTTCTGCGTCATCGGGAATCATTCGTACCTCGCGCAGGTCGATGCCGTGGCGGGTCAGCTCTCCGGCCAGGTGGTACATGTTGGAATCGCGGGTCCGGCCGGATAGGATCTCGTCCCCGATCACCAGCATCGCTGCGGTTGGATTGGCCATGTTCCGCCTCCCTTCGGGGCGCGCTTGAACCGCGCCGATTGCAGGTATAGGCCGGGGGCCATGCGCTTTCAAACCCCTCTTGTCCCCGCCCGCCTGATCCGCCGCTACAAGCGCTTCCTTGCCGATTGCCGGCTGGAGGAGGACGGGCGCGAGGTGACGGCGCATTGTGCCAATCCCGGCTCGATGGCCGGGCTTGCCGAACCGGGGGTGAAGGTGTGGCTCGAGCCCAACGACGATCCGCGGCGCAAGCTGAAATTCGCCTGGCGGCTGGTCGATCACGAGAACGGCCATTTCACCGGGATCGATACCTCGGTGCCGAACCGGGTGCTGCGCGAGGCGCTGGAGGCGGGCATCATCGCGCCGCTGGCCGGCTATGACAGCATCCGTGCCGAGGTGAAATACGGCGCCGCCAGCCGGGTCGATTTCCTGCTGCGGGGGCGGGGGGTGCGCGATACCTGGGTCGAGGTCAAGAGCGTGACGCTTTGTCGCCGCCCCGGCCTGGCCGAGTTCCCCGACAGCGTGACCGCGCGCGGCACAAGGCACCTTCGCGAGCTGGCGGCCACGGTCCGGGCCGGCGACCGGGCGGTGATGTTCTATCTGGTGCAGCGCACCGACTGCATGCGTTTCGATCTGGCCCGGGATATCGACCCGGCCTATGCAGAGACCTTCGACGAGGCCGTGGCACAGGGGGTGGAATGCCTGGTCTGGCGGGCCGATCTGTCGCCGCAAGGGGTGGCGCTGGGGCCGCGGATCGATTGCATGCCGGGCGGCGGTCTGGCTCTTTCCGGCGGGGCGTCCTAAATAGCCCCTGTCACGGATCGAAGGAGTGCGTGTTGAAAAAGGAATCGAAAGGCCGCGTGACCCGCGACGGCATCCGCATTCACGAGCCGGCCGAGTTTGCCGGGATGCGCAAGGCCGGCGAACTGGCCGCGCGTATCCTCGACGACATCATCCCGCATGTGCATCCCGGCCAGACCACCGGCGAGATCGACCGCATCATCACCGACATGGTCGAGGCCGCCGGTGCGAAATCCGCGACCATAGGTTACAAGGGCTATCGGCACGCAAGCTGCATTTCGGTCAATCACGTGGTCTGCCACGGCATCCCGGGCGACAAGAAGCTGAAGGATGGCGACATCCTCAATATCGACGTGACCGTGATCGTCGATGGCTGGTTCGGCGATTCCAGCCGCATGTATGTGGCCGGCCGTCTTTCCCGCAAGGCCGAGCGGCTGATCCAGGTCACCCATGACGCCCTGTTCAGGGGGATCGAGATGGTCCGCCCCGGCAACACCTTCGGCGATATCGGCCATGCCATCCAGAGCTATGTCGAGGCCCACCGCATGAGCGTGGTGCGCGATTTCTGCGGCCACGGGCTGGGCCGCGTCTTTCACGCGCCGCCCAATGTCCTGCATTACGGCCGCCCCGGCGCCGGGCCGCGGCTGGAAGAGGGCATGTTCTTCACCATCGAGCCGATGGTCAACCTGGGCCGCCCGGAAACCAAGGTCCTGGCCGATGACTGGACCGCTGTGACCCGCGACAAGTCCCTCTCGGCGCAGTTCGAGCATTCCATCGGGGTCACCGCCGACGGGTTCGAGATCTTCACCCTGTCGCCGGCGGGCAAGTTCCACCCCACATGGGGTTGAAACCCCGCCCCCGCTGCAATCGCGACAAGGCCTTTCGAAAGGCCTTGCACACGCGATTTAGAAATCGCGTGACAAGCGGTTTGCAAACCGCTTGTCCGGGCGCAGGCTTGTATCGGGGCTGGGCAGTCAGCCGGCCCTGCGGATCAGCGTTGCATATGTGCTGCCGTAGCGGCGGGTTTCGATCGGCTCGAACCCTTCGGGCGGAGACATGGGGGCATTTTCCTCCCAGACCGCCAGCGCTCCGGGTGCGATCCATCCGCCCCGCAGCGCCGCGTCCAGCGCCCGCTCTCCCAGCCCCTTGCCATAGGGCGGGTCGAGGAACACCAGATCAAAGGGGGCGTCGGGGCAATCGCCGGGCCGGGTCGCATCGCGCCGGATGATGCGCGTCTGCCCGGCGCAGCCGGTCAGCTCGATATTGCGGCGAATCAGCGCCTGCGCGATGCGCCCGTCATCGACGAAGGTCGCCTGTGCCGCCCCGCGCGACAGCGCCTCCAGCCCCATCGCGCCGGTGCCGGCAAAGAGGTCCAGCACCCGCGCGCCTTCGATCGCGCCGCGCGCGGCCAGCATGCTGAACAGCGCCTCGCGCACCCGCTCGGGGGTCGGGCGCAGATGTGCCGCCCGGTCCCCCCTGCCCAGCGCGGCCAGCCTGCGGCCGCGGAACTGCCCGGCAATGATCCTCACGGCCCGAGCAGCGCCTTCAGGTCGCAGCCCGGATCGGCCACCATTTCCGGGTCGGGCGAGCGCCCCGCCTCGATCAGCTTCTTGCCGATCATGTAGGCGCGCGGGTCGTTCATGGCATCCACCGCAAGCAGCTGCGCGCCCCGGTAATACCAGAAGGACACCGCCGCGCCGGCGCCGGGGCGGGTCACCACCCGGTCATGGCCGGTGTTCAGCCCCGCGATCTGCAGCTTCACGTCATACTGGTCCGACCAGAACCACGGCTTCGGCACATATTCGATGCCGGCGCCCAGCATGTTCCCGGCCACGCATTCGGCCATGTCGATGGCATTGGGCACGCTTTCCAGCCGCAGCCGGCCGCCGCGGTAGGGAAACGAGGCACAATCCCCCGCCGCCCAGATCGCAGGGTGCGAGCTGCGTCCCAGCGCATCGACGGCAATCCCGTTGTCGATCTCCAGACCGGCCGCCTCGGCCAGCCGCGTGGCGGGTTCGACCCCGATGCCCACGATCACGAAATCCACCGCCAGTTCGGCCCCGTCGGCCAGCTCTGCGCCACTCACCCGCCCGTCCGAGCCGGTCAGGCGCTCCAGCCCCGTGCCCTCGCGGATATCAACCCCGTGGGCGGCATGCAGGCGGCGGAACCAGTCGCTGGTTTCGGGGGCGGCCACCCTCTGCAGGATGCGTTCGGCCGCCTCGATCAGCGTCACCTTCAGGCCGCGGCTGGCGCAGACGGCGGCGGCCTCGAGCCCGATATAGCCCCCGCCCACGATCAGCACCCGTGCCCCTGCCGTCACATGGGGGGCGAGGGCGTCGATGTCGGCCAGGGTGCGGATCGCGAAAACGCCCTCCAGATCGCCGCCGATCGCGGCGGGCAGGCGTCGCGGCACGGCCCCGGTGGTCAGCGCCAGCTGGTCCCAGCCGATCACCTCTTCGACCACCGTCACGGTCCGGTCGGCCGGGTCGATGGCGCCGACCGGGCGCCCCAGCTTCAGCGCGATGTCCTGCTCGGCATAGAAGCTTTCCGGCCGCAGGAAGAGCCGCTCGCGTCCCATCTCGCCCAGCAGGTAGGCCTTGGACAATGGCGGGCGCTGGTAGGGCGGCACGGGTTCTTCGCCGACCATGGTGATCTGCCCGTCAAAGCCTTGCTTGCGCAACTTCGCTACCAACGAACATCCCGCCTGCCCTGCCCCGATCACGACGATATGGCTCATCTTCATCCCTCAGCCTGAAAAATGCCCTGCGCGCGACCCTACAGGGGCGAAAGGCACGAATGCAATTGCCGCCGGTCACGCACGCCCCGCGTTCAGACGAGGCTGTCCATCTTGCGGGCCAGTTTTGCGTCCAGCGAGGTCACCCCGCCGGCATCGTGGGTGGTCAGCACCACCTCGACCGTCTTGTAGACATTGTGCCACTCCGGGTGGTGGTTCCATTTCTCGGCCCACAGCGCGACCCGGGTCATCCAGCCGAAGGCCTCGATGAAACTGCCGAAGGTAAAGGTCTTGGCGATGGCGTCGCGCCCCTCGACCGGGTGCCAGCCGGTTTCCAGAAGGGGATCGAGCAGCAGCTTGCGCGCCTCGTTCGACAGGGTTTCGGTCATTGCTGTTCCTCCACATTCACCTTTCGGAACGGTCCGAAATCGGTCAGCAGTTCGATCTCTTCGCCGACGGCCTCTGCCTCGGCCTCCAGATAGCGGGCGACGGCCTCGGCAAAACCGGGATCTGCGATCCAGTGCAGGCTGTGGGTGCGCACCGGCAGGTAGCCTCGCGCCAGCTTGTGTTCGCCCTGTGCGCCGGCCTCGACCCGCTTCAGGCCCAGCGCGATGGCCAGTTCGATGGCCCGATAGTAGCACAGTTCGAAATGCAGGAAGGGGTGATGTTTGATGCAGCCCCAATAGCGGCCGAACAGCGCCTCGCGGCCGATGAAGTTGAGCGCCCCGGCCACCGGGTGCCCGTCGCGTTCGGCCAGGAACAGGGCAATGTCGTCGCGCAGCCGCTCCTGCGCGAGATCGAAAAAGGCCCGCGTCAGATAGGGCCTGCCCCATTTGCGCGCGCCGGTGTCCTGGTAGAAGCGCCAGAACGCATCCCAGTGTTCGGGCCTCAGATCATCGCCCCGATAAAGCCGGATTTCGCCGCCGAAGGCATTGGCGCGGGCGCGCTCCTTGCGCAGGCTCTTGCGCTTGCGCGAGGACAGTGCGGCCAGGAAATCCCCGAAATCCCGGTAGCCGCGGTTTTCCCAGTGGAACTGCTGGCTGATCCGGTGCATGAGGCCCAGCCGCGCGCCCTGTTCGGCCTCCGCCCCGGTGCAGAAGGTGACATGCAGCGAAGAGAAGCCGTGATTGGCCGCGAGGCGCACCGCGCCCTGCAGCAGCGCCTTCAGCCCCACCTCTTCGAAACCCGGCCGGACCAGGAATCGCCGCCCCGTGACGGGGGTGAAGGGCACCGCGATCTGGAATTTCGGATAGTAGCGCCCGCCGGCCCGCTCATAAGCATGGGCCCAGGCGTGATCGAAGATGTATTCGCCCTGGCTGTGGGTCTTGGCATACATGGGCGCGCAGGCGATCAGTTGCCCGCCGATGCGGGCGGTCAGATGGCGCGGGCGCCAGCCGGTGCCGGGGCCGACCGAGCCGCTTTCCTCCAGTGCCGACAGGAAGCGGTGGGTGGTGAACGGGTCCAGTGGCCTGCCGCCATTTGCGGCCTCGGGGCAGGCGCAGGCATCCCACTGCGCCGCGTCGATCTTCGACAGCGACGTGAGAATGCCGATTTCCACCTCTGCCCGTGTCATTGCGACATGCTCCATCTGGCCCCACCCCGTTCAGGATCAAGCGGGCAGGGTCGCGCCGAAGCCCTCATAGGTGATGTTGTCGGCGTATCGCCGTGCCGCCCGCGCCGCCGCCTCCGAGCGGACGGTCCAGCACAGGACCGGCACGCCGGCGGCGCGAAGTTCGGCCACGCGCGGATTGTCCAGATCGTCCGAATCGTGGCTGATGAAGCCGGCGCCGACGCGGTCGAAATCGCGGATACCGCGCAGATGCGCGCGTTCGCTTTCGCCGAGGTCCCATTCGTCGTCATCGAAACCCGACGTGACCAGCCCGCGCGGCAGGCCGGGCGCGACCTGTCGCATATGCGCGACGCTGTTGGGGTTGAAGCTCATCACCGCGACCGGGCCGGCATAGCCGGACAGAGCCGCCGCGACCGCCGCCTCCAGCCTCCCGATCCGGGGGCCGAGGCGCCCGTCCTGGTCCTTGATCTCGATCAGCAGCGGCACCGCGCCGGCGATGATGGCCAGCACCTCGACCAGCGTCGGGATGCCCTCTCCGTCGCCATCGCGCAGCGGTACGGCGCCGGCCTCGGCGGCGGTCAGCTGATTGACCGGGCGGTCCTGACCGGTCATGCGCAGCAGCCCCGGGTCGTGAAACACCAGCGCATGGCCGTCGGAACTGATCTGGAGGTCGATCTCGATCCCGTGGCCTGCGGCCATAGCCGCCCGAACCGCCGCACGGCTGTTTTCGGGACGGCCGCGCGCGGCGTCGTGAAGCGCGCGATGGGCGATCGGCAGCTCTAGAAATGCGCGGGGAAGCGGCGGGATCATCGGACCTGGAAGATCCCCTCGATCTCCACCGCCACGCCCAGCGGCAACGAGGCCGCCGACACCGCCGAGCGCGCATGCCGCCCGGCATCGCCCAGCGCCTCGACCAGGAAATCCGAAGCACCGTTGATAACCGCAGGCTGATCGGTGAAATCGACAGTGGAGTTGACAAAACCGGTCAGCTTCACCACCCGCACCAGACGGTCAAGATCGCCATCAAGGGCGGCACGCAGCTGTGCCAGCAGATTGATCGCGCAGCGCCGGGCGGCAGCAGCACCGGCGGCGACATCCATCGTCTCGCCCAGCTTGCCGACAATCAGCCCGTTTTCGTCGTTCGAGATCTGGCCCGAAACGTGCAGCAGATCGCCCACGCGCACGTAGGGAACATAGTTCGCCGCCGGGGCGGGGGCCTCCGGCAGGGTGACGCCCAGCGCCTGAAGTCGGCCTTCGATGCTCATGTCGCTGTCCTTGTGCTGCTTCGGGTGCGGGCGGACGCTAACCGGGATGGGCGCCGCCGAAAAGCCCCAATCGGAACGCCCTCGCGACCTTCCGCCCCCCTGATGCAGAGATGCCCCTTCCTCTTGCTCCAAATACTCCGGGGAGCGCGAGGGGCAGCGCCCCTCGCCCGCGCCGTCCGCGAACCTCGCAAACGGGGAAGGGAACGCAAAGGCGCCGGGCTCAGCTCTCGCGGAAGGCCTTGCGGAAATAGTCGGCCAGCGGTTTGACCAGATAGGCCATGGGGGACCGGTCCACGGTGTGGATGAAGGCTTCGACCGGCATTCCCGGCACCAGTACCGTGCCTTCCGGCAGCCTGTCGAACTCCCCGTCATTGAGGACCACCTCGACCCGGTAGAAGGACAGGCCCCGGTTGGGGTCGTCGAACGCATCGGCCGAAATCTTCGAGACGGTTCCGTTCAGCTCGGGCGTCTGCCGCCGGTCCAGCGCCGAGAGGTTCACGATCACCGGCTGACCGACCGAGATCTCGTCCACGTGGATCGGCTGCACCTGCACGGCCAGCACGAGGGGGCGATCCTGGGGGACGATGAACAGGACCGGCTCGGCCGGGCGGATGACCGAGCGCGGCGTGCGCACCTGCAGCCCGTAGACGATCCCCGAAACGGGGGCGGTGATCTGCAGGCGGTCGAGACGTTCGAGAAGCGAACGACGCTTTTCGCGCAGCTGCAGTTCGGCGTTGCGCAGGTCTCGCAGGCGGGCGATGGCCTCTTCCCGCTGGCGCGAGCCGAGCTTGAGCATCTCGATGTCGATCTCGGTGATCCTGCCCTCGGCCTCGGCCTTTTGCGCCTTCAGCTCGCCCAGCGTGCCGCCAAGGTTCGCGGCCGCCCGGCGAAGGGCAAGCACCCGGGTCGCCTGCGCCAGCCCCCGATCCAGAAGCGACTGCTGGTCGGCCAGTTCCTCACGGATCAGGGAAAGCTGTTCCTCAAGCGCCAGCCGCTGCGATTCGATCCCCTCGATCTGGGCCTCGATCTGGCCTTTTCGTTTCTGGAGCTGATCCATTTCCCGGGCGATGAACTCGCGCCGCGCCTTGAGCAGCCGGACCTGCCCGTTCATCAGCTCGGCCACTTCCGGGTCTTCGGCTGCCCGTTCCACCAGCAGCGGGTCGAACTCGATCCCGTCGCGGCCGTCGCGTTCGGCCTCCAGCCGGCCGCGCCGGGCCAGCGTGTCGAACAGCTGGCCCTCGACCAGGGCAAGGTCCGAGTTCAGCAGGCTGGGGTCGAGGCGGATCAGCACCTGGCCGCGTTCGACCACGTCGCCCTCGTCCACGAGAATCTCGGCGACCACGCCGCCATCGGGGTGCTGGACCACCTGGCGCGAGCGGTCCACCTCGATCCGTCCGGGGGCGACGATGGCACCGGCGATCGAGGTCATCACCGCCCAGGTGCCGAACACCCCGACCAGCAGGAACAGGCCGAACAGGCCCAGCAGGACGGGGCCGCGGGCCGACCATTTCCGTTCCGTCATCGGACCCCTCCCAGGGCGGCGGCCTGGCGCAGCTGTTCGTGGTTGGCCACCATCTCGCGCAGCACCTGATCCTTCGGGCCGAAGGCCGAACGCATCCCGTGATCGAGAACCAGAAGCATGTCGCATTCCTGGATCGCCGCCGGGCGGTGGGCCATGATGAGGACCGAGCGCCCTTCCTCCTTGATCTGCCGGATCGCGAGGTTCAGCGCCGCCGAGCCTTCGGCATCGAGGTTGGAGTTGGGCTCGTCCAGGATCACGATCACCGGATCGTCATAGAGCGCCCGCGCCAGCGCAATGCGCTGCATCTGCCCGCCCGACAGCCGCCCGCCGCCGGGCTTGACCTGGGTGTCGTAGCCGTCGGGAAATTGCAGGATCATGTCATGCGCCGCCGCCTTGCGCGCCGCCGCCACGATCTTTTCGTCATCCGCATCCGGGTCGAGCCGGGCGATATTCTCGGCGATGGTGCCCTCGAACAGCTGCACCCGCTGCGGCAGATAGCCGATATGGCGGCCCAGAACGTCCGGCCCGTACTGATCCAGCGTCGCGCCATCCAGCCGGATGCTGCCACCGGCCGGGCGCCACACCCCTGTCAGCGCCCGGGCCAGTGTCGTCTTTCCCGACCCCGAGGGACCGATCACCCCGACCGCCTGGCCCGGCTCGACGGTGAAACTGAGGGTCTTGAGCTGGGCCCGGCTGTCCCCCGGCGGAACCACCGTCAGCGATTGCACATCCAGCTTCGCCCTGGGCTTCGGCAGAGAGGTGCGCGGCTCTTCGGGCGGGACCTTGCCCAGAAGGTCGGAAAGATTGCTCCAGCCCTTCAGGGCACGCTGCACTGCCGGCCACTGGCCGATGATGATCTCGATCGGCGCCAGCGCCCGCCCAAGCAGGATGGAGGCCGCGACCATGACGCCCGCCGTGACCTCGCCCTGCAGCACCAGATAGGCGCCAAGGCCCAGAATCGCCGATTGCAGGAACATGCGCAGCGCCTTGGTCAGGGACGAAAACCGCCCACCGATGTCGCCCGTGCTCACCGACTCGGCCAGCGATTCGTCGCGCAGCTTCTTCCAGCGGTCGAAAGCGGCCCCGCGCATGCCCATGGACTGGATCATCTCGGCCTCCGAGCGGATTTCCTCGGATGTCAGGTTGGCCCTGTGCGCGGCCTTGTTGGCGCGCAGCACCGGACCGCGCGAAAAAAGCTGGTTCAGCAGCGTGATCGACACCAGGACGATGCCGCCGCCAACCGCCAGCGCCCCCAGCCAGGGGTGGAAGATGGTGATGCCGATCAGGAATACCGGCGTCCAGGGCAGGTCGAAGAACGCCCCCACGACCGGCGAGGCGATCAGCCGCTGGATGGCCTCCAGATCCTGCAGCCCGGTCTGCGCGTTGGGATCGGCCGAGACCGCCGAGCGCCGGATCATCGCGTCGAACACCCGCTGGTCGAGTGCGGCCTGGAAGCGGGCGCCGATCCGGGCCATGATCCGGCCGCGGGCATAGTCGAGAATCCCCATCACCCCGTAAAGGAATGCCACCAGCAGCGACAGCGCCACCAGGGTTTCCTCGGACCGGCTGCCCAGCACCCGGTCATAGACCTGAAGCATGTAGATCGGGCCCGTCAGCATCAGCAGGTTGGCGAAAAAGCTGAAAATCCCGACGAACCAGAAAAGGGGCCGGCTCTGGCGTCGGACCCGCCGCAGTTCCTCGCGCCCCTGATTTTTCTTGTCCGCCATGATCCGTCAGTCGTTTCCGTTCGCGTCGGCCTCGGCCGGGTTGCGCAGGAATGCGCCATTGCCGGCCGGTCACTGTTCCAAAACTGTCACATATGCAATATGTGAGAACCGACCATCTTTGATCCGCCAAATCTTTGTATAGGTGACCCCTTCAATGGTGAAGCAGGAATTGTTTTTCGGACAGCCGACATGATGCGAGCCGGAAAGTCTCTGCGGTTTTTTGCCGGTGTGGCCCTGATGGCCGGCGTTCTTTCCGGCTGCGCGACGGCAAATCCCGGCGAGGGGGCGGCCGGCGGGATCTACGATCCCTATGAGCGGACGAACCGGAAGATCCACGAATTCAACCGCCGCTTCGACGAGGCCGTCTTCCGCCCCGCATCCAAGGGCTATACCACCATCATCCCCGCCCCGATGCTGGACAGCGTGAACTATTTTGCCGACAACCTGACCATGCCCTCTGTGTTCGTGAATTCGCTGGCCCAGGGCAATCTCGACCGCGCGGGCAAGGCGGCGCTGCGCTTCGTCATCAACTCCACCGTCGGGTTTGCCGGCCTGGCCGATCCTGCCACCGAATTCGGGATCGAGCATGTCGATACCGATTTCGGGGCAACGCTCTACACCTGGGGGGTCGGCGAGGGGCCTTACGTGGAACTTCCCTTCTACGGCCCGTCCACGGTGCGGGATTCGATCGGGGTCATCGCGGATCTCCTCACCAATCCGCTGACCTTCGCGCCGCAGCGCCCGGTCAAGAATATCGGGGTCATAACCCAGGTGCTCAGATACATGGGGCAGCGTGGCCGCTATTCGGACACGGTGGATTCGATTCTCTACGGCAGCGCGGACAGCTATGCGCAGGCGCGCACCATCTATCTGCAGAACCGCCGTTTCGAACTGGCGGGAGGGGCGGGCGGCTCCTATGTGGATATCTACGAGGATCCCTATTCCGCGACCGCCACGGAGGGCGGGACGGCATCCTCTCTGGATCCATACACCGACCTGTCCCTGGATCCCTACGCAGAGTAGCGAAAGGCAAGGAAGACGATGGCAGCACCCCGGATCTCCAGACGGTTCTTCATGGCAGCGGCATCCGCGGCGGCGGGGCTTTCGGTCCTGCCGGGGCGGGTTCTGGCGCTGACCGAGGCCGCGGCGCGCGCGCTGGTCGAGGCGGTGGTGGCCGATATCAACCGGGTCATCGCCTCGGGCAAATCCGAATCCGCGATGCTCAAGGAGTTCGAGAAGATCTTCGTGCGTTACGCCGACGTTCCGATCATGGCGCGCTACGTGCTGGGTGTGGACGCCCGGCGGATCAGCCCGGCGCAGCTGCGCGCCTTCACCGCCGCGTTCCAGGGGTATATCTCGCGAAAATACGGCAGGCGGTTTCGCGAGTTCATCGGCGGCAGGGTCGAGGTGACGAAGGCGCGCAAGATCCGGGCCGGCTACGAGGTGCGCTCGATGGTCTATCTGCGCGGCGAAGCCCCGTTCGAGGTTTCCTTCCTGGTGTCGGACAAGTCGGGCCGCGACAAGTTCTTCAACATGTTCATAGAAGGGGTGAACCTGCTGCTGACCGAGCGCACCGAGATCGGCGCCATGATCGACCGCCGCCGCGGCGATATCGACAAGGTCATCGCCGACCTGAAACGCGCCGGCTGAGGCTCAGCGGTTGCGGGCCGCGCGATCGCCGTTGCCGCCGCCGCCGAAAATGTCCCGCAGGATCTGGTCCACGACCCGACCCAGCCCGCCGCCCGTGGCGCCGGCCGCGGCGGTGGTCTCGGTCGTCCGGGTCGGCGGAATCGGTTCCTGCTTGGGCAGCGGCCTGGGGGGGGCTCCGTCCAGCACGCGCAGCATCATCTCGCGCCAGATTTCCGCCGGCAGGCCGCCGCCGGTGACGCCTTTCAGCGGCCTGTTGTCGTCATACCCCATCCAGACGCCGGCCACGTAATCGGCAGTGAACCCGATGAACCACGCATCGCGCGCGGCCTGGGTCGTGCCGGTCTTGCCCGCCACCTCGCGCCCCGGAAGTTGCGCCCGGCGGCCGCTGCCTTCCTGCACGACCTTTTCCATCATCCAGATCAGCTGCCGGGCGGCCTCGGGGCGGATCACGCGCTCGCCGATGCCGCCGGTCTGGTCCATCAGGGGCCTGTCGTCGCCTTGCAGGCGCAGTTCGACCATTCCGTAGGGGCGAACCGATGAACCGCCGTTCAGGATCCCCGCATAGGCGCCGGTCATCTCGATCAGCGTTGCCTCGGACGCGCCAAGGGCAAGCGCCGGCCCGAGCGCGAGATTGCCTTCGAGGCCGAAGCCGCCGGCCACCTTGCGCACATTGTCGAGCCCGACCATCTCGGCCACCTTGACCGCTGGCACGTTGAGCGAATCGCGCAACGCCCGGGCAAAGGTGACTTCGCCGTAGTGCTTGCCGGTGTAGTTCTTCGGGCACCACTGCCCCGAGCCGGGAATGTCTTCGCAGTAGGGTGCATCCAGGACCGTGTCCAGCGGCGACCAGCCAAGGTCGAGCGCGGTGGCATAGACGAAGGGCTTGAACGAAGATCCGGTCTGGCGTCGGGCCTGGGTGGCGCGGTTGAACACGCCTGCAACCCGCGTCTTGCGCCCGCCCACCATCGCCCGCACGGCGCCGTCGGCCGACATCACGACGATTGCCGCCTGCGCCTCGGAATCGTCTGCCACCCTTTCCTGGAAGACCAGTTTCAGCGCCTCTTCGGCAGCCGCCTGGATGTCCTGATCCAGCGTGGTGCGGATCACCACGTCCTCGGTGGTGTTGGCGCCGAAATATTTCGGGATCTCTCCCATCACCCAGTCGGCGAAATAGCCCCCCGCCCGTGCAGCGGCGGCATCTGACAGCCGGGCGGGATTGTCGCGCGCCTCCTGCGCCTGGGCCGCGGTGAGATAGCCCTGGCTCTCCATCAGGTCGATGATGACGCGGGCGCGGTTCTGCGCGCGCTTGAGGTCGTTGGTCGGCGAATAGCGCGTCGGCGCCTTCAGCAGCCCGGCCAGCATGGCCGCCTCGGCCGGGGTCAGCTCGGCGGCCGATTTCCCGAAATAGCGCTGCGAGGCGGCCTCGAAACCCCTTGCCCCGGCGCCGAGGAAGGCGCGGTTCATGTAGATGGTCAGGATTTCGTCCTTGCTGTATTTCGCCTCCATCGCCATCGCGTAGATGGCTTCCTTGACCTTGCGCCACAGGGTCGTCTGCCGGCACTGCGCCTCGTATTCCCTTTCGCTCTGCCCCGAGGTCGGATCGTAGGGCGTGCCGAGACACAGCAGCTTGGCCGTCTGCTGGGTGATGGTCGACCCGCCATTTCCCGAAAGCGGGCCGCGCCCCTCCGACAGGTTGATACGGATGGCGCTGGCGATACCGATGGGATCGACGCCGAAATGGCGATAGAAACGTTTGTCCTCGGTGGCCACGATCGCGTCGCGAAGATAGGGCGAAACGGTATCCGCCGTGATCACGCCGCCGAACTGCTCGCCCCGCCAGGCAAAGACCTGGCCGTTCCGATCCAGCAGCGTCACCGATCCGCGCGCGCGCCCGTCCAGCAGATCCCTGGCCGGCGGCAGGGTGCCATACTGGTAGGTCACCGCGATGGCGATGAGGATTGCGGTGACAAGTCCGACCCGCCAGGTGATGCGCCACAGAAGGGCGAAGATGCCCCCGATCAGCCAGCGCACGGCGCGTGCGAGCATGCCCGACAGCCCGCCGCCACCCCGGCGGCCTCGTGCGCTCCGGCGGGCGGTCGATCTGCGGCGCGACTTGCCGGCGGCCTTGTTCTTGCGGGGGGGCGACGACCGCCGCGCGGGGGCCGGCTTTCTTCTCGACCCGGTCGAATACCGCTTTTCCGCCACGAGAGGAGGTTTCTTCCGTCTCGACCCAGCCATGCCATGTCCTGCCGCCAATTATTGTTGCGCGCAGATTACAGGCTTGGGTGGGGAATGTTTAGAGCCCTTCCGCTCACGGTGGCGCGATTCGTTTCCGATTCGTGAATGACTAAAATTTAATCATAATGACGAAAATGCGCAAAAATTGTGCGCATTGGCCCGCGCCCTCTGATCTGCGGGCGTCGGGCCGCTTCTTCCTGCGGCGTGGTGCGGCGTAGGGCTGTGCCTGTAACGCGGGACTTCCCGCCGAGTGAAGGGGACAGACGTGAAACTCATCATTGCGACAATCAAGCCGTTCAAGCTCGACGAGGTCCGCGAGGCTCTGACCGAAATCGGCGTGCGCGGCATGATGGTGACGGAAATCAAGGGGTTCGGGGCGCAGTCCGGACATACCGAAATCTATCGCGGCGCGGAATACGCGGTGAACTTCGTACCCAAGGTCAAGCTGGAGATCGTCGTCTCCGCGGCCGAGGCCGACGCGGTCGTGGACAAGATCGTGACCACCGCCCGCACCGGCAAGATCGGCGATGGAAAGATCTTCGTCCTGGACGTGGAAAAGGCCATGCGCGTGCGCACCGGCGAAACCGACGAGAACGCGCTCTGACAGGCGCGGTTGCTGCTTTGGAGAAAGAGGAAAAATGAGAAATCTGCTGAAAACTTCCGGGCTGGCCGCCGCGCTGACGGCCTTTGCCCTACCGGCCCTCGCGCAGGAGGGCGGCGATGTCATGGACAAGGGCGATGTCGCCTGGATGATGGTGTCCACGCTGCTGGTTCTGATGATGATCCTGCCGGGGCTGGCGCTGTTCTATGGCGGGCTGGTGCGGGCCAAGAACATGCTGTCGGTGCTGATGCAGTGCACGCTGATCACCGCGCTGGTGATGGTGATCTGGGTGTTCTGGGGCTATTCCTTCGCCTTCGGTGGCGCCGGCACCTTCTGGGGCGGGCTGGACAAGCTGTTCCTGGCCGGCGTGACCATGGACAGCATGGCCGCGACCTTTACCGACGGGGTGGTGATCCCGGAATTCGTGTTCATCGCCTTCCAGATGACCTTTGCCGCGATCACGCCGGCGCTGGTGATCGGCGCCTTCGTCGAGCGGATGAAGTTCCGCGCGGTGCTGCTGTTCACGGCGCTGTGGGTGACCTTCATCTATTTCCCGATCGCCCACATGGTCTGGGGCGAGGGCGGGCTGATCCTCGGCTGGGGCGCGCTGGACTTTGCCGGAGGCACCGTGGTGCACATCAATGCCGGTATCGCGGCGCTGGTCGGCGCGGTCATGCTGGGCAAGCGCGTGGGCTATGGCAAGGACATGATGGCGCCGCATTCCATGACCCTGACGCTGGTCGGTGCGGCGCTTCTGTGGGTCGGCTGGTTCGGCTTCAACGCCGGTTCGAACCTCGAGGCCAACGGCGGCGCCGGACTGGCGATGATCAATACCTTCACCGCCACTGCCGGTGCGATCCTTTCGTGGTCGCTGATCGAAGGGCTGGTTCGCGGCAAGGCGTCGATGCTGGGTGCGGCCTCGGGCATGATCGCGGGCCTCGTGGCCGTGACCCCGGCCGCCGGTTCGGTCGGTCCGGTGGGCGCCATCGGCACCGGCATCTTCACCTCCTCGGCGCTGGGCGGCATCGGCTTCGGCGATGGCGTCACCATGGCGATGCAGGTCTGGGTCCAGATCAAGGGTGTCATCGTGACGATCCTGTGGAGCGGCATCGGCTCGGCCATTCTGTTCAAGCTGGTCGATCTGATCGTCGGCCTGCGGGTGGACGAGGAAACCGAGCGCGAGGGGCTGGACCTGGCCGAGCATGGCGAGAGCGCCTATCACTACTGAGCCGAACAGGGGCAGTTAAGAATGCCGGGGCCGCGCATGCGGCCCCGGTTCGTCTGGTCTGGTGCGTGCCGGTGCGGTGAGGCCTGTGCCTACGGGCAGGCAACGTTCGGATTGAACGGCATCAGTTGACCTGCGGGATTGTCCCGCAGCCAGACATGCTGGTCATAGTGCGGCATGAAACCATGCGCCTCGTCGGCTTCGGTATTCGCGTCGTCCGCCATGCTGTCCCAGGTCCTGCCGGCAAACTCCGGCGGAGCCGAGTTTCCCGCCGCCTTCCACGCGGCCTGAAACACCAGGTTTTCCACTCCGACCAGCAGCATCGAGCCATCAGCCTGCGGTTCGTAGAGCAGGATTGCGGGGGCCATGAAATCGGTATGCGTTCCGGCGCCGTCCACCTTGCCGCCCGGAGGCGCAAGCTTGAGCCTTGCCGGATTGAGGTAGTGAATGCCCATGCTGCCCCATTCCGGCGGCAGGCCTTCCTCTGCGGCGGTCACGCATTTGCCGCTGGGATCGGGGATGAACCCTTCGGCCAGAGCGGTGTCGACATCGCGGTACCTGGCGGTTGCAGCCTCGATCTCGGCGATCAGGGCGGTCGTGTCCTGGGCCGGGGCAAGGGTCGTGGATGCGGCAAGAAACCCGGCCGCGGCACCGATAACGGACAAGAACTTCATGATATTTTCCTTCCGAAATATTAAAAGAAACGACCGCCGCCGGTCACAGGGCGGGCGCGCAGCACCGCTTTCCCGGTGCCTGCGCCGGGAAGGATAACATGAATTTTTCCCGCAACAAAAAACGTGTTCTCGCCGGGGGCCTACGGGACAGCCGGGCCGACCGCCTTTCGGGCGCCGGTCCGGCCCAGCCCGATCCGCCGGCTCAGATCCCCGCGTCCACGATCGCCTTCGCCAGAACCGGGACCGAGCTTTCGTTCAGCCCGGCGATGTTCAGCCGGCTGTCGCCGACCATGTAGATGCCATAATCGGTGCGCAGCTTCTCGACCATCTCGGGGGTGGTGCCGAGGCGCGAGAACATGCCCCGGTGCTGGGCAAGAAAGCCGAAGCGGTCCGACCCGGTCAGCCGCTGCAGCTCGTCCGCCAGTTGCCGGCGAATGGCCAGCATGCCGGTGCGCATCTGTTCCAGCTCGGCCATCCAGTCGGTACGCAGTTCAGCATCGTTCAGGATCATCGTCACCAGGCGGGCGCCGTGATCGGGCGGGAAAGAATAGTTCTGTCGGTTGAGGAAGGCCAGCGTGCCCTGGTTGATCGCCTGGCGCGAGGCGTCCTGCGCCACCGCCATCAGGATGCCGGTGCGTTCGCGGTAGATGCCGAAATTCTTGGAGCAGCTGGCCGCGATCAGGCATTCGGGAACCGAGGACGCCACCAGCCGGGTGGCGGCGGCATCTTCCTCCAGCCCGTCTCCGAACCCCTGGTAGGCGATGTCGATCATCGGCACGAGGCCGCGTTCGTTGATGAGGTCGATCACCTCCTGCCACTGAACCATGTTCAGATTGGCGCCGGTGGGGTTGTGGCAGCAGCCATGCAGCAGCACCACGTCTCCGGCATCGGCGCGGCCCAGATCTTCCATCATGCCGGCGAAATCGACGCCGCGGGTGTCATTGTCGAAATAGCGGTAGGGCACGGTTTCGATCCCGAGATATTTCAGGATCGACAGGTGGTTGGGCCAGGTCGGATCCGAGACCCGGATGCGGGCCGAGGGGGCGGCCATGCGGATCAGTTCGAACGCCTGACGGATGGCGCCGGTGCCGCCCGGCGTGGCGGCGGCGGCGACGTTGGCGCGCGGCACCGCATCGCCGAGGACCAGTCCGATCATGGCGTCGGCAAAGGCGGGGTCCCCGGCCAGCCCGGTATAGGCCTTGGTGGTTTCCTCTTCCCACAGCCGCCTTTCCGCCGCCTTGATGGCGCGCATGACCGGGGTCACGCCCTCGGCATTCCGGTAAACGCCGACGCCGAGGTCGATCTTCTCCGCGCGCGGATCGTCGGCGAACATCTTCATCAGCATCAGGATCTTGTCGGCGGGCTGATCATGCAGGTTTTCGAACATCAGTCGTCTCCGGTGGCGACAGGAAGGGTCGGGAAAGCGCCCCATTCGGCCCAGGAGCCGTCATAGAGCGCATGATCTTTCTTGCCCATGCGTTCGAGCGCCAGCGACAGCACCGCCGCCGTCACGCCCGAGCCGCAGGTGGTGATCGCCGGTTTCGAGAGGTCCACGCCGGCGGCCTCGAACAGGGCGCGGCATTGCTCGGGCGATTTCATGGTGCCGTCGGCGTTCAGCAGCTCGGTGAAGGGCAGGTTCTTCGAACCCGGAATATGTCCGCCGCGCAGGCCCTCGCGCGGTTCGGGCTCTTCGCCGCGAAAGCGGCCGCGCGAACGGGCGTCGATGATCTCGTGGTCGCCCAGCTTCGAGGCCGAGGACACCTGGGTCACGTCGCGCCGCAGGTGGTTCTGCACTCGCACCGTCATGTGCCGGTCGCGGATCACGGGGGGCAGGTCCTCGACCTCGCGCCCCTCGGCCTGCCATTTTGGCAGGCCGCCGTCGAGGACCGCCACGTTCTCCTGCCCCATCAGGCGGAACAGCCACCACACCCGCGGGGCCGAGCAGATCCCCGCCCCGTCATAGACCACCACCTGATGGCCGTCGCCGACCCCCATCGCCCGCAGGCGGGACATGAATTTCTCAGGCGGCGGTGCCATGTGCGGCAGGTCCGAGCGGTGATCGGCGATCTCGTCGATGTCGAAGAAGCGCGCGCCGGGAATATGGGCGGCCTCGTATTCCGCCCTGGCATCGCGCCCGCTCTGCGGCAGGTACCACGATCCGTCGAGAATCCTCAGATCGGGATCCTTGAGGTGCCGCGCCAGCCATTCGGTTGAAACCAGAGTTTTCGGATCGTCCTGCATCGCCGCTTTCCCTGCGTCCGTTTCCGGCCATGCCTAGCCTTTGCCGGGCGAAGTCGCAAGCCGGAGCCGCTATCAGGACGCCGCCGGCGTTGCGATCTCGATCAGGTTGCCGTCGGGGTCGCGGACATAGAGCGAGAGGATCGGCCCGGTGGCGCCGGTGCGGATGACCGGGCCTTCCTCGATCTCGATGCCAAGCCCGGCAAGGCGGGCCTGCCAGTCCTCGACCGGATCATCGGAGAGCAGGCACAGATCGGCGGTGCCGGGCAGCGGTCGGGCGGCGTGCGGCGCGAAAGGCGCCCGGGCCGGGTGCAGGTTGATCTTCTGGCGCCCGAATGTCAGCGCGTGGCGGGTCGAGCCGTCGGCCGCGGTGAAGGTTTCGGCCTTCATGCCGAGAACGCGGCCATAGAAGGCGGCGGTGGCGTCCATGTCGGCCACGGTCAGAACGAGATGGTCCAGCGCGTTGACGGCGGGGGGCATGGGCGATTGTCCTCTCGCTTCACGCGGGTTAGCCTGCGGCCCATGCAGATTGCGCACAGACCTTCCGAGAGTCAAAGCGACGCTATGGACCCGGCCCGCGCGGCGGCGCTTCAGGTGGCACTGGGGCTGACGCCGACGATTGCCGCCGGCACGCCGCTGCCCCCGTTCTTCCACCAGGTCCATTTCTGGACGCCGGTCCCGCCCGCAGGGCTGGGCCGGGACGGTCATCCGAAGACCGGCGGCGGGATCATCCCCGACATGGGGCTGCCGCGGCGGATGTGGGCGGGGGGGCGGCTGCGCTTCGACGCGCCGCTTCTGGCCGGCACGCGGGCCGAGCGGATCACCCGCCTCGAACGGGCCGAGCGCAAGCAGGGCCGCTCGGGCCCCTTGGCCTTCGTCACCCTGCGCCACGAGATCTTCCAGCGCGGGCGGCTGTGCGTGACCGAGTGGCAGGATCTGGTCTATCGCCCCGATCCCGACCCGCAGACGCCCCGGCCGGCCCCGCCCGCCGCCTCGACGGGCGAGAGCCTATGCCAGCGGGTCGGCCATGACACGACGCTGCTGTTTCGCTATTCGGCGCTGACCTTCAACGGGCACCGCATTCATTACGATCAGGACTATGCCCGCCGGGTCGAGGGCTATGAGGGGCTGGTGGTGCATGGCCCGCTTCTGGCGCAGCGGCTGATGCTGATGGCCGAGGAAGAGATCGGCCCGCTTGCCGCCTTCTCGTTCCGGGCCACGGCGCCGCTCATGCATTTCGAGACGGCCGAGCTGTGCCTGAAGGGCGATGAGCTGTGGGTGCGCGGGCCGGACGGGCGGCTGTGCATGCGCGCCCGGGCGGAGCTGCGGTAGATCAGGCCGCCTGCGGCCCCGTTCATGGCCCCGTGCGGGCCTGCTCGAAGAAGCGGGCGATGCTTTCGGCGAAGGGCGCCGCATCGGCCGGCCCCGCGCGCAGCGAGGCCCGCGCCCTGCGGGTGATCTCGGGGCCGAGATCGGCGGCCATTTCCTCGGTCAGGGCGGCGATGAAGGCGGGGCTCATCTCCGGGTGGTGCTGGATGGTGTAGATGTGCCTGCCGATCGCCATTGCCGCCACCTCGCACCTTTCGGACTGCATGAGAAGCGCGGCTTGCCCGGGCGGGACCGCGACCTGCTCCTTGTGGCTGCCATAGAGGTGCAGCGGGTCGGGAAGGGCCTCCATCCAGCCGGTGCGGAACAGGATCCGGTTGCGGATCCGCCCATGCACCCAGCCCCCCGGGTTGGGGCCGACCCTGCCACCCAGCGCAACGGCGATGGCCTGGTGCCCGAAACATGCCCCGAACACGGGCAGCCGGGCGGCGTGCATCTCGCGGATCAGCTCGAACAGCCGACCGATCCACGGCGCGGCTTCGTTCACCGAAGCGGGGCTGCCGGTTATGATGGCGCCGTCGAAACCGGCCATGGCGCGCGGAAACGCCCCGTCCTTGACGGCAAAGACGGTCGTCCTCCACCCCGGTCGCACGCTGCGGATCATGGCCGAGAACTTCTCTCCGTCCTTCGGGTGGTTCCGGGCAAAATCGCTTTCGTCCGTGTTCGTCATCAGGATGGCCAGCTGCATGAGAGTCCCGGGAAGTTTTTTATTTACATATTTAGTGCTGCTTATAATATACACATGTTAACGGGAGGGAAAGCAGAAGATGACGGTCTGGGAGCCGGCCGATGACGGCCATGCCGATCTGAGCAGCCATGACAGCTTCGTGAACGGTCCGCCGCACAACACCTTCGCCCGGCTGCGGCGCGAGGATCCGCTGCACTGGACCGAATATCCGGGCGGGCGGAATTTCTGGTCGGTCACGCGCCATGCCGACATTGTCGAGATGATCCGCAATACCGAGGTCTTCTCGTCGGCCCGCGGCATCCGCATGGAGGATCAGACCGAAGAGGAATACCTCGCCCGGCGCACCTTTCAGGAAACCGACCCGCCGGAGCACACGAAGATGCGGATGAAGCTTGCCCGCGCCTTCGCCAAGCCGGTGATGGCGAAATACGAGGACGACATCCGCGAGCTGTGCCACGACATCCTCGACCGGGCGCTTGAGAAGGGAACCTTCGACGCCACGAAGGAAATCGCCCGGCAGCTGCCCATGCGGATGCTGGGCCGGGTGGTTGGCCTGCCGGAAGAGGATCTGCCCTGGCTGGTGGAAAAGGGCGACGCGCTGATTGCCAACACCGACCCCGATTTCACCGAACACGTCCTCGACCGGATGGAGACGGACGAATACCGGATGCTGCCCTTCAACTCGCCCGCGGGGGCGGAGCTCTACGAATACGCGCAGGAGCTGATGGCCCGCAAGGAGCGCGAGGGCGACACCTCGGGCGTCCTGCACCTGATTCGCGAGCCGGCAGATGATGGCTCGGTCATCTCCGAAACCGAGTTTCGCAACTTCTTCTGCCTGGTGGTGGCCGCGGGCAACGACACCACGCGCTATTCCATTGCCGCGGGTATCCAGGCCATGTGTCACCAGCCGGAACTGCTGGAGCAGATGAAGGAGGGCGGCGACATCTGGAAGACCGCGCCGGACGAGATCATCCGCTGGGCGACGCCGGCGCTCTACTTCCGCCGCACCGCCACCCGCGACTTCGAGATGCACGGCAGGACCATCCGCGCCGGGGACAAGGTGCTCTACTGGTTCGCCTCGGCCAATCGCGACGAGACGGTGTTCGACGACCCCTTCCGGGTCGATCTGTTCCGCAGCCCGAACCGGCACCTGTCCTTCGGGCAGGGCGGGCCGCATGTCTGCCTGGGCATGTGGCTGGCGCGGCTGGAGGTGCGGGTGCTGTTCGAGGAACTCGCCCGGCGCATCCGCGCCATCGAACCGGCCGGCCCGCACCGCTTCCTGCGCTCGAACTTCGTGGGGGGGATCAAGGAGCTCCCGGTCACGGTGACGCCGGCCTGAAGGCGGGGGCTGTTTCATTGCCGGAAAACATGCTGAAAATGGCCGACCCGTCCCGGGCTGGCGGGGTGCGGCCGAGGGGAGGAGATGCCGGATGAAGGACCGCCTGCGCGTTCTGTTCTGCGATCACCTGTCGATCATGCGGGGCAAATACCTGCCGCATTCCAAGATCGGCGACGACAGCACGCGGTTCTGCCGCTCGACCTTCGGCGTGCATTACGACAAGGACCTGCTGAATGCCCCCGGCGCCATGACCTATGCGGGCCTTCCGGACATGGAGCTGCGCTGGCTGCATGACGACATCCGCGAAAGCTGGGATGCCTCCACCCGCGTGGTGCTGGGCGATCTCTACGACGATGCCGGCCGGCCGCTGCCGCTGTGCCCGCGCGGGGCGCTCAAGCGGGCGGTGGCGGCCTGGGTCGAAAAGGGGCTGACGCCCAAGGTGGGGATCGAACTGGAGGCCTTCGCCCTGCAGGCCGACGAGAAGGGCGAGCTGGTGCCCTATGACGCCCCGGGCGGAGTGGTCTACGGCACCGGCCCCTATTCCGACCCGCTGCGCTTCAACGACCGGATCTGGCAGATGGCCGAGCGGCTGGGATTCTCGCTCGACATGATCACGGCGGAATACGACAGCCCGCAATTCGAATACACCCTGACCTTCGACGATGCGGTCAAGGCGGTGGACGACATCGTGCTGTTCCGCCTGATGGCGCGGGAAATCGCGCTGGAATACGGAATCGTGCTGACCTTCATGCCCAAGCCGATCCCGGCGGCGGGCGGGTCGGGAATGCACATCAACTTCTCCTTTGCCGACGAAACCGGAGGCAACGCGCTCAGCTCGGGGCCGAAGGGCGGCCCCGAGCACATGAACGATCTGGCGCGCGGATGCCTCGCCGGGCTCATCCACCACCACAAGGGGCTGGCCGGACTGATCGCGCCGACGGCCAACTCCTACATGCGCCTGCAACCGGGTTCGCTGTCGGGCTACTGGCGCAACTGGGGCGGGGACCACCGCAATGTCACCACCCGAATCAGCGCCGAAGGCGGAGCCAAGGCGCGCCTCGAACACCGCATGGCGGACGCCTCGGCCAATCCCTACACGGCCGTGGCCGCGGTGCTGCACGCAGCGCGGCTGGGGGTCGAGAACGGCTACGACCTGCCGCCCATGGAAACCGGTGACGGGTTCGAGCGCACCGACGCGCGCGAAAGCACCGCCGACAACCTCGCCGGCGCCATTGCCGACCTCGAACGCGACGTGGCGCTGGTAGAGGCGGTGGGCGAGGAACTGGTCGCCAACCACGTCTTCATGAAACGCAAGGAGGTGCGCAAGACCCGCGACCTCGAAGGCGATGCGCTGCGCGACTTCTACATCTACTTCATCTGAGGAATGCGCACATGAAGGTCACCTGGAAACTTCCCGACGGCACCGAAATCACCGCCGAAGTGGCCCACGGGCAGACCCTGATGGAAGCTGCTCTGGCCAACAACGTCCCCGGCGTCATCGGCGAATGCGGCGGCTGCCTGAGCTGCGCCACCTGTCACGTGGTCGTGGACGAGGCCTGGCGCGAGGCCACCGGCACGCCGGGCGAGATGGAGGACGCCATGCTCGACATCACCGCCGCCCCGCGTCAGCCCGCCAGCCGGCTCAGCTGCCAGCTCACCGCCGCGCCGGAACTCGACGGCCTGGTCCTGATCGTGCCCGAGGAATAGCGCGCTCCACTCTTTCCTCTTGCCGAAAATACTCCGGGGTGAATGCGCGCCGCAGGCGCGCAGAGGGGCAGAGCCCCTCCGCACCCCGCCGCCTCACCCCGCGACCGACGCAAAACCCGCCTCCAGCGCCGACAGGATGATATCGGCTTCCTCCGCCGACAGCACCAGCGGCGGCGACATCAGGATGTTCGCCCCGGACATGCGCACCATGGCACCGGCGCGATAGGTTTCCGCGTGCACCTTCGCGATCGTCTCCTTGTCGATGGGCGCCCTGGTGGCGCGGTCGCTGACCAGTTCCAGTCCGGTCATCAGCCCGTGACCGCCGCGCACGTCGCCGATGATCTCGTATTTCTCCTGCAATTCCAGACAGCCCTCGAACAGCTGCGTGCCGCGTGCCGCTGCATTCGCGGCCACGTCCAGGCGCTTCGTTTCCGTCAGGCAGGCCAGCGCCGCCGCCGCCCCCACCGGATGCCCGGAATAGGTGTAGCCGTGGCCGATCGCCGCGCGACCGGATTCGTCGCCCTCGAACACCTCGGCAACCGCGTCCGACACCATCACCGCACCGAACGGGAAATAGCCGTTGGTGATCGCCTTGGCGGTCGTCATCAGGTCCGGCTTCACCCCCCAGTGGCGCGAGCCGGTCCAGTCCCCGGTGCGGCCGAAGGCGGTGATCACCTCGTCGGCGATAAGCAGGATGCCGTGGCGGTCGCAGATCTCGCGCACCCCGGGCATGAAGCTTTCATGGGGCACGATCACCCCGCCGGCGCCCAGGATCGGCTCCATGATCATCGCCGCAATGGTGCCTTCGCCCTGAAAGGCGATCTCGTCCTCCAGGGCGGACAGGCACAGCTGCGCCAGCCGCTCGGGGTCGGTCTCGTCGAACGGGTTGCGGTAGGCATAGGGGGCGGGAATGTGGTGGCAGCCGGCCAGCAGCGGTTCGTAAGCGGTGCGGAAATTGGCGTTGCCGTTGACCGAGGCGCCGCCGAAATGGGTGCCGTGATAGCCCTTCTTGAGGCTCAGGAACTTCACCCGCCCGGCCTTGCCCCGGATCTTGTGATACTGCCGGGCCAGCATCAGCGCCGTGTCCACGCTGTCCGACCCGCCCGAGGTGAAGAAGGACCGGCTCAGCCCGTCGGGGGCGAAGAAGTCGCGCAGCTCCTCGGCCAGCTCGATCACCACGTCGGTGGTGGTGCCGCGGAAGATGGAATAATAGGGCAGGCGGTCGAGCTGCGCGGCAATGGCCTCCTTCACCGGCTGGCAGGAAAAGCCGAGATTGACGTTCCACAGCCCGCCCACGCCGTCGACCACCTCGTGCCCGTCCACGTCGCGGATGCGTACGCCGCCTGCGCCGCTGACGATGATCGGCGGATTGGCGCGGCAGTCGGCGGGATGCGCCATCGGGTGCCACAGCGAGCGGGCGTTGTTCTCCTTCAGGAAGTTCGAATCCTTCATGTCCTGATCTCCTCTCTCACGCCCAGCATCCGCAGGGCCCTGTCATAGCCTGCCGCCGGATCGGCGACGTCGAACTGCACCGCAGCCAGCCCGACGGCACGGGCGCCAGCCACATTACGGGGCTGGTCGTCCACGAACACGCAATCCCGCGCCGCCACCCCCAGCGCGTCGAGGCAGGCGCGATAGGCGCGCGGGTCGGGCTTGAGGATGCCGGTATGGGTGGCATCCACGATCGCGTTGAAATCCGCGAGAAAGGGCAGCCGGTCGCGGAAATCGGCGCCATAGAACAGGTCGAGCTCGTTCGACAGGATCGCCAGCTGCACCCCGGCCGCCCGCGCCCGCGCCATGGCGGCAAGGAATTCGGGCCGGATGACGGCCTGCGGGTCGGCGCCGCGGGCGGCGCGGACGAAATCGGACATCTGCCGCCAGTCGCGCCTGGCCAGCTCTGCCACCTCGCGCGTGCGCCGGTGCCAGTAGTCGCGTTCGCTGATGCGGCCGGCCTGCATGTCCTGCCACAGGGGATCGCTGTCGGGATCGAACGGGCCGCGCCATGTCAACGTGCCCGGCGCCAGGCCCAGCGCCCGTTCGGTCAGGTCGTGGGTTTCGAACAGCGTCCGCGTCACGACGCCGCCGAAATCGAGGATGAGAGCACGGGTCATGCCGCATCCTCCACCGGGTATCCGGGCGGGCAGAACCCTCCGGTGCGCCGGGTCAGATCGCAGGCGCCGCGGCGCAGTTCGGTGCGGATCAGGGATTTCAGGGCCGGGGTCATGCGCGCGACCGGGGCGGCCACCGCGATTGCCCCCACGGGGCGGCAGTCGGGTCCGAAGATCGGCGCGGCGTGCGAGTGAACGTCCGTTTCGAAGGTGCCCACCGTTTCCGCGAGACCCTCGGCGCGGATACGTTCCAGCCGCGTGCGGATCCGGTCGGGATCGGTTTCGGTCTGCGCAGTATGGGCGATGAGGGGCCGGGAAAGGGCGGCATCGACGAAGGATTCGTCGGCGAAGGCCAGGATCGCCAGCCCCGAACTCGTCCCGTGAAAGGACAGGGTTTCGGCATCGTCCATCATCACGCGGGTGGCATGGCGGGGGCTGTAGGCATGGCCGAGCGTTTTCAGGCTGGTCCCCCGCACCAGCGACATGTGCGCGGTTTCCCCGGTTGCGGAGCTGAGCCGGTCGAGGATCTCGCGCGATACCGACATCAGCGGCACCGCCGCCTCGCGCAGCGCGGCAAGGCGCAGCACCTCGGGGCCCAGCCGATAGGCGCGGTCGGGGCCGACCTGTTCGACGAATCCCGCCCGCTGCAATTCGCCCATCAGCCGGTAGACGGTGGCCTTGTTCATCCCCGACAGGCGCGTGAGATCGCTCAGGCCCACCTCGCTGCGGCTCTGGCTGAAATGGGTCAGCAAAGACAATGCCTTGGTGACGGTTCCCATCGCTTCGTCCTGTCGCTTCTCCGGTTCTCGCAGGCCGCCCCGCCCGTTTCCCGGGCCGCATTTCCGGCCCGGCGCCAATGCAAATGTGTTGACAGAGCGAGGGGGAGGCTGTCAATCTATTTTCAAACCAACGGTTTGAATAATGAACCAATCTGATCGGGAGGAGACGATGAAACTCACCACTTTCATTCAGGGCGCGGTGGCGTCCGTGGCGGTTGCCCTTGCGGCGGGTTCGGCGCTTGCCGAATATCCCGAGAAGCCGGTCAACTTCATCGTGCCCTGGCCGCCGGGGGATCTTGAGGACGTGCTGACCCGGATGATCGCCGAGGACTTCCAGAAGGAATACGGCGTCGCGGCGGCAGTGGTGAACAAGCCCGGCGGCGGCGGTGGCCCGTTCCCCGGCGCCATCGAGGTGGCGAATGCGCCGGCCGACGGCTACACGATCGGCTCTTTCGTGATCGGCGTGCCGGTTCTGGGCCACCAGATCGACATCCCGCCGCTGACGCCCGCGAAGTTCGACCCGCTGGGCATTTTCCTCACCTATCCCTTCGTCATCGCCACCTCGGCCGATGCGCCCTATTCGACGATGCAGGAGTTGGCGGAGTATGCTCGCTCGAACGACGTGACGCTGGGGCATTTCGGCGATGTTCTGACGCCGACCAAGGTGACCAAGGCCTATGCCAGGAATGCGGGATTCGAGTGGGGCTCGGATGCCGCATTCGATGCGCTCGACTGCAACACGCTGGCTTCGGGCGATGCGGACGTGATCAACACCACCCTGCAGCTGATCCTGCCCTGCCTGGACAAGGTGAAGGTGCTGGTGGCGATCACCGATTCGCGCATTCCTCTGGTGCCCGATGCGCCCACCATCGGCGAGCTGGACCCGAGCTTGAACATCGCCCTGTGGAATGGTCTGTTCGTGCGCAAGGAAACCCCGGCCGAGGTGCGTGAAAAGATCATCGCCGTGGCCAGGAAAACGGTGATGAGCGAGCGCGCCCAGGACGTGGCCCGGCAGACCGGGGCGTTGGTCTACTGGCAGGGTCCCGAGGAAAGCGCGGCGCGGATCGCCAAGGATATAGAGACGGTGGCCCGCATCGCGGAAATCCTGAAGTGATGCAGGCGTAACCGAACGGGCGGGCCGGTGCCGGGCAACCGGCCCGTTTCCAGCCCCCGGCACAAGAGTTCCCCAGGATGGCTACCGAAAGAGAACGCCGTTTCGTCGGCCCCAGGCGCGGTCAGCTGGTCTTTGCCTTTGCCTTTTTCGTCTTCTCGGCCCTTCTGCTTCTGCTGATCCGGGATCAGACGGTATGGGTGGAAAAGACCCGGCTGGTGGCGCAGCCGCGGTTCTGGCCCGCGATCGGGCTTGGCGCCATGACGCTGCTGGGCGCATTGCATCTTCACCGGCTGCCGTGGCGGCAAGTGACGCGCCGCGACTGGCGCGAGGTGCGAAAATGGGCCTCGGCGCTGGAATTTGCGGGCTGGTTCATGGCCTATGTCCTGCTGGTGCCGGTGCTGGGCTATCTGCCGGTGACGCTGGTGTTCGTGCCGGCGCTGAGCTGGCGAATGGGCTATCGAAGCCGGCCCATGATGGCCGTCAGCCTGGGCTTTGCGGTGGGTGTGGTGGTGCTGTTCAAGGGCTTTCTCGGCGTGAGGATTCCCGGTGCCATGATCTACGAATACCTGCCGGGCGGGCTGCGCAGCCTGTTCATCCTGTACTTCTGAGGAGGTGGGCATGGCGACGGCCTTTCCGGCGGGGCCAGGGATTTCTGGAAAAACCTGGCAACGGTTTCCGAAGCCCTTGCCCGCACCCGCGATGACCGTAGGCACCGACCGCTGATGGACGTGTTTCTTTCCTCCCTCGGCATCCTGATGCGCTGGGACGTGGCGCTGGCGCTGCTGGTGGGCTCGATCGGCGGGGTGCTGATCGGGGCCATTCCCGGCGTCGGCCCGGCGGTGGCCATCGCCATCCTGCTGCCGGCCACCTTTTCCATGGACCCGATTGTGGGGCTGACGGTGCTGCTGGGGATCTATGGCAGCTCCATGTATGGCGGGGCGATACCGGCCATCCTGATCAACACGCCGGGCACAGCGGTCAACGCGCTGACCACCTATGACGGCTATCCCATGACCGCCCGGGGCGAGCCGCGCCGGGCGCTGTCGCTGGCCTATTCGTCGTCCTTCTTCGGCGGCATCTTCTCGGTCATCTGTCTGATCCTGTTCGCCCCGGTGCTGGCGAAGGTGGCGCCGATGTTCGGCAGCCGCGAGATCTTCCTGGCCGCGCTTCTGGGCATCGTTCTGGTGATCGTCGCCCATCGCGGCCAGGCGCTGATCGCCGGGGCGCTCGCGGGCTTCGGCATCTGGCTGCAGACCATCGGGATGGAGCCGGTCAAATACACCCAGCGCTACACCTTCGATCAGCCCTTCCTTCAGGGCGGGATCAACCTGATCGTCGTGGTTCTGGGGCTTTTCGCCATCAGCCAGGCCTTCGTGCTGCTGACCGGCGACGACGAGAAGATCCGCCAGCCGCGCCTGCGCGGCCCGCTGTTGCAGGGCCTGCGCGAACTGGCCCGGCATCCGCGGGTGGCCAGCGTCTCGGCCTCCTTCGGGGTGGTGATGGGCATGATCCCCGGGGTCGGCGAGTTCACCGCGCAGTTCATGTCCTACACCTATGCCCAGCGCACCAGCAGGCGGCCGCAGGATTTCGGCAACGGCGCCTCCGAGGGGCTGATCGCGGCCGAGACTTCGAACAATGCCGTTCCGGCGGCGGCGATGGTGCCGCTTCTGGCGCTGGGTATCCCCGGCGAGGCGCTCACCGCGATGATGCTCAGCGTCTTCTACGTCCACAACGTGGTGCCGGGGCCGGGGCTGTTCCAGAACCGGATGGATTTCGTCGTCGCGCTTTATCTGGCGCTGCTGATCCTGAACGTGCTGGTGATGATCTTCCTGCTGTCGGCGACGGGGCTGCTGGTCAAGGTGGTGAAGATCCCCAACCGCTTTCTCGGGGTCTGCGTGCTGACGCTCAGCTTCGTGGGCGTCTACAGCTTGCGCAACTCGGTTACCGATGCGGTGATGGCCGCGGGCTTCGGGGTGCTCGGCTTCGTCCTCAAGCGCCTGTCGCTGCCGATCGTGCCGATCATCCTCGGCATGGTTCTGGGCGGGATCATGGAGGTGAAGTTGCGCGCCGCCATGGCCCGGGTGAAGACGCCGTGGGACTTCATCGACCGGCCCATCGCCTTCATCCTCTTCGTTGTTATCATCATCGTTCTGGCGGTCCATCTGCGCCATGTGCTGCAGGACCGCAAATCGCTCAGGGAGGCCGAATGGAAATCCAGGCACAGATCGACCAGCTTCGGCGCGCGCCTGTCGCGGCGCAGAAAATTCTTGTTGAAGGAACGTGGCAAGGTGGTTCGGGCGCGCCGGTCGAAACTGTCTCGCCAATCGACGGGTCTTTACTGACCACCATCGAACGGGCCACCGCCGGGGATGTGGAGCGTGCGGTGGCCTCGGCCCGGGCGGCGTTCGAGGACGGTCGCTGGTCGCGCCTGCCGCCGGCGGCGCGCAAGAAGGTTCTGCACGCCATCGCCGCGCGGATCGAGGCCGAGGCACTGGAGCTGGCGGTTCTGGGCATCCGCGACAACGGCACCGAATTCGCCATGGCCTTCAAGGCCGAGCCGGGCAGCGCCGCCGCCACCTTCCGCTATTATGCCGAGGCCATCGACAAGGTGCCGGGCGAGGTCGCCCCCACCGCACCCGACGTTCTGGGGCTGGTCCACCGGGTGCCGGTCGGCGTGGTGGGCGCCATCGTGCCGTGGAACTTCCCGCTGATGATCGGGGCGTGGAAGATCGCCCCGGCGCTGGCGATGGGCAATTCGGTGGTGCTCAAGCCGGCCGAGAGCGCCTCGCTGACGCTTTTGCGGCTGGCGCAGATCTGCCTCGATGCCGGTCTTCCGCCGGGGGTGCTGAACGTGGTCACCGGGCCGGGGGCGGAAACCGGCGCGGCGCTGGCCGCGTCGATGGGGGTGGATGTGCTGGCCTTCACCGGCTCGGGCGCGACCGGGCGGCGGCTGCTGGAGGCCGCGGCGGCCTCGAACCTCAAGCGCGTCTATCTGGAGCTTGGCGGCAAGTCGCCCAATATCGTCTTTGCCGATGCGCCCGACCTCGCGCAGGCGGCGAAGGTGTCGGCCAGGGGGATCTTCCGCAATTCGGGACAGGTCTGCGTGGCGGGCTCGCGGCTTCTGGTGGAACGGGCCATCCATGACGACTTCGTGGCGCTGCTGAAGGCCGAGGCCGAGGCGCTGCGGGTAGGCGACCCGCTGGATCCGGGCAGCGACGTGGGGGCGGTGAACTCCGAGGCGCAGCTGGCGCAGAACCTGCGCTTTGTCGAGCAGGCGGCGGCCGAGGGCGGCCAGGTCGTCACTGGCGGCAGGCGCATCCTGGAGGAGACGGGGGGCTTCTACATGGCGCCGACCATCGTCACCGGCGTGCGCCCCGAGGCGACGCTGTTCCGGCGCGAGGTGTTCGGCCCGGTGCTGGCGGTGACCCCCTTCGAGGACGAGGAGGAGGCCCTGCGCCTGGCCAATGGCACCGATTACGGGCTGGCGGCGGCGGTGTGGACCTCGGACCTTTCGCGCGCGCACCGGATGGTGGCGGGCATCCGCGCCGGCGTGGTGCATGTGAACACCTATGGCGGGGCCGACATCACCGTGCCGCTGGGCGGGGTGGGCCAGTCCGGCAACGGGCACGACAAGTCGCTGCACGCGCTGGACAAATATGTGGACCTCAAGACCGCATGGATCCAGCTGTGATGATGAATGCGGGATACGCACCGCCCGGGGCGCGCAGCGTCCCGGGCATGCGCCCACCACGGGCGGGCCCATGCCCTCTTGCATCGCCATGACGCTCTGAACCGGAGATTTCCATGACCACCGAAAGGACCATCCTCGTCGTGGGCACCTACGACACCAAGGACGATGAACTGAACTACCTCTGCGACGTGATCCGGGGGCAGGGGGGGCGCGTGCTGACCATGGACGTGTCGGTGCTGGGTGAGCCTTCGGCGCCCACCGACATCTGCAAGCATGAGGTGGCCGAGGCCGGCGGCAGCTCGATCCCCGAGGCGATTGCCGCGGGCGACGAGAACACCGCCATGCAGATCATGGCGCGGGGATCGGCGGCGAAGGCGCTGGAGCTTTTCCGCGCGGGGCGCATCGACGCGGTGATCGTGCTGGGCGGGACCATGGGCACCGATCTGGCGCTGGATCTGTGCCGCGCGCTGCCGCTGGGGGTGCCGAAATACATCGTCTCGACGGTTGCCTTTTCGCCGCTGCTGCCGCCCGAGCGGTTGCCGGCGGATGTGCAGATGATCCTCTGGGCGGGCGGGCTCTACGGGCTGAATTCGATCTGCAAGGCGTCGCTGTCCCAGGCCGCGGGGGCGGTGCTGGGTGCGGCCCGCGCGGTCGAGCCGCCGCGCCGCGACCGGCCGCTCATCGGGATGACCTCCTTCGGAAAGACGGTGCTGCGCTACATGGTGGCGCTGAAACCGGCGCTGGAGAAACGCGGCTTCGAGGTGGCGGTATTCCACGCCACCGGCATGGGCGGGCGGGCCTTCGAGGCGCTGGCCGCCGAGGGCGCCTTCGCGGCGGTGATGGACTTCGCCCCGCAGGAGGTATCGAACCACCTGTTCGGCGGGCTGTCCGCCGGGGGTGACCGGATGACCAACGCCGGCCGCGCCGGCATCCCGCAGATGGTGGCGCCGGGCTGCTATGATCTGGTGGATTTCGTCGGCTGGCAACAGGTGCCCGCCCCGCTTGCCGGCAAGGAGACCCACGCCCACAACCGCCTGCTGACCTCGGCCGTTCTGGACGCGGCCGAGCGCCGCCAGGTGGCCCGCGCCATCTGCGAAAAGCTGGCCGGGGCGCGGGCGCCGGTGACGCTGCTGCTGCCGCTGCGGGGGTGCAACGAATGGGATCGCGAAGGCGCGCCGCTGCATGACGGCGCCGGGCTGGCCGTCTTCTGCGACGAGATCCGTGCCCGCTGCCCCGACAACGTGACGCTGATTGAGCTGGACGCCCATATCAACGATGCGGGTTTTGCCGAAAAGGTGCTGGAGATCTTCGACGGCTGGGTGCGGGAGGGGATCCTTCAGGCCCGGTGATCGCGACCGGCAACTGCGAAGGTGACGGAACGTCGTGGCGGCGCCTGCCTCTCGGGTACCGATTTTGTCTTGCCCGCGGGCAATCGCGCTGGCTAGTTTCGCCTGCAGATGCGGAACGATATTCCGCTTCGCGGATCGCAGGGGGTGCGGGTCAGCTCCGGGATTTGCCTTGCGGCGGCGCCTGCGATAGGCAGGGTATATAAACGACCGATCGGTCGGTTTATCGGATGCAACATTCGGCCTGCCCACTGCGGGCCTGGGAACGAGAAGGGAAGACCACCATGAGCGAGGCCGTCGAATACGCGCGCGAGGGCGACATTGCGGTGCTGGCGGTGAACAATCCGCCGGTGAACGCGCTGGGGCAGGCGGTGCGCCGGGGGCTGTGGGACGGCATCGAACGGGCCGAGCGCGAAGGCGCGAAGGCGGTGCTGATCCACGGGCTCGGGCGGACCTTTCCGGCCGGGGCGGACATCCGCGAATTCGGCAAGCCGCCGCTGGAGCCCTGGCTGCCGGATCTGTGCAACCGGATCGAAGCCTCGCCGCTGGTGGTGGTGGCGGCCATTCACGGCACTGCGCTGGGCGGCGGGCTGGAGGTGGCGCTGTCCGCCCATTACCGGATCGCGGTGCCCTCGGCCCGGGTTGGCCTGCCCGAGGTGCATTTGGGCATCCTCCCCGGCGCCGGCGGCACCCAGCGCCTGCCGCGGATTGCAGGGGTGGAAAAGGCGCTCGACATGATCACCACCGGCCGCCATGTGGGCGCGCAAGAGGCGCTGGAGGCCGGGATCCTCGACTGTATCAAAGAGGGAGAACCGCGCGACATCGGCCTTGCTTATGCGCGCGAGCTGCTTGAACAGGGGGCAACGCGCCGACCCACGGGCGAGATGCCCGCGCCCGCACCCATCGACTTCGAGGCCGCCATCGCCGCGGTGAAGAAGCGGGCGCGCGGGCAGATGTCGCCGGTCTGGGCGGCGCGGGCGGTGCAGGCGGCCTGCGAGCTGCCCTTCGCCGAGGGGCTCAAGCGCGAGCGCGAGCTATTCACCGAGCTGATGAACTCCGACCAGCGCGAGGGGCTGGTCCACGCCTTCTTTGCCGAGCGCGCCGTGGCCAAGCTGCCCGAGCTGAAGGGGGTGGAGCCGCGCGCGCTGCAGGCGGTGGGCATCATCGGCGGCGGCACCATGGGGGCGGGGATTGCCACCGCGGCGCTGCTGGCGGGGCTGTCGGTGACGCTGGTCGAGATGACCGACGAGGCCGCTCAGGCCGCGCGGGGCCGCATCGAGGGCAACCTCAAGGGCGCCGTGAAGCGAGGCAAGATCAGCGAGGAGAAATTCGCCGAGCTGACCGGGAGGGCGCTGACGCTCACCACCTCCCATGACGATCTCGCGCAGGCCGATCTGGTGATCGAAGCGGTGTTCGAGGACATGGAGGTCAAGAAACAGGTCTTTGCCAAGCTCGATGCGGTGTGCCGGCCCGGCGCGGTGCTGGCCACCAATACCTCCTACCTGAACATCGACGAGATCGCCGCCGCGACCGCGCGGCCGCAGGACGTGATCGGGCTGCATTTCTTCTCGCCCGCCCATGTGATGAAGCTGCTGGAGGTGGTGGTCGCGGACAGAACGGCGCCGGATGTGGTGGCCACCGGCTTTGCTCTGGGCAAACGGCTGGGCAAGGTCTGCGTGCGCGCCGGGGTCTGCGACGGCTTCATCGGCAACCGGATCCTGGCGAAATACCGCACCTGCGCCGACTACATGGTGCTGGACGGGGCCACGCCCTGGCAGATCGACAGGGCGCTTGAGGATTTCGGCTTTGCCATGGGCCCCTATGCGGTGGCGGATCTCGCGGGGCTCGATATCGGCTGGGCGGTGCGCAAGCGCAAGCGCGCCGAAGGCATTGACCCGCGCGCCCGCGATTTCACCTGGGCCGACAGGCTGTGCGAGGCGGGCCATTTCGGCCAGAAGACCGGCAAGGGCTATTACGACTATGCGCAGGGCCCGAAAAACCGCACGCCCAACCCCGAGGTGATGGCCCTGATCGAGGCCGACCGTGCCGCCCAGGGCATCACCCCGCGCGAATTCACCGATGAAGAGATCGTGCGCCGCTACATGGCGGCAATGGTCAACGAGGCGGCGAAGGTGGTGGGCGAGGGCATCGCGCGGCGCCCGCTGGATGTGGATGTGACGCTGCTTTACGGCTACGGCTTCCCGCGCTGGCGCGGCGGGCCGATGAAATGGGCCGACATGGCCGGCCTGCCCGCCCTGCTGGACGACATCCGCAAATGGGCCGAGGAAGACGAATACTTCTGGCAGCCCGCGCCACTTCTTGAACAACTCGTCGCCGAGGAACGGACCTTCGACGACCTCAACAGGGAAAATTCGTGATGAAACAGGCTGTCATCGTCTCTACCGCCCGCACCGGGCTGGCCAAGTCCTTTCGGGGATCGTTCAACCTCACCCACGGCGCCAGCATGGGCGGGCATATGGTGCGCGCGGCGGTGGAGCGCGCCGGCATCGACCCGGCCGAGATCGAGGACGTGGTGATCGGCTGCGGCTTCCCCGAGGGGGCCACGGGCCAGAACATCGCCCGCCAGATCGGCATTCGCGCCGGCCTGCCGGTCACCGCCAGCGGCATGACCGTCAACCGCTTCTGCTCGTCGGGGCTGCAAAGCGTCGCGCTTGCCGCCAATGCCATCATCACCGAGGGCGCGGGCCCCATGGTCGCCGGCGGGGTGGAGAGCATCAGTCTCGTGCAGCCGGAAACGAAGGTGGTCAAGGAGTCCTGGATCGAAGAGCACAAGCCCGCGATCTACATGGCGATGATCGAGACCGCCGACATCGTGGCCGAACGCTACGGCGTCAGCCGCGAATACCAGGACGAATACGCGCTGCAATCCCAGCAGCGCATCGCCGCGGCCCAGGCGGCGGGCAAATTCGCCGACGAAATCGTGCCGATGACGACGACCATGGCGGTCAAGGACCGCGAAACCGGCGAGATCTCGCACCGCGAGGTGACGGTCGATCGGGACGAGTGCAACCGTCCGAACACCACGCTCGAGGGGCTGGCGGCGCTTGAGCCGGTGCGCGGCCCCGGCAACTACATCACCGCCGGCAATGCCAGCCAGCTTTCCGACGGAGCGGCCGCGGTGGTGGTGATGGATGCGGCCGAGGCCGAGCGGCGCAATTTCGAACCGCTGGGCGCCTTCCGCGGCTTCGCCGTGGCCGGCTGCGAGCCGGACGAGATGGGCATCGGCCCGGTTTTCGCGGTGCCGCGCCTGCTGGAGCGACACGGGCTGAAGGTGGATGACATCGACCTGTGGGAACTGAACGAGGCCTTCGCCAGCCAGTGCCTCTATTGCCGCGACCGGCTGGGCATCAATCCCGAGAAATACAATGTCAACGGCGGTTCGATCGCCATCGGTCACCCTTTCGGCATGTCGGGGACGCGGATGGTGGGGCATCTGCTGCTGGAGGGCCGGCGCCGGGGGGCAAAGCTGGGCGTGGTGACCATGTGCATAGGCGGCGGCATGGGCGCGGCCGGGCTGTTCGAGATCTTCTGACGCGGGGGCGGCGCGCCCCGGGCCGGTCGCCGGCCCGGGCGGCATGAGAGGACAGGGCAGTGCCCGGCCCGATGCGGGGGCGGGGGCCGGCCGGCGGGCGGGCCGCCGCAGAAGGCTCCGCCGGGCGGTTCGAGGAGGAGGACGCGCATGGATCTGAACTGGACGCCCGAGGAGCAGGCCTTCCGCGATGAGGTGCGGGCCTTTCTGGATGAAACCCTGACCGATGACATCCGCGCCAGGGTGCGCGGCCACGGGCAGCTGACGAAGGCCGACATGGAGGGCTGGCACGCGGCGCTGAACGCCCGCGGCTGGCTGGCGCCCTCATGGCCGAAGGAATGGGGCGGCTGCGAATGGAGCGCGGTGCAGCGCCACATCTTCGAGGAAGAATGCGCCATGGCCGATGCGCCGCGCGTGGTGCCCTTCGGCCTGACCATGCTGGGGCCGGTGCTGATGAAATACGGCTCGCGCGCGCAATGCGAATACTATCTGCCGCGGATCCTTTCGGGGCAGGACTGGTGGTGTCAGGGCTATTCGGAACCCGGGGCGGGATCGGACCTTGCCAGCCTCAAGACCCGCGCCGTGCGCGAGGGGGATCACTACATCGTCAACGGGCAGAAGACCTGGACCACGCTGGGCCATTACGCCAACCGGATCTTCTGCCTCGTGCGCACCGATCCCGAGGCGGCCAAGCCGCAGGAGGGGATCTCGTTCCTGCTGATCGACATGGACAGCCCGGGGATCGAGGTGCGTCCGATCATCCTGCTGGACGGCTCGCACGAGGTGAACGAGGTCTTCTTCGACAATGTGAAGGTGCCGGTGGAGAACCTTGTCGGGGAAGAGAACAGGGGCTGGACATATGCCAAATACCTGCTGACGCATGAACGTACCGGCATCAGCGGGGTGGGGTTCAGTCGCGCCGGGCTGGCGATGGTGCGGCGCATGGCGCGGGCCGAGATGCACAAGGGGCGGCCGCTGATCGAGAACCCCCATTTCGCGGCCCGCCTGGCGCAGGTGGAAATCGACCTGATGGCGATGGCGACCACCAATCTGCGCATCGTCAGCCAGGCCGCCGCCGGGCAGGCGCCGGGGGTGGAAAGCTCGATGCTCAAGATCAAGGGCACGGTGATCCGGCAGGAAATCAACGACCTCGCCCGCCGCGCCGCCGGTCCCTACGCGCTGCCCTTCCCCTCCGAGGGGCTTGAGGGCGTCAACGAGCCGCCCATCGGCCCCGAAGATGCCGGCCCGGTGGCGGCGCAGTATTTCAACAACCGCAAGCTGTCGATCTTCGGCGGTTCCAACGAGATCCAGCGCAACATCATCGCCAAGGTGAAACTGGGAGGGGGCCGATGAACTTCGAGTTGACCGAAGAACGCCGGATGCTGCAGGATACGCTGCGCCGCTTCCTGTCGGACCGCTACGACAGCGCCACCCGCAATGCGATCATGGCTGCCCCCGAGGGCATGAGAGCCGAAATCTGGTCCTCCCTGGCCGATCTGGGCGTGATCGGCGCGCTGTTTTCCGAAGCGCAGGGCGGCTATGGCGGCGAGGGCTTCGACATCGCGGTGGTGTTCGAAGAGCTGGGCCGCGCCGGCGTGGTCGCACCCTTCCTCGACACGGCGGTTCTTGGCGGCAGTCTGCTGGCCGCGCTGGGCGACGAGCGGCAGCGGACGCTGCTGGCCGAGGTGATCGGCGGCCGCCTGCAGCTGGCGCTGGCCCATTACGAACCGGGCAGCCGTTATGACATGGAACGCGTGGCCACCACCGCTACCGCGACAGGCGATGCGGTGGTGCTGACGGGTGCCAAGGCGGTGGTGGTGAATGCCGAAGCTGCCGGGCACCTGATCGTCTCCGCCCGCGAAAGCGGCGCGGTGGACGACCCGGGCGGCATTTCGCTCTTCCTGGTGCCGCCCGGGTCCAGGGGGCTGACGCTGCGCGGCTATCCGCTGATCTCGGGCGGGCGCGCGGCCGAAGTGACGCTGGAGGAGGTGCGGGTTCCGGCCGCGGCCCGGCTGGGCGCGCCGGGGGCGGGGTTCGAGGCGCTGCGCGCGGCTCTGGCGCGGGCCAATGTGGCGCTTGCGGCCGAGACGCTGGGGGCGATGGAAACCGCTGTGGAGCTGACCCGCGAATACCTGCTGACCCGCCACCAGTTCGGCCGGCCCATCGGCAGTTTCCAGGCGCTTCAGCACCGCTTTGCCGATATTCTGATCGAGCTTGAGCAGGCCCGGTCGGCTGTCATCAACGCGGCGGGTCATCTCGATGCGCCCGCCGATGAACGCGACCGGCAGATCTCGGCCGCGCGCAACCTGATCGGGCGCGCCGGGCGGCTGGTGGCCGAGGAGGCGATCCAGATGCATGGCGGCATCGGTATGACGCAGGAATACGACCTGGCCCATTTCGCCCGGCGCATCATCATGGCCGATCACCGTTTCGGCGACACCGACTGGCACCTGGAGCGATTCATTGAACTCTCGGCTGCCTGAAGAGGGCGCGCGGCCCATCGACAGCGGCGCGCAGGAGATGGTGGGCTATGTCGTGGACATGGCCACACCCGATGGCGGCGCCCGGGTCACGCTGGATCTGGATGCGCGTCACATCAACAGGGTCGGCAGCCTGCACGGGGGCATCGTTGCCATGCTGCTGGATGCTGCGGCGGGCTTTGCTGCCGCCCGGCACTGGGCGGGGGACGAACCGGACGGAGAGGCGCCGCAACTGGTGACCGTGTCGCTGAACATCCACTATGTCGCTTCGGCCGACGCTGGCCGGGTGGTGGCGACGGGCCGGGTCAGCGGCGGCGGCCGCACCCTTGCCCATGCCGAGGCTGAGTTGCGGCATGAGGACGGCCGGCTTCTGGCCACCGCCAGCGGCGTGTTCCGGCGGGTTCGGGGGCAGGCGCGGCCATGACCGGGGGCGGGGCGCGCTGGCACGGTTTTCTCGACCGCCAGGTGGTGGTGCGGCCCGACGCCCCTGCAGTGAGCGACACGACCGGAACGCGCTGGACCTATGCCGAACTGGGCGCAGCCGTGGACGATCTGGCCGACAGGCTGAAACGGGCCGGGGCCCGGCCCGGCGACCGGGTACTGATGCTGTCGGAAAACTGCGCTGCCACGGTCGCGGCGCTGTTTGCCTGCTCGCGTATCGGGGCATGGGCGGTGCCGGTCAATGCCCGGCTGACCGGGCCCGAGATGTCCCGGATCCTCGCGCACGCGCAACCGGCGGTGGCGCTCCTTACCACTGCCGTATCGCCCGATGCGCGCGCCCATGCCCGGCGCCTGGGTGCGCGGCCGCTGGCAGGCGCCTTCGGGCAGATGCACATGGCCACGCCCTGCCCCTCGGCGCCGCCGGAAGCGGATGACGATGTCGCCGTGCTGCTCTACACCACCGGCACCACCGGCACGCCGAAGGGGGTGATGCTGACCCATGCCAACCTGTGCCATGCCGCGCCGGTTTCGGCGCAGGTCCGCGGGCTGGCGGAACGCGACGATATTTGCGGCGTACTGCCGCTGACCCATGTGTTCGGGCTGGCGTCGGTCCTCACCGCCGGGATCTCGGCCGGCGCCCATGTCCGGCTCGAGCCGCGCTTCGGCGTGGCGCGGCTTTACGATATTCTGCACGAGGGGGTGACGGTGTTCTCGGCGGTGCCGCAGATGCACGCGCAGCTGATGGCCCTCGCCCGTGAACGCGGCGTCGAGAGGCTGCAGGGCGGGCGTCTGCGTTATGTCTCCTCGGGTGCCGCGCCGCTGGATCCCGACTGGAAGCGCCGGGCCGAGGCGTTCTATGGCGTGGCCATGCAGAACGGCTACGGCCTGACAGAGACCACCGCCGGCATCTGCGTCACCCGCAACCGGATCGGCGACCCGGACATCTCGACCGGCCCGCCGCTGCCGGGGGCCGAGCTGCGTATCGACGAGTCGGTTCCGGGCGGCGGCGCCGGCACGGGCGAGGTTCTGACCCGTGGACCACATGTGATGAAGGGCTACTACCGCAACCCCGAAGAGACCGCGCGGGTGCTGGACCGCGACGGCTGGTTCCGCACCGGCGATCTGGGGCGGATCGACGGGCGCGGGCATCTGCACATCCTAGGGCGGAGCAAGGAACTCATCATCCATGGCGGCTTCAACGTCTATCCGCCCGAGGTCGAGGCAGCGCTGAACGAACACCCCAAGGTGGTGCAGTGCGCGGTGGTGGGGCGCCGGAAGGGGGGCGACGAGGAGGTTCTGGCCTTCGTTCAGGCTCTGCCCGGCGACATGCCGGGGGAAGAGGAACTGCGCGCCTTCGCCGCCCGGCGTCTTGCCGGCTACAAGCGCCCGGCCCGGATCGTGGTGGCCACGCGCCTGCCGGCCGCGCCGACCGGCAAGATCCTCAAGCACAAGCTCGTGGACGCCTTCGCCGACCGGTTGCGCTGAGCCGGGATCAGGCCATGCGGCCCGTGGCGGCCTCGGCGGCGCGGCGGATTGCGCGGATGTTTTCGCCATAGGGGGCGGGGTTGTCGGCCGATCCGCCCCGGAACACGGCCGAGCCGGCCACCAGCACGTCGGCACCGGCCGCCGCCACCAGCGGTGCGGTCTGCGGCGTCACGCCGCCGTCGATCTGGATATGGACCGGGCGCTCGCCGATCATCGCCCGCAGCCGGCGCACCTTCTCGGTCATGTCGATGAAGCTCTGCCCGCCGAAGCCGGGGTTCACGGTCATCACCAGCACCATGTCGCAGATGTCCAGCACGTGCTCGACCGCCGCGGCCGGGGTGGCGGGGTTGAGCGCCACGCCGGCCTTCATGCCGGCCGCGCGGATCGCCTGGAGCGTGCGGTGGATGTGCGGCCCGGCCTCCACATGGGCGGTGAGCATGTCGGCGCCGGCCTGCGCATAGGCCTCGATCCAGGGGTCCACCGGCGCGATCATCAGATGCACGTCCATGAAGGTCTTCACATGCGGGCGGAACGCCTTCACCGCCGGCGGGCCGAAGGTGAGGTTGGGCACGAAGTGGCCGTCCATCACGTCCACATGCACCCAGTCGGCACCCTGCGCCTCGATGGCCCGGATCTCGTGGCCGAAATCGGCAAAATCCGCCGACAGGATCGACGGCGCGATCTTGATGGAACGGTCGATGGTCATTTCGGTGTCTCCCTGGATGTCGAAGGTTGCGGGCGGGTGCGGTCAGGCCCGGTAGAACAGGTAGCGGTCGGGCGCGATCGTATCCGGGCCCGGGATCAGGCGGAAGCCGACCAGCGGCTGCCCCGAGACGAGATAGCCGCCGGGCACCATCACCCGCGCGATCAGCGGGCTGAGGCGGGCGGCTTCGGCCACGTCCTCTTCCTTGATGCCGAAGCCGAAATCGTAATGGGCCAGCGCGATGCGCGCACCCCGCCGGGCCAGCTCCTCCAGCATCGGCTCGGCCTCGCCCTGGAGAAAATCGGTCTCGGGCGGAATGCAGGAAGGGTGGCATTGCAGCACCCGGTCGATGACCCAGATGCGGCGGTCGGGCAGGATTTCGCGCAGGTGATCGTAAGTGCGCCCGTTGCCAAGCCCCAGATCGACCACGTCGCCTTCCATCCCGGCGATGCGCTCGGCGGCCCAGTTCAGCCCGTCGCGCTGCGCGGCGAGTCTGCGCAGCATGGAATCAAGTCGGCTCATGAGCTTTCGTCCTTTCCGTTGGTCGGCGCCGGGAAGCGCCAGCGCCGGGCCGGTCCGTCCAGCAGGCGGACCAGCAGCGCCTCGACGAAATCCCAGATCTCGTCGTCGTGGACAAGGTGATGGGTGAGAAGGCCGTAAGGTTCGGCGTTGTCGGCCCGCCCCGTGCGCCGCGCGGCAAGCTGCTGCGCAAGCTGCGCCACCAGCGTCTCCGGCTCGGCCAGCCGGCGCGTGGTCTTCCACGCGATGGGGTCGAGATGGGTATTGATGCATGCCAGCCCTGCCGCGGCTTCCCGCTGCGCGCGCGGCGTGAAGGTCGAGACGGCCGCGTAACCCTGTGCCGCCAGCCCGGGCATAAGCGTGGGTGCAACCCGGTTCCACGGTGGCACGAAGACCGGGCGCAGCTGGGCGCCGAAAAGCGCCTTGAGGCGCGCCAGTCCCTGCGCGGTTTCCGCCAGCATCGTTCCGGTCGGGCGGTGGGGGCCGAATTCGGATTTCCTTTCGCCCTTCGGTGCGTGGTTTTCATGGGCCCATCCGTGAACCAACGGGATGAGGCGCGGATCGTCCGCGACCACGCGGCCAAGCGTCGCTTCGGCCCGCTCGGGGATCACCGCCAGGTGCACCGGCATCTCCAGCCGTTCGGCCAGCGCGGCGAGCCTCTCCAGCTGCGGCGTGGGTGCCACCGTATCGTCGTCACGCCACCACAGCGGCAGTTCCAGCCCCTCGGCGCGCCAGCGGTCCAGTTCGCGTGTCAGCGGGCTCCAGTCCGGTCTCATCCGTGTGCCTCCACCATCTCGCGGGTGATGGCCACGGTCCGGGCCGCGCCGTCGAATGCCGGTCCCGTCCCGCTCCTGCGGCCTTCGCCGATGACCCGCGCCACCGCCGCCGAGAGGGCTTCGCCGGTCAGCTCGGCGCTGGGCAGCACGTCGAAGCCCTGCAGGGTGGCCAGACTTCGGGCCCGCAGGCCCTGTTCGACCTCGTTGCCGTCGTCGAAGGGGATCAGCACTGCCGGGGTGCCGGCCTGAAGCAGGTCGAGCGCGGTATTGTAGCCGCACATGCTGACCGAAGCCGCGGCATGGTGCAGCATCTGCCGGAAATCGGGCCGGGCGGGTTCGATGACGACGTTTTCGGGGGGCGCCATGGCGTGAATCTCGGCCAGCCGCGCGCGCCCGCCGCCGATCAGCAGGCGCCAGCGCCGGCCGGGCATCAGGCGGGCCGCCCCGATCGCCGCACGGAAGATCGGCAGCCCCACCGCGCCGCCACCCGCGCTGACGAGGATTTCGTCTTCGCCTGCCCGCTGCGGGTGCGGTTCGGCCGGCGGCGGGGCCACATAGCCGGTGTAGCGCAACCGACCCTCCAGCCGATCGGTGACCGGCCAGCTGACTGCAAGCGGCGTCATGCGCGGGTCGGAATGAACCAGCACCGCATCATAGCGTTCGAGCACGATCTGCTCGGTGCGGGCGGCTTTCTCGGGCCGCGACGGGGGCGCGAGGATATCGCGGATCGAGGACAGCAGACGCGGGCGGCGGGGCAGGTCCCGCGCCGCATCGAGCAGGGCGAGAAATTCCCCGCTCAGCGCTCGGCGGCCGAACGGGAACAGTTCGGTGATGAGCGCATCGGGGGCAAAATCCCTGATCGCGCTGCACAGCGTATCGCGCCGGGCGGCGAACAGGCGGGCGTCGGCCTGTGCCCCGGTAGCGTCGAGCAGGCGGGAAAAGTCGGTCCCGTCCGACCGCAGCGGCGGCAGTTGCAGAAGGGGCACCCCATGCGTGGCAAGATGAGGCGCGGGCATCCCCCCCGAGGCCAGCAGCACCCGGTGCCCGGCCTCGGCAAAGGCCCGGCCAAGCGTCAGCGCCCGGCTCAGATGGCCGGTGCCAAGCAGATGGGTGACTGCGATCATCATCTTCACGGGGCGTCCTTTCGCGGCCGCAGCCGGAGCAGTTCGGGTTCGGCGGACAGCCGGTCGCCCTCGGCCCGCAGGATGTAAAGGCGGTTGCGCTTGATGCGGAACGGGGCGGGGCCGTCGAAGTTCCAGCCATGGGCGCGCGCCAGCAGAACCCGCATGACACCGATATGGCACACCGCCACCGCGTCGCGGTCAAGCCGCTCCAGCCAGCCCCGCAGCCTTGCCCACAGATCGGCGGGGCTTTCGCCGCCCGGCGGGCGCCAGTCCCAGCCCCAGTCCTCGACATGGCGAAAGCCGCTGCCCGGCTCGGCCAGAAGATCGGCGCCGCGGCGTCCTTCCCACCGTCCCCAGTTCATTTCGGTCAGTTCCGGCGCGGTGCGCGGGTCGCGGCCGGCGACCAGCCGGGCGGTCTCTCGCGCGCGGGAGAGCGGGCTGGACCACAGCTCGGCCCGGTCCCACGGGTCCGGCAGGCGCAGCCGGGAAAGATCCGCCCGCGCCTGCGCGTCCAGCGCGGTGTCGCTGCGCCCCTGGATGCGGCCGGCGCGGTTCCATTCGGTATGGCCGTGGCGCAGCAGGGCAAGGCGGATCATGGGGCGGTCTCCAGCAACGGTGTCACGGTTTTCCAAAATCTGCGCGTGGCGGCGCCGATCAGGTGTTTCCGCGCCACCATGTCCCGCGCCGCGGCGCCGGTCTTGCGCCGCAGGCTGGGATTGTCCAGCATCTCCTGCACCCGCGCCGCCAGCGCCGCCGCCCCCTCGCGCGGCCCGGGGTGCCCGCCGGGCAGTACCACGTCGCGCACGCCGGGGCGGTTCTGGGCCACCACCGGCAGCCCGGCGGCCTGGGCCTCCAGATAGACCATGCCGAAGGCTTCGCCGGCGCCGGGCCACAGCAGCAGCGAAGCGCGGGTATAGGCGCGGTCCAGCGCGGCGCGGTCCAGCTGGCCCAGGAACCTCACGCGCCCGGCAAAGGGGGCCATCAGGGCCTCGACCTGCGCCCGCGCCGGGCCGTCTCCGGCGATGTCCAGCCGCCAGTTGCCGCGCAGATGGGCCAGGGTTTCGGCGATGATCCGGTACGAGGCCAGCTTGTCGCCCGGCCGCATCATGCCCGCCGCCAGCATCGGGCCGTCGCAGGAGGACGGAGGCGGCAGGGTCTCGACCGGCAGGAAGGGGCGCAGGCGCACCAGCCGCTGGCCCTCGGTCCGGTGGCGCTTGATCGTGATCAGATCGTGCGAGGTCAGGTAGAAGATCACCCGCGCCGCGTCGCAGGCTGCTTCGGCGGCCTCGGCAAACCGTGCCCAGGGGCCGGTCAGGCGCTTGCGCGCGCGGGTGGATTCGATCTGCACATAGGGAATGCCCAGTATCCGGCTCATCTCGGGGCCGATCAGGTCCGGGGCCTTGTAGTAGTTGTGATAGGTCACCCAGAGCGCGGGCCTTGCGTCCCGCAATTCGCGGCTCAGGCGGGCGATTTCGCCTTGTGCCGCGCGCCGGGCTTCGGCCTGGCGGTCCGGGTCGCCGGTCTTGTCATGGACGCCCAGCTCGGACACCAGATCGACTGCTGCGCCGCCGGCTTCGAGCGCCGCCATCAGGTTGCGGGCCATTTCCCGGTCGCCAGAGGGGATCGGGCTGCGGGGGGATTTCATCGGCGCGTAGAAGGCCAGCCGGGTCATGCGGCGCGATCCATGACGAGGTGCGCCAGGCGGTCGGACAGGCGCGCGATGCCGGAATCCATTCCGAATTCGGCGCGCAGGCACTCATGCGCGGCCCCGGCCAGCCTGGTGGCGCGGGCGGGATCGGTGGTCAGCGCGGCGATGGCCTCGGCCAGCGCGGCGGGCGTGCCGTCGGTCAGCAGCCCGTGGCGGTCGTGGGTGATGAATTCGGGGATTGCGGCGACGGTCGTGGAGATGATCGGCAGCTTCTGCGAGGCTGCCTCCATCAGCACGTTGGGCAGCCCGTCGCGGTCTCCGTCGCCGGCGATGCGGCTGGGCAGGACGAACAGGTCCGCCGCGCGCATGGCGGCGATCACCTCGGGCTGATCGCTCGGGCCGCGCCAGTCGATGCGGGCCGACAGCCCGGCGGCTTCGGCCTGCGTGGCCAGCTTGTCCGCCAGCGGCCCGCCGCCGATATGGGTCCAGCGCCAGTCGAGACCGGCCGGCAGAAGGGTCAGCGCCTCGATCAGCCGGTCGAACCCCTTCTTCTCGACCAGCCGCCCCACCGACAGCAGGCGCAGCGGCGCATCGGGACGGCGCGGGGCGCGCGCGGGCGGCTCGGGAAAGCGCGACAGGTCCAGCCCGTGATAGATCAGCTCGATGCGCGCCGGATCGTCGGCGAGTTTGCGCAGGTGCCGGGCCCCGTATGCGGTGCAGGTCGTCCCGAACGTCGCGCCGTGGGTCGCTGCCGAGAGCTTTTCGCGCTTTTCCCATTCGGGCGAGGTCCAGATGTCCTTGGCATGGGCCGAGAAGGCCCAGGGCAGGCCGCGCATGATCGCGGCATAGCGGGCGACCGAGGACGGCGTGTGCAGGAAATGAGCATAGAGCGCCCGCGTGCCGGCGGGCAGTTCGGCGGCCAGAACGCAGGCCTGGCCAAAGCGGCGAATGCGGTTGGTGGAGGGGTCGCGGCGCAGGTCGGCGCGCCACGCGGCCCGGGCTTCGGCATAGCCGGGCAGGGCGCGTGCGGCTGCCCGGGCGCGCCAGACGCGGTCAGACTCTTCGTGGAGATACTCCGGCAGATAGCGCACCGGCGCGGCCAGCCGGTCGTGCAGCGGGTGGCGCTTGATGTCGGTGGGGCGGCGCAGCGACCAGATCTCGAATCGGTGCCCGCGTGCCTCCAGCGCCACCAGTTCCTGCGCGATGAAGGTTTCCGAAAGCCGCGGCCAGCCCTTCACCAATACCGCGAGCGGCGGGGAATTTCCGGTCATTCGGCAGCCTGTCTTGCAAGCCCGGACAGGAGCGACTCGATCCGTGCCGTCACGCAGTCGAGCCCGTCCAGCAGGCCGGTGCCGATGGATTCCGAGGGCAGCGGTTGCGACGGCAGGTCGCGGATGGCGCCGATCATGGCCTCGGGGGTCAGCCCGTCGCGGTTCTCGTCCAGCATCCTGACCAGCCCCAGTTCCTCGGCGCGGCTGGCGCGGATCCACTGCTCCAGCCGCGGCACCGTGCGCGGCACGATGACCGCCCGCTTGTCGAAGGAAAGCACCTCGCAGAAGGTGTTGTAGCCGCCCATGCAGACAACCCCGGAGGCGCCGGCGTAAAGCGTTTCGATCTCGGAATCGAAGCCGGTCGCCGTGACCCGTCCGCCCAGCCGCTTGACGCGGGTTTCGAATTCGGCGCGCGTGTCGCCGGACAGGAACGGGCCATAGACGATGATGGCGCGGGGCGAGAGGGTCGGGTCGCGCTCATAGGCGGTCAGGACCAGATCGACCAGCGCCGCGCCATCTCCGCCTCCGCCGGGCGTGACAAGGATGTAGGGCCGTCCTGGCGGGGCGTTGAGCGAGGCAAGCTCGCGTCGCAGATAGCCGGTCCAGTGCATGCGCGCCCTGACATCGGGGCCGAGATCCAGACCGGATATCGGATCATAGACCGAGCGGACACCGTAGATCCAGATTTCGTCGTAATAGGTTTCGGTGGCACGGTCGGCGCCCTTGCGCGCCCATTCCGAGGCAAGGACGCCGGGTTCGTCCAGCACGTCGCGCAGGCCGAGGACGATTCGCGTCCTTCCGCGCCGCATCAGGTCGTCCAGCGTCGGCAGAAGTTCGCCGCGAAAGCCCGTGGGCTCCTTGTCCACGATCAGGATATCTGGTTCGAACCGTTCCGCCGTCGCCCGGATCAGCCCGGCGCGCAGGTCGGTGACTTCGTCGATATCCATGCCGATGGTGCGCGAGGCATAGGTGCCGTCGCTGAGCTTGGTCACGCCCGGCAGCCGGACGTGATCGACGCGCGGCGGAAAGGTGAACCGCCCGGCGATGGGCGAGCCGGTCAGGATCAGTGCCGAGGCGGACGGATCAGCCCGCGTGATTGCCGAGGCCAAGGCCCGCGAACGGCGCAGGTGGCCCAGGCCGAAGGTGTCGTGGCTGTAGAGCATGATACGCGGCGTCCGCTTGCCGCCATGGGCCCTTCCCCTGCCTGTCGTCCCGTCCATGATCCCGCCTAAAGCCTGAGGTCGGCGCCCGACTTGCCGAAAACGCCCTTGATATCATACAGAACCGCGCCCGGTTTTCCCAACGCCCGAATGGCCGCACTGCCCATTTCGACGAACTTCCGATGCGCAACCGCGACCACGATGGCGTCATATGTTCCGGGGCGGGGGCTCTTCACCGGCGAGATCGCGTATTCCGCCTGCACGGCCTCGGGGTCGATCCAGGGGTCATGCACGTCCGCCTGCACCGAGTAGGCGGCCAGCTCGGACAGGATGTCGGCAACCCGCGTGTTCCGGGTGTCGGCACAGTTCTCCTTGAAGGCGAAGCCCATGACCAGAACCCGTGCCCCGGCCGGGTTGATGCCGCGTGCCAGCATCGCCTTGATCAGCTCCTGCGTGACATGCCGGCCCATGTTGTCGTTGATCCGCCGCCCGGCGAGGATCACCTCGGGGTGATAGCCCAGCTGCTCGGCCCGCCATGTCAGATAGTAGGGATCCACCCCGATGCAGTGGCCGCCGACAAGCCCGGGGCGGAAGGGAAGGAAGTTCCACTTGGTTCCGGCCGCCTCAAGCACCTCCAGCGTGTCCAGCCCCAACCGCGAGAAGATCAGCGCGAACTCGTTGACCAGCGCGATGTTGAGATCCCGCTGGGTGTTCTCGATCACCTTGGCGGCCTCGGCCGTGGCGATCGAGCCGGCCCGGTGCAGCCCGGCCCTGACCACGGGGGCATAGATGGCCTCGACCCGGTCCAGCGTTTCCTCGTCCTGGGCCGAGATGATCTTCACCACGCTTTCCAGGGAATGTTCCGCATCGCCCGGATTCACGCGCTCGGGCGAATAGGCCAGCTTGAAATCCTCGAAGGCGCGCAGCCCGCTGGCTTCGGCAAGCGCGGGGGCGCAGATCTCTTCGGTGACGCCGGGATAGACCGTGGATTCGACGATAACCAGCGCGCCGGGGCGCAGATGCGGCGCAATCGTCGCGCAGGCGCCGCGCAGCGGGCCCAGATCGGGCGCCTTGGCATCGGTGATCGGGGTCGGCACCGCGACGATGAAGGCGGTGGAGCCGGCCAGGTCGGCGGGGTCGCTGGTAAAGCGGGCCTTGCTGTCGCGCAGCGACGCTTCGGCGATTTCACCGTTGCGGTCGCGCCCCGCGCGCAGGGCCGCGACATGCGCCGGGTCGGTGTCGAAGCCCACCGTGTCGAAGCCCGCCCGCGACAGGGCCAGCGCCAGCGGCAGGCCGACATAGCCCAGGCCGAGGACGGCGATCCTTTCCGATCCGTTCAGATTTGCCATGTTCCGATCAGTCCCGCCCCCTGCGGCCTCGTCCCGTGTTAGTCAAACCCGGCGGATTTGAAAACACGAATTTCCCGGCGCGGGGCCGCAGCCCCGTGCCCCGTACCTTGTGCCTATTGCCGGCGAAACCCGGCCGGATCATCCCGCCCGCCGTTCGGCGCGGGCGCGGCGGGCCTGTTGCAGCATCGGGATCGAGTAAAGGACCAGCGCCGCCCAGATCATCGGAAAGGCGATCATGCGGGAGCGCCCGAGCGGTTCTCCGAACACGAAGACCGCGATCAGGAAGATCATGGTGGGCGCGATGTACTGCATGATGCCGATGGTGGACAGCCGCAGCAGCTTGGCCCCGTTGGCATAGACCAGAAGCGGTGCGGCGGTGATGACCCCGCAGCCCAGCAGCAGCCAGGTGTCGAGCGCATTGCCGGCAAGGAAGTGTCCCTGCCCGCTCACCCCGAGCCAGATCATGTAGGCCAGCGCCGGCGGGCTGAGCAGCAGCACCTCCAGCAGGAAGCCCTGATTCGGTCCGATGGGCAGGGATTTCTTGAAATAGGCATAGAATCCCCAGCTTCCGGTCAGGATCAGGGCCACCATCGGCAGCCGCCCGGTGTCCCAGGTCAGGATGGCGACGGCGGCCGCGGCCAGTGCGATGGCGGCGATCTGCAGCCGCGTCAGCCGCTCTCGCAGCAGGATTGCTCCCAACATGACGCTGAACAGCGGGTTGATGTAGTAGCCCAGCGCCGCCTCGACGGTTCTTTCGTTGGCGATGGCCCAGACATAGGTGCCCCAGTTGACCGTGATCAGCGTCGCCGTAACCGCCCCCATGGCCAGCACGCGCGGCGAACGGAAGGCGGCGGCAATGTCCTGCACACGCCGCAGGATCACAAGCACCGCCCCCGCGATGGGCACTGACCACACCACCCGGTGGGCGATGATCTCGACCGGGGGGATGTGCGAAATCGCCTTCATGTAGATCGGCAGGATGCCCCACATCAGATAGGCCGAAAGCGCAAAGGCGAAGCCGCGGGGCGTGTCCCGGTTTTCGAGGTTCATGAAATGCTCCGGCGGCGGGTGCCGCGTCAGTGGTCGTAGGGATCCAGAGAATCCCTAAGCCCGTCGCCGAGGAAGTTGAAGGCCAGAACGACCACGATGATCGGAATCATCGGAATCGCCGTCCACGGATAGATCTCGATCGAGGCCAGATTCTGCGCGTCGTTCAGCATCACCCCCCAGCTGACCGCCGGCGCCCTGAGCCCCAGCCCGAGGAAGGAGAGTGCGGTTTCCCCGAGGATCATCGCCGGGATCGACAGCGTGGCGCTGGCGATCAGGTGCGACATGAAATTGGGCAGCAGGTGCTTGCGGATCACCCGGCCCGAGCTGGCCCCCATCATCTCGGCGGCGCGGACGTATTCCTCTTCGCGCAGGGACAGGAACTTGGCCCGCACCGATCGCGCCAGCCCCGGCCAGTCGAGGATTCCGAGGATGATCGAGATGATGAAAAACACCGCCACCGGCCCCCAGTTCGACGGCACCGCTGCGCTGAGCGCCAGCCACAGCGGCAGTTCGGGCAGGGATCGCAATATCTCGATCGCGCGGTTGATGACCCAGTCGATCCAGCCGCCGAAATAGCCCGCCATGCTGCCCAGCAGGATGCCCAGCGAGAACGACACCGCGATTCCGATCAGGCCCACGGTCAGCGACAGCTGCGCGCCGTAGAGGATGCGGCTGAACACGTCGCGGCCCAGCCGGTCCGAGCCGAGCAGAAAGATGGTGGCGCCTTCGGGGGCGCAGAACAGGTGCAGATCGGTCTCGAACAGGCCGGCCAGCTTGTAGCTGCCGCGGCGGCAGAAGAATTCCAGCTTCATCGGCCGCGAGGTGTCGGGCTTGAACACCCACTGGAAGGTCTCCAGGTCGGCCTCGGCGGTGGTCGGATAGACGAAGGGGCCGATGAATTTCCCCTCGTACCACCAGTTGATCGCCTGCGGGGGGGCGTAAAGGCGTTCCTCGTCGCGTTCGTTGGCGGTGTAGGGCGCGAAGAAGCCGGCAAAGGGCAGCAGCAGATAGGCGGTCAGCAGGAAGATGCCCGATATCAGCCCCAGCCGGTGCTTGCGGAACTTGCGCCAGATCAGCAGCCAGTTGGGCGCATCCAGATCGCGCCGCTCGGGCATCTGGAGGCCGGCCCGGGCATCATAGGGCGCATCGTCCACATAGCGGCCGTCGGGGAGACGCGTCATGCCTCGCGTCCCTCGTAGCGGATGCGCGGGTCGAGCATCACCAGCAGGATGTCGGAAATCATCGTGCCGACCAGCGTCAGCAGCGCCACGAACATCAGCACGAACCCCGCAAGGAACTGGTCCTGGGTCTTGAGCGCGGTCAGCAGGGTCGGGCCGATGGTCTGCAGCCCCAGCACGACCGACACCAGAACCGAGCCCGAGACCATGCTGGGCAACAGGTTGCCGATATCGGCGACGAACGGGTTGAAGGCCACGCGCAGCGGGTATTTCATCAGCATCCGGGCCGGCGAGAGACCTTTCGCGATGGCGGTTTCCACATAGGGTTTGCCCAGCTCGTCCAGCATGTTGGCGCGCAGCCGCTGCTGCATGGCCGAGGCGCCCGAGGTGCCGATCACGAAGGTCGGCACGATCAGGTGCAGCAGGATCGACTGGAGCTTGTCCCAGCTCATCGGCTGGCCTTCGAAGGTCGGGTCCATCAGGCCGCCGATGGGCAGGTCGAAATACTTGTGCCCGTAATAGAACATGATCAGCGCCAGCAGGAAGTTGGGCGTGGCCAGCCCCAGATAGCCGATCAGGGCGGTGATGTAGTCGATCCATGTGCGCGACTTCGCCGCCGCCAGCACCCCCAGCGGCAGCGCCGCGGCATAGACGAACATCACGGCGGCGAAATTGACCAGGACGGTCAGCCACAGGCTGTCACCGACGATCTCGGCGACGGGTCGGTCGAATTCGAAGGACCAGCCGTAATCGCCCTGGATCAGCCCCGAGAACCCGTTCGGCCCCGGCATGAAGCCCATCCAGATCATGTACTGTTCCCACAGCGGCCGGTCGAGCGCGTATTCGCGGCGCAGGAACTCGGCCTTGGCCACCCCCGCCGACTGCCCCGAGGCCTTCAGCTCGGCGATCTGGTTGGACAGGTAGTCGCCGGGCGGCAGGTTGATGATGATGAAGATCAGCACCGACACGACCAGCAGCGTCAGCAGCATCGTGCCGAAGCGGTAGATCGTATAGCGCAGGATTTCCATCACGCGTGCCTCCTGTCGGCGTTCAGGTCAGTCGAACCAGAACTCGTCCATCCGGTGCACGCCGAAATGCGCCCCCGGATCCCATGCCCACAGGGCCTTTTCCGGCACGTTGCGCAGCCGCTTGTTGACCACGATCGGCTGCGGCGCCTCGGCCAGTGTGCCGATGGCATAGACCTGTTCGGCATGGATCTGCAGCATTTCGCGCCATACGGCCGCGCGTTCCTCGTCCGAGGTGGCCCGCTCCCACCGGTGCAGCAGGTCCAGCAGCCGCTGCGCCGGCGCCAGGTCGGGCGGTTCGCCCGCGGCGCCGTTGGTCTGGTAGTACTGCCCCCATTTCGGCCAGGACAGGAACACCTGATCGGTCGGCGCCAGATAGGCGGGCGAGGTGTAGGGCTGGGGTATGCCGTTGTCCCAGCCGTACCAGACCGATGCCATCGAGGTGCCGGCAAAGACCCGGTTGCGCAGGATGTCGCGGTCAAGCGGGCGCATCACCAGCCGCACGCCGATATCGCGCCAGTTGTCGGTGATGATCTGAAGGGCGTTCTCGACCTCCTGGCGCTCGCCGGCGGTTTCGATCACGATCTCCATCTTGCGCCCGTCGGGCAGCGTCCGGTAGCCGTCGGAGGTGCGCCCGGTGAGCCCGGCCTCGTCCAGCAGCCGGTTGGCCTGCTCCACGTCATGGGCGGCCCAGGCTTCCCGCAGTTTCGGGTCGAAGAACGGGCTTTGCGGCAGGACGGTCATGGCGCCCGGCTTGGCCAGCTTGAAATAGAGCGCCCGGTTGATGGCGTCGCGGTTGATGGCCAGCGACAGCGCCCGGCGCACCCGCACGTCGCGCAGGACCTTGCGCCAGACCGGATCGATGTAGTTGAGGTTCGGATAGATCGCCACCTGCGAGGCAACGGCGGTCTTCCACAGCAGCGTCCGGTAGTTGCCGCCCTCCGCTTCGCCCTTGCGCAGGATCGAGATGTTGCGGAAATCCAGCCCGCGGCCCTGCAAGTCGGTCTCGCCCGCGTTTGCCTTGGCCGCGACCAGGCCGGGGGCGACGATTTCCATCTCGACCACGTCGATATAGGGAAGCTGCACGCCCCGCGCGTCGATCCTGTGGAAATAGGGGTTGCGCACGAACCTGTGCCGGATCCTCTTGCCCGCGGTGGCGTTGACCCAGGGCTGCAGGGTCGGAAGGTCGGGGTTGTCGAACTTGTACATGTTGTCGCGCTTGTTGTGCAGCGCGGCCCAGCTTTTCACCCGCGCCTTGTCCACCGCCGCCGCCAGCGCCGTGGGCTCGGCATATTTTTCGTGGAACTGCCGCAGGTAGTGCGCCGGGCGATAGATGAAGGGCGGACGGGCCTGGGCGAGCGATTGCAGGAAGTTCGGGTTCGGCCTGTCCCAGGCATAGATGACCGTGGTTTCGTCGGGAAAGCTGACCTTCGGCAGTTTCCCGTCCACGCGCAGGAAATCGGGCGGGCCCGACGGGCTGATCTGGTCGTTGTTGGCCACGTCCTCCCACCAGTAGCGGAAATCTTCCGAGGTGAACGGTGCCCCGTCAGACCACTTGTGCCCCTTGCGCAGGCGCAGGGTGAAGACCCGGTCCCCGTCAATTTCCACCGCCTTGAGGATATCCGGCACGAGCTTGTAGTCCGCGTTGTAGCCGACCAGCCGCGCATAGCCGTAAACGACCATCTGACGGATGTCCTTGCTGCGGGTGATCATCGTCCGCAACGTGCCGCCCTGCTTGCCAAAGCTGCGGCCCTTGGCTTCGAGATCGACGATCAGGGGCTCGCGGGGGATGCGCTCGGAGACGGGGGGCATCTCGCCTGCGGCCACCCTGGCCTGCCAGAACGTGGTTTCCTGCATGTCGCGCGCGGCCGGTGCCGGGGTGGCCGGCAGCAGCGCCAGGCCGGTCAGGGCGGCAAGCGAGCGAAGAAACGTTCTGCGGTTTTCAGGCATGGCATCGCACCTTGTGACCCGGTTGAATTTCCACGAGCGAGGGTATCACGGTGTCGGTGAAACGAAAGGCCTCGTCCCAGCTGTCCGGCGCGCCGGCGCCAAGCGAAACCAGTTCGAGATCGATGGGCCGATCGATATCGGGCGTCGGCTGCGCGGCGATCAGCGCCTTCGTGTAGGGGTGCCGCGGATCGTGGAACAGGGTTTCGGGCGGGGCCTGTTCGACGATCAGCCCCTGCCGCATCACCGCCACCTCGTCGGCGATGCGCGCCACAACCGCCAGATCGTGGCTGATGAACAGATAGCTCAGGTTCATCCGGTCGCGGATGTCCTCCAGCAGCGTCAGGATCTGGTCCTGCACGCTCACGTCCAGCGCCGATGTGGGTTCGTCGCAGACCAGAAGCGACGGCTCCAGCATCAGCGCCCGGGCGATCGACAGCCGCTGGCGCTGGCCGCCGGAGAAGGCGTGCGGGTAGCGCTTGAGCATGTCGGGGCTCAGCCCCACCTCCTTCAGCTTTGCCGCGGCCCGTTCCCGGCGTTCGGCCCGGGTTCCGATGTCGTGGATGTCCAGCGGTTCGGTAAGCGCGTCCTCGATGCGCATCCTCGGGCTGAGCGAAGAATAGGGATCCTGGAACACCATCTGCGCCTCGCGCTGAAAGGCGATGCGGGCGGCGCGGTTCATCTCGTGCACGGCCACGGGGTCGCTTTGCGGGGTCGGGCGGAACAGGATTTCGCCGCCCGGATCGGGCGGCTCGGCCGCCAGCGCGATCCGGGCCACCGTCGTCTTGCCCGAGCCGCTTTCGCCGACGATGGCCAGCGTCTTGCCGCGCGGCAGGTCGAGATCCACGCCCCGGCAGGCCCGGATCAGCGTGGCGGGCTTCCACGGCGCCCTGGCCCGAAGGGTGTAGGTCTTGGCAATGTTCTTCAGTTGCAGGATCAGATCCTCGCCGGGCAGCGGGGGGGATTCGTCGGTCGCGTCGGGGATCGACGGGGCGGCATCGAACAGCTGCCGCGTGTAGGGATGGGCGGGCGCGCGCAGCATCGGCTCGGCGGCGCCCGATTCCATGACCCGGCCCCTGTACATGACCACCACCTTTTCGGCCATGTTGGCGACGACCCCGAGATCATGCGTGACGAGGATCATCGCCATGCCGGTTTCGCGCTGAAGCTCCTTCATCAGGCCCAGCACCAGCGCCTGCGTGGTCACGTCCAGTGCCGTGGTGGGTTCATCGGCGATCAGCAGGTCGGGCTTGGCCACCATCGCCATGGCGATCATCGCCCGCTGGCGCATCCCGCCCGAGAGCTCGAACGGATAGGATCTGTAGGTGCGTTCCGGATCGGGAAAGCCCACGCGCTCGAAGGTTTCCAGAACCACGCGTTTGGCCGCGCGCTCGGACATGCCGCGATGCAGCCACAGAACCTCGGACACCTGGTTGCCGATCCGGTGCAGCGGCGACAGCGACCGCATCGGCTCCTGGAAGATCATCGAGATCATGTTGCCGCGCACATGGCGCATCCGCCGTTCGCTCAGATCCGAGAGCACATGGGTCCCTTCGCTGTTCCTGAGCACGACCCGGCCCGACCGGTACCGGGCCGAGCGGGGCAGGATGCGCAGGATGGCCCGGCAGGTGACCGTCTTGCCGGAGCCCGATTCGCCCACCAGCGCAAGGGTTTCGCCGGGATCGACGGAAAAGCCGACATCCTCGACGACCGGCTCTGCGGCGCCAAAGGCGATGGTCAGATTCTCGACTGTCAGCAGCGGGGCCATTCAGGCGGCACCACCGGCAGGTTTCTTGCGCGGCATCGGGGGTCTGGCTTCTCCCTGTCTTGCCGGGCCACCTTGGCTTGGCGGGCGGGGCCGCGTCAAACCCCTAATCACGGGAAAGCGGGGATTTGATCGGCTTGCGGCCTACACTTCCGGCCACGGTTCTGGCAAGACGGAGCGAGGGCCCCGGATGGGGCGTGAACGGGAGTTTCCATCTTGAGCCGACTGGACGTTTTCATCGACCGCATGGTGTCGCAACGCGCCTGCCTCGATTTTGCCATTGCCGAAACGGCTGCCTTGCCCGGCCCGGTTTTCGAACTGGGGCTGGGCAACGGGCGCACCTATCACCACCTGCGCGAAAAAATCGCCGGCCGCGACATCTATGTTTTCGAACGGAAGATCGCCTCGCACCCCGATTCGACTCCGCCGCCGGAATTCACGATCCTCGGCGATGTGACCGAGACGCTGCCCCGCGCGCTGGAGAGGTTCGGTCCGACCGCCAGCCTGATTCACGCCGACCTGGGCGGTCACAACCTCGCCAAGAACGACCAGTTCGCGCGCAGGATCTCGCCGCTGATCGAACCGATGCTGGCGCCGGGCGGGATGATGGTTTCCAGCGACCGGATGTATTTCGAGGGGCTGGAGGAACTGCCACTCCCCGAAGGTGCCGTGGAGGGGCGCTGCTTCGTCTATCGCCGTTGAACGGCGCGTGCGGGCGGGGCTATCGTGCCCCAGGACCGCGCAACCCGAGGACCGACCATGATCTTCTACGACTGCCCGACCGCCCCCAACCCGCGCCGCGCACGGATGTTCATCGCCGAAAAGGGGCTGCAAATCGAAACCCGCGAGATCTCGATGATCAGGGGCGAACAGCTTTCGCCCGCGTTCCTGAAGGTCAACCCCTTGGGCACCATTCCGGTTCTCGTCACGGAGGCCGGCAACGTTCTGACCGAGAACGTAGCCATTGCCGCCTATCTGGAGGAACGGCACCCGGAGCCGCCGCTGCTGGGCCGGGATGCCGAGGAACGGGGGATGGTGATCAACTGGAATGCCATTGTCGAACAGCAGGGCGGGCAACCCATCGCCGAGGCCTTTCGCAATTCGCACCCGGCGATGAAGGGTCGCGCCATCACCGGCCCGGAAGATTTCGAACAGATCCCGGACCTGGCCGAGCGCGCCTTCCGCCGCATCGACCTGTTCTTCGACCTGATGGAAAGGCGCCTGGGACAAAGCGAATACCTCGCTGGCGACCGGTTCACCCTGCCCGACATCACCGCCTTCGTGATGATCGAATTCGCCCGCGTGATCAGACGGAGGATCCCCGAGGGCAACACCGCCACGCTGCGCTGGCACGCGGCGGTGAAGGCGCGCCCCAGCGCCGCGGCCTGAGGGGCGGTTGCGCCCTGCCGCGCCCTGCCGCATCATCGGCCCAACAGGATGCAGGGCCGAGAGGGAACCATGGCTGAAACGGCGGATGCCATCATCATCGGAACCGGGGTGATCGGCGCGGCCGTCGCCTTCGAACTGGCGAAGAAGGGGTGGAAAACCCTGTCGCTTGACCGCAACGCGCAGGCCGGACACGGATCGACCTCCGCCAGCTGCGCCATCATCCGCATGCACTACTCCACCTTCGACGGCACCGCCTTCGCGTGGGAGGCCTGGCACCACTGGCGCGACTGGCGCGACCACCTCGGCCTGCCCGATGGCACCGAACTGGCGCGGTTCCGCCAGACCGGATGCCTGGTGATGAAGACTCCGGCCAATGATTTCATGGAAAGGCACATGGAATTCAGCGCCGCGCTGGGCTGCCCGTTCGAGGAATGGGACGCGGCGCAGATAAGGCGCCGCCTGCCGATCTATTCTCTGAAAAGTTTCGCCCCTCCCCGCCGCCCCGACGACCCGGATTTCGGCAAACCCAATGGCGACCGTCTGGAGGCGGCGGTTTTCTGGCCGCAGGCGGGCTATGTCACCGATCCGGCGTTGGCGGCGCAGAACCTGATGGAGGCCGCACAGGTGCACGGCGCCCGGCTGCGCGGCCGGGCCGAGGTCGCCGAGATTCTGCAAACGGGCGGCCGGGCGCGGGGGGTGAAGCTGGCGACCGGCGAAGTCATCCACGCGCCGGTGGTGGTGAATGTGGCCGGGCCGGGATCGGCGGCCATCAACCGCTTGGCCGGGGTGACCGGGGACATGACCATCGAAACCCGCCCGCTGCGGCAGGAGGTGGCGCATGTTCCCGCCCCCGAAGGGTTCGATTTCGAACGCCACGGCACCATCGTCTCCGACAGCGACATTGGCTGCTACTGCCGGCCCGAACGTGGCAATCACATCCTGATCGGCAGCGAGGACCCCGCCTGCGATCCGCACATGTGGGTTGAGGACGACGTGCATTTTGACCGCAACTTCACCGACCAGTGGACGATCCAGGCGATGCGTTACGGACAGCGCGTGCCGAGTCTGGGGATTCCGTCGAAAATGCGCGGCGTGGTGGATCTCTACGACGCCTCGACCGACTGGATTCCGATCTACGACAAGTCCGCGCTGCCCGGCTTCTACATGGCCTGCGGCACCAGCGGAAACCAGTTCAAGAATGCCCCGCTTGCCGGCCGCCTGATGGCCGAGCTGATCGAATATTGCGAGGGCGGGACAGATCACGACACCGCGCCGCTGCGCTTCCGGCTTCCCAATATCGGCCGGACCATCGATGCAGGCTTCTACTCGCGCAAGCGCCCGGTCAACAGGGATTCGAGCTTCTCCGTCCTCGGCTGACCTCCCGGCTCTTTTTCTGGCGGAAAATATCCCGTGGGTCCGGGGGCTGGCCCCCGGTCCTGCACCGGCCGCCTCGACCACACGCGGCCCGGCCCGGCCGTGCCCGCCCCCGCCAACAGCGGCGGCAGACGCATTTTGCCGTCAGGGGCTGGAACAGATGCCGAAAATGCTTCAAGAATTTCAGTGACCTGAACGGGCGGAACCGGCATCGGGCCGGCGCCGCGGTGGCATCGAAAGGCATGCGATGAGCATTCGATTCTTTTCCGACAGAAGCCGGCCGGTTCACCTTGGTCCCTACCCTCTGGAGCGGCTTGCCCGGGCCGACGCTGTGCCCGACCTGTCGGCCGTGCCCCCGCAGCCGGTGCCGGATTTTCACCGCCCCGAGCGCCCCGAAAGCATCGTCAACGCGATGGGCGAGTTCCAGGCGATGATGGACGCCATCCGCGACGGGTTCGTGAATCCTGCGCGGGCCGAGATCCCCGCCGATCCGGTCGCGCGCGCCAACCATCTCAAGGCCTTCGGCTATTTCAACGACGCCTCGATGGTGGGCTGTGGACCGCTGCCCGATGCCGCGCGGCTGGCCGCCCCCCGCCGCAACCCCGACATCGACCGCCTGGCCGAGGCCCTGCGCACCCGCCAGACGAAGACGCTGGCCAGCGGCATCGACCTGATCATGGCCGACCTCAAGGAGAGCATGGAGGCCCCGCCCCGGCCGATGGACGCACATGCCCATGCCATCGTCTTTCTCTACGAACACTGGCGCGACCCGGACCCGGAAGAGCCGGGCAGCGACTGGATCCTTGATGCGCAGGACCACCGCGCCTGCATCCGTGCCACCGAGACGGCGGTGGTGATCGCCAACTACATCCGCGCGCTTGGGTTCGAGGCCCGGGCGCATACGCCCACCACCTCGGACGTGGATCTTGGCCGGCTGGCGGTGGCGACGGGGCTGGTCTGCGTTGAGGGGGGCGTGCTGCAGGCGCCGTGGCTGGGGCCGCGCTTCGGGCTGGCGGCGGTGACGACGACCATGGAGATCGCCCATGACCGGCCGCTGCTGCCGCTGTCGCGCCAGCCGCGGCGCGCGTTGAAGGGGCTTGGCTGGAAGCTGGGTATCGGGCACGCGAAATCGGCGCTCAACCGTGACCCTTACGCCCGGCGGCGCTATGTGGACGGGGCCCACCCCTTCGAGCGGCTCAGGCGCGTGGACCGCCCCACCACCTATATCGACGAGGAAAATGTCGCCCGCGTGCCCAAGCGCGCCGACCTCTTCGCCCGTGCCCAGTTCGGGGATCTCGGCCCGAAGGTGCAGAAAGGGGCCACGGGCGGGCATTACGTGCGCAAGTCTGCCCCCTCGCTGGCCCAGCGCCGGGCGCTGGGGGCCTTCGTGCTGCTTCAGGACGGGGATCCCGACCCCACCGGGGCGCGGCCTGCGGATGCGCAACGCAATGCCGCCAACCTGAAGGCGGCCAGCTATTTCCTGGGCCTCGACGCGGTGGGGTTGTCGCGCTGCCCCGACTGGGCGTGGTATTCCCACGACGCGCTGGGCGAGCCCATCGACCCGCCCCATGACCAGGCGATCAGCATGATCGTCGATCAGGGCTACGAGACGATGGAGGGTGCGTCGGGCGATGACTGGATCAGCGTGGCCCAGTCCATGCGCGCCTATCTGCGGTTTTCCCTGCTGGGCGGGATCATTGCCCGGCAGATCCGCAATCTCGGCTACAAGGCCAAGGCGCATACGGTGATGGACGGCGACGTGCTGCAGCCGCCGCTGCTGCTGCTGTCGGGGCTGGGCGAGGTCAGCCGCATCGGCGAGGTGATCCTCAACCCCTATCTCGGGCCGCGGCTGAAATCGGGGGTTGTGACCACCGACATGCCCGTGACGCATGACCGACCCGTCGATTTCGGCCTGCAGCGGTTTTGCGAATCCTGCAACAAATGTGCGCGTGAATGCCCTTCGGGCGCGATCACCGCCGGGCCGAAGCTGATGTTCAATGGCTACGAGATCTGGAAGTCCGACAGCCAGCGCTGTGCCACATACCGGATCACCACCGAGGGCGGTGCCATGTGCGGGCGCTGCATGAAGACCTGCCCGTGGAATCTTGAGGGGATCCTTGCCGAGGCACCGTTTCGCTGGGCCGCCATGCACATCCCCGCCACCGCCCCGGCGCTTGCGCGGCTGGACGATGCGGTGGGCAATGGCGGGCTGAACGATGTGAAGAAATGGTGGTGGGATATCGAGCTGGCCGAGGACGGCGCCTATCGTCCCTCGCCGCACCCGGTGAACCGGCGCGACCTGCAAAAGGATCTGGATCTGAGATACGAGGATCAGACGCTGGCGGTCTATCCCGCGCCGCTGGCGCCGCATCCCTGGCCGTACCCGTTCCCGATGGACCGCGAGGCCGGCATCGAGGCCTACCGGGCGCTGATCGGGGCCGGGGAATACCGCGCACGACTGGCCCGCGGCGACAGATCGGCGGTGCATCGCTACACCGCCGCCGAGGGGGCCTCTCCGGTGATCCGGGTGGTGGTATCGAAGGTCGAGCGGATGACCCCGGCGATCACGAAATACGAATTCCGCGCGCTTGACGGGTCGGACCTGCCGGCATGGACGGCGGGGGCGCATGTGGACGTGCTGGTGGCGCCCGAGTTCCTGCGGCAATATTCGCTGTCGGGTGATCCAGCAGACCGGTCGAAGTACCAGATCGGCGTGCTGCGCGAAGATGAGGGACGGGGTGGCTCGAAGCTTATGCACCGGATTTTCCGCGAGGGGCGCAGGGTCTTCATCTCGCACCCGATCAACCATTTCGAGCTGGACGAGACGGCGGAAAAGACCTTCCTGATGGGCGGCGGCATCGGGGTGACGCCGATGCTGGCCTTCGCCCATCGTCTGCATGCGTTGGGGCGTGGCTTCGAGCTGCACTACTCGGTCCATTCGCGCAGCGAAGCCGGCTATCTGGACGATCTGGCGGCGGCGCCCTGGGCGGAGCGGGTGGTGCTGCATGTCTCGGACGAGGGCACGCGGGCCGATTTCGATGCGCTGCTGGCGGGGTGGCGACCGGGCTGGCATGTCTATGTCTGCGGGCCGGATCGGTTCATGTCGGCGGTGATCGAGGCGGCCGCGCGGCAGGGTTTTCCCGAAGAGGCGCGGCACCTGGAGTATTTCAGCCTGCCCGAGGAGCCGGAATACGAAAATCACGAGTTCGTTCTGCGGCTGGTCCGGTCGGGGCGGGAGATTGTCGTTCCGGCAGACCGGACGGCTGCCGAGGTGCTGAACGAGAACGGTATTCGCGTTGACGTGAAATGCTCCGACGGGCTGTGCGGGGTGTGCAGCTGCGGGCTGGTTTCGGGCGAGGTGGAGCACCGCGATTTCGTGCTGTCGAGCAGGCAGCGGCAGGACAGGATCATTCTTTGCCGGTCGCGGGCGGCGCAGGCCGGTGGTGTGGTGGAGATCGATCTTTGAGCTTCGGTCGCGTGGGTGGAGGGGGCTGTCTGCCCCCTCTTGGCCCGTGCGGGCCAATTCACCCCCGAGAGTATTTGGGGCAAGAGGAAGGGGGTGGGGTCAGCTTTGCCAGCGGCCCTCGAAATCTTCGGGAATCAGCAGGTTGTGGCGGCCAAGGTCGGTGACTTTCCTTTCGCCGCAGAAGGCCATGGTGAGGTCCAGTTCGCGGTGGATGATCTCGAGTGCCCGGGTCACGCCTTTTTGCCCCATCGCGCCCAGCCCGTAGATGAAGGCGCGGCCGATATAGGTTCCCGTCGCGCCCAGCGCGACCGCCTTGAGGACGTCCTGGCCGGTGCGGATGCCGCCGTCGAGGTGGACCTCGATATCGCCGCCCACCGCGTCCATGATCTTCGGCAGCATGCGGATGGAGCTGAGCGCGCCGTCAAGCTGCCGGCCGCCGTGGTTGGAGACGATGATGGCGTCAGCGCCGAGTTTTACCGCCATTCTTGCGTCCTCCGGGTCGAGGATGCCCTTGAGGATCACCTTGCCGCCCCACTGTTTCATGAGTTTTTCGACCTTGCCCCAGTCGAGCGCGGGGTCGAACTGCTCGGCCGTCCAGGCGCCGAGCGACGAGGTATCCGAGATGCCCTGGACATGGCCCACGATGTTGCCGAAATTGCGCCGTTTGGCGCCCAGCATTTCGATCCCCCAGCGCCATTTGCTCATCAGGTTGGCGATGGTTTTCGGGGTCAGTTTCGGCGGGGCCGAGAGGCCGTTCTTCAGGTCCTTGTGGCGCTGGCCGAGGATCTGAAGATCCAGCGTGATCACCAGCGCCGAGCAGCCCGCATCGCGTGCCCGCCGGATCAGGCGCGAGGTGTAGTCGGTATCCTTCATGGTGTAGAGCTGGAACCAGAAGGGCGCGCCGGTGGCCTCGGCGACTTCCTCGATCGAGTTGATCGACATGGTGGAGAGCGTGAAGGGCACGCCGAAATCGCGTGCCGCCAGAGCGGCCTTGATCTCGCCATCGGCGTGTTGCATGCCCGTCAACCCCACCGGTGCCAGTGCAACCGGCATGGCCACGTCCTGCCCGATCATCTGCGTGGCAGTGCTGCGGCCGGTCATGTCCACCGCCACGCGCTGGCGCAGGCGGATGTCGCGGAAGTCAGACACGTTGTCGTGAAAGGTCTGTTCGGTCCAGCTGCCGCTCTCGGCATAGTCGTAGAACATGCGCGGCACGCGGCGTTCGTAGAGGCGCTTGAGGTCTTCGATGCAGGTGATGACGGTCATGATGGCGATTCCCGCTGAATTGGTAAGGCGCCATTACCAATCATGGGCAATTTGGGCAATGAGTGTCTTGCGGGGCATTTCGGCGTCTTTTCCGGCGGCAGTCAGACACCGCAACCGCCCCCCGTTGCGCCCGACCGTGTAATGGGGCCCAGGTTCGAATCGAGCCAGCCCTTGACGAGGCTCCAGCCCCGGCCCGAGAAATACTGTTCGCTGACAAAGGTTCGGGGATCGATTTCGGAAAAGTCGCGATCCCGGGTGATCAGGAAGAAGGCGGCCACGTCGATGGCCTGATCGGGAAACCAGAAGGCGTTGAAATTCCTGGCGGCTTCGTAGAGTTCGTCTTCGCTCGCGCCGGTGGCGGCGAGGATTTCCAGAACGCCCAGCAGTGCCATGCCGTGGTTGCAGTCGGGAAAGGCGGTGGAGTTGCCGCAGCAGGGGCGGAAGGTCGTCTCGGCCACGCGCAGAAGGCGGGCCTGTTGTTCATCGCTCAAGGTGACCAGGCGGCTGGCGGCGAAGATCTCGTCGAGCGGCCTCCGGGCGATGGTCCAGCCGCCGGTCGAGGCGAAATCGCCGATCCGCCCGGCGCCGTAGCCTTTCAGCTGGCCGTCGGTGAGAATCGGGTTGTCATTGGCCAGACCGAAGGCCCAGAACAGGTTGAGCAGGAAATAGGCGTTGTCGCGGGTGATCGTGATCGGGGCGTCCAGCCCTTCGGGCTCGAAGATGCGCCGCTGTTCCGCGCTCAGGGGGCGGCCGGCCCTTTCGTAGACGGCGGCGAACTTGTCGAAGTCGATCACCCCTGCATCCACCAGCCGGTAGCCGATATTTCCGAAGCTGACGCCGATGGTGAACCCCTCGGCCGGCAATACCTGTTCGGGCAGCGCCGCGAACCGGCGTTCCAGTGCGAGATCCTCGGCCGTGGGGGCGGTGATGCCGTCGCGCTGGAAGGTCAGCTTGTAGCGGTCCGGGACGAGGGGCAGCAGATACAGCGTGGCGATGGCCCCGGCGATCACGGCAAGGCCGGTGATCCGGCGGCGCATCCTTCGTTCCGGCGGGCATGCTCCCGCGATCACCTGCGCCGAGCGGGTCAGGGAAAAGCCGAGCAGCGCGATCGCCAGAAGCCGGATCTCGAGCCCCTGCAGCGGGAACGCCGCCAGCGAGCCGGCAATGCCCAGAAGCGGAAGCAGCCAGGCACCGCAGACCGGGCAGCCGCTGGCCACCGCCGCGGTCAGGCTTCCGGCAGCGGTGCCGGGCATGGCCTCGGCCCCGGCCCGCCCCCGGGTTCGGAAAACCTGCGCCATTGCCGCCCCCGACAGGCCGAACAGTACCGCCGTCGCCACGCTCAGCGCGATGAGGGCGCCGTTGAAAAGGGCGGTGTTCTGGGTCGCCATGATCCGTGGCGTGGTGCTTTGGGTCAGAAAGATGTAGTCCAGCGCGAGGTAGTTGAGGGCAAGGCTGACGGCCACCACGATCTGCAGGCGGTCCCGGAAGGTTTCGGCAAGCGCCGCCATCAGAATGCGCATTTCCACTCTCCCCGTTTCGGTTGATCGCCGCCCGCCCTGTAGTGCTGCGCAGTCGCTTTCCGGCGATGATAGCGACCCGTGGATGGGGGCGACTTGATACCGGTCAAATCCGGGAAAGGCGATGGGCGTGTCGCTTCAGGCGGAATGCGCGCCATCTGCAAGGCTGCGGACGAAATCCAGCACTTCGGATACCGGCCTGCCGTCGCCGATCCTGGCGACGATCGCCGATCCGACCACGGCACCGTCGGCAATGCTGGCGATGGCCTGCGACTTGTCGGGAGTGTTGATGCCGAAGCCGACGATCACCGGAAGATCCGTCGCCGCCTTGATCCGCGCGACCTCGGGGGCGACCTCGGCCGCCTGGGCCTCGGCCGCGCCGGTGATGCCGGTGATCGAGACGTAATAGACGAAACCGGAGGTGTTCTGCAGCACCTTCGGCAGGCGTGCATCATCGGTGGTGGGGGTGGCGAGGCGGATGAAGTTCAGCCCCGCCTTCTGTGCCGGGATGCACAATTCGTCATCTTCTTCGGGCGGCAGGTCCACGACGATCAGCCCGTCGACCCCGGCGGCCCTCGCGTCGGCCAGGAACCTGTCCACGCCGCGGTTGTAGATCGGGTTGTAGTAGCCCATCATCACGATCGGGGTGGTGTCATCCGTCTTGCGGAACGCGGCCGCCATGTCGAGCGTCTTCTGAAGCGTCTGCCCCCCCTCCAGGGCGCGCTGACCGGCAAGCTGGATGGTCGGGCCGTCCGCCATCGGGTCGGTGAAGGGGATGCCCAGTTCGATGATGTCCACGCCCGCGCCGGGCAGGCCTTTCACGATCTCCAGAGAGGTGTCGTAGTCGGGATCGCCCGCCATCACATAGGCGACAAAGGCTTTGCGGCCGGAGGCTTTCAGCTCGGCGAACTTGGCGTCAATTCGGGTCATGGCGGATCTTTCGATGTTGTCGGAACCGATGTGCCCAATGTTCACGGGGAAATCAATCCCGGCCCCCGGCATGGCGCCCGCCCCCGCGGAGGTTCTAGAGGCGCCGGTGCCAGCGCAGAAGCAGGGCGTTGACGCCGGGATTGATCCGTCCGGTTCCCGCGTTGGACGCATGGGTCAGGGCAAGGGAGACGGCGTTGTTTTCATCCAGCCGATAGCCGATGCTCAGAAGACTGCGAATCTCGAACGAGTTGCCCAGGTCGTTGACCGAAAGATTCGGGGAAAAGAAGCCGGGCATTACGCTGGCTTCGATGAACCAGGGCTGATTCAGGTTGTACAGGAAGGAAAGACCGAAGCCGACAAAGGCATCCCCCCGCTGGTCCACGTTGATCGAGGCGGCCAGGCCGAGGTCGGATCGCTGGCCCGAGCGGAACGGCGCGGCCCGGTACTCGATGGCGAAGAAGGCGCCATCCTTCGCGCCGCTGAACGAGAAATCTGCCGCCCCCGCGCCGAGAACGAGTTCCTGAGCCGCGGTCGGTGCGGGTGAGGCCATGGTTGCGGCCGACAGCAGCGCAGCCGCGGCAAGGGATCTTCCGGTCATCCTGATCTGCTTGATCTTCATCTTCGGCTCCTGCCCGGGTTTTCATCCCATGCAGATGGAGCAGCGGGGCGCCGGTTGCAAGGCCTGCTTTCGTGCTCCGGTTCCGGCGTGGATTTTCGATTCCCGCCGGTGGTGCGTCTCGGCGCCCGGATCGGGGGCGGGTTTGCGGGGCGCGCGATTTCGCAGGCCCTCATGCCGGGCAGGGGTTGACCCCGCCCCGCCGCCTTACATAGATGCGCCGTCACAATCCGGGAAAGGGCTGGCAGATGGGTTTCAGGATGGGGATCGTCGGGCTTCCGAATGTGGGGAAGTCCACCTTGTTCAATGCATTGACGCGAACGGCGGCGGCGCAGGCAGCGAATTTTCCTTTCTGCACCATCGAACCCAATGTGGGCGAGGTGGCCGTGCCCGATGCGCGGCTGGACCGGCTGGCCGAGATTGCCGGTTCGAAGCAGGTCATCCCGACGCGGATGACCTTCGTGGACATTGCCGGGCTGGTTAAGGGGGCGTCGAAGGGTGAAGGGCTGGGCAACCAGTTCCTGCACAACATCCGCGAGGTGGATGCCATTGCCCATGTGCTGCGCTGCTTCGAGGATGGCGACGTGACCCACGTGGAAGGCCGTGTCGATCCGGTGGCCGATGCCGAGACCATCGAGACCGAGCTGATGCTGGCAGATCTTGAAAGCATCGAGAAGCGGCTTGCCAACCTGTCGCGCAAGATACGCGGCGGCGACAAGGAAGCGGTGCAGCAGGAGCGGCTTCTGAAAGCGGCGCAGGCGGCGCTGGAGGCGGGCAGGCCCGCCCGGACCGTCGACGTCGAGGCCGAGGACGCCCGCGCCTGGCGCAACCTTCAGCTGTTGACCACCAAGCCGGTGCTTTATGTCTGCAATGTCGGCGAGGAGGACGCAGCCAGCGGCAATGAATGGTCCGAACAGGTAGCGCGGATGGCGGCGGAGCAGGGCAATGCCCATGTGATCATCTCGGCCCGGATCGAGGAGGAGATCAGCCAGCTCGACCCGGACGAGGCGCAGATGTTCCTGGAAGAAATGGGGCTGGAGGAAGCCGGGCTGGATCGTCTGATCCGCGCGGGCTACGAGCTTTTGCAGTTGGAGACCTTCTTTACCGTGGGGCCGAAGGAGGCCCGCGCCTGGACGATCCGGAAGGGCACGCTGGCGCCGCAGGCGGCAGGCGTGATCCATGGCGATTTCGAAAAGGGCTTCATCCGCGCCGAGACGATCTCATACGAGGATTTCGTCGCCTGCGGTGGCGAACAGGGTGCGAAGGAGGCCGGCCGGATGCGCGCCGAGGGCAAGTCCTATGTGGTGCAGGACGGCGACGTGATGCATTTCCTGTTCAATACCTGATCGCGGCGAGGGGGGCCGGTCATGGCGAGGGGGCGCTGCCCCCTCCGGGCCTGCGGCCCGTTCACCCCCGGAGTATTTTTCGGCAAGAGGAAGGGGGGCGGTTCGCCACCACCGGCGCGGGTCCGGCCCGGCCGCGGGGCATGTGTTTCGGCATGTGCAGGCGGACGCGGCCGGCGACAGTGAAGATGTCTTACCGTGTGGGAACCGGTGTTTCGCCCCGGTAGTCGTAGAACCCGCGTTGCGTCTTGCGGCCCAGCCAGCCGGCCTCGACATATTTGGTCAGCAGCGGGCAGGGGCGGTACTTGGTGTCGGCCAGCCCGTCATGGAGCACGTTCATGATGGCAAGGCAGGTGTCCAGCCCGATGAAGTCGGCCAGCTCCAGCGGCCCCATCGGGTGGTTCGCGCCCAGCCGCATCGACTGGTCGATGGAGCGCACATTGCCGACCCCTTCGTAGAGCGTATAGACGGCTTCGTTGATCATCGGCATCAGGATGCGGTTGACGATGAAGCCGGGGAAGTCCTCGGCACTGGCGGCGGTCTTGCCCAGCCGCTCGACCACGCCGAGGCAGGTCTTGTAGGTGGCCTCGTCCGTGGCGATGCCGCGGATCAGCTCGACCAGCTGCATCACCGGCACCGGGTTCATGAAGTGAAAGCCCATGAACCGTTCGGGCCGGTCGGTGCGGCTGGCCAGGCGGGTGATCGAGATCGACGAGGTGTTCGAGGTCAGGATCGTATGCGGCTGCAGATGCGGCTGGAGATCCTCGAAGATCGCCTGCTTGATGCTTTCGCGTTCGGTGGCGGCCTCGATCACCAGGTCGGCGGCGCCGATGTCGGGCAGGCTCAGCGTCGGAGTGATTCGCGCCAGGGCGGCCTCCATCTCGGCCTGCGAGATCTTTCCACGCGACGCCTGACGGGACATGTTGTTGCGGATGGTGGCCATGGCGCGGTCGAGCGCCTCCTGGCTCACGTCGGACATGATCACGTCATATCCTGCCAGCGCCATCACATGGGCGATGCCGTTGCCCATCTGCCCGGCGCCGATCACCCCGATTTTCCCGATCTCCATGAACCCAGCCTCTCGATTGTTCGCCCGAACCTTACCGGGCCGTCCGGGCGGGGGAAAGAGGGATGGCCCGCGACATTTTTCTGCAAATGCGAAGATTAGCGGAATGGAAAGAATTGCAAGCCCAGAATCGCCCCGGGTGAACAAGATCGGTGGGAGAGATGAGCTACGAATCAACGGGTGCGGCGGCGCTCGGGGGACCGACATGCCGTTACGGGATATCGCGGTTGCTGGTGCGCGGACCGCGGCGGGAGCTGGATGGCCCATACCTGGCCTTTCTCGGTGGTGCGGAGACTTTCGGGCGGTTCGTCGAGGCGCCGTTCCCCGCCCTCGTGGAAGAGGCGTTGGGGCGGGTGTGCGTCAATCTGGGCTGCGTCAATGCGGGGCTGGATGCCTTCATTCACGACCCCGAGACGATGCGCATCGCTCAGGGTGCCGAGATGGTGGTGATCCAGCTGCCCGGTGCCCAGAACCTGTCAAACCGGTTCTACCGGGTTCATCCCCGGCGCAATGACCGGTTTCTGGCAGCCTCGCAGATCCTGACCGCGATCTACCCGGAGGTGGATTTCACCGAGTTCCACTTCACGCGTCACATGCTGGGCGCGTTGCGGGCGGTCTCCGAGGATCGCTTTGCCCTGGTTCGGAGCGAACTGGAACAGGCTTGGCTGGCGCGGATGCGTCTGAAGATCCGCGCCATCGGTCGCCCGGTCTGCCTGCTCTGGCTGCGCTACCGGGAGGGCGTGGATTCGGTGCTTGGCCCCGATCCGCTTTTTGTCGCCGACGAGGCCGTCAATGTCCTGCGCCGGGATGCGGCCGACCTGGTCACGGTCGAGGTGACGGGGGCGGGCATGGCCGGCGAGCTGGGCGACATGTCGGCTCGCGCCGCATCGGCTCCGGCAGCGGCGCATCTGGTGGGGCCTGCGACCCACCGGGATATCGCCGCCTGTCTTGCCCCGGTGCTGGCGCAGCATCTCTGAATCGGAAAAGGCCCGCCTTCGGGGCGGGCCTTTCGCGTTCCTGCATGGCTCGAAGGGGCCGCGGCGGGGCCGGAGTCCGGTTTCCGCCTCAGTCCAGCTTTTCGATCAGCTCCGGCACTGCCTGGAACAGGTCGGCGACAAGGCCGTAATCGGCAACCTGGAAGATCGGCGCCTCTTCGTCCTTGTTGATGGCGACGATGATCTTTGAATCCTTCATCCCCGCAAGGTGCTGGATCGCGCCCGAGATCCCCACGGCGACGTAAAGCTCGGGGGCGACGACCTTGCCGGTCTGGCCCACCTGCCAGTCGTTCGGCGCATAGCCCGAATCGACCGCCGCGCGCGAGGCGCCCACTGCCGCGCCCAGCTTGTCGGCCAGTTTCTCGATCAGGGCGAAATTCTCTTCCGAGCCCACGCCGCGGCCGCCCGAGACCACCACCTTGGCCGAGGTCAGCTCGGGGCGGTCGCTTTCGGCCACCTTGTCCTCGACCCATTCCGACAGGCCTGGATCGGCCACGGCCGAAACGGTTTCCACCGGAGCCGGGGCCTGCTCGCCGGCGGCATCGAAGGTCGAGGTGCGGATGGTGACGACCTTTTTCGGATCTTTCGAGCGCACCGTCTGTACCGCGTTGCCGGCGTAGATCGGGCGTTCGAAGGTGTCGCCATCAACGATGCCGGAGACATCCGAAATCACCATCACGTCCAGCAGGGCAGCCACGCGCGGCATGACATTCTTGGCATCGGTAGTGGCCGGGGCGACGATGTGGTCGTAGTCGTCCGCAAGGCTGACGATCAGCGCCGCGGTGGCTTCGGCCAGCCGGTGGCCCAGCGAGGGATCCTCGGCCACCAGGACCTTTTTCACGCCGTCGATCTTCGCGGCCGCTTCGCCCGCTGCGGCGGCATGGGCGCCCGCGGCCAGAACGGTGACGTCGCCAAGCTGGCGCGCCGCTGTCACGGCCTTGGCGGTGGCGTCCAGCGCCAGTTCGCCGTTGTTGACTTCGGCCAGAAGAAGAACAGCCATCACACCACCCCCGCTTCCTTGAGTTTCCCGACCAGTTCGTCCACCGAACCCACGATGACGCCTGCCGCCCGCGCCGGCGGTTCCTCGGTCTTGAGGACTTCCAGCCGCGGCGACACGTCCACCCCGTAATCGGCGGCGGTCTTTTCCTCCAGCGGCTTCTTCTTGGCCTTCATGATGTTGGGCAGCGAGGCATAGCGCGGCTCGTTCAGGCGCAGATCGACGGTGACGATCGCGGGCATCTTCACCCGGATGGTCTGCAGCCCGCCATCCACCTCGCGGGTGACCAGGGCGTGATCGCCCTCGATGTTCAGCTCGCTGGCGAAGGTGGCCTGGGCCCAGCCCAGCAGCGCGGCCAGCATCTGGCCGGTGGCGTTCATGTCGTTGTCGATCGCCTGCTTGCCGGCGAGGACGAGGCCGGGCTGTTCCTCTTCGACGACCTTGGCGAGAATCTTGGCCACCGCAAGCGGTTCGATGTCGGTGTGGACGTCATCGGCGGCCACCACCAGAATCGCCCGGTCGGCACCCATGGCCAGCGCGGTGCGCAGGGTCTCCTGCGCCTGCTTGACGCCGATGGAGACGACGACGATCTCGTCGGCCTGGCCTTTCTCCTTCAGGCGGATCGCCTCTTCCACGGCAATCTCGTCGAACGGGTTCATCGACATCTTGACGTTGGCGAGATCGACACCGCTGCCATCCGCCTTGACGCGGACTTTCACGTTATAGTCGATCACGCGCTTGACGGGCACAAGAACCTTCATCTTCGCGCTCTCTCCTTGCAGGTTCGGCAAGCCGCCCAGGCGACTCCCGGATTGGTCTCGCGGCACAGATACCGGCAGATGCGGCGTCGCAACAGGGCAAAATCGTCACGTTAGCGCTCAACGACGTCGCGTTCTGCTGCAATCGCGCAACAATATTGCGAGAATGTTTCTGATCGACGTCCTGAGATGCCGTGGCGCCGGGTGGACAGGGGGCGTCGCGCTCAGCGGTTCGCGCCCGGAACCCAGAGGATGTCGTCGCGCCCGCCATTGTTGGCCACGCGCGCAGCGACGAAGAACCAGTCGCTCAGCCGGTTGAGATAGCGGATTGCGGCCGGGTTCACCTCTTCTTCCGCAGCCAGCGCCACGGCAAGCCGCTCGGCCCGGCGGGCGACGGTGCGGCAGACATGCAGTTGCGCAGCCAGCGGCGCACCGCCGGGAAGGATGAAGCTGCGCAGCGGCTCCAGCCCGGCATTCATGGCGTCGATCTCGATCTCGAGCCGCTCGACCTGGGCCGGAACCATGCGCAGGGGCGGGTAGTCGGCTTCGGCATCCTTGCTCATGTCGGGCCGGCAGAGATCGGCGCCGAGGTCGAACAGGTCGTTCTGGATGCGCGAAAGCGCATCGTCCATGTCGTCGTCATCCCCGACCTCGAGCCGGGCGACGCCGACGAACGCATTGAGTTCATCCACGGTGCCATAGGCGTTCACGCGGGCTGCGTTCTTGGGCACGCGCCGCCCATCGCCAAGCGCGGTGTCGCCGGCATCGCCCGTGCGCGTGTATATCCTGTTCAGGACCACCATGCCCGTCACCCGCTTCGTGTGCGCAGATAGACGTAGAGCACGATCAGCACCACCGCGATGGCCTGGAACAGGATGCGCAGGCGCATCATCAGGTTGGCGTATTTCGCGTTGAACCTGCCGCCCTTGGCGAAGCCGCCGATGCCGATGGCCAGCACCACGACCACCGCCAGCATGGCCACGAGGATGAGGGTATAGAGGGGATCGTTCATGCCGTTTTCCGCGCGTTCCGTCACTGTCTCCGGTCTAGACCGTCGTGGGGGAAATTGCGACCGGCTTTTTGCCTCACAGGCGGGAAAGTATCCGGTCGATCGCGCGCACGGGCAGGATCCGGCGCAGCAAGGCCGCCAGCCGGGTCGGTGTCGTCACCCGGTAATGCGCGCGCGGGCGCGGCGATTCGAGTGCATGGATCAGCCTTTCCGTGACCGCCGAAGCCGGCAGTTCGAAGCGGTCCGGTCCGCGGCTTTCATAGAGGCGTTTGAGCAGGCTTTTCTCGTATTTCTCGCGCAGGGCCGAGTTTTCCCAGTCGATGTAGCGTTCGAACCAGGGGATCGAGTTTTCCCGGATGCGCGAGGTGATCGGGCCCGGCTCGATCAGGATGACGTGGATGCCGCTGCCGCGCAGTTCCAGCCGCAGCGTGTCGGTCAGACCCTCCAGCGCGAATTTGGTCGCCACATAGGCGCCCCGCCAGGGAAAGGCGATGAAGCCCAGAATCGACGAGTTCTGCACGATCCGTCCCGCGCCCTGTGCCCGCATGACCGGGATCACCTGTCGGGTCAGCTCGTGCCAGCCGAAGAAGTTGGTCTCGAAAATCTGGCGCAGGGCCTCGGTGGGCAGATCCTCGACCGCGCCGGGCAGGCCGTGGGCGCCGTTGTTGAACAGCGCGTCCAGCCGCCCGCCGGTGGCCTCAAGAACCTCGGCCAGCCCGGTTTCGATGCTGGCGGGCTCGGTATAGTCGATGCGCGGGCTGTCGAAGCCTTCGGCGCGCAGCCGTGCGCAGTCCTCCGCCTTGCGGCACGAGGCGAAGACGCGCCAGCCGCGCCCCTTCAGGCCCCGCGCCGCGTCCAGTCCGATGCCGCTGGAACATCCGGTGATGAGAATTGTCCTGCCGTTCATGATCGCGCCGTTTCCTGCCCTTCGCCGGACGTTAGATCATGACGGTGCACGGGCAAAAGGGAAATTTCTTCCGCCGGCCTCGCGCCACGGGCAGGGCCGATTTGCCGTGGATAACCTCGTGGTGCGGCTTTACCCTGCGCGTCGAGGCGCGTATCACAGCATCTATGACCGACACCGTGGATGACCCCAACATGAAGTTGCCGGACAGAGGGCAGGAAATATCCGAGCCGTTGCGCCGCGCGATCGGCGAACGCTACCTCACCTACGCCCTGTCCACCATCATGCACCGGGCGCTGCCCGATGCCCGGGACGGGCTGAAACCCGTTCACCGGCGCATATTGTTCGCCATGCGTGAACTGCGGCTGTCGTCCTCGGGCGGGTTCCGCAAGTCGGCCAAGATCAGCGGCGACGTGATGGGCAACTATCACCCCCATGGCGACGCGGCCATCTACGACGCGATGGCGCGGCTGGCGCAGGATTTCAACGTCCGCTATCCGCTGGTGGACGGGCAGGGCAATTTCGGCAATATCGACGGCGACAACCCGGCGGCCTCGCGCTATACCGAGGCCCGCATGACCGTGGTCGCCGAGGCGCTCTTGGAGGGGCTCGACGAGGACGCGGTCGATTTCCGCGACAACTACGATGGCACGCTGCGCGAACCGGTGGTGCTGCCTGCCAGCTTTCCCAACCTTCTGGCCAACGGCGCCAGCGGCATCGCGGTGGGCATGGCCACCAACATCCCGCCCCACAACATCGCCGAGCTGGTCGATGCCTGCCTGCATCTGATCCGCACGCCGGATGCGCGCGACGACACGCTTCTGAAATACGTTCCCGGCCCCGACTTTCCCACCGGCGGCGTCATCGTCGAGCCGCCCGAAAACATCGCCCGGGCCTATCGCACCGGGCGGGGGTCCTTCCGGCTGCGCGCCAGCTGGAAGAAAGAGGATCTGGGCCGCGGCCAGTGGCAGATCGTGGTCACGGAAATCCCCTATCAGGTCCAGAAATCGAAGCTGATCGAGAAGCTGGCCGAGCTGATCCAGACCCGCAAGGTTCCCATCCTTGCCGATGTCCGGGACGAAAGCGCCGACGACATCCGCCTGATCCTCGAACCCCGCTCGCGCAACGTGGACCCGGAGGTGCTGATGGGGCTGCTCTTCCGCAACTCGGATCTGGAGGTGCGGTTCAGCCTGAACATGAACGTGCTGATCGACGGGGTGACGCCGAAGGTCTGTTCGATGAAGGAGGTGCTGCGCGCCTTTCTCGACCATCGGCGCGAGGTGCTGCTGCGCCGGTCGCGGCACCGGCTGGGCAAGATCGACCACCGGCTGGAAGTGCTGGAAGGCTTCATCATCGCCTTCCTGAACCTCGACCGGGTCATCGACATCATCCGCTATGACGACGACCCCAAGGCCGCGCTGATGCGCGAGGACTGGGGCCGCGACCACCCCCGCGCCCTGTCCGAAAAGGACTACCTGTCGCCGGCGCCCGACGCGGACGGGCAGCTCAGCGAGGTTCAGGTCGATGCCATCCTGAACATGCGGCTGCGCTCTCTGCGGCGGTTGGAGGAGCTGGAGCTCGTGCGCGAGAGGGACGCGCTGATGGAAGAGCGCGTGGCACTCGAAGATCTGCTCGAGGACGAGTCCCTGCAATGGGCGAAGATCTCGGACCAGCTGAAGGAGACGAAGAAGAAGTTCGGCAAGGACTGGCCCGGCGGCGCCCGGCGGACCCGCTTCGCCGAGGCCGGCGCCGACGAGGAGGTGCCCATCGAGGCGATGATCGAGCGCGAGCCGATCACCGTGGTCTGTTCGAAAATGGGCTGGATCCGGGCCATGACCGGCCATATCGATCTCAACCGCGAGCTGAAGTTCCGCGACGGCGACGGGCCGCGGTTCATCTTTCATGCCGAGACCACGGACAAGTTGCTGGTGTTCGGCTCGAACGGGCGGTTCTATACGGTTGCCGCGGCCAACCTGCCCGGCGGGCGCGGGCTGGGGGAACCGCTGCGCCTGATGGTCGATCTGCCCAACGAGGTCGAAATCGTGGATCTGTTCGTGCACCGGCCGGGCGCGAAATTGCTGGTGGCATCCAGCGCCGGCAACGGGTTCATCGTGCCCGAGGACGATGTGGTGGCGCAGACCCGGGCGGGCAAGCAGGTTCTCAATGTCAAGGGCGACGACCGTGCCCGCGTCTGCCGCCGGGTCGAGGGCGATCACGTGGCGGTGGTCAGCCAGAACGGCAAGTTTCTCGTCTTTCCGGTGTCGGAGTTGCCTGAAATGACCCGTGGCAAGGGGGTGCGGCTTCAGAAATACAACATGGCGCGGGGGCGGCAGGGCACGCTTGAACTGGATGGCGGGCTGTCCGATCTGACCACCTTCAACTGGTCCGAAGGGTTGAGCTGGGAGATGGGCGGCGGCAAGACCCGGCACGAACCCGACCTGAGCGAATGGCTGGGCAGGCGGGCCGGCGTCGGCAGGAAGCCGCCCTACGGGTTCCCGCGTGACTGGCGTTTCCGCTGAGCGGCGCGCGCCGGCGCCCCCGTGCCGATGCGCGGGCGCGCGAATTGCGATGATGCGGCCGGTGCGCTATCAGCGGCCGCATCCTGTTGGACTGGAGATGCCATGACCCGGATTCTTGCCCTGTTGATCGGTCTGACGGTTCTGGTCGGTTGCGCCCGGACCGAACCGATGGTCGTGGACGAGCCGATGCTCGACCTCGGAGATTTCGAACTGGGCTACAACGTCGTGGTGGCGCCCAAGATGCAGAAGGGCCCGATTTCGCGCGAGGCCACCAAGGAAGAATGGATCGACGCGCTGACATCGGCGATCGACGCGCGGCTGGGACGCTACGACGGCGGGGCTCTTTATCACCTTGGCATCAGCGTCGAAGGCTACATGCTGGCGCCGCGGGGGGTGCCGCTGGTCTACACGCCGAAATCGGCGCTGATCCTGTTCGTCACGGTCTGGGACGATGCCGAGGGGCGCAAGCTGAACGACAAGCCGCACCAGATGATCGTGTTCGAGGACACCGAGGCCTCCTCGTTCCTGGTCGGGTCGGGCAACAGCCGGACCCGCGAAGAGCAGCTCAACGGCCTGGCCTTCAATGCGGCGAAGATGCTGGAGCAGTGGCTGGCCGAGCAACGCGCCGAATACGGCTGGTTTACCGACGATCCGGTGTTCAATCCGCCCGAGAAGAAACCGCAGGCCGCCACCAAGTGAGCGCCACCGCCCGCCGGCTGTCTCCGGGGCGTCTGGACGCTTGATTTTCCGTGCCGAACCCAATATGTCGCGCGCGCAGACGCAAACCGGGTCGCGTGACCCCGAAATTCAGCAAAAGGGCGCCTCAGGATGGCAAAGGAAAAGTTTGAGCGGACGAAACCGCATGTGAACATCGGCACGATCGGCCACGTTGACCACGGCAAGACGACGCTGACGGCTGCGATCACGAAGTATTACGGCGACTTCAAGGCCTATGACGAGATCGACGGCGCGCCCGAGGAGAAGGCCCGCGGGATCACGATCTCGACGGCGCATGTGGAATACGAGACCGAGAACCGCCACTACGCCCACGTGGACTGCCCCGGCCACGCCGACTACGTGAAGAACATGATCACGGGTGCGGCGCAGATGGACGGCGCGATCCTGGTGGTGTCCGCCGCCGACGGCCCGATGCCGCAGACGCGCGAGCACATCCTGCTGGCCCGCCAGGTGGGTGTTCCGGCGCTGGTGGTCTACATGAACAAGGTCGATCAGGTTGACGACGAAGAGCTGCTGGAGCTGGTGGAGATGGAGATCCGCGAGCTGCTGAGTTCCTACGAGTTCCCCGGCGACGACATTCCGATCATCAAGGGCTCGGCGCTGGCCGCGCTTGAGGGCAACAACCCCGAGATCGGCGAGAACTCGATCCGCGAGCTGATGAAGGCGGTGGACGAGTACATCCCGACGCCCGAGCGCGCGGTCGATCAGCCGTTCCTGATGCCGATCGAGGACGTGTTCTCGATCTCGGGCCGCGGCACGGTCGTGACCGGCCGGGTCGAGCGCGGGGTGATCAATGTGGGCGACGAGGTGGAGATCGTGGGCATCCGCCCGACGCAGAAGACCACCTGCACCGGGGTCGAGATGTTCCGCAAGCTTCTGGATCGTGGCGAGGCGGGCGACAACATCGGCGCTCTGCTGCGGGGCATCGGCCGCGACGAGGTGGAGCGCGGTCAGGTGCTGTGCAAGCCGGGCTCGGTGACGCCGCACACCAAGTTCGAGGCCGAGGCCTACATCCTGACCAAGGAAGAGGGTGGTCGTCACACGCCGTTCTTTGCCAACTACCGTCCGCAGTTCTACTTCCGCACGACGGATGTGACCGGGACGGTGACGCTGCCCGAGGGGACGGAGATGGTGATGCCGGGGGACAACGTGTCGTTCTCGGTCGAGCTGATCGCACCGATCGCCATGGAGGACGGCCTGCGCTTCGCCATCCGCGAGGGCGGCCGCACCGTCGGCGCCGGCGTCGTCTCCAAGATCATCGAGTGATCGCGCAGACGCCGACGTTTCAGATGACATCGCAATGCCCGGTCGATTGGCCGGGCATTTTGCGTTTTCCCGGGGGGGGGGGGGCAGCCGCCGCGACGGGCCGGGCCGCCCGTCACCTTTCCTGCCGGTCACTCTTTTCCGGCAGGCGCCCCGCGGCGCGGTCGGCGGCATCGGTCACCGCGTTCAGCGCCTCCTGAAGCTTCTGGCGCAGGGTCTCGGTTTCCTCGTCCGAAGGCTTGCGCGGCACCGTTTCCTTCCATTCCCGGCACATCAGCACGCCGCGCGAAAACGGCACCGGCAGCCACATGCGGTCCCATGTGGGCAGCTCCAGCACCCGGTTGGCGGAGAAGCTGACCACGAAGATCCGGCAGCCCGAGGCGCGCGCCCAGACCAGGGGCACGGTCGAGGCCACGCGGGCCGGTCCACGGGGGCCGTCGGTGGCGATGCCGATCGAATGACCGCTGCGGATCTTGCCCAGTACCTCGCGCGACAGGGCGACATGGCGGCGGTGGCTGTGCATGGCGATGGTGCCGAAGCCGAAGCGGGCCTGCACCTGCCCGGCAAGCCGTCCGGCGCGCGCCCCCGAGGTCAGGGTGCAGATCGGCCCCAGCCGGGTATCGAACAGGTAGGGCGACATCATCAGCCGCTGATGCCACAGGGCGACGATCACCGGCTCGCCCGCGCGCAGCGCGGCGTCCATCGGCTCGAACCCGATCCGGCGCCATTTCGACCGGTCATGGGCAATGCGGATCCAGCCGGCCACCGCCGCCTCGACCGAGCGGTTGAACCAGGCGCTGTCGGCGATCCGCTTTCTCAGGCTCACGGCTGGGCTTTCCTCGGGATGTCTTGCTTCTGGCCCGCGCCACTCATAGACAAACCCGCCCGTCTTGCAAGCCGGACGCAGGGAAGGCGGGCAGGAGACATTTTTCCCTCTTGCCCAGTCCGGGTTGCTCTGGCATAGGACGGGCCGACAGTTAGGGGTATAGCTCAGTTGGTAGAGCGACGGTCTCCAAAACCGTAGGTCGCGGGTTCGAATCCTGCTGCCCCTGCCATTTTCCGGACGCCACCACATCCGGTTATCCGCCTCCGCTCTGCACGGGCGAGGGCATTCGCCTTGAAATCGCCGCGCGGTCCCGTTATGTGCCCCGGCATACCGATACAAGAGCGGGCAGATCCATGGCCTCCACCAACCCCATCCAGTTCATCCAGCAGGTCCGCGCCGAGATCTCCAAGGTCGTCTGGCCGACCCGGCGCGAGGTGTTCCTGACCACGGTCATGGTGTTCATCATGGCCGCCCTGACCGCCGTCTTCTTCTCTCTGGTCGATCTCATCATCAGGACCGGGCTGCAGGGGCTGCTGGCCTATTTCGGCTGACGCCGGCGGTGCGGGGCGGTTCGTTTTCCGTCTTTCCCGATCGCCCTCTTGATCCTGCGGCATTTGCCGGTTAGGTGACGGCCTTGTTGTGGAACGGGCGTGCGGCGATTCGAGTTGCGCGCCGCTTTTTGTTCCTCAAGGCGGTGGTCGCTCCACCGGGGAAATCACGTTTGCGGCGGCCCTGTCCAAGGGTGCCGGACAGGACGAAGGACGACAAGGGTCATGGCGAAGCGGTGGTATTCGGTCAGCGTTCTCTCGAATTTCGAGAAAAAGATCGCCGAGCAGATCAGGACCCTTGTTGCCGAGAAGGGACTTGAGGACCAGATCGACGAGGTTCTGGTGCCCACCGAAGAGGTGATCGAGGTGCGCCGCGGCAAGAAGGTCACCACCGAGCGGCGCTTCATGCCGGGCTATGTTCTCGTGCACATGGAAATGTCGGACGAGGGCTACCACCTCATCAACTCGATCAACCGGGTGACCGGGTTCCTGGGGCCGCAGGGGCGCCCGATGCCGATGCGGGATGCCGAGGTGAACCAGATCCTGAACCGCGTGCAGGAAGGCGAAGAGCAGCCGCGCACGCTGATCCACTTCGACGTGGGCGAAAAGGTGAAGGTCAACGATGGCCCCTTCGAGGATTTCGAGGGCATGGTCGAGGAAGTGGACGAAGACAGCCAGAAGCTGAAGGTCACCGTCTCGATCTTCGGTCGGGAAACCCCGGTCGAGCTGGATTTCACCCAGGTTACCAAGCTGAACTAGGCCGGTAACCGGGGATCGGGCCGTCAGGCCCATCAGCGCGGGAGGCCGCCGGCGACGCGTCGCCGGGGCCGGACCGCACAACGGTGGCGGAGCATTCCGCCGGAAACAACCCGAGGGGCGCGCCCCGAGGGCGTTGGAAAAGGAGAAAGGCCGATGGCCAAGAAACTCGTAGGCACGCTGAAGCTTCAGGTGCCCGCAGGTCAGGCGAACCCGTCGCCGCCGGTGGGTCCGGCGCTGGGTCAGCGCGGGATCAACATCATGGAGTTCTGCAAGGCGTTCAACGCCAAGACGGCAGATCTGGAACCTGGCGCGCCCTGCCCGACCATCATCAGCTATTATCAGGACAAGTCCTTCACCATGGAAATCAAGACGCCGCCGGCGTCGTATTTCCTGAAGAAGGCCGCCAAGATCCAGTCGGGCGCCAACAAGCCGTCGCGCGAGACGGTGGGCACCGTGACCGTCGCGCAGATCCGCGAAATCGCCGAGGCGAAGATGAAGGATCTGAACGCCAATGATATCGAAGCGGCGATGAAGATCATCGTCGGCAGCGCCCGGTCCATGGGCATCGAGGTGAAGTAGGATGGCCAAGATCGGAAAACGCATGCGCGCTGCGCGCGAACTGGTTGCGGACAAGAAGAACCTGCCCGTGGACGAGGCCGTCAAGCTGGTCAAGGAAACGGCGAAGGCGAAATTCGATGAAACCGTCGAGATCGCGGTCAATCTCGGCGTCGATCCGCGCCATGCCGACCAGATGGTGCGCGGCGTCGTGACCCTGCCCAACGGCACCGGCAAGGATGTTCGCGTTGCCGTCTTCGCCCGCGGACCCAAGGCCGACGAGGCGAAAGAGGCCGGGGCCGACATCGTCGGTGCCGAGGACCTGATGGAACAGATCCAGCAGGGCAAGATCGACTTCGACCGCTGCATCGCCACCCCCGACATGATGCCGATCGTCGGCCGTCTGGGCAAGATTCTGGGTCCGCGCAACCTGATGCCGAACCCCAAGGTCGGCACGGTGACCATGGACGTGGCCGAGGCGGTGAAGAAGGCCAAGGGCGGCGAGGTCCAGTTCAAGGTCGAGAAGGCCGGCGTGATTCATGCCGGCGTGGGGAAGGTATCCTTCGATGCCGAAAAGCTGGCCGAGAACGTGCGCGCCTTCGTCAGTGCGGTCGCCCGGGCCAAGCCCTCGGGCGCCAAGGGCACCTACATGAAGAAGATCTCGCTCAGCTCGACCATGGGGCCGGGCGTCAGCGTGGATGTGGCCGACGCCAACAGCGAAGAGTGATCCGGCCGTCCTCCCCGGGGGAGGGCGATCCGCGCGGCGCGCCTTTCGGGGCGCGCCGTTTCGCTTTTGTGCCCAGGCCCGCGGCCTGCCGGCGGGATGAAAAAGAGCCGGATTTGCTCTTGGCATCGGGCGCGATCCGGCTTAAGCAGGCGCCGCGAGGCAAAGCGTGCGATTCGTCGTGCGCTTTGTTTCGTTTCGTCCAAGACGGCGGGTGGCCCGCGAGCCGGGTCTTAATCTTCCTGCCCGAGACGGGAAAGACCAGATTGGCCGAGGGCTCTGCCTTCGGGCGCATCTTGGCTCAGCCCCGTAATTCGGACCTGAACGTCGGATCTGATCCGGCAGACTTGAGCCGGGGCGCACAGGACGCGTCCCAAACTTGGAGTAAAACTGTGGATAGAGCCCAGAAAGAGAAAGTGGTCGAGGAACTCGGCCAGATCTTCGAAAGCTCTGGCGTCGTGGTGGTTGCCCACTACGTCGGTCTGACAGTTGCCGAAATGCAGGACCTGCGCGCGCGTGCACGCGAAGCGGGCTCGTCCGTGCGTGTTGCCAAGAACAGGCTCGCCAAGATCGCCCTGGAAGGCAAGCCGTGTGAACGCATGGCCGAACTGCTGACGGGCATGACCGTTCTCACCTATTCCGAAGATCCGGTGGCGGCCGCCAAGGTCGCCGAGGATTTTGCCAAGGCGAACAAGAAGTTCGAGATCCTTGGCGGCGCAATGGGCGAGACGTTCCTGGACCGGGCCGGTGTCGAGGCCGTGTCGAAGATGCCGTCGCGCGAAGAGCTCATCGCTCAGATCGCCGGCATGATCGGCGCCCCCGCATCGAACATCGCCGGGGCCATTGGCGCACCTGCAAGCAACATCGCAAGCATTCTTTCGACCATCGAAGAGAAGGCGGAAGCCGCATAAGCGACGGCATTGGACTGACTGGCGCGGGGGTTGTCTCTCCGGCGTTGGAACACACAAACTGGAAACGGAAAGAGCTGAACAATGGCTGATCTGAAGAAACTGGCCGAAGAAATCGTTGGCCTGACCCTCCTGGAAGCCCAGGAACTGAAGAACATCCTCAAGGACGAATACGGCATCGAGCCCGCCGCTGGCGGCGCGGTGATGGTGGCGGCGGCCGGTGGCGATGCCGGCGGCGCGGCCGAAGAGGAAAAGACCGAATTCGACGTCATCCTGAAGTCGCCCGGCGCCTCGAAGATCAACGTGATCAAGGAAGTGCGCGCCCTGACCGGCCTGGGCCTGAAAGAGGCCAAGGAGCTGGTCGAATCCGGCGGCAAGGTCAAGGAAGGCGTGAGCAAGGAAGAGGCCGAAGAGGTCAAGGGCAAGCTGGAAGCCGCCGGCGCCGAGGTCGAAGTGGCCTGAGGATGCGCGGCGGGCCTTGCCCGACGCTGTTTGAAACTGGGCTGGGTCCGGGATTCCCGGGCCCGGCCGAACCTGTCTTGGAAAGGGCCTCGACGCGCGGTCGAACCGCGCCGGGCGGGGCGCTTTCCAGGGCGGAGTTCGGGGATCGGGAGGCCATCGGTCGGGATGGTGGCCATGAATTGATCCTGACACGCTGTCTCGAATGGTCAGGGGGGCCGGTGCCCGGCGGCCCGCCCGACCGGTGAGAACTGATAGAGGTGACCTCTGACATGGCGCAAAGCTTCATTGGCCAGAAACGTCTTCGCAAATATTACGGCAAGATCCGCGAAGTGCTGGAGATGCCGAACCTGATCGAGGTTCAGAAATCCTCGTACGAGCTGTTCCTGAAGTCCGGCGAAGGCCCCGAGCCGCAGGATGGCGAAGGGATCATGGGCGTCTTCCAGTCGGTGTTCCCGATCAAGGATTTCAACGAAACCGCCGTGCTCGAATTCGTGAAATACGAACTCGAGAAGCCGAAATACGATGTCGAGGAATGCATGCAGCGCGACATGACCTACAGCGCGCCGCTGAAGGTCACGCTGCGGCTGATCGTGTTCGACGTGGACGAGGACACCGGCGCGCGCTCGGTCAAGGACATCAAGGAGCAGGACGTGTTCATGGGCGACATGCCGCTCATGACCCCCAACGGCACCTTCATCGTCAACGGCACCGAGCGGGTGATCGTCAGCCAGATGCACCGCTCTCCGGGCGTGTTCTTCGATCACGACAAGGGCAAGACGCACAGCTCGGGCAAGCTGCTCTATGCCTGCCGGATCATTCCCTATCGCGGCTCGTGGCTGGATTTCGAATTCGACGCCAAGGACATCGTCCATGCCCGCATCGACCGGCGCCGCAAGCTGCCGGTGACGACCCTGCTGTATGCGCTGGGGCTGGACCAGGAAGGCATCATGGATGCCTATTACGACTCCGTCACCTACAGCCTGCGCAAGGGCGAGGGCTGGGTGACCGAATTTTTCCCCGACCGTGTGCGCAGCACCCGCCCGCAGTACGATCTCGTGGATGCCGATACCGGCGAGGTGATCTGCGAGGCAGGCAAGAAAGTCACGCCGCGCATGGTCAAGAAGTGGAAGGAAGAGGGGAAGATCACCCATCTTCTGGTTCCCTTCGATCATATCGCCGGCAAGTTCGTGGCCCGCGACATCATCAACGAGGAAACCGGCGCCATCTATGTCGAGGCCGGCGACGAGCTGACGCTGGAATACGACAAGGACGGCATGCTGACCGGCGGCACCGTGAAGGAGCTGCTCGATGCCGGCTTCACCGAGATCCCGGTGCTCGACATCGACAACATCAATGTCGGCCCCTACATCCGCAACACCATGGCGGTGGACAAGAACTGGAACCGCGAAAGCGCGCTGATGGACATCTATCGCGTGATGCGGCCGGGCGAGCCGCCCACCGTCGAGGCCGCCAGCGCCCTGTTCGACAGCCTGTTCTTCGACAGCGAGCGCTATGACCTGTCCGCCGTGGGCCGGGTCAAGATGAACATGCGCCTGGCGCTGGACAAGCCCGACACCCAGCGCACGCTGGACCGCGAGGATATCGTCGCCTGCATCAAGGCCCTGGTCGAGCTGCGCGACGGCAAGGGCGAGGTGGACGACATCGACCATCTTGGCAACCGCCGGGTGCGCTCGGTGGGCGAGCTGATGGAGAACCAGTATCGCGTCGGCCTGCTGCGGATGGAACGCGCCATCAAGGAGCGCATGTCCTCGGTGGAAATCGACACGGTGATGCCGCAGGATCTGATCAACGCCAAGCCGGCGGCGGCGGCGGTGCGCGAGTTCTTCGGTTCCTCGCAGCTGAGCCAGTTCATGGACCAGACCAACCCGCTGTCCGAGGTGACCCACAAGCGCCGCCTCTCGGCGCTGGGGCCGGGCGGTCTGACCCGCGAGCGCGCCGGCTTCGAGGTGCGCGACGTGCACCCCACCCATTACGGCCGGATGTGTCCGATCGAGACGCCGGAAGGGCCGAATATCGGCCTGATCAACAGCCTGGCGACATTCGCGCGGGTGAACAAGTATGGCTTCATCGAAACCCCCTACCGGGTGGTGAAGGACGGCAAGGTGACCGACGAGGTCCATTACATGTCCGCCACCGAGGAGATGCGCCACACCATCGCCCAGGCGAACGCGACGCTGGACGAAGAGGGGCGCTTCGTGAACGACCTGGTCTCCACCCGCCGCGCCGGCGATTACATGCTGGCCCCGCGCGAAACCGTGGACCTGATCGACGTCTCGCCGAAGCAGCTGGTGTCGGTGGCGGCGTCGCTGATTCCCTTCCTTGAGAACGACGACGCCAACCGGGCGCTGATGGGCTCGAACATGCAGCGCCAGGCGGTGCCGCTGTTGCGGGCCGAGGCGCCGCTGGTGGGCACCGGCATGGAGGGCAAGGTGGCGATCGATTCCGGTGCCGCCATCCAGGCCCGCCGCGGCGGCGTGGTCGATCAGGTCGATGCCCAGCGCATCGTCATCCGCGCCACCGAGGATCTGGAACTGGGCGATGCCGGGGTGGACATCTACCGGATGCGCAAGTTCCAGCGCTCGAACCAGAACACCTGCATCAACCAGCGGCCGCTGGTGAAGGTGGGGCAGAAGGTCGAGAAGGGCGAGGTCATCGCCGACGGCCCCTCCACCGACATGGGCGAGCTGGCGCTGGGCAAGAACGTGGTCGTCGCCTTCATGCCCTGGAACGGCTACAACTACGAGGACTCGATCCTGATCTCCGAGCGCATCGCCCAGGACGACGTGTTCACCTCGATCCATATCGAGGAGTTCGAGGTCGCCGCCCGCGACACCAAGCTGGGCCCCGAGGAAATCACCCGCGACATTCCCAATGTCGGCGAGGAGGCGCTGCGCAATCTCGACGAGGCCGGCATCGTCTATATCGGCGCCGACGTGCAGCCGGGCGACATCCTGGTGGGCAAGATCACCCCCAAGGGCGAAAGCCCGATGACGCCGGAAGAAAAGCTGCTGCGCGCGATCTTCGGGGAAAAGGCCTCGGACGTGCGCGACACTTCGCTGCGGGTGAAGCCGGGCGATTTCGGCACCGTGGTCGAGGTGCGCGTGTTCAACCGCCACGGGGTGGAAAAGGACGAGCGTGCGCTGCAGATCGAACGCGAGGAGGTCGAGCGCCTGGCCCGCGACCGCGATGACGAGCTGGCGATCCTCGACCGCAACATCTATGCGCGGCTGAAATCGCTGCTTCTGGGCAAGACCGCGGTCAAGGGCCCCCGCGGCGTCAAGGCAGGCTCCGAGATCACCGAAGAGCTGCTGGAGACCCTGACCCGCGGCCAGTGGTGGCAGTTGGCACTGGGGGACGAGGCCGATGCCCAGGCGGTCGAGGCCCTGCACGAGCAGTACGAGGCGCAAAAGCGCGCCCTCGATGCCCGCTTCGAGGACAAGGTGGAGAAGGTCCGCCGCGGCGACGACCTGCCGCCGGGGGTGATGAAGATGGTCAAGGTCTTCGTCGCCGTCAAACGCAAGCTGCAGCCGGGCGACAAGATGGCCGGGCGCCACGGCAACAAGGGCGTGGTCTCGAAGGTGGTGCCGGTCGAGGACATGCCGTTCCTGGCCGACGGCACGCCGGTGGACATCTGCCTCAACCCTCTGGGCGTGCCCTCGCGGATGAATGTGGGCCAGATTCTCGAAACCCACATGGGCTGGGCGGCGCGCGGTCTGGGTCTGAAGGTGGACGAGGCGTTGCAGGAATATCGCCGCTCGGGCGACCTGACCCCGGTGCGCGAGGCGCTGCGCCATGCCTATGGCGAGGATGTCTATGAAGAGGGCATCAGGGATCTGGACGAGGACCGCCTGGTCGAGATTGCCAGCAACGTCACCCGCGGCGTTCCCATCGCCACGCCGGTCTTCGACGGCGCCAAGGAGGCCGACGTGAACGACGCGCTGATCCGCGCGGGCTTCGACAGTTCGGGCCAGTCGATCCTCTATGACGGCCGCACCGGCGAGCAGTTCTCGCGGCCCGTGACCGTGGGCATGAAGTATCTGCTCAAGCTGCATCACCTGGTGGACGACAAGATCCACGCGCGCTCGACCGGGCCCTACAGCCTGGTCACCCAGCAGCCGCTGGGCGGCAAGGCCCAGTTCGGCGGTCAGCGCTTCGGCGAGATGGAGGTCTGGGCGCTGGAGGCCTATGGTGCCGCCTACACGCTGCAGGAGATGCTCACCGTCAAGTCGGACGACGTGGCGGGCCGGACCAAGGTCTATGAAAGCATCGTCAAGGGCGAGGACAATTTCGAGGCGGGCGTTCCCGAGAGCTTCAACGTGCTCGTCAAGGAAGTTCGCGGACTCGGCCTGAACATGGAACTCCTGGATGCGGAGGTCGAGGAATAAGGGCTTTCGAAAGCCCTTGGGAAGGCGTTTGAAAACGCCTTCCTGCCGCGTCGCACCGACTTCCGCACGATTTTGAGGACATCAACCAGATGAACCAGGAACTGACCAACAACCCGTTCAACCCGCTGACCCCGCCCAAGGTGTTCGACGAGATCCGCGTCTCGCTGGCCAGCCCCGAGCGGATCCTCAGCTGGTCCTATGGCGAGATCAAGAAGCCCGAGACCATCAACTACCGCACCTTCAAGCCCGAGCGCGACGGGCTGTTCTGCGCCCGCATCTTCGGCCCCGTCAAGGATTACGAGTGCCTGTGCGGCAAGTACAAGCGTATGAAATATCGTGGCGTGGTCTGCGAGAAATGCGGCGTCGAGGTAACGCTGCAGAAGGTCCGGCGCGAGCGCATGGGCCATATCGAGCTGGCCGCTCCGGTGGCCCATATCTGGTTTCTGAAGTCGCTGCCCTCGCGCATCGGCCTGATGCTGGACATGACCCTGCGCGATCTTGAACGGGTGCTCTATTTCGAAAACTACGTCGTCATCGAGCCCGGCCTGACCGATCTGACCTACGGGCAGATGCTGACCGAAGAAGAGTACATGGACGCTCAGGACCAGTACGGCATGGACGCCTTCACCGCCAATATCGGCGCCGAGGCGATCCGCGAGATGCTGGCCATGATCGACCTCGAAGCCGAGGCCGAACAGCTGCGCGCCGATCTGGCCGAGGCCACCGGCGAGCTCAAGCCCAAGAAGATCATCAAGCGGCTGAAGGTGATCGAAAGCTTCATCGAATCCGGCAACCGCCCGGAATGGATGGTGATGACGGTGATCCCGGTGATCCCGCCCGAGCTGCGCCCGCTGGTGCCGCTGGACGGGGGCCGCTTTGCGACCTCGGACCTGAACGACCTCTACCGCCGGGTCATCAACCGCAACAACCGCCTCAAGCGTCTGATCGAGCTGCGCGCCCCCGACATCATCGTGCGCAACGAAAAGCGCATGCTGCAGGAGGCGGTGGATGCGCTGTTCGACAACGGCCGGCGCGGGCGCGTCATCACCGGGGCCAACAAGCGGCCGTTGAAATCGCTTTCGGACATGCTCAAGGGCAAGCAGGGCCGCTTCCGCCAGAACCTTCTGGGCAAGCGGGTGGACTTCTCGGGCCGCTCGGTGATCGTGACCGGCCCCGAGCTGAAGCTGCATCAATGCGGCCTGCCCAAGAAGATGGCGCTGGAGCTGTTCAAGCCCTTCATCTATTCGCGGCTTGAGGCCAAGGGCCTGTCCTCGACCGTCAAGCAGGCCAAGAAGCTGGTGGAAAAGGAGCGCCCCGAGGTGTGGGACATCCTTGACGAGGTGATCCGCGAGCACCCGGTGCTGCTCAACCGCGCGCCGACGCTGCACAGGCTGGGCATCCAGGCCTTCGAGCCGGTGCTGATCGAGGGCAAGGCGATCCAGCTGCATCCGCTGGTGTGTTCGGCCTTCAACGCCGATTTCGACGGCGACCAGATGGCCGTGCACGTGCCGCTCAGCCTCGAGGCCCAGCTGGAGGCGCGGGTGCTGATGATGTCCACCAACAACGTCCTCAGCCCGGCCAATGGCAGCCCGATCATCGTGCCGTCGCAGGACATGATCCTGGGCCTCTACTATGTCACGCTGCAGCGCGAGGGGATGAAGGGCGAGGGCAAGATCTTCGCCTCGATCGAAGAGGTGGAACACGCCCTGAACGCGGGCGAGGTGCATCTGCACGCGCGCATCACCTGCCGCATTCCGCAGATCGACGACGAAGGCAACGAGATCGTCAAGCGCTACGAGACCACGCCGGGCCGCGTCCGGCTGGGTGCGCTGCTGCCGAAGAATGCCAAGGCGCCCTTCGACCTGGTCAACCGCCTTCTGCGCAAGAAAGAGGTGCAGCAGGTCATCGACACCGTGTACCGCTATTGCGGGCAGAAGGAGTCGGTCATCTTCTGCGACCAGATCATGACCATGGGCTTCCGCGAGGCATTCAAGGCCGGCATTTCCTTCGGCAAGGACGACATGCTGATCCCCGAGGAGAAGTGGAAGATCGTCGAGGAGACGCGCGAGCTCGTCAAGGATTTCGAGCAGCAGTACATGGACGGCCTCATCACCCAGGGCGAGAAGTACAACAAGGTCGTCGATGCCTGGTCCAAGTGCAACGACCGCGTGACCGAGGCGATGATGGCGTCCATCTCGGCGGTGAAGCGGGACGAGAATGGCGCCGAGATGGAGCCCAACAGCGTCTACATGATGGCCCATTCCGGCGCCCGGGGGTCGGTGACGCAGATGAAGCAACTGGGCGGCATGCGCGGCCTGATGGCCAAGCCCAGCGGTGACATCATCGAGACGCCGATCATCTCGAACTTCAAGGAAGGCCTGACCGTGCTGGAGTATTTCAACTCCACGCACGGCGCGCGCAAGGGTCTGTCCGATACCGCGCTCAAGACGGCCAACTCGGGTTATCTTACCCGCCGCCTGGTTGACGTGGCGCAGGACTGCATCGTGCGCGAACAGGACTGCGGCACCGACCGCGCGATCACGGCTACCGCGGCCGTAAATGACGGCGAAGTGGTCGCCACCCTGTCCGAGCGGCTTCTGGGCCGGGTGGCTGCCGAGGACATCGTCGCTCCGGGTACCGACGAGGTGATCGTCGCGGCCGGGCAGCTGATCGACGAACGCATGGCCGAGAAGATCGAACAATCCGAGATCCAGTCCGCGCGCATCCGCAGCCCGCTCACCTGCGAGGCCGAGGAAGGCGTCTGCGCCATGTGCTATGGCCGGGACCTAGCCCGCGGCACCATGGTGAACGTGGGCGAGGCCGTGGGGATCATCGCCGCCCAGTCGATCGGCGAGCCGGGCACGCAGCTGACCATGCGGACCTTCCATATCGGCGGTGTCGCCCAGGGTGGCCAGCAGTCCTTCCAGGAGGCCAGCCAGGCCGGCACCGTGGTGTTCGAGAACGCCATCACGCTGGAGAATGCGGCGGGCGAGATCATGGTGATGGGACGCAACATGAAGCTCGTCATCCGCGACGAGCACGGTCAGGACCGTGCCAGCCACAAGGTGGGTTATGGCTCCAGGCTGTTCGTCCGGGACGGCCAGAAGGTGGAGCGCGGCGACAAGCTGTTCGAGTGGGATCCCTACACCCTGCCGATCATCGCCGAGAAGGGCGGGATCGCGAAGTTCGTGGATCTGGTCTCGGGCGTGGCGGTGCGCGAAGAGACCGACGATGCCACCGGCATGACCCAGAAGATCGTCATCGACTGGCGGGCCGCGCCCAAGGGCAACGATCTCAAGCCCGAGATCATCATCGTCGATCCCGAAACCGGCGAGCCGGTGCGCAACGATGCCGGCAACCCGGTGACCTACCCGATGTCGGTCGATGCGATCCTGTCGGTCGAGGACGGGCAGGAGATCAGGGCCGGTGACGTGGTGGCGCGGATCCCGCGCGAGGGCGCCAAGACCAAGGACATCACCGGCGGTCTGCCGCGGATGGCCGAACTGTTCGAGGCACGCCGCCCCAAGGACCATGCGATCATCGCGGAGATCGACGGCTACATCCGCTTCGGGCGCGACTACAAGAACAAGCGTCGCATCACCATCGAACCGGCCGACGACAGCCAGGAGCCGGTCGAATACATGGTGCCCAAGGGCAAGCACATCCCGGTGCAGGAAGGCGACTTCGTGCAGAAGGGCGACTACATCATGGACGGCAATCCGGCGCCGCATGACATCCTGAACATCCTGGGTGTCGAGGCCCTGGCCGAATACATGATCAACGAGGTGCAGGAGGTCTATCGCCTTCAGGGCGTGAAGATCAATGACAAGCACATCGAGGTCATCGTGCGCCAGATGCTTCAGAAGTGGGAGATCACCGATTCCGGCGATACCACGCTTCTGAAGGGCGAGCACGTGGACAAGCAGGAGCTGGAGGCCGCCAACGCCAAGGCCGAGGCCAAGGGCGGCCGCCCGGCCCAGGCGCAGCCGGTTCTGCTGGGGATCACCAAGGCGTCGCTGCAGACGCGTTCGTTCATCTCGGCGGCGAGCTTCCAGGAAACCACCCGCGTGCTGACCGAGGCCAGCGTGCAGGGCAAGGTGGACAAGCTTCTGGGGCTGAAGGAGAACGTGATCGTCGGCCGCCTGATCCCGGCAGGGACCGGCGGGGCGACCCAGCGGGTTCGCCGCATCGCGCAGGAGCGCGACAACAAGGTGATCGAGGCACGCAGGGCCGAGGCCGAGGCCGCGGCCGCACTGGCTGCACCGATGATGGACGACGTGGTCGGGGGCGACGAATTCGACACCCTCGTGGACACGCCCGAAAGCCGCGAATAGGCGCGACCGGACAGCTCACACCGAAAACCGCCCCCGCGCCCGCCCGGCGCGGGGGTTCTTTCTTCCGCCGCGCCGGCCTGCGCGGCGGAAGGCGCCGGTGCAAATGCGGCCTTTCCTTCCGCGCCGCGGCGGTGTTTGTTGGGGCCGTTGTCGGCAGAGGGTTGAGGGGGCATGGCGGTCAGTGCGAAAACCATCGGGGTGCTTCGGTTCTCGGTTCTGAGCCCGACCTTCTATACTGACGAGCTCGGCTCGGTCGAAGCGGTTGCCGCGCATATCTTTTCCCCCGACCGGCTGGAGCTGCGCTTTCACCTGTTCGAAAAGCTGTGCCTGCCTTCGCTGGTTTCCCAGACGGACCAGGAATTCGACATGGTCATCCTGACCGCCGAGGCGCTGCCCGCGCCCTGGATGGAGCGGCTGGAGGATCTGCTGGCGCCGCACCCGAACCTGCATCTGCTCAAGGCCGCGCCCGACAACCATTACCGCCTGATCCAGCGTGCCTATGCCACCATTCCCACCGGCGAGAGCACGCATCTGTTCCAGTTCCGGCTGGATGACGACGATGCGCTGGACCGGGACTTCGTCGCCCGGACCAAGCGCCTGGCCCACGGCCTGCTGGCCTTTCAGGACCCGGGGATGCCGTTCATCATTGCCCATGGTCGCGGGTTCTACGTGATCCGCGGAGAAGGCGGGAACGAGGTCTTCGATTCGACCGAGCGCGCCCCGCTATCGGCGGGCACGACGCTGGTCGCCCCGGTGGGCTACGGGCGCAACCCCTACAGGTACGTGCACCGCAAGCTGCTGCAGCACTACACGACCTATTCCGACATTTCCGTGCCGGCCTATATCCGCACCGTGCATGGCGACAACAAGTCGGAAACGCCGCGCATGGGGATCGTCGGCCGCTGGCGCCCGCGGCTTCTGGACCGTCAGCTTCGGCAACATTTCGGGATCACGCTCGACGAATTGAGGGCACTCTGAACCATGTCGCCGAACGCGCGGGGCGCGCTGTTGATGATGGGCTCGATGGCGGCCTTCACCCTGAACGATACCGCCATCAAGGCAGTCGGTCACGCCCAGCCGCTGTTCCAGATGATTGCCATGCGGGGGATCCTGACCACGGTTCTCATCTATCTGCTCGCGCGGCACCTGGGGACGTTGCGGCTGCGGCTGCCGCGCGGGGACTGGGCGCTGATCGCGCTGCGCTGCGGGGCCGAGATCGGGGCGACCGCATTCTTCCTTACCGCGCTGATGAACATGCCGCTGGCCAACGTGACCGCGGTGCTGCAGGTTCTGCCGCTTTCGGTCACGCTGGGCGCGGCGCTTTTCTTCGGTGAGCCGGTGGGCTGGCGCCGGCTTCTGGCGATCGTGGCGGGATTTTCGGGGATGTTGCTGATCGTGCGACCGGGGCCGGACGGGTTCAGCCTCGATTCCCTTTACGCCTTGGCGGCGGTGCTGTGCGTCACGATCCGCGATCTGTCCACCCGCCGGATGTCGGCCGAGGTGCCTTCGATGACCGTGACGCTGCTTTCGGCCCTGTCGGTCACCCTGTTTGCGGCGCTGGCGTCGGCGGGAGCCGGCTGGCAGCCCGTCACCGCGCAGAACGCCGCGCTCATCGCCCTGGCCTCGGTCCTGATACTCGGGGGGTATTTCCTCAGCGTTCAGGTCATGCGGGTGGGCGAGGTTTCCTTCACCGCGCTGTTTAGGTATTCGGGCCTGCTCTGGGCGCTGGTCTTGGGTTGGCTGGTGTTTTCGGACTGGCCCGACCCGCTGACCATGGCGGGCGCCGGGATCGTCATCGCCTCGGGGGTGTTCACGTTGTACCGCGAACGCATGGCGAGACGTCACGCATCCGAATAGACCCGGCGGACGTGATCGGCGTCGATGTTGAAGGTGGCCCGGAAATGCGCCTCGCCCGCGGGATCGAGAGGGATCAGCCGGATCGGCCTGACCCGCGGCGACTGGCGCGAGTCGTTGAAGTCGCCGTGCCCGCGCACCAGCATGTCTTCGTCGGGAAAGCTGACGGTGGGCATGATCTGTGCAAGCTTGTGGTGGGCGAAGTTCATGATGCTCAGCCTCGCCCCGGGTCTGGTCATCAGGCCAAGTGCCGCGGTGGTGAAGGGTTCGGTCGTCGGGGCGACCGAGAGGCCCTCGGGGCCGGGGCGGGCGATGTAGCCCCGGTTGAAATCGATCGCCAGAAAGCGGTGCTTGCGCGCCAGCGCCTGCAGGTCGCGCGCCGCCTCGCGCAGCCGTTCCACGAACACCCGCGCCACCGCGTCGTCGTCGTCCATGCGGAATTGCAGGCAAGGCTCGCCAGCGGGGCGGCGGACGGAGTTGATCGCCTCCTGCATCACCTGCCGGTGCGGTCCCGGCGGGCGGGGCTGGATCACCGCCTGCGGCATGTCCTGAAGCAGCGCCTCCAGCCGATCGCGCCAGCGGGCGGGAAGGCTGTCGCCGATCACCACCAGAAAGGTGAAATCGTCATCGGTCTGCGCCTTCAGCGCCGGCAGGGTCATGGTTTCGAAGCTGCGGAAGCGTTCCTCCATCCGCGCGGGCGCGTAAAGCCAGGCGATGCGCTCGTCGAGCGATTCGTGCTCGACCTGAAACCCGCCCAGCCCGGGCCAGGAAAACCGGCATATTCCGATGACCTGCACGATGCCGTCCCGTCTTGTCCCCCGATGCCCATTTGTTCCATGTCCGGGGGCGCATATGCAAGCTTGCGGTCCCGGCAACGGAGCCCTTGCGGGCGCGGTTATCGGCATGGCCGTGCAGCGGGCTGTTGACAGGGGGCGCGACTCCCCATATACGCGCGCCTATCTCGGCACCGGGGCGTGTCCCCATGCGCCGACTTCAGTACTGGAGTGGTCACGATCCGGCCTGCGGGCCCGATCCTCTGGATACCCACCGCGTCGTTCCCGGAAATTGGGGGCGAAGGCGGTTTTTGCGCTTTGCGGACGCGCCGGGCGCTTTTGAGTTCAACCGCACGCCAGGCGTGCACAGACACATGTGTTGCGAAACGGGGAAAGAACCGGAATGCCAACGATCCAACAGCTGATCCGCAAGCCGCGGCGGCCGAAAGTGAAACGCTCGAAGTCCATGCATCTGGAGCAGTGTCCGCAGAAGCGTGGCGTGTGCACCCGCGTCTATACCACCACGCCGAAGAAGCCGAACTCGGCCATGCGGAAGGTGGCCAAGGTGCGCCTGACCAACGGCTACGAGGTGATCTCGTACATTCCGGGCGAGAGCCACAACCTGCAGGAGCACTCGGTGGTTCTGATCCGTGGCGGCCGCGTGAAGGACCTCCCCGGTGTCCGCTATCACATCCTGCGCGGCGTTCTGGATACGCAGGGCGTCAAAGACCGCCGTCAGCGCCGTTCGAAATATGGCGCCAAGCGTCCGAAGTAAGAGGATAGAAAGATGTCCCGTCGTCACCGCGCCGAAAAACGCGAAGTTCTGCCCGACGCCAAGTATGGCGATCGCGTGCTGACCAAGTTCATGAACAACCTGATGATCGACGGCAAGAAGTCGGTCGCCGAGCGCATCGTCTACAACGCGCTGGAACGTGTCGAGGCGAAGATCAAGCGCGCCCCGGTCGAGGTGTTCCACGAGGCGCTCGAGAACATCAAGCCATCGGTCGAGGTGCGCTCGCGCCGGGTCGGCGGCGCCACCTACCAGGTTCCGGTCGAGGTTCGCCCCGAACGCCGCGAGGCCCTCGCCATCCGCTGGCTGATCCAGGCCAGCCGCAACCGCAACGAAAACACCATGGAAGAACGCCTCGCCGGCGAGCTGCTGGACGCCGTCCAGTCGCGCGGTACCGCCGTGAAGAAGCGCGAAGACACCCACAAGATGGCAGAAGCCAACAAGGCCTTCTCGCATTATCGCTGGTAATCCCCGGAAGGACCCAGACCAATGGCACGCGAATATCCGCTCGAGCGATACCGGAATTTCGGTATCATGGCTCATATCGATGCAGGCAAGACCACCTGTACCGAGCGCATCCTGTATTACACTGGCAAGTCCCACAAGATCGGCGAGGTGCATGACGGCGCCGCGACGATGGACTGGATGGAGCAGGAGCAGGAACGCGGTATCACCATCACCTCGGCGGCGACGACCACCTTCTGGGAACGCACCGAGGACGGCAAGACTCCGCAGACCGAGAAGCACCGCCTGAACATCATCGACACCCCCGGCCACGTGGACTTCACCATCGAGGTGGAACGCTCGCTGGCCGTGCTTGACGGTGCAGTGGCAGTTCTGGATGCCAATGCCGGCGTCGAGCCGCAGACCGAAACCGTGTGGCGTCAGGCCGACCGCTACAAGGTGCCGCGGATCGTGTTCGTCAACAAGATGGACAAGATCGGTGCCGATTTCTTCAACTGCGTCCACATGATCGCGGACCGCACCGGCGCCACGCCGGCGCCCGTCCAGATCCCGATCGGGGCCGAGGATCAGCTGGAAGGCATCGTCGATCTGGTCACCATGGAAGAGTGGGTCTGGACCGGCGACGATCTGGGTGCGAGCTGGGAAAAGCGCCCGGTGCGCGACGAGCTGAAGGACACCGCCGAAGAGTGGCGCGGCAAGCTGATCGAAACCGCGGTCGAGATGGATGACGAGGCCATGATGGCCTATCTCGAAGGCGAAGAGCCGGATGCCGACACGCTGCGCAAGCTGATCCGCAAGGGCACGCTGTCGCTGAGCTTCGTGCCGGTCCTGTGCGGTTCGGCCTTCAAGAACAAGGGCGTGCAGCCGCTGCTGAACGCGGTGCTCGACTATCTGCCCAGCCCGCTGGACGTGCCGGCCTACATGGGCTTTGCCCCCGGTGACGAGACCGAGACCCGCAACATCGCCCGTCATCCCTCGGATGACGAGCCGTTCTCGTCGCTGGCCTTCAAGATCATGAACGACCCGTTCGTCGGCTCGCTCACCTTTACCCGCATCTATTCGGGCGTCCTGAAGAAGGGCGACCAGATGCTGAACTCGACCAAGGGCAAGCGCGAGCGCGTCGGCCGGATGATGATGATGCACTCCAACAATCGCGAGGAAATCGAAGAGGCCTTCGCGGGCGACATCATCGCGCTGGCCGGGCTGAAGGCGACCACCACCGGTGACACGCTGTGCGATCCGGCCAAGCCGGTGGTTCTGGAAACGATGACCTTCCCCGATCCGGTGATCGAGATCGCCATCGAGCCCAAGACCAAGAACGACCAGGAAAAGATGGCCCAGGGCCTAGCGCGGCTTGCCGCTGAAGACCCCTCCTTCCGGGTCGAAACCGACCTCGAGTCCGGTCAGACCATCATGAAGGGCATGGGCGAGCTTCACCTGGACATCCTGGTGGACCGGCTCAAGCGCGAATTCAAGGTCGAGGCCAATATCGGCGCGCCGCAGGTGGCCTATCGCGAGACCATCTCGCGGCAGGTGGTGCATACCTACACCCACAAGAAGCAGTCGGGTGGTTCGGGGCAGTATGCCGAGGTCAAGCTGGAGATCACCCCGACCGAGCCGGGCGAGGGCTATTCCTTCGAATCCCGCATCGTCGGCGGTGCGGTGCCCAAGGAATACATCCCCGGTGTCGAGAAGGGCATCCAGTCGGTGATGGATTCCGGTCCGCTGGCCGGCTTCCCGGTGATCGACTTCAAGGTGGCGCTGGTGGACGGCAAGTATCACGACGTGGACTCGTCGGTGCTGGCCTTCGAGATCGCCGCGCGCATGTGCATGCGCGAAGGCATCAAGATGGCCGGGCCCAAGCTGCTGGAGCCGATCATGAAGGTCGAGGTGATCACGCCCGAGGAATATACCGGCAACATCATCGGCGACCTGACCTCGCGCCGCGGCCAAGTCACGGGCCAGGAGCCGCGCGGCAACGCGGTGGCGATCAACGCCTTCGTGCCGCTGGCCAACATGTTCGGCTACATCAACAACCTGCGTTCGATGTCCTCGGGCCGGGCGCAGTTCACGATGCTGTTCGACCACTACGATCCGGTGCCGCAGAACATCTCGGACGAGATTCAGGCGAAATACGCATGAAGCGGTGCGTGGGAAACCACGCACCCTACCACCCGTAGGGTGCGCCGCCCGGCGCACCGCCAATGAAACAAGGAGGCCACCATGGCAAAGGAAAAGTTTGAGCGGACGAAACCGCATGTGAACATCGGCACGATCGGCCACGTTGACCACGGCAAGACGACGCTGACGGCTGCGATCACGAAGTATTACGGCGATTTCAAGGCCTATGACGAGATCGACGGCGCGCCGGAGGAGAAGGCGCGGGGGATCACGATCTCGACGGCGCATGTGGAATACGAGACCGAGAACCGCCACTACGCCCACGTGGACTGCCCCGGCCACGCCGACTACGTGAAGAACATGATCACGGGTGCGGCGCAGATGGACGGCGCGATCCTGGTGGTGTCCGCCGCCGACGGCCCGATGCCGCAGACGCGCGAGCACATCCTGCTGGCCCGCCAGGTGGGCGTTCCGGCGCTGGTCGTTTACATGAACAAGGTCGATCAGGTTGACGACGAAGAGCTGCTGGAGCTGGTGGAGATGGAGATCCGCGAGCTGCTGAGTTCCTACGAGTTCCCCGGCGACGACATTCCGATCATCAAGGGCTCGGCGCTGGCCGCGCTTGAGGGCAACAACCCCGAGATCGGCGAGAACTCGATCCGCGAGCTGATGAAGGCGGTGGACGAGTACATCCCGACGCCCGAGCGCGCGGTGGACCAGCCCTTCCTGATGCCGATCGAGGACGTGTTCTCGATCTCGGGCCGGGGCACGGTCGTGACCGGCCGGGTCGAGCGCGGGGTGATCAATGTCGGCGACGAGGTGGAGATCGTGGGCATCCGTCCGACGCAGAAGACCACCTGCACCGGGGTCGAGATGTTCCGCAAGCTTCTGGACCGTGGCGAGGCGGGCGACAACATCGGCGCGCTGCTGCGGGGCATCGGCCGCGACGAGGTGGAGCGCGGTCAGGTGCTGTGCAAGCCGGGCTCGGTGACGCCGCACACCAAGTTCGAGGCCGAGGCCTACATCCTGACCAAGGAAGAGGGTGGTCGTCACACGCCGTTCTTTGCCAACTACCGTCCGCAGTTCTACTTCCGCACGACGGATGTGACCGGGACGGTGACGCTGCCCGAGGGGACGGAGATGGTGATGCCGGGGGACAACGTGTCGTTCTCGGTCGAGCTGATCGCACCGATCGCCATGGAGGACGGCCTGCGCTTCGCCATCCGCGAGGGCGGCCGCACCGTCGGCGCCGGCGTCGTCTCCAAGATCATCGAGTAACACGCTCGGGTTCGACGAGGGCCACCGGACGGTCCGGTGGTCCTCCTATCAACTCCAAGGCCTGAAAGGGCGACAACAATGCAAAGCCAAAACATTCGCATTCGGCTCAAGGCGTTCGACTACCGCGTGCTGGATGCCAGCACGCAGGAAATCGTGAACACCGCCAAGCGGACCGGCGCGCAGGTGCGCGGCCCGATTCCGCTGCCGAACAAGATCGAGAAGTTCACGGTTCTTCGCGGACCGCATATCGACAAGAAATCCCGCGACCAGTTCGAGATCCGCACCCACAAGCGGCTCTTGGACATCGTGGATCCGACCCCGCAGACGGTGGACGCGCTGATGAAGCTCGACCTTGCCGCCGGCGTGGATGTCGAGATCAAGCTGCAGTAACGGACCAGGAGGGTAATCGAGATGCGCTCTGGTGTTATTGCCAGGAAGGTCGGGATGACCCGGCTGTTCATGGAGGATGGCCGGCAGGTTCCGGTCACCGTTCTGCAACTGGACAACGTGCAGGTGGTCGCGCAGCGCACCAAGGAGAAGGACGGCTACACGGCGGTTCAGCTCGGTGCCGGCTCGGCCAAGGCGAAGCGGGTGAGCAATGCCATGCGCGGCCATTTCGCGACCGCCAAGGTCGCGCCCAAGCGCAAGCTGGCCGAATTCCGCGTGGCGCCGGAAAACCTGATCGAGGTGGGGGCCGAGATTTCGGCCGCGCATTTCCTCGAAGGGCAGAAGGTGGATGTTTCGGGCACGTCGATCGGCAAGGGCTTTGCCGGTGCCATGAAACGGCACAATTTCGGCGGCCTGCGGGCTTCGCACGGTGTGTCGATCAGCCACCGCAGCCACGGCTCGACCGGGCAGTGCCAGGATCCCGGCAAGGTGTTCAAGGGCAAGAAGATGGCCGGTCACATGGGCGCGGTCCGGGTGACCACCCAGAACCTGGAAGTGGTCAAGACCGACGTCGAACGCGGCCTGATCATGGTCAAGGGCGCGGTTCCGGGGGCCAAGGGCGGCTGGGTCACCATCAAGGACGCGGTGAAGAAGAAACTGCCCGAGGGCGTTCCGTTTCCGGCCGGTCTCAAGGCCGCCGAGGCTGCCGCGCCTGCGGAAGAAGCACCCGCGGAAGGGGGTGAAGCATGAAACTCGACGTGATCAAACTGGACGGCGGCAAGGCCGGCGCGATCGAACTGCCCGACGAGGTGTTCGGGCTGGAGCCGCGCGCCGACATCCTGCACCGTGTGGTCCGCTGGCAGCGCAACAAGGCGCAGCAGGGCACCCACAAGGTCAAGACCCGCTCCGAGACCAGCTATTCGGGCAAGAAGATCTATCGCCAGAAGGGCACCGGCGGCGCCCGCCACGGTGACCGCAACGCGCCGATCTTCCGCAAGGGTGGCGTCTACAAGGGGCCGGTGCCGCGCAGCCACGCCCATGATCTGCCCAAGAAGGTCCGCAAGCTGGGCCTGCGTCACGCCCTGTCCGCCAAGGCCAGGGCCGGCGAGCTGGTGGTGATCGAATCGGCCGAGGCCGACGGCAAGACCGGCACGCTGGCACGTCAGGTGCGCGAGCTGGGCTGGAAACGTGCGCTGATCATCGATGGCGAAACCGTCAACGAGGGCTTTGCCCGCGCCGCCCGCAATATCGAGGGTCTGGATATCCTGCCGTCGATGGGCGCTAACGTCTATGACATCCTCCGCCGTGACACGCTGGTGCTCACCCGGGCGGCTGTCGAAGCACTGGAGGCTCGTCTGAAATGAGCGCGAAGGCAGAACACTACGATGTGATCCGCAAGCCGATCATCACCGAGAAGGCCACCATGGCGTCGGAAAACGGCGCGGTTGTCTTCGAGGTGGCGATGGAAGCCAACAAGCCGCAGATCAAGGAAGCCGTCGAGGCCCTGTTCGGGGTCAAGGTCAAGGCGGTGAACACCGCGATCATCAAGGGCAAGGTCAAGCGCTTCCGCGGCCGTCCCGGCCGCCGGCGCGACGTCAAGAAGGCCTATGTGACCCTCGAAGAGGGCAACACCATTGACGTGACCACGGGTCTTTAATACCACGGCGCATCCGCGCAGCCCCGGATTCGGTCCGGGGCTGCGTGCTTTCGGTCGGTCTCGGGGCCCGTATCCCGGATTTCCGGCACCTACCGAAGGGCGGGGAAGCCCGCCAGACTGAACCGGGGACCTTCGGGGCCCTATACCCATGGCACCTTCGGGGCCTGAAACATGGCGGGGGCGTTGCCTTCGCATTTGCAAGACGGAAGACAGAAAGCATGGCACTCAAGTCGTACAAGCCGACGACGCCGGGCCAGCGCGGGCTGGTGCTGATCGACCGTTCGGAGCTTTGGAAAGGGCGTCCGGTCAAATCCCTCACCGAGGGGTTGACCAAGTCGGGCGGCCGGAACAACACCGGACGGATCACCTCGCGCCGCCGCGGCGGCGGGGCGAAGCGTCTCTACCGGATCGTGGATTTCAAACGTCGCAAGTTCGACGTTCCGGCCACGGTCGAGCGAATCGAATACGATCCGAACCGGACCGCCTTCATCGCCCTGGTGAAATATGAAGATGGCGAACAGGCCTACATCCTGGCGCCGCAGCGGCTGGCCGTGGGCGACCAGGTGATCGCCAGCGCCAAGGCCGACATCAAGCCGGGCAACGCGATGCCGTTTTCGGGGATGCCGATCGGTACCATCGTTCACAATATCGAGCTCAAGCCCGGCAAGGGCGGCCAACTGGCCCGTGCCGCCGGCACCTATGCCCAGTTCGTCGGCCGCGATGGCGGCTATGCGCAGATCCGCCTGTCCTCGGGCGAGTTGCGCATGGTCCGGCAGGAGTGCATGGCCACCGTCGGTGCGGTCTCGAACCCCGACAACAGCAACCAGAATTTCGGCAAGGCCGGCCGGATGCGTCTCAAGGGCCGCAGGCCCCGTGTCCGCGGCGTGGTGATGAACCCGATCGATCACCCGCATGGCGGCGGTGAAGGCCGGACCTCGGGCGGCCGTCACCCGGTGACGCCCTGGGGCAAGCCGACCAAGGGGGCCAAGACCCGCAAACGGAACAAGGCGTCGAGCAAGCTCATCGTTCGCTCGCGGCACGCCAGGAAGAAGGGGCGCTAAGACATGGCTCGCTCTGTTTGGAAAGGCCCGTTCGTTGACAGCTACGTGCTGAAAAAGGCCGAAGCTGCGCGCAAATCCGGGCGCAACGAGGTGATCAAGATCTGGTCGCGTCGCTCCACCATCCTGCCCCAGTTCGTGGGGCTCACCTTCGGCGTCTACAACGGCCGCAAGCACATCCCCGTGCTGGTGACCGAGGACATGATCGGCCAGAAGTTCGGCGAGTATTCGCCGACGCGGACCTATTACGGTCACGCCGCCGACAAGAAAGCGAAGAGGAAGTAGGTCATGGGCAAGGCAAAGAACCCGCGCCGCGTGGCAGAAAACGAAGCGATGGCGAAGATTCGCATGCTTCGCACCTCGCCGCAGAAGCTGAACCTGGTGGCGGCCATGATCCGCGGCAAGAAGGTGGACCAGGCGCTGAACGTGCTGACCTTCTCGAAGAAACGCATCGCGCAGGACGTGAAGAAGTGCCTGCAATCGGCCATTGCCAATGCCGAGAACAACCACGGCCTTGACGTGGACGAGCTGATCGTCGCCGAGGCCTGGGTCGGCAAGAACCTGACCATGAAGCGCGGGCGCCCGCGTGCCCGTGGCCGGTTCGGCAGGATCATGAAGCCGTTTTCCGAGCTCACCATCAAGGTGCGTCAAGTCGAGGAGCAAGCCTAATGGGTCAGAAAGTCAATCCGATCGGCATGCGCCTTCAGGTCAACCGCACCTGGGACAGCCGCTGGTATGCCGACACCAGGGATTTCGGTGATCTTCTGCTGGAAGATCTGAAAATCCGCGACTTCATCAAGAACGAATGCAAGCAGGCCGGCGTGTCCCGCGTGATCATCGAGCGCCCGCACAAGAAGTGCCGCGTGACGATCCACACCGCCCGCCCCGGCGTGATCATCGGCAAGAAGGGCGCTGATATCGAGGCCCTGCGCAAGAAGCTCTCGCGCATGACCGACAGCGAACTGCACCTCAATATCGTCGAGGTGCGCAAGCCCGAGCTCGACGCTCAGCTGGTGGCCGAATCCATCGCCCAGCAGCTGGAACGCCGGGTCAGTTTCCGCCGCGCGATGAAGCGGGCGGTGCAGAACGCCATGCGCATGGGGGCGCTGGGGATCCGGGTCAATGTCGCCGGCCGCCTTGGCGGCGCCGAGATCGCCCGGACCGAGTGGTATCGCGAGGGCCGCGTGCCCCTGCACACCCTGCGGGCCGACATCGACTATGCCACCGCCGAGGCCAAGACGCCCTACGGCATCATCGGCATCAAGGTCTGGATCTACAAGGGCGACATCATGGAGCACGACCCCTCGGCCCATGACCGCCGCCTTCAGGAGCTCCAGGCAGGTCCGGCACCGCGCGGCGCCGGTGGCCGCCGCTAAGGAGGAAACGAGATGCTTCAACCAAAGCGCACGAAATTCCGAAAGATGCACAAGGGCCGTATTCGCGGTCTGGCCAAGGGCGGCTCGGACCTGAATTTCGGCCATTACGGCCTGAAGGCGCTCCAGCCCGAGCGGGTGACCGCCCGCCAGATCGAGGCCGCGCGCCGGGCCATGACCCGCCACATGAAACGGCAAGGCCGCGTCTGGATCCGCATCTTCCCGGACACCCCGGTGACGTCGAAGCCGACCGAGGTGCGGATGGGCAAGGGGAAGGGCTCGGTCGATTACTGGGCCGCCAAGGTGAAACCGGGCCGGATCATGTTCGAGATCGACGGCGTTTCCGACGAGATCGCCCGCGAGGCGCTGCGCCTCGCCGCGATGAAACTGCCGATCAAGACCCGGATCGTGGTTCGCGAAGACTGGTAGGCCATGGCCGGGGCACGCCCCTTCATGGAATGAACGCTCCCCCGCCGGCTGTCCGGCGGGGGATTTTTCGCAAAGACCGTCGCAAAGCCGTTTTCCTCTTTCCGCAACAGCGCATCGGGACAAGCCTCATGTCGCAGATCGAATCGCTTTTCGTCACGCGCCTTTATCGCGCCCGGCTGGACGAGTTTCCCCCCGCCATCGATACCGAAGAGCTGGAGGGATCGTGCCTGTCCATTGCCGCCGACGACGAGGCCGGGCAGGCGTGGTGCGCGGAAAACGGCTATCCGGGCTATACCTCCTATGCCTCGCTGACCGATCTTCCCTGGCGCTTTCCGGTCTTCGCCGATCTGGTCAAGGCGCTGGACCGGCACGTGGCCGCCTTCGTCGAGGATCTGGAATTCGACCTCGACGGGCGCACGCTGCGGCTGGAGGATCTGTGGATCAACATCCTGCCCGAGGGCGGCACCCATTCATCGCACATCCATCCGCACAGCGTCATCAGCGGCACCACCTATGTGGTGGTCCCGGACGGGGCAGGGGCGCTCAAGCTCGAGGATCCGCGTTCGGCACGGATGATGGCGGCGCCGGTGCGGCGCAAGGGCGCGCGGCGCGAATTGCAAAGCTTCGTCTACGTTGCGCCGAAGGCGGGCGAGGTGCTGCTGTGGGAAAGCTGGCTGCGCCACGAGGTGCCGATGAACATGGCCAATCGGGAGCGGATCAGCATCAGCTTCAACTATGCCTGGAGTTGAGGCCGGGTTTCCCCGGTTCGCAGGGCTGCGCGCGGGGGCAGGGGGGGCAAAACTTTTTCTTGCCCTCGGCGGGCCCCTCTCTTATAGAGCGGCATCCCGCGGAGTCCTCCCAGGGGAGGGATTCGCGTGTTCGTCATTCATCCACCAGGTCAAGGGTGACCCGTGACGGGGCTCTCTGGTGTTTTGAGAGAAGGAAAGACAGGCGATGGACGCCAATGAACTGCGGGCCAAGACCCCGGATCAGCTCCGCGAGGAACTGGCCAACCTCAAGAAGGAAGCTTTCAACCTTCGTTTCCAGCAGGCCACCGGCCAGCTGGAGAACACGGCGCGTATGCGCGCGGTTCGCCGTGACGTGGCGCGGGTCAAGACCGTGCTGAACGAAAAAGCCGCCGAAGCGGCACAGTAAGGAGCGGTTGAGACCATGCCCAAACGTATCCTGCAAGGTACCGTGACCTCGGACGCCAACGACCAGACCGTGACGGTTCTGGTGGAACGCCGTTTCCGCCACCCGGTTCTGAAGAAGACGGTGCGGAAGTCGAAGAAATACCGGGCGCACGACCCGAAGAACAGCTTCAAGGTCGGCGATACCGTTCGCATCGTCGAATGTGCGCCGAAATCGAAGACGAAACGCTGGGAGGTTCTGGAGGCATAAGCCCCCAAGCCTTCCGGTTTGATCGAAACCCTGGGGGAGTGAACGAGAACAGCCCCCACAGGTCGGGAGAAACCACATGATCCAGATGCAGACCAATCTGGATGTCGCTGACAACTCCGGCGCCCGCCGGGTTCAGTGCATCAAGGTTCTGGGCGGATCCAAGCGGAAATATGCCTCGGTCGGCGACATCATCGTCGTCTCGGTCAAGGAGGCCATCCCGCGCGGCCGCGTGAAGAAGGGCGACGTGCGCAAGGCCGTCGTCGTGCGCACCGCCAAGGAGGTCCGCCGCGAGGACGGGACTGCCATCCGCTTCGACCGCAACGCGGCGGTGATCCTCAACAACAACAACGAACCGATCGGCACCCGCATCTTCGGGCCCGTGGTGCGCGAGTTGCGTGCCAAGAACTTCATGAAGATCATCTCGCTCGCCCCGGAGGTGCTGTAAGATGGCCGCGAAACTGAAGAAGGGCGACAAGGTGATCGTGCTTGCCGGCAAGGACAAGGGCAAGCAGGGCACCATCCTGTCGGTCGATCCCAAGACCGGCAAGGCTGTGGTCGAGGGCATCAACATCGCCATTCGCCACACGCGCCAGAGCCAGACCAGCCAGGGCGGCCGCCTGCCCAAGGCGATGCCGATCGACCTGTCCAACCTGGCGATCGTTGACAAGAACGGCAAACCGACCCGCGTCGGCTTCCGCGTGGAAGACGGCAAGAAGGTTCGTTACGCCAAGACCACGGGGGACGTGATCGATGCTTGATGCCGCAAACTACACCCCGCGTCTGAAGGCCGAATACCGCGACCGCATCCGCGCCGCGCTCAAGGAAGAGTTCGGTTACCGCAACGACATGCAGATCCCGCGTCTGGAAAAGATCGTTCTCAATATCGGCTGCGGCTCCGAGGCAGTGAAGGACTCCAAGAAGGTCAAGTCGGCCCAGGAAGATCTGAGCCTGATCGCCGGCCAGAAGGCGGTGATCAACAAGGCCAAGAAGTCGATCGCCGGTTTTCGCGTTCGCGAAGGCATGCCGCTGGGCGTCAAGGTGACGCTGCGCGGTGACCGGATGTATGAATTCCTTGATCGCCTGATCACGATTGCCCTGCCGCGCGTGCGTGACTTCCGCGGCGTGAAGGGTTCGGCCTTCGATGGCCGCGGCAACTATGCCATGGGCCTGAAAGAGCACATCGTGTTCCCGGAAATCGACTTCGACAAGGTCGACGAGGTTTGGGGCATGGACATCGTGATCACCACCACAGCGAAAACCGACGCTGAAGCCAAGGCGCTGTTGAAGCATTTCAACATGCCGTTCAACAGCTGAGCCTGGGAGAAAGACATCATGGCTAAGAAAGCAATGATCGAACGCGAGAAGAAGCGCCAGCGCCTGGTGGCCAAGTATGCCGCCAAGCGGGCCGCGCTGAAGGAAATCGCGAATGACGAAAGCCTGCCCATGGAGGAGCGCTTCAAGGCGCGCCTGAAGCTGGCGAAACTGCCGCGCAACAGCGCGCCTTCGCGGCTGCACAATCGCTGTCAGCTGACCGGCCGTCCGCATGCGTATTATCGCAAGCTGAAGGTGTCGCGGATCGCGCTGCGGGAACTGGGCTCTCAGGGCCAGATCCCCGGCCTGGTGAAATCGAGCTGGTAAGGAGGTCATGCAATGAACGATCCTATCGGCGACATGCTCACCCGGATCCGCAACGCGCAGATGCGCGGCAAGTCCACCGTGGTCACGCCGGCCTCCAAGCTGCGGGCCTGGGTGCTCGACGTGCTGGCGCAGGAGGGCTATATCCGCGGCTACGAGCGCATCACGGACGAGCGCGGCCACCCAGCCATCGAGATCAGCCTGAAATACTACGAAGGCGAACCCGTCATTCGCGAGCTGAAGCGGGTCTCCAAGCCCGGGCGCCGCGTCTATATGGGCGTCAAGGACCTGCCCTCGGTCCGTCAGGGCCTGGGCGTGTCGATTGTCTCCACGCCCAAGGGCGTGATGTCGGATGCGAATGCACGCGCGGCCAATGTCGGCGGCGAAGTGCTTTGCACCGTCTTCTGAGGAGGGTCCGGAATGTCTCGTATTGGTAAGAAACCGGTCGAGTTGCCTAGCGGCGTGAGTGCGACCGTCTCGGGCCAGACCATCGAAGTGAAGGGCCCCAAGGGCGTGCGCAGCTTCACCGCCACCGACGACGTGGCGATCGAGGTGGCCGACAACGTGGTGACCATCACCCCGCGCGGCAAGTCCAAGCGCGCGCGCCAGCAGTGGGGCATGTCGCGCACCATGGTGGCCAACCTGGTGACCGGTGTGACCCAGGGCTTCCGCAAGGAGCTGGAGATCAGCGGCGTCGGCTACCGGGCCCAGCTTCAGGGCAAGGCGCTCAAGCTGAACCTCGGCTACAGCCACGACGTGACCTATGAACCGCCCGAGGGGGTGACCGTCACGGTGCCCAAGCAGACCGAGATCGTCGTCGAGGGCATTGACCAGCAGCTCGTCGGTCAGGTGGCGGCGGAGATCCGCGCCTGGCGTGCGCCCGAGCCCTACAAGGGCAAGGGGATCAAGTACAAGGACGAGTACATCTTCCGCAAGGAAGGCAAGAAGAAGTAAGGACGAACAGCATGGCAAACAGCAAGAGAACCCTGTTTCTGAAGCGCCGCCTGCGCGTTCGGAACAAGCTTCGCAAGGTCAATGCCGGCCGCATCCGGCTGAGCGTTCACCGCTCGAACCGCAATATCAGCGCCCAGCTGATCGACGACGTGCGCGGGGTGACGCTGGCCTCGGCCTCGACGCTGGAAAAGGAGCTGGGCGTGGTCGGCAAGAAGAACCTCGAAGCCGCGGCCAAGGTTGGCGCGGCGATTGCCGAGCGGGCCAAGAAGGCCGGCGTCGAAGAGGCATATTTCGATCGCGGCGGCTATCTCTACCACGGCAAGGTGAAAGCCCTGGCCGATGCCGCGCGCGAGGGCGGGCTGAAGATCTGAAGCGAAGTGCGGGCGGCGTTCGCGCCGCCCCGATGATCCGGGAATGCCCGCCCATGACGCGGGGATTCACCAGGATTGGACCAACAGGCGCCTGGCGCCAGGATGAAAGGAATGCCTCATGGCAGAACGTGACAACCGCCGGGGCCACCGCCGCGACCGCGACGAAACCCCGGAATTCGCAGATCGCCTCGTCGCGATCAACCGAGTGTCCAAGACCGTCAAGGGCGGCAAGCGTTTCGGCTTTGCCGCGCTGGTGGTGGTCGGTGACCAGAAGGGCCGTGTCGGTTTCGGCAAGGGCAAGGCCAAGGAGGTTCCCGAGGCCATCCGCAAGGCCACCGAGGCCGCCAAGCGCAACATGATCCGCGTGCCGCTGCGCGAGGGCCGCACCCTGCACCACGATATCGAGGGCCGTCACGGCGCCGGCAAGGTGGTGATGCGGACCGCGCCGGAAGGGACCGGGATCATTGCCGGTGGCCCGATGCGCGCCGTGTTCGAGATGCTGGGCATCAAGGACGTGGTGTCCAAGTCGATCGGTTCCCAGAACCCCTACAACATGATCCGCGCCACCATCGACGGGCTGAAGAAGCAGCAGTCGCCGCGCCTTGTGGCGCAGCGCCGCGGCAAGAAGGTCGCCGAGATCCTGCCGCGCCGGGACGAGGCCCCCAGGGCCTCCAGCCAGACGGCAGAAGCGTAAGGAGAGCGAGCCATGGCCAAAACCATTGTCGTCAAGCAGATCGGCAGCCCGATCCGCCGCCCGGCCAAGCAGCGCCAGACGCTGATCGGGCTGGGCCTGAACAAGATGCACAAGACGCGCGAGTTGGAGGACACGCCGGCCATTCGCGGCATGATCCGCAAGATCCCGCATCTGGTGGAGATCATCGAGGAGCGCGACTGAACCAAGGCCCTTCGAAGGGCCTTGGCAAGCGTTTTCGAAAACGCTTGCCCGCGTTGCGGATGAGGAAAACGCCCCGGCGGCAACGCCGGGGCGTTTTCCGTGCCGCGCTGGTGACGGGGCGCCCTTGATTCCCTCCTGCCTTGGGTCTATACGCGCCCGGTGGCCCGTTGGGCCGCACGACTCAGGACACGACAAGCCGCGTTTGGCCCCGCTTCGCTTCGGGGGCCACATCCGGCATCAGGAGAAGCGACATGAAACTTCACGAACTGCGCGACAATCCGGGCGCGACGAAGAAGCCCAAACGGGTGGGGCGCGGCCCCGGCTCGGGCATGGGCAAGACCGCCGGGCGCGGTATCAAAGGCCAGAAATCCCGCTCGGGCGTGGCCATCAACGGCTATGAGGGCGGCCAGATGCCCCTTTACATGCGGCTGCCCAAGCGCGGCTTCAACAAGCCTAATCGCAAGAAATTTGCCGTGGTCAACCTGGGCCTGATCCAGAAGTTCATCGACGCCGGCAAGCTGGACGCCAAGGCCGCGATCACCGAGGACGCCCTGGTTGCCAGCGGTCTGGTGCGGCGCCGCCTGGACGGTGTGCGGGTGCTGGCCAAGGGCGACATCACCTCGAAGGTGAGCCTCGAGGTGACCGGCGCGTCGAAGGCCGCGGTGGAAGCGGTCGAGAAGGCGGGCGGTTCGCTGAAGGTCACAAACGCGCCGGCCGCGTAATTGCGACTTGTGAGCGGCGCCTTCGCCGCTTACATAGTTCCCAGTTTTCCCCGACGCCGCCCGAGCCGGAAAACGGTTCCGGGCGGCGTTTCACAAGAAGAGACCGTGATCGATGGTATCAGCAGCAGAGCAGATGGCGGCCAACACCAGCTGGGCCGCTCTTGGCAAGGCCACGGATCTGCGCAACCGCATCCTTTTCACCCTCGGGCTTTTGATCGTCTATCGCCTTGGCACCTTCATCCCGGTTCCGGGCATTGACGGCGCGGCGCTGCGCCAGTTCATGGAACAGGCCGGGCAGGGCATCGGCGGCATGGTGTCGATGTTCACCGGCGGCGCGCTGGGGCGGATGGGGATTCTTGCGCTTGGCATCATGCCCTACATTTCGGCGTCGATCATCGTGCAGCTTCTGGCTTCGATGGTTCCGTCGCTGGAGCAGCTCAAGAAAGAGGGCGAGATCGGCCGCAAGAAGCTGAACCAGTACACCCGCTACGGTACGGTCGCGCTGGCCACGCTGCAGGCCTACGGGCTGGCGGTGTCGCTTGAGGCCGGGGACCTGGCCACCGATCCGGGCATGTTCTTCCGCATGTCCACGATGATTACCCTGGTGGGGGGCACCATGTTCCTGATGTGGCTGGGGGAACAGATCACCAGCCGTGGGGTGGGTAACGGCATTTCGCTGATCATCTTCGTCGGCATCGTCGCCGAGGTCCCGGCCGCGCTGGCGCGTTTCCTCGCCTCAGGGCGCAGCGGCGCGATCAGCCCGGCGGTGATCGTCGGCGTCATCATCATGGTGGTCGTGGTCCTGACCTTCGTGGTGTTCATGGAGCGCGCGCTGCGCAAGATCCACATCCAGTACCCGCGCCGGCAGGTGGGGATGAAGATCTATGACGGCGGTTCGTCCCACCTGCCTGTCAAGGTCAACCCGGCCGGCGTCATCCCGGCGATCTTCGCAAGTTCGCTTCTGCTGTTGCCGACGACCATTTCGACCTTCAGCCAGGGCGCGGCGAATGGTCCGATCATGTCGTGGCTGCTGGCGTTCTTCGGCCCCGGTCAGCCGCTCTATCTTCTGTTCTATGCGAGCATGATCGTGTTCTTCGCGTATTTCTACACCTTCAACGTGTCGTTCAAGCCCGACGAAGTGGCCGAGAACCTGAAGAAGCAGAACGGCTTCGTTCCCGGTATCCGCCCCGGCAAGAAAACCGCCGAGTATCTGGAATACGTGGTCAACCGGGTGCTGGTTCTGGGCTCGGCCTATCTGGTGGCGGTGATGCTGCTGCCCGAGGTGCTGCGCAGCCAGTTCGCGATCCCCTTCTATTTCGGCGGCACGTCGCTGCTGATCATCGTCAGCGTGACCATGGACACGATCCAGCAGATCCAGAGCCACCTTCTCGCCCATCAGTATGAAGGCCTGATCGAGAAGTCGCAGTTGCGCGGCAAGGGGAAACGCAAGCGGGGCAAGAGGAGCCCGACGCGGCGATGAACATCATACTTCTGGGCCCGCCGGGGGCGGGCAAGGGGACGCAGGCGCGCATCCTGGTGGAAAGCCGCGGAATGGTTCAGCTGAGCACCGGCGACATGCTGCGCGGGGCCAAGGACAGCGGCACCGAGCTGGGCGACCGGGTGGCCGGGATCATGGCCCGGGGCGAGTTGGTGACCGACGAGATCGTGATCGATCTGATCCGGGAAAAGATCGAATCGGCGGGCGACGGCGGCGGTTTCATTTTCGACGGCTTCCCCCGCACGCTTGCCCAGGCCGATGCCCTGGGGGAGTTGCTCGACTCCATCGGCCAGCATCTGGATGCGGTGATCGAGATGCAGGTGGATGACGAGGCTCTGGTCGCGCGCATCACCGCGCGCTCGGTCTGTGGCAATTGCGGCGAGGTCTACAACGACATCACCAAGCCGATCCCGGAAGACGGGAAATGCGCGGTCTGCGGGGCGTCGGACTTCCGTCGTCGCGCCGATGACAACGAGGAAAGCCTGCGCAAGCGGCTGATGGAGTATTACAAGAAGACTGCGCCACTGATCGGCTATTACTATGCCAAGGGGCTGTTGCGGACCGTCGATGGCCTTGGCGACATCGACCATGTCCGGGACCAGATCGCGGCCATCCTTGACGGGGGGGACGAGAGGCGCGAAATCAGGGCTTGACGGACCGGGAAAAAGCCCATATCGACCCCCATCCCGGAAGGGAATCGATTTTGCGCGCGGGATTCGCCCGTTTGCGCAAGACCACCTCTTAGGATTGCTGGACCCGCTGGCGGCACTGCCAGAGTCCATGTGTTGTGAAAAAAGGTTCTGGAGTTACGGAACCGCAACGAAAGGAAAGCGAAACGTGGCACGCATTGCCGGCGTCAACATCCCGACTGCAAAGCGGGTTCCCATCGCCCTCACCTACATCCACGGTATCGGCCGTTCGTCGGCCGAACAGATCTGCGAAGCGGTCGGTATCGAGCCGTCGCGCCGCGTGAACGAACTGTCGGACGCCGAACTCCTGCGGATCCGGGAGCATATCGACGCCAACTACACCGTCGAAGGCGACCTGCGCCGCGAGGTGCAGATGAACATCAAGCGGCTGATGGACCTGGGCTGCTATCGCGGGCTGCGCCACCGCCGGAACCTTCCGGTTCGCGGTCAGCGTACCCATACGAACGCGCGCACCCGCAAGGGCCCGGCGCGTCCCATCGCCGGCAAGAAGAAATAAGGAGGCAGGACCATGGCACGAGACAAGACCCGCCTTCGCCGCAAGGAGCGCAAGAACATCGCCGCCGGTGTGGCGCATGTGAATTCGACCTTCAACAATACCAAGATCCTGATCTCGGACGTGCAGGGCAACGCGATTGCCTGGTCGTCGGCCGGCACGATGGGCTTCAAGGGGTCGCGCAAATCGACTCCCTACGCCGCCCAGCTGGCCGCCGAGGATGCCGGCCGCAAGGCGCAGGAGCATGGCGTCAAGACGCTTGAAATCGAAGTTCAGGGCCCCGGTTCGGGCCGTGAATCCGCACTGCGCGCGCTGGCCGCCGTGGGCTTCAACATCACGTCCATCCGCGACGTGACGCCGATCCCGCACAACGGTTGTCGCCCGCCCAAGCGTCGCCGCGTCTGATCCGGCAAGATATCGCTGGGGCCGTGTCTTCGCACGGCCCCAGTTCGCCGTTTTGAAACCTCGGGCGTCTGCGCCTTTCGGACATGGGGCACAGACAGGAATGGAGGGAATTGCATGATCCACAAGAACTGGCAGGAATTGATCAAGCCGACGCAGCTGGACATCCGCCCCGGCAACGACCCTGCGCGTCAGGCCACCATCATTGCGGAACCGCTCGAGCGCGGCTTCGGCCTCACGCTGGGCAACGCGCTGCGCCGCGTCCTGCTGTCCTCGCTGCAGGGGGCCGCGATCACCAGCGTCCAGATCGACAATGTCCTGCACGAATTTTCCAGCGTCGCCGGCGTGCGCGAGGACGTGACCGACATCATCCTGAACCTCAAGGGCGTGTGCCTGCGCATGGAAGTCGAGGGGCCCAAGCGGCTTTCGATCTCGGCCCGCGGGCCGGCCGTGGTCACCGCCGGCGATATCAGCGAAAGCGCCGGGATCGAGATCCTCAACCGCGATCACGTGATCTGCCATCTCGACGATGGCGCCGATCTCTACATGGAACTGACCGTCAACACCGGCAAGGGCTATGTCTCCGCGGACAAGAACAAGCCCGAAGATGCGCCGATCGGCCTCATTCCGATCGATGCCACCTATTCGCCGGTCAAGAAGGTGTCCTATGACGTTCAGCCGACCCGCGAAGGGCAGGTTCTGGACTATGACAAGCTGACCATGAAGGTGGAGACCGACGGCTCGGTCACTCCCGAGGACGCGGTGGCCTTCGCCGCGCGCATCCTGCAGGATCAGCTGTCCATTTTCGTCAACTTCGAGGAACCCGAGGCCGCCGGCCGCGAGACGGAGGAAGACGGGCTGGAGTTCAACCCGCTGCTGCTCAAGAAGGTGGACGAGCTGGAGCTTTCGGTGCGCTCGGCCAACTGCCTGAAGAACGACAACATCGTCTATATCGGCGACCTGATCCAGAAGACCGAGGCCGAGATGCTGCGCACGCCGAACTTCGGCCGCAAGTCGCTCAACGAGATCAAGGAAGTGCTGTCGGGCATGGGTCTGCATCTGGGGATGGATGTCGAGGACTGGCCGCCGGACAACATCGAGGAGCTGGCCAAGAAATATGAGGACGCCTTCTGAGGCATGTCCTTTCCGGCCGGGCGGCGCGCAGGCCGCGCCCGCCCGACCTGATGCCCGGATTGTCCGGGGAACGATGGGCCCCGCGCCCCAAGGAGAGCGGCCTGCACGCACGGGTCGCCGGACAAAGCATAAAGCGAAAGGAAGACAACCATGCGTCACGCAAAAGGCTATCGCCGCCTGAACCGCACCCATGAACACCGCAAGGCCCTGTTCGCCAACATGGCCGGTTCGCTGATCGAACACGAACAGATCAAGACCACGCTGCCCAAGGCCAAGGAGCTGCGCCGCGTCGTGGACAAGCTGATCACGCTGGCCAAGCGCGGCGACCTGCATGCCCGCCGCCAGGCCGCGGCCCGGCTCAAGCAGGACAAGCATGTGGCCAAGCTGTTCGAGGTTCTGGGGCCGCGCTACAAGGAGCGCAATGGCGGCTACACCCGCGTTCTCAAGGCCGGGTTCCGCTATGGCGACATGGCGCCCATGGCGATCATCGAACTGGTCGATCGCGACGTGGACGCCAAGGGTGCCGCCGACAAGGCCCGCCTTGCCGCGGAAGAAGCCGCAGAAGAATAATCCCGCTCCCCCGACCGGGGAAAGGAATGACGCCGCCCGGGGCCTCCCGGGCGGCGTTTTTCGTGCCGCCAGTGCAGATGCCGGCGCGCGGGGCGCGCTACATCGCCTCCAGTTCCGCCTTGATCAGCGTCTCCAGCTTGCGCACAGGGTGATTGGTCAGGGTCTTGGGAATCTCGGCCACCACGCGGGCGGCGACCTCGGGATGCATCTCTTCGCGCAGCGCGCCCAGGACGTCGGGGGCAGCCGCGATCACCAGGCGTTTGAATGCGCCCTTGTGCGCGCGGGAATACAGAAGCGCCGCTAGATCGCGGGCAAAGCTGTCGCGGGCCAGGTCGTGCCATTCATCGGCTTCATTGACCGCCGATTTCTGCCCCGGCCCGGTATCGGCGCGCCGCCCCGCCTGGCTCTCGGGGCGGAAGGCGTCCGAATCGAATTCCTCCTTTCGGATCACCTGGAAATTGGGATCCTGGTGATCGGTCAGATTGCGCAGGAACAGCGCCTTTTCCGCGTCCGCGACCACGATCCAGGTTCCGTTCTTGAGTTCGACCATTGTGCTTACCTCTCGAAATTCGCCCCTCGGGTCAGGGGCCGGCAATCCGACTTTCCCGATTCGATCTTTGCATTCTGCGTCCGTCCCGCAAGGGGGGTGAGGCGTTCGGGCGCGGGCATTCTTGCATTCGGCCGGGTGGCCGCGCATATCAAGACCTGACCCCGAGGAGGCGCAATGTTCCGGATCCTGCTCATCCTTCTGACCCTCGCATCCGCGTCGGTGGCAACGTCGCAGACTCGGGCGCCGCAATCGGCGCCCGAAATCACGCTGAGTTTTGCGCCGGTGGTGAAAAAGGCCGCCCCGGCGGTGGTCAACATCTATGTCCGCACCGTGACCGAAGAGCCGACCCCGTTCACCGGCGACCCGTTCTTCGAGCAGTTCTTCAGGGGGTTTGCAACACCGCGTCCGCGGGTGCTTCGGTCGCTGGGGTCGGGGGTGATCCTGACCGGCGATGGCATCGTGGTGTCGAATTATCACGTGGTCGGTCGTGCCACCGACATTCGCGTGGTGCTCAAGGACCGGCGCGAGTTCAACGCCCGCGTGCTGCTTGCCGACAAGGAGGTGGACCTGGCCATCCTGAAGCTGGAAGAGGCGCGGGACCTGCCGTTTCTGGAGCTGCGCGATTCGGATCGGGTCGAGGTGGGCGAGCTGGTGCTCGCCATCGGCAATCCCTTCGGCGTGGGCCAGACCGTGTCCAGCGGCATCGTCTCGGGGCTGGCGCGGACCGGAACGGCGACCACCAATGCGCGCGGCTATTTCATCCAGACCGATGCGCCGATCAATCCCGGCAACTCGGGCGGGGCGCTGGTGGACGTGAACGGCCGGCTCATCGGCATCAACACCTCGATCCTGACCCGCTCGGGCGGCTCGAACGGGATCGGTTTCGCCATTCCGGCCAATCTGGTGGCCGAGTTCCTGGCCCAGGCGCGCCGCGGCAACGACCGGTTCGAACGCCCCTGGGCGGGCATGGCCGGGCAGCCGGTCGATGCCGACCTGGCGGCCTCGCTGGGTCTGCCGCGGCCCGAGGGGCTTTTGATCTCCGACCTGCACCCTGCCAGCCCCTTCGCCAAGGCGGGATTCCGCGTGGGCGACGTCATTACCGCCGTTGACGGAAAGGAGGTCAATTCGCCCTCCGAGATGCTGTTTCGGATGATGGTCGCGGGAATCGGTCGCACGGCGGTGGTCACGCGGCTGCGCAACGGACGCGCGCAGGACATCCGGGTGGCCATGATCCTGGCCCCGGACGATCCCCCGGCCGAAGAACTGGTGCTGGGCGAACGCACGGTCCTGCCGGGGCTGAAAGTGGCCCGGGCCAATCCGCGCATCATCGCCCACCTGGGCCTGCCGCTGTCCACAAGGGGCGTTGTGGTGACCGACCCCGGCCCCTATGGCGCGCGGGCGGGGTTGCAGCGCGGCGACGTGCTGCTGGCGATCAACGGCAACGCCGTCCGGCGCAGCCGCGACGTGGCCCGCGCTCTGTCCCGAACCGGCCGTTGGCTGGCGCTTGACCTGCTGCGCGCCGGCCAGCGCGTGACCCTTCGGCTGAGGCTCTGAGCGCATGCCGGATCTGTTCGATACCCCCGCCGGCAAGGGCGACCGGCCCGGCCCCGCCCCCCGGCGCCCTCTGGCCGACCGGCTGCGCCCGCAATCCCTGGACGAGGTGATCGGGCAGGACCAGATCCTCGGCCCCGACGCGCCGCTGAGGGTGATGCTGGAGGCGGGGGCCCTGTCCAGCCTGATCCTCTGGGGGCCGCCGGGGGTGGGCAAGACCACCATTGCGCGGCTTCTTGCGGATGCAGGCGGTCTGCATTTCGTCCAGATCAGCGCCATCTTCTCGGGCGTGGCCGAACTCAAGCAGCTGTTCGAGGCCGCCCGGATCCGGCGCGACAACGGGCAGGGCACGCTGCTGTTCGTGGACGAGATCCACCGCTTCAACAAGGCGCAGCAGGACAGTTTCCTTCCTCACATGGAGGACGGCACCATCCTTCTGGTCGGGGCCACGACCGAGAACCCGTCATTCGAGCTGAACGCGGCGCTGCTCAGCCGGGCGCAGGTTCTGGTGCTGGAACGCCTCGGCCTTGCCGATCTGGAGCGCCTCACCCAGCGGGCCGAGAAGGAACTGGGCCGGGCACTGCCGCTGACCGCGCAGGCGCGCGAGGCGTTGCAGGAAATGGCCGATGGCGACGGGCGGGCGCTGCTCAACATGATCGAGCAGATTTCCGCCTGGCAGGTGGCGCGGCCGCTGGATACTGAAGAGTTGTCGCGCCGGCTGACACGCCGGGCAGTCAGATACGACAAGGGCGGGGACGAACACTACAACCTGATCTCGGCCCTGCACAAATCGGTGCGCGGGTCGGACCCCGATGCCGCGCTCTACTGGCTGGCGCGGATGCTGGCCGGGGGCGAGGATCCCCGCTATGTGGCCCGCCGCATCACCCGCATGGCGGTCGAGGATATTGGCCTTGCCGATCCGCAGGCGCAAGGCCTGTGCCTGCACGCATGGGAAACATACGAACGCCTGGGCAGCCCCGAAGGGGATCTGGCGCTGGCTCAGGCGGTGATCTACCTGGCGCTGGCGCCGAAATCGAATGCCGGCTATGCGGGCTGGAAGGCGGCTGTGAAGCTGGCACGCGAGACCGGCAGCACGCCGCCACCGAAACACATCCTGAATGCCCCCACCCGTCTGATGCAGGAACAGGGCTTTGGGGCCGGCTACCAGTACGACCACGACGCCGAGGACGGGTTCTCCGGCCAGAACTACTTTCCCCAGGGCATGAAGCGCCCGCTTCTCTACCAGCCACCCGAGCGCGGCTTCGAACGGGAACTGAAGCGGCGCGCCGACTATTTCGCCCGCCTCCGCCGCAAACGTCAGTCGAAGAACTGACGGCCCGCAGGTTTCTTTTTCTGGCCGAAAATATCCCGGGGGGAGGCCGAAGGCCGGGGGGCAGAGCCCCCCTCGCGGGCCCGCCTTCCCTTGACATGGCGCCGGTTGCGCGCGACAGACCGCCCATGATTTCGACGCTTTCCCTTGTTGCCCTCGGGGGCGCGATCGGCGCAACCCTGCGATATCTCGCGGGGCTGGGCGTGGTACGCCTTCTGGGGCATCACGACTTTCCCATGGCCATCCTCACCGTCAACGTGATCGGATCGTTCCTGATGGGGGCCTTCGTCACGCTGGCCGCCCAGAAGGGCCTGACCCATCTCAGCCCGCTGGTGGTCACAGGGTTTCTCGGCGGCTTCACCACCTTTTCCACCTTTTCACTGGAAACCGTGAACCTGATCGAACGCGGAGATCCGGGGCAGGCGGCGCTTTACGTGTTGCTGTCGGTGGGTGTGTCGATCGGTGCGCTGGTGGCGGGCATCGTGATTGCACGGGGCGTGCTGGCGTGAGCGGCGTGCGCAGCATCACCGTCGCCGAGGGCGAGGGCGGCCAGCGCCTTGACCGCTGGTTGCGCCGACGCTTTCCGCAACTTTCGCAGGGGCGGATCGAAAAGATGTGCCGCAAGGGCGAGCTGCGCGTCGATGGCGGCCGGGTGAAGGCCTCGACCCGCGTCGAGGCCGGGCAGACAGTGCGCATCCCGCCCTTGCCCGAGCTTTCGGACCGTCCCCCGGCACCGGCCCGGCCCGCCGTCACCGAGGTGGACGCCCGGATGATCCGCGACTGCGTGATCTGGCGCGACGACCACGTTCTGGCCCTGAACAAGCCCCCCGGCCTTGCCGTTCAGGGCGGCAGCGGCCAGCGTCTCCATGTGGATGCGCTGGCCGAGGCGCTGCGCTTCGGGCAGGCGGAAAGTCCCCGCCTCGTTCACCGGCTGGACAAGGACACCTCGGGCGTGCTGCTGCTAGCCCGCAGCCGGGCGGTGGCGGCGGCGTTGACGGCGGCGTTCCGGCACCGGCAGACGCGCAAGATCTACTGGGCTGCGGTGGCCGGGGTTCCGCAGCCGAAATCGGGCGAGATCGTGACCGGGCTGGTCAAGGCGCCGGGGCGTGGCCGCCACGGCGAGGGCGAGAAGATGCTGTGCATCCACCCGCGCGAGATCGACGCAACCCCCTCTGCCCGTCGCGCGGTCACCGAATATGCGGTGATCGAGGCGGCGGCCAGACGCGCCGCCTGGGTGGCGCTGAATCCGGTCACAGGGCGCACGCATCAGCTCCGGGCGCATATGGCCGAACTTGGCCACCCGATCGTGGGCGACGGGAAATATGGCGGCTCGGGCCAGGTGAATCCGGGCGACGGATGGGGCGCACAGCTGGGAGGAGAAGTCAGCCGCAAGCTGCACCTGCACGCGCGCTCGATCAGCCTTCGCCATCCGGTGACGGGCGAGTCGCTGCATCTTGTCGCGCCACTGCCCGCACACATGGCACGCACATGGGAACTGTTTCAGTGGGACCCCGACGAAGCACCGACCGATCCTTTCGAGGGTGACGAATGATCCCGCCTCTGCGCCTGGTGGTGTTCGACGTGGACGGGACCCTGGTGGACAGCAGGGCCGCCATCGGGCAGGCCATGGACGCCGCCTTTGCCGAGGCCGGCCTGCCCGCGCCGGACCGGGACGCCGTGCTGTCGGTCGTGGGGCTTTCGCTGGACATGGTCATGGCGGTGCTGGCCCCGGATCTTCCCGAAACGCGCCGGGGCGAACTGGTTGCCGCCTATCGCAGGGCGTATTCCGCCCACCGTGTCGCGTCGGGTGCGCAGGCGGCGCCGCTGTATCCGGGGGCGCGTGAGGTGCTTCGCCAGCTGGCCGCGCGGCCCGACGTGATTGTCGGGGTTGCAACCGGCAAATCGCGGCGCGGGCTGGAGGCGCTGATCGAGGCTCACGGGATCGAAGGCGTCTTTGTCACCCGGCAGGTGGCGGACGATCACCCCTCCAAGCCGCACCCGTCCATGCTGCTGGCCGCCATGGAGGAGGTCGGGGCCGATCCGGCAGGCACCGTGATGGTGGGCGATACCTCCTTCGACATGGACATGGCCCGCGCGGCGCAAGTGCCGGGTATCGGCGTCGCATGGGGGTATCACCCCGTCACCGAACTGAGATCCGCGCATTGCGTCATTGACGATTTCGGGCAGCTTGCCGAAGCCCTTGAACGCATCTGGAACGGGAACGCATGAACGAGTGGAAACGCAAACGATTCTGGAAAACGGTCGCCGTGACGGAAGAGGACAGTGCATTTCTGGTCGAACTGGACGGGCGCCGGGTGCGCACGCCGGCCAAGGCGCCTCTTGCTCTGCCCACGCAGGCGCTGGCCGATGCGGTCGCCGCGGAATGGGATGCGCAAAGGGACGAAATCGACCCCCGCCTGATGCCGTTCACGCGATCGGCCAATGCCGCGATCGACAAGGTGACGCCTCAGTTTTCCGAGGTTGCCGACATTGTTGCCGCCTATGGCGATTCCGATCTGTTGTGCTATCGTGCCGAACATCCGCAAGGGCTTGTGGACAGGCAGGCGGCCCAGTGGGATCCGCCTCTCGAGTGGGCCGCCGCGGCACTGGGCGTGCGCATGGCCGTGCATCGCGGCGTCATCCATTGCCCGCAGGACCGGGACGTCATCGCCCGCCTGTCGGCGCGGGTGCATGCGCTCACGCCCTTTCAGCTTGTCGCCTTCCACGACCTGACCAGCCTGACGGGGTCGCTGATTCTCGGGTTCGCCACCGTCGAGGGCTGGCGCGATCCGGATTCGATCTGGATCCTGTCGCGGCTGGACGAGATATGGCAGCAGGAAAAATGGGGCGAAGACCAGGAGGCCCGCGCCGTGGCCGAAGCAAAACATGAGGCGTTCATGCACGCTAAACGTTTCTTTGATGCGGCAACTTCGCCTGTGCCCGGTTGACCTAACGGAAGGCGGGTCGAACAACAACGGCGAAACTCCATCTGTTACTTGACCTTTCGGGATGAATCCGACCAAACTCGGACCCACTGAAAAGGGGGGCGACCCTCTTTTCCGGCTTCAAAATCGGCATGAATGTGCCGGTAAAAAACCGTCCCGTCACGAGGCGGGAAATCAGGAAGAGGTAAAAATGAAGAAAACCGTACTTTTGGGCGCGCTGGCTGTCGCCGGTCTGGCTGCAGGGGCTGCCGCTGCGGGCACGTTGGACGACGTCAAGGCGCGCGGCAAGCTGAACTGTGGCGTGACCACCGGTCTGGTGGGTTTTGCGGCGCCGGATGCCAATGGGGAGTGGCAAGGCTTTGACGTTGCCGTCTGCCGCGCGGTTGCCGCGGCGGTCCTGGGCGACCAGACCAAGATCGAATTCGTTCCGACCACCGGCAAGACCCGCTTTACTGCCCTGGCATCGGGCGAAGTGGACATGCTGGCCCGGAACACCACCTGGACCTTCACCCGCGACGTGGACCTCAAGTTCGAGTTCGTCGGCGTGAACTACTACGACGGTCAGGGCTTCATGGTTCCGAAATCGCTGGGCGTGAGCTCGGCCAAGGAGCTGGACGGCGCCACCGTCTGCATCCAGACCGGCACCACGACCGAGCTGAACCTGGCGGACTTCTTCCGCTCCAACAACATCAGCTACGAGCCGGTTCCGATCGAAACCAACGCCGAGGCGCAGCAGCAGTTCCTGGCCGGCGCCTGTGACGTGTATACCACCGACGCTTCGGGCCTGGCCGCGACGCGTGCCACCTTCGAGAACCCCGGCGACTATGTGATCCTGCCGGAGATCATCTCGAAAGAGCCTCTCGGCCCGCTGGTTCGCCATGGCGATCAGCAGTGGGGCGACCTGGTGCGCTGGACCCTGAACGCGCTGATCTCGGCCGAAGAGCTGGGCATCACCTCGGCCAATATCGACGAGCTGAAGAAGGGCACCAACAACCCCGAGATCAACCGTATCCTGGGCACCGAAGGCAAGCTGGGCGAGATGCTCGGGCTTGATGCCGACTGGGCCTATCGTGCGATCAAGGCGAACGGCAACTATGGCGAAATCTTCGCCAAGAACATCGGCGAATCCACCCCGGTGGGCCTGGCCCGTGGCCTGAATGCCCAGTGGAAGGATGGCGGTCTGCTCTACTCGCCGCCGTTCCGCTAAGACAATCAACGCAAGGGGCGCAGGTATCCTGCGCCCCTTTTGCATTACAAGAACGGTTCCGGTCTTTGCAGAGCAGGGAACAACCCTGACGTAGGACAAGACCGGAGATCCACGGGAAAATTTCGGTCATGACCACACTTACTGACCCGCCGAAGGAGCAGTTCCGGCTGTCGATGCTCCTTTACGATACGCGGTATCGATCCGCCACGCTCCAGGTCATTGCCCTGATGGGGTTCATGTTGCTGGCCGGCTGGATCATCAGCAACACCGCCAACAACCTTCAGGAACTGGGCAAGCCGATCGATTTCGGTTTCCTGCAAGAGCCGGCAAGCTACGACATCAACCAGCGCCTGCTGGAATACACCTCGCGCGACACCCATCTGCGCGCCGCTTTCATCGGGTTTCTCAATACCATCGTCGTCGCGGTTCTGGGCTGTATAACGGCAACGATCCTGGGGGTCATCATTGGCATCCTGCGCCTGTCACGGAACTGGCTGGTTGCGCGGCTGATGACGGCCTATGTCGAGGCGTTCCGCAACGTGCCGGTGCTGCTGTGGATCGTCTTTACCATGGCGATCCTGATCGAAACCCTGCCTGCACCGCGTGCCTTCCGCGGGGACAACGCAACGGCCAGCATGGTTCTGGGCGACTCGGTCGCCTTCACCAACCGTGGCGTCTATATCCCCGAGCCGCTGTTTTCCAACAGCCTTGGAAATGTCCACCTGTTCGGAGAGTCGAGCCTGCGTTTCGACGTGAGCCTGGATCTTCTGCTGATCGTGGCCGTTCTCGGGCTGGGGCTGTGGGCGTCGCGCCTGATCAGGCGCCGCGCCGACCGGATACAGGAGGCAACCGGCGACCGGCCGGTGACATGGTATCTGCGGCTTGGAGTCATCATTCTGCCGACCGTTGCCGTGCTGTGGTATCTCGGCTTTCATCTCGGCTATCCCGAGCTCAAGGGCTTCAACTTCAAGGGCGGCACGCATCTGCGCAACTCGCTGATTGCGCTGTGGCTGGCGTTGTCGCTTTACACGGCGGCCTTCATCGCCGAAATCGTCCGTGCCGGGATCCTGGCCATCTCTCACGGCCAGACCGAAGCGGCGGCGGCGCTGGGCCTGCGTCCGCAGAAGATCATGCGGCTGGTCATCCTGCCGCAGGCGCTGCGGGTCATCATCCCGCCGCTGATCTCGCAGTTTCTCAACCTCACCAAGAACTCGTCGCTGGCGATCGCCGTGGGTTACATGGACATCACCGGCACGCTGGGCGGGATCACCATGAACCAGACCGGGCGCGAGCTGGAAAGCGTTCTGCTGTTGATGCTGATCTATCTGCTCATCAGTCTGAGCATTTCCGCCGTGATGAACTGGTACAACGAGTCCGTGAAGCTGAGGGAGCGCTGACATGACGCAGAAAGCTTTTGTCCGCACCGAAATGCTTCCCCCCCGGGAAGCGCCTTCCTCGGTGATCGGGCCGAGGGCCTGGTTGCGGGAAAACCTGTTCTCCAACTGGTTCCATTCCATCCTGACGATCCTTTCCGGGGCCTTCGTGCTGCTGGTTCTGATCGAAACGGTGCCGTGGCTGTTCTCGCCCACATGGGGGGGGACGTCGCTCAACAACTGCCGTGAAATCCTGGCCGAAGCGGGACGGGACGGCGGCGCCTGCTGGGGCGTCATCAGCGAACGCTGGCCGCAGCTGATGTTCGGTTTCTACCCGAGCGAACTCTACTGGCGCCCGATCCTGGCCTTCATTCTGCTGGCGGTGGCGATGGCGCCGGTGCTGTTTTCCGACAAGGTGCCGGCAAGCTGCTGTATTTCACGGCGGCCTATCCGTTCATCTTTCCATGGCTTCTGTGGGGTGGCAGCGTCTGGACCCCCATCATGGTCGCGGCCGGGTTCGCAGTGGGCTGGGGCATCTATGCCGTGGCCGATCGCGTCGGCAACGGCCTTCTCGCGGTGATATCCGGCATCGTCGCGGCGCTGGTGTGGTGGCTGTTCCTGGCAAGTCCGGTGGCCGAGGCGGTGAATGCGATCATTCCGCTCGGGCTCGAGGCGGTGGAGAGCCGCAAGTTCGGCGGTTTCATGCTGTCGATCACCATCGGCGTGGTCGCCATCGCCGCATCCCTGCCGCTGGGCATCGTCCTGGCGCTGGGCCGGCAGTCGGACCTGATGATCGTGAAGTATCTCAGCGTCTGGTTCATCGAGTTCATCCGCGGCGTGCCGCTGATCACGCTGCTGTTCGTGGCCTCGACGCTGCTCAACATCTTCATGCCGCCGGGGACCGATTTCGACATCATCCTGCGGGTTCTCATCATGGTGACGCTGTTCGCATCGGCCTACATGGCCGAGGTGATCCGCGGGGGTCTCGCCGCGCTGCCCAAGGGGCAGTATGAGGGCGCCGCCAGCCTCGGGCTGAACTACTGGCAGTCGCAGCGGCTGATCATCATGCCGCAGGCGCTGAAGATCTCGATTCCGGGCATCGTCTCGACCTTCATCGGGGTGTTCAAGGATACCACGCTGGTGTCGATCATCGGGCTTCTCGATCCGCTCGGGCTGTCCAATGCAATTCGCGCCAACGCGGCCTGGAACGGGATCGTCTGGGAACTGTACGGCTTCATCGCCCTGCTGTTCTTCGTCTTCACCTTCTCCATGTCCCGCTACTCGATGTACCTGGAGCAGAAGCTCCACACGGGTCACCGTCGTTAAGGAAAGAACACATGTCTGATCTGGCAATAGACCGCGAAATCGATCGGTCGAAGATGACGGTCTCGGACGAGGTCGCCATCGATATCATCAATCTCAACAAGTGGTTCGGTTCGTTCCACGTGCTGCGCGACATCAACCTGACGGTGAACAAGGGCGAACGCATCGTCATCGCCGGGCCGTCGGGGTCGGGCAAGTCGACGCTGATCCGGTGCATCAATGCGCTCGAGGAACATCAGGAAGGCAAGATCATCGTCGAAGGGACCGAGCTTTCGAGCGATCTGAAGAACATCGACAAGATCCGCTCGGAAGTGGGGATGGTGTTCCAGCACTTCAACCTGTTCCCGCACCTGACCATCCTGGAAAACTGCACGCTGGCCCCGATCTGGGTGCGCAAGACCCCTCGCAAGGAGGCCGAGGAAACGGCGATGCATTTCCTGGAAAAGGTGAAGATTCCCGAACAGGCCAACAAGTATCCCGGCCAGCTGTCGGGCGGTCAGCAGCAGCGGGTGGCGATTGCGCGCTCATTGTGCATGAAGCCGCATATCATGCTGTTCGATGAACCCACCTCGGCGCTTGATCCCGAGATGATCAAGGAGGTGCTCGACACCATGATCGAGCTGGCCGAAGAGGGCATGACCATGCTGGTCGTGACCCATGAGATGGGCTTTGCCCGTCAGGTGGCCAACCGGGTGATCTTCATGGACCAGGGCCAGATCGTCGAGCAGAACGAGCCCGAGGAGTTCTTCAACAACCCGAAAAGCGAACGGACCAAGCTGTTCCTCAGCCAGATCCTCGGCCACTGATCGGGCCGGGCAGAAACGGGAAGGGCCGGGCAGTGCGCCCGGCCCTTTGTCATTCGCCCATCAGTTCGCGGGGCACCACGAAATCGACCACCTCCCCGCCGCGCCACTTGATGCGGTCCCAGCTGTCCTCGTCGAACCGCAGAACCAGCGTCGCGCCGGTTGGAAAGTCCTCGAAGCGCGGATGTTCGGGGGGTTCGGCCACGATGCCCTGGGCGAATCCCGAAATGCCCGGATTGTGGGCCAGAAGAAGGACCGTGTCGCCACTTGCGCGTGACAGGGCGCGCAGGATCTGGTTGGCGGTGGCGCGGTAGAGCTCGGGCAGGTATTCCACCTTCGCATCCAGCCGCAGGTGCCCGAAGGTTTCCTTGGTGCGGATGGCGTCCGAGCACAGCACCTGATCGGGAAGGTAACCCTTTTCCCGCAGCCAGTTTCCGAGGGCCTCGGCGGAGCGACGCCCGCGCTTGTTGAGGGGGCGGTCGTGGTCGTCGAGGCCGGGGTGATTCCAGCTCGACTTGGCGTGACGCATCAGGATCAGGGTCTTGGTCATTTCGGGTGAAACGCTTTCATGTGCAGGGCGGATTGCTCCGGTTGTCGATCGGCGCCGCGACTCAGCGGACAGGCCAGCCGCGCGGCGCACCCGTTCATCATACAGGCATTCCCCGCCGGTGTGTCCAGATGGCTGTGGCAACCTGCCACGTCATAGGGGCGGCCTTCGCGCAGCGCTCCGACCGGACAGGCGGAAATGCAGGGGCGGTCGGCGCAGCTGATGCAGGGAGAGGGGGTGCCGCCGGCAGGAATGCCGATTTCCTCATTCAGGTGAAGCGCCCCGCGATACGAGATCATCAGCCCCACGGTATCATGCACCAGCATGCCCGTCGGGCTCTGGAAAGCGCGCCCCGATTTGAGCGCCCAGTCGGTGAAGGGCTGGTGCGGCGGCCCTCCGAACGGGTAGAGCGCCCGGGCACCGAATCTTTTCGCCAGCGCATCGACCACCCGCCTTGACCAGCGATCGACCGGATCGGGGGCTCCGTCGGCCGCTTCGGGCGAGGTGCGAAAGACCGGCCAGAAGCCGGCACCCGCGCCCAGCAGGATCAGCGTGCCGTGACCGGGCCGGCGCGCGCCCGAGCGGGCCGGATGCAGCGCGCCCATGACATCAAGCCCCTCGCCTCGTGCGGCCTGTTCGATCAGGTCGAGGATGCGGCCGCCGGTGGTGGAGGGCGTATCGGTCAATCGTCCGGCCGGATCAGGGATCCGGCGCCATGTTCGGTGAACAGTTCCAGCAGGCAGGCATTCGGCGCGCGCCCGTCGAGGATGACGACCGCGCGCACGCCGCCTTCGATCGCGGCCAGCGCGGTTTCGGTCTTGGGGATCATACCGCCGGCGATCACGCCGTTGCGGATCATCCGCCGGATGTCCTCGGCCTTGAGCTCGGTCACCACCTCGCCACTGGCATCCTTGACCCCGGGGACGTCGGTCAGCAGCAGGAGCCGGTCGGCCTTCAGCGCCGCGGCGATGGCGCCGGCCGCCGTGTCGCCATTGACGTTGAAGGTTTCGCCGCCCCGCCCGGCACCAAGAGGGGCGATGACCGGGATCATGTCGCTGGCAAACAGCGTCTGCAGCAGTTGCGGGTTCATCTCGGCCGGCGTGCCCACGAGGCCCAGCGCGGGGTCGGCCTGGTCGCAGATCATCAGCCGGGCATCCTTGCCCGACAGCCCCACGGCCATGCCGCCCTGGGCATTGATGGCCTGAACGATGCGCTTGTTGACCAGGCCCGAGAGGACCATCTCGACCACTTCCATGGTTTCCTTGTCGGTCACCCGCTTGCCGCCCACGAATTCCGAGGCGATGTCGAGCCGTTTCAACATGGCATTGATCATCGGTCCGCCCCCGTGAACGACGACCGGATTGACCCCCACCTGTCGCATCAGCACCACGTCGCGAGCAAAGCTTTCCATCGCCTCGTCGCTGCCCATGGCATGGCCACCCAGCTTGATGACCACGATGGCGTCGTTGTAGCGCTGCAGGTACGGCAGGGCGTGCGAAAGCGTGTGTGCGGTTGCAATCCAGTCGCGTTTCATGGGGCGTGTCTTCATGGGTCCGGTCATCCGTTTGCCCCGGTGGTGTCACGGAATGGAGTGCTGTGCAAGATGGATGGGCGAGTTAACCAGGGGGGCGCTGCCCCCCTCCTGGCCTGCCAGCCAGTTCACCCCCCGGAGTATTTCGGGCAAGAGGAAGGTCTGGCGGGTCAGGCGAGATCGGCGATGATCGCGCGGAGGGTCGGGATGCCTTCGCCCTTGGCCGAGGAGGTCAGAACGATCTCGGGGAAGGCGGCGGGGTGGCTTGCAAGGGCGCTTCGGACCTGCGCCAGGACCCGGTTGCGGTCCTTCGCCTTTACCTTGTCGGCCTTGGTCAGCACGCACTGGAAGGTGACGGCGCTGGCGTCGAGCAGGGCGAGGATTTCTTCGTCCACCGCCTTGACCCCGTGGCGGGCGTCGATCAGCACGAAGGCGCGGCGAAGCGTGGAGCGGCCGCTCAGGTACCGTTTGAGAAGGCGCTGCCAGCGTTCCACCACCTTCACCGGTGCATTGGCGTAACCATATCCCGGCAGGTCCACCAGGTAGTGGCTGTGCCCCAGAGTGAAGTAGTTGATTTCCTGTGTGCGCCCCGGTGTGTTCGATGCGCGGGCAAGGCCGCTGCGTCCGGTCAGGGCGTTGATGAGGCTGGATTTGCCGACGTTCGAGCGGCCGGCAAAACAGACTTCGATCCGATCGGCCGGGGGCAGTCCGGACAGGGCCACCACGCCCTTCAGAAAACTCACCTCGCCGGTAAAGAGTTTCCGGCCGCGTTCAAGTGCGCCCTCGTCCGGCGTTTCGGCAAGCGGAAAGTCGAGTTGCATCAGCCGATGACCTCGACCGGGTCGCCTTCGCGCAGGGTGCCGCCCCGGGTGACCTTTGCGTAGACGCCGCAATCCTGGTGTCCCCAGCCCCCGCGCAGCGCCCGAAGCGTGTCGGCATCGCGCTCGCCAGTTTCCGGGTTGGCGGTGGTGGCCGAGCAGCGGGCGATCCGTTCGACGACTTCCAGCTCGACCTCGCCGAGCCGGATCGTCTTCCAGAGCCAGTCGTTTTCGGCCCAGGGGGCAAGCCCTTCGATCAACAGGTTGCCGCGCCAGCGGAGAGGCGAGATGTCCTGCCCCAGACGCGCGGCCACCTCGCGGTGCGAGGCGAGATTGATGATCGAGATCGACGGGAAATCGGTATCGGTCATGGGGGTGTCGCCCGCCCGTACCAGCCGGGCCGGAAGCAGGCGGTTGCCGTTGGAAATCGGCATCACCCACTGGATGAACCTGTTCGCGCCGTCTTCGTTGTCGGGATCGATGGTCAGGTCCGGCCGGTCGGGGTGGCGAAGCGTTATGGTTCGCCGCCAGGGATCGACTTGTGCCCAGATCGCCTGCAGCCGCGGGGATTTGGCCCCGCGCGAGAATTCGGTGCAGGGCTGCCAGCGGGGGTTGTCGATATCAAAGCACGAGCGTTCATGCGCCACGGCCCAGCGCCTGTCCCACGGGATTGCCTGCCCGGGCGCGAGCTTCACCATGTCGATGCGCTCGCGCCCGTGCGACTTGATCGGGTGACGCCAGATTTCCGCGACGCGGGCGGTCATTTCTTCTCGGCCCTGGGCTTGCGCTTGAAGCTGGTCCGGATGTTGGCGAACAGGTCCGGGCGTTTCCCGTGGATGGACATGATCGAATACTGCTGGATGAAGGTGATCGTGTTGTTGGTGATCCAGTAGAGCACCAGCCCGCTGGCGAAGCGGCCCAGCATGAACATGAATACCCAGGGCATCCAGGCGAAGATCATCTGCTGCGTGGGATCGGTGGGCGCGGGGTTCAGCTTCTGCTGGAGCCACATGGATATCCCCAGAAGCAGCGGCAGGATGCCGATGAAGATCGTGGCCATGAGAGAGCCGGGCTCCGGTCCGCTCCACGGCAGCAGGCCGAACAGGTTGAACAGCGATGTCGGGTCCGGTGCGCTGAGATCCTGGAAGGGGCCGAACCACGGTGCTTGGCGCAGCTCGATGGTGACGAAAATCACCTTGTAGAGCGAGAAGAAGATCGGAACCTGAAGCAGCACCGGCAGGCAGCCCGCAGCTGGGTTCACCTTTTCCTTCTTGTAGAGTTCCATCATCGATTGCTGCAGCTTCTGCCGGTCGTCGCCCGCAGCTTCCTTGAGCGCCTCCAGTTGCGGCTGGAGTTCCTTCATCTTGGCCATCGAGATGTAGGACTTGAAGGCGAGCGGCAGAACGATTGCCTTGATGATGATCGTCAGGCCGATGATCGACCAGCCCATGTTGCCGATCAGGGCGTTGAGGTTGTGCAGCAGCCAGAAGATCGGCTTGGTCAGGAAGAAGAACCAGCCCCAGTCGATGCTGTCCACGAAGCGATCGACCCCGGCCTTCTGATAGTCGCGGATCGTCGCCCATTCCTTGGCGCCCGAGAACAGCCGGGTCGTGGCGGTGCTGCTGGCGCCATCGGCAAGCGTCTGCGTCGGCAGCATGGCCGTGGTCTGGTAGATCTTGCGCTGCGGGTCGAAGGTGGCCACGGACTTGAACGACTCGCCACCGGCCGGGATCAGCGTGGACATCCAGTAGTGGTCGGTGAACCCGATCCAGCCGCTGTTCTCGACATTGGTGATCTCGGTCGGCCCACCCCACTGGGGGGAGGTCGCATAGTCGCGCATGTCCTTGTACTTGGCTTCGGTGAGCTCGCCGTCGGCCATGGCGATCAGGCCTTCATGCAGGATGAAGAACTTCTTGAGGTCCGACGGTTCACCCTCCTTGCCGGTCCCGCTGCGGGCGAGGATGCTGTAGGGGGCAAGGCTCACGGTCCTGCCCGAGTGGTTCTCGACCGTCTGGGTGACGGTGAACATGAACTTGTCATCCACCGAGATCTCGCGCCGGAAGATCAGGCCCTTGCCGTTGTCCCAGGTCAGTGTCACCGGGCTGTCCGGGGTCAGCCTTGCGCCCGGTTGTGCACGCCACTCGGTGTTGGGGCCGGGCACCTCGTCGATGGCCAGTCCCTGCCCGGGGGCCCAGCCATAGACGGCATAAAAGTTTTCCGGCTGGTCGGCCGGGGTCAGGACCCGGACGATATCGGCATCGTCTTCGATCGAGACGCGATAATTCTTCAGCGACAGGTCGTCGATGCGCCCGCCCAGAAGCGAGATCGTGCCGGTCAGGCTGGGCGTGTCCACAGGAATGCGCGGCGCCTTGGCCAATGCGCTGTCGGCGGTATCCGGGCGGGCGGCATTGCCGGCATCTGCGGCCGGTGCGGAACTCGCCGGGGCGGTGGCAGGGGCCGTCGGCGCCTCCGGCGTGTCCTGTGTCGTTGCGGTGGCCGGTTGTTCGGCGACGGTCTCCGGCTCCGGCGGGGGAAAGAGCAGGAACCAGACGAGGATCACCAGAAAGCTGAGCGCGGTTGCAAGGATGAGATTCTTGTTCTGATCGTCCATCGGGGACAGCCACCTTGTGCCGAGGATAACAAGGGTGCGTTCAACAGAGTGCGGTCTCAAAGGTCAAGCGGATTCGCTTCGATTGGCAGATCACTGTCGCCCTTGCACCTACACGATCATGCGATCTTTAGCCGGTTTTCCGCTGAATTGGCGGGGCATCCTGCAATTTCGCCCTGTGGGCGGCGATCCAGGCGGTGGTATCGGCGAAGGGCATGGGACGGCCTATGCCGAAACCCTGAACATGATCGCAGCCGAGCTGGGCAAGAAGCGCATGCTCCCCCACCGTTTCGACGCCTTCGGCCAGTGTTTCCAGCTCCAGCCTTTCGGCGAAGGTGAGAATTGCGCCGATCATGCGCTGCTGATCGGGATCACGGTCGGCGCGCGTGACGAAGGAGCGGTCTATCTTGATCCGCGAGACCGAGAACCGGCGGATGGCCGAGATGGAGGCCCGGCCGGTGCCGAAATCATCCAGTTCGATCGCACAGCCCATCGCGCCCAGTTCGGCGATATTGCGCAGAACCGTGTCGTCGGGCCGGTCCGCCACCACTGTTTCCAGGATCTCGATGCTCAGGCGATCCGGGGTCAGCTGGAAGCGGTCCAGCTCCCACCGCACGCGGTCGGCAAGCGAGGGGTCGCGCAGTTCTTCGGTGGCGAAATTGATCGCGACCCTGGGCACGGCAACCCCGGCCGCGTCCCAGCTGCGCAATGCCTGCAGCGCGTGGTGCAGCATGACCTGACCCATCCGGGGCATCAGACCGGCCTCGGTCATGGCAGGCAGGAAGGCATCTGGGGCCAGCGTGCCAAGCTGCGGGTGCTCCCAGCGGACCAGCGCCTCGAACCCCGATACCTGGCCGGTATCGGTCGAGATCTGCGGCTGGAACCAGGGGCGGATCTGCCCGGTTTCCAGCGCCTCCGCCGCTTCGAGCGCGAGTTGACGGCTGCGCCCCGGACGCAGGGGCATGTCGGCAGCAAAGGCGCGAATCGAGGACGGCCCGTTCTGTCGGGCCTCGGCCAGTGCCGAGGCGGTGGCCTCGAACCAGTCGGTTGCTGTCGGGCCGGGCGAGCGGTTACGCATGCAGAATCCGATCGAACAGGAAACGTAAAGCGTCATCCCGTCGATATGCGCGGGTTCCTCGATCGCGGCCTGAAGCCGGCCGGCCAGCTGGATGCACAGTTCCAGGTCGAGCTGCCGGACCGGTGCCAGGCAGATCGCAAAGCGGTTGTCGTCCAGCCGGGCCACCACGTCGCCCGTGCGCAGCGCCGAGGTCAGCCGGTCGCCGCAATGTCGGGCAAGCGCTGTCGCCGCTTCGGCCCCATGACGGTCGCAGACCAGATCGAAATCGTCGAGATGAAGCAGAAAACAGGCCGAACGCAGCCCGGTTCCGTTGGTTTGCGCGGTGATGCGTCGCAGTGCCTCGTCGAAGCCGTCGCGCAGCATGAGGCCCGTGGCGCCGTCGCGGCGCGTGTTTCTTCGTGGATCCAGCGCGCCGGTCATGGCCATGGCCAGCGGCAGACCGAGGGCCAGCAGGATCAGCGCGGTTTCGCCGCCGGCCCAGAACGCGCCGAGTACCAGCGCCGGCAGGAAGGCGAGCATCGGCGGGCCGGTCAGCACCGGCAGGAGCCGATCGTGGAATTGCAGCAGTTTTCCCGGCAGCCTTCGCATCCTTCGCCCTTTCCCCTCAGGCATGTTGCCGGCCGAGATTATGCGAAGGGTCTGACCGCCGCGTTAACGCAGGTCGGGGAAGCCGTCCGAATGCTCCGCCTTTCGGCGGGGGTGCAGTTCAAGTCCCTGGAAATCCCACAGTTTCGGGTCCAGCAGGTGCGAGGGCCGCGCATTCATCAGGGCCCGGAACATCACCTGCCGGCGACCGGGGCTGTTGCGCTCCCACTGGTCGAGAATCGCCTTCACCTGCTGGCGTTGCAGCCCGTCCTGGCTTCCGCACAGGTCGCAGGGGATGATCGGATAGTTCATGGCGCGGGCGAATTTCTCGCAATCGGACTCGGCCACGTGGGCCAGCGGACGCAGCACGAACAGGTCGCCTTCCTCGTTCACCAGCTTCGGCGGCATGGTGGCCAGCCGCCCGCCGTGAAAGAGGTTCATGAAGAAGGTCTCGAGGATGTCGTCGCGGTGATGACCCAGAACCACCGCCGAGCAGCCCTCCTCGCGGGCTATGCGGTAGAGATTGCCCCGGCGCAGGCGCGAGCACAGCGCGCAATAGGTCCGCCCTTGGGGGATCTTTTCCTTCACCACCGAATAGGTGTCCTGATACTCGATCCGGTGGGGCACCCCCATCCGTTCGAGGAACTCGGGCAGGACGGTCGAAGGAAATCCCGGTTGGCCCTGGTCGAGATTGCACGCCAGCAGATCCACCGGCAGAAGGCCGCGCCATTTCAGTTCGTAAAGCGCGGCCAGAAGGGTGTAGGAATCCTTGCCGCCCGACAGGCAGACGAGCCAGCGATCGCCCCGCCGGGCCATGCCGTATTGCTCGATCGCCTCGCGGGTCTGGCGCACGATCCGCTTGCGCAGCTTTCGAAACGCCGTGGTCGATGGCGCGCCGGCAAACAGCGGGTGGATGTCGTCCTTGTCGTCCAGCATGGGGCGGCTTTAGAGGGTTTGGCCGCCCCGGGCAAGGCGCGAGGCAAGGGCCGAGGCCAGGATCGGGCGGGCAGAGGCCTCTGCCCGGGCACATCCGCGATTCAGTAGCCGCCCTTGCGCTTGCTCTCGGGCAAGCCGGCGATCCGGCCGCCCTGCTTCGAGGGATCCAGCGGGAAAAGGTCGTAAAGATCCTTCTGCTTGACCTTTTCGCCCCAGGCCGCGCTCATGGCCTTGATGATCGTGCGGGTGTTGGGCTGGTTCCCGCGATTGTTGAAATATTCGTCGCGCAGGTAGTTGATGACGTCCCAGTGCCGGTCGGTCAGCTCGATATGCTCGTTCCTTGCCATGACCTCGGCCATCTCCTCGGACCAGTCGTCCTGGTTGACCAGATAGCCCTGTTCGTTGGTCTCGATGGTCCTGCCCTCGAATTCAAAGGACATGCGTTCTCCTCCCGCGTTTCCCGGCATGCGCCGATCCATTCATACATTCCAATTTTTGATTTTAACCGTGAGGGGAATTCGGTCAAGTCCGATCGTCGTCCTTGCGGCCGTCGCGGGCAGAGCCTGGTTCGGGCACCGGGTCGTAGCCGCTCCCGCCCAGGGGGTGACAGCGACCGATGCGGCGAATGGCCAGCCAGCCGCCCCTGAGCGCGCCGTGCTTCTCCAGCGCCTCCAGCGCATAGACCGAGCAGGTCGGCTGATAGCGGCACCCGTGCCCCACCCATGGCGACAGGACGAGCCGGTAGAACCGGATCGGCAGGGCAAGGAGGCGGGCCATGATGGTCATTCTCGGGCGCCGTGCAGTTTGTTCACCGCGAATGTAAGGTCTCTTGCCAGCGCGTCAAAGGGGCGCGAGATCGTCGCATCGCGGCGACCGATCAGGACATAGTCCCAGCCTTCGCGCCCCAGTTCGGACAGAACCCGGCGGGCAACCTCGCGCAGCCGCCGCCGTGCCCGGTTGCGGGTCACCGCGTTGCCGATCTTTTTCGAACAGGTGAAGCCGACGCGGATGCCGTCCCCCTCGCCGGGGGGGCGCTTGCGCGCCTGCACGATCATGCCGGGGGTTGCGACCGCGCGGCCGCGCGCGGCGGCCAGAAAGTCGCGCCTCTTGCGCAAGGTGGTCAGGGCAGGGCGCACGGAAGCGGACACCGCCGGGGGCGGTTTCCCCGGTCTGGCAGTGCCATCCTGGGGGGCCTCCGGCGGTGTCATCTTCGCGAATGGTCGGGTGCCGGGCCTTACGCGCTCAGCACCTTGCGGCCGCGGGCGCGGCGGGCATTGATGATCTTGCGGCCGGCCTTGGTGGCCATGCGGGCGCGGAACCCGTGGCGCCGCTTGCGAACCAGGTTCGAAGGTTGATAGGTGCGTTTCATCGCTCCGTCTCCAGTCTGTCGGTCGGGTGCGGCGCGGATTCGCCCCCCGTGCATTCGATAGAGGTCCGGTCTCTACTGCGGGTTTTCGCCCAAGTCAAACCCCGCCACGCATGTTTCGGCGGGAAACCAGAGACCGATTGCAACAATTTTCCGGCCGCCTGTGCGGGAAAATGTTTCAATCCGTCGCCAATGCGGCAAAAAGCTCACGAATCCGCCCCGGCGAATCAAGCGGGCGTGAACGGCCTGTTGCCGGGCGGGAAGCGGGCGCATCTTGGTCGGGACATGCAGGACCACAGGACGGACAGGGCCATGACCACCGAAACCGAAGTTCCGGGCCGCGCCCGGCGGGGGCTGACCCGCCATCTGCCGCTTGCGGTGATTCTGACCGTCGCGGCAATCGGCGCCATAAGCCTGCACGACTATCTGAGTTTCGACGCGCTCGCCGCCAACCGCGAGGCACTGCTGGCCCTGCGCGACAGCAATTTCGGCGTCGCGGTGGCGCTGTTCATGGCGGTCTATGTGCTGATCGTGACCTTCTCGCTGCCCGGTGCGACGGTGGCCTCGGTGACCGGGGGCTTCCTGTTCGGCCTGGTTGCCGGCACGGCCTTCAGCGTGGTGTCGGCCACGATCGGCGCAGCGGCGATCTTCCTTGCCGCCCGGCGGGGGATGGGCGAGGTGCTGTCGGCCCGGTTCGAGGCAAGCCGGGGCAGGGCCGCGAGGATCCGGGAAGGCCTGCGCGCGAACGAGGTCAGCGTCCTGCTGGTGATGCGGCTGGTGCCGGCGGTTCCCTTCTTCCTTGCCAACCTTCTGCCGGCCATGGTCGGGGTCAGGACCCGCACCTTTCTGTGGACGACGGCTATCGGCATCGTGCCGGGGGCGACGGTCTATACATGGGTCGGTGTCGGCCTGGGCGAAGTCTTCGACCGGGGCGGCAGGCCGGACCTGTCGATCATGCGCGACCCGCAGGTTTTCGGGCCGCTGATCGCGCTGGGCGCGCTGGCGGCGCTGCCCATCGTCATCCGCGCGTTTCGCCGCAGCAGGGGGGGCTGAACTTCGTGGAGCGGATCAGGACCGACATCGTGGTGATCGGCGCCGGATCAGGCGGATTGTCGGTGGCCGCCGGCGCCAGCCAGATGGGCGCCCGGGTGGTGCTCCTGGAAGGGGGCGAGATGGGCGGGGACTGCCTCAACCACGGCTGCGTGCCTTCCAAGGCGTTGCTGGCAGCCGCCCGCGCCGCCCATGCGCAGGCGCATGCGTCGGGTTTTGGCGTGGCGGATGCGACGCCGCAGGTTGATTTCGCCGCCGTCAGGGACCATGTGGCGCAGGTGATCGCGCAGATCGCCCCGATGGACAGCCAGGAGCGGTTCGAAGGCCTTGGCGTCCGGGTGATCCGCGAATACGGGCGGTTCATCTCGCCCGCGCAGGTGCAGGCCGGCAATCACGTCATCTCGGCCCGCCGCATCGTCATAGCGACCGGATCTTCCCCGCTGGTGCCGCCGATCCCGGGGGTGGACGAGGTGCCCTTCGAGACCAACGAGACGATTTTCACCCTGCGCGCGCGGCCTGCGCATCTGCTAATCGTCGGCGGTGGCCCCGTCGGCGTGGAAATGGCGCAGGCGCACCGGCGGCTGGGCTGCGAGGTCACCCTGGTCGAGGGCGAGAGCATCCTGAACCGCGACGATCCCGAGGCGGTGGAGGTGCTGCGCGCGGCCCTGCAGGCGGAGGGGATCGGGCTGGTCGAAGGCGCACCCGTTTCCCGCCTGCGCCGCAGCGGAGAAACGATCGAGGTCGAAACCGCCGCTGGGCGGGTGCTGCGCGGCTCGCATCTGTTGCTGGCGTTGGGACGGCGGGCCAATACCGAGGGGCTGAACCTGAAGGCGGCGGGGATCGAGGAGACGGGCGCGGGCATCCGGGTGGACGGGCGGCTACGCACCACCAATCGCCGGGTTTACGCCATCGGCGACGTGACGGGGGGGATGCAGTTCACCCATGTGGCAGGATACCAGGCGGGGGTGGTGCTGCGTTCGATCCTGTTCGGCCTGCCGTCGCGCGCCCGCACGGGGCATGTCCCGCGCGTGACCTATACCGACCCCGAGCTGGCCCAGATCGGCTTGACCGAGGCCGAGGCGAGGGCGCGCCACGGTCGGCGGGTCGAGGTCGTCCGCTTCGATTTCGTCCATAACGACCGCGCCATTGCCGAACGCAGCACGCAGGGCTTCGTCAAGGTCATGGTGGTGCGCGGTCGGCCGGTGGGGGTGACGATCGTCGGGCACCAGGCCGGTGAACTGGCCAGCCTCTGGTCGCTGGTGCTGGCCAACCGGCTGAAGATGGGACAGGTCGCGGCGATGGTTTCCCCTTACCCCACCATCGGCGAGGTTAACAAACGCGCTGCGGGCGCCTATTTTTCCCCAAGGCTGTTCGACAGCCCGTTTGTCAAGCGCGTGGTCGGGGCGGTGCAGAGGTGGCTCCCCTGAACCGGAAGGGGACGAGATGCTGAATTCGCTTTCGGGGCGGTTTCTGATCCTCACCACGGTCTTCGTGATGCTGGCCGAGGTGCTGATCTTCGTGCCCTCGATCGCGCGCTTTCGCGAGGACTACCTCCTGGCGCGGCTGGAGCGGGCGCAGATCGCCTCGCTGGCGCTTCTGGCCGACGACATGCTGTCGGACGAGCTGGAGGCCGAGCTGCTCAGGAATGCCGAGGTCTTCAACGTCGTGCTGCGGCGCGACGACATGCGTCAGCTGATGCTCTCTTCGCCCATCCCGCAGCCGGTGGCGGCCACCTACGACCTGCGCAAGCAGCGGCCTTGGGTGCTGATGCGCGATGCGCTGATCCGCCTCGTGACCCCGGAAAACCAGGTGATCCGGGTCATCGGCCGCCCCGTCCGCGACGGCGGAGAGCTGATCGAGATCACCATGGAGACCCGGCCGCTGCGCACGGCGATGATCGACTACGGGCTGCGCATCCTGGTACTGTCGGCGGTGATTTCGGTGATGACCGCCCTGCTGCTGTTTCTGGCCGTGCGCCGCTTTCTGGTGCGTCCGATCAAGGGCGTGGTCGAAGTGATGAAACGCTATGCGGCTGCCCCCGAGGACGCCCGCTCGATCATTCGCCCGTCGGCCGGTATCCGCGAGTTGCGCGAGGCCGAGGAGGCGCTGCAGCAGCTTCAGACCGAGTTGACCCAGGCCCTGAAACAGCGTGAGCGGCTGGCCCAGCTTGGTGCCGCCGTGGCCAAGATCAGCCACGATCTGCGCAACATCCTGACCAGCGCGCAGCTGTTCACCGATCGGATCGAGACCAGCGACGACCCGCTGGTGCGGCGCCTTGCGCCCAAGCTGGTGAGTTCGATCACCCGCGCCGTGTCGCTGTGCGAGGGCACGCTGGCCTTTGGTCGCGCCGAGGAGCCGGCGCCGACGCTGACGATGTTCCAGCTTGCCGACGTGGTCGGCGACGTGCTGGCAAGCGAGATGCTTTCCGTCTCCGACGACAGGGTGGAATTCGTGAACGCGGTGCCGGGCGGGCTGATGGTGCGCGCCGACCCCGAGCAGATGTTCCGGGTGATTCTCAACCTCGTGCGCAACGCGCACCAGGCCATTGCCGGGGCGGGGACGGCTGGAACCGTCACCGTCCGGGCCCGCGAAGAGGACGAGAGCTGGTGGATCGAGGTGGCCGATACCGGCCCCGGCCTGCCCGAACGGGCGAAGGAGCATCTTTTCACCGCCTTCCAGGGGGGGGTGCGCAAGGGTGGAACCGGGCTCGGCCTGGCGATTTCCGCCGAGCTGGTGCGCGGTCATGGAGGCACCCTGTCGCTGAAACGGACCGGTCCCGACGGCACCGTGTTCGAGATCTGCCTGCCGCGCAGCGACGGTACCATTTGAGCCCCGCGCGTGAATGTCGAATTTGGGGTTGCAAAGCTTTTCGGCTGAGTCTACATGCGGACCCCAGTGGACCGATAGCTCAGCTGGATAGAGTACCTGACTACGAATCAGGGGGTCGGGGGTTCGAATCCTCCTCGGTCCGCCACCATATCAAGATAAGCTATTGAAAAGGCACCGATTATATGGTGTCGCAATAAATCTGTCCCCCAGAAAATCCCCCATTGCGGCTGACCTGCCCCCCGCCAACGCCCGCATTTTGAAGTAGAGTCTGCCCGATCAGAAAGGAGCAGACGAATTCGAAAGAGCCGTTTTACGGAGGCGCAAATCATTGCGATGATCAAGGAACAGGAGGCCGGAATGCCGACGGTGGAGGTTTGTCGCCGGCATGGGCTGAGCCCGGCGACGTTCTACAAGTACAAGTCGAAATACGGCGGCATGGGGCTTTCGGACGTGAAGCGCCTGAAGATGCTTGAGGACGAGAATGCCAAGCTCAAGCGCCTGTTGGCCGATGCGATGCTGGACAACGCGGTCCTGAAGGATCTCCTGGGAAAGAACTGACGACGCCGAGCGCGCGGCGTGATGCAGCGCTGCGGGCGATGCGGGATCATGGCATCTCGCAGCGCCGGGCCTGCAGGCTGGTCGGTGTCGATCCCAAGACGGTCCGGCGCGAACGCCCGCCGGACCATCCGGAGATCCGCGAAGCGATGAAGCAGATTGCGGGCAAGCGCCGCCGTTTCGGTTACCGACGGATCGGCGTGTTGCTCGAACGCAAGGGAATGATCATGAACCACAAGAAACTCTATCGCCTGTATCGCGAAGAAGGGTTGTCGGTGAAACGGCGGCGCGGGCGCAAGCGCGCCAGAGGCTCGAGGACGCCAATGCCCGAGGCGATCAGGCCAAACCAGCGATGGAGCCTGGACTTTGTCTCCGACACGTTTGGTGCTTCGCGTCGGTTCCGCATCCTGGCGGTGATCGACGATTGCTGTCGCGAGAACCTCTGCCTGGTTGCCGACACCAGCATCTCGGGCGCGCGTGTGGCGCGCGAGCTTGATGCTCTTGTCCGCCTCCATGGCAAGCCTGAAAGCATTGTTTCTGACAATGGGACCGAGTTCACCAGTCGGGCGATCCTCAAATGGGCGGACGACAATGACGTCGACTGGCATTACATCGATCCTGGCAAGCCTCAGCAAAATGCCTTCATCGAGTCGTTCAATGGCAGCCTGCGTGACGAGCTTCTGAACGAGGAGCTGTTCGATACTCTCGATGACGCCCGCCGAAAACTGGCCCTGTGGCGCTATGATTATAACAACGTCAGGCCCCACTCATCGCTGGGGAACCAGACGCCGGCCCAAGCGCGCCGGACGCTTGAGCGACCCAAAGGCTCCGCGCCCGGCGCGCTTGCCCAAACCGAAACCGCAGATTATGAAAACCAAACCCGCAGACTCTCGTTATGAATGAGGGACCATTGGGGGGCAGGTCACGGCCGGGAACGCCTTGGACGCTGCCGGAATCTCGTGGTGACTGCCAGCAGTTCGTGCGGCGCGTGGCGACCACGCCCGGCAGGGTGCTTTGCGCAGCCGTGTACACCCGGGCAGGGGGCAGGGGTCTTTGATGGCAGCTGCTCCACGGGCTTGGTGGCCGCGGTTGAGAAACTGTAACATCGTGCTCGAAAAGTTGATTCGAGACGGTTTGACTGGTTTCAGGCTCGCGCAAGAAGGTGGATCAGACGCTGGGTGTGAGCGATGAGCATCCAGACGTCGACGGTTTCGAAGGACTTTTCCAATCATTTCCTGGACGGGGGGAGGGCCGAGCCATGCGAAGGTGTGTTCCACACCTTGGGATAGCCCGCGAGGACGAGACCGGCGCCGACACCATCCAGGAGACCGAACTTACCTCGGGACTCTGTTACTGCTGTGTGGTGGTGGGCATTCCCGGCCTGATCTCCAATCTCGGCGGCGACAGGGCGCTGGTGGGCACGGTCCTGCACAACCTGATCTACCTGATCGCCGAGGTCAGCCCCGGTGCCAAGCTGGGCTCGACCGCGCCCTACAGGCGCGCCAGCCTGATTCTGCTGGAGGCGGCAAACCCCCAGCCGTGCTCGATTGGCTGAGAAAAGACGAAACCCAACCCGATCAGCAGGAGCGAAGAGTAGCTTAAGTTACGCGAAAACCTGTCCAAGGATCGGGGAGTAGCTCACCTTTACGACAGCGACGCGATGCGCCGGTTTGCCGGGCTGGAGCTGGGCGAGGACCGTATTCCGGACGAGACCACGATCCTGAATTTCCGCCACCTTCCGGAACGTCATGCACTGACCGAGGCGATCTTTGCCGAGGTGAATGCGTATCTGGCCGAGAACGGCCTGACGCTGCGCTCGGGCACGCTGGTTGATGCGACGATCATCGACGCACCGAGCTCGACGAAAAACAAGGCAGGCAAGCGCGACCCGGAGATGAGCAGCACGAAGAAGGGCAATTACTGGTATTTCGGTATGAAGGCGCATGTCGGCGTCGATGCCGACAGCGGCCTCGTGCACAGCCTGGAGACCACCACGGCCAAGGTCCACGACAGTTGCATTTGGGACGATCTTCTGCATGGCGGTGAGACATCGGTCTGGGCTGACAAGGCCTATGTCAGCGCCGATCGGGCGGAGGCTTTCGCCGGTCCCGGCAAGTTCTGGGGCGTCATGCGCAAGGCCCCCAGGGGCGGCGAGTTGCACGCGGACGACGACTACATCATGCGCCCGAAACCGGGCTCGCATCTCTTCGGCCAACCACAACCTGTCCACCGGATCGGGCCACGGTTCCAGCCGTTCCGTGATCGCCGGTTTATCATCGCCGCCATCGCTGCCGATGCCCGCCCGCACCTTTTCAACGAGCGTGTCCAGAATCGAGACCCGTATCCCGAGCCGCTTTGCCGCGTCTCGCCGCCGCCGTTCATATTCGGCCTGGGTCAGCTCCGCGAGCGCCGCGATTTCGTTCGCCGGGTCGGATTCCACCGGTTGCGCCAGCGCCTGGATGCCATAGCTGGATGCGGCGGCAACTGCGCCGTCCATCGTGACAACCTTTTTCCTGAAGTCCGTCATACCGTGCCCTCCCGGTTCACTCTGGCGGCCAAGACGTCCGCCCAGTCGCGGCCTTCCGGTGCGGGCAACAGGCTGACTTTCCAACCCAGCGCCGAGGCCCGCGCGGCCAGGTGGTTCCCGGCATTCCGGCCCGCTTCGTCACCGTCGGTGGCAATCATCAGCCGGTGCGGTCCTTCGGGCAGGCGCAGCGCCTTCATTCCACTGGTGGACAAGGCGGCCCAGATGGTTGCCGAGCCGCTCAGAAGCCCGCTCAGCAGTGCCAGACCGGTTTCAATGCCTTCGCACACCACCAGCGGCCCGGGGCCGTCCGATAGTCGAACGGCGCCGTCGGCGCACGGCCCCAGCATCATCTTTGCGCATGTCGCCATCCGCTTCCCGGACTTGTCGAAAAACGTCCGGTGCACTCCTCCGGTGGGCGCAACATTTGGCAACATGGCGCAGTCCCATGAGGCGGTGGGCGCGTGGAAGATGTTGGGAGCGAACCGCAGGCTTGCGGGCAGGTCACAGGTGATCCCGCGTTCGCGAAGATAGGCCGCGGCCATGGTCCCGGCGATCGGCTTGCCCCGGCCCCACAAAGACCGGGCCCTGGCCCGCTGTGCGACCTCGAAATCTGCCCGCTTGCGGTCGACTTCAACCCGCGCCACATGATCGATCCGCGCTACACCAAGGGGCAGGTCGACGGCCCGCGCAATGTCCTTGAAGCTGCACCGACGCTTGAAGCAGTAGAACAGAAGCCTTCCGCATTTTTCGGTGATGCTCAAAGCCTTCTGATCGTGCCGCCGCTCAGGCTGGCAGACCGGGCAGGGTGCCGTGCCGGAACGGCCATACCAGCGCCCGCCAAGTGCTTCGGTGAGAGCGCGGGCATCGGGCATTGGTGCTCCTCCCGTTTCCCGCACAAGACGCTTTGACCCGGCAATATCAGGCCGACATCCGGATTCCGGCATCGGTTGGATAGGCTTCAGCGCGCGCGCGGCGCGGGAGCAGGTTGCCCTCGCAAGCTGTTTCAGAGGCGCCATCACGAAGCCCCCCCATTCACGCGGCTAGCGATCCAGGCGTCGATGTCACTTTCGCGCCAACCGACGGCCCTGGGACCCAACTGGATCGGACGGGGGAAATCACCCGCGGCGATCAGTGCATAGATGGTGGACCTGCTCAGCCCGATCCGGGCTTCGACTTCCGGCCTGCGCAAGATTCTATAGGTCACGTTTCCGTCCCTCTCTTTCACAGGGGGGCGAAGTGACCGCACGAAAAAAGCGCAAGACATCAACTCGCCCCCAAAACTTCGGGTAGCCCCGTTCCGCCGCCTATTGCCGGAAGGTCGAGCGCAGTCCATGAGGTACAGCGGGTCGCTTGCTTGTCGGGTCGAGATACCCCGCTCCGCCCAACTTTATCTGTGCTTCCTGCATACGGCGCATGACAGCGGAAATACTCATGTCCGAGAGCATCCCACCGCGCGGCGCAAAGAAAACGTAAGGTGAGCCATCCAGGCGCGGCAGTGATTCCAGAAGCGTCACCGCCTCGGGACTGAGTGGTACGCGATGCGCGCGCCCGTTCTTCATCCGCGAAGCCGGGATGGTCCAGATTGCCCCCCGCGTCGCGAGTGTCGCAGATGTCGCAACGCCTCCGCGTTGGGCAAGGTCAGCCCATCAGCGCGACACGTCGCCCAACGCAAGAGCCGGTTGATTATTGGCCCTCGCCACTTTCGAAGGTTTGGGGAGTATTTCCGACAGGTTGCCTTTCCAGCGAGCCGGGTTGTCACCTGTCCGATGCCCTGCCACTGTCGCCCAGGACCGCACGTTTTCGATACGCCCGCGCAGGCGTGATGCGGTTTCGGTCTTGTCCTTCCAGATCGGTTCTAGCACGCGCAGCACGTCCTGCACCTCGATTTCCGAAACCTGCTTCGGCCCGATGACCGGTGCGGCGTAGCGGTCGAGTGTCGAGCGCCATTGCTTGCGGTGCTTTTCGTTTTGGAACTCCGTCAGCTTGACGGCAAGGTATCTGTCCACCGCCTGCGAGAAGGTCAGCCCTTCACGGGCCTTCCGCTTTTCGGCAAGCGGGTCGCCTCCCAGCATCGCCTTGCCCCGATTCTCCAAGGCCAACCGACGCGCGGTAGCCAGTGATACGGCGGGCGGGCTGCCAAGCCCGAGTTCGCAGCGTTTTCCACGAATGGTGATCCGCTGCACCCATTGCCGGGAACCGTTGGAATTGACGCGAAGGAACAAACCGTGCCCGTCGAAATACTTGCCCGGCTTGGAGACGGTTTCCACGAAGTGCGCGCTCAAGACCTTCTGGGGTTTCCTGATGTTTTCTCTTGGCACGAATTTATCCCCCACTATGTCCCCCATAACAACGTGGATTGAACCGGATTATGCCGGAAGGCATCGCACAAGTGAAGGTATATATGCCACGGAATTTATTGACAAATATGGAAAGTGCCGGAACAGGTCGGATTTGCTCATGGCGGCTCCTCGGTCCGCCACTTCCGCGACAAGGTTTCGAAGGGCCGGGACCGATTGGCGCATTCGCCCGGGCGGAATCCGCGACGTTTTGACCTTGCGCGACATTTTGTCTAGTTTGCGCCCCATGGCCCGCTTGTCCCTGATCGAGAGTCTTCTGCCCGAACTGCGGGCCTATTCGCGCTTCATCACCGCCGGCGGCGATGATGCCGAGGATCTGGTGCAGGACGCCATCGAACGTGCCCTGCGTACGCCCGAACGGCCGACCGTTCTGGCCTCGTTCCGGCCGTGGATGTTCCGGGTGATCCGAAACCTGCACTATGACGAACTCAGAAAGCGCAGGGTGCGCAGGGAATATTCCGACAGCCTCGCGCGTCTGTCTCGTGACGCGCCGCAAACGCAGGATCATGCCCGGGACGTTCTCATCCGGCGGGCTTTCGACAAGTTGACCCCGGAATATCGCGAGGTCTTGTTCCTGGTCGACATACTTGGCATGAGATATGCCGAAGCGGCCGAGGTCATGGATGTGCCGAACGGAACGGTGATGAGCCGGGTCAGCAGGGCACGAAGGGCCTTGCTGAACCTCGTGGAAGGGTCCGGTTCGGACCGAAGGAACAGACAGGCATGAAGTCACTGGCCGATCAGGAATGGGAGCAGCTCAATGCCTGGGCCGACGGCGAACTGACCGGCTCCGAGGCAGAGGATTTCTCCCGGCGGCTGGAGCGCGAGCCCGCCCTGAACGAGGCGTTGACATCGGTGAATCAGGTGAAATCGGCACTTGCGGCCCTTCGCCCCGAGACGGACCGGGCCGACGGCCGGAATGCCGCAAACGACAACCGGCGCCCGTGGCTGTGGCGGCTGGCGGGGGTGGCCGTGGCGGCGATGATTGCGGCGGCCGTCATTCTCGTGACGCCCGATGCGCCGCCCTCGGCACTGGACATTCATCGCCAGTATGTCGCGCAGGAATTCTCTCCCGGCGACCGGTCGGGGCTGCTTCCCGCCTCCGGCTCTGCCGTTGACGGTTTTCCGCAGCTGGATGAGGCCGGCCTGTTCCTGGTGGCATCAAGGGTCGAGGGCAACCTAGCCTCGGCGCATTACGCCGGGCTCAAGGGCTGCCGCCTGACGGTGCTGCGCGGTCCCTTCGCGCCGGCGCCCCTGTCGGAGGGGGTCCAGACACGGCGATGGGCCGCCGACAATACCCGCTATCAGGTGGTCGCGACCGGCATGGATCCGGCAAAATTCGCGGCGACGGCGACTTATCTGGAGCAGTTCACCCAGAACCGCCTGCAGAAGGCCGCCGTCATGGCCCTGCACAAGGCGGTTCAGTCCTCGACGAACTGCCGCTTCTCCAGCAGTTGATGGTCGGGGTAGTTGGGCCGGTCCTCACCGTAATTTGCAGCCAGGTAATCCAGCACCTCGTTCAGTTCGGGCGGGTCAAGCTCGACCATCCCCTGTTCATCGACCATCCACTCGATGAGTTCCGCCCAGCCGTCGCGGGTCAGGCCCTGCTGGGCGACGATCATTTCCGAATGGCAGGCGGTGCAGGTGTAATAGGTGGTTTCCACGCCCTTGGCGACCTTGAGCACCCCGAATTCCGGCTCTTCCTCCACCTCGGGGACGGCGGCTTCTTCCTGCGTGCCCAGTGGCAGCGGCGCGTCCGAGCGGCTGTTGAGATAGGCGATCAGGTCGGCGCGGTCCTGCGCCTTCTTCATCCCGGCATAGCCCATGCGGGTGCCTTTCACCTCGGCCCGCGGCTTGGTCAGGAAGGCGTCGAGGCGCTCGACGCTCCACTCTCCGCCATAGGCTTTCAGCGCCTTGGAGTAGCGGAACCCTTCGACCGAGGCCACCGGCCGTCCGACCACGCCATAGAGATTGGGCCCGGCCCGGTTCTTGCCGCCCTTGTCCACCGTGTGGCAGGCCTTGCACGACTTGAACAGCTTTTCGCCGCGCGCGGCATCGGCCCCGGAGAGAAGTTCGTCCAGTTCGGCCAGCGCCGGGGTCGCGGCCAGAGCGGACAGACAGAGCGACAGCGCCGCCCATGAAGTGGCAGTTTTCATCATTGCGTCCCGTTTTCAGAAGAAGGATGGGCCGGAGCGGCGCGTGACCGCTCCGGCAGTCGTTCAGCCCACGCGCAGCCCGACGCGGTGCATGGAGTTGTTGAGGTACCCCTTGGGATTCCAGTCGATGGCAAAGGGCTGCATCTCGCCGGCGCTGTCGGTGGCCCGCGCCCAGACTTCGTAATAGCCCTTCATCGGGAACTTCACCTTCGCGCGCCAGTTCTGCCAGGCGCCCTCGTTGGCCGGCGCGTCCAGCTCGGCCGGCATCCATGTCTTGCCGAAGTCGATGGTGATTTCCACCTTGTCGATCGAGCGGTCCCCCGACCACGCATGGCCGCGCACCTCGGTTTCCATGGCGGTCATGTCGGTGTTGTTGGCCGGGTAGGTGATGAGTGACTTGACCGGCATCCGCTCGATGATGACGAAATCCTCGGTCGGCACCTTGTCGCCCGGAGCCACCGGATAGGCGGGCACGCGGTAGGACTTGCCGGTCATCTTCGGTCCGTCATGCACCTGGTCGCGCAGCCAGATCCGGGTCAGCCATTTCTGCGAGCACGACCCCGGCCAGCCCGGCACCACCAGCCGCAGCGGCGCCCCGTTCATCGGGTGCAGCGCTTCGCCGTTCATCTCGAAGGCGATCAGCACGTTGTCGGTCATCGCCTTGGCGATCGGTACCCCGCGCGAGATCGGGATCTTGTTCGGATCGCCCGAAAGATGCGTGTCGGCCCCGTAATGGGCGGTATAGATCACGTTCGATTGCACGCCCGCCTTGTTGAGCACGTCCTTCAGCCGCACCCCGGTCCATTCCGAGCAGGCCACTGCGCCATAGGTCCACTGGTTGCCCCTGGCCGGCGGGTCGAAGAAGGCCCGGCCGTTGCCGCCGCATTCCAGCGCCAGCGCCATGGTCACCACCTCGAACTGGTTGCGCAGATCGGCGATGCTCAGCTTCAGCGGGTTGTCCACGAAACCGTCGATGGTCAGCGTCCAGCTGTCGGGATCCATGTTCTCGGGCGGGATCCCGTTGTTGCGGATGAAGTGCCGGTTGGTGGGGGTGATGGGATCGTCCAGCAGCTCGGGCGGGGTTTCGGCGTTGACCGGACGATCGTTCAGCAGGGACAGACCGTCCTTGCCCGACAGGATGTCCTGCGAAGCCAGCGCCGCCGGCACCATCCCGGCCGGCATGTTGGCACCGAAGGGGATGTTGGTTCCGACCATGGCCGCCACGGTGGCAAGCCCGGTCCGCTTGAGAAAGCCGCGACGGTCCGGGTCGGCCGGCTGTTCGGTCATTTCGCCTGGCGAAACGCCCGCGGCGGCCTCATGCCGGTGCGAGTCGCGCTTCTTTTCGTCATCTGTCCTCATGTGATCCTCCCTGATCCACGTCTTGCACGTTTCCCATCCCGCCGGCGCAGGCCGGCAGGATGTGAAAAAGTGACGTTTCAGGGTTCGGTTTTATTCCCGCCCGCGGACAGGCGGCGAAATTCCGCCGTCCTGCAGGGCGCGAGCGGGGGGCGCTATCGGCCGGACGCCTATTCCGCGGCCTTGCGCCGGGTGCCGGTGTCTTCCACGCTGTAGAGATAATCCCGCGTGATCGGCACCGCGTCGATCCGTTTGCCCAGCTGGAACTGGAACACGGCCTGCATGTCTTCTTCGAAGGTCATGTAGCAGGCGGTCAGGTAATAGCGCCACATGCGCACGAAGCGCTCGTCGTAAAGGCGGCGCACCTCGTCGATATGCATGTCGAACCGCGCCAGCCAGTGCCGCAGCGTTTTCGCGTAGTGCAGCCGCAGCACCTCGACGTCGTAGTTCCACAGCCCCGCGGCCTCGATCGGGCCGGCCAGTTCCGACATGGACGGGATGTAGCCGCCGGGGAAGATGTATTTCGTGATCCACCGGCTTTGCGCATAGGGCGGCGAACAGGCCCCGATGGTGTGGATCAGCGCGATCCCGTCCGGCTCCAGCAGATCGGCCACCTTGCCGAAATATTCCCGGTAGTGCGGCACGCCCACATGCTCCAGCATCCCCACCGACACGATCCGGTCGAAGGGTTCGGAAATGGTGCGGTAGTCCTGAAGGCGGAATTCGACCCGGTTCTCCAGCCCGGCCGCGGCCACGCGTGCACGCGCGGTTGCCAGCTGGTTTTCCGACAGCGTGACCCCGACCACCCGCGCGCCGTAGTCGCGGGCCAGCGTCATCGCCATGCCCCCCCAGCCGCAGCCGATATCGAGCACCCTCATCCCCGGCTCGATCCGCAGCTTGGCGGCGATATGGGCCTTCTTGGCCGCCTGCGCTTCCTCCAGCGTCATGTCGGGGTGGGCGAAATAGGCGCAGGAATACTGCATGTCCTCGTCCAGGAACATCCGGTAGAGATCGTCCGAGATGTCGTAGTGATGGGCCACGTTCTTCTGTGCGGTGGATTCGGTGTTGCGCAGGATCCAGGTCTGCGCCAGGTAGCGCGCCTTGCTCAGGGCCCGCACCCACAATGGCATCCGCCGCTCCTGCCGGTTGCGCATCACCACCCGAAGAAACCCTTCCAGATCGTCGTTCTCGGGTATCAGCGTTCCGTCCATGTAGCCTTCGCCCAGTGCCAGTTCCGGGTTCAGGCACAAGGCCCGGATCGTCGCGGGCGAAGTGATCCGCACGCTTGCGCGCGGCTCTTCATCCCGGCCGTAAACCGCCTTGCGGCCGTCCGGGAAGATCACGCTCAACTGACCATCGCTGATCAGGCGCGACACCATCCTGTGAAAAACCGTCTCCCACATCGGTCAACCCCCCGTGTCTGTTCCAGTATCAGACGCTTGTCAGTTCAAGACGTTACACCAGAGTCCCAATTTCACAAATACCGGGGTGTTTCAGGCGGCTTCGGGGCGGCGGCCCTTGACTTCACCGGCATGGCGCGCTGTATCGGCGCGACGTTTCTCACGCCCGAGGGGACAAGACAGATGCACGCCTTCCGCAGCCATACCTGCGCCGAACTCACCAGCGCCGATGTCGGCAGCACCGTCCGCCTGTCCGGCTGGGTTCACCGGGTCCGCGACCACGGCGGTATCCTGTTCATCGACCTGCGCGACCATTATGGCATCACCCAGGTCCTTTGCGACCCCGACAGCCCTGTTTTCGACGAGGTCGAGAAGCTGCGCGCCGAATGGTGCATCCGCATCGACGGCGAGGTGAAGGCGCGCGACCCGGAACTGATCAACCCGAAGATTCCCACCGGCGAGATCGAGGTCTTCATCCGCGACATGGAAGTGCTGGGCCGCGCCGCGGAGCTGCCGCTGCAGGTGTTCGGAGATCAGGAATACCCCGAGGAAACCCGCCTGCGCTATCGCTATCTCGACCTGCGGCGCGAGGCGATGCAGGCCAACATGAAGCTGCGCTCGGACGTGGTGGCCTCGATGCGCCGGCGGATGTGGGATGCGGGCTTCCGCGAGTTCCAGACGCCGATCATCACCGCCTCGTCCCCCGAGGGGGCACGCGACTTTCTGGTGCCTTCGCGCCTGCATCCGGGCAAGTTCTATGCGCTGCCTCAGGCGCCGCAGCAGTTCAAGCAGCTGATCATGGTCTCGGGCTTCGACAAGTACTTTCAGATCGCGCCGTGCTTCCGCGACGAAGACCCGCGGGCCGACCGCAGTCCGACGGATTTCTACCAGCTCGACATGGAGATGTCCTTCGTCACCCAGCAGGACGTGTTCGACACCATCCAGCCGGTGATCGAAGGCATTTTCGAGGAATTCGGCAATGGCGCCAAGGTGGACAGGCACTGGCCGCAGATTTCCTACAAGGACGCCGCGCTGTGGTATGGCACCGACAAGCCCGACCTGCGCAACCCGATCAAGATGCAGGACGTCTCCGAACATTTCCGCGGCTCGGGATTCAAGATCTTCGCCTCGCTGCTCGAACAGGAGGGCACCCAGATCCGCGCCATTCCCGCCCAGGGCGGCGGCAGCCGGAAGTTCTGCGACCGCATGAACGCCTTTGCCCAGAAGGAGGGCCTGCCGGGGATGGGCTACATCTTCTGGCGCGAGGGCGAAAACGGGGTCGAGGCCGCCGGCCCGCTGGCCAAGAATATCGGCCCCGAACGGACCGAGGCAATCCGCCGGCAGCTGGGGTTGGGCAAGGGCGATGCGGCCTTCTTCCTGGGCGGCAAGCCGGCCGCCTTCGAGGCGGTGGCCGCCAAGGCCCGCAACGTGATCGGCGAAGAGCTGGGCCTGACCGAAAAGAACCGCTTTGCCTTTTCCTGGGTCGTCGATTTCCCGATGTACGAGAAGGACGAGGAAACCGGCGCCATCGACTTCTCGCACAACCCCTTCTCGATGCCGCAGGGCGGGCTGGAGGCGCTGAAGGGCGATCCGCTGGAGGTTCTGGGCTGGCAATACGATCTGGCCTGCAACGGCTACGAGATCCTCTCCGGCGCGATCCGGAATCACCGGCTCGACATCATGTTCAAGGCATTTTCCCTGGCCGGATATGACGAGGACGAGGTGCGGCGCCGCTTCGGAGGCATGGTCAATGCGTTTCAGTACGGCGCGCCCCCGCACGGAGGCTGCGCCGCCGGGATCGACCGGATCGTGATGCTTCTGGCCGACACCGCCAATATCCGCGAAGTCATCATGTTCCCGATGAACCAGCGTGCTGAGGATCTGATGATGTCGGCCCCCAGCGAACCCTCGCCCGAACAGCTGATGGAGTTGGGGCTGCGGGTCATCCCGCAGGAGTAGCGCCAGGCGCCGCCAGGGCCCCGCGCCCCCGGCGCAACGGGTGGGGGCAGCCGCGAAATGCCGGCGCGCACCGCGGTCCGCCTGGCCGGAGTTGGCCCGAACCGTGCCGCGCCCCGACGACCGCGGGGAACGGCCGGAACCGGGCAGGCTCAGATCGCTTCGCGTTGCTGCAGCCTTTGTTGTACAAGCCCGGCGACATGCGCGGCCAGTGGCGCGGCGGGCCTGCCTTCACTGCGGGCACGGGCCAGTCGCTCGGCCGCATCGGCGAGCGCGGTGTCGCTCGCGCAGCGGGCGATGCTGCCAACGAACTGGGCGACATAGTCCAGAACGCGTTCGTCCTCGGCGTCGGCCAGAACATCGGCGACATGGGCCATGTCGTCCCGGTAGGTCAGGGGGTCGGGCGAAATCTCATCATCTTGCACCCGCCATGGGCCTGCCGGGCGGCGCTCTTCCGGCAACAGAGTCAGAATCGTGCGCTGGAAGGTCAGCAGCGACGTGACCGGCTTGGCCAGAAACCCGTCGGCCCCGGCGGTGAGGGCGGCGTCCTCGGCAAAGTCGTCGCCGGACATGCCTAGAATGGCGGCCACCCGGGGCGTCGCCCGCGACAGTTCCGAAATCAGTTCAAGACCCGAGCCGTCGGGCAGGCCAAGATCAATGACGATCACCGATGGCCGGTATATCTGCAGGTGACGACGTGCCGAAGCCAGACAGTCGGCGCGGCGGATGCGGGCGCCGCTTCGCAGGCACAGCAGTCGCATGGCGTCGCAGGCATAAAGGCTGTCCTCGACCACGAGGATGGTCAGACCCAGAAGCGGCCGGGCCGGTGTGGGCAGGCGGTGCGGGGCGATTAAGGGATCCGAATCATCCATTGATGGGCCTCCTTTCCGGTTGTCCGGGAAAGCCTAGGCGTGGCTGGCTAATGATCGGTTAACGATGTCGTCCGTCACATCCGTTCAAATGCAGGACCGGCGCCGGACCGCCACGGGCGACCGGAGGGTATGTCCCGGCAATGGGGCTCAGCCCGGAAGGCGAGGTGCCATTTGCAGCGAATTTCGCCCGTCGCAGCCAGGGCGGATGCGCCTTGTGCGGGCAGCGCCCACTTGCTCTTGGATGGACTTGCCCCCATAAACCCTGCGAACCGCAAACCGGAGGAGAAAACTGCATGATCGGCCGCCTGAACCATGTTGCCATCGCCGTTCCCGACCTCGAGGCTGCGGCCGAACAGTACCGCGCCACGCTGGGCGCCAAAGTGGGCGCGCCGCAGGACGAACCGGATCATGGCGTCACGGTGGTGTTCATCGAACTGCCCAATACCAAGATCGAGCTTCTCCATCCCCTGGGCGAGAACAGCCCCATTGCGGGATTTCTGGAAAAGAATCCCTCGGGTGGCATCCATCACCTGTGCTATGAGGTGGACGACATCATTGCCGCCCGCGATCACCTGAAGGCGTCGGGCGCCCGCGTTCTGGGCGACGGGAATCCACGGATCGGCGCGCATGGCAAGCCGGTGCTGTTTCTTCACCCCAAGGACTTCAACGGCTGCCTGATCGAGCTGGAACAGGCCTGAGCGGGAAATGCGCCGGAAATGCAACGGGCGTGGTAACGCCGCCGCTTCGAGGAAAGTAAGCACATGAACATCGTCTCCGGGCTCGTCCTCTACTCGGTCCTGTGGTTCATGACCTACCTGGTGGTGATTCCGATCCGCCTGAAAACCCAAGGCGACGTGGGCGAGGTGGTCCCGGGCACCCATGCCGGCGCACCCCAGGTTCACAACCTGCGCAAGAAGGCCCTCATAACGACGCTGGTCGCCTTTGTCATCTGGCTGATCCTGGCGGCGATCATCACATCCGGCGTGATCAGCTTGGAGGCCATCGACAGGTGGACCGCAGCCACCGGCTGGCGCCCGGCCAACTGACATGTCTCGTCGCCGGCGGTCTCAACGACTGTCGCCGAGCGCGTGATAGATATGGGTAAAGGTGGCCGCGCCCAGGATCGGGATCACCAGGTTCACCAGCGGCACCGACAGCGGCACCGCCATCAGGATGCCGGCCAGCCAGATCGTCGGCGCATGCCGGCTTCGCATCTCCCGCGCGCGGGTGCGTCCCACCCGCCGCATGGCCGCGATGGTGAAATATTCCCGCCCCAGAAGGAACCCGTTCAGCGCCCAGAAGATGAACGGCGCGAAGGGGGCAAAGATCAGGTAGAGAACCAGTGCCAGCAGGTTTGCCACGATCAGCACGCCGAGAAAGCCCGCGGTATCGCGCAGCGCCTCGCTCAGGGGAACCCCGCGCGCCGGGGGCAGATGCGGGTAATGCCGATCCTCGACCGCCTGCGCGACCTCGTCGAGGAACAGCGAGGTAAAGGCCGAGGCCACCGGCACCATCAGGAACACCGACAGCACCAGCATCACCAGGGCCGAGGACCAGGCCAGCATGTCGCCTACCCAGGTCACCTCGCCGACCAGGGGCAGCGTCACCGAGTCGCCCGCCAGAAACCGCACAAGCCATGTGAAGGCGGCAGTGACGGCGACCAGCAGACCAAGCGTGAGCCCCACGCCCAGCATCAGTACCCGGCGAAAGCGCCGGTCGCCGAGCTGACCCAGCGCCAGCAGGAAGGCACGCAGGATCATCGGGAAAGCCAGACGGTCCTGGCGGCGATATCCGGGCGCGGACGCTCAGGCGGGGCGACGGTCTCGGTCCCGATATGGATGAACCCGGCGATGCGCTCATGCGCCGCCAGACCCAGCCCCTGTTCCCGAAAGACCGGATCATGGGCAACCCATCCGCTCAGCCAGTTCGCCCCCCAGCCCGAGGCCAGCGCCGCATTGAGAAGCGCAAGACAGACCGCGCCGGTGGAGTAGGTCTGTTCGACGGCAGGCACCTTCTGCGATTCCACCGGCGACTCGATCACCGCGACGACCGTGACGTCCCGCGCGAACTGGTCGCGCGCCTTCTCGATGTCGCGGGCCTCCTTTCCCAGCGTCCGGCCCCGCTCTTCGGCAAGGGCCGCCAGCCGGGGCATGGCGCCCCGTTCGATCACGATGAACCGCCAGGGCTCAAGCTTGCCGTGATCGGGGCTGCGGGCCGCCGCGGTCAGGAGTGGCATCAACCCCTCGCGCGTGGGCCCCGGCGCGGTCAGGGTCTTTGCCGGCCGCGATCTGCGCGTCAGCAGAAAATCAAGGACGGCCTGGTTGCGTTCGGGCATATGTGAAACCTTTTTACATCGCGTCGCCTCTATCTCGGCCATCCGGGCACGGGATTCAAGATGCGTCGGAACACCCCCCTGCCGGTTCGCCTGTTTCCCCCTTCCTCTTGCGAAAAATACTCCGGGGAGCGCGAGGGGCAGCGCCCCTCGCCACCGTCCCTTCGCCACGGGCACCTGGGGTGGTGGAAACCGACCGCCATCTGGTGCATGATGGGCGCATGGCAAAACCAGGGGCCGGAACCCTTCCCGATCTTGCGAATCTCGCCGTGCCGGGCACCGAGATCACCCTTCGCGTGACCCCGAAGGCCGCGCGCAACAGCCTCGTGCAGACAAGCGAGGGGCTGAAGGCGGCGGTGACCGCGGCGCCGGAAAACGGCAAGGCGAACGCGGCCGTACGGGCGCTGCTGGCGCGCGCAATGAAGGTCGCGCCGACCCGTCTGGAGCTGAAACGCGGCGCGACCTCGCGGCAAAAGACCTTCGTCTATACTGGCCCCTGAACGGATCAGTCCCCGCGCGCCAGCCGCTCGGCCTTCTTGCGCACCAGCACCGTGCGCAGATCATGCATCGCCAGAAGCAGCGCGTCGGTCACCTCTTCCAGCTGTGCATCGGTGGCGCGCGACTGCGCCCAGTGGGTGGTGAGGTTCAGATGATCCACAGCCCGGAATATGTCGTCGATGTCGCGCCGGGCAAGGATTTCCCGACGCTTTTCCATCCATGACCGGATTGCATGCAGGTCGTGTTCGCTCAGTTCCCGCTTGCCATGCGGACGGATCTCGCCATTGCGGATATTAACCACCGCGATCTGATCCATCTCGATTCGGCGGTGCCGGTTCTGCGTGTCCACCCGGAACACGAAAGCCCCGTTTTCGCGGACCCGGAAGTAGAATTCCGGAAGCTCTGCGACCATGCCTCTCCCCTTCTATTTCAACGATGCGCAGAAGGACTGAATGCGCGTGCAGGCCTCTCTCAGCGCCTCGTCGGCCACAGCGTAGCTGATGCGGAAATGTGGCGAAAGCCCGAAGGCCGCACCGGGCACGACGGCGACCTGCGCCTCGTCCAGCAGCGCGCCGGCAAAGGCCTCGTCGCTGTCGATCAGCCGCCCGCCCGGTGTTCTGCTTCCGATCAGCCCCGCGATCGAGGGATAGACGTAGAACGCCCCCTGAGGCACCGGGCAGGTCACGCCGGGGATGGTATTCATCATCGCCACCACCAGGTCGCGGCGCCGGCGGAAGGCGGCGTTGCGGGCGGCGATGAAGTCCTGTGGGCCGGTCAGGGCCTCGACCGCTGCCCACTGGCTGATGGAGCAGGGGTTGGTGGTCGATTGCGACTGGATCTTCCGCATCGCTTCAATCAGCTCGACCGGCCCGCCGGCATAGCCGATCCGCCAGCCGGTCATGGCATAGGCCTTGGACAGCCCGTTGCAGGTGAGCGTGCGCCCGAAAAGGCCGGGCTCCACCTGGGCGGGGGTGCAGAATTCGAACCCGTCGAAGACCAGGTGTTCATAGATGTCGTCGCTCATCACCCACAGGCGATCGTGACGCATCAGCACCTCGGTCAGCGGCTTGAGATCACCGCGCGCATACCCGGCGCCGGTGGGGTTGGCGGGTGAATTGAAGATGAACCACTTGCTGCGCGGGGTGATCGCGGCCTCCAGCGCCTCGGCGGTGAGTCTGAACCCGTTGTCGATCCGGGTTTCCACGATCACCGGCGTGCCGCCGGCCAGGCGCACCATGTCGGGATAGCTGACCCAGTAGGGCGCGGGGATCACGACCTCGTCGCCGGGATCGAGGGTTGCCACAAGCGCGTTGAACAGGATCTGCTTGCCGCCCGAGGCAACGCTGATCTGCGTGCGGTCGTAGTCCAGCCCGTTGTCGCGGGCGAACTTGGCGCGGATGGCGTCCTTCAGCTCGGGGATGCCATCGACGGCGGTGTATCCGGTTCTGCCCTCCTTGATCGCGCGGATGCCGGCGGCACGGATATTGTCCGGAGTGGCAAAATCCGGCTCGCCCGCGGCAAGGCCGATCACGTCCTCACCCGCCGCGCGCATCTGCTGCGCCCGGGTCGAGATGGCGACGGTGGGCGATGGCCTGATGCGGGATACTGTCGCGGAAAGGAAACTCATGGCCGGCCTCGGTTTGCAGCTTGGACCGGACTGTCTTAGGGTGCGCCCGGCAAGCGTTCAAGCGGGTTGGCGCAAGGCCGAGGGCAGGGTGATGGTGGACGAGGACTTCGACTGGTACGGACCGGATGCGGCAACCTTCGGCGACCGTGTGGCTGCCGCGCGCGAAGCCGCCGGCATGTCGCAGGGGCAGCTGGCGCGCCGGCTGGGGGTGAGGAAGTCCACGCTGGAGGCGTGGGAGGCCGACATGTCCGAACCCCGCGCCAACAAGTTGACGATGATGGCCGGGCTTCTCAACGTGTCGATCCCGTGGCTTCTTACCGGCGAGGGCGAGGGCATGACCGAGCCGGCCGAGGAAGGATCGGGCGACGAGGAATGTCGCGAGATCCTGACCGAACTGCGGGCGATCCGAACCGAGATGCGCGCCAGCGCCGAGCGCGTGGCGCGACTGGAAAAGCGCCTGAGGCGCGTTCTCAACGAACGGACGGAATGATGGGCGAGACACATCAACATCGCATCAAGCGGATGAAAATGCGGTCGATGCGGCGGGGCATCAAGGAGATGGACCTGATCCTGAGCGCCTATGCCGAAACCCGTCTGGACGGCTTGAGCGAGCCCGAGCTGGACCTTTACGATTCCCTGCTGGAGGTACCCGACCAGGAGCTGTTCCAATGGATTCTCGGGCGCGCGCAGGTGCCCGACCGTTTTGCCGATCTCGTGGCGGAACTGGCGCGGGTCCTTCAGAAATAGGTGAAAATCCGGCTTAACGGATTATTCGGCAATTGCCGTCATGCTGACTGCGATTGGATCGCGTCGGAGAAGTGGATGAGCATGCAACGGCAGATCGCGCCGGCGGCCCCGCGTGGCTTCATGGCCGGCTATCTTGAAACCCTCGCGCTGGTCGAGCGGCTGCACCGGCTCTTGCTGGACGTCATCAAGGACGAGTTCGAGCGGTTGGGGATCCTCGAACTCAATGCCGTTCAGGCACTTCTGCTGTTCAACATCGGCGATAACGAGGTCACGGCGGGGGAGTTGAAGACCCGCGGCTACTACCAGGGAAGCAATGTCAGCTACAATCTCAAGAAGCTGGTGGAGCTGGGTTACATGCACCACCAGAGATGCGAAATCGACCGGCGTTCGGTCCGGGTGCGGCTGACCGAACGCGGGCGCGAGATCCGCGACATTGTGGCCGCCCTGTTCGCGCGCCATGCCGAAGGGTTGCAAAGCCGGGGCGTGATCGGGCTGGAGGGGATCGACGAGATTGCCGCCACGCTGAAGCGGGTCGAACGATACTGGACCGACCAGATCCGGTACATCTACTGACGGGGCCCGGTATCGGCGGCTGCGTGGACCGGCCCGCGTCCCTCTGCCGTGCGGGCGGGCAAACCGAGGCCGATCGTCACCACCGCAAGTTCGCGCTCCAGCTTGCGCCGCATCGCGCGCTCGTAATCCCTGAACCCCCACGCGATTTCCAGGAACGCCCCGGGCCCGCGCAGGACCTCGTTGCGGTAGAAACCGATCAGTTCGTCATTTTCCTGCTGGTCGGGGCCAAGGATGGCCAACCCGTTCACCTTGGTGCCCTGGAAGGGAAAGGCGCGATAGGCCGAGGCCGGGGGAAACCCCTCGTTGTTCTTCCCGTCCCCGGCCATGTCGAGCGTGCGCGCAAGGCAGTCCGGCCCGCGGTTCAACAACCCTGCGCCATAGCCAAGCGCATAGCCCATTGCCGTCGGGTAATCGTCATTCCCGCGGCGCGATTTCCCCAGCACCCGGGCCGCCGCCACCAGGTCGGCCGGTGTTTCGATCAGGCGCCAGTCGAGCAGCAGGGCCTGCTTGTCTCGTCCGCTCCATTCATAGGCGGCCAGCGCAACCGGCAGGGGGGATGCAAAAAACGCGGCCTGTACGTTGGGCGCAATCAGGGCGGCGGCCAGCCCGCGTCTCTGCAACGCGTCTTCGGCGGCGTCGACCGAAGAGGATACGTCGATCGCCAGAACCAGCGCCAGCCGGCATGGCTGGGCGGACAGGGCTGGCGTCGACAGGGCGGCTGTGACCGCCCCTGCGATCACCAGTGACCGATATTTTCCATACTGACCCATGGCTCGGCCGGCTCCAGAGGGTCGCCATTCTGCAGAAGTTCGATCGAAATGTTGTCGGGCGAGCGAACGAAGGCCATGCGCCCGTCGCGCGGCGGGCGGTTGATGGTGACCCCGTTGTCGATCAGGTGCCGGCATGTCGCGTAGATGTCGTCCACGCCATAGGCGATATGCCCGAAATGGCGGCTGTCGCTGGGCAGGCCCTCGTCCCCGTCCCAGTTCCAGGTCAGTTCGATCGGGCATTCCTCCTGCCCCGGCGGGGCCATGAAGATCAGCGAGAAGCGCCCCTTTTCGCTGTCATGGCGCCGGGTCTGTTTCAGACCGAGAAGTTCGTAAAATGCCATGGATTTTTCCAGGTCTTTCACGCGAACCATCGTGTGCAGATATCTCAGTGCCATGTCGTCCTCCGGCTGTTCGCCCACAGGTTAGCGCATTTCGTTGCAAGAGCCAGCGGCATCGGCCCCGCATCAGAACTTTGATTCCACGCTGAGCGAGAAGGAAAATTCCTTCATGCTGTAGCGGCTGTCATTGGACTCCTTCCGCCCCGCGCGCAGCCGCAGCATGGGGGCAAAGCCGGCATAATCATACCTGGAAAACAGCATGTTGATATCGCCATAGGCCGACCTGTCCTGGCGCCCGCCCGGCACACGGATGAAACCGCCGGACCAGAACTCCGGGTAGTCGGACCAGCCCAGCACCAACCCGGCGCTGAGCCGCACCGGCCCCACCGGCCGCCCGAAGGAATAGCCCAGCCGCATCGAGGCCGCCCGGTAGGTGCCATTGGGGTGGCGCGCGTCGGTGTCGCGCCAGGCCAGTGCCCATGTCACGCGGTCGCCATTGGCAAGCGGGCGGTCGATTTCGGCGCCAAGCTCCACAACGCGGGCATCGTTGACCGAATAGCGCGCCATGAAGCGCCTCTCGGCCAATGCGCGAAGGTCCACGCGGGTTGCGCCCAGTTGCCAGCCGCGTTCGGCACTCACCCGTGCATAGCGGAAACTGCGGTATCCGCCCCACCAGGATTCGCCGCTGGCAACATCGAATGCCGCCGTGCCGCCCCTCTCGCGCGGGCCGGCGCGGAAGCCGTGGCGCAACGACATTTCGACGAAAGTCGAGGCAAAATCGCCATTGCGGGCGCGGGGGGCGATGGCTCGGGCCTCTGCCGACAGGGCCACGCGCTGCACATAAAGGCGGCCGGCAAGTGAGGTGGCACTGTCCCGCGTCTGGCGAAAGCGATAGCTGGACTGGATGTCCGCCGATCCGATCAGGCCCGAAAGCGCCTGTGCCGTGCCCGAAAGCCATCCGGTCACGGGCACCCCGTCTATGATCTGAAGCGCCGAATCCGCCCCCTTGTTGACATTGCTCGACGGGCGCATCTCGGCACGCAGGCGGAAGGCCCACGGGTTAAGGCGGCGCAGCACCCGATAGTCGCGCGCCACAACCGCCTCGGCGCGCGGATCCGGGGCGTGGATGGCCGCGCGGCGCAACCACAGCTGGGCCAGAGTCGGATGGCCTCCGACATAGGCCGCGCGCGCGGCAAGCTGGGCGGCGCCGAACCGGTCCGGTCCGGTGCGCGCATTGCGATAGGCGCGGGCTGCGGCCTGGCGCGCCGGATCGGGGCGGTCGAGTCGCAAGAGCGCCGCGGCCATGACATAGAGGGCAAGGGGATCGTCGGGGTCGGCCTGAAGCAGCCCTTCGGCCGCGCGAACGGCAAGGCCCGGATCGCCCGATTGCAGCGCCAGCACGGCCAGCGCGCGGGTCTGGGCCAGGCTGAGCGTGAAGCTCTCCTCTTCTGCCGCAACACCCGCCGCCGGGGCAATCAGCCCCGCAGCCAGCAGCGCGGCGCGCAGCAGGTCACGGGCGCGGCTGGGTGCAAACCGGATCGGCACCTGCCCCACCGCAGTTCTCCAGAACGAAGACGCCATATTCCTCGACCGTGCCGGGAAGGGCGCCGATATGGCCCTGGCTGAACAGGGTTCCCGCCACCGAGCTGGCGCCGGTGCCGCCGAATATGCCGCCATAGGTGCCAACCACCTGTGCGCCGGCGTCCTGCGTTACGTCGCCGGTGAATACGCCATCGGCATCGATCGGGGCGCCCGCAAGTTCGAGGTTCTCGACCGCCGTTGCCGTGTCCGCGATCACCCGGTTGTAGACGATGCCGTTCACCGTGTTGTCGGCGAAATCGGCGGTGATGAAAATGTCGCCCACCACTTCCGCGGCTTGCGTTGGCAGGATGTCGGTCGGCGTGCCCGGCGTCACCGGCAACAGGTCTTCGCCGCTGCCCGCCGCGTTCAGAAGGCCCACATAGCCCCCCGCATAGGAGACCAGCCCGCCGGCAACGGTGGTATCGGGAGGTGACCAGCTGCCGTCACGGCCGTAGCCGCTGCCGCCGAAATACTGGCCGAACTGTACGCCGGAGACTGTGATCGCGGCGCTCACCCCGTCCCTGGCCTTGACATAGGCCGTGGTGTGTCGCCCCAGGGAGCTTTCCTGCGAAGTATAGGCCTCGTAGCCTTGCCGGTCGAGCGCCGGCTTGCGGGTATAGACCGCCTCGAACGGCGTGTCGTCCAGGCTGACCCCGCGCACGATCAGGGTCTGGGCCACCGGGTCATAGGTGAAACTGGTCAGGTCGCCGGCCAGGTCTGCAGGGATCGACGGCGCTCCGGTTCCGGTCCCCGTTCCGCCGCCCGTCGTCGGGGCGAACGGGTTGCCGCCACTACATGCCGATAGCGCGACGAACGTCGCGACGCCTGCCGAAAACCGCTTCATCTGCCTCAACCTTCATTGTTTTCAGGTTTTGCCCGAGAATCCGCGCCTTTTCCCTGCAAGTCAATGCAAATGAAGCCCCCCGGGCCGGGGCGTGACCAATTGGTGACCCCGCGGGTCCGAGGTTCACCGCGGCGGCGCGTCAAGATAGAGTGGAAGGCGCAACAGATTCGGCGCGAAAAGGAACCGTCCCATGCCCCTGTCCCCCGAACAACAGGCCGAGATCGATGCCCTCCGGTCGCAGCCGCGCCAGACCTTGCGCGCCGTGGCCGAAGGGATGGAGAAGCACCTCTACCTTGCGCATCCGGTTCTGGATCACGGCTTCGTCCGGGTGATCGATTACATGGGCGATGATGCCGCGATCTGTCAGGCGGCGCGGGTGTCCTACGGGAAGGGGACGCGCTCGGTCCAGAACGACGAGGGGCTGATCCGCTATCTCATGCGGCACTGGCATTCGACCCCCTTCGAGATGTGCGAGATCAAGCTGCATGTGAAGCTGCCCGTTTTCGTGGCGCGGCAGTGGATCCGTCATCGCACCGCCAACGTGAACGAATACTCGGCGCGCTATTCGATCCTGGATCGGGAATTCTACATCCCCGCGCCCGAGCACGTGGCGGCGCAGTCGAAGGTGAACAACCAGGGCCGGGGCGAGGTGCTGGACGGGGAGGAGGCCGCGCGGGTGCTGGAGATCCTCAAGGCCGATTCGGCGCGCTGCTACGATCATTACGAACAGATGATCGGTCAGGAGGGCCAGCAGGGGCTTGCCCGCGAACTGGCCCGGATGAACCTGCCGATGAACATCTATACCCAGTGGTACTGGAAGGTGGACCTGCACAATCTGTTCCATTTCCTGCGGCTTCGGGCGGATGCCCATGCCCAGTATGAAATCCGCGTCTATGCAGAGGAAATCTGCCGCATCGTCGCCGACTGGGTCCCCTTCGCCTGGCGCGCGTTCGAAGATTACCGCCTTGGCGCGGTGAACCTTTCGGCACAGATGCTGGCCTGCCTGCGCCGGATGCTGAAGGGCGAGGCGGTGACGCAGGAAAATTCCGGTTTGAGCGCGCGTGAGTGGCGCGAGTTCCAGCAGATCCTGAACGCCCCTGACTGAACCGGGGCGCCACCGCAGGCATTCTGCCGCGCGCCCCTTGAACGCCGTGCCCGCGCCCATAGGTCGCGTATGACACCAACAAGATCGGGGAGCGAATGATGCAGATCATTCTCCACAACGACGATACGATTCACGGATACGACTCTGCCCTCAGGGTTGCGGAAGAGGCGCTTGAGCGGGCGCTCAAGGGGCGCGCGGACCGGCTCAGCAGGGTCGAGGTCTGGGTGGCCGACGAAAACGCCCACAAGGGCGGCCCCGATGACAAGCGCTGCGCGATGGAGGCTCATCCCCGCGGGCGCAAGCCGGTGGGCGTGCGGCACCACGCGGCCGATGTGGCCGCGGCCATTCGTGGCGCGGCGGACAAGCTGGCGCGGGTTCTGGAGCGTGATCTGGCCTGAGGGAACCGGCCCCGTCTGCGGGGCCGGGCCGTGCGCGGTGGCGGAGCTGACGGGGATTTGTCAGAGCGCCCTGAGGTCTCCGGCCATCTGCCGCCCGTCGCGGCCATCGACCAGTTCGAAAGAAACCTTCTGGTTGTCGGCAAGGCCGGTCAGGCCCGACTGTTCGACGGCGGAAATGTGAACGAACACATCCTTGCCGCCATCATCGGGGGCGATGAATCCGTATCCCTTGGTGGTATTGAACCATTTCACGGTGCCGGTCGGCATGTTCCCGTGTCTCCTTCTGACTTGCATTGTTCCGCCCGGGGGCAGGGTCTTGGTGGTGCCGGGGTCGCTCAGGCGACCGGCATTCGTGTCAGGAAGGCGGGAAGTCTGATCGGCTGCGGCGCCGGCGACAGGATTGCACGGATCGGGAAAAAATCAAGGAAAAGGGATGCGCGGGGGGATCGCTGCGGGTAACAGTTGCGGTTGAAACAAGGGGAGGAAAGATGATCCTGTATGGTCTGAAATCCTGTGACACCTGCCGCAAGGCGTTGAAATCGCTTCCCGGGGCGCGTCTTGTTGATGTCCGGGCCGAGGGCGTGCCGGGCGATCTTCTCGCGCGGGCATATGCGACTTTTGGCGCGGCGCTGATCAACACGCGCTCGGCCACCTGGCGCGGGTTGTCCGAATCCGAACGCAACCGGCCGCCGCTGGATCTGCTGGCGGAACATCCGGTGCTGATGAAGCGGCCGCTGATCGAGCGGGGCGGGACGCTGTATCTGGGCTGGAGCGCGGCCACGCGCGCGGCCCTCGGGGTGGGCTGACAGGGGTCATCATCCGGGCAATCTGAAAGGGAAGCTCATGCGCAACGCGGCACTGGTTCTGGGGATCATCGGCGGCATCATCGGGATGTTCGTCGGGTTTTTCAGCTACGGCTACACCGAGGCGGTCGAACGGTTCGGAGAGGTGGAGGGCCTGTTCGAACAGGCTGCCAATGTGGGGGTGATCCGGGCGGCCTCGATCCTGTCGCCGCTGCTGGCGATTGCCGGTGGCGCCATGGCGCGGGCAAGGGCGCTTTGGGGCGGCATCCTGCTGCTTCTGTCGGCGGGGGGGATGTATTACGCCTTCGGTTTCAACGTCTTCACCATGTTCCCCATCGCCTTTACCGGGGTTGCAGGGCTGCTTGCGCTGGGCGCGGGCAAGCCGGACGAGCCCAAGGCGCATTTCTGATCCGGGCGGGGTGCGGGTGCTGCGGGCGCCTGCCCGGGCGGTGGATGCGGCCCGGGCAGGGCGGGTACGATAAGGCGCGGCGGAGCTAGCGCAGATCCGGCGGCGTGGCCTCGCGCGCCAGCTCTTCCGTCACCTCTTCCAGCGGTCGGACGGTGGTTCCCTTCTCGCCCAGCCGGCGGACCGAGACGCTGCGGCTTTCCACTTCGCGCGCGCCCACGGCCAGGATCACCGGCACCTTGGCCAGCGAGTGTTCGCGCACCTTGTAGTTGATCTTCTCGTTGCGGATGTCGGCCTCGGCCCGGATGCCGGCGGCGGTCAGGGTGGAGACCACCTCGTGCACATAGGCGTCGGCCTCGGAGGTGATCGAGGCCACCACCACCTGGCGCGGCGCCAGCCAGAAGGGCAGCTTGCCGGCATGTTCCTCGATCAGGATGCCGATGAAGCGTTCGAAGCTGCCCAGCACCGCGCGGTGCAGCATGACGGGGCGGTGGCGGGCGCCGTCGGGGCCGACATAGCTGGCGTCCAGCCGCTCGGGCAGGACGAAATCCACCTGGAAGGTGCCGCATTGCCAGTCGCGGCCGATGGCGTCGGTGAGGACGAATTCCAGTTTCGGTCCGTAGAAGGCGCCCTCGCCGGGATTCAGCTCGGGCTCGATCCCGGCCTTGCGGGTTGCCGACAGCAGCGCCGATTCCGCCTTGTCCCAGATCGCGTCCGAGCCGGCGCGGGTCTCGGGCCGGTCGGAGAACTTGATCTTGAAATCCGGGAAGCCGAGATCGGCGTAGATCCGCGACAGGAAGCGGATGAACTCCGCGGTTTCGGCTTCGATCTGCTCTTCGGTGGCGAAGATATGCGCGTCATCCTGGGTGAACCCGCGCACCCGCATCAGCCCGTGCAGCGCGCCGGAGGGCTCGTAGCGGTTGCAGGATCCGAATTCGGCCATGCGCAGCGGCAGGTCGCGATAGCTCTTGATCCCCTGGTTGAAGATCTGGACGTGGCAGGGGCAGTTCATGGGCTTGAGCGCGTTGACGGTCTTTTCCCGCGCGTGTTCCTCGTCCACTTCGACGATGAACATGTTTTCCTGGTATTTTTCCCAGTGGCCCGAGGCCTCCCACAGCTTGCGGTCCACCACCTGCGGGGTGTTGACCTCGACATAGCCGCCTGCGCGCTGGCGGCGGCGCATGTAGTCCTGCAGCTGGGTATAGATGGTCCAGCCGTTGGGGTGCCAGAAGATCTGGCCCGGCGCTTCCTCCTGGAAGTGGAACAGGTCCATTTCGCGGCCCAGCTTGCGGTGGTCGCGCTTTGCGGCCTCTTCCAGCATGTGCAGATAGGCCTTGAGCTGATCACGGTTGCGAAAGCCCACCCCGTAGATGCGTTGCAGCATCGGCCGCGAGGAGTCGCCGCGCCAGTAGGCGCCGGCCACATGGGTCAGCTTGAAGGCGTCGCCGGGCACCTGCCCCGTGTGTTGCAGATGCGGGCCGCGGCACAGATCCTGCCAGTGGCCGTGCCAGTACATGCGGATCGGCTCGCCCTCGGGGATCGCCTCGACCAGCTCGACCTTGTAGGGTTCGCCCGAGGCCTCGTAGAAGCGGATCGCGCGGTCGCGGTCCCAGACTTCGGTGGTGACCGGGTCGCGGCGGTTGATGATCTCCTTCATCTTCTTCTCGATGGCGCCGAGGTCTTCGGGGGTGAAGGGTTCCTCCCGGTCGAAATCGTAATACCAGCCGTTGTCGATGACGGGTCCGATGGTGACGCGCGTGTCGGGCCAGATTTCCTGCACGGCGCGGGCCATGATGTGAGCGAGATCGTGGCGGATCAGCTCCAGCGCCTGGGGTTCGTCCTTCATGGTGTGGATGGCGATGGAGGCGTCTTCCTCGATCGGCCATTGCAGGTCCCAGTGGCGCCCGTTGACCGTGGCCGAGATCGCCTTCTTCGCCAGCGAGCTGGAAATGCCTGCGGCCACTTCCGCCGGGGTGATGCCGGCATCGAAGGATTTGACGGAGCCATCGGGGAAGGTCAGGGAGATCTGGGCCATGTCGGCCTCCTCGTCGGTTCGGCGCCCACGGAACGCCCGGTTGCGGGTCTGGTCGCGCCCATGTGGCAGTTGGCCGGAGGCAAGTCAAGCGCCGTGCCGGCGGGGGGCGCTGCCCGTTGTGCCGGAGGCGCACCGCGGGTGCGACGCGCCCCCCGGAGTATTTGGGGCGAGATGAAGTGGATCAGGGGGCGATCCGTTGCAGGGCGGTTTCGGCGTTGGCCCGGGCATGGCGGGCGGATTCGGCGCGCACCGGGCCGAAGCCGCGGATGTGATCGGGCGCCGCGAGGAAGATCATCGCTGCGTCGAGATGACCTTCGGCGATGAGCCGGGCGGCGCGGGGCAGGCCGGTTTCATACCAGTGCAGCAGTTCCCTGTGCAGGCGGGCTTCGGCGTGGTAGCCGAACGGGTTGAACGGGGTGTGGCGCAGCCATTTCAGGCCGGAAAGTGCCCGCATGGCACGCTCCATCCATGGCCCGAAGGCGCGTTTGCGCGGACGTCCGCGGGCGTCGCGCCGCGCGGGCAGGAGCGGCGGGGCGAGGTGGTAGCGGATGCGGAAATCGCCCTCGAACCGCTCGGCCAGGTGTTCGGTGAATTCGCGGCGGGTCATCAGCCGGGCGACCTCGAATTCGTCCTTTGGCGACATGAGCTTGAACAATGCGCGGGCCGCTGTGCGCATCGGTTTTTCCGGGGCCGGGTCGGGCAGCGCGGCGCGGAACCGGGTCAGTGTCGCCCGGTAGCGTTCGGCCCAGGCGGTGTTCTGGTATTCGGTCAGGAAGTCGGCGCGGCGGTCGATCATCTCATCCAGCGACTCGTCGGGCATGGCGGGTGGGTGCAGGTGGTTGGACAGCCGGTCGGGTGCGGCCGCCAGCACCCGGCCAAGGGTGAAGGCGGCGCGGTTGCGTTCGACCTGCACGCCGTTGAGCATGATCGCCTGCATCAGCGCCGCGTCGCTGACCGGCACCAGCCCCTGTTGCCAGGCAAAGCCCAGCATCATCACGTTGGCGTAGACTGCGTCGCCCAGGAGCTGCTCGGCCGCGGCGTTGGCGTCGAAGGCCGAGAGGTTGTCGGCGCCCACGGCGGCGGCGATGGCGGCTTCGCGTTCGGGCACGCGCAGCGAGGCGTCGCGGTGAAGCACCAGATCTCCGGTTGGCATTTCGGCCCGGTTCAGCACCACCCGCGTGCCGCGCCGGTAATGGGTCGAGGCCCTGGGCGAGGAACTGACCACGATGTCGCAGCCGATCACCGCCCGTGCTGCGCCCCGGTCGATGCGCACCTGGTTGAGCGCCTCGGGCCGGGGGGCCAGCCGGATGAAGCTGAGCACCGTGCCGAATTTCTGGGCAAAGCCGGTGAAGTCCAGCACGCTGGCGCCTTTCCCTTCGAGATGCGCCGCCATGGTGACGAGTTGACCCAGGGTGACGACGCCGGTTCCGCCCACCCCCGTGACCAGAAGGTCGTAAGGCTCCGTGAGTGGTGGCAGTTCGGGGGCGGGCAGATCGGCGGCCAGCGTGGCCGGGTCGAGATCGGCGCTCTGCGGTGGGCGCCGTTCGGCCCCTTCGACGGTGACGAAGCTGGGGCAGAAGCCATCGAGGCAGGTGAAGTCCTTGTTGCAGTTCGACAGGTTCACCCGGCGCTTGCGTCCGAAAGGCGTATCGACCGGTTCGACGCTGAGGCAGTTGGAAGCGGCCGAACAGTCGCCGCAACCCTCGCAGACCAGGTCGTTGATGACGACGAAGCGGGCGGGGTCTTCCATCTTGCCCCGCTTGCGGCGGCGGCGCTTTTCGGTGGCGCAGGTCTGTTCGTAGATCAGCACGCTGACGCCCGGCACCTCGCGCAGTTCGCGTTGCAGGGCGTCCAGCTCGTGCCGGTCATGGAAGGTGGTGCCGGGGGGAAAGTCGGCGCGGTCGAACTTGCCGATGTCGTCCGAGACCAGCGCGATGCGCTCGACCCCTTCGGCGCGGCAGGTCTGGGCGATGCCGGAGACGCTGACGGGGCCGTCCACCGGCTGGCCTCCGGTCATGGCGACGGCGTCGTTGTAGAGAATCTTGTAAGTGATGTTGGTGCCCGCGGCGACCGCCTGCCGGATGGCAAGGCTGCCCGAGTGATACCAGGTGCCTTCGCCGAGGTTCTGGAAGACATGGCCGCCGCCGGTGAATTGCGAGGCCGCCACCCAGGGAACGCCTTCGCCGCCCATCTGGGCGTATCCGGCGGTGTTGCGGTTCATCCAGCTTGCCATGACGTGGCAGCCGATGCCGGAATAGGCGCGCGAACTTTCGGGCACATGGGTCGAGCTGTTGTGCGGGCAGCCCGAGCAGAACCACGGCGTGCGCGTGGCCCCCGGCACCTGCAGCAGGATCGGGGGTTCGCGGGTGAGCCCCTCGGCCTTTTCCATCAGCCCCTCGTCGGGAAAGAAGGCATGCAGCCGGCGGGCGATCAGCGGCACCAGCTGCAACGGGCCGAGCTCTCCGGTCCAGGGGACAAGCGGGGCGCCGGTCTCGTCATATTTGCCGACCATGCGCTCGGGCTTGTCTCCGGGCCAGTCGTAGAAATATTCCTTGAACTGGCTTTCGATGATGCCGCGTTTTTCCTCGATCACCATGACTTCGCGCTTGCCTCGCACGAAGCGCATGGCATCGCGCAGCGCCAGCGGCCAGACCATGCCGACCTTGTAGATGTCGATGCCCAGGCGCCGGCAGGCGTCCTCATTCAGCCCCAGCAGGCGCAGCGCCTCCATCAGGTCGAGATGCCCCTTGCCGGTGGTGACGAAGCCGAAATGGGCATCCTCGATGTCGTAGATCCGCCGGTCGATCGGGTTGGCCTCGACAAAGGCGCGCACAGCGCGCAGTTTGTGGCGGATGCGGGTTTCGATCTCGGGGCTGGGCAGGTCGTTCAGCCGCACATGCAGCCCGCCGGGGGGCAGCTCGTCCAGCTCGGGCAGAAGGAACGCGCGGTCGGGTTTCAGCTCCACCGAGCGCGCCGATTCTACGGTTTCCGAGATCGCCTTGAACCCGACCCAGGTGCCGGAGTAGCGCGACAGCGCGATGCCGTATTCGCCGAATTCAAGATATTCGCCTACCGTGGCCGGGTTCAGTGTCGGCATGAACCACGCCATGAAGGCCACGTCCGACTGATGCGGCATCGAGGACGACACGCAGCCGTGATCGTCGCCGGCCACCACCAGCACGCCCCCCTTCGGGGCCGAGCCATAGGCGTTGCCGTGACGCAGCGCATCGCCCGAGCGGTCCACGCCGGGGCCCTTGCCATACCACATGGAAAAGACGCCCTCGACCTGCGCGGAAGGGTCAAGCGCGGCCTGTTGCGCGCCCAGAACCAGCGTGGCGCCGAGATCCTCGTTCACCGCCGGCTGAAAGGTGATGCGGTTTCCCTCCAGCCACTGGCGGGCGCGCCACATCTCCAGATCCAGCCCACCAAGCGGCGAGCCGCGATAGCCCGACACGAAGCCGGCCGTATTCAGCCCCGCCGCGCGGTCGCGTCGGGCCTGGTCCAGCATGATCCGTACCAATGCCTGGGTGCCGGTCAGGAAAACCCGGCCCGTGGTCAGGCGATAACGGTCTTCCAGATCGTAGGTGCGCATGTCGGAACTGTGGCGGGTCATCCCGAAGGTTTCCGTTGAAATGTCTTGTGGGGAAATATTATCCGCGATTCGGTGAAAAATTGTTCCAGAATCGCCCAAAATTTCTTTCAATATGGTTGAATTGTTCGATAACCTGGCTGCTGGAGAAATGAGGAACCGAAGGCATGCAACTTGACGCCCGCGATCGCAGGATTCTGGCCCTTCTTCAGCGGGACTGCCGGATCTCGAATGCCGATCTGGCTGCGGCCGTGGGCATGTCGCCTTCGGCCTGCTGGCGGCGGGTGCGGGCGCTGGAAGAGGCGGGCGTGATCGAGGGCTATGGCGCCTTCGTCAATCCCGAGTCGATGGACCTTGAATTCCAGGCGATCGTGCATGTCCATCTGACCCGGCACGACCCCGACCGCATCGTGGAGTTCAACCGCGCGGTCGAACAGCGGCCCGAGGTGCAGGAATGCTATGCCACCACCGGCCAGGCGGATTATCACATGCGGGTGCTGTGCCGCGACCTGGAGGCGTACAACAGGTTCCTGGAAGATTTCCTGTTCCGGCAACCGGCCGTGGCCAATGCACAGACCAACGTCGTACTGCGAACGCTCAAGCAGGGCGGCATCCTGGCAGATTGATGGTGCGGGGGGCGGGGCAGGCAGCCAGATTCTCGCGCACACGAAATTCAGAGTTTCCTGATCGGAAACAGTGATACTTCGGGGTGAGGCTTTGGTTCCAGTTTCATTCGAGATTCGGCTGTCTTCGGGCCGTCTGGGCGAAAAAACTTGCGCGATGGCAGCTGCGTGCAAAAGATGAATGCACGGGCGAGGTTACCGGTGCAGTCCTGAATTCCTGAATTGCCGGGGGACGGGGTTGTAATGGGAAGAGGTCCAAAGTCGGGCCTTGTGTCGTGTCGATGGCGGTCGGTCTGCGTTGCCACGCACCGGTCCCGGCAGATGGTCCTGTTGCAGCCCCGGTTCTCCTGTCCGCCCGGTCCCACCGTCATCGGATGCCATCACCGGATGCGCCGCCTGAAACACCGGCCATACGTGCGACGGGCGCCTACATGGCGGCAAAACGGACCCACGCCCAGACCATGGCGATATAGGTGAACTGGTGGAGGGCCTGATCCAGCCCCGCCGCGCGCCAGAATCCGGCCTGAAAGGGATCGAAGTCGCGCGAATCGCAGTAACGCGCCTTGATCCAGTCGATATGGAAATGCGCGATCCATTCCAGAACCACGAGGATGGCGATGAAACCGGGAGGCGCGCCGATCAGCCCGAACGCGATCGCCGACCCGACGACATGCACGCCGGCATGTTGCGCCCGGCCCAGGTGCAGATATTCGCCCCGCCCCGACAACATCCGCCTCGTCTGCAGGAAGTAGTCCGCAAACATGTGCTTGATCTGCACGAGGCTGAACAGAATCAGGACCATCCCGACGATATCCGACAACCCGATCCCTCCCCTCCGGTTGGTCGCGGTCAGCTTAGGGCCTATCGTCGGCACCTGCAAATGCCCTGACCGATGTTCCGTCGCGTCGGGAAACGAATCCGTTTGCACGGCCCGTTGCGGGATTGTTACCCTTGGACGATCGCCCGCCCGTCGGCGGGCCACAGGCGCGCGAATGCGCAGGACCGTTCCTTGCGTCACAGTTCGGAGTTGAAGAAATCGAACCTTCGCTTTTCCGATTCATCTGGAAATACTCGAAACGTGATCAGCTGATCCTTCTGCTGGTCACGGTGGCGCTCTTTCCGCTGCTCTACCTCACTCTGGAGTTGCCCAAGCGCATCATCAACGATGCCATCGGTTCGTTCAGCGCAACCATCGATGTGCTGGGCTACCGCGTCGATCAGATCGTGTTCCTGTGGATCCTGTGCCTGGCCTTTCTGGCGGCGGTGCTGGCCCATGGCCTGCTGAAAATGCGCATCAACACCATGAAGGGTGTCCTCAGCGAACGGATGCTGCGCCGTTTCCGCTATCAGCTGATCTCGCGGGTTCTGCGGTTCCCGCAACCCTACTTCGAGCGGGTCAGCCAGGGCGAGCTGGTCTCCATGATCACCGCCGAAAGCGAACCCATGGGCGGCCTGATGGGGGATGCGATCAGCCAGCCGGTCCTGCAGGCGGGGCAGATGGGCACGATCCTGTTCTTCCTGTTCTCGCAAAGCCTGTGGTTCGGGCTGGCGGCGGTGGCGCTGATCCCGTTGCAGGCGTGGCTGATCCCGCGGATGCAGCGCCAGATCAACCAGCTCAACAAGAGGCGCATCCAGGAGGTGCGCGCGCTTGCCGGCGAGATCGGCGAAACCGCGACGGGGGCAAGCGCCCTGCGCACCAGCGGCGGCTGGCGGTATCGGCGGGCACTGATCACCCGGCGGCTGGGGCGGCTGTTCGAGATCCGCTTCCAGATCTACCAGAAGAAATTCTTCATGAAGTTTCTCAACAACTTCATCACCCAGCTCACGCCGTTCTTCTTCTACGCGGTGGGCGGCTATCTTGTCTTGCAGGGGGAGGTGTCGCTTGGCGCTCTGGTGGCGGCGCTGGCGGCCTACAAGGACTTGAGCTCGCCGTGGAAGGAGTTGCTGACCTACTACAACCAGACCCAGGACATGGCGGTTCGGTGGGACATCATCATCGAGCGCTTCGCTCCGCCGGGCATGATCGACGAATCCCTGTTCGAGGGCGATCCCGAGGAAATCCCGCGCCTGACCGGCGACATCGTGCTGGATCACGTCAACGTGCGCGACACCGACGGCAATGTCGTGCTTGAAGATCTCGCCGTCACCCTTCCCGGCGGCAAGACCTGCGCGATTGCCGTTCCGGACGAAGAGGACCGCCGGGCGCTTGCCGCCCTGCTGACGCGCGAAGTTCTTCCATCCCGGGGCGAAGTGACCATGGGCGGCCTGCGTCTGCGCGATCTGCACCAGAAGGTCATTGCCCTGCGCATCGGTCATGCGACATCGAAGCCGGCGCTGTTTCAGGGCACGTTCGGGGACAACGTCTTGATGCCGGTCCGATACCGCCCGGTGGGGGAACCCGCCGACCCCGGCGCGCTGGCCGAGGCGCTGCGCACCGGCAACAGCCCCGATCCCTTCGACGCGGACTGGACCGACCCGACACTGGCCGGGTTCGAGTCCGAGGAAGAACTCCGCCGCTGGTGGTTGCGGCTGATTTCGGGGCTGGGGCCGGGCGCGGCGCTGTTGCGCCGCGGGCTGGAGCAGGAATTCGATCCCGCCGCCCATCCCGAACTTGCCGCGCGCCTGGTCGAGTTGCGCCCCAAGGTCCGGCAGGCGGTGAAGGATGCGGGGCTTGACCAGTATACCTATTTCTTCGATCCGGACCTTTACAACCCGGCCCTGCCGGTGGCCGAGAACCTCCTGTTCGCCATACCCCGCGTCGAGATCACGCAAGAGGTTCTGGCCCGCCAGACCGCGTTCCTGGCCCAGCTTCACCGGCTCGGGCTGGACGAGGGGCTGGTGCGCATGACCCGCGACGTGATCGACATGCTGCGCCAGATCTTCGGGCGCGACGGCACCGATCACCCGCTGTTCCGGCGGCTCGGGGTCGAGCCGGCCACCTATGAGAAGGTGGTCGATCTGGTGGACCGGACCCGCGATGCCGGCGCCTCGGCCCTGTCCGACGAAGAACTCTCCTACCTGCTGACGGTGCCGATCCGCATCTCGGCCGAACAGATCGGCCCGGCCTTCACCGATGACATGAAGGCGCGCATTCTCGAGCTTCGCCAGACTCACGGGCGCGAGCTTCTCGCCACCCTGGACGGCCTGTTCGAGCCACTGGACGAGAGCCGGTTCTCGCCCGGGCTGACGGTCCTGGAAAACGCGCTGTTCGGAAAGGTGTCGGAAATCGCCGGGGCCAAGGCGGACGAGGTGCGCAGGCTGGTGGCGGACGTGCTGACGGAAAACGGCGCGCGGGATCTTGTGGTGGAACTGATCTACGACCTGCCGATCGCCGTTGGCGGGCAGAACCTTCCGGCCACCTTCGCCGAGCCGCTGGCGTTCTGCCGGGCCACGATCAAGCGGCCCGACATCCTGATCCTCGACCGGGCGCTGGCAAGTTTCGACATGGAGACGAAGATTGCCGTGTTCCGCAATCTGCGCGGCTTGCTGCCGGAAGCCACGTTGATCTATCTTGAACCCTCATTCGAACATGCAGACGCGTTCGACATGTTCGTGGAGGTCGAACAGGGCCGGATCGTGAGCGAAGAAGTCCATATCCGCGAAGAGGAGGAAAGCGCCGCCAGTGCCGACCTTGCGCGCAAGGTCCGGGCGTTGGAGCAGGTCCCGATGTTTTCCGGCCTCGACCGCCGCCATCTGCGGCTTCTCGGTTTCGGCGCGCGCTGGTATCATGCCAAGGCGGGCGAGGCGGTGTTCCACAAGGATGACGACCCCACGGACGGTGCCTACGTGGTGATCGAGGGCGAGGCCGGCCTCTACCTGCCCCATGAAGACCGCGAAGACGAACTGATCGCCAGGGTCGGTCCCGGCGCGCTGGTGGGCGAGTTGGGCCTGATCCGCAAGGAGCCCCGCGCACTGAGCATGATCGCGGAAACCGACCTGACCTGCCTGCGCATCGGGGAAGAGGAATTCCTGGCCGTGGTCGAAAACGACGCGGCCGTGGCCTACAAGCTGTTGCAGGTGGTCGCGGGTTACGTTTCGAACTGAATCGCTCCGGCTGCCGGGCTTCTGCTTCGGTGGCGGGTGGCCGCCGGCGCTCAGGCCTGCGGTTCTTTCTCCTTGCCGCAGAACAGGGAATACAGCAGGCCGATGACCTGCTCGGTCTTGTCGTCTGCCAACGAATAGTAGATCGTCTTGCCGTCCCGCCGGGTGGCGACCAGCCCTTCCTCGCGCAGGCGGGCCAGCATCTGGCTTACCGCTGCCTGCCGGATGCCCAGAAGCTGTTCGAGTTCGCCGACAGATTTTTCGCCCGCCCCCAGGTGGCACAGGATCATCAACCGCCCTTCATGTGCCAGCGTCTTGAGATAGGCTGCCGCGTCGGTCGCGTTCGCCGCCATTTCGTCGGTGGCATTCGGGGTCATCTTCTGCGCAGGTTGAACTGTCACGGGGCACCCATCCTGAAAATATTCAATTCTCGGTATGCTATCACGACCGCGCCGCGGATGTGAAGTCACTCCTCCTGTGCCGGCGCGCCACCCTGAAAGGTGTTCCCTCGCGCATGGTCGCAGGGGGCCTCCTGCATCTGGAGATGCAGCCCGTCGCCCGACCAGGGATGGGCGCGGGCAAGATCTTCATCCACCTCGATCCCGAGGCCCGGCGCGTCGGGCGGGGTGACGAAGCCGTCTTCGACGCGAATGCCTCCCCCGATCAGCGCATCGTGAAACGGTGTTTCGATGGTTTCCAGCAGCAGGAAATTGGGAATCGAAGCGGCCAGGTGGACGTTCGCCGCCCATTCCACCGGCCCGGCATAGAGATGCGGTGCCACCTGCGCATTGTGTGTCTCGGCGATCACGACGATTTTCCTGGCCTCCCAGATGCCGCCCGCCCGCCCCAGCGCGGGCTGCAGGATGCTGGCCGCGCCCGCGCGCAGCACGGCGGCGAATTCGCCCTTGGTCGTCAGGCGTTCGCCGGTGGCGACGGGAATGCGCACGGCCCGCGCCACCTGCGCCATTGCCGCCACGTCGTCGGGCGGGACCGGTTCCTCGAACCACAGCGGCAAGAACGGCTCCAGCGCCTGCCCCAGCCGGATCGCGCCGGCGGTCGAAAACTGACCGTGGGTGCCGAACAGCAGGTCGGCACGCTCGCCCACCGCCTCGCGGATCGCCTCGCAGAACCGGACCGAAAGCGAGATGTCCCGCATTCCCGGCATGTGCCCGCCGCGGATCGTGTATGGGCCGGCAGGGTCAAATTTCACGGCGGTGTAGCCGCGCCGGACCATTTCGGCCGCAGCTTCCGAGGCCATCTCCGGCGAGGTCCAGAATTCCCGCATCGGGTGATGGGGCAGGGGGTAGAGGTAGGAATAGGCGCGCAGCCGGTCGTTCATTCGCCCGCCCAGCAATGCCCATACTGGTCGCCCGCGATCCTTGCCGAGAATGTCCCAGCAAGCGATCTCCAGCCCCGAAAACGCCCCCATCACCGTAAGGTCCGGCCGCTGGGTGAAGCCCGAGGAATAGGCGCGGCGGAACATCAGCTCGATATTCTCGGGACTCTCGCCCGCCATGTGGCGGGTGAACACGTCGCGGATCACGTGGCCCATCGCCTCCGGGCCGACCGAGGCGGCATAGCATTCCCCCCAGCCGACAATCCCGGTATCCGTGGTCAGCTTGACCAGAACCCAGTAGCGCCCGCCCCAGCCCGGCGCCGGCGGGGCGGTGACGATGATGTCGAGATCGGCAAGCTTCATGGCCGGCTCATCTCATCGCGCCTCGCCTGACAGTGCCAGCTTCAGCCCCAGCGCCACCAGCAGCACGCCCAGGGTCCGGTCCATCCACCGCCCGAAGGTCGGGTTGTCCCGCAGTCCGGCCATGAGGCGATGGGCCAGCACCACCAGAAGCGGCTCGACCAGTGCCGCGACGGCGATGATCAGCATCCCGTGCAGGAGCAGCTGCGCCGGCACCGGCCCGGCGCCGGGCACCACGAACTGCGGCAGGAAGGCGAGGAAGAACACCGCCACCTTGGGGTTGAGCAGCGCGATCAGGATGCCCTGCCGGAACACCGCGCCCGGGCGCGGCGGCGGCCCGCCCGCGGCCCCGGACACGAAGCGCCGGCCGCCCGAGCGCAGCGCCTGCACGCCCAGCCAGATCAGATAGGCCGCCCCGATCCACTTCACCGCCGTGAAGGCTGTGGCCGAGGCCACCAGCACCGCCGACAGCCCCAGCGCGGCCATCAGCACATGGCCGAAGGCGCCGGCCGAGATGCCGAACATCGCGGCAAATCCGGCGCGCCGCCCGCCCTGCGCGGTCCGTCCCAGGATGAAAGCAATGTCCGGCCCCGGCGACAGGTTCAGCAGAACCGCCGCCCCGAAGAAGGTGGTCCAGTGCAGCAGCGAATAGTCGAACATGCCTCAGTCTCCGAAGACGATCACGTTGCGCCGCGCGCCGCCGGCCCTGGTGTCGGCGATTGCCTCGTTGATCTGCTCCAGCCGCCAGCGCCCCGAGATCAGCGCGTCCAGCTTCAGCCGCCCCTGTTCATAGAGGTCGATCATCCACGGGATATCGCGCTGGATCACCACGTCGCCCATCTTGGAGCCGATCATGCCCTGGCCGATGGCGGCCATGACCACGGGTTCGTAGCGGGCCTTTTCGCCCGAATGCGGCATGCCGACAAGAACGGCCCGCCCGCCCCGACACAGGTAGCGCGGCGCCTGTTCATAGGCCGCAATCGCCCCCACGGTGACCAGAACCAGGTCCGCCCCGCGCCCGCCCAGCGCCTTGTAGCTGGCCCGCCACGGCGATTTCTCGGTGGTCAGAACTCCGTGGGTCGCACCGAATTCGCGGGCGACTTCAAGCTTCTCCTCGCTCATGTCCACGGCGACGATGCGCCTGGCGCCGGCAATGCGCGCGCCCTGGATGGCATTCAGCCCCACGCCGCCGGCCCCGATCACCACCACGTCCTGGCCCGGCCGAATCCCGCCCGCGTTCACCACTGCGCCCACGCCGGTGATGACACCGCATGACAGCAGGCAGGCCACGTCCTTGGGCATGGTCTGCGGGATCTTCACGACCTGGCTGTGATCCACCACGACCTTTTCCGCGAATGCCCCGCAGGCCATGGCCTGAAACAGCGGCTCGCCATCGACGGTCGTGATCGGCCCCTTCAGGCCATCGATCGGCGCCTCGCAGATGGTCGGCCTGCCCGAGGCACAGGACGGGCACGACCCGCAGGCGCGGATCAGGGTCACGATTACCGCATCTCCCGCCTCGATCCCGCCCGCGCCGGGGCCGACCGCAGTCACCGTACCCGCAGCCTCGTGTCCATAAACGGCGGGCAGGGGGCCTCCCCACGCGCCTTCCGCATAGGAAATGTCGGAATGGCAGACCGCGACCGCGCCCAGCGTCACCTCGATCTCGCCCATGCCGGGGGGGGCGATGTGAATGTCCTCGATCACCAGCGGCGCACCAAATTCCCGGCACAGGGCGGCCTTGATCTTCTGCATGGCGCTTTTCTCCCTCCTCCTGCTCCGTCCCAGCTTCCCGCTACCGTGAACCGGGCGCGCGCCACAGACAAGAGATCTCCGGCGTCGCGCCGTCACGTTCTTTTTCTGGCCTGCAAATATCCCGGGGGAGTCGCCCGGCACGGGCGACGGGGGCAGAGCCCCCGGCAGGCGCGTGCACCCCTTTCCCCCCCCCCCTGTTTCCCCCGCGCCGGCGCGATCTTTTGCCGGCTCAGCCGGCAAGCGCCCGCGCGGCGGCGGCAAAGGCGCGGGCCTCGTCGGGCGCTCGCCCCATCTGCCGCGACGGATCGAACAGGGTGGCCACATCAAGCCGGGGCCAGTCCCGCGCCACCAGATCGGTCAGCGAGGCGCCACTTTCCATCGCTTCGCCACACAATGCCTTGGTCGCGGCCTGCGCCTCGGGTCGCGGCAGGCAGGATGCCAGTGCAAAACTCAGCGCCTCGGCGTGGATGAGGCCCCCCGTGGCCTCCAACGCCGCAGCCATCGCTTCGGGGCGGGGCGCCATTGCGGCACTCAACCCGCGGGCAATGCGGGCCGCCGCGGCCGCCCCCAGGACGATCTGCGGCAGACACATCCACTCGGCAAACCATGCTCCGCCGTCGCGCTGGTGACGCTGAACCGCTGCGTTCTGGAGGATGCCCACAAGCCCCGCCACCTGCCGGGACAGCGCGACCAGCACCGATGGCGCCACCGGGTTGCGCTTCTGCGGCAGGGTCGAGGACGCGCCCGCCCCTCCCGGATCCAGTTCCCCGACCCCGGTCTGCGCCAGCTCGACCGCATCCTCGCCCAGCTTGCCAAGGGCGATCGTCAGGCGGGCCAGCCAGCCGCCGATCTTCAGCACCGGACCCCGGTCGGTGTGCCAGTCGCGGCCGGGATCGGACAGCCCCAGCGCGGCGGCCAGATCCGCCCGCAGCGCCGCCGCCTGCGGACCCAGCTGCGAGGCAGTCCCCGTCGCCCCCGACAGCGACACCAGCAGGCAATCCTCGCGCAGACCGGGCAGCTCTTCCAGCAGCCCCGCCAGGGGCCAGCCCCAGCCCGCCACCACCGCGCCGAAACTGGTGACATTCGCGTGCTGGCCGAAGGTCCGGGCCGGCATCGGCAGATCGGCATGGGCTTCGGCCAGCCGCGCCAGATCACCAAGCATCGCCTTCACATCGGTCTCGATCAGCGCCAGAGCCCGGCGCAGCCGCAGCATCAGGGCGGTGTCGATCACGTCCTGCGATGTGGCGCCCCAGTGGACGTATTGCGCATGTTCAGGTGCCGCCATCGCCTCGCGGAAGGCCGCGACGAGGCCGGGCACGCAGACCCCGTTTTCGCCGGTGGCTTCGGCCAGCCCCGCGGGATCGATCCCGACCTCCATCGCCGCGCGGTCGATTGCCGCGGCGCTTTCGGCCGGAATGATCCCGCGCGCGCCCTGCACCCGCGCCAGCGCCCCCTCGACCAGCAGCATGGCGCGGATTTCGGCGCTGTCGGTGAACAGCTTCCCCGCCTCGCCGGTGGGAAAGAGGCGCGCGAAGATGGCGCTGTCGAACAGGGATGCGGCCATCAGAGATGCCCCACATCGCGCAGGAAATCGGTCAGGATGCGGGCATATTCCGCCGGTTGCTCGACACAGGGGAGGTGGCCGGCGCGGCGGATCAGGTGAAAGCGCGACCCCGGCACCAGATCCACGGTCTCGCGCACCAGATCGGCCGGGGTCGAGCCGTCATCCGACCCGGCAATGCCCAGCACCGGCAGGCGCAGTCCGCTGGTGGTAGTGTAGAAATCGGTTCCCGAAATCGCCGCCGAGCAGCCCGCATAGCCCTCGGCCGGCTGGCGCACCAGCATGTTGCGCCACAGCGCCAGCTCCGGTGTGGCGCGGAAGGCGCGGGTGAACCAGCGCTCCATGGTGGCATCGGCCAGCGCCTCGATCCCGTGCGCCTTCACTGCGGCGATGCGTTCGTCCCAGATCTCGGGCGTGCCGATCTTCGCGCCGGTGTTGGACAGCACCAGCGCCCGCACCAGGTCGGGCCGCTTCACCGCCAGCCCCTGGGCGATCATGCCACCGATCGAGAGGCCCACGAACACGCAGTCGCGGACCTCCAGCCGGTCGAGCAGGCGTTCGGTATCGCGCACCAGCGCGCCCATGGTGTAAGGCCCCGGCGGCAGCGAGGACAGCCCATGTCCGCGCTTGTCATGGCGGATGATACGCAGCCCCTTCGGCAGCAGCGGCACCACCGCATCCCACAGCCGCAGATCGGTGCCCAGCGAATTGGCAAAGACCACCGGCGCGCCCTCGGGGTCGCCGTCGATGCGGTAGTGCAGCTGAACATCCCCCAGATCGGCCATGTGCATGGATCATTTCCCCCTCGTGTCCGGCAACGGGTATATCGAAGCGGCCGGCGCGGCGCAAAGCGTTACGGCGCAAAGCGTTCCAGCGCCGTGCGGAACAGCGCTGCATCCACATTGCCCCCCGAGACGACCACGATCACCGTGTCCGCTTCGATCCGGCTGCGGTGAAACAGCGCCGCCGCCAGCGCCACCGCCCCGCCCGGTTCGGCCACGATCCTGAGCCGCGCGAAGGCCTCTGCCACGGCCCGCATGGCCTGATCGTCGGTGACGGCAAGGCCCGGCCCGCACAGGCGCTTGAGGATCGGGAAGGTCAGCCGGCCCGGCGCAGGCGTCAGGATCGCGTCGCAGATCGAACCGGCAAGCCGGTCGTTGCCGACGATCCGGCCCGCGGCCAGCGAACGGGCGGTGTCGTCAAAGCCCTCGGGCTCGACCGGGCGCAGGCGCATGCCCGGCGCGCGTGCCTCCAGTGCCAGGGCGACGCCCGCGCTCAGCCCGCCGCCGCCGCAGGGCACCAGCACCTCGGCCCGGCTCACCCCGAGCTCTGCGGCCTGTTCGGCGATTTCCAGCCCCACCGTGCCCTGCCCGGCAATCACCGCCGGGTCGTCGAAGGGCCGGATCGGCGTCAGCCCGCGCGCATCGGCCAGCTCGGCGGCGATGGCGTCGCGGTCGTCGTTGGCGCGGTCGTAGAGAACCAGTTCGGCCCCCAGCGCGCGGGTGCCCTCGATCTTCGCCCGCGGGGCGTCGCGCGGCATCACGATCACCGCCGGCACGCCGCTGCTGCGCGCCGCCATCGCCACGCCTTGGGCATGGTTGCCACTGGAAAGGGCGATGACCCCGCGCGACCGCAGCGCCGGATCCAGCGCCGAGATTGCCGCCCAGGCGCCGCGGAACTTGAAGCTGCCGGTATGCTGGAGGCATTCCGCCTTCACCAGCACCCGCCGCCCGGCAATCTCGTCAAGGGCGGGGGCGCTCAGCAGCGGCGTGCGGCGGGCGCGGCCGGCCAGCCGCCCGGCGGCGGCCTCGATCATGGCCAGCGAGGTCATGCCGATTCCCCCGGCCCGCCCCGCTGCCCGGCGATTGCTGCCGGCCCCGTCACCGGATGCCCGCCAGCGCCGGAATGCCGGTCAGGTCCGCCACCACATGCGCCGGTTTCCACGGCAGGCGTTCCATCGGCTCGTCAGCGCGGTTGGCCCAGACGCTGACAAAGCCGAACCCCGCCGCCGACGCCGCGTCCCACCCGTTCGACGACACGAACAGGACCTCGTCATCGGCGCAGCCGAAGTGCTGCCCGACAAGCGCATAGACCCGCGCGTCGGGCTTGAAGACGCCGACGTTTTCCACCGACAGAACCGCATCGAGAACGCCCCCGATCCCGGCCGATCTCACCGCCCCGTCCAGCATGTCGGGCGAGCCGTTCGAAAGGATCGCGGTCTTCAGCCCCGCTTCCTTGAGGGCCTCCAGCATCCCCGGCACCTCCGGGTAGGCCTGGAGTTCCCGGTAGAGATCCAGCAGCCGCCGTCGCAGCGCCGGGTCCCCGTCAAGGCCGGTGGCCTCCAGCGCCCAGTCCAGCCCGTCCTGCGTGACGGACCAGAAATCGGCATGGGCATCGGCGATTGCGCGCAGCCATGTATATTGCAGCTGCTTCGTCCGCCAGTGCGCGGCAAGCTCGGCCCAGCGCCCGGCCAGGGCCGGAAACTCCGGCCCGGCGGCGGCCTGGCGTGCAGCGGCCGAGACATCGAACAGCGTGCCATAGGCATCGAAAACGCAGGTGGTGATCGGCATCGGTCATTCCCCTTTCTCCGGCGACAGTGGCACGGTGGCTGGCGACAGGGAAGGGGGGTGCCTATCTTGTCCTTCACCGTGCCACAGACAGGGGAACATCGGGCCATGGCAAGCAGGATCGACACATTGCGCGACCGGATTCGCGATCTGCAGCGGCAACTTGACGCCGAATGGGAGGCGCGCCGGCAGCGTCTGCGCTATCACCTGGAGCGGGGACGCGTGGTGTTCGAGGAGGGCGTTCGCGAACGCCACCGCGCCGCGCGGATGCGCCTGCGCGACTTCCTGTCGGCGACGCGTCCGCTGGTGGTGCTGACCGCGCCGGTGATCTACGGGCTGATCGTGCCGCTGGTGCTGCTCGACCTGGCCGTCACCCTGTATCAGCGGATCTGTTTTCCGGTCTATGGCATCCCGCGCGTGCCGCGGCGCGATTTCATCGTCATCGACCGTCATCACCTTGCCTATCTCAACGCGTTGCAGAAACTGAACTGCGTCTATTGCGGCTATGCCAACGGCCTGATCGCCTATGTGCGCGAGATCGCCTCGCGGACCGAGGCCTACTGGTGCCCGATCAAGCATGCCGCAAGGGTGCGCGGGGTGCATGAGCGCTATGCCGACTTCATGGATTACGGGGACGAGGACCGCTTCATCGAGAAATGGGCGCAAAGCCGGGCAAGGCTGAAGGGGGGGAACGGGACGGTTTGACGCGGTCGGGTTTACATCCCCCGCAGGCCCTGTAGGCTGGGGCTTTCTGCAACTCCCGAAGGATCGGAGCATATATGACCCAAGTGAAGACCGGCGACACCGTTCGCATCCATTACACCGGTACGCTGGATGACGGCAGAACATTCGACAGCTCTGCGGGGCGCGATCCTCTGGAGTTCCAGGTCGGGTCCGGCCAGATCATCCCCGGCCTCGACAAGGCGCTTCCGGGCATGGAAGTGGGCGAGACGAAGACCGTGAACATCCCCTGCGACGAGGCCTACGGCCCGGTCAATCCCGAGATGCGCCAGGCGGTGCCGCGCGAAGGCATCCCGGAGGACATCCCGCTGGAGATCGGGACCATGCTGCAGATGCAGACGCCGCAGGGTCAGGTGGTGCCGGTGACGGTGGTGGAGGTGACCGAAACCGAAGTGACGCTTGATGCCAACCATCCGCTGGCAGGTCAGAACCTGACCTTCGCTATCGAACTGGTCTCTATCGGCTGAAATACGATTCCGGCCGCGGCCGTCAGTCACCAGGGCTGGCGGCCGCGCTGACACCCGCACCCTGCGGGATGATCTCGACGGGGGGCGGAGGGTCGATGCTGTGAGCCACGGGCACGCTCTCGACCGGGTTCGGCAGGACCATCCCGATCTGTTCGGTCAGCTGACCGGTCGCCTTCTCCAGCCGGTCGAACATGCTTTCTTCGGCCAGAAACGCGATTGCCACCAGAAGGCCGCAGGTGGCAACCACCGCAAGCAGAACCAGACGATGTGAAAGCGGGCGCCGTTGCGGCGCATCCGAAGGGTCGTCGATGATGAAACCATCCCGTGCCATGCCCCCCGGTTAGCGCCGGACTGTGACCTTCTTGCGGCGCCTTGGTGAAATTCCGCGGGAAACCTCGCGGAAAGGCCGCCAAGTGTTGCGATCACATGTTTTCGGGCTGAGGCATTCCCAATACGTGGTAGCCGCCATCGACCCGGACGATTTCGCCGGTGGTGAAGCGCCCCGCGTCCGAGGCAAGCCATACTGCCGTGCCGCCCACGGCATCCAGCGTCGCATTCGATCGCAGTGGCGCGTTTGCCTCGGTGAACTTGTAGGTCTTGCGCGCCCCGCCGATCGCCGCACCGGCCAGCGTCTTCATGGGCCCGGGCGAGATCGCGTTGACGCGGATGCCCTCGGGGCCCAGATCGTTGGCCAGGTAGCGCGTGGCCGCCTCCAGCGCCGCCTTGGCCACGCCCATGACGTTGTAGTTGGGCACCACGCGGAGCGAGCCCTGATAGGTCAGCGTCAGCAGCGTGCCCCCGTTCTCTTTCATCAGCGGATGCGCCCGCCGGGCGACCTCGATGAAGGAATAGGCGCTGATGTCCAGGGATCTCTTGAAATTCTCGCGGCTGGTATTGATGAACCGCCCGGTCAGTTCCGCCTTGTCCGAATAGGCGATGGCGTGAACCAGGAAATCCATGGTCGGCCAGCGCTCGGCCAGCGCCGCGAAAGCCGTGTCCAGCGATGCGTCGTCGGTGACATCCACGTCGACCATGAAATCCGAGCCCACGCTTTCGGCCAGCGGTGCCAGCCGCTTGCCGAAGGCTTCGCCCTGGTAGGTAAAGGCCAGCTCGGCGCCGGCCTCATGCATCGCTTTGGCGATGCCCCACGCGATCGAGCGTTCATTGGCAACGCCCATGATCAGCCCGCGCTTGCCCTGCAACTGCATGGTCATGGCCCGTTTACCCGCGATACCTGGAAAGGATCATCGACCCGTTGGTGCCGCCAAAGCCGAAGCTGTTGGTCATCACGCTGTCGAGGCCGGCATTCATCACCGCCTCGGTGGCGATTTCGCCGGGCCGGATCGCCGGATCCAGCGTCTCGACATTGATCGAGGGCGCGATGAAGTCATTGTCCAGCATCAGCAGGCTGAAGATCGCCTCCAGCGCGCCGGCGGCGCCCTGCGCGTGGCCGGTCATCGATTTGGTCGAGCTGATCGGCGGCGTGCTGCCCTCGCCGAACACCCGGCGCACGGCCTCGACCTCGCCCACATCGCCCACCGGGGTCGAGGTGCCATGGGCGTTGATGTAGCTGACCTCGCGCCCCTCGGGCAGGGTGGACAGGGCCAGCCGCATGGCCCGTTCGCCGCCCTCTCCCGACGGGGCCACCATGTCGTGCCCGTCCGAGGTGGCGGCGTAGCCGGTCACCTCGGCATAGATCTTCGCACCGCGGGCAAGGGCGTGCTCCAGCTCTTCCAGAACCACGATGCCGCCACCGCCCGAGATCACGAACCCGTCGCGATCGGCGTCAAACGCGCGCGAGGCCCGTTCGGGCGTGTCGTTGTACTTGCTGCTCATCGCGCCCATCGCATCGAACAGGCAGGACAGGGTCCAGTCCAGCTCTTCCCCGCCGCCGGCGAACATCACGTCCTGCTTGCCCATCATGATCTGTTCGGCCGCGTTGCCGATGCAGTGCAGCGAGGTCGAGCAGGCCGAGGTGATGGAATAGTTGATGCCCTTGATCCTGAAGGCGGTGGAGAGGTTGGCGCTGACCGTGGACGACATGCATTTGGGTACGGCGAAGGGGCCGATACGCTTGGTGGCTCCGGTCTTGAGAACCGTCTGATGCGCAACCAGAAGCGCGCTTGTCGTCGGGCCGCCCGACCCGGCCACCAGCCCGGTGCGCGGGTTCACGATATCGGCCTCTTCCAAGCCGGAATCGGCAATCGCCTCTTTCATCGCGATATAGGCATAGGCCCCGCCCGGCCCCATGAAGCGCAGCGTGCGCTTGTCCACATGCTCGGTCACGTCGATCTTGAGCGTGCCGGCGATCTGGCTGCGGAATCCGTGTTCGATCATGTCGGGGCTGGTTTCGACCCCCGACCTGCCGGCCTTGAGCGAGTCCACCACTTCTCGGGCATTGTTGCCGATGGAGGACACGATCCCCAGACCGGTAACGACGACGCGACGCATATGCGTTCTCCTGTTGCGAATTTCGTCCAAGCTTGACCGCCCTGCGGCCGGTGGTCAACTCTCGGACAGGGCCACTTTCATGTCCTTGACCAGATAGATCACTTCGCCATCGGCCTCCACCCGGCCGTCGGCCACGCCCATGGTCAGGCGGCGGGTCTGGATCGCCTTGGTGAAATCGATGTGATAGGTCAGCATCTTGCGGTCGGGCCGGACCATGCCGGTCAGCTTCACCTCGCCCACGCCCAGCGCATAGCCGCGCCCCTGCCAGCCGCGCCAGCCCAGGTTGAACCCGGTCAGCTGCCACAGCCCGTCAAGCCCGAGGCATCCGGGCATGATCGGGTTGCCGGGAAAGTGGCATTCGAAGAACCACAGGTCGGGGTGAATGTCGAATTCGGCCACCACATGGCCCTTGCCGTGTTCGCCGCCATCGGCGCTGATGTCGGTGATCCGGTCCACCATCAGCATCGGCGGGGCCGGAAGCTGCGCATTGCCGGGGCCGAAAAGTTCCCCTCGCGCGCATTTCAGCAGGGCTTCCTTGTCGAAGCTTGTCGGGTATCGGGCCATGCTGCCGCGTCTCCTTCCTTGAGCGCCTGCCTGCCAGGCGCCTTTGCGCCCGTCTATCACCGGGCCCGCCACCGCTGCAAGAGCGCAAGCCGCCGGGGCGACAACCTGCCCGCGCGAGAAGCTGCGAATGAAATTCAATTGAATTCCAACCTGCCTGCGTCATATATGGAAGGGAAGGAAAGACGGAACGCGCATGACGACCCGCAGCCAGACCATCGCCACCGAGTGGCTGACCGGGGCCGGTCTCAGGCCCACGCGCCAGCGGCTTGCGCTGGCCGAACTTCTGGTCGGTGACGGCCAGCACCGCCACGTCACCGCCGAAAGCCTGTTCGAGGCCGCCCGCGAGGCTGGTGCCGCGGTGTCCCTGGCGACCGTCTACAACACGTTGCGTGCCTTCTGCGCGGCCGGCGTGCTGCAGGAAATCACCGTGGACGGGTCGAAAAGCTATTTCGACACCAACACCCACGATCACCCGCATTTCTACTGGGAGGACGAGGGCCGTCTTTCCGATGCCCCCGCCGACCAGCTTGAAATCCGGCGCCTGCCCGAGCCGCCGGAAGGGGTGGAGGTCGCCTCGGTCGATGTGGTGATCCGCCTGCGCCGCAAGGCCTGAGCTGCGTCCCCGGCCCGGGCCGTGGCGCGAGGGCTGGTCAGAAGGTTCCGACCCAGGAGATGATCGTCGGGATGGTCAGGATGCTGGCCGCGGTGGACAGCAGGATCGCGGCCGAGGCACGATGCGGGGCGATGCCGTAATGCTGGGCCAGCATGAACACGTTTCCCGCAACCGGCATCGCCGCGGTCGAAATCACCACCGCCGCCGAAAAGGCGTCGATCGGGAAGATGTAGAGCACCCCCAGAGCCACGAACAGCGGGTGCAGGATCAGCTTGGCAAACCCCAGCCATGCCGCGATCCGGACCCGTTCGGCGCTGCGGGCGGCAAGCGACGCGCCGATCGCGAACAGCGCCCCCGGCGTTGCCGCCCCGCCCAGGATGGTGAGAAAATCATCAAGCGCGCCCGGCACCGGCAGCGACAGCGCCGACCAGATCAGACCGGCGGTGATTGACATGATCATCGGGTTGCGCAGCAGCCCCGCGCCGATCAACCGGAAGGTCGCCCACGACAGCGTGCCGTCGCGCCCACCACTGACGAGAATCACGATCAGGCTGGAAAACACGATCAGATCGACCGACAGGGCCAGCATGATCGGGCCGATGGCGGCTTCTCCGAACAGGACCGCCAGCATCGGCAGGCCGAGAAAGCCGGTATTGCCGATGGCGGCGCACTGGGCCTCGATGGCGGCGGTGGGCACGTCCAGCCGCCGCAGGAAGGCGACGGCGGTGGCAATGCCGTAGACGAAGGCGGTCCCCCACAGATAGCCGGCAATCAGGCGGCCGTCGAAGATCTCGGAAAAGGGCAGGGTGGCGGCAAAGCGGAACAGCATTGCCGACAGCGCGAAGAAGAACACGAACTTGGTCAGGAAGGCGGTCGCCTCCTGGGTGAAGAACCGGGTATGCCCGGCCCAGTACCCCAGCCCGATGATGGCGAAGAAGGGCAGGGTGCGGATGAAGACTTCGAGCATGTGGCGGGCGCTTTAGCCGCTGCCGATCAGCACGCCGGCCGCCAGCACCAGCGCGCCGCCCAGCACCACCTGGAAGGTGGCGCGCAGGAAAGGCGTCTGCATGTAGCGGTTCTGGATCCAGGCAATCGCCCACAGTTCGATGAAGACGATGATGCCGGCCAGGATCGTGGCCGTCCAGAAGGCGGGGATCAGGTAGGGCAGGGCGTGCCCCAGCCCGCCCACGGTGGTCATGACGCCCGAGGCCAGCCCGCGCTTGAGCGGCGAGCCGCGCCCGGACAGCTCTCCGTCATCCGAGGCGGCTTCGGTAAAGCCCATGGAAATGCCCGCCCCGACCGAGGCCGCCACGCCGACAAGGAAGGTTGTCCATGTATCCTGGGTTGCAAAGGCGGTGGCAAAGATGGGGGCCAGGGTCGAGACCGACCCGTCCATCAGCCCCGCCAGCCCCGGCTGCACCCAGGTCAGGACGAACTGGCGGTGGGAGTGGCGCTCTTCCGCGGCGCGGGTTTCGTCATCCAGGTGTTCCTCGGCCAGTTCGCCGGCCATGTGCTGATGCTGCGCCTCGGTGGCCGCCAGGTCGCCCAGAAGCTTGCGCGTGGCCGCGTCGGTGGTGCGCTTTGCGGCGGTGAGATAGAAATGCGCGGCCTGACGCTCCATCTCTTCCGCCTCGGCGCGGATCTGTTCGATCCCGAGATTTTCCACCAGCCAGACGGGGCGCCGCGCGTAGAACCCGGCCACATGTTCGCGCCGGATCAGCGGGATCACCGGGCCGAAACGGGCATTGTGCAGGTCGATCAGCCGCTTGCGGTGCTCGTCCTCCTCCCGCGCCATGTCATCGAAGATGCGGGCGGTGTCGGGATAGTCCTTGCGCAGCCGCTCGGCATAGTTGCGGTAGATCTGGGCATCGTCCTCTTCGGACGAAATCGCCAGGGCAAGGACTTCCTGTTCCGTCAGGTCGCTGAACCGCTTGCGCGAAGAGAAGAACTGCATGTGGCTGCTCCGGTTTAGAACGATTCCAGCTTATAGGGCGCGCAGTGGCGAGCGCAACCGGATGCGGCAGCTTGCCCGAACTGAACCGGACGGTTTACACTGATCGCGAAGGGCGGGAGAGCCGATGAACGAGATCACCACCGTACCGCGCAAGGGGCGCAAGTTCGACCAGGTGCTGAAGGGGGCGCGCGAGGTGTTCCTGGCAGACGGGTTCGAAGGCGCCAGCGTGGACGACATTGCGCGTGCCGCCGGCGTCTCGAAGGCGACGCTGTACAGCTATTTCCCGGACAAGCGCGTGCTGTTCAAGGAGATCGCCCGCTGCGAGTGCGAACGGATGGCGGAACGGATCACCGAGACGATCGACGAAAGCCGCCCCCCGCGCGAGGTCCTGACCGTGGTGGCCCGTCACGCGGTGACCTTCATGCTGTCGCGGTTCGCGCTGCGGATCTTCCGGATCTGCGTGGCCGAACAGGAACGGTTTCCCGATCTGGCGCGAGCGTTCTACGCGAACGGGCCGGAAATGGGGCGCCGCCGGCTGTCGGAATACCTGTCCTGCGCGGTGGCGCGCGGCGAACTGGCGATCGAGGATGTGGGGATGGCGGCCGACCAGTTTTCCGAACTGTGCAAGGCCAGGCTTTGGCCACGGGCCGTGTTCGGGGTGCAGGCGGAGTTTTCCGAGGACGAGATCGAGGAGGTCGTGCGCCACGCGGTGGAAACGTTCATGGCCCGTTACGGTACCGCCTGAACGCGAGGCCGGCGTGCCCGGCCCGGCTCAGTCCACGCGGCGAACCATGGGCTGGTTGCCGTCGCCGCGGCGGATCTCGAACCGCTTGAGCCGCTCGACAAGCGAGCTGAGTTTGGACTCGCCATAGGTGCGGGTGTCGAAATCGGGATGACGGGCGATGATGGCCTGCCCGATCTGTCCCAGCGGGAACCATTCCTGATCCGGGTCGATCTGGTTCATTGCCTCGATGATGAGGGGGATCGCCTTGTCCGGCCGGGTGCGTGCGGGCTTGACCTCGGTCGCCCTGGGGTCGCGGTCGGCGATGATGTTCTCGATCAGGATGAACCGGTTGCAGACGTTGCGCAGGCTGACCGGTGCCTTGGATTCACCGATCCCGATCACGTCGAGGCCCTGTTCGCGGATGCGGTTGGCCAGCGCGGTGAAGTCGCTGTCGGACGAGACGATCACGAAGCCGTCGAAGCGGCCGCTGTGCAGGATGTCCATGGCATCGATGACGAGGCCGATATCGGAGGCGTTCTTGCCGGTGGTGTTGGCGGTTTCCTGATGCGCCACCAGGCCGAGGTCGCGCACGACCCGTGTCCAGGCGCTCAACCGTCCTGACGACCAGTCGCCATAGACCCGGCGCAGGGCCGGTTCCCCGAACGAGGTGATTTCGTCAAGGATCGCGGCAGCGTGTTTTGCCGGAATGTTGTCGGCGTCGATGAGGACGGCGTAGAGCGGGCGGTTTCTGTCGGTGCGAGTCATGGCTGGACCATAATCGCGGGAAGACGTGGGGGCCAGCCCCCACACCCCCGGAGTATTTGCGGCGAGATGAAGCCCCCGGGGCGTGGCATGAGCGGCCTGGCCGGGATGTCCCGTCTTTGCATTTCTTTTCGACTCGGTTTTCGCTATCAGAATGCGAACGAAAAACGAACATGTTGGTTCTCGATGTCAGGTCGCCGCATCCTTTCCCTGTGGTTTCCCCATCTCGGGGCCGAGAGGCTGGAGCGCACCGGGCGCGGGTTGCCGTCGGGGCCGCTGGTCGTGGTGGAAGAGCGGGGCAACATGCAGGTGGTTGTCTCGCTCGGGATCGGGGCTCGTGCGGCGGGGGTGCAGGTGGGGCAGCCGCTGCGGGACGCTCTTGCCATCTGCGCCGGTCTCGTCGTGCGTGTCCGTAACGTATCGGCCGAGGCGGCGTTTCTCGCCGCGCTGCGGCGCTGGGCGGGGCAGTTCTCGCCCTGGGTGGCCGAGGATCCCCCCGATGCGCTGCTGATCGATCTGACGGGGTGTGCACATCTTTTCGGTGGTGAAGAAGCGTTGTGCCACCGGATCGAGGCCGATTGCGCCGCCATGGGGCTGACCGTGCGGGCGGGGCTGGCCGACACGCCGGGCGGGGCCTGGGCGTTGGCGCGATTCGCGGGGCGAGGGGCGGGGCCGGATCGCAGTGGCGATGCCATAGATCAGGAGGCGCGCGCCACCCGCTCGCGGGCGACCCGGCGACAGCGGTCCTGTGCCCACCCGGTGCCGCGGGTAGAGGCCGAGGCGGGTGCTTCTCGGATCGCGCCGCCCGGCCGGACATACGGGGCGTTGTCGCCGCTGCCGGTGGCGGCGCTGCGGCTGGACGAGGCCACGGTGGCGCAGCTTTCCCGCCTGGGCCTGCGACGGATCGGCGACCTGCTGGGCCAGCCCCGCGCGGCGCTGGCGCGGCGGTTCGGGCGCCGGCTGGTGCTGCGGCTCGATCAGGCGATCGGCAGCGTGCCCGAGCCGATCTCGCCCGCCCGCCCGCCGGACCGCTTTGCCACGCGCCTGACCCTGCCCGAGCCGATCGGGCTGAAAGAGGATCTTCTGGCAGGGATTGACCGGATGCTGCCACGCCTCTGCGCGCGGCTGCAGGAACGGGGGCGAGGCGCGCGCATCCTTCGGTTCGAGGCGCATCGCACCGACCGGACGGCCGAAATCGTCACCGTCGGCCTGGCGCGCCCGTCATGGGAGGCCGCGCGCATCCGCCCGCTGCTGGAGATGAAGCTCGACCGGATTGATGCGGGGTTCGGGTTCGACATGCTGCGGCTGGAGGCCGTGCGTACCGAGCCGCTCCATGCCCGCACCATCTCCGGCCGCCTGGAGGCCGGACAGCGGGCGGCCAGGCGCCAGGCGGGCGGTGCCGGGCTCGACGACCTGATTGGGCGCCTAGGCGCGCGGATCGGGCTGGAGGCGATCACCCGCCTGCATCCGGCCGCCAGTCACATCCCGGAAAGGACGGCGACGGTCATGGCGGCGGCATGGTCCGAACCGGCCCGTGACTGGCCCGCACCGCCCGCTGCCCGACCGCTGCTGCTATGGCGGCCCGAGCCGCTCTCCGCCCCCGATACCCCCCGGCTTCCGGCGCGGTTCCGCTGGCGCGGGCGCGACCACGAGGCGGCCCATGCCACCGGGCCCGAGCGCATCGCGCCCGAATGGTGGCTGGACGACCCCGACTGGCGCTCGGGTGTGCGCGACTACTGGGTGGTGGTGACGACGGCGGCCGACCGGCTGTGGCTGTTCTACGCCCATGGCGGCACGATGCCGTCGGGCTGGTTCTGCCATGGCAGCTTTGCCTGAGGCGGGTCGTTTCGGCCCCTTCCAGAGATGGCCTGCCAGGCACAACGGCGCGTCCCTTGCCGGGCGGGGGCTTGATTTGTGTCGGAAATGCCGCAACGCTGTGCGCATGACCATCCAGCCTTCCAGCCCATTCGCAACTGGCCCGGCTTCGGTTCAGGTCTCGTTCGATCGCAGCGAACTTCTGGCCATCCTGTCCGTCTATGGCCGTATGGTGGCGGCAGGCGAATGGCGCGACTACGGGATTTCCTGCCTGAAGGATACTGCCGTCTTCTCGATCTTCCGCCGCACGGCGGAACAGCCGCTCTATCGCGTGGAAAAGACGCCGCGCCTGCGCAACCGGCAGGGGCAGTACGCGGTGGTCGGCATGGATGGGCGGATACTCAAGCGCGGCCACGACCTGAAGACAGTGCTGCGGGTTCTGGAGCGCAGGCTGATCCGGCCGGTGAACTGACACCGCCGGAGCGCTCTGCAGGCCATGCCCGACGGTTCTCCGCCTCCTTCCTCTTGCCCCAAATACTCCGGGGGAGTCGCGGCTTGCCGCGACGGGGGCAGCGCCCCCTTTTCGCCTCCCCGCATCTTCCCCCGGCCGGTCAGTCCGCGTCGGCCGCGATCCGCTCCAGCCCCCGGCGATCGAGAAGACGCACGCGCCGTCGCCCCGATTCCACCAGCCCCTGCCGCGAGAATTCCCCCAGCCGCCGGCTGACAAAGGCCCGCCCCGAGGCGGTTTCCGCAGCCAGCGCCTCATGCGTGATCTCGATCTCGTCGCCGTCTCCGGCCAGCCGCAGCAGGGCGCGGGCAAGGCGGGCGTCGAATCCGGTCAGCGCCACGTCCTCGACCAGTTGTTCGTAATCGGCAAAACGGCGGGCCACGGCGGCCAGGATCTCGGCCCGGAAATCCGGATCTTCGCCCAGGCGGCGGCTGAATTCCTCATGCGGCAGGATTTCGCCGACAAGATCGGTCTCGGCCACCCCTTCGGCGGAATAGCGGCGGCCCTCGGTCAGGCAGGCGAAGGTCTGCAGGCACACGTCTCCCGGCTGCACCCGGTAAAGCACCAGCTCGCGCCCGTTGGGGGCGGTCAGGGTGACGCGGATGATGCCCGATCTCAGGCGGACGAAGCCGGGGCACTCCTCGCCGGGGCGAAACAGCACAGCGCCGGCGGGGCAGGTCAGGGGAAGGCTGCGGTCAGTCATCCTGTCGCTCCCTGCGCCGGCGCATCATCTGCCGGAACTCGGACAGGCGGAAGGCGCCGATCAGATGGCCGGTCACGAAATACACCGCCATGCCCGTGAACACCAGAACGGCCAGCGCACCATAGCGCCAGCCGGCGGCCTCGAGCCATTCCCCGAGTGCCGCCTGCCCCCCGAAAAGCGCCAGCCCCATCACCGCCGAGGCCACGCCGATGCGCCAGATCCGGCGATGAAAACGGTCGTCGAACCGGGCCACGGAGCCGAAGCTCCGGGCCCCGCGGGCCAGTTGCAGAACCATGAACCAGCCGGCGGCGGTGGTGGCGATGGCCGGGGCGATCCAGCCGATGACCGGAGCCATGCCGATCGCGAGGACCGCGTTCACGACCATGGCGACGACCGCATAGCGGAAGGGCGATGCCGTGTCCTCGCGGGCGAAGAACAGCGGCTGGAGGATCTTCTGCAGCACGAAGGCCGGAAGCCCCAGCCCGTAGATTGCCACCGCCTGCGCGATTGCGGCGCTGTCGGCGGCGGTGGTGGCGCCGCGTTCGAACAGCACCGATACCAGCGGCAGCGGAATGACCATAAGCGCCACCGCCGCGGGGATGGTCAGGGCAAGGGATATCTCGCCCGCCCGGCTGAAGGCATGTCGGCCCCCGTCGTCGTCACGGGCGGCCAGCCGCCGCGAGAGGTCGGGCAGCAGCACCACCCCCACGGCGATGCCCACCACGCCCAGCGGCAGCTGGTAGAGACGATCGGCGGCAAACAGCCAGCCCACCGCGCGGTCGAAATAGCTGGCCACCTGCTGGCCGACCAGAAGGTTGACCTGCACCACGCCGCCGGCAAGTGCTGCCGGAACGGCGATGACCACCAGCCGACGCAATTCCGGCGTCAGCCGCGGCCGGCGCAGGCGCAGCGCAAAGCCGGCCCGCCGGGCAGCGACCCAGACGATTGCAAGCTGGGCGATGCCGGCCACCGGAATCGCCCAGATCAGGGCCCGGGCCACGTCGCCCCCCGCCGCCGCCGCCGCCGCCATCGCCGCGGCCAGGATCACGTTCAGCAGCACCGGCGCGGCGGCAGCAGCCGCAAACCGCCCCGTCGCGTTCAGCACCCCCGACAGCAGCGCCGCCAGCGAGATGAACAGGATGTAGGGAAAGGCGATCCGCCCGAATTCGACCGAAAGCGCGAACTGTTCCTGCCCGGCAAAACCGCTGGCCAGCCCCCAGATCAGCCAGGGCATGACCGCCTGCGCCAGCAGCGTCAGGGCGATCAGCACGCCCGCCAGCCCGGAAAACGCATCCTCGGCAAAGCCCCTGGCATCCTCTTCGGCCTCCAGCTTCTTCGAGAACATCGGGATGAAGGCCATGTTGAACGCCCCTTCCGCGAAGAAGCGGCGGAACATGTTGGGCAGGCGAAAGGCGACCACGAAGGCCTCGTAGGCCGGACCGGTGCCGAGGAAGGCCAGGATCATCGCGTCGCGGACGAAACCCAGAACCCGGCTGGCCAGCGTCCAGCCGCCGACGGTGAGAAAGCCGGATATCAGGCGGATGGGTTTCATCGGCGCGCCTTTGGTGGTCGGGTCCGCTCGGACGGTCCGGTCCTGATTACCGGGTTCGCGGCACCGGTAAAGGAAAAAGCGCGCCCAAGGTGTTTTGAAACAGCTTGGCGCATGCGGCCCCGAAGTCGCGCGCCCCCCGAAACAGGGCAGGAAAGCCGGTTCGAACCGGCTTTCGCAAGGGCTTTCGAAAGCCCTTGCTCCGTCGTCGTCCGGTCACCTTCCGGCGCGCTCGGCGCCCTCCTCGATCGCCCTGCGCAGTTTCCGCTCCAGTGCCTTCTGCTTGGCCTTCGAGTGGTATTTCAGTCCGAACATGTCCTTGACATAGAAGGTATCGACCACCTGCTCGCCATAGGTCGCGATCACCGCGCTGGCGACATAGACATTGTTTGCCGCCAGCGTGCGGGCCAGATCGTATAGCAGCCCCGGGCGGTCGCGGGTGTCCACCTCGATGATCGTGTAGATCTCGGATCCCTCGTTGTCGAAGGTGATATGGGTGGGCCGCTCGAAGGCGCGTTCGCGCTTCCTGATCCGGTCGCGCGCGCGCAGCGCCTCGCGGGCGATCACCTCGCCCCGCAGCGTCTTGCGGATCATCTGGGTCAGGCGCGGCAGGCGGCTGGCCTCGAAGGGGTGGCCCTCGGAATCCTGGATCCAGAAGGCATCGGTCACATAGCCGTCCTTGCTGGTGAAGCTGCGGGCATCGACCACATTCGCCCCCACCAGCGCCAGCGCCCCGGCAAGGCGCGCGAAGATTCCGGGATGGTCCACCATCACGAAGCAGGCCCGCGTGGCGTCGCGATCCTCGTCCGGGTAGAGATCGATCAGGATCTCGCCCGGGTCGCCCTTTTCCTCGAACTCCCGCAGCAGCCGGGCAAAGACCACATGGGCGGTGACGTGCAGCCCCTGCCAGTAGGGCGGGTAGTGGCGGGCGATCTCCTTGTCCAGAAGCTCCTTCGGCCAGTCCGAGAGCGCCTCGCGCAGCGCCCTTTTCGCCTCTTCCCCGCGGTTTTCGCGGTTGAGCGCCTCCATCCCCGATTCCAGCGCCACCCGCGTCTGCCGGTAGAGCGCGCGCAGCAGCACCGCCTTCCAGTTGTTCCAGGTATCGGGCCCGACGCCGCGAATGTCGCAGACCGTGAGCACCGTCAGCAGGTCCAGCCGCTCCACCGTGCGCACGGCCTTGGCAAAATCGCGCACCGTGCGCGGATCGGCGATGTCGCGTTTCTGCGCCATGTCCGACATCAGCAGGTGATAGCGCACCAGCCATTCAACCGTCTCGCTCTCGCGCGCATCCAGGCCCAGCCGCGGCGCCACCTTGCGCGCGATCTGCGCGCCCAGGATCGAATGATCCGCCGGCTGGCCCTTGGCGATGTCATGCAGCAGCAGCGCCACATAGATCACCCGGCGGTTGATGCCCTCCTCCAGGATGGCCGAGGCGATCGGCAGATCCTCGATCAGCTCGCCCTTCTCGATCCTGGCCAGCTGGGCGATGCACTGGATGATGTGCTCGTCCACCGTATAGCTGTGATACATGTTGAACTGCATCATCGCCACGACCGGCTCGAATTCGGGGATGAAGGCGGCCAGCACGCCCAGTTCGTTCATCCGTCTGAGGGCGCGTTCGGGGTTGCCGTGCTCCAGAAGCAGGTCGAGGAAGATCTTCTGCGCCTTGGGGTCGTTGCGCATCTCGTCGTCGATGAGATGCAGATTGGCCGAGACCAGCCGCATCGCGTCCGGGTGGATCAGCAGCCCGGTGCGCAGCGCCTCCTCGAACAGCCGCAGCAGATTCACCTTGTCCTTGAGGAAGCCCTCCGGGTCCTTCACGTCGAGGCGGTTGTGCACCACCCGGTAGCCGGCGCGCACGCGGGGGCGGCGGCGGAAGATTCGCTCCAGCAGCGGGGCGCTCTTGACGTGGGCGGCCTCCAGCTTGGTCAGCAGGATCCGCGTCAGCTCGCCCACGGCGGTGGCCTCGCGGAAATAGCGCTGCATGAAGATTTCCACCGCGCGGCGCCCGGCGCTGTCCTCGTAGCCCATCCGCGCGGCCACCTCGACCTGCAGGTCGAAGGTCAGCTGCTCGGTCGCCCGCCCGGTGATCAGGTGCATGTGGGCGCGCACCGCCCAGAGGAAATCCTCGGCCCGGCGGAAGGTTTCGAACTCTTCGGGCAGAAAGATGCCCAGCGGCACCAGTTCCGCCACGTCGCGCACGCCGTAGATGTATTTGGCGATCCAGAACAGCGATTGCAGGTCGCGCAGGCCGCCCTTGCCCTCCTTGACGTTGGGCTCGACCATGTAGCGCTGGCCCTGCTTGCGGTGGCGCTCTTCCCGTTCGGCAAGCTTGGCCTCGATGAATTCGCGCTCGCTGCCCTTGAAGAGGTCTTCGCGCAGCCGCGTGTCCAGTTCCGCCGCGAGGCTTTCGTCTCCGGTCAGGAAGCGCTGTTCCAGAAGCGCGGTGCGGATGGTGAAATCCTCGCCCCCGAGGCGGAGGCAGTCCTTGATGGTGCGCGAGGAATGCCCGACCTTGAGGCGCAGATCCCACAGCATGTAGAGCGTCGATTCGATCAGGCTTTCGGCCCAGGCGGTCAGCTTCCAGGGCGTCAGGAACAGCAGATCCACATCCGAAAAGGGCGCCATTTCGCCCCGCCCGTAGCCGCCCACGGCCAGGACCGCGATGCGCTCGCCCGCGGTGGGGTTGGGGCGGGGGTGCAGCCATGTCCTGCCCACCGCCAGCACCGTCGTCACCACCCCGTCGGTCAGCCAGGTATAGGCCCGCGTCAGGGGCCGTGCGGCAAAGGGGTCTTCGGCGAAGGCGGCGGCGATGGCCGCGCGCCCCGAGCGGATCGTCTTGCGCAGGATGTCCACCGTGGCGGTGCGCAGGGCGGCATTGTCCTGTGCGGTTTGCGCGGCGGCCTCGATTTCGCGCCACACCGCGGCCGGATCGAAGATCCGTTCGGGAGCGCAGATCAGGGGCCCGGGCGGATCCGGCAGGGCGGGCGCGGTGGAGGCCGGGTCAGAACCCGGCGCCGGAGAAGCTTGTCGGGGCAGGGTCAATCACAACCACCTGTTTGTTCTGGATCGTGGCCACGGCGAGGCCGCGTTCGTTGGTGCCGTCCGGGCGCAGGCGGAAGATGCCGCCGACGCCTTGGAAACCGGCGGGCTGGGTCAGCGCCGCGCCGGTCAGCGCATCGGCCTTGCCCGCCCCCACCAGCGCGCCGATCGCGGCGATGCCGTCATAGGCCAGTCCGCCGATCGGGTGCGGCGCGCCCCCGTAGGTGGCCTGATAGCGGGCCTTGAACTGTTCCATCTTGGCCGGATCGGGCAGGGCGAACCATCCGCCCTGCACCCCCGGCAGCTCCAGCGTCTGCACGGGGATGTCCCAGCGGGTCAGACCGATGAACTGGATCTGGTCGGGCGAGATGCCGGCCTCGGGCAGAAGCTGCGTGTAAAGGGGCAGGGCGCCGGCAGTGGTCGCGGTCAGGAAGATCGACTGGGCTCCGGTGCTGGCGACCATGTCCTTGACCAGCTGGATCGAGTCGATCACGCTTTGCTGGTTCCGGTCATAGGAGACCGTGCCCGCCAGCGTTGCACCGCTGGCGCCGATCGCCGCGATGATCGCGTCACGGCCAAGCTTCCCGGCCTGGTCCGAACTGTGAATGACGAGGATGTTGCCCTTGCCCTGCCGCACCGCGAATTCGGTCAGCCGGCGCGCGGTGTTGTCGAAGGTGGGGCCAAGGATGAACACGTTGCCGCCGGCGATCTGCGGGTTGTTCGAGAAGGACAGGAGATTGACGTTGCGGTTGAGCACCGCCAGCCCCGCGGCATTCGCCGCCTGTGCATAGACCGGTCCGAGGATGATTTTGGCGCCGTCATTCACGGCCTGGCGGGCTGCCGCGGCGGCGGTGTCGGGGTTGCCCGCCGTGTCGTAGACGCGCAGGTCGATACTCACGCGTCCGAGATCTCCGATCGCCATTCTGGCCGCATTTTCAAGGCTTTGCGCCAGAACGGCATCACCCGACTGGGGCGAGCTGCGCGGCACCAGAAGCGCCACCGGAACCGGCTTGGAGGTGTTGATCGTGGGGCCGCGGGTCATCGCGACGGGTTCGCACCCGGCCACGGCGAAGGTTGCCAGCAGCGCGAAAACGGTCAGGGTCACCTTGCGGACCGGTGCAAAAAGGGCAAACATTTAAACCACTTCTCCCCGCTTCGGGCGTCTGCGCGCCGCCTTGCCATCGGGGAGCGATAATAGTCGTCACGAAAGGCGGGTCCAGCGTTGAATCACCTCAAGGTCATATTGCCGCCGGGGCTCTATTTCGTCGGCACGCCGATCGGGACCGCGCGCGACATCACGCTCAGGGCGCTGGACGTGCTGGCTTCGGCCGATGTGATTGCGGCCGAGGACACGCGCAGCCTGCGCCGGCTGATGGAGATTCACGGCATCCCGCTGGAGGGGCGGCCGCTGATCGCCTATCACGACCACAGCGGCGGCGGGGTGCGCGCGCGCCTGCTGACCGAGCTGCGCGCCGGCCGGTCGGTGGCCTACGCCTCCGAGGCGGGGATGCCGCTGATCGCCGATCCCGGCCATGACCTGAGCCGTGCCGCAGCCGCCGAAGGTCATCTGGTGACCGCCGCGCCAGGCCCTTCGGCGCTGCTGACCGCGCTGACGCTGGCCGGCCTACCGACCGATGCCTTTTTCTTTGCGGGTTTTCTGCCCAATGCCTCGGCGGCACGGCGCCGACGGCTGGCCGAACTGGCCGCCATTCCGGGCACGCTGGTGTTTTACGAATCACCGCGCCGTACCGCAGCCAGCCTGCGCGACATGGCCGATGTCCTGGGGGGCGACCGCCAGGCGGCCATATGCCGGGAACTGACCAAGAAATTCGAGGAAATCCGCCGCGGAACGCTGGCGGAGCTGGCATCGGACCTGGCCGGGGAAACGCTGCGCGGAGAGGTGGTCCTGCTGGTGGATCGAAAGCGTTCGGAAAATGTTAGCGAATCGGACCTAGAGTCGGACCTGAAGGCGGCGCTGAAGATCGGAACGGTCAAGGATGCTGCGGACATGGTGGCCCGGATGCACGGCGTTTCGCGCCGGACGGTCTATCAGAAGGCGTTGAAACTGGCGAAGGAATGAAGGGCCATGGCGGGGGGAAGAGAACGCACCGCCGGTAACGGGTGCTCGTATCGGGGGCAGGTCGCTCATCTTGCAGGGCTTGCGGCGGAAGCGCAGATCGCGCGGGAATACGAACGGCGCGGCTATACGGTTGCGCGGCGGCGCTGGCGCGGCGCGGGCGGCGAAATCGATCTCATCACGCGCGGCCGTGACGGCGTCGTCTTCGTCGAGGTCAAGAAGGCCCGCGATTTCGCCCGGGCGGCGGAACGGGTGACCCGCCGTCAGATCCGCCGGATCTGTGCATCGGCCGCCCAGTTTCTGGCCGACGAGCCGGACGGCCAACTGACGAATGTCAGGTTCGATGTGGCGCTGGTCGATTCTGCGGGGATGTTTCGTATCGTGGAAAACGCCTTTGAAGCGGCCTGAACGGTCCGGGCGGCATTGAACCTAGCCGCTGGCTGGGTCATGTATCGGGCGACCGATCCGAGGATGCCGCCATGAAGATCGCCTTTCAGATGGATCCGATCCAGTCCGTGGACATTGATGCCGACAGCACCTTCCGTCTGGCCGAAGAAGCCCAGGCCCGTGGGCACGAGCTGTTCTATTACGGCCCGGACCAGCTCGCCTATCAGGAGGGGCGCATCACCGCGCGCGGTCATGACATGACCGTACAGCGTGTTGCCGGCGCACCTGCCGTTCTGGGAGAGGAACGCGAGATCGACCTGTCCGAACGGGATGTCGTCTGGCTGCGGCAGGATCCGCCCTTCGACATGCACTATATCACCTCGACCCACCTTCTGGACCGACTCGGCCCGGGGACGCTGGTCGTCAACGATCCGTTCTGGGTGCGGAACTTCCCGGAAAAGCTGCTGGTTCTCGACTTCCCCGACCTGACACCGCCGACGACGATCGCCCGCGATCTGGAAACGATCCGGGCGTTCAAGCACCGGCATGGCGACATCATCCTCAAGCCGCTATATGGCAATGGCGGTGCCGGTGTGTTCCGGCTGGACGAGAACGATCGAAACCTTGGCGCGCTCTATGAACTTTTCACCGGCTTCTCGCGTGAACCGCTGATCGTCCAGAAATTCCTGCCCGAGGTGCGCAACGGCGACAAGCGGGTGATTCTGGTCGATGGCGAGCCCGTGGGCGCGATCAACCGGATCCCGGCGGCGGGCGAGACGCGGTCCAACATGCATGTGGGCGGGCGGCCCGAACCGACCGGTCTGACCGACCGCGACCGCGAGATCTGCGCCCGCATCGGGCCGCTGCTGCGCGAGAAGGGGCAGGTCTTTGTCGGGATAGACGTGATCGGCGATTACCTGACCGAGATCAACGTGACCTCGCCCACCGGCATTCAGGAACTCGAGCGTTTCGACGGCATCAATGTAGCGGCGCGCATCTGGGATGCGGTGGAGGCGCGTCTGCGCTGATTGCCGGTGGGGAAATGCTGGTTCGCGCGGGAGATTAGATTCGGGCTCAGGCAGCGACGGGCGTTGACAGCCGGAAGCTGAGGGCCTCGGCGACGTGGGGGCGGCGGACCGTCTCCGATCCGTCGAGATCGGCAATGGTGCGTGCCACCCTGAGAATTCGGTGATACCCGCGCGCCGAAAGGCGGAATCTTTCGGCCGAACGTGTCAGGAGTTTCCGACCTTCGGCGTCAGGTCTGGCAATTTCGTCCAGCACCCTGCCGTCGGCATCAGCGTTCTGACGCAGATGCGCATGCGCGGCATAGCGGTCGGCCTGCACCTGCCGTGCCGCCGCGACCCGGGCGGCGACAGCGGCCGAGGTTTCGCCGTCGCCGGGCAGGTCGAGGTCCATGAAGCTCACGGGCGGCACTTCGATACGCAGGTCGAACCGGTCCATCAACGGGCCGGAGATCCGCCCCATGTAGTCGGCGCCGCAGGCCGGCGCGCGGGCGCAGGCCCGGGCCGGGTCGCTGAGATAGCCGCAACGGCAGGGATTGGCCGCCGCCACCAGAAGAAAGCGGCAGGGGTATTTCACGTGGGCATTGGCGCGGGCGACGACCACTTCTCCGGTTTCGATCGGTTGGCGCAGGGTTTCGAGAACCGTGCGGGAGAATTCGGGAAACTCGTCCATGAACAGCACGCCATTATGGGCAAGACTCATCTCCCCCGGTCCCGCGCCACGCCCGCCCCCAACGATCGCAGCCATCGAGGCGGTGTGATGCGGTTGGCGGAACGGCCGGGTTCGGCTGATGCCGCCCTGGTCGAGCAGCCCGCAAAGCGAGTGCACCATCGAGGTTTCCAGCGCCTCTGCCGGCGTCAGAGGCGGCAGGATGCCGGGGAGTCTTGCCGCGAGCATGGATTTGCCCGAGCCGGGCGTGCCGACCAGCATCACGTGGTGCCGCCCCGCGGCCGCGATCTCCAGCGCGCGCTTGGCCCGCTCCTGTCCCTTCACGTCGCGCAGATCGGGTGCCCGCGATGGCGCGTGGATCTCGCCTGGTCTGGCCGGAGCCAGAGGTGACTGCCCTGTACAGTGGCGCACCACGTCGCCCAGCGAATCCGCCCCGATCACTTCGGCCGCGCCGACCCAGGCGGCCTCGGCGCCCGAGTCGCGGGGGCAGAGCAGCGTCCGTCCGGATTCGGCCGCCGCCAGCGCCGCAGGAAGCGTGCCGATCACCGGCACCAGCGATCCGTCAAGCGAGAGTTCGCCCAAGGCCACGGCACGCTCGGTTGCCTTGGCGGGGATGATGTCGAGCGCGGCGAGAAGGGCCAGGGCGATCGGCAGGTCGAAATGGCTGCCTTCCTTGGGCAGGTCCGCCGGGGACAGGTTTACGGTGATGCGCCGGGAGGGCAGCGCCACCGCCATTGCCGACAGCGCACTGCGCACCCGGTCGCGGGCCTCGGATACCGCCTTGTCCGGCAGGCCCACCACGGAGAACGCCGGCAGCCCCGGCGTGATGGCGCACTGAACCTCGACCAGGCGGGCCTCGATTCCCAGAAAGGCGACCGTGTAGGCGCGTGCGACCATGATTTTCTGCCCGGTGGTGATGGATGCTCCACCGCTAACCTCGCGCGGGTTGAGAAAAGGTTAACCCAAGTGGTTTCAAGTGGGTGGCTTGACGTGCGCGGCGTGGCCGGATGGCGCTGTGCGCCATGCCTCCGGCGGGAGTATTTGTTGCAAGAGGAAGAGGGAGGCGAGGTGCGAGAGGAAATGCGGATGGTTTGCCGCTCAGGGCAGGTGGTTGATCCGCGCCACCTCCCAGCCGCCGGGTCGGCGGGTGATTTCGGTCACCGACAGGTTGTCGATGCGATGGCCGAATGCTTCGTCCGCGGCAAGTCCCAGCGCCCTTTGAACCTGGGTAAGGATAACGCCGAAATGGGCGACGACGACCAGGTTGAGGCCGGTGTGCTCGGCGATCAGCCGGTCCATGGCGGCGTTGACCCGGGCGCATACCTCGTTCCAGCTTTCGCCGCCGGGCGGGCGCACGTCGCCGGGGTTTTCCCACCATGCCCGCGCGCGCGCGGGATCCTGCGCCTCGATCTCGCGAAAGCTGCGAAGTTCCCATTCGCCGAAGTGGATTTCGCGCAGGGCCGGATCATGCGGCAGCCGCAGGCGGTGGCGCTGGATCGCATCGGCCGTGGCGACGGCGCGGTCGAGATCCGAGGACACCACGAGTGCATCATCTGGCAACAGCGTGGCAAGCCGGTCCAGCTTCGCCCGGTCGCTCAGGTCGGCCGGCAGATCGGACCAGCCGACCATTGCCCTGACATGGGTCGGCCCGTGCCGGACGAGAAAGAGGCGGGTCACGGCAGGCGCCCTTTCAGCACCTGCGGCAGTCCGGCCGTGACCAGCAAGGCGCAATCCGCGCAGGCGGCCAGCGCGATGTTGAGACGCCCCTGTGCCTCGCGGAACCGGCGCGCGAGCGCATTTTCGGGCACGATCCCGTGGCCGACCTCGTTCGAGACGATGACCAGATCGGCGGCGCAGGCGGATATGGCGGCGAGCAGGCGGTTCTGCTCGGACTCGATGTCGTTTTCGGCCAGCAGGTGGTTGCCGAGCCACATGGTTGCACAGTCGATCAGGCAGACGTGATCGCGGCCGAGCCTCGACAGTGCGGGGGTGAGGTCGTATGGTGCCTCGACTGTGGTCCAGCCCCTTCCGCGCCGTGCCTTGTGGAGATTGATCTTCGATCGGGTCTCGTCATCAAGCATTTTTGAAGTGGCTAGGTAAATCTTTGATTTACCGTACTTTTCAACAAGCGACTCTGCAAATTCCGACTTTCCCGACGCGGCGCCGCCAAGAATGAATGTGACTCTGGGAAACACTTTTCGTAGCCTCGTGGTGATCTTCGGGCCGAGTTTCTGCGCAATCGCGGGGGAAACGCAAGATCACGGAAGTTGTTGCCGTTCCGGGGGAAAGGCCATGCCGAAGGACCGAAATGCTAGGGACAGGGCGCTGTCGCGCAGGGCGATGCGGGCTGAGTTGCTGGATGCCGAAACCGAGCAGGCCCTCGCCAGGGCATGGCGCGACCGGCGCGACGAGGCGGCGCTGCACCGACTGATCAACGCCTACATGCGGCTGGCGATCTCGATGGCCGGGCGCTACCGCCGCTATGGCGCGCCCATGAACGACCTGATTCAGGAGGCGGGCCTGGGGTTGATGAAGGCGGCGGCCAAGTTCGACCCCGAACGCGGCGTGCGGTTTTCCACCTATGCCGTGTGGTGGATCAGGGCCAGCATCCAGGATTTCGTGATGCGCGACTGGTCGCTGGTGCGGACCGGCTCGACCTCGGCGCAGAAGGCGCTGTTCTTCAACATGCGCCGGGTGCAGGCGCGGCTTGAACGCGAGGCGCGCGCGCAGGGCGAGGCGTTGGACCGCTTCCAGCTGCGCCAGCTGATCGCGACCGAAATCGGCGTTCCGGCGCGGGATGTGGAGATGATGGAGGGGCGCCTCTCGGGGGCGGATTTTTCGCTCAATGCGGTGCAGTCCTCGGATGAGGAAGGGCGCGAGTGGATCGACGTGATCGAAGACGACGCCGCGCAGGCCGCCGAACTGGTCGAGGCGGCGCTCGACAATGCGCGGCTGCGGGACTGGCTGATCGAGGCGATGCGCTCGCTGAGCCCGCGCGAGCGGCTGATCGTGCGCGAACGCAAGCTGCGCCCCGATCCGCGGACGCTGGAAAGCATCGGAACCGAGCTGGGGCTGTCGAAAGAGCGGGTGCGGCAGCTCGAGGTGCAGGCGTTCCGCAAGATGCGAAAGAGCCTTGAGGCCTGCGCGCACGAGGTGCAACACTTCCTCGCATGAGGTTTCCCGGGATTCTGCCTGCCGCCCTGCTGGTGCTGACGACCATTTCCGCGGCGGCGGGCGAGTTGCCCGCGCAGCTGCTTGAGCGGATGCGCGCGGCGGATGTGGTGGTGTTGGGAGAGGTGCACGACAACCCCGCCCATCATGCCGTGCAGGCCGCTGCCATCAGGGCGCTGGCGCCGAAGGCCGTGGTCTGGGAGATGCTGACGCCCGAGACTGCGGCGCAGATCAATGCGGCGGGGCCGGCAGCGTCCGACCGGGTGGACAGGGCCCTGGCCCTGGGCGCGACTGATTGGCCGGGTTTCGCGATCTACCGGCCGGTGCTGGCGGCTGCGGCCGATCTGCCCTTCCTGGGCGCGCTGGTGCCGCGGAGCAAGACCCGCGCGGTGCCCGAAAGCGGGCTGGCCGCGGCCTTCGGGACCGAGGCGGCGCGCTATGGCCTGACGCGTCCCCTGCCCGCCGTCGAACAGGCGGTGCGCGAGGCCGAGCAGGCCGAGGCCCATTGCAATGCCCTGCCGGAGGCGCAGTTGCCGATGATGGTGGACATCCAGCGCCTGCGCGATGCGGTGCTGGCGCGGGCTGTGGTGACGGCGCTTGCCCGCCACGGTTCCCCGGTCGTGGTCATCACCGGCAACGGCCATGCCCGCGCCGACCGGGGCATGCCCGCGGTGCTGCGCCGGGTCCGCCCCGACCTGAAGATCCTGGCGCTGGGCCAGTCCGAGGACGGGCGGATCGAGGGGCGCTTTGACGCGGTTCTTGACGCCCCGGCGGTTGAGCGTCCCGATCCCTGCGCGGTGTTCCGCAGCCAGGGCTGAGCGGATGGCGTGCGACGGGCTCTGGCGGTTCGCCGCAAGCGGGCCTATTGTCCGGGGCGAAGGTGGACTCCGGGAAGGGTGCGGATGCTGGACGGCAGGCGGGTATTGCTCATCATCGGCGGCGGGATTGCTGCCTACAAGTCGCTCGACCTGATCCGGCGTCTGCGCGAAGCCGGGGCCGAGGTGGTGCCGGTGCTGACCCGCGCGGGGGCCGAATTCGTCACCCCGCTTTCGGTGGCGGCGCTGGCCGGGCGGAAGGTGCACACGGATCTGTTCGACCTGACCGACGAGGCCGAGATGGGCCATATCCGCTTCAGCCGCGCGGCCGATCTGGTGGTGGTGGCGCCGGCCACCGCCGATCTGATCGGCAAGATGGCCGCCGGGCTGGCCAACGATCTGGCCTCGACGCTGCTGATGGCGACCGACAAGCGGGTGCTGCTGGCGCCGGCGATGAATGTGCGCATGTGGGAGCACCCCGCCTGCCGCCGCAACGTCGCCGTGCTGGCCGGTGACGGGGTGCTGTTCGTCGGGCCGAACGAGGGCGGCATGGCCTGCGGCGAACACGGCCCCGGCAGGATGGCCGAGCCGTCGGAGATCGTCGCGGCGATCGCGGCAGCGCTGGGTGCTGGGCCGCTGGCCGGGCGGCGGATCGTGGTCACTTCGGGACCCACGCGCGAACCCATCGATCCGGTGCGCTACATCGCCAACCGCTCATCCGGGGCGCAGGGGGCGGCGGTGGCGCGGGCACTGGCCGACCTGGGCGCCGAGGTGATCTTCGTCACCGGCCCGGCCGAGGTGCCGCCGCCACCGGGGGTGCAGGTGGTGGCGGTGGAGACCGCGCAGCAAATGGCCGAGGCGGTGCTGGCCGCGCTGCCGGCCGATGCCGGGGTGTTCGCGGCGGCGGTGGCCGACTGGCGGGTGGTGCAGGCGGCGGATCGCAAGCTGAAGAAAAGCCGCGACGGCATTCCGGCGCTGGAATTCACCGAAAACCCGGACATCCTGAAAACCGTGGCGCAGATGCGGCAGGGGCGCCCGCGGCTGGTGGTCGGCTTCGCGGCGGAAACCGATGACGTGATCGCCAATGCCACGGCCAAGCGCGAACGCAAGGGCTGCGACTGGATCGTCGCCAATGACGTGAGCCCGCAGACCGGGATCATGGGCGGGACCGAGAACGCGGTGGTGTTGATTACCCCGGAAGGGGTCGAGGAATGGCCGCGCATGGACAAGGCCGAGGTCGCCCGGCGGCTGGCGCACCGCATTGCCGCGGCGCTGGAAAGCGGCTGAGGCAACCGGCGGGAGAGGGCTCAGCCGCGCGCGCCGCGGCGAAGCAGTGCCATCAGCGCGCCGCGCCGTGCCCGTGGCGGGGCGGCGACCACCGGGACGGGCGCGCTTGCAATGGCGATGTCCGGCGGCAGCAGTTCGGCGCCTTTTTCGAGGATCCGCCGGATCGATTTGATTGCCGCTTCCACGGCCGGATCCGTCTGCGGGGCCTGATGCTGCGGGGGGTTGTGGCGAAGGATCCGGTCGGTCATGGCAAATCTCCCTGGTACTCGCATGGTCACGCGGGCCCGGCGGCTGTCGGCAAAATTGACAGGATCGTGGCGCCGCTGCCCTCAATTGGCCATATTCCGCCACAATCGGGCGATGAAAGGGCTGAAATGGGGCATGATTCAGGCATTGTACTCAGGTAGTGACAAATGGGGCGGGCGAGGCGCGGATTGTTTCCCATCCCGCGCAATTCAGTGGTCCGGGGCTTTCAGGCGGCCCGTGGCTGCGGCATATCTTTTGCCATGACGGACATTTCCGGAGCCCATTTCGAATCTGTCGCGCGTCGCACCGTCGAGGGCCTGCCCGAACCGTTCCGCAAGCTTGCCCGCGAGGTGGCACTGCGCGTTGCCGACTGGCCGGAGCGGGACATGCTGGCCGATCTGGGAATCACCGATCGGCGCGGGCTGACGGGTCTCTACGAAGGGATCCCTCTGACCGAGAAATCGGTCTGGGACGTCCCGCAGCAGCCCGACATGGTCTGGATCTTCCGCGAGCCGATCCTCGCCGAATGGCGCGAACGCGGCGACGTGGCGCTGGACGATCTCATCGCCCATGTAGTGATTCACGAATTTGCCCATCATTTCGGCTGGTCCGACGAGGACATCGCGCGCATCGACCGCTGGTGGGAATGAGGGGCGCGCCGCCTGGCGCATGCCCGGGCCGCGTTGCGACCCGGGTGGAACCAATCCGCATAGGCGCGACATCCCCTATCCCGGATCGCGCCAGCGGTTGACGATCGGATAGCGTCGGTCCAGCCAGAAGGCGCGACCGGTCAGGCGGGTACCGGGCGCGGACTGGAAGCGCTTGTATTCGCTGAGATGGATCAGCCGTTCGACCCGCTGTGCCGTTTCCCGGTCGTAGCCGGCAGCTACGCAGTCGGCCACCGACCCGTCGCGATCCACGAGGATGTCGAGGATCCCGTCCAGCACCTCGTAGGGGGGCAGGCTGTCCTCGTCCTTCTGGTCGGGTCGCAGCTCGGCGCTGGGCGGCTTGTCGATCACCCGCGGCGGGATCACCTCGCCCGCCGGTCCCTTCATCCACGGGCGGTGATGGGCGTTGCGCCAGCGGCAGGTCTCGAACACGCGGGTCTTGTAGAGGTCCTTGATCGGGTTGTAGCCGCCGGCCATGTCGCCATAGATGGTGGCGTATCCCACCGCGATCTCGGACTTGTTGCCGGTGGTCAGCAGCATTTCGCCGAACTTGTTGGACATGGCCATCAGCAGCAGTCCGCGCAGGCGCGACTGGATGTTTTCCTCGGTCACGTCGGGGGCGCGGCCCGCGAACAGCGGCGCCAGCGTTTCCGTCACCGCCGCGCGCGGCCCCGAGATCGGCACATGATCGTAGTGACATCCCAGCGCCTGTGCCACGGCCCTGGCATCTTCGAGCGATTCCCGGCTGGTATATTCCGAGGGCAGCATCACGCAGCGGACGTTTTCCGCCCCCAGCGCATCGGTGGCGATGGTAGCCACCAGCGCCGAATCGATGCCTCCCGAAAGGCCCAGCAGAACCTTGGAAAAGCCGCTCTTGCGCAGATAGTCGCCCAGGCCCACGACCATCGCGTGATAGTCCTGCTCCCATTCGTCGGGACGGTGCGCGCGCACGCCTTCCTGCGCGTGCCAGCCTTCCGGGCCGCGCTCCAGATCGACATGGGCAATTGCCTCTTCGAAGACCGGCAGCTGTACTGCCAGCGCGCCGCCGGGGTTGAGCACGAAGCTGCCGCCGTCGAACACCTGGTCATCCTGCCCGCCCACCATGTTGAGATAGATCAGCGGCAGGCCGGTTTCGATCACGCGCGAAACCATGTGATTCAGCCGCAGGTCGAACTTGTCGCGGTCATAGGGCGACCCGTTCGGCACCAGGAGGAACTCGGCCCCGGTTTCGGCCAGCGTCTCGGCCACGTCCTCGTACCACGCGTCTTCGCAGATCGGGCTGCCGATGCGCACGCCGTTCACCGCGTAGGGGCCTGCCACCCGCCCCGAGGCGTAAAGCCGTTTTTCGTCGAACACGTTGTCGTTGGGCAGGTGGTGCTTGAACACGCGGGCCCTGATGCGCCCGCCGGCCAGGATGTAACAGGCGTTGTAGAGCCCTGCGCCTTCGACCGCCGGGCCGCCGATGGCCAGTGCCGGCCCCTCGGCGCTCTCGCGCGCCAGCTGTTCGACGGCGGCGATCGCGGCCTGGTGAAAGATCGGCTTTCGCACCAGGTCCTGGGTCTGGTAGCCGGTGATGAACATCTCCGGCAGTGCCACCAGGTCGGCGCCGGCCTCGCGCCCTGCCTGCCATGCCTCGCGGGCCCTGGCGGCATTGCCGGCAAGGTCGCCCACCGTCGGGTTCAGCTGCGCCAGTGTCACGCGGAAACGGTCGGCCATGATGCCCCCTTGCCCAGTTCCTGCGCACGCATTTACCAGATCGGCGCCCAAGGAAAAGGGACAAGCGGGAAAACCCGTTGCCCCGGCGCGCGCCCTCGCCTAATTTCAAATGGTTCCGCGATCGGCGGCAACGGGTATGACGGGTGAGCGCATGAGGATTCCGGGAACGGCGATGGCGATGGTCGCGGGGCTGGCCCTTGCCGGTGCGGCGCTGGCGCAGGAGGGGCAGGTCCGCACGACCCAGGACGAGATCGGCGGCGTTTACGAGGGCACCTTCCGCAACGGGTTGCAGCACGGCTTTGGCACCTATCGGCTGCCGAACGGGTATGAATACACCGGCGAATGGGTCGATGGCGAAATCCGCGGCAAGGGGATTGCACGCTTTCCCAACGGGTCGGTCTATGAAGGCGAGTTCGCCAAGGGCAAGCCGCACGGCATCGGCAAGATCACCTTTGCCGATGGCGGCACCTATGAGGGCGAATGGAAGGACGGTGTGATCGAGGGGCAGGGGGTTGCGGTCTATGCCAACGGGGTGCGCTACGAGGGCGCCTTTCGCAATGCCCGCCATCACGGCTATGGCGTGATGACCAGCCCCGGCGGCTACGAATACCGGGGCGACTGGGTGAACGGCGAAAAGGAGGGCAAGGCCGTCATCACCTATCCCGACGGCGCCGTCTACGAGGGCGAGGTCAAGGCCGGCAAGCGCCACGGTCAGGGCAAGCTGACCCTGCCCGACGGGCTGGTCTATGAAGGCGCGTGGAAGGACGGCCAGATCAATGGCAAGGGCCGCCTGACCCAGCCCAATGGCGACGTCTACGAAGGCGACCTCGTGGCCGGCCGGCGCGAAGGCTACGGCCGCGTCACCTATGCCAATGGCGACGTCTACGAGGGCGAGTTCAAGGACGACCGCCGCCACGGTCAGGGCACCTTCACCGGCGCCGACGGCTATGTCTATACCGGCAGCTGGGTCGCCGGCCAGATCGAGGGCGAAGGCGAGGTCCGCTATCCCGACGGCTCGGTCTATGTGGGCCAGTTCCGCGCCGACCTGCCCGACGGCAAGGGCCGGATCACCTATCCCGACGGCTCCACCTACGAAGGCGACTGGGTTGCCGGCGTGATCGAGGGCGAAGGCATCGCCACCTATGCCAACGGCATCGTCTACAAGGGCGGGTTCCGCAACGCCCGCAACGAGGGCTACGGGGTGATGACCTATCCCGACGGCTACCGCTACGAGGGCGAGTGGAAGGATGGTCAGCGCCACGGCCAGGGCAAGGCCACCTATGCCGACGGCTCGGTCTATACCGGCCAGTTCGTCAACGGCCGGCGCGAGGGCCAGGGCGAAATCGTGATGGCCGACGGTTTCCGCTACAAGGGCGAATGGAAGGCGGGCGAGATCACCGGCTATGGCGTGGCGACCTATGCCAATGGCGATGTCTATGAAGGCATGTTCGAGAACGGCAAGCGCCAGGGCAAGGGGACGATGCGCTATTCCTCGGGGCAGGAGGCCACCGGCGAATGGGAAGACGGCGCGCTCAAGGATGGCGGCTGAGCGGCGCCTTTCATCGATTTCCGGCCTTGCAATTCCGGTTGCGCCCCGCGGTTGGACCCGTATAAACTGACCCGCATGATGAACCACGCACATATTTCCGCCCCGACCGCCGCCCGCGGCGGGGCTCTGCGTGGCCTCCTGCTCCTAGTCCGCCTCTGAGCGTGCCCTTCCTGGCGCGCCCGCTCAGAGGAGACGCCTGCGCGCCAGACGGCTTGGGACAGACACGAAAGATACCGACATGACCAATTCTTCCGAACAGGATCGCGTCCTGATATTCGACACCACCCTGCGTGACGGCGAACAGAGCCCCGGCGCGACCATGACCCATGAGGACAAGCTGGAAATTGCCGCGCTTCTCGACGAGATGGGCGTGGACATCATCGAGGCGGGCTTCCCCATCGCCTCCGAGGGCGATTTCCGCGCGGTTTCGGAGATCGCGAAGAACGCGAAGAACGCGGTGATCTGCGGGCTGGCGCGCTCGGCGCCGGGGGATATCGACCGCGCGGCCGAGGCGCTGAAGGCGGCGGAACGCTGGCGGATCCACACCTTCATTTCCACCTCGCCTCTGCACATGAAATACAAGCTGCAGATGGAGCCCGACGCCGTGATCGAGGCGATCGAGGCCTCGGTCAGCCGCGCCCGCAACCTCACCGACGACGTGCAGTGGAGCCCCGAGGACGGCACCCGCACCGAACCCGACTTCCTGTGCCGGGCGGTGGAAACGGCGATCAAGGCCGGCGCCACCACCATCAACATCCCCGACACGGTGGGCTATACGGTGCCCAATGAAAGCGCCCGCCTCATCGCCATGCTGCTGGAACGGGTGCCCGGCGCCGATACGGTAACCTTCGCCACCCATTGCCACAACGACCTCGGCATGGCGGTGGCCAATGCGCTGGCCGCGGTCGAGGCCGGCGCGCGGCAGATCGAATGCACCATCAACGGGTTGGGCGAGAGGGCCGGCAATGCGGCGCTGGAAGAGGTGGTGATGGCGATGCGGGTGCGCAACGACGTGCTGCCCTATCGCACCGGCATCGACACCACGAAGATCATCCGCGCCAGCCGGCTGGTCTCCACCGCCACCGGCTTTCCGGTGCAGTTCAACAAGGCGGTGGTGGGCAAGAACGCCTTTGCCCATGAAAGCGGCATCCACCAGGACGGGATGCTCAAACATGCCGGCACCTACGAGATCATGCGCCCCGAGGATGTGGGGCTGAGCCAGTCGAACCTGGTGATGGGCAAGCATTCCGGCCGCGCGGCGCTGCGCGACAAGCTGCGCCAGCTGGGCTACGAGGTGGGCGACAACCAGCTCAAGGACATCTTCGTCCGCTTCAAGGAACTCGCCGACCGCAAGAAGGAAGTCTATGACGACGACATCATCGCGCTTGTGGGTGCCACCGCCGATGGCGATGACGAAAGGCTGCAACTGGTCTCGCTCAAGGTGATCTGCGGCAGCGGCGGCCCGGCCGAGGCCACGATCGAGATGGAGGTGGATGGCCGCGAAGCCATCGCCACCGAACATGGCGACGGCCCGGTGGATGCCACCTTCAAGGCGGTGCGCGCCATCTATCCCAATGATGCCCGGCTGCAGCTCTACCAGGTCCATGCGGTAACCGAGGGCACCGACGCCCAGGCCACCGTCAGCGTCCGGCTCGAGGAAGACGGCCACATCGCCACCGGCCAGTCGGCGGATACCGACACGGTGGTCGCTTCGGCGCGGGCCTATATCAATGCTCTCAACCGCCTGGCCGTCCGGCGTCAGAAATCGCGCCCCGATTCTCCTGCCGCGCCTTCGGCCGGGGCACGCGACGCGTCCTGACATCCTCCCCGGCCGCTCGGGCCGGGGGCCGTTCCTTTTTCTGGCAGCAAATATCCCGGGGGAGTCGCCCGGCACGGGCGACGGGGGCAGAGCCCCCTTGCCCCGCCCGGCGGATTTGCGCCAGCGGTCCGGATTCGGCCCTTTCACCTGTCGCACGGTCCGCCTATAAGAAATCCGCCCGGTCCGGGATGGGAATCGCCGGGCCGAAGGCAGTTCTCTACAGGATCACGCAGGCATGGCGATTTTCGGAAATCTTGGCGGTCTGTTCGCCGCTGACATGGCGATCGACCTCGGAACGGCGAACACGCTCGTTTACGTCAAGGGCCGCGGCATCATCCTGTCGGAACCCTCCGTGGTGGCCTATCACGTCAAGGACGGCGTCAAGAAGGTGCTGGCGGTGGGCGAGGACGCCAAGCTGATGCTGGGCCGCACGCCGGGCAGCATCGAGGCCATCCGCCCCATGCGCGAAGGCGTGATTGCCGATTTCGACACCGCCGAGGAGATGATCAAGCATTTCATCCGCAAGGTACACAGGCGCTCGACCTTCTCCAAGCCCAAGATCATCGTCTGCGTGCCCCATGGCGCCACCCCGGTGGAAAAACGCGCCATCCGCCAGTCGGTGCTGTCGGCGGGCGCGCGCAAGGCGGGGTTGATCCCCGAGCCCATCGCCGCCGCCATCGGGGCGGGGATGCCGATCACCGATCCCACCGGCAACATGGTGGTGGATATCGGCGGCGGCACCACCGAAGTTGCGGTACTCAGCCTCGGCGACATCGTCTATGCGCGCTCGATCCGGGTCGGCGGCGACCGCATGGACGAGGCGATCATCTCCTATCTGCGCCGGCAGCAGAACCTGCTGATCGGCGAGGCCACGGCCGAACGCATCAAGACCTCGATCGGCACCGCGCGGATGCCCGATGACGGACGCGGCCAGTCCATGCATATCCGCGGCCGCGACCTGCTCAACGGCGTGCCGAAGGAAATCGAGATCAGCCAGGCCCAGGTGGCCGAAGCCCTGAGCGAACCGGTCCAGCAGATCTGCGAGGCGGTGATGACCGCGCTGGAAACCACGCCGCCCGATCTTGCCGCCGACATCGTGGATCGGGGGGTGATGCTGACCGGGGGCGGCGCGCTCCTGGGGGATCTCGACCTTGCCCTGCGCGAGCAGACGGGGCTTGCCGTCTCGATTGCAGACGAAAGCCTCAACTGCGTGGCGCTGGGCACGGGCAAGGCGCTGGAATATGAAAAACAGCTGCGCCACGCGATTGACTATGACAGCTAGGATGCCCACCCTTTCCGGGGAACGCTGAAGCAATCGCGTAACCGGCGCCGGAAGGAGTCGCTTGGCCAGGGACCGCACACAGCGCGAAGACTACGCCACCCCGCTGCGCCGCCTGCTGCTGGGGATCATCGTCCTGTTGCTGCTAGCGATCTTCCTGGTATGGCGAATCGACAGCCCGCGGGTCGAACGGTTCCGCGCCCAGGTTGCCGACAAGGTGGTGCCACCGATGGGCTGGGCGATGGCCCCGGTGACGGGCTTCATCAACCTCGTCCGCGACTTCCAGAGCTATCAGCGCCTGGCCCAGCAGAACCGGGAACTGCGCAGCGAATTGCGGCAGATGCAGGCGTGGAAGGAGGCCGCACTGCAGCTTGAACAGGAAAACGCGCGGCTTCTCGATCTCAACAAGGTGCGCCTCGACCCGCGGCTGACCTACATCACCGGCGTGGTGCTGGCCGACAGCGGCTCGCCCTTCCGGCAATCGGTGCTCATCAATGTGGGCGCGCGCGACGGGGTCGTGGACGGCTGGGCGGCGATGGACGGGATCGGCCTTGTCGGGCGGATTTCCGGCACCGGCCGGACCACTTCGCGGGTGTTGCTGCTGACGGATGCGGCAAGTTCGGTGCCGGCGGTGATCCAGCCCTCGGGGCAGACGGCGCTGGTGACCGGCGACAACACGCCGGCGCCGGTCATCGACTTCGTGGAAAACCCCGACCTGGTGCGTCCCGGCGACCGGGTGGTGACCTCGGGCGATGGCGAGGTCTTTCCGCCGGGGCTGCTGATCGGGCAGGTGGCCGAGGACCGCACCGGCCGGCTCAGGGTGCGCCCGGCGGCCGATTTCGAGCGCCTCGAATATCTGCGCGTCCTGCGCCACTACGGGACCGAGAGGATCACCGACCCCGGCGGCATCGTCGCGCCCGACCCTGCCGATACCGGCTCGGCGGTCGGGGCCGGAAGTTCTGCCGCCGATCCCGATTCCGCCGCCGGACCGGAGGCCGCCACCGATGGCTGAGCTGGCGCCGACCCGGCTGGTGGCCATGCGGGCGCTGTACGTGGGGCTGGCGCTGGGCGTGATCTTCTTTCATCTGCTGCCGCTGACCACGCACCCGGTCCGCTGGGCGCCGCCCGACCTTCTGGTGGTGCTGACTCTGGCCTGGGTGGTGCGTCGGCCCGAGCATGTGACGGCCCTGCCGATTGCCGCGGTCATGCTGCTGGCCGATCTTCTGTTCCAGCGGCCGCCGGGGCTCTGGGCGCTGCTGACGGTGCTGGCCGCCGAATATCTCCGGCCCGGACCGGCCAGCCAGGGCGAAACCGGCATGATCGGAGAGTGGCTGGGTTTCGGACTTGCGGTTCTGGTGATGATAGTGGCCAACCGCATGATCCTGGGATTGCTGGCCGTGCCGCAGGCGCAGATGAGCCTTGACGTGATCCGCCTGGTCCTGACCGTGGCCGTCTATCCGCTGGTCGTTCTTTTCCTCCAGGGCGTGCTTCGCGTGCGCCGACCTGCACCGGGGGATGCGGCCGTACCGGGGGGGCGGGCATGAGACGCAATCCGCGCGAACTCGACCTGCTGCATCGCCGGACCGGCCGGCGCGCGCTTCTGGTGGGGGGGCTGCAGCTGGCCTTCGCCGGGGCGCTGGTTCTGCGGATGCGTTACCTCCAGATCGAACAGGCCGACCAGTATCGCCTGCTGGCCGAGGAAAACCGGATCAACATCCGCCTGATCCCGCCCACGCGTGGCCGCATCTACGACCGCAACGGCGTGATCCTTGCCCAGAACCGGCAGAGCTATCGCATCGTCATCGTTCAGGAAGATGCAGGCGACGTGGAAAAGGTGATCGAGAACCTCGGGCGCCTGATCCCGCTCGATCCCGAGAACATCGAAAACGCGCTGGAAGAAATGCACCGAAGCGCACCCTTCCTGCCGGTGACGCTGGTCGATCAGGTCGCGTGGAACGACATGGCCAGGGTCGCCGCCAACGCGCCGGCGCTGCCCGGGATCACCCCCGAGGTCGGCCTGACCCGGTTCTACCCGCAGCGCGAGGTTTTCGCCCATGTGGTCGGCTATGTGGGTCCGGTCAGCGATTACGACCTCAAGCGGCTGGAAGAGCCGGACCAGGTGCTGCGCATTCCCCGTTTCCAGATCGGCAAGACCGGGGTCGAGGCCCGGCGCGAGGATCTGCTGCGCGGCAAGGCCGGCGCGCGCCGGGTCGAGGTCAACGCCACCGGCCGGGTCATGCGCGAACTGGACCGGCAGGAAGGCACGCCGGGGGCCGACCTGCAACTGACGGTGGACACGGACCTTCAGGCCTACATCCACGATCGGGTGAAGGGGCAGAGCGCCTCGGTCGTGGTGGTGGATTGCGAAACCGGCGATCTGCGCGCGGTCGCCTCGTCCCCCAGTTTCGACCCCAACCTGTTCGTGCGCGGCATTTCGGTGGCGGATTACCGGGCGCTGATGGACGATCCGTACCGCCCGCTTTCGGCCAAATCCGTTCAGGGCACCTATCCGCCCGGCTCGACCTTCAAGATGATCGTGGCGCTGGCGGCGCTGGAGGCGGGCGTCATCACCCCCGAGGACACCACCTTCTGCCCCGGCTATCTGGATGTCGCAAACCGCCGCTTCAATTGCTGGAAACGCTCGGGGCATGGACGGGTCGATCTGCTCAAGTCGCTGGAGCAGAGCTGTGACGTCTATTACTACGCCGTCGCGCTGAAGCTCGGGATCGAGAAGATCACCCAGATGGCCAGGCGGTTGGGGTTGGGTTACAAATACGACCTTCCCCTGTCGGGCATCGCCCACGGGAACACCCCCACGAAGGAATGGAAGAAGAAGAACTACAACCAGGAATGGCTGATCGGCGACACGGTGAACTCGGCCATCGGGCAGGGGTTCGTGCTGGCCTCGCCGGTGCAGCTGGCGGTGATGACCGCGCGGCTGGCCACCGGACGGGCGGTGACGCCGCGGCTGATCAAGTCGATCAACGGCATCGAACAGCCCTCCGGCGCCGGAGAGCCGCTGGGCCTGAACGAGAACGACCTGCGCGTGGTCCGTCGCGGCATGTTTCAGGTCTCCAACAGCCGCCGCGGCACCGCATTCCGCAGCCGCATTGCCGAAAAGACCCTGCTCATGGCCGGCAAGACCGGGACCAGCCAGGTGCGCAACATCTCGGCGGCCGAGCGTGCCTCGGGCGTGATCCGCAACGAGGACCTGCCGTGGGAGCGGCGCGATCACGCCCTGTTCGTCTGCTATGCCCCGTTCGAGGCGCCGCGATACGCCGTGTCGGTGGTGGTCGAACATGGCGGCGGCGGATCGACCGCGGCGGCCCCGGTGGCGCGCGACGTGATCCTGCAGGCGCTCTATGACGGAACGCCCCCGCTTGCCGCCTATCCCGAGCGTGATCGCCCCCGCATCAAGGCCCAGCAGGAGCGGCTTTCGCGCGAACGCGCCCGCCGCGATGCCGGCAAGAGGGACCGGGCATGAGCTATCTCGAATACACCGTCAGGTCGGTGCCCACCGGCTGGCGCAAGGTATTCTACATGAACTGGCCGCTGACGATTCTTCTGGTCGCGGTTGCCAGCGTCGGGTTCCTGATGCTGTACGCGGTCGCCGGGGGATCATTCCAGCCCTGGGCCGAACCGCAGATGAAACGCTTTGCGGTGGGGATGGTCGCGATGTTCGCCATCGCCATGGTGCCCATATGGTTCTGGCGCAATGTCGCGGGCGTCGCCTATCTCGGCTCGCTTCTGCTGCTGGTCATGGTGGAGCTGTTCGGCTCGGTCGGCATGGGGGCGCAGCGGTGGATCGACCTCGGGTTCATGCGCCTGCAGCCGTCGGAACTGACCAAGATCGCGATGGTGATGATGCTGGCGGCCTATTACGACTGGCTGCCCGCCAACCGGACCTCGCACCCGTTCTGGGTGCTGGTTCCTCTGGTCATCATCCTGTTGCCGACCGCGCTGGTGCTGCGCCAGCCCGACCTTGGCACCGCGATTCTGCTGCTGACCGCAGGAGGCGGGATGATGTTCCTCGCCGGGGTCCACTGGGGCTATTTCGCCGCCGTGATCGCCGCCGTCGCCGGGCTGGTGGCGGCGGTCTTCGAAAGCCGCGGCACCAGTTGGCAGCTTCTCAAGGACTACCAGTACCGCCGCATCGACGTGTTTCTCGACCCGGATCTCGACCCGCTGGGCGCGGGCTATCACATCACCCAGTCCAAGATCGCGCTCGGTTCGGGGGGCTGGGCCGGCCGCGGATTCATGCAGGGAACCCAGACCCGCCTGAACTTCCTGCCCGAGAAGCACACCGACTTCATCTTCACCACCCTGGCCGAGGAATTCGGCTTCGTCGGCGGGGTCTCGATCCTCGTCCTCTACCTGCTCATCATCCTGTTCTGCATCCACACCGCGCTGGCCACCCGGGACCGGTTCGCCTCGCTCAACACGCTGGGCATCGCCATCACCTTCTTCCTGTTCTTTGCCGTGAACATGTCGATGGTGATGGGGCTGGCGCCGGTGGTCGGCGTGCCGCTGCCGTTGATCAGCTATGGCGGTTCGGCCATGCTGGTGCTGCTGGCGGCCTTCGGACTGGTGCAGAGCGCCCATATCCACCGTCCCCGCCAGAAATAGGCTGCCCATGAGCGTCAACGTGCTCTTCTCTGCCCCGCCCGACGACTGGCCGCTCTACGAGGCGCCGCTGAGCCGCGCCCTGCGCACCACGGGGCTTCGGTTCGAGCTTGCCACCGACATGCCGCCCGGGCAGGTCGACTACATCGTCTATTCCCCGAAAGGCCCCCTGCAGGACTTCTCTGCCCATACCCGCCTCAAGGCGGTGCTCAGCCTCTGGGCCGGGGTGGAACGGATCGTCGGCAACCCGACGCTGAAGGTGCCGCTGACGCGCATGGTCGATCACGGGCTGAGGCAGGGCATGATCGAATGGGTCGCGGGCCATGTGCTGCGCCACCACCTGGATATCGATGCGCATGTCCTCAACCAGGACGGCGTCTGGCGCCCCTGCACGCCTCCGCTGGCCGAGGACCGCCCGGTCACCATACTCGGCCTCGGCGCGCTGGGCCGCGCGGTCGCCGGCGCGCTGGCGGGGCTGGGCTTCGACGTGACCGGCTGGAGCCGCACCCCGCGCCACATCGAGGGCATCCGCACCACCCACGGCCCCGAAGGTCTTGCCCGCGCCCTGGAGCGGGCCGAGATCGTCGTGCTGCTGTTGCCCGACACGCCGGAAACGGAAAACCTCCTGAACGCCGAGACGCTGGCGCTTCTGCCGCGCGGTGCGGTGGTCATCAACCCGGGCCGGGGGCCGCTGATCGACGACGCCGCCCTGCTTGCCGCGCTCGACAGCGGGCATCTGCGCCACGTCACCCTGGACGTGTTCCGCACCGAGCCCCTGCCGCCCGATCATCCCTTCTGGGCGCATCCCCGCGTCACCGTCACCCCCCATGTCGCCGCCGAAACCCGGCCCGAATCGGCGGCAAGGGTCATTGCCGAGAACATCCGCCGCGCCGAAGCCGGAGAGGCGCTCCTCCACCTCGTTGACCGCGAACGCGGATATTGACCCGCCCGCCATGGGGGGCGGGCGCAAGAATCCTGTTGCGCGACCGGCGCGGAATCGCCCAAGTGGAAAAAACCATTCCGGGAGAGACGCCATGACCCGCCGCAACCGCTCCTTCGGCCCCATGACAACCGCCATTCACGCCGGCGAAGGCCCCGACCCGGCGACCGGCGCGTCGGCGCCGCCGATCCACATGTCCTCCACCTATGTCAGCGAGAGCGTCGCCGGCTTCTCGGCCCACGATCTGGCCGAGGACAGCGGCTGGCTCTATTCCCGCTGGGGCAACCCGACCGTGGCGATGCTGGAAACCAAGATCGCCGCCCTTCAGGGAACCGAGGCCTGCCTGTGCACCGCCTCCGGCATGGCCGCGGCCACCGCGATCTTTCTCACCTTCCTGTCGGCGGGAGATCACTGCGTGGTGTCGGACGTGTCCTATGCGGGGGTGGCGGAACTGGCCCGGGACACGCTGCCGCGCCTCGGGATCGAGGTGACCACCGTCAACATGGCCGATCTCGACGCCGTTGCCGCGGCGATGCGGCCCGAAACGCGGCTCGTTCACACGGAAACGCCGGTCAACCCGATCGGGCGGCTGACCGACCTCGCGGCGGTGGCCCGCATCGCCCATGACACCGGCGCGCTGCTGTCATGCGATGCCACCTTTGCTTCGCCACTGGGGATGGACACGGCGGCGCTTGGCGTCGATCTGACCATGCATTCGATCACCAAGTATATCGGCGGGCACGGCGATGCCGTGGGCGGAGCCGTGGCAGGCAGCGCCGAGCTGATCGGACGGATGCGACTCGAGGCCGCCATCCACCACGGCGGTATCCTGTCGCCCTTCAACGCCTGGCTGATCGCGCGTGGAACCGCAACCCTGCCGTTGCGCATGAAGGCGCACGAGGCGGGCGCGCGGATGGTGGCGGAATGGCTCGAAGCCCACCCCAGGGTGACGCGGGTGATCTGGCCCGGCCTCGCCTCGCACCCGCAGCACGACCTCGCGGTGCGCCAGATGCGCAACATGTCCGGCATGATCGCCTTCCAGGTGGGCGATGCAGCCACCGGAGAAGCCATCGCGCAGGACATGATCGACCGGCTCGAAGTGATCCACTACGCGGTGTCGCTGGGTCACCACCGGTCGCTGATCTTCTGGATGGGGACCGAAGGCCTGATGGAAACATCGTTCCGCCTGACCGGCGACCAGCTTGCCGATTACCGCGACTGGGCGGGCGACGGGATATTCCGCCTCTCGGTCGGTCTCGAGGATCCCGAGGACCTGATCGCGGACCTCGACCGGGTCCTTTGACCCGGCCTTTTTCTGGCTTTCAAATATCCCGGGGGTGAACTGGCCCGTCAGGGCCGGGAGGGGGCAGAGCCCCCTTCCATCGTCTCAGCCCCCGCCGCAGACCGGGCAATCCCCGCGCCGCTTCAGCGTGATCTTGCGGCTTTCGCCATAAAGAGCGTCATAGATCAGCATCTGGCCGCGCAGCGGCTGGCCCGCGCCGGTGACGAGCTTGATCGCCTCCACCGCCATCATCGCGCCGACCACGCCGGGCAGGGGGCCGACCACCCCGGCCTCCGCACAGCTGGGGGCCAGCCCGGCGGCGGGCGGTTCGGGAAAGACGCACTGATAGCAGGGAGCGCCGCGGGCGGGGTCGAACACGCTGAGCTGCCCTTCCCATTGCGACAGCGCCCCCGAGACCAGCGGTTTCCCCAGCGCCACGGCAGTCCGGTTGGCCAGATAGCGGGTGTCGAAATTGTCGGTGCCGTCGAGGATCAGGTCATAATCGGCGAAAAGCTCCTCGGCAATTCCCTCCTCCAGCCGGCGGTGATAGGGCCGCACCGTCACGGCCGGGTTCTGCGCCTCCATCGCGGCTTGCGCCGAAAATACCTTCGGCTTGCCGATATCGGCATCGGCGTGAATGATCTGGCGCTGAAGGTTTGCGTTTTCCACCACGTCGTCGTCGATCACGCCGATGGTGCCCACCCCGGCGGCGGTCAGATACAGCAGCGCCGGCGAGCCCAGACCGCCCGCCCCGATCACCAGCACGCGGGCCTGCTTGAGCTTCTTCTGGCCGGGGCCACCGATCTCGCGCAGAACCACGTGCCGGGCATACCGCTCCAGCTCCTTTTCCGTGAAGGTCCCCCCGGACACCGGTGCGCTCTCCTCCGTCTGCCCTGTCCGTTCTGCGGCCCGTGCCCTGCGCCCCAGCGCCCGCACCCCTGCCGCGTAGAAACCGACGATGCCCGCAACCGCGCCCAGATACAACCACGGCACGATCGAGCCCCCGGTCGCCGCGCGCATGGGGTGGCCCGGTGGCAGGAACAGCTGCACAGCGAAAACCAGGGCGAACAGAACCGCCTGCACACCCAGCCGCGCCCGCACGGGCACCCGCATCAGATGCCCCATCCCCCAAAGCGCGGCGGCCATGGCCAGAACCAGCAGCATCAGCCCCGCCCCGTCGAGCCGAAGCCGCCTTCGCCGCGCGCCGTTCTGCCCAGCTGCGCGACCAGTTCGAACCGCGCCTGCAGCACCGGAGCCACCACCATCTGGGCGATGCGGTCGCCATGGGCCACCGCGAACGGTTCGCTGCCGGCATTCATCAGGATCACGCCCACCGGCCCGCGGTAATCGGAATCGATCGTGCCCGGCGCGTTGGGCAGGGTGATGCCATGTTTCAGCGCCAGCCCCGAACGCGGGCGGATCTGCACCTCGTAGCCTTCAGGGATTTCCATGCGCAGCCCCGTCGGGATCAGCGCCCGCGCCCCCGGGGCCAGAACCACCTTGCCCCGATCGGGCAGGTTGGCGCGCAGATCGGCCCCTGCCGCGCCTGCGCTTTCATAGGCGGGCAGCGGCACGGCGCTGTCGGCGCCGGGTTCGCGGATCATGCGGATCGTGACCATGCGGCCCCCTTCCTTCGTCTTCGCGCCCCCGCATAGCAGTCGCCCCCGCGCCCCTGCAAGGTGCCGCGCGCGGCTGGACAAGGCGGCAATGCTGTGACAAAGGGCCGACAACAGGAGGCAACCATGACCACCACCCGTTTCGCCCCGTCCCCTACCGGCTACATCCATGTCGGCAACCTGCGCACGGCGCTGATGAACTGGCTCATTGCCCGCAAGGCCGGCGGCACCTTCATCCTGCGCATCGACGACACCGACCCCGAACGCTCCCGCCAGGAATATGTCGATGCCATCAGGGAAGATCTGGAATGGCTCGGCCTGACCTGGGACCGCGAAGAGCGCCAGTCCGCGCGGCTTGACCGCTATGCCGAGGCCGCCGACCGGCTGCGCGAGATCGGCCGCTTCTACGAGGCCTTCGAGACCCCGACCGAGCTTGATCTCAAGCGCAAGAAGCAGCTGAACATGGGCCGTCCCCCGGTCTATGACCGCGCGGCGCTGAAGCTGACCGAGGCCGAAAGGGAGGCGCTGCGGGCCGAGCGCGGCAACGGCGTGTGGCGGTTCAAGCTCGATCACGAACGCATCGAATGGACCGACGGCATCCTCGGAGAGGTGTCCATCGACGCCGCCAGCGTCTCCGACCCGGTGCTGATCCGGGGCGACGGGCAGGTGCTCTACACGCTGGCCTCGGTGGTGGACGACATGGAGATGGGCGTGACCGACGTGGTGCGCGGGTCGGATCATGTGACCAATACCGCCACCCAGATCCAGATCATCCGGGCGCTGGGCGGCACGCCACCACGCTTTGCCCATCATTCGCTTCTGACCGGCCCGCAGGGCGAGCCCCTGTCCAAGCGGCTGGGCACGCTGGCGCTGCGCGAGTTGCGCGAACAGGGGGTGCAGCCGATGGCGCTGCTCAGCCTGATGGCGCGGCTGGGCTCGTCCGATCCGGTGGTGCTTCGTACCGACATGGCCGAACTGATCGAGGGCTTCGACATCTCGCGTTTCGGCGCCGCGCCGACCCGGTTCGACGTCAACGACCTCTTTCCGCTGACCGCGCGCTATCTGCAGACCCTGCCCTTCGCGGCGGTGCGCGACAAGGTTCTGGCGCTGGGCGTGCCTGAGGAGATGGCCGAGCGGTTCTGGCTAGTGGCGCGCGAGAACATCACCACGCTGAACGATCTTGAAAAATGGTGGGCGCTGTGCCGCGACGGGGCCGAACCCCTGATCGACGAGGCGGACCGCGATTTCGTGGAACAGGCGCTGGCGCTGCTGCCCGAGGGGCCCTTCGACGACGACACGTGGGCCGAATGGACGGCGGCCGTGAAGGCCGCGACCGGGCGCAAGGGCAAGGCGCTGTTCATGCCGCTGCGCAAGGCGCTGACGGGGATGGAGCGCGGCCCGGAGATGGGGGCGCTCATGCCGCTGTTGCAGGTGGTGCGGGCGCGTGAGGGGCAGGCGCGTGGCCGGCGCGGCTGAGCTGGTCTGGTCGGAGCAGGTTGACGGGGCGCCGATGAAGGGGGCTCTGCCCCCTCCGGGCCTGCGGCCCGTTCACCCCCGGAGTATTTGGAGCAAGAGGAAGAGGCGGACCGCGGAGGTGGTAAAGCCCCGCATCTTCTGCGGGATGTTTCTTGCAGGGCGTGGCGCGTTGCAGCGGGCAGGGGCGATTGCCGGGTGGAACGCGTGCGGGCAGGGTGATGGTCTGGAAGAGGTTCAGCCCGTTGCCCATTCGTCGCTTTGCATCTCGCGCAGCCGGCTGACGGTGCGTTCGAATTCGAACGCGCCATCGCCTTCGACATAGAGCATCTCGGGTTCAGCCGCGGCCGAGCAGATGAGCCGCACGCGGGCCTCGTATAGCGCATCGACCAGGGTGACGAAGCGGCGGGCCTCGTTGAAATTCGATCGCGACAGGCGGGGGATGTCCTCGACGATCAGGACCCTGGCCTCGGCCGCCAGCGCCAGATAGTCGGCCGGGCCGAGGGGGCGGCCGCACAGGTCGTGGAACTTCATGCGCGCGACGCCGTTGTGGAAATGCGGGATCAGGATTTCCCGGCCCTTGACGTGCAGGGTCAGTGGCTCGGACCGGCCGCCGGTGAGGTCGCGCCACAGCGCGTCGATGGCGGTGCGGGCCCGGGAGTCGTCGGGGCTGAACCAGGTCGGGCTGCCCTGGATGCGGCCCAGGCGGTAGTCGGTCGGCCCGGCCAGTTCGTGCACGACCATGCGTTCCTTGATCAGCGTGATGAAGGGCACGAACAGCTGGCGGTTGAGTCCGTCCTTGTAGAGGTCGTCGGGCGGGCGGTTTGAGGTGGTGACGATCACTACCCCCGCCTCGAACAGGTGTTCGAACAGCCGGCCCACGATCATGGCATCGGTGATGTCGGTGATCTGCATTTCGTCGAAGGCCAGCACCTTCGCCTGCCGGATCACCTCGGCCGCCGCGGGCGCCAGCGCGTCCCGGACGCCGCGCCGGCGGGCGGCGTGCATGGCCTCGTGGATCTCCTGCATGAAGGCGTGGAAATGCACCCGCCGCACCGGCACGCCGCCGTCAAGGCTGTCCACGAACAGATCCATGAGCATCGACTTGCCGCGCCCGACCCCGCCCCACAGGTACAGCCCCCTGGGCGGCGGAGGCGGCTTGCGGAACAGGCCGCGCCGGGGCGGGGCAAGAACGCCCGCGCGGATACGGTCGAGTTCGGGCAGCACCGCCTGCTGCGCCGGGTCGGAACGAATGATGCCGTCGCGCAGGGCGGCGGCATAAAGGCTGGATACGTCGTTCATGGCCGGCTGCATATCGCGTGGCGGCGGGGTTGAAAAGCACCCCCCGGCCGGAGCCGTCGTCAGCGGGCGGCCTGCCACTTGTCCAGGATGTAGCGGCTGGTCATCAGGTCCAGATGCGCCCCGCCGCCATTCTTGAACAGGGTGATCTCGGCCTCCTCGCAGCGGGTGAAGGCATCGAGGTCGTAGAAATCGGCAATCACGTCCTCGCGCGCGATCACGCCTTCGGCGAGGGGGGTCTTGAGCTCTCCGATATGGTCCAGCGTGGTGTCGAAGCTGTCCACGAAGATGCGCGCGCGGCGCAGCGCGTCGTCGTCTGCCTCGCGCATGTCGGGGCGGTAGGCGCCGATCAGGTTCAGATGCTGGCCCGGTTGCAGCCATTCGCCGCGGATCACGGGATCGGAGGACATGGTGGCCGTCACGATGATGTCGGCGCCGCGCACGGCCTGCTCCAGATCGTCGGTCAGGCTCACGCCGGGCAGCGAGGCCGCCAGCGCCTCGGCCCGCTGGCGGGTGCGGTTCCACAGGGTGATGCGGGCGCCGGGAAAGCCGGCTCCGAAGGCCTCGACCAGCGATCGGCCCACCGTGCCCGCGCCCACGATCAGGATGTCGCGGCTGTCGGGGCGGGCCAGGCGGCGCGCGGCCAGCAGGCTGTCTCCGGCGGTCTTCCACTTGGTCACCAGGTGGAAATCTACCAGCGCCGAAAGCGACCCGTCATGGTCGGAATAGACGCAGACCGCGCCGTGGATCATCGGCGCGCCCATCTGCGGGTTGCGGGGAAAGATGTTGGCGGTCTTGACCGCCATTCCCAGCCCGTCGATCCAGGCCGAGCGGGTCAGCATGGTATCGGGATCGCGGTAGAGGAAGGTGTCGCCGATCTCGGCCTTCGGCAGGTCGTGGGCATCGGCCAGCGCCTGCGTCAGCTCCAGCCAGTCCAGCAGCGCCTCGCCTTCGGCGAAGGGAATGAAGGGAACGGTCATCGGGCTTCCTCCTGTGTCAGCAGACCCTCGGCCACCAGCCGCCCGGCCCAGCCCTGCGGGCCGTCGAACAGGTGGGCGCGCCATCCGCGGCGCCGGGCGGTTTCGATATTCTCGGGCCGGTCGTCGGCAAAGAGCAAGGCGCCGGGCGGCATTCCGGCGCCAGATTCGAGGATTTTGTAGATTTCCGGGTCGGGTTTGAGCACGCCCAGATGGCCCGAGAGGAAAACCCGGTCGAATTCGCGCAGGATTGGATAACGCGAGGTGGCCAGTTCGAACGGTTCGGGGCCGAAATTGCTTAGCGCGAAGACCGGCACGCCCCGCCGCCGCAGCGCCAGCAGAAGCCGCTCTGCCCGCGGCATGGGCGTGGTGAAATCCAGCCAGGCGTCGTGCCACAGCAGGATTTCGTCGCGCCAGTCCGGGTGCGCGGCAGCGGTGGCTTCGACCGTCTTGCGGAACGGGGCGCCGCGGTCGATCTCAAGGTTCATGGTGTGCAGATCGACGGCCGCGAACAGGGCGCGGCGGCGGCCCGCGCCGATGTGCCGGTCGTAGAAGCGCACCGGATCCCAGCCGATCAGCACGTTTCCGATGTCGAAGACGACCGCCTGCACTGTCATCCCCGCGCCTCGTTGTCCGCGCAATCGCGTGCCGCGGCGCGCAACTCGCGCTCGAGCGCGTCGAGAAACCGCGACCGGTCGGCGCGGGTAAACGGCCGGCCCCCGCCCCCACCGCCCAGCGGGCTGGCCGCGCGCAGGTCGGCCATCAGGTCGCGCATGGCCAGCTGCGCGCCGATATTTCCGGGTGTGAAGGGCTCTCCGTTCGGACGCAGCACCCGTGCGCCGGCCTCGATGCAACGCGCGGCAAGGGGGACGTCGGAGGTCACCACCACGTCGCCCGGCCCGCAGCGGGTGGCAATCCACCTGTCGGCCTCGTCCGCGCCCTCGGCCACGATCACGGTCTCGACCAGCGGATGCCGTGACGGGCGCAGCCCGCCATTGGAGACCACGAACATCTTCAGCCCGTGGCGCGTGGCCACCCTTTCGGCCTCGGCCCGGACCGGGCAGGCATCGGCATCGACGTAAAGCGCCACCCCTCTCAGCCCCACAACGCCTCGGCATGGAAGGCCACGTGATCTTCCATGAAGCTGGCGACAAAGAAATAGCTGTGGTCATAGCCCTTCTGGAACCGCAGCGTGGCCGACTGGCGGCGCGCGGCGATGGCGGCGGCCAGCGCTTCGGGGCGCAGCAGGTCGATGAACTGGTCATCGGTGCCGCTGTCGATCAGAAGCGGCACGTCGAGGCCCCGCTCGCGCATGAGCAGCGTCGCGTCGTGGCGTGCCCACGCGGCTTCGTCCCCGCCCAGATAGGCGCGAAACTGCTTGCGCCCCCAGTCCGACCCGGTCGGGTTGCAGATCGGCGCGAAGGCGGAGACCGAGCGGAACCGCCCCGGCAGGTTCATGGCCAGCGTCAGCGCCCCGTGCCCGCCCATGGAATGACCGGTGATCGCCTGCCGGTCGGGATCGATGGGGAAGGTTCCGGCCAGCAGTTCGGGCAGTTCCTCGGCCACATGATCCCACATGCGGAAATGCGCAGCCCACGGGGCCTGCGTCGCATTCACGTAGAACCCGGCCCCCTGTCCGAGGTCGTAATCCGGGCTGTCGGCCACGCCTTCTCCGCGCGGGCTGGTGTCGGGAAAGACGACGGCGATGCCCTGTTCGGCCGCCCAGCCCTGCGCACCGGCCTTGGTCATGGCGTTTTCATGGGTGCAGGTGAGGCCGGAAAGGTACCACAGCACCGGCACCGGGCCGTCGCGGGCCTCTTCTGGCAGGAACAGGCCGAAGGTCATGTCGCAGTCGCAGGCTTGCGAGCGGTAGCGGTAGACGCCTTGGGTCCCGCCGAAGCAGCGGTTTTCCGACAGGGTTTCCATCATGTGCCTCCCATCTGTCCGGCACATGGCTAGCGGGCGCCGGCGCGGGCGTCCAGAGCGTGCGCGCCGAACCGGCGGATTTCGCGGCGGGTGGCGGGCCGGGCGGGGCGTCATGCCTCGCCCGCGCCATCACTTCCAGAGTTCCACTTCGATCCCCTGTTCGCGCATCCGGTCGGCGCGCTCCTGCACGAAGCGCTGGAAATGCTGGGAGCGATACGTGTCCCCGGCGGCGAATTGGAGGCCGGACAGGAAGTGGAAGGGCTTGAAATAGCCGGGCATCCGGAAGGCTTCGGCCTCCGTCATCGATCTGGCGCCCATGTCGCGGCGGTTGATCAGCATGACCGTCGGGGTGAAGTTGACGAACCATTTCTTGGCCATCCGCTTTTCCGGCAGGGTCTCGCCGTCGAAATCGGTCACTTCGCGGTCGCCCCAGAGGTTCAACTGCACCACAAGGTAGTTGTCCTGCAGGAAGTCCACGATGTCCTTGCGGCGGAAATTCACCCGGTGCAGCTCGCGGCAATAGGGGCAGCCGCGCTGTTCCCACAGGATCATCAGGTTCTTGCCCTGCGCCTCCGCGTCGGCGAGGTCTTCGGACATGTCGAGGAACGAGGTGTGAAACCATTCCTGCGTATAGAGCCCGTCGGCATCCACGGGCGGTTCATACTCGTCGGTTTCCTGTGCGTGGGCGATGTTGGCGGCCGACGCGGCAGCAGCCAGCCCGGCAAGCACGGCGCGTCTGGAGATCATGGCGTTTTTCCTCCCCGGTGCGGCATTTCTCTTGCGTGGTTCGAATTATGAACCAGAAATGCCATTTTGAACAGGCCCGCGCGGCCGGCGCCGGGGGCAGGGGGGCGAAAACGGGCGCGTCACCGAAGCGGGCGGTTCAGAACCACTGACCCGGTTCCATCAGCCCCAGGTCCAGCAACTGCCGGGAATGCCATTCGAACCGGGTGGAATTGTGCCACCGAAAGGTGGGGATGTCGAAGGTCGAGCCGGGATTGCGCTTGAGCGCCTTGGCCACGCGGAACGAACAGATCGCTGCCGTCAGGTTGTGGTGCCAGGGGCAGGAATAGGTGTTGTATTCCTGATCGTTGAAGGTGTGATCGGGCAGCAGCTCCAGCCCCGGCCTGGCCCGGAACAGGGCGATGCGGTCGATCTTGCGGCGGGGTTTGGGGACGTGTTCCTCGTAGCGCCACTTGAGCCCGCCGAAGAAATCGAGCTGCCGCTCGCGCGGGTGGCCGGTCTCGGGGTCGGGGCGGGCCAGGGCGTAATAGCCCGTGCGGTCCAGATGGGCCCGTTCCAGCGATACGGCATTCGGAAACTTCTCCAGGTCGTCGGCGTAAAGGTCGATGACATAGCACAGCATCGCATCGCGCCGTTCTTCGGCGTGAAAGGTCAGCATCTCGCCCACGCTGCGGGTTTCGCAGAACGGGTAGAACAGGTATTCGGCGTTGTAGCAGTAGTAGAACCACGTGCCGGGGGCGGCTGCGATCATCCGGTTGATCGCCTCGAATTCCGCGCCCCTCAGCCCGCAGTCGAAGGCGATGCGGTGGACCTTTTCCCCGACGTCCGCGGGCAGGTCGAAATCCTCGGGCATGAAGGCAAGCACCGACCGGAACCCGCAGGCGAGGTGATGGCGCAGGGTGGTGGCGACCTCCACCTCGTCCTCGACGAAGATCATCGCCACCGGCCCCTCGGCCAGAAGCGCCTTTTCCACCTTGAGAAAGGAATCGAAGGACGGGTGCCGCATGAACCGCTCCGCTTTGCCCTGCCTGCCATTTTTGCGGGAAGGTTCCGACAAATGCGCGCGCATTGCAAGGCCGCCGCGAAAGGTCTATGTGAAGCCGCCGAGCCCCGCAAACAGGAAGGCGCCGCACATGACCGCCCCCAAGAAGCTGTTCATCAAGACCTATGGCTGCCAGATGAACGTCTATGACAGCGAACGCATGGCCGAGGCGCTGGGCGGGCGGGGCTATGAGCAGACCGACCGGCCCGAAGAGGCCGACATGATTCTGCTCAACACCTGTCACATCCGGGAAAAGGCGGCCGAGAAGGTCTATTCCGAGCTGGGCCGCTTCAAGGGGCTCAAGGCGGCGCGCCCGGATCTGAAGATCGCCGTGGCCGGCTGCGTGGCTCAGGCCGAGGGCGAAGAGATCATGCGCCGCCAGCCGCTGGTGGACCTGGTGGTCGGACCGCAAAGCTATCACCGCCTGCCGGATCTCGAAGCCCGCGCGCGCGCAGGCGAAAAGGCGCTGGATACCGATTTCCCCGCCGAGGACAAGTTCGAGCATCTCGGCACCCGGCCCCGGGCGTCGCGTGGCCCCACCGCCTTTCTGACGGTGCAGGAGGGCTGCGACAAGTTCTGCGCCTTCTGCGTGGTGCCCTATACCCGCGGGGCCGAGGTCAGCCGCCCGGCCGGGCGCATCCTTGCCGAAGCCCGCGACCTGGTCGCGCGCGGCGTGCGCGAGATCACCCTGCTGGGTCAGAACGTGAATGCCTATCACGGCGCCGGGCCGGATGGCGCGGACTGGTCGCTGGCCCGGCTCATCCGCGAGATGCACCGCATTGACGGGCTGGCGCGCATCCGCTTCACCACCTCGCATCCCAACGACATGGCCGACGACCTGATCGCCGCCTTCGGCGAATGTGAGCGGCTGATGCCCTATCTTCACCTGCCGGTGCAGTCCGGCTCGGACCGGATCCTCAAGCGGATGAACCGCGGCCATACCGCCGAAGGTTATCTACGGCTGGTCGAGCGCATCCGCGCCGCCCGCCCCGACATCCTGCTTTCGGGCGATTTCATCGTCGGCTTTCCGGAGGAAACGGAAGCGGACTTTCAGGCCACGCTCGACCTGATCGAGGCGGTGGGCTACGGCCAGGCCTATTCGTTCAAGTACTCGCCGCGTCCCGGCACCCCGGCGGCCGAACGGGCGCAGGTCGCCCCCGATGAGGCCGCCGATCGCCTGCAGCGGCTTCAGGCGCTCATCACCCGCCAGCAGCGGGCGATTCAGGACGCCATGGTCGGGCGCGAGGTCGGCGTGCTGTTCGAGCGGCCGGGCCGCCTGCCGGGGCAGGTGGTGGGCAAGTCGGAATACCTGCACGCGGTCCATGTCCGCGACGGGCGTGCCCGGACCGGCGACATCGCGCGGGTGCGCATCACCGAGTCCGGGCCCAACTCGCTGTCTGGCGAGCTGGTCGGCTGAAAAAGTGCCGTAGGGGCGGGCTTTGCACCGCTGCACGGAAGGACGATGAAGCAGTCCCCAATCTTTGCGATATTATAGACAGTGCGCGCATATTTTTGTGAGTGTTCTGGGATGAGACACAATATGTGGTGAAATCTGCTTCACAAGCGGGTTCTACTTGCCTAACCTGTCGGCAATTCGTTTGTCGGGTCGTCCGCGCAGTCCGGGCGGGCACGCATTGCAGGGAAAAGGGTGAGGGACAAGTCGTGATTGAAAGCAGGATCTGCCGCATCGTCGCGGCCCTGGTGATTGCCGTGGCCTCGATCATGTCGGTCATTCCCGAGGTGGCCCACGCGGGCGCCGATGGCGGGCGGAAGGTCGTCAAGGGCGAAAGATACATGCCGACCATCTGGGTCGATCCCGACGGCTGCGAACACTGGGTCATGGATGACGGGGCCGAAGGCTACATGACCCCTCACGTGACCCGCGACGGCAAGCCGGTCTGCCGCACGATCAACCTGTGCGGTACCATGCCGACGGACCAGTTCTTCGCCACCGACAGCTATCGCATCAGCGCCGCCGGCAAACAGCGCCTGCGGGAATTCTTCAAGTCGGCCAATGCACGGGGTTTCATCATCAAGGGGCATACCGACAGCCGGGCCTCGGACGCCTATAATCTTCGATTGTCGAAGAACCGTGCCAACGCCGTGGCGAAGGTGGCCAGGAGCGTCGGCGCGAAGGTGTACGATGTTCAGGGCTTGGGCGAGCGCCAGCCGCGGGTGCCGAATACCTCGCCCGAGAACATGGCGAAGAATCGCCGCGTCGAAATCATGTGCGTGCAGTAGGGGGCGGTCATGGCACTTCTGAGAAACTTCGTGATCCTCGCCACTCTGGGGGCGACGGCCTGTGCGCCGATCCGGGACAAGACGGTGGACAATCAGCTTTTCGACAAGCACGACCTCAGCACGATGACCGCCGGCATCTGGGTCGATCCCACCGGATGCGACCACTGGATCATCGATGACGGCCTTGAAGGCTACCTTTCGCAGCGGCTCGACCGTGACGGCAAGCCGGTCTGCTCGGGCGTTGCCCCGCCGGGATATGCCGTGGGGCCGTTCAAGAAGCAGAACACCATTGCCGATTCGCTCTGAGGCGATACGGAATGGCGCGATATCCGGCCGCCCCGACCGCGGGGCGGTCATTTTTCGTCGCAACCGGGTGAAAATCGCGCGCCTTCGCTTGAATGGCGCGTCTGGAATTGGCACCTTCGAATCACACGGGCACATGAGGAGAACGGATTGGCCATCGGCGCGCTGACCCAGAACCGCGGTACCGACACGCCGCACGAAGTGCGGATCGAATTCCCCGACAACCGGTTGCTGATCGACCTGTGCGGCGAATACGACCGGAACCTTGCCGAAATCGAAAGAAAGACGGGCGTTCAGATCGTCCGGCGCGGCAATCAGCTTGTGGTGATGGGCGACGAAGAGGCGCAGAAGCAGGCCGTCGAGGTGCTCGAGGCGCTCTACGACCGGCTCGAGGCCGGGCGCGAGGTTGCCGCCGCCGACATCGACCGCGAACTGCGCATGGGCGGCGCCGAATCTGCTCCCGGCGGCGAACAGCTGGAAATGTTCAGGGGCGGCAAGGTCGAGATCAGGACCCGCCGCAAGGTGGTCGAGCCGCGCACCGAGGCGCAGAAGGCCTATGTCCTTTCGCTCTACGAGAACGAGCTTGCCTTCGGCATCGGTCCGGCCGGGACCGGCAAGACCTATCTCGCCGTGGCCGTGGGCGTGTCCATGTTCATCGGCGGGCTGGTGGATCGGATCATCCTTTCGCGCCCGGCGGTCGAGGCGGGCGAGAAACTGGGCTACCTGCCCGGCGACATGAAGGAAAAGGTCGATCCCTACATGCAGCCGCTCTATGACGCGCTGAACGATTTCCTGCCGGGCAAGCAGTTGGCCAAGCTGATGGAGGACAAGCGGATCGAAATCGCGCCGCTGGCCTTCATGCGCGGGCGAACGCTGTCGAACGCCTTCGTCGTGCTGGACGAGGCGCAAAATGCAACCACCATGCAGATGAAGATGTTTCTCACCCGTCTGGGAGAAGGCTCGCGCATGGTCGTCACCGGCGACCGCAGCCAGGTCGATCTGCCGCGCGGCATGCCTTCGGGGCTGGCCGATGCCGAACGTCTGCTGAAATCGGTGCCGGGGATCGGCTTCAACTACTTCACCTCGGCCGATGTCGTCCGCCACCCGCTGGTCGCGGCGATCATCGAAGCCTACGACGCCGACAGCCGCCGGACCTGACCGCGCTCTGCCCTTCCTCTTGCTGAAAATACTCCGGGGGAGCGGGGGCAGAGCCCCCGCCTGCAACGCGGCCTTACACCGCCCACATCCGCAACAGATTCGACCGCGCCTTCGACAGGAGAACCCTGCGCTCTTCGCCTTCCGCCCAGTCGATCGCCCGCCACAGATCGAACAGGATTTCCCGCTTCTGCGGATCGGGCACCCAGCTCGTGACCCAGCCGATCACCACGAGACGACAGCCCGAAACCACCGGGTTGACCCGGTGCAGCGTGTTCGACGGATAAACGATCGCTTCACCCGGTCCCAGCTTGAAGGCCCGGTCCTCGACCCGGTCGCCGATCACCAGTTCCCCCCCTTCATAGCTGTCGGGCGGAGACAGGAACAGGGTGAAGGACACGTCCGCCCGGGCGCCAGCGATCAGGGCGTTGTCCACATGGTTGCCATACTGCCCGCCGTTCTCGGTGCGCGACACGATCATCCTGGCCACCGCCTTGGGACAGGCCGCCGCCTGGAAAAGGGGATGAGCCAGCAATGCCGAGCGCACCTTCTCCAGGACCGCATCGGTGCGCGGCCCCGGCACTGCCTGAAGATTGTCCTTGACGGCCCGCGCGACGGGTCCGGCGCTGGCCCTGCCGTCCTCGAAGTCCAGCGTCAGGACCGCTTCGCGCAGCACCTGCGCCTCGGTTGCGCTCAGCACGTCGCTCAGAACGATCGGCATCGGATCACTTCAGTTGCAGTGAGATGATCTCGATCCAGCCGGCCGCTCCATAGAGCACCGACGGATCCCCCTCCACGCGCGAGGCCGACAGCGATGGCAGCAGCGGTGCCACCTTGTCCAGCTGTCCGAGCACCGCGCGCCCGGCACCGGCCACTGCTGCATCCTCGGATGCCGCCAGGGCCTCGGCCCGGGCCCGCGCAGTGGCGACAAACCCCCATGCGTCGCGGTATTCGGGGGCAAAGGTGACCTGGCCGTCCTTCACGCCGCCGTCGAAATCGGCGGCTGCTGCGGCAACCAGCGCCCTGATCGAGAGCACCCGGTCGCGCGGTGAGACCTGTGCCGCCGTCCGTGCCGCGTCGATGGCCGCCAGAAGAGCGGCTTTGCGCTGTGCCACGGTCGCGGCGTCGGCTCCGCCCGCCACCGCCTCGGCAAAGGCGCGGGCCTTGTCCTCGAAAGGCGGGGCGCCGAACGTCTTCAGGTCGTCCCTCACTTCGTCGTAATCGGCATGGTGCGCGTTTTCCAAGTGCTCTTGCGCCTGCGCCACCAGGCCTTCTGCGTAAAGCCCGCCGACAATCCGCATGGTTGCCTCGAACATGCCCAGTTCGGTCAGGAAGCCCGCCGGCCCGTTGGTGCGGGAAACGCCGCTTTCGCCTGCCTCTCCCGCTTCGCCCGCTTCTCCGGCCTCCACCGCAGGCGGCAGCACCACGCCTGCCTCTCCGGCCTCGCCGCCGTCGCCGGCCGCAAGGGCGGGCGAAACCTGTGCCGCCGCCAGCCCGGTGGCCGCAATCAGCATCCACTTGCGCGGCTCGACCAGCCGAAAGTCGCTCTTGCCAGGCCTTGTCATGCTTGCGCCCCCAATTTCCGAGTTTTTTTATCGGATAAGTCCTCCGCCTTCCTCCGTCAACCGAAAATCCCCTGTCCTCCGGCGAAGGACCGGGATAGTTTGCCGGCATGAACGATATCCCGACAATCGAGCTGACCATTGACGACGACCGCTGGAATGCACTGGACCTTGCCGCGCTGGCCCGGCGCGCCCTGTCCGGGGCGCTGGCGTTCCCCGAGTTGGGGGTGGAAATGCAATGCGAGGTCAGCCTGCTGGCCACCGATGATGCCCGCATCGCCGAACTCAACGGCGAATTCCGCGGTCGGCCGGCGCCCACCAATGTGCTCAGTTGGCCCGCGCAGGACCTGGCCCCGCAACGGGCCGGCGAGCGCCCCGCTCCGCCACGACCCGATTTCACCGGCGAGATCGCCCTTGGCGACATCGCGATTTCCTTCGACACCTGCGCCCGCGAGGCCAGCGCCGCAGGCAAGCCGATGGAGGACCACGTGACCCATCTGCTCGTCCACGGTCTGCTGCACCTGCTGGGCTATGACCATGTCCGTGACCCGGATGCCACTTTGATGGAGGGGCTGGAGACGCGGATACTTGGCAGACTGGGCATCGAAGACCCATATAGGGGATGATCGGGGCCGGATCGGCCCGTTTTGGAAAAGGATCGATGGACGGATCAGACAGTGGCGCCCACGCGCAGCCGGCAAGGGCGGCGGGCGCGCGGACCGACGAGGGCGAAAGTCCCGGCGACGGGTCGGGAAAACCCGGTTTCTTCGGACGCATCATCGAGGCCCTGACCCAGGGCGAGGACAGGCGGGACGAGGGCGATGCCGCCCGCGAAGGGGTCCGCGACAATCCGCGTGGCATGATGAACCTGCGGCGGCTGCGGGTCGAGGACGTGGCGATTCCCACCGTCGAGATCGTCGCCGTGCCCGATACCATCGGTCTGGACGAACTGGTGCAGGTGTTTCGCGAAAGCGGGCTCAGCCGGATCCCCGTCTATGAAGGCACGCTGGACCGGCCGCTGGGATTCGTCCACCTCAAGGATCTGGCGCTGACCCACGGATTCAATTGCGAAGAGCGGGAATTCGACCTGCGCTCCATGCTGCGCCCGCTGCTGTTCGTGCCGCCCTCGATGCCCATCGGTGTGCTGTTGGCCAAGATGCAGGCGGAACGGCGCCACATGGCGCTGGTGATCGACGAATATGGCGGGGTGGACGGGCTGGTGACCATCGAGGACCTGATCGAACAGGTGGTGGGCGAAATCGAGGACGAACACGACACCGAGGAAGATCGCACCTGGGTCAGGGAAAAGCCGGGCTGCTACGTGGCGCTGGCAAAGACCCCGCTGGAGGAATTCGAGGCCGAGATCGGCCGTTCCCTGACCGCGCATGAGGACGTGGACGAGGAAGAGATCGACACCCTGGGCGGGCTGGTCTTCATGCTTTCCGGGCGGGTGCCCGCGCGCGGAGAGGTGATCGTGCACCCCGACGGCACCGAGTTCGAGGTGATGGATGCCGATCCCCGCCGGATCAAGCGGCTGCGCGTGCGCCTGCCGGAGGCTGCCGCGTGACGGCCTTGCACCGCTGGCCGCTGTGGCTGCGCATGGGCGCGGCTGCGCTGCTCGGGGCGCTGGCTGCGCTGGGGCTGGCGCCCTGGGGCTGGTGGCCGCTGACGCTGGCGGGGCTGGCGGCGATGCCTGCCCTGCTGCTTTTCGCCGAGACACCGTGGCGCGCGGCGTTGCCGGGCTGGGCTTTCGGGGCGGGCTATTTCGCCCGGGCGCTGACATGGATCGTCGAGCCGTTCTTCGTCGAACCGGACCGCTATGGCTGGATGGCGCCCTTCGCGCTGATCTTCATGGCCGGGGGGCTGGCGCTGTTCTGGGGGGCGGCGTTCTGGGCCGCACACCGGCTGGCGCGGGGGGCGGGGGCGCGGGTCGGGCTTCTGATCCTTGCCTTCGGGCTGGCCGAATTCGGCCGCGCCTATCTGCTGACCGGCTTTCCCTGGGCGGGGCTTGCGCAGATCTGGACCGATACCCGCGTGGCGGCGCTGCTGGCGTGGATCGGGCCGCACGGGCTGGGGCTGGCGACGCTGGCAGTGGCGCTGCCGCCGGGGCTTGCCCTGGTGCATGGGCGGCGGCCGCGTGCGGTGCTGGCCGGGCTGATCCCGGCGGGGCTGCTGGTGCTGGCCGGGCTTGCCGCAGTGCGGGCGCAGCCCGATGTCGTCCCGACCGGCAAGACCGTGCGCCTGATCCAGCCCAACGCCCGGCAGGACCGCAAATGGGATCCCGCCTGGATCCCCGTCTATTTCCGCCGGCAGGTGGATTTCACCGCCGCGCCGGGCAGGGACGGGGCACGGCCGGACCTGATCGTCTGGCCCGAAAGCGCGGTGCCGGTGCTGCTGAACGATGCGGACGCGGCCTTTGCGGCCATCGCCCGGGCGGCGGACGGGGTGCCGGTGGCGCTGGGCATCCAGCGGCGCGAGGGGGCGCGGATCTACAATTCGCTGGTGGTGCTGGACGAGGCCGGCCGTGCCGCCGGTATCTATGACAAGCAACACCTCGTGCCCTTCGGCGAATACATCCCCTTCGGCGATCTGGCGGCACGCTTCGGGTTGCGCGGTTTCGCCGCACGCGAGGGGCAGGGCTACACGCCCGGCCCCGGCCCGAAGCTGCTGGAGCTGGGCGCGCTGGGCAGCGCGCTGCCGCTGATCTGCTACGAGGCGGTCTTTCCCCAGGACGTGAACGGCGCACCCGGGCGTCCGCGAATGCTGTTGCAGATCACCAATGACGCATGGTTCGGAACCCGCTCGGGGCCCTGGCAGCACCTGGCGCAGGCGCGGATGCGGGCCATTGAACAGGGCCTGCCGATGATCCGCGTGGCCAATACCGGAATCTCGGCCATGATCGACCCGCTGGGGCGCATCACCCGCAGCCTGCCGCTGGGACAGGCTGGGTATCTCGACGCCGAATTGCCGGCGCCTCTGGCACCGACCCTTTATTCCCGCACCGGCGATTCGCCGGTCTTCCTGCTGCTTCTGGCACTGGCCGGGGTCGTCGTCATGCAACAACGTGCCCATGCCCGCCAAAAGGGGAGTTGACCCCGCAGGGGGCGCCGCGTAACTGGACCCCTGACCCGTCACAACGGCTTCCTGGCGTGGCGGGGTTACACACCAATGGAGCACCTTTCATGTCCCGCAAGAACTACATCTTCACCTCGGAATCCGTCTCCGAGGGCCACCCCGACAAGGTTTGCGACCGCATTTCCGACGCCGTTCTGGATGCCTTCCTGACCGAAGACCCCTATGCGCGCGTCGCGTGCGAAACCTTTGCCACCACCGACCGCGTCGTGATCGGTGGCGAGGTGCGCGGCCCTGCCAGCGTGATCCAGCGCGTCGAGGAGATCGCGCGTTACTGCGTGCGGGACATCGGCTATGAGCAGGAGGGCTTTCACTGGGCCAACCTGAAGGTGGACAGCTACCTGCATGCCCAGAGCGCCGACATTGCCCAGGGCGTCGATGCCTCGGGCGACAAGGACGAGGGCGCCGGCGACCAGGGCATCATGTTCGGCTATGCCACCAACGAGACCGAAGCGCTGATGCCGGCCCCGATCCAGTATGCCCACGCGATCCTGCGCCGGCTGGCCGAGGTGCGCAAGAACGGCACCGAGCCCGCGCTGGGCCCGGACGCCAAGTCGCAGCTTTCGGTGATCTACCGCGACGGCCGTCCGGTGGGGGTAAGCTCGGTCGTTCTTTCGACCCAGCATCTCGACCCGGAACTGACCAGCGACGACATCCGCGAAATCGTCGCGCCCTATATCCGTGAAACCCTGCCCGACGGCTGGCTGACCAACGAAACCGAATGGCACGTCAACCCCACGGGCAAGTTCGTGATCGGCGGGCCGGACGGCGATGCGGGCCTGACCGGGCGCAAGATCATCGTCGATACCTATGGCGGCGCGGCCCCTCATGGGGGCGGTGCGTTTTCGGGCAAGGATCCCACCAAGGTGGACCGCTCGGCGGCCTATGCTGCGCGCTATGTCGCCAAGAACATCGTCGCCGCCGGCCTGGCCGACCGCTGCACGCTGCAGCTGAGCTATGCCATCGGGGTTTCCAAGCCGCTGTCGATCTACGTGGATACCCACGGCACCGGTCGCGACGTGCCGGATGCCGAGATCGAAAAGGCCGTGGGCAAGATCATCGACCTCAGCCCGCGCGGCATCCGCGAACATCTGAAGCTGAACAAGCCGATCTATCAGCGTACCGCGGCCTACGGCCATTTCGGCCGCGAACCCGATGCCGAGGGCGGCTTCAGCTGGGAGCGGACCGACCTCGTGGACGCGCTGAAAAAGGCGATCTGACCCCTGCGAGGACCAACCGGCGCGCCGGTTACCGGGCCGCCGGGCCCTCGCGGACCCATCCCGGCCCGAGCACCAGCCCGGCGTATTCCGCGGCCCGCTCGGCTTGTCCGGCCGGCAGCGGGCTGCCGCCGGGGGCAGGATGCGCCGACAGCTTTTCGAGTCGCGTCTCCACCTTGCCGTTGACGGCTGTGCAGTTGCGCAGCACGGGGGTGAGGCGGACCTTCTCCACATAGGTCCGCGTCTCACCCTGCCACGTCCCCTTGGCGAGCTTGAGGTTGAGGATCAGGCTGAGCGCAACATGCGGGGCCATGAAGCCCCATGTGAGAGTGCCCAGCGAATAGGCGATCACCGCGATCCGGTCCGGGTCGCGCCGGGTGCGGTAGAACTCGACCGGCTGGATGACGTGCGGGTGATGCGAGATGATGGCATCCGCCCCGTATTCGGTCAGCTCGCGGGCGGCGGCGATCTGGGCGTTGCGGGGGAAGAATTCGAACTCGTAGCCCCAGTGGAGCGAGGCAATCACGAAATCGCAGCCCTGTTCGCGGCAGTCGTCGATCTGGCGCCGGAGCAGGGTCAGGTCCGGCGCCCGCCCCTTGGGAACGAGCGGCGCGACGTGGATCCGGTAGCGCTCCTCCTCGGGCAGCGCGTGCCCGTTCAGCCCGAACCCGGCGGCGGCGAAGCCGATGCGGATGCCGTTGCGCTCCAGCACCATGCCGCGCCCGTAGCTGCTCGGCGTGCGGTTGGTGCCCAGATCGGCAATGCCCGCCGCGTCCATCGCCGCAAGCGTGGTTTCGAGCCCCTTCAGCCCCAGGTCGAAAATGTGGTTGTTGGCGGTGTGCAGAAGGGTAAAGCTTCGGTCGCCGTGCCGTGTCATCACCTCGAAATGGCGAGGGGCGCAGCATTCGATCGACGGACCCGTATCGCCGATCACCTCCTCCATCAGCGGCTGCGTCGTCACCGGTGATTCGAGGTTGGCCATGGAGATGTCCTGATCGAACAGCAGGTCGGCGACCCCTTCGAACAGGATGCCGACCGATTCCTCGATGTCCCAGACGCGAAGAAGATCGCCGGCCGCGCCGATGGTGACCGAGGCCGCGGGCTCGAACCCCTCGGGCAGGCGGACAGTGCCGGGATCGCGGTTCATCTCCCCGCCCGGCGGCGGCGCCGGTTCGGGCCGGGCGACTGGGTTTTTCGACTTGTGGATCCAGTAAAGCGAATCGAGCGGTCCCATCTCCTCGCTTGCGGCGGCGGCGTTGCGCAGCGGTGTTCGCCAGAAGCCCAACCGCTCGGCCAGCCCCGTCACCACGGGGATGATCAGCCGCGATGATGCAGAGGTGATGTGCAGCACCTCGGCCGGCGTGGATGGAAGCGGTGGCTTCATCATCTCCTCCTGCCCTGCGGCGAACGGCACGGCCATCGAACCACGCGACCGGGGCCGGCGTCAAAGGAAACGGGTCGGGGAGGGATCAGTCGCGATGCCGTGCGAGGAACCGGCGGATGTCGCTGTCCGACGGCTTGACCCCCGTGAACACCTCGACATAGGCCGGCATCCGGGCGATCCGCGCCGCGCGATCCTCGCTCACCCGCATCGAGATATATCCGATCTGGGTATAGATCACGGTCATGGCGCGCACCTCGGCCTCGGCCCGCGCATAGCCGAAGCGGGTGAACATCGCCTCGATCGCTGCCTTGCGCCGGGCATCGGCACGGTCCAGCCGTTCCTGCAGGGCCGGATCGTTGCGCGCCCAGTTGCGGATGGCCAGATCGAGCCCCGCGTCGAACAGCGCGTCGTCGAGCCAGCAGTCGAACAGGTTGAACATCGCCTCGCAGATGTTTTCCGCATAGGCCTCGCAGCGCGCCACGAGCTGTCCGGTATTGCGTTCCTCCCAGCGTCGAACCAGGGCCTCCAGCAGGGCGTCGCGGTCCTTGAAATGCCAGTAGAAGCTTGTGCGCGACAGGCCCAGCCGCTGCGCCAGCGGCATCACCTTGACCGCCTCCACGCCGGCCTCTTTCAGCAACGCGCAGGCGCCGCGCAGCCACGCCTCTTCCGATCCGCGCTGGCGGGATGTGGTCTTCATGTCCATGCCGAGCCCTTAACAGCGGCCGGTCGGTTCAGCAACAAACTTGACATGATAGTAGCTATGCTCGACACATATGTCGAGAAATCGGTTCGCGACGGGAGGAGTGGCGATGACGGCGACCGGGGCGCCGGGAACGGTGCGGCGGCGGGCACGGCGCGGGCGGACCGGCGGAGGGGCCGCGCCCAACGCTCATCTTCGGGTGCCGTGGATCACCCGGCGCATTCCGCCCCACGACCTTCTGGACGAGGACAGCCTCGAGCGGATCGAGCGGACCGCCGAGCGTATCCTCGCCGAGATCGGTATCGAGTTCCGGGACGATCCGGAGACCGTGCGCCTTTTTCGTGAAGCCGGGGGAGAGGTGCGGGAGATCTCGAAAGAGGTCTGGAACATCCGGTTCGAGCCGGGAATGATCCGGGAGATCCTGAAATCGGCGCCAGCGCGCTTCACCCAGCACGCGCGCAATCCGGCCAACTCGGTCGAGATCGGCGGCGACGCGGTGGTCTTCGCGCCCTCCTACGGCTCGCCCTTCGTGATGGATCTGGACCGCGGCCGCCGCTACGGCACGATCGAGGATTTCCGGAACTTCGTGAAGCTGGGTCAATCCTCGCCCTGGCTGCACCATTCGGGCGGCACGATCTGCGAACCCACCGACATCGCGGTGAACAAGCGCCATCTCGACATGGTCCATGCCCATATCCTCTATTCCGACCGGGCGTTCCTGGGCTCGGTCACCGCGCCGGAACGTGCCGCTGATTCGATCGAGATGTGCCGGATCCTGTTCGGTGCGGATTTCGTTGACCGGAACTGCGTCATCATGGGCAATTTCAACACCACCTCGCCGCTGGTGATCGACGGGGTGACCTCGCGCGGCATCCGCACCTATGCCGTGGCGGGGCAGGGCTCCATTCACCTGCCGTTTCTTCTGGGCGGGGCGGTTTCGCCCCTGACCATGGCCGGATCGGTGGCGCAGTGCCTTGCCGAAAGCATGACCTCCTGCGCCATCGCCCAGCTTGTCCGCCCCGGCGCGCCCGTGGTGCTGGGTTCGTTCCAGTCCACCATGTCGCTGCGTTCGGGCTCGCCCACCTTTGGCACGCCCGAGGCGGCGCTGGGCTCGCTGGCGATGGGACAACTTGCCCGGCGGCTGAACCTGCCGCTGCGCTGCGCGGGCAATTTCACCAATTCCAAGCTGCCCGATGCGCAGGCGATGAGCCAGGGGCTGATGTCGATGCTGTCGGCGGTGCAAAGCGGGGCGCACTACATCCTGCACTCGGCCGGGTTCCTCGACGGGCTGCTGTCCATGTCCTACGAGAAGTTCGTGATCGACACCGACCTTTGCGGCGCCCTGCACGCGTATCTGCGCGGGATCGAGGTGAACGAGGATGCGCTGGGTTTCGAGGCTCTGACCGAATGCGGGCCGGGGCAGCATCTATTTTCGACGGCCCACACCCTGCGCCACTACCAGAGCGCCTATTGGGACAGTGCTCTGGACGACAACCAGCCCTGGGAGACGTGGGATGAGCAGGGAAGGAGCGACATGGCTGCCCGCGCCAATGCCCGCTGGAAGAAGCTGTTGGCGGAATACGAAGCCCCGCCGCTGGATGAGGGAATCGATGAAGGCCTGCGGGATTTCATTGCCCGGAAGAAGGAGGCGGTCCCGGATGTCTGGTACTGAGGGGATCGGATCGCTTGCGCGATCCGATCGAGGCAGGGGGCGTTGCCCCCCGCACCCCCCAGAGTATTTCCGGCAAGAGGAAGGCTAAAATCACCTCTCTTCCTCTTGCCAGAAATACTCCCGCCGGAGGTATTGTGACGCGCTGCAGGCGCGACACAGACTGAAGCTGTGCCGCGTAGCGGCTCATTTTGATTGTAACCGCGAGGAAAACGGAACCGAGCCATGTCCAACGATCCGCTGCTGCAACCGTTCCGGCTGAAGCACCTCACGCTCCGCAACCGGATCATGACCACCAGTCACGAGCCGGCCTATCCCGAGGACGGAATGCCGAAGGACCGCTATCGCGCCTATCACGAAGAGCGGGCGAAGGCAGGGGTGGCGCTGACCATGACCGCGGGTTCGGCGGTGGTGTCGAGAGACAGCCCTCCGGTCTTCAACAACATCCTGGCCTGGAGGGACGAGGTGGTGCCGTGGGTCCGGCAGCTGACGGATGCCTGCCACGAACATGGCGCGGCGGTGATGATCCAGCTGACCCATCTGGGCCGGCGCACCGGCTGGGACAAGGGGGACTGGCTGCCCTCGGTGTCGTCCTCGCATCACCGCGAGCCGGCCCACAAGGCCTTTCCCAAGCTGGCGGAGGACTGGGACATTGCGCGGATCATCGCTGATTTTGCCGATGCCGCCGAGCGGATGAAGGAAGGCGGCATGGACGGGGTCGAGCTTGAGGCCTATGGCCACCTGATCGACCAGTTCTGGTCGCCGCTGACCAACGATCTGGACGGGCCATATGGCGGCGGGTCGCTGGACAGCCGGATGAGGTTCGGACTCGACGTGATTTCCGCGATTCGCGCCCGCGTGGGGAAGGATTTCATCCTCGGGGTCCGGTTCACGGCGGACGAAGCCCATCCCGGAGGGATCACGCCCGAGATCGGGGTGGAGATGGCCAAGCGGCTCGAGGCCACCGGGCAGGTCGATTTCATCAACGTGATCCGGGGGCGCATCCACACCGACCCGGCGTTGACCGACGTGATCCCGGTGCAGGGAATGCGCAGCGCGCCGCATCTGGATTTTGCCGGCATGGTTCGGGCCGAAACGGGGCTGCCCACCTTCCATGCCGCGCGCATCGCCGACGTGGCCACGGCCCGGCACGCGGTGGCCGAGGGGCTTCTGGACATGGTCGGCATGACGCGGGCGCACATGGCCGACCCCCATATCGTCAGGAAGATCGCTGAGGGGCGCGAGCATGACATCCGCCCCTGTGTCGGCGCCACCTACTGCCTGGACCGGATCTATCAGGGGGCGCCGGCGCTGTGCATTCACAACCCGGCGACCGGGCGCGAACTGACCATGCCGCATGTGATTGCGCCGGCCGCCGAGCGCAGGAAGGTGGTGATCGTCGGCGCCGGCCCCGGCGGGCTCGAGGCCGCGCGGGTGGCGGCCGAGCGCGGCCACGACGTAACCGTGTTCGAGGCCGCCTCCGAGCCGGGTGGCCAGGTGCGGCTTGCCGCGCGCAGCCCGCGCCGGCGTGAGATGATCGGCATCATCGACTGGCGCATGAGCCAATGCGCCGCCCGCGACGTGACATTCCGGTTCAACACCTGGGCCGAGGCATCGGATGTGCTGGGCCTGGACCCGGACGTGGTCATCGTCGCTACCGGCGGCCTGCCCGCCACCGAAATGTTCGAGGATGGCGAAGGGACCGACCTGATGGCGACAAGCTGGGACATCCTGTCGGGCGACGTGAAACCCGAGGGGTCAGTCCTGATCTACGACGAATCCGGCGATCACGCCGCGCTGCAGGCGGCCGAGGTGGTGGTGAATGCCGGGGCGCGGGTCGAGGTGATGACACCTGATCGGACGTTTTCGCCGGAGGTCATGGGGATGAACCTCGTGCCCTACATGCGCAGCCTGCAGGGCAGGGCCGCGACCTTCACCATCGCCCGGCGCCTGATCGGCGTGCGCCGGGAGGGCAACCGGCTGGTGGCCATCATCGGAACCGACTACAGCGACCACAGCTTTGAGGCCGAGTACGACCAGGTGGTGCTGAACTACGGCACCCGGCCGCTGGCCGACCTCTATTTCGAGCTGAAGCCGCATACGGTGAACCTGGGCGAAGTCGATCACGATGCGCTTGTCGAGGGGCGTCCGCAGGCGGTGGCGACCAACCCGGACGGGGCGTTCCGCCTGTTCCGCATCGGCGACGCGGTGTCGTGCCGCAACACCCATGCGGCGATCTACGACGCCCTGAGGCTGATGAAGGACATCTAGATGCGGCTGGGCGTGATCGGAACCGGCGAGATTGCCAGCGCCGCCCTGCGCGGGATCGCCGCGGATGGGCACGACATCGTGGTATCGGAGCGCAGCCGCGCCCGCTCGGCGGCGCTGGCGGCCGCGTTCCCCAACATCTCGGTCGCCCGGAACCAGACGGTGCTGGACCGCTCCGAGGTGGTGTTCCTGGGGCTCATGGCCGGGGCGGCGGCGCAGGTTTTGGAGGAGCTCCGCTTTCGCCCCGGTCTTCGCGTGGTCAGCTTCATGGCCGGGGTCTCGCTTGACGAGGTGCAGGACATGGTGCGCCCGGCCCGCGCGGCCGCCGTCATGATTCCCTTTCCGGCCATCGCCCGCGGGGGATCGCCGATCATGGTGCATGGCGATGCGGGGCTGATCCGCGACATTTTCGGTGCCCGCAACCGGGTGTTCGAACTGGCCAGCGATGACGAAATGGCGGCATGGCTCTGCGCGCAGGCGGTGCTGTCGCCGGTCGTTCGGATGGTAGGCGATGCGGCCGCCTGGCTGGGGCGGCGTGCGGCGAATCCGGAGGACGCCGAGAAATTCCTGCGCCTGCTGGTGGCGTCGAGCCTTTCCGCCAGCGACTGCGCATCGCTGATCGCGGCGCTTGATACCCCCGGCGGATTCAACCGGCGCCTGCGGCGTTACATGGAAGAGGGCGGGATGCGCGAGCGGCTGCTCCGGGGACTCGACCAGCTGGAGGGCGAGGCATGAAGTTTCCGCACATCTTCAGCCCGGTGCAACTGCGCCACCGGAGGCTGCGTAACCGGGTCGTGTTCGGCGCGCATACCACGAACATGGGGCGCGATGGCCTGCCCGGCGATCGGCACCTGGCCTACTACGTCGAGCGGGCCAAGGGGGGCGCTGCGATGATCGTGGTCGAGCCGATGCCGGTTCACCCTTCGGCGGTGCTCACGCGCGGCAATTTCCGCCCCGGCACCGACGAGGTGATCCCCCATTTCCGCCGCATCACCGAGGCCGTGCACGACGAGGGCGCGGTGATCCTGCAACAGCTTTACCATGTGGGCGCGCATGGGGATGCGGACAATTCCTGGCACGCCCACTGGTCGCCCTCGGGCGGGCCGAGCTGGCACGACAGCGACGCCAGCCACGCCATGAGCGAGGCCGAGATCGAGGAGACCATCGACGGCTTCGTGCAGGCGGCGGCCCGCTGCCGGAAGGCCGGTTTCGACGGGGTCGAGGTCTGGGCGGCCTATCACGGCCTGCTGGACCAGTTCTGGACACCCTTTTCCAACACCCGCGACGACAGGTGGGGCGGCAGCCTCGAGAACCGCACCCGGCTTTCGCGCGAGATCTGCCACCGGATCCGGCAGGCCTGCGGCGATGACTTCATCATCGGGCTGGCGGTCAATGACGAACCCGATGTGCCTGCCGCGCTGAGCCGCGAGAGCATGGCCGAAATCATTGCTCTGCACGATGCCCAGGAGGCGATGGATTACGTCACCTGCGGGGTGGGCAGCTATTTCGATTTCTACAAGCTGATGCCGACATTCCTTTACGGCGAAAAGCTGGGCGTCGATCTGGCGCAGACGCTCAAGGGCGTGGTGAAATACGCGCTGGTCACGGCCGAGGCGCATATCCGCACGCCCGAGAACGCCAACACCGTCCTTGGGGCGGGCGAGGCAGACCTGGTGTCGATCGTGCGCGGCCAGATTGCCGACCCGCACCTGGTGGCCAAGGCAGCCGAGGGACGCGAGGAGGACGTGCGCCGCTGCATCTCGTGCAACCAGCAGTGCTGGGGCCGGCGCGGCCGGGACTACTGGATTTCCTGTCTCGTGAACCCCTCGGTGGGGCGCGAACACGAATGGGGCGGGGACCGGGTCACGCCATCGCTCGCGCCGAAATCGGTGCTGGTGGTGGGCGGCGGGCCCGCGGGGCTGGAATGCGCGCGGGTGGCGGCCGAGCGCGGCCACGAGGTGACGCTGGCCGAGGCCGGGCCCGAGATCGGCGGGCAGTTCCGCCTTGCCGGGCAGCAACCGCGCCGGGGGCAGGTGAGCGACCTGCTGGGCTGGTATCGCCGGCAACTGGAACGTCTGGGCGTCGATCTGCGCTACAACTGCTTCATGGAAGCCGATGATATTGCCGCCTTCGGCGCCGACAAGGTGATCCTCGCCACCGGCTCGCTTCCTCCCGGCACCGGGTTCCAGCGCGCCCTGCCGCATCTGGCGACATTGCCGGGGCTGGAGCGCGGCCGCGTCTGGTCGGCCGAGGACGTGATGACCCGCACGGCCCGGCCCGGCAAGCGGGTGATCGTGTTGGACGAAGGCGGCAACTGGCGCGGCTGCGGCACCGCGTGGTGGCTGGCCGAGCAGGGGCACGACGTCACCCTCGTCACCCCCGACGCGCTTGTGGGCAAGGAATTGCAGCGCAGCGCCACCGACTGGCCGCTGCGGCGAAATCTCGCCCGGCTGGGCGCGCGGTTCGTGACCGACAGCGCCGTCGCCGAATGGACCGGGAAGGGCGCGCGGATCCTGTCGCTGCTCACCGGTGCGGAAGAGCTGATCGAAGCCGACGATCTGGTCATGGCCACGGCCAACCACGCCGACATGGGCCTGCGTGACGATCTCCAACGCCGCGGTGTCGCCCCGGTCCTGGTCGGCGACGCCAACGGCCCGCGCAACGCCGCTCTTGCCATCTTCGAAGGCCGCAAGGCCGCGTTGGCACTCTGAGCCGGTCGCTTGCGCCCCATTGCGGCTTGCGGCATTCAGGGCACATGACCCTGAACCCCGCCGACGCGGCCTTTGCCGAGATCCTGTGCGCGCAACTCCCGCCCGAGGTGCTCCGCCCGGTCGAACCCCGTTACCTGGAGGAGCCGCGCGGCCTGTTTCACGGGCGCTGCGGCCTGCTGGCCCTGCCGCGCAATACTGATGAGGCGGCCACCCTCGTCGCACTGGCTGCTGTCCACCGGGTGCCGGTGGTGCCCTTTGGCGGCGGAACCGGTCTGGTGGGCGGACAGGTCCGGCCCGAGGAACCCGCGCCCCTTGTCATCTCGCTCGAGCGGATGAATGCGGTCCGGGAGATCCATCCGCAGGAATTCGTCATCGTGGCCGAGGCCGGCGCCATCCTCGCCGACGTGCAGGCCGCCGCCCGCGCCGCCGACCGCCTGTTCCCGCTTTCGCTGGCCTCTGAGGGCTCGGCCCGGATCGGCGGGCTGCTTTCAACCAATGCCGGCGGGGTGAACGTGCTGCGCCATGGCAACGCCCGCGATCTGTGCCTCGGCATCGAGGCCGTGATGCCCGACGGCCGCATCTGGCACGGGCTGACGCGGTTGCGCAAGGACAACACCGGTTATGACCTGCGCGATCTGCTGGTCGGCGCCGAAGGCACGCTGGGCCTCATCACCGCCGCCGCGCTGAAGCTGGCGCCGATCCCCGCCGCCACCGGCACCGCCATGATCGCCGTGACTTCCCCGCAGGCGGCGCTCGCGCTTCTGTCGCTGGCCCGGGACCGGCTGGCGGAAGGCATCAGTGCCTTCGAACTGATCCACCGCCAGGGGTTCGATTTCCTGTCCGAGACCCTGCCCGACCTGCGCCAACCCTTCCCGGACCCGCCCGAATGGTGCGTCCTGATCGAGCTGGGGCTGGCCTCCGGCCTCGACCCGCACGAGGCGCTGACCGATCTGTTCGCCGCCGCTGCGGGTGCCGGACTGACCGACGACGGTATCATCGCCCGTTCCGCCGCGCAGCGCGATGCGCTGTGGGCGGTGCGCGAACGCATCCCCGAGGCCAACCGCCTGATCGGCGCCATATCCAGCCACGACATCTCGCTGCCCCTCGGCGCGATACCAGCCTTCATCGAACGGGCCCGCGCGGCGGTGACGCGAATAGGTCCGTTCCGCATCAACTGCTTCGGGCATCTCGGTGACGGCAATCTTCACTACAATGTCTTTCCGCCCCTCGGCACGGCGCGCGCGGATCATGCGCATCTGCGCGAGGCGGTGAAGCGCGCGGTGCACGACCTCGTTCACGAGCTGGGCGGTTCGGTCAGTGCAGAACATGGTATTGGCCGCCTCAAGGTGGCCGATCTGGAACGCTACGGCGACCCGGTGCGCCTCGCCGCCATGCGCGCGATCAAGACCGCCCTCGATCCGGCCGGCATCATGAACCCCGGCGCGGTACTGGGTTGAGCCCGTCCGGGCCGGTCAGACCCAGATGCGACGAAACTTCGCGCCGGCGCTTTTTCCCTTCCTCTTGCAAAAAATACTCCCGCCGGAGGCACCGCCGCGCCGCAAGGCGCGGCTCGGAAAACCTGGCGCGCGGGACGCGCGCCGCATTCGGGCAACGGCCGCGCTTCAATGAAGATTGCGCAGGCACGCCATCACCGCCGGCCGCACGGTGGTCTCCCCGCGGTGGCGCGCGTCCACGATGATCTTGCGCAGCTCGCCCAGATCGACCCGCCGCAGCAGGCTCTTGACCGGGCCGATCGACGCCGGCCGCATGGACAGCATCCGGATCCCCATCGCCGCGAAACAGGCGGCCTCGATCGGTCGGCCCGCATCCTCGCCGCAAAAGCTCAGCGGCGTGCCCGAGATCGCGCAGCGCTCGACGATCCGCTCGATCAGGCTCAGAAAACTCACGCTCAGCGTGTCGTAGCGCCGGCGCACGCGCTCGTTCTCGCGGTCGGCGGCAAAGAAGAACTGCTTGAGGTCATTGCCCCCGATCGATACGAAATCCACGTCATCGAAGAATTTCTGCGGCGCGAAGGCCAGCGAGGGCGTCTCCAGCATCGCCCCCACCTCCAGCCGTTCGGGCACCGGCCGGCCCAGCCTGCGTTCGCGCTCCAGCGTGCGGTCCACCTCGGCGCGGGCGGCCTTGTATTCCTCCCACTGGGCAATGAAGGGGAACATGATGGTCAGCGCCTGCCCGTCAGCCGCACGCACCAGCGCCTGCAGCTGCATCCGCATGATCCCCGGCTTGTCCAGCGCCACCCGGATCGCCCGCCAGCCCAGCGCCGGGTTGGGCTCGTCGGTGGGCTTCATGTAGGGCAGAACCTTGTCCGAGCCGATATCCAGCGTGCGGAACACCACCCGCTTGCCATGGGCGGCGTTCAGCACCCGGCGGTAAAGCTCCACCAGCTCGCCGCGCTTGGGCATGTGGCTGCGGACGAGAAACTGCAACTCGGTGCGGAACAGCCCCACCCCCTCGGCCCCGGAACTGTCCAGAGACGGCAGATCCGCCATCAGCCCGGCATTCATGTGCAGCGCCACCACCTGACCGTCGCGGGTCTCGGCCGGCTTGTCGCGGATCGAGGCATAGCGCTCCTGCGCCTGGGCCTGCATGGCGATCTTGTCGCGGAAGGCGGCCACCACCGTATCGTCGGGGCGCAGATGCACCACGCCATGGTCGCCGTCGATCATGATGTGGTCGCCGTTGAGCGCCTCGGTGGTGATCCTTTCGGCATTGACCACCAGCGGAATCGCCAGCGCCCGGGCCACGATCGAGGCGTGGCTGCCCACCGATCCCTCTTCCAGCACGATACCCCTCAGGCTGCGCCCGTAGTCGAGCAATTCGGCCGGGCCGATATTGCGGGCCACAAGGATCGGGTCCGACGGCCGCTCGGCCCCGGTTTCCGCCCCCTGGCCGGTGAGGATGCGCAGCAGCCGGTTGGACAGGTCGTCAAGATCGCTCAGCCGGTCGCGCAGATACGGGTCGGTCACCTGCGCCATGCGCGAGCGCGCCTGGCTCTGCTCCTTCTCCACCGCCGCTTCCGCGCTCAACCCGCGGGCGATGTCCTCTTCCATGCGCCGCATCCAGCCCTTGGAATTGGCAAACATCCGGTAGGCTTCGAGAACCTTGAGCTGCTCCTTGTCGCCGTCCTGCGACATCTCCAGCATCCGGTCCACGCCGACGCGCAGCTCTTCCACCGCCGCCTTGAGGCGCTCCAGTTCCATTTGCGGGTCATCGGCGATGGGATTGGTGACGACCACCCGCGGCTCGTGCAGCCAGACATGGCCTTCCGACGCGCCTTCCTGCGCGACGGAGCCGCGGATCATCACCGGCCGCTGGTGCAGCGGCGACAGCGCCGCGCCCTCGCCGACGAAGGCCCCCAGCTCGGCCATCTCGGCCAGGACCATGGCCACGACTTCCAGGGCATAGACCTCGTCCGAGGTGAAATTGCGCTCGTCTCGCGACTGGACCACCAGCACGCCCAGCTTTTCGCCGACCCGCTGGATCGGGATGCCCAGGAAGGAGGAATAGCGTTCCTCCCCGGTTTCGGGCATGTAGCGGAACCCCTTTTCCGACGGCGCATCGGGGGTGTTGACGACGGTGCCGGTGCGCGCCACCCGGCCGACCAGCCCCTCGCCAAGGCGCAGCCGGGTCTGGTGCACGGCTTCGGGTTTCAGCCCCTCGGTGGCGCACAGTTCCAGTGTCTCCTCGTCCCGGAACAGGTAGATCGAGCAGACCTCGGTTTCCATGCTGTCGGCGATCAACTGCACGATCCGGTCAAGGCGTGTCTGGCCGGCCTCGGGGCTGGCCATGACCTCGCGCAGCCGCTTCAGCAGCTTTCGACTTTCGCTTTCTGTCGCCTCGGGCATCGGCTTTTGTCACTTTGCAACTCGGGCCGGTCCCGGAATCCGGGTTTCAGGCGGCCTTGTCCAGTTCGAACGCATCATGCAGCGCCTGAACGGCAAGTTCCATGTATTTCCGATCGATGAGAACGGAAATCTTGATCTCCGAGGTGGTGATGACCTTGATGTTGATGCCCTCGTCCGAGAGCACCTTGAACATCTTCGCGGCCACGCCGGACTGGCTGCGCATCCCGATGCCGACCACCGACACCTTGGCCACGTTGCTGTCCACCACCAGCTCGGCATAGTTCAGCGCGCCTTTCTCCCTGATCTCGGACAGGGCGGCCTCGGCGCGGGCGACCTCGCCCACCGGGCAGGAAAAGGTCATGTCCGTGCGCCCCTCTTCCGAGATGTTCTGCACGATCATGTCCACGTTCACGCCCGCATCCGAGAGCGCGGTGAAGATGGTGGCGGCAATGCCGGGCCGGTCGGCCACGCTCAGCAGGGTCAGCTTTGCCTCGTCGCGCGAATAGGCCACGCCCGCAACAGGTTTCGATTCCATGATTTCCTCCTCGTCGCAGACCAGCGTGCCGGCCTCGTCGGATTGTTCCCCGAAGCTGCTGAGAACCCGCAGCTTCACGTGATGGCGCATCGCCAGCTCGACCGAGCGCGTCTGCAGCACCTTGGCGCCGAGGCTGGCCAGTTCCAGCATCTCCTCGAAGGAAATGCGGTCAAGCTTGCGCGCCTTGTCGCAGATGCGCGGGTCGGTGGTATAGACCCCGTCCACATCGGTGTAGATATCGCAGCGCACGGCGCCGAAAGCGGCGGCAAAGGCCACCGCCGTGGTGTCCGAGCCGCCCCGGCCCAGCGTGGTGATACGCCCGTCCGGGCCGATCCCCTGGAACCCTGCCACCACCGCCACCCGCATCCCTTCGGCGAACTTGGCGTTGATGTTGTCGGTGGGGATTTCTTCGATCCGGGCGGCGGCATGCGCATCGGTCGTCTTCACCGGCACCTGCCAGCCCTGCCAGCTGCGCGCCGGGATGTCCATTTCCTGAAGCGTCAGCGCCATCAGCCCGGCGGTCACGTTCTCGCCCGACGAGACCACTGCATCATATTCGCGCGCATCGAACAGAGGCGAGGTTTCCTCGACCCAGCCCACCAGCTCGTTGGTGCGCCCGGCCATGGCCGAGACGATGACGATCACGTCATGGCCCTTCGCCACCTCGACGCCGACGCGTTTGGCGGCGCGGCGGATGCGGTCGAGATTTGCAACTGACGTGCCGCCGAATTTCATCACCAGAACGGGCATGGACTTTCCCCTTGGGCCTTGGTTCCGGCGGGGTTTACGCGCAGAAGCGGCATGGTGCAAGACGCGCGAAAGGTCGCGGGAAGAGCAGGGGCGATCGGGCCGTGGCGGTTTTCAGTTGGCCTTGCGGCCGGGCAGGAAAGGCAGCGGCGCCACCGGGATGCCCTCTTCGATCAGCGCGCGCGCCTCGTCCGGCTTCGCCTCGCCATAGATCGAGCGTTCGGGCGCTTCGCCCGCGTGCATCGCGCGGGCCTCGGCGGCGAAGTTGCGGCCGACATAGTCCGAGTTTTCCTCCACATGCCGGCGCAGCCGGGCCAGAGCCTGTTCGGCCGGCGTGGCGGGTGTGCTCAGCGGGCGCGCAGGCGCGGTCGCCTTTTCGGGCGTGGCCGCATCGCGCGACGGGCGCACCCGCGGTGCCATGACCGATTTCTCCACCTTCGGCGAGCCGCACACCGCGCAGGACACCATGCCCGCCGCGTGCAGCTTGTCGAAGGCGTCCGCCGACTGGAACCAGCTGTCGAAGCTGTGGCCTTCGGCGCATTTGAGGGCGTATTGTATCATGTCCTTTCCACCTCGGGGTTGCGGATTAGATATCCACCCCGGCCCGAAGATCAAGAGACGCCGCCCGCGCACGCCGTCATGCCGCTCCTTGCCCGGCCCGGTTGCATCAGGTTACCCGGAACGGGTGGAATTTCCACGAAAAATCGCGCGCGGGGGGGATGTCATGACAATTTCGGACGCATCCGCGCGGCCAGCCGCTCGACCAATTCCTCGTGCGGGATGTCGGCGTCGATGGCCAGCCGCCGCAGCCCGAAATGGACATGGGCGACCTGCTGGTAATAGCGGGTGTAGACATAGTTCACCCCGGCCCCTGCCACCGCGCCCAGCAGCGGCACCGTCTGGGTCGCCAGCTTCTGCCCCAGCACCACCGCCAGTCGCGGCGCCACCGCCGCGATCAGTTTCTGCACCGCGCCGCCGGTCAGCGTCAGCCGCAGCGCGATGAAGCCCAGATCGGCCCCGTCATCCATCGCCAGCGGCCCGGCCGCGGCCAGAACCCGGATGCAGTCGAACTGCACGTTCTCGGCCGCCGGGTCGAAGTCGTGCTCGGCCGCAACCGCCTGGATGGCACGGAGGAGCACCGTCACCGTCGCCGGCAGTTCGATCAGCGCGGTGGCCAGTCCGCCCATGCCGCCGGCCGCGCCCATGGCGGTGGTCAGGGCGGTGTTCACCCACTCGGCCTGATCCGGCACTGTCGCGCGCGACTCCTGCGCCGCCTTCACCGCCGCCCACAGCGCCCGCTCGGTGGCCTCGTCCAGGCCCTGCCGGACCTGCGGCGGCAGCCGGTCGAGCAGCCCCTCGGCCTTGCCCCCCAGCAGATTGAGCAACTGGATCCCGGCGCCCGCGGCCGCCCGATAACGGGCCGCCAGGCGGTCGAGTTCGGCCTCGGGATCGACCGGGGGCACGGTCACGATGTCGTCCATGGCGCCTCCTCGGGCTCTGGCCTCAGGATCGTCCCATTCCGGTCCGGTTTCAATCCCCCGTGCGCCCCTCCTGTGCCGACATGCGTCTCAGTCGTCGCACGCGTCCCAGCGCGTCACCGCGCCGCGCACGTCCCGCCACGCTCCCGGGGCCAGTTCCAGCCCCAGAACCCGGTCGGGGTTGGTGGGGGGCGGCATCACCACCCCGTCGAGGCGGGCAAAGCCGAAACGGCCGTAATAGGGCGCATCCCCCACCAGCATCACCCGCGTCCAGCCGCCTGCGCGCGCCGCCTCCAGCCCGTCGCGGATCAGCGCCCCGCCCAGACCTTCGCCCTGGTGGGTGGGGTGCACCGCCACCGGCCCCAGCAGCAGCGCCGCGTGCCCGCCCACGCGCACCGGCCAGAACCGGATCGCGCCGGCCAGGATGTCGTCGTCGTCGCGGGCCACGAGCGACAGGCCCGGCACCGGCGGGATGCCCTCGCGCAGCCGGTAGGAGGACAGCGCCTCACGCCCGGGCGCAAAGCACAGGTCGAAAAGCGCCTCGACCTCCCACCAGTCGTCGGCTGTTTCCGGTTGCAATCGGATCACCTGGAGCCCCACCTCGGGAAATTCGGTGGCATTCGCCCTAGCACGGCGCTAACCCTTCGGCAAACAGATGGAGATAGCCCCATGTTCTACCGCCCCGAGGACGGCCACGGCCTGCCCCACGACCCGTTCAAGGCCATCGTCGCACCGCGCCCGATCGGCTGGATTTCCACCCGCGATGCGGACGGGCGCAACAACCTTGCGCCCTATTCCTTCTTCAACGGCATTGCCGACAATCCACCCATGGTGATGTTCTGTTCCATGGGGCCGAAACCCGGTTCCGGCCAGGCCAAGGACAGTATCGCCATCATCCGCGAAACCGGCCGTTTCGGCGTCAACGTGGTGTCGCAGGCACTGGCCGAGCAGATGAACCTGACGGCGGCGCATTACGACCGCGGCGTGGACGAATTCGAGCGCGCCGGGCTGGAGGTGATGGAGGGGCGGGTTCTCGACCTGCCGCTGGTGGCCGCCGCCCCGGTGGCGCTGGAATGCGAGCTGTGGCGCGAGATCGACCTGCCCGGCAGCGCGGTGATGATCACCGGCACGGTACGCGCGGTCCATATCCGCGACGAATTCCTGCGCGAGGGGCGGCTCGACGTGACCGCCTACCGGCCGCTTTCGCGGCTGGGCTACATGGATTACGCCGCCGTCGACGAGGTCTTCGCCATGCCCCGCCCCGACGACCTGCTCTGAGCGCGGGCAGGGGCCCCGGCGCGGTCAGGCCGCGTTCACGCAAAGCCGGGCAGGCGTTCGGGGCCGAAGGGGCGCAACATCTGCGGGTGCGCCCCGTCCGCGACGACCTCGGCCATCAGCTGTCCCAGCGCGGGGGCAAGCGTCACGCCGCTGTGGGTGACGATCACGAACAGTCCCTCGGCGCCGGGCATGGCGCCGGCGATGCTCAGCCCGTCCTGCGGCATGGCGCGGATGCCAACCTCGATCCGGCAGGGATCCAGCAATGCCGCGCCGGCGAAGGCGGGCATGATCTCGCGCATCCGTTCCAGCAGGGCGGTGGCATGGGGGCGCAGGGCAGCGGGATCGGGGGGCTCGGAAACCGCGCCGTCCTCGGCATCGGCGGCGATGCGCAGCCCGCCATCGGGTTCGGGCAGCACGTGCAGATCGCGCGGCCCGTCGATCCAGACCAGATGCCGCACCCGCCCCGCCTTGACCGGCGGGGTGGTGACCAGAAGCCCCGGCACCCGGCTCACCGGAAAGCGGGTGGCAAAGCCGTCATAGCCGGTCAGCGCCCCGAGCACGGTGGGCGTGTCGGGCCCCGCGGCGACCACCACCCGCGGCGCGCGCATCTCGCCCTTGGCGCTGCGCAGACCCGACACTGCGCCTGCCTCATCGGTCAGCAACTCCAGCGCGGCGCAGTTCTCGAACACTGCGCCCCCCGCCGCCTTGATCCGGCCCGCCATGAACCGGGCAAAGCGGGGGGCGTCGAGGCATTTGTCGGCCGGTGCCAGCAGGGCCTCGGTGTCGGGGGCAAGGGTCAGGTCGGGTTCGTGTGCCCGCACCGCCCGTGCATCCAGCCATGCCACCGGATAGCCCAGCCGCTCCAGCGCTGCCGCCTGCCGGTGCAGGGCGGCGTGGCGCGTCCCGTCCGAGCGCCGGGCCAGGATCAGCGCCCCGGTGCGGCGCAGCCCGATCGCCTCGGCCCCGAAGGCGGCGGCAAGACCGTCATACATGGACACGCTCAGCGCATTGAGCCGGTGATAGTCGGGATTGCCGGTCTTGCTGGTGGCGTTGACCCAGCTGAAATTGCGCGCCGTGGTCCCGCCGCCGATGCGGCCGTGCTCGACAACCGCCACTTTCAGGCCCCGCTGTGCAAGGTAATGGCCGTGGGTGCAGCCGATGATGCCCCCGCCCACGATGATCGCATCGAATTGCATGGCCCGGCCTCCCGCTCTGCCCGAATCATGGCCCTTCGGGAAAGGGTTAGCGCAACGGGGGCGGGCAGGAAACGCGGGCCAACTTCCCCGTTGCAGTCCGGGCGATCTGCACGCAACATCGCCGCCAGCTGACAACGGGAGGCGAGCCAGAGGCATGAACAGGAAAATCGGCGTGATCGGCGGATCGGGGATTTATGAAATCGACGGACTGGAAGGCGCGGAATGGACCGCCGTGGACACCCCCTGGGGGGCGCCGTCGGACGCGATCCTGACCGGGCGGCTGGAGGGGGTGGAGATGGCCTTTCTGCCCCGGCACGGGCGCGGGCATGTCCATTCCCCCTCGGACGTGCCCTATCGAGCCAATATCGATGCGCTGAAGCGGCTGGGCGTGACCGACGTGGTCAGCGTCTCGGCCTGCGGGTCGTTCCGCGAGGAAATGGCGCCGGGCGATTTCGTCATCGTGGACCAGTTCATCGACCGCACCTTCGCCCGGCCCAAGAGCTTCTTCGGCAGTGGCTGCGTGGCCCATGTGAGCGTGGCCAACCCCACCTGTCCGCGCCTGGGCGACGCCTGCGAGGCAGCGGCGCGCGCGGCCGGCATCACCGTGCATCGCGGCGGCACCTACCTGGCGATGGAGGGACCGCAGTTCTCGACGCTCGCCGAATCGCGGATGTATCGCGAACACTGGGGCGCGGATGTGATCGGCATGACCAACATGCCCGAGGCCAAGCTCGCCCGCGAGGCCGAGTTGTGCTATGCCTCGGTCGCCATGGTCACCGATTACGACAGCTGGCATCCCCATCACGGCGAGGTGGACATTTCCGACATCATCGCGATTCTCATGGGCAATGCCGACAAGGGCCAGGCGATGGCCGCGCGCTTGCCGGCGCTGCTGGGGGGGGCGCGCGCGCCCTGTCCGCATGGCTGCGACCGGGCGCTGGATCACGCCATACTGACCGCGCCGGAAAAACGCGACCCTGCGCTGGTGGCAAAGCTCGACGCCGTGGCAGGGCGGGTGCTGTGAACTTGAACAGACCCCGGCCCGGCCGCACCTTGGAACCCGAAGATTTCCGCTGAGGCGCTTGCGACACTGTGCCGCCGGTTGCGCGATCTGCCGACCATTGGGCCTTGATTCGCAGCGCCAGCTGGGCCAAACCGCCGCCGCATCGCCCGAAAGCCCGGACAGCAGAAGGACAATCCCCATGCCCCGCAACCGCACGGTCAAGGATTATATCCGCACCATTGTCGATTTCCCGCATGAAGGAATCATGTTCCGCGATGTGACCACGCTGTTTGCCGATGCGCGGGGGTTTCGCATGGCCGTCGACCAGATGCTGCACCCCTATGCGGGTGAACGCATCGACAAGGTGGTAGGGCTGGAGGCGCGCGGTTTCATTCTTGGCGGCGCCATCGCCCACCAGTTGGCCACCGGCTTTGTTCCGGTCCGCAAGAAGGGCAAGCTGCCCGGCACCACCATCAGCCAAGACTACAAGCTGGAATATGGCGAGGCGATCGTGGAGATCCATGACGACGCCATTCAGCCGGGCGAGAAGATCCTGCTGGTGGACGATCTGCTGGCCACTGGCGGCACCGCCGAGGCGGGCATCCGGCTGATTGAGCGGCTGGGCGGCGAGATCGTGGGCTGCGCCTTCATCATCGATCTGCCGGATCTGGGCGGGCGGAAGAAGCTGGAGGCAATGGGCATGGAGGTTCATGCCCTTTGCGCTTTCGAGGGGGCCTGAGGCCGCCCGGACGCCGCCCGTGGCGGCGTGCCTCCGGCGGGAGTATTTCCGGCAAGGGGAAAGGGGCGCGGTGTGCTCTTCCCCCCGTGCGTTGCTTCAGATCTCGAGCCGCAGGTGATAGCCGGGCGCATAGGCCAGCCGCACATGTGTCACCGGGGCGGCGGGGCCGAAGGTGGTGCGGGTCAGGACCATGATCGCGGCGCCCGTTTCGCAGGACAGGTGCCGGGCATCCTCGGCAGTTGCGGGGGCGGCGCAGTAGTCGAGCGTGCCGTGATCGAATGGTGCGTTGCGGACCAGCCATTCGTTGGGATCGATGCGGTCCAGCGGGGCATCGGCGAAATCCGGCACGGCGGCGAGATGCACCCAGCGGTCCTCGCAGGCGAAGGGGCGGCCGTCGGCCAGGTAGAGCGTTCGGACCCGTTCGACCGGCGCCGTGGCCGGCAGTCCCAGCGCCGCCCGGATCGGGGGTGGCAGGGGCGGGCGGTTTCGGTCGATGACCGCGTGGGAGGCGGTCTGTCCGCGGTTTTCGATCTCCTTGCGGATCAGCGGAATAGCCACCTGGGCCCGTCGCAGCGGGGCGGGGGCGACGCGGGTGCCGGCCTTGCGGCGGCGTTCGAGCCATCCGGCCTCGGCCAGGGCGCGCAGGGCGCGGTTCACGGTGGCCCGGGCGCAGCCCAGTTCGCGGGCCAGGTCGGCCTCGTTGGGGATCTGCTCTCCCGGGGCCCACTCGCGGCTGCGGATGCGGCGCAGCGCCTCGGCCTGGACATCCTGCCAGCCCAGGGCCATCAGAGCGCCTCGGCCAGGCGGGAGAGGGTGACACGCCAGCGGGCGGTGATGCGGTCGCGGGCGACGTGGCGGCCATCGCGGACCACGTGCCGGCCTGCCGACCAGACATCGCGCACCAGTCGGTCGCCGGTGGCGAATATCCACGTGTCGAGGAGCGAATCGCCGTGGCGCCCGGCCAGGTCGGGGTGGGTCGCATCCAGCGCCAGCAGGTCGGCGCGCCGCCCCGGCGCGATTGTCCCGCCGTCGCGCCCCAGCGCCCGTGCACCGCCCGCGCAGGCGGCATCGAACAGGCGTCGGCCGGTGGACCCGCCGGGTTCGGCCAGCACCGCGCGTCTGCGGTCGCGCAATCTCTGGGAATATTCGAGCAGGCGAAGCTCCTCGGAAAGGTTGATTCGGATGTTGGAATCCGAGCCTATACCGATCGCGCCGCCCTGTTCCAGCCATCGCGCGCCGTCGAAGATGCCGTCTCCCAGCGAGGCTTCGGTGATCGGGCACAGCCCCGCTATCGCGCCCGTCGCGGCCAGTGCGCGGGTTTCGGCGGCTGTCATCCGGGTGCAGTGGACGAGGCACCAGCGCCCGTCGGGGGGCTGGGTGTCGAGGAGGTACCGGACCGGGCGCGCGCCGTATGCAGCCCGGATCTCGTCCACTTCGGCCTGCTGTTCGGCCAGGTGCATGTGGAGCGGGCCGGTGGTGGCGCGGGCGATTTCGGCCAGCGCTTCGGGCGCCACCGCGCGCAGCGAATGCGGCGCGGCGCCGAGGCGGCAGTCGTCGGGCAGGGCGGCGAGGTGGCGGGCCGTCGCGTCATGCAGGGTCAGGAACCGTTCGAGCATGTTCCCGAACCGTCTCTGGCCGGAGCCCAGGGGGCGGCCATCGGCGCCGCCGCGCTGGTAGAGCACCGGCAGCAGGGTCAGGCCGATCCCGGTTTCGCGGGCTGCGGCGCAGATGCGCGCGCCTGTTTCGGCAAGGTCGGAATAGGGGGTGCCGTCGGGCTGGTGATGCAGGTAGTGGAATTCCCCGACCGCAGCGAAACCCGCCTCCAGCATCTCCATCTGCACCTGCGCGGCGAGGGCTTCGATGTCTTCCGGCGTCAGCCGTTCCAGAAACCGGAACATGAGCGCTCGCCACGTCCAGAAGCTATCCTCGCCTGCCTTCCCGCGCCGTTCCGCCAGCCCCGCCATCGCGCGCTGGAAGGCATGGGAGTGAACATTCGCGGGGGCGGGCAGCAGCAAGCCGGTGCGGTGGTCGGCGTGCCTGCCGGCGCGTGCCCCGCTCACCGAGGCGATCCGGCCATCGCCAGCAATGGTGACTTCGACATTCTCGACCCAGCCGGACGGAAGCAGGGCGGTTTCGGCGTGAATAACGGTCATGGAATTGCTCTTGACGACTCTATTATGTCTATACATAAAAGAAACAAGTGCAGTTTAACAAGGCCAAAGCCATGACCGATCGGGTTCTGACCGATGCACGGATTGCGACGATGCCGCCGCAGGGCGGCTATGGGCTGATCCGATCGGGCTGTGTGGTGATCCGGGGCGGCCGGATCGCGCATGTGGGCGAGGCGGTTCCGCCGGCCTTCCGCGCCCTGCCGCACGAGAGCCTGGGCGGGCGGTTGCTCACACCCGCCCTGATCGATTGCCACACCCACCTCGTCTTCGCCGGGAATCGAGCGGGCGAATTCGAGATGCGGCTTCAGGGGGTCGGATATGAAGAGATTGCCCGCGCGGGCGGCGGGATCCTGTCCACCGTCCGGGCCACGCGCGCGGCCAGCGACGAAGAGCTGGTCGAGGCGGCTCTGCCGCGCCTGGATGCGCTGATCGCCGAAGGGGCGGCGGTGGTCGAGGTCAAGTCGGGCTACGGCCTCGACCTTGATACCGAGCTGCGGATGCTGCGCGCGGCGCGGGCTCTGGAAAAATGGCGTAATATACGGATTTTAAACAGCTTTCTTGGCGCGCACGCGATCCCTCCGGATCATGATGGCCGTGCCGGAGCCTATATCGACGAGGTTTGCCTGCCCGGCTTGCGTGCGGCCCATGCCGAGGGACTCGTGGATGCGGTGGACGGGTTCTGCGAGGGGATGGCCTTCCCGCCAGACCAGATCGCGCGGGTGTTCGAGCTTGCACGCGAACTGGGCCTGCCGGTGAAGCTTCATGCCGAGCAGCTGTCGCATCTGGGCGGGGCGGCCCTTGCGGCGCGATACGGGGCGTTGTCGGCCGATCACCTCGAATACGCGACCGAGGCCGATGCCCGCGCCATGGCCGCCGCGGGGACCGTTGCCGTGTTGCTGCCCGGTGCCTTCTATACCTTGCGCGAAACACGGCGGCCTCCGGTTGCCGCGTTTCGTGCCCATGGGGTGGCGATGGCGCTGGCCACCGATTGCAATCCCGGCTCTTCGCCGATGACATCGCTGTTGCTGGCCATGAACATGGGCTGCACGCTGTTCGGGCTGACACCGGCCGAGGCGCTGGCCGGCGTGACCTGTCACGCGGCAAGGGCGCTCGGGCTGCGGGATGCCGGCTCGGTCGCGCCGGGAATGCGGGCGGACCTGGCGGTCTGGGATGTCGGGGAACCGGCGGAGCTTGCCTATCGTATCGGTTTCAATCCGCTCAACCGGCGAATTTTCGGAGGGGAGGGATGATCGTGACACCGGGGGCCGAGACGCTGGCCCGACTGGAACGCATCTGGCGCGAGGAACTGGCCGTCACGCTGGATCCGGCGGTGCGACCGGGTGTCGAGGCCTCAGCCGCGCAGGTGGCACGGGCGGCTGCGGGCGAAGCGCCGGTCTATGGTGTCAACACCGGCTTCGGCAAGCTGGCCAGCCGCAAGATCGCCCCGGCGGACACGGCAAAGCTCCAGGAAAACCTGATCCTGTCCCATTGCTGTGGCGTGGGCGAGGCGTTGGAGCGTGCGACCACCCGGCTGATGATGGTGCTGAAGCTGCTGTCGCTGGGGCGCGGGGCCTCGGGCGTGCGGTGGGAGATCTGCGCGCTGATCGAGGCCATGCTGGCGCGCGGCGTGACGCCGGTGGTGCCGCATCAGGGTTCGGTCGGGGCGTCGGGGGACCTGGCGCCGCTGGCACATATGGCGGCGGTGATGATCGGAGCGGGCGAGGCCGAGTTCGGCGGCGAGGTGATGCCCGGCGCGGCGGCGCTGGAGCGGGCAGGGCTTGACCCCGTGGCGCCGGGGCCGAAAGAGGGCCTGGCGCTCATCAACGGGACCCAGTTTTCCACCGCCTGCGCGCTGGTCGGGCTGTTCGAGGCCCGGCGCGCGGTAGAGAACTCCACCGTCATCGCGGCGATGAGCACCGATGCGATCATGGGATCGACCGCGCCGCTGGCTGCCGAAATCCACGCGCTGCGGGGCCATGCCGGTCAGATCGAGGTGGCCGCGCGGATGCGGGCGCTGATGGCGGGCAGCGAAATCCGCGAAAGCCACCGCGACGGCGATGCCCGGGTGCAGGATCCCTACTGCATCCGCTGTCAGCCGCAGGTCGTGGGCGCGGCAAGGGACGTGAACGACATGGCCGCCCGCACGCTCGAGATCGAGGCCAATGCCGTCACCGACAACCCGCTGGTTCTGGCGGGGCAGGGGCGGATCGTGTCGGGCGGCAATTTCCATGCCGAGCCGGTGGGTTTCGCCGCCGATCAGATTGCGTTGGCGCTGGCCGAGATCGGCGCCATTGCGCAGCGCCGGGTGGCGCTCATGGTCGATCCCGCGCTTAGCCACGATCTGCCGCCCTTCCTGACCCCCGATCCGGGGCTGAACTCGGGCTTCATGATCGCCGAGGTGACCACCGCCGCGTTGATGTGCGAGAACAGGCACCTTGCCAACCCCTGCGTGACCGACAGCACGCCGACCTCGGCCAATCAGGAGGATCATGTGAGCATGGCCGCGCACGGGGCGTACCGGTTGCGGCGGATGGCACGGAACCTTTCGGTGATCCTCGGGGTCGAGGCGCTGTGTGCGGCCGCCGGGATCGAGGCCCGCGCGCCGTTGAAGACCTCTGCGCCGTTGCGCCGGGTCATCGCCCGGCTGCGGCAGGAGGTGGCTCCGCTTGACCGCGACCGCTGCCTTGCCCCCGATATCGCGCGGGCGGCAGACCTGGTGCGTGGCGGCGCATTGGTGGAGGCCGTGGCATGATTTCGATCGAACGGGGTGAAAGCCCGCTCATCCTGGCCTTTCCGCATAGCGGGACCGAGATGCCGCCCGAGATCTTCGCGCGGCTCAACGACACCGGAAAACGGCTTGCGGATACCGACTGGTACGTCGATCGGCTTTACAGGGGGTTGGTTGACGATGTTACGATCGTCCACACGGATATCCACAGGTATGTGGTGGACGTGAACCGCCCGCCGGACGGCAAGAGCCTTTATCCGGGGCAGAACACGACCGATCTGTGCCCGATGACCGATTTCGACGGAAATCCGATCTACCGGGACGGCCGGGCACCCGATGCAGATGAAATCGCCGCCCGCACCGCGCGGTTTCACACCCCCTACCACGCGGCCTTGTCCACAGAGATCGCCCGTGTGAAGGCGATTCACGGATTTGCAATACTTTACGATTGTCACTCAATACGATCACGTATTCCCTATTTGTTCGATAAAATTTTGCCTGACTTCAATATTGGCACAAATTTGTCCACAAGTTGCCATCAGTCTGTGGAAAAATGCGTGGAAGAAATCTGCCGTTCCGCCGACGGCTTCACCTGCGTTCTCAACGGCCGCTTTCGCGGGGGCTGGACCACGCGACACCATGGCTGCCCGGACGCGGGAATCCACGCGATCCAGATGGAACTGGCGCAGTCGGCCTACATGAACGAGGCCGAGGATCGGCAATGGAACGCACGGCGCGCCGAGCGGCTACGCGGCCATTTGTCCATCATCCTCAATGCCTTGCTGTCCATTGCTGAAACCGGAGTCCTGAAATGATCCTCAACCGTCACAACACGCGCGACATTTTCCCGCCCACCGGGACCGAACTCGTCGCCAAAAGCTGGCTGACCGAGGCGCCGTTGCGGATGCTGATGAACAATCTTCACCCGGAAGTGGCTGAAAATCCGCACGAACTTGTCGTCTACGGCGGAATCGGCCGCGCCGCCCGCAGCTGGGAGGATTTCGACCGGATCGTCGCCTCTCTCGTCGATCTCGAGGCCGACGAGACGCTTCTGGTGCAGTCAGGTCGGCCTGTGGGCGTGTTTCGGACCCATGAAAACGCGCCTCGCGTGCTGATCGCGAACTCCAACCTGGTGCCGCACTGGGCGAACTGGGATCATTTCAACGAACTCGACCGCAAGGGGCTGATGATGTACGGCCAGATGACCGCGGGATCGTGGATCTATATCGGCACGCAGGGCATCGTTCAGGGCACCTATGAAACCTTTGCCGAGGTCGGCCGGCAGCATTACGGGGGCGAACTGCGCGGGAAATGGATCCTGACTGCCGGTCTTGGCGGCATGGGCGGGGCGCAGCCGCTGGCTGCGGTGATGGCCGGGGCCTGCTGCCTGGCGGTGGAATGCGATCCCGACCGGATCGATTCCCGCCTGCGCACCCGGTACCTGGACGAGAAGGCCGATACGCTGGACGAGGCGCTGGCAATGATCGACCGCTGGACGGCAGCCGGCGAGGCCAGGTCGGTGGGCCTTCTGGGCAACGCGGCCGACATCTTTCCCGAACTGGTGCGGCGGATGCGCGCGGGCGGCCCGCGCCCCGATCTCGTCACCGACCAGACCAGCGCCCACGACCCGATCAACGGCTACCTGCCGCAGGGCTGGACCCTGGGCGAGTGGCGCGCAAGGCGCGAAAGCGGCCCGCGGGCGGTTGAGGCCGCGGCGCGGGCCAGCATGAAGGTTCACGTCGCCGCGATGGTCGATTTCTGGAACGCGGGTGTTCCGACGCTGGATTACGGCAACAACATTCGCCAGATGGCGAAGGACGAGGGTCTGGAGGACGCATTCGCCTTTCCCGGCTTCGTCCCGGCCTGCATCCGCCCGCTGTTCTGCCGCGGGGTGGGACCGTTCCGCTGGTGCGCGCTCTCGGGCGACCCCGAGGACATCTGGCGCACCGACGAGAAGATGAAGGAGCTTTTCCCCGACAACGCTCATCTGCACCAATGGCTGGGCATGGCGCGCGAGCGCATCGCCTTCCAGGGGCTGCCGGCGCGGATCTGCTGGATCGGACTGGGCGAGAGACACAAGGCGGGGCTGGCCTTCAACGAGATGGTGCGCACCGGCGAACTGAAGGCGCCGGTGGTGATCGGACGCGACCACCTCGATTCCGGATCGGTTGCCAGCCCCAACCGCGAAACCGAGGCGATGAAGGACGGCTCGGACGCGGTTTCCGACTGGCCGCTGCTCAATGCGCTGCTGAATACCGCCAGCGGTGCAACCTGGGTCAGCCTGCATCATGGCGGGGGGGTCGGGATGGGCTTTTCCCAGCACGCCGGCATGGTGATCTGCTGCGACGGAAGCCGCGCCGCCGACGAACGGATCGCGCGGGTGCTGTGGAACGACCCCGCCACCGGGGTCATGCGCCACGCGGATGCAGGTTACGACATCGCCGTCGATTGCGCCCGCGAGCACGGGCTGAAGCTGCCGGGTATCCTCGGCTGAGGCTCAGGCATCGCCGCGGCGGGCCCGGATCCGCGCCGTTTCATCCGCATCCAGCCGCGGCGGGTCGCCGATGACGACCACGCCGAACAGTTCGCGCGCCTGCGTCCGGCTGTAGCGCTCCAGCCGCACATCCTGCAGCACCGCCTGTGGGTCGCGCTGGAACGGGTCGCCATAGCCGCCACCGCCCGGCGTCTGCACATGCACCCTGTCGCCCGCCTGCAGGGGGATGTCCTGTTCCTTGGACAGATGTTCCGGCACATGCGCCTTTCCCGAACGCCACACCGTCACCCGGTTGGGCGCGCCTTCCTTCCCGCCCAGCGCCCCCTGGGGCCCGAACCGCCCGTGATCCATGACGAAACTCGCCCGTGCCGTGCCCCGGCGCAGCTCCACCTCGTAATCCAGCCCGAACCCGCCCCGATGCCGCCCGGCGCCGCCCGATCCCTCGCGCAGCGCATAGCGGCGGTAAAGCACGGGAAACTGCTGCTCCATGATCTCCACGGGCGGCGCCTTCGAGATGCCGATGGTGGAACAGCCGTTCGACAGCCCGTCATGGTGGGCATTACCGCCATAGCCGCCCCCCGAGATCTGATACATCACATAATCGCGCCCCCGCGCCGGGTCGTGCCCGCCCAGCGCGAAATTGCCCGAGGTGCCGGCAGGCGCGGCCGTCACCCGGTCGGGCAGGGCCTCGACCAGAGCGGCAAACACGGCCTCGGCAATGCGCTGGCTGACCTCGGCCGCACAGCCCGACACAGGCCGCGGATAGCGTGCATCCAGAAAAGTGCCCTCGATCCCCCGCACGCGCAGCGGCTCGAAGGCGCCGGCGCTGATCGGAACCTCGGGAAAGATGTGGCGCATGGCCAGATAGACCGAACTCAGCGTGGTTGCCCGGACCGAATTCATCGGCCCGGCACAGGGCGGCGAAGAGCCCGAGAAATCGAACACCAGATCCTCGCCCGCCCTGGTCACGGTCTGCCGGATCGCCAGCGGTTCATTCACCACCCCGTCGCTGTCCACCCAGGCCGTGGCGCGATAGCTGCCCTCGGGGATCTCGGCGATGAAGGCCCGCATCTGCACAGCCGCCCGGCGACGCAGCTCGGCAATGGCCTCCCGCACCGTGTCGTCGCCGTAACGATCCAGCAGCGCATGCAGACGCCGCTCCCCCACCAGCAGAGCCGCCGCCTGCGCCTTGACATCGCCGATGCGCTGCTCGGCCACGCGGATGTTGGAGGAAATGATCGCCATGATCTCTGCGTCCAGCTCCCCCCCCTTGAACAGCCGGACGGGGGGCAGCCGCAGTCCCTCCTGCTCCACCGCCGTGGCGCTGGCCGAAAACCCCCCCGGCACCATGCCCCCGGTATCGGGCCAGTGACCGGTATTGGACAGCCAGCAGAAGATTTCCCCCTTCCGCCAGAAGGGTCGGGCAAAGCGCACATCCATCAGATGCGTGCCGCCAAGATAAGGATCATTGACGATATAGATGTCATCGGGCTGCGGCGCGGCAGCCCGCCCCTCGCGGATCATCTCGACAAGGATGCGCGTCGAATGCTGCATCGTGCCCACGAAGACCGGCAGCCCGCCCTCCCCCTGCGCAATCAAGGCTCCGTCCTCGGCCGAATAGATCCCGTCCGAACGATCATTGGCCTCGGCGATCACGGGCGAAAACGCGGCCCTCGAAAAGCTCAGATCCATCTCGTCGCAGACCTGCTGCAACCCCGCCTGAATGACGGTCAGCGTAACCGGATCAAGCGCCATGCCACCGCCTCCCGCACCTGTGCGGCTTCTTCCTCTTGCCCCAAATACTCCGGGGGGTGAGGCCCGCAAGGGCCGAGGGGGGCAGCGCCCCCCTGTCCCCGGGCGCCATCATCCTGCCCCTCCGATCTCGATCAGGATATTCCCCTCCCGATCGCCGTCGGCCCGGTCGCCGGGCTCGATCAGAATCGTGCTGTCCATCTGCTCCACGATGGCCGGCCCCGAAATGCTGAACTGCCCGGGCAGAAAGTCGCGCCAGTAGACCGGGGTGTCGTGCCATGCCCCGTCGAAAAATACCGCCCGCCGCCCCGAAAGGGCCGCCTCGGGCGTCGCCCGCCGCTCCGCCGGATCGATCAACGCCGAAAGATCCAGCTCGTCCCGAACCCCGATGACCGAGGTGTTGACGTTCACCACATTGGCCCGGATCTCCGACAGCTCCACCCGGAAGCGGTCGAAATAGGCCGCCTCGAACAGGGCCCGCAGCCCGGCCCGGTCCACATCCGGGCGCTCCAGCGGCACCCGCAGCAGATGCGTCTGCCCCACGAACTGCATGTCCACGCTGTAAAGATGCCGGATCTCGCGGATCCCGATCCGCTCGCGCGCGATCAATGCCTCGCCCTCGGCCGCCTGCGCGGCAAAGACCGCTTGCAGCTGCCCCTCGTCCAGAGCATCCAGCGGCCTGTTGACCGTGTTGACGAAATCATGCCGCAGATCGGCCACCACGCAGCCGATGGCATTGGTGATGCCGGGGCGCGCGGGCACCAGAACCCGCGGAATGCCCAGCTCGCGGGCCAGCGCACAGGCATGCAGCGGCCCCGCCCCCCCGAAGGCGAACAGCGCGAAATCGCGCGGATCCGCGCCCTGCGCGATCGAGACCATCCGAATCGCCCCGGCCATCTTCAGATTGGCCACCCGGATCACCGCCGCCGCCGCCGCTTCTGCGTCCAGCCCCAGCGGTGCGCCCAGCTCGCGAGCGAAGACATCCTTCACCTGCGCCACCGTCACCCCGCCCCCCACCGTGCGGATCCGCCCCGGATCCAGCCGCCCCAGGATCAGGTTCGCATCGGAAATGGTGGGGCGCCGCCCGCCGCGCCCGTAGCAGATCGGCCCCGGATCGGCGCCGGCGCTTTCCGGCCCCACCTCCAGCAGCCCCGAGGCATTGACCCGCGCGACCGAACCTCCGCCCGCGCCCACGGTGTGCACATTCACCATCGGCACATGGATGGGCATGGCGTATTCGATCTCGATCTCGTTGGAAACGCTGGGCTGGGCGCCGCGGATCAGCGCCACATCGGTCGAGGTGCCCCCCATGTCGTAGGTGATGAGGTCGCAATACCCGGCGCGCCGCCCGGTGAAGGCCGCCGCCATCACTCCCGAGGCCGGCCCCGACATCACCGTCTTGACCGCCTCTTCGGCCACCCGCGACGACGACACCATCCCGCCATTGCCGTTCATCACCAGAAGCTCGCCGTCATGTCCCGACCGGCGCAGTTCGGCAACCAGCCGGCGGATGTAGCGGTCCAGCAGCGGTTGCACCGCCGCATTCGCCGCCGCGGTCACCCCGCGTTCGAATTCGCGACTTTCCGACAGCAGCGCATGCCCCATGGTGATGTAGTCGTTGGGCCAGAATTCGCGCAGGATTTCCGACGCGCGCAATTCGTGCGCCGGGTTGGCATAGGCGTGCAGGAAATGCACCACCACCGCCTCGCAGCCGGCCCTCAGCAGACGTTTCCCCGCTGCCCGAAGGGCCGCTTCGTCCAGGGGCTCGACCACCTGCCCGTCGCAGTCCATCCGCTCGGGCACCTCCAGCCGCAGGTCGCGCGGGATCAGCGGGGTGAAGGTGCCGGTCATCCCGTAGGGGCGGGGGCGGGTGCGCCGGCCGAGCTCCAGCACGTCGCGAAAGCCGCTGGTGGTGATCAGGCCGGTTTTCGCCAGCTTGCGTTCGAGAACGGCATTGGTGGTGGTCGTCGTGCCATGCACGATCAGATCCAGCCCGCGCAGGTCGCAGCCCGCCGCCCGCAGGGCCTCCATCACCCCGAAGGCCTGGTTGTCCGGGGTGGTGGGCACCTTGGCCAGCCGCACCCGTCCCGTTGCCTGGTCAAGCGCGATCAGGTCGGTAAAGGTGCCGCCGACATCCACGCCGACCACCGCGCCGGAAGACCGTTTCGCCATGCCCCTCCCCGAAGCCTGCCTGTCGGGTGCAGGTTTCATCGGGGGCGTGTGGTTGTCAACTCGCGCATGTCCCGCGGTCGCGCCCGGCCGCGTGGCGCGGCCTGCGGCACGATTCGTTCAAGAAACTGGACAGATCGCGGCCGAGGCTGCACAATTTGCGCCAACCGGCCCGGCAAACGGGCCGGACCGACTGCCAGCATGGGGGAAAATCCGATGACCGATTCGACCGGGAAGCCTGCCGGGACGACCCGCCGGGGTGCGCTCAAGACGCTGGGCCTTGCCGCAGGGGGGGCAGCGGCATCCACGACCCTGCCGCTGTGGGCGCGTTATGCCAGCGCGCAGAGCGCCGAACCCATCCGCATCGGCTTCCAGGTTCACCGCACCGGCATCGGCGCGGCCTATGGCCGGTGGTACGAGCGCACCACAATGGCCGCGGCAAGGCGGATCAATGCGGCAGGCGGCATCAATGGCCGGCCCGTGGAGATCGTCGCCGAGGATGACGGCACCGATCCCAAGCGCGGCGCCGAGGTGGTCGAGAAATTCGCCAACCAGCACGGGGTGGACGTGGCCTTCGGCACGCTGTTCAGCCATGTAGTCATCGGCTCGGCCCCGCGCGCGGGCGAGTTGAAGCTGCCCTATTTCGTGGTTTCCGAAGGCCACCATGTGGCCAGCGGCATGCTCAACCGCTGGACGCTGCAGCCGGGCATCACCGACGTGAAAAGCCAGGTCCAGGCGATGGCGCCCTTCGTGAAGGAGAACCTGGGAAAGAAGGTCACGATGATTTTCCCAGACTTCGCCTTCGGGCACAATCACCGCGACTTCTTCACCGAGGCGATGAAGGCGCAGGGCGGCGAGGTTCTGGAGCACATTGCCATTCCGCCGACCGAGACCAGCTTCACCCGCTATTTCCCGAAGATCCCGCGCGAGACGGAGGTGCTCTATCACGTCATGGTCGGCCCGGCGGTGCTGACCTTCGTCAAGGAGATGGGCGAGTTCTTCGGCCCCTCGCGCCCCGAGATCTTCGGCTTCATCGACAGCCTGGAAGCGGTGGACATCGCCAGCCCCGGCCTGGAGTTCTTGGAAGGCACCTATTTCTGGGAGGGCATGCCGCGGCACGCCCAGCCCGATCAGACCGAATATGACAAGGCCTATCGTGCCGCCGTGGGGGTGGATGCGAAGGGGGCCTCGCTGGACGATCCGAAGGATATCGCCACTTTTGCACACATGTTCGGCTGCTGGGAGACGCTTTACGTCATCAAGGCGGGGATGGAGGCGGCCGGCTATCGCGGGCCGCAGGACCGGGCGGTGCTGATCGAGGCGGTCGAGGCGATGCGCGAGATGCCCGAATCGTTCGAGCATCCGCAGGGGCCGAAGCTGTTCAACGGCAAGACCCACCAGGTGTTTGGCGTGCAGTATATCAGCCAGGTCGAGGCCGGACAGCTGAAGGTCAGGCACGTGACGTCCCTGGATGACGGGTTCTACCCGGACGAGGTCGATTACACCACGCAGGCGCTGTAGCGGCGGATGCAGGGGATGCCCGATCCGGCGGAACCGGGGCTCTGCCCCGGACCCCGGAGTATTTGAGGCAAGAGGAAGGGCGCCGCGGGCGGTTTCGGCCGCGCCGGGACGGGCAGGTGAGGGATGGAATTCGGACCATATCTGATGCTTGCCACGCTGGAGGGGGCAGTGACGGCGGCAGTGCTGGCGCTGACCGCGGTCGGGCTGAGCCTGGTGTTCGGCGTGATGCGCGTGGTCAACGTGGCCCATGGCGAATTCTTCATGCTGGGTGCGGTTCTGGCGTGGTGGGTGGCGCATCTGGTCGGTGGCGGTCCGGTGGCTGGTTTCGTGGCCGCTCTGCTGGTGGCGCCGGTTCTGGTTGCGCTGGTGGCGGTGGCGGCGGATGTGCTGGTTCTCAAGCGCATCGGTTACGACCCCGAGCGCACGATTGTTGCCACCATTGGCATTCTCTACATCATCCAGCAGGTTACGTTGATGACCTACGGTCCCGATGCGCGGCCGGTCGAGCCGCCCTTCAATACGCGTCTTGCCCTGCCCTGGGTCGAGTGGACCGGCACGGGGTTGAAGCTTTACTGGCCTTGGGGGCTTTCGACGACCTCCTACAAGCTGGCGGTGATCGGTGCCGCGGCGGTGGTTCTGCTGGGGGTGCGGGTATTGATGGCGCGGTCGCGGATCGGGCTGTTGATGCGGGCAACGCAGGCTGACCGCGAGATCGCGCTGGCCTTCGGCATTCCGGTCGAGCGCATCTATGCCATCGTGTTCGGCCTGGGGGCGGGACTGGCGGCGCTGGCGGCGGTGTTGATCGTGCCGATCAGTCAGGCCCATTACCTGATGGGGGGCGATCCGCTGCTGCTGTCGTTCATCGTCGTCATCATCGGCGGGTTGGGAAGTCTGCCCGGCACCGTGGTTGCTGCGGTGCTGATCGGATTGTCCGACGGGATCATCTCGGTTTTCTTTTCGCCGACGCTGGCCAAGATCCTGGCGACGCTGCTGGTGGCGCTGGTGCTGGTGTTCCGCCCGCAGGGGCTGTTCGGGGGTGGGCGCGCATGAAGGGGGCGGGCAAATCGGTCGCCCTGCATGGCGGGTTGATCGTGCTGCTTTTCGCGTTGCAGTTCGTGCTGCCCGCCTATCACCATGGCAACCTGGCGCGGATCATGGTGCTGGCGAGTTTTGCCATCGCCTACAACGTGATGTTCGGCTATACGGGGTTGCTGAGCCTCGGTCATGCGCTGTTCTTTGCCGCCGGCATGTATGGCATGGGACTGGCCATGCAGCATGGCGGGGTGGCGGCCGGTCCGGCTCTGGTTCTGGGGCTGCTGGCGGGAGTGCTGGTGTCGGGGGCGCTGGGGATTCTGGCCCTGCGCACCTCCGGGGTGGCCTTCATGATCGTGACTCTGATGTTCGCGCAGGCGGGATATCTGACGATCCTGTATTTCGGTTCCTTGACGCGCGGCGACGAGGGTTTCGTCATTGCCCGCGCCGCGCGGGTGCTGGGCGGGATCGACCTGTCGGACCCGAGTAACCGTTATTTCGCGGCGCTGGTGCTGTTCGGGCTGTGCCTCGGCGCGGTCCTGTGGCTGGTGCACAGCCCCTTCGGGCGGGTTCTGATCGCCATCCGCGAGAATGAGGAGCGCGCGCGGATGCTGGGATATGACGTCTTTGCGCACAAGCTGGCGGCGGTGGTGATCTCGGGCTCCATGTCGGCGGCGGCGGGGGCGACCTATGGCCTGTTGTTCGGCTATGTGGGCGCAAGCTTTGCCTCGGTCCAGTATTCCATCTTCCCGTTGTTGTGGGTGCTGCTGGGGGGGGCGGGCACGGTGATCGGCCCGTTCCTCGGAACGCTGTTCATGTTCTACCTGATCGACCTTTCCAGCCAGGTGACCAGCGCCTACATGCTGGTGGCCGGTATCGTGCTGGTGGGGTTGACGCTGTTTGCGCCGCAGGGGCTGGCCGGCGAGTTGCGCGCGCGGCTGTGGAGGTGGCTGCCGTGAGCCTTCTGTCCACCCGCGGCCTCAGCAAGCATTTCGCCGGGCTGCACGCGGTGCGGGCGGTCGATTTCGACCTTCCCGAAGGTCAGATCCGTGCCCTGATCGGTCCCAACGGGGCCGGCAAGACGACCTTTGTCGGGATGCTTTGCGGGCGGATCGTGCCCAGCGCCGGTTCGGTCATCTTCGACGGGCGGGACATCTCGCGCCTGCCCGCGCACCGGCGGATCCGGCTGGGCATGGCCTATACTTTCCAGATCACCTCGGTCTTCGCGGGGCTTGGCGTGGCCGAGAACGTGGCTCTGGCGGCCCGGCGGCGGCTGCGCGGGGCGCGGGAGGTGGCGCGCGCGGTGGGTGCGGCGCTGGACCGGGTGGGACTTGGCGACCGGCATGACCAGGTGGCGGGCGATCTCAGCTATGGCCACCAGCGGCTGCTGGAAATTGCCATGGGGATCGTGCAGGCCCCGCGCCTGCTGATCCTGGACGAGCCCACCCAAGGGCTGGCCGACAGCGAGATCGCCGCCTTCAAGGCGTTGATCCGCGACCTTTCCGCGACCACGACGATCCTGCTGATCGAACACAACATGAGCGTGGTCATGGAAACCGCCGACATGGTGACGGTAATGAATTCCGGCGAAATACTGGCCGAGGGAACGCCGGTCGAGATCCATGCCGACCCGGCCGTGCAGGCCGCCTATCTGGGAACGGGATGATGCTGGAAGTGGAGGCGATCGATGCCGGATACGGGCGCGCGCAGGTTCTGCGGGGCCTGTCCCTGAGCGTGGCGCCGGGCGAGATCCTGTGCCTTCTGGGCCGCAACGGGGCGGGCAAGACCACCACAATGAAGGCGATCATGGGGCTGGTGCCGCTGACCTCGGGCGCGGTCCGGTTCAACGGAGAGACCCTCGGCGACCTGCCCGCGCACAAGGTGCCTCTGCGCGGCATCGGTTACGTGCCGCAGGGGCGGCGGCTTTTCGGTGAACTGACCGTGGCGCAGAACCTGGAAATCGGCCTGCTGGCGCGGGGGTCGGACCGGGCCGTTCTCGGGGATGTGCTGGAGCTTTTCCCGCGTCTGCGGGAGCGACTGGAGCAGCGCGCCGATACGCTTTCGGGCGGGGAGCAGCAGATGCTGGCCACCGCCCGCGCGCTTTGCCTGCGCCCCGAATTGCTGCTGATGGACGAGCCGACCGAGGGGCTTCAGCCCTCGATGATCGAGGCGATCCGGAAGGTGGTCGCCCTGATGCGCGACCGCGGCACTGCGGTGCTGCTGGTGGAACAGCGGGTCGATGCGGTGCTTTCCATCGCCGATCGCGTCGCCTTCATCGAGAACGGCCGCAATCTGGAAACGCTCGACGCGGCGGCGCTGCGGGCCGATCACCGGATCATCGAACGTCACCTCGGTGTCTGAATCCCGCGCCCGTCGCCGCTCTGCGGCCCTTCGCCTCGCCCGTTCGCCGTGGACTTTCCTCCATCCCGTGTTGACAGTGCCGCAGGTGCTGCCCCAAAGTCCGCCTGTATCCAGACGGGGAAGGATGCGCCGGGGCGCGAGGAGGTGCCAGTGGGCGAGCATTTCCGGCCGGAAACGCTGAACGAGGCGCTCGACATTCTTGCCCGGCAGCCGATGACCCCGGCGGCCGGCTGCACCGACCTTTTCCCGGCGACCGAGGCGCAAACGCTGCCGGGGCCGGTGCTCGACCTGACCGGGATTGCCGAGCTGCGCGGCATCACCTCTACCGGGCAGGGTTGGCGCATAGGCGCGACCACCACCTGGGCCGACATCCTGCACGCCGAACTGCCGCCCGGTTTCGACATGCTGCGCGACGCGGCGCACGAGGTCGGATCGGTGCAGATCCAGAATGCCGGCACGGTGGGGGGGAACCTGTGCAATGCCTCTCCGGCGGCCGACGGGGTGCCGCCGCTGCTGGCGCTGGAGGCGCGGGTCGAGATCGCCTCGGCCACGGGCCGCCGGCTTGTGTCGCTTGGCGCCTTCATCACCGGGGTGCGGCGCACCGTTCTGGCGCCCGGCGAACTGGTCGTTGCGGTTCATGTTCCGCGTGCGGAGGGTGCGGGACACAGCCGGTTTCTGAAGCTGGGGTCGCGGCGCTATCTGGTCATCTCGATCGTCTCGGTCGCCGTGCGGGTGGTCGCCCGGAACGGGAGCGAACGCCCTGATGCCCGGAACGGGCGCGAACGTATTGATGCCGGGAACGGGTGCGCGGAGTCGGTCGCGCTTGCCGTCGGGGCGTGCAGCCCGGTGCCGGTCCGGTTGCGCGAGGCCGAATCTGCGCTTGTCGGGCTGCCGCTGGCGGATCTGGCCGGGGCGCTTGATGCCGGGGCGGTTCGGGCGGCCTTGTCGCCGATCTCGGATGTGCGGGCCGATGCCGGCTATCGGCTGGAGGCGGCGGTGACGCTTCTGCGCCGCGCGCTTGCGGAACTGGCCGGGGAGGATGGCCAATGACCGACCGCCAGGCGATCACCCTTACGGTCAATGGCGCGTGCCATGACATCCGCGTGGCGCCGGGGCGGCGGCTGTCGTCGGTGCTGCGCGAGGATCTTGGCCTGACCGGCACCAAGGTGGGTTGCGATGCGGGCGATTGCGGGGCCTGTACCGTGCTTCTGGACGGCGAGCCGGTCTGCGCCTGCCTGACCCCGGTGGCGCATGCGGCAGGGCGGCGCGTGACCACGGTGGAAGGGGTCGGCGGCGAGATCGGAGAGCGGCTTCAGGCCGCCTTCCTGCGCCATGGCGCGGCGCAGTGCGGGATCTGCACGCCGGGCATGCTGATGGCGGCGGCGGCGCTTTTGCGGCACACGCCCTTTCCCGACCGCGCTTGCGTCGAGGACGCGCTGGGCGGGGTTCTGTGCCGCTGCACGGGCTATGCAAGCATCGTCGAGGCGGTTCTGGACGCGGCGGGCAGCGGCGCGTCCCCCGCGCCGGAGCCGGGCGGTGCCGTGGGCAAGCCGCTGCCTCGGCTGGACGGTGTGCCGAAGGTGACCGGTGTAGAAGCTTTCGGCGCCGACGAATGGCCGCCCGGCGCGCTCCTGCTGCGGGTCGTGCGGTCGCCGCATTTTGCGGCTCGCTTCACCCTTGGCGATGTGGCCGGCTGGGTGCCCGAGGGGGTCCGGGTCTTTACCGCCGCCGACGTGCCGGGCGAAAACCGTTTCGGCACCATCCCCGCCTATGCGGATCAGCCCGCGCTGGCCGAGGGGCGCGTGCGCATGCGGGGCGAGGCGGTGGCGGTGGTGGCCGGCCCGCCGGACGTGGTCGATGCGCTGGACCTCGACCGCTTCCCGGTGACGTGGCAGCCGGAAGAGCCGGTTCTGGGTCTCGATCGCGCCCTGGCCTGGGATGCGATGCAACTGCACGAGGGGCGCGACGGCAATATCCTGATTACCGGCCGGGTGCGGCGCGGCGATGTGGAGGCGGGCTTTGCGGCGGCGGCGGTGCAGGCCGAGGTGACGGTGGAGACCCCTTTCGTCGAACACGCCTATGTGGAGCCCGAGGCCGGCGCGGCATGGATGGAGGGCGATGTCCTGGTGATCCGGGCCTGCACCCAGGCACCGGTGATGGACCGCGACGATACTGCCCGCCTGCTGGGCCTGCCGCCCGGGCGGGTGCGGGTCATTCCAGCGGCCACCGGCGGCGGTTTCGGCTCCAAGCTGGATCTTTCCGTGCAACCCTTTCTGGGGCTGGTTGCGCTGCTGACCGGGCAGCCCTGCCGGATGGCCTACAGCCGCCGCGAGAGCATGGCTGCGACCACCAAGCGGCATCCGTCGCGGCTGCGGGCGCGGGCGGCGGCCGATTCGGAGGGGCGGCTGCTGGCGATGGAATTCGAGGGCGATTTCGACACCGGGGCCTATGCCAGCTGGGGTCCGACCGTGGCGGTTCGGGTGCCGGTTCATGCCTCGGGGCCCTACAGCATTCCGAATTACCGCGCCGAGGCGCGGGCGGTGCACAGCAACGGCCCGGTTTCGGGGGCGTTCCGGGGCTTCGGCGTGCCGCAGGCGGCGATCGTGCAGGAAATCCTGTTCGACGATCTTGCACTGGCGGCGGGGATCGACCGGCTGGAGTTCCGCCGCATCAACGCGCTGGGCGACGGGGATCGCACCGTGTGCGGGCAGCAGCTGTTCGGGGTGGGCATCCGCGACTGCCTGGATGCGCTGGCCCGGCCCTGGGCCGAGGCGCTGGCCGAGGCGCGGGCGGTCAATGACACCGGCGCGCGGCTCCGGCGCGGCGTGGGGGTGGCTTCGTGCTGGTATGGCTGCGGCAACACGGCGCTGCCCAATCCCGCCACCATCCGCCTCGGCGTGACGGCCGAGGGCCGGATCGTGCTGCACCAGGGGGCGGTGGATATCGGGCAGGGCTCGAACACGGTGATTGCGCAGATCTGCGCCGATGCGCTGGGCGTGGCGCTGTCGGATCTGGAACTGGTCGGAGCCGACACGGCGCTGACGCCCGATTGTGGCAAGACCTCGGGTTCGCGCCAGACCTTCGTCACCGGCAATGCGGCGCTGCGTGCCGGCCGGGCGCTGCGGGCGCGGATCCTGGTGCTGACCAACATGGGTGATGATGCGGTGATTGAACCCGAGCCGGGCGCGCTGCGGGTCCGGGACGGGCGCGGCGAGCGGCGCATCGACCTTGCGGCGATGGCGCCCGACGAACACGGCTATGTTCTGGCCGCCGAGGAAAGCTATGACCCGCCGACCGGGGCGCTGGACGAGAACGGGCAGGGCGCGCCCTATGCGGTTTACGGATATGGCGCGCAGATGGCCGAGGTCGAGGTGGATACCGGCCTTGGCACGGTTCGGGTGCGGCGGGTCACCGCCGCCCATGACGTGGGCCGCGCGATCAATCCGGCTCTGGCGAAGGGCCAGATCGAGGGTGGCATCGCCCAGGGTCTGGGGATGGCGCTGATGGAGGAATTCGTCCCCGGCCGCACCGAGAACCTGCATGACTATCTGATTCCGACGGTGGGCGACATGCCCCGGATCCGTTCGATCCTGATCGAGAAGCCCGACCCCGAGGGGCCTTTCGGCGCCAAGGGGTTGGGCGAGCATGTGCTGATCCCTACTGCTCCGGCCATCCTGAACGCGATCCGCCATGCCTGCGGGGCGCGGATCACGCGGTTGCCGGCACGGCCGGACCGGGTTCTGGCGGCAATCCGCGAGGCGGGAAGATGAGGCCGGGCAGGGCCGCGGGGGGCTCTGCCCCCGTCCGCCTGCGGCGGACTCCCCCGGGATATTTCCGGCCAGAAAAAGGCGGGAGGGCGCGGCGATGAGCGCCCGCCGGATGCGCGAGGACAAGATCCGCTGCGATGCCTGTCCGGTGATGTGCTATATCGCCGAGGGCCGGATCGGCGCCTGCGATCGCTATGCCAATATGGGCGGGCGCATCATGCGTTGCGATCCGCTGACCGTGCTGGACCGGTCGCTGGATCGTGGCGACGAGATCAAGCCTTTCCTCAAGGCCCATTGGGACGGGCGCGAGGTGTCGGGGGATGATCTTTTCGTGACCGGGGCGGGGGCGGGGACCACCTATCCCGATTACAAGCCCGCGCCCTTCATCGTCAGCCGCGAACTGGACGGGGTGGATTTCGTCACCGTGGTGACCGAGGCGATCTTTTCCTATTGCGGGGTCAAGGTGAAGATCGACACCGACCGGCATCTTGGCTCCGAGGCCGCCTGGGTGCGGTCGCGCGGCGAGGTTGTGGGCCATGTGACCACAGCGGAATATGGGTCTCAGATGATGAGTCTGGGAGGTGTCGATCACCTGACCGGCGGCAGCAAGGCCGAGGGACGTGCGACTTGCGACGTGCTGCTGCGCCTGTGCAATCGCGAGGCGGTTGAGCTGACTGTGGACGGCGGTGCCTCGGTGGTGGTGCAGGCGGGTCAGCCGCCGATTGTGGACGGGGTGCGGGAAGAGCGGATGCGGGTGGGCTGCGGCTCGGCCACGGCGGGGATGTTCGCGGGTCAGTGGCAGGGCAAGGTGGACGAGGTGGTGGTGGTGGACGATCACATCACCGGGGTGGTCAGCGAGCATCAGGCTGGCAAGGTTCTGGGCTGGGCGCCCACCGGGATACGCATCCGTGGGCACCGCTCGACGCCGGGGCGCTATTTCCGGGTGGCCGAGCCGGGCTCGGGCTGGGGGGGGACGGATATCGAGGATCCGCTGACCATTCTGGGCGAATGGGATCCGAAGAAGGGTGCGAGGCCGGGGCTGACGCTGCTGATGGTGTCCACCACCGGCGAGCAGTGGGGCTATTACGTGCTGGACGAGGATCTGGTGCCGCGCCCGGCGCCTCTGCCCGAGGATCTGCGCCCGACGGTCGATCTGATCGCCGAGAATTGCGAACCGGCCCTGTGTTCGGTGCTGTTCATGGCCGGTGCCGGGGGCAGTCTGCGAGCGGGGGTCACGGCCAACCCGGTGCGGCTGACGCGGGCGGTGCATGCCGGGCGGGTGCGGGTCAGCTGTGGCGGGGTGCCGGCCACGGTCTGGCCGGGCGGGGGCATCACCCTGATGGTGGACGTGATGGACATGCCCGAGGGCTCGTTCGGACATGTGCCGACGCCGGCCCTTGTCGCGCCGTTGGAGTTCACTCTTGCGCGCGGGGATTATGCGGCGATGGGCGGACATGTGGAGAAGATTCGCGATATGCGCGACATTCTCGAACATGGCGGTGAATATGGGGGCGAGATCCGCGCCCTGAGCCGGCCCGGAGAGGATCTCTAGCATGGCGGGCGGGCCGCAGGTTTCCTTCCTGCCCGACGGGCGGCGGCTGCATCTGCATCATGGGCCCATCGACCTGATCGTCGAGGCGCGGGGGGCGGGGCGGAAGGCGGCCCTGGCGGCGGCGGCGCGGCGTTTTGCCTCCGTGCTGGAGGAACTGGTTGCCGAGCTGGACCTGTTGCGGGCGCCGGCCGGAAGGGCCATGCAGCCCCGCGGGGTCGTGGCGCGGGAAATGGCGGCGGCGGTGGCCCCCTTTGCCGCAGAGGGCTTCATCACCCCCATGGCGGCCGTGGCCGGCGCCGTGGCCGACGAGATCCTGCGGGAGATGGTCGCGGCCGGGCCGCTGCGCCGGGCCTGGGTGAACAATGGCGGCGACGTGGCGCTGCATCTGGCGCCGGCAGAGGCGATGACGGCGGCGGTGGCGGGGGTGCCGGGCGGACTCATCCGCATCCCCGACCGCAGCCCGGTGCGCGGAGTGGCCACGTCGGGCTGGCGCGGGCGCAGCCACTCGCTGGGGATTGCCGATACGGTCACCGTGCTGGCTCGCAGCGCAGCACAGGCGGACGCGGCGGCGACGCTGATCGCCAATGCGGTAGACCTGCCGGGAAGTGCTAGGGTGCGCCGCCGGCCGGCCCGGGATCTGGTCCCTGACAGCGACCTGGGCGAGAGACTGGTGACGGTCGGGGTGGCGCCGCTGAGCGCGACCGAAATCGCCGCGGCGCTGGACCGGGGGTTGGCGCAGGCCGAGGCCTGCCGCCGCCGCGGCCTGATCGAGGCGGCGCTCTTGGGTCTTTCGGGGCACTTGCGCACGACCGGCTGGTGCGATTTCATCGACATGGCAACGAAGGACACAGCCCATGCCTGATTTTCCCCTGCGCAAGATCGTCACCTTCATCGAGGACATCCACCATGACGGCGGCCCGCCGCCCGCGCAGCCGAGGCGCCGGGCCGCGGTCGTGGCGGTGGTGAAAAACCCCTTTGCCGGGCGCTTCGTCGCGGATCTGCAGCCGGCGATGGAGGATCTCAAGCCGCTGGGCCTGATGATGACCGACCGCCTGATCGAGGCGATGGGCGGGATCGAGGGGATCGACGGCTATGGCAAGGCCGCCATCGTCGGCGAGGGGGGTGAGCTGGAGCATACCGCGCTGTGGCATGTGCCCGGCGGTTATGCCATGCGTGCGCGTCTGGGCGAGGCAAAGGCTATCGTCCCCTCCTGCATGAAGGCGGGGGGCGTGGGCACGCGCATCGACGTACCGCTGGGGCACATCAACGCCGCCTATGTGCGCAGCCATTTCGACGGGATCGAGATCGGCATCTCCGACGGGCCGCGGGCGGATGAGCTGCTGCTGGCGCTGGCCATGGCCCGCGGTCCGCGCATTCACCACCGCATGGGCGGGCTGGCGGCCGAGGAGGTGAAGGGCGAGGACGGGTTGCGATAGGGCGCGCCGCGGCTGAGCTTATTCAATTCTCTGCTCAAGAGGAGGGCAGGCGGCCGCCCGGGTGGGCGCGAATGCGCACCTTCAAAGCGACTGTGCCAAAGGCGCACCTTCGGGGCGACGGGGCGGGCGGGCGCATGCCCGGGTCGCGTTGCGCCCCGGGCAAAGCGAAACCATCCGATCAGAGAGCCGGCATGCCCCGGCAGGATCCGCCGGCCATTTCCCCCGGCTCCCGGCCGGGCGCGGGGTGGCTCAGCCCGCGACCAGATCTCAGCCCGCGACCAGATCCACGAAGCGGTCGATCTGATCCCGACTGATGGACCAGTCGCAGACGAACCGCCCGGCCAGCATCTCGTCGGGGTCGTCGCCCTCCAGCGTGCAGTTCCACATGTAGTAGGCCGCGCCCGCCTCGTGCAGCCGCCGGTGGATGCGGCGGGGCAGGGCGGCGAAGATCATGTTGGCCTGGGGCTCGTGCAGGAACGCCGCGCCGGCGGCGCGCAGACCCGTCGCCAGCCTGGCGCCATTGGCGTTGGCGGCGCGGGCGAGGTCAAGCCACAGCTCGCCCTCCAGATACGCGGCCATCTGCGCAGACAGATAGCGATGCTTGGAAAACAGATGCGCCCCCCGCTTGCGGCGCAGCTCGAATTCCCAGGCATGGGCGGGGTCGAAGAAGATCACCGCCTCGACCCCCATGCAGCCGTTCTTGGTTCCCCCGAAGGAGAGCGCATCCACGCCTGCCTTCCATGTCATCTCGGCCGGGGAGCAGCCCAGCCGCACCAGCGCATTGGCAAAACGCGCCCCGTCCATGTGCACGGGCAGGCCGTAGTCCTTCGCCACCGCCGTCAGCGCGCGCAGTTCGTCCAGGGAATACACGGTGCCGCGCTCGGTCACCTGGGTGATCGAGACCGGGCCGCGCTGGGGGCCGTGCACGCCGCGGGTTTCTTCGGCCTCGATGGTGGCGCGCAGGGCGTCGGCGCTCATCCGGTCCTCGCCCGGGACAAGGGTCAGCTTGGCCCCGCCAGTGTAGAATTCGGGGGCGTTGCACTCGTCCTCGTGGATATGGGCGACGGGGGCGCAGAACACCGTCTGCCAGGGCTGCGCCAAGGTGGCCAGCGCCAGAGAATTGGCCGCCGTGCCCGTGGCCACCAGGTAGATCGCGGCCTGGGGGGCCTCGAAGATCTCGCGCAGTTGCCTGCGTACTTCCTCCATCAGCGCATCAGCCCCGTAGGCGGGGGCAAAACCTTCATTGGCGGCGGCCACCGCGTCCATGATCGCCGGATGCACCGGGCCGGCATTGTCGGAGGCAAAGAACATCAGATTGGCTCCTCCAGGATGTGGTCTTCCCACTCTTCTTCGGGGGTTTCGAATTCGCTGACCGTAAGGCCGCGCACGGAAATTCCGGCCTCGTGCACGGTTTCCGGGTCGCCCGAGATCAACGGATGCCACCAGTAAAGCGGCCGACCTTCCCGCACCAGCCGATAGGCGCAGGTCTGCGGCATCCAGTAGGCGTTGTCGTCTAGGTTCTCGGGGCGCAGGACGATGCATTCGGGAACGAACTGGTGGCGGATGTCATATTGCGCACAGCGGCAGGAGTGGTCGTCCAGCAGCCGGCAGGCGACACGGGTCAGCGCCACCTCGCCGGTGTCCTCGTCCTCCAGCTTGTTCAGGCAGCACTTTCCGCAACCGTCGCACAGCGCCTCCCATTCGCGGCGGGTCAGGCGCGCAAGCGGCTTGCGCTCCCAGAAGCGGGGCGCCAGCCCGGATCTGTCGATCGGATCCTTCACAGCTGGTCCAGGATCTCGCGGGCGCGGTCGCAATCCTTGCGCATCTGCGCGACCAGCGCGTCGAGGCTGTCGAATGTCATCTCGGGGCGCAGGTATTCCACCAGCCCGACGGACAGTTGCACGCCGTACAGATCGCCCGAGAAATCGAAGATATGGGTTTCGAGATTGGCAACCTTTCCATCGAACATCGGCCGCACGCCAAGGCTCGCGGCACCGCGCCAGCTGCCGGCATGCGGCCCTTCGAGGATATCGACCAGTACCGCGTAAACCCCGAAGGCGGGCGGGTGCAGCCCTTCGATCGACATGTTGGCGGTGGGAAAGCCCATCTCCCGCCCGCGTTGTTCGCCGGCGATGACGGGCCCGTCGATCCGGTGCCAGTGGCCCAGCATGTCGCGCGCGTCGCGCGGGCGGCCCTCGGAAAGGGCGCGGCGAATCGCGGTCGAGGACACCACCCTGTCGCCGCTTTCCAGAAGCGGGGCCACGGTCACGCCGAAACCCATCTCGCGGCCGAATCGAACCATGTCCTGCGCATTGCCGCTGCGCCCCTTGCCGAAACGGAAATCACCCCCCACCACCACATGCGCCAGCCCCAGCCCGTCGGCAACCACCTTTCGGGCGAATTCCTCGGGCGTCATCGCGGCAAGGGCAGCGTTGAAATTCAGTTCATAAAGCTTTTCCACCCCCAGCTTTTCCAGCCGGTGGGCTCGGGCCTCACGTCGCATCAGGCGAAAGGGCGGGGCGTCGGGAGCGAAATATTCGCGCGGGTGGGGCTCGAAGGTGACAACGCCCAGCGGCGCGCGCGGCGCGGCCTTGCGGGCAAGGTCGATCACCGACTGGTGACCCAGGTGAACCCCGTCGAAATTACCGATCGCGGCAGAGGCGCCGCGATCTTCGGGTTCGACGAACTGATAGTCCCGGATGATCCGCATGGGGCCTGCCTAACCTTCCCTGCGACCTTCCGCAAGACGGCGCGACATCCTGTACAGCGGCCCCCCTTCACCGGCATCAACCATGAGGAAAAATGCCCCGGCACCGCCCGGCTCCCGCGCGCGCCGGTCCCCTGCCTTGCCCCCTTCCTCTTGCCCGAAATACTCCCGCCGGAGGCACCGCCGCGCCGCAAGGCGTGGCCAGCAGAAGACGTGGCCCGCTTGCGGGCCTCCGCCGACCCCGGCTCAGTCGAACTTGCGACTGGGTGCCAGCACCATGGCTTCGCCGACCAGAACCTTCTTTCCATCCACCGAGCAGTGGCAATCCAGCTTGACCCGCCGTTTCGCGATGTCGATGTCGATCACCTTGACCTCGGCGTGAACCGTGTCGCCCGGCCGCACCGGGGCGAGAAATTTCAGCGTCTGCCCCATGTAGACCGTACCGTGGCCCGGAAGCTGCTCGCCAATCACTGCCGAGATCAGCCCCGCCGTCAGCATGCCATGCGCGATCCGGCCCTGGAAGATCGTGTCACGCGCATAGTCATCGTCCAGATGCACCGGATTTCGATCGGTCGAGACCCGCGCGAACAGCTCGATATCCTCGTCGGTCACGACCTTCCGCAGATAACGGGTCATCCCCATTTCGATATCTTCGATGCAGATCGTGCCGCGCGGAAGATTGTCCAGCATGTCATCCTCTCGGGTCATATCGGGTAATTTTGTTCGGCGAATAGCCATTTTCATGCAACTTTATTGCTTTGCAGGTGCAGAAAATCAACCCCTTTTCGTCAGCGCAATTTCCCGATGGCATAGGTCGGAGACATCTCTTCCTTTTCCAGATAGGCGTTCAGGGCTGCTTCATCGGGGTGATCCTTGGTTCCCGTCTCGACCGCGGCGAGGCCGCCGGTGATGAACAGGGAATCGATATCCTCGCCCATCGCCCCGGCAATGTCGGTATGCAACCCGTCGCCGATCGCCAGCATCCGCGCCTCGGGCACCAGCTGTCCGATCTCGGCCAACCGGCGGCGGGCGAGGTCATAGATCGGCGGGTGCGGCTTGCCGAAATAGAGGCTCTCGCCCCCCATTTCCGTGTAAAGCCGGGCCAGAGCCCCTGCGCACCATTCGCGCCGCGCGCCCCGGTCCACCACGATATCGGGGTTGGCGCAGAGCAGCTTCATCCCCTTCTGCTTGGCATAAAGAAAGGTGGGACGGTTCACCTCGGGGTCGGCGAAGGGATCGAACGGGCCGCAGCAGACGATGCCCTCGGCCTCTTCCAGGGGGACAAGTTCGATGGGCACCGGGTTCTCGACCACGTGGATGGGTTCGAAGAATCCGGCATCGCGTTCCCACTCGCCCATGAAGAACACCCGTCTGCCGACTACGCCCCGGAACATGGCCGCCCGGGCGCTGTCGCCGCTGGTCGCGATGGTATCCCAGCTGTCCTCGGGCACGCCAAAGCGTTGCAACTGCCGTGCCACTCCCTTGCGCGGCTGCGGAGAGTTGGTCAGCAGGCACACCGTCCCACCCCCCGCGCGATAGGCCTGCAACGCGTCAACGGCCTCGGGAAAGGCGGTGACACCGTTGTGGACGCAGCCCCACAGATCGACAAGCAGCGCGTCGTAACGGTCCGAAATCTCGGACAGGGCGGAGATGATGCGGGTCATGGCCAACCTTTCATCCTGTCAGATCCTGGGCCCAAGCTATGTCAGGCCCGGCCCGCCTTGGCCAGCCGGTTTCCGGTGCGGGGTTGCAGCGCATGCAGATCGGTGCATGTAATGCGGGATGCCGCCCATCCAGGCGATGCGAAGAGGAGGAAACATGACCCGGACCGGCACGTTGCCAGAAGATTCGGCCGACAACGCGGTCAGGATCTACCGGGACGCTCTTGCCGGGCGGTTCGAGGGCATCCTGACCTGGCCCGACCTCGACGCGCTGTGGACCCGGCTGCGCACCGCGCCCGAGGGCTGGTATGTCCACGACCCGGACGCACCGCCCCCCGACCGGCCCGCCAGCGAGACCGCCTTCCGGCAGGCGCTCGACCGGGCGGAGGCGATGTTTTCCCATGCCCGCAGCCGGGACTGGTGCGGCGCCGTCTATGTGGACGACCGCAACAACCCCGGTCTGGTCAAGATCTTCGACCCCTTCGGCATGTCTGCCTGCGGCGGCGGCAGCGCCGCGACCCGGCCCTGGCTCATTCTCAGCCGCATCCCTCCGGCGCCGCTCGCAGACCCCGCCGAATCGCCACGCCGCAGGGGCCTGCTGTCGCGCCTTGCGCACCGAGGCTGAGCGCAGCGGAAAAAGGCCGACCCGCCACCGCGATACCGATCCACTCCCCCGCCCATTCTTTTTCTGGCCTGAAAATATCCCGGGGGGTGAGGCCCGCCGGGCCGAGGGGGGCAGCGCCCCCCTGATCCCCGCATCAATGCAGCCGCCCGCCCTCGGGCACGGCCTGATCCGGCCCGACCAGGACAATCCCGCCATCTGCGTCCGGCACACCCAGCACCAGAACTTCGGACATGAACCGCCCGATCTGGCGCGGCGGGAAATTTACCACCGCCAGCACCTGCCGTCCGACCAGATCACCAGGCGTGTAATGGGCCGTGATCCGGGCCGAGGATTTCTTCTCTCCGATCTCGGGGCCGAAATCGATCCACAGCTTGATGGCGGGCTTGCGCGCCTCCGGGTAGGGCTCGGCCCGAACCACGCGGCCCACGCGGATATCCACCGCCAGGAAATCGTCAAACGAAATCTCAGCCACGCGACAACTCCCGCGATCGTTCCGTTGCCGCCGCCACCGCGCGCCTCATCAGTGCCGGAAAGCCGGTTTCCTCATCCATCAGAACTTCCAACGCTGCCTGCGTAGTGCCGCCGGGGCTGGTCACGTTCACCCGCAGTTGCGCAGGACTTTCGTCCGAGGCCTCGGCCAGTGCCCCGGCCCCGGCCACCGTCGCACGCGCCAGTTGCAGTGCCAGATCCGGCGACAACCCCTGTGCCTCGCCCGCCGCGGCCAGGGTCTCGATCAGATGAAACACGTAGGCCGGGCCGGAACCGCTGACGCCGGTCACCGCATCCATCTGCGATTCGTCCTCCAGCCGCACGGTCTGCCCGACCGCGGCCAGAAGGCTCTCGGCCAAGGCCAGGTCGCCCTCGCCACAGGCGGCATTGCCAACCAGCGCCGTGATCCCGCGCCGAATCGCCGCCGGCGTGTTCGGCATCGCCCGCACGATCGGCGTGCTCGCCCCCAGCGCCGCCTCGAAGGTCGAAATCGGCGTGCCCGCGGCAATCGACACGAACAGGGTTCCACCGCCGCCCAGCGCCTTCAGTGCCGGCAGGGCTTCGCCCATCATCTGCGGCTTCACCGCCACCAGGGCAATGGCCGGGCTCTCGGGCAGCGGCGCGTTCACATGCACCCCCTGCGCCAGCACCCAGTCGGAAGGAGCGGGATCGACGACCCAGACCTCGGCCGCGGGCAGACCGCCCTCCAGCCAGCCGCTCAGCAACGCCGACCCCATCCTGCCGCAGCCCAGAAGCACCAGCCCCCGGTCGGCAACCGCTTCCATCACCATGGATCGCCCCTCCCGCCGTTGTCAGCCCCGGGTCCGGGTTTACGCGCGCCCCCAGGCTTCGGCAATGGCAACCTGCAACGCCTCGCGCGGGCTTCGCCCGCCCCACAGCAGCAGCTGGACCGCAGGGTAATAGCGCTCGGCGCTCAGCACCGCCGCGGTGATCATCCGGTCGATCTGCTCGGCACTGGCTGTCTGACCGCCAGTCAGCATCAACCCGTAACGATACACCATCAGCTTCTGCTCTGCCCACCAGGTGAAGGCACCGGCCCAGCACTGATCGTTGATGTCGTTGATCAGTTCGTAGAGCCCGCCCAGATGCTCCTCGGGCGGCTCCATTTCGTAGGTGCAGATCAGGCGCAGCGTCTCGTCATGACCCGACCAGGCAAGCGTGATCGAATAGGTCCGCCACTGGCCCTCGACCGCCATGGCGATCTGGTCGTCCCCGATGCGATCGAAATCCCAGTCGTGATGCGCCGCGAGGTCCTCGACGATGTCGATCGGGTGAAGGTCGTCCTCCAGAATGTGTTCGGAAAGGGCCATGCTGTCACCTCATCTTGCTCTAGCGTCAGAGGGCGCGAGGCACCCCAAGTGCTAGTTGCCTGCTACAGAAAGCGCGGGCTCGGCCGTGCCTTCCTACCAGATATGGTGATCCCGCCGAACCTTTCTGGCAAGCCTTATTTTGTGGATAACGCCAACAAGTTGTGGATGGCGGGCTCACGGCACCGAAATACCGTGTCGTCGTCGGTCACGACGCCTGCCGCGCGCGTCTTCTGAGCGACAGGGCGATGCCGCCCAGAACCAGAGCCGTACCGACCAGAAACCGCGGGCTTGGCGCCTCGGCCAGAAGCAGCGCTCCGCCCGCCAGCGCGATCACGGGCACGCTCAGCTGCACCAGCGCCGCCACTGCCGCGTCGATGAGCGGCACGATCGCGTACCACAGCGCATAGCCAAGCCCCGAGGTCACCGCGCCCGACAGGACCGCCAAGGCAAGGCCGGACGGCGCGCCTCCCGCAGCCAGTTCGCCCGAAAGGTACGGGGGCAGCGCCACCAGCGGCAGGGCCATCGCGAAGTTCGCTGCGGTTGCCGAAACCGGATCCGCCTCGCCCCTGCCGGCAAGCGTATAGGCGCCCCAGCCGACGCCTGCCACCACCATCATCGTAGCGCCGGCCGGCTCGGCCTGCCAGCCCCGGCCCGGCCACAGGATCCAGACCAGGCCGGCAAAGGCGACTGCCGCGCCCGCGACCTGCCGTCCCGTGGCGGGCGACCCGGACAGGGCGGCGAACAGGAACATGGTGATCTGCACCGCGCCGAACAGGATCAGCGCCCCCACGCCCGCGTCGAGCGTACGGTAGGCCTGCGAAAACCCGATCATGTAGGCCGCCAGCGCCGGTGCTCCGATCAGCTGCCGCCACCCCACCGGCATCCGTCTCCGCCGGTGCATGGCCAGGAGGCCCAGCATCGCCACACCCGCGGCAACCCGTGTGAAGGAAAACGCCCCCGGCGTGATTGCGCCGCTGTCCACGGCCAGCCGGTTCAGCAGCGAATTGGCGGCAAAGGCGGTCATGGTCAGCGCGATCAGCAGGGCAAGGCGAAAGGACATGGGCGAAACGATGACCGCCGCCGGCCCCCCGGTCAACTGCCCGGTCCCGCACATCTGCCCACATCCGCGCGAGCAGTCGTTGCGGCAAGTCCCGGCGCGCACATCGAAAAAGGGGCTGCCCGAAGGCAGCCCCCGTGAACCGTTGCGGTTCGGGTCGGCTTACATCATGCCGCCCATGCCGCCCATGTCGGGCATGCCGCCGCCGGCATTGGCGCCTTTCGGCTCGGGCTTGTCGGCCACCATGGCTTCGGTGGTGATGAGCAGCCCGGCGACCGAAGCGGCATCCTCCAGCGCGGTGCGGACCACCTTGGCCGGGTCGATCACGCCGTCCTCGAACAGGTTGCCATAGGTTTCGGTCTGGGCATTGAAGCCGAAGGAGGCCGTGTCGCTTTCGCGGACCTTGCCGGCCACCACGGCACCGTCAACACCGGCATTCTCGGCGATCTGGCGCAGCGGAGCCTCGACAGCCTTCTGGACGATGGCGATGCCGGCGTCCTGATCTTCGTTGGCGCCCTTGAGATCCTTCAGCACCTTGCCGGCCTGGACCAGGGCGACACCGCCGCCGACCACGACACCTTCCTGCACCGCGGCGCGGGTGGCGTTCAGAGCGTCATCGACGCGGTCCTTGCGCTCTTTCACCTCGACCTCGGTCATGCCGCCGACGCGGATCACGGCAACGCCGCCGGCCAGCTTGGCCACGCGCTCCTGCAGCTTCTCGCGGTCGTAGTCCGAGGTGGTCTCCTCGATCTGGGTGCGGATCTGGGCAACGCGGGCCTCGATCTCGGCCTTGTCGCCGGCGCCGTCGATGATGGTCGTGTCATCCTTCTTGATGATGACCTTCTTGGCGCTGCCGAGCATGTCGAGGGTCACATTCTCCAGCTTCATGCCCAGATCTTCCGAGATCACCTGGCCGCCGGTCAGGATGGCGATGTCCTGCAGCATGGCCTTGCGACGATCACCGAAGCCCGGCGCCTTGACGGCGGCAACCTTCAGCCCGCCGCGCAGCTTGTTGACCACAAGCGTGGCCAGGGCCTCGCCTTCCACGTCCTCGGCGATGATCAGCAGCGGCTTTTGCGACTGGATCACCGATTCAAGCAGCGGCACCATCGGCTGCAGCGAGCTCAGCTTCTTCTCGTGCAGCAGGATGAGCACGTCTTCCAGCTCGGCGGTCATCTTGTCGGCATTGGTGACGAAGTAGGGCGAAAGATAGCCGCGGTCGAACTGCATGCCTTCGACCACTTCGGTTTCGGTCTCCAGACCCTTGTTCTCTTCGACGGTGATGACGCCCTCGTTGCCGACCTTCTGCATGGCGTCGGCGATCTGGCGGCCGATTTCCTCTTCGCCGTTGGCCGAGATGGTGCCGACCTGGGCGACCTCGTCGCTGTCCTTGACCTCGCGGGCCATCTTCTTGATTTCCGCGACGACCTTGTCGGTGGCGAGGTCAATGCCGCGCTTGAGGTCCATCGGGTTCATGCCGGCGGCCACGCGCTTCATGCCTTCGGTGACGATGGCCTGGGCCAGAACCGTGGCGGTGGTGGTGCCGTCGCCGGCCTCATCATTGGTGCGCGAGGCGACTTCCTTCACCATCTGCGCACCCATGTTCTCGAACTTGTCCTCAAGCTCGATTTCCTTGGCGACCGTCACACCGTCCTTGGTGATGCGCGGCGCGCCGAAGCTCTTGTCGATCACGACGTTGCGCCCCTTGGGGCCAAGCGTCACCTTCACGGCGTCGGCAAGAATGTTGACACCGACCATCATGCGATTGCGGGCTTCGGTGTCGAACTTGACGTCCTTTGCAGCCATGTTTCTCTCTCTCCTGAGTCAGCTTGTTTCCTGGTTGGATTTCCGGGTTCGAACGACGATGCGCGGCCTTCAGGCGGCCTTGGCGGCCTTTTCGTCGTCGATGATGCCCAGGATGTCGCTTTCCTTCATGATCAGCAGCTCTTCGCCGTCGATCGTGACTTCCGTACCCGACCACTTGCCGAACAGGATGCGGTCGCCTTCCTTGACGGACATCGGGATCAGCTCGCCGCTGTCCTTGCGGGCGCCCTCGCCGCAAGCAACCACAATGCCCTCGCTGGGCTTTTCTTTCGCGCTGTCGGGAATGATCAGGCCACCGGCGGTCTTTTCTTCGCTTTCCACGCGGCGCACCAGCACCCGGTCATGAAGCGGTTTGAATGCCATCTTTGCAGCTCCTTGAGGCTCAAAGTTCATTGTCCTTTCACCCCGCGCTCCCTGCGGCGAGGCTGTTAGCACTCACCCTTGTCGAGTGCTAACGGCGCATAGCTAAGAACACGATCGCCCCGAGTCAAGCGCCGGGATGCGAAAATCAGGACGAATATGCCGGCAACCGGGATGCGCCCGCCGCCCGCGCCCATCTGCCCCCCCCGCCGCGCGGCGACAAGCCCGTGACAAGGCCGGCCCGCCTGCCTATAAGGCGCGCGAATTCATTTCCCGTGAACAGGAAGCTTGCGATGACCACTCTTGTCTTTGGCCACAAGTCCCCCGACACCGATTCCACCGGTTCGCCCATCATCTGGGCGTGGTACCTGAACGAGGTGAAGGGCACGCCCGCGAAGGCGGTACTCCTGGGTGAGCCCAATACCGAGGCCGCCTTCGTGCTGAAGCGCTGGGGGCTGGAGAAACCGGAGATCATCGCCGACGTCGATAACGGCCAGCCCTGCGTGATCGTGGACACCAACAACCCCGCCGAACTGCCCGCCAACATCAACGGCGCGGATGTGCGCGCGATCATCGATCACCACAAGCTGGCCGGGGGGCTGGAGACGAAGGGGCCGATCGACATTACCATGCGGCCGGTGGCCTGCACCGCCACAATCATGCACGACCTGATCGGCAAGGACATGGAGCAGATGCCGGAGGCGATCCGCTGCACCATGCTGTCCTGCATCCTGTCGGACACGCTGGAGTTCCGTTCCCCCACCACCACCGACCGCGACCGCGAAGTGGCCGAGGCGCTGGCGGCCGAGCTGGGCATTTCCATCCCCGACTATGCCGCCGAACTGTTCGCGGCCAAGTCGGACGTGTCGGCCTTTTCCGATGCCGAGCTGCTGCGCATGGATTCGAAGCAGTACGAGGTGGACGGGACGAAGTTCCGGGTTTCGGTTCTGGAGACCACCTCTCCGGCGACGGTCCTGGACCGAAAGGCCGGGCTGATGGAGGCGATGGAGGCGGTAGCGGCCGAGGACGGGGTGGATCAGGTTCTGATGTTCGTGGTGGACATTCTGAACGAGGAATCCACCCTGCTGGTGCCCAATGATCTGGTCCGCTCGGTGGCGAAGAAGTCCTTCGGCGTGGAAGCCGATGGCGACAGCGTGGTGCTTCCGGGCGTGGTCAGTCGCAAGAAGCAGATCATCCCCAACCTCAAGGTCTGAGGGTCAGGGGGGCGGAGGGGGGGCGCTGCCCCCCTCGGCCCTGGCGGGCCTCACCCCCCGGAGTATTTCGGGCAAGAGGAAGAGGGGCGAGGACGGTCGCCGACGGCCTCGCGCCAGTGGCGGCGGCAGAGCGAGACGTAGGTTTCATTGCCGCCGATCTGTACCTGTTCGCCGGTGGTGAGGACGCGCCCCTGTTCGTCCTGGCGTACCACCATCGTGGCTTTCTTTCCGCAGTGGCAGATAGTGCGCACCTCGCGCATTTCGTCGGCCAGCGCCAGCAGCGTTGCCGAGCCGGGGAAGAGTTCGCCCCGGAAATCGACCCGCAGGCCATAGCAGAGCACCGGCACGGCGAGGTCGTCCACGGCGCGCGCCAGCTGCCAGACCTGGGCAGGGGACAGAAACTGGGCCTCGTCCACGAAGATCGCGGCCACCGGGCCCCGGTTCAGTCTTTGGCGAATGCGGTCGAACAGGTCGTCGCCGGAATCGAAGGTGTCGGCTTCGGCGCCGATGCCGATTCGCGAGGCGATCCGGCCCTGTCCCGCGCGCCCGTCGATGCGGGCGGTAAGAAGGTAGGTATCCATGCCGTTTTCACGGTAGTTGTGCGCAGCCTGCAGCAGTACCGTCGATTTTCCGGCATTCATTGTCGAGTAGTTGAAGTAGAGCTTGGCCATGCCCGCCCTGTAAGGCCAGACCGGACCGGCGGGCAAGCCCCAAGGCGCCTTCCCGGTATCGGGGGGCGGATTCGGGCGCGAGCGGGGCCGGCTACTCACGAACAGCGGCGGAGCCCGAAAGGTCCGCCGCACACTCTTCAACCAAGGCGTCTTGACCGCCCCCACTCACGAATACTTCCCCCAACTCCGGGAAGCATCTCACTGTCTCACATTGATCTCATTTGGTAAAGGAGAATCCAGGGTTCAGCTATTCCATCTGGGCGGGAAAAACCCCGGCGGCGGCTCAGGCGTGGCGGCGCAGCAGGACCGAGCCCACCGAATAGCCGGCCCCGAAGGAGCAGATCAGGCCGAGATCGCCCTCCTCCAGGTCGTCGGAATATCGAGAGAAGCAGATGATCGACCCGGCCGAAGAGGTGTTGGCGTAGTCCTGCAGGATGTTGGGCTGTTCCTCGGGGGCGGGGGTGCGGCCCAGCACCTTTTTCCCGATAAAGTCGTTCATGGCCTTGTTCGCCTGATGCAGACAGAGGCGTTTGAGGTCGTTCGGGCCGATGTCTTCGGCCTGCATGTGGTCGGTGATGTGCTGGCTGACCAGCGGCAGCACCTCCTTGAACACCTTCCGGCCGTTCTGCATGAACTGCATGTCGCGCCGGTCCTTCATCCCGTCCGGCCGCGAGCGGCGCAGAAAGCCGTTGTTGTTGCGGATGTTGTTCGAGAACTGCGTGGCGCAGCGGGTGGAGAGAATCTCGAAGTGAGGTCCGTTCGCGTCCTGCCGGCGTTCGAGGACGGTTGCGGTGGCCACGTCTCCGAAGATGAAATGGCAGTCGCGGTCGCGCCATTCCAGGTGGCCAGAGCAGATCTCCGGGTTGACCACCAGCGCCGTGCGGACCGAACCGGCGCGGATCATGTCGGCGGCGGCCTGGATGCCGAAGGTGGCCGAGGAACAGGCCACGTTCATGTCGAAGGCGAAGCCGCCCGCGCCCAGCAGGTTCTGGATCTCGACCGCCATTGCGGGGTAGGCGCGCTCCATGTTCGAGGCGGCGCAGATCACCAGATCGACGTCCCCGGGCTGGCGGCCGGCCTGCGCCAGCGCCTTGCGCGCCGCGTCCACGCCCATTTCCGCCATCAGCGAGGGTTCGTCGTCGCTGCGCTGGCGGAACAGCGGGTGCATCACCTCGGGGTCGAGGATGCCGGTCCTGTCCATCACGTGCCGGCGTTCGATGCCCGAAGCCTTGACGATGAATTCTTCCGAGGAGTGCTGGATCGGCTCCATCCTGCCCGCGGCGATGGCGTCGGCGTTGCGTTCGTTCTGCAGATCGGCCCAGGCGTTGAAGGTCGCCACCAGCTCGGCGTTGGTGATGACCTGTTCGGGGGTGAAGACCCCGGTGCCGGTAATGGCAGGCGTGTGGGTCACGTCGGTTTCCTCGTGCAAGATGTCCGGGAAATGTAGGCGTCCCGTCGGAGGGGGGCAAGTGGTCCGGGGGAGGCAGGGGACCATGCCCTCCGGGCTGCGGGTCTGACCGGCGGCGCGGGGTGGCGGGTTTTCCGCCCATGTGCCGCGGGCGGGCGCCGGGTCAGCCCTGGAGCGGCTTGACCACGATCTCTCCTTCCGCCTGTGCCCGAATCGCCAGTGCCGCCGCATGGGCTCCGGCGGCGGTGGTGAAATAGGGGATCCGGTCCTGCAGCGCATTGGTGCGGATGTCGCGGCTGTCCTCGACCGCCTGCGCGCCCTCGGTGGTGTTCATCACCAGCTGGATGTCGCCGTTCTTGAGCATGTCCACCACGTTGGGGCGGCCTTCATAGACCTTGTTGACCACCTCGCAGGGGACGCCGCGGGATTCAAGCCAGCCCTGCGTGCCGCGCGTGGCCACCAGCGAAAAGCCCAGATCCACCAGCGTGCGCGCGGCCTCCAGCATCAGCGGCCCCTTGTCGTCGTCCTTGATCGAGATGAAGGCGCGCCCCTCGCGCGGGAGCGTCATGCCGGCGCCCATCTGGGCCTTGAGGAAGGCGCGCGGGAAGTCGCGGTCCCAGCCCATGACTTCGCCGGTGGAGCGCATCTCGGGGCCGAGAATGGTATCGACGCCCGGGAAGCGGTTGAAGGGCAGCACCGCCTCCTTGACCGAGAACCACGGCATCATCGGGTCGGCCAGCGTCATCGGGTCGGCCAGCGGCAGGACCGAGTCATAGTCCGCATCCGCATCATAAGGCGGCCGGTGGGGGAAGTCGGACAGCTTTTCCCCGGCCATGATCCGGGCGGCGATCGAGGCAATTGCGCTGTCGGTGGCCTTGGCGACAAAGGGGACCGTGCGGCTGGCGCGGGGGTTGACCTCGATCAGGTAGATTTCGTCGTCCTTCACGGCGAACTGCACATTCATCAGCCCGACCACGTTCAGCGCCCGGGCCAATGCTTCGGTCTGGCGCCGGACTTCGTCGATGATTTTCTGCGGCAGCGAATGGGGCGGCAGGGAACAGGCGCTGTCGCCGGAATGCACGCCGGCCTCTTCGATATGCTGCATGATGCCGGCCACATGGACGTTGCGGCCGTCCGCCAGCGCATCGACATCGAGCTCCACCGCGCCGGAAAGGTAGCTGTCCAGCAGCACCGGGCTGTCGCCCGAAACCACCACCGCCTGGGTGATGTAGCGTTCGAGCTGGGCCATGTCGCGGACGATTTCCATGGCCCGCCCACCCAGGACGTAGGAGGGGCGGATCACCAGCGGAAAGCCGATTTCCTGCGCGATCTTCAGCGCCTCTTCGTCGGTGGAGGCGATGGCGTTGCGCGGCTGCCTCAGGCCCAGATCCTGCACCAGCTTCTGGAACCGTTCGCGGTCTTCGGCCAGGTCGATGGCGTCGGGGCTGGTGCCGAGGATCGGGATCCCCGCATCGTGAAGCGCGTTGGCCAGTTTCAGCGGTGTCTGGCCACCGAACTGGACGATGACCCCGTGCAGCGTGCCGTTTTCCTGCTCGGCCCGCAGGATCTCCATGACATGCTCGAAGGTGAGCGGCTCGAAATAGAGCCGGTCCGAGGTGTCGTAGTCGGTGCTGACCGTTTCCGGGTTGCAGTTGACCATGATGGTCTCGAAGCCTGCCTCCGACAGGGCGAAGCAGGCGTGGCAGCAGCAGTAGTCGAACTCGATCCCTTGGCCGATCCGGTTCGGCCCCCCGCCCAGGATCACCACCTTCGTGCGATCGCTGGGGCGGGCTTCGCATTCCACCTCGCCCATCACCGGGGCCTCGTAGGTGGAATACATGTAGGGGGTTTGGGCCTCGAATTCGGCGGCGCAGGTGTCGATGCGCTTGAAGGAGGCCTTCACGCCGGCATCAAGGCGCATCTTGCGGACCTCGGCCTCGCTGCGGCCGGTCAGCTTTGCCAGCCTTGCGTCGGTAAAGCCCATCATCTTGAGCGCGCGCAGCCCTTCGGCGTCGCGCGGCAGGCCCTCGGCCTTGACCGTTTCCTCGGCCTCGACGATCTCGCGGATCCGGGCCAGGAACCACGGGTCGAAATGGGTGACGGCGTGGATCTCGTCGTCGCTCAGCCCCTCGCGCATGGCCTGGGCGATGGTGCGCAGCCGGTCTGGGGTCTGGGCGCTGATCGCCTTGATGACGGCGGCCTTGCCCGAGACCGGATCATCGGCGCCGGGGATGTCGATTTCGTCGAAGCCGGTCAGGCCGGTTTCCATCGATGCCAGCGCCTTTTGCAGCGATTCATGGATCGAGCGCCCGATGGCCATGGCCTCGCCCACCGATTTCATGGCGGTGGTCAGGTGTGGCTCGGCGCCGGGGAACTTCTCGAAGGCGAAGCGCGGGATCTTGGTCACCACGTAGTCGATGGAGGGCTCGAAGCTGGCGGGCGTGACCTTGGTGATGTCGTTGTCCAGCTCGTCCAGCGTGTAGCCCACCGCCAGCTTGGCCGCGATCTTGGCGATGGGAAAGCCGGTGGCCTTCGACGCCAGCGCGGATGAGCGCGACACCCGCGGGTTCATCTCGATCACCACCATGCGGCCGGTTTTCGGGTCTACCGCCCATTGCACGTTGGAGCCGCCCGTCTCGACTCCGATCTCGCGCAGCACGGCGATGGAGGCCGAGCGCATCATCTGGTATTCCTTGTCGGTCAGCGTCAGCGCCGGCGCCACGGTGATCGAGTCGCCGGTATGCACGCCCATGGGATCGACGTTCTCGATCGAGCAGACGATGATGGCGTTGTCGGCGGCATCGCGCACCACCTCCATTTCGTATTCCTTCCAGCCCAGCAGGCTTTCGTCGATCAGGATCTGGCCCACCGGCGAGGCATCCAGCCCCGAGCGGCAGAAATGAATGTAGTCGTCGCGGTTGTAGGCCACGCCGCCGCCGGTGCCGCCCAAGGTATAGGCGGGGCGGATGATGGCGGGCAGGCCGATCTCCTCCAGCGCCTCCAGCGCCATCTGCACGCCGGCGTCAAGATCGGTTTCGCCGTTTTCCTTCTTCGGCGCGGTGACGATGGTGGCGCGGGGGTTTTCCAGGCCGATGCGCGCCATCGCCTCGCGGAACAGCTTGCGGTCCTCGGCCTTCTCGATGGCCTCGCGGCGGGCGCCGATCATCTCGACCCCGAACTTTTCCAGCACGCCCATCTCTTCCAGCGCCAGCGCCGTGTTGAGGCCGGTCTGCCCGCCCATGGTGGGCAGCAGCGCGTCCGGGCGTTCCTTCTCGATGATGCGGGCCACGACCTCGGGGGTGATCGGTTCGATATAGGTGGCGTCGGCCAGGCCCGGATCGGTCATGATCGTGGCCGGGTTCGAGTTGACCAGGATCACGCGATAGCCCTCTTCGCGCAGGGCCTTGCAGGCCTGGGCGCCGGAATAGTCGAATTCGCAGGCCTGGCCGATGACGATCGGTCCGGCGCCAATGATCATGATCGACTGGATGTCGGTTCTCTTGGGCATGGCTGTTCCTTCGCTTCGCGGGGCGGCGGCAGGCCGCATGCGCTCAAATTGTCCTGCGTTATAGGGATGGGGGGGAAAGGTGCAAGACCCCGCCGGCCGGTGCGCGGACATGCGCGCCCGGCGCCGCTCCCGCCGCCACCCCCTCTTCCTCTTGCCCTCAAATACTCCGGGGGTGAACGGGCCGCAGGCCCGGAGGGGGCAGCGCCCCCTCCCCGCCGCGCCCGCCGCTCATCGGGTGAACTTCTTGTATTTCAGCCGCTTCGGTTCCAGCGCATCCGGCCCCAGGCGGCGTTTCTTGTCTTCCTCGTAATCGGCGAAGTTGCCCTCGAACCATTCCACATGGGCGTTGCCCTCGAAGGCGAGGATATGGGTGCAGATGCGGTCGAGGAAGAACCGGTCGTGGGAAATCACCACCGCGCAGCCGGCGAAATCGACCAGAGCGTCTTCCAGCGCGCGCAGGGTTTCCACGTCGAGATCGTTGGTCGGCTCGTCCAGCAGCAGCACGTTGCCGCCCGATTTGAGAAGGCGCGCCATGTGCACCCGGTTGCGCTCGCCCCCCGAAAGCAGGCCGACCTTCTTCTGCTGGTCGCCGCCGCGGAAGTTGAAGGCCGAGCAGTAGGCGCGCGAATTCATCTGCGCATCGCCCAGCTCGATCACCTCGGCCCCGCCCGAGATCGCCTCCCACACGGTATCGTCGGGGTTCAGATCGTCGCGGCTCTGGTCCACATAGGCCAGTTTCACCGTGTCGCCGTATTCGATGGTGCCGGCATCGGGTTCTTCCTGCCCGGTGAGCATGCGAAACAGCGTCGTCTTGCCCGCCCCGTTGGGGCCGATCACGCCGACGATGCCGCCCGGCGGCAGGCTGAAGGAAAGATCCTCGATCAGTTGCCTGTCGCCCATGTGCTTGGCCAGGCCGTTCACCTCGATCACCTTCTGCCCCAGCCGCGGGCCGTTGGGGATGACGATCTGGGCGCGGGTGATCTTTTCCCGTTCGGACTGGTTTGCCAGTTCGTTGTAGCGTTCAATCCGCGCCTTCTGCTTGGCCTGGCGGGCCCTGGCGCCGGCGCGGATCCATTCCAGTTCGCGCGCCAGCGTCTTCTGACGCGAGCGGTCCTCGCGCGCCTCCTGCTCCAGGCGCTTGGCCTTCTGTTCCAGCCAGGCGGAGTAGTTGCCCTCGTAGGGGATGCCCCGGCCGCGGTCGAGTTCGAGGATCCAGCCGGTGATGTCGTCGAGGAAATAGCGGTCGTGGGTGACGATCAGGATCGTGCCCTTGTAGTCGATCAGGTGCTGCTGCAGCCAGGCGACGGTTTCCGCGTCGAGGTGGTTGGTGGGTTCGTCCAGCAGCAGCATGTCGGGCGCCTCCAGCAGCAGCCGGCACAGCGCCACGCGGCGCTTTTCGCCGCCCGAGAGGGTGGTGACGTCGGCATCGTCCGGCGGGCAGCGAAGGGCCTCCATCGCCACGTCGATCTGGGCATCGAGATCCCACAGGTTCTGGCTGTCGATCCGATCCTGCAGTTCGGCCATCTCGTCGGCGGTTTCGTCCGAATAGTTCATCGCCAGCTCGTTGTAGCGGTCGAGGATGGCCTTCTTTTCCGCCACGCCCAGCATCACGTTGCCGCGCACGTCGAGCGCGGGGTCGAGTTCCGGTTCTTGCGGCAGGTAGCCCACGCGCGCGCCTTCGGCGGCCCAGGCTTCGCCCGAGAAATCGGTATCGATGCCGGCCATGATCCGCAGCAGGGTGGACTTGCCGGCGCCGTTGATGCCAACCACACCGATCTTCACCCCGGGCAGGAAGCTGAGATTGATGTTCTCGAAGCATTTCCTGCCGCCCGGGTAGGTCTTGGAAACGTCGTGCATGTGATAGACGTACTGGTAGGCGGCCATGGGTTCGGTGGTCCTCGGGTTGCAGGGATTTCGATTTGCGCGCTACCTAGTGGCTTTGCCCGGTGCCGGCAAGGGTGGCCGCGGCGGGACGGAACCGGGCGGGCGGTGAAATCCGCGGTTCAATTGCGCGCGGTGCTGCGGTAAGCGGGAGCGATGCGCGCCGGAATGCCATATGCCCGCGCGGGACTGAGCGTGGGGCTGCTGGGCGGGTCGTTCGACCCGGCCCACGAGGGGCATGTCCGCATCACCCGCGAGGCGTTGAGGCGGTTCGGGCTGGACCGGATCTGGTGGCTGGTCAGCCCGGGCAACCCGCTCAAGCCGCGGGGGCCGGCTCCGATGGAGCAGAGGCTGGCACTGGCCCGCGCCCTGATGCGGCATCCGCGCGTCGAGGTCACCGATCTTGAGGCTCGGCTGGGTACGCGCGTCACTGCCGACACGCTGCGGGCACTGGCGGTTCTGTATCCGGGGGTGCGGTTCGTCTGGCTGATGGGGGCGGACAACCTGGCCCGGTTCCATCTGTGGCGGGACTGGCGATACATCATGGACAGCGTCCCCGTGGGCGTTCTGGCCCGTCCGGGCGAGCGGCTGCCGGCGCGGCTGTCGCCGGCCGCTCGGATCTATCGTGAATACCGGCTGCCCGGAAATGCCTCTCATCTGCTGGCCCGGTCGCACCCGCCGGCGTGGTGCCTGGTCAACATTCCGATGGTGCAGGTCAGTTCCACCGCGATTCGAGCCCGAAGCGGCGCCCGAAGCCACAGTGGTCGCGGCTGAGGCGGCAGGCGGGCAGGTTGCCGCATCCGGGGCGCTTGCCAGTCGCGGGCCGCTGAGGTTTCATGCCGCCATGACGCGAGGGGTTTCACGCCGGTTCATGCTGGCAGGTCTGGGGGCCGCGCTGTTGCCGGCCTCGGTGGTGCGCGCGGGCGGTGCGCCGGCGGTATCGCTGCGTCCGGTGATGCGGCCGCCGGTGGCCGGCAGCCGGCCCGCGGTGGATCTGGGCGCGCTGATCGAGGCTGCCGGACCGGGGGGCGAAGTGGCCTGTGCGGTGGCCGAGGTGGCCACGGGGCGGGTGCTCGAATCGGTGCAGGCGGGCAGGGGGCTGCCCCCGGCCAGTGTCGCCAAGACGCTGACTGCCCTTTACGCGCTGGAGGCGCTGGGGGCCGGGCACCGGTTCCGCACCCGGCTGATGGTCGTGGGGGCGGTGGAGAACGGGCGCCTGGAGGGCGATCTGATCCTTGCCGGCGGAGGGGATCCGACGCTGGACACCGACGGGCTGGCCGATCTTGCCGCCCGGCTCAAGGCCGCGGGCATCCGCGAGGTGACGGGGCGGTTCGCGGTTTATGACGGATTTCTGCCCTATGTTCGCAGCATCGACCCGACGCAGCCCGACCACCTGGCCTACAGCCCGGCGGTATCCGGGATCGCGCTGAACTACAACCGGGTGCATTTCCAGTGGAAGCGGAACGGGCGCGGGCACGTGCTGACGCTGGACGCGCGGACGCGGCGTTATCGCCCCGAGGTCCGGGTGGCGCGGATTCGCGTCGCCGACCGGGCGCGGCCGATCTATACCTATGACGAGCAGGGCGGCGTGGACATGTGGACTGTGGCCGGGCGCGCTCTGGGCCGGGGTGGGGCGCGCTGGCTGCCGGTTCGGAACCCGGCGCTTTATGCCGGTGACGTGTTCGCGACGCTGGCGCGCGCGCACGGGATCGTGCTGAAGCCCGCGCAGGTGATGCGCAAGCTGCCGGGCGCGGCGCGGGAGGTCGGGGCGCGCGAGAGCCGCCCGCTGCGGGAGATCCTGCGACTGATGCTGAAATTCTCCAACAACCTGACGGCCGAGATGGTCGGGATGGCAGCCACCCGCGCCCGCGGCGGAAACCCCCGGACGCTGGCCGAGTCGGCGCTGGCGATGAATGCGTGGGCCGCTTCGGCATGGGGCATGACCGGCACGAAGATGGTCGATCATTCGGGTCTTGAGGATGCGTCGCGGATGACGCCGCGGGATCTGGTGGGGTTGCTGGTGCGGGTGCGCGAGAAGGGTCTGTTGCGCCCGCTTCTCAAGCCGCTGCCGGTTCTGGACGACAAGGGGCGCCCGCTTCGGGACATTCCCATCCGGGTGGATGCCAAGACCGGCACGCTGAATTTCGTGTCGGCGCTGGGCGGGTTCATCACCGCCGCCGACGGGCGCGAACTGGCCTTTGCCATCTTCACCGCCGATCCGGCCCGCCGGGCGCGGATCGACCGGGCCGAGCGCGAGCGCCCGCCCGGCGCGCGGGCATGGAGCCGCAAGGCCCGCCGGCTGCAGCACGCGCTGCTGCGGCGGTGGGGGACCATGCCGGCACAGGGCTGAAGCCGCAGCCGGCGCGGCCGGGGGCGTGATCAGGTCATGTGCCGCGCCCGGGCGCCGCGTTCGATGGCAGCGGCGTGCAGGCGGTCGATGTTCAGTTCATAGCGGATCTCTTCGAGCAGGCGCAGCTCGGGTTCGGCCAGCCGGCCGTCGGCGGCGGCAACGTCGCAGGCCAGCGCGTAGGCGGTTTCGAAGAGGCGTTCGGGCAGGTTGTCCCGGACCAGGCCGAACAGGGCGTCAAGCCCGTCTTCCTGTTCGAACAGGTCGAACACGATCTGCGACATGCGCTGCATCCGGTCGATGTCGTAATCGGCGAAGACCGGCAGGTGGTTCACCGCAGCCTGGATCTTCACGAGTTCGGACGTGCGAATGTTTTCGTCGGAGGCCGAGACTGCGATCATGATGGCGATGAGACAGTCCTGGGTGCTGAGCACCTTGGGGGCGGGATCGGACACGGGGGGAGCTCCTTCTGGCTGTCCGTTGTTGCAGTGCAGAATATTGACGGGCTCGGCCCGGCACAATAGGTAGCGGCGTCAGGTCGCGCGGGTTGCGTGGCCGTTGCTGCGGAGACCGACATGTCCGAACTGCGTGAAGCCGCTCTCGCGTCGAAAGCCTGGCCTTTCGAGGAAGCCCGGCGGATTCTGAAGCGCTATGAGAAGGCGCCGCCCGAGAAGGGGTATGTGCTGTTCGAAACCGGCTATGGTCCCTCCGGCCTGCCGCATATCGGCACCTTCGGTGAGGTGGCGCGGACGACCATGATCCGCCATGCCTTCGAGCGGATCAGTGACATCCCGACCCGGCTGATCTGTTTTTCGGACGATCTGGACGGGATGCGCAAGGTTCCGGGCAATGTGCCCAACCGCGAGATGCTGGAAGAACATCTGCAGAAGCCGCTGACCAGCGTGCCGGATCCGTTCGGGACCCATGCCAGTTTCGGCGACCACAACAACGCCATGCTGCGGCGGTTTCTCGACACCTTCGGCTTCGAATACGAGTTCATCAGCGCCACCGAGTTCTACCGCTCGGGGCGGTTCGACGAGGTGCTGCTGCGCGCTGCCGAGCGCTATGACGAGATCATGGCGATCATGCTGAAGTCGCTGCGCGAGGAGCGGCGCCAGACCTATTCGATCTTCTTGCCGATTCATCCCGAAACCGGGCGCATCCTTTACGTGCCGATGAAGGAGGTGAACGCGCGCGAGGGCACCGTCACCTTCGACGACGAGGATGGGCGCGAATGGACCCTGCCGGTGACGGGGGGACATGTGAAGCTGCAGTGGAAGCCCGATTTCGGGGCGCGCTGGGCGGCGCTGGGCGTCGATTTCGAGATGTATGGCAAGGACCATTCCACCAACACGCCGATCTATGACGGGATCTGCCGCATCCTTGGCCATCGCCCGCCCGAGCATTTCGTCTACGAGCTGTTTCTCGACGAGAACGGGCAGAAGATCTCGAAGTCCTCGGGCAACGGGGTGAGCATCGACGAGTGGCTGACCTATGCCAGCGCCGAGAGTCTGAGCTATTTCATGTATCAGAAGCCGAAGACGGCCAAGCGGCTGTATTTCGACGTGATCCCGAAGGCGGTGGACGAGTATCACCAGCAGCTGCGTGCCTTCCCGAAGCAGGATCTGAAGGCGAAGCTGGCCAATCCGGTGTGGCACATCCATGACGGCGAGGTGCCGGAGTCGACTCTGATCGTGCCGTTCTCGATGTTGCTGAACCTGGCCAGCGTGTCGGGCGCCGAGGACAAGGAGAAGCTGTGGGGATTCGTGCGCCGCTATGCCCCCGAGGCCAGTCCGGAGACGCATCCCGACCTGGACGCGGCGACCGAGCACGCGGTGCGCTATTACAACGACTTCGTCAAGCCGCACCGGGTTTATCGCGCCCCCACCGAGAAGGAGCGCGAGGCGCTGGAGGCCTTGCGGGGTGCGCTGGCCGCCTATGACGGGCCGGTCGAGGATGAGGCGCTGCAATCGGTGGTTTATGCCGTCGGGCGCGAGCGGTTCGATCCGCTGCGCGACTGGTTCCGGGCGCTTTACGAGGTGCTTCTGGGGGCCAGCCAGGGGCCGCGTTTTGGCGGTTTCATCGCCCTTTACGGGGTGGAGGAGACGATCGCCCTGATCGAGCGGGCCCTGGCCGGCGAGTTGGCCTGAGAGGCCCAGTCGGGAGCGGATACGGGAAGGGGGCTCTGCCCCCTCGGCCTTCGGCCTCACCCCCGGAGTATTTGGGGCAAGAGGAAGGCGGGCGGGGCGGATTGGGGCCGCGGGGGAAATCGGTATATGATGGCGGTGACGGTCGGGGAGCTGTCACATGACCGGATACGAACCGCTGAACGTGCTCAAGCCGGTGGCTGCCGGCATCTGGATTATCGACGGGCCGCCGGTTCGGTTCTATGGGATGCCGGTTCCGACGCGGGCCACGGTGATACGGCTGGAGGCTGGCGATCTGTGGGTGCATTCGCCCACCCGTCTGACCGAGGATTTGCGGGCGCAGTTGCAGGCGCAGGGGCGGGTGCGGCATCTGGTGGCGCCGAACTGGCTGCACTACTGGTGGATCGGGCACTGGCAGACGGCGTGGCCGGAGGCCGAGGCCTGGGCCGCGCCCGGGGTGGTGGAGAGGGCCGCGAAATACGGGTGGGATCTTCGTTTCGATCACGAGTTGGGGGTGGAAGCGCCCTGGGCGGGGCGGATCGAGCAGATACTGGTCGAAGGCAGCGCGTTGCATCGTGAAGTGGCGTTTTTCCATCGGCAGTCGCGGACGCTGATTCTGGCCGATCTGATCGAGAATTTCGAGCCCGGCAAGGTCGCGTGGTGGTTGCGGCCGTTGTTGCGGGCGGACGGGGTTCTGGCGCCTCATGGGGGAATGCCGCGCGAGATGCGCCTGGTTTTCCGCAAGGGCCGGGCCGAGTTGCGACGGGCGGTCGAAACGATGATCGATTGGGCGCCCGAGCGTATCATCATCGCGCATGGTCGTTGGTTCGAGCGTGACGGAACCGCGGTTCTGCGCCGGGCCTTTGCGTGGCTTCTGACGCGTTAACCTTTCCTTGATCCGACCGTGACGGTGCGGTGAGGGCGCGTTCATCGTCTTGGCCTATCCCTTCGCCTCGCGTCCGGGCGCCTCGGTCCGGGCGCCGGCAAGCTTCGAGGCCCGGGGGGCGGATTCGCGGGCGGTTCTGGGAAGGGGATCAGGATGAACAAGGCGATTACCGATGGCGTGCAATTCATGCCTCCGGCGTTCAAGGAGGGCCTTGACGTTTGGTCGAGCGGCGACGGCACGCCGGGGGCGGATACTTATGCGGGGGCGGTGAATGCCGCGCTGGTGCCGGCGGATCAGGATTTCGGGGGCTGTCTGGAGCTGCAGAAGACCGCCGCGGTGCAGAAGCTGCGCTATATGGGAGAGACGCCGATTCTGCCCGGCTGCTATCTGCGCATCCGGGCGCGGGTGAAGGCGGTCAGCGGCAATCTGCCCAATGTGCGGATTGCTGCCTGGGCAGGCGGAGCGGGAGGCGTGCATGTGGCCGGAGTGGTGGAGACCGGGCCAAGCGTGACCCTGCAGAGCTATGGCGAGGTTGTGGAGGTCAGCGCCATCGTCGGCACCGGCCTGCGCGGGGGCGTGGACATGGTCTGGGGCACGCAGGCGCTATATGGCCATTTCGGCCTGGATCTGACCGGGCCCAATGGCGGGGTGGTGCGTATCGACGACATCGTGATCGAGGACATCACCAGCGCCTTTCTGCGCGACATGCTGAGCCTGGTGGATGTGCGTGATTACGGTGCGGTGGGCGATGGCGTGACCGATGACAGCGCGGCCTTTCTGGCGGCGGATGCGGCGGCGGCCGGGCGGCGGGTTCTTGTGCCGGCGGGGGTCTATCATCTTGCGCAGACGGTTTCGATGGCCTCGGAAGTGGTGTTCGAGGGCACGGTGGTGATGCCCGATGATGCGATGCTGCTGCTGACGCGGAGTTTCGATCTGCCCACCTATGTGGCCGCTTTCGGCAGCGAGGAGCTGGCCTTTCGCAAGGCCTTTCAGGCGCTGCTCAACAACTCGGATCATGAATCGCTGGACATGGGCGGGCTGAAGGTGGCGGTATCGGCTCCCATCGACATGGCTGCCGCCGTCCCGAACAGGGACAGCTACGCCACCCGGCGGGTGATCCGCAACGGTCAGATCGAGGCGGTGGGTGCGTCGGCGGCCTGGGATCCGATGGTGGCCACCTCGCAGGCGACCTATTCGGCGGCTTCTCCGCGGCGGCTGACCAATGTGGTCAACGTGGCCAACATTCCCGTGGGGGCCCTGGTCGAGGGCAGCGGCGTGGGGCGCGAGATCTACGTGAAGGCGAAGAACGTGGGCGCCCAGGAGGTGACGCTGAGCGCGCCGCTTTACGATGCCGAGGGCACCCAGGTCTTCACCTTCCGCGATTTCCGCTACCTGCTGGATTTCAGCGGCTTCGGCAAGCTGAGCAAGTTCGTGATCTCGGATGTCGAGTTTCAGTGCAACGGGCTGAGCAGCGGCATCCGGCTGGCGCCTTCGGGGATCGCCTTTCAGCTGCGTGACTGTTTTGTTTCGCGCCCCAGGGATCGCGGGGTGACCTCGATCGGGACCGGTTGCCAGGGAATGCTGATCGATCGCTGCCAGTTCCTGTCCAACGAGGACCAGGCCAATGCTCCGGACCGGGTGACCATTGCGCTGAATGCCAATGCCAATGACGTGAAGCTGCGCAACAACCGGGCGACCAAGTTCCGTCACTTCGCGGTTCTGGGCGGGGCCAACAGCGTGGTGCTGGGCAACCATTTCTTCCAGGGCGACAGCGTGGCAGGCGGTGTGCGCACGGCGGGGCTGATCATCACCGCCACCTATACCAGCACCACGATCACCGGGAACTACATCGACAACTGCTTCATCGAGTGGACCAACGAGCGCGACGCGACCCCGGATTTCGTCACCGGCTATTCGTTCAGCGCGATGACGATTTCCGACAACATCTTCCTGTCGGGGGATGTGGCGCCGTGGTTCAGCTATATCGTGGTCAAGCCGCACGGGACCGGGCATTTCCTGAACGGGGTGACGGTTTCGGGCAACAAGTTCCGCTCGATCAACGGGGCCATCGACCGGGTCGAGCGGGTGGATACCAGCTTTGCCACCCTGGATATCGGGCGCAGCAAGAACGTGTTTTTCACCGGCAACAGCTATCACGCGGTCAGCTATCAGGTGGAGAACCCGCTGCGGGTGCGCCACAAGGTCTCGACCCCGGCGGCGACCTGGACGGTGGATGCGGGGGGCGAGCTGCCCTTCGGCGGCGAGGCGCGCGGTGTTGACGGGATCGTGGCGCTGGGGGCGCTGCGCAACGGGGCCAATGTGCGGACCTTTGCCACGCCGCAGGTCGATCTTCAGCAGGGGCCGAACCGCGATCAGGTGACGCTGGTCTGGCCCGAGCCGCTCAAGGGCGAGGTGGCGTTGAGCCTGCGCATGGACAAGTGATCACGAGGGCAGGTCGAGATCGGCCGGGGTGAGCGAAAAGGCGCGGCCGAAACCGCCGTTGAGATGGGCGCGGCGCACCGCGAACAGGACGAAGGAGAAGTCGGCAAAGCCGATATAGAGCCGGGCCTTGGGGTGGCCGTGCAGGTAGTGCGCGGCCACTTCTTCGTGGCGGGGATGGCTGCGCGGCAGGAAGGCAGCCCGCGCCTGCAGCGTCAGCCGGGGGTGAATGAGGGGGTCGCCCCGGTCGCCCGGTTCGCCCAGCAGCAGCGAGACCGCCGGGTTGGCCCGCATTGCCGCGCTGTGGGCGGCAAGATCGGAGACCAGCGTCAGCGGTGTGCCTTCGGGCGACAGGCCGAAGGCGATGCGGGTCACCATCGGTTCGCCATCGGGGGTGATTGTGCCGAGCGCAGCGCTGCGTGCCTCGTGCATGATCCTGCGGGCAAGGCTGCGGGCGTCGTCATCGGCGGGCAGGATCGGCGGCGGCATGGCTGTGGCTCCGGCTGAGGCGGTTGCGACGCGCCGCACCGTGTCAGAATTTCTGCCAGAGTTCGAGTCTGATCCCGATGCTGCGGACGGGGGTGAATTTGCGCTCCAGTCCCAGCACCCATGTGAGTCCGCCATGGCCCTCGATCATCACTGCCGGGGTCAGGGTGAGGGCCGTCCGCATGCCGGGGCGGGCGACGCTTTCCAGCCGCACAAGCGGGCGCAGGCGCGGTCCCGAGGACAGGCCGAAGGTGGCGTCGAGCTTGAAGAAGGGAGGGCTGAGGCCGCCGCGCAGCTCGGCCACGGCATCGAGATTCACCCAGCCGCTGGCGAGGGGCCCCGAAAACTCCCGGCCGAGAGAGAGGGAAAGCCTCGTCATTCCGCTCCAGCGGCCGGCGACATGATGGCCCCCGAGTGCCAGCTCGGCGGCAAGGCGGGTTGCGGGGCTGCCGGTTTCGATCGGCCGGCGCAGAAAGATCAGGGCGTGGCCGGCCGCACCGGGCCGCTCGTTCACGTCGAGCCCCAGCGTCAGCCGCGGCCGGACGCCGTATTCGGCATAGAGGCCGGTTTCGGCCTCTCGGCCGGCGGGGGTGGTCCGGGCGATGGTCGAGACGGAAAGAAAGCCGGCGCCGCTCTCGCGCAGCCAGGCCCCCGCCGCGGCCGGGGCGGCGAAGGCGGCAAGGGCGATTGTGACGATGACGGCCGCGCGCAGCATGTTTCCCCCACTTTGCCCCGAGCCTGCCGCGAAGTGGTAAACGGAAGGTTACCGGCGCTGACCGGTGGCCGGCCGTTACGGGGGATTGCCTCCGGGCGGCGAATTCGTCTCCCATTCCGCGGGAAATGCGCTAGTCTGACGGCGAAGAAGGAGGATCAGATGCCGACCATTTCCAGGAACAACGAGCTACAGACCGTCATCACGACCTTCGACACCACGCCGGGCATGTGCCAGGATCTGATCGATGAGCTGGTCGATGCCTACGAGAACTTCATTTCGAAACAGCCCGGTTTCGTGGCTGCCGGGTTGCATGTGAACGATGCACAGACGCGGATTGCCAACTACTCACAGTGGCGCCGGCGCGAGGATTTCCTGGCCATGTTGCGCACCCCCGAGATGCGCGAGCGTAACCGCCGGATCAATGACCTGTGCCGGAGCTTCGAGCCGGTGATGTATGACGTGGTTGCGACCTTCGATTGAGCTCTCTCTTTCGCCGGCGGTTTTCTCCTGACATGGATCAAGGCGCGCGCCGCGCGATTGTGGAAAACGGCATTGAAACCTGTGGAGACGCAAGATGTATCACAAGATTCTCGTTCCGATCTCGTTCGACGCAGAACGCGACGTGACCGGGCCGCTCAAGGTTGCCCGGCTTCTGGCCGCGCCGGAGGCCGAATTCACGCTGCTGCATGTGGTCGAGCATATTCCGGGTTATGCCATTTCCTACATGCCGGCGGACTATCTGACCGAGGCGCGCAAGGCGATTCAGAAGGAACTGGACGAGCTGGCCGGGCAGTTGCCCAACGCCAGGGGCGTGGTCATCGAGGGCCATTCCGGGCGGTCGATCCTCGACTGGGCCGAGGAGAACGAGCCCGATCTGATCATCATCGCGTCGCACCGTCCCGGCATGCAGGATCTGCTGCTGGGCTCCACCGCAACCCAGGTGGTGCGCCACGCCAGATGTGCGGTTCACGTCCTGCGCTGAGAGACTTTTCCCGGCCGGTGGGGCATGGGGCGCAGGCACCGTGAAGCGAAGGTGATCGGCATCAGGTCGTGGTCCGGCGAACCGGTCGCCTTGCGTCCGGCATCGGAATGCGCGGCCTCGTTCCGGCAAGAGGCGCGTGTGCCGCATGTTGGTAATCTTTTTTTGGGGGGGTGGTGGAGCCTAGGGGAGTCGAACCCCTGACCTCTTGCATGCCATGCAAGCGCTCTCCCAACTGAGCTAAGGCCCCGATGTTCCGCCCTGTCCGGCGGTCTCCGGTCGTTTATGCAAGCTCGGCGGCGAGTGCAAGCCCAAAAAGCATCCCGCAGGAGCGGTTTTTCGGGGTTTGCGGGGCGGGGCCGGAAAGGTCGGCCCGAACCCGGATTTCGCGCCGGATCATGCGCCGGAGGTTGGGTTGTCGCCGCCCATGCCCATCGGGGCGGCGACGGTCGGTGTCACTCTTCGTCTTCGGTCGAGACGTCGGCGATTTCTTCCAGCGGAACGCTGTCGTCATCGTCGTCTTCAAGAACGTCATCGCCCAGATCGACATCCACATCCGCATCGTCCAGGACCACGTCTTCCTCGTCCAGGACGGCCTCTTTCGCCTTCACCGTGGCCGCATCCTCGGCATCGGCCGCGATCATCCGCGTCTTGCCGGTGTCGAGCTCAACGACTTCGCCCGTGTAGGGGCTGACGATCGGATCCTTGTTCAGGTCGTAGAAACGCTTGCCGGTGGTTGGGCAAACGCGCTTTACACCCCATTCTTCCTTGGGCATGTGAATCCCCTTGATATCTGCTGAGTCGTATCGACGATTCCGGCCTCCTGCCATATGACATGGATACTGTCAAAGCCTTTGCCGCAACAGGAGCCCCGCATGGCCGAACATCGTCTGCCAGGAACCCCGCCGGTGGCGCTGGTGCTGCGCCGCTCGGCCCGCGCCCGGCGGATCAGCCTGCGCATATCGGGCCTCGACGGGCGGGTGACGCTGACCCTGCCGCGCGGGGTGCCCGAGCGGGAGGCGCTGGACTTCGCCCGCACGCGCGAGGACTGGATTCGCCGCCATCTGAGCGATCGGCCGGCCGAAATCCGCCCCCGCATCGGCGGCGAGATCCCGATCGAGGGGGCGGTGCGACGGATCGTTGCCGCCCCCGGGCGGCGGGTCGAGCTGCACGCAGGTGAGATCCGGGTGCCCGCAGACGCCCCCGCGCGGCGGCTGCAGGCATGGCTGCGCGAGCTGGCGCGCGACCGTCTGTCCGAGGCCTGCCGGTCCTATGCGCAGGCGCTGGGGCGGGAACATGCGCGAATCACGCTGCGCGATCCGCGCTCGCGCTGGGGGTCGTGTTCGTCGGGCGGGGCATTGATGTTTTCATGGCGGCTGGTGCTCGCCCCGCCCCGGATCCTGCGATACGTGGCCGCGCACGAGATCGCCCACCTGGCCGAGATGAACCACTCGCCGGCCTTCTGGGCCCATGTGGAGCGGCTCTATGGCCCGCATGCGGATGCCCGGCGGTGGCTGCGCGAGAACGGCCCCGAACTGCACCGTTATCGCTTTGACGGGTGATCGGGGCTCGGGATTCGCGACCGCCGCTTGACCTGTGCGCAAGTTGTGATCACAAAGGGGCATGACCACCTCGCCCCGCCCGTCCGACCCCGCGCCGGTCACGTCTTCGGCCCATGACCGGGTCTATCGCGCCCTGCGCGCGCGCATCATGTACGGCGATATCGGGCCAGGGCAGGCGCTGACCCTGCGGGGAATCGGCAAGGCCTATGACGTGTCGATGACGCCCGCCCGCGAAGCGGTGCGCCGGCTGGTGGCCGAGGGCGCGCTGGTCCTGACCGCCTCGGGGCGGGTGTCCACGCCCGAGCTGACCAACGACCGGATCGAGGAACTGGCGGCCTTGCGGGCGCTGCTGGAGGTTGAACTGGCCAGTCGCGCCCTGCCGCGCGCGCACATGGCGCTGATCGACCGTCTGCAAAGCATCAACGCCAATGTTGCACAGATGGTGACCAAGCGCGACCCGGTCGGCTATATCCGCGCCAATCTGGAGTTTCACCGCACCCTGTATCTGCGGGCGCAGGCACCGGCGATGCTGGCCATGGCGGAAACGGTCTGGTTGCAGCTGGGGCCGACGATGCGGCGCCTCTATGGCCGGCTCCAGCGCGCGCAGGCGCCGCAGTATCACAAGCTGATCATCGCCGCGCTCAGGGCCGGGGACGAACCCGGCCTGCGGCTGGCGGTGCGCTCGGACGTGACCCAGGGGTTGCGGATGCTGACCGGGTAGCTGCCTTGCCCGCGGAAACAGATCCGTTGCGCCTGGACGGGTTTGCGCCTTATCGTTGGGGGACAACATCAGGGAGGGGAGTCGAATGTCCGGAATTTCGCGCCGTGGCGCGCTGGGTATGCTTGGGGGTGCGGCCACGCTGCCGCTGATGGGGGCGCCGGCGATCGCGGCCACCAAGCTGCGGGTGGGCGCGCTGCGCTTTACCAGCCACGCGGCAAGCTTCGTCGCCTATGAGCGCGGCTATTTCGCCGACGAGGGGCTGGAGGTGGAATTCAAGTTCTTCCAGGCCGCGCAGCCGATGGCGGTGGCGATTGCCTCGGGGGATGCCGATTACGCGGTGACGGCGATCTCGGGCGGGCTGGTCAGCCTGGCCGAAAAGGGTGCGGCCAAGGTGATCGGCGGCGCCCTGCGCGAGGAGAAGGGGATCGACGGGCAGAAGATCCTGGCCTCGAACGCTGCATACGAGGCCGGCCTGACCAGCCCCGCGCAACTGGACGGCAGGACCTACGGCATTACCCAGGCGGGATCGTCCTTCCACTACATGGGGTCGAAGGTGGCGGCAGCCGAAGGGGTGAGCGTCAGGTTCAAGCCGCTTCAGAAGGTGGGCGCGATCATCGGGGCGCTGAAATCGGGCCAGATCGACGCCTGGTCCATCGTCCCCCACATCGCCAAGGCGCTGGCCGGGGCCGGCAAGGTGCAGATCATCGGCAACATCTCGGACTATCTGCCCGACTATCAGGTGACGACGGTGTTCACCTCGGCCGCCAATGCCGCGAACGAGCGCGCGCAGACCGAGGCCTTCCTGCGCGCCTTCTCGCGCGGGGCGGCCGATTTCAACGCCGCGCTGGTGGACCGCACCGCCGGCGAGGAGGCGGCCGAGGAGATGGTGAAGCTCATCCACAAATACGTCTATGCCGACAAGCCGCTCGAGAAGGCGGCGAAGTCGATCCGCAACGGCGCCATGCGGATCAGCCCCAACGCGGCGCTGAACGCGGCCTCGGTGCGCGATCAGCTGGACTGGTTCAGGTCCGAGGGGCTGATCAAGGACAGCATCACCTTCGAGACGCTGGTCGATCCGTCCTACGCCGAGATGATCTGAGGCCGGGGGCGGGGCCGCCCGGTCCCGCCCGCATCGCCCGGTTGCCCGGATGGAACTGAGACTTGAGCGCATCACGCACCGTTATGACGGCATGACGGTGCTCGAAGATGTCTCGCTGCGCATCGCGGCGGGCGAGATCCTGTGCGTGATCGGCCCCTCGGGCTGCGGCAAGTCCACGCTGCTGCGGCTGATCGGGGGGCTGGAGCGGCCCGATTCGGGGCAGGTGCTGCAGCTGGGCGCGCCGCCCGAGGGCTGCCTCAACCCGCTGACCTATGTCTTTCAGGACTTCGCCCTGCTGCCCTGGCGCAGCGTGGCGGGGAACATCTCGCTGGTGCTGGAAGATCACGGCATCCGCGGGCGGGCGGCACGGGCGATCATCGACGACGTTCTGGCCCGCACCCGGCTGTCGGATTTCCACGCCGCCCTGCCGCGGCAGCTGTCGGGGGGAATGAAGCAGCGCGTGGCGATTGCCCGGGCGCTGGCGGTCAACCCGGCGGTGCTGCTGCTGGACGAGCCGCTCTCGGCGCTGGACGCGCAAACGCGCGAGCTGCTGATGGACGATCTGATCGACCTGTGGCAGCGTCAGCGCTTCACCGGGATCTATGTCACCCACAACCTGGCCGAGGCGGTGCGGCTGGGGCACCGCATCGCGGTGTTGTCGCGGCGGCCGGGACGGTTGCGCGAACTGGTCGAGGTGCCCGTGCCCATGGGCGAACGCCGCATCGGCGATACCCGGCTCGAGGAGCTTCAGGCCCGCCTGTGGGACATGATGAAGGAAGAGGCCATGGCCGCCGACCGCGAGCTGCTGGATGGCTGAGGGTCGCCCGGTTCCCTTTCGCGGCGGCGGCTTCCGCCCGGTGCGCGTCCGCTGGGCGGGCACGGTGGTATTCGTCCTTCTGGTGGCGCTGACCGAATGGGGCACGCGGGCGGGGTGGATCTCGAACCTGACGCTGCCGCGCCCGTCGGACGTGGTGGCGACGCTGGTTCAGCTGTGGCGCTCGGGCCTGCTGTGGCAGCACCTTCTGCCATCGCTGGCGCGGCTGGCAGTGGGCAGCACGCTGGGGGTGAGCGCGGGCATTGCGGTGGGGGTGATGATCGGGCTGTTCTCGCTGGTCCGTGCCGGGCTGGTGCCGCTGGTCGCCGCCATCTTCCCGATCCCCAAGATCGCGCTTCTGCCGCTGTTCGTGATCTGGTTCGGCATCGACGAGGGATCGAAATACGCGCTGATCGCGCTGGGCACCTTCACGCCGACGGTGGTCGCCACCTACGGGGCGGTGGACAATGTGGACCGGACGCTGATCCGCATGGGGCAGAGCTTCGGCCTGCGATGGTTCAGCATCGTGCGCAAGATCGTCCTGCCTGGCGCCCTGCCGGGGATCCTCTCGGGGCTGCGGGTGTCGCTGGCCATCGGCATCATCCTGCTGGTGGCGGCCGAGATGCTGGGGGCCGAATACGGCATCGGCGCCTATATCCTCGAGGCCGGATCGCTTTACGATCTGGAACGGCTGTTCGCCGGGGTGGTAATCCTGTCGATCCTCGGGGTTCTGACCAGCTGGGTCATCGGGGTGCTGGAACGCCGGCTTCTGCACTGGCGGGGCTGAGGCGCCTTTCCGCCGATGAGGGCGCGCGCGGTGCCCGGGCGTATTTGCCGCCGGCCATGCCCGATGTAAGCTCGGCCGCAAAAGCACGAGCAGACAGGGCAGGGCGGCGATGATGCGCACAGGCAGGCGGCAGGTGGTGATGGGATTGGCGGCAACGGCCCTGGCCGGATGCGCCCGCGGGATCGGCTCGGCGCCGCCGGCGGAGGTGATGCGCGCCGCCCCCAACCCGGACTGGGACCGCTGGGTTGCCGCCTTCCGCGCCCGTGCCGCGCAAGGCGGCATCTCTTCGCAGACGCTGAGCCGCGGCTTCCGGGGCGCGGGCTACCTGCCCGGCGTGATCGCGCGCGACCGCAACCAGGCCGAGTTCAAGCGCTCGATCGAGGATTACCTTGCCATTGCGGCCTCGGATGAGAGAGTGGCCAGAGGGCGCGAGATGCTGCAACGCCACCGCGACCTGTTGCGCCGGATCGAGACCCGATTCGGCGTCGATGCCCGGATCGTGACCGCCATCTGGGGAATGGAGAGCCGCTATGGCGCGCATCGCGGCGACATCCCGGTGATCTCGGCCACCTCCACGCTGGCCTTCGACGGCCGGCGGGGGGCGTTCTACGAAAGGCAGCTGATGGCGGCGCTGCGGATCCTTCAGAACGGCGACACCACGCCGGCGCGCCTGACCGGCAGCTGGGCCGGTGCCATGGGCCACACCCAGTTCATCCCCACCACCTACGAGGCCTTTGCCGTCGATTTCACCGGCGACGGGCGGCGCGACATCTGGTCGGACGATCCGGCGGACGCGCTGGCCTCGGCCGCGGCCTATCTGCAGCGCTCCGGCTGGAAGACGGGCCAGCCCTGGGGCATCGAGGTGCGCCTGCCTGCGGATTTCGACCCCCGCCTTGCCGGGCGCACCCCCCGCCGCCCGGTCGCCGAATGGGCGGCGATGGGCGTGCGCGACATGGACGGCCGGAGCGTGCCCGATCACGGCCCGGCCGCCATCCTGCTGCCGGCAGGACCGCAGGGGCCGGCCTTCATGGCGTTCGGAAATTTCCGCGTGCTGACGCGCTACAACAATGCCGACAGCTATGTTATTGCGGTGGGGCATCTGGGCGACCGGATCACTGGTGGTCCCCCCATCCGCGGCCGCTTCCCTCCCGATGCGCAGGGGATGACCCGCGCCGACCGGCTGGAGATGCAACGCCTGCTGAACGCGCGCGGCTTCGATGCCGGCAGGCCGGACGGCGTGATCGGCCCCCGAACCATTGCCGCCATCCGTGCCTTCCAGAAAACCGCCGGGCTGCAGGTCACGGGGCAGGCCTCGCCCGCCCTTCTGGCGCGGCTGCGCGCGTCCTGAAACGGCCTGCGATCAGGCCGCCAGCCCCTTCGACCCCATGTCGAGATATTTCCTGCGCCGTGCCTTCACCAGCTGCGCGGGCTTCTTCTTCGACAACCCGCCCAGCATCTTCCCGATGGTCCTGCCGACCGCGGCAATGGCCGCCTCCGGGTCGCGATGGGCGCCGCCGCGAGGTTCGGGGATGATCTCGTCGATCACGCCGAGCTGTTTCAGATCCTGCGCGGTCAGACGCAGCGCCTGAGCCGCCTCGCGCATCTTTTCGGCATCCTTCCACAGGATCGAGGCACAACCCTCGGGGCTGATGACCGAATAGACCGAGTGCTCCAGCATCGCCACCCGGTCGGCCGTGGCAAAGGCCACCGCCCCGCCCGAGCCGCCCTCGCCGATGATGACGCTGACCAGAGGGACGCCGATCTTCAGGCAGGTCTCGGTCGAACGGGCAATCGCCTCGGACTGGCCGCGCTCCTCGGCGCCCTTGCCGGGATAGGCGCCGGGCGTGTCCACCAGCGTGATGACCGGCAGGCCGAACCGGTCGGCCAGCATCATCAGCCGGATCGCCTTGCGATAGCCTTCCGGGCGGGCCATGCCGAAATTGCGCTCGATCCGGCTCTTTGTGTCCGAGCCTTTCTCGTGCCCGATCACCACCACCGGCCGGTCCTCAAACCGCGCAAGCCCGCCCATCACCGCGTGGTCGTCGGCAAAATTCCGGTCCCCGGCCAGCGGCGTGTATTCGGTGAACAGGGCCTCGATATAGTCCTTGCAATGGGGCCGCTGGGGATGCCGGGCCACCTGGCACTTCCGCCAGGGCGTCAGCGAATCATAGAGTTCATCCAGCAGAGCTGCAGCCTTGGCATCCAGAGCCGCCGCTTCGGCCTCCACGTCCATTTCCGCGTTCGCCCGCGCCAGCGCGCGCAACTCCTCCGCCTTGCCTTCGATCTCGGCCAGCGGCTTTTCAAAGTCGAGATAGTGAGTCATCGCGAGTGTTCCGGCCCCCTGACATGCTTGGCAACGCGCCCTTGCGGGTGGCCGATATATGGCCCCGCTCCGGCCCGGATGCAACTCGCCATTCCCGCACCATGATCCCGACCGCTCTTCATCTCGCCCCAAATACTCCCGCCGGAGGCGCGGCCATTCCCGCCCGCGGCGGGGATGGCCGGGAACGGATGCAGACCGCTCCCGGGCACGGGCCTGTACTCGCAGGAGGGCGACCGGATCAGCCGGCAATCAGTTCGGCCTGCCGCACGATCACCTCGGCCTGCCTGATCGAGGCAATATCCACCAGCCGCCCCTTGTAGACCGTGGCGCCCGCGCCGCTGCGCCTGGCCTCCTCCATCGCGGCGAGGATCTCGCGGGCCTCGCGCACGGCCTCGTCCGAGGGGGTGAAGACCTGGTTGGCCAGCGCGATCTGCCGGGGGTGGATCGCCCATTTGCCCACCATGCCCAGCGTCGCCGAGCGCTTCGCCTGCGCGACATAGCCCTCGTCGTCGGAAAAATCCCCGAACGGGCCGTCCACCGGCAGCACCCCATGGGTGCGGCAGGCAGCGACGATTGCGGCCTGCACCCAGTGCCACGGATCGACCCAGTATCGCTCACCCTCGCGCAGCATGTAGTAGTTCTCCTGCGTGCCGCCGATGCCGGTGGTCTGCATCCCCATCGAGGCCGCGAAATCCGCCGCGCCGAGGCTCATCGCCTCAAGCCGGGGCGAGGCGGCCGCGATTTCCTCCACATGGGCGATGCCGGCCGCCGACTCGATGATCACCTCCAGCGAGATCCGCTTCTCGCGCCCCGCAGCGCGCTCGACCGCCGTCACCAGCGCGTCCACCGCATAGACATCCGCCGCGCAGCCCACCTTGGGGATCATGATCTGGTCCAGCCGCTCGCCGGCACGCTCGAGGATCTCCACCACGTCGCGATACCACCAGGGCGTGTCCAGCCCGTTGATCCGCACCGACAGGTGCTTGCGACCCCAGTCGATGTCGTTGATGGCCTCGATCACGTTGCGGCGCGCCGCCTCCTTGTCGTCGGGGGCCACCGAATCCTCCAGGTCGAGGTTGATCACGTCCGCTTCCGAAGCGGCCATCTTCTCGAACAGCCGCGTGTTGGAGCCGGGGCCGAACAGCTGGCAGCGATTGGGGCGCGCGGGCGGCGTCGGCTGGATGCGAAAACTCATGGCGGCACCTTTCGGGTAATGATGTTGCGTGTCTGGTCGCCCTCCGGGTATTAAATTGCGCGCTCTTGCGCAAGAGGCATTGTGGCGGTGCAGCATTTGCGGTGCAGCATGACGCGTGCGAAGGCGCAGATTCGAGGTGATGCCGGCGCTGCAACGCAGATTGCGCGAAAAGCTTCGAAAAGCATGGAAGTTTGCCGAAGGATTTTCTGTTCGGGGCTTTGCTGCGAGGCGACAACGCGAAACCCTTTCCGTGTCCCTGTCCTACGATATGTCCGGAATTCGGAGGAGAGCCGCGCGATGATCAAGACACCCTATCTTCTGTTTCTCGGGGATGCGCCCGATCAACTGGCTGCGAAGGTGGCGCAGGGCATCCGCGACTGGCGCCCGGAGCATGCCGTCGGGCAATTCCGCATGCCGGGCTGCAAGGCCGATCTGGGTCTGCCCGACATGACGCTGGCCGAGGCACGGGCGGCGGGCGCGAAGACGCTGGTGATCGGCGTGGCCAACCGCGGCGGTGTCATCGGCCAGGAATGGAAGAAGGTACTGGTGGCGGCGCTGGAGGAGGGGCTGGACCTGGCCTCGGGGCTGCACAACCTGCTGCGGGACGAACCGGACCTGGTGGCGGTGGCCGAAGCCACCGGCCGGGCGCTGCATGACGTGCGGGTGCCGGAGGTGGATTATCCGATTGCCAACGGGGTCAAGCGGCGCGGCCGGCGGGTTCTGGCGGTGGGTACCGACTGTTCGGTGGGCAAGATGTATACCGGGCTGGCGCTGGATGCCGGGATGCGCGCGCGGGGCATGAAATCGACCTTCCGCGCCACCGGGCAGACCGGCATCCTGATTACCGGGGACGGGGTGCCGCTGGATGCGGTGGTGGCCGATTTCATGGCCGGGGCGGTGGAGTGGCTGACGCCGGACAATGACGACGATCACTGGGACGTCATCGAGGGGCAGGGATCGCTGTTTCACGTTTCCTATTCCGGTGTAACCATGGCGCTGATCCATGGCGGGCAGCCGGATGCGCTGATCCTGTGTCATGAGCCGACGCGCGAGCACATGCGCGGCCTGCCCGGTTACGGATTGCCGTCGCTGGAGGCGTTGCGCGACATGGCGCTGCCGCTGGCGCGGGTGGCCAATCCCGCCTGCCGGGTGGTCGGTGTTTCGGTCAATACCCGTGACATGGACGAGGGCACGGCGCGGCGCTATCTGGCCGAAACCGAAGAGCGCCTTGGCCTGCCGGCCACGGATCCGTTCCGTTTCGGGGCTGACAAGCTGGTGGATGCATTGGCGGCGATGTGAGATCGTGGCGGGGGCGAGGGGCTCTGCCCGTTGCGTCGCAGGCGTACCAGGGGGGCGAGGGGCTCTGCCCCTCGCGCTCCCCGGAGTATTTGACGCAAGAGGAAGGAGAGCGGGGTGCGGATAGAGATCAGCCGTGAGAGCTTTCCGCTGGCACAGACCTTCACCATCTCGCGGGGAAGCCGCACGGAGGCGAAGGTGCTGACGGTGCGGGTGGAGGATGGCGGTGTCGTCGGGCGGGGCGAGTGTGTGCCCTATGCGCGCTATGGCGAGACGCTGGAGAGCGTGGCGGCGCAGATTGCCGGCTTGCCCGCGGGGATCGGGCGGGAGGCCTTGCAGGAGACCTTGCCGCCAGGGGCTGCGCGCAATGCGGTGGATTGCGCGCTCTGGGACTGGCAGGCCAAGCGGGCGGGGCGCCGGGTGTGGGAGCTGGCCGGGCTGCCCGGGCCGGGGCCGGTGGTGACGGCCTACACGCTGTCTCTGGACAGCCCCGAGGCGATGCGGGCGCAGGCCGAAAGGCACGCGCACCGGCCGCTGTTGAAGATCAAGCTGGGCACGCCCGACGACATGCCCCGGCTGGAGGCGGTGCGGGCGGGGGCGCCCAACACGAAGATCATTGTCGATGCTAATGAGGGCTGGAGTGCCGATGTCTATGCCGATCTGGCGCCGCATCTGGCGCGGTTGGGCGTTGCGCTGGTGGAGCAGCCCCTGCCTGCGGGCGAGGATGATGCGCTGCTGGGAATGCCCCGCCCGGTGCCGGTCTGTGCCGACGAAAGCTGCCATGACCGGGCCAGCCTGACCGCGCTGCGGGGCAAGTATGACGTGGTCAACATCAAGCTGGACAAGACCGGCGGGCTGACCGAGGCGCTGGTGCTTCGTTCGGCGGCGCGGGCGGAGGGGTTCGGGATCATGGTCGGCTGCATGGTCGGGACATCGCTGGCGATGGCCCCGGCGGTGCTGGTGGCGCAGGGGGCGGATGTGGTGGACCTTGACGGGCCGCTGCTTCTGGCCGAAGACCGGGAACACGCCTTGACATATGACGAACGCGGCGTGCATCCGCCGGAGGCGGCGCTTTGGGGGTAGTTCGCGGGAGGGCGGCCGCGGTGCGGTGTCGCGGGAAGGAGGTGCGATGATCGCGGGTCTTGCCCCGGCGCTGCTGTTCCTCGTTCTGGCGGGGTTGCTGGTCCTGCGCTTTCGCGATGATCGGGCGGATCGGGAAGAGGCCGCGCGGCTTTGCGCGTTGCAACCTGTCGCGCCGGCCCATTTCGATCCCTCCATGGTTGCCGGGCTGCCGGGGCCGGCTCGGCGGTTCTTCGGGTTTGCGATCCGGCCCGGAACGCCGCTTCTGCGCGTGGCCGAAATCGACATGGCGGGGCGTTTCGGCCCCGGCGACAGGGCGCGCCCGGGATACATGGAGATGACTGCAAGGCAGGTGCTGGCGGCGCCGGAAGGCTTTGTCTGGCAGATGACGGCCGGCCGCGGGCTGCGGCGGCTTTCGGGGTCGGACAGCGGGCGCTGGACGAGGTTTCGAATTCTCGGGCTGGTGCCCGTGGCCCGGCTTGGCGGCAGCCCGGATCACCGCCGCGCCGCTTTTGGCCGCTACGTTGCCGAGGCGGTGTTCTGGACGCCTGCCGCGCTTCTGCCGGGGCCGGGAATATCGTGGGAGGCGGTGGACGAGCGCACTGCCCGGGTGACGGTTGCCCATGACGGGCTGGTACAGGCGGTCGATCTTGTCACCGACGAAAACGGCATGCCGGTGCAGGTCGCGTTCGATCGCTGGACCGACGCCAACCCCGACCGGGTCTGGCGGTTGCAGCGCTTTGGCGGGTATCTGTCGGCCTTTCGGGAGTTCGGGGGATTCCGGTTGCCGACCCATATCGAGGCCGGCAACATGTTCGGCACGTCCGACTATTTTCCGTTCTATGTCGTCGATGTGTCCTCGATCCGGTTTCCCCGGTTGCGGCCGGCCGGGGTTGACTGTTGAATCGCCTGGCCGCAAGACGCCTGAAGACCGAAGAAGGAGCCCCCCATGACCCGCACCGTTTACGTGAACGGCGAATATCTGCCCGAATCGGAGGCAAAGGTTTCGATCTTCGACCGCGGCTTCCTGATGGCCGATGGCGTCTACGAGGTCACCAGCGTGCTGGATGGCAAACTGGTGGATTTCGAGGGCCACGCGGCGCGGCTGGCGCGGTCGCTGTCGGAACTGGACATGCGCAATCCGCTGAGCCACGAGGAACTTCTGGAGATCCACCGCGAACTGGTGCGGCGGAACGGGATCGAGGAGGGGCTGGTCTATCTCCAGATCACCCGCGGCACGCCGGCGGATCGCGATTTCGTTTATCCCGACCCCGAGGAGGTCACGCCCACGGTAGTCCTGTTCACCCAGTCGAAGCCGGGGCTGGCGGACAATCCGGCGGCCAGGGCGGGGATCAGGGTGATCTCGATCCCTGATCTTCGCTGGGCGCGGCGCGACATCAAGACGGTGCAGCTGCTCTACCCGTCGATGGGCAAGATGGCGGCGAAGCAGGCCGGCTGTGACGATGCCTGGATGGTCGAGGACGGTTTCGTGACCGAGGGCACCTCGAACAACGCCTATATCGTCAAGGGGGGCCGGATCATCACCCGCGATCTTTCCAATGACATCCTGCACGGGATCACCCGCGCCGCGGTGCTGCGATTCGCCCGCGAGGCGCAGATGGAGGTGGAAGAACGCCCCTTCACCATCGACGAGGCAAAGGCGGCGGACGAGGCTTTCATCACCTCGGCCTCGACCTTCGTCTTTCCGGTGGTGGAGATCGACGGCGTGAAGCTGGGCGATGGCGCGCCGGGGCCGGTGGCGAAGCGGCTGCGGGAGATCTACCTGGAGGAAAGCCGGAAATCCGCCATCTGAGCGGAGGCCGGGAACCGGAGGGCGGGGGTGCGTCGCGTCCGGCCAGGCGAAAATGAGGGTATCCGCTGGCCGGTTCTGGACAGGTTGAGCGATCGGTTGACATGCCAGTCATGCAGCGGATCAGCGCATGGGAGCCGATCGCGCGGATTCTGCCCGGGGCGCAACGCGGCCCGGGCATGCGCCCGCCCGCCCGTCGCACCGGAGGTGCGCCTTCGGCGCAACGGCGGGCGCATTCGCGCCCACCCGGTCGGGCGCCTGCCCTCGTTTCGGGGGGGAATGTCGCACCGGTCAGGCGCGGCCTTCTCCGATCCGTCCGCGGGCACTCGCCCGCCACCGCCTACGGCACCAGCACCGCCGCCCCCTGCAGTCGGCCCGCGCGCAGGTCGGCGAGCGCCTCGTTGGCGCGCTCCAGCGGATAGGGCGTCGTTTCGGTGTGCACGCCGGCGGCCGCGGCCTGGGGGAAGAAGGCCTCGCCATCGGCGCGGGTGAGGTTGGCCACCGACAGGATCTGCCGTTCTTCCCACAGGTCGGCATAGGGAAAGGCGGGGATGTCGCTCATGTGGATGCCGCCGCAGACGACGCGGCCGCCCTTGCGCAGATCCCTGAGCGCCTTGGGAACCAGCGCGCCCACGGGGGCGAAGATGATCGCGGCGTCAAGCGGTTTCGGCGAGGCCTCGCCCGAGCCGCCCGCCCAGGACGCGTCGAGGCGGCGGGCGAAGTCCTGTGCGGCGCGGTCCCCGTCGCGGGTGAAGGCGAAGACCTCGATCCCTTTCCAGACCGCGATCTGGCACAGGATGTGGGCGGCGGCGCCGAAGCCGTAAAGGCCGAGCCGTTCGATGGCATCGCCGCCGGCCAGCGAAAAGCTGCGCCAGCCGATCAGCCCTGCGCACATCAGCGGGGCCAGCGCAACCGGGTCGCCGTCATCGGGCAGGGCGAAGACATAGCGGGTATCGGCGACACAGTATTCGGCGTAGCCGCCATTGCGGGTATAGCCGGTGAATTCGGGCGCATCGCACAGGTTTTCGCGCCCTGCGTGGCAGTAGCGGCAGTTCCCGCAGCTGCGGCCCAGCCAGGGGACGCCGACGCGTTGTCCCGCCTTCAGGTCGTCCACGCCCCGGCCGGTTGCGGTGACGCGGCCGACGATTTCGTGGCCGGGCACCAGCGGCAGGGCGGGGTCGCTCAGCTCTCCATCGACGATGTGCAGATCGGTGCGGCACACGCCACAGGCCTCGACGCGGATCAGCACCTCGCCCGGCCCGGGTTCGGGGCGGGGCAGGTTACGCAGGACCAGCGGCGCGCCCGCCCGTTCGAAGATCATCGCCCGCATGGTGCCCTCCCACCCGTTCCGGCCGATACCGGGGTCATTCCTTCTTCAGCACGTTCTCGGCGAAGGCCTTTTCGAAGGCGGCCTGCTTTTCGGGGCTGGCCTCGGTCTGGTGTTTCGCCTTCCATTCGTCATAGGGCATGCCGTAGAAGATTTCCCGCGCCTGCGCCTTGTCCATGTCGATGCCGCACTCGGCGGCGGCCTCCTGATACCAGCGGGCAAGGCAGTTGCGGCAGAAGCCGGCAAGGTTCATCAGGTCGATGTTCTGCACGTCGGGGCGGTCTTCCATCAGGTGCTTGCGCAGGCGCCGGAAGGCGGCGGCCTCAAGTTCGATTTCGGTCTGCTTGTCCATGGCGGTGCTCCCCGTGGGCTGTCATTTTTCTGTCGCGTCAAGATGTGACCTCTTTGCTGCGGGGTTGCAAGCGGCCCGTCGCATCGGCGGGGAAGGAGAGGGCGGGAGCGGGGCTCTGCCCCGCACCCCGGAGTATTTGGGGCAAGAGGACGGGGGCGGGGCGATTTCAGCTGTTGCGGGCGCCGATCTTCGGTTCGGTGCCGGCGCGCAGCCGGGCGATGTTGGCGCGGTGGCGCCAGAAGATCAGCAGCGTGAGCACGATGCCCAGCGCCAGCGCCGTTCCCTGGCCCAGGAACACCGCCCAGACGGTCGAGAAGGCAGCCGCCGTCAGCGCCCCGACCGACGAGCGCCGACTGAGCGCGGCCGCCGCCGCCCATGTGGCGCAGATCGCCAGCCCCACCGGCCAGGCCAGCGCCAGCCACAGCCCGATGAAGGTGGCCACCCCCTTGCCGCCGCGAAAGCCCAGCCAGACCGGCCAGCAATGGCCCGCAAAGGCCGCCAGTGCGGCAAGCTGCACCGCGTCCTCGCCGGCGAATTTGCGCGCCAGCAGCACCGCGACCGCTCCTTTGCCCCCGTCGCCCAGCAGCGTCAGCAGCGCCGCCGTCTTGCTGCCGGTGCGCAGCACGTTGGTGGCGCCGATATTCCCCGATCCGATCTGGCGCAGGTTGCCCAGCCCCATCAGCCGCGCGACCAGGATGCCGAAGGGGATCGACCCCAGCCCGTAGCCGATCGCGGCCCACAGGATCAGTTGCGCGGTGCTGCTGTCCGGTTGCGGCATCACTCCCTCCGATAGACGTTTCGTCCGGCCACCCAGCTGGCCAGGACCCGGCCCTGCATCCGCTGCCCGTCGAAGGGCGTGTTGCGGGATTTCGACCGCAGCGTGGTGCGGTCGAGGATGAACGGCACGTCCGGGTCGAACAGCACCAGATCGGCCGGTGCGCCCGGTTCCAGCCGTCCACAGTCCAGCCCCAGCCGGCGGGCGGGGTTGAGCGCCATGGCGCGGAACAGGGTCGGCAGGTCGATGTCGCCGGCATGGTAGAGGCGCAGCGCCGCCGGCAGCAGGGTTTCCAGCGCCACGGCGCCGCTGGCGGCCTCCTCATAGGGCAGGCGCTTGCTTTCCTCGTCCTGCGGGGTGTGCATGGAGCTGATGATGTCGATGAGGCCGGTGCGGATCGCCTCGACCACCGCCCTGCGGTCGTCTTCGGAGCGCAGCGGCGGTTTGACCTTGAAGAAGGTGCGGTAGTCGGCCACGTCGAATTCGTTGAGCGTGAGGTGGTGGATCGAGGTGCCCGCGGTGACGTCCAGCCCGCTGTCCTTTGCCCGCTCCAGCGCCGGCAGGGCGCGGGCGGTCGTGATCTGGTCGGCGTGCCAGCGCGCCTGCGTCATCTCGACCAGCGCCAGGTCGCGCTCCAGCCCCATCCTCTCGGCCATGGGCGAGACGGCGGGCAGGCCGCGCAGGCTGGCGAACTTGCCCGAGGTGGCGGCGGCCCCGCGCGAGAGCCCCGGATCCTGGGGGTGCCCGATGACCAGCGCGCCCAGCCCGCCGGCATAGGTCAGCGCCCGCGACAGCACCCTGGTATCGGTCACCACCCGGTCGCAGTCGGTGAAGGCCACGGCGCCGGCATCCATGAGAAAGCCGATCTCGGTCATCTCGCGCCCCTCTCGCCCCTTGGTCAGGGCGGCCATGGGCAGCACGTTCACCGGCGCGTCGGCCTGGGCGCGGCGGTTGACGAATTCCAGCGTCTCGGGGCTGTCGATGGCCGGCATGGTGTCGGGGCGGGTGACGATGGTGGTCACGCCGCCGGCGGCCGCCGCGCGCCCGGCGGTGCGGTAGCTTTCCTTGTGCCGCTCGCCCGGTTCGCAGACCTTGACGCCGATATCGACGATGCCGGGGGCAAGGCAGGCACCGCCGCCCTCGATCACCTGTGCCCCCTCGGGCACCGGCAGCTCGGTGCCGCGTGCGGCGATGCGGCCGTCTTCCACCAGCAGGCTGCCGGGGCGGTCGGTGCCGGCGGCCGGGTCGATCAGGCGGACATCGGTGATGAGCAGGCTCATGGTTCGGGCTTCCCTGTCCGGGCCGGCGCGGGAGGGCGGCGCCTCATGCGTGCCCCCTGGCCCTGGCGGCCTCGATTTCGGCCACCACGCGGGCCGGGTCCGGTTGATGCTTGATCAGGTGCTTGTCGCCATCGGTGGTGATGATCTGGACCATCGGGCCGAGGGTGCGCACGCGGGCAATCCGGTTCAGCGTCACCCGGCGCCCGCCGGGGCCGGTAAGCGTGTCGCCGGACAGCTCCCACACGGCGGCCAGTTCCTCGTCCGCGAGATACCACGCGCGCAAGGCGATGGCAGCAAGGCCGCCGATGGCGCCGGTCCAGATGGCCTTTTCCCCCATCAGCCACAGCACCAGCATGGCGCCGGCCATGGCGATGGCGGCCAGCCACATGTTGGCGCGGATATAGGCGCCGCGGTCGGGGGTGAAACGGATCGTGTTCGTCATGCGAGCAACCATATGACAAGGGCGATGATGGCGATCATCACGCCGGTGAAGATGGATGCGCCGATGGCGCGGGCGCGGGCGCGGGCCTGCCGGGGCGGTTTGCGCGCCGGGCCCGATCCCATATGGGCGCTGGCCGCCTCCAGATGCCCGCCGGTCCAGTCCACGCCGGGTTCCACATAGGTGCCCACCGGCCGGATGCCGGGGGCCGGGTGCAGCCGGGCCGCCTTGCCGCCGAAGGCGCGGCTGCGCACCACCATCGCCCAGCCCGCAAGCGCCCGCAGCCGGTCGCGGTCGGGGGCAAGCTGACCCTCGTCGATGCCGAACCCTTCGGCGAGATAGCCCTCCAGCCCCAGCTCGTCCAGATCGCGCAGCGCGAACACCTCCACCTGCGCCGGATCCAGCGCCTCGACCCCCAGCGCCTGCGCCGCGGCGCCGGGTTCGCGCAGGAACCGGGCCTGCTCGGGCGGCATCTCCAGCGCGAAGAGGCGGACCACCCCCGCCTCGCCCGCGCGCACATGCAGCGGATCGGGGCGCGGCCCGGTCATGGCGCCCGCGCCGCGGCAAGGTTGCCGGCGAGCAGTTCCATCACCGCCATGCGCACCGCCACCCCCATTTCCACCTGGTCCTGGATGACCGAGCGGTGGATGTCGTCGGCGAGCGTCCCGTCGATCTCGACCCCGCGGTTCATGGGGCCGGGGTGCATGACGATGGCGTCGGGCGCGGCCAGCGCCAGCTTCTCCGCATCCAGCCCCCAGCGGTGATAGTATTCCCGCTCGGACGGGATGAAGCCGCCATCCATCCGCTCCTTCTGCAGGCGGAGCATCATCACCACGTCCGCGCCGGCCAGCCCTTCGGCCATGTCCTCGTATACCTCGACCCCGAATTCCCCGATGCCAGCGGGCATCAGCGTCGGCGGGCCGATCAGGCGGATGCGGCTTTCCATCTTGCCCAGCAGCAGGATGTTCGAGCGCGCAACCCGGCTGTGGGCGATATCGCCGCAGATCGCCACCGTCAGGCGATGCAGTCGGCCCTTGGCGCGGCGGATGGTCAGCGCGTCCAGAAGCGCCTGGGTGGGGTGCTCGTGGCGGCCGTCGCCGGCGTTAAGCACCGCGCAGTTGACCTTCTGCGCCAGCAGGTCCACGGCGCCGGAATGAGGGTGGCGCACCACCAGAAGGTCGGGGTGCATGGCGTTGAGCGTCAGCGCCGTGTCGATCAGGGTTTCGCCCTTCTTGATGGAGGAGGCCTGCATGGACATGTTCATCACGTCCGCGCCCAGCCGCTTGCCGGCCAGTTCGAAACTGGCCTGGGTGCGGGTGGATGCCTCGAAGAACATGTTGATCTGGGTCAGCCCGGCCAGCACGTCGGCATGCTTGGCCGCCTGGCGGTTCAGGTCCACATAGCTTTCCGCCAGATCGAGGATGGTGGTGATGTCCTGCGGCTTGAGCTGTTCGATCCCCAGAAGATGACGGTGGGCGAAGGACATGGGCCGCGACTCCGACAGGCGTTTCGGGTCGCTTATAGAAAGGCCGGCGGTCAGGAGCAACGGGTGGCGGCTGCCGCCGGGGCCGAGGGGGGGCGGCAATGCGGTTTTCGTCGCTGCCAAGGCGGGCTAGGCTTGCGCCATGGAATCGGGGATTGACCACCGCGCGGCGCGGGAACTGCTGGAATGGCAGATCGAGCTGGGCGCGACCGAGGCCATCGGCGATGTGCCGGTGGACCGTTACGCCCTGCCCGATCGCCCGCCCGAACCTGCGGCGGCCCGTGGCGCTGAGGCCCGTGGTGCCGCGACAGGTGCACCGCCGCCCGTCGCGCCGGTGGTCGTTGCCGCCGATGCCGCCGGTTCCGTTGATCCCGTCGCCATGGCCCGCGCCGCTGCGGGCGCGGCGACGTCGCTGGAAGAGCTGCGCGCCGCCATCGCCGCCTTCGATCTGTGTGAGCTGAAGAAGGGCGCGCGCAACACCGTCTTTGCCGATGGCGTGCCGGGGGCGCCGGTGATGATCATCGGCGAGGCTCCGGGCCGCGACGAGGACCGCGAGGGCCGGCCCTTCGTGGGCCGCGCCGGGCGGCTGCTGGACCGGATGCTGGCGGCGATCGGGCTTGATCGGGCGAAGAATGTCTACATCACCAATGTCCTGCCCTGGCGGCCTCCGCAGAACCGCGACCCGCGCCCCGAGGAAATCGCCATGATGCGCCCCTTTCTGGAACGTCACGTGGCGCTGGCCGATCCGAAGATCCTGGTGCTGATGGGCAACGCCTCGTGCCAGGCGGTACTGGGTCGGCGCGGGATCACGCGGCTGCGCGGCCGGTGGGAACAGGCCTTCGACCGGCCGGCCCTGCCCATGTTCCACCCCGCCTTCCTGCTGCGCAAACCCCATGCCAAGCGCGAGGCCTGGGCCGATCTTCTCGAACTCAAGGCCCGGCTGAGAGGGGACGCATGAAGATCCTGGCCTTTTCCGACCTGCACCTGTCCCGCCCGCGCGCGGGTGATCTGGTGGCGGCGGCGCAGACGGTCGATCTGGTGATCGGGGCGGGGGATTTCTGCGTGATGCGCGAGGGGCTGGCGCGTGCGATGGAGATGCTGGCCGGCATTTCCTGCCCGGTGGTGGCGGTGCCCGGCAATGCCGAAAGCGCGGCCGAACTGACCGCCGCCGCCCCGCCGCACTGGCATGTGCTGCACGGGCAGGGGGTGGAAATCGGGGGGCTGCGCCTGTTCGGGCTGGGATATGCGGTGCCGGTGACGCCCTTCGGCGACTGGTCGTGCGACCTGACCGAGGCGCAGGCCGAAGATATGCTCGCGCGCTGCGCCGAGGCGGATGTGCTGGTGAGCCATTCGCCGCCCGCAGGCATTGCCGATCGGACCTCGCAGGGGCTCTCGGTGGGCTCGCGGGCGATCCGCGCCGCCATCGAGCGGCTGCAGCCGGCCCTTGCGCTTTGCGGCCACATCCATGACAGCTGGGGCGAAGAGGGCCGGATCGGGCGCACGCGGGTGGTCAATCTCGGCCCTGCCCCCAGACGGTTCGAGGTTGCCCCGCGAATCGCGGCCGAAAAACCGGCCGGGAACCCGGATGGAAAAGAGGACTGACACCCCATGTCGCGCATTGACGAAAGCAAGGACTTCATTCCCGTCCGCATTGCGGTGCTGACGGTTTCGGATACCCGCTCGCTGGAGGATGACCGCTCGGGGCAGGTGCTGGTCGAGCGGCTGACTGCTGCCGGCCACATCCTCGCCGACCGCCGGATCGTCCGCGACGAGCGCGAGGAAATCGCCGCCCAGCTGCGCGCCTGGGTGGCCGATGCGAGGGTGGATGTCATCATCTCGACCGGGGGCACCGGGCTGACCGGGCGCGACGTGACGGTCGAGGCCCACCGCGATGTCTACGAAAAGGAGATCGAGGCCTTCTCGACCGTCTTCACCCTCGTCTCGATGCAGAAGATCGGCACCTCTGCGGTGCAGAGCCGGGCCACCGGCGGGGTGGCGGGGGGCACCTATCTGTTTGCGCTTCCCGGCAGCCCCGGCGCCTGCAAGGACGCCTGGGACGAGATCCTTGCCCCGCAGCTGGACTATCGCCACCGGCCGTGCAACTTCGTCGAGATCATGCCCAGGCTGGACGAGCACCTGCGGCGCAAATAGGGGCGGCACGAACCGAAGCGGGGCGCGGGGCATCAACCGCTTGTGGGTTGGCATTTCCAGCCGTGCGGCTACCTTATGGGGGTGGCCGCGCGGTGCGGTCCGGGGATTACGGCGCATGCGGTTTCTGCGGCAAAGTCTGATCGGCCTGTTCCTGGCGGCGCTGGCGCTGGGGCTTCTGGCCTATGCCGGGCAGACGGTTTTCAAGGCGCTGCAATCGCGCATGGCGGACGGCGGCCACCCGGCCCCCGCGCGCGAGCGGGTCTTCGCCGTCAGCCTGCGCACCGCGCGCCTGCAGACGGTTTCGCCGGTTCTCCAGGCCTTCGGGAAGATCCAGAGCCGCCGGACGCTGGAGCTGCGCGCGGCGGTCGGCGGGCGGGTGGTCTGGCTGTCTCCGCGCTTCGAGGAAGGCGGTCGCGTGGCCGCGGGCGAGGTGCTGGTGCGCATGGACCCGGCGGATGCGCAGGCGGCGCTGGCGCGGGCCGAAAGCGATCTTCAGGATGCCCGGGCCGAGATCCGCGAGGCCGCGCGGGCGCTGGAGTTGGCCCGGGACGAGCTGGACGCGGCCGAGGACCAGGCCGATCTGCGCGCCCGGGCGCTGAAGCGGCAGAAGGATCTGCGGGCGCGGGGGGTGGGCACCGAGGCGGCGGTGGAGGCGGCCGAACTGTCGCTGGCCTCGGCGCGGCAGGCGGTTCTGGCCCGCCGCCTTGCGCTGGCGCAGGCCGAGGCGCGGGTGGACAAGGCGCGCACCCGCCTGGCACGGGCGCAGATCACCCTTGATACGGCGCGCAGGACGCTGGACGACACCACCATCCGCGCCGCCTTCGACGGCAGGCTCAGCGGCGTCCGGGTGGTCGAGGGGCGGCTGGTGGCGCCGAACGAGAAACTGGCCGACCTGGTGGATCCCGATCAGCTGGAAGTCGCATTCCGCATCTCGACCCGGCAGTATGTGCGGCTTCTGGGCGATGACGGGCGGCTGATACCGGCGCCGGTGCGGGTGTCGCTCGAGGCAGGCGGTACCGACCTGGTGGCGCAGGGCGTGATCGACCGCGAAGGCGCCGCCGCGGGCGAGGGGCAGTCGGGGCGGCTGATCTTTGCCCGGCTCGAGAACGCGCCGGCCTTCAAGCCGGGGGATTTCGTCGCCGTGTCGGTGCAGGAGCCGCCGGTGGAAAACGTGGCCCGGCTGCCGGCCTCGGCGCTGGATGCGCGCGGAACCGTGCTGGTGATCGGCGAGGGCGACCGGCTTCAGGCGCTGCCGGTGGAACTGGTCCGGCGGCAGGGCGACGACGTGCTGGTGCGGGGCGAGGGGCTTGACGGGCGCGAGGTGGTGATCGGCCGCACGCCGCTTCTGGGGCCGGGGATTCGCGTCCGGCCGCTGCGCGAGAGGTCCGAGGCCGCCGTTCCCGAAACCGTCCCCGGGGCCCTGTCCGCCCCCGGTGGGGCGCGGCGGGACGCGATGCTCGAACTCAGCGACGAAAGGCGGGCCCGGCTCGTCGCCTTCGTGCGCGGCAATGCGCGGATGCCGGCCGAGGCCAGGCGGCGGCTGCTGGATCAGCTTGCCGGCGCGCGGGTGCCCGCGCAGCTGGTGGCGCGGATCGAGGCGCGCATGGGCGGGCAGGTCTCACCCGACCGGGCGTCGCGGCCGGGTGATGCGCGCTCCGACGAGACCGGAGGCGAGGGGTAATGCGCCCGGTGCCCGGCGCCGCGGGCGGGGTCATCGGCTATTTCACCCGCCACAGGACGGCGGCCAACCTGCTGCTTCTGGTCATGCTGGTCCTGGGTGCCGCGGCGATGCCGCGGATGCGCGCGCAGTTCTTCCCCGACGTGATCGTCAACACCATTTCCGTCTCGGTTGCCTGGCAGGGCGCCGGCCCCGAAGAGGTGGATGCGGCGATCGTCCAGATCCTCGAGCCGGCGCTGCTGGCGGTGGACGGGGTGGCGGGCTCGAAGGCCGTCTCGCGCGAGGGGCGGGCCCGGATCTCGCTGGAATTCGAGCCCGGCTGGGACATGGGGCGCGCGGCCGAGGACGTGCAGGCGGCGGTAGATGCGGTCACCAACCTGCCCGACGAGGCCGACGACCCTGAGGTCAGGCGCGGGGCGTGGCGCGACCGGGTGACGGATGTGGTCATCACCGGCCCGGTCGGGACCGAGCAGCTGGCGCTTTTCGCGGACGAGCTGGTGCGGCGGCTGTTCAGCGCCGGGGTGACGCGGACCACGATCCGCGGCGTGGCGGCGCCGCGCACCATCGTCGAGGTCCCCCTGGCCGCCCTGATTGCCAACGACGTGACCATGGAGCAGATCGCCGCTGCCATCGCGGCCGAGGTGAACACCGCGCCCGCGGGCGACGTATCGGGCGCCAATGCGCGGGTGCGTGCCGGCACCGAAAAGCGCAAGCCCGAGGACATTGCCGGGATCGTGCTGAGGTCGAACCCGGACGGTTCGAAACTGACCATCGGCGACGTGGCGAAGATCCGCATCGAGGGTGTCGCGCGCGAGCGTGGCTATTTCGTGGGCGACAACCCGGCCATGTCCATCCGGGTCGATCGCGCCGGGCAGGGGGACGCCATCGAGGTTCAGGCCACGGTCCGGCGGGTTGCCGCGGAAATGCAGGCCTCCCTCCCGCCCGGGGTGAGCATCGACCTGATCCGCACGCGGGCCGAATCGATCACCGCCCGGCTGGAACTGCTGGTCAGGAACGGCGCCATGGGGCTGGCGCTGGTGCTGGTGCTTCTGTTTCTGTTTCTCAACGCGCGCACCGCCTTCTGGGTGGCGGCAGGCATCCCTGCGGCGATGTTCGCGGCCGTGGCGATGATGTATGCCTTCGGCCTGACCATCAACATGGTCAGCCTGTTCGGCCTGATCATCACCCTGGGCATCGTCGTGGATGACGCCATCGTGGTCGGTGAACATGCCGACTATCGCGCCCGCCGTCTTGGCGAAACCCCCGCGCAGGCGGCCGAGCGCGCGGCCCGGCGGATGGCGATGCCGGTCTTTGCCTCGACCATCACCACGGTCATCGCCTTTTCCGGGCTGATGGCGATCGGCGGGCGTTTCGGGGACCTGATCCGCGACATTCCCTTCACCGTGATCGTGGTGCTGATTGCATCGCTGGTCGAATGTTTCCTGATCCTGCCCAACCACATGGTGCACGCCATCGAACAGTCGCAGCGCCGGCACTGGTACGACCTGCCCAACCGGCTGGTGAACGAAGGCTTCCGCTGGCTGCGCGACCGGCTGTTCCGGCCGCTGACGCTGATCGCCGTGCGGGCGCGCTATGTGGTGCTGGCCGGTGCGGTCCTGATCCTGGCGACCCAGGTTGCGGTGTTCATCCGCGGCGACGTGCCGTGGCGGTTCTTCAACGCGCCCGAGCGCGGATCCGTCACCGGCAATTTCGCCATGGCCGAGGGGGCCTCGCGGGCCGATACGCTGGAGATGATGCGCGAGATGCAGCGCGCGACCGAAGAGCTGGGCCGCGAGTACGATGCGCGCTATGGCCGCAATCCGATAAAGTTCGTCCTGGCCGAGATCGGCGGCAATGCCGGCCATCCGCTGGCCGGCGCCAACAGCAAGGATCGTGATCTTCTGGGCAGCATCTCGATCGAGTTGATCGACGCCGATCTGCGGCCCTATTCCAGCTTTGCCTTCGTGGGCGAGCTTCAGGACCGCGTGCGCCGCCACCCCAAGCTGGAAACCGTCAGCTTCCGCGGCTGGCGGTCGGGGCCGGGGGGGGATTCGTTGGACGTGCAGTTCTATGGCGCCGAGGTGGAGACGCTCAAGGCGGCAAGCGAGGATCTTCAGCAGGCGCTGGCGCGCTATCCGGAGGTGTCCGGGCTGCAGGACAACCTCGCCTATGACAAGGAAGAGCTGATCCTGGAGCTGACGCCGCAGGGGCGCGCGCTGGGCTTTACCATCGATGCGCTGGGCCGGGCGCTGCGCAGTTACCTGAACGGGATCGAGGCGGCGACCTACCCGGACGGGCCGCGCAGCGCCGAGATCAGGGTCGAGCTGCCCCGCGGCGAACTCACGGCCGATTTCCTCGAACGCACGCAGATGCGCGCGCCCGCGGGGGTCTATGTGCCGCTGGAAGACATCGTCAGCGTTCAGCGGCGCACCGGGTTTTCCACCGTCCGGCGCGAAAACGGGCTGCGCCTGATTTCCGTGACCGGCGACATATCCGAGGACGACCCCGAGCGCGCCGTGGAAATCGACCGCGCGCTGCGCGAGGACATCCTGCCGAAGATCGCCAGCGAGCGGCAGGTAGAATGGCGGATGGGCGGGCTGAAGGAACAGGAAGACAGGTTCCTTGCCGATGCGAAGACGGCGCTGGCGCTGTGCCTGACCGGGATCTACCTGGTGCTGGCCTGGGTGTTTTCCAGCTGGACGCGCCCGCTTGTGGTCATGTCGGTGATCCCCTTCGGGCTGATCGGGGTGATCTGGGGCCATGCTTCATGGGGCGTACCGCTGAGCATGTTCTCGGTGGTCGGGCTGATTGGCATGACCGGGATCATCATCAACGATTCCATCGTCCTGGTGACCACCATCGACGAATATGCGAAAGAGCGCGGCCTGATCCCGTCGATCGTGGATGCCACCGCCGACCGGCTGCGGCCGGTGCTTCTGACCACGATGACGACGGTGCTGGGGCTGGCGCCGCTGCTGTTCGAACGCTCCCAGCAGGCGCAGTTTCTCAAGCCGACGGTCATCACGCTGGTCTACGGGCTGGGTTTCGGCGTGATCCTCGTGCTCATGGTGGTGCCGGCGCTGGTGGCGGCGCAGCGCGACTTCTCGCGGCCGCTCGGGGCGCTGCGGCGGGCGTTGCGGCTGCGACGGCGGCGGTCCCTGAAGGCAGCGGTCGCCCTGACCGGGCTGGTGCTGCTGGCGTGGTTCGGCGGCACCATGGTGCCGGTGCTTGCTGGCGCCGGGCTGCCCGGGCCCCTGGCGGCCCTGTTGCCGGCGCTGACGGAGAGCGAGCCGATGCGCGCCGCGCTGGCGGCATTCCTGGGCGGTGCGCTGGTCATCGTGGTCGCGGCCTGGTTTCTGTCGGCGTTTGCCCTGGCCGTCGCCTCGGCCCGGCGCCGGCGCCGGGCCTGAGCCCGATTCGGTTGCCGTGCTCCCCGCCAGTGGCCTCAGCCGGGGCGGCAGCCGCGGATATCCACCGCGTAGCGTTCCCCCAGAACGGTGAAACGGATCCTGGACCGGTCAAGCGATATCGGCCCCTCGTCGTTGCTCAGGATCTCGGTGGCGGCGACCAGTGTCCGCCCCTTGCGCCTTGCCTGCGTTTCAGTGGCCCAGAGCATCGGGTTTCCCGGCTCGATCACAACGATTTCGCGCCCACCCGCCGACGGCATGTCGATCCGTGCCTCCAGCCGGATGCCGTCGTCAAGCGGCGACACCCGGCAGCTGGCCGCGCGCACCCCGGCCGCGCGCGCCGGGCGGGGCTGGCGGGCAAGCGCGGCTTCGATCGACGGATCGGGCGGCGCGTCCGGGTCGATTTCGTGGTCGAAGGAAAGCGAGGCCGGCACGCAGACCTCGTTGCACACGCCGATGTCGATCTGTCCGCGCAGGCGCACGGGCTGCCCCGGCCGGGCCGGTGTCACCTCGATCGGCAGGACGAGCTGCCCTTTGTAGCCGATCGACTGGAGACCCGCGAGTTCGAACACCACCGGTGTCGGCCAGGAGATCGCGATGTCTGCCACGTTCCGGGACCCGCGCCAGTCGAAGCTGGGCGGAATGCCGGCCACCCCCGGCTGGCGCCAGTAGGTCTTCCAGCCTTCCGCCATGGTCAGCTTCATCGCGGTGCGCAAGCTGCCGCGGGCGGTCCTGCCGCCGTCGAGCATGTCCAGGCGGACCAGAATGTCCGGGTCCCCTTCGGCGCTTGCCGTCGCGGCGAAAAGGAAACACATGATGGCGGTGACTGGAAAGGTCCTCGACATGGGCTCTTGATCGCCCGGCGCGGGGCGATTGCCAAGTCACTTTCGCTCGATGGGCGCGTCGGCGGGGGCAAGGGCGGCCCGGGCGGGGCGTTCCCACCTTGCGCGTGGGCGTCCGGGGGGCCATGTTCGGAGCAGCAAGGGTGGAATCGTTGGCATCATGGAACTGACCGGAAAACTTCTGATCGCCATGCCCGGCATGGGCGACCCCCGGTTCCAGCATTCGGTCGTGCTGCTGTGCAGTCACGGCGATGAGGGGGCGATGGGGCTGATCGTGAACAAGCCGGCCCATGACATCAGCCTTTCGGATCTTCTCGAACAGCTTGCCATCGGCAAGGACGGCGATGGCCCGGGCGTTGACGCGACGGTCTATTTCGGCGGCCCGGTGGAGCCGTCGCGGGGCTTCGTGCTGCATGGCAGCGACTACGTGTCCAACATTCATTCCCTGGCGGTGACGCCCGAGATCGCGATGACCGCGACGCTCGACATTCTCGAGGACATGGCCGCCGAGAAGGGGCCGCGCAAGGCGATGATGATCCTTGGCTATGCCGGCTGGGGGCCCGAGCAGCTGGAGGGCGAGATCGCCATGAACGGCTGGCTGACCGTGGATGCCGATCCGGAGCTGATCTTCGACCTGCCCGACGATGAAAAATGGGGCGCGGCGCTGGGGCGGCTGGGGGTCGATCCGCTGACGCTCTCGGCCAGTGCCGGACGGGCTTGAGGCCGGTCCGGGGATGGTTTTCGGATTCGGTGCCCGGGCCGTACGCCCGGAAACCGCGCCTGTGGCGCGGTGCCTCCGGCGGGAGTATTTCCGGCAAGAGGAAGGGGCCGTTCCCGGGCATGTCCCGTGCGTGCCTGCGGTCCGGTTCCGGTGTTTGCCGGGGCGGCGTGGCCCGGCCCGTCAGTCGCGCGGCGCGGCGGCGCGGCGCAGCCGGTCGTTGATCGCCCGTCCCAGCCCGCGATCGGGAATCGGAGCCACCGCGACGGGTTGTCCCCGTGCATCCAGACGATGGAGGAAATCGAACAGATTGGCCGCCGCCTCGACCAGGTCGCCGGTGGGCGAAAGGTTGAGGTCGCACTCCATGGCGCCCAGGCCCAGGAACAACTCGTCCGGGGCTGGCCCGGCGGCCTCCAGCCGCAGCGCGACACCGGGCGCGTAATGCGAACGAAGCTGACCCGGCGCGGTGACCGGCCCCTGTTCGTCGCGCCCCTCCAGCCGGCAGCCCAGCGCCTCTTCCAGTGCCTCGACCGCCAGTCCTCCGGGGCGCAGCAGCACGGGCGCGGGACCGGCCAGGCCGACGATGGTGGATTCCACCCCGACCGAGCAGGGCCCGTCGTCGATCACCGCGGCGATCCGCCCGTCGAGACCGGCCAGCACATGGGCAGCGGTGGTCGGGCTGATGCGCCCCGAGGGGTTGGCCGAAGGCGCGGCAAGCGGGCCGTCGAAGGCGTGCAGCAGGGCGCGCGCGGCCGGGTGGGCGGGCACGCGCACCGCCAGCGTGTCCAGCCCCGCGGTCACCAGCGGCGAAATCCCGCAGCCCGCGCGCAGCCGCAGCACCATGGTCAGCGGCCCCGGCCAGAAGGCCCGCGCCAGCGTCTCGGCCTGGGTGGTCCATTCCACGTAGTGGGCTGCCTGCGCCGCATTCGCCACATGCACGATCAGCGGATTGAAGGCGGGCCGGCCCTTGGCCTCGTAGATGCGCGCCACTGCCTTGCCGTTGCGGGCATCCGCCCCCAGCCCATAGACCGTCTCGGTGGGAAACGCGACCAGCCGGCCCTCGCGCAGCAGCCCCGCCGCACGGTCGAGATCGGCGCTGTCGGCGGTGAGGATTTCGGTGGCGGAGGCATTCATGGCATGACGCTGCGTTCCGGTTGCTTGACAGGTCGGTTACGGTAGGTAATCGCCCGGATGAAGATCCTTAGCCGCGCCTCCGGCCGAAGCCAACCCCTCCGGGCGGCGCACCGCAGCAGTTGAAGAGGTCGTCCATGTCCTATCGCGCTCCCGTTTCGGAACACGCGTTTCTCCTGCGCAAGGTCCTCGGCTATGACCGTATTGCCGCGACCGATACCTTTTCGGAAGCCTCCGAGGACATGCTGAGCGCGATCCTGACCGAAGCCGGCCGCATGTGCGACGAGGTGATGGCGCCGCTGCAACGGGCCGGCGATCTGGAACCCGCGCGGCTGGAAGGTGGCGCGGTGCGCACCTCGCCGGGCTTTGCCGATGGCTGGAAGGCGATTGCCGAGGGCGGCTGGATTTCCATCTCGGGCCCGCCCGAACATGGCGGCATGGGCCTGCCCATGGCCATCACCACCGCGGTCAACGAGATGATGAGCGGCGCCTGCCTGTCGCTGCAGCTGGCGCCGCTGATGAGCCAGGGCCAGATCGAGGCGCTGGAGCATCACGCCAGCGACGCGATCAAGGCGCTCTACCTGCCGAAGCTGATGAGCGGACAGTGGTCGGGCACCATGAACCTGACCGAACCGCAGGCGGGTTCGGACGTGGGGGCGCTGACGACGAAGGCCGAACCCGATGGCGAGGGCACCTATGCCATCACCGGGCAGAAGATCTTCATCAGCTGGGGCGACAACGATTTCTGCGAGAACGTCTGCCACCTGGTGCTGGCGCGACTACCGGGGGCGGAGCCCGGCACCCGGGGCATCAGCCTGTTCCTGGTGCCGAAATTCATCCCCGACGCGCAGGGCAATCCGGGCCGGGCCAACAGCGTGAAGGTGGTATCGCTGGAACACAAGATGGGCCTGCATGGCTCGCCCACATGCGTGATGGAATATGACGGCGCCACCGGCTGGCTGATCGGCGAAGAGCACCGCGGCATGGCGGCGATGTTCACGATGATGAACAACGCCCGCCTCGGTGTCGGGGCGCAGGGCGTGGGGGTGGCCGAGGCGGCCTTTCAGCAGGCGCTGGCCTACGCGCAGGAACGCCGCCAGTTCGGGCCCATTGTCGAGCACCCCGATGTGCGGCGGATGCTGCTGGAGATGAAGGCCGACATCTTTGCGGCCCGCGCCATCCTGCTGGCCTGTGCCGTGGCCACCGACCTGGCCCGCGCTACCGGGGATGACACCTGCCGGGCGCGCGCGGCGCTGCTGACGCCGATTGCCAAGGCCTTCGGCACCGAAACCGGGATCCGCGTGGCCGATCTGGGCATCCAGGTCCACGGGGGAATGGGCTACATCGAGGAAACCGGCGCTGCACAGTATCTGCGCGACGTGCGGGTGACGGCAATCTACGAGGGCACCAACGGCATCCAGGCGATGGATCTCGTGGGCCGCAAGATGGCCGACGGGGGCGAGGCCGCCACCCGTCTGCTGGAAGAGATCGAGGCCAAGGCCGAATCCGCCCGCGCCGATCTGCCGAAGCTGGCCGCCCCGGTCTGGGAAGCCGCACAGAACCTGCGCGAGGCCACCGAGTGGCTGGTCGCGCAGCAGGACAGGACCACGCGCCTTGCCGGGGCGCTGCCCTATCTGCGCGCCTTCGCCCGGGTACTGGGCGGCTATGCCCACCTCGCCGCGGCGCTGGCCGAGCCGGGCGGCGCGCGCGAGGCGCTGGCGCGGTTCTACATCAACCGGATGCTGCCCGAGCATGCCTCGCTTCTGGTGCAGGCGCAGGCGGGGGCCGAAGACCTCTATGCGCTGGACCGCGACGAACTGGCCGGATGACAGTGCGGGACGGGGCGGAAACGGCGCTGCGCTACCCGTGGGAATCCCCCCCGGCGCCGGGCGCGGCGATCGAGGTGGCCCAGGGCGTGCTCTGGATGCGCCTGCCGCTGCCCTTCGCGCTGGATCACGTGAACATCTACGCGCTGGACGACGGCGACGGCTGGACGGTGATCGACACCGGGATCGGGTCGAAACGCAGCCGCGCGGCGTGGGAGGGGCTGATGGCCGGCCCGCTGGCGGGCAAGCCGGTGCGCCGGGTAGTGGTGACCCATCACCACCCCGATCACGTGGGCCTGGCCGGCTGGTTCCAGGGCGAACACGGGGCCGAGCTGCTCACCACCCGCACCGCCTGGCTGTTTGCGCGGATGCTGACGCTGGACGTGCAGGACAGCTGGCCGCAAGAGACGCTGGACTATTACCGCAGTGCCGGGATGGATCCCGATATCCTGCATAAGCGCATGGCCGAGCGGCCGTTCAACTTTGCCGACATGGTGCATCCGATGCCGCTGGGCTTCACCCGGATCCGGCAGGGCGACGTGCTGCGCATGGGCGGGCGCGACTGGGAGGTTCACGTGGGCCACGGCCATGCCCCCGAACACGCCACCTTCTGGAGCCGTGATGACAACCTGGTGATCTCGGGCGACCAGATCCTCAGCTCGATCAGCCCCAATATCGGCGTCTACGCGACCGAACCCATGGCCGATCCGCTGGCCGAATGGCTGGAAAGCTGCGAGCGGCTGCTGAAGCTGGCACGCCACGATCACCTGGCGCTGGGCGGGCACAAGCTGCCCTTCACCGGCCTGCCGCTGCGGATGCGGCAGCTGATCGACAACCACCACGGCGCGCTTGCCCGCCTGCTGGAGCATCTGGAGACCCCGAAGAGCGCCGCCGAATGTTTCGGCCCGCTGTTCCGGCGCAGCATAGGCGAATCCGAATACGGCCTTGCGCTGGTTGAGGCGGTGGCACATGTGAACCACCTCTTTCACACCGGAGAGGTGACACGCACGCGCCGCGCCGATGGCGCCTGGCTCTATCGCCGCAAGGGCTGAGGGTGAACTGCAGACGCCCCTGCACGGGGTTGCCCCGGCGGAGGGGATTCGGCTATCCCGGATGCAACACCGCCCCGGCGGCCGGAGAAACTGCGCCCGAATGACCGGATGACAGGCGCGAATGAATCCGGTAGTTTCCGGAAAAACACGCGAACGGAAGGGTCCGACATGGCAGAGCACAAGCACGGAGAGATGGATATCTCGGAGCATGAAGAAACGTTCCACGGGTTCGTTAGGTTCATGACCCGCGCGGTCATCGTGATTCTTGCGATCCTGATCTTCATGGCCATCTTCACCTCCTAATCCGGGCGAATTACATGTTCCGGCTGGTTGCTCTGGTCTTTCTGGTTCTTGGTGTTGCCGGTTGCGTGAACAGGCCGGCGGGCCGGGCGACGGACGATCAGATCGCCACCGTGTCCTACCGCGATTCGGGGCCGGCCTCGCTGACGCTCTACACGGTGGTCAACAACCGCACGAACGATGGGGCGCATACCGCGCTTCTGATCAACGCGTCCGAGCGGGTGATCTTCGACCCGGCCGGGTCGTTCAGGGCCGAAGTGGTGCCCGAACGCGGCGACGTGCTTTACGGCATCACGCCGGCGGTCGAGCAGGCCTATCGTTCGGCCCATGCGCGTTCCACCTATCGGGTCGAGATGCAGACCATCCAGGTCACCCCGGCGCAGGCCGAAGCCGCCTATCGCGCAGCGGTAACCAACGGCCGGGTGATGGGCGGATTCTGCGCCAGCGCGACAGCGAACATCCTGCGGCAGGTGCCCGGTTTCGAGGACATCCGCACGACGCTTTTCCCGCGCAAGCTTCAGGCACAGTTCGCCAGCCTTCCGGGGGTCGAGTTCGAACAGTATTTCGAGGACGACAGCGACGACCTGGCCGAGGGGCTGGCCAAGGCCGATGCCCGACTGAAAGCGCAATACGGTGGCTAGATGCGGCGGCTGGGCCGTGCCTGCCCCGGTTGCCGAACCGGGCCGCGATTTCCCCGGCCGGACGGGCAATTCATGGTGGTGATCGCGCCGGCTTGATCCTAGACTGTGCCCGCCGGCGGGACCGGATCAGGCACGAGGGGGAAAGCCATTGGCGACAGGCACGGAGGATGTGACCGGCTACATCATTGCGCCCGATCCGCAGGCGGCGCGCCTGACCCGGGCCGTCGAGGGGGTGGACCAGACCGGGGCACCCGCCCGGATCCCGGTGGTCGAGGAGCGCCCGCTCACGATCTTCCTCAACGGCCACGAGATCGTCACCGCGATGACCATCGGTGACTACCCGGAATATCTTGCGCTCGGCTTTCTGCGCAACCAGCGGATGCTGCGCGAGGATGAAACCATCATTGCCGTCGATTACGACGAAGAGATCGAGACCGTGGTGGTGCGCACCGCCTCGCAGACCACCTACGAGGAAAAGCTGAAGAAGAAGACCCGCACCAGCGGGTGCGCCGTGGGCACCGTGTTCGGCGACATGATGGAAGGGCTCGAAGGCGTGACGCTTCCGGGCGCCGAGCTGCGGACCTCGTGGCTTTACGCGCTGGCGCAGAAGATCAACCGCACGCCGTCGCTCTACCTCGAAGCCGGGGCGATCCACGGCACCGTGCTGTGCCGCGAGGACCGGCCGCTGGTCTACATGGAGGACGTGGGCCGCCACAACGCCGTGGACAAGATCGCCGGCTGGATGCTTTCGGAAGGTGAGCCGGGTGCCGACAAGATCCTCTACACCACCGGGCGGTTGACCTCCGAGATGGTGATAAAGACGGCGTTGATGGGGATCCCGGTGCTGGCCTCGCGATCGGGTTTCACCGCCTGGGGGGTGGAAATCGCCCGACAGGTGGGGCTGACCCTGATCGGGCGGATGCGCGGGCAGCGGTTCATCTGCCTTGCGGGGGCCGAGCGGCTGGTCTGGGACGCGAACCCGGCCTCGGTCCCGCCCGAAGACCCCCGTCACCGCCGCAAGAGCGCGCGGGGCTGATGCGTCCGCTGGGGGTCATCCTTGCCGGCGGGCTGGCCACGCGGATGGGCGGCGGCGACAAGGGGCTGCTGAGCCTTGGCGGCCGGCCTCTGCTGGCGCATGTCATCGACCGGCTTGCCCCCCAGGTGGCGGGGCTTGCGCTCAATGCCAATGGCGATCCGGGCCGCTTCGCCCAATTCGGCCTGCCGGTGATCGCCGATTCGGTTCCCGGGCACCCCGGCCCGCTGGCCGGGGTGCTGGCCGGGCTCGACTGGGCCGCGGGGCTGGGGGCCGGGGTAATCGTCACCGCCGCTGCTGACACGCCCTTCTTCCCGTCCGACCTGGTGGCCCGGCTGGTGGCGGCGGCCGAGGGGATGGAATGCCCTCTCGTGCTGGCCGCCACGCCCGACCCCGCGCGGGGGCGCGCGCGCCACCCGACCTTCGGCCTGTGGCCCGTGGCCCTGCGCGAGGATCTGCGCCGCGCGCTGGCCGGAGGCGTGCGCAAGGTGGTTCGCTGGACCGATGCCCATGGCGGGCGTGAGGCGCTGTTTCCGGCGGGCGCGGTGGATCCGTTCTTCAACGTCAACACGCCCGGCGATCTGGCCCGGGCCGAGGCCCTTCTGGAGGAGCTGCAATGAAGGTCTATGGCGTGGTCGGCTGGAAGAACGCCGGCAAGACCGGCCTGATGGAGCGGCTGGTGCGCGAGATCACAGGGCGCGGGCTCACCGTGTCCACGGTCAAGCACGCCCATCACAACTTCGACATCGACCAGGAAGGCAAGGACAGCTGGCGCCACCGTGCGGCCGGTGCGAAAGAGGTGCTTCTGGCCTCGCGCCACCGTTTCGCCCTTATGCACGAGTTGCGGGGCGAAGAGGAACCGGCGCTGGAAACCCTGCTGACGCGCCTGGCGCCGGTGGATCTGGTGCTGATCGAAGGCTACAAGCGCGACCGCCACCCCAAGGTCGAGGCCCACCGCGCCGAAACCGGCAATCCGCTGATCGCGCCGCAGGATCCGACCGTGCGCGCGGTGGCCAGCGACGTGCCTCTGGAGCTCGACCTGCCGGTGTTCGACCTGGACGACACCGGGCGGATCGCCGATTTCATTCTTGCCGAAACCGGATTGCGGGAGAGACCTCGATGCTGAAACCGCCCCCCCTGCGCAATGACTGCTTCGCCCTTCCCGCCGGCGTGAACTGGACCCCGGTTGCCGACGCCCTGGCGCTGCTGCGCGAGCGGTTGCACCCGGTCACCGCCACCGAAAACGTCCCGCTGGCCGAGGCGCTGGACCGGATCCTCGCCAAAGACGCCATCGCCCGGCGCTCCAACCCGCCGCAGGCCAATTCCGCGGTCGATGGCTACGGCTTTGCCGGCCCGGTCGCACAAGGCGCCCATGTTTTGCCGCTGACCCGTGGCCGCGCTGCCGCCGGAGTGCCGTTTGATGGCGTGGTGCCGCCGGGCGAGGCGATCCGGATACTGACCGGGGCGGCGCTGCCCGAGGGGGTGGATACGGTGGTCCTGGAAGAGGACGTGACCCTGGGCCAGGACCGGATCGCCTTTCGCGGGCCGCTGAAGAAGGGCGCCAATGCCCGGGCCGCCGGCGAGGACGTGGTCGCGGGCGCGGTCGCACTCGGGGCCGGCCGCCGCCTGACCCCGGCCGACCTCGCCCTGCTGGCCGCGGTGGGTATCGGCGCGGTGCCGGTGCACGAACGCCTCCGCGTCGCGGTCATCTCCACCGGCGACGAACTGGCCGAGCCGGGCCAGCCCGCCGCTCCGGCGAAGATCTATGACGCCAATCGGCCCATGCTGCTGGGGCTGATCCGCCGCATGGGCTTCGCGCCGCGCGACATGGGGCGCGTGCAGGACGACCGCCAAGCCCTGCGCGCCCGTCTCGACCAGGCGGCGCAAGAGGCCGATGTCATCCTGACGTCGGGCGGGGCCTCGGCCGGTGACGAGGATCACGTCTCGGCGCTGCTGCGCGAAAGCGGGGCCATGCAGGAATGGCGCATCGCCATCAAGCCGGGCCGCCCGCTGGCGCTGGCCATGTGGAACGGCCGACCGGTGTTCGGGCTTCCCGGCAACCCGGTGGCGGCCATGGTCTGCACGCTCGTGTTCGCATATCCTGCCATGGCGCTCATGGCGGGCATGGGCTGGCGCGAACCGCAGGGTTTCGACCTGCCCGCCGCCTTCGAGAAGCGCAAGAAGCCGGGCCGACGCGAATATCTGCGCGCGCGCATCCGCAACGGCCGGGCCGAGGTGTTCCACTCGGAAGGCTCGGGCCGCATCTCGGGGCTGAGCTGGGCCGAAGGGCTGGTCGAACTCGCCGACGGGGAACGCCACATCCGCCCTGGCGACCCGGTCCGCTTCATCCCCTGGGCGGGGTTCGGCCTCTGATCTTCCCTTCCTCTTGCCAAAAATACTCCGGGGTGCGGGGCAGAGCCCCGCGAAATGCCGCGCCGACGGGCGCGCGCCTCAGTCGAAGGTGCCGGCGACGCGCCCCAGCAGCATGAAGGCCCGCGCCGTGCGGGTATCGGCCAGCGCCGTGATCTCCTCGTCGTTGGCCGTGGCCTCGAATTCGGCAAAGACCTGGTCGAAACGGCGCAGGAAATGATGCGCGGCATCTCGGAAGATCGGATCCTGCTTCATCCGCGCCGCGCTCAGCGCCAGCGAGCTGCGGTCGCGGATACCGCCCAGCACCGCCACTTCACGCCCGCGCGCGCCCTTGGCAAAGCGGCGCCAGATCTCGGGGCGGGCCATGTCGGGGCGCAGATCGTCCATGTAGATCCCGTCCTGGCTCAGCAGCGTCAGAACATCCTGCGCGGCCCGGATCAGAAGCGCGGCCCGGCGGTCCTTCAACGCCCGCCGCAGCGCCGCAAAGCCATCCGTATCCTCGGCCGTTTCGGGGAAGTTCAGCGCGCGGATGAAATCCCGGGTGCTCAGCGGCGGCGCCATGTCCTCGGCCCGCGTTCCCAGCGGCAGGGCGCCCTGGCTTTCGGTCGGTTCCGTGGCCGGTTCCGGCGCCGGTTGCATGGCCGGCCGGTTGCGGTCCAGACGCGTGGTGTGAAAGGTGGCCAGCGCGGTCTCGGTCTTTTTCGCGGTCTCGGCGATCTCGTCGAGCTTGCGCGCGACCGCGGGCTCGGGGGCGAGCGCGCCACGCTGGGCCTGGGCGATCTGCGCCTGCCGAAGCGCATCGATCGCCGCCTGCAGGCGTTGGCTCTCCTCGCGCATCACCCGCGATGCACGCGCCGCCGTCGCGCCGACCCAGATCACCGCAACCGGCATGAACACGACCAGCACGGTCATCAGGAACCGACCCGCAGCCGACCCGTCCTGCGGCGCCGGCGGGGACAGGACCAGGAAGGCCGTCACCACCACCAGCCAGATGGCGCTCAGAACGACGGCGGTAATCTCGATCCCCGTGACCGCCGGCGACTCGGGGCGTGCGTAGAGGTCCACCGGCGGCGGACCGGCAGCTTTTCGCGTCCCTTCGGCTGCGCGGGGCATCGACGACCCTCCGTCAGCAATAGACGATCTTCACCACCTCGTAATAGCGCTCGCCGCCCGGCGTGCGAACCTCGACGCTGTCGCCCACGTTCTTGCCGATCAGCGCCCGGGCGATGGGCGACTTCATGTTGAGCAGACCCTTCTCGATATTGGCCTCGTGCTCGCCCACGATCTGCCAGGTCTTTTCTTCCTCGGTTTCCTCGTCCACCAGAGTCACGGTGGCGCCGAACTTGATCGCCCCGTTCAGCGAGGCCGGATCGATCACCTCGGCGCGGCCCAGGATGCCTTCCAGCTCCTTGATCCGGCCTTCGATGAAGGACTGCTTTTCGCGGGCGGAATGGTATTCGGCGTTCTCCGACAGGTCACCATGTTCGCGCGCCTCGGCAATCGCCTTGATGATTGCCGGCCGCTCTTCGGACTTGAGCTGCTTCAGTTCTGCTTCCAGCGCGGCATAGCCCGCCGGGGTCATCGGGATCTTTTCCATTCTGTCCTGGTCCATCAATTGCCTCTGGCCCCGCTGCGGGTCGCAACGGGGCGAGTGTCAGGGTCGGATCATTCCTGACTCAATCGGGGGGCGGAAAGCAAGAGAAAGGCGCAAGCGGACCCCCGTCACCGGATCCGGCCGCGCCCCGGCCCCGTCCTGCCCCCCCCCTCGTGCCGCATGGTTTCGATTGACGTTGCGGTGCAGCAAACGTTATCCAACCGCGAAGCGAAATTGAGCCCCCGCGGGGTCGGGGGACGGTTCAGCGAGGGAGCGCCGCGATGTCCGGGATAGAACGCGAAGCGATGGAATACGACGTGGTGATCGTCGGGGCCGGCCCGGCCGGGCTTTCGGCGGCGATCCGCCTCAAGCAGCTTGATGCCGATCTGAACGTGGTGGTGCTCGAGAAGGGCTCCGAGGTCGGCGCGCACATCCTGTCGGGGGCGGTGCTGGACACCTGCGGGCTCGACCGGCTGATCCCCGACTGGAAGGAGCGCGGCGCGCCGATCACCGTGCCGGTGAGGAAGGACCGCTTCTACATGCTGGGCGAGGCCGGCGCGATGCGCATCCCCAACTGGCCGATGCCGCCGCTGATGTCGAACCACGGCAAGTATATCGTCAGCATGGCCAATGTCTGCCGCTGGATGGCCGAACAGGCCGATGCGCTGGGGGTCGAGATCTTCCCCGGCATGGCCTGTTCCGAGATCGTCTATGGCGAGGGCGGCGAGGTGAAGGGCGTGGTCGCCGGCGAGTTCGGAAAGAACCCCGACGGCACGCCGGGGCCGAACTACGAACCCGGCATGGAGCTGCTGGGCAAGTATGTCTTCATCAGCGAGGGCGTGCGCGGCTCGCTGGCCAAGGAGCTGATTGCCAGATACGACCTGAGCGCCGGCAAGGAGCCGCAGAAATTCGGCATCGGCATGAAGGAGATCTGGGAGATCGACCCGGCAAAGCACCGCGAGGGCACGGTCATCCACACCATGGGCTGGCCGCTGGGTGGCAATGCGGGGGGCGGCTCCTTCATCTATCACCTGGAGAACAACCAGGTCTATGTGGGCTTCGTGGTCCACCTGAACTACGCCAACCCCTGGCTCTACCCCTACATGGAGTTCCAGCGCTTCAAGCATCACCCGATGGTGGCCGAGTTGCTCGAGGGCGGCAAGCGCGTGGCCTATGGCGCGCGGGCGATCTCCGAAGGCGGCTGGCAGTCGATGCCGAAGATGGTGATGCCGGGGGCGGCGCTCTTGGGCTGCGCGGTGGGCATGGTCAACGTGCCGCGCATCAAGGGCAATCACAACGCCATGCTCTCGGGCATTGCCGCGGCCGAGGCCGCGCATGAGGCGATTGCCGCCGGGCGCGCCTCGGACGAGCTGACCGCCTATGAAGAGGCCGTGCGCGAGGGCGAGATCGGCAGGGATCTGAAGCGGGTGCGCAACGTCAAGCCGATGTGGTCGAAATGGGGCATGCTGCCCAGCCTGGCGCTGGGCGGGTTCGACATGTGGACCAACCAGCTGTTCGGCCTGTCGCTGTTCGGCACGCTGGGCCACGGCAAGACCGATGCCGAGGCCACCGAGCCGGCCGACCGGCACAAGCCCATCGACTATCCCAAACCCGACGGCCGGCTCAGCTTCGACCGGCTGACCAATGTCTCCTTCTCCTTCACCAATCACGAGGAGAACCAGCCCTGCCATCTGAAGCTGGCCGATCCCGAGCTGCCGATCCGGGTCAACCTGCCGAAATACGCCGAACCGGCGCAGCGCTACTGCCCGGCTGGCGTCTACGAGGTGATCGAGGAAGAGGGGCAGGCGCCGCGCTTTGTCATAAATTTCCAGAACTGCGTGCATTGCAAGACCTGCGACATCAAGGACCCCAGCCAGAACATCAACTGGACCACGCCCCAGGGCGGGGACGGGCCGAACTATCCCAACATGTAGGTCACAAGGACGGCAATGGCCGGGGCTGCGCGGGGACCGGCCATTGCCTGTCGGGCCGAGAAGACCTAGCTTGTGATTCAGCTCATGACGAAAAGCAGGTTCCTTCCCGTGTCATCGATTTTCCGGCGAGCGGCCCTGGCCGCAACCGCTCTGTCTCTGGTTCTGCCATCCCTGGCCGCTGCCCAAAGCATGTCGGGGGCCTACCTGGCCGGGCGCCAGGCCGTGTTCGAAAGCGATTTCGCCGCTGCCGCCCGCTATTTCGAACAGGTTCTGCAATACGATCCTGACAATCCGCGTTTCCTTGAAAACGAGATCCTGTCGCTGGTGGCGCTGGGGCGGTTCGACAAGGCCCTGGCCGTGGCGCAGCGGATGGAGGGGCTGGGCCTGGACAACCAGATGGCCAACATGGTCATCGCCGCCAGCCTTGCCGCCGAGGACCGCTATGACGATCTTCTCGGGCGGCTGGGCCGGGATTCGGGCGGCATCGGTCCGCTGGTCGATGGCCTGGTGCAGGGATGGGCGATGATGGGAAGCGGCACCGTCTCGGCCGCGATCGCCCGGTTCGAGAAGGTGGCGACGCGAAATGGCGTGCGCGGCTTCGCGCTGTATCACAAGGCGCTGGCGCTGGCCTCGGTCGGCGATTTCGAGGGTGCCGAGGCGGTGTTTTCCGGGAAGAACGGCCGGCAGTCGCTGTTTTCCCGCCGCGCGCTGGTGGCACGGGCCCAGATCCTGTCGCAACTGGATCGGGCGGACGCGGCGCTGAAGATGCTGGAGGATGCACTTGGCGGCGCTGATCCGGCGGTGGCACGGTTGATCGAGCGGCTGAAGTCGGGAGAAAGGCTGCCCTTCGATGTGATCCGTTCGCCGCGCGAGGGCATTGCCGAGGTGTTCTACTCGATAGGTGCCGCATTGCGCGGGGACGCGTCCGACGAATATGCGTTGCTTTACGCGCGTCTGGCGGAATATCTGAACCCCGGCCATGTGGAGGCGATGCTGCTGGCCGCCGATCTGCTGGAAAGCCTCGGCCAGCTCGACCTTGCCGAAGCGGCCTTCAAGCGCGTCCCGCCCGACAGCCCCGAACATTTTGCCGCCGAGTTGGGCCGGGCCGAGGTGCTGCGGCGTGCGGGCAAGCCGGATGCGGCGGTGGAGGTTCTGGAACAACTTGCGCGCGATTACCCGGACCAGCCGCAGGTCTATTCCTCGCTGGGGGATCTTCTGCGGCAGCAGGAAAACTACCGGGAAGCGGTGAAGGCCTATGACAAGGCGCTGAAGCTCACCCCGGAGGGGGCCGACAACCGCTGGTTCCTGTATTATGCACGCGGGATCGGATACGAGCGGCTGGACCGGTGGGAGAAGGCCGAGGCCGATTTCCGCAAGGCGCTGGAGCTCCGCCCGGATCAGCCGCAGGTGCTGAACTATCTGGGCTATTCGATGGTCGAGAAACAGGCCGATCTGGACGAGGCGCTGTCGCTGATCGAGCGCGCCGTCGCCGCCCGGCCCGACAGCGGCTATATCGTGGACAGCCTCGGCTGGGCCCTGTTCCGTCTCGGCCGCTACGAAGAGGCGGTCGGGCACATGGAGCGCGCGGTCGAGCTGATGCCGGTGGACCCGGTGGTCAACGATCACCTGGGCGATGTCTACTGGGCGGTGGGGCGCAAGCGCGAGGCGCGATTCCAGTGGCGCCGGGCGCTGTCCTTCATCCCCGAGGATGGCGGCGATGGCGAGGCCGATCCCGAACGCATCCGCCGCAAGCTGGAGATCGGGCTGGACGCGGTTCTGGCCTCGGAGGGCGCGCCGCCGCTGGTGAAGGTTGCCAATGGCGACAGGTGAGGTCTTCGCGGAGGAACTTGCCCCGGCGAAGGTCAACCTGACCCTGCATGTGACGGGGCGGCGGGGGGACGGATATCACCTTCTCGATTCGCTGGTGGTGTTTGCCGATTTCGGCGACCTGATCCGGGTGCGTGTGGCGCGCGGGGGGGTAACGCTGCGGGTGACCGGACCGACGGCCGGTGCGGTACCGCCGGGCGAGAGCAATCTGGTCATGCGTGCAGCGCGCCTCGCGGGGGCCGAGGGGGTCGAGATCACGCTGGAAAAGCATCTTCCGGCGGCGGCGGGCCTGGGGGGCGGGTCGTCGGATGCCGCCGCCACGTTGCGGGCGCTGCGCCGCATCCATGGTCGGCCTGAGCCCGATCCGGCCGTGCCCGATCCGGCCGTGCCCGATCCGGCCCTGCTGGGTGCGGATGTGCCGGTGTGTTTGCAGGCGGTCAGCGCGCGCATGTCCGGGATCGGCGACGAGGTGGTGCCGGTCACCGGCATTCCGCCGTTGCCCGCGGTGCTGGTCAATCCCGGCGTGGCGTTGCGTACGCCTGATGTTTTCGCTGCGCTGGAGCGGCGCGACCGGGCCCCGATGCCGGAGTTGCCCGCATTTGGCGGCGTTGCCGATTGCGCGGCCTGGCTGGCCGGGCAGCGCAACGATCTCCAGGAGGCGGCCGTGGGGTTGGTTCCGGTGATCGGGCAGGTTCTGGCCGTCTTGCACGGGTCCGGGGCGGCTCTGGCACGGATGAGCGGCTCTGGCGCGACCTGCTTCGGGCTGTTTTCCGACATGGAGGATGCGCGCCTGGCCGCGCGGCGGATTGCGGCGGCCGAGCCGGGATGGTGGGTGCGGGCGGTCACGCTGGCCACGGATTGATACCGTGGACAACCGGAGGCCCGCGGGGCGGGCCACGCCCTTCAGCCGCGCCCTGGCGTGCGCGGCGGTGCCTCCGGCGGGAGTATTTTCGGCAAGAGGAAGAGGAGAACGGGGTCAGTTGAGGCGGGCGACCACGTAGGCGGCAAGGTCGCTCAGCATCTGGCGCAGCTCGCTCTCGGGCAGGGGGGAAAGGGCGCGTCGCGCCTTTTCGGCCCAGGCGTTCGCGTCGTCCCGGGTCGCGTCGAGGGTGCCGTATTTGTGCATGAGCGACAGGGCGTGGTCGAGGTCGTCCGCCTCCTGCCGGCCCTTTTCGATGGTGCGCTGCCAGAAGGCGCGTTCTTCCGCGGTGGCGCGGGCGACGGCCTTGATGACGGGGAGGGTGAGCTTGCGTTCGCGGAAGTCGTCGCCCACGTTCTTGCCGGTGGCGCGGCTGTCGCCCTGGTAGTCCAGCAGGTCGTCGGCGATCTGGAAGGCGATGCCCAGCGCGTCTCCGTAATCGTGGAGCGCCCGGACCTGATCGTCGGGGGCTCCGGCGATCACCCCGCCCACCTGCGTGGCGGCGGCGAACAGTGCGGCGGTCTTGCCGCGCACCACCTTGAGGTAGGTCTCTTCCCCGGTGCGCAGGTCCTGGGCGGCGGTCATCTGCAGCACCTCGCCCTCGGCGATGGTGGCCGAGGCATTGGCGAGGATGTCGAGCACGCGCAGCGAGCCGGTCTCGACCATCAGCTGGAAGCTGCGCGAGAACAGGTAGTCGCCCACCAGAACGCTGGACTTGTTGTCCCAAAGCAGGTTGGCGGTGGGCCGGCCGCGGCGCCGGACGCTTTCGTCCACCACGTCGTCATGCAGCAGCGTGGCGGTATGGATGAATTCCACCGTCGCGGCCAGCCGGATGTGATGGTCGCCTTCGTAGCCGCACAGCCTTGCGGCGGCCAGCGTCAGCATCGGGCGCAGGCGTTTGCCGCCGGCTTCGACCAGGTGGGCGGTGACCTCGGGGATGCGCGGGGCATGTTCGGAGGCCATGCGCTGCCGGATCAGGTCGTTGACGGCGTCCATTTCCGCAGCCAGTGCCGCGGCAAGGCGTTCATGCGGTCCGGTTGCCGTGATCGTGTCCATCAGGCCCCTGCTTCAAGGCTCGACATTGCGGTGGCCTTGCCTTTAGATCCATCCCCATGAAGGAACTCTTGCGCAGCACGGATCCGACCGTCATCGCCTTTGCAACCGCCCTTCTCGAGGGCGAGGATATAGACTGCTTTGCAATGGACGTAAACATGAGTGTCCTCGAAGGTGGGATCGGGCTGTTCCCGCGCCGGCTGATGGTTCACGACGATGATTTCGACGCCGCGCTGGTGGTGATCCGCGACAACGAGATACCCTTGCGGTCGTGACCCGGATCGCGCAGGAGGAACTGACCCGCGATGCCTTTCTGGGCGGGCGGGTGCAGCTGTGGCAGCCGCGGCGCGGCTACCGGGCCGGGGTAGATCCGGTGTTTCTTGCCGCCAGCGTGCCGGCGCGGGCCGGGCAGACGGTTCTCGACCTCGGCTGCGGGGCGGGGGCTGCGGCATTGTGCCTCGGGGCGCGGGTAGGCGGGCTGCGGCTGACCGGGGTGGAGCTGCAGCCGGCCTATGCCGAGCTGGCCCGGCGCAATGCCGAGGAGAACGGGCAGCAGATGGAGGTGATCTGCGCCGACCTGACCGAGCTGCCCGATGAGTTGCGCCGCCGCTCCTTCGATCATGTCATTGCCAACCCGCCCTATTTCCGCGCCGGCGCGCATACCGGTGCACGCGATGCCGGGCGGCGCGTGGCGCTGGGCGGGGCCACGCCGTTGTCGGAGTGGATCGCGGTTGCCGCCCGGCGGCTGGCGCCGCGCGGGTTTTTCCACATGATCCAGCGCGCCGCGAGGCTGCCCGAGATGCTGGCCGGCTGCACCGGGCGGCTGGGGTCGGTCGAGGTTCTTCCCCTCATGGCGCGCCCCGGCCGTGCACCCGAACTGGTCATCCTGCGCGCCCGCAAGGGGGGACGCGCGGATTTTCGCCTGTTGCCGCCGGTCATCCTGCACCGCGGCCGCCAGCACCTGGGCGATCGCGAACATTACACGCCGGAAATCCTTGCCGTGCAAAGGGATGGCGCACCCATGCCCTGGCCGTCCGGGCGCCGGGGGTGAAACCGGTCCCGCCCGTATCCGCGCGCCCCGGAGGGCGTCTGCCCCGGTTGTTTCCGCCCCGCTGCGTACATATCTCGGATTCGCCACAACTTGTGCGTCCTCTCGCGTGACTCGACGCCGGGGATGTGGTCAACTCGAACTGTCATAGTTCAGAAGGAGGATTGCCATGAGCCTGAGCGCGCACCTGGAAGAACTGAAGAAGAAGCACGAGACGCTCGATCACGAGGTCGAGGAACTTCAACGAGCTCCGGGCATCGATACGCTCCAGCTGGCGGCCCTCAAGAAGCAGAAACTGAAGCTCAAGGAAGAGATCGAGAGGCTGTCCTCCTAGGACGACCCCGAACCGGTGCGAGCGGCGCGCGCGGCCAGACCCGCGCCGCCGGCGATCAGAAGGGCGGCGGCGACCAGCGCCCACGAGGGCGCCGCGATGCCCGCGCCCACGAGGATCAGCGTGGACAGCAACGGGGCGGCATAGGACGCGGTGCCCAGAAGCTGGATGTCGCCGTGCTTGACCCCGATATCCCAGACATAGAAGGCCGCCCCCACCGGGCCCAGCCCCAGGCCGATGGCCGCCGCCCAGCCCGGCAGGCCCGGGGGCCAGACGGTTTCCTCGAAAGCGAAATGCAGCCCCCACGAGGCTGCAGCCGTGACCAGGCAGAACACGGTAACCGAACTGGTCGGGATGTGGCCCAGGCGGCGCGACAGCACCGAATAGCCCGACCATGTCAGCGCGCACAGGAAAGCCAGCGCATACCCGGCCAGATAGGCCGCCCGGAACCCGCCGCCGCCCCCCGCGATGACAAGCGCCGCCCCGGCAAAGGCCGCAGAGGCGCCGATGAGGTGGCCGCGGCGCAGCCGCTCGCCCGGCAGCAGGCCGGAAAACAGCACGATCAGCAATGGCCACAGATAGGCGATCAGCCCGGCCTCGGCCGCCGGGGCCAGGCGCAGTGCCGAGAAATACAGCGCGTGATAGCCGAACAGGCCCAGCGCGCCGAAGGCATGGACCCGCAGGGGCACGCGGGCAAGGCCGGCAAGCTGCCCGGTGGCGGCGGTCCAGATCAGCCCCAGCGCGCCGCCGATGCTGAAGGCTATGGCGTTGAGCAGCAGCGGCGGCGTCGGCGCCGTGCCAACGGTCAGCAGGGCCAGCAGCGACCACATGAGAACGGCGGAAAATCCGATGGCGGTGGCGCGGGTTCTGCTCATGCGGCCCCCCTTGAGGGCGGATCGTTGCCTCCAGCCTCGGAGCATGTCGCTCAAAAGCGGGAACCGGTTTTGAGCTTCTCGGACATGCGTAAACAAGGGGGTGGAGCGTATCGGGTGAATGTGAATGAACGCGATATGCTCTAAGCGCATCGGTGGCAACGGGCAAGAGCGATGCGGAATGTCTCCTGCCGCGGCGGCGGAGATGAAACGGGCCGGTCCCGCAGGCCCGGCCCGATAGATTCCGGTAACGGAGGTTCAGACGAAGAACTGGCCACCATTGGCCGACACGGTGGAACCGGTGATGAAGCCCGCCTCGTCGGCGGCAAGGAACACCACGCAGCGGGCGATTTCCTCGGGCTCGCCCAGGCGACCGACGGGGATCTGGGCGATGATTGATTCGCGCACCTTTTCCGGCACCGCCATCACCATGTCGGTGGCGATATAGCCGGGGCAGACCGCGTTGGCGGTGATGTTGTAGCGCGCCCCTTCCTGCGCCAGCGACTTGATGATCCCCAGATCGCCGGCCTTGGTGGCGGCGTAGTTGACCTGCGCGAACTGGCCCTTCTGCCCGTTGATCGAGGAAATCACGATGACCCGACCGAACTTGCGTTCGCGCATCCCCGGCCAGACCGGGTGGATGGTGTTGAAAACGCCGGTCAGGTTGGTGTCGATCACCTCCTGCCACTGCTGCGGGGTCATCTTGTGGAACGGGGCGTCGCGGGTGATGCCGGCATTGGCCACGACCACGTCGATCGGGCCCAGATCGGATTCCACCCGGTCGATGCCGGCCTTGCTGGCCTCGTAATCGGCCACGTTCCACTTGTAGGTCGCAATTCCGGTCTCGTCGGCGAATTTTGCAGCCGCTTCGTCGTTGCCGGCATAGGTTGCGGCGACCTTGTAGCCCTCGGCCTTCAGGGCCCTGGAAATGGCCGCACCTATGCCGCGCGATCCGCCGGTGACGAGTGCAACTCTTGCCATGATGTCCTCCGTTTTGTGTCTTCTGTTGGTAACTCTGTTACGAAACTAATGCTGGATGCGCAATATTATTACCTAAAGAATATGCCGCACCGCGGTATATTTTTTGTCGCAAGGCAGCGAGGGGCTGTCTTTTCCCTGAAAGCAAAGGGGCGCCCGGACAGGGCGCCCCTATCGTCAGATGATGCGGATGCGATCGCGGGTTCAGGGGCGCTCGACGCACATGGCGACGCCCATCCCGCCGCCGATGCAGAGCGTGGCGAGGCCCTTCTTCGCGCCGCGGCGCTTCATCTCGAACAGCAGGGTGTTGAGGATCCGGTTGCCGCTGGCGCCGATCGGGTGGCCGATGGCGATGGCGCCGCCGTTGACGTTGACGATCTCGGGGTCCCAGCCCATGTCCTTGTTCACCGCCAGGGCCTGGGCGGCAAAGGCTTCGTTGGCCTCGACCAGGTCGAGGTCATCAACCGTCCAGCCGGCTTTTTCCAGCGCCTTGCGCGAGGCGGCGACGGGGCCAATGCCCATGATCGAGGGATCCACCCCGGCGGTGGCCCAGGAGACGATCCGGGCCAGCGGTTCGATGCCGCGCTTTTCGGCGTTCTCGGCGCTCATCAGCAGGACGGCGGCGGCGCCGTCGTTGATGCCGCTGGCATTGGCGGCAGTCACGGTGCCGTCGCGGGTGAAGGCCGGGCGCAGCTTCTGCATCGATTCGATACTGGCGCCGTGGCGGATGTATTCGTCCTTGTCCATCACGATGTCGCCCTTGCGGGTGCGGATGGTGAAGGGGATGATCTCGTCGTCGAATTTGCCCGCCTTTTGCGCGGCTTCCGCCTTGTTCTGGCTGGCGACGGCGAATTCGTCCTGCGCCTCGCGGCTGATCTGCCATTTTTCAGCGACGTTCTCGGCGGTCTGGCCCATGTGATAGCCGTTGAAGGCATCCCACAGCCCGTCGCGGATCATGGTGTCGATGAAGTCGAGATCGCCCATCTTGTGGCCGGCCCGCAGCGGCGCGGCGTGTGGGCTCATGGTCATGTTCTCCATGCCGCCGGCGCAGACGATGTCGGCATCCCCCAGCTGGATGTGCTGGGCGCCCAGCGCCACCGAGCGCAGCCCCGAGCCGCAGACCTGGTTGATGCTCCAGGCGGCGGCCTCGATCGGCAGACCGGCGTTCACATGCGCCTGCCGGGCCGGGTTCTGGCCCTGGGCGGCGGTCAGGACCTGGCCCATGATCGTTTCGGAAACCTCGCCCTTGTCGATGCCCGCGCGCTCGACGACGGCCTCGAGAACGGCGCGGCCCAGGTCGTGGGCCGGCGTGTTGGCGAAAGAGCCGCCAAAGCTGCCGACACCGGTGCGTGCGGCGGATGCAATAACTACGTTGGTCATGTGATCAGGGTCCTCTGCCATGATGCGCGCGCAACCCCCCGGCAGCACCGCCCCTGTCGCCGGCGTGCGACCGTTTCGTTTCGCGCTTCATGCAGGCGGAATAGCGGATTGCTGCAGGTGCAGCAACAGTCAGGGTGACACAGGGGGCGGACGGCAGGGCGCATCAGCGGGCTGCGCATCGGGCCGGCGGATTGCCTGAGGCCCAGCCGGGCCGGACGGTGGGCGCGCCGAACAGGTAGCCTTGCAGGCAATCGACGCCGTTGGCGACCAGGAATTCCGCGTCCTTCTCGGACTCGACCGATTCGGCGATGGTCAGCATGTCGAATTCCCGCGCGATCGCGAGCAGTGCCCGGGCGAGCGCCTGGTTGTCGGGGTTGGCATGGATGCCGCGCACGAACTGGCCGTCGATCTTCACCGCGTCGAAGAAGAAGTCGCGGAAATGGCGCAGCGCGATCTGCCCTGCGCCGAAATCGTCGAGCGCGAAGGCAATGCCGCGGCCGTGCAGCCTGTCCATGAAGTCGGTCACCAGTTCCGGCACGGTCATGGCCGAGCTTTCCGATATCTCGAGGATCAGGCGCTGACCCAGCGACGCGTCGCGGCCCAGATGGCGGTCGAGCACGCGCATCCAGCGCCGGTAGCCGATCGAGCGCGCCGACATGTTGATCGACAGCCGCAGATCGGGGTGGCGGGCCAGCATGCGCAGGCCGATGTCCAGGGCGATGCCGTCCAGTTCCCGCCCCAGTTCGGAGTTTTCGACGGCCGACATGAAGTCGCGTGCCGGAATCACCCGTCCCGTTGCGTCCAGCACCCGGATCAGCCCTTCGTGAAAGGCGGTGCCGTGCGGGGGGCGGGCCCGCATGACCGGCTGGAAGGCCAGCATGCAGTTGCGGTGCCGGATCGCGCGCTCCACCATGTTCAGCATGTCGCGGTCGCGCGCTGCGACTGCCGCGTTCAGCGGGCTGTCGCCCCCAGGCGGGATGTCGGCAAGTCGCTGGCGGCGCGTCGCTCGGTCGGCCATGTCTGCACCCGTTCGTTGGTTTTTGCCGGAGAGTCGGGAAAATCCGTTGATTGCGGGTTAAGCTTCGGGTTTGAATCGGATTTCGTTCAATATCGCGGGAACGGGTGCCATGGAGCGCTGCGGCTGGGTCGGGTCCGAGCAGATCTACAGGGATTATCACGACACCGAATGGGGCGTGCCCGAGCGCGACAGCCGCGCGCTTTGGGAGAAGCTTGTACTGGACGGGTTTCAGGCGGGGTTGAGCTGGATCACCATTCTGAAGAAGCGGGAGAATTTTCGCCGCGCCTTTGCCGGGTTCGATCCGGAGGTGATCGCGCGGTGGGGCGAGGAGGAGGTGAGGCGATTGCTGGGTGATGCGGGCATCGTGCGCCATCGCGGCAAGATCGAGGCAACCATCACCAACGCCCGTGCCTGGCTGGAGATCGAGGCGCGCGAGGGGTTCGACCGTTTCCTGTGGCGATATGTCGATGGCCGCCTCTTGGTGAATCATTGGCAATGCCTCGACGAGGTGCCCGTGGCGACGGCTCTTTCGGAACGGATCTCGAAGGATCTTCGGGCGGCGGGGTTCCGGTTCTGCGGGCCGACCATCGTCTATGCCTTCATGCAGGCGGTGGGCATGGTCAACGATCATCTTGTGAGCTGCCCGCGGCATGCGGAGGTGATGCGGCCTGACTGATGGCGGGCGGGGGAGGTGCGAAAGGGGGCTCTGCCCCCTCGGCCTGCGGCCTCACCCCCGGAGTATTTTGGGCAAGAGGAAGGGGGGCGGCGGGGATCAGCCGGTGCCGGATCGGCGGATGTCGGGGGGGGCGTGCCGCGTGGCGCTTGATCTGGTCGGTGGTCAGGCGCGAGCCGTCATGGCTCCAGCCCGGCGGGCCGAAGGCATAGCCGAGGCGTTCGCGCAGGGTCAGGCCGGGGCGGAACAGGTCGCTGAAGAGGGCGAGCCATTCGTGAAACGCCACCCGCAGGGGGTTGAAGGTGCCCAGGTTGCGGATCAGCCCGTAATCGGGGCGTTCGTCGTCGTTTTCGGGGACGAAGGTGCCGAAGAGCCGGTCCCAGACGATGAACACGCCGGCATAATTGGCATCCAGGTAGCGCGGGTTGCGGCCGTGGTGGACGCGGTGGTGCGAGGGGGTGTTGAAGATCGCCTCGAACCAGCGCGGCATCCGGCCGATGGTTTCGGTGTGGATCCAGAACTGGTAGATCAGGTTGAGCCCGCCCACGAACAGCACGATCGCCGGGTGAAAGCCGAGCAGGATCAGCGGCGCGCGGATGATCATCATGAAGGTGAAGGTGCCGGTCCAGCTCTGCCGCAGCGCCGTGGTCAGGTTGTAGTGCTGGCTGGAGTGGTGGTTGACGTGGCTGGCCCAGACCCAGCGGATGCGGTGTCCGAGGCGGTGCACCCAGTAATAGCGCAGATCGTCGAGCACGAAGCACAGCGCGACCACCGGCAGCGAGGCGCCCAGATCCAGCGGCGTGATCCGCCACAGCCACATGAAGAAGCCCCAGGTGACGAAGCCGAACGCGATGCCGGAGGCCACGTTGCCCGCGCCCATGATCAGCGACGTCACCGCGTCGCGGGTCTCGTAGCGGCCGCCCCGCCGTTTCCATGAGATCCAGAGGATTTCGGCCAGGATCGCCGCGATGAAGAGCGGAACGGCCAGCTGAACGACGTCCGGGTATTGGAGCGAAGCGGTCTCCTGCGTCATCGAATGCCCAGTTTCTCAAGCCAGATATCGCGTGATTCGGGGGGGATGTGCAGGCGGACCCTCGGGGCAGAGAAGTCGGAGAAGCGGATGGTCAGCCCGTTCGGATCCTCGGTGACATCGAAGTCGTGCAGGCGCCGGGCCGTGGGGTCGATGCCCATCGACCAGATCAGGCCCCTGCCTTCGCGGGTGAGGATCAGCGCGGCAAGCCCGTCGGGCGTGATCATGACCTCGACGGCTTCGTCATCGGGGAATTCGCGGTGCCATGCCGCCCGCGCGTCCTCGGGTGACATCGGCATGCGCCGTGACAGGCCCATCACGTGCAGCAGCACCGCGATACCCGCGATACCTCCGGCGACCAGAGCGATCAGGACCGATATCGACATGCTGAATGCCCCCTTTTTCATATGTGAAGAATGTGGGTGGCGTCTGTCAAACTTCTTCGTTGGGAAGGCGAGGGCGCGCGGCTGCGATCTTCCCATGCGTGCAGGGGGGGATCGGGGGCGTTCGTGCCGGCGCGCGCGGCAGGGGGAAGGGGTCGGGGCCTATTCGTGTGCGATCAGGGCGCGGACGATGGCTCGTGCGCTGTCGGATTCCCAGTCTGCCTCGCCCATGAGGCGGGCGATCTCGCGCCCCTTGGGGTCGATGATCACCGTTGCCGGCAGGCCGAGCACGCCCATCTTCCGGGCAAGGGCCATCTTCGGATCGGTATGGCCGGGCAGGTTGGTCACGTTGATCTGTTCGAAGAACTTTCGGATTGCGGTCGGCCGGTTGCGTCCCGTCGCCAGGGTGACGACCTCGAAGCGGTCGCCGCCGAATTCGTCCTGCAGCGCGGCCAGCATCGGCATTTCCTTGCGGCAGGGGGCGCACCAGGTGGCCCAGAAGTTCAGCAGCACGTATTTGCCCCGGAACATGGCCAGCGTGGCGCTGCCCGCCCCGTTTTCCAGCATGAAGGGGGTGTCGGGGACGGGGGTTGGCCGGTCGAGGAATTCCAGCTTGCGCATGTCGCCGTCGGCCAGCGCCCGCAGCGCGGCGATATCGGCGGCGGCGGCCGCGTTTGCACCCAGCGCGAGGGCCAGATAAAGGAGAGCGGAACGGATCAGGCGCATTTTTCCTCCAGAGGGGCACGACATGGCAGACCAGACCTCGAACCGCATGTGGGGCGGCCGCTTCGCCGCGGGGCCGGACGCGATCATGGAGGCGATCAACGCCTCGATCGGGTTCGACCGGCGGCTGGCGGCGCAGGACATTGCCGGCTCGCGGGCCCATGCCGCCATGCTGGCGGCCACGGGCATCATCAGCGATAGCGATGCCGAGGCCATAGATAAAGGGCTTGTCGCGGTCCTGGGCGAGATCGAGTCGGGCGATTTTGCCTTTTCGACGGCGCTGGAGGACATTCACATGAATGTCGAGGCGCGGCTGAAGGAGATCATCGGCGAACCGGCCGGCCGTCTGCACACCGCGCGTTCGCGCAACGACCAGGTGGCCACCGATTTCCGGCTGTGGGTGCGCGAGCAGCTGGACGCGGCGGCGGCGGGACTCGAGGCCCTGATGCGGGCGCTGCTGGCGCAGGCCGAGGCCGGCGCCGACTGGGTGATGCCGGGCTTCACCCATCTGCAGGTGGCGCAGCCGGTGACCTGGGGGCACCACATGATGGCCTATGTGGAGATGTTCTCGCGCGATCTGTCGCGGATGCGCGATGCGCGGGCGCGGATGAACGAATGTCCCCTGGGCGCGGCGGCGCTGGCCGGCACCTCGTTCCCGATCGACCGGGAGATGACCGCGAAGGCGCTGGGCTTCGATCGGCCCTGTGCCAACTCGCTCGATGCGGTCAGCGACCGCGATTTCGCGCTGGAGTTCCTCTCGGTAGCCGGCATCTGCGCCATGCACCTGTCGCGGCTGGCCGAAGAGCTGGTGATCTGGTCCTCGGCCCAGTTCCGCTTCGTCACCCTGTCCGACCGCTTCTCCACCGGCTCGTCGATCATGCCGCAGAAGAAGAACCCCGACGCGGCCGAGCTGATCCGCGCCAAGATCGGGCGCATCTTCGGGGCCAACGTGGCGCTGATGATGGTGATGAAGGGGCTGCCGCTGGCCTATTCCAAGGACATGCAGGAAGACAAGGAACAGGTCTTCGACGCCGCCGACAACCTGATGCTGGCGCTGGCGGCGATGGAGGGCATGGTGCGCGACATGACCGCCAATCGCGATGCCCTGGCGGCGGCCGCGGGCAGCGGGTTTTCCACCGCCACCGATCTTGCCGACTGGCTGGTGCGGGTGTTGGGCCTGCCCTTCCGCGAGGCCCATCACGTCACCGGCGCGCTGGTAGCGATGGCCGAGAAGGCGGGCTGCGACCTGCCCGATCTGGGCCTGGACGAGATGCGCTCGGTCCATCCCGGGATCACCGAAGATGTCTACAATGTGCTCGGCGTGGAAAATTCGGTAAACTCGCGCACATCCTACGGCGGCACCGCGCCGGCGCAGGTGCGGGCGCAGATCGCAGGCTGGAAGGAGCGGATCGGATGATGCGACGGGTGGTTCTGTCCCTTGCCCTTCTGTCGGCGCTTGCGGCCTGCGGCGCCGATGGCGAACCGGTGCCGCCGTCGCGGGCGGCGCCCTCGCCGCTGGCGGCCGGGTTCTGAGCGCCCGCCCCATGTCGGCGCTGCGCGCGGCATATCTCCTTCTGGCCCTGTGGGGGGCGGTGCAGCCGGGGCTGCTCATGGCCACCTGGCTGCGCGACAACGGCCCCGATCCGCAGGCGCTGCTCGCGGCCTGGATGGCGGGTGCGGCGAGCGGCGCGCTGTTCTGGCAGCTGGTGGTCGCATCGGCGGCGCTGGCGCTGTGGATCCTGGCCGAGGTTGCGGTGCGGCGCAACTGGGAGGCGCTGCTGGCCATTCCCGCCACCGCCCTGCTGGGGATCGGCTGTGGGCTGCCGCTCTATCTGTTCCTGCGCAGCCGGCCGGTGCGCTGAGACCGCCCGACCCCGCCCGGCAGCGGAGGGGCGGATTTACGATTGAACCATGCGCGGGTTTCTGTCTAATCGCGCGCATGGACCATTTCATCTACCGAGACGGCCGGCTGTACGCCGAGGACGTGCCCGTGGCCGAAATCGCGGCGGCGGTGGGCACACCGTTCTATGTCTATTCGACGGCCACGCTTCTGCGCCACTACGCGCTGTTCGAAGAGGCGCTGGAAGGCACCGATCACCTGATCTGCTATGCGGTGAAGGCGGCCAGCAACCAGGCGATCCTGACCACCCTGTCGCGCGCCGGCGCCGGCATGGACGTGGTTTCCGAGGGCGAATACCGGCGTGCCCGCGCCGCCGGCGTGCCGGGCGAGCGGATCGTGTTCTCCGGCGTCGGCAAGACCGCGGACGAGATTCGTACCGCGCTTTCGGGCGGCATCCGCCAGTTCAACGTGGAATCCGAACCCGAGATGGAGGTCGTGAACGCGGTGGCACTGGATCTGGGCAAGGTGGCGCCGGTTGCCTTCCGGGTGAACCCGGACGTGGATGCGCGCACCCATGCCAAGATCTCCACCGGCAAGGCGGAAAACAAGTTCGGCATCCCGATTGCGCGCGCGCGCGAGGTCTATGCCCGTGCGGCGGCCCTGCCGGGGCTGGAGGTGATCGGCATCGACATGCATATCGGCAGCCAGCTGACCGATCTCGAACCCTTCCGGCTGGCCTACGAGAAGATGGCCGCTCTGGCCGAAACCCTGCGCGCCGATGGCCACGACATTCGCCGCCTCGATCTCGGCGGGGGCCTGGGCATCCCCTATGCCCGGTCGAACGAGGTACCGCCCCTGCCGCGTGAATACGGCGCCATGGTCCGCCGCGTGCTTGGCCATCTGGGCTGCGAAATCGTGATCGAGCCGGGCCGGCTGATCGTCGGCAATGCCGGGCTGATGGTGACCCGCACCATCTATGTCAAGCGGGGCGAGGGGCGCGATTTCGTCATCGTGGACGCGGCGATGAATGACCTTGTCCGTCCGGCCATGTATGACGCCCATCACGACATCATCCCGGTCGAGGAGCCGGCGCCGGGTGCCGAAAAACACGCCTACGACATCGTCGGCCCGGTCTGCGAAACCGGCGACACCTTCGCCCGGGCGCGCGCCATGGCGCCGATTTCCGCCGGCGACCTTCTCGCCTTTCGCGGGGCGGGGGCCTACGGCGCGGTGATGGCCAGCGAATACAACACCCGCCCCCTCGTCCCCGAGGTGATGGTGAAGGGGGATCAATTCGCGGTTATCCGCCGACGCCCGAGCTTTGACGAAATCCTCAAACGCGATACCATCCCCGAATGGCTCTGACGCAATCCCGCGCGGGGCCGCGAAACTGCGCCCCGTGACCGGAAGGAGACCGCGCCATTGACCGCCCCGACGCCCGGCCCTGAAACCCTGCTGCGCCGTCTGCGCTGGCCGCTGGCGGCAACCTTGGCCGGGATGGTGGCGGAACGCGCGCTGCGCGCGTTCTGGCCGTTCTTCACCGTGGTCATGGCGGTACTGGCGGCGCTCATGCTGGGGGTGCAGGACGCGCTGCCGCAGGGGGGAGTGTGGATCATCGGAGCTGCCAGCATTCTGGCGGCGCTGGTGGCGCTGGTTTTCGCGGCACTGCGGTTTCGCTGGCCCGGCCGGGACGAGGTTCTGGCGCGCCTGGATACGACCGCGCCGGGGCACCCGATCAGCGCGGTGCTGGACCGGCAGGCGATCGGGGCGCGGGATGCGGCCAGCCGGGCAGTCTGGGCGGCCCACCAGGAGCGCATGGCCGCCCGCGCCAAACGGCTCCGCCCGCCCCGGCCCGATCTGCGCATCGCCCGGCTCGACCCTTACGCGCTGCGCTATTCGGCGATGCTGGCGCTGGCGGTGGCGCTGCTGTTCGGCTCGGTCTGGCGGGTGGGCTCGGTGGTCGATCTGGCGCCGGGCGGCGCGGCGGTGGCCGGCGGCCCGTCCTGGGAGGGCTGGCTGGAGCCGCCCCGCTATACCGGCCTGCCGACGATCTACCTGGCCGATGTCAAGCCCGGCGCCCCTCTGCGCGCGCCGAAGGGCAGCCGCGTCCTGCTGCGCCTTTACGGCGATCCGGGCGCGCTGGCGGTGACCGAAACCGTCTCGGGCGAGGCGGCGCCGCAGGCCGAGGGTCCGCAGGTCGAACGCGACCTGACCGTGAACCGCGACGGCATCCTGCGCATCGACGGGCCGGGGGGGCGCGAATGGGCGGTGGAGATGATCCCCGACACGCCTCCGGCCGTGACGGTTGCCGGCAAGGCCGAGCTGCGCCCGGGGGGGGCGATGACGCTGCCGTTCACGGCGCTGGACGATTACGGGATCGTATCGGGGCGGGCCACCATCGCGCTGGACCTGGCGGCGGTGGAGCGCCGGCACGGGCTGGCCGCCGAACCCGACCCGCGCGACCCCGTGACCGTCGATCTGCCGCTTCCCGTCATCGGCGACCGCTCGGCGTTCGAGGAGGCGTTGGTCGAGGATTTCTCGAAACACCCCTGGGCCAACCTGCCGGTGACGATCACCCTGACGGTGCGCGACGGTGCCGGGCAGGAGGGGCGCTCGGACTCCTTGTCGGTCCCCCTGCCGGCGCGGCGCTTCTTCGACCCGCTGGCGGCGGCGGTGGCCGAGCAGCGCCGCGACCTGCTGTGGGCGCGTGCCAACGCGCCGCGGGTGGCGCAGATCCTGCGGGCGGTCTCGAACCGCCCCGACGACATCTTCCGCAAGGAAACCGATTACCTGCGGCTGCGGTTCATCGTGCGGCAGCTGGAAGGCTACGCCCGCGCCGGCCTGACGCCGCAGCAGCAGGACGAGATCGCCGAGGCGCTGTGGAACCTTGCCGTGGCACTGGAAGAGGGTGACCTCAGCGACGCCCTGGAACGGATGCGCCGCGCGCAGGAGCGGCTTTCGCAGGCGATGAAGAACGGGGCCAGCGATGCCGAGATCGCCGAGCTGATGCAGGAGCTGCGCCGCGCCACCGACGATTACCTGCGGCAGTTGTCGCGCCAAGCACAGGAAAACGGCGAGAACGGGCAGCAGCCGCAGGGCGACAGCCTGCAGATGAGTCAGGACGACCTGCAGCGGATGATGGACCGCATCCAGGAGCTGATGGAACAGGGGCGCATGGCCGAGGCGCAGGAGGCGCTGCGCGAGTTCCAGCAGATGATGGAAAACATGCGGGTGACGCAGGGACAGGGCCGTTCCGGCCGGTCCGACGGGCAGCGGGCGCTGGACGATCTGGCCGAAACCCTGCGCCGTCAGCAGGGGCTGAGCGATCAGGCCTTCCGCGACCTGCAGGAACGGTTCGATCCTGATGCCCGTTCGGGGCAAGGCAATCGCAATCAGGGCGACCGGCAGCGCGGGGAAGGCCCCGAAGGCCGTGAGGGCCGCGGCCAGGGCCAGGATCAGGGGCAAGCGCCCCGGGGCGGCGGACCGGACGGCGGCGAAGGGTCCCTGGCCGATCGCCAGCAGGCCTTGCGCGAGGAATTGCGCCGCCAGCAGCAGGGGTTGCCGGGGGCGGGAACCCCCGAGGGCGACGCCGCCCGCGAATCGCTCGACCGGGCCGGGCGGGCGATGAAACGGGCCGAGGATGCGCTGCGCGAGGACGACCTGGCCGGCGCGCTCGATCGTCAGTCCGAAGCGATGGAGGCGTTGCGGGAGGGCATGCGGTCCCTGGGCGAGGCTCTGGCTCAGGCCCGGCGCGACCGGCAGGGGCAGGGCAGCAGCGAACGCGCCATGGGCGGGCAGGAGCGCGACCCGCTGGGGCGTCGTACGGGCAACAGCGGAGTTGCGGGAACCGAGCAGGATCTGCTGAACGGAGAGGATGTCTATCGCCGGGCGCGCGAACTTCTCGACGAGATCCGCCGCCGTTCGGGCGATGCAGAGCGCCCCCGGATCGAACGCGACTACCTGCGCCGGCTGCTGGATCGGTTCGGAGAGCGGCAGGGCAACGCGCCCTGATCCGGCGGTTCACACGCGACGGGAAACAGGGGCGGGTGCATGCCCTCTGCCGCACATTGCGTCGAATTCCGTCAGACGCGACATGTTCCGGTCGGTCGGGGCCGTGCGCTGGGGGGACTGCCGCCGGCGCGGCGCTCAGGGTTCGGCCCTGGGCAGCAGCGCGTTGGCCTGATCCTCCAGCCAGACGCGTGCCTGATCCACTAGGCCGGTATAGGCGGACAGCACCGGATCGAGCGCGGGCACCGCCGCCGAGATTGCCTCGGACTTGGCATAGACCACCGCTAGGGCCGCCGCTATTGCCAGCGCAACGGCGAAGCCGCGCAGGAAGCCGCTTTTTTCCGGGGCTTCGGGTTCGAATGCCTCTTCGCGCAGAAACGGGCCGATCTCGGTTCCGGGGGTGCGTTCCTCGCCGGGGCGGAGGGAAGAATTGATCTCCTCGATATCCGGCAGAAGATCGCGCCGCGAACCGGCATCCGCGGCCGCCCCGACCGTGTCTTCGCCCCGGATCCGGGCCATGCGCTCGCGTGCCTCGCGGCGGCGGCGTTCGTCCATTCCGTCACCGGCTTCCAGGCCCAGATCGGGCTGGGATTCCAGCGGTTGCCCTTCCTGCTCCCGCGCGCGCAGGCGGGCTTCGCGTTCGGCCTCTTCACGGAGAATCTCGGAAATGCCGGGGTCGATTTCCCGGCGCGCAGCGGCGGGGCGGCCGGCCGCGGTGCCGCCTTGTTCATGCGGAAAATCCCCCCCCGGCGGCGGGGCCTGCAAGGTTTCGGCAAGTTCGGGGTGATCGGGATGCACCTGATACCAGGTGTGACCGCAGTTCGAACATTGAACATCCCGCCCCTCGGGCGGGATCACTTCGTCCGGCACCTCATACTCGGCGTCACAGTTCGGACAAATGAGCCGCATTCTGCCTCCTCAAACCGGGCGCCTTGCGCCGGTCGAATTTTTTCCGGGATGATATGTGTTCGGCTTCGGAACGCAAAGAAGGATTTTTCCAGCATCGGGTATCGGCCCAAGGTTGCGTCAAATCTGCAGGCATTGCAACGGGCAGGATGCTGGGGCACAAGGTGGCGTGAGCGTCGGGAGGCAGCCGTGATCGAGCTGGACAATGTGGGATACAGCTATGGCGGAGGCGAATTGCTGCGCGAGGTCACGCTGCGCCTTGCGCCGGGTTCGTTCCATTTCCTGACCGGGCCTTCGGGGTCGGGCAAGACGACGCTGATCCGGCTGTGCTATGGTGCGCTGCATCCCGCCTCGGGACAGGTGCGGGTGTTCGATACCGATCTGCGCCGGCTCGACCGCGACCAGATGGCGCTGATGCGGCGGCGGATCGGCGTCGTGCATCAGGACTGCCGTTTTCTCGACCACCTTCCCGTGGCCGACAACATCGCCCTGCCGCTGATCGTGTCGGGGCGGGACGTGGGGGCGGAGGCGGGCAATCTCGCCGAGCTGATGAAATGGGTCGGGCTGGGGGCGCGGGCCGACGCGTTGCCGCCCGAGCTGTCGGGCGGCGAACGCCAGCGTGCGGCACTGGCGCGGGCCGTCATCATGTCGCCGGACGTGATCCTGGCGGACGAACCCACCGGCAATGTGGACTGGGAGATGTCGCAGCGCCTTCTGCGGCTGCTGGTCGAACTCAACCGGATGGGCAAGACGGTGCTGATCGCCAGCCACGACCTGGGCCTGATCCGCGCCGCCAAGAGCCAGGTTCAGGCGCGGGTGCTGCGGATCTCGGATCGGCGGGTGCAGCTCGCGGGGGCGGATCTGTGAAGCGCGGGGCCATACGGACGGTCCTTCTGGGCGATGCTCAGGCTGGGCGGCTGGTGCCGCCCAGCGGGCAGACCGCGCATCTGACCCTGTTCGTGGCCGGTGCCATGGCCTTTCTTGCCGTCTTTGCCCTGGCGCTGTCCCTGGCCGCGGGGCGGTTGGCCGATCGCTGGGCCGAGGAGCTGGCCCGCAGCGCCACCCTGAGGATCAGCGCGCCGGCCGACCAGATGGCGGCCCAGACCGAAGCGGCGCTGAAGATCCTGCGTCAGACCCCCGGCGTCGCCCGTGCCAGGGCGCTGAGCCGCGAAGAGCAGGCCGCGCTTCTGGCGCCGTGGTTCGGAGCCGGGCTGTCGCTTGAGGACCTGCCGGTTCCGCAGCTGATCGAGATCACCGCGGCCGAGACGGGATATGACGAGGCGGGATTGCGGCTGCGGTTGCAGGCGGCGGTGCCGGGGGCGGTGCTGGACGATCATTCCCGCTGGCGGCGGCCGCTGGTCAGGGCCGCGCACAGCCTGCGCCGGCTGGGCTGGATCTCGGTGCTGCTGATCGGGGGCGCCACCGCGGCGATGATTACCCTTGCGGCCAATGCGGCGCTGGCCGCGAACGCGCAGGTGATCGAGGTGCTGCGCCTCGTGGGCGCCCGCGACGGCTATATCGCCGGCGCCTTCATGCGCCGTTTCACCCTGCGGGCGCTGATCGGGTCGGCGGTCGGGACCGGGCTGGGCATGATCGGGGTCATGGCTCTGCCCGAGGCCTCGGCCGAGGGCGGGTTTCTCACCGGTCTGGGCTTTCAGGGGGCGGGCTGGCTGTTGCCGCTGGCGATTCCGCCGCTGGGGGCGCTGGTGGCGCTGGCCGCCACCTGGGCCGCCGCCCGGCGCAGGCTGAAGGAGCTGTCTTGAAGGGGCTGTCGTGATGGGCGGAGCGCTACAGTGGCTGCGGTCGCTGCTTTTCATCATTCAGGTGTATCTGGCCATGGCGGTGCTGGGCATCGGGTTTGCGCCCTGGGCGCTGGTATCGCGCCGCGGTGCGCTGGTGGCGTGCAAGCTGTATTGCCGCTGGGCGATGTGGACGGCGCGCTGGATGGTGGGCATCCGCTGCGAGATCCGCGGCGCGGTGCCGCAGGGCGAGGTGATGATTGCGGCCAAGCATCAGTCGTTCCTCGACATCCTCATGATCTTCGACGCGGTGCCCCGGCCCAAGTTCATCATGAAGCGCGAACTTCTCTGGACCCCGTTCATCGGGCTTTACGCGAAGCGGTTGGGCTGCATCCCCGTCGATCGCGGCAAGCGGGGCAAGGCACTGGCCAGGCTGGTGCGGGACGTGGCCGAGGAGTTCAAGGAGCCCGGCCAGCTCATCATCTACCCGCAGGGGACGCGGGTGCCTCCGGGCCAGTACCGCCCCTACAAGGTCGGGCCGGCAATCCTTTACCATCACCTCGGCCAGACCTGCGTGCCGGCGGCCACGAATGTCGGTCTGTTCTGGCCGAAGAAGGGCGTGATGCTGCGCCCCGGTGTTGCGGTGGTCGAATTCCTCGACCCGATCGCGCCGGGCATGGACCGCAAAGCCTTCATGGCCGAGATCGAGCAGCGGATCGAAGGGCGCTCGAACGAGCTGATGCGCGAGGCGGGGTTCGATCCCGGGCCGGGGGCGCCGGGGGGCGCTCAGGCGAAGGGATCCTCGGGGTAGCGCACCCGCGCCAGGTAGAGGCCATGAGGCGGGCAGACCGGGCCGCAGGCGGCGCGGTCGCGTGCCTGGAGTGCGGCGCGCACGTCGTCGGGGCTCCATGCGCCGGCACCGACGCGCTCCAGCGTGCCAATGAAGCTGCGCACCTGGTTGTGCAGGAACGAGCGGGCGCGGACGTGGAAATGCACCTCCGGCCCGGAGAGCCCCTCGGCCGGTTCGATCCGCAGCTCGTCCAGCGTCTTGACCGGGCTGGCCGCCTGGCAGATCGACGAGCGGAATGTGGTGAAGTCGTGGTGCCCGACGAGATGCGCCGCCGCCGCGCGCATGGCGGCGATGTCGAGCTGGTGTTTCACCTGCCAGACCAGCCCGTTTTCGACCGTGGCCGGCGCCCGGCGGATCAGGATGCGGAACAGGTATTGCCGTTCGACTGCCGAGAAGCGGGCGTGCCAGTCGTCATCCACCCGTGCGGCGGCGGTGATGGCGACAGGGAGGGGCTTGAGATGGTGGTTGAGGGCTTCGCTCAGGCGGAAGGGATCCCATTCGCGTTGCAGCTCGCAATGCGCGACCTGTCCCAATGCGTGAACGCCCGCATCGGTGCGACCGGCGGCGGCGATGGTATGGGGGCCGGGCTCCAGCCGCACCAGCGCGTCTTCGATCGCCGCCTGCACCGATGGGCGGTCCTTCTGTCTTTGCCAGCCGGCGAAGGGGGCGCCGAGATATTCGACTTTCAGGGCGTAGCGGGGCATGGGCGGGCTGGTAGCGCGGGCGGGTCGGCGGGGCAAGGGTGGATGCGCGGGCGAGGGGGCTGTCTGCCCCCTCTTGGCCCGTTCCGGGCCAATTCACCCCCGAGAGTATTTCGGGCAAGAGGAAGCGGGCAAGGTGCTGGCATGTGGGGCGGATCGCTTCTATCCTTGGGGCAGGCGGGATGATCGGGGTGCGGTGCAGGTGATTTCTTCGTTGGCGGACGGGGTCATGCGCGGGGTGGAAGCCGCCGGCGAGCGGGTTTCACAGGCCCTGTTCGAGCCGGTGATCCGGCTTGGCGTGACCGGGCTGGCGCGGTCGGGGAAGACGGTGTTCATCACCTCTCTGGTGGCCAATCTGATCGATCGCGGGCGGATGCACGGGCTGGCGGCGGCGCGGGAGGGGCGGATCGAGGCGGCGTTTCTTCAGCCCCAGCCCGACGACACGGTGGCGCGTTTCGATTACGAGGGGAATCTTGCCGCGCTGACCGGCGCCGATCCCCACTGGCCCGCGAGCACCCGGGCGGTGAGCGAGCTGCGTCTTTCGCTGCGGGTGCGACCGGCGGGGTTCCTGGCCGGGTTGTCGGGGCCGCGCAGCGTGCATCTGGATATTGTCGATTATCCCGGCGAGTGGTTGCTGGATCTGGTGCTGCTGGAGCGGGATTACGAGGGGTGGGCGGCGGACGTGCTGGCCCGGTTCGAGGGGCGGGATTTTGCCCGGGATTTCGTGGCGCGCGCCTGTGCTGCGGATCCGGGTGCCGACCATGACGAGGCGCTGGCGCAGGATCTGGCCCGGCGGTTTGCCGGGGTGCTGCGCGATGCCCGCGCGCGGGGCTGGCACGACTGCACGCCGGGCCGGTTCCTGCTGCCAGGCGATCTGGAGGGATCGCCGGTCCTGACCTTTGCGCCGCTGCCGGCGGCGGGGCGGTTGCGGCGCGGCTCTCTGGGGCGCGAGATGGCGCGCCGGTTCGAGGCCTACAAGAACCTCGTGGTCAAGCCGTTCTTCCGGGACCATTTCTCGCGCATCGACCGGCAGGTGGTGCTGGTCGATGTTCTGGGCGCCATTCATGACGGCCCGGCGGCGGTCGAGGACATGCGCCGGGCAATGGCGGGGATTCTGGGCGCCTTCCGGCCGGGGCGAAACGGCGTGCTGGCGCGGCTGCTGCATGGCAGGCGGGTGGAGCGGATCCTGTTTGCAGCCACCAAGGCGGATCATCTGCATCATGTCCAGCATCCGCGGCTCAGCGCGATCATGGAGGCGCTGACCCGTGACGCGCGCGAGCGGGCCCGCTTTGCCGGGGCCGAAACCGCCGGCATGGCCATTGCCGCGCTGCGGGTCACCACCGAGGAGATGCGCCGCCATGACGGGCGCGATCTGCCCTGCGTGCGGGGGCGCCTGGCCGGCGGGCGCGCGGCGGCGTTCTATCCGGGCGAGCTGCCCGAGGATCCCTCGCAGCTTCTGGGGCCGGCGCGGGCCGGGGCCGAGGCGTGGCTGGATGCCGAGTTTCAGGCCATGCGTTTCGAGCCGGCCCCGCTGACGCTGCGCCCCGGCGACGGCCCGCCACATATCCGGCTGGACCGGGCGGCCGAATTCCTGATCGGAGACCGGCTGTGACCGTCGAGCTGCGCCCCGCCAGGCCCACCGATGCCGGCGTCATTGCCGAGATCCTGTGGCGGTTCCAGCAGGAAACCGAGTGGATGCCCAAGCTCCACTCGGGCGCCGAATACGTGGCGTTCTGCGGCGCGATGATCGATTGCGGCTGGGTCACGGTGGCCTGTGTCGAGGGGCGGGTCCAGGGCTTTCTGGCCCGCGACGGGGCCGAGATCTGCGCGCTTTACGTGGCGCCCTGGGCCACGCGGGCGCGGATCGGGGCGCGGCTGCTGGATTTCGCCAAGGCGCGGGCGACGCGGCTGACGCTGAGGGTGTTCGAGGCCAACGCGCGCGCGCAGCGGTTCTATCTGCGCCACGGTTTCGTCGAGGTCGCCCGTGGCGACGGGGCCGATGTGGAGGAAAACCTGCCCTACATATCCTTCGTCTGGACCAGGGAGGAGCGGAAATGACCCGGGGCCCGATCCTTTTCGATGTCGGGGACAAGGACGCGCCGCATCCGTCGGTGGCCGATGCCCCGCCGGTTCCCGACCCCGGCGGAGCGGTGCCCTCCGGCGTGGCGGTGCAGCGGGCGGTGCATGCGGCCGGGCGGGCGCCGTCGCGGCTGGCGCGGTGGTTCTGGGGGCTGACGGCGGCGGTGATCGGGGCGGCGGTTTCCGTGGCCGCGTGGGATTTCGCCACCGGCCTCGTGCAGCGTGCGCCGGTGCTGGGCTGGATCGTGGGGGGGCTGCTGGTCGCGCTGGCGCTTGTGGTCCTGGCCATCCTTGTGCGCGAGGGGGCGGCGATTGCCCGGCTGGGGCGCATCGACGGGCTGCGCCGGGCGGCGGTGCAGGCGCTGGCGGCGCAGGATCTGGAAGCGGCCCGGGCGGTGGCGCGGCGGCTGGCGGCCTTCTACCGCGCCCGGGCCGAGACCCGCCGGGGTGCGGTGCGGCTGGAACAGCGCGTGGACGAGCAGTTCGAGGCCGACGCCCTGCTGGGGCTGGCCGAGGACGAGATCCTGGCGCCGCTCGACGCACGCGCCCTGCGCGAGGTGGAGGCGGCGGCACGCCAGGTGGCGACGGTCACGGCGCTGGTGCCGCTGGCGCTGGCGGATGTGGCCACCGCGCTGCTGGCCAGCCTGCGCATGATCCGGCGCGTGGCCGAGATCTATGGCGGGCGCTCGGGCCTGATCGGCAGCTGGCGGTTGACCCGCGCGGTGTTTGCCCATCTGGTGGCCACGGGGGCGGTCGCCGTGGGCGACGATCTGCTGGAACCGGTCCTGGGCGGGTCGATCCTGTCGAAGCTGTCGCGCCGCTTCGGCGAGGGGCTGGTCAATGGCGCGCTGTCGGCCCGCGTCGGCGTGGCGGCGATGGAGGTCTGCCGGCCGCTGCCGTTCTCGCCCCGTCATCGGCCCTCGGTCCGGGCGATCGTGGGCCGGGCGCTGGGCGGGCTGGTTCCGGGGCGGGGCGAAAGGCGGGATGTTTCAGAGGCGCCGTGACAGAGGATGAAGGGGAGGACAGGCCATGCCCGACAGCCGGGACGTTGCCGATCATTACACCAGCGGGTCGCTGCTGAAGAAGATCGAGGAAGGGCTGCGCGCGGCCGGCGCCGGGCGGCCGGTGCCGTTGGAGCTGCTGGCGGCGGTGGACGAACTGCACATCGGCGGGCGTGCGGCAACGGAGCTGCTGCTGGAGAGTCTCGGCTTGCGCGAGGGGCAGCGGGTTCTGGATGTCGGCTGCGGCATCGGGGGACCGGCGCGGTTTGCGGCACATGACTGCAAGGTCGAGGTGGTCGGCCTCGACCTCACCGCCGAGTTCGTCGAAACCGGCCGGGCGCTGACGGCGATGGCCGGGCTGAGCGACCGGGTGAGGCTGGTGCAGGGCAGCGCGCTGGAGCTGCCTTTCGGGGCGGGGGAATTCGATGCGGCGTGGATGATCCATGTCGGCATGAACATCGCCGACAAGCACCGCCTCGTGGCCGAACTGGCCCGCGTGCTCGCGCCCGGTGCGCGCCTTGCCATCTTCGACGTGATGAAGGTCGGACCGGGCGATATCGACTACCCCGTGCCGTGGGCGCAGGGGCCACGGCAAAGCGCGCTGGCCGCACCGGCGGTCTATCGCGAGGCGATCGCCGCGGCGGGGCTGGAGTTGCTGTCCGAGACCGACCGCACCGCCTTTGCCGAGGCCTTCTTCGCGCGCCGGGCCGCCGCGGCCGCTGGCGGCGAAGGGCCGCCGCCGCTGGGGCCGCACCTGGTGCTGGGCGCGGATGCGGGGCAGAAGATGGGCAACGTGGTCGCCAATCTGCGGGCGGGCAGGATCGCCCCGGTCCAGATGATTGCGCGCAAGCCCGGCTGACCTGCCGCGGCGGGGGGTGTCCCGGGGCGGGGCCGCTACGAGCCGTCTTCGCCCTGAAGATCGGCGTTGTTGGCCAGGATGTCGCGCAGGACGGCGGAGTCGTCTTCGTGTTCGACCCGTCCCAGAAGGTCGCGCCGCATGTAATAGGTCAGCACGGCAACCGAGCGCATGATGTCGTCCTGTTCGCGCGCGTCGAAGCGCTCATCCGTGATCGCCTTGTCGAGGCGTTGCAGCACGTCGTTGAAGTGGCGGATGACCAGGGCGCTGCCGATCATCGCCAGCTTGTGGTTGAGGATCCGCAGCTCGGCCAGTTCCGAGGGCTCCATCCGGCCGCGCTCCACCACCTCTCCGACATGTTCGATCAGCGCCTCGTAGATGGTGCTTTTCTGGTTGAGCAGAAGAACCTGGCCCTCCTTGCGCAATTCCAGTTCGGTCTGCTGGTTGAGCAGCAGCGCGGTGATCAGCACCGTGGCGATGGCGCCGATGAAGACCAGCAGAAGTTCCTGCGAAAAGGGAAAATCGCCGGCGATGCCATAGAAGAAGCGAAAGCCCAGATAGCCGGCGACAATGGTGACCAGCAGCAGCACCAGCAGGACGGTCCGGCTTTCCGGCAGTGGTTTCATGTGCGCATTCCCCAAGGCGGACTCGGGGCAAAGTCTTTCCCCCCTTTGCCCGCGGCGCAAGCGAAAAGCGCCGCCTGGGGCACTGGACGTCCCGGTGCCGGGCACCTATAAGGCGCGCCATGACCGGGCCGAGCCTCATCATCATTCGAATTATCTTCCCGGCGCTCTGAAACCTCTCGGGCGCCGGGCAAAGGCGCTGGAAACTTCGCGCCGACCGCTTTTTGATACAACCCGACCACCATCCGACATCCGAAGGACGCGATCCATGTGCGCCGACAGCCCCGACTACAAGGACAGCCTGAACCTGCCGCGAACCGATTTCCCGATGCGCGCCGGTCTGCCCCGGCGCGAACCGGGCTGGCTGGAGCGGTGGGAGCGGATCGGCATCTATGACCGCCTGCGCGAGAAGGGCGCGGCCGAGGGGCGCAAGCCCTTCATCCTGCACGACGGCCCCCCCTATGCCAACGGGCATCTGCATATCGGGCACGCGCTGAACAAGATCCTCAAGGACATGGTGGTGCGCAGCCACCAGATGATGGGGCATGATGCCCGCTATGTGCCCGGCTGGGACTGCCACGGCCTGCCCATCGAATGGAAGATCGAGGAGCAGTATCGCGCGAAGGGCCGCGACAAGGACGAGGTGCCGGTGATCGACTTCCGCCAGGAGTGCCGGAAGTTTGCCGAAGGCTGGATCGACATCCAGCGCGCCGAATTCAAGCGGCTGGGTGTGATCGGCAACTGGGACGATCCCTATCTGACCATGGATTACCACGCCGAGGCGGTGATCGCCGGTGAGTTCATGAAGTTCCTGATGAACGGGGTGCTCTACCAGGGCTCGAAGCCGGTAATGTGGAGCCCGGTGGAAAAGACCGCGCTGGCCGAGGCAGAGGTGGAGTATCACGACCACACCAGCCACACGATCTGGGTCAAGTTCCCGGTGGTGCGGGCGGTCGAGGCGACGGGTGCGCGATCGGATCTGCTGGGGGTGAACGTGGTGATCTGGACCACGACGCCGTGGACGATCCCCTCCAACCGGGCGGTGGCCTTCAACCCCGATCTCGCTTACGGGCTTTACGAGGTCACCGAGGCGCCCGAGGACAACTGGGCGCGCCCGGGCGAACGCTATCTTCTCTCGGACAGGCTGGCCGAAGAGGTGTTCCGGGCCGCCCGCGTCACCGGCTGGACGCGCCTGCGCGACGTCAGCGCCGATCAGCTCGACCTGATGATCTGCGCCCACCCCTTCCGCGGGATCGAAGGCGGGCAGGGCGAATGGGATTACGACGTGCCGATGCTGCCCGGCGCCCATGTCACCGACGAGGCCGGCACCGGCTTCGTCCACACCGCGCCCAGCCACGGCGCCGACGACTTCGTGCTGGGCGTGCGTCACGGGCTGAAGATGACCCACAACGTGACCGAGGACGGCGCCTTCCGCCCCGACCTGCCGCTGTTCGGTGGCCGTTTCATCATCACCCCCAGGGGCAAGGAGGGCGATGCCAACAAGGCGGTGATCGACAAGCTGGCCGAGGTCGGGGCACTGATCGCGCGCGGGCGTATCACCCATTCCTACCCCCATTCCTGGCGCTCCAAGGCGCCGGTGATCTACCGCAACACGCCGCAGTGGTTCGCAGCCATCGACCGCGAGGTGGGCGACGGGCAGGACGATTACGGCCGGACGATCCGCGAACGCGCGCTCACCTCCATCGACAGGCTGGTCAGGTTCACCCCGCCATCGGGGCGCAACCGGCTGCATGCGATGATCGAGGCCCGCCCCGACTGGGTGCTGAGCCGCCAGCGCGCCTGGGGCGTGCCGCTGACCTGCTTCGTGAAGAAGGGCGTGGCACCCGATGACGCCGATTTCCTGCTGAAAAACCCCGAGGTCAACGCCCGCATCATCGCCGCCTTCGAGGCCGAGGGCGCCGATGCCTGGTATGCCGAAGGGGCGAAGGAGCGCTTCCTCGCCGGCATCGTCGATCCGGACGATTTCGAACAGATCTTCGACATCCTCGACGTGTGGTTCGATTCGGGCTCGACCCATGCCTTCGTGCTGCGCGACCGCCCCGACGGCAGCCCCGACGGCATCGCCGACCTCTACCTGGAAGGCACCGACCAGCATCGCGGCTGGTTCCACTCCTCGCTGCTGCAGGCCTGCGGCACGAAGGGGCGCGCGCCCTACCGGGGCGTGCTGACCCACGGCTTCACGCTGGACGAAAAGGGCATGAAGATGTCCAAGTCGGTGGGCAACACCGTCGCCCCCGAGCAGGTGATCAAACAGTATGGCGCCGACATCCTGCGGCTGTGGGTGGCCCAGTCCGACTACACGGCAGACCTGCGCATCGGGCCCGAGATCCTCAAGGGCGTGGCCGACAGCTACCGGCGGCTGCGCAACACCATGCGTTTCATGCTGGGCTCTCTGGCCGATTTCGCGCCGGCCGACCGCACCGATCCGACCCGCATGCCGCCGCTGGAGCGCTGGGTGCTTCACCGGCTGGCCGAACTGGACGGCCATGTGCGCGAAGGCTATGCCCGCTACGACTACCAGGGCGTGTTCCAGGCCCTGTTCAACTTCTGCACCGTGGACCTGTCCGCCTTCTACTTCGACGTCCGCAAGGATGTGCTCTATTGCGACGGCGACACGCTGCGGCGGCGCTCGGCGCGCACGGTGCTGGACCTGCTGTTTCACCGCCTCACCACCTGGCTGGCACCGCTTCTGGTGTTTACCATGGAGGAGGTGTGGCTGGCGCGCTATCCGGGAGAGGACAGCTCGGTGCACCTTCAGGACTTCCCCGAAACCCCGTCCGGCTGGCGCGACGACGCGCTGGCCGAAACCGTGGCCCGGGTGCGCCGGGTGCGCCGGGTGGTGACGGCGGCGCTCGAGGTGCAGCGGCGCGACAAGGTGATCGGCTCCAGCCTCGAGGCGGCGCCGGTGGTGCATGTGGAGGATGGCAATCTGATGGCGCTCCTGCGCGGCATCGACCTGGACGAGCTGTGCATCACCTCGGGCCTGGTGCTCAGCGCCGACCCTATCCCGGCCGAGGCCTTCCGCCTGCCCGAGATCCCCGGCGTCGGTGTCGTGTTCGAGAAGGCCGAAGGCGAAAAATGCCTGCGCTGCTGGAAGTTCCTGCCCGATGTCGGAACCCATGCGCATCCCGGCGTCTGCCGGCGCTGCGACGAGGCGCTGGGCGGCACCCGATGATGACCCCCGGTCTTCTTCCCGGTCCTTTTCTGGCCGGAAATATCCCGGGGGTCCGGGGGCAGCGCCCCCGGCGCGGCCGTGCAGATGCCCGTGACGGCGGCGAGGAAGGCGGAACCGCCGGGAATGCGGCTGCCGGTCCGCCACCCTGACCCATGAGCGCGACGGTCTTTTTCGCGGTCCTTCTGGCGGCCCTGCTGCACGCGGGCTGGAACGCGCTGGTCAAGACCGGCACCAGCAAGCAGACGGCCATGCTGATCCTGACGCTCGGGCATGCGCTGATCGGAGTGGTGGTGGTTTCCACCCGATCCTTTCCCGCCGCGCAGGTCTGGCCCTGGCTGGCCGCCTCGGGCGCGATTCACATGGCCTATCAGCTGTTTCTGGCCTATGCCTACGAACAGGGCGACCTCAGCCGGGTCTATCCGATCGCCCGCGGCGCGGCGCCGATGATCGTGACGCTGGTCAGCGTGGCGGTCCTGCCGGACCCGGTTTCTCCGACCGAATATCTGGGCATCTTCGTGCTGGGCCTGGGCATCCTGACCATGTCGATGGGTGCGTTCAGGTCGGGAGAATCGCGCCGTCTCGTGCCGCTGGCGCTGGGCTCGGCGGTGGCGACGGCGGGCTATACGCTGACCGACGGGGTGGGCGCGCGCATCTCGGGCGATGCGGTGGCCTATGTGGGCTGGCTTCTGATCCTGTCGGCCGTCTTCTACACCCCGGTTCTGGTGGGGTTGCGCGGCAGTGTCGTGCTTCGGGCCAGCCCGCGCGCCTGGGGGGTGGGACTGTTGGCCGCAACCGCATCCTACGCCGCCTATGCCATGGTCGTCTGGGCCATGACGCAGGCCCCCATCGCCCTGGTGGCTGCGCTGCGCGAGACATCGATCCTGTTCGCGGTGCTGATCGGGTGGCTGGTTTTCGGCGATCGGATGGACCGGGGCAAGGCGCTTGCCGCCGGGCTGATCGTGGTTGGCGTGGTGCTGACCCGGCTGTAGATCGGGGCCCCGCCCGTGGCCCGGCGGCGTCATGTCGCCGGTTCGGGCCTGCGCATGCGCAAAATCGGTTGTGTTCCGGGCATTCGCGGCCCACGCTGGATGTCGGAAAGAGAAAAGGGACGGAAAAGGACGATGAGCAGCATTCAGGACCGTGCCGCCTTCAAGCTGGCGCTTCGCGACCGGATGATGGCGATCGAGGCCGAGGCGCTTGAGGCGGCCAAGGCGCATCATGACGAACTGCTGCGGGAATCGGTGCTGGACGACCGCGAGGGGCACGACAAGGAGGACGTGGCCGCCTCGCGCGAACACGCCGATCTGGCGGCGGCCTTCGACGGCCCGGTTCTGACCCATCACGCCAAGATCGACGTGCTGGAAAATCTCGACTTTTCGCTCACCGACACGGTGCAGCCCGGGGCAGTGGTGCTGCTGCCCGATCTGAGCTTCGTCGTCGCGGTGGCGACCGAGAAATTCGAAATTGGCGGCCGCACCTTCATGGGGATTTCACCGCAAAGCCCGATCTACAAGGCGATGGAGGGGCTCGGGGCGGGCGACAGCTTTACCCATGCCGGCAAGGAGTACGAGATTCAGGACGTTTTCTGACCTCTTTGCGCAGGGCTGCGTTCGGGGAAGATCTGCTGGACGATGCCGGCAAACAGCAGGTAGAGGCTGGTCACGATCAGCCCCCAATGCGCCCAGCTTTGCGGGTGGAAGTCGACCCAGGCCGCCCAGCCGGCAAAGAAGGTCCAGGCCAGCGCCGCAGGCAGGCTGACGCGCCGCCAGCGCCGGGTGCGCACGGGGTGGATGAATTTCAGCGGCACGAACATGGCGATGGCCAGGACCGTCACCAGCGCCAGGATCACCCAGAAGCTGGGCTTGAGCGCGAAGATCACCAGCACCACCATGTTCCAGCAGCCGGGAAAGCCGGAAAAGGAATTGTCCTTCGTCTTCATCCGGGTATCGGCGAAATACATGGCGCTGGCGAAGGTGATGACGATGATCGCCACCCAGCCGGTCCAGCCATCCATCAGCCCCGACTTGAACAGGGCGAAGGCGGGAATGAACACGTAGGTCAGGTAATCGATGATCAGGTCCAGCAGGTCGCCGTCGAATTCCGGCGCGTATCGCTTGACGTGATGGCGCCGCGCCAGCGGCCCGTCGATGCCGTCCACGAGGAAGGCGACCACCAGCCACAGGAACATCAGGCTCCATTCCCGGTCGGCGGCGGCCAGCATGGCCAGCATGGCAAAGACCGCTCCGGTGGCGGTAAAGAGATGGACGGACAGGGCCCTGAGTTGCGGTGTCATGGAACAGTGATGGAGGAATTCGCCCGCATTGGCAATTGCCGCGCCACCGGCGGATGATGCGCGGCCTGCGTCCGGCACACCCCGGAGCCGTGTGGCCGGGTGGGCCCGGGGCAGGGTGGCCGGCTCATCCCCGCAGGGGTGCGACCCGGTTCACATGCCCCATCTTGCGCCCCGGGCGGGTTTCGGCCTTTCCGTAAAGATGCAGTGCCACATGCGACTGCCGGGCCAGCTCGGGCACGCGCGCAATGTCGTCACCGATCAGGTTTTCCATCACCACGTCGGCATGGCGCCGGCCGTCGCCCAGCGGCCAGCCGGCGATGGCGCGGATATGCTGCTCGAACTGGTCCACGGCGCAGCCCTGCTGGGTCCAGTGGCCGGAGTTGTGCACGCGCGGGGCGATCTCGTTGACCAGCAGGCCCTGGGCGGTGACGAACAGCTCGACCCCCAGCACGCCCACGTAATTCAGCGCGCCCAGGATACGCGAGGCAATCAGCACCGCATCGCTGCGCTGCGCCGCGGACAGGCGGGCGGGCACGGTGGTGCGGCGCAGGATGCCGCCTTCGTGGACATTCTCGCCCGGGTCGAAGCAGGCGATCTCGCCGCTCATGCCGCGCGCGGCGATGACCGAGATTTCGTGGCTGAAGGGGACAAACCCTTCCAGTATGGCCGGCGCGCCCTCCATTCCGGCCAGGGCGGCGGCCGGGTCGTCGCCGGGGCCGATCCGCACCTGCCCCTTGCCGTCATAGCCGAAGCGGCGGGTTTTGAGCAGCGCCGGGGTGCCGATGCGATCCAGCGCCGCGCGCAGATCGTCGGTGTCGGCAATGTCGGCAAAGGGCGCGGTGCGCAGGCCCAGATCGTTCAGGAAGGTCTTTTCCGTCAGCCGGTCCTGGCTCACGCGCAGGGCCTCGCGCCTGGGCCGCACCGGCACCCGCGCCTCCAGCAGATCGAGCGCCGCGGTGGGGATGTTCTCGAACTCGTAGGTGATGACGTCCACATGTTCGGCAAAATCCGACAGGGCGGCGCTGTCGTCATAGCCGGCGGAGGTTATCCGTTCGGCCACATGGCCCGCGGGCGGGTTCTCGCCCGGCTCGAAGATGTGGCAGCGATAGCCAAGCCGGGCGGCCGCCACCGACAGCATCCGCCCCAGCTGCCCGCCGCCGAGGATGCCGATCACCGATCCGGGGGCAAGCGGCTCAGTCGTCATCGCGGGGCTCCTCGGGGATCGAGGCCGACAGCTCGGCCCTCCATGCTTCCAGCCGCTTTGCCAGCGCCGGATCGGACAGTGCCAGGATCTGCGCCGCCATCAGCCCGGCATTGGCTGCGCCCGCCGCGCCGATGGCCATGGTCGCCACCGGAAAGCCGCGCGGCATCTGCACGATGGAGTAAAGCGAATCCACCCCCGAAAGGGCGCGCGTGAGCACCGGCACGCCGATCACCGGCAGGCGGGTCTTGGAGGCCATCATGCCCGGCAGATGCGCAGCCCCTCCCGCGCCGGCGATGATCACGCGCAGGCCGCGCTCGACCGCCCCGCGCCCGTAATCCCACAGCCGGTCGGGTGTGCGATGGGCGGACACGATTCGCTTCTCGTGGGCGATGCCGAGTTCGTCGAGGATCCGGGCGGCCTCTTTCATGGTGGGCCAGTCCGACTGACTGCCCATGATGATTCCAACGCGGATTTCGGCCATTGCGACTCCCTCGTGCTGAAAGAGCGCGCACTATAGCCGAAACCGGGCGGCGGGCAATGCGGTGATGCGCGCGGATGCGCCCGCGCCGGGAGGGGTGGACACGCCCTCAGGCGATGATGTCGGGGGTCAGTTGATCCTCGATGAAGGCGATGCGGTCCTTCAGGCGAAGTTTCTGTTTCTTCAGGCGCTTGAGCGTGAGCTGATCGGCTGTTCCCTTTTCCTGCAACGCGGCGATCGCTTCGTCGAGATCCCGATGCTGTCGGCGAAAGACCTCCAGCTCGACGCGCAGGACTTCTTCGGTCTTCATGGACATGTCGGTCGGGGCATTCATGGGGCGACTCGGTCTGGTGATGATCGCGTGTGCGCAAGGATACGCCGAACGGGAAAAATCTCCTAGCTCTTGTTAACGCGCGATAATCTTCCCATATTCCGGGCAATGCGGTTGCCGCTTCGGGGCCGCAGCTCAACGTCGCTTTGGCAAAAGGACGAGAAACGTGTCGAAACTTACCCTTGCTTCATACCCGCATCTTCTGGGGTTCGAGCAGCTTGAACGCCTTCTGGAGAGGACGGCCAAGGCCGGCACCGAAGGCTACCCGCCCTACAACATCGAACAGACCTCGGATCATTCCTATCGGATCACGCTGGCCGTGGCCGGTTTCGCCGAGGAGGACCTGTCCATTACCGTCGAGGACCGCCAGCTGGTGATCCGCGGCCGCCAGACGGACGACAGCGAAGGCCGGGTGTTCCTGCATCGCGGGATCGCCGCGCGCCAGTTCCAGCGCGTGTTCGTCCTGGCCGACGGGGTCGAGGTTGGCGAAGCGGTGCTGGAAAACGGGCTTCTGCATGTGGACCTTGCCCTGGCCCGCCCCGAGACGGTGGTGCAGACGATCAAGATCAAGAGGGGGTAAGCGATGAATACGCCTTTCGATTTCAACGATGAAGGCCGCCGGATCGTCTATGTAAAGGCGGTGGACGTTGCCGACCTGCCCGAGAACATCCGGGCCGGCGCCGGCAATCGCGAACATTTCTATGCCGTGCATGACGCGGACGGCCAGCAGCTTGCGCTGGTGGCCGACCGCCGCCTGGCCTTTTTCCTCGCCCGGCAGCACGACTTGGCACCGGTCCCGGTGCATTGATGCAGGGCCGCACCGGCGCCCGGGCGCGAAGGCGGCCCGGTCGGGATGGCATGACCTGAATGCCGTGATCTGGAAACGGGGGCAGAAGACCTGTAGTTCGGCACCAAGGCCAGCCGCGACAGGAGAGCGCCCCCGATGACCACCGGACCCGCGATCGGATTTCTGCCCTATGGAACCCGGCTGGGCCCGGCGCTGGCGCGCATGCCGCTGGAACGTCTCAGCTGGCCTCTGGGGCTGCCATCACGGCTCGAGGGCGGCGTGGTCGGCGATCTCGGCCCAGAGGATCACCTCATCACCCTGCCCAATTCCTCGGTGCATTTCCGCCTGAAACGTGGAAGCCGGGCGCGCTTCTCGCTGGTCTTCGGCGAACCTTCGACCTTTCACGCAAGGCATCTGCGCCTGCTGCGCCTGACGCATCGCCGCTTCTTTCGGGTGCTCAGCTTCAACGAAGACCTGCTGGCCCGGATCCCGAACGGAATCTTCTTCCCCTTCGGCAGCACATGGGTGCCGGAATGGCGCCAGCTCGATCCGCAGAAGACCCGCATGGTGTCTCTGATTGCCTCGGCCAGGCGCGAATCCGAAGGGCACCGGCTGCGCCACGCGGTGGCCGAGCGGCTGCGGCACAGCGGGCAGGACGTGGAGATCCTCGGGCGCGGCTACTGCCCCTTCGCGCGCAAGGCCGAGGGACTGGCACCCTATCGCTATTCGGTGGTGATCGAGAACGTGCGCGAACGCAACTACTTCTCGGAAAAGCTGGTGGACGCGGTGCTGTGCGACACGGTGCCGATCTACTGGGGCTGCCCGAACATCGACCGCTTCGTGGACCCCTCGGGCATGATCCTGTGCGAAAGCGAGGCCGACATCCTCCGGGCGGTCGCAGCGGCCTCCCCTGAAGACTATGCCGCGCGGCTTCCGAAACTGCGGGCAATCCGCGAAACCATGGCGCGCTTTGGCGCGTTCGAACGCCGCGCGGCCGAGGCCGTGCGCGACAGCCTGCCTTCCTGATCCCGGCACCCTTCCTCTTGCCCAAAATACTCCCGCCGGAGGCATCGCGCGCGACCCGCGCGCGATTTCCGACCGCGCCAAGCCCGCCGGCGGAGCCGCAAGGATGGACCGGCAGGGTCAGAAAAAGCTCTGCGGGTCGATATCGACCGCCAGCCGCAAATCGCCACCCAGCCGCACAGGCGCGATCCAGCGCGCTATGGCCTGTTGCAGCGGTGCAGCCCGGTCGGCCCTGACCAGCAGGCGCATACGGTGCCGCCCCCGGATCCGGGCGATCGGTGCCGGGGCGGGGCCGAAAACCTGCGCCCCTATCTGCCGCAGCGGCGCATCGGCGCGCGCCAGGCGATTGCCCAGATCGGAGACTGCGGCCAGGTCGGTTCCCGACAGGATGATGCCGGCCAGGCGCCCGAAGGGCGGCATGCCCGCGGCCCGGCGCGCTTCGGCCTCGGCCTGCCAGAACCCCCTCTCGTCCCCCGACAGGATCGACCGGATCACCGGGTGATCGGGCTGATGGGTCTGCAGCAGCGCCAGCCCCGGCCGCTCCGCCCGCCCCGCCCGGCCCGCCACCTGCCGCATCAGCTGAAAGGTCCGCTCGGCCGCGCGCAGATCCGACCCCTGCAGGCCCAGATCGGCATCCACCACCCCCACCAGCGTCAGCCGCGGAAAATTGTGCCCCTTGGCCACCAGCTGGGTGCCGATCACGATGTCGGCCGCGCCCCGGGCGATTTCCTCGACCCTGGCCTTGAGCGCCCGCGCGCTGGCAAACAGGTCCGAGCTCAGCACCGCCAGCCGTGCTTCGGGAAAGGCTGCCGCGGCCTCTTCGGCCAGCCTCTCGATTCCGGGGCCCACCGGCGCCAGGCGTCCCTCGACTCCGCATGAGGGGCAGCTGTCGGGGATCGGTTGCGTCTGTCCGCACTGGTGGCACATGAGGCGTTTCAGAAAGCGGTGCTCGACCATGCGAGCGTCGCAATGATCGCAGCCGATCTGCCGGCCGCAGGCCCGGCACAGCGTCACGGGCGCATAGCCGCGGCGGTTGATGAACAACAGCGCCTGCTCGCCCCGGCCCAGCCGGTCCTCTACCGCCCGCCTGAGGGTCGGGGAAATCCAGCTGCCGGGCGGCATCTTCTCGGCCCGCATGTCGATCGCGCGCATCTCGGGCAGGATCGCCGGGCCGAAGCGTGCCCCCAGTTCCAGCCGCTCGTATTTTCCGGCCTCGGCATTGCTCCAGCTTTCCAGGCTGGGGGTGGCCGAGGCCAGCACCACCTGCGCGTCGCAGATCGAGGCCCGCAGCACCGCCATGTCGCGGGCGTTGTAGAGCACCCCGTCCTCCTGCTTGTATGAGGCGTCATGTTCCTCGTCCACGACGATCAGGCCCAGATCGCGGAACGGCAGGAACAGGGCCGAGCGGGCGCCCACCACCAGCGGCGCCTTGCCCTGCCCGGCCATGCGCCAGATGCGGCGGCGTTCGGTCATGGTGGCGCCCGAATGCCATTCCGCCGGCCGGGCGCCGAAGCGTTCCTCGACCCGGGCCAGGAACGCGCCGGTCAGGGCGATTTCGGGCATCAGCACCAGCGCCTGCCGCCCGCGGGAGAGGCATTCGGCCACCGCTTCGAGATAGACTTCGGTCTTGCCCGATCCGGTCACCCCCCACAGCAGCGTGGTGCCATAGCGCCCCGAGCGCACCCCTTCGCGCAGGCGCCGGGCCGCTGCCGCCTGATCTTGGGTCAGCGCCTTGCCGGGGCGGGAGGGATCGAGCGCGGGGAAGGGCAGGTCGCGCGGGGCGGCCTCCTCGCGCAGCGCGCCCTGCGCCACCAGCCCCTTGATGACCGAGGGCGTCACCCCCGCCTGCCGGGCCAGCTCGCCCAGGGTGAAGGAAAGGCCGCCGAATTCGTCCAGTACCTCCAGTACCCGGCGGCGGGCATCGGTCATCCGCCCGGGTTGGTGCGGGCCGCGGCGATAGATCTTGCGCATCGACGGCGGATCGCCCAGCCCCGGCGCGCGCGTGGCCAGCCGCAGCATCAGAGGCAGGGGTGTCAGCGTATAGTCCGCCGCCCGTTCGAGAAAGCGGCGCAATTCCTCGCGCATCGGCGCGGCGTCCAGAACCCGGACGATCCGGCGCACCCGCGAGAGGTCGAAATCCCCCTTGCCTGGCCCCCAGACCACGCCGATCACCTTGCGCGGGCCCAGCGGCACCTCGACGAAAGCGCCGAGCGCGCAGCCCCCTTCGGGCGCGCGATAGTCCAGCATGCGGTCCAGAGGCTGGGTGGTCAGCACCGCCACCAGCGCGCCTTCGTCGAAGAAATCCGGGTCTGTCGTCGCCTGCGCCATGTTCCCTGATCCGTCTGGCCGCCCGGGTCCGCGCGCCCCGACCGTTCCCCCGGCCTGCCGTCATCCGGCAACCGACGGGGTGGCGGCGGGGGTTTCCGCCGCTGCCCTCATGGGGTAATGCCAAGGCCGAGCAAGGCCAACCCATCAAAGGATGCGTGCAGATGAAATTCTTTGTCGATACCGCCGAAATCGACGCCATTGCCGAGCTGAACGAGCTTGGCATGGTCGATGGCGTGACCACCAACCCGTCGCTGATCCTGAAATCGGGCCGCGACATCCTGGAGGTGACGCGCGAGATCTGCGCGCTGATCGACGGCCCCGTTTCCGCCGAGGTGGTGGCGACGGAGGCGCAGGCGATGATCGCCGAGGGCCGCAAGCTGGCCGAAATCGCCCCCAACATCGCCGTCAAGGTGCCGCTGACATGGGACGGGCTGCGCGCCTGCAAGGTGCTGACCGGCGAAGGCCGGATGGTCAACGTCACGCTGTGCTTTTCCGTCAACCAGGCGATTCTGGCGGCCAAGGCCGGGGCGACCTTCGTGTCCCCCTTCATCGGGCGGCTTGATGACATCAACCTCGACGGGATGGAGCTGATTGCCGATATCCGCAGGGTCTACGACAATTACGGCTTTGACACGCAGATCCTGGCGGCCTCGATCCGCTCGGTGAACCATGTCGCCGAGAGCGCGCGGATCGGGGCCGACGTGGTCACCGCTCCGCCGGCCGTCATCCGGGCCATGGCCGGCCATCCGCTGACCGACAAGGGGCTGGCCGCCTTCCTGGCCGACTGGGAAAAGACCGGGCAGAAGATCCTCTGAGATCGTTCCGAAGCCGGGCGGCATCCTGCGCCCCGCCCGGTTTGCTGCGGAAAAAATCCCGCCACCGGGGCGATTTCTTGACCGCTCCGCCGAAAATGCGTGCTATAACCTCGCGCAAAACGAACCGAGGCAGACATGAGCAGCAGTCCGAAACTGGATGAAACCCTGCGCAGCGTGATCATTTCCCGCCCCGATGCGGTGCTGGATGACAAGGACGTGATGCATGCGCTGATCGCCGCGAACGAGAAGGCGATGGGCGGCAACATCGTCGATCTGCGCGGCATCGCGATGGAGCGGCTCGAATCCCGGCTGGACCGGCTCGAGGACACCCATCGCAGCGTGATCGCCGCCGCCTATGAAAACCTTGCCGGCACCAACCAGATCCACCGCGCGGTTCTGCGCCTGCTGGAGGCGCCGGATTTCGAGGCCTTTCTGCGCGATCTGGGCGGCGAGGTCGCCGACATCCTGCGGGTCGATGCGGTGCGCCTGGTGCTGGAATCGGCGCAGGAGACGGCGGATGGAGCGATTTCCCGGCTTGACGGCATCCTGACCGTGGCCGAGCCGGGCTTTTGCGACGACTACCTCACGCGCGGGCGTGGCGGTCCTGCGCGCGCGGTCAGCCTGCGCCAGATTCAGGACGGGTCGCCGCGCGTCTATGGCGAGGCCGCGGACTGGATCCGCTCCGAGGCCTGCCTGCGGCTGGATCTGGGGCCGGGGCGCTTGCCGGGGATGCTGGCGCTGGGGGCAGAGGACCCGCACCAGTTCACGCCTCAGCACGGCACCGACCTGCTGGCCTTCTTCGGCGGCGTGTTCGAACGCGCGATGCGCCGCTGGCTGGGATGAGCGCGATCTCGCCACATGCCGGCGATGCGTTGCGGCTGTGGCTCGAGGGGCAGCAGGCGCTGGCGGGGGCATCGGCCAACACGGTGACGGCCTATCGCGGGGATGTGGCGGAATTCCTCTCCTTCATGGCCGTGCACAAGGGGGCGCCGCAGGGGCTGGCGGCGCTGGAGCGGATCGGGGTCGGCGACATGCGGGCGTGGATGGCCCATATGCGCGGGCGCGGGATCGGCGCGCGTTCGCTGGCGCGCAAGCTTTCGGCGGTCAAGTCCTTCTATCGCTGGCTGGCCGAGCGCGAAGGCTTCGAACCCACCGCGGTCCTGTCCACGCGGGCGCCGAAGTTTCGCAGGAAACTGCCTCGTCCGCTGGCCGAGGATGCGGCAAGGGCGGTGATCGACGGGGTGGAGGTGTTCTCGGCGACGCCCTGGGTGGCGGCGCGTGACGTGGCGGTGGTCACGCTGCTCTATGGCTGCGGCCTGCGGATATCCGAGGCGCTGTCGCTGAAGGGGGCGGATGCGCCCCTGCCGGGGGTGCTCAGGATCACGGGCAAGGGCGGCAAGGAGCGCGTGGTTCCGGTGATCGATGCGGCCCGCGACGCGGTAGAGACGTATCTGCGCCTGTGCCCCTGGCCGTGCGAGGCGCAGGCGCCGCTGTTTCGCGGCGTGCGCGGCGGGGCGCTGTCGCCGCGGGCGATCCAGAAGGTCATGGCGCAGGTGCGGATGCAGCTGGGCCTGCCGGCAAGCGCCACGCCGCATGCGTTGCGCCACAGCTTTGCCACGCATCTTCTGTCCGCGGGCGGAGATCTGCGCGCGATCCAGGAGCTTCTGGGGCACGCATCGCTGTCCACCACGCAGGCGTATACGGCGGTGGACAGCGCCCGCCTGATGGAGGTTTACGAGCGCGCTCACCCGCGCGCCTGATCCCTTGTCCGTCGTCCCCTGTCCCTGCGGGGCCGCAGATCGCGCGTTCCGCGCGATGCCTCCGGCGGGGATATTTGTGGCCAGAAAAAGAGCCGGGTTGTGCAGGGGATGCCCTTGGCGGCGGGTCAGTCCTTGCCGAGTTTTTCTTCGAGCGCCTTGATCCGGGCCTCGAGGGCTGCGTTTTCCTCGCGCGCCTTGCGGGCCATTTCGCGCACCGCGTCGAATTCCTCGCGGGTCACAAAGTCGTGACCGGCCAGCCAGCGGTCGAGCATCGACTTCATGGCGGTTTCGGCCTCTTCCCGCGCGCCCTGGGCCACGCCCATCGCGTTGGTCATCAGTTGCGAGATGTCGTCGAGAATTCGGTTGCGGGTCTGCATGGCAGGGTCTCCGGTATGGGATGTTGCCCCCTGTATGCGCCAGGGCGCCGATCACGGCAAGGTCAACCGGGCAGTGTTGACTTGAAGCTTCGGGGAGGCCATGTCTGCCGCCATGCAGGCAGCCATCCGTTTCCCCGATATCTCGCCCGAACTCTTCTCGATCACGATTTTCGGGATGGAGTTCGCCCTGCGCTGGTACGCGCTGGGCTACATCTTCGGCCTTCTCATCGCGTGGCGCCTTGCCTTGCGCGCGGTTCGCCGGGCCGATCTGTGGCCGGGCGGCGCGCCGCCGATGACGGACCGGCAGATCGAGGATCTTCTGACCTGGATCATCATCGGCGTGATCGCGGGCGGGCGGCTTGGCTTCGTGCTGTTCTACCAGCCGGGCTATTACCTGGCCAATCCGGCCGAGATCCTCATGGTCTGGCGGGGCGGCATGTCGTTCCATGGCGGGTTCCTCGGGGTGGTGATCGCCGCCTGGATCTATACCGGACGGCACGGGATTCCCCGGCTGGCGGCGGCCGACATGATCGCCCATACGGTTGCGCCGGGCCTGTTTCTGGTCCGCATCGCCAATTTCATCAATGCCGAGCTTTGGGGGCGCCCCACCGATCTGCCATGGGGGGTGATCTTTCCGGGGGCGGCGGCCCAGTTCTGCCCCGGGGTCGAGGGGCTTTGCGCGCGCCATCCCTCGCAGCTTTACGAGGCGGCACTCGAGGGAATCGTGCTGGGGGCGGTGTTGCTGTGGCTGGTCTATCGCCGCGGGGCGCTGAAGCGCCCGGGCCTTGTTCTTGGCGTCTTCCTTGCCGGGTATGGCATCGCCCGTTTCCTGGTCGAGTTCGTTCGCCAGCCGGATGCGCAGTTCATTTCCCCCGGCAACCCGCTGGGGCTTGCCTTCCAGATCAACGGCTATGGCCTGACCATGGGGCAGGCGCTGTCGCTGCCGATGATCGCGGTCGGGCTGTGGTTTGTCCTGCGCGCGCGCCGTCAATCCGAAGCTGCATGAGCCTGCGCGACGAGCTGATCGCCCGGATCCGCGCGGGCGGTCCCGTCAGCCTGGCCGACTACATGGCCGAGTGCCTTCTGCACCCGGTGCATGGCTATTACGTCACCCGCGACCCTCTGGGGGCTGCGGGCGATTTCACCACCTCGCCGGAAATCAGCCAGATGTTCGGAGAGCTGATCGGCCTGGCGCTGGCGCAGTGCTGGCTGGATCAGGGCCGCCCTTCCCCCTTCACCCTGGCCGAGCTGGGCCCCGGACGGGGAACGCTCATGGCCGATCTTCTGCGCGCCGCGCGGGCCGTGCCCGGTTTCCTCGACGCTGCCCGGGTCGCGCTGGTCGAGGTCTCGCCGGCGCTGCGTGCGGAGCAGGCGCGCAGGCTTGGCAGCCATGATCCGCAATGGTTTGACGATGCCTCCCGGCTGCCCGAGGGGCCGCTTTTTCTGGTTGCCAACGAGTTCTTCGACGCCCTGCCGATCCGGCAGTTCGTCCGCTCCGGCACGGGCTGGTCCGAGCGGCTCGTGGGGCTGAGCGGTGATGCGCTGGGCTTCGGACTGGCGCCTCCGGCAGCGGTGCCGGCGCTGGCCCATCGCCTGGCCGACACCCGCGAAGGCGACGTGGTCGAGATCCGCCCCGGCGCCGGGCCGATAATGGCGCAGCTGGCGATGCGAATCTCCCGTCATGGCGGCGCGGCGCTGATCGTCGATTACGGCGGCTGGCGGTCGCTGGGCGATACCTTTCAGGCGCTGAAGGGGCACCGGTTCGCCGACCCGCTGGAAGAGCCCGGCCGGGCCGACCTGACGGCGCATGTGGATTTCGAGGCTCTGGCCCGGGCGGCAGCAGAGGCGGGAAGCGCCCATGGCCGCCTGACCCCGCAGGGGGTTTTCCTCGAACGGCTGGGGATTGCCGCCCGGGCGCAGGCGTTGGCCCGCGCGCTGGACGGGGACAGGCTGGAGGCCCATCTGGCCGCATATCGCCGGTTGACGCACCCCGACGAAATGGGAAACCTGTTCAAGGTGCTCGGCCTTCATCCGCCGGGTGCCACCCCACCGCCCGGACTGGACCCATGACGCTGGAAATCCTCACCTCGGATCGGCTTTCCCCGTTGCGACACGGGTTTTTCACCCGTCGGGGCGGGGCCTCGTCGGGCATCTTCGAGGGGCTGAACTGCGGACCGGGTTCCTCCGATCAGGCGGAGGCGGTCGCGCTCAACCGCCGGCGGGTGGCCGAGGCGCTGGAGGTGGCGCCGGAAGACCTGGTCGCCCTGCATCAGGTGCATTCCGCCCGGGTGATCGAGGTCACCGGCCCGATGGAGGGCCGCCCGCAGGCCGATGCGATGGTGACCGCGACGCCGGGGCTGGCGCTGACGATCCTCACCGCCGATTGCCAGCCGGTGCTGTTTGCCGATCATGCTGCCGGGGTGATCGGCGCCGCCCATGCCGGATGGCGCGGCGCGCTGGATGGTGTGCTGGAGGCGACGGTCGAGGCGATGGAGGCGCTGGGGGCACGGCGCGACAGGATCGTGGCCGTGATCGGGCCGGCGATCTCGCAGCAGGCCTACGAGGTCGGGCCTGAACTCATGGCCAGTTTCGTCGCCGACGATCCCGGGAACGTGCGCTTCTTCGCGCCCGGAAAGGACGGCCGGTACCATTTCGACCTGCCCGGCCACGGGCTCGACCGTCTGCGCCGGGCGGGGGTGGGGCGGGCGGAATGGACCGGCCATTGCACCTATTCCGATCCCCGGCGGTTCTTCTCATACCGCCGAAGCGTGCACCGGGGTGAGGCCGATTACGGACGGCTGCTGTCGGCCATCCGCCTCTGAACCGGCCGGGTTCCTGCCGCAACCTTGTCCGATACCCCGTTCGGCACATGGCCCGCTACATGGTTCGGTTCGGGGCGCCTGGCCCGGAATTTCCCCCAACCGGCCCAAACTCTGCCGCAATGCTTCGCGAGTCTGAACCCGGGCAAGACGCGGACCGCAACACGGGCAGGCGCCTCGGCCCGGCAACAACCGGCCCGATAACCGGATCGACCAAGACTGGCAGGAGCATCAAATCATGAAGACCGGAACCCGTTTCATCAAGTCGGTGATCAAGACCGCGAAATCCTGCGATACGCCCATGCCCTGGGCGCGCGGTTCGCGCCGGGCCGGATTCGTCGTCCGCCGCCGTGGTTCTTCCGAAAAGGCTTCGCTGCGCTCGGCCTGACAATCCTCCACTCTGGCAGCGGCACCCTGTTGTCGCGCGGCGTTGAACGGTCCCGGCCGGAGGCAGCGTGTGTCGACCGGGAGCGATAGGCCGTCCCGCCCGGTTCGGGTGGGGCGGCATCTTCTGACTGATTCCCGGCGAATTGTGGCAGGACTGTTCATGCTGCGTGAAAGATCGGATTCGGTGCGGGGGACTGGTGACGGATTCGCGGACAGTATTGGCCGAATTTTGACAATTGCGGCGGGAATTGGACATGATTTGGGTACTTCAGATGCTGACAACTTCAAAACCTGTCCGTCTGTCGTTGTCGGTGGGGGCCGACGCGGATGTGACCCGACCTGGAAGGGCATGACCGATGGCGATCCCCCACACGCTCGTTCGCGCGGCGCGCAACGCAATCGAGACCAGCGCCATTCTCAAGGATCCGGCTGCCATGCGCAGCCCGAACCGGCCGCAGCTTCGTCGCTGCCGTATCGCTGCGCTTGGCGAGAAGGGGCAGATCATCGAGCATACCCATATCACGCCGGTCCTGCCGCTGTTCGAGAACGCCTTCTGCGCCTTCTCGCGCGGTTCGCTGATCGAAACCGAATCGGGGCCGATGGCGATCGAGGACATCATGCCCGGCGACCGGGTCGTGACCCGTGACGGTCCGGCCCTGCCGGTGATGTGGAAAGGATCGACGCAGGTCTTGCCGGGGCGGCCGGATGCCTCGGGCCGAAGCGTTGCGCTGACCCGCATCATGTCCGACAGTTTCGGGATCGAGCGGCCGATGTCCTCCATCATCGCCGGCCCGGCCGCGCGGATCCTGCGCACGCCGGGGCATTTGCGCCGGATATTGGGAAGTGCGCCGACGCTGGTTCCGGTCTCCGAATTCGTCGATGGCCTGAGCGTGATCGAGACCGCCCCGCCGACTCCGGTCGAGCTGTATCATCTCTGCCTCGAGCGGCACGCGGTGATCCGGGTTTCGGGGCTGGAATTCGAGACCTACCACCCCGGCATCAATGCGCTGCGCATGACCAGCCACGCGATGAAGTCATTGTTTCTGAGCCTGTTTCCGCATGTGGGCGATGCGGCCGATTTCGGGCCGCTGGCCTGTCCGCGCGCGGGTGATGCAACCCCCGTACCGCTGACTGCCTGAAGCGCGCCGGCCTCCGGGCGGCCGGTGGCGGGAGGGGGCGGAGCAGGGGGCTCTGCCCCCTCCGGGCCTGCGGCCCGTTCACCCCCGGAGTATTTGGAAGCAAGAGGAAGAGGCGGGGGGCGTAGTGCGGGAGGCGGTCGGGCGATCGCGCTGCGGGGTCAGGGGGCGCGGCCGAGGCGTTCTTCGAGAACGTCGAAGGGCACGCCCGGTTCGTCCTTGGCGTCGCGGATCACCAGCGAAGTCTTGACGGAGGCGACGTTGGGGGCGGTCAGCAGCTCTCCGGTCAGGAAGCTCTGGAAGCTGGAGAGGTCCGGTGCCACGCATTTGAGGATGAAATCCACCTCGCCGTTGAGCATGTGGCATTCGCGCACCAGCGGCCAGTTGCGGCAGCGCTCCTCGAAGGCGCTGAGAGCCGATTCGGCCTGGTTGTCCAGCCCGACCATCACGAAGACCTGCACCTCGAAGCCCAGCGCGCGGGCGTTGATGTCGGCGTGATAGCCGCGGATCAGCCCCGATTCCTCGAGCGCGCGCACCCGTCGCAGGCAGGGAGGCGCCGATATGCCCACGCGTCTGGCAAGTTCCACATTGGTCATCCGGCCATCAGCCTGAAGCTCGGCCAGAATTTTTCGGTCAATCGGGTCCAGTCGTGAGGCGACCATTTCAGGCTCCCAGAATTTTGCGTTTCTTATAGCAGCGCCCCGAGCGTGCGCAACAATGTTTCACTGCGGCGCAACAATCTTGTTCGCGCGCCGGTGCCGGGCGTCATGCGGCAGGATGGGGGGTTTCCGCCGCCGGCCGGGGTGTCTATATCCACGCCGCAATGCCGCAAATGCGGCCCCGCTGCGATCTTCCGATCGGCCGGGCCGTGCCAGACGAATGGGGGACATCATGGCCGACACGCGTCACACGAAGGTTCTGATCATCGGCTCGGGCCCGGCCGGCTACACGGCGGGCATCTATGCCGCGCGCGCCATGCTCGAACCCGTTCTGGTTCAGGGGATGGAGCCGGGCGGGCAGCTGACCATGACGACCGAGGTGGAAAACTATCCCGGCTTTGTCGAGGTGCAGGGCCCGGATCTGATGATGAAGATGCAGGAGCATGCGCAAGCCACCGGCTGCGAGATCGTATCCGACATCATCACCGCGCTGGATCTGTCGCAGCGGCCCTTCCGTGCCAGCGGTGACAGTGGCACCGTCTATTCCGCCGATGCGGTGATCCTCGCCACCGGGGCGCGGGCGAAATGGCTGGGGCTGCCCTCCGAGGAGAAGTTCAAGGGCCACGGCGTCAGTGCCTGCGCCACCTGCGACGGATTCTTCTATCGCGGCGAGGAGATCGTGGTGGTCGGTGGCGGCAACACGGCGGTGGAAGAGGCGCTGTTCCTGACCAAGTTCGCCTCGAAGGTGACGCTGATCCACCGCCGCGACGAGTTGCGCGCCGAAAAGGTGTTGCAGGAGCGCCTGTTCCGCAACCCGAAGATCGAACCGCTGTGGTTCCACACGCTGGAAGAGGTGCTGGGTTCGGAGGATCCGCTGGCGGTGACGGGCGTGAAGGTCAGGAACGTGAAGACGGGTGACGTGACCGAAATCCCCTGCAAGGGGGTGTTCATTGCCATCGGTCACGCGCCGGCCAGCGAACTGGTCAGGGACCAGTTGGAGACCCATATGGGCGGTTACGTGAAGGTCGAGCCGGGTTCGACCCGGACCTCGGTTCCCGGCGTGTTTGCGGCCGGTGACCTGACCGATCACGTCTATCGCCAGGCGGTGACCAGCGCGGGCATGGGGTGCATGGCGGCGCTGGATGCCGAGGCCTTTCTGGCGGCCGAAGAGGCCGGTTGAGGGGCGGCAGGGGGCTCTGCCCCCTCCGGGCCTGCGGCCCGTTCACCCCCGGAGTATTTGAGGCAAGAGGAAGGGCGGGGCCGCGTGCGTGCGGGCGGAGATCGTCTGCCTCCGGATCGGCGCGTCTCGGGGAAAACGGTGTGCTTTGGTGCCGCGGGGCGTGACATCATCCCGATTTTCGCCGTTTTTTGCCGGCCCAACTGGACATTTTCCCCGTTCAGCGGCTATGCCCCCGCGTGATCGGGCCGGCAGGGTCCGCGATACGGGCAACCTGAGAGATTTGACATGACGATGCTTGCGAACCTCGCTCCGATCTCGGAGCTTTATGTTTCCTATGATTCCGCCCAGAAACTGAAGGCCGAGGCCGCCGGTCTGAAAAGCCACGATCTGACCCCCCGCCAGATCTGCGACCTGGAACTGCTGATGAATGGCGGGTTCAATCCGCTCAAGGGGTTCCTGAGCGAGGAGGACTACGACAGCGTCGTTGAAACCATGCGCCTTGCCGACGGCACGCTGTGGCCGATGCCGATCACGCTGGACGTGTCCAGGGAATTTGCCGAAAGCATCGAGATCGGCGAGGACATCGCCCTGCGCGACCAGGAGGGGGTAATCCTGGCAACCATGACCGTCACCGACCGCTGGGTGCCGGACAAGGCGCGCGAGGCCGATAAGGTCTTTGGCGCCGATGATGTGGCCCATCCGGCGGTGAACTATCTGCACAATACCGCCGGCAAGGTCTATCTGGGCGGGCCGGTGGTCGGCATCCAGCCGCCCGTGCATTACGATTTCAAGGCCCGCCGCGACACCCCGAACGAGTTGCGCGCCTATTTCCGCAAGCTGGGCTGGCGCCGCATCGTCGCCTTCCAGACCCGGAACCCGCTGCACCGGGCGCACCAGGAACTGACCTTCCGCGCCGCCCGCGAGGCCCAGGCCAACCTGCTGATCCATCCGGTGGTGGGACTGACCAAGCCCGGCGACGTGGACCATTTCACCCGCGTGCGCTGCTACGAGGCGGTGCTGGACAAGTATCCGGCGGCCACCACCACCATGAGCCTGCTCAACCTGGCCATGCGCATGGCCGGCCCGCGCGAGGCGGTCTGGCACGGCATCATCCGCCGCAATCACGGTTGCACCCATTTCATCGTCGGGCGCGACCATGCCGGACCCGGCAAGAACTCGGCCGGCGAGGATTTCTACGGCCCCTATGATGCCCAGGAGCTGTTCCGCCAGCACCAGGAGGAAATCGGCATCGAGATGGTGCCCTTCAAGCACATGGTCTATGTGCAGGAACGCGCCCAGTACGAGCCGGCCGACGAGATCCCCGACCGCGACAAGGTGACGATCCTGAACATTTCGGGGACCGAGCTGCGCCGCCGGCTGCGCGAGGGGCTGGAGATCCCCGAGTGGTTTTCCTTCCCCGAGGTGGTCGAGCAGCTGCGCCGCCGCTATCCGCCGCGCAGCCAGCAGGGCTTCACCGTGTTCTTCACCGGCTTTTCGGGCTCGGGAAAATCGACCATTGCCAATGCGCTGATGATCAAGCTGATGGAGATGGGCGGGCGGCCGGTGACGCTGCTCGATGGCGATGTGGTGCGCAAGAACCTGTCGTCCGAGCTGGGCTTTTCCAAGGAGCATCGCGATCTCAACATCCGCCGGATCGGCTTTGTCGCCGCCGAGATCACCAAGAACGGCGGCATCGCCATCTGTGCGCCGATCGCCCCCTATGCCGCCACCCGCCGCGCCGTGCGCGAGGAGATCGAGCAGTATGGCGCCTTCGTCGAGGTCCATGTGGCGACCAGCCTCGAAGAGTGCGAACGGCGCGACCGCAAGGGCCTCTACAAGCTGGCGCGCGAGGGCAAGATCAAGGAGTTCACCGGCATCTCGGACCCCTATGACGTGCCGGAAAACCCAGAACTGCGGCTCGATACCGAGAATGTCGAGGTCGATCACTGCGCCCACCAGGTGCTGCTCAAGCTCGAAAGCATGGGGCTGATCGCCGGCAGCTACTGAGCGGGACGCGACGGGCCGGCCGCTGACGGACCCGGGCCAGGAACGGCAGGCGGGGAGGGGGCGCTGCCCCCTCTTGCCCCATGCCGGGGCAATTCACCCCCGGAGTACTTCCGGCAAGAGGAAGGAAGGGGGGCGTTGTCATGATTTCCGCCTCCCGGTAACGGCAATCCTTTTCATCCTGCGGGCATGGCGGTCTTCATGGCCGGCTCAAGGCACTTGCGCCCGGGCATGCACCCGCCCCCGCAACCGCACAGCCTTGGCAAAAGGCTTTCCGGAAAGGCGCGGCAACACCCCTTCCTTCCTCTTGCCCCCAAATACTCCGGGGGTGAACGGGCCACAGGCCCGGAGGGGGCAGCGCCCCCTCGCCGGACACGGGTGCCCCTCTCAGGCGGGCAGGGCCTCGGGGCCACGGTCGAGCAGGAAATCCGTGGCCATCGCCCCGACCCACATGCTGAACAGCGCCAGCCACGCGGTGCCGACAAGGATCGAGGTGCCGGTGACGCCGGCGCCGATCGCGCATCCCCCCGCCAGCATGCCGCCAAAGCCCATCAGGGCCGCCCCGACCATGGAGCGGCGCATGGGTGTGACTCCGCTGAAGGCCTGGAATTTCAGCTCCCGCGTGAGCAGCGCGGCGAGGAAGGCGCCCAGGAAGACTCCGGGGATCAGGCCGATGTCGAAGCGCAGCAGCGGGTTGCTGTCAAGCACGAACATCAGCATGTTGGCCGAGGGGCCTGTGAAGGTGATGCTGTTGACCTGAACCGGCTCGAAGGAGACCTGCGCCAGCGCATAGGTCAGCACCCAGCCCACCGCAACCGAAAAGCCCACGCCCGAGGCGAAGACCAGCCGCGAAGGGCCGATCCGGTTGGCGCGGGCCAGCACCAGCGCAAGGGCCGCGATGGCGCCTCCGGTTGCCAGCCCGCCCCATGACGGCAGCCCCAGCGCCACCAGAAGATCGAGGTTGTGCCCGCCCGATGTCACCCACATCCCGGCCAGCGCGTTGCGCAGCGGCGCGAGCATCCCGTGCAGGCTCATCTGCGCGACGACCGCGAAGATCAGCCCGGACACGATCGAGCGCAGGTTCCCCGTCGCCGCCAGCACCAGAAGCCGCCCCGAGCAGCCCCGCGTCAGGATCATGCCGACGCCGAACAGAAGCCCGCCGATGATCGCGCCCGACCAGCTTCCCGGTACGGCCATCATGCGCGCCTCGTCGCTGTCCATGAGACCGGCCAGCCGCGCCGCCTGCACCCAGACCAGCGCGGTGGAAAAGGTCAGCAACCAAACGGCAACCGAACTGCCCATCCGGCCGCGGGCGAATTCGACCGTCGCCGCGCGCAGGCAGAAGCGCGACCTTTGCGCGGCCACGCCGAACATGACGCCGGCGATCAGGCCGAACAGGGCGGCGGTATTGCCTTCTCCCAACCGGTCGAGCAGTGCAATCAGGTCCATGACACCCTTTCCATGCCGGGGGACTTCGGCCCGTGGATAGACGTGCGCGCGGGGGCATGCCTTGACCAAAGTCATAAACATTCCGGTAACGGCATGTGACATTTCGTAGCCGCTGCCGGCTTGACCTCGTGCCGCCACGCCCCTAGAGCATGTCGCGTTCATTCACATTCGCACGACATGCTCCAGCCCCTTGTTTTCGCATGTCCGAGAAGCTCAAAACCGGTTCTCACTTTTGAGCGACATGCTCTTGGCGCATGGCGAACCGGACCGGAGATGCCTGATGCCGACCTTCACTGCACTGACGACGCTGAAAGGAAAACCTGCGGCGCAGGCGCTGGGCGAGGCGCTGGAGCGCATGCAGGTGCCTCCCGACGGTGTCGGCGTGTTCGAGATGGAGGACGGCTCGGGCCTGTGGGAAGTGGGCGCCTATTTCACCGCCCGTCCCGACGAGGCGGCGCTTGCGGTGCTGGCGGCGGCCTTCGATGCGGCCCCTTTCGTGGTGTCGGAGCTGCCGGAAACCGACTGGGTCGCGCATGTCCGGCGCGAACTGGCCCCGGTCAGGGCCGGGCGGTTCTTCGTCTATGGCAGCCACGATGCGGACAAGGTGCCGCCGGGCGTGGAGCCGCTGCTGATCGAGGCGGCGATGGCCTTCGGCACCGGTCATCACGGAACCACACTGGGCTGTCTGCGGGTGCTCGACCGGCTGATCGACCGCGGGTTCGTGGCCGCGCGGGTGGCCGATATCGGCTGCGGGACGGCGGTGCTGGCCATGGCCGCGGCGCGGGTCTGGGACGGGGTGTTCATCGCCGGCGACATTGACCCGGTGGCGGTCGAGGTGGCCCGGGCCAACCTGGCGGCCAACGGCCTGGAGGGGCGCGTCGGGTGTGTCGAGGCCGCGGGTTTCAATCACCCCGTTCTTGCCGGCAATGCGCCTTTCGACCTGATCTTCGCCAACATCCTGAAGGGCCCGCTGGTGGCGCTCGCGCCCGACCTGGTCAGACATCTTCGGCCGGGCGGGCAGGCGATCCTTTCGGGGATTCTGGCCGAACAGGCCGACGAGGTGGCGCAGGTCTATGCGCGCGAGGGAGCCGGCGAGGTCGCGCGCGAGCAGATCGGCGACTGGGTGACGCTGCATCTTGCCCGGTCGGCATGAATCCTCCGCAATGTGGCGCGAATGTGGCGCCTGCCCATTTTCCGCCGGAAACGGGGGGTAGGGTGGCGGCCTGATCGGGCGGGGGCTGCATGGACACGGGTCGCCGGATGGATCGGGGTCAGCTTGAATTTGCCGAACGCCTGCGCCGACTGGGGTGCAAGCATGGTGCGATGGCACATGGCCATGTGCCTCACCTGCGCGCCGATGGCCTGATCATTCCGCGGCCGCGCCGGGCACGGCGGCGTTTCTCCCTCGGGCCGCTTCTCTTCGGCATTTTCGCGCTGCTGCTGTTCAAGGGGATCTTCCTGTTCTATCTGGGGCCGGCGGATTATGCCGACCGCCTGGCGCGGCTGGAACGGGGAAGCGTCATCGAACGGGCCGGCGCGCGGGTGATGCGTCCCGATCCCGTCTCGGAGTGGATCGCGGCGCGGATCCGCTCGGGCCTGCGCTGAGCGCGACAAGAAAAACGGCGCCGCGCGAGCTGTGTCACGCGGCGCCGGCTTCGCCCTCGGGGAGGAGGAACAAGGGCGGAAGGTTCAGCGGGTCAGCCGGCCGGTGGCGATCGCATCGATGTCGCCGCGGGTCAGGCCGATGTCCTCAAGCTCCCGATCGGTCAGCGCCGACAGGGCCTTGCGGGTCTTGCGGGCGTCGTTCCACGCGGCGACCGTGCCGGCAAGAGATGCAAAGACGGAGCCGATGCGGCCGACGAGGCCGTGACCGGTGTGGGTGGTTTCAATCGCAGCCATATCCGTGTCCTCTGGGTTGGGGGTGTGCACTGGTATCGTTCCCGGCGCGATCTAGTGGGCGTTTCGGCAACCGACAAGCGCAGGTATTGCAAGGTCCGTATGCGATGCCTGCATGGCTCTTCACGCAGGTTTCAGTCTTGAAATGAAACCGGAAAACCCGTTCCCGGAATGTCGTTTTCTGCACCGCAGCATGTCGTTTTCGGATCATTTGCCGCCCGGATTCGGGTTCGGCCGGAGATCGCGCCGGTGGGCAAAACGGTTGGATCATGTTCGCCTTTCGTGCTAGTGCATCGAAAAAGCGACATTTCGGGCAGGGTCAGGGGCAGTCCATGCGCATCATCGGCATCGATCCGGGACTTCGCACCCTTGGCTGGGGCGTGATCGAATCACGGGGCAGCCGCCTCGGCCATGTGGCCAACGGGCAGCTGAGCCCGACCGGTGCCGATCTGGCGGCGCGGCTGTTGTCGCTTCACGTGCAGTTGCGGGAAATCGTTGCCTGCCATGCTCCCGACTGCGCCGCGATCGAACAGACCTTCGTGAACAAGGACGGCGCCGGGACGCTGAAGCTGGGGCAGGCCCGGGGTGTGGCGCTGCTGACGCTGGCTCAGGCGGGGCTGCCGGTGGGGGAATATGCGCCCAACAGGGTGAAGAAGACGGTGGTCGGGGTGGGGCATGCCGACAAGGTGCAGGTGCAGCACATGGTGCGGCTGCAGCTGCCCGGCTGCGAACCGGCGGGGGCGGATGCGGCGGATGCGCTCGCCATCGCCATCTGCCACGCCTATTACGGGGGCGGGCGGCAAAGGCTGCGCGAGGTCGGGACATGATCGGCAGGTTGACATGATCGGAAGGTTGACGGGGCGGCTGGATTACCGGGCATCGGATCATGTCCTGATCGACGTGCACGGCGTCGGCTATATCGTCCACTGCTCGGAGCGGACACTGGCGGTGCTGCCCGGCCCGGGCGAGGCGGTGTCGCTTTATACCGATCTGGTGGTGCGCGAGGATCTGATGCAGCTGTTCGGCTTCACCAGCCTTGCCGAAAAGGAATGGCACCGCCTTCTGATGGGGGTGCAGGGGGTGGGGGCGAAGGTGTCGCTGGCCATTCTGGGCGCGCTGGGGCCCGACGGGGTGAGCCGCGCGATCGCCCTGGGCGACTGGGCCGCGGTCAAGGCGGCCAAGGGGGTCGGGCCGAAGCTGGCGCAGCGCATCGTGCTGGATCTGAAGGACAAGGCGCCTTCGGTGATGGCGATGGGGGACAGCGGCGGCGATTCGATGCAGGTGTCTTCCGGCGACGTGATCGAACGAGCGGCCGACCCGGTGGCCTCGTCCGCGGCCGCGCCCCGGACCCGCCCGGGCCGGGCGTCGGTGAGTGCGCAGGCCGATGCCCTGTCGGCGCTGGGCAATCTGGGATACGCGCCGGGCGAGGCGGCGGCGGCGGTGGCCGAGGCGGCCGGCGTCGATCCGGGGGCGGATGCGCCGGCGCTGATCCGTGCGGCATTGAAGCTGCTGGCGCCGAAAGGGTAGGCTGAGACATGACCGGAAGCGACCCGACCCTGCGCCCCGATCCGCTGCCCGAGGACAACGACCGCGCGCTGCGTCCGCAGGTTCTGGACGAATTCATCGGGCAGGCCGAGGCCCGGGCCAATCTGCGCGTCTTCATCGAAAGCGCCCGGCGCCGGGGCGAGGCGATGGATCACACGCTGTTTCACGGCCCCCCCGGTCTGGGCAAGACCACGCTGGCGCAGATCATGGCGCGCGAACTGGGGGTGAATTTCCGCATGACCTCGGGGCCGGTTCTGGCCCGCGCCGGCGATCTGGCGGCGATCCTGACCAATCTCGAGGCCCGCGACGTGCTGTTCATCGACGAGATCCACCGCCTCAACCCGGCGGTGGAGGAGGTGCTCTATCCCGCGCTGGAGGATTTCGAGCTGGATCTGGTCATCGGCGAGGGCCCGGCCGCGCGCACCGTTCGGATCGAGTTGCAGCCCTTCACGCTGGTGGGGGCGACGACACGGATGGGGCTGTTGACGACGCCGTTGCGCGACCGCTTCGGCATCCCCACGCGGCTGCAGTTCTACACGGTGGACGAGCTGCACGAGATCGTCACCCGCAACGCCCGCAAGCTGGGCGTGGCGGCGGATGCCGATGGCGTGCGCGAGATCGCCCGCCGCGCGCGCGGGACGCCACGCATTGCCGGGCGCCTGCTGCGCCGGGTGGTGGATTTCGCGGTGGTGGAGGGCGACGGGAAGATCACCCGGGCGCTGGCCGATGATGCGCTGACCCGGCTGGGGGTGGATCATCTGGGCCTGGATGGCGGCGACCGGCGCTATCTGCGGCTGATCGCCGAAAACTATGGCGGCGGGCCGGTGGGGATCGAGACGCTTTCGGCGGCGCTGAGCGAAAGCCGCGATGCGCTGGAGGAGGTGATCGAGCCGTTCCTTCTGCAGCAGGGGTTGATCCAGCGCACCCCGCGCGGGCGGATGCTGGCGCAGAAGGCGTGGGCGCATCTGGGGCTGCCGGTGCCCAGGCGGCAGGACGATCTTTTTGCCTGAGAGGGCGGGAGCGCTCTTTCATGCCTCCGGCGGGAGTATTTGGGGCAAGAGGAAGTCCATATCGGGATTGCGGCGGCGGATCCTGTCGTTCGGGGCGCGCGCGGTTTCGGGCCCGGGCGGATCTGATGGCCGGGTTTGGTCAAGGGAGGGCTGGTCATGTCGGATGCACGGCATTGGGACAGGGTGTACGGAAACCGCGACGAGGAGGAATTGACATGGTTCGAGGCCCGGCCCGAACCGTCATTTTCTCTGGTCACCGGGCTGGCCGGGCCGGAGGATGCCGTTGTTGACGTGGGGGGCGGCGCGTCGCGGCTGGTCGATGCGCTGCTGGAGGCGGGGTATCGGGATCTGACGGTGCTGGATCTGTCGGAGCGGGCGATCGAACTTGCGCGGGCGCGGCTGGGTGCGCGGGCGAGGGCGGTGACGTGGGTCGTGGCGGATGTGACCCGCTGGCGTCCGGCCCGGCATTACCGGTTGTGGCATGACCGGGCGGTGTTTCATTTCCTGATCGGCGAGGGGGATCGCGCGGCTTATGTGGCAGCGATGGCAACGGCTGTGGCGCCGGGGGGACACGCGGTGATCGCGATCTTCGCCGATGACGGGCCGGAGCGGTGTTCGGGGCTGCCGGTGGTGCGCTATGCGCCTCGGGCGCTGGCGGCCGAGCTGGAGCGTCATGCGCCGGGGATCTTCCGGGCCGAGAGGTGGTTGCGGCACGATCACGTCACCCCGCGCGGGGCGGTGCAGAAGTTCCAGGTTTCGGTGTTCCGCCGCGTCGCGTGATTGCCGTCTTGCCGGGGCCGGGCGAAGCTGATTGAGTGCGGCGCGAGCGTTGCGGGGAGCATGGGCAAGATGGTCGTTCACACCTATCCGGTTCAGGTTTTCTATGAAGACACCGACATGGCCGGCATCGTCTATCACGCCAACTATCTGCGCTATATCGAGCGGGCCCGCTCGGACTGGGTGCGCAGTCTGGGCAACGATCAGAATGCCATGCGCGCGGCGGGCATCGTCTGGGTGGTGCGGCGGATCGAGGCCGACTACATCTCGGCCGCGAAATTCGAGGACCAGCTGCTGGTCGAGACCTCGATCGCCTCGATGACCAATGTGCGGCTGGTGATGGACCAGCTGGTGACGCGCGCGGGCCAGCCGATCTTTCGTGCCCGCGTCACGGCGGTGTGCATGAACAGCGCCGGAAAGCCGGTGCGCCTGCCGGCAGAGATTCGCGCATTGCAGGACGGGTAGGGAATCGGCGCCTCGGTTGCGGTGGCAATCCGCCCCGAACTGGGATAGGGTCTGCCCGGACAAGGCCGGCGGAAAACGGCCGCTGAACAAAGAGCAGGCAGATGGAAGCAGAAACTCTGACGCTGGCCCAGGGGATCGATTTCTCCCTTTGGGGGTTGTTCGCGCGCGCGACGCTCACGGTGAAGTTCGTGGTGATCGTGTTGCTGCTGTCGTCGTTCTGGTCCTGGGCGATCATCATCCAGAAGATCATCACCTATCGGGCCGCCCGGCGCGAGGCCGAAAGTTTCGACCGCGCCTTCTGGTCCGGCGAGCCCCTGGACCAGCTGTTCGAGCAGATCGGGCCGCAGCCGGCGGGCAGTTCGCGGCGCATCTTTGCTGCCGGCATGACCGAGTGGCGCCGCTCGCATCGCAATGATGGCGGGCTGATTGCCGGGGCGCAGGCCCGCATCGACCGGTCGATGGACGTGGCCATCGCCAAGGAGGCCGATTTCCTGCAGCGCGGGTTGACGGTGCTGGCGACAATCGGTTCGACCGCCCCCTTCGTCGGCCTGTTCGGGACGGTCTGGGGGATCATGAACGCGTTCATCGAGATCGCCCAGCAGCAGAACACCAACCTGGCCGTCGTCGCTCCTGGCATTGCCGAGGCGCTGATGGCCACCGCGCTTGGCCTTCTGGCGGCGATTCCGGCGGTGGTGTTCTACAACAAGTTCAGCGCCGACAGCGACCGCATCGTGGCCGGTTACGAGGCCTTCGCCGACGAGTTTGCGACGATCCTGTCGCGGCAGCTGGACGCCTGAGCCATGGGCGCGGGGATCCAGCCGGGAACGGGGGGCACGAGCCGCCGGCGCCGCGACCGGCATCGCCGGACGCGGCCGATGTCGGAAATCAACATCACCCCATTCGTGGACGTGGTCCTGGTGCTGCTCATCATCTTCATGGTGGCGGCGCCGCTGATGACCGTGGGCGTGCCGGTGAAGCTGCCGAAAACCGCCGCTTCGGCCCTGCCCGGCGACCGGGAAGAGCCGCTGACCGTGACCATCACCGCCAGCGGCGAGGTGCAGATCCAGACCACGCCGGTTTCGCGCGACACGCTGGTGGCCAAGCTGCGCGCCATCGCGGCGGAACGGGAAGGCGACCGCGTCTACCTGCGCGCCGACGGCTCCATCCCCTACGAGGTGGTGATGCAGGTGATGGGGGCGCTGAATGCGGGCGGGTTTTCCAACGTGGGTCTCGTGACCGATACCGGGGGCCCGACCCTGGACGGGCAGGACGAGTGAGGCGGGGCGGTGCAGACCGGCACCAAGATTTCGGCGATCGCGCATCTGGCCCTGGTCGGCTGGGCGGTGTTCGGCGCATCGCTTGAACCCGAACCGCTGCCCTTCGAGGTCAGCGACGTGTCGATCGTCACCGCCGAGGAATTTGCCGCCCTGACCGCCGAACCGGCGGTTCCCGACCTGGCGCCGCAGCCGCTCGCCCCGTCGCCGCCCGGCGCGGCCACCGATACCCCCGATGTTGCCGCCCCGGCCGAGGCGCCACCCGACCGGACCCGGCCCGACCCGGCCCCCGAACCGGTGGCCGAGGATACCCCGGCCCCGGCCGCTGATCTGTCCGGCCCCGAGGCACCGCCCGAGGACGCCCCGCCGCTGCCCCCCGTTCTGGAAGAGCCCGACCGCGAGGTCGCCGTTCTCACGCCCTCGCCTCTGGCTCGGCCCAGGTCGCGCCCGGCGGACCGGGTCGCGCCGCAGCCGGTCGCCCCGCCCCCGCCCGATGCGCGGCCGGACGAGGTTGCCTCCCCCGCCGTTGTGCCGGACGAGACCGGCGAGACCGAACGCCCCGAGCAGCAGCAGACCGCGCCAGAGGCGGCCACCGACCGGATCGTGACCGAGGCCGAGAAGGGGCGCGAGGTGGCCCCGGCGCAGTCGCTTCGCCCCCGCGCGCGCCCGGCGCGCCCGGTGGCGGTCGCGAAGGAAAAGGAAAGGCCGGCGCCGAAACCGCCGGCGGACACGCGCAAGGCGGTCAACGCGGCGCTGGCCGAGGCGCTGGGCGGCGCCGCCCCGTCGCCTGCGGCACCCCTTGGCCCGCCGCTGACCGCCGGCGAAAGGGAGGCGCTTCGCCTTGCCGTGTCGCAATGCTGGAACGTGGGGTCGCTGTCGTCCCAGGCGCTGCGCACGACCGTGGTCGTCTCGGTGTCGATGAAACGGGACGGCAAGCCGGAGATCGGCAGCATCCGGATGCTGTCGAGCCAGGGGGGAACGGCTGCGGCGGCGAGGCAGGCCTTCGAGGCCGCGCGGCGCGCGATCATCCGCTGCGGGGCGAGCGGCTACAGGCTGCCTCTCGAAAAATACGACCAGTGGCGCGATATTGAGATTACATTCAACCCGGAAAGGATGCGGATCAAATGACGAAGTATCTGGTGGGGGTTCTTCTGGGCATGGTTCTGGCGGCGGCCCCGGCGCTGGCGCAGAACGGGCCGCTCAGGATCGAGATCACCGAGGGCGTGATCGAACCGATGCCCTACGCGGTTCCCGAATTCGTGCCCGACAGCCCGGCGGCGGCGGAGTACGCCCGCAACATCACGCAGGTGATCCTGTCCGATCTGACGGGAACCGGCCTGTTCCGGGACATTCCGGCCTCGGCCCAGATCGGCAAGGTGACGGATTTCAATGCGCCGGTGCAGTTTGCCGACTGGAAGGCGGTCAATGCGCAGGCGCTGGTGACCGGGGCGGTGTCGCTTTCGGGGTCGAGGCTGACCGTGCGGTTCCGCCTGTGGGACGTGTTCGCGGGGACCGAGCTGGGCAACGGCCTGCAGTTCGCCGGCCCGGCCGACGGCTGGCGGCGCATGGCGCACAAGGTTGCCGATACGGTTTACAGCCGGATCACGGGCGAGGGGGCCTATTTCGATACCCGCGTGGTGTTCGTTGCCGAAACCGGGCCCAAGAACGACCGGCGCAAGCGGCTTGCGATCATGGATTACGACGGCGCCAACCTGCAATACCTGACCGACAGTTCCGCGATCGTGCTGGCGCCGCGGTTCTCGCCCACCGGCGACCGGGTGCTCTACACCAGCTACGAAAGCGGCCTGCCGCGCATCTACGTGATGGATGTGGGCAAGGTCCGGCGCCGGGTGCTGCCGACGCTGGAAGGCACGATGAGCTTTTCCCCGCGCTTTTCGCCCGATGGCAGGACGGTGGTCTATTCGATGACGCAGGGCGGCAATACCGACCTTTATGCCATGAACATCGCCACCGGCAGGAGCGTGCGGCTGACCAACGCGCCATCGATCGAGACGGCGCCCAGCTTTTCCCCCGACGGGTCGCGGATCGTGTTCGAAAGCGACCGCTCGGGCACCCAGCAGCTCTACATCATGCCGGCGACGGGGGGCGAGGCACGGCGGATCAGTTTCGGCAAGGGGCGCTACGGCACGCCGGTCTGGTCGCCACGCGGCGATCTGATCGCCTTCACCAAGCAGAACAAGGGCCGCTTTCATATCGGCGTGATGCGCACCGACGGCAGCGAGGAGCGCCTGCTGACGGCGTCGTTCCTCGACGAGGGGCCGACCTGGGCGCCGAACGGGCGGGTCATCATGTTCACCCGCGAAACCCAGGGCGCGAACGGGCGGTCGTCGCTTTACACGGTGGACATCACGGGGCGAAACCTGCGTCAGCTGCGCACCCCCGACGGCGCCACCGACCCCTCGTGGTCGCCGTTGCAGAAGTGATCGCGCGGGGGCGGGCCCGGCAAGTTTCCTTGCCGCGCCGGCTGTGGTAAGAACGGGACAACGAGACGACGAAAAGGACGAGGCAACGGCATGAACATTCTGGGCAAGATTTCGGCGGTCTTCGCCGTCATGACGCTGGCGGCCTGCGCCGGCGGCACGGGAGGCGGCGATTCCGGCTATGCCGGCAACGCGGCGGCGGGCGATCCCACCTCGCCGGTCTATTTCCAGCAGGCGATCGGGGACCGGGTCTTCTTCGCGGTGGACCAGTCCACCCTGTCGGACGAGGCGCGGGCGACGCTCGAGGCGCAGGCTCGATGGCTGATCAGCAATCCCGACTACACGGCGGTGATCGAGGGCCATGCCGACGAGCGCGGCACGCGCGAATACAACCTCGCGCTGGGGGCGCGGCGGGCCAACGCGGCGCGGGAATTCCTGATCTCGCGCGGGGTGGCGCCGAACCGGCTGACCACGATCAGCTATGGCAAGGAGCGCCCGGTGGAAATCTGCAGCAGCGAAAGCTGCTATTCCAAGAACCGGCGCGCGGTGACCGTTCTGGCATCGGATCTGACGGGCTGACACGACATGCGCGGGATCGTTGTGACGCTGATCTGCGTGCTCGCATTCGGGGCCGTGCCGGCGATGGCGCAGGATCGGGGGCAGACCCTGGCGGACATCCGCCAGGAACTGACCGTTCTTTACGTGGAAATGCAGCGCCTGAAGCGTGAACTTTCCACCACCGGCGCGCCGATGGCCAATCTCGCGCAGACCGATATCTTCGACCGCGTGGCCGCGATCGAGGCCGAATTGCAGCGCCTGACCGCCGAGACCGAGCAGCTGAGCTATCGCATCGACCGGATCGTGAAGGACGGCACCAACCGGATCGGCGATCTCGAATTCCGGTTGGTGGAACTGGAAGGCGGCGATGTGAGCAAGCTTGGCGAAACCACCACGCTGGGCGGCGATCCCGACATGCCGCTTCCGCTGGATGGCAGCGACGGGCAGGGGCCGGAGATGGAACTCGCGGTCGGCGAGCAGGCCGATTTCGATGCTGCGAACAAGGCGCTGGAAGAGGGCGACTATCAGACGGCGATCGATCTTTTCACGCGGTTCGACGCGGCCTATCCGGGCAGCCCGCTGGCGCCGCAGGCCAATCTTGCCCGCGGCCGGGCCCTGGCGGCGCTGGGCAACACCCGCGAAGCGGCCCGGGCCTATCTGGCCAGTTTCACCGGCGACCCGGCGGGCGTCACGGCGCCCGAGGCGCTGTACGAACTGGGTGCGGCGCTGGGGCAGCTTGGCCAGACCGCCCAGGCTTGCATCACGCTGGGAGAGGTGGGCGCGCGCTTCCCCTCGTCGGACGCGGTTTCCCGCGCCCGGGAGGAGATGGACGCGCTGGGATGCTCCTGACCCCCGAGGACGCCGCGATCGTCCGCCGGGTCTGCGGCGCCTTCATCGATGCCCCGCAAAGGCGGATCGGCATTGCCGTGTCGGGGGGTGGCGATTCGGTGGCGCTCATGCACATTCTGGCCCGGGGGCTGGGGGAGAGAGCGGATTTCCACCTGTTCGCGGCCACCGTCGATCACGGCCTGCGCGCGGCGGCCGCGGCTGAGGCCCGCGCCGTGGCCGCGCTGGCCGGCCGGCTGGGCATTGCGCACGACATCCTTGAATGGCGGGGATGGGACGGTGCCGGCAACCTCCAGGCAAGGGCGCGTGCGGCGCGCTATGAGCTTCTGGCCGAATGGGCGCGCCGCCGCCGGGTCGAGGTGCTGGCGCTGGGGCACACGGCCGACGATCAGGCCGAGACGGTCCTGATGCGGCTGGCCCGTTCTTCCGGCGTGACCGGGCTTGCCGCGATGGCGCCCGAGCGCAGGCAGGACGGATTGATCCTGCGCCGGCCGCTTCTGGGGCTGCGCCGGGCCGAGTTGCGCGACTACCTGCGCCGCAACGATGTACCCTGGGCCGAGGATCCGGGCAACGAGGACACCGCCTTCAACCGCATCCGCGCGCGCCGCGCGCTGGAGGTTCTGGCGCCTGTGGGCATCACCGTCGAGGCGCTGGCGGGTGTGGCGCGGAACATGCGCGCGGCGCGCGAGGCCATTGAATGGCACGCATTGCAGGCCGCCCGCGATCTGGTGCGGCTTGATGGCGGCGATCTTCTGTTCGACCTGTCGGGCTTTTGCGATCTGCCCGGCGAGACAGCCAGGCTGCTTCTGGTCAGGGCGGTGCAATGGATCGGCGGGTGTGAATACCCGCCTCGGAGCCAGCCGGTGGCTGCCGCCCTGGCGGCTGTGCGGGCGGGTGAAACGGTGACGCTTGCAGGCTGCCTTCTGCGCCGCGAGGGGGGCGGCACGCTGCGCATCTGCCGCGAACATGCCGCTGTCGCCGGCCTGCGGACCTCCGTGGGCGAGATCTGGGACCGCCGCTGGAGGCTCACGCGCGCGGGCGGGGCCGAAGCGGGGCTGGAAGTCGGTGCGCTCGGCCCCGAAGGGCTGGCCGCGGTGGCGGATTGGCGCGCATGCGGGCGGCCGCGGTGGTCACTGCTGGCCTCGCCGGCGGTGTGGCGGGGAGACGAACTGATCGCCGCCCCGCTGGCCGGAATGGCCGATGGCTGGCGGGCGGAACCCTGCGCAGGCGCCGGAGACTTCTTCGCCACGATTTTATCGCATTGAACCTGCCCCCAGTATCACTATTTTAGAAGCCTGCAGGCCATTTTTCCCCCGTGGCCGGAATTCTGGGAGACTTCTTCTTGGGCAACGCACGCAACATCGCCTTCTGGGTCGTTCTGTTCCTTCTGGTTCTGGCGCTCTTCAACCTGTTCAGCGGCTCGGGCGGGACGCTGCAGAGCCGCGAGATCACATTCTCCGATTTCGTCAGCGCGGTGAACGAGGGCAAGGTCGCCCAGGTCACGCTGGATGGCGAACAGGTCCGCTTCCGCACCAAGGACGGACAGGACTTCGTGACCATCAGGCCCGAAGATGCACAGATCACTGACCTGCTGCTGGAAAAGAACATTCCCCTGCGCGCCGAAAAGCAGGAACAGTCGGGGTTTCAATCCTTCATCATGACCCTTCTGCCCTTCCTGCTGCTGATCGGGGTGTGGATCTATTTCATGAACCGGATGCAGGGCGGCGGAAAGGGCGGGGCGATGGGCTTCGGCAAGAGCCGGGCCAAGCTGCTGACCGAGAAGCATGGCCGCGTGACCTTCGACGATGTGGCCGGAATCGACGAGGCCAAGGAAGAGCTTGAGGAAATCGTCGAGTTCCTGCGCAACCCGCAGAAGTTTTCGCGCCTTGGCGGCAAGATCCCCAAGGGGGCGCTGCTGGTGGGGCCGCCGGGCACCGGCAAGACACTGCTGGCGCGGGCCATTGCCGGCGAGGCAGGCGTGCCCTTCTTCACCATCTCGGGTTCCGATTTCGTGGAAATGTTCGTGGGCGTGGGCGCCTCGCGCGTGCGCGACATGTTCGAACAGGCCAAGAAGAACGCGCCCTGCATCGTCTTCATCGACGAGATCGACGCCGTGGGCCGCCACCGCGGTGCCGGCTATGGCGGCGGCAATGACGAGCGCGAGCAGACGCTGAACCAGCTTCTGGTGGAAATGGACGGCTTCGAGAGCAACGAAGGGGTCATCATCCTGGCGGCGACCAACCGCAAGGACGTGCTCGACCCGGCGCTTTTGCGCCCCGGCCGCTTCGACCGGCAGGTGACGGTGGGCAATCCCGACATCAAGGGGCGCGAAAAGATCCTTCAGGTGCATGCGCGCAAGGTGCCGCTGGGGCCGGATGTGGATCTGCGCATCATCGCCCGCGGCACGCCCGGCTTCTCGGGCGCCGATCTTGCCAACCTGGTGAACGAGGCGGCGCTGATGGCCGCCCGCACCGGCAAGCGTTTTGTCACCATGGAGGATTTCGAGAGCGCCAAGGACAAGGTGATGATGGGGGCCGAGCGGCGCTCGATGGTGCTGACCGCCGAGCAGAAGGAAAAGACCGCCTGGCACGAGGCCGGCCACGCGGTTGTCGGTCACCTTCTGCCGCTGTGCGATCCGGTCTACAAGGCGACGATCATCCCGCGCGGCGGCGCGCTGGGCATGGTGGTCAGCCTGCCCGAGATGGACCGGCTGAACTGGCACAAGGACGAGTGTGAACAGAAGCTGGCCATGACCATGGCCGGCAAGGCCGCCGAGATCATCAAGTACGGCGAGGATCACGTCTCGAACGGGCCGGCCGGCGACATCCAGCAGGCCAGCCAGCTGGCCCGCGCCATGGTGATGCGCTGGGGCATGTCGGAAAAGGTGGGCAATATCGACTATGCCGAGGCGCATGAGGGCTACCAGGGAACGACCGCCGGCTTCTCGGTGTCTGCCCATACCAAGGAGCTGATCGAGGAAGAGGTCAAGCGTTTCATCCAGGAAGGCTATGAACGCGCCTACCAGCTGCTGACCGAGCACAGGGAAGAGTGGGAGCGCCTGGCCGAGGGGCTTCTGGAATACGAGACCCTGACCGGGGAAGAGATCGAACGGGTGATGCGGGGCGAGCCGCCCCATTCCGACGATGACGAGGGCAGCAAGCCGGATCAGGGAGCGGTGACCAGCGTCGCCTCGATCCCCCGGACCAGGCCCCGCAAGTCGCCGCCCAAGGGCGGGATGGAGCCCGAGCCCACCGCCTGACGGGCGGTGCCGGACACGACACCCCCGGAGCCTGCGCTCCGGGGGTTTTTCTTGCGGCTGCGGGCGGGCCGGGCCGAAGACGGAACCTGCCCGTTTCCGATCCGGAACCGCGCGGCGTGCCCGCGACGTTTCGGGGTCGGAAGATGTCGCAATCCGGAGCCTTCCCGGCGTGGCTCGGCGTTATGGGTAGCATGACGCCGGTGCGTGCCGGCCGCGACGGACATATTTCGGGGAACCGGTTCATGAGCTACAAGACCGATATCGAGATCGCCCGCGAGGCAAGGAAGAAACCCATCCAGGAAATCGGCGCGAGGCTGGGAATCGACAGCGACCATCTTCTGCCTTACGGCCACGACAAGGCGAAGGTGAGCCAGGAGTTGATCGACTCGGTACAGACGCGCGAGAACGGCAAGCTGATCCTCGTCACCGCGATCAACCCCACCCCTGCCGGCGAGGGCAAGACCACCACCACGGTGGGTCTTGGCGACGGGCTGAACCGGATCGGCAAGAAAGCCGCAATCTGCATCCGCGAGGCCAGCCTCGGCCCCTGTTTCGGGATGAAGGGCGGCGCCGCGGGGGGCGGGCGCGCGCAGGTGGTGCCGATGGAGGACATGAATCTTCACTTCACCGGCGATTTCCACGCCATTACCAGCGCCCACAACCTGCTGGCGGCGATGATCGACAACCACATCTACTGGGGCAATGAACTTGGCATCGACGAACGCCGGGTCACCTGGCGGCGGGTGGTGGACATGAACGATCGCGCCCTGCGCGATATCGTGGTCTCTCTGGGCGGCGTGGCCAACGGCTTTCCGCGCCAGACCGGGTTCGACATCACCGTGGCCAGCGAGGTGATGGCGATTCTCTGCCTTGCCCGGGATCTCGACGACCTGCAGACCCGGCTGGGCAACATCATCGTCGCCTATCGCCGCGACCGCAGCCCGATCACCTGCCGCGACCTCAAGGCCGACGGGGCGATGACGGTGCTCTTGAAGGACGCGATGCAGCCCAACCTGGTGCAGACGCTGGAGAACAATCCCGCCTTCGTCCATGGCGGGCCGTTCGCCAACATCGCGCACGGCTGCAATTCGGTGATCGCCACCACCACGGCGCTGAAGCTGGCCGACTACGTGGTGACCGAAGCCGGCTTCGGCGCCGATCTGGGGGCCGAGAAGTTCATGGACATCAAGTGCCGCAAGGCGGGGCTGGCGCCGGATGTCGTGGTGCTGGTGGCCACCGTGCGGGCGATGAAGATGAACGGCGGCGTGGCGCGTGCCGATCTGGATGCCGAGAACGTGGCCGCCGTGGCCGAGGGCTGCCCGAATCTCACCCGCCACATCGCCAATCTCAAGCTGTTCGGGGTGCCGGTGGTGGTGGCGATCAACCATTTCGTCTCCGACACCGAGGCCGAGATCGAGGTGATCCGCCAGAGCGCCGAGGCGCAGGGGGCCGAGGCGATCGTCTGCCGGCACTGGGAGCTGGGCTCGGAAGGCACGGTTGAGCTGGCCGAGCGGGTGGCCCAGCTGGCCGATGCCGGGGTGGCGCAGTTCGCGCCGCTTTATCCCGACGACATGCCGCTGTTCGAGAAGATCGAGACCATCGCCCGGCGCATCTATCACGCCGACGAGGTACTGGCCGACAAGAAGATCCGCGATCAGCTGCGCGCGTGGGAGGATGCGGGCTTCGGTCATCTGCCGATCTGCATGGCCAAGACGCAGTATTCGTTTTCGACCGATCCGAACCTGCGCGGCGCGCCTACCGGCCACTCGGTGCCGGTGCGCGAGGTGCGCCTGTCGGCCGGCGCCGGCTTCGTGGTGGTGATCTGCGGCCAGATCATGACCATGCCGGGCCTGCCGCGCCACCCGGCGGCGGAAACCATCGGATTGAACGACCTGGGCCAGATCGAAGGGTTGTTCTGAGGCGCGAAATGGGGTTTGTGCGGGCCGGATGAGTCTGGCCCGCAGGAGCCCGAAGATGGGGGAACCGATCCCGCCGGCACATTGCCGTTCGATGGCCGAACTTCGCCGCGAGATCGATGCGTTGGATCGGCGGATCGTGGCCATGCTGGCCCGCCGCGCCGCCTGCATCGACCGTGCGATCGAACTGAAGCCGTCCGAGGGCTTGCCCGCCCGGATCCCGGATCGGGTGCAGGCGGTCATGGACAACATCCGCGCCGAGGCCCTTGCCACCGGGCTTGACCCGGCCCTGGCCGAGGAGATCTGGCACAGGTTGATCGAATGGTCGATCGCCCGCGAGGAGCGGGTGCTCGGTCCGCAACGCAAGGAGTATCCATGCGAGCCGCAGTGATTGATGGAAAGGGCATCGCCGCCCGGATGCGCGAAGAGGTGGCGCGGGAGGCTGCCGAACTGGCCCGCGAGGGCTGGCCGCCGCGGCTGGTGTCGCTGATGGTGGGTGAAAGCGCCGCGGCGGAACTTTACGTTCGCAACCAGCGCCGCAACGCGGAATCGGCGGGCGTCGAGTTCGAGGCGCGGGAATACCCGGCCGAGACCTCGCTGGAGCAGCTCATCGGCATCGTGCAGGGGCTGAATGCCGATCCGCGGGTGAACGGCATCATCATCCAGCGGCCGCTGCCCGATCACATCCCCGTCAAGGTGCTGCAAAAGGCCGTGCATCCGCTCAAGGACGTCGAGGGGATGCACCCCGCCTCGATCGGCAACATCGTCTACAACGACCTTGCGTTGGGCCCCTGTACGGCGGTGGCGGCGGTCGAGATCCTCAAGACCCTGCCGCTGAAGATCGAGGGGCTGGAGGTCACGGTGATCGGCCATTCCGAGATCGTCGGCAAGCCGATCGCGTTTCTGCTCATGGGGCTGGGGGCGACGGTGACGGTGTGTCACCACATGACCCGGCACGTGGCGATGCACAGCCGCGCGGCGGATGCGGTCTTCGTCGCGGTGGGCAAGCCGGGGCTGGTCACCGGCGATATCATCAAGCCGGGCGCGGCGCTGATCGACATCGGCATCAACCGGGTCGAGACGCCGGAGGGGGCGAAGACGGTGGGCGACGCCGATTTCGACAGCTGCGCGCAGGTGGCGGGGTGGATCACGCCGGTTCCGGGCGGGGTCGGGCCGGTGACGGTGGCCACGCTGATGAAGAACGCGGTTCTGGCGACGCGGATGCAGAAGGACCAGTACCGGGAGATGTTCGCCCGGACGGATGTATAGAGGGGACAGGCAGATGGCGGCACGGATCATTGATGGCAAGGCATTCGCGGCGGATGTGCGCGCGAAGGTGGCGGCGCATGTGGCGCGGCTGAAGCAGGAACATGGCATCACCCCCGGTCTGGCGGTGGTGCTGGTGGGCGAGGATCCGGCAAGCCGGGTCTATGTGCGCTCGAAGGGGCGGCAGACCGTCGAGGTCGGCATGAACTCCTACGAGCACAAGCTGCCGACCGAGACCTCGGAAGAGGAACTCCTGGGCCTGATCGGGCGGCTCAATGACGACCCGGCGGTGCATGGCATCCTGGTGCAGCTGCCGCTGCCCGCTCATCTGGACGAAAGCCTGGTCATCAACGCCGTGGACCCGGCCAAGGACGTGGACGGGTTCCACATCTCGAATGTGGGGCTGCTGGCGACGGGGCAGAAGGCGATGGTGCCCTGCACGCCTCTGGGCTGCCTGATGATGCTGCGTGATGTGCATGGGGATCTCGCAGGGCTCGAGGCGGTGGTGATCGGGCGCTCGAACATCGTCGGCAAGCCGATGGCGCAGCTTCTGCTGCGCGACAGCTGCACCGTGACCATCGCCCATTCACGTACCCGCGATCTGCCGGGTGTGGTGCGCCGCGCCGATATCGTGGTGGCCGCCGTGGGCCGGCCCGAGATGGTGCCCGGGGACTGGATCAGGCCGGGGGCCACGGTGATCGATGTCGGCATCAACCGTATCGACGCACCGGAAAGGGGCGAGGGCAAGACCCGGCTGGTGGGAGATGTGCATTTCGACAGCGCGTGCGAGGTAGCCGGCGCCATCACCCCGGTGCCCGGTGGCGTGGGTCCGATGACCATCGCCTGCCTTCTGGCCAACACGCTGACCGCCTGCTGCCGGGCGCATGGCCTGCCCGAACCCGAAGGCCTGACCGCCTGAGCCGGCAGCGGCAGCGTCATCATGCCGCCCCGGAAAGGATCCGGGGGTGCACGCCAAGGGCAGCGAGCTGTTCGTCCACGAAGGCGGTTTCGGCAGCCGTCAACCGCTGGTGGCGGGGATAGCGCGGCGCGGCGCGGTCGTTCAGCACCGGCGCTTCCCAGCCGGTCGTGGTGGCGAAGAAACGCGCGGCTCCGTCCGTGCCGAATTCGCGCAGATAGCCCTGCACCACCACGTCGATATAGCTCAGCAGGATCGGGTGCCGTGCGGTTGGCCGGCCATGGCGGTCCTCGGGCACCGCATAGACCGCGATTTCGACCTCTCGCTCCAGCGGGTGGGTGACCCTGTCGGTCACGGCAAGGCGCACGTAGGCCCATTCCCGCCGGTCCAGCGCCGTCCAGTCATCGTTCGGGACATGGGCGATCATGCCGTCGATCTCGGCGCCGGGGTCGGGCAGCGCCGTCAGGAAGGCCACCGGGCGCAGGTCGGTATGGCACCATGCACGGCGCCAGCCCTTCAGCCTTGCCGGCTGCAGGTCGGGAAAATCGTGGGTGGCGCGGTTCACGAGGCTGCCATAGCCGAAGAAACAGGGGTCTGCCATGCGGTTCGCCGATCCGGTTTCCGAAACTTCGTCAATTGATGTATGTCAAACCGGTTTTTAGCCGGATATGCAATAAGCGACGATATTCGCAACGCGGGAGAGAATCGTGCGCATCACGAAACGGACCAACATCGCCATCAGGCTGTTGATGTACTGCGCCGCCAATGGCGACCGGTTGGTCACGAAATCGGAGATTGCCGAATGCTGCAACGTCTCCGAGAATCACCTGGCGCAGGTCATCAATCAGCTGAGCCAGCTGGGTTTTCTCAGGACCCAGCGCGGGCGCAACGGTGGCATGAACCTGGCGCGGCCGGCAGATCAGATCCGGATCGGCGACGTGTTCCGGCATGTCGAAGGCGGCTTGCCGATCGCCGAGTGTTTTGCCGATGCCGACAACAGCTGTCCGCTGAAGGATGCCTGCCGGTTGCGGGTGGCGCTGACGGATGCGGCGCAGGCCTTCTATGCCGCGCTGGACGAGATCACGCTGGACTCGCTGGTGTGCGACAATGTCGATCTGATCCGCATCCTTCAGCCGGTCAAATGCGCCGCGGCCTGAGGCCGGTCATTCGCGGGCTCTGAGAACGCGGGCCGGGCGGGTGCTCAGCGGCCGCCAGGCGAAGGCGAGCCCGGCCAGAAGCGTGGCCAGCGCGCCGCCGGCGACGATGCCGACGGCCGAGGGCCAGATGACCGAATACTGCGTATCCAGGATCCGCGTGGTGATGGCCCATCCTCCGGCAATGCCGGCAGCCAGCGCCACGGCCCCCGCCGCGGCGCCGAGAAGGGCGGCGCGCAGGGCGAAGCTGCTCAGGATGCGGCGGCGGCTGGCGCCGAGGGTTCTGAGGATGGCCGCCTCGGCGGTGCGGTTCCCGGTTCCGGCGGCGGCGGCGCCGACGAGGACGAGAAACCCGCTCAGCAGCGATGCGCCGGCCGCCCACGAGGTGGCAGCAGCCAGCCCTTCGAGCAGTTCGGAGACGCGTTCGATGGCGTCGCGGACACGGATTGCGGTGATGTTGGGGAACATGCGGGCCAGGTCGCGCAGGATCGGGGCTTCGGCGGTTTCAGCCACATAGACGGTGGCGATGAAGCTGTGCGGTGCTCCGGCGATGGCGGCGGGGTTCATGGTCAGAACGAAGCCGATGCCGGCGGTCGTGAAATCGACCTCGCGAAAGCTGGTGATGGTCGCGGTGATGTCGCGGCCCAGGATGTTGACGGTGATCGAATCGCCCAGCTTCAGCCCGATCTCGGCGGCCTCTTCGGCGGCGAAGCTGACTTGCGGCGGGCCGTCATAATCCTTCGGCCACCATCTGCCCGCAGTCAGACGGGTCCGGGGCGGCATTTCGGCGGCATAGGTGATGCCCCGGTCGCCGGTGACGACCCAGTGATTGCCGGCCACTTCCCGCGCCGGGCGGCCGTTGATGCGGGTGATGACGCCGCGCAGCATCGGAGCGGTCTGCACCTGGCGCACCGCCGGGTCGGCCTCCAGGCGGGCGCGAAAGCGGTCGATCTGGTCCTGCTGGATGTCCACGAAGAAATAGGAGGGGGCGATCTTCGGCAGGTTGCCGGTCAGCGCATTGCGCAGATTGCCGTCGATCTGCCCGACCGCGGCCAGCACCGACAGGCCCAGACCCAGCGACAGCACGACAGAGGTCGTGCCCTCGCGGGGGCCGGCGATCGAGGCCAGCGCCCAGCGCAATGCCGGCCGGCCCCGCGCGGCCAGGGCGGCGCCGCGGGCCAGCGCCCGGATGGCCAGCGATGCCAGCGCGAGCAGGCCCAGGATGCCGGTGATGCCGGCGGCGGTCCACAGTGTCAGGAGGGGCGCGCCGCCAAACCATGCGGCCGCGCCCACCAGCAGCGCCAGCCCGACCGCCACGGCCAGCAGGTGGCGGGGCGCCGGCAGCAGACGGGCCGCGCCCAGCGCATCCCGGAACAGCGTGGCGGCCCGGACCTCTTCGGTGCGGGCAAGCGGCCACAGGGTGAAGATGAAGGCGGTGAGCAGCCCGTACAGCGCCGCTTCGAGCAGCGGGCCGGGGTAGAGGCCGAACGCGGCCGGCACCGGCAGGCGGTCCTGAAGAAGCGGGCCGAGGAGGAGCGGGACCGCCCCGCCCAGGACCAGACCGATGACGATGCCCAGAAACGACAGTGCGCCGACCTGGATGAGATAGGTCCAGAAGATGGTGGCGCGGTCGGCTCCCAGCGTGCGCAGCGTGGCGATGACATCGGTCTTGGCGTCGATATGGGCGCGCACGGCGGCCGATACGCCGACGCCGCCCACGGCCAGCCCCGACAGCCCGACCAGGATCAGGAAGGCGCTCAGCCGCCGGACGAACTGTGTCACGCCGGGGGCGCCATCGCGGGCATCGCGCCAGCGCACCCCGCGCGCGTCGAACGCCGCCTTCGCCTCGCGCGCCAGCGCGGCCAGGTCGGCGCCCGGCGGCAGGACGAGCCGGTATTTCGTATCGAACAGCGTGCCCGGAGCCAGAAGCCCCGACCCGGCCAGCGCCGGGGTGGCGACGATGGTTCGCGGCCCCAGCCCGAACCCGTCCGCCGCGGCATCGGGTTCGCGCGCGAGCGCGGCCATCAGCACGAATTCCTGCGTGCCAAGGCGAAAGCGGTCTCCGAGACTCAGGCCCAGCCGGTCGATCAGTGCCCGTTCCATCACCGCGCCGGGCAGGCCGTCGCGCCCGGCAAGCGCCTGCGCCACGGACATCCGGGGGATCAGCGAAACCGTCCCGACCAGCGGCCAGGCATCATCCACCGCCTTGACCCGGGTGAGCGCCCGTTCGCTGCGTCCGTTGCGTTCGACCACCGCCATCGAGCGGAAATCGACCACCTCCGAGATGCGCTCGGCCCGCCCGGCCATCCAGGCGCGTTCCTCATCGGAGGCGAAGCGATAGGTAAAATGCATCTCGGCATCGCCGCCCAGAAGGGTCGCCCCCTCGCGCTTGAGCCCGGTTTCGATCCCGCTGCGGATCGAGCCAATGGCCGCGATGGCGGCCACGCCGAGGGCGAGGCATGCCAGCAGGATGCGAAAGCCGCGCAGGCCTCCGCGCAGTTCGCGCCGGGCCAGACGGGCGGCGATGCGCAGGCTCACGGGGCGGCCCTTTGTGCCTCGGCGCTGGCGATCCGGCCATCGCGCAGGCGGATCACCCGGTCGCAGCGCGCGGCCAGCTCTTCGGCATGGGTGACCAGCACCAGCGTGGCGCCGTGGCGATCGCGCAGGCCGAAGAGCAGGTCGATGATGGCGGCGCCATTGGCCGCGTCCAGATTGCCGGTGGGCTCGTCCGCCAGAAGGATGTCGGGCCGCGGAGCCGAGGCCCGCGCCAGTGCCACCCGCTGCTGTTCACCTCCCGACAGCTGGGTCGGGTAATGGCCGGCGCGATGGGCCAGGCCGACCAGCTCCAGCTCGGCCATGGCGCGGTCGAAGGCGTCGCGCCGTCCCGCCAGTTCCAGCGGCGTCGCCACGTTTTCCAGGGCCGTCATGGTCGGGATCAGGTGGAAGGACTGGAACACCACGCCGAAGTGGTCGCGGCGCAACCGGGCCAGGGCATCCTCGTCCATGGTCGTCAGATCCCGGCCCAGCGCGAAGACGCGCCCGCGCGTGGCCCGCTCCAGCCCGCCCATCAGCATCAGCAGCGAGGATTTCCCCGACCCCGACGGCCCCACCAGCCCGACCGCCTGCCCGCGCGGCACGTCGAGCGTGATCGAATGCAGGATATCGACGGGTCCGGCATTGCCTTCGAGCGAAAGACACGCATCCTGCAATGAGAGAACGGGTTCGGTCATGGGCCCTTTCCGGCAATGTCGCCATTCGGGATATGGAGCAGCGAAGGTGTTGCGCAAGGTGCTTTTCGGTTTGTTCTTTGCCCTGTGGGGTTTCGGCGTCACGGCTCAGCCGGTCACGATCGTCGCCCTGGGGGACAGTCTGACCCAGGGTTACGGGCTGCCGCAGGACGAGGGCTTCGTCGCGCAGATGCAGCGCTGGCTGCGCGAAAGGGGGGCCGATGTGCGGCTGGTCAATGCCGGCGTGTCGGGAGATACCACGGCCGGGGGGGCGGCGCGCGTGGACTGGACGCTTACGCCCGAGGTGGACGGGCTGATCGTGGCGCTGGGCGGAAACGATCTGCTGCGCGGGATCGACCCTGCATCAAGCCGCGCGAACCTTGAAAGAATACTCGAGCGGGCGGATGCGGCCGGGGTTCCGGTGCTGCTGGTGGGAATGCAGGCGCCGGGGAATTTCGGCCCCGAATACAAGGCCGCCTTCGACGCGATGTATCCCGAACTGGCAGCCGAGCACGGGGCGCTGTTTGCGGAAAGCTTTTTCGGCGGGATTGCCGGGAAGGAGGCAACTCCGGCCGAGCTTCTGCCCTGGATGCAGGCTGACGGGATTCATCCCAATGCCGAAGGGGTGGCGCGCATCGTTGCCGCGCTGGGGCCTAAGGTTCTGGAACTGGTGGAGCGTGCGCGGGGCGGCTAGGGCGTCATCTCGCGCCCGATTGCATCCACCGTGCCCGGGCGCGGTCAGCTGCCTGGCTCCTGGCGGTTGGTTGAATCGGGCCCGGCGCGACACGCTTTGGTGCGGGCGCCGGATCCGGGTGCAGGACGCGCGCGGGGCGCGCATCCTGCCATCGTCAGATGCCGGTAAGATCAGGCGAGCGCCAGGTTGGTGGCGCTTTCGCGGCCGTCACGGCCGGATTCGATGTCGAAGGTCACCTTCTGGTTGTCGCGCAGTTCGGTCAGTCCCGAACGCTCGACGGCCGAGATGTGGACGAAAACGTCCCGCGACCCGCCATCGGGTGCGATGAAGCCATAACCTTTGGTGGTGTTGAACCATTTCACGGTGCCAGTGGCCATTCCGTGGTCTCCTTAGTTTCATTTGCTGCCCGCGGAAGTGCGGCAGCCCGGCGTCGTTGGTCTGGATCGATAGACTGAACGCCGTGAAAGGAGACAGCTGGTCGACAAGATAACGGTAGCAGAGCCGGATATGACCCCTCGTGCCGCGAATTGCAAGGGCGAATTCGTGGCAACGGTGGGAACCGGGCCGTTGCGTTACGTCAATTTGGTTCTATATCGAAATTCGAATATGTTTTCGTACGAGGAAAGGAACCGAGATGGCGGGGAAGAAACTGACCTGTCTGGAATGCGGGCAGGTGAACCGTGTGCCCGAGGAAAAACTGGGTGCGAACCCGAAATGCGGCACCTGTGGCGCGCGGCTGATCACCGACAAGGCGATCGAGGTCGATCTGGCCACGATGGAAAAGGCCGCGCGCAATGACGATCTGCCGCTGGTGGTGGATTTCTGGGCGCCGTGGTGCGGGCCGTGCCGGATGATGGCGCCAGAGTTTTCCAAGGCAGCACAGGCGCTGAAGGGCCGGGCGCGGCTGGTGAAGCTGAACACCGAAGAGCACCAGGCCGCGGGCATGAAATACGGAATTCGCGGGATTCCGACGATGGTCGAATTCAAGGGCGGGCGCGAGGCCAAGCGGCAGTCGGGGGCCATGCGCGAACCCCAGATCGTGGGCTGGGTGCAGGGCTGAACCCTTGCGCCTTCGCCGCATGGACAAGGCCCCGCGCGGCCCTTTCACCTGCGCGGGGCCTTGAGCCAGCAACGGGCCGGCTCCGGCTATTTCTTCTGCCAGGTTTCGCTGTCGCAGAAACCCAGGGCGCAGCCCTTGATCGACAGGCTGTCCTTCATGAACACCACGGTTCCGTTGAAGCTCATGAACCGGGGCATGTCGGGGTGCTTCATCTTGCGCCCGGTCCAGGACCCGTTCGCCTGTTCGGTCATGCCGTTGCACATCTCGTAGCCGTCCGAGACGCGCGTGCAGAACAGTCGTCCGTCCTTTACCGAGACGTTCACCTCCTGTCCGCCCTTGCGGACATAGATTTCGGCGCTGGCGGACTGGGCAATGACGGCAACGACCACGGCGGCGCCGAAGCCGGTCAGGATCTTTCGCATGTTTCTTTCCTCCCTGTGGTGCGACAAATATGCCGCAAATCAAATATCAGAAAAAGAGAATATTCCGGCAATCGGCATGACTGCGACATATCGGAACGGGAGCGGGCAAGGCGAATGCCCCGCATCCATGCCCCCGCAGACATGCCATGGAAGGAAGGGGGCAGTGCGGCTCGGCGGCCACGGGCCCGCCCTTTCGCGAACTCTTCGCTGCGACGCGGCGCTTGACAGGGGGGTGGCGATGGGGCAGACGGGGCGGAAGGTTGCATTGCCGCGTGAGCAAACCATGCCCGTCCGCCGGGCATGACAGCGCATCCCCCATCCAGTTCCCCATCACGCAGGGTTCTGCCGTCAGGGTCGGACGCGCGGGAAACGCCTGCATGTCCCGAGGCCTTGACGCACCCTCCTGCGCCGCGCATGCCGCGCGGTCAGTCAATGAAACCGTGCGCGGCCCGTGGGGCGCGTGCGGCGCGAAAAGGAAAACACTTGTTCGATTTCGACATGCTCGGCCTTGCGCCGGCCCTCAACGAGGCGCTTGCCCGCGCTGAACTTTCACAACCGACCCCGATTCAGAACCAGGCGATTCCGCTTGCGCTGGAGGGGCACGACATCATGGGCCTTGCCCAGACCGGCACCGGCAAGACGCTGGCCTTTGCGCTGCCGCTGGTCGATCATCTTCTGGCGGCACCCGGGAAACCGGCCCCGAAAACCGCCAGGGCGCTGATCCTGGCGCCGACGCGCGAGCTGGCCAACCAGATCGCCGAGAGCATCCAGGTCCTGACCGGCCGGACCCGGCTGCGCATCGCGGTTGTGGTCGGCGGAAAACCCATTCACCGGCAGATTGCGGCGCTGGGGCGTGGCACCGATATCCTGGTGGCCACGCCGGGGCGGTTGATCGACCTGATGGATCGCGGAGCGGTGGACCTTGGCACCGTGCGCCATCTGGTGCTGGACGAGGCCGATCAGATGCTGGACATGGGGTTCATCCACGCCCTGCGCCGGATCGCGCCGCGACTGGGCACGCCGCGCCAGACCATGCTGTTCTCGGCCACCATGCCGAAGCAGATGGAGGAGCTCGCCCGCGCCTATCTGAGCGATCCGCGCCGGGTGCAGGTGGCGCCTCCGGGCAAGGCCGCCGACAAGATCGCCCAGTCGGTCCATTTCCAGGAAAAATCGGCCAAGCCCGCCAGGCTGCGCGAAATTCTGTCGCGCGACCCGGAGGCGATGACACTGGTTTTCGCCCGCACCAAGCACGGGGCCGAAAAGCTGATGAAGGGGCTGGTGGCCGACGGCTATAACGCGGCCTCGATCCACGGCAACAAGAGCCAGGGCCAGCGCGACCGGGCGATCAGGGCCTTCCGGGAGAGCAGGATCAAGGTGCTGGTGGCCACCGACGTGGCCGCGCGCGGGATCGACATTCCCGGTGTTGCCCAGGTCATCAACTACGATCTGCCGGAGGTGCCGGAAAACTATGTCCACCGCATCGGCCGCACCGCGCGTGCCGGTCAGGATGGCGAGGCAATCGCCTTCTGTTCGCCGGACGAGGCCGATTACCTCTACCGCATCGAGAGGCTGATGAGCATCGAGATCCCGGTGGCCAGCGGCACCCGGCCCGAACAGGGCGAGGGGCGTCGCGCCGGGTCCGGCTCCGGTGCGCGCCGCGGACGCGGCAAGGCGCCGCGCAGCGGGGCCGGGCATTCGGCCGGTGGCGGTCGCCGCCGCTCGCGCAGCCGGCGCGCGGCCTGAGCCCGACCGCGCAGCGACGGGCTGCGGGGTGTTGAACCGCAGCACTATTGACCGGCCCTTTCCGCAAGGGCCGGGAAATCCATGTTCATCGAAACGGGAAAATGTGATAGAGCTTCACTCGAGATTGAAGGAGACTCACGATGTTGATCCGAAATGCCATTTTGATCGGGGCGACGGTCGGTCTTGTTGCGACGACGGTCTTTGCCCAGAGCACGCCTCCCCTGCAGGGCGAGATTGACTGCACGAACCCGATCAACGCCGAAAACGAAGTCTGCCTGGGGCTGGCCGAAAGTGCCGCGGCCGCAGGTGCAGGTGCAGGTGCGGGTGCGGCTGCAGGTGGGGCCACGGCCTTCGCCCCCTTGGTCGGACCGGTCGCGGGTGCGCTGGGGCTGGGCGTGCTTGCGGCGGCCGGTGGTGGCGGATCGACCTTTTCGACCTCGACCACGGGAACCAACTGACCGCCTGACGACATTCGGAATGCACCATTTCGACGGGTCCGCCGAGTCCGGCCGGGCCCGTTTTCCGTTTCCGGAAAATTCTACTCTTATCCTCCGGTCATGACCTGAGCCGGGCAACCCTCCCTTAACCGCTCCGTGATGAGCTCGTCCCGCGCGTGGGGGCGCGGGGCCGTCCGTTTGCCGGGCGGCGGAATCGTGGGGTGGTTCAATGGAATTCGGGCTTTCGGCCGCTTTGCGGTCGCGGGTGAGTTGTGTCCTGTCGGGCCGGGGTTGTCGGCCCGTGCATGTCGGAGCACTGTTTCTTGCAGCGCTGATCCTGGCGTCTGGGGTGGCCAATCAAGGGTTTGCCCAGCAATCGGCATCGCTGCCGGCGCTGGTGATACGTTATGATCGCGGGGGCTATGTTCTGGACCGGCTGAGGCAGATCAGCCGGTTGCGCCGCAGCGGCCGGAAAGTCGAGATCACCGGCTCGGTCTGCTATTCTTCCTGCACGATGCTGCTGGGGCTGCCCCAGACCTGCATTTCACAGCGCACGGTTTTCGGGTTTCACGGGCCTTCGGCCGGCGGCAAACCACTGCCGCGGGAGGAATTCGAGTACTATTCGCGCGTGATGGCGCGCTATTACCCGGAACCGTTGCGCGACTGGTTCATGCGCGAGGGGCGGTTTCGCATTCACCGGCTGTTCCGCATTCGCGGAAGCCGGATCATAGCCATGGGCATCCGGGAATGCGGCCGGCCGGGGGATGGCAGGCAGGCGCGCAACGCGACCGGGCACCGCGTTGGCGGGGGGCGGACGGGTCGGCTCTAGCCCCGGCCCATCATTCCCGCGAGGGGGCTGCGCCGGGTTGAGAGACCCGCGCCAGCACCGGAGAAAGTGGCAAATCTGGTGCCCGATCAATGAAATCAGGCCATATCTGGCAAATTTTTTCGGGAATTTTCCGGAAAAGTTTGCGAAATGCGGACAAATGTGGCAATTCTTGGGCAATCAATGAGGCCGTATCGAGCAGGTAATCGGTCACGACAGTCTGGTAACGGGATTTGGGCGAACCCTCCGGGTTCTCCCGGTCGGTGATGGTCGGTTCGAACCTGCCCGCAGGCGGCGATGCTTTGCTTTGGGCGGTTTGATGCGAAGAGTCGCGTTTTTGTTGACCGGAACAGGTGCCCTGGTGGCGGGGCTTACCCCTGCCTTGCCGCAGAACCTGTCGACCTATGGCACGCCGGGCCTGATCGACATGCCGACCGCCCAGGATCTCCCCGACGGCAATCTCGCCGGCACGGCCACCCTGTTTCGAAACTCCAACCGCAACACGGTGACCTTCCAGTTGCTGCCGCGCGTCTATGGCAGTTTCCGCTACTCCTATCTGGGCGATTTCAAGCCGGGCGGGGTCGGTCGGCTTTATGACCGCAGTTTCGACGTGCAGTTCATGCTGCAGGAGGAAACGGAAACCCGTCCGGCCGTGGCGATCGGCCTGCGCGACATCACTGGCACCGGCGTCTATTCCGGCGAATACCTCGTTGCCACCAAGACCTTTGCCGACCGGCTTTCTCTGACCGGCGGGATCGGCTGGGGCCGACTGGCCGGGCGCGGCGGTTTCACCAATCCGCTGGCGATTTTCGGGACTCGGTTCAGGATCCGTCCATCCGGGATTAATAACCCCGGTGGTCAGTTTAACACCGGAAAGTGGTTTCGAGGGGATGCTGCGCTATTCGGGGGAGTCGAGTATCGATACTCCGATCGACTGTCGTTCCTGGCAGAGTACTCATCTGATGTATACTCAAGGGAAACTGCCAATTTCGGCTTCAAGGTGAATTCGCCGATCAATCTTGGCGTCAGCTACCGGTTCCGCAACGGCGCGGCGCTGAGCGGGTATTACCTGTACGGATCCACCTTCGGCGTGCAGCTCAGCTACAGCTTCGATCCGAGGAAACCTGCCGCCCCCGGCGGGCAGGGCAGGGCGGCGCCGGCGCTGCTGCCGGTGGACCGGGTCGCGCTGGCAAGCTGGAATCTGCCCGACCGCCCGGCCGATGCGCCCTCGGCCCGTGACGTGCTGCGCGTGCGGCTGGACGAACAGGGCCTGCTCCTGACCGGCTACGAGGTGCGCGGCAACCGCGCCACCATCGAGATCGAGAACCGCCGCTATCAGGCCAACGCGCAGGCCGTCGGGCGCGCAGCCCGTGCCATGGCCAACACCCTTGACCCTTCGGTCAGCGAGTTCGTGGTCATCCTGCAGAAACAGGGCGTGCCGATCACCTCGGTCACGATCCGGCGAAGCGACCTCTACGAGTTCGAAAACCACGTGGACGGGGCGTGGCGGTCCTATTCGCGGGCGCGCGTCGATGACGGGTTGCCGGGGCTTCGGGGCGGCACGCTCGACGGTGTCTATCCGCGGTTCGGCTACCGGTTCGGCCCCTTCGTGCAACTGTCCTTCTTCGACCCGGACAATCCGCTGCGCTACGAGGTCGGAGCCGACCTGCAGGGCGACTACACGATCCGCCCGGGTTTGGCGCTGTCGGGGCTGCTGCGGCTGCCGGTGTTCGGCAATCTCGCCGATACCACGCGCGTGTCGGATTCGGTCCTGCCGCATGTGCGGTCGGACTGGCCGCGATATGCGAAGGAATCCGATCTGCGCATCAATCACCTGACGGCGGAGTACATCTGGCGGCCGTCGTCGAACACCTTCGCGCGGGTGACGGCCGGTTACCTGGAAGAGATGTATGGCGGCGTTTCGGCGGAAATGCTGTGGTACCCGGTCGGCAGCCGGCTGGCCCTGGGCGGAGAGATCAACTATGCCCGGCAGCGCAACTTCGACATGAAGTTCGGTTTCCGGGACTATGACGTGGTGATGGGGCATGCCTCGCTCTACTACGAGTTCCCGGGCGATTTCCGTGCCCGGATCGACGCTGGCAGGTACCTGGCCGGTGACTGGGGGGCGACATTCAGCCTGGACCGTGAATTCAACAATGGCTTCAAGATCGGCGCGTTCTTCACGCTGACCGATGTCTCGGCCACCGATTTCGGCGAAGGATCCTTCGACAAGGGGATCCGGTTCGAAGTGCCGCTGAGCTGGTTCACGCGCAAACCCAGCCGGACGCGGCTGAAACAGACGATCCGGCCGATTCTGCGCGATGGCGGCGCGCAGCTCAATGTGCGCAACCGGCTCTATGAATACACCCGCGAGGAACGTGCCAACGGGTTGCAGGCGAAATGGGGGCGGTTCTTCAGATGAGATGGCCGGTTGCACTCTCCGTCGCGGCGTTGATCCTCGTCGCCGCCTGTTCGAACCAGACCGAGGATTACGCGATGGTGCCGGCGCTGGTGAACCCGGCCGGCCAGCCGCCCGATGCCCGCGCTGCGGCGCTGTATCGCGCGGGCGCGCCGCGCATGGAGGTTTCGTTCCTGGGGAATGGCAAGCGGGGACTCATGGTGCTGGAGGCAACGCGTGACGGGGTTGAAACCTGGCGCTCGGCCGACGGCGCCACGCTGATCTTGCAGCGCGGAATGATCCGCGGCACCCGCGGCTTCGGCGAGGGGCTGATGGCCTCGGATGTCTCGCAGTCGCTTTCCAAGGTGCTGCGCGGCGGCGAAGGGCCTGCAAACCGGTTTCACAGCTATCTGACGGGGAACGACCAGATCGTCACGCGCAGCTATCGCTGCATGATCCGCAACAGGGGATTGCGGAGCCTCGATCTGGGGGGGCGGAGCGTGCGGACGCGGCTGATGTCGGAAACCTGCCGCAACGTGGACCAGGAATTCGAGAACCTCTACTGGGTGGCCGCCGACGGCAGCCGGATCGTGCAGTCGCGCCAGTGGATCGGCGATTTCCTCGGGTCGGTCGCCACGCGCTCTGTCCGGTGATGCATGTGTCGGCGCCCCGAACCGGGCGCGCGGCCGGCATGATCGGCGGTACTGGCGACCCCGGAAGGACTCGAACCCTCAACCTGCTGATTAGAAGTCAGCTGCTCTATCCAGTTGAGCTACGGGGCCGGTTTGCCGCGCGAAATCTGCCGCGTCAGCCTGTCTTAACCGCGACAGGGCGGGGCATCAAAGCGAAAACGCCGATCGCCTGCCGCCCGGCGCCGCCACGGGGGCCTCAATGCGTCCAGGGGGCGCGGCGCTCGTGGGCGAAATTTTCGCCATATCCGCGCGGGCGGATGTTGAACCGGCGCTCATGCGGCTCCAGCACCTCGGCGTCGATCCCGTGTTCCCGGGCGTATTCCAGCGCCGCCTCCTTGCTGTGGAACCGCAGCCTGACCTGGCTTTGGGTGTCGCGCGACGAGGTCCAGCCCATCAGCGGATCCACCTCGCGGGGCGCGGCGGGGGCGAATTCCAGCACCCAGTTGCGGGTCCGGGCGGTACCCGAGGTCATGGCGTTCCTGGCGGGTTTGTAGATACGCGCGCGCATCGCACACTCCTTGCAGCTCGTCGCCGTCCTTATGCGCGAGAGGCGCCTTGCCGGCAAGGCCCGAATTGTCACGGGGGGCAGGGGCGGGGCACGGTGCGCAAAGCCCCTTGACCGGAACAAAATGCGTCCACACCTTGCCGGCAGAGGATCATGCCCATGCCATATGCCCATTCCGATTCGGCCCGCGCCCTCGCCCATGCCCCGGCGCAGGGTCCCCGCGCCCGCCCCAAGCTCGAGGGCGGCCGGCGATTCGTCATGCATACCGAATTCGAGGCCGCCGGAGACCAGCCCCAAGCCATCGCCGAACTGGCCGAGGGGATCGAGACCGGCGAGCGCGACCAGGTTCTGCTGGGCGCCACCGGCACCGGCAAGACCTTCACCATGGCCCGGGTGATCGAGGAGACCCAGCGCCCGGCGATCATCCTCGCCCCCAACAAGACCCTGGCCGCCCAGCTTTACGGGGAATTCAGGTCGTTCTTTCCCGACAACGCGGTGGAATACTTCGTCAGCTACTACGACTACTATCAGCCCGAGGCCTATGTGCCGCGCTCGGACACCTATATCGAGAAGGAATCCCAGATCAACGAGCAGATCGACCGCATGCGCCACTCGGCCACGCGGGCGCTGCTGGAACGCGACGACGTGATCATCGTCGCCTCGGTCAGCTGCATCTACGGCATCGGCAGCGTCGAGACCTACGGCGCCATGACCCAGGACCTGGAGGCGGGCGGGTCCTACGACCAGCGCCGGATCATCGCCGATCTGGTGGCCCAGCAATATCGGCGCAACGATGCCGCCTTTGCCCGCGGCAGCTTCCGGGTGCGCGGCGACAGCCTGGAAATCTGGCCCGCCCACCTGGAGGATCGCGCCTGGCGGCTGTCCTTCTTCGGGGAAGAGCTGGAATCGATCACCGAGTTCGACCCGCTCACCGGCGAGCGGACCGGCCGCTTCGAGCGGATCCGCATCTATGCCAATTCGCACTACGTGACGCCGAAACCGACGCTGAAACAGGCCATCGTGGAGATCAGGAAAGAGTTGCGCCAGCGTCTCGACCAGCTGGTGGGCGAGGGCAAGCTGCTGGAGGCCCAGCGGCTCGAGCAGCGCACCAGTTTCGATCTCGAGATGCTGGAGGCCACCGGCGTGTGCAACGGCATCGAGAACTATTCGCGCTACCTGACCGGGCGCAAGCCGGGTGAGCCGCCGCCCACGCTGTTCGAGTTCATCCCCGACCATGCCATCGTCTTTGCCGACGAATCCCACGTCACCATCCCGCAGATCGGCGGCATGTATCGCGGCGACTACCGGCGCAAGTTCACCCTGGCCGAGCACGGGTTCCGCCTGCCCTCCTGCATGGACAACCGGCCACTGAAGTTCGAGGAATGGGACGCCATGCGCCCGCAATCGATCTTCGTCAGCGCCACGCCGGGTCCGTGGGAGCTGGAGCAGACCGGCGGCGTCTTCGTGGAACAGGTGATCCGCCCCACCGGGCTGCTGGACCCGGAGGTCGAGATCCGCCCCGTCGAGGCCCAGGTGGACGATCTTCTGGACGAGGTGCGCAAGGTGGCGGGCCGGGGGCTGCGCACGCTGGTGACCACGCTGACCAAGCGCATGGCCGAGGATCTGACCGAATACATGCACGAACAGGGCATCCGGGTGCGCTACATGCATTCGGACATCGACACCATCGAGCGTATCGAGATCCTGCGCGACCTGCGTCTGGGGGCCTTCGACGTGCTGGTGGGCATCAACCTGCTGCGCGAGGGGCTGGACATTCCCGAATGCGGGCTGGTGGCGATACTGGATGCGGACAAGGAGGGCTTCCTGCGTTCGGAGACCTCGCTGATCCAGACCATCGGGCGGGCGGCGCGCAATGCCGAGGGCCGGGTCATCATGTATGCCGACCGGATCACCGGCAGCATGGAACGGGCGCTGAAGGAAACCGACCGGCGCCGGGCCAAACAGATCGCCTATAACGAGAAGCACGGCATCACCCCCGAAACGGTGAAGAAGAATGTCGAGGACGTGATGGCCGGGCTCTGGCAGGGCGACGTGGATCTTTCCCGCGTCACCGCGACGGTGGACAAGCCGTTGGTCGGGGCGAACCTGGCGGCGCATCTGGAGGCGCTGAAGGCCGAGATGCTGAAGGCGGCCGAGAACCTCGAATTCGAAGAGGCCGCCCGCCTGCGCGACGAGATCAGGCGGCTGGAGGCGGTGGAGCTTGCCGTGGCCGACGACCCGCTGGCGCGCCAGTCTGCGGTGGAGGCGGCGGCAGGCGCGGGGGGGCGATCGACCGCCGGCCGCCCGGGACAGCGGGGCGGGAAGGGACGCCGCAAGGGGCGGTACTGAACCGCGGCCGGCAGCGACATGGGCCGGGGGCGGGAATCGCGGCGGTCTGCGCCCGCCGCGATGCCTCCGGCGGGAGTATTTGGGGCAAGAGGAAGGGGGGTGGAGCGGCCCGCCGGGCCGAGGCCGGTGTCCTGACGGCCTGCGGTTCAGCTCCAGCTCACATCGCCCAGAAAGATATAGCCGGCGCCGTAGATCGTCTTGATCAGGCGCGGGTTTCTGGGGTCCTCGCGCAGCTTGGTGCGCAGGCGCGAGATGCGCACATCCATCGCCCGGTCGAAGCTCTCGCCCGCCGCACCGCCCAGCGACTCCTGCATCTGCGCGCGCGAGATCAGCCGCCTGGGGCTTTCCAGGAACAGCCGCAGCACCTCGCCTTCGGCATGGCTGAAGGGGGTTTCCACACCGGTTTCGTCCTCGAGCACATAGCGGTCGAAATGCGCCGTCCAGCCGTTGAAGCGGGCGGTGTTGCCGGCCTGCTGCGGGGGGCGGGAGCCGCGCAGACGGGCGCGGATGCGGGCCACCACCTCGGCCGGGTCGAAGGGTTTGGTGATGTAGTCGTCGGCGCCCAGTTCCAACCCGGCCACCCGGTCCTGCACCTGCGCCCGCCCCGAGATGATGATGACCGTGGCCCCCCGTTCCAGCGCCAGCCGGTGCACCAGTGCCAGCCCGTCGGTATCGGGCAGTGACAGGTCCACAAGGCAGACATCCGGCACCGCCCGCTTCAGCGAGGCCTCGAATTCGCGCGCCCGGGCAAAGCTCTGGGTGCGGAAGCCGGCCTCTTCCAGCGCATCGGTCAGTATCCGGCGGATTTCCGGTTCGTCGTCGAGGATGGTGACGAGGGGTGCGGTCATCTTTGGGGCTCCGGTCGGATCAGGGCGGCGAGATCTTCCTGCGAGAAGGGTTTGCGCAGCACCGGTCCGCGCGCGGCGGCGGCGCGATAGAGCGGATCCTCGGCGGGCAGCGAGGTCATCAGCACGCAGGGGCGCTCAGGCGTTTCGATCCGCGCGCACAGATCCAGCCCGGTGGCCTCGCCGCGCAGGCGGATGTCGGACAGCACCAGCCTGATGTCGTCCAGCTCGGCCGCCAGCGCCACTGCCTCGTCCACCGATTCGGCCTCGATCACCGAGAAACCCAGCCCCATCAGCATGTCGCGGAAACCCGCGCGCAGCTCGGCGCTGTCCTCGACCAGCAGCGCCAGGCCCCGTTCGGCGGCCACCGCCTCGCGCCAGGGCAGGCGCAACGTCACCTGCGCGCCGCCGGCGGTGTTGGCCAGGCGCAGGTCGCCCCCGGCCAGTTTCACCATGTCATAGACCATCGGCAGGCCCAGCCCCGAGCCTTCGCCGCCCTTGGTGGTGAAGAACGGGTCCAGCGCCTGCGCCAGCGCCTCGCGGGAAAAGCCGGGGCCGGTATCGGTGACCGAGATCTCGACCCAGGTGCGGCCGACGCAATGGGCGCTGACGGTGATCTGGCCGGAACTGCCGCAGGCGTCGCGGGCGTTCAGGATCAGGTTCAGCAGCGCATCCTGCAACATCCCCGCATCCAGCATCAGCATCGTGTCGGGGGTGTGGTCGAGAACGCTCAGCCCCACCCCGCGCGGCAGGCTGGGCGTGGCCAGGACCCGCAGATCCTCCAGCAGCACATGCAGGTCGGTCGCCCGCGGCCGCAGGGTGCGCCGGCCGGTCATGTCGGCGATCCGGTTGAGAAGCCGCCCGCCCCGGCGGGCCGCGGCCAGCGTGCCTTCGACCAGTTCCCGGGCGCCGGGAGGCAGTTCCATGCGCGCCAGCCGGCTCTGCATGCCCATGATGATGGTCAGCAGGTTGGAAAAGTCGTGCGCCAGCCCCGAGGTCATCTGCGCCGCCAGCGCCCGGCGCCGCGACTGCTGCAGGGCCACCCGTGCCTGGGTTTCCTCGGTGATGTCCATGGACAGGATGTAGGCCCCGCCCGCCGGGTCGGGGGTGAAGGCCACGCGGATGCGCCGCGAATCGTGGTCCTCGGTGAATTCGAAGACCGAGCTTTCCCCGGCCAGCGCGGCCTTGAGGTGGGGTTCGATCCGGGCGTATGCGAAGGGGCCCAGCGCGTCGCGGATGTGCAGCCCGACGATCTCGGACGGTCGCCCCGGCAGGACCGAGCTGAGCCGGCGGTTGGAATAGGTGTAGTAGCCCTCGGGGTCCACATGCGCGATATGCGCTGGCATCATCTCGGTGGTCAGGCGGGTGCGGGCCTCGATCTCGGTCAGCTGGCGCTTGGCCTCTTCCAGCGCGGTGATGGTGGCGGCCAGCTTGCGGTTGGTGGCGGAAAGCTCTTCGGCATGGGCCAGCAGCTGGTCGGACAGCTCGGCCGAGCGCGTGCGCAGAAGCTGCTCGACCCGCTTGGTGCGGGTGATGTCGGTGTAGACCGCAACCCACCCCCCCTGCGGCAGTGGCGCGCCCTCGACCGAGATCACCTGGCCGTTGGCGCGGGTGCGTTCGAGGTAGTGCGGCTCGAACGCCAGGGCCTGATCGACGCGGGCCTGCACGAAGGCCTCCGCGTCGTCGATCTCGCCGTATTCGCCGTTCAGGACCAGGTGGCGGATGGTCTCGTCGAAGCGCGCGCCCGGTGTCACCAGGTGATCGGGCAGGTTGAACATCTCCTTGAAACGCCGGTTGCACACGGCAAGGCGCAGCTCGCTGTCATAGATGGACAGGGCCTGTGCGATCAGGTTCAGACCTGCTTCGGTCATTGCCCGCTGCTGCTGGTCGGCTTTGTTCATTCCGGCACTCTCTCCTGCGGGCAGGGCTATCACCCCCTGCTGGTCGGCGCCAAGAGGGGGCGGGCGGGAATCGTTGCCCGTTACGGTCCTCCGGGCGGCCGAAGGGGCATTGTAACAATTCGTAAGGATTGGGAAAACATCAGGAAAAAATTGACGCGCAGGAATTCTCCTGATCTGTTTCGCGAGGGAATCGCACAAGCGTTCTTGTCCGGCCAGGGGGATGGCCGGAATGGGAGGAAGGAAAATTGGCTCAGACGCAGTCGGGCGCCGAGGGGCTCAGGTCCCTGCCGGCGCTGCTTCAACGCAACGCCACGAAGTTCGCCAACCGGCCCGCCTATCGGGAAAAGGAGTTCGGCATCTGGCAGTGCTGGACCTGGGCCGAGACCGAAAAGGAAATCGAGGCGCTGGCGCTGGGGTTCATTAACCTTGGCGTGAGGGAGGGCGATTTCATCGCCATCATCGGTCGCAACCGGCCCTACATGTACTGGTCGATGGTCGCGGCGCAGTCGGTGGGCGCGGTTCCGGTGCCGCTCTACCAGGACGCCGTGGCCGAAGAGATGTCCTATGTGCTGGGCCATTGCGGGGCGCGCTTCGTGATTGCCGGCGATCAGGAGCAGGTGGACAAGGTCATCGAGATCCAGGACCGGCTGCCCAGCCTTGAGCATGTGATCTATCTCGATCCGCGCGGTCTGCGGAAATACGATCACACCCGCCTGCACCAGTACAGCCACATCCAGAACCAGGGCCGCGCGGCCTATGACGAGCTGATCGGCGAGTTGAAGCGCCGCCGCGAGGCGCTGGATTACGACAGCACCTGCGTGATGCTCTACACCTCGGGCACCACGGGCAAGCCCAAGGGCGTGGTGCTGTCGAACCGCAACGTGATCGAGAGCGCGAAGAACTCGGCCGAGTTCGACAACCTCACCGAGGAGGAGGAGATTCTCTCCTACCTGCCGATGGCCTGGGTGGGGGATTTCATCTTCTCGATCGGTCAGGCCTACTGGTGCGGGTTCTGCGTGAACTGCCCCGAAAGTCCCGACACCATGATGATCGACCTGCGCGAGATCGGGCCGACCTATTTCTTCGCACCGCCGCGGGTGTTCGAAACCCAGCTGACCAACGTGATGATCCGCATGGAGGACGCGGGGGCGCTGAAATACGCGCTGTTCCACCATTTCATGGATTTCGCCAAGGGCGGCGCGGGCGAGAAATACGGGATGCCGCGGCGCAAGCGCAGCGTTCTGACGCTGAAGCGGCGGCTGGTGCGGGCGTGGCGCTATGCCATGGGCGTGGGCTTTGCCATCGAGACGCTGATCGAGAACGCGATCCGGCTGTTCTTCTACAAGCTGCGTTACGGAAAGGATGCGCGCAAGCATTTCAGGGCCAGCGATCCGCTGGGTCTGTGGCTGTATCCCGAGCCGCTGCGGAGCTATTTCAAGTATCGCACGGGCGATGTGCTGATCTACGGCCCGCTCAAGGACACGCTGGGCTTCGGCCGGATCCGCGTGGCCTATACCGCGGGCGAGGCGATCGGGCCGGAGATCTTCGATTTCTTCCGCAGCCTCGGCATCAACCTCAAGCAGCTCTACGGCCAGACCGAGGCCACCGTTTTCATCACCGTCCAGCCCGACGGGCAGGTCAGGGCCGACACGGTGGGGGTGCCGGCGCCCGACGTGGAGATCCGCATCGACGAGAACGGCGAGATCTACTACCGCAGCCCCGGCGTCTTCGTGGAGTATTTCAAGAACCCCGAGAGCACTGCCTCGACCAAGGATGCCGAGGGCTGGGTGGCCACGGGCGATGCCGGCTTCTTCGACAAGGAAAGCGGGCATCTGCGCATCATCGATCGGGCGAAGGATGTGGGCAAGCTGGCCGACGGGCGAATGTTCGCACCCAAGTTCGTCGAGAACAAGCTCAAGTTCTATCCCGACATCCTGGAGGCGGTGCTGTTCGGCAACGGGCGCGACTTCTGCGTGGCCTTCATCAACATCGACCTGACCGCGGTGGGCAACTGGGCCGAGCGCAACAACATCGCCTATGCCTCGTATCAGGAGCTGGCCGGGCATCCGCAGGTTCTGGATTCGATCCAGAAGCATGTGGAGGAGGTCAACGAGAGCGTCGCTCGGGACCCGATGCTGTCGGGTTGCCAGATTCACCGCTTCGTGGTGCTGCACAAGGAGCTGGATGCCGATGACGGCGAACTGACCCGCACCCGCAAGGTGCGCCGGCGCATCATCGAGGAGAAATATGCCGACATCATCGAAGCGCTTTACGACGGATCGTCGAAGGTCAGCACCGAAACCGAGGTGACCTACGAGGACGGTCGCAAGGGATCGATCCGCGCCACGCTGGAGATCCGCGACGCCCGTGTGGTGGAGGATCCGAAGAGGATGGCGGCGGAATGACGGATGTGACGCGAAACATGGCGCAACGGGCCGCTGCGCGGCGATTTCATGCCTCCGGCGGGAGTATTTCTGGCAAGAGGAAGGGGCGGTCACATGCTTGACGCATCCGGGAACGGATACATCACCGAGGACGGCCGCAAGATCGGCGGCGTGGTGATGGAAATGAAGAACATCACCCTGCGCTTTGGCGGCGTGGTGGCGATCAAGGACATCAGCTTCGACATCCGCGAGGGCGAGATCCGCGCCATCATCGGCCCCAACGGCGCCGGCAAGTCGTCGATGCTGAACGTGATCTCGGGATTTTACGTGCCGCAGGAGGGGGAGGTCTGGTTCCGTGGCGAGAGGCGCCCGCCCATGAAGCCCTACGAGGTTGCCCGGCAGGGGATCGCGCGGACCTTCCAGAACATCGCCCTGTTCGAGGGCATGAGCGTTCTCGACAACGTGATGACCGGACGGTTGACCCACATGAAGACCGGGCTGATGGCGCAGGCAATCTGGAAGGGCAAGGCCGAGGAGGAAGAGACCGCCAACCGTGAGGTGGTCGAGAAGGTCATCGACTTCCTCGAAATCCAGCATATCCGCAAGACACCGGTGTCGCGTCTGCCCTACGGGCTGAAGAAGCGGGTGGAGCTTGCCCGTGCGCTGGCAGCCGAGCCGAAGCTGCTGCTGCTGGACGAGCCGATGGCGGGCATGAACGTCGAGGAGAAGGAGGACATGAGTCGTTTCATCCTCGACGTGAACGACGAATTCGGCACCACCATCACCCTGATCGAGCACGACATGGGGGTGGTCATGGATCTGTCCGACCGGGTGGTGGTGATGGATTACGGCCGCAAGATCGGGGACGGAACCCCGGACGAGGTACGCAACAATCAGGAAGTCATCGACGCCTATCTGGGGGTGGCACATGACTGAGCATCCGATGGATATTTTGGGAGGCGTTCATGTCTGACCAGCTGGTTTTCTCGATCGAGGTTTTCCTCAACGGCCTGATGGCAGGGGTGCTTTATTCGCTGGTCGCGCTGGGTTTTGTGCTGATCTACAAGGCGTCGGGGATCTTCAACTACGCGCAAGGGGTGATGGCGCTGTTTGCCGCGATGACCCTGGTGGGGATCATGGAGGGGCAGGTGCCCTTCGCAGGTCTCATCAACGCGACCTTCGGCACCGAGATTCGCAATTTCGGGTGGACGGTTCCGGCATTTGCGGGGATTGCGCTGACCGTCGGGGTGATGATCGTTCTGGCCTGGGCGGTGCATCAGTTCGTCATGCGCCATCTGGTCGGGCAGGATCCGATCATCCTGTTCATGGCGACGATCGGGCTGGCCTATTTCCTGGAAGGCGTGGCCGATCTCATGTGGGGGTCGGAGATCAAGACCCTCGATATCGGTCTGCCGATGGGGCTGAACGAGACCATCGACCGGGTCACCTACGAGATTTTCGGCTACGGGTTCTTCATCGACAACCTGGACATCGTGGCGACCGTGATCGCGGCGCTTCTGGTGATCGCGCTGGTCCTGTTCGCGCAATACACCAAGCAGGGCCGGGCCATGCGCGCCGTGGCCGACGACCATCAGGCGGCGCTGTCGGTGGGGATCGACCTGGATTTCATCTGGGTGATGGTGTGGTCGGTCGCCGGCTTCGTGGCGCTGGTTGCCGGCGTCATGTGGGGCGCCAAGTCGGGCGTGCAGTTCTCGCTGTCGCTGATCGCGCTGAAGGCGTTGCCGGTGCTGATGCTGGGCGGGTTCACTTCGATCCCCGGTGCCATCGTCGGCGGGCTGATCATCGGCGTGGGCGAGAAGCTTTTCGAATTCTGGGTCGGTCCGCTGGTGGGCGGCGCCACGGAGAACTGGTTCGCCTACGTGCTGGCGCTCATTTTCCTGGTGTTCCGCCCGCAGGGCCTGTTCGGGGACAAGATCATCGAAAGGGTATGACCGCCGGGAGGAAGCCGCGTCACCGGACTATCAGGGAGGAACGGGTGACATGAACAAGCTGATCGCCATCGTGAACGTCATCGCATGGTCGGGATTCTGGGCCTTCGGGTTCCTTGCGTTCAGCGCCGGCGACCATTCCGACGGTCACCTGGTCATCGCCGCGCTTCTTGCCCTTGCCGGGCTGGTGGTGGGGATCATCGCCTATCGCAGACTCATCCGCGCCGCCGAAGAGAGCGGCATCGCGAAGAAAGACAACCAACTGGATGCGGCGGCGCGAAACCGTGCGCACTCTGAAGAGGGCCTGTAACACATGTTCTACCGCGAAGCCGGAGACTTCAAGGTCTCCTACCAGCAGGACAGCCAGACGTTTCCGATCAAGTTTGACCGGTACCGATACTATTTCGTGCTGGTGGTGGCCTTCCTGGTCATTCCGTTCTTCATCAACGACTACATGGCCAACGCGCTGCTGCTGCCGTTCCTGATCTATGCCATCGCGTCGATCGGGCTGAACATCCTCACCGGCTATGCCGGGCAGGTCAGCCTCGGGACCGGGGGGTTCATGGCGGTGGGGGCCTACGCGATCTACAAGCTGATGACCGCCTTTCCGGACGTCAACATGTTCATCCTCGTGATCGTCGCCGGGCTCATCACCGCGGTGGTCGGGGTTCTGTTCGGGCTTCCCAGCCTGCGGATCAAGGGGTTCTACCTGGCGGTTGCCACCTTGGCCGCGCAGTTCTTCCTGGTGTGGCTGTTCAACCGGGTGCCGTGGTTCTACAACTACTCGGCCTCGGGCCAGATCAGCGCGCCCGAACGCGAGGTGTTCGGCATCATCGTCACCGGACCCAACGCGTCGGCCTGGGCGACCTACATGTTCAGCCTGATCTTCCTGACGGCCAGCGCGATCATCGCGCGCAACCTGACCCGCGGGGCGCTGGGGCGGACCTGGATGGCGATCCGCGACATGGACATCGCGGCCGAGATCATCGGGGTGAACCCGCTCCAGGCCAAGCTGACCGCCTTTGCGGTAAGCTCGTTCTTCGTCGGGATTTCGGGGGCGCTGTTCTTCGCGCTCTATCTGGGCGCGGTCGAGGTGGGTGAGGCCTTCGGCATCCAGAAATCCTTTCTGGTGCTGTTCATGGTGATCATCGGCGGGCTGGGATCGATCTTCGGTTCCTTCGCGGGCGCGGCGTTCCTCGTGGTGCTGCCGGTGGCGCTGAAATTGGTGGGCGTGGACCTGCTGGGCTGGCCCACCGACATCGTGTCGCATCTGCAACTGGTGATCGTGGGGGCGCTGATCATCCTGTTCCTGGTCCTCGAACCGCACGGGCTGGCGCAGCTGTGGCGGGTGGCCAAGGAGAAACTTCGACTCTGGCCCTTCCCGTACTGAGGCGGGACGGACCGACACCTCGCGGGGGCGACCCCGCACAACATCGGATGACACCATAGGGAGGACATGACCCGATGAGAAAGAAACTGACAGCACTGGCACTGGGCGCGGCGCTGGTCGCCGGACCCGCGATGGCGGAACTGGTGTTCCCCTCGCTCAGCTACCGCACCGGCCCATATGCCGCCAACGGGATCCCCTTCGCGGACGGGTATCAGGACTACATGACCCTGATCAACGAACGCGACGGCGGCATCGGCGGCGAAAAGATCAAGGTGGTCGAGTGCGAAACCGGCTACAACACCGAAAAGGGGGTGGAGTGTTACGAATCCACCAAGGGCCAGGGCGCGCTGCTCTATCAGCCGCTTTCGACCGGCATCACCTACCAGCTGATCCCCAAGGCCTCGGCCGACGGGATCCCGATCCACTCGATGGGTTACGGGCGCACCTCGGCCGCCAACGGCAAGGTGTTCAAGTGGGTGTTCAACTATCCCACCAACTACTGGAACGGCGCCTCGATCGCGATCAAGTACATCAAGAGCGTCGAGGGTGACCTGAAGGGCAAGAAGATCGCGCTGCTGTATCACAACTCGGCCTACGGGAAAGAGCCGATCCGCACCCTGCAGGAACTGTCGAAGAAGCACGGCTTCGAACTGGTCCTGCTGCCGGTCGATCACCCCGGCCAGGAGCAGAAGTCGCAGTGGCTGCAGATCCGCCGCGAGCGCCCCGATTACGTGCTGATGTGGGGCTGGGGGGTGATGAACCCGGTCGCCATTCAGGAAGCCGCCAACATCCGCTTCCCGATGGACAAGTTCATCGGCATCTGGTGGTCGGGATCGGAAAACGACGTGAAGCCGGCCGGTGCTGCCGCTGACGGCTACAAGGCGCTCAACTTCCACATGCCCGGTGCGAATTTCCCGATCTTCGACGATCTGAAGAAGTATGTCATCGACGCCGGCAAGGCCGCCGGTGCCGGGGATCAGGTCGGCACGGTGCTTTACAACCGCGGCATGTATGCGGCGATGCTGGCGGTCGAGGCCGCGAAGAAGGCGCAGGAGCTTTCCGGCAAGGCCCAGATCACCCCGGCCGACATGCGCGACGGCATGGAAGCGCTGGAGATCACCGAGGAAACCCTGGCCAAGCTGGGCCTGCCCGGCTTCGGTCCCGCGTTCAAGGTGAGCTGCGCCAATCACGGCGGCGACGGTCGCGGTCTGGTACAGCAGTGGGATGCCAAGGCCGAGGCCTGGAAGGTCATCACCGACTATATCGAGCCCGATTCGGAGGTGATCCAGCCGCTGATCGAGGAAGATTCGATGGCCTATGCCAAGGAAAACAACATCGAACTGCGCGATTGCAACTGAGTGATCGCCGGCCCCGGGCACAACCCGGAGCCGCGACAGGAAACGGTGCGGCGATGCGTCGCCGCACCTCTCCCGCAGCCCCGGAGCGCATACCGGGACGAGATGAGGACAAACCCTGATGCTGGATGCCGCCAAGACCACGCAGACGCAGGTCGAGACCCTGCTCGAGATCAACAATATCGAGGTGATCTACAACCACGTGATCCTCGTGCTCAAGGGCGTGAGCCTGAACGTGCCCAAGGGCGGGATCACGGCGCTTCTGGGGGGCAACGGCGCCGGCAAGACCACGACGCTGAAGGCGGTTTCCAACCTGCTGCACTCCGAGCGCGGCGAAGTCACCAAGGGCAGCATCATCTATCGCGGCCAGCGGATACAGGATCTGGAACCGGCCGAACTGGTGAAGATGGGTGTGATCCAGGTCATGGAGGGCCGCCACTGCTTCGAGCATCTGACGGTCGAGGAAAACCTGCTGACCGGGTTCTATACCCGCTCTGACGGCAAGGCCGCGATGGAGCGCGACCTCGAACTCGTCTATTCCTATTTTCCGCGCCTGAAGGAACGCCGCCGCAGCCAGGCCGGCTATACCTCGGGCGGCGAGCAGCAGATGATCGCGATCGGCCGGGCGCTGATGGCCAACCCCGAGACGATCCTGCTGGATGAACCCAGCATGGGGCTTGCCCCGCAGCTGGTGGAGGAGATCTTCGAGATCGTGAAGGATCTCAACGAAAAGGAGGGTGTGTCCTTCCTGCTGGCCGAGCAGAACACCAATGTGGCGCTGCGCTTCGCGCATTACGGATACATCCTGGAAAACGGCCGGGTGGTGATGGACGGCCCCGCCGCCGAGCTGCGCGAGAACCCGGACGTCAAGGAATTCTACCTGGGCGTGTCCGAAGAGGGCCGCAAGTCCTTCCGCGACGTGCGCTCCTATCGCCGGCGCAAGCGGTGGCTGAGCTGACGGCTTCGCAGCCGCGAAACAACGACAGGGCCGGGCCGGAAACGGATTTCGGCCGCAACAAACGGGATCAGGCAAGCGGTCGCGCCTTTCGTGCGGCGCCTGGAGGGATGAAGGATGAGCCAGTATTACGACGCGTTGGAAACCCGCTCTGCCGACGAGCGTGCCGCGGCCATTGCCGAGGCGCTGCCGCGGCAGATCGCCCGGGCGAAATCGGCGCCGGGCTATGCCGGGTCGCTGGACGGGGTGGATCCGGCCGAGATCACCACCGTCGAGGACCTGGCTGCCCTGCCGGTCCTGCGCAAGTCCGAGCTGAGCCGCGCGCAGGCGGAAAATCCGCCCTTCGGCGGGTTCACGCTCAAGCCGCCGCATGGCTTCGCGCACATCTTCCAGTCGCCGGGACCGATCTACGAACCGGGCGGGACCGAACATGACTGGTGGCGGATGGGCCGGTTCCTGCACGCAGCCGGTATCGGCCGGGGCGACATCGTGCAGAACTGCTTCGGCTATCACCTGACGCCCGCGGGCATGATCTTCGAGAACGGCGCGCGGGCGGTGGGGGCGGCGGTGCTGCCCGCCGGCACCGGCCAGACCGAGCTTCAGGTCACTGCCGCCCATGACGTGGGCTCGACGGCTTACGCGGGCACGCCGGATTACCTGAAGGTGATCCTCGACAAGGCCGAGGAGATGGGGGTGAAGCTGAACTTCTCCAAGGCCGTGGTCGGGGGCGGTGCCCTGTTCCCGTCGCTGCGCCAGGAGTATGCCGATCGCGGCATCACCTGCCTTCAGAACTATGCCACTGCCGATCTGGGCAACATTGCCTACGAGTCCGAGGCGATGGAGGGGATGATCGTGGACGAGGGCGTGATCGTCGAGATCGTCACCCCCGGCACCGGCGACCCGGTGGCGCCGGGCGAGGTGGGCGAGGTGGTCGTGACCTCGCTCAATCCCGACTATCCGCTGATCCGCTTTGCCACCGGCGATCTCAGCGCGGTGATGGAAGGGGCCAGCCCCTGCGGGCGCACCAACATGCGCATCCGCGGCTGGATGGGCCGGGCCGACCAGACCACCAAGATCAAGGGCATGTTCGTGCGTCCCGAACAGGTGGCGCAGCTGGTGGCCAAGCATGACGAGATCCTCAAGGCGCGTGTCATCGCCACCCGCGAGGGCGAGATGGACGCGATGACCGTCAAGGTCGAATCCGAGGGCGGCGACCCTTCGGCCTTTGCGCGTTCGGTGGTCGAGGTGCTCAAGCTCAAGGGGCGGGTCGAGATCGTGCCGCCGGGGACACTGCCCAGGGATGGTCTGGTGATCGAGGATCAGCGCAAATACGACTGACTTGCATTTTCGATCTGGCATTTCCGACTGAAATGGTCGAATAAGGGGTGGGGCGCCAGTTGCGCCCCGCCTTCGCCATTCATCAGGAATTCGGATTTGGCCGAAACCGTCCGATACGCCGAACATGGTTCGCACCGGCATCACGCCCGCGGCACGCGGGCGATCGGCGTGCTGGCCAATGTGGTTGCCCTTGCCTGCCTGCTGCCGATGGTGGCAGTGGCGCTGGCGGCGCTTACGGGGGGTACCGACACGATTGCCCATCTGATGCAGACCGTCCTGCCGCGCTATACGGCGACCACCCTGGCGCTGGTGGTGCTGGTGGCCATCGGCACCTTTGCCATCGGGGTCGGCGCGGCGTGGCTGGTGACGATGACCCGCTTTCCCGGCGTCCGGGTGCTGGAGATCGCGCTGGTCCTGCCGCTGGCCTATCCGGCCTATGTGCTGGCCTATGCCTATACCTATCTTCTGGATCACGCGGGCATCGTCCAGTCCACCCTGCGCGCGGTCATGGGCTGGGGGCCGCGCGACTACTGGTTCCCCGAGGTGCGCTCGCTGCCCGGCGCGGCGGTGATGCTGATCCTCGTCCTCTACCCTTACGTCTATCTGCTGGCGCGCGCGGCCTTTCTTCAGCAAAGCGCTTCGGCCTTCCTGGCCGCCCGGGCGCTGGGCCGGAGCCCGTGGCAGGCGTTCCTGCGGGTCAGCCTGCCGATGGCGCGGCCGGCGATCGCGGCGGGGGTGCTGCTGGCGGTGATGGAGACGATCGCCGATTTCGGTACGGTGGCCCATTTCGGCGTCCAGACCTTCGCCACCGGCATCTACAGCAGCTGGTTTTCCATGGCCGACCGGGCGGCGGCGGCGCAGCTGGCGTTGTTCCTGCTCGGCTTTGCCCTGCTTCTGGCGGTGACCGAGCGCATCCAGCGCGGGCAGGCCCGGTATCACGGTGCAGGCAAGCGCCACGCGACAATGCCACCGGCGCAGCTGCACGGCGTGCGCGCGGCGCTGGCATTCCTTCTGTGCATCGTTCCCGTGATCTTTGGATTCCTGCTGCCGGCGGTGGTCCTGTTCGAAATGGGGCTGGGGTCCGAGCAGGACCTGTTCAGCCCCCGCTATGTCGGTTTCATCCGCAATTCCCTGACGCTGGCCAGCATTGCCGCCGTGGTCACGGTGCTGGCGGCGATCTGCGTGGGGTTTTACCAGCGGTTGCAGCCGGGGCGGCGCTCGGCCATGGCCGCCTACGTGGCGCGGCTGGGCTATGCGGTGCCGGGCGGGGTGATCGCGGTGGGGCTGATCGTGCCCTTCGCGGCCTTCGACAATGCCGTGGACGCGTGGATGCGCGCAACCTTCGGCATCTCCACCGGCCTGCTCCTGACCGGCTCGATCTGGCTGCTGGTGGCCGCGTACGTGGTGCGGTTTCTGGCTTCGGCCCTTGGCGCCTACGAAGGTGGGCAGAGCATGATCCACGCCAACATGGATGCCGCCGCCCGGTCGCTGGGGCAGACGCCGCTGGGCACGCTGCGCCGGGTGCATCTGCCGATCCTGACCCCCAGCCTGCTGACCGCGCTGCTGATCGTCTTCGTGGACGTGATGAAGGAATTGCCCGCCACGCTCATCATGCGCCCGTTCAATTTCGACACCTTGGCGGTACAGGCCTACCGGCTGGCCTCGGACGAGCGGCTGGAAGGGGCGGCGGTGCCTTCGCTCGTCATCGTCGCGGTGGGACTGCTGCCGGTGATCCTGATCTGCCGGCAGGTGGGGCGGCGCGGCTGAATCGCCCGGCCCGCCCGCCGCCCCCCCCGCGCCCCCCTTCCTTCCTCTTGCCGGCAAATACTCCGGGGGTGAATTGCCCCGCGGGGGCAAGAGGGGGCAGCGCCCCCTTCCCCCCGGCAGCTCATGCCCTACCGCAGCGCCCGCCCCTTCACGATCGCCTCTGCCCCGAAGCGGCGCCGGATCTCGTCGGCGGCGCGTTCGGCGCGGCTGCGGCGGACCGCGCCGGGGTCGAGCAGGTCGCCCGACTTGTCCGCATCCGCCTCCGGCCCCAGCCCGGACAGGCCGCAGCCCAGCAGCCTGAACGGGCCGGCCTCGTCCAGCTGATCGAACAGCGCCCGCGCCGTGCGATAGATGCGGTCGGCCAGCTGGGTGGGTTCGCGCAGCGAGGCGCGCCGGGTCAGCAGCCGGTGATCGGCGCGCTTGAGCTTGAGCGTCACCACGCGCCCGGCCAGCCCCCTGGCCTTGGCGCGGTCGGAAACTTTCTCGGCCATGCGCCACAGGTGGCCGTCCAGGATCTCCGGGTCGTCCGTGTCTTCGGCGAAGGTGGTCTCGTTGGAGATCGACTTGATCGGCGCGTCGGGCGATACGCGCCGGTCGTCCTGCCCGCGCGCGAGATGCCACAGCCGCTCGCCCATCGCGCCGAACCAGGCATGCAGGGCTTCGCGGTCCCATCGCAACAGGTCGGAAATCGTGCGAATCCCCGTGCGTGCCAGCGACTCTTGCGCCGCCGGTCCGATGCCCCAGATCAGGCTGACCGGGCGCTCGCGCAGGAAATCGGCGGTCTCGGCGCGGCCGATCACCGAAAATCCCCGCGGCTTGTCCAGATCCGAGGCCACCTTGGCCAGGAACTTGTTGTGCGACAGCCCGATCGAGCCGGACAGGCCAAGCTCCTGCTGCATCCGCCTGACAAGGCGGGCCAGCATCACCGCCGGCGGGGCTCCGTGCAGCCGTCTCGTGCCGGACAGGTCCAGGAAGGCCTCGTCCAGCGACAGCGGTTCCACGGCGGGGGTGAGCTCCTCCATCATCGCGCGGATACGGCGCGAGACGGCGGCATAGACCTCCATGCGCGGGCGGATCACCACCGCATCCGGGCACAGCCGCAGTGCCTGGAACATCGGCATGGCCGAGCGCACACCGCGTATCCGCGCCACATAGCAGGCGGTAGAGACGACCCCGCGCCGCCCGCCGCCGATGATCACCGGCTTGTCGGCCAGGTCGGGGTTGTCACGTTTTTCCACCGAGGCATAGAAGGCGTCGCAATCCATATGCGCAATGGTCAGTTCGAACAGCTCGGGATGCGCGACCACCCGCGGGCTGCGGCAGGCCGGGCAGCGGGGACCGGCGTCGAAGGCGGTCAGGCAGTCGCGGCAGAGGGCGGGCATCGGTCTGGCCTTGCAAAGAGCGGAACCCCGATTGCGGCATGTTGCAGCCGATCGAAAACGATCATCCGGCAAACGCAGGCCAAGCGCAAGGCAGCTGCCCGCCTGGGCGGGCGCGAAGAAGGGAAGGGGAGAAGGCCGGGGACCGATCCGACGGAAAGACCCCCCGCCGATTCGAGCGGGGGGAGGTCACGAACCTCAGGAAGAGCAAGGTCCGTCGGGGAGTGTCTCAATGCAAGACTCGCCCAGAATCGCCCCCGGGCAAAGGCAGGAGTGGCGGTACGTCAAAGATGCGCCTCAGCTGTGCCATTCAGGGCACATGACGCCTCAGGCCGCGCCCAGTTCCGCCACGATCGCCCGGGCGGCCTTGCGCGGATCGGTGGCCTGCCAGACGGGGCGGCCGACGACGATGTGATCGGCCCCGTTCGCGATGGCCTGCGCGGGGGTTGCCACCCGCTTCTGGTCGCCGTGCGCGCTACCGGCCGGGCGCACCCCCGGCGTCACGATCAGCCGCCCCTGCGCCTCGGGCAGGGCGCGGATGGGTGCCGCCTCGTGCGGCGAGGCGATGACCCCGTGGGCGCCGGCCTCGAATGCGCGCCCGGCGCGTTCCTGGACCAGGTCGCGGATCTCTCCGGGCTTGATGAGGGCCTCGTCCAGGTCCTGCCGCTCCAGCGAGGTCAGAATGGTCACGGCGAGGATCCTCAGATTGCTGCCGGCCGCGCCCTGGACGGCGGCGCGGACCACATGCGGGTCGCCATGGACGGTGAGGAAATCGAGATCGAACTGCGCCAGCCCACGCACGGCGGCCTCGACGGTGGCGCCGATGTCGAACAGCTTCATGTCGAGGAATATGCGCTTGCCGTGTTCCTGCTTGAGCTCATTGGCAAGCGCCAGCCCGCCGCCGGTGAGCATGCCCAGCCCGATCTTGTAGAAGCCGACCGCATCGCCGATCCGTTCGGTCAGCTCCAGCGCCTGCACAGCGTTGGGGAGGTCGAGGGCAACGATCAGGCGGTCATCGGGCATGGCATGGGCCTTTTGCGGTTGAACGGTCGCACCCGTCTATGCCCGCCGCGCCGCGTCAGCACAAGGCGGCAGCGCGCTAGTGGGGGGCGGAAATCACCTGTCGCCGCGGCGGTGCAGATTGCCGGTGGAACGGAAAAAATCCGTGACGGAGGGGGGTTGAACCGGATCGGGCCGGTCCCAAATTGAGGGTGAGGCCCGAACCGGGGCGTGCCGCGAAGCGGGCGCCGGCAAGACGGGCGCTTGAAAGGAGACAAAGACATGGACTTCAACAAGTTCACCGACCGCGCACGCGGTTTCCTGCAGGCTGCACAGACCATTGCCTCGCGGGAGGAGCATCAGAGACTGATGCCCGAGCACCTTCTCAAGGCATTGCTGGATGACGATCAGGGGCTGGCCAGCAATCTGATTGCCCGCGCCGGCGGTTCGCCCGAGCGCGTGGTCGAGGCGCTGGAAGGGGCGCTGAACAAGATCCCGCGGGTCAGCGGCGACAGCGGTCAGGTCTATCTCGATACGCTGACCGGCCGGGTTCTGGACGAGGCCGAGAAGATCGCCACCAAGGCCGGCGACAGCTTCGTGCCGGTCGAACGGATCCTGATGGCCCTGGCGATGGTGAAATCCGGCGCGAAGGAGGCGCTGGAGGCCGGCGCCGTGACCGCGCAGAAGCTGAACGCCGCGATCAACGACATCCGCAAGGGGCGCACCGCCGATTCGGCCAGCGCCGAGGAAGGCTATGACGCGCTGAAGAAATACACCATCGACCTGACCGAACGCGCCCGCGAGGGCAAGATCGACCCGATCATCGGCCGCGACGAGGAAATCCGCCGCACCATGCAGGTGCTTTCCCGCCGGACCAAGAACAACCCGGTGCTGATCGGCGAACCGGGCGTCGGCAAGACGGCGATTGCCGAGGGGCTGGCGCTGCGCATCGTCAATGGCGACGTGCCCGAAAGCCTGCGCAACAAGAAGCTGCTGGCGCTGGACATGGGCGCGCTGATCGCCGGGGCCAAGTATCGCGGCGAGTTCGAAGAGCGCCTCAAGGCCATCCTCAAGGAGATCGAGGCCGCCGCCGGCGAGATCATCCTGTTCATCGACGAAATGCACGTTCTGGTCGGGGCGGGCAAGACCGACGGCGCGATGGATGCGGCGAACCTGATCAAGCCGGCTCTGGCCCGGGGCGAGCTGCACTGCGTCGGCGCGACCACGCTGGACGAGTATCGCAAATATGTCGAGAAGGACGCCGCCCTTGCGCGTCGTTTCCAGCCGATCTTCGTCAATGAACCGACGGTCGAGGACACGATTTCGATCCTGCGCGGCATCAAGGAGAAATACGAGCTGCACCACGGGGTGAAGATCTCGGATTCGGCGCTGGTGGCCGCGGCGACGCTGTCGCACCGCTACATCACCGACCGCTTCCTGCCGGACAAGGCCATCGACCTGATCGACGAGGCGGCCAGCCGGCTGCGGATGCAGGTGGACAGCAAGCCCGAGGAGCTCGACCAGCTCGACCGGCAGATCCTGCAGCTGCAGATCGAGGCCGAAGCCCTGCGCAAGGAAACCGACGCGGCCTCGAAGGAGCGGCTGGAGAAGCTTGAAAAGGAACTGGCCGAGCTGCAGGAGCGCAGCGCCGAGCTGACCGCCCGCTGGCAGGCCGAGCGCGACAAGCTGGCGACGACCCGCGACCTGAAGGAGCAGCTCGACCGGGCGCGTGCCGAGCTGGAAATCGCCAAGCGCGAGGGCAACCTGCAGCGCGCGGGCGAGCTCAGCTATGGCGTGATCCCCGAGCTCGAGAAGAAGCTGGCCGAGGCCGAAAAGCAGGAGGCCGAAGGGCTGATGGTCGAGGAAACCGTCCGCCCCGAGCAGATCGCCCAGGTGGTCGAACGCTGGACCGGCATCCCCACCTCGAAGATGCTGGAGGGCGAGCGCGAGAAGCTCCTGCGCATGGAAGAGGAGCTGCACAAGCGCGTGGTCGGCCAGGATCAGGCGATCCGGGCGGTGGCCAATGCGGTGCGCCGGGCGCGGGCCGGGCTCAACGACCCGAACCGGCCGCTGGGTTCGTTCCTGTTCCTCGGTCCCACCGGCGTCGGCAAGACCGAGCTGACCAAGGCGGTTGCCGAATATCTCTTCGACGACGACGACGCGATGGTGCGCATCGACATGTCCGAGTTCATGGAGAAACACTCGGTCGCGCGTCTGATCGGCGCCCCGCCGGGCTATGTCGGCTATGACGAGGGCGGCGTGCTGACCGAAGCGGTGCGGCGCCGGCCCTACCAGGTGATCCTGTTCGACGAGGTGGAAAAGGCCCACCCGGACGTGTTCAACGTGCTCTTGCAGGTGCTCGATGACGGCGTGCTGACCGACGGCCAGGGCCGCACGGTGGACTTCAAGCAGACGCTGATCGTGCTGACCTCGAACCTCGGCAGCCAGGCGCTCAGCCAGCTGCCCGAGGATGCGGATGCCGCCGATGCCAAGCGCGACGTGATGGATGCGGTGCGGGCGCATTTCCGGCCCGAATTCCTCAACCGGCTGGACGAGATCATCATCTTCGACCGGCTCAGCCGCAAGGACATGGACGGGATCGTCGAGATCCAGCTGTCGCGCCTGCAACAACGTCTGGCGGCACGCAACATCCGGCTGGAACTGGACGATGCCGCACGCAAGTGGCTGGCCGACGAGGGGTACGACCCGGTGTTCGGTGCCCGCCCGCTCAAGCGGGTTATCCAGACCGCGCTGCAGAACCCGCTGGCCGAGATGCTGCTGGCTGGCGAGATCCGCGATGGCGACACGGTGCCGGTCACTGCCGGGCCCGACGGCCTCATCATCGGCGAGCGGCTGGGCACCACCGACCGGCCGCGGCCCGACGAGGCGGTCATCCACTGAGCCTCGGCTCCACCCCTGTCAAGCTTCTGGCGGCCCCCGGTATTCCGGGGGCCGTTTCATGTTCACGGGGGGCTCTGCCCCCCGCACCCCCCGGAGTATTTCCGGCAAGAGGAAAGGAGCCATATTCGTCCTTCCCTTCCTCTTGCATAAAATACTCCGGGGGTGAGGCCCGCAGGGCCGAGGGGGCAGAGCCCCCTTTCGAATGCTGCAAACGTCCCGGCGGATGTCCGGAAGGCGGTTACTCCAGCGCCTGTTTCACGATCGTGTCGAGAAACGCCTGCACCTCCTGCATTTCGCCTTCGGGATAGGTTCTGTAGCCCACTATGACCTTGCCCGGATCGTCCGCCAGTTCGGCGACGAAGATGCCGTAGGGGCAGAAGGCGATGTTCATGGGGTTGGCCTCCATGACCTTGCGTGACAGTCGCGCCGAGCAGAACTGGTATACCTCGGCCTTGACGAACAGGACCTTGTCGGATCCCACGTCGGCGCGGGTGCGTTCCAGCATGTCGCCCACGTGGCTGATGGAATCGATCACCAAGCCCTGATCGGTGATGGCGTTCTCGACGCTGAAGAGTACGTCGTCGAAGTTTTCCTCGGTCGTGTATGTCACCCAGCCCTGGGCCGCCGCGACGGTGGCGGTCAGGGAAAGGGCGGTTGCAAGCAACAGGTGTTTCATCTTTGGTCCTCCTCCGCATCCGGCCGGCTTGCCTCCGTCCGGTAATACCCGCACTCTAGCAGCGATCAAGCGACGTGCATTGCTTCACGTCAAACTTGCGGGGTAGGCGCATGAGTTCCGCTTTCGGCATACTGGAACTGCTGGCTTTCGGCTTTCTCGTCGTCATTGGCCTGCTGGTCGGCGTGGCGGTGGTTCTTTTCTTCATCGACCGTTTCCAGACGGCGGATGCGATTCGGCGCAATTATCCGGTGATCGGCCGGTTCCGCGGCCTTTTCATGCAGCTGGGAGAATTCTTCCGGCAGTATTTCTTCGCGATGGATCGCGAAGAGCTGCCTTTCAACCGGGCACAGCGGGACTGGGTATATCGGGCGGCCGACGGGAAAAGCAACACGGTCGCCTTCGGCTCGACCCGCAACCTGACGGTTCCGGGAACGCCGGTCTTCGTCAATTCCCCCTTTCCGCCACTGCACGACCAGCACACGCGAAGCGAACCTCAGCTGATCGGGGCGCAGGCGCGTGTGCCCTACCTGGCGCCGTCCTTCTTCAACATCTCGGGCATGAGCTATGGCGCGCTGTCGAAACCGGCGGTGGATGCGCTCAGCCATGGGGCGAAGCAGGCCGGAATCTGGCTCAATACCGGCGAGGGCGGTCTCAGCGAGTGCCACCTCGCGGGGGGCTGTGACATCGTTTTCCAGATCGGGACCGCCAAGTATGGCGTGCGCGACCGCGACGGTCGGCTTGACGACGACAGGCTGCGCGCGGTGGCCGCGCATGAACAGGTGCGGATGTTCGAGATCAAGCTTGCCCAGGGGGCCAAGCCGGGCAAGGGCGGCATCTTGCCTGCGGCGAAGGTGACGCCCGAAATCGCCCGGATCCGCGGGATCGAACCGGGCCGGGACAGCCTCTCGCCCAATCGCCACGCCGAGATCGACAGTTTCGAGGATCTGCTGGATTTCGTCGCCCATGTCCGCGAGGTGACGGGCAAGCCGGTGGGGATCAAGACGGTGATCGGGGCAGAGTCCTCGGTGCGTGCCCTGTTCGAGGCGGTCCTTGCCCGCGGTGCGGCGGCGGCACCGGATTTCATCACCATCGACGGGGGCGAGGGCGGGACGGGGGCGGCGCCGATGCCGTTGATGGATCTCGTCGGCATGTCCATCCGCGAGGCCCTGCCGCTGGTTGCCGGGCTGCGCGAGGAATACGGGTTGAAGGAGCGGGTCCGGCTGATCGCCAGCGGCAAGCTGGTCAATCCGGGCGATGTTGCCTGGGCGCTGGCGGCGGGGGCGGATTTCGTGACCTCGGCCCGCGGCTTCATGTTCGCGCTGGGCTGCATCCAGGCGATGAAGTGCAACCGCAATACCTGCCCCACCGGTATAACCACCCACGATCCGCGCCTGCAGAAGGGGCTGGTGGCCGAAAGCAAGTATGAGCGCGTGGCCCGCTATGCCCGGCGGATCATCGACGAGGTCGAAACCATCGCCCATTCGGTCGGCGTGGCCGAGCCGCGCCTGATCCGTCCTCGCCATGTGCGGATCGTTCAGCCCGACGGCAGCAGCATTCCGATGAACGAACTGCGCAAAGGTTACAGAAGGGTCGCTGAATCGTGAGTCGGCTTGTGTTGGACGGATGAGGCCAAACCGCTAGGTCGGTTGAAGGAAACGAACGGAGTGCAAGATGGCCCACAGATGGACGAACGACCTGACCGAGGCGGATGTGACCCCCCATGCCGTCTGGCTGAACCGGCGCCAGATCATGGCGGGACTGGCCGGAGGGATCGCTGGCGCGGGACTTGCCGCGCTGGCCGGTCCGGCGGCGGCGGCCGGCGATGATCTGGAGCCGAACAGCTGGAAGGAGATCACCAGCTACAACAATTTCTACGAATTCGGCACCGGCAAGAGCGATCCGTCCGAACGGGCCGGGGCGCTGACGACCCGTCCCTGGACCGTCACCATCGACGGGCTGGTGGAGCGGCCCGGCGACTACCCCCTGGGCGAGATCCTGTCGAAGATGACCATCGAGCGGCGCATCTACCGGCTGCGCTGTGTCGAAGCCTGGTCGATGGTGGTGCCGTGGGACGGGTTCGAACTGGCCGACCTGCTGGGTATGGCCGGGGTGAAGGAGGGGGCGAAATACGTCGCCTTCGAGACCCTCCTGCGGCCCGAGGAAATGCCGGGCCAGCGCTATCCGGTGCTGGAGTGGCCCTATGTCGAGGGGCTGCGGCTGGACGAGGCCATGCACCCGCTGACGATCATGGCCACCGGGCTTTATGGCAAGCCGCTGCCCAATCAGAACGGTGCGCCGCTGCGGCTGGTGGTGCCGTGGAAATACGGGTTCAAGTCGATCAAGTCGGTGGTGCGGATCACGCTGACCTCCGATCAGCCTCCGACCTCGTGGAACAAGGCCAATCCGCGCGAATACGGGTTCTACAGCAACGTCAATCCGAATGTGGACCACCCGCGCTGGAGCCAGGCGACCGAGCGGCGTGTGGGCGGGGGGCTGTTCTCGCGCCGCCAGCCGACCTTGATGTTCAACGGCTACGAAAGGGAAGTGGCATCGCTTTACGAGGGTATGGATCTTGCGAAATACTACTGACCTCGTGGCGGGATGGCTCAACGGGCGGTTCCGGCAGGTGCCGGTGTGGCTGGTCTATCTGACCGGCGCG
>NZ_AP042380.1:365000-2495000 GCF_055386745.1 Piezobacter thermophilus | reverse complement strand
AGGTAGAGCGTCATCCGAATACCCCGGGGGGTAGAGCACTGGATGGGTAATGGGGCCCCACAGGCTTACTGATCCTAACCAAACTCCGAATACCCGGGAGTACTGGATGGCAGACACACTACGGATGCTAACGTCCGTGGTGGAGAGGGAAACAACCCTGACCTCCAGCTAAGGCCCCCAATTCGTGGCTAAGTGGGAAAGCAGGTGGGACGACCAAAACAACCAGGAGGTTGGCTTAGAAGCAGCCATCCTTTAAAGATAGCGTAACAGCTCACTGGTCTAGACAAGTTGTCCTGCGGCGAAGATGTAACGGGGCTCAAGCCACGAGCCGAAGCTGAGGATGCCGCAAGGCATGGTAGCGGAGCGTCGTGTGATACAGTCTCATTCCTCCTTCGCGTCTTCGGGCGTGCCGGAGGAGAGAGGCTTTCTGTGAAGCCGGGGCGTGAGCCATCCGGTGGAGAGATCACGAGCGAGAATGATGACATGAGTAGCGACAAAGGGGGTGAGAGACCCCCTCGCCGAAAGTCCAAGGGTTCCTGCTTAAAGCTAATCTGAGCAGGGTAAGCCGACCCCTAAGGCGAGGCCGAAAGGCGTAGTCGATGGGAACCAGGTTAATATTCCTGGGCCAGGAGGATGTGACGGATCCCGGAAGTTGTCAGGCCTTATCGGATTGGTCTGGCAGCCATGGGGTTCCCGGAAATAGCCCTCCATCAGATCGTACCCTAAACCAACACAGGTGGACTGGTAGAGCATACCAAGGCGCTTGAGAGAACGATGTTGAAGGAACTCGGCAAAATGCCTCCGTAAGTTCGCGAGAAGGAGGCCCGGTTCGTGGGCAACCACGGGCCGGGGGCACAGACCAGGGGGTGGCGACTGTTTACTAAAAACACAGGTCTCTGCGAAGTCGCAAGACGACGTATAGGGACTGACGCCTGCCCGGTGCCTGAAGGTTAAAAGGAGAGGTGAGAGCCTCGAATTGAAGCCCAGGTAAACGGCGGCCGTAACTATAACGGTCCTAAGGTAGCGAAATTCCTTGTCGGGTAAGTTCCGACCTGCACGAATGGCGTAACGACTTCCCCGCTGTCTCCAACATCGACTCAGCGAAATTGAATTGCCTGTCAAGATGCAGGCTTCCCGCGGTTAGACGGAAAGACCCCGTGCACCTTTACTACAGCTTCGCACTGGCATCAGGCCATGCATGTGCAGGATAGGTGGCAGGCTTCGAAGCAGGGACGCCAGTTCCTGTGGAGCCGCCCTTGAGATACCACCCTTGCATTGCTTGATGTCTAACCGCGGCCCGTGAACCCGGGCCCGGGACCCTGCGTGGCGGGTAGTTTGACTGGGGCGGTCGCCTCCCAAAGAGTAACGGAGGCGCGCGAAGGTTGGCTCAGAGCGGTCGGAAATCGCTCGTTGAGTGCAATGGCAGAAGCCAGCCTGACTGCGAGACTGACAAGTCGAGCAGAGACGAAAGTCGGCCATAGTGATCCGGTGGTCCCGCGTGGAAGGGCCATCGCTCAACGGATAAAAGGTACGCCGGGGATAACAGGCTGATACTGCCCAAGAGTCCATATCGACGGCAGTGTTTGGCACCTCGATGTCGGCTCATCTCATCCTGGGGCTGGAGCAGGTCCCAAGGGTATGGCTGTTCGCCATTTAAAGAGGTACGTGAGCTGGGTTTAGAACGTCGTGAGACAGTTCGGTCCCTATCTGCCGTGGGTGTAGGATACTTGAGAGGAGTTGCCCCTAGTACGAGAGGACCGGGGTGAACGAACCACTGGTGGACCTGTTGTGGCGCCAGCCGCAGTGCAGGGTAGCTATGTTCGGAAAGGATAACCGCTGAAGGCATCTAAGCGGGAAGCCCCCCTCAAAACAAGGTATCCCTTGAGGGCCGAGGTAGACCACCTCGTCGATAGGCCGGAGATGTAAGCGCAGCAATGCGTTCAGTTGACCGGTACTAATCGCCCGATTGGCTTGATCTGAGCCGGTAAAAGCAGAACTCGGATCAAAAGCATACGCAAATATACCTGACTTGGAAAAACGGTGTGGTTACCCGGTTTGGTGGTCATAGCGCAAGTGAAACACCCGGTCCCATCCCGAACCCGGAAGTTAAGCACTGCCGCGCCAATGGTACTGCGTCTCAAGACGTGGGAGAGTAGGTCGCCGCCAAACCTGATAACCACACCAATACAATATACATCTCTCTCTAAACGAAAAATCAAATATCAGAACAATCAAGATGATGCGCAGGTCGCGACGGAAACGGCCTTGCCTTCAGTCGCCTGCCGATGCACCGTCGCATCCTGATCAGTGACGGGGTGGAGGCTGACCTGCCCCCCGCCAACGCCCGCATTTTGAAGTAGAGTCTGCCCGATCAGAAAGGAGCAGACGAATTCGAAAGAGCCGTTTTACGGAGGCGCAAATCATTGCGATGATCAAGGAACAGGAGGCCGGAATGCCGACGGTGGATGACCTGCCCCCCGCCAACGCCCGCATTTTGAAGTAGAGTCTGCCCGATCAGAAAGGAGCAGACGAATGCGAAAGAGCCGTTTTACGGAGGCGCAAATCATTGCGATGATCAAGGAACAGGAGGCCGGAATGCCGACGGTGGAGGTTTGTCGCCGGCATGGGCTGAGCCCGGCGACGTTCTACAAGTACAAGTCGAAATACGGCGGCATGGGGCTTTCGGACGTGAAGCGCCTGAAGATGCTTGAGGACGAGAATGCCAAGCTCAAGCGCCTGTTGGCCGATGCGATGCTGGACAACGCGGTCCTGAAGGATCTCCTGGGAAAGAACTGACGACGCCGAGCGCGCGGCGTGATGCAGCGCTGCGGGCGATGCGGGATCATGGCATCTCGCAGCGCCGGGCCTGCAGGCTGGTCGGTGTCGATCCCAAGACGGTCCGGCGCGAACGCCCGCCGGACCATCCGGAGATCCGCGAAGCGATGAAGCAGATTGCGGGCAAGCGCCGCCGTTTCGGTTACCGACGGATCGGCGTGTTGCTCGAACGCAAGGGAATGATCATGAACCACAAGAAACTCTATCGCCTGTATCGCGAAGAAGGGTTGTCGGTGAAACGGCGGCGCGGGCGCAAGCGCGCCAGAGGCTCGAGGACGCCAATGCCCGAGGCGATCAGGCCAAACCAGCGATGGAGCCTGGACTTTGTCTCCGACACGTTTGGTGCTTCGCGTCGGTTCCGCATCCTGGCGGTGATCGACGATTGCTGTCGCGAGAACCTCTGCCTGGTTGCCGACACCAGCATCTCGGGCGCGCGTGTGGCGCGCGAGCTTGATGCTCTTGTCCGCCTCCATGGCAAGCCTGAAAGCATTGTTTCTGACAATGGGACCGAGTTCACCAGTCGGGCGATCCTCAAATGGGCGGACGACAATGACGTCGACTGGCATTACATCGATCCTGGCAAGCCTCAGCAAAATGCCTTCATCGAGTCGTTCAATGGCAGCCTGCGTGACGAGCTTCTGAACGAGGAGCTGTTCGATACTCTCGATGACGCCCGCCGAAAACTGGCCCTGTGGCGCTATGATTATAACAACGTCAGGCCCCACTCATCGCTGGGGAACCAGACGCCGGCCCAAGCGCGCCGGACGCTTGAGCGACCCAAAGGCTCCGCGCCCGGCGCGCTTGCCCAAACCGAAACCGCAGATTATGAAAACCAAACCCGCAGACTCTCGTTATGAATGAGGGACCATTGGGGGGCAGGTCAGCCCTTACGAACTCTACCTCGAGCTCAACGATATCGAACACAGGCGCACCAAGGTCCGCTCACCAAAGACCAACGGTTTCGTCGAGCGCTTCAACAGAACGGTGCTGGACGAGTTCTTCCGCATCAAGATGCGCGAGACCTTCTACGAAACCGTCGAGGCGCTGCAGGCCGATCTGGACGCATGGCTGGTGCACTACAATATTGAACGCCCACATCTGGGTTACAGAAACATGGGCCGCAGACCCATCGAAACCGTCATGTCTTTTGCTCGGCAAGAAGGTTAAGAATACACATAATCGAATATCGCAATGATCGCAACGGCCTGCGCGTTACGCGCAGGCCGCGACATGCGGGCACACCCCCCCCTTTCCGATCTTGAACCTACAGCGACTTGAGGTCGTAAGTTCGCGGCCGAGGACAACAGGGGGATTCCCCGGCAGGACAAGGACCAGAGAATGTTCAGATCGATCGTTTCCGCCATCTTTCTCGCCGGCGCTGCGACGGTGGTCAGCGCGCAGGAAACCAGGCCGACCATCGAGGTGGTCAAGCAGTCCAGCTGCGGCTGCTGCGGGGGCTGGGTGACGCGGATGGAAGAGGCGGGATTTTCCGTCAAGGTCCGCGATGTGGACTATGATACGCTGTTGGCCACCAAGCAGGCCGCCGGCCTGGGCGAGGAAACCTGGGCCTGCCACACGGCGCGGGTGGACGGTTACGTCGTGGAAGGGCATGTGCCGGTGCGCGAGGTCGAAAGGCTGCTGCGGGAACGCCCCGATGCGATCGGTATCGCCACGCCGGGGATGCCGATGGGGGCGCCGGGGATGGATTTCGGCAACATGCGCGAGGCCTATGACGTCGTCCTCATCCAGCGCGATGGCTCGACCCGCGTTTACGCCAGCTACCCGGGCAACTGAGCCCGCAGGATTTGCCTGAGTTTTCCGACCCGCTCGGCCCGTACCTGTCGCCCGTGGCGTTGCTGATCGCCGCGGGGCTAATCGGGCTGTATCTGCGCGGACTTGGGCGGCCGCGGCTGATTCGAGAAAATGTGGACGGGCTGAGGCACCTGGCCTTTGGCGCGGGGCTGGTCCTGTGGGTCGTGGCCATGAACTGGCCGCTTGCCCCGGCGGGGCAAAGGCTGTTTGCGCTGCATCAGGTCGGGCATCTGCTGCTGCGCCTGTTGGGGCCGTTGCTGTTCGTTCTGGCCCGGCCCTGGCCGGTTCTGATCGCGGGCCTGTCGCGCCCGGCCCGCCGCGCGCTGGACTGGCCGGCACTGAGGAGCGTGCTGCGGCTGGGCGCGCGATTGCCGCTGGCCTTCGCGCTGATGGTCGGCTGGTTCTACGTCTGGCAGCTGCCGGCGGTGCACAACGCGGCACTGGCCAGCCCGGGCCTGATGCTGCTTGCGCATCTGGGCATGGCCGTTTTCGGCATCAATTTCCTGGCCCGCCTGCTGGACCGGCGTGATGCGCCGGATGCGCATCTGCAGGCGCCCCGGGTGCTGGCAGCCATCGGTGTGATCCTGTCCAACATCCTGCTGGGGTCGCTGACCACGCTGAAGGAGGTGGTGAACTATACCGCATATGACCTGCGGGGGCGGCTTTGGGACATGGCGCCGCTGGTGGACGAAACGATCGGCGGCTACACGATCTGGGTGCCGTCCTCGATGATCATGATCGTGGTCATCCTGCTGGTCATCAGCGGCTGGAACGCGGCCGAGGTCCGTAGGTGGGAAAATCGCCACCGCTGGAGCGGGTCGAATTCGGCGGCGCTGGAGTTCCCGGAAACGGCGCGGGAGTTGCGACTCAAGGTTGCGACCCCGAACCGGCAGATGGGGCAGGCACTGGCGGTGACGGCACTTGCGATCTTTCTCGTGGTCATGTCCACCGCGATTGCCGTGCTTTCGCTGCTCTAGCCGGCCCGCGCGCGGGGCGCGGGCGCGTCACTTCCGGCGCTGGAACAGGATCATCACCAGCGCCAGCAGGGACGACCCAAGCATCAGCAGCAGCGAGACCGCATTCAGAAGCGGCGTCGATCCTTCCTTGAGCCGGTCGAACATGGCGATGGTCAGCGGCGCGTCCGAGCCCACCAGCATCAGCGTGGTGTTGAAGTTCTCGAAGCTCATCAGGAAGGCGACCACAAGCGCCCCGATCATCGCCGGGCCCAGGAAGGGCAGGGTGACGGTGCGGATTGCCGTCAGCCGCCCGGCGCCGAGATTCATCGCCGCTTCCTCGAGCGTGCGGTCGAATTTCTGCAACCGCGCCGAAATCACCAGCGTGGTAATGGTGGCGATGAACGAGAACTGCCCGAGGATGACCAGAAGAAGGCCCGGGCGCAGGGCCTCGACATCCCATTGGGCCAGATCCCACAACCCGTTGGCCACGGTCGAGGAAAACACCAGGATCGAGATGCCCAGAACGATCCCCGGAATCACCAGCGGCAGCAGCATCAGCACATAGAGCACCCCCTTGCCGCGGAACTGGTAGCGGTTGAACAGGAAGGCGTTGGACAGCCCCACCCCGACCGAGAGAACCGACACCGAAACCGCGACGAAGGCCGAGGTGCCGATGGCGCGCAGGATGGGGCGCTCGTTGAAGACGCCGATGCGGGGGCGCTCGGTGCCGAAGAACCAGTCCCAGGTGAAGCCCTCCCAGGGCAGAGAGGGAAACAGGCTGTCGTTGAAGGCGAACACCGCCACCACGGTCAGCGGCAGTGCGAGATAGATGAAGAACAGCGCCACATAGGCCGACCAGGCCATGCGCAGGGCGCGCGGTTGGGGAATGGTGGGGATCATCCTTGTTTCCTCCTCATCATCCCAGGGTATCCCGAAGCGTCTGTCCGGTCAGCTTGAGCGTGCCCCAGACGATGGCCGAGGACAGCACCAGCAGCATGAAGCCGAAGGCGGCGCCCAGCTCCCAGTTGAAGCGGACGATGAACTGGGCATAGATCAGCTCGGTGAACCACAGGCTGTCCTTGCCGCCCAGCATGATCGGGGTGAGGTAGTTGCCCAGACTCAGCATGAACACCACGATCGAACCCGATACGATCCCCGGCATGGCATGGGGGATGATGATTTCGCGCAGCACGCTCAGCCCGTTGCCGCCCAGGTCGTAGCCGGCCTCGATCACCGCGTCGTCGAGGCTTTCCAGCGTGGTCACCAGCGGCACCACCATGAACAGCATCGAGGTATAGACCAGCCCGACCATGATCGCGGCGTCGTTGTACAGCATCTCCACCGGCCCGTCGGCCAGCCCCGCCCATTGCAAAAGGTTGGAAAACACCCCCGTCTCGCGCAGCAGGATCATCCAGCCGAAGGTGCGCACCAGCTCGGACACCCAGAACGGGATCAGGCAGGCCAGGAACAGCGTCGATTGCAGCCGGCCCTTGGCGATCTTGGCGATGTAGTAGCTGACCGGAAAGGCGATCAGGAAGGTGATGACGGTGGCCAGAATCGACATCACCGCCGTGCGCAGGAAGGTCCACAGATACAGGGTTTCGGTAAAGAAGGTGCGGTAATTGGCCAGGCTGGTGGCGTATTTGCCCACGCCGACGCGTTCGCGGATCGACACCAGGAACATGTCGATATGCGGAATCACGATCAGGAGCGTCAGCCACAGCAGCAGCGGCGTCAGCAGCAGGATGAAGCCCAGTTTGGTGCCTGCGCGCATGGCTCAGCCCCCCGCCGGGAAGCAGTTGCCCTGTTCGCCGCTCCAGCCGATATGGATGGGTGTGCCCTCGGTCAGATCGGCGAATTCCCCCGATTGCGGCAGGGTGACCTCGATTTCCTCGCCGCCGCGCTCGTCGCGCACCAGCACCCGGCTGGCCGCGCCGTTGAACAGGATGCTGCTCACCTGGCCCTTGATGCGGTTGTCGAAGCGCGCCAGCTCTTCGGCGCTGCGGCCCAGGCGGATGGCCTCGGGGCGGACGAAGATGTCGGCCGTGTCGCCAGGGCGCAGGGGGCGGCCATGGGTGGCGCCGCGCATGGTCATGCCGTTTTCGGTGCGGATTTCCAGCGCCTCGCCCTCGACCCTTTCGACCAGGCCGCGCCAGCGGTTCGATTCGCCCACGAAGCCGGCGACGAAGGCGGTCTGCGGGCGGTAGTAGAGATCCTGCCCGGTGCCCACCTGCTCGAAGCGGCCCTCGTTCATCACCGCGATCTGGTCGGACATGACCAGCGCCTCGGACTGGTCATGGGTGATGTAGACGAAGGTGGTGTCGAAGGCCGCCTGCAGGGCCTTGAGTTCGATCTTCATGTGCTCGCGCAGCTTCAGGTCGAGCGCGCCGAGCGGCTCGTCCAACAGCAGCACGTCGGGTTCCAGCACCATGCAGCGGGCGATCGCCACGCGCTGCTTCTGCCCGCCCGACAGCTCGTCCACCTTGCGGTTTCCGATCCCCGGCAGGCCGATCCGCTCCAGCGCCTCGTCCACCTTGCGCGCGATCTCGGCCCGCCCCAGTCCGGCCCGGCGCAGCCCGTAGCCGATGTTCTCGGCGATGGTCATCATCGGGAACAGCGCCAGGTGCTGGAACACCATGTTCACCGGGCGCTTGTTCGGCGGCACGCCAAGCACCGAGCGGCCCTTGATGCGGATGTCCCCCCCCGAGGGTTCGAGAAAGCCCGCGATCATCCGCATGATTGTGGTCTTGCCGCAACCCGAAGGGCCGAGAATGGAAAAGAACGATCCCGCCGGAACCGAGAAGGAGACGCGATCGACGGCGGTCATGTCGCCAAAGTGCCGGGTCAGGTCGATGCATTCAAGATCGGGGGTCATGCCTTACCCTGTGTGCAAACGCGGAAAAAAGGCGGTGCCCGGGCGGGCCGGGCACCACCGGTTCGGGATATGGTCGGATCAGTTGGCTGCCTTCACGCGGTCAAGCACGCCGCCCTCCAGCGCCTCGAGCCCCGCCGGAACCGGCGGATACCACTTGATGTTGTCGATCGCCTCGGGCGGGAAGCTGGCCTGGAACCGCTTCTTGAGATCTTCCGACACGTACTGGTCGGCGCCCTTGGAGGCGGTGAAGTTACCCGCTGCTTCGGTGATCATGGCGGCGATTTCCGGGCGCATCACGAAGTTGATCCACTTGTAGGCGGCATCGTCGGCCTTGCCCTTGGCCGGCAGCACGAAGGTGTCGATCCAGCCCAGCGCGCCCGATTTCGGCGCCACGAAGGTGATGTTGGGGTTATCGGCGTTCAGTTTCCAGCCGCCGGTGTCCCAGGCCATCGCTGCTACAACTTCGCCCGAGCGCAGCAGGTTCATCAGCTCGTCGCCGCCGCCCCAGTAGGTCTTCACGTTGGGCTTGCACTCGATCAGCTTGGCCTCGACCTTGGCGAGGATCTCCTTGTAGGCGTCCACGTCTGCGTAGGCGGCGAAGGGATCCATGCCCATGGAGAAGGCAAAGCCGATCAGCGTCGGGCGCTTGAGCCGGTAGGAAACCTTGCCCGCCACTTCCGGGTTGCAAAGATCGACGTAGTCCTTGACCGAGGCGGCCTTGGTGGTGTCGAGCACCAGCCCCGAGGTGCCCCAGACATGCGGCACGCCATAGACCTTTCCGTCCACGGTGGTGTTCTTCATCGTCGCTTCAAGCATCGAGGGGATGAACAGCGACTTGTCGATCTTCGACAGGTCGATCGGCTTGTAGATGCCGAATTCGGCCTGCGGGCCGGCGATGCGGTCCTGGCTGGGCTGGGCCAGATCGAAGCCGCCGCCGCCGGTGGCGCGCAGCTTGGCGATCATTTCCTCGTTGTTCGACTTGGTGACCTCGACGGTGATGCCGGTTTCCTTCTCGAACAGCTCGACGACGTTTTCAGGCGCATAGCCGCCCCAGGTCAGCAGGCGCAGCGTTTCGGCGCCCACGGTCTGTGCAAGGCCGCTCAGGGCCACACCCAGTGCCGCGACGGCGGTCAGGTTCTTCCATTTCATTTTCGGATCACTCCCTATGTTGCAAGTGTTTGTTATCTCGAATTCAGTGACGGCATTGTGACGCCGATCCCGGCTTTTTCCAAGTGGTCAAATCAGTTCCGGAAGGGATTGGCAAGAATGACCTCGCGCCGCCCCGGGGGAAGAGGCGGCGCGAGGCGCGAGGTCGAGTGGGTTCGTGAGTGGGTGGTTGTCGCTCGGACCTCGGAAACATGGAAGATCAGGGGGCGAACGCGGTCTGCGTGGGCGCATCGGGGCGATTTCTGCAAAACCGGCCGCGGCGTGATCCCTGCTGATGTCGTTACATGGGCGCATCCTCGTGATCGGAACCCGTGGCGGGAGTGGCTTGCGGGTTCCTCATATGAACGGGTTCGGGCGGCGCAAGGCAATAATCAAAAGTTGGACGCCGGATTTTCGGCCTGAAATGGCGCAATTGTTTAGGGGGGATGCGCGGAATCGTGCCACGATCGTGCTGGGCGCTGCAAATCAGTCCAGCACGAGCAGCCAGAACCACACGGTGAGAATCGAAAGCCCCGTTGCCATCAGCACCGACGAGGCGGCGACTCGTGTGGCGCGTCCGTAGATGCTGGCGAAGATGTAGGCGTTGAAGCCCGGTGCCATTGCTGCGGTCAGGACGCCCGAGCGGAACAGGTCCTGCGGTACCGAGAGGCTCTTGCCCGCCAGCCAGACCAGTGCCGGGTGGAGCAGGAGAGACAGCGCGGAGACATAGGCGATGACGCGCAGGTCACCCTCGGGTCGGTACTGGACCAGTATGCCGCCAAGCGCGAAAAGCGCGCCGGGCAGGGCCGCGCGGGTGATCAGCGACAGCGCGTCATCGACCACCTGTGGCAGCGGGAAACCGGACAGGTTGACCACGAATCCCAGCGCGATACCCAGCAGCAGCGTGTTGCGGAACATTGCGCGCAGGGCCGCCCGCACCGTGTTCCAGCCGCCCCGGCCCCGATTGCGGACCATCTCCATCACGGTGATGCCGACGCCGTAGCAGAACGGGGCGTGAAAGGCGATGATGGCGTAGTTTCCGGCAAGGTTGGCGGCGCCGTAGGCGCGTTCGGAGATCGGCAGGCCCAGCAGCACCGAGTTCGAGAACAGCGCGATGAAGCCGATGGCGACGCTGTCCTCCCATTCGCGGCCGAACAGCAGCCGGGCGCCGAGCAGGCCGGCGGTGAAGCTGACCAGGGCGCCGGCGTAGAAGCTGGCCAGGAGGCGGGGGTCGAAGCCCGCGCTCAGGTCCAGGTGGGCGATGGCGCGAAACAGCAGCAGCGGGATGGCGAAGCCTTGGGTAAATTTCATTACCCCGTCGATCTGGCCGGGGGTGAACCAGCCGGCGCGGGTGGTGCCGTAGCCGGCGCCGATCACCAGAAAGACCGGCAGGATGACGTCGATCAGGGTCTGGAGCATGAGACGTCCTGCCTGTGGCGGCGGCGGGGGCCCTCCGGCGGGAGTATTTGGGGCAAGAGGAAGATCGGGGTTCTCCGGCTCAGAGGGGCAGGGTCAGGGTCAGCCCGTCATGGGCGGGGGTAACGTGATCGGGGGTATCGGCATCGACCTGGGCGTGGTCCATGTCGATATGCATGTTGGTGAGGATGGCGCGGTTGGGGGCGGCCCGTTTGATCCACTCCAGCGCCTTGTCCAGATGGGCGTGGGTCGGGTGCGGGGTGCGGCGCAGGGCATCGACGATGAAGCAGTCGAGGTTTTCCAGCTCGGCCCAGGCGGGGGGCGGGATTTCGGCTGCGTCCGGCAGGTAGGCCAGCCGTCCGATGCGGAAGCCCAGCGCATGCATCGACCCGTGATCGACCTGGAACGGGCGGAAGGGGATGGGGCCGCCGGGGCCGTCGATTTCGAACGGGCCGTCGATCGTCTTCATGTCGAGGATCGGCGGGTAGGGCGAGCCTTCCGGCTGGACGAAGGCGTAGCCGAAGCGTGACAGCAGCGCGTTCTGGGTGTCACCGTCGGCCCAGACCGGCAGGCGGGCGCGCATGTTGAAGACGATCTGGCGCAGATCGTCGATGCCGTGGACGTGATCGGCGTGGGAATGGGTATAGACCACCGCGTCGAGCCTGCCCGTGCCGGTATCCAGCAGCTGGCAGCGCATGTCCGGGGTGGTGTCGATCAGCACCGAGGTGGTGCCTTCCGCCCCGTCGCGTTCGACCAGAAGCGAACAGCGCCGGCGGCGGTTCCTGGGATTGTCCGGGTCGCAGGCGCCCCAGTGGCCACCCAGCCGCGGCACCCCCCCCGACGATCCGCAGCCGAGGATCGTGTAGCGGATTTCGGCCATCAGCGGTCGGCCTTCCAGTTGGCGGCCTTGGCGAAGAGGCGGTCGAAATTGGCTTGGGTTTGAGCGGCGAAAGCTGCGTAGTCCATGCCGAAGATTTCCGCCCCCACCCGTGCGGTCAGGGTGCTGAAGGCCGGTTCGTTGCGCTTTCCCCGGTGCGGGGGCGGCGCCAGATAGGGGGCGTCGGTTTCGACCAGGATCCTCTCGACGGGGGCGGCGGCGAAGATGTCGCGCAGCTCCTGGCTGCGCGGGAAGGTGGCAATGCCGGACATGGACAGGTAGAAGCCCAGATCCAGCGCCGCCCGCGCCAGCTCCGCACCCGAGGAGAAGCAGTGCATGACGCAGCTGTAGGCGCCGTTGCGGTATTCTTCGGCCAGGATGCGGGCCATGTCTTCGTCCGCGGCGCGGGCGTGGATGATCAGCGGCAGCCCGGTTTCGCGCGCCGCCGCGATATGGATGCGCAGCGAGCGTTTCTGCGCCTCGGCGCTGTCGGCGGTGTAGTGGTAGTCCAGCCCGGTTTCGCCGATGCCGACGAATTTCGGGTGGGCGGCCAGCTTTGCCAGCTGATCCACCGTGGCCATGGGCTCTTCGGCGGCACTCATCGGGTGGGTGCCGGCGGCGTAGAACACGGGGGCGTGGGCCTCGGCGATGGCGCGCACGCGGGGCTCGTGGCGCAGGCGGGTGCAGATCGTCACCATGCGGGTGACCCCGGCGGCGCGGGCGCGGGTGATGACCGCGTCCAGTTCGCCTTCGAAATCGGGGAAGTCCAGGTGGCAGTGGCTGTCGGTGATGGCGGGCGGGGTCTGGTCGGTGCTCATGTTCGGGCCTGGGCGCCGCTCGGGGCGGGCGCGGTTTGCTGGAATCTGAAGATCGTATCCAGCACCAGCGCGGCCGGGTCAAGATTGACTGCCCGCCCGTGGCGGGTGCGGGCCGAGACGGTGGCGGCCAGTTCGGCCCAGGCCCGGCCCCGGGCGGGGTCGGGAGAGAGGCGGGCAAGGGTTACCCCCTCGCCGGGGGCCGCCTCGGGGGTGGGGGGGGTGCCGGTGGCGCCGGTGCGGGCCAGCCGGGCCAGCGCGATGTCGATCAGGTCCAGGATCAGCCCGAAGCGCTCCGCAGCCCCCCTCTGGGCCGCGCTTTCCGCCAGCGCCCGCGCCCGCGCCCGGTCGAGCCGCGGCAGCGAAGCGAGGATCTCCACCAGCTCGGCATAGAGGCGCAGCCCGCCCTGGTCGAGCAGCCGCAGCGCATCCCCCACCGAGCCCGCCGCCAGCGCCGCCAGCGCCGCCGGGTCCTCGGAGGGGGGCGCCCCGGCCTGTTCGAGGGCCGCGCGCATGTGATCGGGCGAGAGCGGCCTGAGCGTCAGCGCCCGGCAACGCGAGCGGATCGTCGGCAGCAGCCCCGAGGGGCGGTGCGACACCAGCAGCAGCGTGGCGTTGGCGGGTGGCTCCTCCAGCATCTTGAGCAGTGCATTGGCGGCGTTGGCGTTCATTTCATCCGCGCAATCCACGATCACCACCCGCCGCCCGCCATCGGCGGCGGAGAGGCCGAAGAACCGGGTCAGACGGCGAATGTCGTCAACCACGATTTCATTGCGCAGGCGTTTGCCCTGATCGTCGAGGCTGCGGGTGATGACGGCAAGGCCTGGGGCAGTGCCCGCGCGCAGTCGCCGCGCCACCGGGTGATCGGGGTCGATATCCAGGGTCTGCGGAGGGGGCGGGGCGCCGAACAGGCCGTCCGCCCCGGTCCGGGGCGCAGCCAGGAGAAAGCGCGCGATGCGCCAGGCCAGCGTCGCCTTGCCCACCCCGCGCGGCCCGCACAAAAGCCAGCCGTGATGCAGCCGCCCGGCATTGAAGGCGGCAAGAAAGGCTGCCTCGGCCGCCTCCTGACCGAACAGGCGTTCGGTTTCGCGCGGGTGCGGGGCGCCCGGGGTCCGGTCGGGGGCGGGGATGTCGGTGTTCATGCCGGTGCTCATGCCAATGTGCCCGTCACGATCTCGAAAACCTCTGCGGCAATGGCTTCGACCGCCCGGTTGCCGTCGATCACGCGGATGCGGTCGGGGAATTCGCGGGCCAGCGCCAGGAAGCCCGCGCGCATCCTGCGCTGCATATCCAGCCCGAAGGCCTCGAACCGGTCTTCGCCCGCCCTTCGCGCCAGCGCCCGGCGCAGCCCCAGCTGCGGGTCCATGTCGATCAGCAGCGTGAGATCGGGCTCGCGGCCGATCATCATCTCGTGCAGCCGGTCCACGACCTCGCGCAGCGCGCCGCGGGTGATGCCCTGGTAGACCCGGGTGCTGTCCGCGAAGCGGTCGCAGATCACCGCCTTCCCGGCCTCGAGGGCCGGCAGGATGGTCCGTTCCAGATGGTCGCGCCGGGCGGCGGTGAACAGCAGGATCTCGGTTTCCGCCGACCAGCGGCCGGGATCGCCTTCCAGAAGCAGCCGGCGAATCTCTTCGGCGCCCGGAGAGCCGCCCGGTTCGCGGGTTTCCACCACCTCCTGCCCGCGGCGGCGCAGCGCATCGGCCAGAAGGCGGGCCTGGGTGGATTTGCCCGAGCCGTCGATGCCCTCGAAGGTCACGAAACGGCCGGGCGCGGTCACATCGCCTCCGCCGGGCCGTTGAGGAAGCGGGTGAGAAGCGCCTGCGCCGCCGATGTCACCCGCACCACGAAGCCGCCCACCGGAACGTCGCGTTCGGCCACCAGGGGGCGGCGGATCTCGGGCAGGCCTTCGGGCTTGAGGACCAGCTCGCCCAGTTTCTGCCCCTTGCGCACCGGCGCCCGGACCGGGCCGGCATAGATCACCTCGGCCTCGATGCTGTCGCCCTTGCGCACGGCCGGAAGAAGGACGGTCAGATCCTCCTCGAGCGCAAGCCCTACCTCGGGCTGTCCGCCGTTCCAGACCCTGGCCCGGGCCACCGCCTCGCCGGCCCTGACGACGGTCTTGCTGTCGAACTGGCGAAAGGCCCAGTTGACTAGGGCCTCCGCCTCTTCCGCGCGCTCGATCGGGCCGGGCAGGCCCGAGATGACCACGATCACCCGCCGCTCGCCCTCGACCGCCGAGGCGACCATGCCATAGCCGGCCTCCTGGGTGTGGCCGGTCTTGAGTCCGTCCGCCTTCGGCCCGCCTTCGCCGGTCATGCGGCTGAGCAGCGGGTTACGGTTGAACCGGTTGGCGGGCACGCGGCCCTTGTAGTTGAATTCGCGCTGCGAGAAAAACGGGTAGTACTGGGGGAATTCCTCGATCAGGTGGCGGGCAAGAACGGCCAGGTCGCGCAGGCTCATGCGCTGGTAGGGGTCGGGCCAGCCCGAGGCATTGCTGAAGGTGGAATTGGTCATGCCCAGCTTCTTCGCCATCTCGGTCATCTGCCGGGCGAAAGCCGCTTCCGACCCGGCAAGCCCTTCGGCGATCACCACCGCCGCGTCATTGCCCGACGACACGATGATGCCCTGGATCAGCTCTTCCACCGTGGGGCGGTCCTGTTCGTTGAGGAACATCTTCGACCCGCCCATGTTCTTCGCCTTGGTCGAGACCGAGAATCGCGTGTCCATCTGGACCCGCCCCGAGCGCAGCGCGTCGAACAGCATGTACAGCGTCATCAGCTTGGACATCGAGGCCGGCGGCAGCGGTTCATCTGCGTTCTTGGCCATGAGCACCGTATCGGTGCCCACGTCGAGGACGAAGGCCGCCCGGGCCCGGGTTTCGAAGGCCGCCGCCAGAGAGGCGGACAGGACCAGGGCGGAGATGACTGCAGTGAGGCGGGCAAGAAGGCGCACGGGCGGCAGGCTCCTGTCAGTTGGTCACGTAGTATGCGTCAGAGAAACCGGCCTTGCGCACCTGTTTCATCAGGGCCGAACGCTCCGACCTGGTCCGGGCGGGGCCGACGACGACGCGCCAGAACGGTTTCCCCTTCGAGTTCTGTTCATAGACCGTGGGGATGATCCCGACGCTGCGCATCAGCCCGGCGGTGCGCATGGCATTTGCCTCGATGTTGAAGATCCCGATCTGGATAAAGGGTTTTTCCAGCGACGAGGCCTTGCGCGCAGGCGCGGCCGGTTTTTTCGCCGGCTTTTTCGGGGGGGCGGTTTCGGCGGCGGTTTTCGCCGGGGCGGGGCCGGTCCGTTTCGCCCCCGCAGAGGGGCTGGCGGCGCCCGCTTCCGGCCGCTTCTTCGGCGCGGTGGCGGCGATGGCAGCTGCGGCAGCCCCGGCGATGGGGTCGATGGGCGCGGCAGCGATGTCGCCGGATTTGTCCTGCTTCTTCCGGCCGTCCGGTTGTGTCTTGCCGGCATCGGGCTTTTTCGCGTCTTTCCCTGCCGCCTCTGCGTCCGTCCTTTCGGCCGAGGCGATGGTGGCCGCGGGGGCGGGTGCGGGCGGCGTTTCCTCGACCTTTTCGCGGCGCAGGGCGGTGACGTTCAGCTTGACCGGCGCGCCGGCCAGCATGCCCAGCGCCGCCGCCGCATCGGACGAGGCCTGGATGCGCGGCCCCGGAATTTCCCGTTCACGCCGGAACAGGGCGCCGATGACGAATTTCCCGTTGGCGGTGTTGCGGATGATGACCCGTTCGGGTTCCTTCACGTCCGGGTGCGCCACCCAGACGCCGCCCAGCGAGGGGCGCCCGTCCCACAGACCCGCCTCGGTCACCTGGAAGACCTCGGGCGCCTCGACATCGCGTTCCACCAGCCGGGTGCTGGTGCTGGCGACGGAGGCGGCCTCGGCCGGCTTGTCCCCGGCCTTCAGAAAGGGCACGTCCACGCCGGTTGCGCAGCCTGTCAGAAGGCCCAGCCCAAGCGACAACACAACCGCTCTGGCCGGCCAGATGCGTCTCGATTTCCCGTAGCCCATCGTCCGTCTCTTGCCTGTTCGCCGCCCGGTTCGCCGTTGCGCCGCAGCCCCGTGCCGGTTGTCCGGTCCTGCCTCGTCGAAGGGGCTGCACCGCCCTTCGCGGGCATCATAGCGCGACCACCCGGTCAAGGAAAGTGCGCGCCGCGCGCTTCGGCAGGTTTCCCCCTCGTCCCGCCGGCGCCGCCCGCGTGCCCTGCCGGGCCGTAAATGCGGCGGTGCCTGGGCGGTTCCGTGGCCGCGGGCGGGCGGTCCCGGGGCAGGGGGGCGGGGAAAGGTCCCGGGTGTTGCGGCGGCGCACTAGAACTGCCCTGCCGCGTTGGATATTGATTGATGCTCCGAGGCAAGGGCAAGAGCAGGGAAAACACATGCTGCGGAGCATCGCGACAATTGTTGTCGCACTATTTTCTTTCGATGTTTCAATGGCCTCTGCGCAGCCGGCGGCCGGAACCGAAGCGGTGGATACCGAGTATTCGGACATCCCCTCTCCGTTCGACAACGCTCCGCGCCGGCGGATGCTGGGCTATGGCCGGCTGACGAGCAACGACCTGATCGGCGACGGCAAGGACCGGTGGCGCACCGGGTCGGTTACCTCTTCGCGGGTCTTCGGATATGACTGGAGCGGGGTGGCGCCGTCGCGTCCGTTCGAGATGCTCGAACTCCGGCTTCAGGGCCAGATCATCGCCCCGGACAACCTGCAAAAGGTGAACCTGTCGGACCGCCCCTATGCCGGGGTGCTGTCGCTGGGACTGCACAGCCGGTCCAGCTGGCGCGGGCTGGATATGTCTCTCGGGGCCGATCTGGTCGTGATCGGCCCGCAGACCAACCTGGACCAGTTGCAGAAATCTCTGCACCGCCTCTTCAAACGGCCGGTTCCGGCGGACTCGGTGCTTGCACTGCAGCTCCGCGACAGGATCCGCCCCACTGCCGTGGCCGAGCTGGGCCGGCGTTACGAACTTGGCGATGCGGTGACGTTCCGGCCCTTTGCCGAGGCCCGCGCCGGGGACGAGACACTGTTGCGCGCAGGCGTCGATTTCACCTTCGGGTCGGTCACGCGTGGCGAATTGCTGTCGCGCGAATCGATCACCGGTCAGCGCTATCGGGTGATCTACAGGTCGGGGCCGGGGGTCAGCTTCACCCTGGGGGGTGACATCGCGCGGGTGACGCAAAGCGTCTATCTGCCGCCCTCGCGCGGCTACGGGCTGGTCTCGCGCCGCGAGAGGCTGCGCGTCGGCGTCCACTGGCAGGGAGAGAACGCATCCGCCTTCTACGGGCTGACATGGTTGGGGCGCGAATTCGCAGGCCAGCCAGAAGGGCAGGTCATCGGCTCGGCCCGGATCAAACTGCGGTTTTAAGAACACGCTCCAAGCCACGGAAAATTAACCGCTTCCGAAATCGAATCACGTCTGCTACCGTAGATCGACAAAACAAAAGACAAGCTGGGCAGGCATACAGGCAATGGAAACGGGCTTTCGTGGCACGTTTGTCATCTCCTGGTCGCAGACGGATGTGGATGGGCTGGACGCGGCGCCGATCGAGGCAATCGAGGTGGGCGCGGCATGGTCGTGGCGCGGCGAGGCCGTACGGATCGACGGGCCGGTAAACATTCTTCGTCTTGATGGGGCGGTCGGAGGGGCAGAACTTCGCAGGCGCGCGGCGCGGACCGTGCGGCAACTGGTGGGCGCGGCGGTGCCCGAGGCGGCGGTGCACCCCGCGGCCGAGATCGAGGAGCCGCTGCTGGACAGTCATTTCGTCGTCACCAACGGGGCGCGAAGCTATATCGTCACGGTGATCGAGCTGGGAGGCGGCGCCCGGCCGCTTCTGATGTTCCACGACGACATCCCGCCGCGGGATACCGAGTTGTGGATCGTGCAGCATTCGCTGGGCGCCCTGATGCGCCCGCGCGACGACAGCCGCCCCGGCGGGGTGATCTGCTTTACCCCCGGCACGCTGATCGACACGCCGCAGGGGCCGCGCCCGGTCGAGGAGCTGCGCGAAGGCGACCGGGTCTCGACTCGCGACAACGGCCCGCAGGAAATCCTCTGGATCGGCAGCCGCCGGATGACCGGGGCGCGGCTTTACGTCATGCCGCAGCTTCGCCCGGTCCGGTTCCGGGCCGGCGCGCTGGGGATTGCGCGCCCCGAACGGGCATTGCTGGTGTCGCCCGAGCACCGCATCCTCGTGCGCGGCCCGGCGGCGCGGGCGCTGTTCAACACGTCCGAGGTGCTGGTTCCGGCGCGCGATCTGGTGGATGGCGACACGGTTCAGGTGGATCGGGTGCTGCGCGAAGTGACCTATGTGCATCTTCTTCTGCCGCAGCACCAGATCATCCGTGCCAACGGAATCGACACCGAAAGCTTCCACCCGGCCAGTGCCACCCTGTCGGCGCTTGGGGCCGAGGACCGGGCGCGGCTTCTGGATCTGCTTCCCGATGTCGCGCGCGACCCGCACAGCTATGGCGGCTATGCGCGGCGCAATCTCTCGCAGTCCGAGGTGGCGATCATGATGCACGAAGCCGCCTGAGCGGGCCCGCCGGGGCGGTGTGCCGGATCGGCTGTTGACTCTGCCGCGGCCGTCTCTATAAGCGCGGCTTCATTGGTGTTGGTGGCCCCCGCAAGGGGATGCCTGTCGGCCGCAAGGCAAAGGACAACGCCCTTCACACGCCGCGAGGCCCCGTCCCGGGGATCCGCGGTTCCTACATGAAGGAGATCAGACGGTGACCAAACGCACCTCTGCCAAGTACAAGATCGACCGCCGCATGGGCGAAAACATCTGGGGTCGCCCGAAATCCCCCGTCAACCGCCGCGAATACGGCCCCGGCCAGCACGGCCAGCGCCGCAAGGGCAAGATGAGCGATTTCGGCCTGCAACTGCGCGCCAAGCAGAAGCTGAAGGGCTATTACGGGGACCTCACCGAAAAGCAGTTCCGTCGCATCTACCGCGAGGCCGAGCGGGTCCGGGGCGACACCGGTGAAAACCTCATCGGCCTGCTGGAGCGCCGCCTCGACGCCGTGGTCTATCGCGCCAAGTTCGTGCCCACCATCTTTGCCGCCCGCCAGTTCGTCAATCACGGCCATGTGCTGGTCAACGGCAAGCGGGTCAACATCCCTTCCTACCGCGTCAAGGAAGGCGACGTGATCGAGGTGCGCGAGCGCTCCAAGCAGCTGGCCATGGTGCTCGAGGCCGTCTCGCTGGCCGAGCGCGACGTGCCGGACTATATCGAGGTGGATCACTCCAAGATGACCGCGAAATTCCTGCGCACCCCAGCGCTGGCGGACGTGCCCTACCCGGTGATGATGGAGCCGCACCTCGTCATCGAATTCTACGCCCAGAACTGACGCTTCCCTATCGGGACAGTTTTGCGATCATGCAGGGGCCGCCCTCGGGGCGGCCCTTTGGATTCCCGGTCCCTTGATTCCCGGTGGGCGCCTCCGGCGGGAGTATTTGGGGCAAGAGAAAGATGCGGCGGGCCGGCCGTCACCTGCCTGCGTCCGGGTATCCACGGGGCGCGGCCTCACAGCGGCAGGGGGCGGTCCTCGGCAATGGCCTCCATGGCGAAATACGAGGTGACGCTGTCCAGCTCGACCCCTTCGATCAGGCGCTGATAGACCCGGTCGAAGCTGGCCATGTTCTCGGTCACCACCTTCAGAAGATAGTCGTAATCGCCGCCGATGCGGTGAAAATCCACCACCTCCGGGATGGTCAGAACATGGCGGCGGAACTCCCGCAGCCAGTCGGCCGAATGGTGGCGTGTGCGGATCATCACGAATACCACCAGATCGAGGCCCAGCGCCTCCCGGTCCACCCGCGCCCGCGCGCCCCTGAGGACGCCGCGCCGCTCCAGCGCCTTCAGCCGCCGCCAGCAGGCATTCTGCGACAGGCCCACGCGCTCGGCCAGCGCGCGCTGGGACAGGCCGGCCTCGCGCTGGAGCTCGTTCAGGATGCGTCTGTCAATTTGATCTGAAATCTCGAACATGGACTATCATATGACACGAATTTTTGCAATTTGCACTGAATTTATGTGAGATTTTCACTCAAAATATGGGTCATTCTCCTTCCAAAAGGAGATCCGCCATGACCCTGACCCTGTTTCGCAAGACGATCGAGGCCGCCCGCGATGACGGTTCCCTCTGGAACGGGGTGATCGGCGAAGGCATGATGATCCCGGGCCTGTTCGGGGATGTCCCGCTGATCTATGCCGATTACGTCGCCTCGGGCCGGGCGCTGCGCCAGGTCGAGGATTTCATCGCCGCCCACGTCCTGCCCTTCTATGCCAACAGCCATACCGAATCCTCGTATTGCGGCGCCTTCACCACCCGCCTGCGCGAAGAAGCCCGGGCCGAGATCGCCCGGCTGATGGGCGCAGGCGAGGAGGATGCGGTGATCTTCACCGGATCGGGCGCGACGGCCGGCCTCAACCGGCTGGTCCACCTCCTCGGCGTGAACCGCGCCCGTAACCCGGTGGTCCTGATCGGCCCCTACGAGCACCACTCCAACATCCTGCCCTGGCGCGAAAGCCGCGCCCGCGTGATCGAGATCCCCGAAGGCCCGCAGGGCGGCCCCGACCTCGATGCGCTGGCCGCCGCCCTGGCCGAACATGCCGGCAGCGACCTGCTGATCGGCAGTTTCTCGGCGGCCTCGAACGTCACGGGGATCATCACCGACAGCGATGCCGTCACCCGCCTGCTCAAGGCCCACGGGGCGCTGGCGGTGTGGGACTATGCCGGCGGCGGCCCCTACCTGCCGATGACCATGGGGCAGGGCGATGCGCGCAAGGATGCCATCGTCACCTCGCCGCACAAGTTCCCGGGCGGGCCCGGCGCCTCGGGGTTGCTGGTGGTCAACCGCGCCGCGCTGCGCAGCACCCGCCCCACCTGGCCCGGAGGCGGCTCGGTCGCCTTCGTCTCGCCTTGGAGGCACGACTATCTCGACCGCCTAGAAGACCGCGAAGAGGCCGGCACGCCGAACATTCTCGGCGACATCCGCGCCGCCCTCGCCCTGATCGTCAAGGACGTGATCGGTCCCGAAACCATCGCCGAACGCGAAGCCGCCCATGAACGCCTCGCCCGCAAGGCGTGGGAGAACCACCCCCGCCTGCAGCTTCTCGGCACCGACCGGCCGCACCGCCTGCCGATCTTCTCCTTCATCGTCCACGACGGGCAGGGACGAAGGGTCAGCGAACAGCTCTTCACCCGGATGCTCTCGGACGTCCACGGCATCCAGGCCCGCGGCGGCTGCGCCTGCGCCGGCCCCTACGGGCACCGGCTGCTGGGGATCGACCGGACCGCGTCCGAAGGGCTGCGCCGGCAGATCCTCGCCGGCGATACCCGCCGCAAGCCCGGCTTCGTGCGACTCAACTTCAGCTGGATGATGCAGCCCGACACCGCACATTACATCGTCGATTCGGTGCGCGAGCTGGCCGAGCGGGTCGAGGAACTCGCCCCCCTCTACACCTTCGACCGCGAAACCGGGCAATACCGGCCCCGCCGCCGCGCCGCCTGACCCCTTCCTCTTGCCGCAAATACTCCGGGGGGGAAGGCCGCAGGCCGGGGGGGCAGAGCCCCCCGCACCAGCCCTTCCCTCCGCGCAAAGGGGCGGCTATACGGTGCCGCACGGCAGGGGCCGCATCGACCCGGCGCAGGAACGAGGGACATGACCAGGATCACGCCGCAACCCGGCATCATGGATATCGCGCTCTACCAGGGCGGGGGGTCGCAGCTGCCGGGCGTGGAAAACGTCATCAAGCTGTCGTCCAACGAAAATCCCTTCGGCCCGCCGCCCGCCGCGGCCGAGGCCGTGCGCCGGGCTGCCGCGACGCTGCATCGCTACCCCTCGTCCGATCACGCCGAACTGCGCGCCGCGATCGGCGAAACCCACGGGCTCGATCCCGCCCGGATCATCTGCGGCGCCGGATCGGACGAGATCATCGCCTTCCTCTGCCAGGCCTATGCCGGCCCGGGGACCGAGGTGATCCACACCGAACACGGCTTCGCCATGTATCGCATCAGCGCGCTGGCCGCCGGGGCCGCGCCCGTGGAAGTGCCCGAACGCGAACGCGTGGTGGACGTGGACGCAATCCTTGCCGCGGCAACGGAAAGAACCCGCCTGGTCTTCATCGCCAACCCGGCCAACCCGACCGGCACCATGATCGGCGCGGCCGAGCTCGCCCGTCTTGCGGAAAACCTGCCGGATCAGGCGATTCTGGTCCTCGACGGCGCCTATGCCGAATATGTCGAAGGTTTCGACGGCGGTGCTGCGCTGGCCGGAACGCGGAACAACGTGGTGATGACCCGCACCTTCTCCAAGATCTACGGGCTGGGGGGGATGCGCATCGGCTGGGGCTACGGCCCGCAGAACATCATCGACGTGCTCAACCGGGTGCGCGGGCCCTTCAACCTGTCGGCGCCGGCGCTGGCCGCGGCCGAGGCGGCGGTGCGCGACCGGGACTGGGTGGAACGCTGCCGGGCCGAGAACGCGAAATGGCGCGCCTGGCTGGCCGAGGCCCTCGCCGAGCAGGGCATTCCCTCGGACACCTCCTGCGCCAATTTCATCCTCGCTCGCTTCGCCTCGCCGGCCGAGGCCGCAGCGGCGGACGCTCACCTGCAGTCGCGCGGCATCATTCCGCGCCGGGTCGCGGGCTACAAGCTGCCCGAGGCGCTGCGCATCACCATCGGCGAACCCGAGGCCTGCCGCCGCGTGGCCGAGGCCCTGGCCGAATTCAGGAAAGGCGGGCAATGACGCAACCCACCTATGACCGCGTGGCCCTGATCGGGCTGGGACTGATCGCCTCGTCCATGTTCTGGGCGATGAAGCGGGCCGGATTCGCGGGAACCGTCACCGGCTACGCCCGCAGCGAAGCCACCCGCGAGACCGCCCGCCGGATCGGGCTCACCGACCGGGTCTGCGACAGCGCCGCCGAGGCGGTCGAGGGCGCCGATCTGGTGGTGCTTGCGGTGCCGGTGGGCGCGATGGGGCAGGTGGCCCGGGAAATTGCCCCCCACCTCAAGCCGGGGGCGACACTGACCGATGTCGGTTCGGTCAAGGGTCATGTGGTCGATACGGTGGGCCCGCATGTGCCGAAAGGCGTGCATTTCGTGCCTGCCCACCCCATGGCCGGGACCGAACATTCCGGCCCCGAGTCCGGCTTTGCCGAGCTGTTCGACAATCGCTGGTGCCTGATCGTGCCTCCCGAAGGCACCAACCGCCAGGCGATCGAGCGACTGACCGAATTCTGGCACATGCTGGGCGCCAATACCGAAGAGATGGACCCCGAACACCACGACCTGGTCTGCGCCGTGGTCAGCCACATCCCCCACATCATCGCCTACACGATGGTCGGCGTGGCAGACGACCTCAACCGGGTCAGCGAACAGGAGGTGATCAAGTTCTCGGCCGCGGGTTTTCGCGATTTCACCCGCATCGCGGCCTCGGACCCGACCATGTGGCGCGACGTGTTTCTCACCAACAAGAAGGCGACGCTGGAAATCCTCGGCCGCTTCACCGAGGAACTCTTCGCCCTGCAGCGGGCCATCCGCACCGGCGACGGCGACCACCTGTTCGACTACTTCACCCGCACTCGCGCCATCCGCCGCGGCATCATCGAGGCCGGACAGGACACCGACGCCCCCGATTTCGGCCGCGTCAAGGTCGAGAAGTGAAACCGCGCGGCCTCCCCGCCGCCGCCATTGCCGCGCTGACCGCGCTCGCGCTTTTTCTCCGCCCGGACGAGGCCGGGGCGACGGCCCCGGAACGCTCGCTCCACCCGGTGCCGAGGGGGGACGGCATCCGCTTTCCCGCAGATGAAACGGAGCCCCCGCCGGCGGCCTCACCGGTTCCACGCGCCCGCCCGCGCAGGGGCGCGTCGCTCTCCAGTGCCCGGGGCCTGGCAAGAGGGGCGACGGGCGCGATCTGCAACAACCCCGACATCCGGGGCGAGGTTGTCGGCCGCGTTCCCGGCCTGCTGAAAGGCTGCGGGGTGGAGAGCGCGGTTCGCGTCCACTCGGTCTCCGGCGTGGCGCTCAGCCAACCCGCGGTGATGGACTGCACCACGGCAAGGGCTCTCGACTTCTGGGTGAAGAAGGGCGCCCGCCCGGCCCTGCGCCGCGAAGGGAGGTTGAGCGAACTGAAGGTTGCCGCGGGCTACGCCTGCCGCACGCGCAATGGCCGTCCCGGGGCGCGGATTTCGGAACATGGCAAGGGCCGGGCGATCGACATTTCCGCTTTCGTCATGCGCGATGGCAGCATCGTGACGGTGAAAAAGGGCTGGCGCGAGAAACATGCCCGGAAGTCGCTGCTGCGGGCTTGGCGCGCGGCCTGCGGCCCGTTCGGGACCGTTCTCGGCCCCGATGCCGACCGCTATCACCGCGACCATTTTCACCTCGACACGGCGCGTTATCGCGGCGGACCCTGGTGCAGATAGACACGCTCCCCCGGCCCGCCGATCCTCCGTTCCGGAACACGCTCCACCTTCCTCTTGCCGGAAATACTCCGGGGGGCGCGGGGGGCAGAGCCCCCCGTCCGGAAGCGCCCCGATCGCGTTGACGCGCATCAGCGCTCGGTCAGTTTCAGCTCGATCCGACGGTTTTTCGCCCGCGCCTCGGGCGTGTCGCGCGGGTCGATGGGGCGGAATTCGCCGAACCCGTTGGCCGAAAGCCGGTTCGGCGGGATGCCCAGGTGCTCGACCATGTAGCGCACCACCGACAGTGCCCGGCCCTGGCTGAGCTCCCAGTTGTCGGCGTATTTCGGATGCCCCACCAGCGGCGTGTCGTCGGTATGCCCGTCCACCCGGATGATCCAGTCGATCTCGGGCGGGATGTCCTTCGCGATCTTCTTGAGAATCTCGGCCACCTTGGCAATCTCGGCCCTGCCCTCGGGCGAAAGATCGGCGCTGCCCGGCGCGAACAGCACCTCCGAGGCAAACACGAACCGGTCGCCGTCGATCCGCACGCCCTCCTGGTTGCCCAGAAGTTCGCGCAGCCGCCCGAAGAATTCCGAGCGATACTTCTCAAGCTGCCGGGCCCTGGCCTCGAGCGTCCTGGCCTCCTCGGCCAGTTTCTTCGCCTCCGCCTCCAGCCGCTTGCGCTCGGCCTCTTCCAGAAGCCGCCGCTTGCGCTCCTCCGAGGCCGCCCGGGCCAGCGCGGCATTGAGATCCTTGCCCAGGTTTTCCAGCTGCACCCGGGCCGCCGCGTCGCGTTCCTTGTAGTCGTCCAGAAGCGCCTGGAGGCTGGACAGCTGGCTGCGCAGCTCGGCAACCTGCTGGTTGAGCAGCGCAGTCTGCCGCTGCGCCTCGGTCGATTGCTCCTGTTCCTTCGCCAGCGTCTCGCGCGCCTTGGCCAGGAGGATCTCGCGCTGCTCGGCAAGGCTGAGCTGCTCGGCTGCCTTCCTTTCAGCCGCGTCGCGGGCAGCCAGCGCCGCCATGAGCTGCGCCCGCAACGCATCCTGATCGGCCGCGGCCGCTTGCGCCTTCTCGAGCGATTCCAGTGCCTTGAGCAGCCGCGCCTCGACCGATGCCCGATCCTCGGCGGTGGATTGCGCGGCCTCGCGTGCCGCCGCCAGATCGGATCGCGCCTGCGCCAGCTGCGTCTCCAGCGCCGCAATCCGGGCCGCCGTCTCGGCGCGGGCTTGCGCCAGTTCCTCGTTCAGTGCCGCCCGGGCGGCGTCAGCTTCCATTCTTGCCCGGGCAAGCTCCGTCTCGAGCGCGGCCTGCGCCGTGCGCGCCTTTTCCCTCTCCTGCGCCAGCGCATCACGCAGTGCCGCCAGTTGCGCCTGCGCCGCGCTCTGCTGCCGGGCAAGCCTGGCTTCCAGAGAGCGGCGGATTTCGGCGTTTTCGGCCTGCAGCCGGGCAAGTTCGTCCTGATATTGCGATTGCGTCTGGATGTTCTGTGCCCGCAGCCGTGACAGGGCGCTTTCCAGTGCCGCGCGCGCCTCGGCCGATGTCTTCTGCGAGTCGGCCAACCGGGCACGCAATGCCTTTTCACTTGCGGCAAAGCGCGCGCGTTCACGCGCGATCTGCGCCTGAAGCTCGTTGCGGGTGGCTTCCGCCCGTTCCTGCGCGGCCGCCAGTTCGGCACTCAGCGCAGCGCGGGTCTGCGCGGCCTGCGCGCGGATGCGGTCCAGTTCGGCCTCGAGCGCGCCAACGCGCTCCTTCTCGGCTGCCTGCGTGACCTGCATCTGCGCCAGCACCCGGGTCAGCCGCTCGGCCAGTTCATCGCGGGATCTGGCCTGCGCCTGTGCCTCGGAAACCCGGGCCAGCGCATCGGCAAGTTTTGCATCCAGGTCCTTCTTTGCCGCCTCGGCCGCGGCTAGAAGGGTAAGCGTGTCCTCGGCCTCCTTCCGCTGCTTTTCAAGCGCCAGCGTCATCGCGGTCAGTTCGGCGTCGGCCTCCTCCAGCTTCTTCCGCAACGCCTTCGCGGCCTCGGCCTCGGCCAGGCGCGCGGCCTCTTCGTCGCTCAGCTTCTTTTCCAGCTCGGCCACCCGGTTGCCCAGACTGTCGGCCCGGGCGGTCTCCTGCGCGTTCTGTTTCCGAAGATCCTCGACCAGTGCTTCCAGCGCCTCGCGCCGGGCGGCGGCAAGGCGGGCAGCCTCGGCCTGGGCGTCGATCTCGTCGCGGCTTTGCGCCAGCGCAAGGTTGAGCCGCTCCTGCTCGGACAGCAGTTCGGCCTGCCGCTGCTCCAGTTCGCTTCGCTTCGCCTCGAGAGTCGCGATGCTTTCCCGGGCCGCATCGCGATCGGCCAGAAGGGCGGCAACCTGCGCCTCGAAGGCGGTGATCTTGCTGCGGGCCTCTTCCAGCGCGGCGCTTTGCTGGTCGCGTTCGGCACTCAGCCGGGCGATCAGGGCGGATTTGCTCTCCAGCTCGGCCCGGGCCGCGTCCAGATCCGTGCGGGTATCGTTCAGCGTGGCATTCAGCGCCCCCATGCGGGCCTGCAACTGGCGGCTCTTGCGCTCTTCCACCCCCAGCGCCCGGGCCAGCGCCGCCACTTCGTTCGAAAGCGCGTCCAGCTTGTCCTTCTGCCCGGTGATGGTTTCGCGCAGGACGAACTGCACCACCATGAAGATGGTCAGGACGAACATCAGAACCAGCAGAAGCCCGGTCATCGCATCGACGAAGCCCGGCCAGATCGATGCCTGGAAGCGCTGCCCGGTGCGACGCGACAGGGCCATGGCCTAGTCTCCTGCCGGTTCGGCCCGGCCGGTCCCCGCAGCGCGCGCCCCCGGCTGGCCGCCGCGCGGGGCGGTCAGCGCGTGAACGAGGATCTCGATATCCTTGCGCAGCTCGGCAAGGCTCTCCTGCCGGCCGGCCGAGATCTCTTCGAGAATCCGCAGCATCTGCACGTCGATCGAGCGCAGTCGCATCCGGCTTTCGGCATCCATGCCCTCGCCCGGACCGTTGCGGCGAAGCTGCTCCACCAGCGCCTCCTGGCCCAGCGCCACGCGCTCCAGCGCCGCGGCCACACCGTCCGACCGGTCGAGGCGCGCGTTCATCTGCCCGATGGCCTCGACCAGGTCGCCCAGCTTGCGATCGACCGTGGCGCGGCTGGCGTTGCCCTCGGCGAACATCGCCTGCAAGGCGGCCATCTGTTCGGTCATGTGATCGATCACTGCGGCAATGGCGCCGGCCTCGGCGCCGCCCTCGTCGCCCGAGGACAGGCTGACGCGGGTGATCGAGGACAGCCATTCCTCGAGTTCGCGGTAGAACCGGTTCTGCCCGTGCCCGGCGAAGAGCTCCAGCAGCCCCACGATCAGCGACCCGGCCAGCCCCAGAAGCGACGAGGCAAAGGCCACGCCCATGCCGCCAAGCTGCGATTCAAGCCCTGTCATCAGCCGGTTGAAGATGTCGATGCCCTGTTCGCCCTCGCGCGGAGCGAGGCTGCGGATGGTGTCCACCACCGCCGGAACCGTGGTCGCCAGCCCGTAGAACGTGCCCAGAAGGCCGAGGAAGATCAGCAGGTTGGCGATGTAGCGGGTGATCTCGCGGTCTTCGTCGATCCGCTGCGCGACCGAATCGAGGATCGACCGGGCCGAGGACGACCCCAGTTGCATCCGCGCCCCGCGCGAGCGCAGAAGCGAGGCCATCGGCGCCAGCAGCCGGGGCGGGCGGGCGCCGTCATCGGCCTCGCCGGCGGCGAAGCGTTCGATCCAGCGCACCGATCCCATGAGCTGAAACACCTGCCAGAAACAGGCCAGCACCCCGATCACGAAAACGAAGACGATGAAGCCGTTGAGATAGGGGTTGGCCTCGAACACCGGCAGCACCCGGGGCAGGGCGACGAAGGCGCCGAACACGGCCATGCCCAGAGACACCACCATGAGGAAGATCTGGCGGATGGGTCTTGAAAACTGCGGCCGCGTTTCGCTGTCTGGGTGGGCCATTCGGCAGGGTTCCCGGCACTTTCACTGCTCGGGGCCGAACTTACAGGGAAATGATCCGCAAGGCCAAGGCTTTATGGCAGCAGCGCTCGAACCCGGCGGGCCAGCCACTCCAGGTCCGGATCGGCCAGCCCGATTTCGGCCAGGTGACGGGCGGTGTTGAACAGGTATTCGCTGTTGGGGCCGCGCCCGCCACGGGCGCGGGCGATGATCCGCGCCTGCTCTTCCAGCGGCAGCCCGCCGCAATACTGAACATGCGCGGGGTCGATCACATAGGTCAGCGCCGTAACCTGCCCGCCCCCTTCAAGCCGCACCTCCAGCCTGCGTTCGAGATAGGCCGATGAGATCAGCTCGCGTTCGCGCAGCGCGGCAAGGGTCTGTTCCTCATGCCCCTCGGCCACCGCCAGCGCCAGCCCCCGGCAGGCGGCGCCCGCCAGCTGGTCGAGCGCCAGCACCAGCCCCGGCGACTCGCTTGTCCCGCGGTGGTGGATGGAGCGCATGCAGAACGACCGGTGCCAGCCCTCCAGCGTCGCCACCGCGCGCCGGGCCACAGGAAAGCCCGGATCCCATAGAAGCGAACCATATCCGAAAACCCACATCGTCATGGCGCTGGTCCTTGCCCGTTTGCGCCTGTAAACACCATGCGGGGCAAAGGGGAAAGGGCCGGGGCATGATGCGGCTGCTGAAAATCCTGATCGCGCTGGGCTTGATCTGGTCGGCCTGGTGGTATGCGGCGGGCTACGGGCTGCGGCGCGGCATTTCGGACTGGTTTGCCGCCCAGGCCGCCCGCGGCTGGCAGGCCGATTACGCGTCGCTTTCGACCTCGGGCTACCCGCTGCGCCACATCAACCTGCTGACCGGTCCGGCGCTGGCCGACCCGGCCACCGGCGCTGCGTGGCAGGCGGACTGGATCAGCCTTGAAAGCCCCGCCATCTGGCCGGGGCGGCAGACGCTGCGCTTTGCCCCCACGGCGCAGCGCCTGTCCTGGTTCGACCGGCACCTGGTGATCACCGCCGCGCAGATGCGCGCCGATCTGAACCTGCGCCCGGGCCTCTCGCTGGGGGTGGAGCGGATGGTGCTGACCTCCGGGCCGTGGCGGATCGAGGCGGGGGGCGGAGATCTTCTGGCCGGGCAGTCGCTGGTGCTGTCCATGGTGCAGGGCGAGGACCCGGCCACCTATCGCTACCGGGTCGAGGCGGACGGGTTCATGCCGGGCAGGGCGATCCGCCGGCTGGCGCGCGCCACCGAAGGCCTGCCGGAGCGGTTCGAGACGATGGAACTGGATGCGCAGGTCGTGTTCGACCGGCCCTGGGACCGCCGGGCGCTGGAAGAGCGCCGCCCGCAGCCGGTTTCGGTGGACCTGAAGCTGGCCGAGCTGCGCTGGGGCGAATTGCGGTTGATGGCGGCGGGCAGGGTCACGGTGGACGGGCAGGGGATTCCCTCCGGCGCGATCACCGTCAAGGCCGAGAACTGGCGGCAGATGCTGGCGATGGCGCAGGCGGCCGGAAGGCTGTCGCCCGATGCCGCCGCTTCGGCCGAGCGTGCCCTGGGCTTTCTGGCCGGTATGGGCGGCAACCCGCGCGCCATCGACGTGCAACTGAACCTGCGCGACGGCTTCATCGCGCTGGGGCCGATCCCGATCGGCCCGGCGCCGCGGCTGATACTGCGCTGATCGGCGCGTGCGGGGGATGCGGCAGGGTGGCGGCGGTCACTCCACCGTTGCCAGCACGTGCTGGCGGTCGAGTTCGCGCCCGTCGCGCATCATCACCACGGTGCCGGTATATGTCCCCGCCGGCCAGCGCGCGGCCCGCAGCCGCTTGCCCACGGCGCGGAAGAACTGGGCCTGATCCTTTTCCAGCAGGACGTTCTGCGACAGCACTTGGCCCTCGGGACCGTCGATCCGCATCTCGATCACGTCGCCGCGCTTGCCGTCGAAGGCATAGGTGAACAGCACCAGCGCCCCGGCCACCGGCGCCAGCGAACGGCGCGCAGCCGAGCCGGCCTTGACCTCTTCGTACTCGGGAACGCGGGTGGAAAAGCCCGAATAGATCAGCCCGCCGGGCACATAGCCGGGATTCTGGTCCTCCTGCCACAGGGCCTTGCCGTTTTGTCCGCAGCCGGCAAGGGGCGAGGAGACATCGAAGGGATCGACCAGCCTGCCGTCGTGCCGCACGCTCAGATGCACATGCGGAAACTGGGCCTTGCCGCTCATCCCGACCAGGCCCAGCGTGTCGCCGCGGTTCACCCTCTCGCCCTTCTTCACCGTGACCGAGCCGCGGCGCATGTGGCAATACTGCGTCTCCCACCCGTTCTCATGGCGGATCAGGACGCCGTTGCCACATTCGCGGCCCTTGACCCGCTCGGCATTTGCCGCCGACCAGGCCACGTCCTCCATCCCGTCGCGGGTGGCCACCACGACGCCGGGGGCCGAGGCGAAGACGCGTACCCCGCGGATCATGTCGGCGATGGTGTGGATGCCGATATCGGTGCCCTTGTGGCCGTCATAGGTGGCCGTGCCACAGCGAAAATCCCGCGCCCCCGGGCCGGGGTCGCGGTCCACGTAATGCTGGATGAAGCAGTCCTCGCCCACCGTGCAGTCAAGCGGAAGCCCCAGTTCCGGCCCTTCGCCCCCGGCCGTGGCGGTCACGGCCGAGGCAACCAGAACCGCTGCGGCGAGGAGCGCGCCGCGCATCAGTCCGCGGTCAGAAGCGGCGGCTTGCTGCTGGACAGGCGCGGCTTGCCCGGACCCTCGATCCTGAGTTCGAGCTCGCCGTCCTTGACGCCCACCTTGACGACGCCGCCCTTGGCGAGCTTGCCGAACAGCAGTTCCTCGGCCAGCGGCTTCTTGATGTGCTCCTGGATGACCCGGCCCAAGGGGCGCGCGCCCATCTTGTCGTCATAGCCGCGCTCGGCAATCCATTCCGCCGCCGGACGGGTCAGCTCGATATGGACGTTGCGGTCCATCAGCTGCGCCTCGAGCTGCAGAACGAACTTCTCGACCACCTGGAGGATCACCTCCTTCGGCAGCGGCGAGAAGGAAATCACCGCGTCCAGACGGTTGCGGAATTCCGGGGTGAACAGGCGCTCCACCGCCGCGGTATCCTCGCCTTCGCGCCGGTCGCGGCCAAAGCCGATCGCGGCCCTTGCCTGTTCGGCGGCACCGGCGTTCGAGGTCATGATCAGCACCACGTTGCGGAAATTGACCGTGCGCCCGTTGTGATCGGTCAGCTCGCCATGGTCCATCACCTGCAGCAGGATGTTGTAGACATCCGGGTGCGCCTTCTCGATTTCGTCCAGAAGCAGCACGCAATGCGGGTGCTGGTCCACGCCGTCGGTCAACTGGCCGCCCTGGTCGAAACCCACATAGCCCGGAGGCGCGCCGATCAGGCGGGAAACCGCGTGTTTCTCCATGTATTCGGACATGTCGAAGCGCAGCAGTTCCACCCCCAGCAGCTCGGCCAGCTGCTTGGCCACCTCGGTCTTGCCGACGCCGGTGGGGCCGGTGAACAGGTAGTTGCCGATCGGCTTTTCGGGCTCGCGCAGGCCGGCGCGGGCCAGCTTGATCGCCGAGGACAGCGCCTCGATGGCCTGATCCTGGCCGAAGACCACGCGCTTGAGCGAGGATTCGAGATCCTTGAGCACCTCGGCATCGTCCTTGCTGACGTTCTTGGGCGGAATGCGGGCGATCTTGGCCACCACGGCCTCGATCTCGCGCACGCCGATGGTCTTGCGCCGGCGGGCCGCCACCACCAGATGCTGCGCCGCGCCGGCCTCGTCGATCACGTCGATGGCCTTGTCGGGAAGCTTGCGGTCGTTGATGTAGCGCGCCGACAGCTCGACTGCGGTCTTGATAGCGTCGGCGGTATAGCGCACGCCGTGATGCTCTTCGAAATAGGGCTTGAGCCCCTTGAGGATCTTCACCGAGTCCTCGACCGAGGGTTCGTTGATGTCGATCTTCTGGAACCGGCGGCTGAGCGCCCGGTCCTTCTCGAAATGCTGGCGGAACTCCTTGTAGGTGGTGCTGCCCATGGTGCGCAGCTTGCCGCCCTGCAGGGCCGGTTTCAGCAGGTTCGAGGCATCCATCGCCCCGCCCGAGGTGGCACCGGCACCGATCACGGTGTGGATCTCGTCGATGAACAGCACCGCGTCGGGGTGGTTTTCCAGCTCGGTCACCACCGCCTTCAGCCGTTCCTCGAAATCGCCGCGATAGCGGGTGCCGGCCAGCAGCGCGCCCATGTCGAGCGCGTAGATCGTGGTCCTGGACAGAACCTCGGGCACGTCGCCATTGACGATGCGGTGCGCCAGCCCCTCGGCGATGGCGGTCTTGCCGACGCCGGGATCCCCCACCAGAAGCGGGTTGTTCTTGCGCCGCCGGCACAGCACCTGGATGCAGCGTTCCACCTCCGAATCGCGGCCGATCAGCGGGTCGATCCCGCCTTCGCGCGCCTTGTCGTTGAGGTTGACGCAGAACTTGGCCAGGGCGCTGTCCTTCTGTTCGGCCTCGGCCTCGGTCCGGTTGCCGGACTCGGCATCGTCGGCGCCGGTTACCGGGCGCGCTTCGCCATAGGCGGGGTTCTTGGCCACGCCATGGGCGATGAAATTCACCGCGTCATAGCGGGTCATGTCCTGTTCCTGAAGGAAATAGGCCGCGTTCGATTCCCGCTCGGCGAAGATCGCCACCAGCACGTTGGCACCGGTCACCTCGGTCCGGCCCGAGCTTTGCACATGGATCGCGGCACGCTGGATCACCCGCTGGAAGGCGGCGGTCGGCACCGCCTCGGAGCCGTCGATGTCGGTCACCAGGTTGGACAGGTCATCCTCGATGAATTCCGACAGCGTGCCCCGCAATTCGTCCAGATCGACATTGCAGGCCCGCATCACGCGTACCGCGTCGGGTTCGTCCAGCAGTGCCAGCAGCAGATGCTCCAGCGTTGCGAATTCGTGACGCCGTTCGTTCGCCAGCGCAAGCGCGGCGTGGATGGCCTGTTCCAGAGTGCTCGAGAATGAAGGCACGCGGGTGCTCCTTGGGTATTGGGTCGGATGGAGAGCGAACCGGGTGAAACCCCGCCCGGGCCGTTCCCCGGACCAACCATGTTCTTTACATTATTAGAGTTTGGTTGATACGGCCCGCTCTTCAAGGGTTTTCTTTCAATTCAAGGTCACAAATTGTTTGAGCGTTGCCGGGACGTCCACCCGGAAAGGCCCGCAGGCGGACGCCCGGCGGGTCGGTCGCGACGGGTATGTCGCGGCGGGAAGGATGCCTCACCCGGCCTGTCGGCGGGGCGTGCGAAAGCGGTCAGAACGCGTCCTTGCGCCGGCGGATCTCGGCGAAGACCTCCCAGTCTTCGGCGCCCTCCATGCCCAGCGCCGCCTTCACCTCGGGGCGGGAGGCGCGCAGGAAGGGGTTGGTGGCCATCTCTTCCTCCAGCGTCGGGCCCATGGTGTCGTCGCCGCGCTTGCGGGCAGCCTCGATCCGTTTCACGCGTTCGATCAGCGCCGGGTTGTCGGGCTCGATGGTCAGGGCGAAGCGGGCATTGGCAAGGGTGTATTCGTGACCGGAGTAGATGCGGGTTTCGGGGGGCAGCTCCATGAAGCGGCTGAGGGTGTCCCACATGGTCCGGGCGTCGCCCTCGAACAGGCGCCCGCAGCCCATGACCATCAGGCTGTCGCCGGTGAACAGCGCGTTGCCGTCGGGGAAGTGATAGGCCACATGGCCGGTGGTGTGGCCGGCGGCGTCATGGACGTGGATGGTCTGGAACCCCAGCGCGAAGGCGTCGCCGTCGCCGACGGCCAGAGCCAGTTTCGGCAGCCGGTGGGCGTCGGCGCGGGCGCCGACCACCGGCACCTCGACGGCGCGGGTCAGCAGGTCGAGATCCTGCACGTGATCGGGGTGGTGATGGGTCAGCAGTACCATGTTCAGCCCCCATCCCCGGAAGGACAGCGTGCGCAGGATGGGGGCGGCTTCGGGGGCGTCGATCACCGCCACCTCGCCGGTTTCGGTATCCTGTACCGCGTAGGCGTAATTGTCGCTCAGGCAGGGGATGGTGACGATTTCGAGAGGCATGGCCTTTCATCCTTCGGCTGTTACACTGCGCCTCGAACCTGACCCATCGGACGGACCTTCGCAATGCATCTCGACGTGCAGGATCTGCGCAATTTCTATTATCGCAGCACGCTGGGGCGGGCGGCGCAGGTGTCGATCCGTGCGCGGATGCAGCAGCTCTGGCCCGAGGCCAAGGGGCAGACGGTGCTGGGATACGGTTTCGCCGTGCCGCTGCTGCGGCCCTTTCTCGCGCAGGCGCGCCGGGTGATGGCGCTGATGCCGGGGCCGCAGGGGGTGATGCCCTGGCCGGCCGGGGCGGCCAACGTCTCGGTCCTGTGCGAGGAGACGCTGTGGCCGGTCGAGACGGGGCATGTGGACAAGCTGGTGCTGATGCACGGGCTGGAAACCTCCGAGCGCGTCTCGGAGCTGCTGGACGAGTGCCGCCGGGTGCTGGGGCCGGGGGGCAAGGCGCTGTTCGTGGTGCCCAACCGCGCCGGGCTTTGGTCGCGCAGCGATGCGACGCCCTTCGGCTATGGTCGCCCCTACACGCTGCGTCAGCTCGAGGCGCAGCTGATCCAGCACCAGTTCCTGCCCGAACGCCACTGTGCCGCGCTCTACCAGATGCCGTCGGATCGGCGGTTCTGGCTTCGTGCCGGGCCGCTGTTCGAACGGATCGGGGCGCGGCTGCCCACGGTGCTGGCCGGAGGGGTGTTCCTGGTCGAGGCCGGCAAGCGCGTGCTGCCGCCGCAGGGAACGCTGGTGGGCAAGGTGCAGCGCGCGCCCAAGGTCCTGGAAGGTGTGGCCCGCCCGGCCTGACGGGGGCAGGGGCAGAGCGGTTTCCCGCAAGCGTGGGCCGCGATCGCCGTTCTTGAGAGGGGGCGAAGCGCGGCCGAGGAATCGCCGAAATTTGCGAAATGCCCGCATTTTTCGACCCCGATTTGGCGTCCAAAGGGTCGCAGTTTTGGCAAGCCATTGAAAATGCGCGATGTTCCCGCGAAAGTGATTGCGCTATCGCATGTTGCGGCACAGGGGCCGCTCTGCTACATCCCCCCTGATTTTCGTGCCCTGCCTTCCGGCGGGGCTTCGTCACGCCCCCGGGGTGGTTGACTAGCGCGACCGGGCCGGGGCCAGAAATCGGAAGGGTGGACGTGTCCGAACCAGCTTCGATCTCCGCAGGCATCGCCGCGCGCTATGCCACCGCGATCTTCGAGATCGCGCAAGAGAACAATGACCTCGATGGTCTGGAAAAGAGCCTCAACGATCTGGGTGCCGCCCTGGCCGAAAGCGCCGACCTGCGTACCCTGATCCATTCGCCCCTGATCTCGCGTGCCGATCAGGAGGCTGCCATCGCCGCCATCGCCGAAAGGATGGGGCTGGCGCCGGTGATGAAGAACGCACTTGCCCTGATGGCGGAAAAGCGCCGCCTGTTCGTGCTGCCGCAGCTGATCGTCGCCCTGCGCGCCCGGCTGGCCGAGGAGCGCAACGAGATCACCGCCGAGGTGGTAAGCGCCAAGGCGCTGACCAAGGCGCAGACCGAAAAGCTTGCCAAGGTGCTGTCGGCGCGCGTGGGCAAGACCGTCAACGTGAATGCGGCCGTCGATGAAGATCTGATCGGCGGTCTTGTCGTCAAGGTGGGCTCGAAGATGATCGACACGTCGATCCGCTCGCGCCTCAATTCCCTCCAGAATGCAATGAAAGAGGTCGGATAAATGGGTATCCAAGCTGCAGAGATTTCTGCAATCCTGAAGGACCAGATCAAGAATTTCGGTCAGGAAGCCGAAGTTGCGGAAATCGGCCGCGTGCTCAGCGTCGGTGACGGCATTGCCCGGGTTTACGGCCTCGACAACGTGCAGGCCGGCGAGATGGTCGAGTTTCCCGGCGGCATCATGGGGATGGCGCTGAACCTTGAAAGCGACAATGTGGGTGTCGTGATCTTCGGCTCGGACCAGCACATCAAGGAAGGCGATATCGTCAAGCGCACCAACTCGATCGTGGACGTGCCGGCCGGCGACGCCCTGCTGGGCCGGGTCGTGGACGCGCTGGGCAACCCGATCGACGGCAAGGGCCCGATCGAGGCGACCGAGCGCCGCGTGGCCGACGTCAAGGCGCCGGGCATCATCCCCCGCAAGTCGGTGCACGAGCCGATGGCCACGGGGCTGAAATCGGTTGACGCCATGATCCCGATCGGCCGCGGCCAGCGGGAACTGATCATCGGTGACCGCCAGACCGGCAAGACCGCGGTGGCGCTGGACACGATCCTCAACCAGAAGGTCTACAACGACGCCGCCGGCGACGACGAGAGCAAGAAGCTCTACTGTGTCTATGTGGCCATCGGCCAGAAGCGCTCGACCGTGGCGCAGCTGGTGAAGAAGCTGGAAGAAAACGGCGCCATGGAATATTCCATCGTGGTTGCCGCGACCGCCTCGGAACCGGCGCCGCTGCAGTTCCTCGCGCCCTATTCGGCCACCGCGATGGCGGAATATTTCCGCGACAACGGCCGTCACGCGCTGATCATCTATGACGACCTTTCCAAGCAGGCCGTGAGCTATCGCCAGATGTCGCTGCTGCTGCGCCGCCCGCCGGGGCGCGAGGCCTATCCGGGCGACGTGTTCTACCTGCACTCGCGCCTGCTGGAGCGCTCGGCCAAGCTGAACGAGGATTTCGGCGCCGGCTCGCTCACCGCGCTGCCGATCATCGAGACCCAGGGTGGCGACGTGTCGGCCTTCATCCCGACCAACGTGATCTCGATCACCGACGGCCAGATCTTCCTGGAGACCGAGCTGTTCTACCAGGGCATCCGTCCGGCCGTGAACACCGGCCTGTCGGTGTCGCGGGTCGGCTCTTCGGCCCAGACCAAGGCGATGAAGTCGGTCGCGGGCTCGGTCAAGCTGGAACTGGCACAGTATCGCGAAATGGCTGCCTTCGCGCAGTTCGGCTCGGACCTCGACGCCGCCACCCAGGCGCTGCTCAACCGCGGCGCGCGGCTGACCGAGCTGATGAAGCAGCCGCAGTATTCGCCGCTGACCAATGCCGAGATCGTCTGCGTCATCTTCGCCGGCATCAAGGGCTATCTCGACAAGATCGAGGTCAAGGATGTGAACCGCTTCGAAACCGGGCTGGTGGCGTTCCTGCGCTCAAAGCATCAGGAGCTGCTGGACTGGATCACCACCGAAGATCCCAAGATCGAAGGTGAGGCCGAGAAAAGGGTGCGCGCAGCAATCGACGAATACGCCGCCGATTTCGCGTAAGGGGTTCGGACCATGCCAAGTCTGAAGGACCTCAAGAACAGGATCGAGTCGGTCAAATCGACCCGCAAGATCACCAAAGCCATGCAGATGGTGGCCGCGGCGAAGCTTCGCCGCGCCCAGGAGGCTGCCGAGGAATCACGCCCCTACACGGAACGCTTCAACGCGGTTCTGGCGGCGCTGGCGGCCTCGGTCGGCGAAGGCGGGCCGAAACTGCTGGCCGGGACCGGTAGCGACCAGGTTCACCTGCTGGTCGTGATGACTGCCGAACGCGGGCTGTGCGGCGGGTTCAACTCGAACATCGCCCGCCTGGCCAAGCAGCGCATCGCCCAGTTGCAGGCGCAGGGGAAGACCGTGAAGATCCTGACCGTCGGCAAGAAGGGCCGCGATCAGCTCAAGCGGGAATATGGCGAGTTGTTCGTGGGCCACGTGGATCTGACCGAGGTCAAGCGCGTGGGCTACAGGGACGCCCAGGGCATCGCCCGGGACATCCTGTCCCGTTTCGACGCCGGCGAATTCGACGTGGCCACGATCTTCTTCTCGAAGTTCGTCAACGTGGTGACGCAGGAGCCGACGGCGCTGCAGATCATCCCGGCCTCGGTCGAGGCGGGGGGGGATGCGGGCACGGTCTATGATTTCGAGCCCGACGAGGACGCGATCCTGGCCGAGCTGCTGCCGCGCGGCGTGGCCACGCAGATATTCAGCGCGCTGCTGGAAAACGGTGCGTCCGAGCAGGGGGCGCGGATGTCCGCCATGGACAACGCCACCCGCAACGCGGGCGAGATGATCGACAAGCTGACGATCCAGTTCAACCGCTCGCGTCAGGCCGTGATCACCAACGAGCTGATTGAAATCATTTCCGGCGCCGAGGCGCTGTAAGAGACAACCGGAGACGAAACAGATGGCAAAAGCAAAAGGCAAAATCACTCAGGTGATCGGCGCCGTGGTGGACGTTCAGTTCGACGACGAGCTGCCGGAAATCCTGAACGCCCTGACCACCGACAACCACGGCAAGCGGCTGGTTCTCGAAGTGGCCCAGCACCTGGGCGAAAACACCGTTCGTACCATCGCGATGGACGCGACCGAGGGCCTCGTCCGCGGTCAGGAAGTCGAGGATACCGGCGCTCCGATCTCGGTCCCGGTGGGCGACGCCACGCTGGGGCGGATCCTGAACGTGGTCGGCGAGCCGGTGGACGAAAAGGGCCCGGTCGATGCCTCCGAAACCCGCGCCATCCACCAGCCGGCGCCGGAATTCGTCGAACAGTCCACCGAAAGCGAAATCCTGGTCACCGGCATCAAGGTGGTTGACCTGCTGGCACCCTACTCGAAGGGCGGCAAGATTGGCCTGTTCGGCGGCGCCGGGGTGGGCAAGACGGTTCTGATCATGGAGTTGATCAACAACATCGCCAAGGTGCACTCGGGCTATTCGGTGTTTGCCGGCGTGGGCGAGCGCACCCGCGAGGGCAACGACCTCTATCACGAGATGATCGAATCGGGGGTCATCAACCCCGACAACCTGTCCGAATCCCAGGTGGCGCTGGTCTATGGCCAGATGAACGAGCCTCCGGGGGCGCGGGCCCGCGTGGCGCTGACCGGCCTGACGCTTGCCGAGCAGTTCCGCGATCAGTCGGGCACGGACGTGCTGTTCTTCGTGGACAACATCTTCCGCTTCACCCAGGCCGGTTCCGAGGTATCCGCACTTCTCGGCCGGATCCCCTCGGCGGTGGGCTACCAGCCGACGCTTGCCACCGACATGGGCGCCCTGCAGGAGCGGATCACCTCGACCAAGGCGGGCTCGATCACCTCGGTGCAGGCCATCTACGTGCCCGCCGACGACCTCACCGACCCCGCACCCGCGACCTCGTTCGCGCACCTCGACGCGACGACGGTGCTCAGCCGGGCGATTTCGGAGCTGGGCATCTACCCGGCGGTGGACCCGCTCGATTCGACCTCGCGGATCCTCGATCCGGCGATCGTCGGCGAAGAGCATTACCAGGTCGCGCGCGACGTGCAGGGGATCCTGCAGCGCTACAAGTCGCTGCAGGACATCATCGCCATCCTCGGCATGGACGAACTGAGCGAAGAGGACAAGCTGGTCGTGGCCCGCGCCCGGAAGATCCAGCGCTTCCTGTCGCAGCCCTTCGACGTGGCGCAGGTGTTCACCGGCTCGCCCGGCGTGCAGGTGCCGCTTGAGGAAACCATCAAGTCGTTCAAGGCCGTGGTCGCCGGCGAATACGACCACCTGCCAGAGGCTGCCTTCTACATGGTCGGCGGCATCGAGGACGTGATCGCCAAGGCCGAGCGCATGGCCGCCGAAGCCGCCTGAGGAGCCCCCTGATGGCAGACAGCATGCAATTCGACCTCGTCAGCCCGGAGCGCAGCCTTGCTTCGCTCCAGGCCAGCGCGGTCCTGATCCCCGGTGTGGAAGGGGACATGACGGTCATGCCCGATCATGCCCCCCTCATCACCACCCTGCGCCCGGGCATCGTCCGGGTCGAAGGGCCCGAGGGGACGTCGGAATATGTCGTCACCAGCGGCTTTGCCGAGATCCGCGCTGACAGCCTGTCGGTGCTGGCGGAAAAGGCGATTCCGGTGGACGAGATGACCCGCGCCCATCTGGACGAGATGGTGGCCGAGGCTCGCGCCCGCTACGAGGCGGCGCAGCAGGCCACCGGCGAGCAGCCCAACCTAGTGGACGATGCCGCCAAGCTTCTGGCGGACATGGAGGCTCTGGGCGACCATATCCGCATCTAGATCGGGCCGGCCGCGACCCGGCCGAGCAGAGAAACGCGACCGGCTCCTGCAAGACAGGGGCCGGTTTTGCTTTGACATGTTCCGCCAAGGTTGTTCTTCTGCCGTAACGTCACCCGGAGAAACCGGGCAGATCGACCTTCAGGGGCGGGAATGAAGGAACTCAGAAGTCACCTCATCGGCGTGGATCAGGGGGATGTGGCGCTGTTCTCGGATTTCGAGGATGGCGGCGAGATGTGGATCGGCGAGGGCCCGCGCGAGCGGCGCCGATTGATCCGTTTTTCCCGGCCCTTCCTGCGCCCGCCGGCGGTTCATCTTGGCGTTTCGCTGTGGGATGTGGACACGGCCTCGGCCATGCGGGCCGAGATTGTGAGCGAGAACATCACCGAACAGGCCTTCGAGATCGTCTTTCGCACCTGGCTGGACACGCATGTGGCCAGGGTCCGGGTGGCGTGGATGGCGATCGGCGAACTGGCCAGCGACGACGACTGGGACGTGCGCTGACCGAAGCTGCCCGGGGGCCCGGTGAATGCGATCAGGCGCGATACGCTCTACAGGGGGGAGTAGAAGGATTCGTAGATCGGAACGAGGGTCTCGTCGCTGAACAGAGACGAGACACTGGTGCCGTTCCAGATGTTCAGGATCGCCTGAGCGAACAGCGGTGCGGTGGGCACGATGCGGATATTCGCCGCGTTCTGCACTGCCGGGGTGGGCTGGATGGAATCGGTCAGGACCAGCGATTTCATGACCGAGTCCGTGACCCGCTCGACCGCAGGGCCGCTCATCACGCCATGGGTGATATAGGCGTGCACTTCCCTGGCGCCGCTTTCCATCAGCACCTGGGCCGCCTTGCACAGGGTTCCGGCGGTGTCGCAGATGTCGTCCACGATCAGGCAGGTGCGACCTTCGACATTGCCGATCACGGTCATTTCGGCCACCTCGCCCGGCTTTTCGCGGCGCTTGTCCACGATGGCCAGGGGCGACCCGGTGCGCTTGGCCAGTTCGCGCGCCCGCGCGACGCCGCCCACGTCGGGCGACACGACCATGAGTTCGTCCATCCGGTCCTTGAAATTGGTCTTGATGTCCAGCGCAAAGACCGGCGAGGCATAGAGGTTGTCCACGGGGATGTCGAAGAATCCCTGGATCTGCGTGGCGTGCAGGTCCAGCGTCAGGACCCGCTCGATCCCGGCGCCGGTCAGCATGTTGGCCACCAGCTTGGCGGTGATCGGCGTGCGCGCCCGTGCCCGCCGGTCCTGGCGGGCATAGCCGAAATAGGGGATTACCGCGGTGATGCGCCGGGCCGAGGAGCGGCGCAGCGCGTCGGTCATCACCAGCAGCTCCATCAGGTTGTCATTGGCCGGGTTCGAGGTCGGCTGGATGATGAACATGTCCTCGCCGCGCACGTTCTCGAACACTTCGACGAAGATCTCGCCGTCGTTGAAGCGTTCGACCCGGGCATCCACGAGGCCCACGGTCACGCCGCGATGAATGGACATGCGCCGGGCGATGGCGCGGGCCAAAGGCAGATTTGCGTTCCCAGCAATGAGCTTGGGTTCGTTGCGAGACGGCATTTTCAGATTTTCCCCGGGGCAGCGATCACAAGGTGACAGATTCGTGATGTTGACACCGCTTAACACGGGCTTACGGTCACGCAAAGGTGCCGGGAGGAGAAAAAGTGCATGGCCGATATCGACTACTTCTTTGCGACGATTTCGCCATATACCTATCTGGCGGCGACGCGGCTTGAAGAGATCGCGGCGCGGCACGGGGCGACCATCGCCTACAAGCCGGTGGATCTGCTGGCGGTCTTTGCCCGTACGGGCGGCGTGCCGCCCGATCAGCGGGCGTCGGCCCGGCAGGAATACCGCCTCCAGGAATTGCGGCGGCAGGCGCGCAAGGCCGGTCTGCCGCTCAATCCCGCGCCGCGTCACTGGCCGACCAACCCGGCGCCCTCCTCCTATGCGGTCATTGCCGCGGCGAATGCCGGCGGCGGCGACATGGGGCGGCTGGTACACGCGCTGACCCGGGCCTGCTGGGCCGAGGACCGGGACGTGGCCGACGATGCGGTGATCCGCGCCTGTCTGGAGGAGGCGGGATTCGATCCGTCGCTTGCCGACAGCGGGCTTCTGGTCGGGGCCGAAACCTATGCCGCCAACACCGAAGAAGCGGTTGCCCGAGGGGCCTTCGGTGCGCCATTCTATATCGTCAATGCGGATGACGAGCGGTTCTGGGGACAGGACCGGCTCGACGATCTCGACGCCCATCTGGCGGCGCGGGGCTGATCTGCGCAACATTCCGGCCATGCCCCCGGCGGTTGCGCGCAGGGGGCGGGGCCGAAGCACTGAGAGGGAACTGAAATGAAACGAATCCTGCGGATCTGCCTCGCCCTGGTTCTTCTGGCGAGTGCGCCGGTGGCGATGGCGAAGGAAATGACCGAAGCCGAGGTCAAGCGCCTTGCGCTCGAGGCGATACTGGAGAACCCGGACATCATCATGCAGGCGGTGGCGATTCTCCAGCAGCGCGAGGAACAGGCCAAGGCACAGGCCGCGAGGGACGTGTTGACCAAGCAGCGCGACCGCCTGACCCATGATCCGAACGCGCCGGTGCTTGGCAACCCCGACGGTGACGTGACGGTGGTGGAGTTCTTCGACTACAACTGCCCCTATTGCCGCCGGGCCGCCCCCGACGTGAAGACGCTGGTGGGGCAGGACGGCAACATCCGCCTGGTTTACCGCGAGTGGCCGATCCTCGGCGAAGGCTCGGTCTTTGCCGCGCGTGCTGCGTTGGCCGCGCGCAAGCAGGGCAAGTACGAGGAATTCCACTGGGCGATGATGGAACTGCGCGGCCGCGCCAACGAGGCCAGCGTGATGAAGATCGCGGCCCGGCTGGGCATGGACCTGGAGCAGCTGCGCGCCGACATGAAATCGCCCGAGGTCGACGAGCACATCGCCACCTCGATGCAGCTTGCGCAGCAGCTCGGATTCCAGGGCACGCCGTCCTTCGTGATCGGCTCGGCGCTGGCGCCGGGGATCATACCGCTCGACGAGATGAAGCGGCTGGTGCGCGAGGCGCGCAAGACCGACAAGACCGAATAGCGGCAGGGCGCATCATTCTCTGCTGTCGTCGGGCGGCGGTGCCCCGCCTTCGGGGGGCGCGTCAGTGGGCGGTGAAGTCCGCAGGCATTGCCTCCAGCGCCTCTTCGGGGGGAACCATCGGCAGGCCGGCGGCCTTCCAGCCCGGCCCGGCGGCCGAGCCCATCACCCCTTCGCGCACGTCGATGACGTTGGCCACGCCGTTGCGCCTGAGCGCCGACAGGACATAGGCGCTGCGCCCTCCGGTGGCGCAGATCAGGCCGATGGTCCGGTCCGGGTTGTTGCCGATCACCTTCGAGATGTAGAGCCCGAAGTTCCGGTCATAGAGATTGATCGGCCAAGCGCCCTCGGGCACGCCGGTGTCGCGCCATTCCTCGGGCGTGCGCAGATCCACGAGGATCAGCTCTCCGCTTTTTGCGGCTTCCCACGCCCGGCGCGCGCTCCAGACGTCTTCGCCGGCCAGCGAGGGTAGCGGCAGGACCAGAAGGATCAGGAGGATCGGAAGGCGCAGGGCCAGGGGCGGGCAGGGCAGGCGGCGCATCATGTTCTCCGTGCGGTGTCGTCTCCTGCTACATATGTTGCGCGCGGCCTTCGGAAAAGCCGGAGACGGGATATTGCGCGCATCCGTCGCGAAGGAAAATCGGCGCGCCCCGGAGGGGACGCGCCGATCGGGTTCCTGCGAAGGGGGTCAGTTCACCTTCTCGTCGTGATTGCCCGCCTCGCCATCGCCATCGCCGTCGCCGTGCCCGCCGGCGCCGCCATCGGCATGGCCGATTTCTTCCTCATGCGCTTCCATGGCCTTCATGCCGCCATGTTCGTGGTTCATCGCCGCCATCTGCTCTTCGCTCAGCAGGTCGTCGGTGAACTTGTGCTGCTGCTGGTCGTCATGGAGGAAGGCGATGATGTCGGACAGCTCGTCGCCGGTGAACTCGATCTGTTCGCCCAGCGCCTCTTCTTGCGCCGGGATCATGATCGAGGCCATCCGCCACATGCGCGCGGCCAGTTCGAACGGGTTCATCACCTCGTCCATGTCGTGGGCGTCCAGCGCGGCCGCATCATGCCCGCCGACGCCGTTGACCGCGTGGCAGGTGTAGCACCCCTTGCCGATGAAGAGGTCCATGCCGCGGGCGCTGTTCATGTTGGGCAGCAGCAGCCGGGTGACCTCGGGGCCGTGATTGTCGCCATCGGCCACGGTTTCTTCCTTGGCGGCCGTTTCGTCATGGCCTTCCGAGGCAAAGGCGGGGAGGGTGACGGCAGAGGCAATCAGCCCTGCCAGTGCGGCAAGCCGCAGGGAATTGATGGTATTCATGGTTTTCGTCCAGTTCCAGAGAGATGCAGAGTGGTCGGTTTGAACGTGTCAGCCGACGAAGATCGGAACCGGGGAAGTGGGGGCGGGATGCCAGAGGTCTGTCAGGTGAAGCTGCGTCACCGGCTGGCGTTCGGCCGAAAGGTCCAGCGTCTGCCATGTATCGGGCGCGGCGATTGCCGCGACCGAGCAGCTTTCCACCGGGCCGCATTCATGGCCGTGGCCCGGCTCGGCCGGGCCGTGATCGGCGACGACGGCCTCGTGTCCGACCGGCGTGATGTCGCCGATCGCGTCCAGGCCGGGGGCGATCGCCGCCATGACGATCGCCAGTGCCATGAAAAGCCGGCGAACGAGCAGTGCCGCAGTTTTCATCATGCCAGTCACGACCTGCGTGGTCCGGAGATTCGTTTCGTCGCAAGCCGGATACGCCCTGTGGAGCCGCGAAAAATTGACGAAGGTCAAGTCGGGGGCGGAAGGTGCCGGGCTGCGCCAAAACACCGCGCCCGGCGCGGGCAGGAGCGTGGATGGCGGGGGCGCCGGTCGGTCATTTTTGTATCCGATTGTAACAAATCGCGCGCTTGCGACAGTCCGATACAACTTGATCCGGGGGAGGGGTGGAAATCGGGCAGGAGCGGTTCCCATATCACCGGCAGGACAACCGGGCCGATCGGCACCCCTTCGGCTTCGAACGCAACAAGGAGCATCGCGATGATGGGATTTGGTGGTATCTGGATGCTGATTATCGTCGTGCTCGCGGTCGTGGGGATTGTCGCGCTGGCGAAATACCTCGCAAAATAGGTGCGGGAATTCGACCATGTCCACGATAGTGGCATCCGATCGAACGGGAGGGGCCGATCTGAAACGCCCGGCACACAGGCTGCGCACGCTGCTGGCCGTGCTGGCGGCCGGAGGCATCGGCCTTCTTGCTTGGGCGTGGTGGAGCGGTGCCCTCGGCTCCGTTCTGACCCGCGAGAGCGTGCGGGCCCTGATCGACGGGGCCGGCCCCTGGGGGCCGCTTCTGGTCGTTGCCCTAATGACCGTGGCCGTGGTCGTCAGCCCGCTGCCGAGCGCCCCGATCGCGGTGGCGGCGGGTGCGGCCTACGGGCATGTTCTGGGTACGGTGGCGGTGGCCGCGGGGGCCGAGCTGGGCGCGATCATCGCCTTCGCGATCGCCCGCTTCGCCGGGCGCGACGCGGTGCGGAAATGGTTCGGAGACCGGCTCGATGCCGGCCTGTTCGGGTCGCAGAACGCGCTGATGGTCACCGTGTTCCTCAGCCGGCTGATGCCGTTCGTGTCCTTCGACATGGTCAGCTATGCGGCCGGCCTGACGCGGCTGCAGCTGTGGCGCTTTGCGGTGGCGACGCTGGCGGGTATCCTGCCGGCCAGTTTCGTCCTCGCGCATCTGGGTGGCGAACTGGCCGGGTCGGAGGGTGCGCGGGGCATGATCCCGGTTCTGCTGCTGGGGCTGGTCACCGGCGCGCCGCTGATCTGGGCGGCATGGAAACGGCGCAGCTCCGGCTCCGGCGGACCCCGCGCGCAGGTTGAGCAAGATCAAGGTGAAGGCGGCGGGGTGCAATAGTCTGCGCCGGGACGTGAAGGGATTCGAGATGACGTTCGACGGGTGGCGGGAAATGACGGAGAGGCCGGGCGGCATTGCCGCCGTGGCGCGATTCGTCCTGTCCGCGCTGCTGTTGGCGGTCATCGTTCTGGCGGCGCTTCCGGGCCATGCCGCCCCGATGCCGGCCGAGAATGTCGCGGCCCACGCGGTTTCCGTTCCCGACATGACCGGCGGAGATGGCGATGACGATGCCGTCCTGCCCGCCTCGGCGTCGGACTGCATCCTGCATTCCGATTGCCAGGCCGTCGTTCCGGGCGTGGCTCCGGTCCGGTTCCTGCCCGTTTCCACCACCGTTTCCCGCGCCGGCGAAGGCGTTCCGCATCCCGGGCTGAACGCGCCCCCGCTGCCGCATCCTCCCAACCTCTCCTGAGTCCGATTTCCGGCCCCGGCGGCGGCTGATGCTGCCGGGCCCGGATGGTACTGCCGCGCGCCGCGCGGTCCTCGAACCGGGGAGAGAGAAAATGTTCGCATACCCCAATTCCACCGTCGTCGGCGCGCCGTTTCCCGCGGCAGCCCGCGCGCGGGGGGCGACTCCCTTCCCGACTCACCACCCATGGAGGCCGAAATGCTGGCCATTGTGACAACTCTCATCCTGACCCCCGTCCTCATGGCGGTGCTTTACCGGGCAACGCTCGGCGCGCCGGCAAGGGTTCGGGTTCCAGTCGAAGAAAGGAAGAAGAAATGAAACGTCTCGAACTTCTCGTCGGAGCATCCGTCTTCGCGCTTGCCGCGCCGTTTGCGGCCCTTGCGGGCACGGTCTACATCCCGGACGGCAACGCCAACTCGGTCCTCGTCGTCGAGGCAGAAACCGGAGAGATCACGTCGCGCATCGAAGGTCTGGAGGCGGTTCACGGCCTGGGCGGTGCGCCGGGTTCGGAATATCTCGTCGCCGGCAGCTTTACCGAGATCGACCGCGAAGACATGGGGCAGATGGACAAGCCCAAGAGCGTGAGCAAGGCCGATCACGCCGCCCATCACGCCAAGAAGCCCAAGGGCGCGATGCCGGACAACATGGGGCTGAGCCTGGTTTCCATCATCGACAGGAAATCCGGCGAAATCGTGCGCCGGATCGAGGTGCCCGGCGCCGTCCACCACACGGCCGTCTCGCCCGACGGGCGCTATGCGGTGGCAACCCACCCGGCCGGCGGCGGCGTGTCGCTCATCGACCTGGAAACCCTGTCCTTCAAGGGCTTCATCGCGACGGGGCCGATGCCGAACTATGCCGTCTTCGCGCCGGACGGCAAGTCGGTGTATGTTTCCAACTCGGGCAACGGCACGCTCAGCCAGATCGACGTGGAGGAAGGCTTCGTGACGCGAAACGCCAGGATCGCCGAGGCGCCTGAACACCTGGTGCTGAACGGGGAAGGTTCGGCGGCCTTCGTCATCGATGGCGACGCCGGCGGGGTCGTTCGGGTCGATCTGGCCTCGGGCAAGGTGACCGACAAATGGCAGATCGGCGGAGAGCTGCACGGCATCGACCTGTCCGAACGAGGAGACACGCTGTTCGTCGCCGGTCAGGGAAGTGACAGGTTGGTGGCGATAGATCTGGCCAGCGAAGAGCAGCGCAGCGCCCCGCTGGCGCCGGCGCCCTATCACCTGACCGTCGTGCCGGGCACGGGCAAGCTGTTCGTGTCCAGCCGCGAAGAGCCCAAGGTCTGGATCGTCGATCAGGCGACGATGAAGGCCGAGGGCGAGATCAAGGTCGAGGACGTGGGGCACCAGATGGTGGCTCTGCCCTGAAGGCCCGCGCCCCCGGCACTCCGCCGGGGGCGCACCGCCCGGCCCGGCGGATCGGCCGGGGCAAGGAAATGGCGCGTCCGTGAGGTCGCGCCGCATGGAGAGGGAAGGAAAGGCAGACCCCGATGGAAGAGCGCGGAACCGGACATGACGCCGCCCTGAAGGCCGGGTCGATCACACTGACCGGCGCCGTTGCCATGGGCACCGGCGTGATGATCGGCGCGGGCATTTTCGCGCTGACCGGGCAGATCGCCGGGCTGGCCGGGCCGTGGTTTCCGCTAAGTTTTGTCGCAGGCGCCATTGTCACCGCCTTTTCGGCCTATACCTATGTGGCAATGTCCAACGCGTGGCCATCGTCCGGCGGTATCGCCATGATCCTGACCCGCGCCTACGGGCCCGGAACGGTCGCGGCTGCGGCCTCGCTTCTCATGGCATTGTCGATGGTCATCAATGAAAGCCTCGTGGCGCGGACCTTCGCGGCTTATGCCCTGCGGCCCTTCGACATCTCGGGCGGTCCGCTGGTGCCGATCATCGGCGTGGGACTGATCGTTCTCGCCTGGCTGGTCAATGCCTCGGGCAACCGGTCGGTGGGGATGTGGTCGATCATCCTTTCCGCGCTCAAGATCGGGGGCATCGCCGTGTTCGGCATCGCCGCCCTGTGGGCCAGCGGGGCGACCTGGCGGGCCGGGATCGGGGCCGGGACGGGGGCCGATTTCGCGCCCGGCGGCTTCGTGGCCTCGGTGGCGCTGTCGATCCTTGCCTTCAAGGGCTTCACCACCATCACCAACAGCGGCGCCGAGATCGTTGATCCGCACCGCAATGTGGGGCGCACCATCATGATCTCGATCGCGGTCTGCGCGGTGGTCTATCTGCTGGTCGCCTTCGCCGTAGGCTCCAGCCTGCCGCCCGAGCGGATCGCCGCGGCGCAGGACTATGCGCTGGCCGAAGCGGCCGAGCCGATGCTGGGGCAGGCGGGGCTGTACCTGACCGTGGCGCTGGCGATGGTGGCCACCGCCTCGGGGCTGATCGCAAGCGTCTTCGCCGTGTCGCGGATGCTGGCGATGCTCACCGACATGAAGATGATCCCGCATCGCCACTTTGGCATGCGCGGGCCGATCCAGTCGCACACCCTCGTCTATACCGTCGTGATCGCGGGGCTTCTGACGGTCCTGTTCGACCTGTCGCGAATCGCCTCGCTCGGCGCCTTCTTCTATCTGGTGATGGACATGGCCGTGCATTGGGGCGTGTGGCGCAACCTGCGCGGACAGATCGCGGTACGCGCGTGGATCCTGCTGACGGCACTGGCCCTCGACGCGGTCGTCCTGGCCGCGTTCACCACCCTCAAATGGCAGTCGGATCCGATGATCGTCGTCTATGCCGCGACCGGCATGGCACTGGTCTTCATCTACGAACGCGCCTTTCTCCGGCGGCACCGGGACATGCAGGAGGTTTGATTGTACGCGATCCAGCATCAGATCATGAACGAACCCGCCCCGCAGCGGCGGTCCGGGCACCGGATCAAGGTGTCATTTCGACGAAAACCGGAGGTTGCGATACCGTTTCGAACAAAATTCCGCGATCTGCGCCGTTCTTGCGCGCCGGTCATTGACATTCCACCCACTGGAAGTGCTAGGCGCCAGAGCGCCCGGAGCTTCGCACATGAGGAAAGCAGAAGATGATTCCTGAAATCGGCCATCTGGCGCTGGCGCTGGCGTTGGGGGTTGCGCTCGTTCAGAGCACGATCCCGATGATCGGCGCGTCACGCGGCAACCTGACCTGGATGCGGCTGGGGACGACCACGGCGCTTGTCCAGTTCGTGCTCGTCCTGATCGCATTCGCGGCCCTGATGTGGGCCTTCGTGGTCAGCGACTTCACGGTCCTGAACGTCGTGGCGAACTCGCATTCGCTCAAACCCATGATCTTCAAGATCGCCGGCACATGGGGCAGCCATGAGGGCTCGTTGCTGCTGTGGGTGCTGATCCTGACCATCTTCGGCGGCGGCGTAGCGCTGTTCGGGGCCAACATCCCCGACGCCCTGCGCGCCCGGACGCTGAGCGTGCAGGGCTGGATCTCGGTGGGCTTCCTGTCGTTCATGCTGTTCACCTCGAACCCGTTCACCCGGGTGCCGAACCCGCCGCTTGACGGCAACGACATGAACCCGCTGCTTCAGGATATCGGCATCGCGCTGCATCCGCCGTTCCTCTATCTGGGCTATGTGGGCTTCTCGATCGTGTTTTCCTTCGCGGTGGCGGCGCTGATCGAAGGGCGCATCGACGCCGCCTGGGCGCGCTGGGTGCGGCCCTGGACGCTGGCGGCCTGGACGCTGCTGACGGCAGGCATCGTGCTGGGGTCCTGGTGGGCCTATTACGAGCTGGGCTGGGGCGGCTGGTGGTTCTGGGATCCGGTCGAGAACGTGTCCTTCATGCCCTGGCTGGTGGGCACCGCGCTGCTGCACTCGGCCATCGTGGTCGAGAAGCGCGATGCCTTCAAGAGCTGGACCATCCTGCTGGCGATCCTGACATTCTCGCTCAGCCTGCTGGGGACCTTCGTGGTGCGCTCGGGGGTGCTGACCAGCGTTCACGCCTTCGCCACCGACCCGGCGCGCGGCTTCTATATCCTGCTGCTGCTGGTCATCGCGGTGGGCGGGTCGCTGGCCCTGTTCGCCTGGCGTGCCCCGGCGATGGAGGGCGGTGGGCTCTACCGTCCGGTCAGTCGCGAGACGGGGCTGCTCATCAACAACCTTCTGCTGACCACTGCCGCGGCGACGGTGCTGTTCGGCACCCTCTATCCGCTGGTGCTGGAGGCGCTGACGCGCGAGAAGATCTCGGTCGGACCGCCCTATTACAACGCCTCCTTCGTGCCGGTGATGCTGCCCATGGTCATTCTCGCCGGAATCGGGCCGTTCCTGTCATGGAAACGGGCGGATCTGGGCGGGATCGCCGATCGCCTGAAATGGGCGGCAGTAGTGGCGCTGGGCGTCGGCATCGTGACCTGGTACGTCACCACCAACGGCCCGATCCTTGCCGCTCTGGCGCTGCTGACGGCCACCTTCCTGCTGATTTCGTCGGTTCAGGAATGGGCCTGGCGGATCAAGCTGGGCCAGGTTCCGCTGTCAGAGGCCATGCGCCGCGCCCGCAACCTGCCGCGGTCCCATTACGGCATGACCCTGGCCCATGCCGGCCTGGGGGTGCTGATCTTCGGCATGGTCGGCTCCACCGCGTGGAAATCGGAAGTGACCACCTTTGCCGAGGCGGGGACCACGGTCGAGATTGCCGGGTTCGACCTGACCTTCCGCGGGGCCGAGGACGTCAAGGGACCGAACTACATCGCCACTCGCGGCATCCTCGAGGTGGAAAAGGACGGCAAGTCGATCACCACGCTTTACCCGGAGCGGCGCAACTACACGATCGCCGGATCCTCGACCACCGAATCGTCGATCTATTCGACTCCGGCGGGCGACCTCTATACGTCGATCCGCGAACCGGCCGACGAAAACATCCGCGACAAGTGGACGTTGCGCGTGGTCTACGAACCGCTGGTGGGGCTGATCTGGCTTGGCTCGCTGCTGTTGATGCTGGGCGGGGTCCTGTCGCTGAGCGACCGGCGGCTGCGGGTCGGAGCCCCGGCCCGGAAGAAACGGCGCACCGCCATGGCACCCACCCCGGCTGAATGAGGAAAACGGATGAAACGCTTTCTGTTGTTTCTGCCGCTGGTCGTCGCCCTGGGCATCGGGGGGTTCGCCCTGTGGGGCCTGTGGGCCGACCGCAACCCCAAGGAGGTTCCGTCAGCCCTGATCTCGAAGCCGGCGCCGGAATTCGACCTTCCGCCGATTCCGGGCGTGGACGTGCCGGGGCTGAAAAGGGCCGACCTGACCGCCGGCGGGCCGCCGGTTCTGGTCAACGTCTTCGCGTCGTGGTGTGTGCCCTGCAAGGCCGAGCACGCCGTGCTGTCCCGGCTGGTCAGGGAAAAGGGCGTGGTGCTGTACGGGATCAACTACAAGAACAAGGCCGAGGACGCCCGCAACTGGCTTGCCGACCTCGGCAACCCGTATTCGCGCATCGGCTTCGACCTCAATGGCCGGGTGGCGATCGAATGGGGCCTGACCGGCGTCCCCGAGACCTTCATCGTCCGCGGAGACGGTACGGTGGTCTATCGCTATGTCGGGCCGATCATCGGCGCGGACGCCCAGAAGAAGGTGATGTCGGCGCTGCGTGAAGCCGGGTGGAAGGAGGCCGGGAAATGAGACGACTTCGTTTTCTTGTCGCGGCGATTCTGATCGGCGTTGCTCCGATCCTGTCGCTGGCGGTCGAGCCGGACGAAATCCTCGACGATCCGGTGCTCGAGGCGCGGGCGCGGGAGATCTCGGCCCAGGTGCGCTGCGTGGTGTGCCAGAACGAATCCATCGACACCTCGAATGCCGGCATCGCGCGCGACCTGCGGATCCTGATCCGCGAACGCCTGGTGGCCGGTGACACGGACCAGGAAATCTTCGACTTCCTGGTTGCGCGCTATGGCGATTTCGTTCTGCTCAAGCCGCCCTTCAAGCCGGAAACCTGGGCGCTGTGGTTTGCGCCCTTCGTGATCGCCGCAGCCGGTGCTGCCGGGATTTTCGTGCTGGTCAGGCGCGTGAACCGGCAGGCGGCGGCGGGTCCGGGTCAACTCAGCGAAGAGGAACTGGCCCAGATCGAGAAAATCATACAGAACGAAAAGGCGGAGGCAGACAGTTGACTTTCTGGCTTATTGCGTCGGCGATGATTGCGCTGACGACCCTTACCCTGCTGATCCCGCTGCTGCGGGCCCGGCAAAGGGCCGAATTCGCGGGGCGGGAACACTCCGTCTATGTGGACCAGCTCAAGGAAATCGACCGTGACGAGGCCATCGGCCTCATCACCCCGGCCAATGCCGAGGCCGCGCGGATCGAGATCAAGCGCCGGATGATCCGCGCACCCCGCGGTGCCGAAACCCGCGAAGGCGGCAGCGGCGGCAAGTGGCTGGTCCTTGTCGCGGCGCTTGCGGTGCCGGCGATCGGCGGCGGGATCTACTATCGGCTCGGCCATCCCGATCTGCCCTCGCTCCGCTTTGCCGACCGCGAGGAAGAGCGCACCCGTGCCCAGGAGCTTCAGGTTCTGATCGCACGGCTGCGCGAGAGGCTTCTTTCCGACAGCGAGCTGCGCCCGGAAGGCTGGGTGATGCTGGCGCGGACCTACATGGAAACCGGTCAGCCGGAGGAGGCCGCCTGGGCGATCTCCACCCTGATCCAGCGGGGCGGCGACGCCATCGGGCCCGAGATCTACGCCTATTACGCGGAAATCCTGATCCGCGTGGATGACGGCATCGTTTCGCCGAAGGCCGAGGCGGCGCTGGACCTGGCGCTGAAGATGCAGCCCGACAACGTGGCCGCGATCTATTACAAGGCGATGGCATACGAGCAGTCGGGCGAACTGGAAAAGGCCTATACCATGCTCAAGGAGCGGGTCGAGCAGGAAACGGCCTATGTGCCGTGGATGGACCCGGTGGCCGGCCGCGCCAACGCTCTGGCCAGCCGGATCGGGGCCGAGCCGGTTTCGGTTCCGCAGGCCGCGCCGGGGCCGTCGGCCGGAGATGTCGCCGCAGCCGGCCAGATGAGCGAGGAAGAGCGCCAGGCTTTCATCCGTTCGATGGTGGACCGCCTGGCCACGCGCCTGGCCGAGCAGCCCGACGATCTGGACGGCTGGCTCAAGCTGGGCAATGCCTATCGGGTTCTGGGCGAGACGGAAAAATCCGTCGAGGCCTATCGCAAGGCCCAGGGGCTGGCCGCCGACCTGGCGCAGGACGACCCGCGGCGCCGTATCATCGAGAAGGCCCTCTCCGAACAGGGGGGGTAGGAACAGGCCGGGCGTGATCCCTTCGTGGGGATCACGCCCGCAGGCCCGTGGTTACCTGGCCGCCGTTTCGCAGGACCGGCGGCGGCGCCGTCAGGACGGGCGGCGGATATCTTCCGCCTCGGCCACCTCGTCGGCCGGCCGGGCTTTGTCATTCTTGCTGCTGCAGCTGGGCCCGCAGCCTCCGCCCTTGCCGCCCTTTCCGCCATGACCGTGGCCGAAAAGGTGCATTGCAACCATTCCGCCGCCAAGCAGAACCAGTATCCAGTTTTCCGCAAGCCAGTTCATCCATTCGTTTCCTTCTTGTGCCGGCCGCTTCCATGCGGCGCCCGACCCCGTGGGTAGGGGGTCCTCCCACCGGAAGGTCAAGGAGAATCCGCCCCCCTTCGATCCGGGCGCAGAACCGCAGGCGGGAATGCGCTTTCCCTGTTGACCTTCCCCCTGCTGTATCCCGCATGATTCGAAGGGCGAGGCTGAAGACGCCTTGAAAACGTCGCCTCGGGCAAGAACATGGAGGTCGGCATGAATATCAGCCAGGTCGCCGCAGCGTCCGGATTGCCGTGCAAGACAATCCGTTACTACGAGGATGTCGGATTGATCCGGCCGGATCGCTCGGACAACGGTTACCGGAAGTTCCGGACCGACGATTGCCGCAAGCTGATCTTTCTGGCGCGGGCGCGCTCGGTCGGGTTTTCGGTCGAAGATTGCCGCACGCTGCTGTCGCTCTACGAGGACGAAGGTCGCTCCAGCCGGGATGTTCGCCGGCTGGCCATCGCGCATCTGGACCGCATGGAGGAAAAGCGGCGGCACTGCGAATCGCTTCGGGAGGCACTGCTGGATCTGATCCGGCGCTGCGACGGCGAATGCCGGCCCGATCATCCGTTCCTGGGCGACCTGGTGAACAGGTTGCCGCAGACAAATGACGAGGAGGTGTAACATGCAACATTCGGACACCGTTTCGAAAGATGCGGAAAACACCGGCACCGACAGACGTGATTTTCTTTACTACGCCACGGCGGCGACCGGGGCGGTGGTGACGGGCGCGGCCGTCTGGCCGCTGATCGACAGCATGAATCCATCGGCTGACGTGACTGCTCTGTCCTCGGTTCGGGTCGATCTGGCGGATGTGCCGGTAGGCACCCGGATCATGGTGAAGTGGCACGGCAAGCCCGTGTTCATCGACCACCGCCCGCCCGAGCGGATCGAGATGGCGCGCGCCGACGACAACAACCCGGACCTGATCGACCCGGCCACCGATGCCGAACGGGCGCAACGCCCCGAATGGCTGGTGGTCATCGGGGTCTGTACGCATCTGGGCTGCATCCCGCTGGGCCAGGAGGAAAGCGACCCGCGCGGCGACTGGGGCGGCTGGTTCTGCCCCTGTCACGGATCGCATTACGACACCGCCGGACGGATCAGGAAGGGGCCGGCGCCCCGCAACCTCGATCTGCCGCCTTACGAGTTCACCGAGGATACGGTGGTCACGATCGGCTGAAGCTTGACCCGACATGAGGCGCAAACTTTCCGGTGCGGCCCGGAGTCCTCTTGACCTTGCCCGCGCCGGAATTCCTAACCTGCCCCCGAAGACATGCGCGGGGACGGAGGGGGGGCCGGCTGCGGTCGGCCCCTGCGTGACGATTTGAACAGGTCCGGCATCTGCCGCCCCGGTGGCAGATGCGCGACCATCTGGGCATGGCGGGCCGACCGGGTCCGCCCGTTGGAAAGGAAGAACATGATCCGCAAACTGATCCCGACCGCCGCGTTTGCCGCCCTGTCGGTTCTGACGGCCCTGGAGCCGGTTTCGGCGCAACAGTCGCGGCGCGGCCCGATCGATGCGCTGCAATCGGTCTTCGGCGTGGCGCCTGACCCGACCGCGCCGGGGCGGGTGCTGCTGGCCACCGAATACGGGTTGTTGAGGGCGGCGCCCGATGGCTTTGCCGAAGTTCTGCCGCAGGTCTCCATGGCCGTGGTCGGGCTGGCCCCGGTGGCGGGTGGAGATGCCGGCCGGTTGCTGTTGAGCGGTTTCGGAGAGAACGGCGAACCGGGGGGCATCCTGCGTTCGGAGGATGGCGGCCGGAGCTGGACGGCCTTGCCCGGAACGGACGGCAGGGACGGCGTGGCGGTGACCTCTCTTTCGGTGAGCCGGGTCGATCCCGACCGGGTTGCGGGACTGGCCGAGGAGATCATGCTGAGCTCTGATGGCGGTGCCACATGGGTGCGCGCGGGGGCGACCCCGAAGGAAACGCTGGCGGTGGCGATGTCGGGCACGCGGGCCGAGCGGATCTATGCCGGCACCATGACCGGCCTGCGGATCAGCGACGACGGCGGGCAAAGCTGGGCCGAGATCGCGGTCACGCAGAACCCGGTGACGGCGGTGGCCAGCCTGTCGGGTGGTCGCGTCGGCGCCTTCGTCTATGGCACGGGATTCATGATCGCGGACGAGGCCGGGGCGGAGTGGACAACCGTTGCCTCCGGGTTCGAGGACCGCTACTTGCGGGCGTTGGTGGAGGCCCCCGGCGGTACGATCTACGGCGTGGCGGATACCGGGGCGATCCTGCTCAGCCGGGATGGCGGTGTCAGCTGGATCAGTTTCGAGGGCAGCGACCTGGCCACGCCCGAGCGCATCGCCGCCGGCAAGGCGCTTTTTGCCGAGACCTGCCAGACCTGCCATGGGGTCGGCGGTATCGGCGAAAGCCCCGACAATCCCACCGCGCAGGACGAGTTCGGATTCAAGGCACCGGCGCTGAACAACGACATGCATGCCTGGCACCATTCGGATGCCGGGCTGCGGGCGACGATCCGCGAGGGCTCTCCTCGCAACGAACGCATGATCGCGTGGAAGGAGAAGCTCACCGATCAGCAGATCGATTCCATCATCGCCTATCTGAAGAGCACATGGAGCGTTCGCAGTCTTGCCTGCCAGGGCAGCCGCCACATGCGTTGCAACTGAGGGGGATGGTGCGGGGGCTCTGCCCCCGTCGCGGCAAGCCGCGACTCCCCCGGAGTATTTCCGGCAAGAGGAAGGGCGGGGGCGAAGGTGGCGGGGTTTCCGGCTTGACGGCCGGAGGCAGGTAAAATATGCAGCGAAGGCGCTTGAGCGGGTATAGCTTAATGGTAAAGCCCCTGCCTTCCAAGCAGGTGATGTCGGTTCGATTCCGTCTACCCGCTCCAGTTCACAACATGCGGAAAGAAAACCGTTTTTCGGGTGCTGGAGAGTCCCCGGCGGGGGCGGGTCTCACGCGCATGTGCGATGGCTGCGGGGCTTTGACCGCTTGACCCCGGCCGCGCCGGTCGCCATGAAGCGGCCAGGCAAGGCAGCGGATGTCGGGGTGGACCCGCGGCCGGACGAGCGATGACAGCGGAGTTTGGCAATGGCGCGATCGAAGACCGCGGCGCCCGTTTCCGGGGGCCCCGAGGAACGCGAGGTTTCGAGACGGATCGGGGGGCTGCGCGCCCTGTGGCCGTTTCTGCGCCCCTACAAGGGGCTGATGGCGGGGGCCGGGGCGGCGCTGGTGCTGACCGCGATGACGTCGCTGAGTCTGCCGTTGGCGGTGCGCCGGGTCGTGGACAATTTCCGCGTCGAGGACAACGAGCTTCTGGATCAGTATTTCCTTGCCGCGCTGGCCATCGCCGGGGTTCTGGCGATCGGCACCGGTCTGCGCTATGCGCTGGTCACGAAACTGGGCGAGCGGGTCGTGGCCGATATCCGCAAGGCGGTGTTCGATCGCGTGATCGGGATGAGCCCGGCATTCTACGAGAAGATCATGACCGGCGAGGTGCTGAGCCGGATCACCACCGACACCACGCTGATCCAGTCGGTCCTGGGGTCGTCGGCCTCGGTCGCGCTGCGCAACCTGCTGCTGTTCGTGGGCGGGTTGACGCTGATGCTGCTGACCTCGCCGAAGCTGACGGCAATGGTGCTGCTGATCGTGCCGGTGGTGGTGGTGCCGATCCTGCTGCTGGGGCGGCGGTTGCGCGCAGTCAGCCGCGAGAACCAGGACTGGATCGCGGCCTCGTCGGGCAATGCCTCGGAGGCCCTGGGCGCGGTGCAGACGGTGCAGGCCTTTACCCACGAGGATGCCAGCCGGGCGGAGTTCGCCCGCATGACCGAGACCGCCTATCGGGTTTCGCAGCGGCGCATCATGGTGCGCGCGCTGTTGACGGTGATCGTGATCTTCCTGGTCTTTACCGGCATCGTCGGTGTTCTGTGGATGGGCGCGCGGGATGTGCGTGCCGGGATCATGACCGAAGGCGCGCTGGTGCAGTTCGTGATCTATTCGGTGATCATGGCCGGATCGGTGGCGGCGCTGTCCGAGATCTGGGGCGAGCTGCAGCGCGCCGCCGGGGCGACCGAGCGGCTGGTGGAGCTGTTGACCGCCGAGGACGAGGTCAGGGATCCTCCTGCGCCGCGTGCCCTGCCGCGACCGGTGCGCGGCGAGATCGAGTTTCATGACGTGACCTTCCGCTATCCGTCCCGGCCTGAGGTGGCGGCGCTGGATGGCGTGTCTTTGAAGGTTTCTCCGGGCGAGACGGTGGCCTTCGTGGGGCCTTCGGGGGCGGGCAAGACCACGATCATCCAGTTGATCCAGCGGTTCTATGATCCCGACCGGGGGCAGGTGCTGCTGGACGGAATGGCTCTGACCGAGCTGGCGCGCGCGGATTTCCGGCGCGAAATCGCCCTGGTGCCGCAGGATCCGGTGATTTTCGGCGCCTCGGCGCGCGAAAACATCCGTTTCGGCCGCCCTGACGCCACCGATGCCGAGGTCGAGGCCGCCGCCCGTGCGGCCGCGGCGCATGAGTTCATCAGCGCCTTGCCCGAGGGCTATGACAGTTTCGTGGGCGAACGCGGCGTGATGCTTTCTGGAGGGCAGAAGCAGCGCATCGCCATTGCCCGGGCGATTCTGCGCGATGCGCCGGTGCTGCTGCTGGACGAGGCGACCAGTGCCCTTGACGCCGAGAGCGAACTGGCCGTGCAGCGGGCGGTGGATGCGCTCAGTGCCGGGCGGACCACGCTGATCGTTGCGCACCGGCTGGCCACGGTGAAGAAGGCCGACCGGATCGTGGTGATGGAGCAGGGCCGGATCGTGGACATCGGCACCCATGACCAGCTGGTGGCCGGCGGCGGGCTGTATGCGCGTCTGGCGCGGCTGCAGTTCACCGACGGGCTGGCGGCCGAGTAGCGGGGCAGTTTTCCCGAATGCGCGCCTGTGCCGGCGCGCATGCCTCCGGCGGGAGTATTTTCGGGCAAGAGGAAGAGGGAGTGGCGCAACGTCATCTGCCGTTCCGCAAGGTCATTCGGAACCGGGCATGCTTGCGTCGGGGGCGGTTTGTGGCCATCCTGCAGCATCCGTTGAAGATGGCGGCCCCGAGGGGCGATGGGGGAGGATTGCGCATGACCTTTGCCGGCATGGAAGACAAGCGGTCGATCGAAGCCGAAGCCGCGTGGGAAGAGCGGGATCTGCCGGTCACGCTGTATCAGATGCTGTCGCAGACGGCGCAGGCCTTTCCCGACCGCAATGCCGTCAGTTTCCAGCTTCTGTCCGGCCCCACGGACAAGGCCGAGACGCTGTCATGGCGGCAGCTGCTGGAAAGGTCGTGCCAGGCCGCCAACCTGTTCCGCTCGCTGGGCATCGGCGAAAACGACGTGGTGGCCTATGTGCTGCCCAACTGCAACGAGACCATCATCACCCTGCTGGGCGGGGCGATTGCCGTGATCGTCAACCCGATCAACCCGCTCTTGGAACCCGAGCAGATCGCTTCGATCCTGCGCGAAACGGGGGCGAAGGTGGTGGTGACGCTGGCGCCGTTTCCCAAGACGGACGTGGCGCAGAAGGTCAACGAGGCGGTGCGCCACGCCCCGAAGGTGGAGACCATCCTGCAGGTGGATCTCAACCGCTATCTGACGCCGCCCAAGTCGTGGATCGTGCCCTTCATCCGGCCGAAGATGCCGAACAAGGAAGAGCTGGCTCATGCCGACTATCGGCGTTTCGATCGCGAGCTGGCCAGGCAGCCGGTGGCCCTGACCTTCGAGGACAGCGGGCGGGACCGGGTGGCGTTCCATTTCCATACCGGTGGCACGACGGGGATGCCGAAGGTGGCGCAGCACCGCTATTCGGGGGTGATCTACAATGGCTGGCTGGGGCAGAAGCTGCTGTTTTCCGAAAAGGACACGATCATCTGCCCGCTGCCGCTGTTTCACGTCTTTGCGGTGCATGTGATCCTGATGGCGGCGGTGGCCAGTGGCGCGCATGTGGTGTTCCCCACCCCCCAAGGCTATCGCGGCGAGGGGGTGTTCGACAATTTCTGGAAGCTGATCGAGCGCTGGAAGGTCAGTTTCATCATCACCGTGCCCACCGCCATCTCGGCGCTGATGCAGCGCCCGGTCGATGCCGATGTGAGCTCGGTCAAGACCGCGTTTTCCGGCTCGGCCCCGCTGCCGGTGGAGCTGTTCCGCCGCTTCGAGGAGGCCACCGGCGTCAACATCATCGAGGGCTACGGGCTGACCGAGGCGACCTGTCTGGTGTCGTGCAACCCGGTGGACGGGGTGAAGAAGATCGGCTCGGTGGGCATCCCGTTTCCCTATACGGATGTGAAGATTCTCAAGACCACCCCCGACGGCCCGCAGGAATGCGCGGTGGACGAGGTGGGCGAGATCTGCGTCGCCAATCCCGGCGTCTGGCCCGGCCATACCTATACCGAGGAAGAGAAGAATCGCGACCTCTATCATTTCGACAGCTATCTGCGCACGGGCGATCTGGGCCGGATCGACGAGGACGGGTATCTGTGGATCACCGGGCGGGCGAAGGATCTGATCATTCGCGGCGGCCACAACATCGACCCGGCCGAGATCGAGGAGGCTCTTCTGGGCCACGAGGCCGTCGCCTTTGCCGGCGCCGTGGGCCAGCCCGACGCCCATGCCGGGGAAATTCCCTGCGCCTATGTGGAACTGGTCGAGGGCGCCTCGGTCACGCCCGAGGAGCTGATGGAGCATTGCCGCGTTCACGTGCATGAACGCGCCGCCCGGCCGAAATTCATCGGCATCCTCGATGAGCTGCCCAAGACCGCCGTCGGCAAGGTGTTCAAGCCCGACCTGCGCAAGCTGGCGATCGCGCGGGTCTACAATGCAGCTCTGGAAGAGGCCGGCCTGCCGGCACGGGTGGTGTCGGTCATCGACGACCGCAAGCGCGGCCTGGTGGCGCAGCTGAAGCGCAACGGTGCCGACGAGGCCGAGGTCGCGCAGGTTCTGGGGGCGTTCACCCGGCCCTGGGAATGGGCGGAACAGTCCGCGGAGTGATGGCGGATTACGCGCGGCTGCTCGACGAGGAAACCCGGGAGTTCATCCGCCGGACGGAATCTTTCTTCCCGCCGGGTGCCGCCGACATCGCCGGGCAGCGCCGCGCCTATGATCGCATGTGCCGGGCCTTCCATCGCGGCCGCCCCGAAGGGGTGACGGTGCGCGACGACAGCGCCGGGGGCGTGCCCGTCCGTATCTGTGAGGCCGGCCAGCCGACCTGCACGGTCATGTATTTCCATGGCGGCGGTTTTGTCCTCGGCGGGTTGGACAGCCATGATGACATCTGCGCCGAGATCTGCGCCCGCACCGGTTTTCGCGTGGTGTCGGTGGATTATCGCCTTGCCCCGGAACATCCCCACCCGGCCGCCTTCGACGATTGCCGGACCGCGACGCTCTGGGCGGCGCGGCACCACGGGGGCGGGCTGGTGCTTGTCGGGGACAGCGCCGGCGGAAACCTGGCCGCTGCGGTCGCGCATCATTCGCGCGGGCAGGTGGAGGGCATTCTGGGGCAGGTGCTGATCTATCCCGAACTTGGCGGAGACATGAGCGGGGGGTCGTTCATCGAACATGCGCAGGCGCCGATGCTCAGCCGCGACGACGTGATCTTCTACCGTGACATCCGCCTTGCGGGGTCCGCGCCGGCCGACGACCCGACCTGGGCGCTCCTGCAGGAGCGCGATTTTTCCGACCTGCCACCCACGGTGGTTTTCGTCGCCGAATGCGATCCGTTGCGCGATGACGGGCACGAATATTGCCAGCGGCTCGGCGAGGCGGGCGTGCGGGCGTGCTGCGTCGAGGAAAAGGGGCTGGTGCACGGGTATCTGCGTGCCCGTGCCAGCGTGCCCCGTGCCCGCGAGAGCTTCGGGCGGATCGAGATCGCCATCGAGGCGCTGGGACAGGGGCTCTGGCCCTGGGGCTGAGTCCGCGGGCCGGTCAGGTCCCGTCCCGCGGGATCGAATCCTCGACCTCGCGTTCGTACGCCGGGCGATCGTTCTCATAGGCTTCCAGCCGCGCCTTCAGGTGGAAATGCGTCCGATCGGACCGCATCTCGCAGCGTGCCTCGGTGCGCAGGCGCAGCCCGCTCCGCCCGGTTTCCTCGGTCCAGTGACAGACGCCCCGCGCCGAGAGGGGGTCGTCGGGATGGATCGTCCAGCGTTCCCTTGCGATCGACCCGATGATGCCACCGTGGTCGCAGTCCTCGACCATGCCGAAATCGTCCTCGATGGTCAGGTGCACCCGGCCGGTGGCCAGGTCGGTTTCCACCTTGCGGCTGTTGCAAGCTTCGCGCAGCCTGCGCACGTTCTGCAGCCTGGCCATGTCGGGCGGCGGGAATGTCCATTCCGGCCCCTGTGCGGCCTCGCGCACGGGCAGGTCCAGAACGCCGCCCCGCAAGGTCAGTTCCGCCGTCTCGGGCGAGGGCCACAGAATGGGCCAATAGGCGGACGAGATCGCGACCCGCAGCCGGTGCCCCTTGGGTACCCGCCAGGCGATATGGTCGAGCGGTATGACCACGTCATGTTCCTGCCCCGGCTCCAGCGGTTCGGGGGCGGCATGGCCGTTGCGGTGGGTCAGATTCAGAACGCCCCACGTGATCCGGGTCGAGGCGCCGTCGGGGTGGACATGGTTCAACCGGACCGCCACCTGCGCGGCGGGACGGTCCGAGGACAGCCGCAGCCGAAGCCGCGGCGCGCCGACGATGTCGGTGTCTTCGGGCAGCGGCGCGCTGTCGAAACAGGCCGAGAACGCGTCATCCACGCGCTGGTCGCCAGGCATGTCGGGACCCAGCCAGATCGGGCAGAACTCGCCTGCCGCCATCCCGCAGTGATGTGGCGAGCGGACCCGCACGGCAAGCGGGCCGGGCCTGTCGGACAGGCCCGCAGCGGTCAGGTGCAGGATCCGCCGGGGCAGGTGGGAGGTGGCGCCCTTCGCCTCGGCGATCCAGCGGCCGGGGCGTTCGGCATACCAGCTGGCCGGGCGAACCCCGTCCATGAGCCAGGCGCGATAGTCAGGGTCGTTCTCGACCCCAGTGTCCAGTTCCTTCAGCCAGCGGTCCCACCATCGCAACGCCTCCTGCAGAAAGCCGATGCGCGGCTCGGGCACCGCGAAATGGGGGTATTTGTGGACCCATGGTCCCACGATCCCCTTGGCGCCGGGGATGTTCTCGACGATTTGTGGCACCGCGTTGTGGTAGGAATCCGCCCAGCCGCCCACCGCCAGGACCTTGGCCCGGATGGCGGCGTAATCCTCGCACACCGATCCGTGCCGCCAGTAGGCGTCGAGGCGCTGGTGGCGCAGCCAGATCGCGGGCAGGAAGGGCTCGGCCTTCAGCCGCTGCAGCCACATCTCGCGCCAGTCCTCGCGCAGGGCCGGGTCGGGGGCGCGCGAGGAATAGGCCCACATGGTCGCGCCCCATCCGAGGTTCTCGTTCAGCAGGCAGCCGCCCTTGTAGTGGATGTCGTTGGCGTAGCGGTCCACGGTCGAGCACAGCGTGATGATGGCCTTGAGAGGTTCGGGGGCCAGTGCCGCCACCTGCAGGGCGTTGAACCCGCCCCAGCTGATCCCCATCATGCCCACCGTGCCCGAGCACCACTCCTGCGCCGCCAGCCAGTAGATCACCTCGACCGCGTCGGCCAGCTCCTGCGGGGTGTATTCGTCCGCCATCAGCCCTTCGCTGTCGCCGTTGCCGCGCATGTCCACGCGGATGCAGGCATAGCCGCGGCGGGCGAACCAGGGGTGGGTCAGCGCGTCCCGCTCGGCGGTGCCGTCGCGCTTGCGGTAGGGGAGGTATTCGAGGATCGCCGGCACCGGATCGCGGCCTGCGTCCACCGGTCGCCAGACGCGGGCGGAAAGGCGGGTGCCGTCGGACAGCCGGATGCCCAGGTCGGGCAGTTCCTCGATCTCGCGCGGGGTGTTGCATGGCGGGCGGGTCATGGCGGGACTGTCCGGCCGGCGGGCCGGGCTGTCAAGCGCGGGCGGGGGGCGCTGCCCCCTCTTGCCCCGTACCGGGGCAATTCACCCCCGGGATATTTGCCGCCAGAAAAAGATCGGAGGGGTCAGTCTTGCAGGGCTGCGAGGGCTTCGTTGAGGTCGAGCGCGCCGTCGTAGAGTGCCCGGCCCGAGATCGCTCCGGCGATGATCCCGGTATCGCGCAGGGCGATGAGGTCGGCCAGCGAGGAGACCCCGCCCGATGCAATCACCGGGATCGAGACGGCGCGGGCCAGGGTCTCGGTGGCGTGGATGTTCGGCCCCTGCATGGCGCCGTCACGCTGGATGTCGGTGTAGATGATGGCGGCAACGCCTGCGTCTTCGAAGGAGCGGGCAAGATCGGTGGCATCGGTGTCGGTTTCCTCGGCCCAGCCGCGGGTGGCGACGCGGCCGGCGCGGGCGTCGATGCCGACCGCGACCCGGCCGGGGAAGGCGCGGGCGGCTTCGCGCACGAGGTTGGGGTTTTCCACCGCCACGGTGCCGAGGATCACCCGGGCAAGCCCCTTTTCCAGCCAGGCTTCGATGGTGGCCAGGTCGCGGATGCCGCCGCCAAGCTGGGCGGGGATGTCCACTGCGGCAAGGATTGCCTCGACCGCCGCCGCATTGACCGGCCGGCCGGCGAATGCGCCGTTGAGATCCACCAGGTGCAGCCATTCGGCCCCCGCCCGCGCGAAGGAACGGGCCTGGGCGGCGGGATCGTCGTTGAAGACGGTGGCCTTGTCCATCTCGCCGCGCAGCAGGCGCACGGCCTGGCCGTCCTTCAGGTCGATGGCGGGGTAAAGGATCATGGGGCAGCCTTTCCGGTGAGGTTCGGGCGGTTTCTTGCACCGGACGCGGCGGAATTGCAACGCGTGCCCTTGCCGGGCTTGCCAGACCGGCCCGGCCTGCGCCAATCTGCACCCATGACAGGGAGGCAAGACAATGCGGAAAATCCTTCTCGGCCTGGTTTTGGGAATGGGAGTGGCCGGCGCCGCGATGGCCGATCCGGTTTTCGGGAACTGGCGGACAGAACCGGATGACAATGGCGATTCCGGACTGATACGGATCGAGGCTTGTGGCGACAAGATCTGCGGTACGCTGGTGAAGGCTTTTGACGCCAGCGGCGCAGAAAAGGAGTCTGAGAATATCGGCAAGAAGATCGTCTGGGACATGGTCAACGAAGGTGACGGCGCCTATGGCGGCGGAAAGATCTGGGCGCCGGATCGGGACAAGGTCTATGCGTCGAAAATGCAGCTTCAGGGCGACAAGCTGGCGGTGTCCGGCTGCGTGCTGGGCGGGTTGATCTGCCGCAATGGCGGCAACTGGACGCGGCAGTAGGCGGACTTGGCCGCCCGCAGGCCGGCGCATGAGAGCTGGGGCGGGGCCTTGCGTGGCGCTCAGGGCCGCCAGCGCAGGAAATTTCCGATCAGGCGAAGGCCCACCTTCTGGCTTTTCTCGGGGTGGAACTGCATTCCCAGCATGGTGTCGCGGCCGATCACGGCGGTGACGTCGCCGCCGTAATCCACATGCGCCAGCCGGTGGGCGGGATCCTCGACCCGGAAGTGGTAGGAATGCACGAAATAGACGTGATCGCCGGTCCGAACCCCGTCGAACACGGGGTGGTCATGGTCGATCACCAGGTCGTTCCAGCCCATGTGCGGGACCTTGAGCGAAGGATCCGAAGGGATGATCCTGACCACTTCGCCGCCGATCCAGCCCAGCCCCGGCGTGTCCTCATATTCGCGCCCCCATTCCGCCATGAGCTGCATTCCCACGCAGATGCCCAGAAACGGGCGCCCGCGAAGTTCGACCGCCTCGCGCAGCGCGTCATGCAGGCCGGACTGGCCGCGCAACGCCGCCGCACAGGCAGGAAAGGCGCCGTCGCCGGGCAGCACGATCCGGTCGGCGCGCGCGACCACGTCGGCATCCGAGGTCACCACCACGGTTCCGCCGCCCACCTCGCGCGCCATGCGCTGAAACGCCTTCTCGGCAGAATGCAGGTTGCCGCTTTCGTAATCGATGATCGCCGTCAGCATGGGGTCACAGCGCACCCTTGGTCGAGGGCACCGCATCCGCCTTGCGCGGGTCCGTCTCGACCGCCTCGCGCAGGGCGCGGGCCACAGCCTTGAAGGCGGCCTCGGCCAGATGATGGCTGTTGAAGCCGTGCAGGGCATCCACATGCAAGGTGATGCCGCCATGAGTGGAAAAGGCGGTGAAGAATTCGCGCACTAGCTCGGTATCGAAACTGCCGATCTTCGGGGCCGGCAGGTCAAGGTTCCACACCAGATAGGGCCGTCCCGAAAGATCCAGCGCCGCGCGCACCAAGGCATCATCCATCGGCAGCAGGCAGGCACCATAGCGGCGGATGCCGGTCTTGTCCCCCAGTGCCTGCGCCAGCGCCTGGCCCAGGGCAATACCGGTATCCTCGACCGTATGGTGGTCGTCGATATGCAGATCGCCCTCGGCGCGAATCTCCATGTCGATCAGCGAATGCCGCGAAAGCTGGTCCAGCATGTGATCGAAGAACCCTATGCCGGTGCTGTTGTCATAGCGCCCGGTCCCGTCGAGATTGACGGTCACGGAAATCTCGGTCTCTGCCGTCCTGCGGCTGATCGTGGCGCTGCGCATCTCTGCATCCCCTGATGATCGCGACGCTTATAGACGCAAGCCCGCGCCGGGAAAACCCGTTTCCCGCCGGCTCGCCCATGCCATGCTTCCTCTTGCCCCAAATACTCCGGGGGTGAATTGCCCCGGCACGGGGCAAGAGGGGGCAGCGCCCCCTTCCTCCCGCCTCGCCAAGGCCGGGGATTGCGCCCGCCTGCGCGGCATGCCAGCTTGGGCAGCAAAGACCGAACCGAAGGCAAATCCCATGACCACCTGCGTTTTCGTCCAGATCCGCTGCAAGCCGGGCACCACCTACAAGGTCGCCGAGGAAATCGCCCTGCGCGAAATCCATTCCGAGCTCTATTCCACCAGCGGCGAATACGATCTGCTGATGAAGCTCTACATCCCCGAGGACGAGGATGTGGGCAAGTTCATCAACGAACAGCTGCTGGACATCCCCGGCATCGAAAGGTCGCTGACCACGCTCACTTTCAAGGCATTCTGAACCGGCCCCGGGCACGCATCCACGGCCGCCCTGCGCCGCCCGGGCCTGCCGCCGCCGGCACGCGGGATGGTGCTGTGGGCGGGGCTGTCCGAAAATGGAAAAGCCCCCGGAAAACCGGAGGCTTTTCAATGGAGCGGGCGATGAGATTCGAACTCACGACCCTTACCTTGGCAAGGTAATGCTCTACCCCTGAGCTACGCCCGCGTCCTTGGGTGAGGCGTGAAATATAAATATCCGCGTTGCGCTGCAAGAGGAAAATCGCGGGATCGGAAAAATTTTTGGCGCGGCGCAGGGCAGGCGGCAAGGTCCGCGATTTGCGGCACGCCCAAGGGGCCGCCCGGCCTGTGCCCGCGCGGAAGATGCGGCGGTCCGCGCCGGCCCGGCACGCCGCCCGGGTAACGGGCCGCCCCCGCAAGGCGCGGGGAGCGGTTCGGGTCATTCGTCTTCGAACTCGACCAGCAGATCCTTGGCATCGACCTGGGTGCCGGGGGCGACATGGACCGCCCTGACCACCGCCGCATGCTCGGCATGGATGCCGGTTTCCATCTTCATCGCCTCGATGGTCAGCAGCAGGTCGCCCGCGCTCACCTTCTGCCCGGCGGCAACCGCCACCGTCGCCACCACGCCGGGCATCGGCGCGCCCACATGGGCGGGATTGCCCTCTTCGGCGCGGGCGCGCGCAGATGCCCGCGACGCAACCCGCCGGTCGGGCACGCGAATCACCCGCGGCTGGCCGTTGAGCTCGAAGAAGACCTTGACCTCGCCCTCTTCATTGGTCTCGCCCACCGCCTGCAGGCGGATTTCCAGCGTCTTGCCGGGGTCGATCTCGGCGCTGATCTCCTCGCCCGGCTCCATGCCGTAGAAGAAGGTGGTGGTGGGCAGGGTGCGCACGGGGCCGTACTGGTCGTGCCGCTCCATGTAGTCGAGGAACACCTTGGGATACATGAGATACCCGTTCAGATCCTCGTCGTCGATCTCGCGCCCGCCCAGCCTTTCGCTTAACTCGGCGCGGGTCTTTTCCAGATCCACCAGCGGCAGGTGCCGGCCCGGCCGCCCGGTGTCGGGCTTCTCGCCCTTGAGCACCTTCCTCACGATCTTCTCGGGAAAGCCGCCCGGCGGCTGGCCCAGATTGCCCCGCATCATGTCGATCACCGAATCGGGGAAGGCGACCTCGACCTCTGGGTCTTCGACCTGCTCGCGGGTCAGCCCCTGGGCCACCATCATCAGCGCCATGTCGCCCACCACCTTGGAGCTGGGCGTGACCTTCACGATATCGCCGAACATGCGGTTCACTTCCGAATAGGTCTGCGCCACCTCGTGCCAGCGCTCCTCGAGCCCCAGGCTGCGCGCCTGTGCCTTGAGGTTAGTGAACTGCCCCCCCGGCATCTCGTGCAGATAGACCTCGGAGGCCGGCGCCCGAAGGCCGGCCTCGAAGGCGGCATACTGGTTGCGCACCGCCTCCCAGTAATCGGAGATGGCGCGGATGGCGCCGATATCCAGCCCGGTATCGCGCGGGCTCCCGCGCAGCGCCTCGACGATCGAACCCAGGCAGGGCTGCGAGGTGCCCCCCGACATCGCGTCCATCGCCGCATCCACCGCATCCACCCCGGCCTCGGCCGCGGCGAGGATGGTGGCGCCGGCGATGCCGCCGGTGTCGTGGGTGTGGAAGTGGATCGGCAGGCCGACCTCTTCCTTCAGGGCCCGGATCAGCACCCGCGCCGCGGCGGGCTTCAAAAGCCCCGCCATGTCCTTGAGCCCCAGGATATGGGCGCCGGCGGCCTCCAGCTCGCGGGCCATGGAGACGTAGTATTTCAGATCGTATTTGGCCCGGTCGGGGTCGAGAATGTCGCCCGTGTAGCAGATCGCGCCTTCGCAGAGCTTGTCCTGCTCGATCACCGCGTCCATGGCTACGCGCATGTTCTCGACCCAGTTGAGGCTGTCGAAGACGCGGAACAGGTCCACCCCGCTGGCGGCGGCCTGGCGGACGAATTCGCGCACCACGTTGTCGGGATAGTTGGTGTATCCCACCCCGTTCGCGCCGCGCAGCAGCATCTGCGTCATCAGGTTGGGCATGGCCGCGCGCAGATCGCGCAGCCGCTGCCACGGGCATTCCTGCAGGAAGCGATAGGCCACGTCGAAGGTGGCGCCGCCCCAGCATTCGACGCTGAACAGACCGGGCAGGTTGGCGGCATAGGCCGGCGCCACCCGGATCATGTCGATCGAGCGCATCCGGGTCGCCAGCAGCGACTGGTGCCCGTCGCGCATGGTGGTGTCGGTGATCAGCAGCCGCTTCTGCGCGCGCATCCAGTCGGCGACGGCCTTGGGGCCTTCGCGCTCCAGAAGGTTGCGGGTGCCCGGCGCCGGGTCGGTCATTCTTGCCGGCGGGCGCGGGGGCTTGAGGCCCGCGGGCGGGCGCGGGCGATCGCGGGTTTCAGGGTGCCCGTTCACGGTGACGTCGGCGATATAGGTCAGGACCTTGGTGCCCCGGTCGCGGCGTTTCTCGAAATGGAACAGCTCGGGCGTTTCGTCGATGAAGCGCGTCGTGTATTCGTTGCTCAGGAACTTCGGGTGCTTGAGCAGGTTCTCGACGAAGGCGATGTTGGTCGCCACCCCGCGGATGCGGAATTCGCGCAGGGCGCGGTCCATGCGGGCAATCGCCATCTCGGGCGTCGGCGCCCAGGCGGTGACCTTGGTCAGCAGGCTGTCGTAATAGCGGGTGATGACGCCGCCTGAATAGGCGGTGCCGCCGTCAAGGCGGATGCCCATGCCGGTGGCGCTGCGATAGGCGGTGATGCGGCCGTAATCGGGGATGAAGTTGTTCTGCGGGTCCTCGGTGGTGATCCGGGTCTGCAGGGCGTGACCGTTGAGGCGGATGTCCTGCTGGCACGCCATGCCGGTGGCCTCGGCAATGGATTTGCCTTCGGCGATCATGATCTGGGCGCGCACGATGTCGATGCCGGTCACCTCTTCGGTCACCGTGTGTTCGACCTGGATGCGGGGGTTGACCTCGATGAAGTAGAATGCGCCCGTATCCGCATCCATCAGGAATTCCACGGTGCCGGCGTTCTCGTAGCCCACCGCGCGGGCGATCTTCAGCCCCAGCTCGCACAGTTCGGCGCGGCGGGCGTCGTCCAGCCAGGGGGCGGGGGCGCGCTCCACCACCTTCTGGTTGCGGCGCTGGACCGAGCAGTCGCGCTCGTACAGGTGATAGATCTGCCCGTTCCGGTCGCCGAGGATCTGCACCTCCACATGGCGGGCGCGGGTAATCATCTTCTCCAGGTAGCCTTCGCCGTTGCCGAAGGCGGCCTCGGCCTCGCGCCGGCCCTCCATCACCTTCTCGGCCAGCTCCTCGGGACCCATGATCGGGCGCATGCCCCGCCCGCCGCCACCCCATGAGGCCTTGAGCATCAGCGGATAGCCGATGGCATCGGCCTGGGCGCGGATTTTGTCCATGTCGTCACCCAAAACCTCGGTGGCGGGGATCACCGGCACGCCGGCGGCAATGGCCACCTGCCGGGCGCTGGCCTTGTCGCCCAGCGCCCGCATGGTTTCGGCGCGCGGGCCGATGAAGGCGATGCCGGCGGCCGTGCAGGCATCCACGAAGTCTGGGTTTTCCGACAGAAGCCCATAGCCGGGGTGGATCGCGTCGGCGCCGCTTTCGCGGGCCACGCGGATGATTTCGTCGATGGACAGGTAGGCCGCGACCGGCCCCAGCCCCTCGCCGATGCGGTAGGCTTCATCCGACTTGAAGCGGTGCAGGCTCAACTTGTCTTCTTCCGCGTAGACTGCCACCGTGCGTTTGCCCATCTCGTTGGCAGCGCGCATCACGCGGATCGCGATTTCGCCGCGGTTGGCGATCAGGATCTTCTTGAACTCGGTCATGTGTGGCCTCGGCTGGGTGATGAGTTGCGGCGGTTTGTAGGGGGTATTACGCGTTCCGTACAGGCGCGGTGAGGGCGGATCCGGCATGATAACGCCAACAGGCGACCTTGCCGCGCGATGGCGGGAAGTATTGCAAAGCCTTGCCGGCGTGCACGGAAACTTCCTGTCTCAGCCGACCGGTCGGTCGGGATTTTCCTGCATTTCCGGCAGGTGGATCGGCGGTGGCAGGCTTTGCAGATCGCGGGCCCCCAGCTGTCCCATGTTCGCTTCCATGTCCCGCTTGAGGATGTCGATCAGGTGGTCCGGGCCGTTCGCGCCCAGGGCGGCGAGGGCGAAATGGAAGGCCCGTCCCAGCATCACGAAATCTGCGCCCAGCGCGACGGCGCGCAGGATGTCGAGTCCGCCTTCCACGCCGCTGTCGAAGATCAGCGGCAGTTTCGTCGCCGCGCGAATGGAGGGCAGGGCGTCGATGGCGGCGGGTGCGCCGTCGAACTGGCGGCCGGCATGGTTGGAAACCCACAGCGCATCGGCGCCTGCCGCCTGGAGCCGGTCGGCATCCTCGGGGCGCAGCACGCCCTTGACGATGAAGGGCCCGTCCCAGTGGTCGCGCAGCCATTTGACGTATTCCATGTCGGGCGAGGTGCGCAGGATATATCCGATATGCGCGGTGGGTGGCAGGGTCTTCAACTGCCCGTCGATATACTTGTCCAGCGTCCGCATGCGCGGCATGCCCGTTCGCGCCATGCCCAGCGCCCATGCCGGCCGCAGCGCCACCTGAGCCAGCAGCCGGGGTGTGAGTTTCGGTGGCTGGGTCAGGCCCGATCGGGTCTGGCGTTCGCGTCGGGACGCCACGGGAACGTCTGCGGTGAGGACAAGCGTGGTGAATCCGGCATCGCGCGCGCGGTTCACCAGGTCGCGGCGGATCTCTTCCCGTTTCGGGGGGTACAGCTGGAACCACGCATGTTCCCCCAGATGCGGCGCCATGTCCTCGGGGCTTTGCGTGGCAACGGTGGAGAGCGTCCATGGTATGCCGGCCCGGGCGGCGCAGCGGGCGAGGTGGCGCTCCGCTTCGGGCCAGATCAATCCCGACATGCCGATGGGCGCCACGCCGAAAGGCAGGGGAAAGCGGTGCCCGAGAAAGGTGGTGGAAAGGTTGCATTCCAGCGGACCGTGCAGGATCGACGGCATGAACCCCACCCGGTCGAGTGCTGCGCGGTTGCGGGCCTTGGTGGCCTCGGACCCGGTGCCGCTGTCGAGATATTCCCAGACGAATTTCGGCAGGCGCCGTCTTGCGCGCCATTTCAGGTCCATGACCCCCGGAAAGGTGCTGTGCAGGTTCATGATGCGAGGGTTGCGGCAAGGCAGCCGCGTTGTCCAGAGGGGGCTCTGCCCCCTCCGGGCCTTTGGCCCGTTCACCCCCGGAGTATTTCGGGCAAGAGGAAGGGGGCAGATCAGTAGCTGGAGATGGCCTGTTGCAGCGCGGAGCGGTCGGCGGTGCCCCCCTGGGCCCTCACCGCAATGTCGATCAGGCGGGCGGAAACATAGACGAGGCGGGCGGCATCGTCGGGCGGAGTTCCGTAGCGAGCCTGATAGCGGGTCGGAAAATCCGGGCCGTCAAGGAATTCGGTACGCGCGCGGGGGAGCACCTCGTCAAGCGTGAAGGCCCAGGCGGAGCCGGTATCGTCGGGCAGGGTGGCGGGTGCGATGGCCACGACGATGTCCGAATCCGGAACCTGCATGCCGGGGGTGACAAGTTCCAGTTGCGAATCGAGCCCTCCGAGATGGCCCTCGGAGGTTTCGCCCGCGTGGCCGTCGCGTTCCGACGAGGCCAGCAGGAAGGCTGCCCGTGCCTGTGGCTGCGCGGATTGGGCGATGATGTAGGTGACGGTGAATTCATGGGCCGTGGCCGCCGTCGGAAGCATCGCCGCGGCGGCAAGGGCAAATCTGAGGGTCGGGATCGGCATTCGCTGGCACTCCGTTCCGTGTCGGGCCCTGCCAGTATCGCAACATGCCGGACGCGGAACAAGAACTCCGGCTGCAGGCCCCGGTCAGGCCGCCTTGTTTCTGGCGCAGGACGGCGTCGTATCCGGTGCTGGCCGGGAATCGGGATGCGGAGCGGCGTCATCCCGCTCCGGGCCGGCTGTCCGAGACCCGTCCGCCGGTTCCGGGGCCCCGCGCACGCAGGCCTCGCCAGGTTGACAAACCGTGTTCCGGCCGCACGCCTTCGCGTCATAGAGCGCGTCATCGGCGGATTTCACCAGTTCCTGAACGGTCTGGCCATGCTCGGGGTAATGCGCGACACCGACCGAGATGGTGATTCGAGGCAGATCCTTGCCGGCATAGTGTACATGAAGCCCCTGAACGGTGGCGCGAAGCTGCTCGGCACGGGCGCGCGCGTTGTCCGGGGAGAGCCCCGGCAGGATCACCGCGAATTCTTCGCCCCCGGGACGGCAGGCGATTTCGTCGCCATTGACGCTGTGTTCCAGAAGTTCGGCAACACGACGCAGAACCGCATCACCCGCGTCGTGGCCATGATTGTCGTTGAACAGCTTGAAGTGATCGACGTCGATCGACAGCAGCGAAAGCGGCGTTCCGTCCTGCCGCGCACGCAGTAACCGGCGACGCAGTGTCTCGGTCATGTGGCGGCGGTTGAACAGGCCGGTCAGGGGGTCGCGAATCGACTGCTCGCGCAGCTGGTCGCGCATCTGCACGTTGGCGATGGCCATCGAGATCTGCTCGGCCGCCATCTGCGCCAGTTTCCGGCAGGAGCGGAAGCCCGATTCCGATTCATGTTCCGCCGCACGCAAATGCATGAGGCCGACGGTTTCCCCATGGGCGAGGATCGGAAAGCAGAAATAGGGGCGTCCATCATGCGGTTCGGTGTGCTCGCAGGCGAAATTGACTTCGGCGTTGCCATAGGCGTAGGTTCGCCCCCGGCGCAGGCCCCAGCATTCGTCGGGCCGGATGTGATCGCGCAGTTCCGCGCCGTTCCACGCGACCCACCCGTCCAGCACGTCGCGCGAATTGGAAAAGACATAGATCGCCCCTTCGGATGCGGCGAAAAGATGGGTCATGAAGCGCGACACCATCGCAAACAGTTCATCCAGCGTTGCCGCCGACTGCAGCCATTCGTTGAGTTCGCTGAGCAGTTGCACCTCGCGCGCAAGTTGCACTTGCCGGGCCATCGATTCTGCATCGCGCGCGGAGCGGGCATTCATTTCCTGCACGCGCTTGCGGTTCGCGCGGATCAGCGTGACAGTCCCGAAACCGGCAAACAGCAGGCCGCTGCCGCCGATCGTCAGAAGAAGCAGCCTGACCATGCGCAACAGCGCCGCGTGGGGGGCGGTCACATCCGAATAGAACTCCACCGCGCCGGCGAATCGCCCGCGCGCCCATATCGGCGTATAGACTTCGGCGACGACATGTTGGGGCCGTCCGGCACCAGGGCCCGAATGCAGGTCCAGATTGTCGATTTCCGAGGCCGGTGTGCGGTCCAGCCGCGCGAATTGCCGACCCCGGGCGACGGTATCGAAGAAATAGGCGGCAGTGGTGGTGGACCCGACCTCGCCCGGTCGCGATGACCAGATGATGCGCCCGTCGCGGTCAAAGATCTTCAGCCGATAGATGTCCGACATGAGCGGCAGCGCGGAAAGCCGCAGCTGGGCTTCGGGCGTCAGCCCGCCGGGTTTCAGACGCGCGACATCCTGGTCCAGAAGGGTCAGAACCCGGCGCTTCCACAGTTCGGCCCGGCGGGCGGTTTCCTGCAGAACGATGCTGTTGGCGACCGGCTCCGGCAAACGGGTCACTGCCAGCGCCACCGCCAGCGTGAGCGCCGAGAGAAGCGCCAGCGCCAGCCAGCCCGAGGAACAGTTCGAGGGTCGTGCGGCGGCAAGCCGGCGCAGCCGGGCCGCAAATCGGACTGCCCCTGCGCGCAAGGGCCGGGCGCGTTTGCGCAACTCCATCTCTGGTGAGGACATGGTGCCTCCGCCTTGAACTCCGGTTCCGGTTCTGGCCGAGGGATGTGACCGTCGGGTTAACGGCGGCGGGAAAAATCATGAAAACTGGCTGGAGGGAGATGGAACAATTATCGAACATGGTCTTTCCGACGCCTTGGAAAACGGGTAATCAGGGGGACATGACATATCCCGACGATACTGATGCCTTCGAAGCTGCCGATTCACTGTCTGCCCGTGCCGCGGCCGCACGGCCCGCACCTTATCTCGAGGGGCTGAATCCGGCCCAGCGCGAGGCGGTCGAGCGCCTCGACGGCCCGGTGCTGATGCTGGCCGGGGCCGGGACCGGAAAGACACGGGCGCTGACCGCGCGCATCGTGCATCTGCTGGCCACCGGCCGGGCGCGCCCGAACGAGATTCTCGCCGTGACCTTCACCAACAAGGCCGCGCGCGAGATGAAGGAGCGCGTGGCCGCGATGCTGGGCCAGCCGGTCGAGGGGATGCCGTGGCTGGGCACCTTTCATGCCATCTGCGTGAAGCTGCTGCGCCGGCATGCCGAGCTGATCGGTTTCGACCGGGGCGAGGCGGCCGGGGAAGGGGCGGACCGTATCCACCTGAAGCCGAATTTCACCATTCTGGATACCGACGACCAGCTGCGCCTGCTCAGGCAGCTGGTGGCGGCGGCCGGCATAGACGAGCGGCGCTGGCCCGCCCGTCAGCTGGCCGCCATCATCGACGGCTGGAAGAACCGGGCGCTGGCGCCCGGGAAGATGCCGGCGGCGGATGCGGGCGCCTACAACCGGATGGGGGTCGAGATCTATGCGCAATATCAGCGCCGCCTGGTCGAGCTGAACGCGGTGGATTTCGGTGACCTTCTGCTGCACATGGTCACGATCTTCCAGGGCCACCCGGACATTCTGGAGCGATACCGGCGCTGGTTCCGCTATATCCTGGTGGACGAGTATCAGGATACCAATATCGCCCAGTATCTGTGGCTGCGCCTGCTGGCGGGAGGGCACCACAACATCTGCTGCGTGGGCGATGACGACCAGTCGATCTATGGCTGGCGCGGGGCCGAGGTGGGCAACATCCTGCGCTTTGAAAAGGACTTTCCCGGCGCCCATGTGGTGCGGCTCGAACAGAATTACCGCTCGACCCCGCATATCCTTGCCGCGGCTTCGGCCATCATCCGCGGTAATGAAAGCCGGCTGGGAAAGGAACTGTGGACCGAGGCGGAAGAGGGCGAGAAGGTTCGCCTGATCGGCCACTGGGATGGCGAGGAAGAGGCCCGCTGGATCGGAGACGAGATCGAATCGATGCAGCGGGGCACGCGGGGAATGCGCCCCTTCGGCCTGAATGAAATCGCCATCCTCGTGCGCGCCAGCCACCAGATGCGCGCCTTCGAGGACCGTTTTCTGACCATCGGCCTGCCTTATCGCGTGATCGGCGGGCCGCGCTTCTACGAACGCCGCGAGATCCGCGACGCCATGGCCTATTTCCGGCTGGTGGTCAGCGCGTCGGATGACCTGGCCTTCGAACGCATCGTCAACACGCCCAGGCGCGGCCTTGGCGAGGTGGCGCAGCAGACCATTCAGCGCATGGCGCGCGACAACGGGGTGAGCCTGCTGCAGGGGGCGGCGCTGGCGGTCGAGTCGGGGGCGATCAAGGGCAAGGGCGGCGCCGCGCTGCGGCAGCTGGTGGCGGACCTTGCCCGCTGGCGGGGGATGATGGCCGAAACCGGCCATGTGGAGCTGGCCGAGATCATCCTCGACGAATCCGGCTATACCGGGATGTGGCAGAACGACCGCTCGCCCGAGGCGCCGGGGCGGCTGGAAAACCTCAAGGAACTGGTCAAGGCGCTGGAGAATTTCGAGAACCTCGAAGGGTTCCTCGAACATGTTGCTCTGATCATGGACAACGATTCCGATGATGGCGGCGACAAGGTGTCGATCATGACCCTGCACGCCGCCAAGGGGCTGGAATTTCCCGCCGTGTTCCTGCCGGGGTGGGAGGACGGCCTGTTCCCTTCGCAGCGCAGCATGGACGAAAACGGCATCAAGGGGCTGGAGGAAGAGCGCCGCCTTGCCTATGTGGGCATCACCCGCGCCGAAGAGCTGTGCACCATCTCGTTCGCCGGCAACCGGCGGGTCTATGGCCAGTGGCAGTCGCAGCTGCCCTCGCGGTTCATCGACGAACTGCCCGCCGAACATGTCGAGGTGCTCACCCCGCCGGGCCTGTATGGCGGCGGTGCCGGCGTGGCGGCGAGGGCCGGGGCAGGATCAGGGGCCGGATCGGGGGCCGGACCGGGAATCGAGGATCGCGCACGGTTGGCGGACGGCTACAACTCGCCGGGCTGGCGGCGGCTGCAATCCCGCGCGGGCCGGCATGAACCCGCCCGGCGGCCGCGAGCGGCGCGCGATGCGGTGATCGAGGCCCAGCCGGTGGCAAGCTTTGCCGTGGGCGCGCGCGTGTTCCACCAGAAATTCGGCTATGGCACGATTATCGGCATCGAGGGTGACAAGCTGGAGATCGCTTTCGAGAAGGCCGGCACCAAGAAGGTGGTGGCCCGTTTCGTGACCGCGCCCGACGACATCCCGTTCTGATCCCGCTCCGAGCGTTTGCCGCGCCCCTTCCGCCGGCGATGGCCGGCAGCGATGGAAGGCATGGGCGAAAGGAAAAACGGCGGCCCCCCGGGAGGAAGGGTGCCGCCGTCTTGCCTTTTGGGCGCGACCGAAGGGAGGAGGAGGAAGGCGGTCGCTGCCCCGGCCCGGCTGTTGCCGGCATGGAAGGGGCGGGCGGCGCCAGGGAGGAGGAAATGCGCCGCCGCGCCCTTGGTGGCGCCGGACCCTAGGGAGGAGGAGACGGGGCCGGTGCTCGGTCCCGGGTCTTGCGGCCCGGTATTGCTGGTCGCGGCGGCACCCGGGAGGAGGAGAGGTGCCGCCGCGCCTGTCTCAGTGACGGACCCAAGGGAGGAGGAAAAGGCCCGTTTCACTGATCCCGGCTTTTGGCCGGTATGGGTGCGGCAGCATCAGGGAGGAGGAAGGATGCTGCCGCAAATGTCAGGCCCTCAGGGAGGAGGAAGGGGGCCTGAACGGTCGTTCCTGGGTCGGCTCAGCGATCGTTGTGCGCCGCTTCCAGCGCGACCGCCTTCAGCCCGGACCGGTGCAGGCCCAGATCGGCCAGTTCGCGGTCGGTCAGCTGTGCCAGCTCGTTCAGGGTCCGGCGATAGCGCCGGTAGGCGTGAAAGCGCTCGCGGGCGGCCTCGAACAGCGCCGCCGGAGCGGCGAGATTGAGCCCCTTGCGGGCGAAGTTGTGAGTGGTAACGGCCATCGTCGTAGTTCCCGTCTGCTTTGCCGTGCGCCGATCCGCATCGGCCTGTTGCGAGGAACATAAGTCGATGCTGCAGATGCACAATCCCCCTGCGCGTCAATGCCGCTATGCAGCATTTGCATATTTGCCCCAAGGTCAGGGCGCCGGTCTGCCGTGGCGCCGGTGAACCGGGGATACATGGAGCCGAGGCGCGGGAATTCATGGCACCGGCGGCGTCGCTTTGGCTCATCTGCCGCGAATCAACGTCCCGGGACGGCGTGGAACGCATGGGAAACGGGAAGGTGGACACCCGGATTCGGGGCGAAGAAGGGCATGTTCGGAAGTGGAGGCAATGGATTTCGGGATTTTATGGGAAATTTTTTGAGGCCAGGGGATTTGCCATATATAGCGCTTTATATCTCATGATGCGCTAATTATGGTATGATGCAGAGAAATAATCTGCAGAATTGGCGATTCTGGTGGCATGAAGTACCGTGATTCAGTGGCAAGTGAGCAAGATTTTTATTGATTTCCATGAATTCCCATGTCATTCATTGGTCATCGGATGAAGGCGGGGATCAAGTTCACACGAACCCACCCACACAAGAAGAAAAGCGGGCTTCATACAGGCAATCCGCTTTCATCCAGCGAAAGATCCGGCGCGCGAGCGAGCAGACATCCCCCCAGGTGGCGCGCGCAGTCGGACACCCCGCAAGGCGGGACAAGGGCGGCGGGTTGAACGGTGGCAGCAGTTCAACCCGCCGTTTTCTTTCCGGGGGGGGCATGCGCGGGGGCGTGGGCACGAGAACGGGGACGGACGCGAAAGTGGGTCTGAGCTTCAGAGGCGAATTCAACCAGAAGGTTGACGGCAAGGGTCGCATGTCGATCCCGGCCAATTTTCGCCGCGTGCTGGAGACCGGCGATCCCGAGTTCCCCGAGAAGCGTTCGAGCCCGCGCATGGTGGTTCTTTACGGCCCGCATCTGAAAAACTGCCTGCACGCCTACACCATCGATGCCATGTCGGAAATCGAGGCCTCGATCAACGCCCTGCCGCGCGGCTCGGTGCAGCGCAAGACGGCCAGCCGCCTGATCCTGGGCAAGTCTCTGGAACTCGAGGTGGACCGCGACGGTCGGATCGTCCTGCCCAAGGAGCGGCGCGCGCAGATCGGCCTCGGGGCCGAGGCGACGATGGTCGCCATGGGCGAATATTTCGAGATCTGGGATGCCGCGACCTACGCGGCCGAGGAAGCCGCCGAGCTGGAGGCCTTCCTGGCCGACCAGCCCGAGGATTTCGACCCGCTCTCGCTGCTGGACGGCGCGGGGGGCGCGTGACGGCATGGCAGCGGCGGCCCGCCAGATCCCGTCCGAGCCGCATGTTCCGGTCCTGCTGGGCCCGCTGATCCGGGCGGTCTCGCCGGTGCGGGGGGTTTGGCTGGACGGAACCTTCGGCGCCGGGGGCTATGCCCGTGCACTGCTCGATGCGGGGGCCGAGCGGGTGATCGCGGTGGATCGCGACCCGCTGGCCTTCGAGATGGCGCGCGAATGGGCCGGGCAGTATGGCGACCGGTTGGTGATGCAGCCGGGGGTGTTCTCGAAGCTGGATGAATACGCCACCGGCCTTGACGGCGTGGTGCTCGACCTCGGCGTGTCCTCGATGCAGCTGGACCGGCCCGAGCGGGGATTTTCCTTCCGCAACGACGGCCCGCTGGACATGCGCATGTCGCAGAGCGGGCGCACGGCCGCCGATCTGGTCAACACGCTTTCCGAAAAGGCGCTGGCCGACATCCTGTTCCACTATGGCGAGGAACGCGCCAGCCGGCGGATTGCCCGCGCCATCCTTCGTGCCCGCGCCGAGGCCCCGATCACCACAACGCTGCAGCTGGCCGAAATCATCGAATCCTGCCTGCCGCGGCGCAAGCCGGGGCAGTCGCATCCGGCGACCCGGTCGTTCCAGGCGCTGAGGATTGCTGTGAACGACGAACTCGGAGAGCTGTTGCGCGGCCTCATGGCGGCCGAGCGCGCGCTTCACCCGGGGGGCGGACTTGCCGTGGTCACCTTCCATTCCATCGAGGACCGGATGGTCAAGCGCTTCCTGATGGCGCGGTCGGGCAGTCTGGGGCGGGCCAACCGCTATGCGCCCGAAGCTCCGGCGCAGCCGCCGCAATTCGTCCTGCGCCCGCGCAAGGCGATTGTCCCGGACGCGCGGGAACTGGCCGGGAACCCCCGCGCGCGCTCGGCCCGGCTGCGGGTGGCGATCCGCACCGACGCCCCCGCCGGCTCGGTCAATCCCGGATCCATCGGCATGCCGCAACTGAACGGGACCAGCCCATGAAAAGTCTGATCTATGTCCTGACCTCTCTCGTGGTGATCGGGCTTGCCTTCTGGGCCTATCGCGAAAACTACGCGACCCAGGAGGTGCTCAAGGAAACCCGCCGCCTGCAGCGCGAGATCGGCAAGGCGCGGGCGCGGCTCAACGTTCTGCACGCGGAATGGGCCTATCTCAACCGCCCCGACCGGCTGCGCGAGCTGGCCGAGATCAATTTCGACCGCCTCGGCCTGCTGCCGCTGCGCCCCGACCAGTTCGGCCGGGTGGATGAGGTCGCCTATCCGCCGCAGCCGGTGGTGCAGGTCACCAATCCTGTTGACGTGTCCACGATGAACGACGAGCAGCTCCCATGATTCGCACACCGCTGCGCCCGCTCGCCCGGATCCTGCCGGCCCGCGTGCGGGGCGAGAACCCCGATGCCATCGAGCGCGAGAACATCCGCCGCCGCCACGCCGAGATGCAGGCCCGCGCCCGCGCCCGGGCCGAGGGGCGCCTGCTGATGCTGGGGCTGTTCTTCGTCGGCGCCTTCGCCACCATCGGCGTGCGCATGGGGATGATGGCGACCTCCGACCCGCATGAACCGGTGGCCGGCCGATCGGGATCGGCCATCGTCATGCAGCGCGCCGATATCGTCGACCGCAAGGGGCGGGTTCTGGCGACCAATCTCGAGACCGTCTCGCTTTATGCGCAGCCCCCCCTCATGATCGACCCGATCGCTGCCGCCAGGGGGCTCAAGCGGATTTTCCCGGATCTTGACGAGGACCGGCTGATCCGCGACTTCACCGGCAAGCGCAAGTTCGTCTGGATCAAGAAGAAGATCAGCCCCGAACAGCGCCAGGCGGTGTTCGATCTGGGCGATCCGGGGCTTCTGTTCGGCCCGCGCGAGATGCGGCTTTACCCCAACGGGCGGCTGGCGGCCCATGTCCTGGGCGGGGCGAGCTTCGGCCGCGAAGGCGTCAATGCCGCCGAGGTGATCGGGGTGGCCGGGGTGGAGCGCCGCTTCGACGACTACCTGCGCGATCCGGCCAATGGCGGCCGGCCGCTGCAGCTGTCCATCGACCTCACCGTTCAGGACGCGGCCGAAAGGGTGCTTGCCGGCGGCATGAAGATCATGAACGCCAAGGGGGCGACCTCGATCCTGATGGACGTGGACACGGGCGAGGTGATCTCGCTGGTGTCTCTGCCCGATTTCGATCCCAATGAACGCCCGGCCCCGCCGACCAGGGGGGATCCTTCCGACAGCCCCCTGTTCAACCGCGCGGTGCAGGGCGTTTACGAGCTGGGCTCGACCTTCAAGATATTCACCGCCGTGCAGGCGATGGAGCTGGGCCTGCTGGGCCCGGATTCGCCCGTCGATACCTCGCGCCCGCTGCGCCAGTCCGGCTATGAGATTGGCGAGTTCAGGAACAAGAACTACGGACCCAGCCTGACCCTGGCCAAGGTGATCGAGAAAAGCTCGAACGTGGGCACGGCGCGGGTGGCACAGATGATCGGCACCGAGCGGCAGAAGCAGTTCTTCGAAGAGATGGGCTTTTTCGACCCGATCGGGATCGAACTGGCCGAGGCCCGCGGCAGCAGGCCCCTGATCCCCCGCCGCTGGCGCGAACTGGAGACGATGACCATCGCCTACGGTCACGGCATCTCGGTCACGCCGATGCACTTGGCCGCGGCCTATGCGACGATTGCGAATGGTGGCTATTACGTCAGCCCGACGCTGTTGAAGCAGGAGGGACCGCAATACGGGCCGCGGGTGCTGTCCGAGAAGGTCGCGGCCGATGCCCGGCGGATGCTGCGCAGCGTGGTCACCGACGGCACCGCGACCTTCGGCGAGGTTCCCGGCTACGAGGTCGCCGGCAAGACCGGTACCGCCGACAAGCCCGACCCCAAGGGCGGCTACTACAAGGACAAGGTCATCGCCACCTTCGCCTCGATGTTCCCGGCCAGCGACCCGAAATACGTGCTGATCGTGACGCTGGACGAACCCTCCATCACCGCCGCCGGGCAGCTGCGCCGCAGCGCCGGCTGGACCGCGGTGCCGGTGGCGGCCGAGATGATCGCGCGCGTTGCGCCGCTGCTGGGCCTGAGACCGAAAGTTGAAGCCCCGCGGGTGACTGGTATAACGCTGACGTCCAACTAGGGCGACGATCGACATCAAGGGGGCCGCGACTTGGGCGTTCAGCCGAGATCACTCAGCCAGCTGGCGCTCACGGCGCGCGGCGGGCAGGATCCGCGCATCCTCGGGCTGGCCGTGAACAGCCGCGAGGTGAAACCCGGCTTCCTGTTTGCGGCCCTGCCCGGCACGCGTGTCCACGGCGCGCAGTTCATCGCCTCGGCCCTGCGCGCCGGCGCGGCCGCCATCCTGACCGATGCCGCCGGGGCAGCCACCGCCGCGGCTGCGCTGGAGGGGTCGGGCGCCGCGCTGGTGGTGGTCGAGGATCCGCGCCAGGCGCTGGCCTTTGCCGCGGCGCTGTGGTTCGGCGCCCAGCCCGAGCAGGTCGTCGCCGTGACCGGCACCAACGGCAAGACCTCGGTGGCCAGCTTTACCCGCCAGATCTGGACCGGGCTGGGCCATGAGGCGGTCAACCTGGGCACCACCGGGGTCGAGGGCGCCTGGACCGCGCCGCTGGCCCATACCACCCCCGAGCCGGTCACCCTGCACCGGGTGCTGGCGCAGGCGGCAGAGGCCGGCGTGACCCATGCGGCCATGGAGGCCTCCAGCCACGGGCTGGAACAGCGCCGGCTGGACGGGGTGCGGCTGCGGGCGGCGGCCTTCACCAATTTTACCCGGGATCATCTGGACTATCACGACAGCTTCGCTGCCTATTTCTCGGCCAAGGCGCGGCTGTTCCGCGAGGTCCTGCCCGAAGACGGCACCGCGGTCATCAATCTCGACGACCCGCGCGGGGTAGAGATGCGTGCCGTCGCCTGCGCCCGCGGGCAGGATGTGATCACCGTCGGCCGCGGGCTGGGAGACCTGAACCTTCTGGCCCTGCGTTTCGACGCCACCGGGCAGGACATCCGCTTTGCCTGGGCGGGGCGTCCGTTCCAGGCGCGGCTGAACCTGATCGGCGGGTTTCAGGCCTCGAACGCGCTGATTGCGTGCGCGCTGGCCATTGCCACGGGGGATGCGCCGGACGAGGTATTCGGCTGCCTGCCGCAGCTGGCAACGGTGCGCGGGCGGATGCAGCTTGCGGCCAGGCGGGCGAACGGTGCGGCGGTATTCGTGGATTATGCCCATACCCCCGACGCGGTGGCCACCGCGCTGGCGGCGCTGCGCCCGCATGTGATGGGGCGGCTGGTGGCGATTGTGGGCGCGGGCGGAGACCGCGACGCGGCCAAGCGCCCGCTGATGGGGCAGGCGGCGGCTGAAAATGCCGACATGGTGATCGTCACCGACGACAACCCGCGCAGCGAAGACCCCGCCGCCATCCGCGCCGCGGTGCTGCGCGGAGCGCCGGCGGCGCAGGAGGTTGGCGACCGCGCCGAGGCGATCCTGCGCGGGGTCGATGCGCTGGGGCCGGGGGATGCGCTGCTGATCTGCGGCAAGGGGCATGAAACCGGCCAGATCGTGGGCGACGACATCCTGCCCTTCGACGACGCCGAACAGGCCTCCGTCGCGGTAGCGGCCCTGGACGGGGGGCGGGCATGACCCTGTGGACGGCGGCAGAGGCGGCGGCGGCCACAGGCGGGCAGGCCCGCGGCGACTGGGCCGCCACCGGCGTTTCCATCGACAGTCGGACCCTGCGGCCGGGGGATCTGTTCGTGGCGCTCAGGGCGGCGCGGGACGGGCATGATTTCGTCGCCGCCGCGCTGGCCAAGGGGGCGGCCGCGGCAATGGTGTCGCGCATCCCCGAAGGCGTGGACGAGGCGGCGCCGCTGCTTGTGGTCGCAGACGTGCAGGCCGGGCTCGAGGCGCTGGGGCGTGCCGCGCGGGCCCGCAGCCGCGCCCGCATCGCCGCCGTGACCGGCTCGGCCGGGAAGACCTCGACCAAGGAGATGCTGGTGGCGATGCTTTCGGGGCAGGGGCGGGTGCATGCCTCTGCCGCCAGCTACAACAATCACTGGGGCGTGCCGCTGACGCTGGCGCGGATGCCGGCGCAGACCGATTTCGCGGTGATCGAGATCGGCATGAACCACCCCGGCGAGATTGCCCCTCTGGCCCGCCAGGCGCGCCCCCATGTGGCGCTGATCACCACCGTGGCCCCGGCGCATCTCGCGGCCTTCGACAGCGTCGAGGCCATCGCCGCCGAAAAGGCCGCGATCATGGAGGGGCTGGAGCCGGGCGGCACTGCGGTGCTGAATGCCGATATCCCTCAGGCCGGGCCGCTGTTCGATCGTGCTGCGGCGCTGGGTGTGCGGGCGATGGGCTTCGGCCGCAGTGCGGGTGACTGGCGGCTGCGGTCGGTTTCGGTCGCGGGCGGGGCGCTGACCGTGCGCGCCGAGGCGCAGGGGCGGGCGCTGTCCTTCGGCCTTCAGGCCGAGGGGGTGCATTTCGCCGCCAATGCGCTGGGTGCGCTGGCGGTGTGCGCAGCGCTGGGGGCCGACCTCGACCTGTCGGCACAGGGCCTGGGCGGCTGGCAGCCGGGGCCGGGGCGGGGGGCGCGCGAAACCGTCCCGCTGCCTGGCGGCGGCGCGCTCGAGCTCATCGATGACGCCTACAATGCCAACCCGGCCTCGATGGCGGCGGCGCTGGAGCTGCTGGCAGGCGCAACCCCGGAGCCGGGCGGGCGCCGTATCGCGATCATCGGCGACATGCGCGAGCTGGGTGCCGAAGAACGGGCGCTGCACGCGGCGCTGGCCGATCTGCCGGCGATGAAGCGGATCGACCGGGTGCACTGCGTGGGAGAACTGATGCGCGCGCTGCATGGCGAACTTCCGGTCGGCCGGCGTGGCGACTGGTGCGAAAGCGCCGCCGAAATGGCCGAAGGGATCTCCGCGCAGGTTGGCATCGGCGATATCGTGCTGGTCAAGGCCTCGCTCGGCACCGGGCTGGCAAGGGTCGTTGACGCGATCCGCAAAATGGGCCATGGCGCGCCGCGCAAGGATGCGAACGAAGGCGCGAACGGGAAAGGGTGACATGCTTTACTGGTTGACCTTGCTGTCGGACGGGGGGGATGTGTTCAACCTCTTCCGCTACATCACCTTCCGTGCCGGCGGGGCCTTCCTGACCGCGCTGGTCTTCGGCTTCATCTTCGGCCGCCCGCTGATCGACGTGCTGCGCCGCCGCCAAGGCAGGGGCCAGCCGATCCGTGAGGACGGCCCCGAAGGCCACGCCGCCAAATCCGGCACCCCGACCATGGGCGGGTTGCTGATCGTCGGCGCGCTGACCACATCGACCCTGCTCTGGGCCCGGCTCGACAACCCCTTCGTGTGGATGGTGCTGTTCGTCACCCTCTCATTCGCGCTGATCGGCTTTGCCGACGACCTTGCCAAGGTCAGCCGGCAGAGCAGCCGCGGCGTGCCCGGCCGCGTGCGACTGGCAATCGGCATCGTGGTGGCAGTGATCGCGGGGCTGTGGGCCGCCCAGTACCACCCGGAGACGCTTCAGAATCAGCTGGCGGTTCCGGTCTTCAAGAACCTGCTGATCAATCTCGGCTGGTTCTACATCCCCTTCGTCACCCTGGTCATCGTGGGCTCGGCCAATGCCGTCAACCTGACCGACGGGCTGGACGGGCTGGCCATCATGCCGGTGATGATCGCCGCCTCGTCGCTGGGCGTGATCGCCTATGTGGTCGGCAACTTCAACTTCGCCGAATATCTCGAAATCCACTACGTCCCCGGCACCGGCGAGATCCTGATCTTCACCGCCGCCCTTTTCGGCGGCGGGCTGGGATTCCTGTGGTACAACGCCCCTCCCGCGGCGGTGTTCATGGGCGACACCGGCAGCCTTGCCCTGGGCGGCGCGCTGGGGGCGATTGCGGTCGCCACCAAGCACGAGCTGGTGCTGGCCATCATCGGCGGCCTGTTCGTGGTCGAGGCGCTTTCGGTCATCATCCAGGTGCTCTACTACAAGCGCACCGGCAAACGGGTCTTCCTGATGGCCCCGATCCACCACCACTACGAAAAGCTGGGCTGGTCCGAACCGACCATCGTCATCCGCTTCTGGATCATCTCGCTGATCCTCGCGATGATCGGGCTGGCAACGCTCAAGGTGCGGTAGGCCCATGAGACCCTCTCCCTTCCCTTCCTCTTGCCGCAAATACTTCGGGGGTCCGGGGGCAGAGCCCCCGGCGCGCCGCCCGTGATCCCCGTCCGCGGATATGCGGGCGCGCGCGCTGCGGTGCTGGGGCTGGGGCGCTCGGGCCTCGCGGCGGCACGGGCGCTCAGGGCCGGCGGGGCCGAGCCGGTCTGCTGGGACGACAACCCGGCTGCGCGCGAAGTCGCCGGGAACGAGGGCTTTTCCTGTACCGACCTCTCCCGCCCCGGCGCCTTCGAGGGCATCTCTGCCCTGATCCTGTCGCCCGGCATTGCCCATCTCTACCCCGAGCCGAACCCGGTCGTGGCCGCTGCATTCGAGGCCGGGGTGCCGGTGGACAACGATATCGGCCTGTTCTTCCGCTCTCTTGCTACCCCCGAATGGGACGAGTTCGACGTCTTCCCGCGGGTGGTGGCGGTGACCGGCTCGAACGGGAAATCCACCACCACGGCGCTGATCCACCACATCCTGACCGAAGCCGGCCGGCCCGCCCAGATGGGCGGCAATATCGGGCGCGGGGTGCTCGACCTCGACCCGCCGCGCGACGGCGAGGTGATCGTGCTGGAGCTGTCCAGCTACCAGACCGAGCTTGCCCGCGCGCTGACCCCGGACGTGGCCGTGTTCACCAACCTCTCGCCCGATCACCTCGACCGCCACGGCGGGCAGGGGGGCTATTTCGCGGCCAAGCGGCGGCTTTTCTCCGAGGGCGGCCCCGATCGCGCGGTGATCGGTGTGGACGAGATCGAAGGCCGCTTCCTGGCCGGCCAGATGGGCGAAGGCCCGGGCGATGACCGGGTGATCCGCGTCTCGGTCACCCGCAGGCTGACGGGGCCGGGATGGAACGTGTTTGCGCGCAAGGGGTTTCTGGCCGAATATCGCAAGGGACGCCAGGCGGCCTCGGTCGATCTGCGCGACATCCGCGGCCTGCCTGGCATTCACAACCACCAGAACGCCTGTGCCGCCTGGGCGGCCTGCCGGACACTGGGACTTGCCCCGCGGGTGATCGAGGCGGCGCTGCGCAGCTATCCCGGCCTGCCCCATCGCAGCCAGGTAGTCGCCGAAAGTGGCGGCATCACCTTCGTCAACGACAGCAAGGCCACCAATGTGGACGCGGCCATCAAGGCGCTGGCCGCCTTCCCCCGCATTCGCTGGATCTGCGGCGGGCTGGAGAAGGAAGGCGGCCTTGCCGCGCTGCGCGGGCAGACCGGCAACGTGGTCAAGGCCTACGTGATCGGCCGCGAAGCCGCCCGCTTCGCCATGCAGCTCGATGTCGAGGCCGAGATCTGCACCACCATGGCACGCGCCGTGGCCCTTGCGGTGGAAGAGGCCGAACCGGGTGACACCGTGCTGCTGGCGCCTGCGGCCGCGAGTTTCGATCAGTACGACAATTTCGAGCGCCGCGGCGAGGATTTCATCGCCGAACTGCGCCGGCACCTTGAACGCTGACGGGGGCCGGCGGGGTCGCGCCCGGCGCATTTCTGCCGCTCCGCCTCACCTTTGCCAAATTTCAGGCTGACACTGAGGCCCGGCTTTGTCACAACGGGGTTGGGGATGGGAAGCGGAAAGAGGGCGCGATGGCGAGAGTGCTCATCGTCAACGGCAAGGCATACGAGGTCGATCTGCCCGACGACATGCCCCTGTTGTGGGTGCTGCGCGACGGGATCGGCCTGACCGGCACGAAATATGGCTGCGGTGTTGCCGCCTGCGGCGCCTGCACCGTGCATGTGAACGGCCAGGCGGTGCGCTCGTGCCAGTTGCCGCTGGGCGAGGTCGCGGGCGAGGTCACCACCATCGAGGGGCTGGGCGCCGCCGGGGCGCTGAGCGCGATCCAGCAGGCCTGGGTGGACAACCAGGTGGCCCAGTGCGGCTATTGCCAGTCGGGTCAGATCATGCAGGCGGCGGCCCTGCTGGCGGAAAACCCCGACCCCGACGATGCCGAGATCGACGCGGCCATGCAGGGCAACCTGTGCCGCTGTGGCACCTATCCGCGTATCCGCGCCGCCATCCATGACGCTGCCCGGCGGATGAAGGAAGGCTGACCCATGGCCAGTGTCGGAAAGATTGCCCGCCGCACGTTCCTGATCGGATCGACAGCCATCCTCGGCGGCGTGGCCTTCGGCGCCTATGCGGTCTATCGCCCGGCGCCGAACCCGCTGAAACCGGCCGCAGGAGAGGCGGCCTTCAACCCATTCGTGATGATATCGCGCGAGCGCATCACGCTGATCGCGCCTAGGGCCGAAATGGGGCAGGGCGTGCGCACCACCTGGGCTGCGCTCATCGCCGAAGAGCTCGATGTCGATCTCGATCACGTGACGGTGCTGCACGGGCCGGCGGCGGCCGCCTATTACAATTCGGCGCTGATCGGCGAGTCGCTTCCCGACCGGGGCTATGACAGGTCCGGTTTCGGCGATCTGCTGGGCGACATCCTGTCGCCGCTGGGCAAGGTGCTGCGGCTCCAGGTGACTGGCGGGTCCACCTCGATGCGCGACGGGTTCGAGCGGATGCGCGCCGCCGGGGCCTCGGCCCGCGAGACGCTGAAACAGGCGGCGGCGGTGAAATACGGGGTCAAGCGCGAGCAGCTGAAAACCGCGCGCGGGCGGGTGATCCTGCCCGACGGGACCGAACTGCCCTATACCGAGCTGGCCGAAATCGCCGCCAAGGTCCAGCCGATCGACGCGCTGGTGCGGGATCGCTCGGAATGGCGGCTGCTGGGGCGCTCTGTGCCGCGCATCGACATGGTCGAGAAGGTGACCGGCGCTGCCCGCTACGGCATCGACGTGCGGCTCGAGGGAATGAAATTTGCCGCCGTCCGGATCAACCCCCGCCTGGGCGGCGGCATGAGGGGGTTCGATGCCGCCGAGGCCGAGGCGATGGCGGGGGTCGAAAGGGTGGTGGATCTGGGCAACGGGGTGGCCGTGGTCGCCACCAACACCTGGCTGGCCATGAAGGCGGTCGATGCCGTGCGCATCGACTGGGACGAGGCCCCCTATCCGCCCGACACGGAGGCCATTTTCGCCCGGATCGAGGCGGCGTTCGACGAGGCTCCCAATTCCACCCTGCGCGATGACGGCGACGCAGGGGCGCTGCCCGAGGGGGCGGCGGTACTCGAGGCCGAATATCGCCTGCCCTATCTGGCCCATGCGACCATGGAGCCGATGAATGCCACCGCCCGTTTCACGCCTGGGCGGCTGGAGATCTGGGCCGGCACCCAGGCCCCCACCTTCCTGGCGATGAAGGCGGGCGCGGCGGTGGGGCTGGATGCCGATGACGTGGTGGTGCACACGACCTATCTGGGGGGCGGATTCGGCCGGCGGGTGGAGTTCGACTTCGGCGTCATCGCGGCGCGTGTGGCCCGCGCTATGCCCGGCGTGCCGGTGCAGGTCACCTGGTCGCGCGAAGAGGACATGACCCATGACATGTATCGCCCCGGAGCGATCGCACGAATGCGGGGCGCGGTGAGGGACGGCCGGGCGGTGATGCTGGACGGGCAGGTGGCAGCGCAGTCGCCGACGCGGGGGATCGTGCAGCGGGTGATGGGGCTTTCGGCCTTCGGCCCGGACAAGGCGCATGTGGAAGGCCTCTTCAACCAGCCCTATGCGATTCCCGCCTTCCGCATCCGCGGGTATCTTGCCGATCTGGGCGTTCCGGTCGGGTTCTGGCGCTCTGTCGCCAGTTCGTTCAACGGCTTCTTCATGGAATGCTTCATCGACGAGATGGCCCATGCCGCCGGGCGCGATCCGCTGGAATTCCGCCTGGAAATGGCGCGCGCGGGATGGGAGCCGGCGGCACGGGTTCTGGAGGCGGTGGCCGAGATGTCCGGCTGGAGCGGCCCCACGCCAGCCGGCGTGGGGCGCGGCGTGGCCATGACCTACAGTTTCGGCACCCCCGTGGCCGAGGTGATCGAGGTGGTGCAGGCGCCCGGCGGCATCCGCATCGAACGGGCCTGGATTGCCGTCGATCCGGGGATTGCGCTGGATCCCGGCAATATCCGGGCGCAGATGGTCGGCGGCATGGTCTATGGCCTGTCGGCCGCCTGTTTCGGAGAGATCACCTTCGCCGACGGCGCGGTCGAGCAGCAGAACTTCCCCGATTATGATGCCCTGCGGATGCACAACATGCCGCGGGTCGATGTCCGCATCCTGGAAAACCAGCCGGATCTGGGCGGGGTGGGCGAACCCGGCACGCCCCCCGCCGCGCCGGCGCTGGCCAACGCGCTGTTCGACCTGACCGGAAGACGCGCGCGCAGCCTGCCACTGATCCACGATTTCGATCTGGCCAGCTGAGGCATGATGGCGGCCGGGGTACCAGAGCATGTCGCTCAAGAGCGGGAAGCGGTTTTGAGTTTCTCGGACATGCTCGAGCGGCTCAGGCCGACCGCCGTTGCCCGTCCGCCTGCGATTTCCCGGCCGCCCAGGCCCGCACCGCGTCGCCGAAGGCGGTGAACAGCGGTCGCGATACGGGGTCATTGGCCGCGTTCCATTCCGGGTGCCATTGCACCGACAGGGTAAAGCCCGGCGCATCGCGGACATAGATCGCCTCGGGGGTGCCGTCGGGGGCGGTGCCGTCCACCACGATGCGCGCCCCCGGCGTCTTGATTCCCTGCCCGTGCAGCGAATTGGTCATCACCTCGGTGGTTCCCAGAAGCTGGTGGAAGACGCCGCCCTCGGTGAAGGTCACGCAGTGGCGCAGGGCGAACTTTTCCTCCAGCGTGCCGTCGGGCGGCATCCGGTGATTCATCCGCCCCGGCAGGTCGCGGATCTCGGGGTGCAGGGTGCCGCCCATGGCCACGTTGACCTCCTGGAAGCCGCGGCAGATGCCGAAGAAGGGCTGGCCGCGCTCCACGCAGGCCCGCACCAGCGGCAGCGTGATCGAATCGCGGCAGCGGTCGAAATCGCCATGCTCGGGGGTCGGCTCCTCTCCGTATTCGGACGGGTGCACGTTCGGCCGCCCGCCGGTCAGCAGGAAGCCGTCGCAAACCTCCAGCAGTTCCTCGACGCTGACCAGCCGCGGGTCCGAGGGGATCAGCAGCGGCAGGCAGCCCGACACGCCCGCCACCGCCTGCGAGTTGATCAGGCCGGTCGCATGGGCCGGGTACTGATCGCCGATCAGGTAGGAGTTGCTGACGATGCCGACGACGGGCCGTGCCATCCGGGGGGCTCCGAACTGTTGCGCTGGATCCGGGATATCGCCGAAAACGCCGTCCGGCAACCGCCCGGCCCCTGCAGACAGGCACAAGCGGGGCGGCTGTTGCGCACATGAGCCGGCAAGGACGCAAGGCGGGCGCGAAGGGCAGGCGGGCCCGACACGCGCGCCGATCCTGACATCCCGTTCACGCCGGCGGCCGTTCAGCGTCCGCGGATGCGCGGATCCAGCGCGTCACGCAGCCCGTCGCCCAGGTAGTTCACGCTCAGCACCGTCAGCGAGATCGCCATGCCCGGCCAGAACACCCGTTCGGGGTATTGCTGGAGGTAGTCGGTGGCATCGAACAGAAGCCGGCCCCAAGTGGGGTAGTCGGGCGGAAAGCCGAGTCCGAGGAAGGACAGCGCGCTTTCGGTGATGATCGCCGTGGCGATGCCCAGCGTCGCCGACACCATGATCGGGCTGAGCACGTTGGGCAGGATGTGGCGGGCGATCAGCTTGGTGTTGGTGGTGCCGATGGAGCGGGCGGCGAGGACGAACTCGCGCTCCTTCAGCGCCAGCACGTCGCCGCGCACGATGCGGGCGGTGGGCATCCAGCTGGTGACTCCGATGGCGGTGACGATCAGGATGAAGATGCCCTGTTCGGGGCCGAAGGCGGCGTTGAGCGGCTCGCGGAAGAGCAGCATCATCACCAGCAGCAGCGGCAGCAGCGGCAGGGCGAGGAAGAGGTCGGTCAGCCGCATCAGCGGCCCGTCGAGGCGGCGGAAGAAGCCCGCCAGCACGCCGATCAGAGACCCCAGACCCAGTGCCAGCAGCATGGCGGCGATGCCGACCGAAACGCTTGTGCGCCCGCCGGCCATCATCCGGGCGAAGGTGTCGCGGCCCAGCTGGTCGGTGCCGAAAGGGTGCGCGAGGCTGGGTCCCTGGTTGCGGGCGCGGATGTCGATGGTGGTGGCATCAAGCGGCCACAGCCACGGGCCGACGAAGACCGTCAGCACGATGACCAGGAACAGGATGCCGCCGGCCATGGCGCCCTTGTGATGCTTGAACTGGTCCCACACGTCCAGCCACTGGTTGCGCGGCGGGCGGGTGAATTCCTCGATCTCGCCGGCGGCTGGAATGGCGGTCGAGGCGGGGGCAAGCCCCTCGTCGGGGACGAAGCGTTCCTTGTCAGTCATAGCGGATCCTCGGGTCGAGCACGCCGTAGAGGACATCGGCGATCAGGTTGAAGACCACGATCAGCACTGCGAAGATGAAGGTCAGCGTTTGCACCATGGGCAGGTCGTTGGCCTGGATGGCGCCGATCAGCAACTGGCCGATCCCGTTCACCTTGAACACCTGTTCGGTGATGATGGCGCCGCCGAAGATGGCCGGCACCCCCAGCGCGATCACCGTGACCACCGGGATCATCGAGTTGCGCAGGACGTGCACCATGACCACGGTGCGTTCGGTCAGGCCCTTGGCGCGAGCGGTGCGCACATAGTCCTGGTTGAGGTTGTCCAGCATCGAGGCGCGCATGAAGCGGCTGATCTGGGCGGTGATCTGCAGCGCCAGCACCATCACCGGCATGACCATCTGTTTAAGCTGCTGGAGGAAGGTCTCCCAGCTGTCCACCACCAGCGTGGTATCGTAGATCGATGGGAACCAGCCCAGTTCGACCGAGAAGATGACGATCACCAGTACCCCGGAAAAGAAGGGCGGCACCGAAAAGCCCACCATGGCGACGAAGGTGCCGATCTGATCGAACCAGGAATACTGCCGGTAGGCCGAGTAGATGCCGATGGGCAGGGCGATCAGGATGCCAACCAGATAGGCCGTGCCCACCACCCACAGGGTCTGGGGGATGCGCTGGACCACGATGTCCATGACCGGGCTGCGGGTCTGCCACGAGATCACCCGCAGATTGTCGGCCGAAAACGAGGTTCCGAAGAAATGGTCGATCAGCACCTGGGGTTCGACCCAGAAGAACTGGACGATCCATTTCCAGTATTGGACGTAGAGCGGCTGGCCCAGCCCCAGCGCCTCGCGCATCTTTTCCTTGACCTCGGGCGGCACGGTCAGCGGCACCTGCGCCATCGGGTCGCCGGGGGCCAGCTGCAGCAGCAGGAAGATGACCAGCGAGATGAACAGAAGCGTCGGAACCGCAAGGACCAGTCTGCGGATGGTGAAGGTCAGCATTCGGCGCGCCCTTGCTGGCTGTTCGGTCGGTCGGGTCGTGAGGAGGCGGCCCCGCCGGCAGCGGGACCGCCCGTCCGTTTCTCTAGGCCCGGATCACTTGATGCGGTACCAGTCGGCGATGTTCCACATCTCGCTGTCCCAGACGTTCATCTTGTAGCCGCCCAGGCTGCTGGCGATGGCCGAAACCCGGCCGCGGTGGACAAGCGGAACGATGGTGTAGCTGTCCTTGGTCAGCATGTTGTTCATCCTGATCGCGATCTCGCCGCGCTTCTTGATGTCGCCGGTGCGGGCCAGCTCGTCGATCAGCTTGTCATATTCCGGGTCGCAGTAGCGGTTGATGTTCTCGCCCTGCCACTGGCTTTCCGGCCTGGGTTCGTTGCCGCAGCGATAGGCGGCCAGATACTGCTGCGGGTCGGTGCCGTTGAAGGTGTTGGCGTACATCTCGACATCGGCATAGAACTTCTGGAAGGTATCCGGGCTGCCCGGGTCGCCGCCGAAGAACACCGATGCGTTGATGTTGCGCAGCTCGGTTTCCACCCCGATCTGGCGCCACCACTCCTTGATCAGCGCCTGGAAGTCCTGACGCACCGCGTTGGTCGAGGTCTGGTAGAGGATCTTCAGCGGCTTGCCATCCTTCGTTTCGCGGATGCCGTCGCCGTTGGTGTCCTTGTAGCCGGCCTCGTCCAGCAGCGCGTTGGCGCCGGCGATGTCCTGCTTGAGGCAGTAGTCGTTCTTGGCCGCGTAGTTGTCGGGCGAGGGCACCAGGTCGCAGGTCACCTTGCCCGCCTTGCCATAGCCGATCTCGACCAGCAGCTCGCGGTCGATGGCCATGCTGAGCGCCTGGCGCACGGCCTTGTCGCTGAGGAAGGGGTGCGGGTGCTTGCGGGTCGAGCGTTCGCCCTCGGGCAGGTCGGGGGAGGGATCGGTGAGGTTCATCTCCAGCCGCTCCACCAGCGGGCCGAAGCCCACCTGCACGGTGCCCTTGCCGCCCTGTTCCATCTTGGCGATCACGTCGGGGGCCAGCTGCAGGTTCCAGGCGTGGTCGAATTCGCCGGTCTCCATCACCGCGCGCGCCGCTGCCGTGGCGTCGCCGCCGCCCTTGAAGGTGACCGAGGCGAAGGCCGGCTTGTCCGGGTCGCGATAGTTGGGGTTGGCCACATACTGGATCACGTCATTGGGACGGAAGTCCTTGACCATGAAGGGGCCGGTGCCGACGGGGTTGAAGTTGGCCTCGGTGCATTCGGGGGCCTTGGCGCCGGTGCAGTTCTCGAACTGCTTCTTCTGGATGATCGGCGACTGGCCGCCCACGAAGGGGCCATAGGGGTTGGGCTTGGGCTGGTTGAAGGTGACCTTGACGGTCAGATCGTCCAGCGCCTCGACCTTTTCCACCCCGTCGAAGAAGGACAGCGAGGCGCAGCCGCCCTCGGGGTTCATGCAGTATTCGGCGGTGAACTTGACGTCCTCCGAGGTGACCGGCGAGCCGTCCGACCATTTCAGGCCCGGCTTCAGCTTCCAGGTGATGCTCTTGAGGTCTTCCGACACGCCGCCATTAGCGAGCGTCGGGATGTCCTCGGCCAGATAGGCCACGAGATTGCCCTTTTCGTCATAGCGGGCCAGCGGTTCGATCACCAGCGCCGAGGCGTCGATGTCCTTGGTGCCGCCCGAAAGATAGGGGTTCAGGATCGAAGGGGCCTGCCAGTAGATGATCTTCACTTCGCCGTCGCGCCCGCGCCCGCCTTCGGCGAATGCCGCCGGGGCCAGGACGGCGGTTGCAATGGTGCCAAGCAGAATGGCCTTGAAATTCATGTCGTTCTCCCGTGTTGGACACATGCGTGCCTTCTGTTGTCCGCGCGTCCCTGTCGTGCGCGGGGCTTGTGCCGCCTACCGGAAATGGTGCGAAAACAGACGCCTGGCGCACCATGACCCATCCGTTCCGGGGGGGCCGGTCGGCGGATACGCGGGTATCGAAGCAGAAGTAGAAAAAAAAGCAAGCCTTACCGCAGGGGAAAGCTTTTGCGGGTTTGACAGCGCGGCCACCCTCGCCGTAGCGTTTGCCGGCCGGAATGGAGGATGCAGGTGCTGGATCAACGCCCGATTGCACAGGTCAGGGAGCTCAGGGTCGAATTCCAGACCAGGGACGGCCCCGTCGTCGGGGTCGAGGACGTCTCGTTCGAGATCCACCCCGGCGAAACCGTCTGCATCGTGGGTGAATCCGGGTCGGGCAAGTCGGTGTCATCGCTGTCGCTGATGCGGCTGGTCGAGTTCGGCGGCGGCGAGATCACCCGCGGCCGGTTGCTTTTCGATCGTCGCGAGGGGGGCGAGATCGACCTTGCCCGCGCCGATCCCGATCTGATCCGCCACATCCGCGGCAACGAGATCGGCATGATCTTCCAGGAGCCGATGACCGCGCTCAACCCGGTCTTCACCGTCGGCCGTCAGCTGACCGAGGGGCTGCGCGTCCACATGGGGATGAACCGTGCGCAGGCCGAGGCCCGGGCGCTGGAGCTTTTGCGTCAGGTGCGCATCCCCGAGCCCGAGCGACGGCTGAAGCAGTATCCGCACGAGCTGTCGGGCGGGATGCGCCAGCGGGTGGTGATCGCCATGGCCATGGCCTGCGAGCCGCGCCTGCTGATCGCGGACGAACCCACGACCGCGCTGGACGTGACCATCCAGGCGGAGATCCTGGCGCTGATGAACCGGCTCAAGCGCGAGACCGGCACCGCGGTGATGTTCATCACCCACGACATGGCGGTGGTGGCGCAGATGGCCGATCGGGTGGTGGTGATGTATCGCGGCCGCAAGGTCGAGGAGGGCCCGGTCGAGGAGATCTTCGCCAACCCCCGCCACGACTATACCCGCGCGCTGCTGGCGGCGGTGCCCCGGCTGGGCGAGATGCGCGGCCGCCCCGCCCCCGAGCCGATGCGCCTTCTGGGTGTGGAGGATCAGAAGATCGCGCCCATCCCCGGCACCGACGAGCCGCTTTTGCAGGTGCGCGGGCTGGTGACGCGCTTTCCGGTCAAGGGCGGGTTCTTCCGCCGTACCGTGGCCAATGTGCACGCGGTCGAGGACGTCTCGTTCACCCTCAACAGGGGCCAGACGCTCAGCCTGGTGGGCGAATCGGGCTGCGGCAAGTCTACCGCCGGTCGCTCGATCCTGCGTCTGGTCGAGCCGCTGGCCGGAAAGATCGACCTCGACGGGGTGGACATCATGCGGCTGGATGCGGCCGGGCTGCGCGAGGCGCGGCGCGACATGCAGATGATCTTTCAGGATCCCTTTGCCTCGCTCAACCCGCAGATGCAGCTGATGGATCAGGTGGCCGAGCCGATGCGCAACTACGGCACCGCGGCGGGGTCCGAGCTGACCGACCGGGTGGCGCATCTGTTCGACCGGGTGGAATTGCCGCGCAGCTTCCTGCGCCGCTATCCGCACGAACTTTCCGGCGGCCAGCGCCAGCGCGTCGCCATTGCTCGGGCGCTGGCGCTGAACCCCAAGCTCATCATCGCCGACGAGGCGGTTTCGGCGCTGGATGTCAGCGTGCAGGCGCAGGTTCTCAACCTGATGATGGAGCTGCAGGCCGAGCTGGGCCTGTCCTTCCTGTTCATCAGCCACGACATGGCGGTGGTCGAGCGGGTCAGCCACCATGTGGGGGTGATGTATCTGGGTCGCATCGTCGAGATCGGCCCGCGCGCGGCGGTGTTCGAGAACCCGCGCCATGCCTATACGCAGGCGCTGATGAAGGCGGTGCCGGTGGCCGATCCCGGCCGGCGCAAGACGGAAAAGGATCTGAATTTCAAGCCGATCCCCTCGCCGATTCACCCGCTCGGGCATGTGCCGGGCCCCTCGGAATACGAGGAGGTCGAGCCGGGCCATTTCGTCCTGACCACCGACTGCGGGTATTGACGCCATGGCGGCGCGGCTTTCGCCCGAGGAGATCCTGGAGCGGCTGATCGCCTTTCCGACGGTGAGCCGGGAGTCCAACCTCGATCTGGTGCACTGGGTGCGCGACCATCTTGCCGGTCACGGGATCACGGCGCAGCTGGTGCCCGATGAAACGGGCCGCAAGGCGGGCCTTTTCGCCCATGTCGGGCCGCTGCGGGAAGGGGCGGTGGTGCTCTCGGGCCATACCGACGTGGTGCCGGTGGACGGGCAGGAATGGACCTCGGACCCCTTCACGCTGACCTTGCGCGAGGGGCGCTATTACGGGCGCGGCACCTGCGACATGAAGGGCTTTGACGCGCTGGCCATATGGGCCATGGTCGAGGCCGCCGGGCGCGGGCTGCGCCGGCCGCTGCAGCTGGCGTTCTCATATGACGAGGAGGTGGGCTGCCTCGGCGCTCCGCCGCTGATCGAGGCCATGGCCCGGGCGCTGCCCGAAGGCGGGCCGGTGATCGTTGGCGAGCCCTCGATGATGCAGGTGGTGACTGCGCACAAGGGCGGCTACGGCTTTCGCACCCGGGTGATCGGGCATGAGGTGCACTCGTCGCTGCTGCATCGGGGGGTGAGCGCGGTCATGCAGGCGGCGCGGCTGATCGAATGGGCCAACGAGGCCAATGCGCAAAGCGCCGCCGCGTCGCCCTCGCCGGTGGCGGCGCTGTTCGATCCGCCCTGGACGACGGTGCATGTGGGCATGATCCGGGGCGGCACGGCGCCCAACATCACCGCCGGCGAGTGTGCCTTCACCATGGACATGCGGGTGCTGCCCGACGAGGATCCGCAGGAGTGGCGGGCGCGCTACATGGAGCAGGTGCGCCGGGTCGAGCGCGACATGCAGGCGGTGCACCCCTCGGCGCGCATCGAGGTGCAGGCGAATTTCGGCGTGCCGGGTCTGCGCCCGGAACCGGACGGCGCGGCCGAGGCGCTGGCTCGCCGCCTGACCGGCGACAACGGCACTCATGTGGTCAGCTACGGCACCGAGGCCGGGCAGTTCCAGCAGGCGGGCCATTCGGCGGTGATCTGCGGCCCCGGCAGCATCGAGCAGGCCCATCAGGCCGACGAGTTCATCTCGGTGGCGCAGTTCCGGGCCGGGCGGGCCTTCATGGAGCGGCTGCTGGACATGCTGAGGGAGGAATAGGGAATGCCGATCAGGAACCGGCTGGCCGAGCTGCATGACGAGATCGCCGCCTGGCGGCGGCATCTGCACGAACACCCCGAACTGATGTACGAGGTTCACGAGACCGCCCGTTTCGTCGAATCGCGGCTGCGCGAAATCGGCGTGGACGAGATCGCCACCGGCATCGGCCGCACCGGAGTGGTGGCGGTCATTCGCGGACGCTCCGATACCTCGGGGCGGGTGATCGGGCTGCGCGCCGACATGGATGCCCTGCCGATCACCGAGGCCACAGGGGCGCCATATGCCTCGAAGGTGCCGGGGCGGATGCATGCCTGCGGCCATGACGGGCACACGGCGATGCTGCTGGGGGCGGCGAAATACCTCTCCGAGGCGCGCAATTTCGACGGCACTGCGGTGCTGATCTTCCAGCCCGCCGAAGAGGGCGGGGCCGGCGCGAAGGCGATGTGCGACGACGGGCTGATGGAGCGCTGGAACATCCAGGAGGTCTACGGCATGCACAACATGCCGGGCCTGCCGGTGGGGCAGTTCGCGATCCGCCCCGGGGCGCTGCTGGCCTCTTCCGACGAGTTCGAGATCACCGTGACAGGGCGCGGGGGCCATGCCGCCGCCCCGCATGAGGCGGTCGATACCACCCTGGTCGCGGCGCATGTGCTTATTGCGCTGCAAAGCATCGTTTCGCGCAATGTCGATCCGATCCGGCGGGTGGTGCTGAGCGTGGGGATCTTCGAGACCGACAGCGCCTCGTCCAACATCATCGCCCACCGGGTGCGGATGGAGGGCACGGTGCGCACGCTCGACCCCGAATGCCGGGCCCTGGCGGAAGAGCGCGTGCGCCGCATCGCCACCGACACCGCCTCGGCCTTCGGGGCCACGGCCGAGGTCGTCTGGACGCCCGGCTACCCGGCCACCATCAACCACCCCGGCCAGACCATCCACGCCGCCGAGGCCGCCCGGGCGGTGGCCGGCACGGTCATCGACAATGTCGATCCGGTCATGCCGTCGGAGGATTTCGCCTACATGCTGGAAAAACGCCCCGGCGCCTACATCTTCATCGGCAATGGTGATACGCCCATGTGTCACCACCCGGCCTATGACTTTGCCGACGATGCCATTCCCGCCGGCAGCAGTTGGTTTGCCGAGCTGGTCGAACGCCGGATGCCGGTCGGCTGAAACGCAGGACGAAACGAGAGGAAGCACGATGCCGGTCAAGAACCGATTTGCCGAAATGCATGACGAGATCACCGCCTGGCGGCGCGACATCCACCAGCACCCCGAAATCCTGTTCGAAACCCGCCGCACGGCGGCGCTGGTCGCCGAGAAGCTGCGCGAATTCGGCTGCGACGAGGTGGTGACGGGGATTGGCCGCACCGGGGTGGTGGGGGTGATCCGCGGCCTCTCCACCGCTTCGGGCAGGGTGATCGGGCTGCGCGCCGACATGGACGCGTTGCCGATCCAGGAGCAGACCGGGGTGGGCTATGCCTCGAAGACGCCCGGCGCCATGCACGCCTGCGGCCATGACGGGCATACGGCGATGCTGCTGGGGGCGGCGAAATACCTGGCCGAGACGCGCAATTTCGACGGCACCGCGGTGGTCATCTTCCAGCCCGCCGAAGAGGGCGGCGGCGGCGGCAAGGAAATGTGCGACGACGGCCTGATGGAACGCTTCGGCATCCAGGAGGTCTTTGGGATGCACAACTGGCCGGGCCGGCCGGTGGGCAGCTTCGCCATCCGCCCCGGCGCCTTCTTCGCCGCTACCGACGTCTTCGAGATCGACTTCGAGGGCAAGGGCGGCCACGCGGCCAAGCCGCAGGACACGGTGGACACCACGGTGATGGCCGCGCAGGCCGTGCTGGCGCTGCAGACCATCGCCAGCCGCAACGCCGACCCGGTGGATCAGGTGGTGGTCTCAGTGACCTCGTTCGAGACCTCTTCCACCGCCTTCAACGTGATCCCCCAGCGGGTGCACCTGCGCGGCACCGTGCGCACCATGAGCAACGCCATGCGCGACCTCGCCGAAACCCGGATCCGCGAGATCTGCACCGGGGTCGCGGCCACCTTCGGCGGCTCGGCAAAGGTCGAATACACGCGCGGCTACCCGGTGATGGTCAACAGCCCCGAACAGACCGAATTCGCCGCCGAAGTGGCGCGCAAGGTCTCGGGACAATGCGACGAGGCACCGCTGGTCATGGGCGGCGAGGATTTCGCCTTCATGCTGGAGGAACGCCCCGGCGCCTACATCCTCGTCGGCAACGGCGACACGGCGATGGTCCACCACCCGGAATACGACTTCAACGACGAGACGATCCCGGCCGGCTGCTCGTGGTGGGCGGAAATCGTCGAAAGCCGGATGCCCGCCAACTGATCGCCCACCCCCCCGCCGGTGCAGCCATCCTGTTCTTTTTCTGGCCTCAAATATCCTGGGGGGTGAGGCCCGCAGGGCCGAGGGGGGCGACGCCCCCCTTGCCTGTGAAGCAGGGCTTCTCAGGGCCGGGCCAGTCGCCATTTTCCGCCCAGCCCGTCTCCACCCCGGTCGCCGGGACGGGAATCGCCGCTCCACAGGTAGAGCGGCCGGCCGCGGAAGGCGGCCTGCATGCGGCCGTCCTCGCGTTCGATCAGGGAATAGCCCTCGCCCAGCGGCGTGCCGGGGTCCAGCACCGCCGGCGGCCATTTCTCGGCGCATTCGCCGGTGCAGTTGGACTTGCCCCGCGCGTCTTCGTCATAGGTGTAAAGGGCCATGTGATTGTAATACATCACATAGGTTTCGCCCTGGAATTCGCGGCTGTGCACCCATTTGTTGCCATGCGCATCGGCCAGTGCGGCCGGGGCCGTTGCCAGCGTGGCGATGAGTGTCACCGAAAGAGCCGCCCCTCTCGTCAGGTTCCGTGTCATGCGTGTCTGCCCTGTTGGTATCGTTCCCGCCGGATCCTATGCGGCGGGCGGGCATGAAGACAGCACCCGCCCGGTCACATCTGCGCGAGTGCCCGCATCCCGCCGCATCCCGTCCCGCGCCGGTCAGCGCACAGCACCCTGCCAGAGCGCGTCATAGACCCGCGCGATCCCGGCGGCCTCGGCGGCGGCGCTGAATTTCTGCCGGGCGGTTTCGCAGGCGGTCCGGCCCATGGCCGCGTGGCGGCCGGGATCAGAAAGGATGGCGCGGGCAGCCTCGGCGGCGGCGGCCGGTGCCTCGCGCGGGACCACCAGCCCGCAGCGCTCCTCGTCCGAGAAATCGCGGTAATGCCCGGCATCCGAGGCGACGAAGGGCACGGCGCTGGCCATGCCCTCCAGCGGCACCATGCCATAGCCTTCATAGCGCGGCAGCTGCACCACCAGCGACAGCGCCCGCATCAGGGCGGGCAGGCGGTGGGCGGGCATCTCGCCGACGAAGCGGATGCGGTCGATCATCCCCGCCCGCTGCACCCGGTCCTTGAGTTCGAGGTCGAATTTGTGGTGCTCGCGCGCGGCCCGGCCCACCACCAGCGCCACCGCGTCGGGCAGATCGGGCAGAAGGCGCAGCATCGCCTCGACGAACAGGTCGGTGCCCTTTTCCGGGCGCACCCGGCCGATGGTGGCGATGCCGAAGCGGCCGCCATATCCCAGTGCGGCCCATTCGGCGGCGCGGTCGGCGGCGGGGGCGAAGATATCCGTTTCCACCCCGTGCGGGACTACCGCGCGCACATGGGGGACGAAATCCGCTGCCTGCTCGGTGGTGGCGATGACTGCATCCATGCGCGAGATCAGCCAGCGCGGAAAGGCCGAGTGCCGCCGCTGGGCGGCCGAGGTGAAGACGATGCGCACCGGCAGGCGCAGCACGTCGCGGGCCCAGATGGCGGCGCGCATCTCGGGGTTGCGGCGCACATGCCAGATGGCAAAGGGGCGCCCGGGCGGCGGGGTGCGCGAGAGCGCCCGCGCTTCGCGCGGCGTGATCGGCTCGGGGCAGCCGGGCAGGGGGCGGCCCACGAGGCGCAGGTCGAACGCCCCCACCTGCTGGCGCACCACGTTTGCGGCGGTAGCCGAGACGCCGGTGAAGCGGGGATTGAAATTGGTGACGAAGAGCTCAGCCATCCGTCCCCCCCAGTTCCAGCGCGTCGATCAGCCGCCCGGCAACCTTGTCGAGGGCCGCGTCCTGCGCCTGAACATGGGCGTGTCCGGCGCGGCGGGCGGCCTCGAGCGCGCCGGGGTCGTCCAGCCACCGCGCCACCTGTTCGGCGATGCCGGTTGCATCATTCACCGTCGCCAGGGCGCCGGCACGCTCAAGCCCGGCATAGGCCTGTGCCGCATTGTCGCGATGCGGCCCGGCCATGATCGCGCAGCCGGCCATGGCCGGCTCGTAGGGGTTGTGGCCGCCCTTCGGCACCAGCGTGGCGCCCAGGAACACGATCTGCGAAAGCGCATACCATGTGCCGGTTTCGCCCAGCGTGTCGGCCAGATAGACGGAATGATCCGGGCCGGGCATCTCTCCGCGGCTGCGCCGGGCGAGGGGCGGGCCGGCGGCGCGGAGGGTTTCCTCCACATCGTCCCCGCGCTCGGGGTGGCGTGGCACCAGCACCAGGTGCAGATCGGGCCGGTCGCGCAGCAGCCGGGCATGGGCGGCCAGCACGATCTCCTCCTCGCCGGGATGGGTGGAGCTTGCCACCCAGACCGGGCGGTTTCCCAGCCGGGCGCGAATCCTAGCCAGCGCGGCGGTGTCCACCGGCGGGGCGGCGGCGGCGGCCTTGAGATCGCCGCCGATCTCCACCCGCGCGGGATCGGCCCCCATCGAGCGCAGATCGCCCGCGCTGGCCCCGTCCCGGGCCATGAGCAGATCGAAGCGGCTCAACAGGAAGCGGGCGGTATCGGGGTGACGGCGCCAGCCGCGGACGGAAGCCGCCGACAGGCGCGCATTCACCAGCGCGAGGGGCACCCCGCGCGCCCGCGCCATCACCAGCATGTTGGGCCAGATTTCGCTTTCGACGAAGATCCCCGCTGCCGGGCGCCAGTGGTCGAGGAACCGCCCCACCGGCCCCGGCGCATCCAGCGGTGCGAACTGGTGGCGGCTGCGCGGCGGCAGGCGCGCGCCGATCAGCTGCGCCGAGCTTGCCGTGCCCGAGGTGATGAGGAATTCGGCCTGCGGCAGCCGCTCGCCCAGGCGGCGGATCAGCGCCAGCACCGAGAGGCTTTCGCCGACGCTGGCGGCGTGGAACCAGATCACCGGCGCGGCCGGGCGCGGCAGGCTGGCATGTCCCAGCCGTTCGTGCATTCGCTCCACCGCCACGCCGTGCCGACGCAGCTTGCGCGACACCGCTGCCCAGGCCAAGGGCACCAGCAGGATGCTTGCCACGCGATAGAGGCGGAAAAGCGGCGTCGGGCCACCGCCGGCTGCGGCCATGTCAGCCGCCCGTGTGGCTCATGTGCCGGGGCATCTGCCCGCCCACCTGCCCGCCCGGGCGCTGGCGCGAATAGTCGAAATCATGCCCCTTGGGCTTGCGCGCGATGGCGGCGCGGATGGCGGCCTCAAGCGGCGCGTCGTCGCCGGGGTTCTCGCGCAGAGGCGCCCGCAGATCGGCCACGTCCTCCTGCCCGAGGCACATGTAGAGCTCACCCGTGCAGGTCAGCCGCACGCGGTTGCAGCTTTCGCAGAAATTATGGCTCAGCGGGGTGATGAAGCCGATCTTCTGTCCGGTTTCCTCAAGCCGCACATAGCGCGCCGGGCCGCCCGAGCGTTCGGCCAGGTCGGTGACCGTGTAGGCGCGTTCGTAAGTTGCGCGCACGTCCCCGAGCGACCAGAACTGGCCGATGCGGGCGGCGCTGTCGATGTCCTCGCCCATGGGCATGACCTCGATCCAGGTCAGGTCCATGTCCTGTTCGGCGCACCATTCGGTGATGCGCGGCAGCTCGTCCTCGTTGAAGCCCTTGAGCGCCACGGTGTTGATCTTGACCCGCAGCCCGGCGCGGCGGGCGGCGTCCACCCCCTCCAGCACCTGTTTCAGCCGCCCCCAGCGGGTGATGCGGGCGAATTTGTCCTCGTCCAGCGTGTCGAGCGAGACGTTCACCCGCCGCACCCCGGCGGCGTGCAGCTCGTCGGCAAAGCGGGCCAGCTGCGAGCCGTTGGTGGTCAGCGTCAGTTCCTTCAGCGCGCCGCTGTCGAGGTGGCGGCTCATGGACCGGAAGAAGGTGAGGATGCCGCGCCGCACCAGCGGCTCGCCCCCGGTGATCCGCAGCTTCTCCACCCCCATGCGGATGAAGGCCGAGCACATCCGGTCGAGTTCCTCGAGCGTGAGCAACTCCTTCTTGGGCAGGAAGGTCATGTTTTCCGACATGCAGTAGACGCACCGGAAGTCGCACCGGTCAGTGACCGATACGCGCAGATACGAGATCGGGCGGGCGAATGGATCGATCAGAGGTGCGCTCATGGGGAAATAGGTAAAGCGGGGGGGGCGTTGCGGCAAGCGGAATGTTGCGGGCGGCTCTTGTGGGCCGCCTTGCCGGTCCGGCGGGTGGTTGGTAGACAGGCGCAAAAGGCGAAAGGCAGGTGGATGCGGTTTCTCAAGGGGGTGGAGCGGGCGGCGAAAAAGCTGGTGCCGAAGCGGTGGCGCAAGTATTTCCGAGCCTCGAAATATGAACTCCTGATGGAGCGCCGCGCGCCTGTCGATCTGGTCGTGCATGTGGGGGCGCATTGGGGCGAGGATGCCGCCTTCTACGAGGCTTGCGGGGCGGAAACGGTGCTGTGGATCGAGGCCGACCCGGACACCCATGCCGAGCTGGTGCGGCGCCTGGCCGGGCGAGACGGGCCGGCACGGCATCTGGCGGAATGTGCGCTGGTATCCGCCAGTGGGGGTGAAAAGCTGGCATTTTTCCGTTTCGATGGCGACGGGGCGTCCTCGTCGGTACATCATGCCACCGAGACCTTCCGCGACCGCTTTCCCCATGTGCGCGAAAGCGGCGAGGTGCTGGAGCTGACGACCCGCAGCCTGCCCGAGATCCTTGCCCGGCATGGCATCGACCTGTCGCGGGCGCGCCGCCCGATGCTGGTGCTGGACGTGCAGGGGCATGAATACCCGGTGCTGCAGGGGCTGGGCGAGGGGTTGAAGGCCTTTGCCCAGTGCAAGTGCGAGGTCAGCCGGGTGCCGATGTACGAGGGCGCCTCGCGCTTCGAGGAGATCGACGCGCACATGCGCACCATGGGGTTCCGGCTGGCCTCGCACCGCTACTGGCAGGTGCCGCGGCATGGCGACGTGCTGTATTTGCGCGACTGAGCTCAGCCGCCCTGCCGGGCGGTCAGGGTGATCGTCAGGGCCATGGTCGGGGCGGGAGGCGCGGCCGCCGGCGCGGGTGCGAAGGGCGCAAGGTCCAGCCGGGTCCGGAAGGACAGGGTGCCGTCCCCCTGCACCGCGATTTCGACCGGCGCGCTGACCGGCTCGGTCCGCTCGCCCACGGACAGGGTGCCGATGGCCACATCGCCGCTGTCGCCGCGCCCGATTTCGGCCGTGAAGATGGTCGTGGGCCAGGTACTTGCGCCGAACAGGTCGCGCGGGGAGAGCGCGTCGCCGCTCCCGGCCAGGGTCGGCGAGCCGGACTCGATCACCACATCGACATAGCCGGCGGGGCCGGGAGAGGGCGGCGCGTTCCAGACAATGGCGGCGCTCCAGTCGGTGAAGGCGCCCGAGACGGTATTGCCGGCGCGGGTGACGGTCAGCGCGATCTGCCCGCCCGTCACCTGCCAGTTGTCCGCAGGCGGTGCGTCAGGGGCGGGTGAGAGTTCGGGCCCGGGCTGGGCGTTTTGCGCGGACAGGTTCGGCGGGGGCGCGAGGGATCCGGTGTTGACGGCGATGGCAAGGCCCGCCGCCCAGGCCGCCAGCGCGGCGAGGACGGGGCGGATGGTGCGGCGTTGCGGGGGTGGAACCGGGGTTGCTGCCGGCCCCGGAAGCATCCGCCGAAGCGTGGCGTCACGGTCGATCAGGGCATGTTTGAGCGCGCCTGCGACGTGCAGTGCCAGGGCGACGAAAAAGATGCGTTGAAGCACGACATGGAGCGAGCCGGCCCATGCGGCGAGGGCTTCGCTTTTCGGCACGAAGGGCAGCGACTGGCCGAAGGGCCACCAGATCGGTGCAAAGCCGGTCGCGGCTGCATGGCTGATCCAGCCCGAGAGCGGCACCAGGACCAGCGCGCCGTAGATGACCCGATGGACGGTTTCGGCCAGGAAGGCCTCGGCCCTTAGGTGCGCGTTCAGAAGGCCGGGGCGCGGCTGGATCAGCGCCCAGCCGATGCGGGCCAGCGCGAGAAGCAGCAGCGTCAAGCCCAGCGTCTTGTGCAGGCTGAACAGCAGCGCGGTGCGCTCGATATCGGCCAGCGTGGCCGGGGTGGCCGGGTCGCGCAGGTCGGCGGCAAGGCGGTTGGCATAAAGGCCCAGCGGGATCTGGGCGAAGATCAACGCCGCCATGAGCCAGTGAAAGGTCTTGGCGAGGCTGCCGTAGGATCGGGGCGTGTTGGCAAGCGGCATCGCGGTTTTCCGTCCTCGGTTCCCGCCCAGCATGTCCCTTGCCGCGGGCAGGCGCAACGCCTGCCTGCCGGGGCCGGCTTGTGCCGGGCGGCGACGCGGTCTACACCGGCGCAGACGCAGACCACTGGGAGAACCAGATGACCATTGCATTCGTATTTCCGGGGCAGGGTGCGCAGGCCGTCGGCATGGGGCGGGCGCTGGCCGAGGCCTGGCCCGAGGCCCGGGCCGTCTTCGACGAGGTGGACGAGGCGCTGGGCGAGAAGCTGAGTGACCTGATCTGGGAGGGCGATATCGAGACACTGACGCTGACGCGCAATGCACAGCCGGCGCTGATGGCGACATCGCTGGCAGCCATGCGGGCGCTCGAGGCCGAGGGCGTGCCGGTGACGCGGGCGGCTTTCGTCGCCGGGCACTCGCTGGGCGAGTATTCGGCGCTGGCGGCGGCGGGGGCGATGTCCGTTGCCGACACGGCGCGGCTGTTGCGCACGCGCGGGCAGGCCATGCAGGAGGCGGTGCCGGTGGGCGAGGGCGCCATGGCGGCGATTCTGGGCCTGGATCTGGACGCGGTGCGGGCAGTGGCGGCCGAGGCCGCGCAGGGCGAGGTCTGCGAGGCGGCCAATGACAACGATCCTGCCCAGGTGGTGGTCTCGGGTCACAGGCAGGCGGTCGAACGCGCGGTGGAGCTGGCCCGGGAAAGGGGCGCGCGGCGGGCGGTGATGCTGCCGGTGAGTGCTCCGTTCCATTGCGCGCTGATGGCGCCGGCGGCGCAGGTAATGGAAGAGGCGCTGGCCGCGGTCGCGTTCCGGGCTCCTGCGGTGCCGCTGATTGCCAATGTGCGCGCGGCCCCCGTCACCGACCCCGACGAGATCCGCGCGCTGCTGGTCGAGCAGGTGACCGGCGCGGTGCGCTGGCGCGAAAGCGTGCTGGCCATGGCCGGGGCCGGCGTCGGCGAGATCTGGGAAATCGGGGCCGGCAAGGCTTTGTCTGGGATGATCCGGCGCATCGACCGCTCGATCACCACGCGGGCGGTGGGCACGCCCGACGATGTGAAGGCGGCGGTGGCGGCGCTGACCGGGTGAGGGTTCGGGGCCGGGGTCGTCCGAAAGGCCCCCGCCGGAAGATGGCGAAAACTATTGGCTGCCGGTCTCGGCGGCAGGGAGAAAGGGAAAGATGTTCGATCTGACGGGAAAGCGGGCGCTGGTCACCGGCGCATCGGGGGGGATTGGCGGCGCCATCGCGCGGGTGCTGCACGAGGCGGGGGCAACGGTGGGCCTGTCCGGCACGCGGGTGAAGCCGCTGGAGGCGCTGGCCGCCGATCTGGGCGAGCGCGCCCATGTGCTGCCCTGCGATCTGAGCGATTCCGCCGCCGTCGATGCGCTGCCGAAACAGGCGGCCGAGGCGATGGGCGGGGTGGACATTCTGGTCAACAATGCCGGGATCACGCGGGACAATCTGTTCATGCGCATGTCCGATGAGGAATGGCAGAGCGTGATCGACGTGAACCTGACCGCCACCTTCCGGCTGTGCCGGGGGGTGCTGCGCGGGATGATGAAGGCGCGCTGGGGGCGGATCGTCAACATCTCGTCGATCGTGGGGGCCACCGGCAATCCCGGCCAGGGCAACTATGCCGCCTCGAAGGCGGGGGTGATCGGCATGTCCAAGTCCCTGGCGCAGGAGGTGGCGAGCCGCGGGATCACCGTCAATGCGGTGGCGCCGGGTTTCATCGCCACCGCCATGACCGACAAGCTGAACGACGACCAGAAGGCGCGGATCAACGCCCAGATCCCGGCCGGTCGCATGGGCGAGCCCGGGGAGGTCGCCGCCGCGGTGCTGTATCTGGCCAGTCCGGAGGCGGCCTATGTGACCGGCGCCACGCTGCATGTGAACGGCGGCATGGCGATGCTCTGAACGCCCGGCTTCGGGCGGGTGGCCAGGCGGGCGGGAAAGCGTTTGCCTCGGCCTCCGACTGTGCTATAGGCGGCGCAGAACGGATGGGCGCGGCCGGCCTTGGCCGCGCTTTGACACGCCCGGATCACCGGGACCGAACCGCCCGGAGAGGGCATAGCAAAGCCGCGCCGAAAGGGCATGGGCAGAACCGGGCCTCGGGCCCTGAAGAACGAGGAATTGACATGAGCGACATCGCTGATCGCGTGAAGAAGATTGTTGTGGAGCATCTGGGCGTCGAAGAGGACAAGGTTGTCGAGAACGCCTCGTTCATCGACGATCTGGGCGCGGACAGTCTCGATACGGTCGAGCTGGTCATGGCCTTCGAGGAAGAGTTCGGCATCGAGATCCCGGACGACGCGGCCGAAACCATCCAGACCTTCGGCGACGCGGTGAAATTCATTTCCGAAGCGTCGTAGGCGCATCGAACCGACTTCGTGCAGGGGCGTCCGTTCGGGCGCCCTTTTTCGTTTCTTTTCAGCCCGCTGCCGGAGCGCCCCGTGATGCGTGGCCGGGCTGCACGAATTGATGCCCAGAAATCGCATCTTTTGCGTTATGATGGAGTGACCGGTGACCATCACAAGGGGGGGAGCGGTCATGATCATCTATCCCGCCATCGAACTGCTTGGCGGCCGTTGCGTTTCGCTCGAAAAGGGGCGGATCGAGCGGCCGATGATCTGGCATGTGGATCCGGTCGAGAAGGCGCGCAGCTTTGCCGAGGCCGGGGCCGAGTGGATGCACCTGACCGATTTCGATGCGGTCGAGGGCAAGACGGTCAACGACGAACTGGTGGGCGAGATCATCCGTGCGGCCGGCATTCCGGTGCAGCTTTCGGGGGGGATGCGCAGCCGCGACCGGATCGAACAGTGGATCGACCGGGGGGTGGGGCGAATCGTCGTCGGCACGCTGGCCGCGCGCGAGCCGCACCTGGTGCGCGAACTGGCCGAGCATCATCCCGATCAGATCGTTCTGGCCGTTGATGTCTGGCGCGGGCAGGTCATGACCGAAGGCTGGCGCGAAGCCGGCGCGTTCGCGCCCGGGGATTACATCACGGCCTTCGGTGACACGCCGTTCGCGGCCATCGTGGTGACCGATATCGACAGCGACCTGGACGAGGTCGATGCCTCTCTGGGGCTGATTTCGGGGCTTGCCGAACGGGCCCGGGCGCCGGTGATTGCCAGGGGTATCGTGCGCACCATCGACGATGTTGCGCGGCTGAAATACGTTCCCAACATCGCCGGGGCGGTTGTCGGGCGGGTGCTGTTTCGTCGGACGCTGGATCTGCGCGAGGTGCTGGAGGCGGCCCGACCGGCGACCGAACCGGTGGCCGAGTTCCTCTGAACCCTGCCGTCGGGCTCTTGCGCTGCGCGGGAGCGCGCGCCACTCTGGGGGCAAGCGGGGGAGGGCGGCACATGGTGGATCTGAAGGACATGTTCGGCGGCGGGGACGAGAGGGGAACCTTTCTGGGCCTGCCGGCAGCCGGCGGCTGGGACGCGCTTGCGGCCGATATCGTGATCTTCGGGGCCGACTGCGCGACGCCTTATGCTTCGGTCGGCGCCTATTGCGCGGGCGGACCGGTGGCGATACGGGCGGGGATGGCGGCCTATGCCGGCGATACCGGGCGGGTAAATTTCGATCTCGGCGGGCCGGTCACGTCCGTCAAGGTGGTGTAATTTGGGTGGCCTCGTGTCATGATCATGCGGCCTGAGTTGTTATGCTGAGAATGGGGTCGGTCTCCTCGTTGTCGATCTGGGCGAAGGCCTCGACCTGCATGTAGCGGCTTGCGGTCTGCCATTCGTCGTTCTGCTCGAACAGGACGGCGCCGATGAGGCGGGTGATGGAGGCCTCGTTGGGGAAGATCCCGACGACGTCGGCCCTGCGCTTCACCTCCTTGTTCAAACGTTCAATCGGGTTGGTGCTGTGCAGTTTCTTGCGGTGCTGGCGGGGGAAGGCCATGTAGGCCAGCACGTCGTGCTCGCTCTCGTCCATCAGCTCGGCCAGTTTGGGCCAGCGAGAGCGTAGCTGGTCGGCGACGCGGCGCCATGTCTCGCCGGCCTGCTTTCGGTCGGGTTGATCGAAGGCCTGGCGGATGGCGGCGGCGACGACGGTGTGCTGGCCGCGCGAGACGTGGGCCAGGGCGTTGCGCATCCAGTGGACGCGGCAGCGTTGCCAGGTAGCGTCGAAGACCCGCCCGATGGCCGCGCGCAGGCCGCTGTGGGCATCCGAGATGACCAGCTTGCTCCCGTCAAGCCCCCGGGCCTTGAGGCCGCGGAGAAAATCCATCCAGAAGGTTTCTGCCTCCGACGGTCCCAGCCCCAGGCCAATGATTTCACGGCGTCCGTCCGTGTTCGCGGCGACGGCGATTATGGCCGCTACAGAGACAATGCGCCCGCCTTGGCGCACCTTGAGATAGGTGGCATCCAGCCAGACATAGGGCCATTCACCGGTAAGCGGCCGGTTCAGGAATTCGTTGACCCGTTCGTCAATGTCCTTGCACAGCTTCGACACCGTGCTTTTGGAGATGCCGTGCAGGCCCATCGCCTGTGCCAGTTCGTCCACGCGGCGGGTCGAGACGCCACCGATCCATGCCTCCTGGATCACTGCGACCAACGCCTTCTCGGATGTCTTGCGCGGCTCCAGAAAGCCCGGGAAGTAGCTGCCCTGCCGCAGCTTGGGCACCTTGAGGTTCAGCCGGCCCAAACGGGTATCGAGAGCGCGCTCTCGATACCCGTTGCGCCACGTCGTGCGTTCACTGTTGCGCTCATGCTTGCCGGCGCCGATCAGGCCCTCGACATCGGCCTCCATCAGAAGCTGCAGCACGGCCTCAGCAACGGCGCGAAGAAAATCGCCACCGTCCTGCTTGGCCAAAAGTTCGGAAAGGTCCATATTCGTCTTGGTCATCGGGGTCTCCGTGTGGTTCGTGGTTGAAGCTCTGAAACTCCACCGCAACCATACACCTCGATGGCCACCCTGGTTACACCGTCGAAGGTGCAGAAATTACACCACGTGCGCGAACACTAACGGCGGGCCGGTGCTGCCCGAAGGCGTGCGGGCGGTGGATGCCGGAGACCTGCCGACGGATCCGGCGGATGCGCTCGGCAATCGCGCGCGAATCGAGCGGGCCACCCGCGCGGTTCTCGAGGCCGGCGCGGTGCCGGTTCTGCTGGGCGGCGACGACTCTGTGCCGATTCCGTTTCTTGCCGCATTCGACGGGCAGGGGCCGGTGACGATCGTTCAGATCGACGCCCATATCGATTGGCGCGACGAGGTACAGGGCGAACGGCTGGGGCTGAGTTCGACCATGCGCCGGGCAAGCGAAATGGGCCATGTGGAACGTATCGTTCAGGTTGGTGCGCGGGGCATCGGGTCGGCCGGGATGGAGGCGCTGGCTGCCGCGCGCGGATGGGGGGCGCATCTGGTCTGCGCGCATGAACTGGACGGTGGCGGTATTGCCCGCGCGATCGAACTGGTGCCAGAAGGCGCGCGGGTGGTGATCTGTTTCGACTGCGACGGGCTGGACCCGTCGATCATGCCTGCGGTCATCGCGCCCACCGCCGGCGGGCTGAGCTATCGCGAGGCGCTGGCGCTGATCCGGGGCGTGGCGGGGCGGGCGCGGATTGCCGGGTTCGACCTGGTGGAGTTCGTGCCCGAACGCGACCGGACCGGCGACGGTGCGCGAACGGCGGGGCAGCTGCTGGCATCCGTGGTGGGGATCATCGGCCGGCAGGTGGCGGATTGCCGCTAGGAAGGGCGGACGTCCGAAACTCTTGCTCCTCTGCCCCGTGGCAGGGTAAGAGCGGGCGGAGTTTTCAGGGGCAAGAGGGCACCACATGCGCAGAGTAGTCGTAACCGGGCTGGGAATGGTCACGCCGCTGGCCTGCGGGGTCGAGGAAACCTGGTCGCGGATTCTGGCCGGAAAGTCCGGCGCCGGGCCGATCACGCGGTTCGATGCGGTGGCAAGCGGCCTGGCCACTACCTATGCCTGTGAGGTGCCCACGGGCGACGGCAGCGACGGCACGTTCAATGCCGATGACTGGCTTGCCGCCAAGGAGCGGCGCAAGATCGACGATTTCATCCTGTTCGGCATTGCCGCGGCCGAAATGGCCGTGCGCGATTCGGGCTGGATGCCCGAAGACGAGGAAAGCCGCCTGCGCACCGGGGTAATGATCGGGTCCGGGATCGGCGGGCTGAGTTCGATCGCCGACACTGCGGTGATGCTGAAGGAGCGGGGGCCGCGGCGGGTGTCGCCATTCTTCATTCCGGGGGCGCTGATCAACCTGATTTCGGGTCAGGTGAGCATCCGCCACGGCTTCAAGGGGCCGAACCACGCGGTTGTGACCGCCTGTTCCACCGGCGCTCATGCCATTGGCGATGCCAGCCGGCTGATTCAGCATGGCGATGCCGAGGTGATGATTGCCGGGGGCGCCGAGGCGGCGATCTGCGAGATCGGCATTGCGGGTTTCAACGCCTGCAAGGCGCTGAGCACGAAATTCGCCGACAATCCGCAGGCAGCCAGCCGCCCCTATGACCGCGACCGCGACGGTTTCGTGATGGGCGAGGGCGCCGGGGTCGTGGTGCTGGAGGAATACGAACATGCCCGCGCGCGCGGCGCGAAGATCTATGCCGAGGTTCTGGGCTATGGTCTGTCGGGGGATGCCTATCATATCACCGCGCCGGCCGAGGATGGCGAGGGTGCCGAGCGGGCGATGCGCGCGGCGGTGGCCGATGCCGGGATCGAGCCCGGCGATATCGACTACATCAACGCGCATGGCACCTCGACCATGGCCGACACGATCGAGCTGGCGGCGGTGGAGCGGGTTCTGGGCAATGCCGCGGGCAAGGCCACCATGTCCTCGACCAAGTCGGCCACGGGGCATCTTCTGGGCGCGGCCGGGGCGATCGAGGCGATCTTCGCGATTCTCGCCATTCGCGACCAGGTGGCGCCGCCGACCATCAACCTTGACAACCCGGCGGTCGAGACGCCGCTGGATCTGGCGCCCAATGGCAAGCGCGAGCGCGAGATCAACGTGGCGCTGTCGAACTCCTTCGGGTTCGGCGGCACCAATGCGAGCGTGATCTTCGGGAAAGCCGCCTGATGTGGCGTGCGATTGCGTCGAACGTGCTGACCATTCTGGCCGTAGGGCTGTTCCTGCTGGCCGGGCTGATCATGTGGGGCAAGGCGCAGTACACCGCGCGGGGGCCGCTTGAAACAGCGATCTGCGTGAAGGTGGACCGCGGGTCGAACCTGCGCAAGGTGAGCCGGCAGCTCGAGGCGCAGGGGGCGATCAGCAATGGCACGATCTTTCGGATCGGGGCCGACTATACCGGCAAGGCCGACGATCTGAAGGCGGGCAATTTCCTGATCGACGAGGGGGCCTCGATGGCCGAGATCGTTGATGTCATCACCCGCGGCGGGGCCAGTACCTGCGGGACCGAGATCGTCTACCGGATCGGTGTGCGGCAGTCGCGGGTTCAGGTGCGTGCGCTTGACCCCGCGACGCAGAAATACGTGGAAGAAGCGGCTTTCGTGCCGGGCCAGGGGGAAGCGCCTGCCGCGTACGAGAGCAGGCGGGCCGAGCCGGACACGCGCTATCGCGTTCTGGTGGCCGAAGGGGTGACCAGCTGGCAGGTGGTCGATGCACTCAAGGCGTTTGATGTGCTTGGCGGCGAAGTTTCCGAGGTACCGGCCGAAGGGATGCTTGCGCCTGACAGCTACGAGGTGACGCCGGGCACGCCGCGCGCGGTGTTGCTTGCGCGGATGGAGGAGAAGCAGCGTGCGCGGCTGGCGGCGGCGTGGGAGGGACGGCAGGAGGGATTGCCTTTGAAGAGCCCGGAGGAGCTGCTGATCCTGGCCTCGATCATCGAAAAGGAAACCGGGGTGCCCGAAGAGCGCGAACAGGTGGCCAGCGTGTTCGTCAACCGGCTGAAGAAGGGCATGAAGCTGCAGACCGATCCGACGGTGATCTACGGCATCACCAGGGGGCGGGGCGTTCTGGATCGAGGTCTGCGGCAGAGCGAGTTGCGCAAGGCGACGCCCTGGAACACCTATGTGATCGGGGGGCTGCCGCCGACGCCGATCGCCAATCCCGGCGAGGCGAGCCTGCAAGCGGCCGCGCATCCGGCCGATACCGACTATGTCTATTTTGTCGCCGATGGCAGCGGGGGGCATGCCTTTGCCTCGACGCTGGCCGAGCACAATCGCAATGTCAGGAAGTGGCGCAAGATCGAGGCCGAGCGGGAGACGTCGGGCAACTGATGCCCGGCGGGCAGAGCTCGTGGGGCCGGGCAGGCGGGCGGACGGGGGGATCACGGCCTGTGCCCCGGCATGGCGAAACTGCGCAGAGACGGGACCGCATGTTGTGGGTAAGGGATGGGCTAAAGCCCGTCCTTCGGGCAAGGCGGGGATTCCGTGCATGGCGCAGATCTCCAAATAACCTAACAAAATCATAATGTTGCGTACGCAGGTCGCGGCAGCCATCTTGACTCGCGGGCGATGTTCCCGTATAAGTTGTGTCATGCTGGAAGGGGCGGACAGGCGGTGACGGGGCGGTCCCCCGTGCGCTGCGGGAAGCTTCTCTCGTGCGGAGATCACTCACGCATGAGGTCGGGACTGCATGACTTTGATTACCCCGGAGGACCGGGTTTCCCGGACGGCCGATCTGCTTCGGTCGCTGGAGGATTCGATTCGCGAGCTGCGGCAGATGGCCGAAGAGCTGAAGCGGCAGATCGAGGCAGGGGAAAGTGCGGACCTTGCGGATGGAGGCCGGCAGGTGGAGCAGGCGGTACGCCTGATCCGGTCCTGCCAGAAGGTGGAGGAGTGTTTTGTCGAACAGCGCGAAAGACAGGCGGGAATCGTGCGGGGGGGCTATGCGCTCGACCTGCACAAGGCTCGACTTGAAATCGGGTGCCGGCTGGCTCGCCTCCGCGCCTGCCGCGATTCGCGAGGCGTTCCTGAGTGAGATCGGGGAGGGGGGGCTAATGGCCCTCCCTTTCCTTTTCGAATTCTGGGCCCTGCCGCATCAGCTGCCGCCCGAGGGGGCGTGGCGGACATGGGTGATCCTGGGCGGGCGCGGGGCCGGCAAGACGCGGGCCGGGGCGGAATGGGTGCGGGCGCAGGTCGAGGGCGCGCGGCCGCTGGATCCGGGGCGGTGCCGGCGGGTGGCGCTGGTGGGCGAGACCTATGACCAGGTGCGCGACGTGATGGTGTTCGGCGACAGCGGCATCCTGGCCTGTTCGCCGCCCGACCGACGGCCGGTCTGGAGAGCGGGCGAGCGGCGGCTGGTTTGGCCCAACGGGGCCGAGGCGCGCGCCTTTTCGGCCCATGATGCCGAGGCGCTGCGCGGGCCGCAGTTCGATGCCGCCTGGGCGGACGAGCTGGCCAAGTGGAAACGGGCGGGAGAGGCCTGGGACATGCTCCAGTTCGCCTTGCGGCTGGGCGAGGATCCGCGGGTCTGCGTGACCACCACGCCGCGCAGCTCGCAGTTGTTGCGCGACATTCTGGCGGCGGGTTCGACGGTGATGACCCATGCCCCGACCGAGGCCAACCGGGCCAACTTGGCGGCGTCGTTTCTTGAGGAAGTGCGGGCGCGCTATGCCGGCACGCGGCTGGGGCGGCAGGAGCTGGACGGGGTGCTTCTGGAGGATGTGGAGGGGGCGTTGTGGAGCAGCGCCATGCTGGAGGCGGCGCGTGCCGAGGCCGCCCCCGATCTGGACCGGGTGGTGGTGGCGCTGGATCCGGCGGTGAGCGCGGGTGCCGATTCGGATGCCTGCGGCATCGTGGTGGCGGGTGCGCGGCTGCAGGGGCCTCCGCAGGACTGGCGCGCCTGGGTTCTGGCCGATCGCACGGTTCGGGGTGTCGGGCCGCTGGGTTGGGCACGGGCGGCGGTGGCGGCAATGGAGGCATTCGGTGCCGACCGGCTGGTGGCCGAGGTGAACCAAGGGGGGCAGCTGGTCGAGGAGGTCTTGCGCCAGGTCGATCCGATGGTGCCGTTCCGGGCGGTGCGGGCCTCGCGCGGGAAGGTGGCCCGGGCCGAGCCGGTGGCGGCGCTCTATGAGCAGGGTCGGGTGAAGCATCTGCGCGGTCTGGCCGAGTTGGAGGAGCAGATGTGCCAGATGACGGCGCGGGGGTTCGAGGGGCGGGGCTCTCCTGACCGGGTGGATGCACTGGTCTGGGCCCTGCACGAATTGATGATTGCTCCGGCTGCGGCGTGGCGGCGGCCGCGGGTGCGGCTGCTGTGAGCGGCGCGGGGCGGGTCGCGGGGGTGTTGCGCGGCCGGCGCGCGGTGGTTTTGCCGGCCGTTGGTGAATTTGCGCGATAACCGCCGCATCGGGCCGGCGGGGCGCGGGCCGGAACGGCGTTAGGCAGACGGGAGAACGGGCATGGTATTCGATTTCTTGCGGCGCGGGGGCAGGCAGGCGTCCCCCGAGGCCAAGGCGAGCGCGGTCGGTCCAGTGGTGGCCTGGCATGGCCCCGGTCGCGTGGCCTGGAGTCCGCGGGACACGGTGTCTCTGACCCGCAGCGGTTTTGCCGGGAACCCGGTGGGGTTTCGTTGTGTCAAGCTGATCGCCGAGGCAGCGGCGGCGCTGCCGCTGGTGCTGCAGGATCGCGCGCGCCGTTACGAGGCGCATCCGGTTCTGTCTTTGGTGGCGCGGCCCAATCCGGCGCAGGGCCGGGCCGAGTTCCTGGAGGCGCTGTTCGGGCAGCTGCTGCTGTCGGGGGACGGCTATGTCGAGGCGGTGGGCGGCGCCGAAGGGGTGCCTCTGGAGCTGCATGTGCTGCGCTCGGACCGGATGCGGGTGGTGCCCGGTGCCGACGGCTGGCCGGTTGCGTATGAGTATGCCGTGGGGGCGCGCAAGCACCGTTTCGACGTGACCGGGGAGATCTCTCCGATCTGTCACATTCGCAGCTTTCATCCGCAGGACGATCATTACGGCTTTTCGCCCATGCAGGCGGCAGCGATGGCGGTGGACGTGCACAATGCGGCCTCGCGCTGGTCCAAGGCGCTTCTGGACAATGCGGCGCGGCCCAGCGGGGCGCTGGTCTGGAAGGGGGCCGACGGGCAGGGCGTGATGTCGGAAGAGCAGTTCCGGCGGCTGTCCGACGAGATCGAGGCCAATTTCCAGGGCGCGCGCAATGCCGGGCGGCCGATGGTTCTGGAGGGCGGCCTGGACTGGAAGCCGATGGGCTTTTCGCCATCCGACATGGAGTTCCAGAAGACCAAGGAGGCGGCGGCGCGCGAGATCGCACTGGCCTTCGGGGTGCCGCCGATGCTGCTGGGGATACCGGGGGATGCGACCTATGCCAATTACCAGGAGGCGCATCGGGCCTTCTATCGGCTGACGGTCCTGCCGCTGGTCTCGCGGGTGGCGGCGGCGCTGGCGCACTGGTTGTCGGGGTTTGCGGGTGAGGCGCTGGAGTTGCGGCCCGATCTGGATCAGGTGCCCGCGCTTGCGGCCGAGCGCGACGCGCAATGGGCCCGTGTGGCGGTGGCAGATTTCCTGACCGAAGCCGAGAAGCGGCGGTTGCTGGGGTTGCCGGCGCAGCCGGAAGGGGGGGCGAATGGCTGAGGAGCGGCGGATATCCGAGCCGTTCGAATGTGCTCCGGGGTTGCGGCTGGCGGCGCATGAGCGGGTGAGCGCCATTCATCACGAGCATCTGAACATGCGGCTGGATCGTCTGGAGGAGATGATGGAGCGGCTGGAGCGGCGGCTGTGGCTGGCGGTCTATGGCGTGGCGGGGGTGATCCTGGCGCAGGCGTTCCAGTCCTTCCTGGCGGCGGCGCGCTAGGGTTTCGGGCAAGGGTTTCAAGGAGATGGCAATGGATTTCGAGGTGGGGCTCGAACACAAGTTCGCGCGTTTCGGCGAGGCGCTGCGGGTCGAGGACGGCGCCGTGATTGCCGGCTATGCCAGCCTGTTCGGCGAGGTGGATCAGGGGGGCGACGTGGTGGCGCGGGGGGCTTACGGGGCTTCGGTGGCGGCGCTGGCGGCCGAGGGGCGGCGGGTGAAGATGCTGTGGCAGCATGATCCGGCGCAGCCGATCGGGGTCTGGGACGAGGTGCGCGAGGACGAGCGCGGGTTGTGGGTCAGGGGGCGGGTGCTGGACGTGACCCAGCGCGGCCGCGAGGCGGCGGCCCTGATTGCGGCGGGGGCCATCGACGGGCTGTCAATCGGGTATCGGACCAGGCGGGCCTCGAAGGATGGTCGGGGGCATCGGGTTCTGGATGAGCTGGAGCTTTGGGAGGTATCCCTGGTGACCTTTCCGATGCTGCCCGGGGCACGGGTGGCGGGCAAGGGCGACGCGCCCGGTGCGGTGGCTGCCCTGCGTGGATTGGCGGCGGTCTTCGAGGCCGCGCGGCAGGACCTGGCGCGGGACTGAGCGCGCCGGGAAAATTCGGGAAAAGGGAGTGCGGATGAGCAAGACCGAAGTGCCGGCCTTGGCCGGGGAAGATGTGCCTGCGGTTCGGGAAGTGAAACAGGCGGTTGCCGGTTTCATCAGCGAATTCAAGGGATTTCGCGACGAAATTCAAGATCGACTTCAACAGACGGAAGAGCGAGTGACCATGCTGGATCGGAAAACACAACTGGCGGCCAGGCCGCGTCTTGCGGCGGCTGTCGAGGAGGGTGCGCCGCACAGGAAGGCCTTTGATGCCTATCTGCGCAACGGCGATGATGCCGGTTTGCGGGGGCTGGAGTTGGAAGGCAAGGCCATGTCCAGTGCGGTCAATGTCGATGGCGGCTATCTGGTTGATCCGCAGACGGCCGAGACCATCCGCTCGGTGCTGCAATCGACGGCCTCGATCCGTTCCATCGCGTCGGTGGTGAATGTGGAGGCGACGTCATATGATGTGCTGGTGGATCATGCCGATGTCGGGGCCGGATGGGCCTCGGAGACGGCGGCAACGGTGGAGACGGCGACTCCGCAGATCGACCGCATCACCATTCCGCTGCACGAGCTGAGCGCCCTGCCCAAGGCCAGTCAGCGGCTTCTGGACGACAGCGCCTTCGACATCGAGGGCTGGCTGGCGGCGCGGATTGCCGACAAGTTCGCCCGCGCCGAGGCGGCGGCCTTCGTCAATGGCGACGGCATCGACAAGCCGACCGGGTTCCTGTCGCATCCGAAGGTGGACAATGGGGTCTGGGCCTGGGGCAATATCGGCTATGTGCCCACCGGCATTGACGGCGGTGTCGGCGCCGACAGCATTGTCGATCTGGTCTATGCGCTGGGGGCCGAATACCGGGCCAATGCCAGCTTCGTGATGAATTCGAAGACTGCGGGCGTGCTGCGCAAGCTCAAGGATGCCGATGGGCGCTTCATGTGGTCGGACGGGCTGGCCGCTGCCGAGCCGGCCCGTCTGATGGGCTATCCGGTGCTGATCGTTGAGGACATGCCTGATCCCGCGACCGACGCCTTTGCCGTGGCCTTCGGCGATTTCGCCGCCGGCTATACCATCGCCGAGCGTCCCGATCTGCGGGTTCTGCGCGATCCCTTCAGCGCCAAGCCGCATGTGCTGTTCTACGCCACCAAGCGCGTGGGTGGTGACGTGAGCGATTTTGCCGCGATCAAGCTGCTGAAATTCGGCCTGGCGTAAGCGGGCCGGGTGACGGGGCCGCACGGCGGCCCCGTCGCGGGCGCGTGCCGGGCAAGACCCCTCACGTTGTCTGGCTGTCCCCTCCGTTCGAGCAGCGTGGGGCGGCGCGCGTCCGTGCAAACGGTTGAACGAGGGTCCGCAGGGGCCGGATTTGCGGAGTGAATCGATGAGGTTGATCGAAGAGACCACCGTGCCCGATACGGCGCTGCCGGTGGACCAGTTCAAGGCGCATTTGCGGCTGGGCTCGGGGTTCGACGAGTTGAGCCTGCAGGACGGGGTTCTGAACGGGTTTCTGAGGGCTGCCATCGCGGCGATCGAGGCGCGCACGGGCAAGGTGCTGATCGCACGGAATTTCACATTGGTGGCGTCGGGGTGGGACGATCCGCGGGGGCAGGTTCTGCCGGTGGCGCCGGTGACGGCGGTGAACCAGGTGGTCGTGGAGGATGCGGCCGGGGTTCAGACCGCGGTGGCGGCGGATCGCTGGTGGCTGGAGGCGGATGATCAGCGGCCTCGCCTGCGCCCGCGAGGGGCGTGTCTGCCGGCGGTGCCTGCGGGTGGCGCGGTGCGGGTGTCTTTCTCGGCCGGCATGGCGCCCGACTGGGGCGGGCTGCCGGCCGATCTGGGGCAGGCGGTGATGCTGCTGGCGGCGCATTACTACGAATATCGCGACGAGACGGCCCTGGGGCCGGGCTGCATGCCGTTCGGGGTCAGCAGTCTGATCCAGCGTTACCGGCAGGTGCGCCTGGCGCCGGGGGCGGTGTGATGAAGCTGCCGCGGCTGAACCGGTCGCTGGTGCTGGAGGTGCCGATGCGCGTCGCTGACGGCTCGGGCGGGTTTGTCGAGAGCTGGCAGGCGCGCGGTGCGTTGTGGGCCGAGGTGAGCGCGCGCGGCGGGCGCGAGCGGGGCCAGGGCGGGGCGCCGGTGGCCAGCGTGTCCTGGCGGATCGTGGTGCGGGCGGCGCCGGTCGGGTCGTCGATGCGCCCCCAACCGGGGCAGAGGTTTCGCGACGGAGCGCGGGTTTTCGTCATTCGTGCGGTGGCCGAGCGCGATGCGGATGGGCGCCATCTGATCTGTTTTGCCGATGAGGAGGTTGCGACATGAGTTATGGCGTGGCGGGGGCGTTGCAGGAGGCGGTCTATCAGCATCTGCTGGCCGATCCGGGGGTGAATGCCCTGGTCGGTGGGGGTGTTTATGATGCGCTGCCTGCCGGACCGGTGCCCGAGACCTATGTGAGCCTGGGCGCCGAGGAGGTTCTGGACCGCTCCGATGCGTCGGGGGCCGGGGCCTTGCATCGTTTTACCGTGAGCGTGATCAGCGAGGCCTCGGGTTTTGCCGCGGCCAAGGCGGTGGCGGCTGCGGTGGGGGATGCGTTGCTGGGTGCCGATCTGGTGCTGAGCCGCGGGCGTGTGGTCGGGCTGTGGTTCGAGCGCGCCAGCGCCCGGCGCAGCGGCCGGGCGGGGCGGGTGCGCCGGATCGATCTGCGCTTTCGCGCCCGGGTGGAAGACAACTGAAGCGTTTGAATTTGGAGAGAGCCGATGGTTGCTCAGAGTGGCAAGGATCTGTTGATCAAGGTGGACATGACCGGGGGTGGTCTGTTCGAGACGCTGGCGGGGCTGCGGGCCACGCGGATCAGTTTCAACGCCGAAAGCGTGGATGTCACCACCCTGGAAAGCCAGGGGGGCTGGCGTGAACTTCTGGGCGGAGCGGGGGTGAAATCGGCGGCGATTTCGGGATCTGGGGTGTTTCGTGACGCCGGCACCGATGAACGCGCCCGGCAGCTGTTCTTTGATGGCGAGACGCCGGATTTCCAGGTCATCATCCCCGGTTTCGGCATCGTTCAGGGGCCGTTTCAGGTGACCGCGATCGAATATGCCGGCACCCACGACGGCGAGGCCACCTACGAGCTGTCTCTGGCCAGTGCCGGGGCGCTGACCTTCACGGCGGTGTGATCATGGCGAACCCTTGGGCGGGCGAGGTGGCGCTGGTCATCGATGGTGAGCGGCGGGTGATGAAGCTGACGCTGGGCGCGCTGGCCGAGCTGGAGGCGGCGCTTGCCGAGGGGTCGCTGGTCGATCTGGTGCGGCGCTTCGAGGAGGGGCGGTTTTCCACCCGCGACGTGATGGCGGTGATCGTTGCCGGGCTGCGTGGCGGTGGTGTCGATCTGGATGCGGAGGCGCTGCGCCGGGCCGACATCTCCGGCGGGCCGATGGCGGCGGTGCGGGCGGCGGCCGAGCTGCTGGCGCGGGCCTTCATGCTGCCGGGCGAGGCGGGATGAGCCGGTTCGACTGGCCCGCCCTGATGCGGGCGGGGATGCAGGGGCTGCGGCTGACGCCGGATCGGTTCTGGCGTCTGACCCCGGCGGAGCTGCGGTTGATGCTGGGGCAGGCGGGGGCGGTGGCGCCGCTGGGGCGCGAGGGGCTTGAGGCCCTGATGGCGGCCTGGCCCGATGCTGCGCCCGGTCCCGAAGCGGGGTCGGGCACAGGTGTCGGTATGGCCGGGGAAGGAGAGCGGGATGCAGGATCAGAGCGGGTTTGACGAGTTGGAGGCGCGGGCGGCGGCGCTGGAGGACAGTCTGGGTGCGGCAGCCGGGGTGACGGCGGATTTCGAGGCCGAGCTGCGCCGGATGCGGCGTTCGCTGGCAGCGACGGGGCGCGATGTGGCGTCGCTTGAGCGGGGGTTTTCGCGCGGTTTGCGGCGGGCTTTCGACGGGGTGATTCTGGACGGGATGAAGCTGTCGGATGCGCTGGGCGTGGTGGCCCGGTCGATGATCCAGACGGTGTATTCGGCGGCGCTTCGGCCAGTGACCGATCAGGTGGGCAGTGCGCTGGCCGGTGGGGTGGAGCGGTTCGTCAGCGGGCTTTTGCCTTTTGCCGATGGTGCCGGTTTCGCTCAGGGGCGGGTAATGCCCTTTGCCAGCGGCGGGGTGGTTTCGGGGCCGGTACGGTTTCCGATGCGCGGCGGGGTCGGGTTGATGGGCGAGGCCGGGCCCGAGGCGATCATGCCGCTGGCGCGCGGGCCCGATGGCAAGCTGGGGGTCAGGGCTGCGGGCGGCGGCGGCACGGTCAATGTGGTGATGAACGTCACGACCCCCGATGTGGAGGGGTTCCGCCGCAGCCAGGGGCAGATCGCGGCACAGCTGGGTCGGGCGCTGAGCCGCGGTGCGCGCAATCGCTGAGGCATGGAGGAAGCGATGGATTTTCACGAGGTGCGGTTTCCCGCGTCGCTGAGTTTCGGCTCGGTTGGTGGGCCCGAGCGGCGGACCGATATCGTCACGCTGGTCAACGGGTTCGAAGAGCGCAACACCCCCTGGGCGCATTCGCGCCGGCGCTTTGATGCCGGGGTCGGGTTGCGGTCGCTGGACGATATCGAGACGCTGATCGCCTTTTTCGAGGCCCGGCGCGGGCAGATGTACGGGTTCCGCTGGAAGGACTGGTCGGATTTCAAGTCCTGCCGGGCATCTGCCGTGGTGGGTTTCGACGATCAGCAGATCGGTGTTGGCGACGGGCGAGAGACGGTGTTCCAGCTGGTCAAGACATATCGTTCGGGGGGGCAGAGCTATGCCCGGCCGATCCGCAAGCCGGTGGCGGGCACCGTACGCGTCGGGGTCGAGCAGGACGAGCTGCGCGAGGGGGTGGATTTCGAGATCGACACCACGACGGGTCTGGTGACGCTGGCCCATGCTCCGGCCGAGGGGATGCGCGTGGTGGCCGGGTTCGAGTTCGACGTGCCGGTGCGGTTCGATACCGACCGCATCCAGACCAGCGTGGCAAGTTTTCAGGCCGGCGAGGTGCCCAGTGTGCCGGTGTTGGAGGTGCGAGTCTGATGGCGGGGCAGGAGGCGGCGCTGCGGGCGCATCTTGAGGGCGGGGTCACGACGCTGTGCCGGTGCTGGGCGGTGACCCGGCGCGACGGGGTGCGGTTCGGCTTTACCGATCACGACCGGACGCTGGTTTTCGACGGGCTGGCGTTTTGCGCCGATACCGGCATGTCGGCTCTGGCCCTGCAGCAGGGCACGGGGCTGGCGGTGGACAACAGCGAGGCCGTCGGCGTGCTCAGCGATGCGGCGGTGCGGGACGAGGACATCGAGGCAGGCCGCTTCGACGGGGCCGGGGTCGAGGTGTGGCTGGTCAACTGGGCCGCGCCGGAGCAGCGCCGGTTGTTGTTTCGCGGCATGTTGGGCGAGGTGCAACGGGCGGGCGGAGCCTTCCGCGCCGAGTTGCGGGGTCTGACGGAGCTGCTCAACCGTCCGGTGGGGCGGGTCTATCAGAAGCCCTGCAGCGCCGTTCTGGGGGATGCGGCCTGCCGGTTCGACCTGTCGCAGCCGGGGTATCGGGCGGAGCTGGCCGTGGCGGCGGTCGAGGACGGGCGCCTGTTCCGCTGGGCGGAGCTGCCCGGTTTCGATGCGGGCTGGTTCGCGCGCGGGCGGCTGGAGGTTCTTTCGGGGCCGGGGGCGGGGCTTTCGGCCCTTGTCAAGCGGGATGTGGTTGATGGGGATGGGCGTCTGATCGAACTGTGGGAGCCATTGCGAGCGGCCATCGAGGTGGGGGATCGGGTGGCGATCACCGCCGGTTGCGACAAGCGCTTCGAAACCTGCCGGCTGAAATTTGCCAATGGGGTCAATTTCCAGGGTTTTCCCGACATTCCCGGCGAGGACTGGCTGGCGGCGGTGCCGCGTTCTTCGGGAACGAACGACGGGGGGAGCAGACGGTGAAGGCGGATCCGGGGATTGTTGTCGCGCTTGCGCGGGGCTGGATCGGCACGCCGTATCGGCATCAGGCGTCCTGTCGCGGCGCGGGGGCCGATTGCCTGGGGCTGGTGCGCGGGGTGTGGCGCGAGCTGCACGGGCAGGAGCCGGCAAAGGTGCCCGCCTATACGCCCGACTGGTCCGAGCCGCAGGGCGAAGAGCGGCTGTGGGCGGCAGCGGCGCGGCATCTGGTGGCGCTGGCTCCGGGGGAGCCGGAGGCTGGCGACGTGGTTCTGTTCCGCATGCGGGCGGGGGCTGTGGCCAAGCATCTGGGCATCGTCACCCGGGCCGGCTGTGCGGGTCGGTTCGTGCATGCCTATGACGGGCATGGGGTGGTGGAAAGCCCGCTGAGCGGGCCGTGGGCAAGGCGGATCGTGGCAAGGTTCGCATATCCGGGGGAGATTGGCTGATGGCGACGATCGTTCTTGCCGCTGCGGGGGCGGCGATTGGCGGTTCGGTGGGGGGCACGCTTGCGGGGATTTCCTCGGTCGCGATCGGCCGGGCGGTGGGGGCGACGCTGGGCCGGGTCATCGATGCGCGGATTCTGGGTGCGGGCGCCGAACCGGTAGAAACCGGCCGGATCGATCGGTTCCGGCTGACCGGTGCCGGCGAAGGGGAGCCGGTGGCGCGGGTTCATGGCCGGATACGGGTTGGCGGGCAGGTCATCTGGGCCTCGCAGTTCCGCGAGACGGTGACGGTTTCCGGTGGCGGCAAGGGTGGTTCGGCGCGCCCGAAGACGCGGCGTTACAGCTACAGCGTGTCGCTGGCGATTGCCCTGTGCGAGGGCGAGATACTGAGCGTAGGCCGGGTCTGGGCCGATGGCGAGGAAGTTTCGCGCGATGATCTGAACATGCGCGTCTATACCGGCAGTCGCGACCAGCAGCCGGACCCGGTCATGGAGGCCATCGAGGGGGTCGGCGCGGTGCCGGCCTATCGGGGCACGGCCTATGTGGTGATGGAGGATCTGTCGCTGGAGCGGTTCGGCAACCGGGTGCCGCAGTTTTCCTTCGAGGTGGTGCGGGCCGAGCAGCCCGGCTCGTCCCGTTTCGGGCGCGATCTTTCGCAGATCGTGCAGGGGGTGGCGCTGTTTCCGGGGACCGGAGAATATGCACTGGCCACCACGCCGGTCTATCGGTCGGGCGGGCCGGGGCAGTATCGTGCCGACAATGTGAACACGCCCTCGGGGCGCACCGACTTCGTCACTTCCTTTGATGCGCTCGGCGAGGAAGTCCCAGCCTGCCGGGCGGTATCTCTGGTGGTGTCCTGGTTCGGCAGCGACCTGCGCTGCGGATCTTGCGAGATCCGCCCGAAGGTAGAGACGGCCGAGGCCGACGGCACCAACATGCCCTGGTCGGTGTCCGGGGTCGGCCGGGCCGGGGCGGGGGTGCTTGCGCAGGTGGATGGCCGGCCCGTCTATGGTGGCACGCCGGCCGATGCGGCGGTGGTCGAGGCGATCCGCCACATGCAGGAGGCGGGCAGGCGGGTGATGTTCTACCCGTTCATCCTGATGGAACAGATGGCCGGCAACGGGCTGCCGGATCCCTGGACGGGGGCAGATGAGCAGCCGGCCCTGCCGTGGCGGGGGCGGATCACGCTTTCGGTGGCCCCGGGGCGGCCGGGCAGCCCGGACGGGACGACGCAGGCCGAGGCGGAGGTCGCCGCCTTCTTCGGCACTGCGCGCGCGTCCGATTTCACCGTGGGCGACGGGGTGGTGACCTATTCGGGTCCGCAGGAATGGGGGATGCGGCGGTTCATCCTGCATTATGCCGCCCTTTGCGCCGCGGCCGGCGGGGTGGATGCGTTCTGCATCGGCTCGGAGATGCGGGCGCTGACGCAGATCCGGGGGGCGGGCTCCTTTCCGGCGGTGCAGGCGCTGCGCGATCTTGCGGCCGAGGTGCGTGCGCTGCTCGGGCCGGGTGTGAAGATCGGCTATGCCGCCGACTGGAGCGAATATTTCGGCTACATGCCGGCGGATGCGCCGGGGGACCGGTATTTTCACCTCGACCCGCTGTGGGCTGACGACAATATCGATTTCATCGGCATCGACAACTACATGCCGCTGTCGGACTGGCGCGACGGGTCGGATCATCTGGATGCCCGCGCCGGTTGGCGCAGCATCTACGACCCCGCCTATCTGGAGGCCAATGTCGAGGGCGGCGAGGGCTTCGACTGGTATTATCATTCCGCGCAGGCGCGTGCGGCGCAGATCCGCACCCCGATCACGGACGAAGCCCATGGCGAGCCCTGGATCTGGCGCTACAAGGATCTGCGCGGATGGTGGGAGAACGCCCATCACGAGCGCATCGGCGGCGTCAGGCAGGCGCAGCCGACGGCGTGGGTGCCGCGCTCCAAGCCGTTCTGGTTCACCGAGCTAGGCTGTGGCGCGGTGGACAAGGGGTCGAACCAGCCCAACCGGTTTCTTGACCCCAAATCTTCCGAGTCCGGGCTGCCGCATTTTTCCAGTGGCCGGCGCGACGACCTGATCCAGCGGCGCTATCTGCAGGCGATGCTGGGCCATTGGGCGAAGGGGGAAAACAACCCGGTTTCGGAACTTTACGGCGGCCCGATGCTGGATCTGGCCAATGTTTACATCTGGGCATGGGATGCGCGGCCCTTTCCGGCCTTCCCTGCCAATGACGAGCTGTGGGGAGATGGCGAGAACTACCAGACCGGGCATTGGCTGAACGGGCGGGTGGGCGCGCGCAGCCTGGCCTCGGTGGTTGAGGAGATCTGCCGCGATTGCGGGCTGACGGCGGTGGAGACCTCCGAGCTGACCGACATGGTTCGCGGCCATGTGGTCGAGCAGGTCGGCGATGCGCGCTCGGCGCTGCAGCCCCTGATGCTGCGATACGGATTCGACGCGGTGGAGCGTGACGGGGTGCTGAAGTTCCGGCCCCGGCCGTCGGGGGAACCCGTTGCCATCGGTGCCGAGGAACTGGCGGCCAGCCCCGAGCTCGAGGGCGATCTGGAGCTGAGCCGCGCCGCCGAGGCCGAGATGGCCGGGCGGGTGCGGATGCGCTTCGTGCAGGCGGAGGGGGATTTCGACGTGGTGGCGGAAGAGGCGGTTCTTCCCGACGACGAAACCCATGCGGTGGCCGCCCGTGATCTGCCGCTGGTGATGTCGCGGGGCGAGGGGCGCGCCGTGGCCGAGCGCTGGCTGGCCGAGGCGCGGCTGTCGCGGGACGTGGCCCGTTTCGCCCTGCCGCCGTCGCGGCTGGATCTGGGTGCCGGCGATCTGGTGCGGCTGCCGGCGCGGGGGGACGTGCCGGGGGGCATCTGGCGTATCGACCGGGTGGAGCTGGCCGAGATGCAGTTGATTGAGGCGGTGCGCAGCGAGCCTTCGGTTTACGAACCGTCCGAATCGGTGCGCGAACCGGCCCGGGTCCGGGCCTTCGTGCCGCCGGTGCCGGTTCGGCCGCTGTTCCTGGATCTGCCGCTTGTCGCCGGGGACGAGGTGCCCCATGCGCCGCATCTCGCGGTAACGGGCAAGCCGTGGCCGGGCAGCGTGGCGGTCTTCGCCTCGGACAGCGACAGCGGCTATGCCCTGTCGGACCTGATTGCGCGCCGGGCGGTGGTGGGAAGGACCGAGACCCCCCTGCCGGCGGCGCGGCCGGGTCTGTGGGACGAGGGAGATGCGCTGCAGGTGCGTCTGATCTCCGGCGCCTTCGAGTCGCGCCCGCCCGAGGCGGTGCTGGGTGGTGCCAACCTGGTGGCGATCGGGGACGGCACGGCGGCGGGCTGGGAGCTGTTCCACTTCGCCGATGCCCGGCTGGTGGCGCCCGATACCTGGCAGCTGTCGATGCGGTTGCGCGGGCAGTTCGGGTCGGATGCGCTGATGCCGGCGGTATGGCCGACTGGCTCATGGGTGGTGCTGCTGGACGACGCGGTGACGCAGATCACGCTGAGCGCCGACCGGCGCGGCATGGCGCGGCACTACCGGATCGGTCCGGCGGCGCGGGGCTATGACGATCCGTCCTATCGGCATCGGGTCGAGGCATTCGACGGAATCGGGTTGCGTCCCTGGGCACCGGCCCATCTGCGGGCCGGGCGCGCCGAGGACGGCAGCCTGCGGGTCAGCTGGATCCGCCGGACGCGGATCGACGGGGATCGCTGGGACGTGACCGAGGTGCCTCTGGGCGAGGAGAGCGAAGCCTATCTGGTGCGGGTCACCGAGGGCGGGACCCTTCGGCGCGAGGCGACCGTGACGGCGCCGCAATGGATCTATGACGCGGCGCTGCAGGCCGCTGACGGGCTGGGCTTTCCGGCGCGTCTGGAGGTGGCGCAGATCTCGGCCCGGTTCGGTCCGGGGGCATGGGCCGGTATCGATCTGCAGGGCTGAGCCGGATGCGGCCGGTCCTGCATGGCGATGTGAGCGCGGCGGCGCGCGCCCTGCTGTCGGTACCGCCCCCTGCGCGGAGGGATCTGTGCGCGCGGATGATCCGCGAGGCCGAGAGCGCCCATGTCTTCATGCTGCGCACCGGCCGGCCGCATCCGTCATGGGGCAATGGCTCGCTCATGGCGGCGGCGCGCCGGCGGGTGCTGCAGGACGAGCCGGGCTTTGACGACGTGGAGTATTGCCACTGCTTCGAGATGGTCTTGCAGGCGGTGGTCGCCCACCACCTCAGCCGCGGGCGCAGGTGATGCAGAGGGTGGCGGCCGGGTTCAGTTCAAGCCGGCGCAGCGCGATGTCAGCGCCGCAGTCGTCGCATGCGCCATATTCGCCTGACCCGATCCGCGCCAGGGCTGCGCGCAGGCGCCGGGTTTCGATGTCGCGCCGGGACTGCTGGGCGCGGGCCATGGCCTGGTTTTGCAGCGCGTCCATGCGGCTGAGCCGCCCGACCGACTGCTGATCGAGCGGCACCACGGCCTGACCTTCGCGGCCCCGCGCATTTTCTTCCTCGATTTCGGCCAGCCGCGCCCGGATGAGGGCGGCCAGGCGGGCCTGTTCGGTGTCATTCATGGCCGGATCTGCCTCATCACGGGTTTGCGTTTGGCATCTTTCGCCGTAAATGGTTAGTCTCGGACAAAAGACGGGAAAGGCAAGCCATGGCTGAAAGGCGCGCATTTGTTGCCCCGGTCGATCCGGTATGGGACCGGATCACCGCAGAGGCGGAAGAAGCGGTCCGTAACGAGCCGCTGATGGGGGCGCTGATTCACGCCTGCATCCTGCACCACACGACGATCGAGAAGGCGCTGTCCTACCGCATCGCGGCCAAGCTGACCTCGAACGAGATGTCCATGGTCGTGCTGCGCGAGATCGTCGATCAGGCCTATGAGGACGCCCCCGAACTGATCGAGGCCGCCCGCGCCGACCTGGTGGCGGTGCATGAGCGCGACCCGGCCTGCCACCGGCTGCTGCAGCCGATCCTGTATTTCAAGGGCTATCAGGCGATGCAGGCCTATCGTGTGGCGCACTGGCTGTGGAACCGCGGTCAGCGCGATCTGGCCTATTTCTTCCAGATGCGATCATCCGAGATCTACGGCATCGATATCCACCCCGCGGCCCGGATCGGCAAGGGGATCATGATCGACCATGCCCATTCCATCGTCATCGGAGAGACCGCGGTGGTGGGCGACAACGTGTCGATGCTGCATTCGGTGACGCTGGGCGGCACCGGCAAGGAGGACCAGGACCGCCACCCCAAGATCGGGGACGGGGTGCTGATCGGGGCCGGGGCCAAGATCCTGGGCAATATCAGGATCGGCAACTGTTCGCGCATCGCGGCCGGCTCGGTGGTGCTCAGGGACGTACCTCCCTGCACCACGGTGGCCGGCGTTCCGGCGCGGATCGTGGGCGAAGCCGGCTGCGATCACCCCTCGGTCGAGATGGATCAGCTGCTGCGCGATCAGACCTGACCGCCGTGAAGCGCGTCAGGAGATGGGATTTACCGAAAGTGCCCGCCCGCAGCGGCGGGCCTTTTCATGGCAGGAGGAGAACGGATGACACGGCAGACCGAAGGGCGCGGCAGGCTGTACGACGACATACTTGACACGATGGGCAACACGCCCTGCATCCGCATCAACCGGATCGCGCCGGATCATGTCACGGTTTACGTCAAGTTCGAGGCGTTCAATCCGGCCGGGTCGGTCAAGGACCGGCTGGCGGTGAACGTCATCGAGGCGGCCGAGAAGAGCGGCGCTCTGAAACCGGGGCAGACCGTCGTCGAGGCGACCAGCGGCAATACCGGCATCGGGCTGGCCATGGTCTGCGCGGTGAAGGGCTATCCGCTGGTGGTCACGATGGCCGAAAGCTTCTCGGTCGAGCGGCGCAGGCTGATGCGGTTTCTGGGCGCCAGGGTGGTTCTGACGCCGAAGGAGCTGAAGGGTTTCGGCATGTACCAGAAGGCGAAGGAACTGGCCGAGGCGCATGGCTGGTTCCTGGCCCACCAGTTCGAGACGCAGGCCAATGCCGACATCCACGAACACACCACGGGGCGCGAGATCGTCGCCGATTTCGACGGGCAGCGGCTTGACTACTTCGTCTCCGGTTACGGCACCGGCGGGACCGTTTCCGGGGTCAGCCGGGTGCTGCGGCGCGAACGCCCCGAGACCAGGATCATCCTCACCGAGCCCGCCAACGCGGCGCTGGTGGAAAGCGGCATCCCCCAGCCGCGCAATGCCGAGGGCGAGCCCGCTGCCAGCCACCCGGCGTTCGAGCCGCACCCGATCCAGGGCTGGACCCCGGATTTCATCCCGCTGGTGCTGCAGGAGACGCTGGACGAGAGCCGCTATGACGACCTGGTTCCGGTCGCTGGGCCCGAGGGCATCGAATGGGCGAGACGGCTGGCGGTGGAAGAGGGGATCTTTTGCGGCATTTCCGCCGGTTCGACATTCGCCGCGGCGATGAAGGTGGCCGAGAGCGCCCCGGAAGGCTCCGTCATTCTGGCAATGCTGCCCGACACCGGCGAGCGCTATCTGTCCACGCCGCTGTTCGATGGAATCGAGGCGGACATGGACGAGGAAGAGATCGCACTGATGCGCTCGACGCCCGGCTTTCGGATGACCTGAGCGCCGGGCACGGGCGGATAACGGCCACGGGTGGCGCGGGACGGCGCGTCGCATTTACATTCAATTTTTTTGAATCTCATATTTTCGTTACTGCAGATATTGACGGGAAAGGCTGTCCGCATGACGAAACGCGTTCTCACGACCATTGCCATGGTCGGTGCTCTTGGCGCCGCATCGACCGCGGTGGCGCAGGATGACAAGGCGGCCCTGGCCGCCGAGGGCAAGGCCGTGATCCAGAGCTTCGCCGGCGCGCTCAAGAGCGAACTGAAGGCGGCGATGAAGGCCGGCGGCCCGACGCAGGCCATCGGGGTGTGCAATCTCGAGGCACCTCAGATCGCCGAGAGGGTCTCGGCCGAAAGCGGCTGGACGGTGGCTCGCTCCAGTCACAGGTTACGCAACCCGGCCAACGCCCCCGATGCATATACCGCGGCTGTGATCGACGAGTTTCTCAAACGTCAAGGCGCGGGCGAGAAGGCGGCCGACCTGGTCAAGGCCGAGATCGTCGAAGAGGACGGCCGCAGGATGTTCCGCATGGTCAAGGCAATCCCGACGGGCGAGATCTGCCTTGCCTGCCACGGCGGAGCCGAGGTCAAACCCGAGGTCGAGGCACGCCTGGCCGAACTCTACCCCGACGACCGGGCCCGCGGCTTCGACCTTGGCGAAATGCGGGGCGTGTTCACCCTGAGCAAGCTGCTGGAGTAGATCCGGCAGCCTTCTTCCTCTTGCCGGAAATACTCCGGGGGTGAGGCCCGCAGGGCCGAGGGGGCAGAGCCCCCTGCACCCCTTTTCGGCACATCCTCCCGATCTGCCCGCCCGCGACTTCTGCTGCGTCAGGCCAGCATCGCCAGTGGATTTTCGAGGTTGTCCCTGATCGCCTGCAACAGCTGCGCCCCCAGCGCCCCGTCGATGACCCGGTGATCGACGCTCAGCGTGACCGACATGACCGTGGCCACGCACAGCTCTCCGTCATCGCCGACAACTGGCTTCTTCACCCCGGCGCCGACGGCAAGGATCGCGCCATGCGGCGGATTGATGACCGCGTCGAAACTGTCGATGCCATACATGCCCAGATTGGAAATGGCGAAGCTGCCGCCCTGGTATTCATGGGGGGCAAGCTTGCGGTCGCGGGCGCGGGCGGCCAGATCCTTCATCTCGGCCGAAAGCGCCGAAAGAGATTTGACTTCGGCATCCTTCAGCACCGGGGTGAACAGCCCGCCCTCGACGGCGACCGCCACGGCCACGTCCGAGGGCTTCAGCCTCAGGATCCGGTCGCCGGCCCAGACGGCATTGGCATCGGGCACCTGTTGCAGCGCCAGCGCGCAGGCCTTGATGATGAAATCGTTGACCGAAAGCTTCACGCCCCGCCCGGCCAGCTGCGCGTTGAGCTCGGCCCGCAATTTCAGCAGCGCGTCCAGCCGGATGTCGCGGCGCAGGTAGAAATGCGGGATGGTCTGCTTGGCCTCGCTCAGGCGGGCGGCGATGGTCTTGCGCATCCCGTCGAGGGTGATTTCCTCGTAGTTGCGGCCCTCGTAGATGCGCGCAATGGATTCCGCCGAAGCTGCCGGCGTTGCTGGCGCGGGGGTGGCCGGGGATGGGGTCGGGGCCGTGGCCGGCGAAGCGGCGGCGGCAGGTTGTGCGGCAGGCGTGGCTGTGGCGGCCAGCACGTCGGCCTTGACGATCCGCCCGCGCGGCCCCGAGCCGGAAATGGCCGCAAGGTCGATCCCCTTTTCCGCGGCGATGCGCCGGGCCAGGGGTGAGGCGAAGATGCGCCCGCCATCGGCGGCGGTCGGGGCGAGCGGAGCGCTGGCCGGGGCGGCGGGGGCGGCGTGCGGGGCAGGGGCAGAGGTCTCGGGGTCCCCTGCGGGGGCCGCCTTGTTGCCCGGCCCGGCCGCGGGTGCGGCCTCGGTCATGGCGTCGGCGTCCTCGCCTTCCTCCAGCAGGATGGCGATGGGGGTGTTGACCTTCACCCCTTCGGTACCTTCGGGGACGAGGATCTTTCCGATCACGCCGTCATCGACGGCCTCTAATTCCATCGTCGCCTTGTCGGTTTCGATCTCGGCCAGAAGGTCGCCGGATTGCACGCTGTCGCCCTCTTTCACCAGCCATCTGGCCAGCGTGCCTTCCTCCATGGTCGGCGACAGGGCGGGCATCAGGATTTCGGTGGGCATGGGGTTATGCTCCTGGATCGGTCCGGGGGCGGGGGCGAGGGGCCAGCCCCTCGCGCTCCCCGGAGTATTTTCGGCAAGAGGAAGAGGCGGTGTGGTGCATCATCGGTAGGTCACTTCGTGCACGGCGGCGACGACCTCGTCGGTGGTGACCAGCGCATGTTTTTCCAGGTTGGCCGCGTAGGGCATGGGCACGTCCTTGCCGGTGCAGGTCAGAACCGGCGCATCCAGCCAGTCGAAGGCCTCGCGCATGATGACCGAGGCGATATAGCTGCCGACTGATCCCTGCGGCCAGCCTTCCTCGACCGTGACGCAGCGGTTGGTCTTCTGAACCGAGCGGATGACCGTGGCGGTGTCCATGGGGCGCAGGGTGCGCAGGTCGATCACCTCGGCGCTGATGCCGTCGGCGGCGAGGCGCTCGGCCGCGTCCAGCGCATAGGTCATACCGATGCCGAAACTGACGATGGTCACGTCCGTGCCCTCGCGCCAGATCCGTGCCTTGCCGAAGGGGATGGTGAAGTCGTCGAGCTCGGGCACGTCGAAGCTGCGGCCGTAGAGGATTTCGTTTTCGAGGAAGATCACCGGGTTGGGGTCGCGGATCGCCGATTTCAGCAGCCCCTTGGCGTCGGCGGCCGAGTATGGCATCGCCACCTTCAGCCCCGGGATCTGCATGTACCAGGCGGCGTAGTCCTGGCTGTGCTGGGCGGCGACGCGGGCGGCGGCGCCGTTGGGGCCACGGAAGACGATCGGCACGTTCATCTGCCCGCCTGACATGTAGAGGGTCTTGGCGGCCGAGTTCACGATCTGGTCGATGGCCTGCATGGCGAAGTTGAAGGTCATGAATTCGATGATCGGCCGCAGCCCGGCATAGGCCGCGCCGACGCCGATGCCGGCAAAGCCCTGTTCGGTGATCGGCGTGTCGATTACCCGGCGGGCGCCGAATTCGTCCAGCAGCCCCTGGCTGACCTTGTAGGCGCCCTGGTATTCGCCCACTTCCTCGCCCATCAGGAACACGTCCGGGTTGGCGCGCATTTCCTCGGCCATGGCGTCGCGCAGCGCCTCGCGCACGGTCTGGGATTTCATCGGCGTGCCCTCGGGCCAGTCGGGCGAGAGATCGGCCGCCGGCGGTTCGGGCGCAGCAGCAGCGGCCGCCGGGGGTGCGGCCGGTTCGGAGGCGGGGGGTGCGGTCTTCGTGGCGGAGGAGGCGGGCAGGGCCGCGGCGTCCTCGCCTTCTTCCAGCAGGATGGCGATGGGGGTGTTGACCTTCACCCCTTCGGTGCCTTCGGGGACGAGGATCTTGCCGATCACGCCGTCATCGACGGCCTCGAACTCCATGGTCGCCTTGTCGGTCTCGATCTCGGCGATGATGTCGCCGCTGGATACGCTGTCGCCCTCTTTCACCAGCCATCTGGCCAGCGTGCCTTCCTCCATGGTCGGCGACAGGGCGGGCATCAGGATTTCGGTTGCCATGTCTGTCTTTCCCCTCAGGCGTAAATGTCGGTCCACAGCTCCTCGAGCGGCGGCTCGGGGCTTTCGCGGGCAAAATCGGCGGCCTTGTTGACGATCGCCTTGATCTCCTTGTCGATCGCCTTCAGGTCGTCCTCGGAGGCGTGTTTGCCGTCCAGCAGCAGCTGGCGCACATGCTCGATCGCGTCGCGGGTTTCGCGGATCTTCTGCACCTCTTCGCGGGTGCGGTACTTGGCCGGGTCCGACATGGAGTGGCCGCGATAGCGGTAGGTCTTGACCTCGAGGATGTAGGGCCCCTTGCCAGCCCGGCAATGCGCGGCGGCCTTCTCGCCCGCCGCCTTCACCGCCAGAACGTCCATGCCGTCCACCGCCTGGCCGGGGATGCCAAAGGCCTCGCCACGGGTGAAGATGTCCGGGGTCGAGGTGGAGCGCGTCTGCGCCGTGCCCATGGCATACTGGTTGTTCTCGATCACGAAGATCACCGGCAGCTTCCACAGCGCCGCCATGTTGAAGGTTTCATAGACCTGGCCCTGGTTGGCGGCGCCTTCGCCGAAATAGGTGTAGGTCACGCGGCCGGTTTCCCCGTATTTGTCGGCGAACGCCAGCCCCGCCCCCAGCGGCACCTGGGCGCCGACGATGCCGTGGCCGCCATAGAATTCCCGTTCCTTCGAGAACATGTGCATCGAGCCGCCCTTGCCCTTGGAATAGCCGTCCACGCGCCCGGTCAGTTCGGCCATGACGCCGCCAGGATCCATGCCGCAGGCCAGCATGTGGCCGTGGTCGCGATAGGAGGTGATCCGCCGGTCGCCTTCGCGGGCCGTGGCCTCGAGGCCGACGACGACCGCCTCCTGCCCGATATAGAGGTGACAGAACCCGCCGATGAGCCCCATGCCATAGAGCTGCCCCGCCTTTTCCTCGAATCGGCGGATCAACAGCATGTCACGGTAGAACCCGGTCAGTTCCTCGGCTGAAATGTTCGGTTTTCTCGTGCTTTTTCGCGCGGCCATGGGGGGAATGCCTCCTCCGGGAAAAATAGTTTAGCGTTAAACTATTTCATAATTGATTTTCTGAGGAAAGGCGAGAGGGAATATGACGCGTGATCACGAGGGCTGGGCCGGGCCCTCGCAGTGGCGCGCCGGCCCCCCCCTTGCCGGGACGATGGCGGGGTTAGCGGATCACCAGTTCGTCGGCGCGCAGCAGGCCCAGGACCGAGCGCGCCTGCTGATCCAGAAGATCGAGGTCCAGGTAGTCGTCGGACAGGCGGCGGGTGAGGTTTTCCATGCGCGCCACCTCGGCGTCGAGCTGCTCCAGCTCGCGTTCCAGTGCGCGTTTTTCGGCCAGGATCTCGACCCGCCGGAACAGGCCGTAATCGCCCTGCACGGCGGCAAAGGTGAAATAGGTGCCCACCGAAAAGGCGACGGCGAAGAAAATCAGCGAACCAAAGCTGTAGCGGTTGGAACGGGTCACGGTCATCTGCCCTGAACTGCCTCGAAACGGCGCCTCTGGCGGGCGCTCTGTGTGAGCGTGCCACAAGCGGGCGGCGATGGGAATCCCCGATCGTGCGGAGATTGGCGACGCGGCAATGGCGTGGCCATGACGCAACGACGCGCTGGCCCGACTCGCCCCTGCGCGGCATGCTGGCCATGACCCGCGAGGAGGAACCACCATGACCCGTATCGCCCCTGCCGCCGATCTTGGCACTCACGAAGTCATCAACCAGCCGCTGCCCCCCGGCGGGCGCGACCTGTGGGCATCGGATGCGGCTCTGCGTGACCACGCCTCCGCCGCCGGCGCGCGCACCGATGCGCTGGCCCGCGCCGGTGCCGAATATGGCGACGAGGCGCTGCTGCAGGCGGCCACCGACGCCCGGCGCGATCCGCCGCGGCTGGTCTCCTTCGACCGTTCGGGGCGGCGGCTGGACGAGGTGCATTTCAACCCCGGCTATCACAAGTGCATGGCCACGGGGATGCGGCTTGGCTATGCCCATGCCGCCTGGGACGGGGCGCCGGGCGGTCACGCCACCCATGCGGCGCTGGTCTACATGCAGGCGCAGGTCGAGCCGGGCGTGGGCTGCCCGCTGACCATGACCTATGCCGCGGTGCCGGCGCTGGCGGCCGAGCCCGAGCTGGCGGCGCTGTGGCGGCCGAAGCTGACCTCGGCCCGATACGACCCGTCGGTGCGGCCGGTGACCGAAAAGACCGGCGCCACCATGGGCATGGCCATGACCGAGAAACAGGGCGGCTCGGATGTGCGCGCCAACACCACCCGGGCGGTGCGCGATGGCGATGACTGGCGGCTGAACGGGCACAAATGGTTCTGCTCGGCGCCCATGTCCGACGGCTTTCTGACGCTGGCGCAGGCGCCGGGGGGGCTGACCTGTTTCCTGGTCCCGCGCTGGCTTCCCGACGGCACCCGCAACGGCATCCGCATTCAGCGGCTCAAGGACAAGATGGGCGATCGTGCCAATGCCAGCTCGGAGATCGAATATGTCGATGCGCTGGCCCATCGCCTTGGCGATGAGGGGGCCGGCGTGCGCACCATCATCGAGATGGTCCACCATACGCGCCTTGATACCGCGCTGGCGCCTGCCGGGCTGATGCGCGCGGCCCTGGCCGAGGCGCATTGGTGGGTGCAGGGCCGCTCGGCCTTTCAGCGCCGGCTGATCGACCAGCCGCTGATGCGGGCGGTGCTGGCCGATCTGGCGCTGGACTGGGAGGCGGCGACGGCGGCCGGATTCCTCGTCGCCCGCGCCTTCGACCGCGGCGACGAGGAGGGGCGCGCGCTTGCCCGGATCGGCGTGGCGCTGGCGAAATACCTCAACAACAAGCGCTGCGTTGCGGTGGTGGCCGAGGCCATGGAGGTTCTGGGCGGCGTCGGCTATGTCGAGGAAACCCCGATGCCGATGCTGTTCCGCCAGTCGCCGCTGAACGGCATCTGGGAGGGATCGGGCAATGTGATCTGCCTCGACATCCTGCGCAGCCTGTCGCGCGAGCCGCGCGCGGGGCAGGTGCTGGACGCCCTGTTCGACGGCCTGCGCGGCCAGGACGCGCGCTTTGACGCGGCGCTTGCCGCCCACCGCGACCGCTGGCCCGGCCTGCCGCCCGAGGCCGAGGCCCGCTGGTTCGCCGAAAGCCACGCCACGCTGCTTGCCGCCGCCGCCCTGATGCAGGCCGCGCCGACCGCGGTGGTGGACGGCTTCCTCACCGGCCGGGTCGAGGGGCGGCGCGGTTCGGTGCCGGGGGCGCTCTCGGGGCTGGACGAGGGGGCGATCCTGTCCCGCCTCGGCGGCGCGGCGGAATGACCTGCCTTCCGCCGGCCGACGCGCCCATGCGACAATTGCGCGCCGACGGTTGCCGGGGCAGGCGGGGGGCATATCTCGGATACCGGTCACGCCTGCCTGCCGCCGGCGCGGGCTGACAACCGGGACAGAGGGGAGACGAGAACATGACCGACAAGGCAACCACGCTGGAAAATCTGCAAACCGCGCTGTCGATGGAGCTGAGCGCCGCGGCGCAATATCTTCTGCATGCCCATGTGCTGGAGGACTGGGGGCTGGACCGGCTGGCGCAGACCATGCGCACGGAGATGAGCGAGGAGCTCGGCCATGCCGGCGCCTTCATCGACCGGATCCTGTTCCTGGGCGGCAAGCCCGAGATGTGCCAGCAGAAGACGCCGCATCTGGCCGCCGATCTGCGCGACATGTTCGAAACCGACCGCGCCGACGAAAAGGAGGCCATCGCCTTCTACACCCGCGCCGCCCGCGCTGCCCATGACGCCGACGACATCGGCTCGCGCGCGCTGTTCGAGCGCATCGTGATGGACGAAGAGGGGCACTGGGGCTGGCTCGATCAGCAGCTTTCGCTGCTGGAGCGGATGGGCGAGGCCGCCTATATCGCCAATTTCATGACTGGCGAGAGCGGCGAGGGCGCGGCCTGAGCGCCCCCCGCAATCTCACCCTCGCGCGGCCCTACCCCATGAGTGCGGCTACGCCCGGCAGGATCTTGCCCTCCATCCATTCGAGGAAGGCACCGCCGGCGGTCGAGACATAGGTAAAGTCATCGACCACGCCCGCCTTGTTCAGCGCCGCCACCGTGTCGCCGCCGCCGGCCACGCTGCGCAGCCGGCCGGCCCGGGTCAGCTTTGCCGCCTTGCGCGCGGCCAGGGTGGTGGCGGTATCGAAGGGCTCGATCTCGAAGGCGCCAAGCGGGCCGTTCCAGATCAGCGTGCGCGCGCCCTCCATCACCCGGCCGATCCGCGCCACCGTCTCGGGGCCGGCATCGAGGATCATTGCATCCGCCGGGCAGGCATTGGCCGCCACCGTTTCGCTTTCGGCGCCGGCCCGGAACTCGCGCGCCACCACCACGTCCACCGGCAGCACGATTTCGCAGCCTTCCTTGTCCGCCCTGGCCAGGATGTCCGTGGCAGTGGCGGTCATCTCGTGCTCGCACAGCGACTTGCCCACATCCATCCCCTGCGCGGCCAGGAAGGTATTGGCCATGCCGCCGCCGATCACCAGGTGATCGACCCGCGCCACCAGGTTGCCCAGAAGATCCAGCTTGGTGGAGACCTTGGCCCCGCCGACAATGGCCACCACCGGCCGCTCGGGATTGCCCAGCGCCGAGTCCAGCGCGCTCAGCTCGGCCTCCATCAGCCGCCCGGCACAGGCCGGCAGCAACCGCGCCAGCCCTTCGGTTGAGACATGCGCCCGGTGCGCGGCGGAGAAGGCGTCATTGCAGTAGATGTCGCCCAGCTTCGCCATCTCGGCGGCAAGATCGGGATCGTTCTTCTCCTCGCCGGGGTGAAAGCGAGTGTTCTCCAGAAGCAGCACCTCGCCCTCGCGCAGCGCAGCCACCGCCGCCTCGGCCGCCGGCCCCCGGCTGTCGGCGCAGAACATGACCGGCACGCCAAAGGCCGCCTCCAGCGCCGGCACCAGCGGGCGCAGAGACATCTCGGGCACCACCTTGCCCCTCGGCCGGCCGAAATGGGCCAGCAGGATCGGCTTGCCGCCGGCTGCCAGAATGTCGCTGACCGTCGGTACGATGCGGCGGATGCGGGTATCGTCGGTCACCCGCCCGTCCTGAACCGGCACGTTGATATCCACCCGCACCAGCACCCGCTTGCCGGCAAGATCCATGTCGTCCAGCGTCTTCCAGCCCATCAATCCCTCCCGTGGCAACAGGAAAATGAAAATCGCCCGCTGTCTGGCGCAGAACCCCGCCGCCGGTCAATGCGTCACTTGGACGGGCAACACCTGCCCCCTTCCTCTTGCTCCAAATACTCCGGGGGTGAGGCCGAAGGCCGAGGGGGCAGCGCCCCCTCGACGACCACCCCTGCCACCGGCCCCTCAGGCCAGTTCCGACAACCGCGCCAGCGCCTCTTTCAGCTTCGCCTCTTCCTCTTCCCGGGCGGCCAGGTTGGCACGCGCCTCCTCGACGACCTCCTCCGGCGCCGAGGCCACGAATTTCGGGTTGCCGAGCCGCCCGCGCAGGCCCTTCAGCTCCTTCTCCAGCTTGCCCACCGCCTTTTCCAGCCGCGCCTTCTCGGCCCCGATATCGATGATGTCGGCCAGCGGCAGGCCGAAGGTGGCCCCCTCGACGGCAATCGTCACCGCACCTTTCGGCATCTCCTCGACGCTCTGCAGATCGTCCACCCGGGCCAGCCGCCGGATCAGCGCCTCGTTGCGCGCCCAGGCCGCCCGGCCCCGGGCATCGATTTCGGCCACCACCAGAGGCACGTAAATTCCCGCGCGTACATGCATCTGCGCCCGGGCCGAGCGGATCTCCTCGATCAGCGCGATCACCCAGTTCATCTCGTGATCGGCGGCCTCGTCCACCAGATCGGCCGGAGCATGTTCCGGCCAGTCCGCATGCACCAGCATCTTCTCCCGCCGCCCCGACAGGCCCCACAGCTCCTCGGTGATGAAGGGCATGAAGGGGTGAAGAAGGATCAGGCACTGATCCAGAACCCATTTCATCACCGCCCGCGTCTCGTCGCGCAGGGCCTCGTCCTCGCCCTGCAGCAGCGGCTTGGAGAATTCCACGAACCAGTCGCAGACCTTGCCCCAGACAAAGGCGTAAAGCGCATTCGCCGCATCGTTGAAGCGGAAATTCTCCAGCGCCTCGTCCACCGCGGCCCGGACCTTGGCGGTCTCGCCCAGGATCCAGCGGTTGAGCGTCGCCTCGGCCCGCGGGATGCCCTCCACGGAGACCTCGAAAACGCCATTCATCTCGGCGAAACGGGCAAAGTTCCACAGCTTGGTGCCGAAATTGCGGTAGCCGGCAATGCGCTGGGTCGAAAGCTTCAGATCCCGCCCCATCGCCGCCATCGCCGTCAGCGTGAAGCGCACCGCATCGGCGCCATATTCGTCGATCAGCTCCAGCGGGTCCAGCACGTTGCCGAGGCTCTTGGACATCTTCTTGCCCTTCTCGTCGCGGACAAGAGCATGGGTATAGACGGTGCGGAAGGGCCGCTTCCCCACCACTGCGAATTGCATCATGATCATCCGCGCCACCCAGAAGAACAGGATGTCGAACCCCGTCACCAGCACGTCGGTGGGGAAGTATTTCTTCAGCTCGGGCGTGTCCTCGGGCCAGCCCAGCGTGCCGATCGGCCACAGGCCGGAGGAAAACCAGGTGTCCAGCACGTCCGGGTCGCGCGTCAGTTCGCGCCCGCCGGCCATCTCGCGCGCCTCCTGCTCGTTGGCCGCGCAATACTGGTTGCCCTCGGCGTCATACCACACCGGGATCTGGTGCCCCCACCACAGCTGGCGCGAGATGCACCAGGGCTCGATGTTTTCCAGCCAGTGGAAATAGACCTTCTTCTGCTGCTCGGGCAGGATCTCGATCTCGCCCGAGCGCACCGCCTCGATCGCCGGCCCGACGATTTTGGCCGTGTCCACGAACCACTGATCGGTCAGCATCGGCTCGATAACCACCTTCGAACGATCCCCGAAGGGCTGCATGATCGGCTTGTTCTCGATCAGCGGCACCTCGTTGCCCTCGGCATCGGTGGTCATCACCGCAAGGCCCTCGCTGGTGATCTGTTCGACCACGCGCTTTCGCGCCTCGTAGCGGTCGAGCCCGCGCAGATCGTCGGGCACCAGGTTGAGACTGTCCACCAGCGCGGCGTCGAATTCCATCTCGCCACGGGCGATTCTCTGCGCGATGGCGGCGCATTCGGCATAGGGGGCGCCGTCGTTGCGCATATGCGCGCGGGTATCCATCAGCCGGTAGAGGGGGATGTTGTTGCGCTGCGCCACGGCGTAGTCGTTGAAGTCGTGAGCCCCGGTGATCTTCACCGCGCCCGAGCCGAAATCGGGATCGGGGTATTCATCGGTGATGATCGGAATGAGGCGCCGATGCTCCTTAGGTCCGACAGGGATTTCGCAAAGTTTCCCGACGATTGGCGCGTAACGCTCATCCGACGGGTGAACCGCCACTGCGCCGTCGCCCAGCATGGTCTCGGGCCGCGTGGTGGCGATGGAGATGTAGTCGCGCTCTTCCTCCAGCACGATGTTGCCGTCCGCGTCGCGCTCGACATAGGTATAGGTCTCGCCGCCGGCCAGCGGATACTTGAAATGCCACATGTGGCCGTCGACCTCGACATTTTCGACTTCGAGATCGGAAATGGCGGTTTCGAAATGCGGGTCCCAGTTGACCAGCCGCTTGCCGCGATAGATCAGGCCCTTGCGATACATGTCCACGAACACCTTGATGACGGCATCGTGGAAATTGCCCTCCTCGCCGTTGGGGGCGCCGGGGGCGCCGGACATGGTGAAGGCGTTGCGCGACCAGTCGCAGGAGGCGCCCAGCCGCTTGAGCTGGTTGATGATGGTGCCGCCCGATTGCTGCTTCCATTCCCACACCTTCTGGAGGAACTTTTCGCGCCCCAGATCCTGGCGGCGGATGCCTTCCTCGGCCAGCTTGCGTTCGACCACCATCTGGGTGGCGATGCCGGCGTGGTCCTGGCCGGGCTGCCAGAGCGTGTCGAAGCCGCGCATCCGGTGCCAGCGCACGAGGATGTCCTGCAGCGTGTTGTTGAAGGCGTGCCCCATGTGCAGGCTTCCGGTCACGTTGGGCGGCGGGATCATGATGCAGAAGGTTTCCGCGCGGCGGGCATTGGCGCCCGCCCTGAAGCAGCCGGCCCTCTCCCAGGCCTCGTAGAGGCGGCCTTCGGCCTCGGCCGCGTTGAAGGTCTTTTCCATCGCCATCGTGAGCGTCCCCTTTCCGGTCGGGGGTTCCTCTAGCGAAAGGCGCGGGGAAGGGGAAGGCGGAAATGGCCGTGGCCGGGAACGGGAGGGGTGGCGGCGGGGCCGTGGTCAGGCCTCCAGTTCGGCGTCCCAGTAGAGGAAGTCGATCCAGCTTTCGTGCAGCAGGTTGGGGGGGAACTTGCGGCCGATGTTGCGCAGCTCCTCCGGCTGGGGCTGGCGTGGCGGGCGGCGCAGGGTCATGCCGGCCTCGCGCAGCGATTTCGCCCCCTTCTTCAGATTGCACGAAGAACAGGCCGCCACCACATTCTGCCAGCTGGTGACACCGCCGGCGGCGCGCGGCACCACATGGTCGAAGGTCAGATCACCCCTTGCGCCGCAGTACTGGCAGCGGAACTCGTCCCTCAGAAAAAGATTGAAGCGCGTGAAGGCCACGCGCTTGAGGGGTTTCACATAGTCCTTCAGGACCACGACGGAAGGGATGCGTATTTCGGTGCTGGGACTGCGCACCACCGCGTCATATTCGGCCACGATGGCGACGCGATCCAGCCACACCGCCTTGATCGCCTCCTGCCACGGCCAGAGCGAGAGCGGGTAATAGGACAGCGGCCGGTAGTCCGCGTTCAGCACCAGTGCCGGGTGCTGCTTCAACGCGCCCGGTTCGCGCACGAAGCCGGTTCTGAAATCGCCGTCCATTCGTGACTCGTCCTCCGCCCTGTCGGCCGATCCTCGACCTCTCCAGGGCGGGGAGTCCCGCCCCAGCCTGAAGCCGACTATATATCGCGCATGTCCGCAGGCAACCCCGGAGTTGAACACAACATGTCGCGGCTGCGGGCGGCGCGGCCGGCGTTTCCTGCGCCCGCTCCGCTTGCGGCGGGCGGGCGGCGGCTGCTAGAGCCGCGCCCATGACCCGCCTGATCCGCTTCAACAAGCCCTTCGACGTGCTGGCGCAATTCACCGACCGTGGCAATGCGGGCACGCCCCGCCGCACGCTGTCCGATTTCATCGATCTGCCCGGCGTCTATCCGGCCGGGCGGCTCGACCGCGACAGCGAGGGGCTGATGCTGCTGACCGATGACGGGCGGCTGCAGGCGCGCATCAGCGATCCGCGCCACAAGATGGAGAAGGCCTACTGGGTCCAGGTCGAGGGCCTGCCCGACGAGGCCGCCCTGCAGGCGCTGCGCCGGGGCGTGGAGCTGAAGGACGGCCGCACCCGCCCCGCGAAGGTGCGCCGCATCGACGCGCCGGACGGCCTGTGGCCGCGCAACCCGCCGATCCGGGTGCGAAAGACGGTGCCGGACAGCTGGATCGAGCTGGTCATCCGCGAGGGCCGCAACCGTCAGGTGCGGCGGATGACGGCGGCCGTGGGCCACCCGACGCTGCGCCTGATCCGCTGGCGGATCGGGCCGTGGACGCTCGGCGATCTGGCCCCCGGCGCGTGGGGGGAGCTTCCCCGCGCCGCGTGGCCGGCTCAGTTCAGGTAGAACTCGCCCACCACGTTCTGCCACTGCCCGGGCGAGATCATCTTGCGATGGGTGAAACGGACCGAGTGCAGCGGCCCGTCGATCTCGCGCTGCCAGAATTCGATGAATTCGAACAGGCGCGGATGATCCGGGGCAATGTCGTATTCCTGCCAGATGAAGGTGTTGAGCACATGCGCATGGTCCGGCATGTGGTAGAAGAATTCGGCCGTGGTCAGGCCGTAGCCCTTGAGCATCAGTTCGGTTTCGCTTCTCTCCATGAATCGCCTCATGTTCCCTGCTTGCGGAATCATGATGCGCCAGAAATCTTTATTTTCAAAGAAAACAAAGTGTTATCAGGTGACGGCCGCGGCTGCCAGTTTCGTGCTCCGCGGGCCATTGCACCTCATATGCCGGGTCTGATAAGGTGCATCCACAAGATGTAGTCCCTGCGGAAAGACAGGCGGAAAACGTGAGCGACACCCCGGAAGGCCCTGAAAACGTGGAAGAAAACGGATCGGACCTGCGCGGTCACGACGGCCCGACCATTTCCATCGAATCCGAGATGCGGACGTCCTACCTGGACTACGCGATGTCGGTCATCGTCAGCCGTGCGATTCCTGATCTGCGCGACGGGCTCAAGCCGGTGCACCGGCGCATCCTCTATGCGATGCACGAAACCGGCAACACCCATGACAAGCCCTACCGCAAGTCGGCCCGCCCGGTGGGCGACGTGATGGGTAAGTATCACCCCCATGGCGACAGCGCGATCTACGACGCGCTGGTGCGCATGGCGCAGGATTTCTCCATGAGCCTGCCGCTGCTGGACGGGCAGGGCAATTTCGGCTCGATGGACGGGGACAACCCGGCGGCTATGCGCTACACCGAGGTCCGCATGGCCCGCGCCGCGGCCTATCTGCTGGCCGATATCGACAAGGACACGGTCGATTTCCAGGACAATTACGACGGCAAGGACCGCGAGCCCACGGTGCTGCCGGCGCGCTTTCCCAACATGCTGGTCAACGGGGCGGGGGGCATCGCCGTGGGCATGGCCACCAACATCCCCCCCCACAATCTGGGCGAGGTGGTCGATGCGACGCTGGCGCTGATCGAGAACCCCGATCTGTCCAGCGAAGAGCTGATCGCCCACATCCCCGGCCCGGATTTCCCCACCGGCGGGATCATGCTGGGGCGCTCGGGGGCGCGCAAGGCCTATCTGGAGGGGCGCGGCAGTGTCATCATCCGCGCGAAGACCCATGTCGAGGAGCTGCGCAAGGACCGCTTCGCCATCGTCGTGGACGAGATCCCCTATCAGGTGAACAAGGCGGCGATGATCGAGAAGATCGCCGAGGCCGTGCGCGAAAAGCGCATCGAGGGCATCGCCCATGTCCAGGACGAATCCGACCGCAACGGCGTGCGCGTGGTGATCGAGCTCAAGCGCGACGCCACCGCCGATGTGGTGCTCAACCAGCTGTGGCGCTTCACGCCGATGCAGACCTCCTTTGGCTGCAACATGCTGGCGCTCAATGGCGGGCGGCCCGAGCAGCTGACCCTGCGCGGGTTTCTGACCGCCTTCCTCGATTTCCGCGAAGAGGTGGTGGCCCGGCGCACCGCCTATCTTCTGCGCAAGGCGCGCGAGCGCAGCCACCTGCTGTGCGGTCTTGCGGTGGCGGTCTCCAACGTGGACGAGGTGGTGGCCACGATCCGCGCCTCGGCGGACGCGGCCGAGGCCCGGCGGCGGTTGATGGAGCGGCGCTGGCCCGCGGCCGAGATTGCCGACTACATCCGCCTGATCGACGATCCGACCCACAAGATCAACGAGGACGGCACCTACAACCTGTCCGAGGCGCAGGCCCGCGCCATCCTCGACCTGAGATTGCAGCGCCTGACCCAGATCGGCGTGCGCGAGGTGACCGATGAGCTGGAGGAGCTGGCCGGGAAGATCCGGGAATATCTGGCGATCCTCGCCTCGCGCGAGCGGATCCTTTCGATCATCGCCGACGAGCTGCGCGAGGTGCGCGAGCTGTTCGCCGTGCCCCGGCGCACCGAGATCGTCGAATGGGCCGGCGATCTGGAGGACGAGGACCTGATCGAGCGCGAGGACATGGTGGTCACCGTCACCGCCTCGGGCTGGATCAAGCGCACGCCGCTGGCCGAGTTCCGCGCCCAGAAGCGCGGCGGCAAGGGGCTTTCGGGCATGGCCACCAAGGAAGAGGACGTGGTGACCACCCTGTTCGTGGCCAACACCCACACGCCGCTTCTGTTCTTCACCACCGACGGAATGGTCTACAAGCTCAAGTGCTGGCGCCTGCCGCAGGGCGGGCGCACCGCGCGCGGCAAGGCCATCGTCAACATCCTGCCGATCCCGCAGGGCGTGTCGGTGGCCGCGATCATGCCGGTCGATGCGCCGGAAGAGGACTGGGACAAGCTGCAGATCGTCTTTGCCACCAGCGCCGGCGACGTGCGGCGCAACCGGCTTTCCGATTTCACCAATGTGCGCGCCAACGGCAAGATCGCCATGAAGCTGCCCGAGGGGGTGGAACTGGTCAATGCCCGCATCGCCTCGGAAGAGGACGACATGATGCTGGTCACCCGCGCGGGCCGGGCGATCCGTTTCCCGACCACTGCCGTGCGGGTCTTCAAGGGGCGCGATTCGACCGGCGTGCGCGGCATCCGTCTGGGTGCAGGCGATCGGGTGGTGTCGATGTCGGTGATCCGCCATTTCGAGGCCACGCCGGATGAACGCGCCGCCTATCTCAAGATGCGCCGGGCGGTGGCCGGCGACACCGAGCCGGTCACGGAGCTGGCCGAGGAGGAGGAAGCCAGCGCCTACGCCACCATCAGCCAAGAGCGCTATGCCGAGATGTCGGCGGCGGAAAACCTCATCCTCACCATCACTGCCGGAGGGCTGGGCAAGCTGACCTCCAGCCACGACTACCCGGTGCGCGGCCGGGGCGGGCAGGGGGTGACGGCCTGGGAAAAATCGATGCGCGGCGGGCCGCTGGTGGCCTCGTTCCGGGTCGGGATGGACGATCAGGTGATGCTGGCCACCTCGACGGGGCAGTCGATCCGGGTGCCGGTTGCGGGCATTTCCTTCCGCTCGCGCAGCGCCGGCGGCGTCAAGGTGTTCAACACCCGCCCCGGCGAGGAAGTGGTCAGCGTGGCCCGCATCGCCGAACAGGGCGACGAGGAAGAATAGATCGCGGCGGGCGGCCGTGGCCGCCCGGTCGGGGGGGGCGTGCTCACATCAGCGCCGGCGAGAGCACGTAACCCAGATAGACCATGGACATCAGGATGAGACGCATTTTCCTGTCCTCTCTTGCGCCCTCACCCGTGCCCGATCCGACATGAAACTTGCGGCGCGAATGTGGCGCGGATCCGGCGGGGGGACGGGATCGTGCCACATTCCGCGCCATCGGCGAAAACCCGCCATTCTCCTCCGTCGGGCCGGTCGCACAGGCCCCCGGTTCGGCGTCTTGTGGTGCGCTGGCGCACAGAACATGTTGGTTCGCTGGAATTGTTCGCTTTTCGAAAGGGACTATTCTGATCCCCGGGAAACGCAACAAGGAAGGGAACCACCGAAATGGACAACTTCAAGGATACTGGACTTCTGGCCGCCCGCATTCTGCTGGCGGTTCTGTTCATCGTTGCCGGGCTGGGCAAGCTGGGCAACGTGCAGGGCTTTGCCGCCTACATGGCCTCGGGCGGCGTGCCGGCCTTCCTGGCCTGGCCGGTGATCGCTTTCGAGCTGCTCGGCGGTCTGGCGCTTGCGGTTGGCTGGCGCACCGTCTGGGTCGCGCTGGCGCTTGGCGCGTTCAGCCTTGCGACGGCAGTGCTCTATCACCTGAATCCGGCGGACCAGTTGCAGATGACGATCTTCTTCAAGAATCTCGGCCTTGCCGGGGGTTATCTGGCGCTGGCGCTGAGCGGGCCGGGGAAGTATTCGCTTGATGCCCGCGGCGGGCGATCGGGGCAGGGCGTGGCCGCCTGACACGCGCCCGAAAAACAAGGAATCCAGCCCGGCGCGCAGATCACGGCGGGCCGGTTCGCATCGCGGCCTTCCCGGGTCACAATCCGTAGAGCGCCCCGAATTTCTCTTCCAGGTAATCCAGCAGCGGCGCTTCGGACGGGGCCATGCCGCAGGCCTTCTCGATCGTCTCGCGCGGCGCGTAGAGCTTGCCGAAACGTTGCAGATTCTCGCGCAACCACGCGCTTGCCCCCGACAGGTCACCGGCCGCAAGCTGGTTGTCGAGATCGGGAACCGCCCGGCGCAGGGCATCGTGAAGGCAGCCGGCATAGATGTTGCCCAGCGCATAGGTGGGGAAATAGCCGAACAGCCCCACCGACCAGTGCACGTCCTGAAGGCAGCCGTTGGAGGGCCTGTCCACCTCGTGCCCGAAATCGGCGCGGAAGCGGTCGTTCCAGGCGGCCTCCAGATCGGCGACCTGCAGATCGCCGGCCATCAGCGCGCGCTCCAGGTCGAAACGCAGGAAGATGTGCAGGTTGTACTGCACCTCGTCGGCCTCGGTGCGGATATGGCCCCGATGCACCCGGTTCACTGCCGCGTGGAAGGCGTCGGCATCCTGCACGCCGATATCGCCGAACGCTTCGCGCATCTGCCCGAACAGCCAGCCGGTGAAGGCCCGCGACCGCCCCAGCTGGTTCTCGTAGAGGCGGCTCTGGCTTTCATGCACGCCCATCGAGGCCCCCCGGCCCAGCGGGGTCAGCGCCAGGCCCGGATCGACATTCTGTTCATAGGCGGCATGGCCGGTTTCGTGGATGGTGGAATAAATGCAGTTGAACGGGTCGGCCGGGTCGGTGCGGGTGGTGATGCGCACATCCGCACCGCTGCCGGAGCTGAAAGGGTGCACCGCCTTGTCCAGCCGGCCGCGATTCATGTCATAGCCGAACACCCGTGCCAGCCGGCGTGCCAGCCGCATCTGCGCCTGTTCGTCGAACTGCCCCGACAGGCCGGCCGGTTCGGGACGCGCCAGAATCTCCGCCCTGAGCGCCACCAGCCGCGGTCGCATGGCGTCGAAAAGCCCGGCCACCGCTGCGCCGGTCATGCCGGGTTCGTAATCGGCCAGCAGCGCGTCATAGATATCGCCACCCTGCGCCAGTGCCGCGCCTTCCTCGCGCTTGAGCGCGACCACCTCTTCCAGCACCGGCCTGAAGGCGGGGAAATCCTCCTCGGCGCGGGCGCGCGCCCATTTCCCCTGCGCCTCGGAGGTCACCTGCGCGATACGGCTGGCCAGGTCGGCGGGCACCTTGTTCGCCCGCTCCCACGCCCGGCGGATCTCGCGCAGCTGCGCCGCCCCGGCGGCATCGGAGGGCGCGGCCGCCTCCAGCCATTCGCCCACGCGCGGATCCGCGCGGCGGGCATGCAGCACCGCCTCGATGGCTGCCATCTCCTCGCCCCGCTGGGCGGCGGCGCCGCGCGGCATCACCGTCTCCTGATCCCAGCCCAGCCGCCCGGCGATCTGCGCCAGCGCCTCGGTGGTGCGCTGGAATTCCATCAGCGCGTCGAAGGCATTCATGCGCGTGCCTCCCGGATCGACGAGACCACCGGATAGAGGGTCTGGAACCGTGCCCGCAGGATCAGTACCCACACCGCCACCGCCATCAGCTGATGCACGATCGCGATCTGCAGCGGCGCGGCATTGAGCACCGTGACGATGCCCAGAGTCACCTGCACCACAAGCGCGGCCAGGGCCTCCGTGAAGGCGGACCGTGTCGCGGCATGGGCCGAGCTCCGCCCCCGCACCCAGGCAAAAATCCCCCAGCCCAGCAGTGCATAACCCGCCATCCGGTGCATGAACTGCACCAGCGAGGCGGTCTCGAAGAAGTTGCGCCACATCGGCGTGATCTCGAACGGCTCGGGCGGCAGGAACTGCCCGGCCATCCACGGCCAGTCGGTATAGGTCCGGCCGGCGTCGATCCCGGCGACCAGCGCGCCGAGGATTACCTGCAGAAAGGCGAAATGCATCCACCCGGTCGCCACCCGGGAAAGCCGCTCTTCCTTCGCCCGGCGTGCCTGCAGCAGGTCATGCTCGCTCCGGCCCAGCAGGAACACGTACCACGCGATGACGCCGAGAATGATGAAGGCCAGCGCCAGGTGAATGGCCAGCCGGTAGGATGCGACCGAGGTCATGCCCTCGCCCTGGGTCACCCCCGACGACACCATCCACCAGCCCACGGCGCCCTGAAGCCCGCCCAGAAACCCCGGCACCAGCATCCGCCCGGTCCAGCCGGGGGGGATCTTCCGGGCCAGAAGAAAGCCGAGGAATCCCGCCGCCCAGACCAGCCCGACCAGCCGGCCCAGCTGACGATGGGTCCATTCCCACCAGTAGATCTCCTTGAAATCCGAAAGCTGCATCCAGCTGTTTTCAAGGCGGAACTGGTCGATCTGCTTGTAGCGCTCGAATTCGGCCTGCCAGTCGGCCTCGTTCATCGGCGGCAGGGCGCCGGTGACGGGGCGCCACTCGGTGATCGACAGGCCGCTCTCGGTCAGCCGGGTCAATCCGCCCAGCGCGATCATCGCCGCCACCATCACGAACAGGATCACCAGCCAGACCCGCACGCCACGCCGCGCGCCGCCGCGCCCGCGGTCGATCAGACCCGGCCTTGCCTCCCGTGCCGCGTCGCCGGTTTCGGAAACTTCCTCGAAGATGCTGCGTTTTCCGCTCATCTGCCCCTCGCTCATAGCTGTTCGCCGCAGGCTAGGCAGGCCGCCGGCCCCCGTCCAGACCCAATGCTGTCCAGAGCCGATGCTCTGTCCAGACTCAATCCCGTTCAGCTTCTCTCCCGCGCTCCTTCCAGCGCACCATCTGCCGCATGATCCCGTGCAGCATCTGCACATCGGCCCGGGTCAGGCGCATCCGGCTCCACAGGTTGCGCAGGCTCAGCTTCATGCTGGCGGCCTTGGCCTCGGGAAAGAAGAACCCGGCCTCCTCCAGGCGCGCCTCGTAATGCTCGGCAAGCTTCTCGACCTCGAGGGCGCTGGCCCAGTCATGGCGGCCCGGCATGTCCACCTCGTGCACCACCTGCACCCGCTGGCGCTGCCACTCATAGGCCATCAGCAACACGCATTGCGCAAGGTTGAGCGATGGAAACTCCGGGTTGACCGGCACCGTAACGATGGCATTGGCCCGGACGATATCGTCATTCTCCAACCCGGTCCGCTCGGGCCCGAACAGGACCGCGACCCGCTCGCCGGCGGCAATCCGATCGGCCGCCAGCCGCATGGCGCGCTCAGGACTCAGAACCGGCTTGGTCAGATCGCGCCCCCGCGCCGTGGTGGCCAGAACCCAGCTGCAGTCGCCCACCGCGCAAGCCAGGTCCTCGGAAATAGGCGCCTCGCCCAGCAGCCGCCCGGCGCCGCTGGCCATGGCCACCGCGCGCGGGTTCGGCCAGCCGTCGCGCGGGGCAACCAGGCGCATCCGCTGCAGCCCGAAATTCCACATCGCCCGCGCCGCCGCCCCGATATTCTCGCCCATCTGCGGGCGCACCAGAACGAAAACCGGCTGAGGCCTCTCGCTCGCCATTCCGACCCTCCGCTGAAAACCGCCCCCGCTGTAATCCGCCCGCCCACCGGGGGCAAGCGGCCCGGTCTTTTCTGGCCGGCAAATATCCCGGGGGTGAATGGCGCCGCGCGCCAGAGGGGGCAGCGCCCCCTCCCGCATCGCGCCATTCCTCCGCGGCACTGGACCCTGCCGCCCGGCCCGGATATTCGGCAACCCATGCTGAATCGCATCACCCACGGAACCGCCACCGACCGCCCGCCCCTGGTCATCGCCCACGGCCTGTTCGGCTCGGGCCGGAACTGGGGCGTGGTCTCCCGGCGCCTCTCGGACCAGCGCCAGGTCATCGCGGTGGACATGCGCAATCACGGCCACAGCCCGTGGAGCCCGGTCCACGACTACCCCGCCATGGCCGACGACCTGGCCGAGGTGATCGAGGCGCATGGCGGGAGGGCCGACCTGCTGGGCCATTCCATGGGCGGCAAGGCGGCGATGATGCTGGCCCTGCGCCACCCCCAGATGTTGCGCCGGCTGATCGTGGCCGACATCGCGCCGGTGCGCTACGCTCACTCCCAGATGCCCCTCATCCAGGCCATGCGGGCGGTGGATCTGTCCAAGGTTGAACGTCGCTCGGACGCCGAGGCGCAGCTGGCCGCTCACGGAGTCGAGCGCGCGCTGCAAAGCTTCTTCACCCAGTCGCTGGACATTCCGGGGCGGCGCTGGAGACTCAATCTCGATGCGCTCGAGGCCGAGATGCCGAAGATCATGTCCTTTCCCGACACCGACGCAACCTGGCCCGGGCCGGCGCTGTTCCTGTCCGGGGCGCAGTCCGACTATGTGCGCCCCGAGCACCGCCCCGTGATCCGGGCGCGCTTTCCGGCCGCGCGTTTCGCGAAGATCCCCGGCGCCGGGCACTGGCTGCACGCCGAGCGCCCGCGCGCATTCGAAGCGGCGGTGCGCGCCTGGCTGAACGCCGAATCGTGACCTTCTGCCCGCCGCGAGACCTGCCCGCAGGGCAGGGCGCACCCGGCCCGCTCCTGCGCGAGCGCCCGCGCCCGTCCCGCCGCCGTTCCGATCGCCTGTCCGGTCACATGCCCGGATCCATCCCCTCGATCTTGTCGCCGGTCCAGTCCTTCAGCCCGCCGAGATTGTAGACCTCCCTGTACCCCATGTCCTTCAGCAGCTTCCCGGCCAGCGCCGCCCGCCCGCCGCTGGCGCAGTGCAGCACCACGGGCCGGTCAGGGCGCATCTCCGGGTCGTGATAGGGCGAGGCCGGATCGGCGCGAAACTCCAGCATCCCCCGCGGAATGTGATGGGCGCCGATGGCGCGGCCGGCCTTTTCCAGCTCGGGCGCATCGCGGATATCAAGCAGCAGCGCGCCCTGCGCCACCAGCTCCTGCGCCTTTTCGCCATCGATCCGTTCCACCACCGCGTTGGCGGCATCCAGCAATTCCTTCAGGGTCAGGGGCATCTGCGTCTCCGTTCTTCGACTCTGTTCGCGCGGACGCTAGCACGGGTCCGGCGCGGGGTGTAGGGGTGGGGCGCGGGCGCGACGGTCGGTCGCCCATCATCCGGCTGGACAATCTGCTTCGCGGCGGGAAGATGCCCCCGGTCGAGGCATCGCGAACTGGCGAACAGGAGGTACAGGAGGCCATGCGCATGCGCCCCCCCGAGCGAACCGGAGAGGAGATTGCCGAGCTTGCCGATCTCATGCGGGCGCGTCTGGGCGTGCGGGGGCCGACGCTGCGGGCCGTGCTGGCGCGGGCGCGGCACCGGCTGCCCCGCCGCATCCGGGCACGGGCGGCCCGGCTGGCCGAGGCCGAGCCGCTCGCCCGCCATCCGAAACTGCGCCTGACGCTGGATCACGCGGCGCTGGCACGGGCGGCAGCCGAGCTTCGCGGTCATCTCGACGCCATGGACCTGGCCGAGCGGCGCCGGGGCTGGTGGCTGGGTGTGCTGGGGGGGCTGGCCTTCAACATGCTGCTCTTGGCGGGGCTGCTTCTTGCGCTGCTGCGCTGGCGCGGGTTTGTCTGAAGCCGCCCCGCCGCCGGGGGCACCTGCCGCCGGCCGTTTCGGGATCATGCGGGAAACGGCCTGGCGTCGGTCGGGCCTTACCAGTGCGGCGGGCGCTCGTCGCCCAGGATCACGCCGCCGCTTTGCGCCGCCTCGCGTTCGGCCTCGCGCTCCATCAGCATCCGGACATGGCGGGACAGCCGGTCGATCTCGGCCTGCTGGCGGGTGACGATGTCGCTGAGGTCGTCCACGGCGCGGGTGAGGTGGGCGATCTGCTCTTCCAGATTCTGCATCGGCTCGGTTCCTTGTCCTCGGCGCGCGCGGCTCGGCAGGCCGGAGGCGATGTTGCCGGGATCCGGGCTTGCCTTGTGCCGTGGCCTGGCGCCACTCTCGGGGTCGGGAGAAGAGGGATAGCACATGACGGTCAGGGTCGAAACCGGCGAAGGGGTGACGGTGATCACCATCGACCGCCCCCGGCGGCGCAATGCGGTGGACCCGGACACGGCGCGGGCGCTGTTTCGCGCCTTTCTCGATTTCGAGGCCGATGCGGATGCGCGGGCGGCGGTGCTGACCGGGGCGGGGGGCAGCTTCTGCGCCGGGTTCGATCTTGGGGCGGCGGCGTCGGGGGCCGGTGACGACTGGCTTGAGGAGCTGGCGATTCCGCCCGGCTGGGCCGATCCGGTGGCGCAGCCCCTTCCCGGTCCGATGGGGCCGACGCGCTTGATGCTGTCGAAGCCGGTGATTGCGGCGATCGAGGGCCACGCGGTTGCCGGCGGCATGGAGCTTGCCGCCTGGTGCGATCTGCGGGTGATGGCCGAGGGCGCGGTGGCGGGGGTGTTCTGCCGCCGCTGGGGCGTGCCGCTGATCGATGGCGGCACGGTTCGGCTGCCGCGGATCCTGGGGCAGGGTCGGGCCAGCGACCTGATCCTGACCGGGCGCGGGATCGACGCGGCCGAGGCGCGCGAGATGGGCTTTGCCGACCGGGTCTGCCCGCGCGGGCAGGCGCGCGCCATGGCCGAGGCTCTGGCCCGCGATCTGGCGCGTCTTCCGCAGGCCTGTTTGCGCGCCGATCACCTGTCTTCGCGGCTGCCGCCGGCAGAGCTGGCCGCGGCGCTGCGGCGCGAGTGGGAATCGGTTGCGGTCTTTGCCGCCGAGGGGCGTGCGGGGGCTGCCCGCTTCGTTGCCGGCCGCGGCCGGTCGGGGGATTTTTCGGACATCTGACGGTGCTGCGCGGCGGCGGCCCGTTCCGGGCCAAGGTTTTTGCTGGCGCGCCTTGCGGCGCGCGTGCCTCCGGCGGGAGTATTTGGGGCAAGAGGAAGAGGGGGGCGGGGCGGCAGTGCCTTGCTCCGCGCGGGTGCTTGGGCTAGACCGCGCCGCGAGTGCAGCGACCGGGACAGATCCGCATGGCCAGGAAGAAGAAGCAGCCCCGCCCCAGGGCCGAGACGCCGAAGGGGTTTCGCGATTATTTCGGCGCCGAGGTGACGCAGCGGGCCGAGATGCTGCGGACCATTGCCGGGGTCTATCATCGCTATGGTTTCGAGGCGCTCGAGACCAGCGCGGTGGAGACGGTCGAGGCGCTGGGCAAGTTCCTGCCCGATGTGGACCGCCCCAACGAGGGTGTCTTCGCCTGGCAGGAGGAGGATGGCGGCTGGCTGGCGTTGCGTTATGACCTGACGGCGCCGCTGGCGCGGGTCTATGCCCAGTTCCGCAATGATCTGCCCACGCCCTATCGGCGTTATGCCATGGGGCCGGTGTGGCGCAACGAGAAGCCGGGACCGGGGCGTTTCCGGCAGTTCTACCAGTGTGATGCCGATACGGTGGGGGCGGCGAGCATGGCTGCCGATGCCGAGATCTGCGCCATGCTGGCGGATGCGCTCGAGGCGGTGGGCATTGCCCGCGGCGACTATCTGATCCGCATCAACAACCGCAAGGTTCTGAACGGGGTGATGGAGGTTGCCGGGATTCTGGACCCGGACGATCCTGCGCGCATGGAGCGCGAGCGCGGCATCGTGCTGCGCGCCGTAGACAAGCTCGACCGGCTGGGAACGGACGGAGTGCGGGCGCTTCTGGGCGAGGGGCGCAAGGATGACAGCGGCGATTTCACCCGCGGGGCGGGGCTATCGGAGGAGCAGGCCGGGATCGTGATGGGCTTTGTCGAGGCCCGGCGGGCGGACGGTGCGGCGACGCTGGCGCGGCTGCGCGAGCTGGTCGCGGGCAGCTCCACGGGCGGGCTCGGGGTGGACGAGCTGGAGCAGATCTCGGCGCTGCTGGAGGCCGGCGGTTACGGGGCCGACCGGGTGGTGATCGACCCGTCGGTGGTGCGGGGTCTGGGCTATTACACCGGCCCCGTCTACGAGGCCGAGCTGACCTTCGAGATTTTCGACGAGAAGGGCCGCAAGCGGCAGTTCGGCTCGGTGGCGGGGGGCGGGCGCTACGACGATCTGGTCAGGCGCTTCACCGGGCAGGCGGTGCCGGCCACGGGCATCTCGATCGGGGTGGACCGGCTGCTGGCGGCGCTGCGCGCCAAGGGCCGCGTCGGCACGGAGGCGCATGGTCCGGTGGTGGTGACGGTGATGGATCGCGACCGGATGGCGGATTACCTGGGGCTGGTGGCCGAGCTGCGCAACGCCGGCATCCGGGCCGAGCTTTATCTGGGCAACCCGAAGAATTTCGGCAACCAGCTGAAATATGCCGATCGCCGCCGCAGCCCGGCCGCGGTGATCGAGGGTGGCGACGAGAAGGCGCGCGGGGTGGTTCAGGTGAAGGATCTGATCCTCGGAGCGAAGATCGCCGAAACCGCGACGCTGGAGGAATGGAAGGAACGGCCGAGCCAGTTCGAGGTGCCGCGCGGTGAGCTGGTCGCAAGGTTGCGCAAGCTTCTGGCCGCGCACGGGATCGGGCAGGGCTGATGCCGGGCGGAGCCGACAGGCGGGTCGAGGAGCGGGCCCTGGCCGCCCGGTTGCGGGCGCAGTTCGAGGCGGCCGGTGCCCGGCCCGTGGAGGCGGCGATTCTGCAACCGGCCGAGACGCTTCTGGACCTTTACGGCGAGGACATCCGCGGGCGGGCCTATGTGACTTCGGATGCGCTCAGGGGCGAGCAGATGCTGCGCCCCGACTTCACCGTGCCGGTGGTGCAGATGCACATGGCGCATGGGGCCGAGCCGGCCCGCTATACCTATGCGGGCGAGGTCTTCCGGCGGCAGGAGCACGACCCCGACCGGCCCAGCGAATATGTGCAGGTGGGCTACGAGCTGTTCGCGCGCGAGGGCGCGGCCGGGGCGGATGCGGAGGTGTTCGCCCTGATCGCGCGGGCGCTGGAGGGGCTGGAGCTGCGGGCGGCGACCGGCGATATCGGTCTGCTGATGGCGGCGGTGGAGGGGCTGGAGACCACGCCCATGCGCAAGGCGGCGCTTTTGCGCCACATCTGGCATCCGCGCCGGTTCCGGGCGCTGCTGGAGCGTTTTGCCGGGCGCGTTCCGGTGCCGCCGGCACGGGCGGCGTTGCTGGCGGCGGGGGATCCTCTGGTCGGGATGGCTCCGCTGATCGGGCGGCGCGGACGGGACGAGATCGAGGCGCGGATCGCGGCGTTGCGTGCAGATGCCGCCGCCCCGCCGATTTCGGAACGCGAGGTGGCGGCGCTGGAGCGGTTGCTGGCGGTGCGCGACCGCGCGCCGCGGGCGCTGGAGCGGCTGCGGGATCTGGCGGCGGATCTGCCGCCGATCGGTCCGGCTGTGGAGCGTCTGTCGGCGCGGCTGGAGGCGTTGTCCCGCCATGGGGTCGCGGTGGAACGCCTCGACTTCGAGGCCAGTTACGGGCGCACCACGATGGAATACTACGACGGGTTCGTGTTCGGCTTCTATGCCGGGGATCGGCCGGATCTGCCTCCGATCGCCACCGGCGGGCGCTATGACGCGCTGACGCGGCGGCTGGGCGGAGGGGCCGAGATCCCGGCGGTGGGGGGCGTGATCCGCCCGGGGCTGATGCTGGAGCTTGCGGAGGGCCGGGGGTGAGTCTCAAGCTGGGCGTGCCGTCCAAGGGGCGGCTGATGGACAGGACCTTCGACTGGTTCGCGGCGCGGGGCGTGCGGCTGAGCCGGACAGGATCGGACCGGGAATATGCCGGTGCGGTGGAGGGGATCGACGGGGTTTCTCTGGTGTTGCTGTCGGCGGGCGAGATCCCGCGCGAGCTGGCGGCGGGGCGGCTGCATCTGGGGGTGACCGGCACCGATCTGGTGCGCGAGAAGCTGCCGCTGTGGAAGGCCCAGGTGGAAGAGGTGGCGCCGCTGGGCTTCGGGCGGGCGGATCTGGTGATCGCGGTGCCGCGGGCCTGGGTCGATGTGGACGTGCTGGACGATCTCGATGCGGTGGCGGCGGCGTTTCGGGCCCGGCACGGGCACCGGCTGCGGATTGCCACCAAGTATCATCGGCTGGTGCGCGAGTTTCTGGTCGCGGGCGGGGTGGCCGATTTCGCGCTGGTGGACAGCCAGGGGGCGACCGAGGGCACGGTGAAGAACGAGACCGCCGAGGCGATTGCCGACATCACCTCGACCGGCGAGACCTTGCGGGCCAATCACCTGAAGATCCTTTCGGACGGGCTGATCCTGCGCAGCCAGGCGACGCTGTGGCGCAGTCTTGTGGCCCGGTGGGGAGAGGCCGAGCAGCAGGTGATGGCGGCGCTGACGGCGCGGCTGGAGGCGCAGCGGTGACCGAACCGGGCCCGCGGCCTCGAACGGATGTGAACCGCGCCTGCGGCCCCGAGCAGATGTGAACCGCGCCTGCGGCCCCGAGCAGATGCGAACCGCGCCTGCGGCGCGGTGCCTCCGGCGGGAGTATTTTTGGCAAGAGGAAGGGGGCGGGGTCAGAGCACGCCGATTTCGGCCAGGGCGCGGTTCAGCCGTTCCGGGATCGGATCGTCGCGGTCGCGGCTTTCGGGCAGGTCGGGCGGGGCGTCTTCCGCTGCAAGATAGCGCCAGCCCTGGAAGGGACGGCGCGAGGCGGCCTGGGTGCGGTGGACCTTCGGGTCGAGGATGATGCCGCAGCGGCGGATGCCGTCCTGACCAGTCACCTCTTCCAGGCGCAGGATGCGCTGGCGGCACAGGATGGCGCCGCGGATGACCCAGTAGAGCGAGCCTCCGGCCAGCAGTTCGGCGCTGCGTTTCGGCCACATGCGGGTGACGTGGCGCACCGGCGCGTCGCCGTTCCGGCGGCGCATTTCGGCCCGGTGGGATTCGAGATGTTCCACCGACTCGATGCCGACGCAGAGTTTCACCAGGTGGACCGTGCCGCTCAATTCCGCCTCCTTGACGTGCCCCGTGGCGCGTTTTCTCGGGCTTCAGCATAGGGGATGCGGCGGGCTTGGCAATCGCCGGGAGCGATAACGGGAATGTGAGCAATCCGTGATGGTCCTGCCGGTGGGACGGGGGTAGGCTCGAAACCGGGAACGGCCGGGCCGGAGGGGTTGGGGATCCGGCCGTCTCTCGTCGAAACAATCCCTTGATGGAGGCCGCCATGTTCAATCGTTCAGGTCTGACCGGTGCCGTTCTTGCCGCTGCCCTTGCCGGCAGTGCAGCCTATGCGAGCGACGGAGAGACCCACGAGCCGCAGATTTCCGACCAGATGTCGCGGTCGGGGTTCCTTCTGGAGAACGGGCTGGTCATTCCTTCCTTCGACCCGGAAAAGGGCCGCAAGCTGTTTGCCGCCAAGGGCTGTGTGGTGTGCCATTCCGTCAACGGCATCGGCGGCGTGGATGCGCCTGAATTTGCCGCCGAATACATGGACGAGACCATGAACGCCTTCGAGTTCGCCGCCCGGATGTGGCGGGGCGCGGCGGCGATGGTGGCGATGCAGGAAGAGGAGCTGGGAAGCCAGATCGATCTGGACGGCGAGGAACTGGCGGCGATCATCGCCTTCCTGCATGACGAGGACGAGCAGAAGAAGTTCAGCCGGGCAGACATCCCCCATGACATCGAGGAGCTGATGCACGGCGACGAGGGCGAGGAACAGGAGGGGGCTCCGCACGAGGAGGTCGAGGAACACCCCGAGGGAGATGCCGGCCCCACCGGGCACGACAACTGAGGAGCGTGACCACCGGGCGGGCGTGCAGGGCGGTCCGGGGGCATCGGCCCGGCACCACAAGATCTGCGCCCGTTGCCCGCCCCATGCCCCAGAGGTGGCGTATCCCCCGGTGCCTTGTGACATCCGGAGGAGGAATGGCGGATTGACCGGCGCCGGCCTTCGGCCTAGGTTGAGAGCCCTTCATTCACATCGGGACGAAGCCGCAAGATGAGCCGATTCACCGCCCCCATCGCCGAGCAGATCTGGGACATGAAATACCGCCTCAAGGACGAGGACGGCACGCCTGTGGACCTGACGGTCGAGGACAGCTGGCGGCGAATCGCACGGGCTCTGGCCGTGGTCGAGAAGGATCCCGCGCATTGGGAGCGGCAATTCTACGGGGCGCTCGAGGATTTCCGCTTTCTGCCCGCAGGGCGGATCACCGCCGGCGCCGGCACTGGGCGCGAGGTGACGCTGTTCAACTGCTTCGTCATGGGCACCATTCCCGACAGCATGGGCGGCATCTTCGACATGCTGAAGGAGGCCGCGCTGACCATGCAGCAGGGTGGCGGCATCGGCTATGATTTCTCGACCATCCGCCCGCGCGGGGCCCGCGTGGCGGGGGTGGCGGCGGATGCCTCGGGGCCGCTGTCGTTCATGGATGTGTGGGATGCCATGTGCCGCACCATCATGTCGGCCGGCTCGCGCCGCGGCGCGATGATGGCCACCATGCGCTGCGATCATCCCGATATCGAGGATTTCATCTCCGCCAAGTCCGACCCGGCGCGGCTGCGCATGTTCAACATGAGCGTGCTGGTGAGCGATGCCTTCATGGAGGCGGTGAAGGCCGATGCGCCGTGGGAACTGACCTTCGGCGGCAAGGTCTGGCATGTGGTGAAGGCGCGCGACCTGTGGAACCGGATCATGCGTGCGACCTATGATTACGCCGAGCCGGGGGTGATCTTCATCGACCGCATCAACGCCATGAACAACCTCGCCTATTGCGAGGAGATCCGCGCCACCAACCCCTGTGGCGAACAGCCGCTGCCGCCCTATGGCGCCTGCCTTCTGGGCTCGATCAACTTGGCCCGGCTGGTCGCCGAGCCGTTCGAGGCGGGCGCGCGGCTTGACCTGGCGGCGCTGGAGGATCTGGTGGCGGTGGCGGTGCGGATGATGGACAACGTGGTGGACGTGTCGCGCTTCCCGCTGCCCCAGCAGGCCGAGGAGGCCCGCAACAAGCGCCGCATCGGGCTGGGGGTGACGGGGCTGGCCGATGCGCTCTTGATGCTGGGGCTGCGTTACGGCTCGGACGCGGCGGTGCGCCAGACCGAGGAATGGCTGCACGCCATCGCCCGCGCGGCCTATCTGGCCTCGGTCGATCTGGCGAAGGAAAAGGGGGCGTTTCCCCTGTTCGATGCGGAAAAGTACCTGGCCAGCGGCAACATGCGGCAGATGGACGAGGACGTGCGCGCGGCGGTGCGCGAACACGGAATCCGCAACGCGCTGCTGACCTCGATCGCGCCCACCGGCACGATCAGCCTCTATGCCGGCAATGTCAGCTCGGGGATCGAGCCGGTCTTTGCCTATGCCTATACCCGCAAGGTGCTGCAGCCCGACGGCTCGCGCACCGAGGAAGAGGTGGTGGATTACGCGGTGCAGCTATGGCGCGAGAAATTCGGCGACCGCGAGCTGCCCGATCACTTCGTCAACGCCCAGACGCTGGCGCCGGCCGATCACGTGCGCATGCAGGCGGCGGCGCAGAAATGGGTGGATTCGTCCATCTCCAAGACCATCAACTGCCCCGAGGACATCTCCTTCGAGGATTTCAAGGATGTCTACATGATGGCGTGGGAGACGGGCTGCAAGGGCTGCACCACCTACCGGCCCAACGCGGTGACCGGTTCGGTCCTGTCGGTGAGCGAAGATGCCGACAAGGCGCCGGGCGAGGCCGGAGCGCAGCAGGCGCAGGCGGCGGCCGGGGATGGCGACGCGGAGGGGGCCGAGGTGGTCTACATGTCCGAACCGCTGGGCCGGCCGCAGACGCTGGAGGGGCAGACCTACAAGCTCAAGTGGCCCGACAGCGAACATGCCATCTACATCACCATCAACGACATCGTCATCGGCGGACACCGCCGCCCGTTCGAGGTGTTCATCAACTCCAAGAACATGGAGCATTTCGCCTGGACGGTGGCGCTGACACGGATGATCTCGGCGGTGTTCCGGCGCGGCGGCGACGTGTCCTTCGTGGTCGAGGAGCTCAAGGCCGTGTTCGACCCCCGTGGCGGGGCGTGGATGAATGGCAAGTACATCCCCTCGATCCTGGCGGCCATCGGCGGGGTGATCGAACAGCACATGATCTCGATCGGCTTCCTCGAGGGCGAAGGGATGGGGCTGAAATCCGACCCCCAGGCGCGGGTGGTCAACATGGAGGCGCCGCGGGGCAGGGCCTGCCCCAGCTGCGGCCAGTACGACATGCGCATGATCGAGGGCTGCATGACCTGCGCAAGCTGCGGCTATTCGAAATGCGGGTAAAGGCTCGCCCCCCGGCATGAAGGGGGCGTCCGCGGCGCGATTCGCCGATCGGCCCCGGATGACGGGTTGACCTTACGTAACGGGTTGCCGATGGTCGGGCGCGTTCCGCGTCCCGGCCAGGGCGCATTCATTCCCCGGACAAGATGCTTGCGATAACAGTTCCCGGTGATGGGGCACGACGCTATGCCGAAAACGCCGCTGGCGCCATGACTTAAGTCAAATCACGGTTTCGTGAGTCCTTATAACATCTTCGTGAGCCACAAGCGATTCCCGTCATGTCGGCGGGGACGGAATTCAATCTGGTTTCGGCGATGCAGGGCAACAGGCGGGCTTTCCTGAGTGGGGCGTTCACGCAAGCGCCCGTGATGCGGCCCCCCGGCGCCGGTGGCGAGGACTCCTTTCGCGAAAACTGCAACGGCTGCGGCGCGTGCATCAGTGCCTGCCCCGAAGCGGTGCTGCGGGCGGATGCGCGCGGGCTTGCGCGTTTCGATCCCTCTCTGGGCGCCTGCACCTTCTGCGCGGCCTGCATCGCGGCCTGCGAAACCGGGGCGCTGGCCTCGGGGCGGCCTTGGCCATGGCGGGCCGAGGTTGCGCAGGGCTGCCTGTCGCTGACGGCAGTGCAGTGCCGCGCCTGCCAGGATCATTGCGATTCCGGCGCCATCAGCTTTCGCCTGCTCACCGGCGGGCGGGCCGCGCCGCGGATCGACGCGGATCTGTGCGTCGGCTGCGGCGGCTGTGCCGCGGCCTGCCCGGTGGGGGCGATTCGATTTTTCCGACAGAAACAGGACGTAGAGCCGCTGACATGCTGAACATTTGCGGATGCCTGGTGCATGCGGTGCCCGATCGCGCGGCCGAGGTCGTCGCGGCCATCGATGCCGTGGACGGGGCCGAGGTCCATGGCCGCGAAGGCGGGCGCATCGTGGTCACCGCCGAGGATACCGGCGACCGGCTGGCCTCGGACGTCATCATGGAACTGCACCAGATCCCCGGCGTCCTGGCCGTGACGCTGACCTACCACCATTTCGAGGAGCCGGACGAAGCGCCCGGCGATCTCGCCCACGCCACACTTTGAACGGGAGAAACAACCCATGACCTTGCCAACGTCCCGCCGCTCGTTTCTGAAGGCGACCGCAGCCGCGGCGACGGCTTCCGCCGCCGGGATCACCCTGCCCGAAGGGGCAAATGCCCAGCTTCCCGGACCGGACATCCGCTGGGACAAGGCGCCCTGCCGGTTCTGCGGCACGGGCTGTTCGGTGCTGGTCGGGGTGAAGAACGGCCGCGTGGTGGCGACCCAGGGCGACCCGGATGCGCCGGTGAACCGCGGCCTCAACTGCATCAAGGGCTATTTCCTGTCCAAGATCATGTATGGCAAGGACCGCCTGACCACGCCGCTGCTGCGCAAGTCGAACGGCGTCTATGACAAGAATGGCGAGTTCGAGCCGGTCAGCTGGGACGAGGCCTTCGACATCATGGCCGAGAAGTGGAAGGAGACCCTGAAGAAGAAGGGCCCGACCGCCATCGGCATGTTCGGTTCCGGCCAGTGGACCGTGTGGGAGGGCTATGCCGCGGTCAAGCTGATGAAGGCGGGGTTCCGCTCGAACAACATCGACCCCAATGCGCGCCACTGCATGGCCTCGGCGGTGGCCGCCTTCATCCGCGGCTTCGGCATCGACGAGCCGATGGGCTGCTATGACGACCTGGAGGCGGCCGATACCTTCGTGCTGTGGGGCTCGAACATGGCCGAGATGCACCCGATCCTGTGGTCGCGCCTGACCGATACCCGCCTGACCAAGCCCGGCTGCGAGGTGCATGTGCTGTCCACCTTCGAGCATCGCAGCTTCGAGCTGGCCGACAATGCCATCATCTTCAAGCCGCAGACGGATCTGGCGATTCTCAACTACATCGCCAACTACATCATCCAGACCGGCGCGGTGAATGAGGAGTTCGTCCGCAACCACGTCAACATCACGAAGACCAACACCGACATCGGCTATGGGCTGCGTCCCTCGGACCCGCGCGAGCAGGCCGCCGCCAACCCGGCCCATTCGGGCAAGCACGGCAAGCTCACGCCGATCAGCTTCGAGGAATATGCCGAGGCCGTCAGCGAATACACGCTCGAGAAGGTGTCCGAGATGTCCGGCGTGCCGGCGGCGAAGCTCGAACGCCTTGCCCGGCAATATGCCGACCCGAACCGCAAGGTGATGAGCCTGTGGACCATGGGCTTCAACCAGCACACCCGCGGCAGCTGGGTGAACGGGCTGATGTACAATGTGCATCTTCTGGTCGGCAAGATTTCCGAGCCCGGCAACTCGCCGTTTTCGCTGACCGGTCAGCCCTCGGCCTGCGGCACTGCGCGCGAGGTCGGCACCTTCGCCCACCGCCTGCCGGCAGACCTGGTGGTGATGAAGGAGGCCCACCGCGACATCGCCGAAAAGATCTGGGGCCTGCCCAAGGGCACCATTCCGGGCAAGCCGGGCTATCACGCGGTGCTGCAGAACCGCAAGCTGCATGACGGCGAGCTGAACTGCTACTGGGTGCAGTGCAACAACAACATGCAGGCCGCGCCCAACATGAACGAAGAGGGCTGGCCCGGCTATCGCAACCCGGAAAACTTCATCGTCGTCTCGGATCCCTATCCGACGGTAACCGCCATGGCTGCCGACCTGATCCTGCCCACCGCCATGTGGGTGGAAAAGGAGGGCGCCTACGGCAATGCCGAACGGCGCACCCAGTTCTGGCGCCAGCAGGTCAAGGCGCCGGGCGAGGCGAAATCCGACCTGTGGCAGGTGATGGAATTCTCCAAGCGCTTCCGCGTCGAAGAGGTCTGGCCCGAAGAACTTCTGGCGCAAAAGCCGGAATACCGGGGCAAGACGCTCTATGACATCCTGTTCGAGAACGGGCAGGTGAACCGCTTCCCGCTGAAGGACACCGCCAAGGGCTTCCCCAACGACGAGAGCGATCACTTCGGCTTCTACGTCCAGAAAGGCCTGTTCGAGGAATATGCCAGCTTCGGGCGCGGCAAGGGTCACGACCTCGCTCCGTTCGAGATGTATCACCAGGCCCGCGGTCTGCGCTGGCCGGTGGTGGGCGGCAAGGAGACGCTGTGGCGCTTCCGCGAGGGCTATGACCCCTATGTGAAGCCGGGCGAGGGGGTGAAGTTCTACGGCAAGAAGGACGGGCGGGCCAACATCATCTTCGCCCCCTACGAGCCGCCCGCCGAGGTCCCGGACGATGAATACGACCTGTGGCTGGTGACGGGCCGGGTGCTGGAGCACTGGCATTCGGGCTCCATGACCCGGCGGGTGCCCGAGCTGCACCGCTCCTTCCCGGCTTCGGTGGTGTTCATGCATCCCGAGGACGCCAAGGCGCGCGGGCTCAAGCGCGGGCAGGCGATCGAGATCTCGACCCGTCGCGGCACGGTGCTCAGCCGGGTCGAGACGCGGGGCCGGAACAAGCCGCCCCGGGGCGTGGTGTTCTTCCCGTGGTTCGACGAAAGCCAGCTGGTCAACAAGCTGACGCTGGATGCGACCTGCCCGATTTCGAAAGAGACCGACTTCAAGAAATGCGCCTGCAAGGTCGAACGCGCCTGACCTGAAGAGGGAAAGGGAAACCCATGTCCGCCGCCCGCCGCAAGACGATGCCCATGGACCGGCGCCGCTTCCTGAAGGATGCAGCGCGCGGGCTGGCGGGTTGCGCGGTGGCGGGCATGGGGCTGGCCTGGCTGGCCACCGGCGCGCGCGCCCTGCCGGCCCAGGCCCTGCGCCCGCCCGGCGCGCTGGGCGAGGAGGATTTCCTGTCCGCCTGCATCCGCTGCGGGCTGTGCGTGCGCGACTGCCCCTATGACACGCTGAAACTGGCCGAGCTGGGGGTGGACGGTCCGGCCACCGGCACGCCCTATTTCACCGCGCGCGAGATTGCCTGCGAAATGTGCGAGGACATCCCCTGCGTGGCGGCCTGCCCGTCCGGGGCGCTCGACAAGGGGCTGACCGACATCAACGATGCGCGCATGGGCACGGCGGTGCTGGTCGATACCGAGAACTGCCTGAACGCGCTGGGGCTGCGCTGCGACGTGTGCTACCGCGTCTGCCCGCTGATCGACGAGGCGATCACGCTGGAGTTGCAGCACAATGCGCGCTCGGGCCATCACGCGATCTTCCTGCCCACCGTTCATGCCGATGTCTGCACCGGCTGCGGCAAGTGCGAAAAATCCTGCGTGCTGCCCGAGGCGGCGATCAAGGTGCTGCCCGCCCGCCTGGCACGCGGGAAGGCGGGGGATCACTACCGGCTGGGCTGGGAGGAGAAGGAAAAGGCCGGCGGGCCGCTGGTCGAGGGGGTGATCGACCTGCCCGACCGGATGCCCGACCCTTCGATGGAGGGGGGATTCACCCCGACCTTCAAGCTGCCGGGGGCGAAGCCATGAACATGAAATCCCGCACCCCCGTCGGCCGCGAGGCGGTTCTGAAATTCGGCTGGTGGCGCGCCCATCGCTTTCTGATCCTGCGCCGGCTGTCGCAGCTGTTCTTTCTGGCCCTGTTCCTGCTGGGGCCGTGGTTCGGCATATGGTGGGTCAAGGGCAACCTTTCGGGCTCGCTGACTTTCGGGGTGCTGCCGCTGACCGATCCCTTCATCGCCGTGCAGTCCCTTCTCGCCGGGCACTGGCCCGAGCTGACCGCTCTGGTCGGGGCGCTGATCGTCGCCGTCGTCTATGCGCTGATCGGCGGGCGCGTCTATTGCAGCTGGGTGTGCCCGATCAACCCGGTGACCGATGCCGCCCACTGGCTGCACCGCAGGCTGGGCATGCCCAAGGGCTGGCAGCCCGGGCCGGGCACCCGCTGGTGGGTTCTGGCCATGGTTGTGGCGGTTTCGGCGCTGACCGGAACCATCGCCTGGGAGGTGGTCAACCCGATCTCGATGCTCCATCGCGGGCTGATCTTCGGCATGGGCTTTGCCTGGACCTTCGTGGTCGCCGTGTTCCTGTTCGACTTCGCGCTGGCGCGGCGGGGCTGGTGCGGGCATCTGTGCCCGGTGGGCAGCTTCTACGGCCTGCTGGGGACGAAATCGGTGCTGCGGGTCTCGGCCCCGCGCCGGGCTGCCTGCGACGACTGCATGGACTGCTTCGCCGTCTGCCCCGAGATGCACGTCATCACCCCCGCCCTTCGGGGCGCCGCCGGCGATACCCCCCTCATCCTTTCGCGCGACTGCACCAATTGCGGTCGCTGCATCGACGTCTGCGCAATGGACGTCTTCACCTTCACTCACCGTTTCGATGACACGGACGCCCCTGCCCGTGAAACCCGAACCAGACCGCAACCCGCATCCGGTGCCAGCCGCGCCGCCTGAGCAAGCAACGGAGTAAGCTCATGAAAAAAACAATTCTCATCAGCGTCCTGACGGCCTCCGCCCTGGTGGCGGCCGGCCTTGCCGTCGCCCAGTCCGGCACATCCGGCGTGCGCAGCCTGCGCAATGCGCCGATCGACGAGGTCGCCGAGGTGCCCGGCGTGTTCCACCAGGACGAAAAGAGGTTCGGGCGCAACTACCGCCAGCAGCCGCCGCTGATCCCGCACACGATCTCGCGCTACCAGATCGACCTGCGCGCCAACCAGTGCCTTGCCTGCCATGACTGGACCAATGCAGGCGAACGGGGGGCGCCCACCCTTTCCATGACCCATTATCTCGACCGCGAGGGGCGGCAGCTCGACCGGGTGGCCGGCACCCGCTGGTTCTGCACCCAGTGCCACGTGCCGCAGGCCGATGCGCCGGCGCTGGTGGAGAACACCTTCCGGTCGACGGCCGGGAAATAGGAACCGAGGCGACAGAGCGCGAGGACAGGAAACATGTCGGACAACATCAGCAAAGGGGACCGGCCGGGGATCATCCGCCGCGTCTGGAAATTCCTCACCCGGCCCGCCGTGGCCATCACCTCCGGGGCGCTTCTGGTTGCCGGTTTCGTCGTCGGCATCCTGTTCTGGGGCGGCTTTCACTGGGCGCTTGAACTGACCAACACCGAAAGCTTCTGCATCAGCTGCCACGAGATGGAAGACAACGTCTATGCCGAGTACGAGGGCAGCATCCACCAGAACAACGGCTCGGGCGTGCGTGCGACCTGCCCGGACTGCCACGTGCCCAAGGACTGGGGCCCGAAGGTGGTGCGCAAGATCAAGGCGTCCAAGGAGCTTTACGGCCATTTCATCACCCGCTCGATCTGGACCCGCGAGAAGTTCGAGGCCAAACGGCTGGATCTCGCAAGGAACGAGTGGCGCAGGATGAAGGCAACCGACAGCCGGGAATGCCGCAACTGCCACAGCTTCGAGTTCATGGACTTCACCTTGCAGGCAAACCGCGCCGCGCAGAACCACCAGAAGGCGCTGGACGAGGGCAAGACCTGCATCGACTGCCACCAGGGCATCGCTCACAAGTTGCCCGAAGGGTATCTGGAGGCCTATCGCGAGGTGGCACAGCAGGTCGAGGGCAACTGAGCCGACCTTTCCGCTGCACTTGCCGGGGCAGGCCGCCGCCTGCCCCGTTTTCGTTTCTCCTGCCGGCGCCGGCAAGAAGACCGATTCCCGGAAACGGCCGGATTCGGCAGGGAATCGCCGCGATTCGAACCCCGCCACCCCCGATCATGACCTCGGGGCGGCAACAATCCGGGGCATTCTCGAAATTTGGTTCCGGGTCCGGGACATCCATCGGGGTGAAATGGGGCAGAAACATGTCGGGCCGCGCCATGGGCAGAGTGGCGGCCAACAGGTTCATAAATGGAAACAATCTGGCGGAACATTTTTTGGGAAGCCGGAAAGGCGCCGTATTTTCAGTGTGTTGGCTTTACGCCCGGTTTGATTTGTCTCTCATATGAGAACATTTCCGGGCCTTTCGGAGAGTATTTCCTGGCAAGTCCGGGGCAATTGGGGCGAGGTTGGTCCCGAATTGCGGCAAATTTGTTGCATCTTCTGCTTCCGGTGGGCGGGCTCTGCGCGTAATTTCTGTTCAGCCCAACTGGGGGGTGATGTCTGACGGTCAATGGGGGCGACCGCGCGGTTTCGCATCGGGACGATGCGGGAGAAGCGAGTGCGATCGCCACGCGGCATCTGAGCTGCCGCATGAAGGATGCCAGTGCTTCTTTTCCCTTGTTCCCGAACGCCCGGCCGAACGGTTGCCCTTCGCGCCAATTGCATCATGCCTCGGGTGAAAAGGAATTTGGCAGCGACCGGCGTTGAAGTGACGGCCTCGCGGAAGTGGAGACCACGATGAGTAAGAAGTCGGAACACGAGCATTCGAAAGCTCACGAGCAGGAGCACCAGCACGGTAGTTCCAACGCGCACGAGCATGGGCATGACCATGGGCAGGGGCTCAAGCTTGGCCATGTGTTCGGACACGGGCATGACGGCGATGATGGCGACGGGGATCACGACGATACCGGCGGGCCGGCGGGCGGCAACGGCATCGTGGACGGCACCGGGCAGGCCGACCTGATCGACCTCTCCTACACCGGCGACCCCGAGGGCGACCGGATCGACAATGGCGACGCGATCCAGCCCGGCCTCGGCCCGGACGACGACATCGTGGATGCGCGCGGCGGCGACGATACCGTCATGGCCGGCGCGGGCGACGATACCGTCTATGCCGGCAGCGGCGCCGACGAGGTGCAGGGCGGCGCGGGAGATGACGTGCTGTATGGCGATTCCAACGCCCCCGGCGAACCGCAGACCGTCCGCGAGGTATTCCGCTGGGAGCTGGCGCCGGACCCGGATGGTGACGAGGACGAGGCCGAATACGACGACGATCACGAGGACGACGAGCCCCACGACATCGACGAAGGCGATGACCTCAGCGGCGGCTTTACCCAGGACACGGGGCATGTGACCGTTTCGTTCAACGTGCTGGAACAGTCCGAGCCGGTCGATACCTCGTTCACCGAGATCGAGCATGATGTCGATGGTGTGGCCACTGATGGCGACGAGGCCGACGACGAAAGCGGCCTGAAATCCATCACCTACGGCAAGGGCAACGCGGCCCGCTACGAGCTGGCCTTTTCCGAGGCGGTGGGGAACGTTTCGTTCAGCATCAGCGACATCGACGGCGACGGCGTGGTTTCGGTCAAGGCGTTCGACGCAGACGGCAACCAGATCGAGGTGGACCTGACCGGCGGCGACAAGCTCGACCTGTCCGATGAGGATGGCGTGTCCGGCAACGACACCGCCGACAGCGAAGGCGGCTATGGCGAGGCCGATGACGGGCGCTATTCGGTGCTGGTGAGCATCCCCGGCCCGGCGGCCCGGATCGTGATCGAGCACTCGCAGGATGGCGGGGACAACAGCGGCGTCATCGTGTCGGATGTCTATTTTGACGTGCTTGATGCCGACACCGCCGAGGACGGCGACGATACGCTAGATGGCGGTGAAGGCGATGACGTGATCTTCGGCGAGGGCGGCGACGACGTGCTGATCGGCGGCGTGGGCGACGACAGCCTGGACGGCGGCGCCGGTGACGACCAGATCGATGGCGGTGACGGTTCCGACACCGTAGATGGCGGCGACGGCGACGACGTGATCGACACCCGCGGCGGCACGCCTCTGCCCGACCGGGGCTTTGCCGGTTACGGGTCGATCCCCCCGATCCCGGCCGATGCGGATATCTACGATGACCGCGACGTGGTGGATGGCGGAGATGGTGACGACGTGATCCTGACCGGCGATGATGTGGATGTGATCGACGGCGGCGACGGTGACGACACCATCGATGCCGGCATCGACGACGATGTGGTGGAAGGCGGCGCGGGCGACGACCTGATCGTGGGCGGTGAGGGGGCCGACCAGATCGATGGCGGCGATGGCGACGATACCATCTATGGCGGGCTGGATCCGGTCTTTCCCGATTTCCTGAACATCCCCGATGATGGCGTCGGCCAGCCGGCCGATCCGGATCCGACCAATGGGACCGATTACCTCGACGGCGGTGACGGCGACGACGTGATCTATGGCCAGGACGACGACGACACCCTGTATGGCGGGGCTGGCGACGACTACCTCGATGGCGGCATCGACGAGGACGAGCTTCACGGCGGTCGCGGCGACGACACGTTGATCGGCGGCCAGGGGGACGACCTTCTCGACGGCGGCAAGGGCGCTGACACGCTTGAAGGTGGTGATGGCGACGATACGCTGTCGGGCGGCAACGACCAGGCCGGGGATGAGGGCGACCTCATGCAGGGCGGTTACGGTGATGACCGCTTCGTCGATATCGGCGAGGGCGAGCACATCTTCGGCGGCGAGGATCCCGATGACGGCGATGTGGACGTTCTCGACCTGACCGGTGCGGCCGAGGCGGTCAATCCCGGCGGCAGCCTGACCGTCGAATATGACGCCGGCGACCCGGAATCGGGCACGGTGCGCTTCTTCGATGCCGACGGGAACGAGACCGGATCGACCCGTTTCCACGAGATCGAGCATGTGATTCCCTGCTTCACGCCGGGCACGCTGATCGCCACTCCGCAGGGGGAACGCCGGGTCGAGGATCTGCGCCCCGGCGACCGGGTCATCACCCGCGACAACGGCATCCAGGTCATCCGCTGGGCCGGGCGGCGCGACCTGAGCGCGGCCGAGCTGGCGCAGGCGCCGAACATGCAGCCGATCCTGATCCGCCGTGGCGCTCTGGGCATCGGCCTGCCCGAACGCGACATGCTGGTCAGCCCCAACCACCGGATCCTGATCGCCAACGAGAAGACCCAGCTCTTCTTCGAGGAACGCGAGGTTCTGGTGGCGGCCAAGCACCTGACCGGGATGGAGGGCATCGACCGGGTCGAGGTGGATGAGGTGAGCTATGTCCACTTCATGTTCGATCGCCACGAGGTGATCCTGTCCGATGGTGCCTGGACGGAAAGCTTCCAGCCGGGCGACCTGACGCTGGCGGGCATGGACGACGACCAGCGGGACGAAATCCTGGACCTGTTCCCGGAACTCGCTACCCGCGAGGGGCTGGGGGCCTTCGGGGCGGCGCGCCGGTCGCTGAAGAAATACGAAGCCCGGTTGCTCGTTCATTGAGAGGGGGACGGGCCGGCAACCCCGATATGCAGCTATCCGCGCGAATCGGGGCGCGCGACCGAGGGGGCAGGGCGGGCAACCATCCTGCCCCTTCCGTTTTTTTCCGGGTGCGCCTCAGCCGCGCCGCCCGGCCAGCCATTCGGCCCAGGCTTCGGGCGTGTCCAGGTCCAGCCGCGCATGCCTGCCCGGCAGGGGCACCGGTTCGACCTGTCCGGCGTGACGGCGCACGACCTCGCCCGCTCCGCCGTCTCCGCCGAGCGCGGCAAGTTCGGGCCACAGGTCACGGGCGAAGACGACCGGGTGGCCGGGCTTTCCGTCGCTGGTCGTGCCGCGCCAGATCAGCCGGTCGGGATGGCTCTCCACGGCCTTCAGAACGGTTTCCAGATCGGCGGTGGTCAGCTCGGGCAGGTCGGCCAGCAGGATCATTACCGCCCGCGCCCGCCCCGGCACCCGGGCAAGCGCCGCCCGCAGGCTGGCATTCATCCCCTCGCCGGCATCCGGCACCGGCACCTTCGTCACCGCCAGCCCCGCGAGGGCCTCATGGCGGGGGTGCGGGGCGGGAGGAAGCGCGACGATCACCGGCTGGCCGGTTGCCCGCGCCCTCTGCGCGCTGCGCCGCAGCAGCGGTTCGCCGTCCACTTCGATCATCAGCTTGTCGCGCCCGCCCATGCGAGACGAGGAGCCCGCGGCAAGCAGCAGGACGGGGACGAGTGGCAAGCGGTGTCTCCTTCGGCGGACGGGTCGGTGCACGTGGCCGGGGGCGGGGGCCTCCGGCGGGAGTATTTTCGGCAAGAGGAAGGGGAAAGGAAAGCCGGAAACGCTCCTTCCCGCCTCAGCCGCGCATCCGTGCGCCGTCGGCGTCGAAGAGCGGTTCGGTAATCACCCGGGCCGGGCGCATCTGGCCGAGGATCTCGATTTCGACGGCGAGCCCTTCGGCGATGCGGTCTGCGGGCAGAAAACCCAGCGCCACGGATTTCCCGGCATGGTGCGACCAGCCGCCCGAGGTGCAGAAGCCCTGCACCCGCCCGTCGAGCCAGATCGGTTCGTAGGCGTTCACGTCGGCATCGTCCACGTCCACCTCGAAGGCGCAGAGGCGTCGGGAGGGGCCGGTGGCGCGTTCGGCCTCGGCGGCGGCGCGGCCGATGAAATCGGCATCCTTCCGGAACGAGATGAAGCGGTCGAGCCCGGTTTCGGCCGGGGTGTAGTCGGGGGAATATTCGCGCAGCCACGAGCCGAAGAACTTGTCGAGCCTGAGTGACATCATCGCGCGCATGCCGAAGGGGGTGATGTGGTGGGGCTGACCCGCCTGCCACAGGGTCCACCACAACTGCCGCTGCCCCATCGGGTCGCAGAAGATTTCAAAGCCCAGATCCCCGGTATAGCTGATCCGCTGCACGATGCAGTCGGTCATGCCCAGGACCATGCGGCGCACATCCATGAAGGTCATGTCCGAGGCGTCCTCGCGGGTGCAGGCGGCGAGAACCTCGCACGCTTTCGGTCCGGCGATCTGGAAGCCGGTGCGCCGGTCGGAGATGTTTTCGACCGCGACGCCGTCTTCTCGGTTCCGGTGGAACCAGCGCAAGTGAAACGCCTGCGCGCCGTAGGAGGCGGTGAGCTGGAACTCGTCCTCGTCAAGGCAGGAGACGGTGAAATCGCCGATGATCCGGCTCTTGGGCGACAGCATCGGGGTCAGGCTCAGCCGCCCCGGCGCAGGCACGCGCCCGGCCATGATCCGGTTCAGCCAGTCGCGCGCGCGCGGGCCGGTGACGCGGTATTTGCCGAAATTGTGGATCTCGTTGATGCCGACGCCTTCGCGCACGGCCCGCACCTCGCGCCCGATCGCGGCGAAGGCGTCCGAGCGGCGGAAGGAGGGGGTTTCGAAGGCCGGCTCGCCCTCGCGGGCGAAATAGTTGGGCACTTCCAGCCCGTATTGCTGCCCCCAGACCGCGCCCATGTCGGAAAAGATGTCGTACATCGGCGTGGTGCGGTGGGGGCGGGCTGCGGGCAGTTCCTCGTTCGGGTAGGAGACCGAGAACCGCCTCTGGTAGTTCTCGATCACCTTGGGCAGGGTATAGCCCGGCGTGATCCAGTCGCCGAACCGGGCCACGTCCATGGCGAAGACGTCGCGTTCGGGTTCGCCCTCGACCATCCATTGCGCGAGGCAAAGCCCGACGCCGCCGCCCTGGGAAAACCCCGCCATCACCCCGCAGGCCGACCAGTAGTTGCGCATTCCCGGCACCGGGCCGACCAGCGGGTTGCCGTCGGGGGCGAAGGTGAAGGGGCCGTGGATCACCGACTTGATTCCGGCGCGCTCCAGCACCGGGAAGCGGCGGTAGGCAAAGGCGACGCTGTCGGCGATCTTGTCGAAATCGTCGGGCAGCAGCTCGTGGCCGAACTCCCACGGCGTGCCGTCCACCGCCCATGGCTTGCAGGGCTGTTCGTAGAAGCCGATGCACAGGCCGCGCCCTTCCTGCCGCAGGTAGGATTCGCCGGAAGGATCCATCACGTGGGGGTGTTCGCTGTCGCGCTCGTAGATTTCGGGGATGTCATCGGTGACGAGATACTGGTGCGCCATCGGGTGCAGCGGGAAATAGATGCCCGCCATGGCGCCCACCTCGCGTGCCCAGAGGCCGCCGGCATTGACGATGTGCTCGGCATGGATGGTGCCCTTGTCGGTGACCACGTCCCACGTGCCGTCGGCGCGCTGGTTCGTCTCGCGCACCATGCAGTGGGTCTCGATCGTCGCTCCGGCCATGCGGGCCGCCTTCGCATAGGCATGGGTGGTGCCGGAGGGATCGAGATGCCCGTCGAGCGGGTCGTAGAGCGCGCCGATGATCCCATCGGTATTGGTGATCGGGGCGATTCGCCTGATCTCCTCGGGGCCGATGATTTCGGTTTCCAGCCCCATGAAGCGGTGCTTGGCCCGTTCGGCCAGCAGCATGTCGAACCGGTCGCGGTCGTCGGCCAGCGTGATGCCGCCGACGTGGTGCAGGCCGCAGGACAAGCCGGTGATCTCTTCCAGCTCCTTGTACAGCCGGATCGTGTAGCCCTGCAGCGCGGCCATGTTGGTGTCGCCGTTGAGCGTGTGAAATCCGCCCGCGGCGTGCCAGGTGGACCCCGAGGTGAGTTCGGAGCGTTCCAGCAGCATCACGTCGCTCCAGCCGAGTTTCGTCAGGTGGTAGAGAACGGAACAGCCAACGACGCCTCCGCCGATGATGGCGACCTGGGTGGTGGTCTTCATGGGGCCCTCCGGGGTTGTTTCCCGTCGAGCCTGCGCCGCTGTCGGCGGGCCCTGCAAGTCGGAAACCGACAGATCATGTCGTTTGCACAATGCCGCGCCGGTGGCGCGAAGCCGTTTTCGCGGGCCGCCGTCCCCGCGGCGCGGCGGCTCAACCCGGCGTCAGAAGCCTGCGATAGAGCGTCTCGACGAATTCCGGCGCGCCGTCGAACGGGTCCTCGCTGCCCAGCACCGCGCGCACCTGCACGTCGAAATCGGCATAGTGCTGGGTCAGCGACCAGATCGAGAAGATCAGGTGATAGGGGTGGACGCGGGCGATTCGGCCCTCCTCCATCCAGCGTGAGAGAAGAGCAGCCTTTTCATCGACCAGCGCCTTGAGTTCGGTCGACAGGACCGCGTGGATGCGCGGGGCGCCCTGGACGATCTCGTTGGCGAAAAGCCGGCTTTCGCGGGGGTAGTCGCGGCTCATCTCCAGCTTGCGCCGCACATAGCCGAGGATTTCCTCCAGCGGGTCCCCCTCCGGGTCGAGGGCGCGCAGCGGGTCCAGCCATGTATCCAGAAGCTTTCCCAGCAGTTCTTCGTGGATCGCCTCCTTGGAGGGGAAATAGTAGAGCAGGTTGGGTTTCGACAGGCCGGCGGCGGCGGCGATCCGGTCCACGGTGGCGCCGCGATAGCCGAGCGCGGAAAACACGTCCAGCGCGGCCTCGAGAATCGCGGCGCGGTTGCGGGCCTGGATGCGCGTGGGTTGGCGGGGGCGGGTCATCGTCGGGCCGACTCCTGGGTTGCTCGGAAATTGTGCGTTTATACCCCGGAGGCGAAAAAGGGCAGCGGCATTTTCTTGACTGACCGCAATCCCGTGATAGCGTTGCTTTGACCAGTTGGTCAAATCATTCGACAGCGAGAACCGGCAGCAGGGGGATTGGACGATGGCGGCACCGGCCGAGAATCTCAGGATCAACGGCGAGAGGCTGTGGAACAGCCTGATGGAGATGGCGAAGATCGGCCCCGGCGTGGCGGGCGGCAACAACCGGCAGACGCTGACGGATGCCGATGCCGAGGGGCGCGCGCTGTTCCGCAAGTGGTGCGAGGCGGCGGGGTGCTCCATGGGCGTGGACCAGATGGGCAACATGTTCGCCCGGCGCGAGGGCACCGACGCGCAGGCGCTGCCGGTCTATGTGGGCTCTCACCTCGACACCCAGCCCACGGGGGGCAAGTATGACGGGGTGCTGGGGGTTCTGGGCGGGCTTGAGATCATCCGCACGCTGAACGATCTGGACATTCGCACGAAGCATCCGATCGTGGTGGTGAACTGGACCAACGAGGAGGGCACGCGCTTTGCTCCGGCGATGCTGGCCAGTGGCGTGTTTGCCGGGGTGCATGATCAGGACTGGGCCTATGCGCGCGAGGATGCGGAAGGAAAGAAGTTTGGCGAGGAGCTGGAGCGGATCGGCTGGAAGGGCGATGAGCCAGTCGGCGCGCGCAAGATGCATGCGTTCTTCGAGTTGCATATCGAGCAGGGTCCGATTCTCGAGGCCGAGGGCAAGGATATCGGCGTCGTCACCCACGGCCAGGGGTTGAGCTGGACCCAGGTGACGGTGACCGGGAAGGACGCGCATACCGGCTCGACCCCGATGCCGATGCGCCGCAATGCAGGCCTTGGCATGGCGCGGATGCTGGAGCTGGTGGACGAGATCGCCCTGTCCCACGCCCCGCACGCGGTGGGGGCGGCCGGTCATATCGATGTCTATCCCAATTCGCGCAACGTGATCCCCGGCAAGGTGGTGTTCACGGTGGATTTCCGCAGCCCCGAACTGGCGGTGATCGAGGACATGGAGCAGCGGTTCCGCGTGGGTGCGGAGAAGATCGCCGCCGACATGGGGCTGGGTGTCGCGTTCGAGAAGGTGGGCGGTTTCGACCCGGTGAAGTTCGACGAGGGCTGCGTGTCGGCGGTGCGGCGCGCGGCCGAGCGGCTGGGCTATTCGCACATGGACATCATCTCGGGCGCGGGGCACGATGCATGCTGGATCAACCGGGTGGCGCCGACGGCGATGGTGATGTGTCCCTGCGTGGACGGGCTGAGCCACAACGAGGCCGAGGAGATCAGCCCGGAATGGGCCGCGGCCGGGGCGGATGTGCTGTTTCACGCGGTGGTGGAGACGGCGGAGATCGTGGAGTGAAGGGTGGAGCGTTTCGGGGCCGGCCGGGGGCTCTGCCCCCGGACCCCCGGGATATTTCCGGCCAGAAAAGGACGCGGAAGTTTTCGGGGACGGCAAGCGCGTGGAGGAACCGGACCGGATAAGGGAGATGATTGCGGCCGAGATCGAGGAGTTCGACGATTCCGGCCGGGCAGGGCGCATGGCGCTGGCCGAGTTCCGCGCGGCACTGACCGAGCCCGAGGCAGTGGAGGTGCAGTTCAGCGGCGGGTTCTGTCAGCAGTGCTGGGCGGTGACGCGACGAAAGGGGCCGTATCGTGTCGTGTTCATGCCGGCGGCCGGGTATTTTTCGCTATGTGTCGAGGGGCCGTTCGGGCCGCTGGACATCGGCGTACATGGGAGGGCGATCGACTGTTTCGGGTCGGTCTGAGAACAACGGGGAGAAGAGGATGTCCACAGTCATCAGGAATGGCACAATCGTCACCGCCGATCTGACCTACAAGGCGGATGTGGCGATCGAGAATGGCGTGATCACGCAGATCGGGCCGGATCTGAAGGGCGAGACCGAACTGGATGCTTCCGGCTGCTACGTGATGCCGGGCGGGATCGATCCGCATACGCATCTGGAGATGCCCTTCATGGGGACCTATTCGTCGGATGATTTCGAATCGGGCACCCGCGCGGCGCTGGCTGGCGGCACCACCATGGTTGTGGATTTTGCCCTGCCCAATCCGGGCGAGGGGTTGCTGGATGCGCTCAAGCGTTGGGACAACAAGTCCACCCGTGCCAATTGCGACTATTCCTTCCACATGGCGGTGACATGGTGGGGCGAACAGGTCTTCAACGAGATGAAGAACGTGGTCGATCGCGGTATCACCACCTTCAAGCATTTCCTGGCCTACAAGGGTGCGCTGATGGTGAACGACGACGAGCTGTTCGCCAGTTTCAGCCGTCTGGCCGAGCTGGGCGGAATCGCGCTGGTGCATGCCGAGAACGGCGACGTGGTGGCGGAGCTGACCGCCAAGCTTCTGGCCGAGGGCAATACCGGCCCCGAGGCGCATGCCTACAGCCGCCCCGCCGAGGTCGAAGGCGAGGCGACCAATCGCGCCATCATGATCGCGGACATGGCCGGCGTGCCGCTTTACGTGGTGCATGTCTCCTGCGAAGAGGCGCATGAAGCCATCCGGCGGGCGCGGATGCAGGGCAAGCGGGTCTGGGGCGAGCCGCTGATCCAGCATCTGACGCTGGACGAGAGCGAGTATTTCAACAAGGACTGGGATCATGCGGCGCGGCGCGTCATGTCGCCCCCCTTCCGCAACAAGAAGCACCAGGACAGCCTCTGGGCGGGGCTGATGTCGGGTTCGCTCAGCGTGGTGGCCACCGATCACTGCGCCTTCACCACCGAGCAGAAGCGCATGGGGGTGGGGGATTTCTCCAAGATCCCCAACGGCACCGGCGGGCTGGAGGACCGGATGCCGATGCTATGGACGCATGGGGTGAACACGGGCCGGCTGACGATGAACGAGTTTGTCGCCGTCACTTCGACGAACATTGCCAAGATCCTGAACTGCTACCCGAAGAAGGGGGCGATCATGGTGGGTTCGGATGCCGACATCGTGGTCTGGGACCCCGAGAAGGAGAAGGTGATCAGCGCCGAAACCCAGCAGTCGGCCATCGACTACAACGTGTTCGAGGGGCACAAGGTGAAGGGGCTGCCGCGTTTCACCCTGACCCGTGGCCATGTGGCGGTGCATGACGGCGAGATCCGCACGCAGGAGGGCCACGGCAGGTTCGTCGCGCGCGAGGCCAATGCCCCGGTCAACCGGGCGCTTTCCACCTGGAAGGAGCTGACCGCGCCGCGGCCGGTGGAACGCAGCGGCATTCCGGCGACCGGCGTATGAAGAAGGCCCTGCCCTCTGCGCCGGACGGGGTGCTCGAGGCGGCGCTTTACGTGGACGACCTGGATGCGGCCGAGGCCTTCTATGGCGGCGTCCTGGGGCTGGAACGGATTGCGCGGCAGGAGGGGCGGCATGTGTTCTTCCGCTGCGGCCCTACCATCGTGCTGCTGTTCCGGGCCGAGGCGACGCGGCGCGCGCCACGCGCGGGCGCATTGCCGGTGCCTCCGCATGGGGCCGAGGGGCCGGGGCATCTGTGTTTTGCCGCCGCCGGCGCGGCGCTTGACGGTTGGGTGCGCCGTCTGGAAGAGGCGGGTATAGAAATCGAGGCCGATTTCCGCTGGCCGAACGGGGCGCGTTCGATCTATCTGCGCGACCCGGCCGGCAACAGCCTGGAACTGGCCGAACCGAAATTGTGGGAGCGGGCAACGTGACAGATTCCAATTCCGTCATCAGCGCACGGGACGTGGACCTGACATTTCAGACTGGTGACGGGCCGGTGCATGCGCTGCAGGGCATCACCCTTGACATCGCCAGGGGCGATTTCGTCAGTTTCATCGGCCCTTCGGGCTGCGGCAAGACCACCTTTCTGCGGGTCGTCGCGGCGCTGGAACAGCCAACCGGCGGCACGATCACCGTCAACGGCATGAGCCCGGACGAGGCGCGCCGCCAGCGGGCCTATGGCTATGTGTTCCAGGCCGCGGGGCTGTATCCGTGGCGAACCATTGCCCGCAACATCTCGTTGCCGCTGGAGATCATGGGCTATTCCCGTGCCGACCAGCAGGAGCGGGTGGGCAAGGTGCTGGATCTGGTCGATCTGGCCGGATTCGGGGAAAAGTTTCCCTGGCAGCTTTCGGGGGGGATGCAGCAGCGGGCCTCGATCGCGCGGGCGTTGTCGTTCGATGCCGACATCCTGCTGATGGACGAACCCTTCGGGGCGCTGGACGAGATCGTGCGCGATCACCTCAACGAGCAGTTGCTGGCGCTGTGGCGGCGGACCGGAAAGACCATCGGCTTTGTCACCCATTCGATCCCCGAGGCGGTGTATCTTTCCACCAAGATCGTGGTGATGAGCCCGCGCCCGGGCCGTATCACGGATGTGATCGAAAGTCCGCTGCCGGCCGAGCGACCGCTGGACATCCGCGACACGCCGGAATTCCTCGAGGTGGCCCATCGCGTGCGCGAGGGCCTGAGGGCGGGGCATGCCTATGACGGGTGACGTGACAGGTCGTGGGGGCCGGGCCGAACGCCGTGCGGGCTTCGGCGCCGGTGGGGTGTCGAAGCAGGAGGGCGGGGCATGAAGTCGGTTCTTGCCGTTCTCAGCGTGGTCGGGGCGCTGGTGGCGGTGTGGTATCTGGCCGCCATCCCGATGAACATCCAGGGTGCTCTGGTCGAGGCCCAGCGTGCCGGCGTGGCGGTCGAGCCCGAGGACGCGGCGCAGCGCCGGCAGATGGGGGGCATTGTGCTGGCGGTGAAGAACCCGCAGGTGATCCCGGCAGTCTGGGCGCTCAAGCGGCCGCGCCTGCCGGCGCCGCACCAGGTGGCGGTGGAACTGTGGAAGACCACCGTGGGCAAGAAGATCACCTCGAAGCGGTCTCTGGTCTATCATTCATGGGTGACGCTGAGCGCCACGCTTCTGGGTTTTGCCATCGGCACCGGGCTGGGAATCGTGCTGGCGGTGGGGATCGTGCACAGCCGGGTGATGGACATGTCGGTGATGCCCTGGGCGATCATCAGCCAGACCATTCCGATCATCGCGCTGGCGCCGATGATCATCGTGGTGCTGTATTCGGTGGGGATACAGGGGATCATACCGAAGGCGGTGATCTCGGCCTATCTGAGCTTTTTCCCGGTGGTGGTGGGCATGGTCAAGGGGCTGCGCAGCCCCGATGCGATGCAGCTGGATCTGATGCGCACCTACAATGCCGGCCGGGGGCAGGTGTTCTGGAAGCTGCGGCTGCCGGCGTCGATGCCCTATCTCTTTGCCTCGCTCAAGATCGGCGTTGCCGCCTCGCTGGTGGGGGCGATCGTGGGCGAGCTGCCGACCGGCGCGGTGGCGGGTCTGGGGGCGCGGCTGCTGGCCGGGAGCTATTACGGCCAGACGATCCAGATCTGGGCGGCGCTGTTCGCGGCGGCGATCCTGGCGGCGGTTCTGGTCGGCATGCTGGGTCTTGTGGAGCGGCTGGTGCTGAAACGCATGGGGATGGTGCGATGAAGGACGCGGTAAGGGGGGGCTCTGCCCCCGTCGCGCAAGCGCGACTCCCCCGGAGTATTTGGGGCAAGAGGAAGCAGGGGGGCGCGGCATGGAGCTGGTGATTGCGGCGCTTGCGGTCTGGGGGCTGGGCTGGTGGGTCAATCTGCGTCTGGCGGCGGGGCAGGCGGCGCACAGCCGGGTCGGCCGGCTGGCGGTGGCGGCGATCTTCGGTGTCACCATCATCGCGGTGTGGGAGCTTCTGGTGCGCGGGCTCGAGGTGCCGATGGTGATCCTGCCCGCGCCGTCGCTGATCGCCCAGCGGTTCGTGGCCAGCACCGACGTGCTTTGGGCCGATTTCGTGCAGACATTTCTGAAGGGGGCGCTGGGCGGCTATGTCATCGGTTGCGCGGCGGCCTTCGCGGTGGCGGTGCTGGTGGATCGCAGCGACTTCCTGCGCCGCGGGCTGTTGCCGGTGGGCAATTTCATGGCGGCGCTGCCGATCGTCGGGACGGCGCCGATCCTGGTCATGTGGTTCGGCTTCGACTGGCAGAGCAAGGCGGCGGTGGTGGTGGTCATGGTGTTCTTCCCGATGCTGGTGAATACCGTGGCCGGCCTGAACGAGACCACCCAGATGCAGCGCGACCTGATGGAGACCTATGCTGCCAGCTACTGGCAGAGCTTTGCCAAGCTGCGCCTGCCGGCGGCGATGCCGTTCATCTTCAACGGGTTGAAGATCTCGACCACGCTGGCGCTGATCGGTGCGATCGTGGCAGAGTTCTTCGGATCGCCCACGCTGGGCATGGGGTTTCGCATCTCGACCAGTGTCGGGCAGCTGGCGCTGGACATGGTCTGGGCGGAAATCGTGGTGGCGGCGCTGGCCGGGACGTTGTTCTATGGCGCGGTGGTGTTGATCGAGCGCAGGGTGACCTTCTGGCATCCGTCGCAGAGGGAATGAGGGGCGGGGCCGTGCAGGTTCTGTCGAGCAAGGGACAACAACCATGCAACAAGGAGAGAAGAGGATGATGAAACGAATTGCCGGAGTGGCGCTGGGCCTTGCCCTGGCCGCCGGGGCGGCCGCGGCCGAAGAGGTCAAGCTGCAACTGAAATGGGTCACCCAGGCGCAGTTTGCCGGATATTACGTGGCCAAGGACAAGGGGTTCTACAAGGAAGAGGGGCTGGACGTGACCATCCTGCCCGGCGGCCCCGACATCGCACCGTCGCAGGTTCTGGCCGGCGGCGGGGCCGACGTGATGCTGGACTGGATGCCCTCGGCGCTGGCGGCGCGCGAAAAGGGGTTGCCGCTGGTCAATATCGCCCAGCCCTTCAAGCGGTCGGGGCTGATGCTGACCTGCTGGAAGGATACCGGGATCAGGAGTCCGCAGGACTTTCGCGGCAAGACCATCGGCGTGTGGTTCTTCGGCAACGAGTATCCGTTCCTTGCGTGGATGAGCCGCGAGGGCATCCCCACCAATGGCGGGCCGGACGGGGTCACGGTGCTCAAGCAGGGCTTCAACGTCGATCCGCTGCTGCAGCGGCAGGCCGACTGCATCTCGACCATGACCTACAACGAATACAACCAGGTGCTCGAGGCCGGGGTGAGCCCCGACGAGCTGGTGACGTTCAAATACGAGGACCAGGGTGTGTCCACGCTCGAGGACGGGATCTACGTGCTTGAGGACAAGCTCGAGGATCCGGCCTTCAAGGACAAGATGGTGCGCTTCGTGCGGGCCTCGATGAAGGGTTGGAAATATGCCGTGGAGAACCAGGACGAGGCGGTCGAGATCGTTCTGGAAAACGATGCCAGCGGCGCCCAGACCGAAGAGCATCAGCGTTCGATGATGGCCGAGATTGCCAAGCTCATCGACGGCTCCACCGGCGAGCTGGACCCGGCGGATTACGAGCGCACGGTCAACACCCTGCTTGCGGGTGGCTCGGATCCGGTCATCACGAAAAAGCCCGAGGGCGCCTGGACGCACGAGATCACCGATCTGGCTCTGAAATAGGGCCGGCCGGAGGCCGCAGGGCATGGCGCGGTCCCGATCACCGGGGCCGCGCTTCTTTTTTCCGGGCATGGAGAAGCATGGATGGGCGTGGCGGCCGGGCGGGGTCATCCCGGACGGGAGGAACGGTCCAGCCGGGTGGACAGGTGGATGAGGCTTTCCGACGAGCGCACGCCGCGGGCCTCGCCGATCCGGTCCAGCGTGTCGTCCAGTTCGGCCGTAGTGTCGGCGCAGACCTGGACCAGAAGGTCGAACCGCCCCGAGGTGGTGTGCACCACCTCGACGCCGGGCAGGGATTTCAGCCGGGCCAGCACCGCCGGGCCGCTGCGCGGCTCGATCGAGATCAGCACCGTGGCCTGCAGGGGCGGGCGCAGGCCGGCGCCCTCGCGCAGGGTATAGCCGGCGATCACCCCGGCCTTTTCCATCCGTTCGATACGGGCCTGTACGGTGGTGCGCGCCAGCCCGAGGCGGCGCGACAGCTCCGCCACCGGCGCGCGGGCGTTTTCCCTCAGAAGGGCCAGAAGTTGCCGGTCAGTGTCGTCGATCTGCATAGTCTGTTCGGCATTATGACAAATCTCTACTATATTCTAGTCGGTCTGATCGGAGAAATCGACGGTGAAACCCCGCATCCTGCGCGCACGACGAGCGAACAGGAGAGGTTTCGATGCAGTATCCCGGCACCCCCTGGACCGATCCGGTCGCGCATCTGGTGCGGGTCGGACCCGATCATCCGGTTCTGTATCTCGCGCCGAAGCAGCTGCATCAGACGGCGCGGCGATTTCTGCGCGGCTTTCCCGGCCTGGTGACCTATGCGGTCAAGGCCAATCCCCGCCCCGAGGTCCTGGAAAACCTGACGGCTGCGGGGATTGCCGCCTTCGACGTGGCCTCTCCGGCCGAGATGCGCGCGGTGCGGGCCGTCAGCCGGGAGGCGGTTCTGCACTACAACAATCCCGTGCGGTCACCGCGCGAGATCGCCGCCGGCATCGAACTGGGCGTGGCCAGCTGGTCGGTGGATGACGAGGCCGAGCTGGACAAGCTGGCGGCCGTGCCGCGCCGGGCCGAGATCGCGGTGCGTTTCGCCCTGCCGGTCGAGGGGGCGGCCTATCACTTTGGTGAAAAATTCGGGGCCGATCCGGCGACGGCGGTCGGGCTGCTGCGGGCCGTGGCGCAGGGGGGGTGGCGCCCGGCGCTCAGCTTTCACCCCGGCACCCAGTGTGAAAATCCGCAGGCCTGGGCCGCCTGCGTGGCCGAGGCCGCGCGGATTGCCGGCCGCGCCGGGTTGCGGATCGCGCGGCTGAACGTGGGCGGGGGCTTTGCTGCCGACCGCCACGGTCGCCCCCCCGATCTGGAGGCTGTCTTTGCCGCGATCGGCGACGCGACCCGTCGCGCTTTCGGCCCGGATGCGCCGAAGCTGGTTTGCGAACCCGGGCGCGCGATGGTGGCCGAGGCCTTCTCCCTTGCCACCCGGATCAAGGCGATGCGCGCGGGCGGGCGCAGGGTTTTTCTCAATGACGGGATCTATGGCGGGCTGGTCGATCTGCGCGACATGGGGCTTACGGGGCGGGTCCGGGTGCTGTCGCCCGAGGGCGTGCCGCGCCGTGGCCGGCCGTTGCCGCGGGTGGTGTTCGGGCCCACCTGCGACAGCCTGGATCGGCTGCCCGACGGGTTGGCGCTGCCCGGCGACTGCCAGCCGGGAGATTACGTCCTGTTCGACGGGATGGGCGCCTATTCGGTGGCCATGTCCACCCGGTTCAACGGCTACGGGCTGGACCGGGTGGAAACCGTCCTGCGCCTTGCTGGACATTGACAGCGTGGGCGTTACCTTGGCCGTGAACAGGTTAACGAGGGAGCGCCATGCAGAAATTCGGGAAAAGCCAGCCGGTGGTGCGGGTCGAGGATGTCCGCTTCCTGACCGGGGCGGGGCGGTTCGTCGATGACATCGCGCCGCCGGGCGCACTTTTCGCCCATTTCCTGCGCAGTCCGGTCGCGCATGGGCGGATCGTCGCGCTGGACGTGGAGGCGGCCCGCATCGCGCCGGGGGTGCATCTGGTGATGACGCTGGCCGATCTCGAGGCGGCCGGGATCGACGTGGCGATGACGGCGACCGTGCAGACCAACCGCGACGGCACGCCGGGGGCGGCGCCGGAACGTCCGATGCTGGCCCGCGACCGCGTGCGTTTCGTCGGCGAGCTGGTGGCGGTGGTGGTTGCCGACACCCCCGAGCAGGCCCGCGACGCGGCCGAGCTGATCGACTTCGAGACCGAGGATCTGCCGGTCAAGACCGATCTTTCCCCCGGCGGCCCGGCGATTCATGCCGAGGCCCCGCTCAACCGCGCCTTTGACTGGGCGTTGGGCGACGAGGCGGCCACGCAGGCCGCCTTCGACGCTGCCGCCCGCATCGTCGGGCTGGAGGTCGTGGACAACCGGGTGATGGCCTGTTCGCTGGAGCCGCGCGGCTGCTTTGCCGAGTGGGACGGGCGGCGGCTGCACCTGTGTTATGGCGGGCAGGGGGTCTGGGGGCTCAGGGCGCAGCTGGCCGAAAAGTTCGGCCTGGACGAGGCACAGCTGCGCGTGACCACGCCCGATGTGGGTGGGGGCTTCGGCATGAAGGCGTTTGCCTACCCCGAGTATTTCGTGGTGGCGCACGCGGCCCGGGTGCTGGACCGGCCGGTGCGGTGGATGGCGGATCGCTCGGAGGCGATGCTTTCGGACAACGGCGCCCGCGACCTGGTGACATGGGCCGAGCTGGCCTTTGACGCCGACAACCGGATCACCGGCTACCGGCTGCAGACGCGATGCAACCTAGGGGCCTACAATTCGCAGTTCGGGCAGATGATCCAGACCATGCTGTTTTCGCGGGTTCTGACCGGGCCCTACGACATTCCCGCCGCCTGGATGCGGGTCGAGGGGATCTACACCAACACAACCCAGGTGGATGCCTACCGCGGTGCCGGCCGGCCCGAGGCGATCTATGTGCTCGAACGCCTCATGGACCGCGCCGCACGCGAACTGGGCGAGGATCCGCTGGAGCTGCGGCGGCGCAACTTCATCCCGTCCTCGGCCTTTCCCTACCGCACGGTGAGCGGCGAAACCTATGATGTGGGCGAGTTCGACCGGGTTCTGACACGCGCGGCCGAGCGCGCCGATCTTGCCGGCTTTGCGGCGCGCCGGGCGGCGGATCGGGCCGCGGGGCGGCTGCGCGGTCTGGGGATCGGTTACTATATCGAAAGCATTCTGGGCGACCCTTCGGAAGGCGCGAAGGTGGAGTTCTGCGAGGATGGCACCGTGAACCTCTATGTCGGAACCCAGTCGAACGGGCAGGGGCATGAAACGGTCTTCGCGCAGTTCCTGTCCGATCAGACCGGCATCCCGGCCGACCGCATCCGCGTGGTTCAGGGCGACAGCGACCGGATTGCGAAGGGCGGCGGCACGGGCGGGTCGCGCTCGGTCACGACCCAGGGCACTGCCACGCTGGCGGTGGTGGATCGCATGATTGCGGCCTTCACCCCCTATCTTGCCGACAGGATGGGGGTGGCGCCCGAGGAGGTGGGTTTTGACGGCGAAACCTTCCGCGCGCCGGGATCGAACCTGACGCCGACCCTGGCCGAGGCCGCCGAGATGGCCCGCGCGGAAGGACGCGCCGATCTTCTGGTGCACGAGGCGCGGGCGAAGCTGGCCGGGCGCAGCTATCCCAACGGCGCCCATGTGGTCGAGGTGGTGATCGATCCCGAAACCGGCCATGTGCGGGTGGACCGCTATACGGTTGCGGATGATTTCGGCAATCTCATCAACCCGATGCTGGCTGAGGGCCAGGTGCATGGCGGGGTGGTGCAGGGCATCGGGCAGGCGCTGAGCGAACGGGTGGCATTCGATGCGGATGGGCAACTGCTCACGGCGTCTTTCATGGACTACGCCTTGCCACGGGCCGGTGACGTCCCCATGATTGATTTTATCCCCGTGCCGGTTCCTTCGACGACAAATCCCATGGGGATGAAGGGCTGTGGCGAGGCGGGGACGGTCGGCGCGCTGGCCGCGGTGGCGAATGCCGTGCAGGACGCGTTGTGGGACCGGGGCGTGCGACAGGCGGACATGCCGTTCACGCCGCAACGTGTGTGGGACTTGTTGAGACATGCCTCTGAAACGGCTGCATAGACGGATTCTGGGATGGCTCGGGCGCCCGCTGAGCGCCGAGCAATCCCCGGAAACGCGCCACCGGCGGCCGCAGACGCATGTCATCATCCTTGACGGAACCATGTCCACCCTGACGCCGGGCTATGAAACCCATGCCGGCGTGCTGCTGCAGCTGTGCCGCGAGATGGGGGCGCAGGTGTCGGTCTATTACGAGGCCGGGGTGCAGTGGAACAGCTGGCGCGACGTGATGAACGTGGTCACCGGGCGGGGAATAAACCGCCAGATCCGGCGGGCCTACGGCTATCTCGCCTCGCGCTACAAGCCGGGGGACCGGGTGTTCCTGTTCGGCTATTCGCGCGGCGCCTATGCGGTGCGCTCGCTGGCCGGGGTGATCGGCCGGGTCGGGCTGCTGCGGGCCGACTGCGCGACCGAACGCAACATCCGCGTGGTCTATCGCCACTACCAGCTGAACCCGGACAGCCCTTATGCCAGGGAGTTCGCCCGGACTCACTGCCACGACGACGTGCCGATCGAGATGGTCGGCGTCTGGGACACGGTGAAGGCGCTGGGGCTGCGCCTGCCGGTGGTCTGGCGCTGGGCTGAGCGCGAGCACCGTTTCCACGACCACCGGCTGGGGCCGAACATCCGCAACGGCTATCACGCGCTGGCGCTGAACGAGACGCGCGAGGTGTTCGATCCCGTCCTGTGGCAGTGCCCGCCGGACTGGCCGGGCCGGGTCGAGCAGGTCTGGTTCCGGGGCGCACATGGCGACGTGGGCGGGATGCTGGACGGGTTTGAACGGGCCCGCCCGCTGGCCAACATCCCGCTGGTGTGGATGCTCGAGCGGGCCGAGGCGCACGATCTGCCGTTGCCGAGGAACTGGCGTGCCCGCTTCTACACCGACGCCACCGCGCCGATGGTGGGGCCGTGGCATGGCTGGGGCAAGATCTTTCTTCTGCGCAGGCGCCGGGTGGTGGGCCGCGACCGGTCCGAGCGGTTTCACGAATCGGTGCCGCCCGAGATGCGGCGCCGCTACTGGAAGGGTCGCACCGATGCCCGCGGGGCAGGGGTCACCCCGCTGGACGTGCCGCGTTGAGATCGATCCGGCGCGGTCGGGTATGCCGCATTTCGCCTCCGGCGCGGTCGGAGAGGCAGTTCGGCGAAATCCTGTGTGCAGGCGGGTCCGGTGGTAGCCCGTAGGGGCCGCAAACAAACAAAATGAAAACAAAGGGTTAGAATGCCCAACCTTGTCGGGTGGGGGTATTGAAAACAAAGCGGAATTTTGGCGTGCGTCCAACCGTCGAAGGCCAAAAGAAAACGCCGCGGCTGTTGGAGCCAGCCACGGCGTTCACAAGGGAAAGCGCCTGTTTTCAACGCTCACCACGGAGAATAACCGACATTTTGTCATCGCAGCAAGCCGCAATCCTGAGTTTGCAGGACGCTTGGCATGACGAAGAAAAATGACCCGATCCGGGAAGCGTTTGCCAATGCCGAGCCGGTCGATAGACCGGCGGACATGGTGCCCATGAGCAAGGTAGTGCGGGATCGCTTGGCCCACATCAAGGGCCAGGTGCGTTCCGCAAACGATGCCCGCCCGAACCTTGATCCCGACTATCTGATCAAGGGCTGGCTGATGGGTGGCGCCACCAGCGTGATCTATGGCCCGTCAAACGTGGGCAAAACCTTCCTGGCGCTCAATATCGCGCAGGCAGTTGCTTCCGGCGCCGAGTGGTTCGGGTGCAAGACCCGCCGCCGCCCCGTTCTCTATGCTGCTGCCGAGGGCGGTCGAGCCTTCGAAAACCGCGTGGCCGCTCTTGGCGGGGCCGAATTCGATTGGATCACGCATCCGTTTGATTTCCACGCAAACGCGATTGACGCCCAGGTTCTTGCCCATCTCTACAATGAGATGAATGCGAACCAGGTTCCGGGGTTGATCATCATCGATACCCTGGCGCGGGTAATGGCCGCCGGGGATGAGAACTCCAGCGTGGATATGGGATTGCTGATCCGCAATGTGGACACGCTTTCCCGCATGACTGGCGCCCACGTCATGTTGATTCACCATACCGGCAAGGACGCTTCCCTTGGCGCGCGTGGGCATTCTTCCCTGCGGGCTGCGATTGATACCGAGATAGAACTGTCCCGCGACGATGAAAGCGGCGTCATATCCATCATGTCCCGAAAACAGCGCGATATCGGGATGGGGCGGGATGCCTATTACAGTCTGGCCGAGGTGCACTTGGGTATTGATCCAGACGGTGATGCAGTAACTACCTGCACGGTTTGCCCGACCGAACCGCCTCCAGCGGAAAAGAAGGACAGGCGGAAACCATTGAAGGGCAACCAGCAAGTTGCTCACCAGGCGCTCCAGGACGCATTGAGGGATCACGGCCAAAAGCGCAGCGGCCCGGATTATCCCGACAAACCTGTGGTTCACATAGACCACTGGCGGCAAGCCTGTGAGACCCACGGCCTGATCGATCCTGACGCACCAGGCGGCGGGCGAATGCGGTTCAGCCGTGCCAAGGAATGGCTATTGGCCGAAAATTACGCCCGCTCCTACGGCGATCACTGGTGGGTGTGCTGATGGCGCAACAGGTGAAAAGATACCCGCATCACCGCAACCAGTCAGGGGTTGCGCTGGCGTATCATTTGGGGGCAACTCCTAAAGGAGTTGACCCCCAGAAAAATGATACACTGATACGCGGCCTCGCATCGGCCGTATCGCTTTCGCTGGCGCTGCAGCAATACAGCCAATACGCGCCCGCTGCGGCGGTGCTTGCCAGCAAATGGGTGCTGCCATGAACCGCTGGCCCTATTGCACCACAGCCTGGCGAAAGCTGCGCGCTGCCAAACTGGATCAGCATTCGCTTTGCGTGATCTGCTTGCGGCGCGGCAAGACGGTGCTGGCCAACACGGTGGACCACATCAAACCGATCAGCCAAGGCGGCGATCCCTTCCCACCGCTGGACCAGCTGCAATCGCTCTGCGCCAGTTGCCATAGTGAAAAGACACACATGCACGACAAGACCCGAGGCAATGCCTTGGGCCGCAGGTTCAAGGGCTGTGATGAAACTGGCCAGCCTATCGACCCCAACGATGGGTGGTGGCGATGAACCGGGGGGCCTTTCAATCACGGGAGATGGACGCGCGCTTAACCAATCGCCCCCACGCGCAAATACTTAATTGGCCTGGAGCAACCCAAGGGCTGGGCGGTTCTGGAGGCTTCAATCTACCGGAAGAACTGCCCAGCCCGGCCGCTAGGACAACGGAAAGAAGGGAAGCGAAATGGGACTGAGAGGGCACGGCGCAAAGCCCAAGTTGATCGTGGACAACCGCCAGGGCGATCTGGGCTTTGGCCTGGAAGAAACCGCGCCCCTGCGCAGCACTTTGCCGTGGGAAACCCCCGGCCTGTCCCGCCTGGATCGTGTGGTGGCGTTCCTGGAGGATTTGCCGATTACCCAGGGGTCGCTGGCTGGAACAAAGCTGAAAATACGGCCCTGGCAGCGGGATTTCCTGGGCGCGGTGTATGCAGAGGATCAGAACGGACACCGCCCCGTGCGCACGGCCGTGCTGTCGATGGCCCGCAAGAACGGCAAGACCCAGCTTGTCGCTGGGTTGGCCTTGGCCCACCTTCTGGGGCCAGAGGCTGAGGGTCGCGGCGAGGTTTACGCCGCCGCGAATGACAAGGCCCAGGCAGGCAAGACCTTCGCGGAAATGAAGGCGATCCTGGAAGAACACCGGGAACTCGGCGCCCGGGTGAACATCATCAATTTCCACAAGCGCATCGAGGTGCTGCACGGCGCTGGCAAGGGGTCGATCTTCCAGGCGCTTTCGGCAGATGCCAGCACCAAACAGGGCCTTTCTCCCAACTTCGTCGTGTATGACGAACTCGGGACCGCGCCAAAGCGTGATCTGTATGAGGCGCTGGATACGGCAATGGGCGCCCGCGACAATCCGCTGATGTGCGTGATCAGCACGCAGGCCGCCAGCGACACGGCGGCGCTTTCCACGCTGATCGACTACGGGGTGAGGGTGAATTCGGGTGAGGTGATGGACCCGAGTTTCCATTTGACGTTCTACACCGCGGGGCCTGACGATGATCCCTGGAGTGAAGATACCTGGCGAAAGGCCAACCCGGCCCTGGGTGACTTCCGGTCCCTGGAGGACGTGCGCCGCCAGGCTGCCCAGGCGCGAAGGATGCCCGCAGCCGAACAGGGCTTTCGCAACCTGATCCTGAACCAGCGGGTGGATGCGCATGTGCGGTTCCTGGCGAAACGTGAATGGGACAACTGCGCCGGGCCGGTGGATTTTGCGGCGCTTTCCGGCCGCCAGTGCTGGGCCGGTTTGGACCTGTCGCAATCCCGCGACCTGACCGCCTTTGTCATGGTGTTTCCTGACGATGCGGGGGGCTTCGATATCTTCCCGCGCTTCTTCCTGCCCGAGCGGGGAATTGCGGAGAAATCAGACCTGGATCGGGTGCCCTATGACGTTTGGGCGCGGCAAGGTTTCCTGACCCTGATCCCTGGCGCCACCGTTGATCCGTCATTCGTGGCCGAGGCTATCGCGGATGCTTGCGACCAATTCGACATGCAGCGCATTGCCTATGACCGCTGGCGCATAGAGGATTTGCGCCGCGAATTGGCGCGCATGAACGTGGCACCACCGCTGGAGCCGTTCGGCCAGGGTTTCAAGGACATGGCTCCGGCGGTCGATAAGGTCGAGCGCCTGGTGGCCGAGGGGCGGCTGCGCCACGCGGGAAATCCGATCCTGACATTCTGCGCGGCGAATGCGGTGATTGAGCAAGACCCGGCAGGCAACCGCAAGCTGGCAAAGAACAAGAGCAGCGGCCGGATCGATGGGCTGGTGGCGCTGGCAATGGCCCTGGGCGGCATGGACCGGGAAACCGTGTCCGAGGTGCCTGGGTGTCTGGTTGGTTTGCTATGAATACCAGGATTTACAGATACCCGAAAAGTAAGGCTGGTCGGGTTCCCCCGACCAGCCGGAGCGCGACGTTCCGCACCGTTGAAACTTCGTCTCAGGGAGAACCGCCCCGTGGTTTGGGGCGGCCCATCAACTCCGCCAAGCGCCTCAACGAAACGCCTAAAGTTTTGCCCGCTGGGTGGGAAACCTCCTGTCGGCCTCTGGGTGTTCCTTCCGGAGTCCTTCGGCGGACAGGTCATGGCACAGCCACTCCCGTTCGCGGCCCGATAGTGCGGCATCACATCGGCACACTGACAAAACTCTTGCTCCAATCGCCCCATATGAAGCGCTTTAGCAAGTATGCCGCCCTGCTATCTCAGGTTCGGGGAGCCCAGAAAATCGACCAAAACGGTCCTCCTTTGCTCCCCCACTTATGAGGGTGTCGAAAATATAGGAGTGCCCTTTCTTGATTTCAACGGCCACTTGTACGGCACCTAAAACTTCTCGCACGACCCAAACCCAAAAGAAGACAACTATGAAAAGTGACAAGCGCCCAACCAACGAGCAACTGATGGAACAGGATCGCCAGGCCGCGATTGACGACGCGGTAAGCGATTGCGTCAGCCTGGCCAGGCTGATCGCCAACGAACTGTCCCGCGATACTTGGAGCCGCCCGGATCGGGATGTGGAAATCCTGCAATTCCTGTCCAAGAAGCTGAATGAACAGGTGGAGGAACTCCAGGCTTGCACAACTTACTAACCGTCGAGAACGCAGGCCACCGCACACATAAACGTGCACATCCCGTTTATGTGTGCAATATGTTGTTGTTTTTGCAATATTTTTTGCAAACTCGCACAATATATTGTGGCTTCGCTTGTTCCTGGCGGGGAACTCCGACTAGCTTTGATTTCAGCAATTGAGCGAGGCCAATCCGCGGCTCTTGCTGAGATAAGGAGAACGCAATGAACGTGTCAGTTTCAGAAGCGGTGGACGCAGTTTCGGGTTTTCTGGGCGAAGAAAACCGGACGGTCAGTCAGTATGCGCGCCAGTTGATCAATGCCGGGATGCTACCGAAATGCCGCGGCCGGGCGATTGCTACTGTGAATGCCGCGCAGCTGATGCGGCTCGTTTTGGCCGTTGCCCTGCGACCGAAGTATGCAGAAACCGCAAAGCTGACCCGGAAGTATTGGGGCCTCATGCTGGACGGCGCGCCCGAAAGCGCCCCATCCAGCATCAAGCAGACGGTGGGCGGCTTTCTTACTTCCTCGGCCAACCTTCTCGGGGCCGATCCCGCCAAGTTGGATGCAGAAGTGCGCCAGCTTCGCGAAGATGAGCGTGCCGCTGAAATCGAGGTGATCACCTCTTGGCCCGCGGTAATCCACCGGACACCCGGCGCAGGGCAAATCGTTTTCGCGTCGGATGGCGCGCCGGGGCATTGGCAGGGCCACGTCAAACGCTCTGTGACGATTTCGGGCCTGGGCTTGCTGGAGTTTCTGGACGGATTGGAACCGACCCGCCTGGGTATCCCCAACGCCTATGATGATCTGGACGGAACCGAATGACGTTGCGCCAGACATATGATTTCCCCTCGATGTATCTCCAGGCACCGCGGTGGTGCCAGCAAACCGTGCCAGGTTCGAGGGGGATTGGGTGTCAACCTGGCACGGACACCGCGTCACCTACCCCCGCTGTGAAGCGGCATTTTCCCTGCGCCAGGTTCGCCTGGCCCGCTGGACCTCAACCCCGCCGAGATGGCGGCACATTCCCAAAGATGGAGACCTGAATGAAAACGCAGGAAATCAAAGAGGCCCGCGCGGCCAAAATTGCCGAAATGCGGCAAATCAACGAAGCGGCTACGGCTGCCAACCGCGATCTGACGGGCGAAGAACGCAGCCGCTTCGATACACTCGACAGCGAGATTCGAAACCTCAATACCCGGCTGGCCGACGCGGAGCGTCTGGCCGAATACGAGCGCCTGGAAGAACGCGCCGAACCGATCAATGGTCGCACGTTTCGCCAGGGCGATCTATCAGGCTATTCGCTGGCCAAGGCGCTGGTGGAAAGCCGCGCTGGAACTCTGACCGGGCTGGAAGCCGAGGCGCACCAGGAGCTGGCCAAGGATCGCGCCGAGGTGCGCGGCGTCATGGTGCCGACCGATGTGATCCTGGGCGGTGAAACCCGCGCGTTGCTGTCCACTGGAACCGGCGGCAACATGGTGTCCACCGATCTGGCGGCCATGACGGACCGCCGCCGCCCGGCCCTCAAGGTTGAGGCGATGGGCGCCACCATCCTGCGCGGCCTGTCGGGCAATATCGATTTACCGCGCCTGAGCGCATCTGGCACCGCCGGGTGGGTGGCCGAGAACGCGGCGGCAGCGCGCAGCGATGCGACCTTTGCCAAGAAATCGATGGGACCGAAAACGGTGACGGCCGAATACGAGATTTCGCGGCGGATGCTGCTGCAATCGAACCAGGCACTGGAGCCGATCCTGCGCGCCGATCTGGGCTATTTGCTGGCCCAGGCGCTGGATGGTGCTGCGATCCGTGGCGGCGGCACCAATGAGCCGACCGGCATCCTTGCCGATGCAAACGTGACCAGCGTGACGGGTGGCGCCTTTTCCAGCGATGTCACGGCCGATCTGATTGCCGCACTGGAAACCGACGATGTGACGGGCACCACGGCATTTCTGACCAACCCGGCCGTCATGGCGGTGGCGCGCAAAGCCAAGGACACCACCGGCCGCGTGATCCCGCTGGCCGAACTGTTCCACAACCAGCGTGCCGAGGCATCCACCCAGGTGCCGGGTGATCTCGGCGTGGGCAGCGACAAGAACGCGCTGATCTATGGCGAGTGGGCCAGCCTCTACGTGGGCTATTGGTCGGGCGTCGATCTGTTGATGAACCCTTACCACACCGATGTGGCCAGCAAGGGCGGCGCGCTTCTGCACGCCTTCCTGGATGCTGATGTGGTGGTTCGCCACCCCGAAGCCTTCCGCTACGCGGAGATTGACTGATGGTTCTGCTGGCGGAAGCGAAAACCCACCTTCGCGTTGATACCGACGCGGAGGATGGGCTGATCCAGGGGCTGATTGATGCAGCCGCCGATCATCTTCAATCGATCGACGTGGACGTGTCGGCTGATCCGCTTCCGCCAGCACTCCACCACGCGATCCTGTTGCTGGTGGGCCATTTCTACGAACACCGCGAGGCGGTGAGCGATCAGCCGGTGCACGCCTTTCCCCTCGGCGTGGCCCGGCTGATCGCGCCCTATCGGAGCCTGGGAATATGAGCATCGAAAAGAGATTTCAGCCCGCGGAACTGCGGGCCAAGGGGCGGCGGCTGGAGGGATACGCAGCCCTTTTCGGTGCGGCCGCTTCTATCGGCGGCGGCTTGGTCGAAACCATCGCACCAGGTGCCTTTGCGGATACTCTGGCTACCCGTCAGGATATCCTGGCCCTGGTCGATCACGACCCAACGCGGGTTCTGGCGCGCACCCGGTCTGGCACGCTGCGCCTGGCAGAGGACAGCCAGGGGCTGGTCTTTGACCTGGACCTGCCTGACACCCAGGCGGCGCGCGATGTGCTGGCCCTGGCCGAACGGGGGGATTTGGGTGGCATGTCATTCGGCTTTACCACCACGCGCGACGATGTGCTTGGCGGCACGCGAACCCTGCACGCGGTCGAACTGTTCGAGATTTCGGTGGTGGCAGCCTGGCCAGCCTACGAGGGCACCACGGTCCAGGCCCGCGCGCTTTCCGATTTCACACCGATCCGCGCCGCGGCCGCCCGCCGCCTGCGCATTTGGGAGTTGATGCAATGAGCATTTTGAAGCGCCTGCTGGGCGTTGAAACCCGAGCAACCGCTACCTTGTCCGATCCGAGTCTGGCCGAATTCCTGGGCCAGCGCAGTGGCGTTTCCGGTTATGTCGATAATGCCCAGGCCTCGGGCTTAGCCGTGGCGCAGGCCTGTATCACTGTTATCAGTCAGAATCTGGCGGCGATCCCGCTGAACGTCTATCGGCGTGGTGATGATGGCAGCCGCGAACGCGCCCAGGACCACCCGTTACAGCGGGTGCTGCACGATCAATTTGCCCCGAACATGACCGCCTTTGAGGGTCACGTCCGTCAAGGTGGTGTAATTTGGGTGGCCTCGTGTCATGATCATGCGGCCTGAGTTGTTATGCTGAGAATGGGGTCGGTCTCCTCGTTGTCGATCTGGGCGAAGGCCTCGACCTGCATGTAGCGGCTTGCGGTCTGCCATTCGTCGTTCTGCTCGAACAGGACGGCGCCGATGAGGCGGGTGATGGAGGCCTCGTTGGGGAAGATCCCGACGACGTCGGCCCTGCGCTTCACCTCCTTGTTCAAACGTTCAATCGGGTTGGTGCTGTGCAGTTTCTTGCGGTGCTGGCGGGGGAAGGCCATGTAGGCCAGCACGTCGTGCTCGCTCTCGTCCATCAGCTCGGCCAGTTTGGGCCAGCGAGAGCGTAGCTGGTCGGCGACGCGGCGCCATGTCTCGCCGGCCTGCTTTCGGTCGGGTTGATCGAAGGCCTGGCGGATGGCGGCGGCGACGACGGTGTGCTGGCCGCGCGAGACGTGGGCCAGGGCGTTGCGCATCCAGTGGACGCGGCAGCGTTGCCAGGTAGCGTCGAAGACCCGCCCGATGGCCGCGCGCAGGCCGCTGTGGGCATCCGAGATGACCAGCTTGCTCCCGTCAAGCCCCCGGGCCTTGAGGCCGCGGAGAAAATCCATCCAGAAGGTTTCTGCCTCCGACGGTCCCAGCCCCAGGCCAATGATTTCACGGCGTCCGTCCGTGTTCGCGGCGACGGCGATTATGGCCGCTACAGAGACAATGCGCCCGCCTTGGCGCACCTTGAGATAGGTGGCATCCAGCCAGACATAGGGCCATTCACCGGTAAGCGGCCGGTTCAGGAATTCGTTGACCCGTTCGTCAATGTCCTTGCACAGCTTCGACACCGTGCTTTTGGAGATGCCGTGCAGGCCCATCGCCTGTGCCAGTTCGTCCACGCGGCGGGTCGAGACGCCACCGATCCATGCCTCCTGGATCACTGCGACCAACGCCTTCTCGGATGTCTTGCGCGGCTCCAGAAAGCCCGGGAAGTAGCTGCCCTGCCGCAGCTTGGGCACCTTGAGGTTCAGCCGGCCCAAACGGGTATCGAGAGCGCGCTCTCGATACCCGTTGCGCCACGTCGTGCGTTCACTGTTGCGCTCATGCTTGCCGGCGCCGATCAGGCCCTCGACATCGGCCTCCATCAGAAGCTGCAGCACGGCCTCAGCAACGGCGCGAAGAAAATCGCCACCGTCCTGCTTGGCCAAAAGTTCGGAAAGGTCCATATTCGTCTTGGTCATCGGGGTCTCCGTGTGGTTCGTGGTTGAAGCTCTGAAACTCCACCGCAACCATACACCTCGATGGCCACCCTGGTTACACCGTCGAAGGTGCAGAAATTACACCACGTGCGCGGACACTAACCCTTTGAGGCGCGCGAAGCGTTGATTTCCGATCTTCTGACGAACGGCAATGCGTATGCGGTGATTGAGACCAACGGGCGTGGCCAGGTGGCCCGCTTGTTCCGAGTCCCACCGGCGATGGTATCCATTGAGCGAATCAACAACGGCCGCCTGCGCTATCGCGTGGCGGATCATCGGGGGCAAACCAGGGTCATGATCCAGGATGAAATCCTGCACCTGCGATATCGCATCGGCCCGGATGGGGTGCTGGGCGTGTCCCCGATCCAGCTGGCGCGGGAAGCCTTTGGCTTGGCCCTTACCCAACAGGAACAAGCCAAGAAGCAAGCGGCAAAGGCATTCCGTGCCGAGGGCGCCCTGGTGTTTCCGCAGCCGATCCCCGGCGACAAGAAGAACGAGGCCCTAGACAAGCTGGCCGCCCGCCTGGAAAGCCAGGCCAGCACTTCGGGCGTTATCGTGCTCGACGGCGGCGCCGAATGGCACCCGCAATCGCTTTCATCGAAGGACGCGGAATTCCTGGAAAGCCGCAAATTGTCGAACTTAGACGTTGCACGGGTATTCAATGTACCACCCACGGCCGTTGGCATCGTGGACAATGCCACATACAGCAACGTTGAAGGCGAAACCCGCGCCTTGGTGACACGCTGCCTGGCTCCGATGGCCCGCCGGATCGAACAGGCAATGAATGCGGCCCTGCTGACTGCCGAGGGCCGGCGGCGGCATTTCATCGAGCACGACATGGGCGCCTTGCTGCGCGGCGATCTGGGCGCCCGTTATGATGCCTATCGCGTCGGCCGAGAGGCCGGTTTTCTGTCGGTGAACGAAATCCGGCGCCTGGAGAACTTGCCGCCGGTTCCCGGTGGCGAAACCTATATTCAGCCCCTGAACTTTATTGAGTTGGGTGACGAACATCCCAAAAGTGGAGAAATGAAAAATGTCTGACTTGGCCGCCGATTGGTTCACCTTGATTGGTCTAACGTTGACCGTTATTGGCGCTATCGTCGCAGCACGAGCAGTCATCTTGCGCCCGGAAGATGCCGTTCGGGTTGGTGTGCCTCGCATTGTTTCGAAAGACTTTGAGGGGCAATTGAAAAACCCGATGGTGCAGAACCTCTTATCTGCCTCAAAATGGGCAAAGCGCGGGCTTATCGCAATCGCATTGGGCACTGTTTTTCAAATGGTTCCGATCGGTTTTCGGATTTTGAGCGGCTTGGCAATTTAGGGATTGAGAGCGATGGCATATCCCCGCGCGACGGTGAAACAATCCGATCTGACAAGGTATCTCAAAGCGGCGCAAGCCGCAGGATATGAACGGCCGCGCGTGGTTATCCACCCGGATGGCAAAGTAGTTATCGAGGCGGCCGACGATGCTGGTGCATCAGACAACCCGTGTGACGTGCTACTGAAATGACCCGCCGTCGAAATCCATTTCCGGGTGTGACCCGCGCCGTTGATCGCCATGGAAAGGTGCGTTGGCGCTACCGGCGCAAGGGGTATTCCTGCTATCTGCCGGGTGAATATGCGTCGGCCGAATTTCGGGCGGCCTATGAGCGAGCGCGGCAAGGGGCAAAGACCCCTGTTGCCAATGCGCCGCAACCCGGCACGCTTCATTGGCTGGTGGAGCAATACCTGCGATCGGCAAAATACCGTGACCGCTCCGAGGTGTCGCGCCGCGTCCTGCGCAAGGAACTGGACTGGCTGCTTGACCAGGCAGGGAAATTGCCATTCGCGCGCTTGGAAATTCGCCATATCGAAGCGATCATGAATCGCAAGGATGGCCCCGCAGCGGCCAATAAAGTGCGCAAGAACCTGTCACTGCTGTTGAATTTTGCGATTCGGCGCGGGTATGGCGTGACGTTCAATCCCGCTCGATACGCGGAAAAGCGCAAAGAAAATCCAGATGGCTATCACGTTTGGACTGAAGGCGAGATTACCCGTTTCAAGGTGCACCACCCGGCGGGATCAAAGGCCCGTCTGGCGTTGGCCCTATTCCTGTGCACTGGTGCTTCACGGCAAGATGCGGCCGCGATGGGATGGCAAAATGTGGATGGCGACCGGATCAGCTACCGGCGCGGTAAAACAGGCGTTGAGGCCAATCTGCCGATCCTGTCCGATTTGGCAGAGGAATTGGCCCACCTGACAAAACAAGAAGGGCTGTTTCTCACTCACAGCGGTGGCAAGCCTTACAAGCCGGAAACCTTGGGAAACTGGTTTCGGGATCAGTGCAACGCAGCTGGCGTGCCAGGGAGCGCCCACGGGTTGCGTAAGGCAGGTGCTACGCGGCTGGCCAATGCCGGTGGCACGCCTGACGAAATCCGCGCTTTCCTGGCGCATGCAACGAACAAGGAGGGGCAAACCTACACGAAAAAGGCAGATCGGGCACGCCTGGCCGATAGTGGCCTTGCGAAGCTTGAAGGCGTCAACCATACTGAAATTTGTCCAACCACACAGACCCGGTTGGGCAAGAGAGGGGAAAAAGCCAATGAAACCAATGTGCAGGCAGGTTTGGTGGCAGCCCGTAGGGGAATCGAACCCCTCTTTCCAGGTTGAAAACCTGGCGTCCTAACCGATAGACGAACGGGCCATCCGGTGTGAGCGGGTCTTTAAGTAATCCCGCCGGGGGGCGCAAGACAAAAAATCGGCGGCAGGGAAAATTTTTCGCGTCTTTCCTGCCGCTTTCGTGGGTCCGGCGGGACCGGCCTTCTTCACGCGCGCGCGGCGTCTTCAAGACGCAGCTGGACCTTGCGCCGGCCGCCCCATTCGTTGATCTCCAGCCGCCCGGCAAAGTGGAATCGCGCACCGCCATGGGCCTCCAGCGCCGGGCCGAGCTCTCCGTCGAAGGCGCCGAAGGCGATAGCGTCCAGCCGCCCCGCCACCCCGTTCGAAAGGGTCAGCTTCAGATGCGTCTCGCCCACGCGCCGGGCGTGGCGAATGGCCATGTCCGGCAGGGCAAAGCGCGGCGCCGGGGCGCCCGCCCCATACGGGCCCGCCCGTTCCAGCTGTTCGATCAGCTCGACCGTCGCCGCGCCGGGCATCAGCACCCCGTCAAGGCGCAGATCGGCTGGCCCCATGGCGCCAGCGCCCTGCCGGGCCAGCAATTCCCCCAGCCGCGCCATCGCCTCGTCCAGCCGCGCGCGGGCAACGGTCAGCCCGGCCGCCATCCGGTGCCCGCCGCCCCTGAGCAGCAGCCCCTCGGCGGCCAGCTTCTGGATGGCGGCGCCAAGGTCGATCCCGCTCACCGACCGGCCCGAGCCCTTGCCCTCGTCCCCGTCCAGCCCGATCACCACCGCCGGGCGGCCGGCGGCCTCCTTCAGGCGCGAGGCAACGATGCCCACCACGCCGGGATGCCAGCCCTCGCCCGCCGCCCAGACCAGCGGCGCGTCAAGCCCGCGCGCCTCGGCCTGTTCCAGCGCCGCCGCGCGCACCGCGTCCTCGATCGCCCGTCTTTCGGAATTGAGCTGGTCCAGGCGTTCGGCCAGCGCCTCGGCCTCGTCGCGCGAGCGGGTGGCGAGAAGCCGCGCGCCCAGGTCGGCCCGGCCCACGCGCCCGCCGGCATTCACCCGCGGCCCCAGCAGGTAACCCAGGTGATAGGTGCCGGGCGCGCTGTTCATCCGCGCCACGTCCGCCAGCGCCACCAGGCCGGGACGGCGGCGCTGCGCCATTACCTTCAGCCCCTGTCGGACAAGCGCCCGGTTCACCTCCACCAGCGGCGCCACGTCGGCCACCGTGGCCAGCGCCACCAGGTCCAGCATCGTCATCAAGTCCGGCCCGTTGCCACGGCCCGCGGCCCGCAGGTGCCGGCGCAACTCCACCAGCATCAGGAACACTACCCCCGCCGCGCACAGATAGCCCAGCTCGCCGCTCTCGTCCTGGCGGTTCGGGTTCACCACGGCCAGTGCCGGCGGCAGGGTCTCGCCGCCCAGGTGATGATCCAGAACGATCACCTCCGCCGCCTTCACGGCCTCGGCGATCGGCTCATGCGACAGCGTTCCGCAATCGACGCACACGATCAGGTCATGCGCGGCGGCCAGCTCGCGCATGGCCGGAACGTTGGGGCCGTAGCCTTCCTCGATCCGGTCGGGAACGTAGAGCGTCGCCTCTCGCCCCATCTGCCCCAGCCAGTCGATCAACAGCGCCGCCGAGGCGCCCCCGTCCACGTCGTAGTCGGCAAAGATGGCGATGCGCTCACCGCGTTGCACCGCCGCCCAGAACCGCGCCGCGGCCGCTTCCATGTCTTTCAGGCTGCGCGGATCGGGCAGCAGGTCGCGCAGTTGCGGCGACAGGTAAGCCTCGGCCTCCTCGGCCGGCACGCCCTGGCGGGCCAGGACCTGACACAGCGCCGGCGCCAGCCCGGTACGCTGCTCGATCGCGCCTGCCGCACGTTCGAGTTCAAGCGACGGCCCGATCCACCTGCGCCCCGCCAGCGACCGTTCGACCCCCAGAAATGCCACCGCGTCCCGTGCTCCCCTGTTTCACCGCCGATCCTGCTTCCTCTTGCCGAAAATACTCCCGCCGGAGGCCCCCGGCGGCAGCCGCCCGCGCGGGATCAGATCGCGCGTCGGCGATACTGCATCCGCCGCACCGATCCGGTGCTCGACCGCATGAGCAGCGTCGTCGTCTCGATCCAGCCGGGCCCGCGCCGGACGCCGGGAAGAAGCGTGCCCCCGGTCACGCCGGTGGCGGCGAAGATCACGTCCGCGGTCACCATCTCGTCGCGCGAATAGACCCGGTCGAGGTCGGTGATCCCCGCCCTGGCCGCGCGCGCGCGTTCGTCGTCGTTGCGAAACAGAAGCCGGCCGAAGATCTGCCCGCCCATGCACTTCAGCGCCGCCGCCGCCAGAACCCCCTCGGGAGCGCCGCCCGAACCCATGTACATGTCGATGCCGGTGGTTTCAGGCTCGGCGCAATGCATCACCCCGGCCACGTCGCCGTCGGTAATCAGCCGGATCGCCGCCCCGGTGGCGCGCACCTCGGCGATCATCGCCTCGTGCCGGGGGCGTTCGAGGATGCACACGGTCAGATCGCCGGGCCGGCAGCCTTTCGCCGCTGCCAGCGCCTCGACCCGCTCGGCCGGCGCCATCTCCAGCGTCACCACGTCCGGCGCATGGCCCGGGCCCACGGCCAGCTTGTCCATGTAGACGTCCGGGGCATGCAGCATCGAGCCGCGGGGGCCGATGGCGATGACCGTCAGCGCGCCGGGCATGTCCTTGGCGGTCAGCGTGGTGCCCTCCAGCGGGTCGAGCGCGATATCCACCGCCGGCCCCTGGCCGGAGCCCACCTCTTCGCCGATGAACAGCATCGGCGCCTCGTCGCGTTCGCCTTCGCCGATGACCACCGTGCCCCTGATGTCGAGCAGGTTGAGCTGCTCGCGCATGGCGTTGACGGCGGCCTGGTCGGCGGCCCGCTCGTCGCCGCGCCCGACCAGCCCGGCCGAGGCTACGGCGGCGGCCTCGGACACGCGCGCGAGGCTCAGCGACAGCAGGCGGTCTTCGAAATCGGGGGCTGCATTCTGGGTGGTCATGGAAAATTCCCGGTCTGAACATCTGGTCCCCACGCAATAGCCCGTGGGCAGGCGCGGCCGCAAGGGCCGGGGCGCGAATGACAGGGACCGGCGGGGCGGGGGCGGATCGGCGAATTTCCGTTCATGCAGGGGTGCTTGCGCGCCTGCGGGCCTTGCAGGGCCGGCCCCGACCGTCTTAGGGTTGGCAGGACAGTTCCCGTGCGGACCGGTCACGGCCCGCCGCCCCCGTCCGCTTCCCGTCGGGCCCGCGGCGACCCGGCCCGCCCCGATCCGACCGGCGTCGGGGTCTTCCGGCGGGTCGGCCCGGCCAGAAAGGTGACATGCGACCAGCGATTGCCCTTCTCGTCCTGCTCGTGGTGCTTGTTGCGGCGGTCTCCGCCTGGCTGCTGCTGCAATCGTGCGGCGTTCGCCTGCCGCTGAGCGGAACGGTGCTGAGTTTCTGCGAAGCCGACGCGATGCCGCCCGAGCGGGAGCCGCTGGCGGAGGAGGAGCGCCGGACCAGTGAGCTGCGCGCGCGCATCGCGGCGCTGGAGAGCGATCTCGGCCTGATCGCCTGCCGGGCGATGGCCCCGCCGCCTCCGCCCCCGCCGCCGTCCCCGCCAAGGCCGAAGGCTCCGCCCCCCGCGCCGCCCACGCCCAGCGGGCTGGCCCCCGATGCCTTCGACAGGAAGGACATTTCGGTCATGGAAGGGTGCTGGCTTCTGTCCTCCGACTACGCGGTACGCGAAATCCGCACCGGCGAGATCACCCGGTTCCGGTATTGGCGCATCTGCTTCGACCGCAACGGCCGCGGAACCGAGGAGATGCGCTCGACCACCGGGGTGGTCTGCAAGGGCCGCCTTTCCGGGCGGATGCCGGGCAACGGGCGGCTCCTGATGAGCGAACCGGGGGATCTGCGATGCGACAACGATTCCTCGATCTTCCGGCGCGAGATCACCTGCCGGCTGGACGACAGGGGGCGCGCGCAATGCGATACCTATCAACCTGAAACCAACGGACGCGGCGCCGCCACCCTGCGCCGCGCCAGGAGGTGAGGACATGGCCGACCAGTTCCTGAGCAAGACCCGCGTAAGCGCCGAGGATTTCGTCGAGGCCGGTGGTCGGGCGGTGCTCGAACGCTACGGGGAGTTGCGGGCGCTGCTGGCCGAACGTGCCGGGCCCGAGGTGGCCGCGCTCTTTGCCGAGCCGCTGATCAGCCGTGGCAACGATGCCGCCCCCGCCACCGTGTCGTGGTATGCCGACGGCGCGGGGACGGGCGAGGTGCGCCCCCTCGACGATCTCGCCCCCGACGAGCGCGCCCGGGCCGAGGCCTGGCTGGCCGATCACCTGCGCCCGCTGCGCCCGCTGGCCGAAGATCCGGCGACGGCCGAGCTGGTGCTGGGCGCGCTGACGGTGATGGGCGCGGGGGACGTGATGGTGATCGACGACCGCCCGGTCATCGTCAACTGGGGGCTCATGCCCGGCGCCCGCGGTGCCAATGCGGCCGCGCGCCCGTCCCATTACGCGGCCACGCTGGGCCGGTTTCTGCCGCTGCCGGCGCTTCGCCCCGCCTCTGCTGCCGCCACGGCCCCGCAGGCCGCCATGGCGACGCCCGCACCTTCCGAAACGCCGGGTCCGTCGCCTGACCGCCTGTCTCGCTGGGCCTGGGTTCCGCTGCTGGTGCTGCTGATCCTTTCCGGCGCGGTCCTGGCCTGGCTCCTGATGCCGGGAACCCGGATCTTCCCCCGGCCCGGGCCGGCTGCCGTGACCGATGCCGACCGGCTGGCGGCGCAAAGGGCGCTCAACGACAGCCTGCGCGCCCGGCGCGACCAGTTGCAGGCGGCGCTTGAAGGCGCGGTATGCCGCCCCGACGGGGCGCTGGTCCTGCCCGACGGCCGCACGCCCGAGGGACTTTTGCCGCCGCCTGTCGGTACCGCCTTCCCCCGCAGGGCCGAGGCTGCACCCGACGCGCTGCTGCCCAGCCCTCCCGACCGGGTGGTGCTGCCCGCGCGCGACGCGGCGGGGCAGGAGGAGACGCTGCTGGAGTGGATCGAGGCGCGCACGGTGCTGGTTCTCGTGCCCGGCCCCGAAGGGCTGGTCGTCGGATCGGGGATATCGGTCGGGCCGGGGCTGATCCTGACCGGCCAGCACGTGATCGCCGGCGCCGGCGCGGGGGGGATCGTCGTCGCCGGCGGCGCAGTTTCCGCCCCGCAGGCGGCGCAGGTGATCCGCCAGCAGGGACCGCTGGAGCAGACGGGCGCCGATTTCGCCCTGTTGCGGATCGGGGATACCGGGCTGCCGGCCTTCGGCTTCTACCGGCCCGAGGGGTCGATGCGGCTGCAACAGGTGATTGCCGCCGGCTATCCGGGGGACGCGCTGGAGATGGACGCCGATTTCGCGGTGCTCAAGGCGGGCCGGGCGGGGGCGATGCCGGGGCTGACCGTGACCGACGGGATCGTGAATGCCGAACAGAAGATCGGCCCCGAAACATCGGTGATCATGCACTCGGCGCCGCTTGCGGCGGGCAATTCCGGCGGGCCGCTGGTGGACATGTGCGGGCGCGTGGTCGGCCTCAACAGCTTCGTCCGCGAGGGGCGGTTGCAGAACCGGGGCTATGCCCTGCCGACGGCCTCCATCCTGGACTTTCTCGACGGCACCGAGGCCCGGCCGGAAGTCGACACGGCCCCCTGTGTGCCGACGGTGATCGTGCCGCAACCCGCCGCGGCGCCGGCCCCGGGCGTGGATCCGGCCGCGCCGGCGGGCGGCGGGCAGGGCGGAAACTAGGGGCGGGGGGCATGCACGGATCGGTCCTCGTCACCACCGCGCCGGAAGGGCTGCAACCACTGGGAGCGGCGGCGCAGCGTTCGTGGGAGCTTCTGACCGGCGTGCTTCGCGACCGGCTGGGCGAGGATCACGCGGCGCTGCTGGCCGAGCCGGTGCCGAGCGAACATGGCGACCGCATCGACTGGCACGCCCCGGTCGAGGGCACGGGCCTGCCCCTGTCGGCGCTCGAGCCGGGCGACAGGCAGGCGCTGCGTGCCCGTCTCGACGCGCTGGTGGCGGATATCCGGGCCGAGGCCGACCGGCTGGCGCAGAGCGCGGATGCAGCCGACCGGCGCCTGGCCGAGGCGCTGGGCAATGCGCTGGAAATTCCGGGCGAAGAGATGATCTTTGCCATTCGCACGCCGGAGGGCGGGTTGCGTCCGGTCCTGGTCCACTGGGCCTGGATCCGCAGCGAGGCTCGAGCGGTGCGCGGCGTTCTCACCGGGCGGGTGCCGCATCCGGCACCGGCTCCGGGCATCGGCGCGGGCGGCGGGGGCAGCCGCGCCTGGCCCTGGCGGTGGCTTCTGGCGGCGGGATGGGCGCTTGTGGCGCTGATGATCGGCGCGATCCTTTACCTGATGATCGCGCCCTGCGGCCTGAATCCGGCCGGGCCGGATCTGTGCCCCGGCGAAGGGGCGGCGCTGGCGGCAGCATGGTCCGAGGAAGCGGCGATCCGGGATGAAATCGGGGCGCTTGAGCGCGAGATCGCCCTGACCGCGCGGGTCTGCCGGCCGGTCGTGCCGCTCTCGCCGGCACTTCCCCCCGTCCCCGCACCGACCCCCGCCCCCGCACCGACGAAACCGGCACCGGAGCCGCCGGTCTCGCGCCCGCCCGCGCCCTCCACCGACAGCCCCATCACGAGGTAGGCAAGATGAAGCAGTCACGACAACTGGCCCCCCTGACCGAGTGGCGCGACGAGATCACGCTGGTGCCCTTTTCCGGCACGCAGATCCTCGATTTCGGCTTCCGGCTGGATGCGTTCGATCTCAGGAACGCAAGGTTCATCGAACGCCGGGCCGGATCGGGGGATTCGCGGGAGGGGGCGGGCGAGGAGTGGGAACTCCTGCCGCTGAGCGGCGAGGCCGATCTGGACGAGGCGATCGAGGCCGGCGCGCGGCCCGACGATGACGCCTATGCCATCCGCCCCGTCGCTGCGCTGGAGCCGTTCCTGTCGAAATGGGTGCCGGTGCCGGTGCTGCGGCTGCGCAACGATCGCGGGCCGGGGGGCGAGGAACGCTTCGATCCCGGCCCCTCGGCCTGGGCGCGGATGCGTACGGTGGAACTTGACGAACCCGACCCGCTCACCGGCCATACCCATCGGGTGCAACTGGCGCTGGACACGGCGCTGGTCGAGGGGGAGCAGGGCCTGCGCTATCTCGGCCCCGACCGCAGCGATGCCGAGAAATCGCGCGAATTCCGCCTTGTCACGGACGCGGCGCGGATGGCGTGGTTCCTGCGCCGGCCCGAAACCGGCGAGAACGGCGAAAGCCTGGACCTGCAGAAATGGGTGTCGGACTGGCTGGACGATCTGTTCATGGCGTTCAAGCGCGCCGAACGGCCCGGCCGCAGCGTGACCCGCGAATCGCTGCCCCACCGCTTCGAGCACTGGGCGCGCTACCTGGCCTATCTGCGGCTGATCGGTCATGCGGTGAAGGTGCCCGGGCTGCGGCTGGCCAACACGGTGGGCGAAGGCGAAAGCGTCACCCCGGTGGATGTCGATCTGGTGCTCGACATCGGCAATTCGCGCAGCTGCGGCATCCTGATCGAGCGCTTCCCTGGCGAGATGCGCACCGATCTGGCGCGCTCGTTTCCGCTGGAAATCCGTGACCTGTCGCGCCCCGAATTCCACTATTCCGGCCTGTTCGAAAGCCGGGTGGAGTTCTCGGAACACCGCATGGGCGACGAACGCCTGGCCTCGCGCTCGGGGCGGCGCAACGCGTTCTTGTGGCCCTCGATCGTGCGCACCGGCCCCGAGGCGCTGCGCATGGTGGCCGAGGAGGAGGGGACCGAGACCGCCTCGGGGCTGTCCAGCCCGAAACGCTATCTGTGGGACGATGCGCCGCTGCACCAGGACTGGCGGTTTCACCATCATGCCGATCCCAACAACCTGCCCCGATCGCTGCGTGCGGCAATGCGGTTTCTCAACGAAGAAGGCGACGTTCTGGAGCAGGTGGAGGAGGACGAACGCGCGCGCCTGCGCCCGCGCGGGCAGGTCTCGAAAACGCCCGCGATCCGGCCGCGCTTTTCGCGTTCGTCGCTGTTCGGTTTCCTGCTGGCCGAGATCTTTTCACACGCGCTGGTGCAGGTGAACGCCCCGGCCGGCCGGGCCCGGCGGCCGCAATCGGATCTGCCGCGGCGGCTGGACCGGATCATCCTGACCCTGCCTACGGCGCTGACCGTGCAGGAACAGGCGATCATCCGCTCGCGAGCGCGCGGGGCGCTGAAGCTGGTCTGGGCGATGCTGGGGCTGAAGGGCCAGCCCGGCCCGCTGTCGCGGATGCCCGAGCTGATCGTGGAATGGGACGAGGCCAGCTGCACGCAGCTGGTCTGGCTTCATTCCGAACTGACCCAGAAATTCGAGGGCCGGATCGACCGCTTTCTCGAACTCAAGGGCAGGCCGCGCCCGATGCGCGAGGGCGCGCCCTCCGCGCCGTCGCTGCGGCTGGCCTGTATCGACATCGGCGGCGGCACCACCGACCTGATGATCACCACCTGGTGGGGCGAGGCCGGGCGGGTTCTGCACCCGCGGCAGAATTTCCGCGAGACCTTCCGCGTTGCCGGCGACGAGCTGCTGGAGCGGGTGATCTCGGTGATCGTGCTTCCGGGCATCCGGCAGGCGATTGCCGGGGCGGGCGGTGCGCATGCCGCCGAGAAGCTGCGCGAGCTGTTCGGCGGCGACTTTGCCGGGCTCGATCAGCAGAGCGTGCAGAAGCGCCGCCAGTTCGCGCTGCGGGTCCTGATGCCGCTGGCGGTGGCGGTGCTGAACGCCTGCGAGGAGGCCTGCGAGTTCGACAAGCTGACGGTTCGCGCAAGCGACGTTCTGGCGCTGGGCGAGGAGGTGAAAACGGACGGGCAGGGGCGCCAGCCGGTTCCGGCGGCCCTGGCGGCCTATGTCGAGGAGGCCGCTCGGGGCCTTGGCGCCGAGGGGTTCCGGCTGGGCGAGGTGGCGCTGGAATTCGGGCGGCAGGACGTTGACGGCATCGCCCGCGAGGTGCTGAACAAGGCGCTTGGCAACATGGCCGAGGTGATCGCGCATCTGGGCGCCGACGTTGTTCTTCTGACCGGGCGGCCCTCGCGCCTGCCGGCGGTGCGGGCGATATTGCAGGAGCTGCTGGTGGTGCCGCCGCACCGGCTGATCCCGATGCATGCCTGCAAGACGGGGCGGTGGTACCCGTTCCGCGACCCGGTGACCCAGCGCGTGGGCGACCCCAAGTCCACCGTGGCCGTGGGCGGGCTGCTGATGGCGCTGGCGCAGGCACGGATTCCCAATTTCAAGGTGACGACGCGGGCCTTGCGGATGCAGTCCACCGCCCGTTTCATCGGCGAGATGGACAATTCCGGGCAGATCCCGGATTCGCGCATCCTGTTTCGCACCGATGCCGATGGCGACGGCCACGGGGCGAACGGGCCGGCTTCGGCGGCTCAGATGCTGGCCGAGGTCACGATGCATACGCCGATCATGCTGGGATCGCGCCAGCTGCCGCTTGAACGGTGGACGACGACGCCGCTTTACCGGCTCGATTTCGCCACCCGTTCGGCGCAGGAGCGGGCGCCGCTTCGGGTGACGCTGGAGCGGACCGATTTCGACGACGACCCCGACAACGACACCCCCGAAGGCGTCCTGCGGCGCGAGGCCCTGCGCGAGGCCTTCTCGGTGGTCGAGGTCGAGGATGCCGAAGGGACCGCGATGAAGCCTTCGGAAGTGCGGCTGCGGTTGCATACGCTGGGCTTTGAGGAGGAATACTGGATCGACACCGGGGTGTTCCGGTTGTGAGGAGAGCACGATGACGAAAGAGGCGCAGGAAAGGCTTGGGCAGGCGTGCAGGGACGTGGCCGATCTGGCGGCGCGGGCGCGGGCCTGGGTCGAAACCCCCGGCAATGCCGATCTGGTCGGCGCCGAAGCGCGGTCGCTGGTGCAGGGGTTGCGTCGGGCCGGACGGCGGGCGCAGCGGCTGGCACGGGCGGCGGGCAGACGCATGTCGGTCAGCGTCTTCGGCCCCAGCCAGGCGGGCAAGTCCTTCCTGGTGTCGGTCCTTGCGCGCCCCGAAAAGGGCACGCTGGTGGCCGACTATGCCGGCGGGCAGCTCGACTACATCCGCGAGATCAACCCCGAGGGCGAGGGCGAAAGCACCGGCCTGGTCACCCGGTTCACCATGGAAAGATACGCGTCACCCGATGGTTACCCGGTGAAGCTCACGCTTCTGAGCGAAGCAGACATCATCCTCACGCTGGTCAACAGCTTCTTCATGGACGGCGACCGGTCCGAGCCGGTCCCCGATGCGGCGCTGATTTCCGAGCGCCTCGACGCGGCGCGGGCGCGGGCGGGGGCGGTGCAGCCCGGGCTTTCCGAGGACGACGTTCACGACATTGCCGAATATGTCGAGACGGTATTTGGCCGCGAGGCCTATGCGGCTGCCCTTCGCCCGCTGTGGGAGGAGGCCGCCGAAATCGCCCCCCGCCTTGCCAGCGCCGACCGGGCGGCGCTGTTTGCGCTGCTCTGGGGGGATCACGCGCCGTTTTCGGGGCTTTACACGCGGCTGGCCGGCGCTCTGGGCCGGCTGGGCCATGCGCAGGAGGTCTTTGCCGGGCTTGATGCGCTGGTGCCGCGGGAAAGCTCGATCATCGACGTCAAGACGCTGAGCGGCCGGGCCGACGGGGCACCGCTGACGGTCTCGACCGGCGACGGGCGGGTGGCGGAGCTGCCGCGCTCGGTCGTCTGCGCGCTGGCGGCCGAGCTGGTGCTGCCGATGCGCGATCTGCCCTCGCCGATTTTCGCCGAAACCGATCTTCTGGATTTTCCCGGTGCCCGCAACAGGTTCGAGCAGGATCTTGAGGCCGCGTTCGCCAAGTCCGAGGCCATCCTTCCCGAACTTCTGCTGCGCGGCAAGGTGGCCTATCTGTTCGACCGCTACGTGCAGAATCAGGAAATCACCTCGATGCTGCTGTGCATTCCCGACGGCAACATGGAAACCGTCGATCTGCCGGGGCTGGTGCAGGGATGGATCGCCGCGACCCATGGCGCCACCCCGCAGCAGCGCGCGCAGGGCGACACGGCCCTGTTCTTCGTGCTGACCAAGTTCGACAAGCACCTTTCCGACAGCGCCGCCGAGGGCGGCGACGAAAGCCGGTTCGAGCGGCGGATGCAGGCATCGCTGCTGGAAAAGTTCGGCAAGGGGGCCGATCCGTGGGTGGACGAATGGCTGCCGGGCCGGCCCTTCGACAACTGTTTCTGGCTGCGCAATCCGAACTACTACGTGGACGGTCTGATCGAGTATGACGATGCCCGGCGCGAGCTTCGCCTGCGCCCGGAGAAGGCCGAGCGGATCGCCCAGCTGCGTGCGGGCTGCCTGCGCGCGCCCGCCGTGCGGCGCCATTTCGCCGATCCCGAGGCGGCGTGGGATGCGGCCATGTCGCTCAATGACGGCGGGGTGAGCCATCTCACCGCGGCGCTGGCGCGGGTGTGCAGGCCCGACAGCAAGCTGCGCCAGATCTCGGCCCGGATCGGGACGATCGCAGGAGAGATGGCCCGCGCGCTTGCCCCCTATCACCTCTCGGACGACCTTCAGACCCGGATCGGCGAGAAGCAGCAGGCGGCGGATCGGGTGATCGACGATCTGCTGGTGGCGCTCGAGCGGCACCGCTTCGGCGCGTTGCTGGAGGCGCTGACCGTCGATCAGGACGAGATCGAGGCGCGCATCTCGCGGGTGCCGCCTTCGGTCCGGATCAGCAATGCGGTGGCCGCCGCCATGAGCGCGCCCCGGGCTACGGCGTCGGATCCGGGCCCGCTGCGCCCCGGCGGCCGCCGGGCGCGGCCGGAAGGCGGTGCTGATCGGGACGGGGGCGGCACGCGGACAATGACTCTGGAACAGTTCCAGGCGCAGAGCGCGGTCGAGGCATGGATCGACCGGATGAAGGCGCTGCGCGACGATCGCGCCCGGCGCGCGGCCTGGGGGTTGGGGGATGCCACGGCGGCCGATCTGGTGGCCGAACTCATCCATGCCGCGCGCCGCACCGGGTTGGCACCGCGCACCGCGCGGGCGCTGGCAGAGGTCAATTTCGGCCTGACCGTGGAACGCCAGGCCCCGCCCGCCGCCATCGTCGCGGCCGAGCGGATCAACGATTTCGTGGCCACGCTGGGGATGCGCGACATCCCCGAAGCCGACCGCCCGCGGGTGGAGCCGCCGGATGGCGAGGCCCGGCCCGTCTTTGCCGAACGACCGGTCTCTGAACGGGTGGACGATCTGCCCGAGCGGCCCCGGACGCTGGCCGCCGATGTCTGGAGCGACTGGGTGCACGCATTGTTCGCGCTGTTCGTCGCCAATGCGAAGGACATGGCCGGAGGCGAGATCGACGTGGAGCAGAACCTCGCTCTGGGCGAGATCCTGGCCGGGTTGCGCGAACGGGAACGGGAGGGCGCATGAAGCTCGTCATTCGCCCCGACCCGGGCGCGCCGGCTGGCGGCCACGCGCTGCTGGAGCTTCCCGCGGGAACGCTGGCCGAAACCGAAGTGCGCGTCGCCGTTCAGGAAAGTTACGGCGAACGCTGGCTGGGGCCGGATGGCTGGCAGCGCGAGCGGTACGGGTTCGGCCCCTTTCCCGTGCAGCGCTCGGGCAGCGCCGACCGCATCCGCATCGGCCCCGGGATCGTGGACCGGATCGAGGAATACACGCCCTTGCGGATCGTTCTGGGCGTGGTGGTGCATGACGTGATCTGGCCTGACAGCGTCGGCCCGCGCGCGGGTGCTGCCGCGACGGGGGCGATCCGCCCGGCCCGCCGCCCCGAGGCGGAGGAGCCCGCTGCGGAAGAGCCGCCTTCGCCACCATCGCCCGAACCCGCCCCCGGGTCCGTGCCCGAATCCGGTGCGTTGCCGGATTCGCCCCCCGATGCGGAGGAGGAAGCGCCCTCGCCGCCACCGGGAGGCCGGCGGCGGTGGAGGTGGATTTTGCTGCCGGCGGTTCTTCTCGCCGCCTTGGCGGCCGCATGGTGGTGGTCGCGCTTCGAAGGTGAAGATCAGCCGGCAAGCACAGGCGAGGCAACCGAAAATCTGTCTGCCGGCCCGGAGGGGCGGGGGCCGGTCTGCGACTATGAGGGGCTGCGCGCCGTTGATGGCGGCTTTGTCGCGGTGGAACGCGCGATCCGCCGCTGCGGCGCGGCGCTTGCCCCCGATGCCGCCCTGCGCCTGGTCGAGGATGCGGCGGCGCGTGACGATCCGGCCGCGCTGGCGCTGTTCGGCGCGCTCTATGACGGCGGGGTCGAGGATGCCCGGATCGAACGGGTGATCGGCCTGAGCTTCGGGGATGATCCGGCCAAGGCGGCCGAATACTATGCGCGGGCGGTGCGCGCCGGGGCCGAGGGGGTCCGGCCGCGTCTTGCCGCCGTGTGCGCGCGCCTGCGCGGCGCCGAGGGCACGCTGGAGAAGGGGGCTTTCGATGATTTCTGTGGTTAGGCTGCTGTGGCGGGGCGGCATCGCGGTGCTGCTGGCGCTGGGGGTGGCGGAGATGGCGCCGCCGGCCGGGGCGGCACCGCAGCGTCCGCTCGTGGTCGAGGGGCGCAAGACCGTCTATCAGCGCGTCCTCACCCGGCCCGGCGCCATGCTGCGCCCCGCCCCCGCGGATGAGGCCGGGGCCGATGCGGCGCGCCGGTATCCCGCCTTCCAGCCCCTTTATGTCTATGCCGTGCGCCCCGGCTGGTATCAGGTGGGCCCTTCGGTGTCCGCCGGCCCCGAGGGCTGGGTCGCAGCCGCCGAGGTGGTGCCGTGGAAGCACAACATCGTCGCCGCCTTCACCAATGCCGCCGGGCGCAAGCGCCAGATCCTGTTCGAATCCGAGGCCGCCCTGCGCCGGCTGATGGAGAGCGAGACTCTGGCCGCCGACCAGGACCGGATGCTGGCCGCCATCGAGGCCGGCCGGCCCGATCCGGCCGACGGGATCGTGGCGGCCGAGCCGAAGGAATTCGTCAACATCGTCGAGCGGCTCTATCTCATGCCGATCCTCGATTTCGTGCAGGATCTGCACCCGCTGACCTACGAGGACAACCTGCTGATGAAGGTCGCCTCGGTGCCATTACGCGAGGGCGGCGGGCAGACGGGGGCGATCTCGGACGATTTCGATGCGGGGATCGTCTTCGTCTTCGACACCACCCGGTCGATGGGCCCCTATATCGCCCGCACCCAGAAGGCGGTCGAGAAGATCGTCGAGGAGCTGCGTGGAACCGAGATCGGCAGCCGGGTGCAGTTCGGGGTGGTGGGCTTTCGCGACAACCCGGGCGCGGTGCCGGGGCTGGAATACCGCACCCGCACGCTGCTGCCGCTGGAGCGGCGCCGCGATCAGACGCCGGTGATCGCCACGATCCGGGCGGCGACGAAGGTGGCGGTGGCCAACTCGCCGGGGTTCAACGAGGACAGCCTTGCCGGGGTCGAGGACGCGGTGGAACTGACCCGGTGGGAGCCCGCCGGGGGCGATCCGTTCGATGCCCGCATCGTCATCCTGATCACCGATGCCGGCCCCAAGGATCCACGCGATCCCAACGCGCGCTCGCCCATCGGCCCGGCCGAGCTTCAGCGCGCGGCGCAGGACAAGGGGGTGGCGGTGATGACGCTGCACCTGCAGACCCCGGCCGGGGGCGAGGCCCAGCACGCCTGGGCCGAAGCGCAGTACCGGGCGCTGTCGCGGTTCAATGGCAACAGCTACTATTACGGCATCTCCGACGGGTCGGAGGCGGCGTTCGAGGCGACGGTGACGCGGCTGGTGACGGCGCTGACCGACATGATCCGCGAGGCGCGCGAGGAACGCCCGCTGCTGTCCCCGCAGGAGCGCGGGCAGGAGCTGGTCGATCTGGGCCGGGCGATGCGGCTGGCCTGGCTGGGCCGGCAGAAGGGCACCCAGGCCCCCGACATCATCGAGGGCTGGGTGTCGGAAAAGGCGGTCGAGAACCCGGCGAAGCTGGCGGTGGAGCCGCGCCTTCTGGTCACCCGCAACGAGATGGCGACCATGGCCGAGCTGCTCGACAATCTTCTGACCCTGGGCGAGCGGGCGCGCAGCGCCGAGGATTCGGACCGCTTCTTCGCGCAGGTGCGCGACGTGGTGGCGCGGATGGCGCTCAACCCCGACCGGCTGGTCAACCCGGAGGCGGAGACGCTGGGCGGTGCGCTCGAGTTCCTTGAGGATCTGCCCTATGAAAGCCAGCTCATGCTGACCACCGAGGAACGCTGGCGGCAGAGCGCGATGAACCGCCGCACGATCCTTGACGGGATGCGCCAGAAGCTTGCGCAATACCGCAAGTGGCTGCACGACCCGGCGGTGTGGACGGCCTTGTGGGAGGGGGCGCCGGATGGCGAATACGTCTTTGCCATGCCGTTCGACGTGCTGCCCTGAGCGCCGGTGAGCGGGGCGTTGCGGCTTGGCGCGGGGAGGTGCGACCTGCGCGATGGCGACCGGCTGTTCCGGCTGGAATGGGGCAGGCTGGAGCTGCGCGCGGGTCAGGCGGTGGCGCTGACCGGGCCCAGCGGGTCGGGCAAGACGCTGCTGCTGGAAATCCTCGGCCTGTTGCGCCCGCCGGGGCCGGGCGGCGGGAGCTACGAGTGGCAGGACGCGGCCGGCGCGCGGCGCGATCTGGCCGGGATGTGGGCGGCGGGGCCGCGCAGCCGGGCGCTGGCGCGGATGCGCGGGCGGATGTTCGGTTTCGTACCGCAAACGGGGGGGCTCATGCCGTTTCTGACGGTGGCCGAGAATGTCGCGCTCTCGCAGCGGGTGGCCGGGCACGCCGATCTCGACTGGTGCCGCGACCTGGTTGCGCGGCTGGGGCTGGAGGGGGTGGCCGGGCTGCGCCCCGGCGCGCTGTCCATCGGTCAGCGCCAGCGGGTGGCGGTGGCCCGCGCGCTGGCCCATCGCCCGCCCTTCGTGATCGCTGACGAACCCACCGGGTCGCTCGACCCCGAAAGCGCCGACCGGGTGCTGGAGTTGCTGCTGGAAATCGCCGGGGCCCAGGGCTGCGGCGTGATCCTGTCCAGTCACGATCTCGACCGGATCGGCGCCTTCGGGATTGCGCGCCTGTCGCTTTCGGTCGCGGCCGGGCCGGGGGGAGAGGTCGTAAGCCGGCTGGAGGCGGCGCCATGCTGATTGCCTCGCTCGCCCTGCGCGATCTGCTGCGCGACCGGCTTTTCCTGATCTGCAACGTGGCGGTGATGGTCGGGGTGCTGGTGCCGCTTCTGGTTCTGTTCGGGGTCAAGAACGGCGTCTACGCGGCGCTGATCGGCGAGATGCTGGCCGATCCGGCGAACCTGCAGATCGACACCTCCGGCAACGTGACCCTGACCGAGCCCGAGATCGCGCCGCTGCGCGACTGGCCCGAGGTGGCATTCCTGACCCCGAAGGTGCGCAGCCAGTTCGATTACGTGAACTTGCGGCGCGAGGGCGGCCGGCGGATGCGCCCGGCGCTGGTGATGCCCTCGGGGGCGGGGGATCCGACCCTGCCGCCGGAGGTGGTGCTGGAGGCGGGGCAGGTCGCGGTCAGCGCCGCTCTGGCCGCCCAGCTGGGCCTGCAGGCCGGGCAGAAGGTGCAGATGATCACCCAGGCCGAGGGCCGGCCCCGGCAACTGGTTCTGACGGCGGTGGTGGCGGCCGTCCTGCCCGAGCGCGCGGTGGCCGGGCGGGCGGTTCTGGCGCCGTTCGAGACGCTTGACCTGATCGAGGCGTTCTACGAGTCCTACAGCCTGCCCGAATACGGCATCACCGGCACCCGCGAGCTGAGCGAACGCGTGCCGGCCTATGCCGGGGTGCGGCTCTATGCCCGGCGGCTTGAGGACGTGGCGCCGCTTCAGGCGCGGGTGGAGCGGGCGCTGGGGATTTCCACCACCGCCCGCACGCGCGAGATTGCCTCGCTGCTGGGGCTGGGTCGGCGGCTTGATCTGGCGCTGGCGCTGACCGCGGGCATGGCGGCGACGGGGCTGGGGGCGGCGCTGCTGTTCGGGTTCTGGTCGGATGCGGTGCGCAAGCGGCAGGTTCTGGCCGGGATATCGCTTCTCGGTGTTCCGGCCGGCGAGCTTGCCCTGTTTCCGATGGTGCAGGCGGCGGTGACGGCGGCGCTGGGGCTGGCGTTGTCGTTTGCGCTCTATGCGCTGGCGGGGCGGGCGGCGGCGGCGCTGTTCGGCGACGGGCTGCCCGAGGGCGCGCAACTGGCGGTGATCGGGCCCGGGCAGGCGCTGGCGATCTGCGCCGGGGTGCTGGCACTGGTGCTGGCGGCGGCGGGGCTGGCGGCGTGGACGGTGTTGCGGCTGGACCCGGCCAGCGTGCTGCGGGAGGGGGCGTGATGCGCCCCCTGGTGGTGGTTGCGCTGCTGTGGGCGGCGGCGGTCCGGGCCGAATCCTGGCCCGTGGAGCTTGCCGATCCGGCGGCGGCGCGGGGCGACCCGGCCGATCTGGTCCTGCCCATGCCCTGCGGCGCGGCCATGGCGTTTCAGAAGGTGACGGTTCCGGTCGAGGCGGCCGACCCGCTGGCCGACCGGCGGCTGCGGCTGGGTCAGCCGGTCGCGGCCACCGGCTATGCCGACGATCTGCGCACCACCTTCCTGCGCGGCCCTTTCGAAGAGGGCGGGGCCACGCATTACTACATCGCCCGCTACGAGATGACCGAGGGTCAGTGGCGCGCGCTGCATGGCGACTGCTCCGCGCCCACCCGCCGCGATCGGCTGGCGAAAGGCGGGCTGAGCTGGTTCGACGCGGTGGATGCGGCGCGCCTTTATACCGAATGGCTGCTGGCGAACGCGCCCGAACGGATGCCGCGCGCCGATGGCGCGGCCGGCTTCTTCCGCCTGCCCACCGGGGACGAGTGGGAATATGCCGCCCGCGGCGGGGCGCGGGTGGATGACGCCCGCTTTGCCGAACGCACCTATTTCGGGGCGGGGGACATGCGCGAACACGCGCTGTTCCAGACCCCCGGCTCGGGGCGCGGGCGGCTGGGGCCGGTGGGGCTGCGCAAGCCCAACCCGCTGGGCCTGTTCGACGTCTACGGCAATGCCGAGGAGCTGGTGTTCGAGCCGTTCCGCCTGAACGCGGCGGGGCGGTTGCACGGGCAGGCGGGCGGGGTGGTCACGCGGGGGGGCTCGGTGCTTTCCTCCGGTGACCAGTTGTTCAGCGCGCAACGCACCGAATATCCGCCCTTCGACGGGCGGGGGGTGCCGACGCGCTCGGCCACCTTCGGGGTGCGGCTGGTGATCTCGGCGCCGGTGGTGACCTCGGATGCGCGGCTGGCGGTAATCCGCGACCGCTGGAAGGCGCTGACCGAGAGGGCGGGCGGCAAGGGTGGCGCGGCCGATCCCGATCTTCTGCTGTCCACCCTGATTGCGGCCGAACCCGACCCGCGGCGCAAGGCGGCGCTGGGGGCGATCCAGCTTGAACTTCGGCGCGATCGCGACCGGGCGCAGACGGCGCGGATGCAATCGGCGCGTGCGACCCTCCTGGCGGGGGCGATGTTCGTGCGTGCCCTGCGCGACACCGCCGACCGGATCGCCGCCAGGCAGGAAAGCATCCGCATGCTGGTGGCGTTTCAGCGCGCCGGCCGCGCGTCGGACGTGCTGAGGCGGCAGATGCGGGCGCATGTGCGCCAGCTGGAGGCCTTCCGCCGCCGGCAGTCGGGTTACCTGCTGTCCTACCGGGCGGCTCTGGAGACGCTGAGCACGGAGACCACGCCGGAGGAGCGGCAGACCGCCCATGACGTTCTGCGCGAAGAGCTTTCACTGTCCGGCCGACCGTCCGAGCGCGACATGCTGGACAGTTTCTGGCGCGATCTGGGCGTCTATGCCGCGCGTCCCGACATGGGGAGAGAGGCGCTTCTGTCGCTGGCGCTGGATTGAGGCGGCGGGCGCGCAGCGGATGCTGCGCGGGGGCGGCTGGGTCGGGTGTTCGGCAAATGCTTGCCGGTTCGCGTGCTTGACAGGGAGAGGTTTGTTTGATGGGCTGGTGTTCGATTGATGTTCATGTATCAACCGAAAGCGCCGCTCCTGCCAACAGGGCGCGGAAAGGTTACACGAGGTCGAGGATTTCACGATGATCGGACGCAAATTCATGGTTTCCCTGATGGCCGCCAGCATGATCGCGGCCCCCGCCACGAGGGTCGCGGCGGGCAATGACGCGGCGGCGCTGCTGGGTGGTGCGATCCTGGGCGGGATCATCGTCAACGAGGTCAACAAGAACAAGCAGCGCAAGGCGGCCGCAGCCGCAGCCGCCCGGCGCAACGCGGCGGCCCACCAGGCGCAGAAGCAGATGAATCGCGACATCCAGACGGCGCTGAACTTCTTCGGCTACGATGCCGGGCCCGTGGATGGAGCCATCGGCCGGCGCTCGCGCGCGGCCATTTCCAGGTTCCAGGCGGAAATGGGATACACGGCCGACGGCTATCTCGACGATTTCGAGCGCGACTTCCTGCTGAGCAGCTACCAGCGCGCGCTCGCATCGGCGAATGTGCCGCCCTACAACCAGATCCTTGCCACGCAGGGCCAGCGCGGCCTGCTGCGCACCTTCCGCAACGAACAGCTTGGCATTCCGACCCAGGCGCCGCCGATCCAGTCGGCCGTCGCCCCCGCGCCGGCGCCCGCCCCGACCCCGGCCCCGCAGCCCCGGACGGGCGGCGGCAACGCGGCATTGCCCAGTTTCACCTTCGGGCAGAACAGCCGCTCGATCGGCGAGCATTGCAACGAGATCGGGGTGCTCACCGCCGCCAATGGCGGGCTGACCGCTGCCGGGCGCGTGGCGGACAGCGAATTTGCCCTCAACGAACAGTTCTGCCTGGCCCGGACCAACGCCATGGCGGAAAGCTCGCGCCTTGAGGAAGCCATTCCGAACATGACGCCGGAGCAGGTCGTGCAGCAATGCAAGGGGCTGAGCCAGGCGCTGGCGGCGAGCCTGGCCAATATCACCTCCCAGCGCCCGTCCCGGGTCATCGCCGACACCTCGGCCTTCCTGCGTGAGTCCGGCAAGCCGCTGGATCAGCTGGCGGCGGGCGGCAGGGTCTGCCTGGGGGTGGGCTATCGCACGGATGACGCGCAGATGGCGCTGGCCTCGGCGGTGTTGCTGGTGGGGGCCGGGCAGCTGGGCTATGGCGAGGTTGTCAGCCACCACCTGCGTGAAGGCTTCGGCGTTTCCCAGGCCCGGCCGGACCTGGCGAAAGAGTGGATGCGGATGACGCTGAACGCGGTGCGCAATGGCGGCACTGCGGTTCTGGGGCAGTCGGCGGATCGGCTGGCGGTCCTGGCCGAGGCGACCGACGGGGCAACCGGGACGGGGGCGACGGCGCTGCCGGCCTTCCCGACGACCGGCGGCAACTGACCAAGCCGGCCGCTGCCGCCGGCGCGCGCGGGCATTGCGGGGCGGTGCCTTCGGGCCCCGTTCCGCATGATGCTACTCGCGTGATCGGGTCAGGCGCCGACGGCCTTGCGGATCATGTCCCAGTAGATGGCTTCCACCTGGTCGAGCGACAGCCGCCCGCCGGCGCGATACCAGGTGTTCACCCCGGTGAGCATGGCGATCACCGCCAGCGTCGCGATCTTGGGATCGGGCACCGCGAAAAGGCCCGCGGCCACCCCGCGCCGCAGGATGCCTTCCAGTTCGTCCTCGTAGCGTTTGCGCAGGGTCTCGATCCGGGCGAAGTTTTCCGGCGTGAGGTTGCGCAGCTCCATGTAGGCGATGAACACCGCGTCGGGGCGTTCGAGGTGAAACCGGATGTGGAAGCGGGTGAAGCTTTCCAGCTCCGCCACCGGATCGTCGGTGCGGCGAATCGCGGCGCGGGCTTGCAGAAGCTCTTCGAGGTGGCTTTCCATCAGCCCGAAAAGCAGGCTCTGCTTGTCCGGGATGTAGTTGTAGAGAGCGCCGGCCTGCACGCCGACCTCGCGGGCGATCTGGCGCATGGAGACGGCCGCGTATCCGTGGCGCGCGAACAGTTTCAACGCCGCCGCGCGGATGCGCGGACCGGTGATGTCGGAATGCGACCCTTGCGTGCGTGCCATGGGGCGAAAGGCTATCTGAACACGCGTTCAGATAAAACCCCTCTTTTGCCGCGGCACGCCGCCGCCGGGCGGCTCAGAGATATTCGACCGTGAGCGTCGAGGGGGAATCGAAGACCCCCTGGAGCAGCAGGTGCCCGCCCGAGAACAGGATCCTGATGCCGTCGAGGGTCTGGATCATCTCGACATCGGCCGCGGTCAGGCCGACGAAGGTCAGCTTGTCGGCGGCGGTATCGAAATCGGTGATGACGTCGGTGCCCTGGTCCGGCGCGGCGCCGAGGTCGAAGACGAACTCGTCGGCGCCGTTCCCGCCAGTCATCGTGTCGTCGCCGGCCCCGCCTTCAAGCGTATCGGCGCCACCGCCGCCCTCGAGCGAATCGTTGCCCGCATCGCCATCGAGGAAATCCTTTCCGCGCCCGCCTGCCAGCGTGTCGTTGCCATTGTCGCCGTCGAGAATGTCGTTGCCCTTGTTGCCGCGCAACTCGTCCGATCCGGCCCCGCCGACCAGGGAATCGCGGCCCGCGCCCCCCTTGAGAAGATCGTTGCCCTTGTTGCCGAACAGCGTGTCGTTGCCATCGCCACCGAAGAGCTTGTCGAATTTCGCTCCGCCGGTGATGCTGTCGTCCCCGGCCAGCCCGGCGATCCTGTCGCGGCCCGCGCCGCCGGCTAGGGTGTCGTTGCCGGCCGTTCCGTCGATGACGGTCACCGCGGCGGCGCCCGAAACGGTCGGAAAGAGCGCGGCGCCGGTGGTCTCGGTGGCGAGTTCGTCGAGAAAGGAAAAGGTCCAGATATCCGTGGTCGAACTGGCGCTGATGGTCATCTTGCCCCCCGGAAATGTCCTGATGCTGGTTGCAACCGTTGGCGGATACGAAACAACAGCTGGCGGACAGGTGCAACCTCATTCGCCGGATTTGCCGGGGGCGGGGCCGGAAGGCGCACCAAAATCGGCTCTGGTGCTTGCGCCGGCCGCCGGGACGCGGCATCAGGGGGCATGATGCGGAAAACCGGACGGAACTGGCGGGTGCGCTTGTGGGTGCGCCGTATTCCGGTGGCGGCGCTGGCCGCCGGGGTGCTGGCATTGTCCGCCGGTTGTGCGCAGGTGCCGGAACTGGCCGCGACGATCAGAGAGGACCTGCGCGACTCGGATTATCCCCAGCTGCGCCCGATCGGCTCTCTGGCCGCACCGCTGCCGCCCCCCGCCGAGGAGGCGGCGCAGCTGGAGGCGGCCATGGAGTGGCGCCGTCTTGCGCTGGAGCGGCGGGTGCGGGAATTGCGCCAGGCCGGTGGTGGGGGGGCATGACCGGAGCCGGATGGATGCTGGCGCGGGCAAGGACGGGAAACGGGGGGCCGGCGGGCGGGCGCATCTGTTGCGTTGCGCCGGGGCGGTGAACCGGCTAAGCCACGGGCCGGACACCGCAGAAGAGGATTTCGCCCCATGTCTCAGCCGCTGCGTCTTGGAATTGCCGGCCTTGGAACCGTTGGTGCGGGGGTGGTGAAGATCGTCCGGCGCCATGCCGATCTGCTGGCGGCGCGTACGGGCCGGCGGATCGAGATCAGCGCCGTGAGCGCGCGCAACCGCAACAAGGACCGGGGCGTGAGCCTTTCCGGCTATGGCTGGGAGGACGACCCGGTCGCCCTGGCCCGGCGCGAGGACGTGGACGTTTTCGTCGAGCTGATGGGCGGCGAGAACGGCCCGGCAAAGGCCTCGGTCGAGGCGGCGCTGGCGGCCGGCAAGGACGTGGTGACGGCCAACAAGGCGATGCTGGCCGTGCATGGTCAGGCGCTGGCCGAGCGTGCCGAGGCCGCAGGCCGCGCGATCCGCTACGAGGCGGCGGTGGCCGGCGGCATCCCGGTCATCAAGACGCTGATCGAGGGGCTTGCCGGCAACGAGATCACCCGCGTGATGGGGGTGATGAACGGCACCTGCAACTACATCCTGACCCGGATGGAGAGCGAGGGCCGCAGTTACGACGAGCTGTTCGAGGAGGCCGGGAGGCTGGGCTATCTCGAGGCCGACCCGGAACTGGACGTGGGGGGCATCGATGCCGGGCACAAGCTGGCGCTGCTGGCGGCGATTGCCTTCGGGGCACGGCCGGATTTCGCCTCCGTGGAGCTGGAGGGCATTCAGCGGATCGAGCTGGAGGATATCCGCCAGGCCGCCGACATGGGGTTCCGGATCAAGCTTCTGGGGGTGGCGCAGCGCACGGCGCGGGGGCTGGAGCAGCGGATGCAGCCCTGCCTGGTGCCGGCTGCCTCTCCGCTGGGTCAGCTTGAGGGTGGGACCAACATGGTGGTGATCGAGGGCGATTCGGTCGAACAGGTGGTGCTGCGCGGCCCCGGCGCGGGTGAGGGGCCCACGGCCAGCGCGGTGATGGGCGATGTGTGCGATCTGGCGCGCGGGCTGCGCGGGCCCACCTTCGGGCAGCCGGCGGTGTCGCTCAAGGCGCTGCCTCCGGCCCGCACCGGGCTGCCGGCGCCGTATTACCTGCGGATGAAGCTGGTGGACAAGCCCGGCGCGCTGGCCAGGATCGCCACGATCCTGGGCGAGGCCGGCGTGTCCATCGACAGGATGCGGCAATACGGCCATTCCGAGCCTTCGGCGCCGGTTCTGATCGTCACCCACAAGACCACCCGGGCCGGGATCGACCGGGCGCTCGAGGCCATGCGGGGTCTTGACGTGCTGAGCTCGGCGCCAGTGGCGTTGCGGATCGAGCAGGTCTGAGCGCCGCGGGGTGGTTCGCGGTTGCGTGGAAAGGGCGTTGCCGTCTGGCGCGGGCGGCGGGTGAAGGTGCCGTCGCGCAGGCGGTGACGGGTGCGAGGCCGCGCGGGCAATTTTCACCGAAGAATCGCCGGTGCGATCCGATCGGTGCGAGGGGCGCTGCCCCTCTTGGCCTGCGGCCAATTCACCCCGGAGTATTTCCGGCAAGAGGAAGGGGGGCGGTCAGGCGCCGGCCCAGGCCACCTGCGGCGCAAAGCGCGGGCGGGTGAACACGAAATTGTCCAGCGGGATCGGGTCGATGCCGACGTTGAACAGGGGCACGAAGGTGTTGCTGGTCTCGATCAGGATCACCCGCTCGCTGTCGGGCATGGTCGGCAGGCGGGTTTCGATGTCGCGCAGGTTGGCATTGGTGCGCAGCGTGGCATAGCCGCGTGCGGCCGACCAGTCCACGTAGTAGCGGTCGTCGGCTTCGTCGTAGCGGACGACGGTGATGCGCAGTTTCACCTCGGAGCCCGAGCGGGTCATCATCTGCAGCAGGCGGTACATGCTGTCCACGTATTCCTGGTCGATCGCCGCGGTTTCGCGCGAGATCAGGTCGCCGATGGTGTAGGCCGCCTTGAGGTTGGTGTTGCTCTGCCGGTAGCCGTCGAAATAGACGTAGCTGGCCATGAAGGCCCAGAACAGGAACGGCATCACAAGGACGAATTCGACCGAAACGCTGCCGCGGGTGCCGCGGGCGAATGCGCCGAGCCTGTTTGCGAGAGCCGTGAGCATCCTCTATCTCGGTTCCTGAACGAAGGCGCTGGTGGTGATCAGGGCGTATTGTCCGTCGGGGCCCCTGGCCAGCGCCCGGCCGAGGCCGGTGGTGGGAAAGATCGGGTCGATCATGGCGCAGGCGCGCAGGATCATCAGGTCGTTCTCGGCCCCGTTCACGAAGCTGCGCACGGGGGCCACCTCTTCGGCGCGGTTGATGCAGTCGGGTTCGTCGCTGATCCCGCCCCATGCGCGGGGATCGACCCGGACCATCTCCAGCCGCAGGGTGCTTTTGCAGTTGGCGATGAAACCGGCGCGCTCGCATATCTGATCGCGGATCTCGTCGTGCTGGGGGGCGGTGCCGGTGCCGAGACGGATGTCGCGCACGGTGATGTCCATGGCGCGTTCCAGCATCGCCTGCTGGAGCGTGACGAAGCCCAGTTCTACCCCTGAGAGCATCACGGTGAGCACCGCCGGGAAGACGATCACGAACTCGATCGTGGCCGAGCCGGACTGGTCGTTGCGGAACCGCAGAAGGCGTCCGAGCAGCCGCTTCATTGCGTCAGCCTCAGCTTGCGGATCGACGAGGCGATGGAGCGGAACGCGTCGGCGATCTCGAGCCCCCGTACGTCGAAGAAGTGACTGTCCGAGCTGGCGCAGTCGCGCAGCACCGCCTTGCCCCGTTCCGGGGCCTCGAAGCCGATGGTGAAGACGATGGTGCCGTTGGCCTTGGCCGCGTTGCAGATGGATCGGGTGCGCGCGTCCTTGGTACTGTAGGGAACGTAGCTGCGCACCGCGTAGTACCAGTCGTTCCAGGCGCGGCTGCTGCCCATCCACGGGCTGTAGAATCTCTCTACCACCCGGCGCATGGTGGTGTAGGCCCACAGGTCGGGGTAGCTCAGAACCCTGGCCTGGCCGGGTTCGTTCACGGTCACGGTGGTCCTGACCGTCCTGTAGCGCCGGCATGAGCCGTTGCGGCGGTAGGACCGGCAGACCCGCTCGGTCCGGGTTTCCTCATAGGTGCCGTTGCCATAGGCGTGGTCGCGCCAGGTGCCATTGAAGGGCCAGTAGAACATCGGTTCGTCGTAGATGCCGTCGCGGTCGCGGTCGTCATCGTCAAGCCCGGTATAGACCGAGTATTTCCTTTCTTCGGCGTTCCACCAGATGTTGGATTCGCCGCTGCGGTAGCCGTTGTTGATGTAGTACTGGCTGGTATTCTGGCCATCGGTCATCAGGACGATCACCTTGAGCGTGGTGCCGGCGTCGTAATCCGTGGGACGGTCGGCGAAGGCGGGGGATACCTTGCCGGCACCGATCAGGCCTCCGACGACGCCCCGCAGGCTGGGATCGAGAAGCGCCGCGCCCCATTTCATGCCCACGTCGATCGAGGTATTGCCGCGCGCCCAGAGGTTGTCGATATAGGACTTGAGCGTGGCGCGGTCCTTCGACAGGGGCAGGATTTCGCGGTTGGGCATCGCTTCGCAGACCGGCAGCGAGCTGTCATAGCCGCGGTCCATCCCGATCAACTCCATGGGCGAGCTGCCGCGCCCGTCGAACCGGTACCAGGGATCGAAATGCATTGTCCGTTGCAGCGGGGCGGCGGGATTGATTGCGGCGCTGCGGAAATCGGCCGATGCGAAGTTGACGCAGTTGGAGTAGCTGTGCTCGGCCGAGACGTTGAACTGCGAGATCATCTCGTCGGGCAGGCTCACCTGCGTGGCATAGGGGATGATCGAGATCGACAGGTTCCCGTCCGGGGAATTGTCGATCATGGTATCGACGAAATCCTTGGCGGCGATCTTGAGGTTGCGCAGGCGCCGGTTCCAGTTCATCGAACCCGACACGTCGAGCACCAGGGAGATCTCGACCCCGTCGATGCGTTCCTCGGCGGTCGTCGCGGCCGGGGCGCGCAGCACGTCAACCCCGGTCATCTGCATGAACTGCGTGGGTACGTCGATCGCTGCCGTGGCCGAAACCGTGCGATAGCCCAGCCCTTCGTCGATGGTCAGGCCGGTGAGGTAGTCGGCCAGCCCTGCCTTGCGGAGGTAGTCGAGCACCACGTCGCGCGGCGGGAGCGGCTGGTCCAGGTCGGCCGCGGCCAGGGCGGCGCGATCCAGCGTGTATTGCAGCGTGGCCCGGTCGCGCTCGAAGCGCATCAGGTCGATCCCGACACCCGCGACCATCAGGATGATCAGGAAGGCGAAGATGCCGAAGACCAGAAGGGTGCCTTCCTCGTCGCGCGAGAAGTCGGCCAGGCGGCCAATCCGGCCGTTGCGATGCCGGGTGCGGCTCCGGCCCCGCGGGACGGCGCCGCTCGGGTCGCCGTCATGCCCGGAAAAGGGCCCGGAAAACAGGGACTGGGCGGGGCGCGACATGAATTTCCTCGTCAATAACCTCATGTAAACCGGCAGGCTGGCAGGGTGAGCCGGCGCACATGATTCAGGGAAAGGGATGGCAGGTCTTCGTGGCGATATGGTGGCGGAATTCGACCGCTTTCCCGGCTTGCGGCAGGGGACGCGCGACAGTCCGGTTCTGCGCCCTGCGGTTGTTTCGGAATTGGAGAAAATGAAACGAATGTTTATGCCCTCGTCAGAGTGGGAAACAAAAGTGTCGCACCGTCGGAAATCCGGCCACTTCGCGCTTGAACAGGTCGGGACGGAGCGCCAATAAGCGGGTGCGGCGAGTCGCCGCAGCGAGTGATGCCGATGGAGGGCGCTGATGCCACCGAGGAACGAACCCAGCTTTCGCGAGAGCGTGGATCTGATGTTCAACAGGGCTGCGGCCCTGATGGATCTGCCCCCCGGTCTGGAGGAGAAGATCCGGGTCTGCAACGCCACCTACACGGTACGTTTCGGCGTCCGCCTGCGCGGCCAGATCCAGACCTTCGTCGGCTATCGCTCGGTCCACTCCGAGCACATGGAACCGGTCAAGGGCGGCATCCGCTATGCGCTGTCGGTCAATCAGGACGAGGTCGAGGCGCTGGCGGCGCTGATGACCTACAAATGCGCCCTGGTCGAGGCCCCGTTCGGGGGCTCCAAGGGGGGCTTGTGCATCGACCCGCGCCAGTATGACGAATACGAACTGGAGATGATTACCCGCCGCTTCGCCTATGAGCTGGCCAAGCGCGACCTCATCAACCCGGCCCAGAACGTGCCCGCCCCCGACATGGGCACGGGCGAGCGCGAGATGGCCTGGATCGCCGACCAGTATGCGCGCATGAACACCACCGACATCAATGCCCGCGCCTGCGTGACGGGCAAGCCGCTCAATGCCGGCGGCATCGCCGGTCGGGTCGAGGCCACCGGGCGCGGGGTGCAATACGCGCTGCGCGAATTCTTCCGCCATCCCCATGACGCGGCCAAGGCGGGGCTTTCGGGCAAGCTCGACGGCAAGCGGGTCATCGTTCAGGGTCTGGGCAATGTGGGGTATCACGCCGCGAAGTTTCTTTCGGAAGAGGACGGCGCGCGCATCACCGGCATCATCGAGCGCGACGGCGCGTTGTTCGACCCGGACGGGCTGGACGTGGAGGCGGTGCACAACTGGATCGTCCATCACGGCGGGGTGACCGGCTATCCGGATGCGCTGCATACCGCCGAGGGCGCCGCTGTGCTTGAAGAGGAGTGCGACATCCTCATCCCGGCGGCGATGGAAGGGGTGATCAACCTCACCAATGCAGCCCGGATCAGGGCGCCGCTGATCATCGAGGCGGCCAACGGGCCGATCACGGCCGGCGCCGACGAGATCCTGCGCGACAAGGGCACCGTCATCATTCCCGACATGTATGCCAATGCCGGCGGCGTCACCGTGTCCTATTTCGAATGGGTCAAGAATCTCAGCCATATCCGTTTCGGCCGGATGCAGCGCCGCCAGGAAGAGGCCCGGCACGAAGCGCTGGTGGCCGAGCTGGAGCGGCTGGACCGCTATCTTGGCGATGCCTGGTCGCTGCGTCCCGATTTCAAGGCGAAATACCTGCGCGGCGCGGATGAGCTGGAGCTGGTGCGCTCGGGGCTGGATGACACCATGCGCATTGCCTACCAGTCGATGAGCGAGGTCTGGAACGACCGGGCCGATGTTCAGGACCTGCGCACGGCGGCCTATCTCGTCTCGATCGACAGGGTGGCGAAAAGCTATCGCGCCAAGGGCCTCTGAGGCCGGGAAAACGACGGTTGCGGATGCGGGGCGCGGAGCGGGCCGGGGGCCTGCTCCGCCCCGTCGCATTGTATCTGTTCCGGCAACGGTGCCGGGGAAATGTATCCGTACCCTGCACCTTTTGTCTCAATCCTGCCATCTTTGCGCCCGGCTTCCGACCGGCTTGAGGGAGTAACGTCCCGAAGGTTGAGAGCAGCCAGTCGGAGGGTGTCATGAAGAAAGCCGGAGGTTTCCTCAAACGGTTCGCCCGTGAAGAGGACGGAAGCCAGACGATCGAAGCCATCATCTGGATGCCGATATTCGTGACGGTTCTGGCCCTGGTCATCAACGTCTCCCTCGTGTTCTTCGACCAGTCGCAGATGCTGCGGGTGGTTCAGGACGCCAACCGGGCGTTGTCGATGGGGATGTTCAAGTCCGACACGGATGTCGAGAAATACGTTCTGGAGAACCTTGCCTACATGTCGGATTCGATCGAGGCGGACGCCACCGTTGCCGACGGTTTCGTGACCACCACGGTCACGGTGCCGGCGCTCGACCTGATGCCGGTCAAGATCCTCGGCGGCTATTTCTCGGACACCAAGGTGACGGTGGTCGCCAAGCACCTTCTGGAGGTATGAGATGTCAAGCATCGGTCGATCCGGCGTGAGCCTGCGCAATTTCGTGGCGGACGAGGGCGGTGCGAGCACCATCCTCGCTCTTTACTTTTTCCTGATTTCGGCGGTGGTTGCCGGTCTGGCCATCGATTTCAACAAGCTGATGGCCGAACGCACACGGTTGCAGGTGACGGTGGATTCGGTTGCCCACGCCGCACTTCAGCTTCGGCAGTCGGAATCGCCCGATGCGGCCCGGCGCGAAGCCATGAAGATCACCGAGGCGATGCTGCCACCCGACCGCTACGGCAAGGCATTGCGCGAATCCGACATCGTGTTCGGCCGCTGGGATGCTGACACCGCGACCTTCATCGCCGACGAGAATTCCAAGGAGGCGGTCCGCGTCATCGCCGCCGAGAACGAAGCCCGCGGCAATCCGATCGACAATCTTCTTCTGCACATGGTCGGTATCGATTCCTTCGATGCCGTCCGCGATGCCGTATTCAAGACCCGCACCGACCCCTGCTATGTCGAAGGCATTCTTGCCGAAGGCGACATCCGGGTGAAATACGATCCCTGGTCGGATGACGAGGAGTCCGACGACAGTTCCGACGCGGAGGACGATTCCGACAAGGAGAGCAAGGACAAGTCCGAGGACGATTCCGACAAGGAGAAGAAGGACAAGTCCGAGGACGACTCCGACAAGGAGAGCAAGGACAAGTCGGAGGACGACTCCGACAAGGAGAAGAAGGACAAGTCGGAGGACGATTCCGACAAGGAGAAGAAGGACAAGTCGGAGGACGATTCCGACAAGGAGAAGAAGGACAAGTCCGAGGACGACTCCGACAAGGAGAGCAAGGACAAGTCGGAGGACGATTCCGACAAGGAGAAGAAGGACAAGTCCGAGGACGACTCCGACAAGGAGAAGAAGGACAAGTCGGAGGACGATTCCGACAAGGAGAAGAAGGACAAGTCCGAGGACGATTCCGACAAGGACAAGAAGGACAAGTCCGAGGACGACTCCGACAAGGAGAGCAAGGACAAGTCCGAGGACGACTCCGACAAGGAGAGCAAGGACAAGTCGGAGGACGATTCCGACAAGGAGAGCAAGGACAAGTCGGAGGACGATTCCGACAAGGAGAAGAAGGACAAGTCCGAGGACGATTCCGACAAGGACAAGAAGGACAAGTCCGAGGACGACTCCGACAAGGAGAAGAAGGACAAGTCCGAGGACGACTCCGACAAGGAGAAGAAGGACAAGTCGGAGGACGACTCCGACAAGGAGAAGAAGGACAAGTCCGAGGACGACTCCGACAAGGAGAAGAAGGACAAGTCGGAGGACGATTCCGACAAGGAGAAGAAGGACAAGTCGGAGGACGATTCCGACAAGGAGAAGAAGGACAAGTCCGAGGACGACTCCGACAAGGAGAGCAAGGACAAGTCGGAGGACGATTCCGACAAGGAGAAGAAGGACAAGTCCGAGGACGACTCCGACAAGGAGAAGAAGGACAAGTCGGAGGACGATTCCGACAAGGACAAGAAGGACAAGTCCGAGGACGACTCCGACAAGGAGAGCAAGGACAAGTCGGAGGACGATTCCGACAAGGAGAAGAAGGACAAGTCCGAGGACGACTCCGACAAGGAGAGCAAGGACAAGTCGGAGGACGATTCCGACAAGGAGAAGAAGGACAAGTCCGAGGACGATTCCGACAAGGAGAAGTCGGAGGATGACGGCGCGGAAGACAACACCGACCAGGCTGACGACTCCGGTTCGGATGACGGCACCGATGACGATCCCGAATTCGTCTGGGACGACACCCTGCCCGATGTCGATTTCAATCCCGATACCTGTGTGAAGGACAACCAGTATGTCGCCCTGCTGCACAAGGATCGCGTGCCGACGGTCATCGAGAATCTCGAGGATGTCACCGGCGACAACCTGCCGGACTACATCAACATCATGGTGCCGACCAAGATCGTGGCCGAAGAGATCGAACCCGAAGATCTACGCGAAGGTGCCGTCAACATCGTCGCCTGCAATGGAAACAAGCAGATCAAGCTGCGCACGGGCGACTATCGAAACGTGGTGATCGTGACCGACTGCCGGGTGAAGTTCGACAACAAGGTGACGCTCGAGAACGTGATCGTGGCAACGACCTCCACGGCGTCCAACTCGATGATCGCTGCCGCCGACCTGCGCATCGGCCGTGACGACAACTGCGCCGAGGGCGGCAGCGCGGTGCTGATCACCGAAGGCGGTTTCCACGCCGCCGCGCGGATGCGGATCTATGGCGGCCAGATCATTGCCGGCGGCGATATCCGCTTTGCCGCCAAGGCCAAGGGCTTCGACGGGGCCTCGCTGATCGCCGGCGGCGACATCAAGGGCGTCGGCGAGATCGAGCTGGGCACCTGTAGCGGCGAAGGCATGGACGACAACGTGACCATGGTGCAGGCGTTCATGGTGGATTGACGCAATGGCCCGGAAAATTGTCGCGGCCTGACCCAATCCTGTCGAAAAGCGGATGGGCAGCGCGCCGGGCCATTGCCACTCTCACGCAGACTTGGTTTGATCCGGCCGGGCGAGCAGGGAGTGCGCCATGCGATTTTCGGGGTTTCGCGTCTTCCGGGAGGGCCTGACCGGAAACCGGGGCTGGGGGCCGCAATGGCGGGATCCGGCCCCGAAACCGTCCTACGACATCGTGATCATCGGCGGCGGCGGGCACGGGCTTGCCACCGCCTGGTATCTCGCCCGCGATCACGGGATCACCGATGTTGCGGTGCTGGAAAGGGCGGAGCTGGGCAGCGGCAATGTGGGCCGTAACACGACCATCGTTCGCGCCAACTACTTTCTTCCGGGCAATTCCGAGTTCTACTCGCACGCGCTGAAGCTGTGGGAAGGGCTGGAGGCGGATCTCAACTACAACGTGATGCATTCGCAGCGCGGGCTGATCAACCTGTTCCACACCGATGCACAGCGCGACGCCTTCGCCCGGCGCGGCAATGCGATGATCAACCAGGGCGACGATGCGATCCTGCTGGACCGCGAGGGGGTGCGCCGGCTGGTGCCGTGGCTGGATTTCGACAACGGGCGGTTCCCGATCCTCGGCGGGCTCTACCACCCGCGCGGCGGGACGGCGCGGCACGATGCGGTGGCCTGGGGTTATGCGCGCGCGGCGGACCGGCGCGGGGTGGACCTGATCCGGAACTGCGAGGTGACGGGCATCGACACGCGAAACGGCCGCGTGACCGGCGTGCAGACCACGCGCGGGGCAATCCGGGCAAGGAAGGTCGCCATCGTCGTGGCCGGGCGGTCCAGCCAGGTGGCGGCGATGGCGGGGATGCGTCTGCCGATCGAATCCCATGTGCTGCAGGCTTTCGTCACCGAGGGACTCAAGCCCGCGATCGACCATGTCATCACCTTCGGCATGGGGCATTTCTACATCAGCCAGTCGGACAAGGGCGGGCTGGTCTTCGGGGGCGACCTGGACATGTATGCCTCTTATGCCGCGCGGGGCAACCTGCCGACGGTGGAACATGTGATGGAGGCGGGCATGACGCTGATGCCGATGATCGGCAAGGCGCGGGTGCTGCGCAGCTGGGGCGGGATCATGGACATGACGCCCGACGGCTCTCCCATCATCGATCGGACGGGGGTCGAGGGGCTCTATCTCAATTGCGGCTGGTGCTATGGCGGGTTCAAGGCGGTGCCGGCCTCGGGCCGGTGTTTCGCCCACCTTCTGGCGACCGACCGCCATCATGAGGCGGCCACGGGGTTCCGGCTCGACCGGTTCCGCACCGGGTACGGGATCATGGACGAGGAAGGCACCGGCGCACAGCACAACCTGCACTGACGATGCCGGCGGGAGGGTTCGGACATGGATGAGGTTTTCGGCGGCCGGATCGCGGGGGGCGGGGCATGAGGATCACCTGCCCGCTCTGCGGCGAACGCGACCGGCGCGAATTCTGGTACAGGGGGGCGGCCGTGGCGCTGGAGCGGCCGGCGCCGGATGCGGGCGAGGAGGCATGGGACGACCATGTTCACCTGCGCGAGAACCCCGCCGGGGTGACGCGGGACCTGTGGCTCCATGAAGGCGGCTGCGGGGCGTGGCTGGTGGTCACGCGCGATACCGTCACCCATGAGGTGATCGCCACCGCCCTGGTCGGGGAGGGGCGGGGATGAGGCTTTCGGGCAGGGGCTTGCTGGGGGCCGCGCGGATCGTTCCCTTCACCTTCGACGGGACGCGATACGAGGGGTTCGAGGGCGACACGCTGGCTTCGGCCCTGCTGGCCAACGGCGTGCGGCTGGTGGGGCGGTCCTTCAAGTATCACCGCCCGCGCGGCATCCTGACGGCGGGCAGCGAGGAGCCCAACGCGCTGGTGACCGTGGGCCGCGGCCCGGGGCAGGAGCCGAACCTGCGCGCCACCGTGCAGGAGATCTTCGACGGGCTGGAGGCGTACAGCCAGAACCGGTGGCCATCGCTGGATTTCGATCTGCTCGCGGTGAACGATCTTGCCGCGCCCTTCCTCGGAGCGGGTTTCTACTACAAGACCTTCATGTGGCCCCGGTCCTTCTGGGAGAAGGTCTATGAACCGCTGATCCGGCGTGCGGCGGGGCTGGGCCGGCTGTCGCGGGATCCCGGTTCGGACCGTTACGAAAAGACCTACGCCTTCTGCGATGTTCTGGTGATCGGGGCGGGGCCGGCCGGGCTCATGGCGGCGCTGACGGCGGGGCGCGCCGGCGCCGAGGTGATCCTGGCGGACGAGGATTTCCGCATGGGCGGCAGGCTTCTGGCCGAAACCGGCGAGGTGGACGGCCGCCCCGGCCATGCCTGGGCGGGCGGGGTTCTGGATGAACTTGCCGCCATGGACAACGTGCGGCTGATGCCGCGGACCTGCGTTTTCGGCGCCTACGATCAGGGCACCTATGGCGCGCTCGAGCGGGTCGGACGGCACCGGCGCCGGTCGGGGTCCGCCCTGCCGCTGGAATGTTTCTGGCGGATCGTGGCCAAACGCGCGGTGCTGGCGACGGGGGCGCTGGAACGGCCGGTGGCGTTTCGCAACAACGACCGCCCCGGGATCATGCTTGCCGGCGCCGTGCGGGCCTATCTGAACCGCTGGGGCGTGGCGCCGGGACAGCGCGTGGCGGTCTTCGGCAACAATGACGACGCCCACCACACGGCGCGCGACCTGCTGGCGGCCGGGGTGCATGTGGCCGGGGTGATCGACAGCCGGCACGATGCGCCCCAGTCGCGGGATTTCCCCGTCTGGCGCGGGGCGGTGGTCTGCGACAGCGCCGGGCGCAAGGGGCTGGAGAGCATCACCATTCGCAGCGCGCGCGGGACCGAGAAGCTGCAGACCGATTGCCTGGGGATGTCCGGGGGGTGGAACCCGACGGTACACCTGAGCTGCCACATGAACGGCCGTCCCGTCTGGCGGCGCGACATCGCCGCCTTCGTGCCCGCCCCCGGCGCCGTGCCGGGGCTCGAGGCGGCGGGCGCGGCCAATGGCGCCTTTTCCACTGCCGCCTGCCTGCGCGAAGGGGCCGAGGCCGGGGCGCGGGCGGCCGGGGCGCTGGGATACCGCGTGCCGGCAACCGACCTGCCCGAGGCCGAGGACGACCCTTTCCGCATCGCGCCGCTGTGGGTCGTGCCGGGGCGGGGACGGGCGTGGCTGGATTTTCTCAACGACGTGACGGTAAAGGACGTGAAGCTGGCCGCACAGGAGAATTTCCGCTCGGTCGAGCACATGAAGCGCTATACCACGCAGGGCATGGCCCCCGATCAGGGGAAGAATTCCAACGTCGTCGCACTGGCGGTTCTGGCCGACGCCACCGGGCGGTCGATCCCCGAGACGGGAACCACCACCTTCCGTCCGCCCTTCTCTCCGGTGTCGATCGCGGCGCTGGGCGCGGGCGGCCGGGGCAGGGGATTTGCGCCCGAGCGGCTCACGACCAGCCACGCCGCCAGCACCGAGCGCGCCGCGCCGATGGTCGAGGCCGGGCTGTGGTACCGCCCGAGCCACTTTCCCAGGCCGGGCGAGACCGGCTGGCGCCAGTCCTGCGACCGCGAGGTGACGATGGTGCGCCAGTGCGTGGGCGTGTGCGACGTCTCGACGCTGGGCAAGATCGACCTGCAGGGACCCGATGTGGGGGCGTTCCTGGATCTCGTCTATGCGAACAGGTTCAGCACGCTGAAGGTCGGGCGGGTACGATACGGCCTGATGCTGCGCGAGGACGGCTTCGCGATGGACGACGGCACCACCGCGCGTCTGGCCGAGAACCACTGGCTGATGACCACCACCACGGCGGCGGCGGGCGAGGTGATGCGGCATCTGGAATTCGTCCACCAGGCGCTGCGTCCGGATCTGGACCTGCGCCTTGCCTCGGTGACCGAGCAATGGGCGCAGTTCGCCGTGGCCGGGCCTAAATCGCGCGAGCTGCTGAACGGGCTTCTGGACGCGCCGGTGGATGATGCCACATGGCCCTTCATGGCCTGTGGCGCGGTGTCGGTGCTGGGGGTCGAGGGGCGGCTGTTCCGCATATCCTTCTCGGGCGAGCGCGGCTACGAGATCGCGGTGCCGGCGCGCTACGGCGACAGCCTGTTCCGCGAGCTCGCGGCACGGGCCGAGGCGATGGGCGGCGGGCTTTACGGCATGGAGGCGCTCAACGTCCTGCGGATCGAGAAAGGGTTCATCACCCATGCCGAGATTGACGGGCGCACCACGGCCTTCGACCTCGGGATGGCGCGCATGATGTCGCGGGACAAGGATTTCATCGGCAGCACCATGTCGCGGCGGCCCGGTCTGACCGACCCCGGCCGGGCGCGGCTGATCGGGCTCAGGCCCGTCGGCGCGATCCGGCAGATCACCGCCGGGGCGTATCTTTTCCGCCGCAGGGACGAGCCGGTGCGCGGAAACGAGCAGGGCCACGTGTCCTCGGTCGCCTTTTCGCCGACGCTGGGGCACATGATCGGCCTGGGCTTTCTGCAGCGCGGGCCCGAGCGGGTCGGGGAAACCGTGCGGCTGGTCGATCACCTGCGTGGAATCGATACGCTGTGCGAGGTGACGGCACCGGTATTCTTCGACCCGGAGGGAGGGCGCGCCCGTGGCTGAACTGATTGCCGTTACCCCCTGCAAGGGGCTGCTGCCGCCCGTCATCGGCGGGGTCTCCCTGACCGAGGAACTGCCCGGTGCGATGACCCTCGTGGCACCGTTTCGCGGCCGGGAAAGGGCGCTGTCCGAGGCGATGAAGGCTGCCCATGGCATGACCTTTCCGGCGCCGAACCGGGCCACCGGAAAGGCCGGCGCGCGGGCGGTCTGGTTCGGGCGGGCGGCGGCAATGCTGATGGGGCCGGTGCCCGATCCGTCGCTTGGCGCTCATGCGGCGCTTGCGGATCAGTCCGATGCCTGGGCGGTGCTGCGGCTCGAAGGCGAACGCGCCGAGGCGGTGCTGGCCCGGCTGGTGCCGGTGGAGCTGCGGGCGGGCGTCTTTCGCCGCGGCCACACGGCGCGAACCCTGATCGGGCACATGCCGGGTTCGGTCACGCGGATCGGGGTGCGGGCCTTCCAGGTCATGGTCTGGCGCTCGGTGGCGCGCAGCCTCGTGCACGAACTGAAAACCGCCATGGAAGCCGTGGCTGCGCGCGGTTAAGCTTTTGTCGGAGCAAACCACTGCGGAGTGCGATACCATGAAGCGATTGATCGTTGCCCTTCTGGCCGTTTCGGTGGCCCTCCCCCTTCGTGCGCAGGAAGACGAGAAGGAGCAGGACTGCCGCTATCAGGCCCAGGTGGTCGCGGCGGTGCAGAAGGCCCGGCTCGAGGGCGTGCGCGAACGCGACCTGGCCGATGCCATTGCCCGGACCGGGCCCGACTGGCCGGAACGCTACAACAACGCGATCCCGATTTTTGCCGGCGCGGTCTATCAGCTCGAGGAGAGCGAATTGCGCAAGATCGACCTGGCCGCGCAGTGGATGGACATGTGCATGCAGCAGCAATAGGCCGCCGGCCCTGTCTGTGCCCCCTTCCGGCCTCTGTGAGCCCCCCGTGAGACCCCGTCAGACCCCCGTCAGACCCTGTCGGCGGCGGCCGTGGGTCGGGCGGCGGTCGGGCAGGCGCAGGCTGGCCACCTGTTCGGCGATCGGCGGTACCGACAGCGGGTGGGTGGTGGCCTCGTGGCGCGAGGGGTCGGTCATCGGCTGCCACGCCCCGTCGCGGTAGACTTCCAGCCCGGAAAAGCCTGCCTTGTAGCCCATTTTCGGGCTGCCGGGCACCCAGTAGCCCAGGTAGACATGGGGAAGGCCGGCCTCGCGCGCGATCTCGACATGGTCGAGGATCATGTAGGTGCCCAGCGAATCCTGCGGCCGGTCGGGGGTGTAGAAGGAATAGACCATGCTCACCCCGTCCTTCAGCACGTCGGTCAGGCTGACGGCGACCAGCTCGTCGGTATCGGGATCGGTATACTCGATCACCCGGCTGCGGATCGGGGTTTCCTCGATCATGGCGGCGAATTCGAACACGTCCATGTCGGCCATGCCGCCATCGGCGTGGCGCGAATCGAGATAGCGGCGGAACAGGTCGTACTGCTCCTCGGTGGCCCAGGGCGAGGTGGCCCGCCGGGTGATGCGGCGGTTGCGCCTGAGCGTGCGCCTTTGCGTCCGCGACGGGCGGAAGCAGGCGACATTGATCCGCGCCGACAGGCAGGCCGCGCAGTCGGCGCAGGACGGGCGGTAGAGCACGTTCTGCGACCGGCGGAAGCCCTGCAGCGAAAGGCTGTCGTTAAGCTGCTCGGCGCCTTCCCCCTGGAGCGAGGTGAACAGCTTGCGCTCCATCCTGCCCTCCAGATAGGGGCAGGGCTGGGGGGCCGTCACATAGAATTGCGGCGCGATCGGCAGCGTGTGGCGCATGTGGTCTTCCCGTTCGTCACCGGCGACGATAGCAACGCATCCCGGACCCGCCAAGGGGGAATTCGCGCCCGTTCAGACGCGGCGATTGAGCATCACCGTGCCGAGGATGGTATCGGTCAGCCCCTGTCCGCGCGCGGTGGTCAGCATCATCACGATCGAGATCACCTGAAGCGGCGAAATCATCATGCTGATGGTATAGCCGGCGGTATGGGCCAGCGCGAGGCCCAGGTCGAGCCGCCGGCCCGCCGCGTCGCGCAGTTCGATCCCGGCAAAGCGCATTCCCCAGGTGGCCGAGCCGGCGGCGATGGTCACCACCCGGTAGCCGAAGCCGACGAGAAAATAGAGAAACACCCAGAAGAAGGCGCCGATGAAGGCGGTCATCACCACCGCCAGCGCCGAAAGCGCAAGGATGATGAAGCTGTCGATGATCCACGCCAGCAGCCGCTTGGCGGGCACCGAGTCATAGAATTCCGGCTGGCGGATGGGGTCGGGAAGGTGGGGCATGGGGAGTCACGGTAAACTGCAAGATCGGCCCCGGCAATCATGTCGGGGCCGACGGATGGGAGGGGGCAGAGCGCCGGCCGGGGCAGGCGCGGGACGCCTCAGAGGGAGGGCGCGCCGTCGCTGTCTTCGCTGCGCCCGGTGTCGGGGCGTTCGGCCTTGCGTTCGCGCTCTGCCATGAACTGGTCGAATTCGGCCTTGTCCTTGGCCTCGCGCAGACGGTCGAGGAAGGCCTCGAAATCCTGCTGTTCGCGCTCCAGCCGGCGCAGCGTGTCGGCCCGGTAGGCGTCGAAGGCCGAGTTGCCGGTGGGCGCCATGATGTCAAAGCTGCGGTGGCTGGAAGGAAGGTTGCGGTAGAAGGATCCGGACATGCGCCTGCTCCAGAGCATGTAGAAGAGAATGGCCAGGCCCACGGGCCAGAAGAACACGAAACCCAGGACCATCGCGGCGATCCAGGCGCCCTTGCCGCGGGCGTCCATCCAGCTTTCAGCCCGCCGGAACCAGCGGGGGCGGGCAAGGTTGGAGACCGGTGAAACGGGGGCGGCGGGAGGGTCGGGAAATGCGGTCATGGCGGCTCTCTCCTTTCGGTGCGAATGTAAATGCCTTTCACATTGCCGATGTCGGCATTGGCCGGGGCCATTGCAAGAGGGAATGTTAAGAATTTTTACATTAGGGCATGTCAGGCTTGATCGGACTCGCTTCGCCCGGGGCGTCCTGCGGCCCGGGCATGCGCCCGCCCGGGCGGTCGCCTGCCCTTCGTCCGTGCAGGGCGTCGAATCCAATCAGACGCGATGTGCCTTGGAAAAATCATTCCGTGAAATCAGCAATTTGCGCGCCGGTGATCCGGGCCAGATCGGCCGGGGAGACGGGAAAGAGGTGGTGCGGCGTGCCGGCGGCGGCCCAGATCTCGGCAAATGCGGTCAGGCGCGGGTCGAGAAAGGCGCGGATCGGGTTGAGGTGGCCGACCGGCGCCACGCCGCCGATGGCGAATCCGGTCTGTGCACGCACCAGTTCCGCGTCGGCCCGGCCCAGCGGCTCGCCCGCCAGCCTGGCGGCCTTGTCCGGATCGACCCGGTTGCCGCCCGCGGTCAGGAACAGGATCGCCTTGCCCGAGCGTTCGCCGCGGAAGATGATCGACTTGACGATCTGGTCCACCTCGCATCCGACCGCACGGGCCGCATCCCGGGCGGTGCGGGCCAGTTCGGTTTCGCGGATGCGCGGCGCCACGCCGGCGGCTTCCAGCGCGGCGCGAACGCGGTTCAGGCTCTTGCTCATGGGGCGTCTCCCGGTTGACACGGTGACTTTTCCCGCGACAGTTGCCGACATGACCGAGAATGACAATCCCGACATGCCGGACCTGGACGGGTTTCTGGCGCTGGAAACCCGGGTTTGGGAGGCGTTGGTGGTGGGCGATGCAGTCGCCGACGCGGCGCTGTTGACTCCCGATTTCCTTGGCGTCTACCCAGATGGCTTCGCCGATCGCGCGGCACATGCGGCACAGCTGAGCGATGGCCCGTCGATACGCCGCTTCGGATTGGATCGGGCGCGGTTGCGGCCGCTCGGACCCGATCGCGCGCTGCTGTGCTATCGCGCGCGCTATGTGCGGGCCGGATCGGAGCGGGAGGAGGAGATGTATGTCTCCTCGCTGTGGGAGCGTCGGGGGCGTGGCTGGCGCAACAGCTTCTCCCAGGACACCCCCGCCGCCGATTGACCCCGCCCGGCGTGCACCGCATGGTCGGGCCATGACGCTTGCCGACCGGATCACCCGCCTTCCCCGCGCCTTCGATCCCGATCTGGGGGCCGGGGCCCGCGCCGCCGTGCCCGCCCTGTCGGGCGATCTTGCCCTGCTGGTCGCGGGCGCGGGCGGCTCCAGCCCCTATCTGAACGAACTGATCCGGGCCGAGGCCGCATGGCTGCCCGAGGCGCTCGACGATCCCGAGGCTGCGCTTGCCGCGCTGAGGGACGCGGCGGCAGCGCTGGCGCCGGACCGGCTCCGGCCGGGGCTGAGGGTGGCAAAGCGGCGGCTGGCGCTGCTGGTGGCGCTGGCCGATCTTGCCGGGGCCTGGCCGCTGGAGCAGGTGACCGGGGCGCTGACGGATTTTGCCGATCTGGCTGTGGATCTGGCGCTGAAGGCCGAGATCGCGGCGCTGATCCGCCGCCGCAAGCTGCCCGGCATGGGCGAGGAGGACATCGCCGACGCGGCGGGCCTCGCCGTGCTGGCCATGGGCAAGATGGGGGCGGGGGAGCTCAACTATTCCTCGGACATCGACCTGATCTTCCTTTTCGACGAAACCCGCTATGACCCCACGGACTGGCACGAGGCGCGTGCGGCGCTGGTGCGGGCCACCCGCCGCGCCTGCGCGACGCTGAGCGACAAGACCGCCGAAGGCTATGTTTTCCGCACCGATCTGCGCCTGCGTCCCGACCCCGCGGTCACGCCGGTCTGCATGTCCATGGCCGCGGCCGAAACCTATTACGAAAGCCTCGGCCGCACATGGGAGCGCGCCGCCTATATCAAGGCGCGGGCCTGCGCCGGCGACGTGACGGCGGGGGAGCGGTTTCTCGAAACCCTGCGCCCCTTCGTCTGGCGCCGGCACCTCGATTTCGCCGCCATCCAGGACGCCCACGACATGCGCCTGCGCATCCGCGAGAGCAAGGGAACCGGCGGGCCGATCACTATTCCCGGCCACGACCTGAAGCTGGGCCGCGGCGGCATCCGCGAGATCGAGTTCTTCACCCAGACCCGGCAGCTCATCGCCGGCGGGCGCGACCCGGAGCTGCGGGTGCGCGGCACGGTCGAGGGGCTGACGGTGCTGGCCCGCAAGGACTGGGTGCCGCTGGACGTGGCGGAAACCCTGGCCGATCACTACCGCGCCCTGCGCGAGGCCGAACACCGCATCCAGATGGTGCACGACGCGCAGACCCACAAGATGCCGGCAAGCCGCGACGGGATGGAGCGGATCGCCTGCCTGATGGGGACCGACATCGCCCGGCTGCGTGCCGATCTGACCCGCCGCCTGAACGAGGTGCACGAACTGACCGAGGGCTTCTTCGCCCCCGATGCCGCTCCGCGGGAGGCGCCGCCCCTGCCCGAGGGGGTGGACGAGACGATCCTGGCCCGCTGGCCCTCCTACCCGGCCTTGCGTTCGCCGCGGGCGGCGCAGCTTTTCGAGACGCGGATCAAGCCCGAGCTTCTTGCGCGGCTGGCCCGCACCGCCCGTCCGGCCGAGGCGCTGGTGGCGCTGGACGGCTTCCTGGCCGGGCTGCCGGCGGGGGTGCAGCTGTTTTCCCTGTTCGAGGCCAACCCGCATCTGATCGACCTGCTGGTGGACATCGTCGGCACCTCGCCGTCGCTTGCGGCCTATCTTGCGCGCAATTCGGCGGTGTTCGACGCGGTGATCGGCGGCGACTTCTTTTCCGACTGGCCGGGGCGGGATGCGCTGGTCGCGGATCTGGCCGCGGCTCTGGCGGGCGAGTCGGATTACGAACGCCAGCTCGACGCCGCCCGGCGCTGGGCACGCGAGTGGCGCTTTCGCATCGGCGTGCACCACCTGCGCGGGCTGATCGACGGGCGTGCGGCGGCGGCGCAATATACCGATCTGGCCGAGGCGGTGATCTCGGCGCTTCTGCCTGTGGTTACTGCCCGGTTCGCCCGCCGCCACGGGCCGCCGCCCGGTCGCGGGCTGGCGGTTCTGGGCATGGGCTCGCTGGGGGCGGGGCAGCTGACGGCGACGTCGGACCTGGACGTGATCGTGATCTACGACCCGCAGGGGCAGGAGAGTTCGGACGGGCCGAAACCGCTGGCGGCGCGCCAGTATTTCGCGCGGCTGACACAGGCGCTGATCACCGCGCTGACCGCGCCGACCGCCGAGGGGCGGCTCTACGAGGTGGACATGCGGCTGCGCCCCTCGGGCACGCAGGGGCCGGTGGCCACCAGCCTGGCCAGCTTCACCGACTATCAGCGCAACGCCGCCTGGGTGTGGGAGCACCTGGCGCTGACGCGGGCGCGGGTGGTGGCCGGGGATCCGGGGCTTGGCGGCGATATCGAGAACTTCCGCCGCGCGCTTCTGGCCGGGGCGCATGACCGCGACCGGGTGCTGCGCGAAGTGGTGAAGATGCGCGCCCGCATTGCCGCGGCGAAATCGCCGGCGGGGCTGTGGGATGCCAAGACCGGCCCCGGCCGGGTGCAGGACATCGAGCTTCTGGCGCAGGCCGGGGCGCTGCTGTCGGGCTCGCCCCGGCGCTCGGTCGCCAGCGGCCTTGACGGCGCGGTGGCAAGCGCCATTCTGGGGGCTGCGGATGCGGCCTGGCTGCGGCAAAGCTACGATCTGTTCTGGAACATGCACGTGGCGACGCGACTGATTTCGGGCAAGGTGATCGATGCCGCGCAGATCGGCGAAGGGGGGGCGGCGTTCCTGTGCCGCGCGACCGGGTTCGAGGACCTCCCGGCCTTGCGCGCGGCGCTGGAAGAGCGTTATGTGCGCGCCGCCGCCATCATTGCCGCGGCCCTGCCGCCGGAGGACGAGGATGAAGGGTGATCCGAAATTCGACCCCAAGGGGCTGATCCGCGAATCCTACCGGATCGAGGGCATCTCCGATGCCGAATGCCGCTCCATCTTCCTCGACTGGGCAATCAGCCTGCCCGACGGAACCGTGACCGACCGGGCATTGCAGGTTCTGCTGGCGCGCCACGGCAAGGATGCCCCCGACCACCCGATGACGCGGGTGATGCGCGAGGGGCTGACCAGGATGGCCACGCCGCGCCGGCGCGGGGGCTGGCGCGCGCGCCAGCGCCGAAAGATCTGACCCACGCAGCCGATCCCCGCCGTCAGGCGGCCGTCCGTCGTTCCCCTTGCCCGACGACCACCCTGCACGGCAGCCGATATCTTCACTCCATTTTCCATCTTCCTCTTGCCGGAAATACTCCGGGGGAGTCGCGGCCTGCCGCGACGGGGGCAGAGCCCCCGCCGGGCTGCGCGGAATGCGGATCAGATGCGCATCACCGGGCGCCGCGTTCGGCGGTATCGACAGAGAACAACCTCGCCAGCCGGTCGAAGACATGGGTGCGCGTGGCTGCCGGTTCCATGAGGATTTCGTGTTCGGCGCCGGCGATGACCTCCAGCTCGCCGCGCGGCCACTTCGCCATCCGGTCGTGGATCGGCTGCGGATCGACGATCTTCTCGCACCCGCCCAGGAAGGTCACGCAAGGCAGGTCGGGCGAGGGCCGCCCGGCCAGGTGCCGGCATTCGCGCAGCGCCTCGCGCAGCCAGTGCAGGCTGGGCCCGCCCAGACCCAGCTCGGGATGGGCGGCAAGCTGGTCGCGCATCATCCGGTACATCTGCGGATCGGTGGTCAGCCAGTTGCCCTCGAACGGCTGTTCCTCGACATAGTTGCCCGCTGTCGAGCCGGGCGCCAGACGATCTCCCAGCCCCAGCAGCGGCGCGGCATGCGACAGGCCCCAGGCGATCGGGCGCATGTGAGCGGGCATCCGGATGCCCCACATCGGCCCGGTGAAGGCACAGCTCTGCACCGTCAGCCCCTCCATCACCGCGCGCAGGCCGATGCAGCCGCCCATGGAATGGGCCAGCAGGTGAAAGGGGCGGGGCAGATCCAGTTCGCGCGTCGCGCGCAACAGCGCGGCCACGTCCTTCTGGTAGTCGGGGAACCGCTCCACATGCCCGATCCGGCGATCCGGGAGCGGCCGGTCGGCCAGCCCCTGGCCGCGCCAGTCCACCGCCAGCAGGGCGAAGCCGCGTTCGGCCATGGCCCGGGCGGTATCGCCATATTTCTCGATATATTCGGTTCGGCCGGGAAACAGCAGCACCGTCCCCTGCGCCGCCCCGCGCGGGTGCCAGGCGCCGATGCGGATGCGCACGCCGTCCGACGTCTTCACCCACAGCGCCCGGCCACCCGGCGGCCCGCCGGCCACCTCTTCGAAAAGCGGGGCCGACTCCAGCTCCATCAGGCCAGAACCGAGGCCAGCTTCATGGCCACGCCCATGTCGCCATCCACCGTCAGCTTGCCCGACATGAAGGCGCCGGTGGGGTTGAGCTCGCCGCTCAGGATCGCCTCGAAGGTTTCGGCATCGGCCGACAGCGTCACATCCGCCTCGTCATCGCCGATGCGGGCGCCGCCTGCATCGATGATCACGGCACCGACGCCGGTCAGTTCGAACTTGGCGCTGCCATCGAAGCCCCCGCCAAGCTTTTCGTTCAGTTCCGCCACGGCCTTTTCAAGTATGTCGCTCATCTGCGTCCTTCCGTTTCACAAGGGCGCGCGCCCTCTGGTAATCGTTGCGCGCCGCGTTACATTGACCGATGTTATGAGACTTGCCCACCTCAATCTCAAACCTGTCGTGGCGGCAATCGCCCTGATCGCCGCCATTTCCGGCCCGGCCGCGGCGCAGCAGGCCGAGGCGGACGACGAATCCGCCCTGCTCCAGGCGCTGACCCGCGCCGACCCGGCCGAGGCAAGGCGGGTCGAACGCCAGTTGCAGGCGATCTGGTCGAAAAGCGGCTCGGTGGCGCTGGATCTGCTGCTCAGCCGCGGACGCGAGGCGCTGGAGGCCGGCGACACCCGCGCCGCCATCGAGCACCTGACCGCGCTGACCGATCATGCACCGGAGTTTGCCGAAGGCTGGCACATGCGCGCCTCGGCCTTCTTCAAGGCTGGGCTCTACGGTCCCGCAATCGCCGACCTGGGGCGCGCGCTGACGCTCAACCCCAACAACTACGACGCGATCTTCGGGCTGGCATCGATACTCGAAACCACCGGAGACGAGGAAAGGGCCTATGAAGCCTACGCCCGTGTCATCGCCATCAATCCCAACCACGAGGACGCATCCGAGGCACTCGAGCGGCTCGAGCTGCGGGTGAAGGGCAAGGCACTCTAGGACGGGCGCACACGGGTGCGGTCGCGAGGCGCGAAACGGGCACTATCAGGGGGCGCAGGGGGCAATCGTGAACGGCAATTCCAGGGTCGTGGCCGTGCTTGGCCCGACCAATACCGGCAAGACCCATTACGCGATCGAGCGGATGCTGGCTCATCGCACCGGCGTGATCGGCCTGCCGCTGCGGCTTCTGGCGCGCGAGGTCTATGACCGGATCGTGGCGCGGCGCGGGCCGTCGGTGGTGGCTCTGGTCACCGGCGAGGAACGGATCGTGCCGCCGCGCACGCAATACTGGGTCTGCACGGTCGAGGCCATGCCCGAGGGCATGGGCTGCGATTTCCTGGCGGTGGACGAGATCCAGCTTTGCGCCGACCCCGAGCGCGGCCACGTCTTCACCGACCGCCTGCTGCGGGCGCGGGGGCTGCACGAGACGCTGTTTCTGGGCTCGGACACCATGCGCGGCCCCATCGCGGCGCTGGTGCCGGGGGTGCAGTTCCTGCGCCGCGAGAGGATGTCGGATCTGGTTCATACCGGGGCGAAGAAGCTCTCGCGCATGCCGCCGCGCAGTGCCATTGTCGGGTTCTCGGTCGAAAACGTCTATGCCACGGCCGAGCTGATCCGCCGCCAGAAGGGCGGAGCGGCGGTGGTGATGGGGGCGCTGTCGCCGCGCACGCGCAACGCCCAGGTGGCGCTCTATCAGAGCGGCGAGGTGGACTATCTGGTGGCCACGGATGCCATCGGGATGGGGCTCAATCTCGATATCGACCATGTGGCCTTTTCCTCTCTGGTCAAGTTCGACGGGCGGCGGATGCGCCCGCTTCAGCCCAACGAGCTGGCCCAGATCGCGGGTCGGGCCGGGCGGGGGATGTCGAACGGCACCTTCGGCGTCACCGGCGAGGCCCGCCCGCTGGACGAGGGCGTGGCGCAGGCGATCATGGAGCACCGCTTTGCGCCGCTGCGGCGGCTCAACTGGCGCAATCCGCGGCTGGAATTCGGGTCGGTGGCGCGGCTGATCCGCGCGCTCGAGGCCGCGCCCGACAGCGAGGTGCTGGTGCGGGCGCGCGAGGCCGACGATCTGGCGGCGCTGAAGACGCTCTCGGACGTGGCCGAGGTGGCCGCACGCGCCACCGACGCGCCTTCGGTGCGGCTGTTGTGGGACGTGTGCCGGATCCCGGATTTTCGCGGCATCAGCCATGCCGAGCATGCCGCGCTGCTGGAGGTGATCTTCCGCTTTCTGCATGAAAAGGGCGCCGTGCCCGACGACTTCATGGCCCGCCAACTGGCCCGGATCGACCGCACCGACGGGGATATCGACGTGCTGGGCCGGCGGCTGGCCTTCATCCGGACGTGGACATATGTCGCGCAGCGCAAGGGCTGGGTGCGCGACGAAAGCCATTGGCGCGGCGAAACCCGCGCGGTAGAAGACAGGGTATCGGATGCGCTGCACGGCGCGCTGACGAAAAGATTTGTGGACCGGCGCACATCCGTTCTGTTGCGCCGGCTCAAGCAGAAGGAGGCCCTTTTGGCCGAAGTGAACGACAACGGAGAAGTGACCGTCGAGGGCGAATTCGTCGGACGGCTGGAAGGGTTCCGGTTTTCCCCGGACCGAAGCGCTCGGGGGGCCGAGGCCAAGGCGGTGAACGCGGCGGCGCTGCAGGCGCTGGCGCCGAAATTTCACCTGCTGGCGGACCGGTTCTACAACGCCCCCGATACCGAGATCGACTTTACCGATCAGGGCGGGCTGATGTGGGGCGACGTGGCGGTGGGCAAGCTGGTGGCCGGGCCCGAGCCGCTGCGCCCCGGGGTCGAGGTCTTCGTGGACGAGGCCGCCGGGCCGGAGGTGGCCGAGAAGGTGAAGCGTCGCCTTGCGCATTTCATCGACCGCAAGGTGGCCTCGCTGTTCGAGCCGCTGCTGGCGTTGCAGAAGGACGAAACCCTCACCGGCCTTGCCCGCGGCTTTGCCTTCCGCATGGTCGAGAATTTCGGCATCATCCCCCGCGCGCAGGTGGCGCGCGAGGTCAAGGAGCTGGACCAGGATATGCGCGGCGCGTTGCGCAAGCACGGGATCCGCTTCGGCCAGTTCACGATCTTCATGCCGGCGCTGCTCAAGCCGGCGCCGACGCGGCTGCGGCTGGTGCTGTGGTCGCTGGCCGAGGGGTTGCAGGAATTTCCCTCGGCGCCGCCGCCGGGGCTGGTGACGGTGCCGGTCGATCCCGAGGCGCCGAGCGGCTATGACACCATGAGCGGCTATCGCAACGCGGGCGCGCGCGCGATCCGCATCGACATGCTGGAACGGCTGGCCGACATGCTGCGCGGGCAGGACAGCCGCGCGGGGTTCGAGGCCAGCGCCGACATGCTGTCGATCACCGGCATGACGCTGGAACAGTTCGCCGACCTGATGCAGGGGCTGGGATACCGCGCCGAACGGGGCGAACGCGTCAAGCAGCGGGTGCAGCCGCAACCCGCCGGCGCGCAGGGCGGTGATAACGCGCCGGAAGGGGCCGCCGCGAAGGACGAAGCCGGCCCGCCCGAAGGCGATGCTGCCGCCGGGGGCGCGGCCGGCGATGCAACCGGGGATACGACCGCACAAGGCGACGGGGCGCAGCACGGCCCGCAGGGCACGGCACCTGCGCCCGAGGGCGATCCCGCGTCCCAAGCCGCTGCGGCGCCAGAGGAAACGGATGCCGCGGACACCGGAGATAGCGGGGCGGGCGATCCCGCGACCGCTGCGGACGGGGAGGTTTCCGCCGAGGAGGAGGCCCCGGAAATCGAGGTCTTCTACACCTTCACCTGGGCCCGCCCCCGCACCCGTGGCGGCGGGCGCCGCGAGGGGCAGGCAGGCGGGGCGCAGGGCCGGGGGGGCAAGCCCCGCGGCAAGGGCAAGCGGCCCCGGCAGGGCAAGCCGGGCGATGCGGGGCCGGACCGGGCGCCGCGCAGCTATTCCGCCCGCCCGCCGAAGAAGAAGGACGACCGGATCGACCCGGACAACCCCTTTGCCGCCGCGCTCATGGCCCTCAAGGACGGCAAGTAGCGCCTGCCGATGACGGAACCCGGGATACAAGCCGCCCGCGTCAGGTTGGACAGGTGGCTGTGGCATGCGCGCTTCTTCAAGACCCGCAGCCTTGCCGCGCGCCAGGTCGCGGGCGGGCATGTGCGCCTCAACGGCAACCGGGTCCGCAAACCCGCGCAGCCTGTGGGGCCGGGTGATGTGCTGACCTTCGCCCTGGCGCGGCGCGTCCGCGTGGTGCGCATCCTCGCCGCCGGTACCCGCCGCGGCCCTGCGCCCGAGGCGCGCCTGCTCTACGAGGATCTCTCGCCCGCCGCGCCGCCTTCCGCCACCTCTTCTTCCTCTTGCGACAAATACTCCGGGGGTGCGGGGGCAGCGCCCCCGCCGAACCCGCGCTTCGAAGGTCGCGGCCGGCCCACGGGGCGCGATCGGCGGCGGCTTGAGCGGGCGCGGCGGAACGAGGCCGATTGACGCCTTGAAGAACCCGGCGCGCTGCTCTAGTTGGACGGCCAGATGGTGAAACGGAAAGCCCGCCAATGACCTATATCGTCACCGACAACTGCATCGCCTGCAAATACACCGACTGCGTCGAGGTCTGCCCCGTGGACTGTTTCTACGAGGGCGAGAACATGCTCGTCATCCACCCCGACGAATGCATCGACTGCGGGGTGTGCGAACCGGAATGCCCGGCCGATGCGATCCGCCCCGATACCGAGCCGAACATGGAAAGCTGGGTCGAGCTGAACCGGAAATATGCCGAGCTGTGGCCGGTGATCATCTCGAAGAAGGATCCCCTGCCGGATGCCGAGAAGCATGACGGCGAGGAAGGCAAGCTGAAGAAATATTTTTCCGAGAAGCCGGGCGAGGGCGGCTGAGGGGAAACCGGCTCTCCGGGCGGGGAGGGATTGCAGGACCGGAACAGGCAGATTGCCGCGCGCCCACTTTGAAACGGGCGCGATTCGTGCTATGTTAACTCTTGTAAATGATGCCAGCCACCGGAATACCACCCCGCAGGGAACCTCGCATGGGGTGGTCTTGTTTGCGAAAAATGCGACCTGGGCCGCGAAACGCGATGACGCGGGCCGGCGCTTTTGACGCCGAGTTTCCGGAACAGACGCAAGGAAGACCTGTATGACCAAGTCCAAGAAGCTCGAATTCCGCCCCAACGACTACGTGGTCTATCCGGCGCATGGCGTCGGGAAGATCGTGTCGATCGAAGAACAGGAAGTGGCGGGTTTCAAGCTGGAACTGTTCGTGATCTCGTTCGAGAAGGACAAGATGACGCTGCGGGTGCCGACCAACAAGGCGACCGAGGTGGGGATGCGCTCGCTCAGCTCGCCGGACGTGATCGAGAAGGCGATGAAGACGCTCAAGGGCAAGGCCCGGGTCAAGCGGGCGATGTGGTCGCGCCGGGCGCAGGAATACGAACAGAAGATCAACTCGGGCGATCTGATCTCGATTGCCGAGGTGGTGCGCGATCTGCACCGCACCGACGATCAGCGCGAGCAGAGCTATTCCGAGCGTCAGCTTTACGAGGCGGCGCTGGAGCGGCTCACCCGCGAGGTGGCCGCCGTCAGCGGCGACGAGGCGGAAGCCGTGCGCAAGGTGGATGCGGTCCTGACCTCGCGCGCCGCCTGATCCATCCGTCCGACCGGTTCGCAACCGCGCCCCGACGGGGCGCGGTTTTTCGTTGCCCTGGCCGCTTCGGGGCTGGCTCTGCCGGGCGGGGGCTCTGCCCCCGTCGCGGCAAGCCGCGACTCCCCCGGAGTATTTCCGGCAAGAGGAAGGGGTGCGCGGGATTGGCTGTGGACAACTCCGGCCGAGCGGCTATCACCATTGGGGGCTGATGCGGGGCGAGCTCATGCGCGAGAGGGTGAAGAACAAGCTCAGGCAGCTGTATACCGGGCCCGAGGCGGTCGCGGTCCGGTTCCGTTACGCGCTCATCCTGTTCGACGCGCTGACCATCCTGTTCTTCATTCTCGCCACGCCGTTTCGGGACGTGCCGGGGTTTCACTCCGCCGGGATGGTCATCGGGGTGCTGATCCTGTGCGATTTCACCGCCCGGCTGTGGATCGCGGAGAACCGGTGGCAGGCGCTGCTCAGGATCTATACGCTGGCCGATCTGGTCGTGGTCGTCGTGGTGTTCCTTGACCCCTTTCTGGAGCACAACTTCGCCTTTCTGCGAATCCTGCGCGGGTTGCGCCTGATCCATTCCTACCAACTTCTGGGGGATCTGCGCCGGGACAGCCTGTTCTTTCGCAAGCATGAAGATGCGGTGATCGCCGCCATCAACCTGTTCGTGTTCATCTTTCTCACCGCTTCGGCGGCTTATGCGATGTTCTTCGACGACCGTCCCGGCGTGGAGTCCTATGTCGATGCGCTCTACTTCACCGTCGCCACGCTGACCACCACGGGATTTGGGGACATCACGCTGGATTCGACCGCCGGGAAGCTGTTTTCGGTCTTCATCATGGTGGTGGGGGTGGCGCTGTTCGTGCAGCTGGCGCGGACCGTGTTCATGCCGTCCAAGGTGCGTCACACCTGCCCGGTCTGCGGGTTGAGCCGGCACGACATCGATGCCGTGCACTGCAAGCACTGCGGTACCACGCTGAAGATCGAGACGCCGGGCGCGGATTGAGTTCAGCCGCTCAGCGCCGTCTGCAGCCCCAGCAGCAGGGTGATTTCGGCCATCTGCTGGGCGGCGCCGAGGATGTCCCCGGTCTGGCCGCCGATGCGGATGCGGGCCAGATGCGCCACGCCAAGCACCGCAAGCGCCCCCGCCAGTGCAGGCAGGATCACCGCGCCGCCGGCGAAAAGCAGCGCCAGCGCTGCTCCGAAGGTCAGCGCGGCAAGGCTGGCGTCGCGTCCGGGGCGGCCGATTGCGCGCGACAGCCCGTCCGGCCGGGCAGGCGGCAGGGCGGTCATCAGCAGCGGCAGCGGCGCGCGCGACAGGGCCGCTGCGGCCACCAGCGGGCCGGTCAGCGTGCCGGCGGCGATCAGCCCGGACAGGGCGCTCCAGCGCAGCCCCAGCCCGAGGATCAGCGCCAGCACGCCATAGCTGCCGATATGGCTGTCCTTCATGATGGCAAGTCTGTGGTCGCGGTCCTGCCCGCCCCAGAGCCCGTCCACCGTATCGGCAAGCCCGTCTTCGTGCATGGCTCCGGTGGCGGCGATCTGCACCGCGAGGACCAGTCCCGCCGCGGCCGCCGGGGACAGCCCGAAGGCAAGGGCCAGCGAGCCCGCAGCGGCGGCGATCAGGGCGATGGCGAGGCCCGCCAGCGGCCAGGCCCAGGCGGCGCGTGCCTGACGGGCAAAGGCATGCTCGGGGAGCCGTGGCAGCGGCAGCCGCGTGAGCAGTGCCAGCGCCACGCCGGCGTCCTGCAGCAGGGCGGGAAGGGGACCCGTGTCGTTTTTGCGCATCCTTAGGCCCTTTCCGGGGCTTGTGACCTTCGGGCAAGCGATTAAACACGCAAGTCGAACCCGTTGCAATGAGGCTGCGCATGCTTCCCCGTCTGACCGATCTCGATCATTTCCGTTCCCTTCTGGCCTCTGCCCCCGGACCCGACGAGGAGGCACGTGCGCAGGCACAGGCGCGCAACAGGCAGTTGACCAAGCCGCCCGGCGCGCTGGGGCGGCTGGAGGAGCTGGCGATCTGGTATGCCGGCTGGCGGGGCACGCCGCGGCCCGAGATCTCGGCCCCGCAGGTGGTGGTGTTTGCCGGCAATCACGGGGTCACCGAGCAGGGCGTTTCGGCCTTTCCGGCCGAGGTGACGGCGCAGATGGTGGCGAATTTCGAGGCCGGCGGCGCCGCGATCAACCAGCTTGCCCGGGCCGCGGGGGCGCGGATGGATGTGGTGGCGCTCGATCTCGACCGGCCGGTGGCGGATTTCACCCGGGCCCCGGCGATGGGCGAGGCGGAGTTTCTGGACGCGCTCCGCGCCGGCTGGGAGGCGGTCGATGGGGGGGCGGATCTGCTGGTGGTGGGCGAGATGGGCATCGGCAACACCACCGCGGCGGCGGCGATTGCCCACGCGCTGTTCGGAGGTTCGGCGGCGGACTGGACCGGGCGCGGCACCGGCGTCGATGAGGCGGGCCTTGCCAACAAGATCCGGGTGGTGGCCGCGGGCGTGGCCCGTCACGCGGGTGATGGGGCGGACGGGCTGGACATCCTGGCCCGGCTTGGCGGGCGCGAGCTTGCGGCCATGGCCGGGGCGATTGCGGCCGCCCGGATGATGCGGATTCCGGTGATCCTGGATGGGTTCATCTGCACGGCCGCTGCAGCCTGCCTGGAGGCGGTGCAGCCGGGTGCCCTGGATCATGCGGTGGCCGGGCATCTGAGCGCCGAGGGCGCCCATGGTGTGCTTCTGGCGCGGCTGGGCAAAGAGCCGCTGCTGTCGCTGGGTCTGCGCCTTGGCGAGGGTTCGGGCGCGGCGGTGGCGATTGGCGTGCTGAAGGCGGCCGTGGCCTGTCACAGCGGCATGGCCAGCTTTGCCGAGGCCGGCGTGGCCGAGGGCTGAGCGGGGCGGCTCAGCCGCGGCGCGCGGCGCGGGTTTCGGTCAGGATGTTGAGGTAGTTGCCGCCGAAGATGATTGCCGCGCCGACCAGTACCCAGATATCCAGCGGTTCGCGGTAAAGCAGCATCGCCGTGACGGCGATGGCCGGCAGGCGCAGGAAATCGAGAGGAACCACCACCGTGGCCGGGGCCAGCGTCAGCGCCTTGGCGATGCAGAAATGGGCGAGCAGCCCGGCAAGCCCCACCAGCAGCAGGAAGGGCGCGGTGGCGGCCGTCGGCAGGGCGATGTTTCCGTCCCAGCCGGCGAATCCCAGGCCAAGCCCCGCTTGCATCAGCGTCAGCCAGAACATGATGCAGCCGATGCTGGCGGTGCGGGTCAGCGCCTTGGTCGAGATGGTTGTCAGCGCGAAGAAGACGGCCGACAGGGCGGCGGCGGTGATGCCGGGGGTGAGTGCCCCCGCCCCCGGTCGGGCGACGATCAGGATGCCGGCGAAACCGATCAGCGCCGAGAGCACCCGCACCGGCGTCATGCGTTCGCCCAAGAGCAGCGGCGAGAGCAGGATCACCCATAGCGGCTGGGTGAATTCCAGCGCGAAGACCTGGGCCAGGGGGGTGACGGTCACGGCGTAGAACCAAAGGTTCTGGCCGGCGAAATGGACCGTGTTGCGCAGCCCGTGCATGCCCAGCCGCCGGGTGCTAATGCCGCTCCAGCCGCCGCGCAGGGTCAGCACCGCGCAGACCACGCCCAGGCCGATGACCGAGCGATACATCATGATCTCGAAGGTGTCGTGCACCGCGCCCAGCTCCCGCCCGGCCACCGCCATGGAGGAGAAGGATGCGATCGCTCCGGTCATCCACAGCGCGGCCTTGAGAGTCGGGGTCATGCGGTGTGGCCTCGGGCGGTGTTGCGGCGTCGGCGACAGAGGGGGGCTGCCTGCCCCCCTCGGCCCGTGCGGGCCTCACCCCCCGGGAGTACTTGTGGCAAGAGGAAGGGGGCGGGTCGGCTCATGCGGGGTGGAATTGCGGGTTGCGGTTGAGAGCGATGTAGTTGGTGGTGGTGAAGATTTCGTCCCGCTCGGAGTAGCGGGGGATGTCGAGGATGCCGAAGGGGGTGATCCGGTAGAGCGCGAAGCCGTGTTCGGAAAAGAAGGTCCAGAAGTCGCGGAAGAAGGTTCGGGTGTCGACGTTGCAGCCGCCGAATTCGAACTGGATCGCGCGGCAGTGATCGATGGCCGCGCCGGCCCCGTGCAGGGCGGCCAGCTCGTGCCCTTCGATATCCAGTTTCAGGATGTCGATCCGGGCCCGGCCGAGCCGATCCTGCCAGAAGTCCTCGAAGCGGGTGGTTTCGACCTCTTCGGTAACATCGAAGCCGAGGTTGAAGTGATCGAGATTGCGTTGCGACAGGCTGGCAAGCCCCGAGCCGGGTGCGTCCGAATGCAGCGTGGCTCGTCCGGCGGTATCGGAGAGTGCCTGCGGCCAGATCGAGACGCGGCTATCGTTGGCGAAGCGTTCCCTCAGCCGGGCGACATTGGTCGCCGCGGGCTCGAAGGTGTGGATCCGGGCCTGCGGGCAGCTGCGCAGCAGCGCGGCGGTGTATTCTCCGACATTGCCGCCGACATCCACGCACAGGCGGATGTCGGCCGGCCCGTTCAGGAGGCTGATGATGGCGTTTAGCTCGGCCGCGATGGAGCGCGTTCCGTAGCCCTTGCCGAGGCTGCGCAGGATCTGCTTTTCGAGGAATTTCAGTGCGGCGCCGGCGAGAGGGGTCATCGGTGGATCCTTCGGGTCGTTCAGCTGGTCTTGCCCGGGCGGCCCGGCCTGTTTGCCCCGCTCTGGCCGATCGCGTCAATGCTGTAGTGGCGCGGGATGCCGGCGGTGATCCGGACCCAGCGGGAGTTTCGCGTGCGCAGCTGGTGGGCGACGAAGGCCTTGCGGTTGCGGAAGGTTTCGCGCACCAGCCAGCGCCCCTTTACCTTCGGGTCGGGGGTGACCCGGAAGGACAGGCAGCCGGGTTCGGCGCGGGTGCGCCGGATGTGATCGGGCAGGGCGGCGGCGACCGCTGCGCGCCGGTGGGCTGGCACGTCGATATGGCCGGACAGGCGGATCATCTGCGGCGCGGGGGAAGGGGGGCTGCCTGCCCCCCTCGGCCCGTGCGGGCCTCACCCCCCGGGAGTATTTGCGGCGAGATGAAGGGGAGGGCGTTCATTCCCATTCGATGGTGCCCGGCGGTTTCGAGGTGATGTCGTAGGTCACCCGGTTGATGCCGGGCACCTCGTTGATGATGCGGGTGGCGGTTTCGCCCAGGAATTCGTGGGAGAAGGGGTAGTAGTCGGCGGTCATGCCATCGACCGAGGTGACCGCGCGCAGGGCGCAGGCGTAGTCATAGGTGCGCCCGTCGCCCATCACGCCCACGGTCTTTACCGGCAGGATGGCCGCGAAGGCCTGCCAGATTTCATCATAGAGCCCGTGGCGGCGGATCTGGTCGATGAACACCGCATCCGCCTTGCGCAGGATCTCCAGCTTTTCGCGGGTGATCTCGCCGGGGCAGCGGATGGCCAGGCCCGGGCCGGGGAAGGGGTGGCGGGCGATGAAGCTTTCCGGCAGGCCCAGTTCGCGCCCCAAGGCGCGCACCTCGTCCTTGAACAGCTCGCGCAGCGGCTCCACCAGCTTCAGCCCCATCTTTTCGGGCAGCCCGCCCACATTGTGGTGGGACTTGATGGTGACCGAGGGCCCGCCCGAGAAGGAGACGCTCTCGATCACGTCCGGATAAAGCGTGCCCTGGGCCAGGAATTCGGCGCCTTCGATTTCGGCCGCGTATTTCTGGAACACGTCGATGAAGAGGCGGCCGATGATCTTGCGCTTGGTTTCGGGGTCCGAGACGCCTTCGAGCTCGCCCAGGAACAGTTCGCTTTCGTCGGCAGCGATCAGCGGGATGTTGTAGTGGTCGCGGAACATGGTGACCACCTCCTCGGCCTCGTTCTCGCGCAATAGCCCGTGATCGACGAAGACACAGGTGAGCTGATCGCCGATGGCCTCGTGGATCAGCACCGCCGCCACCGAGGAATCGACGCCGCCCGAGAGGCCGCAGATCACCCGCTTGTTGCCCACCTGTTCGCGGATCTTGCGGATGGCCTCCTGCCGGTAGGCGCCCATGGTCCAGTCGCCGGCAAACCCGGCAATGCGGGTGAAGTTTTCCAGCAGTTTCCTGCCGCCGGGGGTGTGGTGCACCTCGGGATGGAACTGCACGGCATAGAAGTGGCGCGCGGGGTCGGCGGTGATGGCGAAGGGCGCGCCCGGCGAGGTTCCGAAGACGCGAAAGCCCGGCGCGATGGACGAGACGTGGTCGCCGTGGCTCATCCACACCTGTTCGCGCCCCTGCCCGAACCAGCCTTCGAGAATGTCGAGGGATTCCCCGGTCGGGGTGACCCATGCGCGGCCGAACTCGGCGGTGCCGTGGCCGCGCTCGACCCGGCCGCCCAGCATCTGCATCATCACCTGCTGGCCGTAGCAGATGCCCAGCACCGGAACCCCGAGTTCGAAGACGGCTGCCGGCGGGCGGGGTGCGTCCGCGTCGCTCACCGAGGCCGGCCCCCCCGAGAGGATCACCGCCCGCGGCGCGAAGTCGCGCAGGAATTGCTCGGTGACCTTCTGGCAGGGGTGGATTTCGCAATAGACGTTCAGTTCGCGCAGCCGGCGGGCAATCAGCTGCGTGACCTGACTGCCGAAGTCGATGATGAGAAGGCGTTGATGATGGGTCATGGGCGGGCTGATACAGGCGCCCGGCCGGTCGCGCAAGGGCCGCCCGCGCGCGAACCGGTCGCGCGCGGGCGGCCCTTGATTTCACCACGCTTCTACCACTTGTAGGACAGTCCCAGCGACAGCTCGTTCTGGTCCATCCGCAGCGATACCGGCTGGCCGAAACCCGGCGTCAGGTTGTTGCCGCTGACGGTATTGTTGAAGACATGGGTGAAGGCCCCCGTCAGCTCCATCTTGTCGCTGATCTGGTAGCTTGCGCCGATCGAGGCGTGCAGCTTGGGCGTGGCCGGGGCGAGGACGTTGAACAGGACCTCGTTGGTGCTCTTGAGGAAGTCGGAGGCATAGGACAGGCCGCCGCGAAGGGTGAGCTTCGGGCTGGCGCGGTAGATGCCGGCGATGCGGAACACGTTCATGTCGGTCCAGCCGAAGCCGGGGCCGTTGTTTGCGCCCAGCGGGGTGGCCAGTATCGCGTTGCTGTTGGCGATCGAGGGGATGTCGCCGTAGAAGATGCGCTGGTATTCCGCGGTCAGCGTCCATGCCGGGTTCGCGGCCGGCGTGTAGGCCGCGCCGATCGTCGCCGTGGCCGGGATGTCGAAGTCGCCCTGCTCGGCGTAAAGGCCGGCGTAGCGATCGAACTTGCTCATGTTCATCTTGGTCCGGTAGGAGGCGCCGATCGTCCATTCCGAAGTGGGACGCCATGCCATGCCGATATTGACGCCGAAGCCGGTGGACCAGTCATCGCCCTGGTTGGTCACCCGCGCGGGGTTGGACGAAAAGCCGGCGAAGGCCTCCAGCCCGGTGGCCGAGAAGCGCTGCACCGCGAAGGTCGGTGCAATGCCGAGCGTGAGCGATTCGCTGACGTCGAAGGCATAGTTGGCGGCGATGAACAGCTGTTCGAGGTTGACGCCGAGCGGCACCGATCCGGCTCCGAGGCCGGCGAAGGGGTTGGCGCCGTATTCGGTGTTCATGCCGCCATTGCCGAAGATGGAAATCCCGATGGTGCTGCCCTCGTTCAGCTGCCAGTTGGCGCCGACGCAGGGGATCAGAAAGAGGCTGTTGCGGCTCTTGTAGGTGCCGGGGGTCAGCGGGGCTGCGCCGCCGACAGTAAAGCTGCGGTCGGGCGAGAAGAAGGTCAGGCAGGCATCCGCCCGGTTGCCGACCTCGGTCCCCATGGCCGGGTTCTGCGCAAGTCCCAGCGTGCCGTTGTTCACGGCCACGCCGGATCCGGCCATCGCCTTGGATTCGTTGCCGTAGCCGTTTGCGAAATAGCCGTTGGTGGCGGCCGCCGGTCCGGCCAGCATGGCGGTTGCCACGCTTGCCGCAGCCATCAGTGCCAGATGGCTGCTCTTGTTCGGTGTCTTCATCTTTCCTCCCTGGGGCCACGCCATCCGCGTGGACGTTGCGCCCCCTTCCTTTCAGACGCATTGTGTTTGTCCCGGGCGCGGCTTCCTCCGTTTCAACAGCGCGCGGGGTGTTTCAGGCATAGCAAGATCGAGATATCTTGTCAGTAATATATGTGAGAATGCCTATGTTTTATGGGATCGCGATGTGTCCTGAAGGCGACGCACCTGTTGCGCGGCGGTGCCTGCACATGTCGCTTTTCCCTCTCAATCGCCGGTTTGCGCCTTCGGCGCGGGAAGGGGATACGGTATCTATCCGGGGCATGTGGACCCAACTGGACGGGACGGAATAGGATGGCGGAAGCAACCACGAGGCGTCGCGCGCGCGGCAAGGGCAGGGGTGGAGGCGGTGCGGCCCGGCGGGCCGAACGCATGGCGGTCCGGATCGAGACCGCGAAGTACATCGAGCGCAACATCCCCAACCTCGAGATTCTGAACGACGAGGCGCTCGAGATCATCGAGGCCAATGCCGAAACCGTGCTGGCCGAGATCGGCGTGAACTTCGTCAACAACCCCGGTGCGATCGCCCGCTGGCGCGATGCCGGCGCCGAGATCGAAGGCGAACGGGTGCGCATTCCCCGCGGTCTGGCGCGCAAGCTGTGCGCCACCGCCCCGTCCAGCTTCACCCAGCACGCCCGCAACCCCGAGCGCAGCGTGGTCATCGGCGGGCGCAACCTGGTGCTGGCGCCGGTCTATGGCCCGCCCTTCGTGCGCGACATGGAAGGCGGCCGCCGCTATGCCACCATGGAGGATTTCCGCAATTTCGTGCGCCTGGGCTACATGTCAAAATGGCTGCACCATTCCGGCGGCACCCTGTGCGAACCCACCGACGTGCCGGTGAACAAGCGTCACCTGGACATGCTGCTGGCGCACATGACGCTGAGCGACAAGCCCTTCATGGGCTCGGTCACCGATCCGGCGCGGGCGCGCGATTCGGTCGAGATGTGCGAGATCCTGTTCGGCAGGGAGTTCGTGCAGAACAACACGGTGATGACTTCGCTGACCAACATCAACTCGCCGATGACCTTCGACGACGTGATGATGGGGGCGCTGGAAGTCTATGCGAGCAACAACCAGGCCTGCATCGTTTCGCCCTTCATTGTCGGCGGTGCCATGGCGCCGGTCAGCGTGGCCGGGACGCTCACGCAGGTTCTGGCCGAAGTGATGGCCGGCATCGCCTATTCCCAGCTGATCCGGCCCGGCGCGCCGGTCATCTTCGGGGCGTTCGTGACTTCGATCGACATGAACTCGGGCGCCCCCACCTTCGGCACGCCCGAAGCCGCGCAGATCACTTATGGCGCGGGTCAGCTGGCGCGGCGGCTGGGCCTGCCCTTCCGCTCGTCCGGGGCCTTCACCGGCTCCAAGCTGCCCGATGCCCAGGCCGCCTATGAAAGCGCCAACAGCCTGAATGTGGGGCTTCTGTCGGGGGTCAACTTCATGCTGCACGCCTGCGGCTGGCTGGAGGGCGGGCTGGTGGCCTCGTTTGAGAAATTCGTGATGGACGCCGATCAGCTGGGCGTCCTGCACAAGATGGCCCGGGGCGTCGCGATGGATGGCGAATCGCAGGCCATGGACGCCATTGCCGAGGTGGGGCCGGGCGGGCACTACCTGGGCTGCGCCCATACCCAGGCCCATTTCCGCGACGCCTTCTGGCGGTCGGATCTTCTCGACTACAAGCCCTTCGAGACGTGGGAAGAGGAGGGCGCCCGCGACACCCAGACCCTGGCGGCCGAGCGGGTCCGGCAGCTTCTGGCCGACTATCGGCAGCCGCCGCTGGACCCGGGCGTGGCCGAAGCGCTGAACGAATATGTCGCGAAGAAGAAGGAGTCGATGCCCGACGCCTTCACGTAGGGTCCGGCGCGTCCTCGGTGCGGGCGGCCCTGAGCAGCTGTGCCTCGCCCATCATGGCGATCAGGAGGTCGAGGTGACGCGGGAGCGAATATCCCGCGTCACCCGCCCGCCGCCTTTCGTCCATTTCCCGTTCCTTCTCGATCAGGCGGATCAGCGCCTCGGCCGGCCGCGGATGCGTGCCATAGCCCAGAAGCCGCTGCAGGTGCCGTTCGCGGTTGTAGTCCTGCGCGCCGATCCGTGCGGTTCGGATCAGAAGCCGCGGGCGGCGAAGGCTGGCAAGCATGGTCAGCGGGTCGAGCATGGCGTTTCCCCTTCGATTCGGTTGTCGTGCCCGAAGGTATTGCACACGTAATCAGGGTGTTGCGGCTGATAAGTTCTCCGTACGATAGATTTACCAGTGTTTATCATTTCGAAACAATCTTTGGTTACGCGGTAAATTCTTAAGATTCTCGTAACCAATACATCCATAGGTTGCGGGAAGTTCTGGGGATAGCCGTCGGACAATCGGATCAGCCATTGTGCCATGAGGACATTGACGGGATGCATCAGGGGATTGTGACGGGGTTGCCGGACTGGGTGCCTGCAGAGGCGCGGCGCTATCTTGCCCATACCGAAGCCGGGCAGGGGATCCGGGAACTGGCGCGGCAGGAGGGATGCCACGCCTCGACCGTGTTGCGGCAGATCCGGCGGGTGGAAACCCGGCGCGACGATCCGCTTGTTGATGCGGCGCTTTCGTCGCTTGCGGCGGCGCATTTCGTGCGGCGTCGCGATGACGGTACGGTGCCGGATGACGGGCCGGGCGAGGGGGTGCGCAATCCGTTCCCGGAGGACGGGATGGAAACCGAAGCGGCCCGGATTCTGCGCCGCCTGAGCGAGAGCGGTGCGGTTCTGGCGGTGGCCGAAGGGATGGAGAAGGCGGTCGTGGTTCGCGACGACGGGGCGGGGGATGCTGCCCGGACGGCGGTGGTGGATGCGGGCGTTGCGCAGGCACTGGCGCTGAACGAATGGATCCACTGCGCGCGGCCGGGGCGCATCAGCCGTTATCGGATCACCGCGGGCGGGCGTGCGGCGCTGGGCCGGATGCTGGCCCGGGCCGAGAATCGCGCCAGCAGGGGGCAGGAGGCCGACCTTGCCGGCTCCATTGCCAAGGACGGGGCGCGGCGGCGCCCGTCAGGGCGTGAGGGCCGTCGGCGCGGGGTGCGATACGGTCTGCCCGAAAGCCCATTGACGCTGTTGTCCCGGCGGCGGGACCGGGACGGACGCCCGTTTCTGAGCGGGGATCTCGTTGCCGCGGGCGAACGTCTGCGCGAGGATTTCGAACTGGCCCGGACGGGGACCGGTCGCGGGGCGGAAGCCGCGCGGGAGCGGGTATCGCGGGCGCTGGCCGAGCTCGGGCCGGGGCTGGGGGATGTTGTCCTGCGGTGCTGCTGTCATCTGGAGGGGCTGGAAACGGCCGAAAGGCGGATGGGCTGGTCGGCGCGATCGGGGAAGATCGTGCTGCGGATCGCCCTGCAGCGGCTCAGGCGGCATTACGACGAACAGGCTCAGTCCGATCGCCTGATCGGATAGAGCATGTCGCTCAAAAGTGGGAACCGGTTTTGAGCTTCTCGGACATGCTCCAGCGCGGCCAACCGGCGCGCCTGCGGCGCATGCCAAACGGTTTGCGCCCGCGCGGTTGCGCGGGCGCGATGCCTCCGGCGGGAGTATTTCCGGCAAGAGGAAGGGGCGCGTTGTCGCGGCCCCGTCGCCGGTCAGGCGTTCTTGCGCAGATATTCGAGCAGGTTTTCGGGCGAGGATTCGCCATAGGGGTCGGCGCCGTGGTTGTCTTCGCGGCCCGGCTCTTCGAACCAGGCCTCGACCACGCCGTCATTGACGATTGCCGCATAGCGCCAGGAGCGGTAGCCGAAGCCGAGATTGTCCTTGTCCACCAGCATGCCCATCAGCCGGGTGAAGATGCCCGAGCCATCGGGGATGACCTTGACGTTTTCGAGGTTCTGGCTGCGTGCCCAGGCGTTCATCACGAAGCTGTCGTTCACGGACATGCAGTAGATTTCTTCGATCCCCAGCTTGCGGAATTCCTCGGCGTTCTTTTCGTAGCCGGGCAGCTGGTAGGTCGAGCAGGTGGGCGTGAAGGCTCCGGGCAGCGAGAACAGGATCACGCGCTTGCCGGCGAAGTAGTCGGCGGTGGTCATGTCCTGCCAGCGATAGGGGTTGTCTCCGCCGATGCTTTCGTCGCGGACGCGGGTGTGGAAGGTGACGTCGGGCAGTTTGACTCCGGCTTTCATCGCAGGCTCCTTTCGAGTTTGAAAACTTGGGGAGGGGCTTAAAACGATTCTAAACTTGGATCAACGCCTGAAATCCCGTGGCGCTGCTGCAACATGATCGCATGGCGGCCATGCGCGGCGGGTGGTGCATTTCCGCGCGGCCCGTGCTAATGGGCATCGGACTGTTTCCCTCAGAGGATTTCCGCCGTGCGCGACCTGAAGATCCCCGAGCAGCGCCACCCCGAAAAGGCGCATCGCCCAGACAATGCGCAACCGAAAAAGCCGGGCTGGATCCGGGTTCGCGCCCCGGGTGGCAAGGTATATGCCGAAACCCGGCGGATCATGCGCGAGGGCGGGCTGGTGACAGTCTGCGAAGAGGCCGGTTGCCCGAATGTGGGCGAATGCTGGTCGCAGCGCCACGCCACCATGATGATCATGGGCGAGATCTGCACCCGCGGCTGCACCTTCTGCAACATCGCCACCGGCCGGCCCGAGGCCCTCGATCCGTTCGAGCCGGCCCGTGTCGCCCAGGCGGTCGAGCGGCTGGGGCTGAAGCATGTGGTCATCACCAGCGTCGATCGCGACGATCTGGAGGATGGCGGGGCAGAACATTTTGCCCGCACCATCCGCGCGGTGCGGCAGCGCTCGCCTGCAACGACCATCGAGATTCTCACGCCCGACTTCCTGAAATGCGACCCGTCGGTACTCGAGGTGGTGGTCGAAGCGCGCCCCGACGTGTTCAATCACAATCTCGAAACCGTCCCCGGCCTCTACCCCGAGGTGCGCCCCGGGGCGCGGTATTTCCATTCGCTGCGCCTGTTGCAGCGGGTGAAGGAGCTGGACCCCGCGATCTTCACCAAGTCGGGGATCATGGTCGGCCTTGGCGAAACCCGTCAGCAGGTCTTGCAGGTCATGGACGACATGCGCGCGGCGGATGTGGATTTCCTGACCATCGGGCAGTATCTGCAACCCACGCCCAAGCATCACGCGGTGGATCGCTTCGTGCCTCCCGATGAATTCGCCGCCTATGAGAAGGCCGCTTACGGCAAGGGATTCCTGATGGTATCGGCCACGCCGCTCACCCGGTCGAGCTATCATGCCGGCGAGGATTTCGCGCGTCTGCGCGAGGCCCGGATTCGGCAACTCTCCGGGCAGTCCGGGTAAGCTGCTTCTTCCTCTTGCCGGAAATACTCCGGGGAGCGTGAGGGGCAGAGCCCCTCGCTCCCGCGCTCTGCCATCTTCAGCCGCGCGTGATCCAGCGCGCCTCGAGCCTTTCGAGCGCGGCAATTCGGTCGCGTGTCCGGGGATGACTCATCAGCCACGCCGGAGCGACACCGGCGCGTTGTTCGGTCAGCGCCTCGAGCTTGCTCAGAAGGGATTTCTGCGGGCCGACCCCGATTCCCGCCTTGGTCAGCAGCGCGGCGGCGTATTCGTCGGCCTCGAACTCGTCCGATCGCGACAGCCCAGCCGCCAGCAGAGCAGTGATCAGGTTCGCGATCCAGACCCCGAAGAACGGTATGATCCGGCCCAGAACCATCATCAGCGCGGTGCGCAACGCGTTCTGGCCCGAGAAATCGATCATTCGCCGGCGCGCGTGACCCAGTGCCACATGCCCCAGTTCATGTGCGACGACCGAGGCGAGTTCCTCTCCGGTCACTTCGCCGTTGCGGAATTTCCGGTAAAATCCCCGGGTAATGAAGATGCGCCCGTCTGGCGCCGCGAGACCGTTCACCGGGTCGATTTCATAGATGTAGACGGGAATGCGGTCGAGATCGAGTGCGGCCGCGAGCTTGCGGGTTACTGCCAGCAGCGCCGGGTCGGCGAGTTCGGTTGATCGGGCATCGAGTTCGCGATTGGTGCGCCAGACCGAAAAGCGGTACATCACCAGCGCGTAGAGAATGGCAAGGAGGATCGGAGCGACGCGGAGCATGAAGCCAATATGGGCGCGCGGGCCGGGGGCGGCAAGCGCCGATGGCGGCCGGGGGGACAGGGGTGAGGGGCTCTGCCCCTCACACTCCCCGGAGTATTTGTGGCAAGAGGAAGAAGCGCGCACGGGCCGCGTGCCGTACCGGTCAGCGCGACAGTTCCCGCATTCCCCTTTCCAGCCCCGAAAGGGTGAGCGGCACCATGCGGTCTTCGAAGATTTCCCGGATCAGGCCGATGGAGTGGGTGTGATTCCAGTATTTCTCGGGAACCGGGTTGATCCAGAGATTGGCAGGCCATTGTTCGCGCGCGCGTTGCAGCCAGGTCTGGCCGGATTCGGCGTTCCAGTGTTCGTTGGCCCCGCCCGGATAGACGATTTCATAGGGCGACATCGAGGCATCGCCCACGAAGATGCACTTGTAGTCCGGCCCGAAGGTGCGCAACACCTCCCAGGTGGGGGTCTGGGCATCCCAGCGGCGGCGGTTGTCGCGCCAGACGCCCTCGTACAGGCAGTTGTGGAAATAGTAGTATTCCAGGTGCTTGAATTCGGCACGCGCGGCCGAGAACAGTTCCTCCACCACCTTCACATGGGGGTCCATCGACCCGCCGACGTCGAGAAACAGCAGCACCTTGACCGCGTTGTGGCGCTCGGGCCGTTCCTTCACGTCGAGCCAGCCCTGTTCGGCGGTGGCGCGGATGGTGCCGTCAAGGTCCAGTTCCATCTCGGCGCCCTCGCGGGCCCAGCGGCGCAGGCGCTTGAGCGCGACCTTGATGTTGCGGGTGCCCAGCTCGACCGTGTCGTCGAAATTGCGGAATTCGCGCTTGTCCCAGACCTTGACCGCGCGGCGGTGGCGGGAACGGTCCTGGCCGATGCGCACGCCCTCGGGGTTGTAGCCCCAGGCGCCGAAGGGCGAGGTGCCCGCCGTGCCGATCCACTTGTTGCCGCCCTGGTGGCGGCCCTGCTGCTGCTTCAGCCGTTCGCGCAGCGTCTCCATCAGCTTTTCGAACCCGCCCAGGGCCTCGATTTCCGCCCTCTCTTCCGCCGAGAGGTGCTTCTCCGCCATTTTCGCCAGCCAGTCGGCGGGGATGTCCACGGCCTCGAGCACCTGTTCGAAGGAGATGTCCTCCAGCCCGCTGAAGCTGGCGGCGAAGGCGCGGTCGAACTTGTCGATATTGCGTTCGTCCTTCACCATCGCCGTGCGGGCGAGATAGTAGAAGCCTTCCACGTCATAGGTGACGAGGCCCGTCTTCATTGCCTCGAGGAAGGTCAGATATTCGCGCAGGGATACCGGAACCCCGAACTTGCGCAGGTTTTCGAAGAAGGGCAGGAACATCCGCTCATCCCGTCAGCAGCAGCCGGGCGATGATGGTGGCGAGATAGCCCAGCAGCGCGAAAATGATGGCGTGGGCGATGGCATACTGGGCCATGTCGGCCACCTTTCCGCCCCGCCGTTTCGCGTTGAACGCGCCCAGAATGGCGCCCGCAAGCGCCGCCACGATGACGATCATCCGTTCCTGTCCTGTCAGCCCGGTTGTTCGAGCGGGTTCAGCGCCGCGATTTCCCGCATCCGCGCCCGTACCGCCCAGTCGGAGCCAAAGCCGTAGCGCGCCCAGCCCAGGCTGTCCAGCCTGATGGCGCGTGCCGTGCGGGTCTGCCCGGCAAGATCGAGGGCCTCGGCCTTGAGCAGCATCAGCGTCGCCAGCAGCGCCGCGTTCTCGTAGCGGGCGGCGGTGGCGATGGCGGGGTCGAGCCGGGCCAGGGCGGCGCCGGCATTGCCGCGGCTGATGGCGTCGGCGGCAAGGCGGGCGGTGACGTTGGCGCGGTGCAGCTCGGTGCCGGGGGTTGCCTCGAGATAGCGCATGGCCGTGCGGAAATACTCGCGCGCGAGGTCGGGGTCGAAGGGTTCGGTCATCCGCCCCATGATGAAATAGCCGAAGGCCCGGCGGTGATCGGTCCAGCCTTCGCGTTCGGCAATGGCGATGGCGCGGCGGGCAGCGTTGCGCCGGGCCGGCGGCACCGTGCCGGGGCCAAGCGCGGTTTCGATGGCGTCGATCCAGTCGCGCGGGGTCGGCCGGACCGGTTGCGGCGCGATGCGCTCGCCGCGCGGGTTGAGGCGCGCCAGAATCCCCGGCAGGCGTGCGGCCACCTGTTCGCGGGACATGCCGCTGCGCAGCTCGGGCGCATAGGTGGCGCGCAGGATCAGCATGTCGAAGCCGGTCAGCACCGCGTGCACGTTGTCGTCGTTGAAGATCGAATCACGCAGCCGGTAGAGATCGTTCACCGGGCCCAGCGCCTGGGCCAGTTCCTCGTGCAGGCAGTCGCGCACCTCCTGCGGGCTGGTGTCGCCGGGGATGAAGATGCCCATGCGCCGGCGCTGGTCGAGGTTGGACCAGGCGGTATCGGGGCTGCGGCGCTTGCGGCGGAACTCGGACAGGCTGGAGACGTTCGGCACCACGAAGCAGGCCGCGTCGGGCTGGGCGCGGCGCAGCTCGGCGCGGCTCACGGTGACAATGGTGATGTTGGCGTCACTGCTGCTGACCAGGCGGATGTCGATGCCCGCCTCGCCCCTCAGCCGCGCGATCAGCCGGCGCAGGTCGGGCAGCATCGTCGGCGGCGGGTTGCCGGTGACGCGCACGGTTACCGGGGTTTCGAAGCGGGTGAACCTGGGCAGGCTGCGGCCGCTTTCCTGGACGAAGTGCAGCGACAGGAAGTCGGCGGCGATGTCGCGGTTGGAGCGCGCGGGCGGGGCCGGGCGCGGCGAGGAAAAGGTCTTCATCGGCGGCAGCGAGCTGTCGGAAATCGGTGCCGCGCGGGTGGGCGTGTCCTCGAACGGGACCGACGCGCAGGCCGCGAGAAGGGACATGAAAAGCGCAAGGCAGGCAAATCTGATCATGGATGCGTGTACCGGGAAGGGGGCACGAGGCGACCGGACGGATCGAACGCCCGGCGTGCGGTTTCAACGAAATGTGGTGTTTTCGAATGCATTGGCGATACTCCGACCGTTGCGGGCCGGTCTGTCCTGTTTCCGAAACGTGACGCGTCCCCGGTTGCGCAGGGCCGCATGAGGAGGACAGGATTGCCCGGCAACCGGGTGAAATTATGGCCCCGGCGCGGCAAGGATGGAACCCGTGGCGATACGGCCAGGGGCGGGCGGGCGCATTGCGCGCATCGCGCCCCTTCAGCGCCTGCCGCTGCGGGCCATGAAGGCCAGCCGCTCGAACAGGTGCACGTCCTGTTCGTTCTTCAGCAGCGCCCCGTGCAGTTTCGGCAGCGCGCTGGCGCCGTCGCGCCTGAGGTCCTCGGCATCGAGATCCTCGGCCAGCAGCAGCTTGAGCCAGTCCAACACCTCGGAGGTGGAGGGCTTCTTCTTCAGCCCCGATACCTCGCGGATTTCGTAGAACTGGGTCAGTGCCGTGGTCAGCAGCGATTCCTTGATCCCCGGATGGTGAACCTCGACGATTCTTTTCATCGTCTCCATGTCCGGGAAGCGGATGTAGTGGAAGAAGCAGCGGCGCAGGAAGGCGTCGGGCAGCTCCTTTTCGTTGTTCGAGGTGATGATGACGATGGGGCGGTGCCTTGCCCGGATCGTCTCGCCGGTTTCGTAGACGAAGAACTCCATCCGGTCGAGCTCCTGCAACAGGTCGTTGGGGAACTCGATGTCGGCCTTGTCGATCTCGTCGATCAGCAGCACGACCTTTTCATCCGATTCGAAGGCCTGCCACAGCTTGCCCTTCTTGATGTAGTTGCGCACGTCGTTGACGCGCGGATCGCCCAGCTGGCTGTCGCGCAGGCGCGAGACGGCGTCGTATTCGTAAAGCCCCTGCTGGGCGCGGGTGGTGGACTTGATGTTCCATTCGATCATCTGTAGACCCAGCGCATCGGCCACCTGGCGGGCAAGTTCGGTCTTGCCGGTGCCAGGCTCGCCCTTGACCAGCAGGGGGCGTTCGAGCGTGACTGCCGCATTGACCGCAACGGTCAGGTCGTCGGTCGCGACATAGGTACTTGTGCCCTGAAATCTCATGCTTTTCCAACCTCTTGCTGTTTTTCCCATGGCGCTGCGGTCAGCGGGGCGCATTTAGCCCAATTCCGCCCGCTTTGTGTAGTGACATTCTGAAACCCGTCGGATAAACGCAGCGGCAGAAGGGGTGCCGCATGTCCGGTATCGACAGGTGAAGGACATGACCGGCAAGACCAAGGGAGTGGAAATGAAGCAGGAAACATTTCTCCCGGACGATTACAGGCCGGCCGAAGATGAGCCTTTCATGAACGAACGCCAGCTCGAATACTTCCGGCGCAAGCTGATCGCATGGAAGAACGAGCTGCTGGAGGAAAGCCGCGACACGATCGAGGGTTTGCAGCACGGCACGCGCAACATCCCCGACGTTGCCGACCGGGCCAGCGAGGAAACCGACCGGGCGCTGGAGCTGCGCACCCGGGATCGCCAGCGCAAGCTGGTGGCCAAGATCGACGCGGCGCTGCGGCGGATCGAGAATGGCGAATACGGCTATTGCGAAGTGACCGGCGAGCCGATCTCGCTCAAGCGGCTGGATGCGCGGCCCATCGCCACGATGACGCTTGAGGCGCAGGAACAGCACGAGCGCCAAGAAAAGGTGCATCGGGACGACTGATCCCGAGAAGGAAAGGATCCCCGTTGCCGCGCCTCCGGACGGGGCCTGCGACAACGGGGCGGGTGCCGGGGCCTTCCGCTCCGGCCTTTTTTCGTCAAGTCTGGACGGCAAGGGGATGGGCATGAGTCTGGACGGAAAGACGGTTGCGGTGATCGGGGCCGGGATCGGCGGGCTGGCCGCGGCGCTGGCGCTGCGGGCGCGCGGCGCCGAGGTGACGGTGCTGGAACAGGCGCCCGAGATTTCCGAGGTCGGTGCCGGGCTGCAGATCAGCCCCAACGGCGTTGCGGTGCTGCGGGCGCTGGGGCTGGAAGAGGGGCTGGCCGGGCCGGCGGTGCGGGCGCAGGCGGTGGTGCTGCGCGATCACGCCCGCGGGGGCGAGGTGCTGCGGCTCGATCTGGTCCGGCACGCGCCGGACCTGGCCTATTACTTCGTCCACCGCGCCGACCTGGTCGATCTGCTGGCCGAGGCCGCGCGCCGGGCCGGCGTGCGGCTGCGCCTTCTGCAACGGGTCGAGCGGGTCCTGCCGGCCGACGAGCCCGGTGCGCGCCCGGCGATGGTCCTTGCCAGCAGCACGCGGGTCGAGGCCGACCTGATCGTCGGCGCGGACGGGCTGCATTCGCGGGCGCGGGTGGCGCTCAACGGGGCGGATGATCCGTTCTTCACCAGGCAGGTGGCGTGGCGGGCGGTGGTCCCGAACGATTGTGGCATGGGGCCGGAGGCGCATCTGTTCATGGGGCCGGGCCGGCACATGGTCTGCTATCCCCTGCGCCGCGGCGCGGCTGTGAACATCGTCGCCGTGCAGGAGCGCGCCCGCTGGGCCGCCGAGGGCTGGCATCATGGCGATTCGCCGGATCGGTTGCGGGCGGCATTTGCCGATTTCTCGGGGCTGGCGGGTGCGCTTCTGGGGCGGGTGAAGGAGGTCGCCCTGTGGGGGCTCTTCCGGCACCCGGTGGCGCCGCGCTGGCAGGGCGGTGGCGTGGCGATTCTGGGCGATGCCGCCCATCCCACCCTGCCGTTCATGGCGCAGGGGGCGAATCTGGCGCTGGAGGATGCCTGGGTGCTGGCCGAGGAAGTCGCCCGGACGGGTTCGCTGGCCGAAGGGCTTGCCGCCTATCAGCGCCGGCGCCATCCGCGCGCGGCGCGGGTCATCGCCGCGGCCAACAGCAATGCGTGGAAATATCACCTGCGCCCGGCCCCGCTGCGCGGGGCGGCGCATCTGGCCCTGAGGCTGGGGGGCGCGTTGGCGCCAGGGCGCATGGTGCGGCAGTTCGACTGGATCTATCGCCATGACGTGACTGCGGGGGGCTGAGCGGCATCGCTCGGGGAGAGGGGCGCTGTCCGTTGCGCCGAAGGCGCACCAAATCTGCTACTGTGCCGAAGGCACGCCAAAGGTGCGAGGGGCTCTGCCCCTCGCGCTCCCCGGAGTATTTGGGGCAGGGTCTATACAAGCTCAGCGCCTGAGCGGTTTCATTCTGCACGATCTGAGCAGGATCTTGTAGAGGTCGTTTTCGCGGTTGTTGAAGCGGAATTCGGTCTCTTTCAGGACCACCGGGAAAGAGGTTTTCCGCAACCCGTTGAACTTGGCGTGACGGCGCTTGGCGTAGCTCCAGAAGCTCTCGATGCCGTTGATGTGAACGCCGTTTGGGAGAAGATGGCACGGTCGCGCTGCCAGTACTTGTTGATCCTGTGGTGGCGCCTGAAGCCTGCCTCGACCAGCCCGTCATAGCTGCGGAACCCGTCGGAACTGATCTCGGCCGAGAGGTGGACGCGGCCCTCGATGATCGCCTGAAGCGTTGTTTTCGAACAGTTTTTCACGATCTGGCAGTGCACCCTTCCGCCGCGTTCAAGGATGCCGAAGACCGGCACCTTGCCCGCGACCCCGCGCCCGCGGCCCAGCCCCGGACGGCCGCGCTGGCGGGTCGGGCCGAAGTAGCTCTCGTCGATCTCGACCTGGCCCTGGAAGGGGCAGTCGGCCTCGGCCAGCTCGGCCATGCGTCGGCGCAGGAGGGTGTAAAGACGGGCCGTCGTGTTGTGACTGAGCCCGGTGAGAAGGGCGGCGCGGTCGGCTGTGATGTCGAGGGCAAAAAGCCGAAGCAAATCGCGGAATTTGCGCTCCGAAATTCTCCCCCGAAACAGATAGCGGTTTTTCCGAGCCATATGAGCACCTTAGCATGGGATCAGGAATGCTCAGCTTGTATAGACCCTGCCGGAAATACTCCCGCCGGAGGCATGGCCCGGCACGGGCCATTCCCCGCCCCGGCAGGGGCGGGGGCAAAACCCGTCGATCCGTCTTGACCCGACCGGCGATTCCTCCTAAACGCTGGCCACGAGTTTCCGGGCGCAGCCGTTGGCGGCGCCCCTGTTGATTTGGGATCCGGGCCCCGGCCCGCCACCCGCAGACGAAGGAAGACGAAAATGTCGCGCCGTTGTGAACTGACCGGTAAGGGCCCGATGTCTGGCAACAATGTCAGCCATGCCCACAACAAGACCAAGCGCCGCTTTCTGCCGAACCTCAACGAGGTGACGCTTCAGTCCGAAACGCTGGGCCGCGGCTTCCGGCTGCGGATTTCCTCGGCGGCGCTGCGCAGCGTGGATCATCGCGGTGGTCTGGATGCCTATCTGGCCAAGGCCCGCGACGAGGACCTGTCGCCGAAGGCGCTGAAGATCAAGAAAGAAATCGCCAAGGTCACCGCTTCGGCCTGATCACCGCGATCCCTGCGCAATCAGGGCGCAATCGAACGGACCCCGTGCCCCTCGCGCGGGGTCCTGTCGATTCCGGTTGCAGCTGATGCCCGGCCGCGCCAATATCCCGGCCGTCATGCGCCGCCTGCTCCGCATACATGCCGCCATTGCCCTGACGGTTCTTCTGGTCCTGACGGGGCAGGGGCTGGCCATGGCGCGGGGCAGCACCGGCCCGATCGGGCAGGTGGTGCTGTGTGCCGGGTCCGGTCCGGTCGTGGTGTTCCTGGATGAAGACGGCAATCCAACGGGGCCGCCGCATTTCTGTCCTGATTTCACGCTTCATGTCATAGGGGATGCAACCCTGCCAGAGGCGGTGGCGCTGCCGCGGCGGATGGCTGCGGTTGCGCAACAGCCTGCAGCGGGGCAATCCGTTCCGGGTCGGGCAGTGCATGGGTTTCATGCGCGGGGGCCTCCTCGGCCCGATGATCTTTCCTGACAGACTAGACATGGACAATCATCGAACGAGGAGACACGCGATGTCTTTCAGAACACTTGCCCTTTCCACTGCCGCGGCGCTGGCGCTGACCTTGCCCGTCCTTGCCGACGAGGCGAAGATCATGGTGGAGGACGCCTATGCCCGTGCAGCGATGCGCATGGCATCCTCAGGTGCTGCCTTCATGGTGCTGGTGAACCGGGGCGAAGCCGACGACCGGCTGGTCGATGTCCGTTCGGACATTGCCAGGCGGGTCGAATTGCATACCAACATCTCGGACGCAAACGGTGTGATGAAGATGGTCAGGATCGAGGGCGGCATCGAGATCCCCGCCGGGGGCCGGCATGCTTTGGCACGGGGGGGCGATCATGTCATGTTCATGGGGCTGAAGGAGCCCCTGGAACAGGGCGGAACGGTTCCGCTGACGCTGGTTTTCGAGAAGGCCGGGGAGATCGAGATCAAGGTGCCGGTGGACATGAATCGAAAACCGGGCATGGGCATGAAGAAGATGAAAGGCATGAAGATGGACATGCAGGACGACGGCTGAGTGCGGTCGGAAAGGCCGGCCCGGGGGCTCTGCCCCCGGACCCCCGGAGTATTTTCGGCAAGAGGAAAGGGGGAGCCGGGGCTAGGCCGTGTTGACAAAAAGGATTCACACGGAGCTGTAGACGTGATTCAAGCTGGTATCTTCAATGGAGGTCAGCTTGGCACGAGACCTGATGTCGGACGAGGAATGGGCGTTCTTTGAACATTTCATTCATGCGATCCGCGCCCCCAACGGGCGCAAACCCACCAACCATCGCCTTGTTCTTGATGGGATTTTCTGGATCACGCGAACCGGAGCCCCATGGCGTGACCTGCCCGAAGAGTTCGGCAAATGGTCCAGCGTTTACCGCCAGTTCCGACGTTGGACGCTGGCCGGGTTGTGGGAGCAGATCATGGATGCTTTGAACGAGAGCGGTGCCGTTCCAGACGCGCTGCAGATGATCGACAGCACCGTGGTTCGCGCCCATCATCAGGCAGCGGGCGCTAAAGGGGGACTCCGCGACAGGGTTTTGGCCGCTCAAGAGGTGGCTTCACGACCAAGATCCACCTCCGCGTCAAGGCGGCAGGCCTGCCCATGAGAACCGAGATTACTCCGGGTCAGACATCCGATTACCTCGGGTTCGACCTGGTCATGGCCGACAACCTGCCCGAGCCGAGGGTTCTGCTGGCGGACAGGGGCTATGATGCTGACAGCATTCGGGAAAAGATGAATGCGCGTGATGTTCTGACCCAAATTCCCATGCGCAAGTCCCGCAAGATGCGCGTCGGCGTCGATCACTCTCTGTATGCCCTGCGCAATCTTGTCGAGCGGTGTTTCAACAAGCTCAAAAATGCCCGGCGCGTCGCCACACGCTACGACAAGACCGCCGAAAGCTTCCTGGGTTTCATAGACATCACGTCAATCCGACTTTGGCTTCGCCTTTTGTCAACATGACCTAGTGGCGCGCGAGCAGGTCATCGACCCAGGCCGGCACGATCCGGGTGGCCGGGCCGAGCCGGTGTTCGTCGAAGACCGGGGATATCTCGGAGGGTTCGAGGTTGAGTTCGATCGTGCGGGCGCCATTGGCGGCGGCATCGTTCACGAAGCCGGCAGCCGGATGGACCTGCCCCGAGGTGCCGATGGCCGCGAACAGGTCGGCCCGGGCCAGATGCGCGCCTATGCGGTCCATGTGATAGGGGATTTCGCCGAACCAGACCACGTCGGGGCGTGCGGCGGGCGCGTGGCAGGCGGGGCAGGGCTCAAGGGGGGACATTTCTTCGGGGGCGAGCCAGCGGTGGCCGCAGGCGTTGCACAGCGCCCCTGCCAACTCCCCGTGCATGTGGATGACGTCACGGGTGCCGGCCTTTTCGTGCAGGGCGTCCACGTTCTGGGTGACGATCACCACCTCTCCCGGCCATTCCCGCTGCAACCGGGCCAGAGCCGCGTGGGCGGCGTTGGGGCGGGCCCGGGCGGCCTGGGCCCGTCTGCGGTTGTAGAAATCCTGCACCAGTTTCGGGTTGCGGGCAAAGCCCTCGGGGGTTGCCACGTCCTCGATACGGTATCGGGTCCACAGCCCGCCCTTGTCGCGGAACGTACCCAGCCCGCTTTCGGCGGAAATGCCGGCCCCGGTGAGAATGACGATCTTTTCCATGCGCTCCCTTTCCTGTAGCGGATTGTGGCCAAAGGAGGCGCCCATGACCACCCGGATTCTCTTTGTCTGTCTTGGCAACATCTGCCGCTCGCCCGCAGCCGAGGGCGTCTTTCGCACCCTGATGCCCGAGGCCGTCACCGACAGCGCCGGCACCTCGGACTGGCATGTGGGCGCGCCGCCCTATGGCCCGATGCAGGAAGCAGCACGGGCGCGGGGGTATGACCTGTCGGATCTGCGCGCACGGCAGTTCGTGGCGGGCGATTTTCACCGTTTCGATCTGATCATCGGGATGGATGGCGACAATATCCGCGCAATTGAGGCCCTGCGCCCGCGTGGCGCGGGGACACCCGTGCGGCTGTTCACCGACTACGCCCCGCTGACCGGGGCCGATCACGTGCCCGACCCCTACTACACCCGTGATTTCGACGGCGCGCTCGACCTGATCGAGGTTGCGGCCGCCGGGTTGCGGCGGGCGCTGACGGAAGGTGCCGGGGTGCCGGATTAAGAAAATCGAAAATCGGGAATTTTTCCTGCGAAATTCCCGCGCCGGCCTCTTGCGTGGTGGGGAAACGGAGGGCGTTGATGGAACGCGACCCGAGTCGATCCGTCTTCAGGCCCGTGCCATGATCCTCTGCATCCCGATCCAGGACTGCCCCTCGCGCCTTTTCCGGCGCGGCGCGAGGGTGCCGTCAGTGTTCCAGCAGTCGCAATTCGCCGGCCAGCCATGGCAGCCGGGAGATGGCGGGTTCGATCATCTCGGAGAGGACCAGCCCCTGCACCGTGTGGGCCACGTCGCGGGGCACCCGGTCGGACCAGTCGGCCCCGGCAAACAGCGAGATGGTGCGGGAAAAGGCGGCAAAGGGCAGGGGAAAGGCGTCGATGGCGTCGTGGAAGCGCCGCGTGCGCATGTAGCCCAGCGGGGTGGTGATCGCCCAGCCGATGCGTCGCGCCACCATCGCCATCAGGGCGAAGTGGCTGCCGATCTGAAAACGGTCCTCGAACACGAGTTTCTGCCGGGCCAGATGGGCCTCGATCTGCCGACTGATGAGTTGTTCGTGCGAATATCGCAGCAGGGGCAGGCCCTTCAGCGCCTGTGCAAGGTCATCGGCATCCGCAAAGCTGTCCTTCGGCGCCACGAGGATGAAGGGGTCGCGCACCAGCGGGTATTCTATCACGCCGTCGAGAACCTCTCCGGTCGAGGCGGCGATGCCCAGATGCAGGTGCCTCGATTGCACCGCGCGCGATATGTCGGCGCTGGGCGCGGTAATCAGCTTGAACCGCGAACGGGTGAGGTTTTCCGCCAGGATCGTGGCCAGCCGCGGCGTCAGGTCGTTGTCGAAATCGTCGATCAGCCCGATCGACAGCGTGCCGAGATGGGACAGGTCCATCACCGTCAGCTCGCTTTGCGCAAGGCGCAGTTCCGACAGGATCGTCTCGGCATGAGCAAGAAAGCTGCGCCCTGCGGGGGTCAGCCGCATCGGCCGGCGGGCGTGGTCCACCAGCTCGGCGCCGAGCGCGGCTTCGAGGTTGCGCATCTGCTGCGAAACCGCGGGTTGGCTGAGGCCGGTGATCTCGGCCGCCCGGGCGACCGAACCGGTGCGCGCCAGCGCCTCGAACACTTCGAGGCCACGCAGCGTGATGCCTCTGATCGCCATCGGAGAGTCTCCAGAGTTTTGCCTTTTCCGAAACTGATACTGCCCTCACGTCAAGTGCAGTCAATCCGGGATTGCCGCCCATGTCCATCGAGCATCTGAAAATCGCGCCGGGTCTTCCGCCTCGTCTGGCGGATGATACCGCCGGGACGGTTCGCGACATGCTGGCCCGGATACGGGCGGAGGGAGAGCGGGCGGCGCTGGAATATGCGCGCCGGCTGGATGGCTGGCGCGGCGAAGTGGTGGTCTCCCGCGCGCGGATGGAGGCGGCGGCTGCGCAGGTGCCGGCGGCCCTGCGCGCGCAGATCGGCTATGCCCATGACAACATCCGCCGCTTTGCCGAGGCGCAGCGCGCCAGCGCGGTGGCGTTCGAGGTGGAACTGCGCCCCGGCCTGTTTGCCGGGCAAAGGCAGATCCCGGTCTGCGTCGCCGGAGCCTATGTGCCCGGCGGGCGATATGCGCATGTGGCCTCGGCGCTGATGACGATCGCCACGGCCAGGGCGGCGGGGGTCGAGACGGTGATCGCCTGCGCCCCGCCCCGCGATGGGCAGGGCATTCACCCGCTGGTGCTGTATGCGATGACGCTGGCCGGGGCCGACCGCGTGCTTTGCCTGGGCGGCGTGCAGGGCGTGGCGGCGATGGCGTTCGGGCTGTTCGGCTGCCCGCCGGCCGATATCCTCGTGGGGCCGGGCAACCGGTTCGTGGCCGAGGCCAAGCGCCAGCTTTTCGGCCCGGTGGGCATCGACATGGTTGCCGGACCGACGGACAGCATGATTGTGGCCGATTCCACGGCCGATCCGCTGACCGTGGCCTGGGATCTGGCCGGTCAGGCCGAGCATGGAAGCAATTCGCCGGTCTGGCTGGCGACCGATGACAGGCGGCTTGCACGCGAGGTCCTGCGCCTTGTGCCGCGCTGCATTGCCGAACTGCCCGAACCGAATGCCGGTCAGGCCCGGGCGGCCTGGGACGCGCTGGGCGAGGTGATGCTGTGCGCCGACCGGGAAGAGATGGCGCAGGCCGCCGACCGCAAGGCGCCCGAGCATCTTCACGTTCAGGCCGCCGATCTCGACTGGTGGAGGGGGCGGCTGCGGGCCTACGGGTCGCTGTTTCTGGGGGCCGAAACGACCGTGGCCTTCGGCGACAAGGCCGCGGGGCCCAACCACGTTCTGCCCACTTCGGGGGCGGCGCGCCATACCGGGGGGCTGAGCGTTCACAAGTTCCTCAAGACGGTCACATGGCAGCGCGTGGATGGGCGCGCCCTGCCTGCGCTTGCCCGTGCCACCGCCGCGATCAGCCGGGCCGAGGGCATGGAGGGCCATGCCCGGACCGCCGATATCCGGCTGTCGGGGCCACCGCCCCTGCGGGCGGCGGGTGGTGGGGGGTGACGCCCGTGGCGCCGGCTGGTGCGGATGCCCGCATGTCAGGGTGCGGTGCCCGGGCGGATCGTCCGCCGCGCCATTCGGCGCCGTGCATCAGCCGCAGGTCTGGCGTGCCTCCTCGCCGAAGGCCTTGTAGCGTTCCCACAGCTTCCTGTCGCGTTTGCGGTGCGACTGGCGGGCCTTTTGCGACAGGTCGGGATCGTTGAACCATTTGGCGACCTTGCGCCGCTCGAACATGTTCAGGTTGCGATCGGCGACCTTCTGGATGCAGCTGCACAGCTCGGGCGTCGCCGAGGGGCTGTCGCTGAGCCGGCAGGCCCGTTCTATGACGCCGGCGGCGGCCGGGGCTGCCGGGACAAGTTCCAGGCCGATGATCGCGGCAAGGATCGCGGCAAGGGGTTTCATTGCTCGACCTCTTCCGTAGCTCCCGCATCGTTCGCGGCGCGGGCTGTCACGCAGTATGACGCAAGGACGGTGCGCGTGCAATCTTGGGCGCCGAGCTGCGCAGCAGGTCGGTTTCGAACCGGCGCAGCACGCGGCGGGCCGGTGGCATGGCCGGGCGGCGAAGCTGTGCCAGTTCGGGGAAGAAATGCCGCGTGTCGGCGCCCATGTCCGACAGTTGCAGGGTTTCGGTTTCGACCCCGTTGGCGCGGATTACCTCGTGCCGTTCCAGCAGGATGTGGAAATATTCGATCCGCACGCCCGGGATGATGCGGATCCCGCGCCCGTCAGCCAGGTGGCAGGCGGGGGCGAAGACTTCCGATTCACCAAACAGCAGCGAGGCGGCCGGGCTGCACAGCAACAGCCGGTGCTGGCGCGACACCCGCAGCGGCGCGGTGGCCCTCAGAACCCCGGCGGCGATCTCGACCGGGGCGAACCGGCCCACGCCCAGCGCGTGACGGCCGCCGACCCAGCGCACCGGCTGCAGGCCGTTGTCGCGCGTGCAGATCAGCTCGCCCACGGCCAGCATGTCGATCGGGCGGGCCCCGCGTGGCGTGTCGATCAGCGTGCCGCGGCCAAAGCAGATCGGCGTGGCATGAGCGGCGGCCTCGTGGTTCGGTCCCTCATGCGCGTCGATGACGGTCAGAGGGACGCCGACCGGTGGAAAGCCGCCGGGGCCGCCGATGAAGGCCAGCCCCTCGACCGTCGCATAGGCGGGCGAGGAATTGTTCAGGTTGAAGCCGATCGCCTCCCATGTGTTTTCCCCGTCGCTGAGCGTGAGTCCGTATTCCGCCTCGACCGTGGTGCCGTCGGGATAGAGCACCCCGTCGATGATCTGGTCGCCGTCCAGCCGCTGGTCGCCGTCATTGTCCTGGAAATTGACGTCGGTTTCGTGGTCGTCGTCATCGTGGTGGTGATCGTGGTCGTCGCCGTTGCCATCGCGGATTCTGACCTCGGTCCAGTCGGGAGCGTTCAGCGTGATCGTGTGCCCGACCAGGTGTGACCCGTCGCCCTGGGTCAGGCCGTCGAGTTGCTCGTTACCGGAAATCGTCATCCGGGATTCGCCCAGAACGAATATCGAATAGCTTGCCAATACCTCTCACGCCGCGAAGGCGCCCTTTCCCGGATCTGCCCTGGGGGAAAGGCTAGGCGTCAAATCGGGCGAGAATGGGGATTTTTCGCGGACAACCGGGGCAATGCCGGCGCGCGTCCGCGGGGGGTGCTTACGCGCTTGACGGGGTGACGCAAGCCATCCATATCCCCTGCCATGACCGATCTTGCCCATATCCGCAATTTCTCCATCGTCGCCCATATCGACCATGGCAAATCCACCCTTGCCGACCGCCTGATCCAGGAGACCGGCACGGTCGAGGACCGCGACATGAAGGAGCAGCTGCTCGACAGCATGGATATCGAGCGCGAGCGCGGAATCACCATCAAGGCCAACACGGTTCGCATCGACTACACCGCCGATGACGGCGAGCATTACGTGCTGAATCTGATCGACACGCCGGGGCATGTGGATTTCGCCTATGAGGTGTCGCGCTCGATGCGTGCGGTGGAGGGCTCGCTGCTGGTGGTGGATTCGACCCAGGGCGTCGAGGCGCAGACGCTGGCCAATGTCTATCAGGCCATCGAGGCCGATCACGAGATCGTCCCCGTTCTGAACAAGATCGACCTGCCGGCCTCGGACTGCGACCGGGTGGCCGAGCAGATCGAGGAGGTCATCGGCATCGACGCCTCGGGCGCCATCCGGGTCAGCGCCAAGACCGGCGAGGGCATTCACGAGGTGCTGGAGGCCATCGTGCGCGAGCTTCCCCCCCCGCAGGGCGAGCGCGACGCGCCGCTCAAGGCGATGCTGGTGGATTCGTGGTATGACAGCTATCTGGGCGTGATCGTCCTGGTGCGGATCATGGACGGGGTGCTGAAGAAGGGCGACCGCATCCGCATGATGTCCACCGGCGCCATCTACGGGGTGGACCGCATCGGCGTCTTTCGCCCCCAGATGGAGGCCGTCGAGTCCCTGGGGCCGGGCGAGATCGGCTTTCTGACCGCCTCGATCAAGCAGGTCCGCGATACCCGCGTGGGCGACACCATCACCCATGACCGCCGCCCCTGCGCCGAGGCGCTGCCCGGATTCAAGCCGGCCCAGCCGGTGGTGTTCTGCGGCCTCTTTCCGGTGGACAGCGCCGAATTCGAGGATCTGCGCGACGCCATCGAGAAGCTGGCGCTGAACGATGCCTCCTTCAGCTTCGAGATGGAGACCTCCGCCGCGCTGGGATTCGGTTTCCGCTGCGGCTTTCTGGGACTGCTGCATCTGGAGGTGATCCGCGACCGGATCGAGCGCGAATATGATATCGATCTGATCACCACCGCGCCCTCGGTGGTCTATCACGTCTACATGAAGGACGGGACCATGCGCGAGCTGCACAACCCCGCCGACATGCCCGACCCGACCCATATCGACCATATCGAAGAGCCCCGCATCAAGGCGACGATCCTGGTGCCGGACGAGTTTCTCGGCGATGTGCTGAAGCTGTGCCAGGACCGGCGGGGGATCCAGCTTGAGCTCACCTATGCCGGCAACCGGGCGATGGTGGTCTATGACCTGCCGCTGAACGAGGTGGTGTTCGACTTCTACGACCGGCTGAAATCGGTCACCCGCGGCTATGCCTCCTTCGACTATCAGCTGACCGGCTACCGGCCCGACAACCTGGTGAAGATGCAGATCCTCGTCAACGAGGAGCCGGTGGATGCGCTGTCGGTCATGGTCCATCGCGACCGGGCCCTGGCGCGTGGGCGGGCCATGGTGGAAAAGCTCAAGGAGCTGATCCCGCGCCACATGTTCAAGATCCCCATCCAGGCGGCCATCGGCGGCAAGGTCATCGCGCGCGAGACGCTCTCGGCCCTGCGCAAGGACGTGACCGCCAAATGCTATGGCGGCGACGCCACGCGCAAGCGCAAGCTGCTGGAAAAGCAGAAGGCCGGCAAGAAGAAGATGCGTCAGTTCGGCAAGGTGGAGATCCCGCAATCGGCCTTCATCAACGCGCTGAAGATGGACGGCTGACGGCCGGGGGTCTTCCGCAAACCGCGCCCCGGCCCCATCTTGCCCCGGAAGGACCGGAGGAAGAAGGAGTCGATCATGTCGCGTTTCCTGATCGCCCTCGGCGTGGTGCTGATCCTGGCCGGGCTCCTGTGGCCGCTGGCGGCGAAGATCGGGCTGGGCCGGCTGCCCGGCGACATCGTGATCGAGCGCGAAAACACCCGCATCTTCATCCCCGTCACCAGCGCGATACTGGTTTCGGTGGTGCTGTCGGTGGTGTTGAACCTGGTGCTGTGGTTCACTGGCGGCGGGCGGCCCTGAGGGCACGCCCGCCCGATAGAGCATGTCGCGTTCATTCACATTCACACGACATGCTCCAACCCCTTGTTTTCGCATGTCCGAGAAGCTCAAAACCGGTTCCCACTTTTGAGCGACATGCTCCGGTGTCAGAACGTCTTGCGGATGTCCTTCCGGATTTCCTTCACCGCCGAATTGATCGCGTGCCCGGCCTTTTCCAGGTCGCGGGTCGCGCCCCTGGTGGTTTCGCAGGCGGCAAGGCCGAGCAGGGCAAGGCCCAGAAGAGTGGCGCGTATCACGTTTCGAGGCTCCGTCATGTTGTCGAACTGGCCGGGATGTCTGCCCGCCTTCCCGCGCCACCGCAAGGCCTGTGGCGGGCCGGCCGGGCATATCGGCAAAAAGAGACCGACCGGGATCAGCGTCCTGCGCGGATCGCCGCCCAGCGCCCGATCGCGTGGTGGATCGCTGCCGCGAAAAGCAGCGCGGGGACGAAGCCGAACTCGGCCCTTGTCAGGAAAAGGGCCAGCGTCAGGTTGACCCAGCCCATCGCCAGCGCGGGCACGGTGTAATTCGGGGCAGATCTGATGTCACGATCCCGCATCGGGCAAGTCCTGACGTTTCACTGCCAGTATAGCCCCGCACGGGAAGCTTCCGTCAATCCCCGCGGGCTTCGGCCAGGGCCTGGGGCAGGGCTTCGGCAAAGGCCTCCATCTCGGCCTCGCCGCCGCAGCTTGCCCGGATGCAGCGGTTCTGGGGCGGGGCGAAGGGCATCCGCACGAACACGCCGCGGGTGGCGAGTGCGGCAACGACGGCGCGGGCGAAGTGTTCGTCCCGGCCGCAATCCATGGTCACGAAATTGGTGGCCGAGGGCAGCGGCGTCAGCCCGTTGTCGCGGGCGATTGCGGCAAGACGGGTGCGCGAGGCGGCGATTTCCTGCCGCACATGGGCCAGCCATGCCTGATCGGCCAGCGCCGCCAGCGCCCCGGCCTGTGCGATGCGGCTCATCCCGAAATGGTTGCGCACCTTGTCGAAGGCGGCGATCAGCTCGCGCGTGCCAAGGGCATAGCCCACCCGTGCCCCGGCCATGCCGTAGGCCTTGGAAAAGGTGCGCATCCGCACCACCCGCGGATCGTCGATCCGAACCTGCAGGGCGGTGCCCTCGGGGGCGCATTCCACATAGGCCTCGTCCAGCACCAGCAGCGTGCCGTCGGGCAGTGCCTCCAGCGCGGCGGCGATGGCGCGCCCCTCGTGCCAGCTGCCCATCGGATTGTCGGGATTGGCCAGATAGACCAGCTTGGCCCCGACTTCGGCGGCCTTGGCGAACAGGGCTTCGGGGTCTTCGTGGTCGTCACGATAGGGCACGGTATGGATTTCGCCGCCAAAGCCGGTCACGTGGTAGTTGAAGGTGGGATAGGCACCCAGCGAGGTCACCACCCTGTCGCCGGGCGCCACGGTCAGGCGCACGAGGTAGCCCAGCAGCCCGTCGATCCCTTCGCCCACCATCACGTTTTCGGGCGCGACGCCATGATGGGTGGCCAGCGCCGCGCGCAGCTCGTGGTTTTCCGGGTCGCCATACATCCAGACCTCGGCCGCGGCGTGGGCCATGGCCTCGATGGCGCGGGGCGAGGGGCCGAACACGCTTTCATTGGCGCCGATGCGGGCGCGGAAGGGGGCGCCGCGCTGGCGTTCCTGGGTCTCGGGGCCGACGAAGGGCACGGTCGCGGGCAGGCGGGCGGCAAGCGGGGTGTAGCGGGGCGTGGTCATGGGCGGGTAATATGCGCAACCGCCCCGCCGGGGCAAGTGCCCCCACGTCGCGCTGGAATGGCCGCGCGCTTCGCGGCAATCTCGTGAAGCAATGTTACCGGAGGCCCCGCATGGCACGCGTATCCGTCCGCTTTCACGATCACATCGCCCGCGTCACCCTGACCCGGCCGGACAAGATGAACGCGCTGGATGGCGAGATGGTGAAGGCGATCCTGGCCGCGGGCGAGGAAGTCGCTGCCTCGGACGCGCGCGCGGTGGTGCTTGCGGGCGAGGGGCGCTGCTTCTGCGCCGGGCTGGATCTGGCCAGTTTCGGAAAGATGGCCGCCGGCGCCGACCTGGGCGAGTGGCTGCTTGCGCGCAGCCACGGGGATGCCAACGAGATGCAGGAGCTGGCGCTGCTGTGGCGCCGCCTGCCGATGCCGGTGATCGCGGCGCTGCACGGGGCGGTCTTCGGCGGCGGGCTGCAGATCGCGCTGGGCGCCGACATCCGCATCTGTCACCCGCAGGCGCAGCTGGCGGTGATGGAGATGAAATGGGGCATCGTGCCCGACATGGGCGGGATGGTGCTGCTGCCGCGGCTGGTGCGTTCGGACGTGCTGCGGCTGCTGACCTACACGGCTGAGCCGGTGGATGGGGTGCAGGCCGAGCGCTGGGGGCTGGTGACGCGCCTGGCCGAGGATCCGCTGGCCGAGGCGCTGGCGCTGGCCGGGCAGATTGCCGAGCGCGGCCCGAACGCGATCCGCGCCGCCAAGCGGCTGATCGGGCTGGCCGAGACCGCCCCCCGGGCCGAGGTGCTGCTGGCCGAATCGCGCGAGCAGGCGGCGCTGATCGGCCGCCCCGAGCAGATCGAGGTCGTCTCTGCGCAGATGCAGGGCCGCAAGCCGGTCTTCGACTGAGAGCCCCTGGGGGCCAGTTCGGGCGGCCTTTCGCCCCGGCCCGTGTCCGGCCGCGCCGCCCCCTGCGGCATTTGCGGCCCGCGCCTGCCGCCCGCTCCGCCTTGGCAAGGCGGCCCGCGGCGACTAGACAGGGTCCGACACTCATGCGACAGGAGGGCCGGATGGCCGAAATCAGGGATCCCGAAAATACCATTCTCATCGAGCTCAAGGACGGTACGGTGGTCATCGAACTGCTGCCCGACGTGGCGCCGAAGCATTGCGAACGGATGAAGGAGCTGGCCCGCGCCGGCGCCTATGACAATGTCTGCTTTCACCGGGTGATCGACGGCTTCATGGCACAGACCGGCGACGTCAAGAACGGCAACATGGAATCGGGTTTCAACCTTCGCATGGCCGGCACCGGCGGCTCGGACCTGCCGGACCTGCCGGCCGAGTTCTCCAGCCTGCCCCATGACCGGGGCACGCTGGGGGCGGCGCGCTCGGCCAACCCCGACAGCGCCAATTCGCAGTTCTTCATCAATTTCACCGACAATCACTTCCTCAACGGGCAGTACACGGTCTATGGCCGGGTGATCGAGGGGATGGAATTCGTGGACAACATCACCCGGGGCGAGCCGCCGGCGGTGCCGGACCGGATGATCCGCGTCACGGTGGCAGCCGATGCTTAGGCTGGCGGCGGTTCTGGCGCTGGTGGCCGCGCCCGCGCTGGCCACCGAGCTGAAGATCGAGGTCGAGGGCGAGGGCGCCAATGGCAGCTTCACCATCCGCCTGCGCGACGACGTGGCGCCCGAACACGCCGCCCGGCTGGCCGAGCTGGCCCGGTCGGGCGCCTATGACGGGGTGGTGTTCCACCGGGTGATCGACGGGTTCATGGCCCAGACGGGGGATGTGCAGTATGGCCGGCTGGGCGGCGACATGCGCATGGCCGGGCGTGGGGGCTCGGACCTGCCGAACCTGAAGGCCGAGTTCTCGGACATCCCCTTCGAGCGCGGCACCGTCGGCATGGCCCGCGCCCGCGACCCGAACAGCGCCAATTCGCAGTTCTTCATCATGTTCGCCCCGGCCCCGCATCTGAACGGCCAGTACACGGTCGTGGGCGAGGTGATCGAGGGCATGGAGGTGGTGGACGCGATCAAGCGCGGAACCGGGCGCAACGGGGCCGTCGTGGGAAGACCCGACGTGATGAAGAAGGTGACCGTGATCGAGGACTGACAAGCGGGCAGGCGGGCGTCCGTGCCTGCCGGGGCCCGCGGCAAGGGGGAGGGCGCGATGCGGACCTCATCCGCGAAGGAAATCCTGCTTTCGGGCCTGGGGGGCTTTGTGGCCATCGCGGCCGTATTCGGCCTGACCCGGACGCTGGAAGCGGAACTGCATTCGCGGCTGTTGCTGATCGCATCCATGGGCGCGACGGCGGTTCTGCTGTTTGCCGCGCCGAAAAGTCAGCTTGCGCAGCCGTGGAACGTGATCGCGGGCCACATGGTTTCTGCCGCCATCGGCTTCGGCGCGCATGCGCTTCTGGGCGGGACGGCACTTGCCGCGGGCGTCGCGGTGGGGCTGGCGATTTCGGCCATGTATGCGCTTGACGCCCTGCACCCGCCCGGAGGCGCCACCGCCGCGATCCCGGTGATCGCCGGGCCGGCGCTTTCGGATTACGGGGCCCTGTTCATCCTCTTCCCGGTGGGGTTCGGGGCGGTGCTGATGGTGCTGATCGCGATTGCCTTCAACTATCCCCTGAAATGGCGCCGCTACCCCGCCCGTCTTGCCCCGCCCGAGCCGGCGCAGACCTATCCGGATATCAGCCACGCCGATTTCGTCGCCGCGCTGAGCGAGATCGATACTTTCGTGGATATCTCGGAGGAGGACCTTCTGCGCATCTACCGGCTGGCCACCGGCCACCATGCGCGCGAAGGGCGCGCCCCCGAAACCCGCCGCTGACCGCCTGCCGGCCGCGTGCACGATCCGTCAATTCTGCGTGTGGAGGGCTGTGCCCGCCGCCGCCAATGGCGCACCCTGTCGCGCAAAGCGGAGGGGAAGCCATGACCATGTTACGCCTGCTGGCCATCATTGCGGTGTTTGCGGCCTCGCTGGCGCAGGCCAACCCGGATTTCTGGCGCTACGAGTGGCCGAAAACGAATTTCGACAGGACCAGCGTCGAAAGCTGGCTGGAGATCCGCGATGGCGGGCCGCCAAGGGATGGGATTCCGGCGCTCGACGATCCGCCCTTCATTCCCGCGGCGCAGGAAACCCGGCTGGGCGCGCGCGAACCGGTGGTCACGCTACGCATTGACGGCGAAAAGGCTCGGGCCTACCCGATGCGCTACCTGATCTGGCACGAGATCGTCAACGACACGGTAGGCGGCGTGCCTGTCGCGGTGACCTGGTGCCCGCTGTGCAATACCGGCCTGACCTTCGACCGCCGGACCGAAAGCGGCACGCTCAGCTTCGGTGTCACCGGCAAGCTGCGCCTGTCCAACCTCATCATGTACGACCGCGAGACCGAAAGCTGGTGGCAACAGGCGCTGGGCGAAGCGATCGTCGGCGAGCTGACCGGTACGCAGCTTCGGATCCTGCCCACATGGACGGAAAGCTGGGCCGAGTTCCGCGCCCGCAATCCCGACGGGCTGGTGATGGACCAGCCCGGTTTCGCCCGCCGCTACGGGTTCAATCCCTATACCGGCTATGACAGTTCGGCGCGGCCGTTCCTCTACAGCGGCGAAAACCCGCCCTTCGGCATTGCGCCACTTGAGCGCGTGGTGCGGGTCGGGGACCGCGCCTGGCCGCTCACCCGGCTGTCGCGCGAAGGCGAGATCCGCGAGGCGGGGCTCGTGATAAGCTGGACCTCGGGGCAGGCTTCGGCGCTGGATACCAGCCGGATCGCGCGCGGGCGCGACGTGGGATCGATCCGCGTGCGCGACGCGCAGGGTCGCGACGTGATCCACGACATCATGTTCGCCTTTGCCTTCCATGCCTTCTGGCCCGAAGGCAAATGGATGCTGGGCCGACGGGCGCCGCGTGCCCGCACAGAATGACACCGCCCCCTTCAGGGGGGGCGGTGCCGGAGTGCCACCGGTCATCGCCGGGTCGGGCCCGGATGACCGCCTATTCGGCGTAAAGGTTGAAGTTGAGCAGACCGTCGTCGGGATCGGCGTCGTAGATGTTGGCGTCGAGATCCATGAAAAAGTCGATCATGTCGCGCTCGGTGAGGTTGATGAGCGTATCTCCGAACACCTTCCCTTCGTCCACAGCCAGGGTGCCCGCGGTGCGGTACCAGGGGGTGCCGTCCCATGCGACATCGGGCTGATCCGGGGTGCAGGGCTCGGTCCAGACTTCCACGTCCTCGAACACGATCACGCCCTTGCCGTCGGCATCCAGACCGCCCTTGAGCAGGAACTCGAGCAGCTGCGCATCGCTGAACAGCGGATCGGTCAGATCTATGCCTTTGTTCTCGTACTCGGTCACCAGGCCCTCGACGATCACCGAACCGCCATCATCCGGTCCCGCCGGATCCCAAGAGATTTCGACATCGGTGCCGTTGACGATGGTGGCGCTCAGCTCACCCATCAGGGTCGTGTGGAAGACCAGGCGATCACCATTGTCCACGTCGAAGTCAACCACGCGGTTGTTCCAGTCGGCATCGGTGGTCACGGTACCGTTCAGCTCGTAGCCGAAGACGAAATCGTCCCCGTCGCCACCGCCGCGCAGCGTGTCGGTGCCCTCGTCGGCGATCAGGATGTCATTGCCCTTGCCACCGTCGAGATAGTCGTCATCGGGCACCTGATCATAGGTGACACCGCCCAGCAGCAGGTCGTTGCCGAAGTCGCCGAACAGGGTGTCGTTGCCTTCACCGCCGAAGAGCTGGTCATTGCCCCTGCCGCCATCGACATAGTCATCGCCGCTGTCGCCATAGGCACGGTCGTCGCCGCTGTCGCCATAGACCGAGTCATTGTCCTCGCCGCCGCAGAGCAGATCGTTGCCATTCCCGCCGTGGATGAGGTCCATGCCGCTGCCGCCCGAGATCTCGTCCCAGCCGTTGTCGCCGTTGAGGACATCGTTGCCGGCATCGCCGTTGATATCGTCATCGCCATCGCCGCCGCTGACGGTGTCATCGCCGTCACCACCGGCCAGGGTGTCGTTGCCGGTCTGACCGAAGATGGAGTCGTCGCCGGTTCCGCCCTGCACCTGGTCGGCATCTTCGCCGGCAAAGATCGTGTCGTTGCCGGTGCCGCCGTCGATCAGGTCGGTGGCGCGGCCCTGTGCGGGCTGACCATCGGCATTGTCGCCATAGATCAGGTCGTTGCCGTCGCCGCCATAGATGCAGTCGGCATTGTCGTTACCCTCGATGACATCGTCGCCCCACTGGCCGTCGATCCGGTCGTCGCCGCCGCCGCCCTTGATGTTGTCCTTGCCGCCGCCGCCATAGATCTCGTCATTTCCCCGCTGGCCCAGAAGCGCATCGTCGCCTTCATTGCCATGAAGCCAGTCGTCGCCTCCGTTGCCGCGGATCGTGTCGCCGTCGGAGCCGCCGAAAAGGGTGTCTTGACCGGCGCCGCCATTGATGTAGTCCGCCCCGGCATTGCCGGCGATCAGGTCGTTGCCCAGCTGTCCGTAAAGCGAATCGTCGCCTTCGCCTCCGGAGACGCTGTCATCTCCATCGCCGGCGTAGATCTTGTCGTCGCCCAGCTGCCCGAACAGGCTGTCATTTCCCCAGTTGCCGAAGATCGTGTCGTCGCCATCGCCGCCGGCAAGAAAATCGTCGTCGGTGGTGCCGGGTTCGAAGCTGATCCGGCCATTGCCGAACATGCGGTCATTGCCGGTGCCGCCCATGCCGATATCGTCGCCGATGGAGCCGACGATCAGATCGTCGCCGCCCACGCCGGCCATGACATCGTCGCCGGCGCCGCCGTTCACATAGTCGTTCCCGTCGGTCAGCGGGTCGGGGGTGATCCCGTCGCCGATAAGCGCATCGTCATCGGCTCCGCCGAACAGGGTGTCGTCGTCGCCTTCCCCGCGCAGCAGATCCATGCCGCGATTGCCGTAGATCAGGTTCTGAAGAGAATTCCCGCGGATCTGGTCATCGCCGCCCAGGCCCCGGGCCTTGGTGATGTTCAGCGCCGCGTTCAGCGTACCGCTGTCGCTGAACGGCGTGCCTTCAGGCCACGCGTTACCCGGAAACAGATCGAAAAATGATGGCATACTCTTTACCTCTTGTTGCTCGTGATGAACTGGAAGATTTCGGATGATTGTTATTGACCCGGCTCACGTCCGCGCCCGTGGCCTGGCTTTGTCGTTGCGACCGGCGGGGACTCACCCCTCATCCCTTCCGGCCTCACGTCTCACATTGATGCATTTTCCCTCCATGGGCAAGCTGTTCCCCATATATGGGTGGTATCGGGGTGCAATCTTCCACGACTTGTGTTGCCCTCCTGCATCTCGTGGTGTCTTGGTTGCGGGGCGCAGGTTAAGTATGCGCCTCGGGGGCGGGCGGGGTGGCACCCTTGGCCGGGGAACATCGCGGAGCGGTGCCCTGGGCCGGGCCATTGATTCAAATTCGTGAACAGAGCCTGTTTTTTTGTCGTATCGTTTCCATCAAATTGGGCAAATCAGGCAATTTTGGGGCAAAAGGGCGGTCGAAACCGGGCAGGCGGTGACTCGTTGACGAAATTTCAACACAATGCCCGAAGCCATTTCCGGGGGTTGATATGAAAAGACTGTTCTGGGGTTTCACGTTCATCGTCGCCGCCTGCGGCAGCGGCACGTCGCAATATCCTGAAAGCTGGCAGAAGATGAAGGCCGCCTGCGTGGGCGGAGATTATGGTGCCTGCGCCGATATCGGCCACCAGGCCCGCGCCGCGGCAACCCCGCAGCCCGAACGGGTGGTCATCTCGCAGCCGATCGTGGACTGACCGCGAAGGGGACGGGCTCAGCCCCGCCGCCCCGCGAAGCGGGCCTGCCAGTCCGCGCGCTGGTCGTCGGCGATCTTGGCGAACAGCACATCGGGAACCGTGAAGGTGTGGCCGGGCTTCAGCACGGTCAGCGCCGCTTCCAGATCCTGTGGCCAGGCATCGTCGGCAGAGCCCATGGCCGCGAGCATCCGGGCGCTGGTGAAGGGGATGAAGGGTGCACTCAGTACCGCGTAGAGGCGGATCAGGTTCAACGACAGGCGGATGATGGCGGCGGCGCGTTCGGGATCGGTCTTGAACGCGGCCCAGGGGGCGGCCGATTGCAGATATTCGTTGCCGGCAACCCAGATCGCCCGCAGCTCCTGCGCGGCCTTGCGGATCTCCATCGCTTCCATCAGGCGTTCGTAGCTGCGAACCCGGCCTCCCAGGTCGTCGATGAGGGCGCGTTCCGTGTCGCTCCACGCGCCGCCCTCGGGCACCGACTCGCCGAATTTCGACCGGCAGAACTTGGTCACGCGGGAGACGAAATTGCCCAGCACGTCGGCCAGGTCCTTGTTCACCGAGGCCTGGAAGTTTTCCCAGGTGAATTCGCTGTCGGAGTTTTCCGGCGCATGGCTGAGCAGCCACCAGCGCCAGTAATCCGCCGGCAGCAGCTCCAGCGCCTGGTCCATGAACACCCCGCGGCCCTGGCTGGTCGAGAACTGCCCGCCGTCATAGTTGAGGTAGTTGAACGACTTGATGTAATCGACCAGCTTCCACGGCTCTTCCGAGCCGATCAGGGTGGCGGGAAAGGACAGGGTATGGAAGGGCACGTTGTCCTTGCCCATGAACTGGACATAGCGCACGTCGTCCGCGCCCTTGTCGGTGCGCCACCAGCGCTCCCACGCGGTGTCGTCCAGGCCGTGCGCATCGGCCCATTCGGCGGTGGCGCCGATATATTCGATGGGGGCGTCGAACCAGACGTAGAAGACCTTGCCCTCCATCCCCTCCCACGGGGCGCCGGGGAACTGGGCGGGGATGCCCCAGTCAAGGTCGCGGGTGATGCCGCGGTCCTGAAGCCCGTCTCCGTCATGCAGCCATTTCTTGGCGATCGAGGTGGTCAGCACCGGCCAGCCGGATTGCGAGTCGATCCAGGCGTCCAGCCTGTCGCGCAGCCTGGACTGGCGCAGGAAGAGGTGCTTCGTCTCGCGCACCTCGAGGTCGGTCGAGCCCGAAATCGCGCTGCGCGGGTTGATCAGGTCGGTGGGGTCGAGCTGCTTGGTGCATTCCTCGCACTGGTCGCCGCGGGCGCGTTCGTAGCCGCAATTGGGGCAGGTGCCCTCGATATACCGGTCGGGCAGGAAGCGGCCGTCGGCCTTCGAGTAGACCTGTTTCTCGGTCACCACCTCGATCAGCCCGTTTTCGCCCAGCCGGCGCGCCAGATGCTGGGTCAGCACCCGGTTGCGGGCGGATGAAGAGCGCCCGAAATGATCGAAGCTCAGCCCGAAGCGGCGGGCGATGTCGGCCTGGACGTCGTGCATTTCGGCGCAGTATTCGGCCACTGGCTTGCCGGCTTTCTGGGCGGCGATCTCGGCCGGGGTGCCGTGTTCGTCGGTGGCGCAGATGAACATCACCTCGTGGCCGCGCGCGCGCATGTAGCGCGCATAGAGATCGGCCGGCAGCTGGCTGCCGACGAGATTGCCCAGATGCTTGATCCCGTTGATGTAGGGAAGCGCCGAGGTGATGAGAATGCGTGCCATGTCCCTGCCTGCCATGTGGTTGCGCGGGGCCGTGTGTACCCCACCGGCAGATGCCCGTCACCCCCCGAGTTTTTCGCCCCGGGGGGCGCGCCGGGCGCCGTTTTCCTCGCGCTGGCGCCGCAGCAGCCGACCGATCAGGAAGGTCGTGCGCGGGGCATAGACATAGCGGGTGCGCCGGCCCGGTGACGGTCGTGCCATCATGCGGGCAAAGCCGGTGGCGGCAAGCAGCAGATGTACCACCCCGATCATCGTGAACATGGCCGGGGGGCCGGCAAGCTCGATCAGCAGCGAGGTCAGCCACGGCGCCGCGATCGCGCCCAGCGCATAGACGAACATCAGCGCTGCTGACAGTTCGACCCGTTCGGACGATTCGGCGAAGTCGTGGGCGTGGGCGGAGGCCACCGAGAAGATGGGAAAGGTGGTCAGGCCGAAGACGAAGGCCGCTGACATGATCGCGGCGGTGCCCAGATCCTGGGCCGCCACGGTCAGCGCCGAGCTGACCACCGAGGCCAGCGACAGCCAGGTCAGCACCCATCTGCGGTCGAAGCTGTCGGCGATCCAGCCCACCGGGAACTGGGCCAGCGCCCCGCCCAGCACGAAGGCGGACAGGAACCACGCGATCTGGCCGGCACTCAGCCCCACCTCCTGCCCGTAGACCGGACCGACCATGCGAAACGAGGCCAGGGACACCGCCGCCACGATCACCCCGGCCACCGCCAGCGGCGATTTCTCCAGCGCCAGCTTCGGGCGCAGGCGCGGGGCGGCGGGGGTTTCGGGCTGCGGCAGCCGGGTCAGGGTCAGCGGCAGCAACGCGGCGCTGCACAGGATGGCCAGGATGTTGTACGAGATGTAGCTGGCCGGCTCCAGCACCGCGATCATCATCTGCGCCACCAGCGAGCCGCTCATGTCCACCACGCGATAGACCCCCATCGCGCGGGCGCGGACGTCGTTTGAAATCCGTGCCTGAAGCCAGGCCTCGATCACGGTGTAGCAGCCGGCGATGCTGAACCCGGTGGCCACGCGCATCACCGACCAGGCATAGGGGTCGGTCACCAGCATGTGCGCCATCAGGCCGATGGCGCCGGCCGCGGTAAAGGCGGCGAAGGCGCGCGAGTGGCCGACGCTGCCCATCACCCGCGGCGCCCACCAGCAGCCGACGAAGAAGCCGAGGAAATGCGCCGATCCGAGCATTCCGATCTGGGCCCGCGAAAAACCCAGTTGCAGCCCCGACAGCGCGTCGAGCGGCCCCACCCCGCCCGACGACAGCTGCAGCAGGAAAATGGACAGGAAAAGGGCGGCAAAGGACAGGATCAGGCGCATGACCCTAGCCACCTTGACGGTAGCGGCAGGCGCGGCTTCTGCGTTTTCGACATTCCGGTGTCGTTTGCGCGCGTTTCTCGCGCCGCCGGTGCCCGGCGGCGCGGGGCGCGCAGGGATCAGCGGCGGACTCTAGCGGCGGGCGCGGATGGTGGCCGAGATCTCGATGGTGACGGGATCCGGGACCAGATCGGCATATCCGGTCAGGCCGAAGGCCTTGCGGCTGATCAGCCCGGTCAGGCGGACGGTCAGTTCGCTCAGATCGTCAGGTGCGCTGCCGCGCGGGCGGTAGAGTTCGGCGACCAGCTCGACCGGCCGGGTCCGGTCCTTGAGCGTCAGCAACCCGCGCAGGCGCGCCCCGCCCGACAGGCGGCCCTCGGCGCCGAGCCGGACCCGGGTCGAGACGAAGCGGGCGGTGGGATAGCGCGCCACATCCAGCATCAGCGGGCCGGTCAGGGCCTGCGTGGCATAGAACAGCCCGGTGCGCATCTGCGCGGTGCGCAGCCGGACATCGATGCGGCTGGCGGCAAGGTTGGCCGGGTCGATCACGATATCGGCGCTTTCGACCGGCACGATGCCGCGCTGGCGCGTTCCGGCAAGACGAAAGCCGAACTGCACCCGGGTCGAGTCCGGGTCGAGGTCATAGCGGATGGGGGCGGCCCGGGCACCATCGGAGGGCGGGGCGGCCGAAAACAGGGCGCCGGCGGCCAGGGTCGCGAGGAATGTTCTGCGTGTCGGCACCGTGTCCCGTCTCCTTCATCAGTCGCTTTGCGGCAGCCTACACCCTTGCCGGGCCGTCCGCGTGCCTTTTCTCGCATGTCTCACCGGATTGTCAGGGCGCAATCTGCCAATCGGATGCAGCCGGCCCGGCCGGAGGGACGGGCTGGGTGATGTGCCAGGTTTTCGGGGGTGCGGTCCGGGCGTGGCGTCGCTCCAGCCGCCAGGCCCGGATCGGGCCGGCATGGGCCGGGGTCATGTGCCAGCGGCTTTCGACCCCGCGCGCGCCGCCATCGCCGGGGGTCAGCAACAGGCCGAGCGGTACCACGCCCCGTTCCGCCCCCTGTTCCATCCCGGCCTCGGCGGCCAGCTGCAGCCGCCGCACGGGCGTCAGGTCCGGCACGGCGGGCAGATCCGCCACCACCAGGGGCACGACGCCCGCGCGCAGCGCCTCTTCGGCGCACCACAGCAGGTCGGCAGCCCGGCGCGGCGCGACGAAGAGGAACCGCGCCGGATCGGCGAAGGGGTGCAGCCCTTCGGCGTGAAGCCGCTCCACCCCCCAGTCCGGCGCGATCCACAGGACCGGCCCATGCATCCGCCCCGCCAGCCGGGCCGCGAAACCGTGCCGGGCCGGGCCGCAGGCTTCGTGCACGCGGCCGCGGGCCAGTTCGATGCCCTCCTGAAGCCTGACCGGCGTTCCGGCCTGCCGCGGGGCGTGGGAGAGAAGCTGCGCGATCATCCGAATCCCGTATGTTCCTGCAATGTTCCTGTCTACTCCGTTTCTCTCCGGTTTCAAATCCCCGCCGCGCCGCAGGCGGCGCGGAATGGCGCGTGCGCGCCATGCCTCCGGCGGGAGTATTTTCGGCAAGAGGAAGGTGGGGAGGGGCAGGGGGCGGCCTCTGCACGTCGCTTTTTCAACCTGACAGGTCGGATGGACTTGGCGCGCTGCGCCCCCGTTCGGCATAAACCTGAGTCAGCGGATACAATCGGGAGAACGGGCCCATGAAAACCCATGTCAAGGCACTGGTGGTCGGTGGCGGCGCCATCGGCACCTCGATCGCCTATCATCTGGCGCGTGCCGGCTGGCAGGATGTCATGCTGCTGGAGCGCGACGAGTTGACGGCGGGCTCCACCTGGCATGCGGCCGGGCTGTTGCCGCTGTTCAACATGTCCTATGCGACCAGCCATATCCACGACTACAGCGTGAAATTCTACAAGACGCTGGAGGAGGAGACGGGGCTGAACCCCGGCTTCTACGTGGTCGGCAATCTGCGCATGGCCCAGACGCGGGAGCGCATGGACGAGTACATGCTTTACGCCTCGACCGCCGAGACCGTGGGCATTCCCTACGAGTGGCTGACGCCGGCGCAGATCAGGGAACGCTGGCCGCTGGTGCGGACCGAGGATCTGGAGGGCGCGCTCTATCACCCGACCGATGGCTACATCAACCCGGCGGATGTGACCCAGGCCATGGCCAGGGGCGCGCGTCAGCGCGGCGTGGTAATCGAGCGCCGCTGGCAGGTGGACGGCTACGCCTGGACCGGCGCGGAGTGGCAGGTCACGGTCACGAAGATGGCCGAGAAGGGCGGCAATCTGGTGCCCACCGACGAACGGGTGGTGATCACCGCCGAGCATGTGGTGACCGCCACCGGCAACCATGCCCAGCGCACCGCGCGGCTGCTGGGGATCAAGATCCCGGCAATCCCGGTCGAGCACCAGTATATCGTGACCGAGCCCGACCCGGCGCTGGTGGCGTGGCGCGAGGCCGGCAACCCCGAGCATCCCGTCCTGCGCGATGCCGATGCGAAGTGGTATGTGCGCGAGGAGCGCGGCGGCTGGATCCTCGGCCCCTACGAGCGCGGCGCGCCGGCGCGGTTCCTCTACGACGTGCCCGAAAGCTTCCGTGCCGATCTTTTTCCGCTGGATCTGGATCGGATCGAGGAAGAATACATGAGCATGATCCACCGCATCCCCTCGACCGAAACGGTGGGTCTGAAGGACGATTTCAACGGCCCGATCTGTTACACCCCCGACGGCAACCCGCTGGTCGGCCCGGCGCCGGGGCTGCGCAACATGTGGCTGGCCGAGGGGTTCAGCTTCGGCATCACGGCGGCCGGCGGCACCGGCTATTACCTTGCCCAGATGATGGTCGAGGGCGAGGCCGAGATCGACATGGCCAGCCTCGATCCGAAACGGTATGGCGGCGACTGGATGACCACCGAATACGCCGCGCGCAAGAACGAGGAATGCTACGAACACGTCTACATCCTGCACCACCCCGACGAGGAACGCCCCGCCTGCCGGCCGCTGCGCACCGCGCCGGTTTACGACCGGCAGAAGGCGCTGGGCGCGCAGTTCGGGCAGGTGAATGGGTGGGAGCGGCCGAACTATTACGGTCCCGTCGGCGCGCCGGAGGATTTCGACGAAAAGGCGCGCTCCTTCCGCCGCGGTGGCTGGTGGCAATATGCCGAGGCCGAGGCGCGCGCGATCCGCGAGGGCGTGGGCCTGATCGACGCCACCGCCTTTGCCAAGCATGTGGTCAAGGGCCCCGGCGCGACGGCCTTCCTCGACTGGTTCACCACCAACCGCCTGCCGAAGGTGGGGCGGATCAACCTGACCTATGCGCTGACCGATGCCGGCACCACGCGTACCGAATACACCATCGTGCGGCTGGACGAGAACGAATACTATCTTGTCTCGGCCGGGGCATGGGCGGCCTATGACGGCGACTGGCTGCGCAAGGCAGCGGCGGACAAAGCGGACGAGTTCGGCTATATCGAGGTGCAGGACGTGACCACCCAGTGGGGCGTCTTCGCCATTGCCGGGCCGAAGACGCGCGACGTGCTGAACGAACTGGTCCGCGACGCGGACCCGGCCACGGTGCTGTCGAACGCCCGCTTCCCGTGGCTGTCGATGCGCAATATCGAACTGATGATGTGCCCGGTGCGCGCGATCCGCGTGGCCTATACGGGCGAGCTGGGCTGGGAACTGCACCACCCCATCGAGATGAGCACCTACCTGTGGGACCGTCTCATGGAGGCGGGCGGCAAACACGGCCTGAAGCTGGTGGGCGCGCGGGCGCAGAACTGGCTCAGGCAGGAGAAATCCTATCGCGCCTTCGGCACCGAGCTGGGCCGCGACGCCACCCCGCTCGAGGCCGGGCTGGACCGGTTCGTGGATCTCGACAAGGATTTTCACGGCAAGCAGGCGATGGAGGAGACCGGCATCCGCAGCAAATGCGTGACGCTTCTGATCGACGGCCCCGAGGATGCCGACCCTTGGGGGCGTGAGGCGCTCTATGACGGGGATACCAAGGTCGGGCGGCTGACCTCGGGCGGCTGGTCGGTGGCTTTCGGCAAGTCGATCGCCATGGGCTATGTCAAGCCCGACCTCGCCGAGCCGGGGCAGAAGCTGAAGGTCAGGATGTTCGACCGGCTCTGGGATGCCGAGGTGGTGCCCGACAGCCCCTACGACCCGAAGAACGAGGCGATCCGCAAGGACGGGTGACGCTGGCAGACCACCGCACGGCGCGGGCTGCATCAGGGGTGCGGGCCGCGCCGTCCTTCGTGGTTGTCTCCGGCCGGGCGGGCCAGTCCGCGGATCAGTCCGCGGTCAGCTCGTCATAGCATTCCAGAGCGCGGGCGGCATACATCATGGCCGGGCCGCCCCCCATCTGGATGCACATGGCCAGCACGCCGGCCACTTCCTCGCGGGAGGCACCGGCCTTCACCAGAGCCTCCACATGCAACGCGATGCACGGTTCGCAGTGCTCTGCCACCGAAATGCCCAGGGCCACCAGTTCCTTGGTCTTGAAGTCCGGCGCATCGCTGCCCTTGACCGCCTTTCCCAAGGCCCCGAAGGCGCGGGTGGTCTCGGGGATGGCCCGGTTGAGATTGCGCAACCGGTTGCGGGTGGCCGAGAGCTTCTCGCGCCAGTTTTCCCGGGCACCAATTTCTTCTTGCATGTTCATCGGCGACTCTCCTGTCCGCTTCGTCCGGTGTTTCCGTTTCGGTCGAAACAGAACAGGCCCCGCCGCCGCCGGCCTTGACTTCGGTCAGGTCCGAACCTGGACAAATCTCTTCCGAAGTCACTCGGAATCTCCCTGCCAACCGTGCGGATGGCATTCCGCCCTCCTCGCCTCTTCCTCTTGCCCAAAATACTCCGGGGAGCGCGAGGGGCAGCGCCCCTCGCCACCGGCCTGCGCCAATTTCTCCGGGCGCCCGAAAGGACGGGATCAGGCGCGGGGGTGCTCGGCAACCAGGGCAAGGTTGTTGGCCGGCATCTCGACCGCTTCGACCAGTTCCAGCCCGGCCTCCTGGATCAGGTCGATGACGTCGAAATCGTCCTTGTAGCCGATCGCCGGATCCTGCGCGACCAGAGAGGCATGAAAGGCACGGTCGCCATCGCTGGTCAGCTCGCCTGCGCGCATGAACGGGCCGTAGATCACCAGCCGCCCGCCGGGGGCCAGTGCCCGGGCGGCCTCGGCGACCAGAACCGCCACCTGCGGCATCGGAATCAGATGCAGAAGATTGGCCAGAAAGACCAGCGCCTGCCCGCCATGCCGCGCCCCCCATCCCGGCGCGGTGGCATCCAGAGGGATCGGGGCCGCGATGTTCTCAAGCCCCGATTCGGCGATATGGGCGGCGATCGAGGCGCGCCGTTCGGGCGCGGGTTCCGTGGGCTGCCAGTGCAGGCCGGGCAGACGGGCGGCAAAGGCCACCACGTGCTGCCCGGTGCCGCTGGCGATTTCCAGCGCCCGCCCCGCAGGCGGCGCCACATGCTCCAGCAGATCGCACAGCGCATCCACGTTGCGCGCCGCCGAGGGGGCGAACAGCTTGTCGCCCCCGCCCGGCAGCGCAAGGCTGTGCGGCTCGGGCCGGCGGCGCCCGTTCATGGCCGGAACCTGTCGGGACGCAGCGCCGCCACCGTGGCCGCGTCAAGCTCGGGCACCGCCCCGGTTACCAGGTCGCACAGTAGCCGCGAGGCCGCGGGCGCCGTCTGGAAGCCATAGCCGCCCTGTCCCGCGCTCCAGACGAAATCCGGGCAGCTGGGGTCGGGGCCCAGCACCAGCGCCCTGTCGGGGGCGAAGCTGCGCAGCCCGGCCCAGCTGGTCTCCACCCGCCTCACCGGCTCGGTCACCATCTCTTCGTAGCGCGCCAGCCCTTCGGCCAGAACCATGTCGTCGGCCCAGGCGTCGTGCGGCTCGACCGGATCGGCATCGGCAGGCGACACCAGCAGCTTGCCGGCATCGGGCTTGGCATACCACGCCTCGCCCGCGCCCATGAGCATCGGCCAGCCGGTCACGTCCATCCCCCCCGGTGCCGGCAGTCGTGCCATCGATCGCCGAAGCGGGGTAATGCCGATGGGGGCCACCCCGGCCATGCGGGCCACCTCGTCGGCCCAGGCGCCGGCGGCGTTCACCAGAAGGCGCGCCTCGAAGATTTCGCCGGCCGCCTCGACCGCCCAGCCGCTGTCCGTGCGGCGGATCCCGCAGACCGCATGGCGGGTCAGGACCTGCCCGCCATTGCGGCGGATCTCGCGGGCGAAATCCTGCAGCATCCGGTCGGTGTCGATATCCCAGGCCGAGGCATGATGGGCGGCAAACGCCACCCTGTCGCGGTTCAGGACCGGAACCATCGCGACCGCCTCGTCAACCGTGATCGGAGCAAGGCCGAGATCGTCCAGGTCGTGGCGGAAGCGGGCCTCGTCCTCTTCGCGCCCGACCAGCAGCAGCCCGCGCGCAGAGAGATAGCCGCCATTGGCGTTGCGGTGATACGCGCCCGAGGCGACGTTCAGCGCCACGGTCGCGGGCAGGCCGTAGCTGGCCTCGTAGAGCGCCGCCGACCGGCCCGAGGCGTGGTAGCCCAGCGCCTCTTCTGCCTCGACCAGCACCACGCTCCCATGCGCCGAAAGCCGCGCCCCCGCCGACAGGCCGGCGATGCCGCCGCCGATCACCAGAAAATCGATCATCCCGCCCTCCGATGCGCCATTCCCGGGTGCCCCCGGATTCGGCGCGAACCTGCCATGATGAAAGGCCGGCGGGAAGGCCTCACCAGGGGTTTTTGGCGTCGCGGTCGAAAGAAATCGAAGGCTGCCGTTCGCGCACCATCATCTCGATCGCATCGGCCAGGTGGCTCTCGCCGATCGCCCGGTCGCCGCGTTCCACCCGCAGCCGGTGGGCGCGGATCAGCACTTCGGCATGGGTGCAGCCGGTGGGCGGGAAGAACTTGTAGCAGGCCAGCTCGATCAGCAGCCCCAGCGGATCCTTGAAATAGATCGAATCCATGAAGCCGCGGTCGCGGACGCCGGAATGGCCGATGCCGCGTTCGTCGAGCCTCTCGACCGCCTGGCCGAACACCGCGCGGGTCACGTTGAAGGCAAGATGGTGAACGCAGCCGGGCTCGGTCGGTGTCCGGCGCCGGTCGGGGGTGCGGCTTTCGTCGGTGAAGACGGTGATCAGCCGCCCGTCGCCCGGATCGAAGTAGAGATGCCCTTCGTCGGGGTTGTCGAGATTGGGTTGTTCGAAAACCAGGGGCATTCCCAGCACGCCCTCCCAGAAATCGATGGAGGTCTGCCGGTCGGCGCCGGTCAGCGTGATGTGGTGTACGCCCTGAACCTGCAGCTTGCGCATGAGATGTCCCCCCTTGCGGGAGAGGATAGGGCGGGGCGGGGCGATTTCCAAATCACGCTTGTGCAACCGGGCGCCCGGACGGAAGACGGCCCCGCCGGTGGGCGGGGCCGTCAGGGCGCGCGGGCGTGCCGCCTATTTCGGAATCTCGCCCTCGATTCCCTCGACGAAGAAGTTCATGCCCGCCAGCGTGCCGTCATCGGCCACTTCGCCCTCTTTCAGCCAGACGCTGCCGTCCTGCTTGTTCAGCGGGCCGGTGAAGGGGTGATAGGCACCGCTGGCGATGGCGTCGCGCAGCGCTTCGGCCTCGGCCTTCACATCGGCCGGCACGGCGCTGGAGATCTCGCCGATCTTGACCATGCCCTTGCCGATTCCGTCCCAGGTGCTCACGCTTTTCCACGTGCCGTCCATCACCGCGCGGGTGCGCTCGACATAGTAGGGACCCCAGTTGTCGATGATCGAGCTGACCCGCGGCAGCGGGGCGTATTCGGCCATGTCCGAGGCCTGCCCGAAGGTGATGACGTTGCCGGCCTTCTGCGCGGCCGCCTGCGGCGCGGTCGAATCGGTGTGCTGGAGCACCACATCCGCCCCCTGCTCGATCAGCGTCTTGGCCGCGTCCGCTTCCTTGGCCGGATCGAACCAGGTGTAGACCCAGACGATCTTGAACTGCACGTCCGGGTTGACCTTCCGGGCGTGGATGTAGGCGCTGTTGATGCCGCGGATCACCTCGGGGATCGGAAAGGAGGCGATATAGCCGATGATGTTGCTCTTGGTCATCCGCCCGGCGATGGTGCCCTGCACCGCGCGGCCCTCGTAGAAGCGCGCCGAATAGACCGACACGTTGGGCGCGGTCTTGTAGCCGGTGGCGTGCTCGAACTTCACCTTGGGGAACTTCCTGGCCACGTTCTGCACCGCGTCCATGTAGCCGAACGAGGTGGCAAAGATCAGGTCGGCGCCGTTGAGCGCCATCTGCGTCATCACCCGCTCGGCATCGGGGCCCTCGGCCACGTTTTCGACATAGACGGTCTCGACCTTGTCGCCGAACGCGGCCTCGACGGCCTTGCGGCCCTGGTCATGCTCGTAGGTCCAGCCGCCATCGCCCACCGGGCCGACATAGATGAAGCCGACCTTGGTCTTTTCGGCCATGGCGGCGGTGCCAAGGCCGATCGCCAGGGCGGCGGTGGCAAGCAGTTTCGTCAGTTTCATGCGGGATCCCCCATGTTGGTTCGGTTTTGCGCCTCTCAGGTCGAGGCATGGAAGTTGCGGCCGAGCGAGGCCGGCGCGCTGCTCTTGTCCGCGGACAGGATCACGAGCACAAGGATCGTGACCAGGTAGGGCGACATTGCCAGATACTCGACCGGTATGGCAACGCCCGCCGCCTGAAGATTGAGCTGCAGCACGGTGATGCCGCCGAAAAGCCAGGCGCCCAGGAGAACCCGCCACGGCTTCCAGCTGGCAAACACCACCAGCGCCAGCGCAATCCAGCCGGCGCCCGCAGTCATGCCCTCGGTCCACTGCGGCACGCGGACGAGGCTGATATAGGCCCCGCCCAGCCCGGCGCAGGCGCCCCCGGCAAGGATTGCCAGCACCCGGATGCGCACCACCTTGTAGCCCAGCGCATGCGCGGCGTCGTGGTTCTCCCCCACCGCCCTGAGGATCAGCCCGGCGCGGGTGTATTTCAGCAATGCCCAGACCCCGGCCACGATCGCGATGCCCAGGTACAGCACCGGATCATGGATGAACAGGATCGGGCCCAGCACCGGTATCTCGCTCAGCACGGGGATGTCGAGCTGGGCAAAGGCGGGTGGCTTGACGCCGACATAGCTCTGCCCCATCAGCGCACTCAGCCCCAGGCCGAACAGCGTCAGGGCCAGCCCCGAGGCAACCTGATTGGCCAGCGCGAACTGCGTGAGCAGGGCGAACAGGAATGACAGCAGCGCCCCGCCCGCCGCCGCCGCCAGAAAGCCCAGCCAGGGCGACCCGGTTTCCACCGCCGTGGCAAAGCCGGCAATCGCGCCGACGATCATCATCCCCTCGACCCCGAGGTTCAGAACCCCGGCCTTCTCCACCACCAGCTCGCCGATGGCGGCCAGCAGGATCGGGGTCGCCGCCACCATCAGCGAGGCGAGCAGAAGAACCGGGTTGATTGCGCTCAGGTCCATCTCAGGCCACCTCTGCCTTGCCAAAACGGATGCGGAAATTGGTCAGGATGTCGAAGGCCAGCAGAAAGAACAGCAGCATCCCCTGGAACACCTGGATCGCCGCCGCCGGCAGGCCCATCTGAGACTGGGCGATGTCGCCGCCGATATAGGTCAGCGCCATCAGCAGCCCTGCCAGCAGGATCCCCACCGGGTGCAGCCGGCCCAGGAACGCCACGATGATCGCGGTAAAGCCGTAGCCGGCGTTGAAGTCGATGCTGATCTGCCCCGAGGGCCCTGAAACCTCGAACAGCCCGGCAAGCCCCGCCAGCGCCCCCGACGCGCCGAGGCAGAACAGCACCAGCCGCGCCGGCCTGACGCCCGCGAACCGCGCCGCCTTCGGCGCCTCGCCGGTCAGGCGGATGTGAAAGCCCAGCATGTGCCGGTTGAGCAGCACATAGGCAAAGATCACTGCAATCAGCGCCGCCACCACGCCCCAGTGCATCCCCGATCCCTCAATCAGGTCGGCATTGTAGGCGCTCGGATACTGCTGCAGGTTGCGGCTGCCCGGAAAACCGTAGCCTTCGGGGTTCTTCAGCAGACCGAGGCTCATCGAGGCCAGAAGCTGCTCGGCCACATAGACCAGCATCAGGGAAACCAGGATCTCGTTGGTGCCGAACTTCACCCGCAGAACCGCCGGGATCATCGCCCAGGCCCAGCCGCCCAGCGCCCCGGCAATCACCATCAGCGGAAAGATGTACCACGCCTCCAGCGGGTAGAAGGCCAGCGCCACCCCGGCGCCGGTGATTGCACCCATGATGTACTGCCCCTCAGCGCCGATGTTCCAGATGCCGGCGCGAAAGCCAAGGCTCAGCCCGATGGCGATCAGCACCAGCGGCGCCCCCTTCACCAGAAGCTGCGGCCGGTAATAGAACGAGAATTCGCCGAACAGCGGCTCCCAGAAGATGGTCTCGATCGCCGCCAGCGGATCCTTGCCCAGCGCCGCGAACAGCACGCCCCCCGCGACCATGGTCGCCAGCACCGCCACCACCGGCGTTGCCATGGCCCAGATGCGCGACGGCTGCGATCGTTTCTCGAGGGCAATCATGCGCCCGCCCCTCCGGTTCTTTTTCTGGCTGGAAATATCCCCGCCGGAGGCATGAAGACTCCCGCCCCGAACCTCTCAGACATGCGCCACCTCCATGCCATGCGCCCCGCCCATCATCAGCCCGATTTCCTCGACCGAAAGTTCGGCCGTGGGCCGCGGCGCGCTCAGTCGCCCCTCGTTCAGCGCCGCGAAACGGTCGGAAATTTCCATCAGTTCGTCCAGGTCCTGGCTGATGCAGACCACTGCCGTTCCCTGCGCCGCCAGATCCAGAAGCGCCTGCCGGATCGCGGCCGCGGCGGCCGCATCCACCCCCCAGGTGGGCTGGTTGACCACCAGAACCACCGGATCCTGCAGCACTTCGCGGCCGATAACGAATTTCTGCAGATTGCCGCCCGACAGCGACCGCGCGGCGTTGTCGGGGCCCGGTGTGCGCACGTCGAAGGCGGCGATGATCCGTTCCGCGAAGTCGCGCGCGGCCTCCCAGCGGATGAAGCCGTTGCGCTCCAGCTTCTCGCGCACCGATCCGGTCAGCAGCGCGTTCTCGGTCAGCGTCATGTCGGGGGCGGCGGCGTGGCCCAGCCGCTCCTCGGGCGCGGCCAGCAGCCCCAGCCGCCGCCGCGCCACCGGCCCCAGATGTCCCACCGGCAGGCCGTTCAGTCGCACCGCGTCCGCATCGGCGAGAATTTCCCCCGACAGCACTGCAAGCAGCTCGTCCTGGCCATTCCCGGCCACGCCGCCGATGCCCAGCACCTCGCCGCGACGGACCGCGAAATGCAGGTTCTTCAGCGCCGTCCCGAAGGCCGAGGGCGAGGGCACCGACAGCCCGGTGACATCGAGCGCCACGGCGCCGAATTCGCGCCGCGGACGGCTGGGCGTCTGCAGGACGCCGCCGACCATCATTTCGGCCATTTCCCGCGCCGTGGTTTCCGAGGGCGTGCATTCGGCCACGTTCCGGCCCTGTCGCAGGATGGTGGCGTGGTCGCACAGGGCGCGGATCTCTTCCAGCTTGTGGCTGATGTAGAGGATCGACCTGCCCTCGCCACGCAGCCGCCTGAGGGTTTCGAACAGGATCTCCACCTCCTGCGGGGTCAGCACGCTGGTGGGCTCGTCCATGATCAGAAGCCGCGGCTGCTGAAGCAGGCAGCGGATGATCTCGACCCGCTGGCGTTCGCCCGCCGACAGGTCCCCCACCACCCGGAACGGGTCAAGCGGCAGCCCGTAGGCTTCGCTGACCTCGCGGATGCGGGCGGCAAGGTCGCGCATGGGGGGCGGATCCTCCATGCCGAGGGCGATGTTCTCGGCCACGCCGAGCGCCTCGAACAGGGAAAAATGCTGGAACACCATGGCGATGCCGTCGGCGCGGGCGGCGCGCGGTTGCGCCGGGGCGAAGGCTTCCCCGCGCAGCAGCATCCGGCCGCTGTCGGGCTTGACCAGACCGTAGATCATCTTCACCAGCGTCGACTTGCCGGCGCCGTTCTCGCCCAGCAGCGCGTGAATCTCGCCCTCCCGGATGTCGAAGCTCACATGATCGTTGGCGACGACTCCGGGATAGGCCTTGGTCAGCCCCTGGATGCTCAGAAGGGGAACGCTCATGCGCGCATGTCCTTTCGCCTGTCCTCCGTCCGCCGGGCTGCCACGCCCAGGATCTGTGCCGCCACCCCTACCGCGATGGCCTGCGGGTGCTTGCCCAGGGAAGGATCCCCCACCGGGCAGGTGATCGCGGCGATCCGCCCCGGGGCGTGGCCCAGCGCGGCCAGCCGCGAACGGAATCGCGCCCACTTCGTAGCCGAGCCGATCAGCCCGGCAAAGCCGAAACCGTGCCCCAGCAGCCGATGGCACAGTTCGAGGTCCAGCGCATGGGACCAGGTCACCACCAGATGCGCCGCCGCGCGGGGCGCGCGCGGCACCAGCTCCGCAGGGCGCGCCGCCGGCACCACCGTCACCTGCGGCGCCACCGGATCGGGGAAGCGCGCAGGGGAGGTGTCGATCCAGGTGATCGCCAGCTCGGGCAGGGGGGCCAGCACCCCCACCAGGGCCCGGCCCACATGCCCCGCGCCCCAGATCCAGACATCCTGCGCCGGGCGCTGCACCGGCTCCACCATCCAGCCCGCCATCAGCTGCGCCCGCGGCGCCTCGCCCCGCGCCCGGGCCCGGGCCAGAAGCCGCCTGACCGGCAGCGGCATGGCGCGGCCTGCCGCCTCGGGGGCGACGGGGCGCGCGACCACCTCGCCCTCCAGCGCCGCCAGTGCCGCCGCGTCCCAGGCTTCGCTCAGCAGCACCACCGAGCCGCCGCAGCACTGGCCCAGATCCGGGCCCAGCGCGTGACGGCTCAGCCCCAGCCGCCCCGCCCGCGCCGCCTGCACCGCCTGCGCCTCCAGCGCGCCGCCGCCGATGGTGCCGTTTTGCCCGCCCTCCCAGACCAGCATCGCCGCGCCCGCCTCGCGCGGGGACGACCCCCGCACCTCGGCCACCACCACCCGCACCACCCGCCCGTGCCGGGCCACCGCGTCCCTCAGTTCGGCCAGGTCAAAGCCCATCGCGCAGCCTCCCGATCGCGGCCAGAAGCTTCTCGGGCGTGGCCGGCGCGTCCAGCGCCGGGTAAGCGCTGCCGAACGAGGCCACCGCATCGCTCAGCGCCAGATGGGCGGAAATGCCCAGCATCAGCGGCGGCTCTCCCACCGCCTTGGAACGATAGATCGTCTCTTCCCGGTTGCGCCCGTCCCACAGGGTCACGTTGAAGACCCGCGGCCGGTCGGAACAGGCCGGGATCTTGTAGGTCGAGGGCGCATGGGTCAGAAGCCGCCCCTTTTCGTCCCAGACCAGCTCCTCGGTGGTCAGCCAGCCCGCCCCCTGCACATAGCCGCCCTCGATCTGGCCGATGTCGATGGCCGGGTTCAAAGAGGCCCCGGCATCATGCAGGATGTCGGCGCGCAGGATCCGGTATTCGCCGCTGCGCCCGTCCACGGCCACCTCGGTTACCGCGCACCCTTGGGCGAAATAGAAGAAGGGCCGCCCCCGCCCGCGCCGCCGATCCCAGGACAGCTTCGGCGTGCGGTAGAAGCCGGTGGCCGACAGGCTCACCCGCCCCTCGTAAGCCATCCGCGCGGCCTCGGCAAAGGCGATCGATTCGCCGCCCACATGCACGCGCCCGCCCTCGAACCGGACCTCCCCGGCCCCGGTCTGGAACCGTTCGGCCAGATGCGTCGCCATGCGCGCGCGGATCGTGTCGCAGGCCGCGGCCACCGCCATGCCGTTGAGGTCGCTGCCCGAGGACGCCGCCGTGGCCGAAGTATTGGGCACCTTGCCGGTATCGGTGGCGGTAATCTTCACGGCCTCGATGCCGATCCCGAAGCGCGCCGCCGCCACCTGCGCCACCTTGCGGAACAACCCCTGTCCCATCTCGGTGCCGCCGTGGTTCAGATGCACCGACCCGTCCTGATAGACATGCACCAGCGCCCCGGCCTGGTTGAGATGGGTCAGCGTGAAGGAAATCCCGAATTTCACCGGCGAGCACGCGATCCCCCGCCGGATCGCGCCCCCGCGCGCGTTCCACGCTGCCACCGCGTCGCGTCGCGCCGCATAATCGCATCGCGCCAGCAGCTCCGCCGTCATCGCGCCCAACTCGAAATCCTCCACGACCATGCCATAGGGCGTGACATTTCCACCGCCCTCGCCCCCCCGGTCCTTTTTCTGGCCGGAAATATCCCGGGGGGAGGCCGCAGGCCGGGGGGCAGAGCCCCCCCGCGGCGCGTCTGCGTAATAGTTCCGTCGCCGCAGCTCGGCGGGGTCCATCCCCAGCGCATGTGCGGCATGATCCATCACCCGCTCGATCCCCAGCACGCCCTGGGGGCCGCCAAAGCCGCGGAACGCGGTGGCGCTTTGCGTGTTGGTGCGCAGCCGATGGCTTTCGATCCGCACCGCCGGCAGAAAATAGGCATTGTCGGCATGAAGCATGGCCCGATCCGCCACCGGCAGCGACAGGTCCTGGGACCAGCCACAGCGCACATGATGCAGAAAGGACACCCCCCGCAGACGGCCCTCGTCATCGAAACCGGCCCGGTAGGTGATGCGGAAATCATGGCGCTTGCCGGTGATGATCATGTCGTCATCGCGGTCATAGCGCATCTTGCAGGGCCGCCCGGTCGCCCGCGCCGCCACCGCCGCCGCCACCGCCAGCGCGTTGCCCTGGCTTTCCTTGCCGCCAAATCCGCCGCCCATGCGGCGCACCTCGACCCGCACCGCGTTCATGGGCAGGCCCAGCGCCTCGGCCACCTTGTGCTGGGCTTCGGTCGGGTGCTGGGTCGAGGCATGCACCACCATGTCGCCGCCCTCCTGCGGCAGCGCCAGCGCGGCCTGGCCCTCGAGGTAGAAATGTTCCTGGCCGCCGATCTCCATCACCCCCTCGATCACATGCGCGGCGGCGGCGATGGCGGCTTCGGCATCGCCCCTTTCCCAGACCAGCGGGCCGTCCTCGAAGCGGCTGTCCGCGGCCAGCGCCTGGTCGATGGTCAGGATCGGGGTTTCCTCGCGGTATTCAATCTTCCCCAGCCGTGCCGCCCGGCGCGCGGCAAGGTGGCTTTCGGCAATCACCAGAAACAGCGGCTGACCGAAATAATGCACCTGCCCGCAGGCCAGCAGCGGTTCGTCGTGGGCCGAGGGCGAAACGTCATTGGCGAAGGGCAGGTCCTGGGCGCTCAGCACCGCCACCACGCCGGGGGCGGCGCGCACCGGGGCAAGATCCATCGACAGGATCCGCCCTCGTGCGATGGAGCTCAGCCCGAAGGCGAGGTGCAGGCAATCGGCGGGCAGGGGGATGTCGTCCACATAGCGCGCCGCTCCGGTCACATGCAGGCGTGCGGAATCATGGGGCAGGGGGCGGGCGACGGTCATGGCTGCACCTCGAGCACCGATTGCGGCCCGGCGGCGGGGTCGTCCGCGGCCAGGCAGCGGTCGAGCATTGCCGCGGCCGCCTCCAGCCGGTAGCGCGCCGAGGCGCGCAGGTCCGAGATCGGCGTGAAGTCCCGGGCCAGGGCTGGCCTGGCGGCGGCGACGGTTTCGGCGTTCCAGGGCTGTCCGCACAGCGCCGCCTCGAGCGCCCGGGCGCGTCTGGGCGTTGCCGCCATGCCGCCAAAGGCGATGCGTGCCTGCGCGACCCGGCCGTTTTCGAGCCGGATGTTGAAGGCGCCGCAGACGGCCGAGATGTCCTGGTCGAAGCGCCTGGACAGCTTGTAGCAGCGCAGCCGGTCGGGCTGGCGCGGAAAGCTGACGGCTTCGACGAATTCGCCCGGGCGCAGATCCTGTTTGCCATAGTCGATGAAGAAGTCTTCCAGCGCGAGCGCGCGGCGTGTGTCGCGATGGCGCAGGTGCAGCGTGGCGCCCAGGGCGATCAGGGCGGGCGGGTTGTCCCCGATGGGAGAGCCGTTGGCGATGTTGCCGCCGATGGTGGCCGAGGCGCGCACCTGCTCGGAGGCGAAGCGGCGGAGCAGTTCGGCATAGGAGGGGTGCATTTCGGTCATGGCCGCGCGGAGGGCGTTCATGTCGGCCATGGCGCCGATGCGGACGGTTTGGGGGGTGATGGTGATGGTCTTCAGCTCGTCGCAGCCGTCGAGGAAGATCACCGGTTCGATCCGTTGCAGTGCCTTGGTCACCCACAGGCCGACATCGGTGGCGCCGGCGATCAGGGTGGCGTCGGGGTGGGTGGCGAAGATCTCGGCCAACTCGTCGGCGTTGTGGGGGCGGAAGGCGGGGGAGGGGGGCTCTGCCCCCCGGGCTGCGCCCTCCCCCCGGAGTATTTCGGGCAAGAGGAAGTTGCGGTCGTCTTCGATCCAGCCGGGCACGGAGCGGCCGGTCGCGGCGCGGGCGGCGCGGATGATCGGGGCGTAGCCTGTGCAGCGGCAGAGATTGCCGGCGAGGATGTCGTCGAAATCGGTGCGTCCGTTCAGGTGGGCGGCGACCAGCGACATGACGATGCCGGGGGTGCAGAAGCCGCATTGCGATCCGTGGTGGTCGATCATGGCCTGCTGGACCGGGTGCAGTTCGCCATGCGGGGCGATGCCTTCGATGGTGCGCAGGGCCTTGCCGTGGAGCTGGGGCACGAACAGGATGCAGGCGTTGACCGCGCGGCTGCCGCGCTGGTCGGTGACCAGCACCGTGCAGGCGCCGCAATCGCCTTCGTTGCAGCCCTCCTTGGTGCCGGTCAGGCGGCGGTCTTCGCGCAGCCAGTCCAGCAGCGTTCGTGTCGGCGGCACGCCGGTGAGGGTCACGCGCTCTCCGTTCAGAAGAAACGTGATGGTCATTTCCGAAACCCGTCGCCTTACCCTGTTGGCCCGGATGCGGCCCCCTTCGATGCGACGTAGAAAGGGGCGCGGGCATATGTCGTTGCCGGCAAGGTTAGGGAGGCTCGGTGCGGTCTGGCAAGGAAAACCGGGCGCCTGCAGTCGGCGCGGGGGTGGTCGGTTGTGCCGGGAGTGGGGGAAAAGGCGCGGATTTCATTGGAATTTTCCGCTTCGGGGGCGGAGAGGTGAAGGACTTTCAGGAAAATTCGTAAAATTCCGCGCCATTTTCAGGATATAGCGGCCTTGCGGACGGCATTTCCTTCCGTGTGCGGCCGCGCTAGCCTGCGGCCATGAGCAGCCCCCCCCGATTCATCCATCTTCGCGTGCACACGGAATATTCCCTTCTGGAAGGGGCCGTGCGGCTCAAGACGTTGCCCGATCTGTGCAGCCGCCATGACATGCCGGCGGTGGCGGTCACCGATACCAATGCCATGTTCTCGGCGCTGGAGTTTTCGGTGACGCTGAGCGGCGCGGGCGTTCAGCCGATCATCGGCTGCCAGCTGGATCTGGCCTTTCAGCCGGTCCGCCCCGGCGAGGCGGCGCCCGATCCCGCCCCGGTGGTTCTTCTGGCCCAGTCCGAGGCGGGCTATGGCAACCTGATGAAGCTGAGCACCTGTCTTTACGTCGGCAAGGGCGGGCAGCGGCCACAGGTGACGCTGGAAGAGCTGGAGGCCCGCTCGGAGGGCTTGATCTGCCTGACCGGCGGGCCGGAGGGGCCGGTGGGGCGGCTGTTGCAGGCCGGGCAGCGGTCGGCGGCCGAGGGGCTGGTGCAGCGGCTGGCGCGGGCTTTCGAGGGGCGGCTTTACATCGAGCTGCAGCGCCATCCGGGCGAGGGCGGTCTGCCGCGGGCCGAGCGACTGACCGAGCGGGGTCTTGTGGAGATCGCCTATGGCATGGATCTGCCGCTGGTGGCCACCAATGACGTGTATTTCCCCGGCCCCGACATGTATGAGGCCCATGACGCGCTGATCTGCATTGCCGAGGGCGCCTATGTGGACCAGCAGGAGCCGCGCCGGCGCCTGACCCCGCAGCATTACTTCAAGTCGCAGCAGGAGATGGCGACGCTGTTCGCCGATCTGCCCGAGGCGGTCGAGAATACCGTCGAGATCGCCCGCCGCTGTGCCTTCATGGCGCAGCGCCGCAAGCCGATCCTGCCGCGCTTTGCCGATGACGAGGTGGAGGAGCTGCGCCGGCAGGCGCAGGCGGGGCTGGAGGCGCGGCTGGCGGTCATCCCCCATGCCGCGCCGGTCGCGGATTATCACAAGCGGCTGGATTACGAGCTGGGCATCATCGAGCAGATGGGCTTTCCCGGCTACTTCCTGATCGTGGCCGATTTCATCAAGTGGGCCAAGGGGCGGGGTATCCCGGTGGGGCCGGGACGGGGCTCGGGCGCGGGGTCGCTGGTCGCTTATGCGTTGACGATTACCGATCTGGACCCGCTGCGCTACAACCTTCTGTTCGAACGCTTCCTCAACCCCGAGCGGGTCTCGATGCCCGATTTCGACATCGACTTCTGCATGGATCGCCGCGAGGAGGTGATCGAATACGTGCAGGAGAAATACGGCCGCGACAGGGTGGCGCAGATCATCACCTTCGGCGCGCTGCTGTCCAAGGCGGCGGTGCGCGATGTGGGCCGGGTGCTGCAGATGCCCTATGGCCAGGTGGACCGGCTGTCGAAGATGATCCCCGTCGAGGGGGTCAAGCCGGTCAGCATCGAGAAGGCGCTGCAGGAAGAGCCCCGCCTGCGCGAGGCCGCCCGCGCCGAGGAGGTGGTGGAGCGGCTGCTGACATATGGCCGGCAGCTCGAGGGGCTGTTGCGCAATGCCTCGACCCATGCCGCGGGGGTGGTGATCGGCGACCGGCCGCTGGACGAGCTGGTGCCGCTCTACCAGGATCCGCGCTCGGACATGCCGGCCACGCAGTTCAACATGAAATGGGTGGAACAGGCGGGGCTGGTGAAGTTCGACTTTCTCGGGCTCAAGACGCTTACCGTGATCCAGAACGCGGTGGACCTGATCCGGGCCTCGGGGCGGCATCTGCACATCGCCGCCGACGGCAGGCAGCTCTACGACCCGCCCGAGGGCGCCGTGGACGAGATCAACGCCATTCCGCTGGATGACGCGGCGACCTACCGCCTTTACGCCTCGGCCCGCACGGTGGCGGTGTTCCAGGTGGAAAGCTCGGGCATGATGGATGCGCTCAAGCGCATGAAACCCACCTGCATCGAGGACATCGTGGCGCTGGTGGCGCTCTACCGGCCCGGCCCGATGGAGAACATCCCCACCTATTGCGAGGTCAAGAACGGGCTGCGGGAACGCGAAAGCATCCATCCGCTGATCGACCACATCCTGGAGGAAACCCAGGGCATCATCGTCTATCAGGAGCAGGTGATGCAGATCGCCCAGGTGATGGCGGGCTACAGCCTCGGCGGCGCCGACCTGCTGCGCCGGGCCATGGGCAAGAAGATCAAGGAGGCGATGGACGCCGAGCGCCCGAAATTCGTCGAGGGCGCCAAGAAGAACGGGGTGGATCAGAAGAAAGCCGAAGAGGTCTTCGCCCTGCTGGAGAAATTCGCCAATTACGGCTTCAACAAGTCGCACGCGGCCGCCTATGCCGTGGTCAGTTACCAGACCGCGTGGCTCAAGGCCAATCACCCGGTCGAGTTCATGGCCGGGGTGATGAACTGCGACATCCACCTGACCGACAAGCTGGCGGTCTATTTCGAGGAGGTGCGCAAGGGGCTTGCCCTGCCTTGGGTGCCGCCCTGCGTGAACCGCTCGGAGGCGACCTTCACGGTGGCGGACGGGGCGCTGGTCTATGCGCTGGGCGCGCTCAAGAACGTGGGTGTCGAGGCGATGCGGCTGGTGACCGAGGCCCGGCGCGAAGGAGGGGCAGAGCGGCCCTTCGTCAACCTGTTCGATTTCGCCCGCCGGGTGGATCTGCGGCGGATCGGCCGGCGCCCGCTGGAGATGCTGGCACGTGCGGGGGCCTTCGACCAGCTGGACCGGAACCGGCGGCGGGTGCTGGAAAGCCTCGACGCGCTGGTGGCCTGGTCGGCGGCGGTTCACGACCAGAAGGCCAGCGCGCAGGTGTCGCTGTTCGGCGAGGCCGGGGACGACCTGCCCGAGCCGCGCCTGGCCGACGTGCCCGACTGGCTGCCGGCCGAACGGCTGAGCGAGGAGTTCAAGGCGGTCGGATTCTACCTCTCCGGTCATCCGCTGGACGACTACATGACGGCGCTGAAGCGGCGCGGGGCGCTGAGCCTGGACGAGGTGACGCAAAGGGCGCGCAGCGGGCCGCTGGTGGCCCGGATGGCCGGTGTGGTGGCCGGCCGGCAGGAGCGCAAGTCGGCCCGCGGAAACCGCTTTGCCTTCGTGCAGATGTCGGATCCGACCGGGGCGTTCGAGGTCACCCTGTTCTCCGAGGCGCTGGAGGCGGCGCGCGATCATCTCGAGGCCGGCGCCAGCGTGGTGGTGACGGTCGAGGCGACGATGGAGGCCGATCAGCTCAAGCTGCTGGGGCGGTCGGTGGCGCCGATCGACACGGTGGTGGCGCAGGCGGGCGTGGCGGGACTGCGGGTCCATGTCCGCGATGCGGGGGCGGTGGACGTGGTCGGGAGGGTGCTCGAGGATGCACTCAGGCTGTCGCGGGGCGCGGCGAAGGGGCCGGTGGTCCTGTGCCTGACGGGTCCCGGCCTGCCCGGCGAGGTCGAGGTGGATCTGGGCCGGGATTTCGCCATCAGCCCCCAGATCAGGGGCGCCCTGGCCAGTCTCGACGGCGTGGATCTGGTCGAGGAGCTGTAGCCCCCCGGTCAGCCACCGCGAAAGGCCAGCACCGCCAGACCCAGCGCCAGCACCGCCGAGATCAGCCCCAGCGTGCCGAGAATCGCCATGCGCCGGGGCGGCGGCGGGGTGCCTGCGCGGCGCGCGGCGATCACCGACAGGTTCATCAGGGCCGAGCAGATCGTGAGGACGACGACGAAGGCGATCTTGGTGCCGAACAGCGGCGGCAGATCGGCCCAGCCGCCATGCAGCCGATGGACCAGCGCCGGCCCGGTCAGCCACAGCACCACCAGCCCTGCCGTCGCCGCCAGCCCGATGGCGCGCCCGGCACCGGCCAGAGCCGGGCGGGCGCCGGCCTCGCTCCGGGCGGCCTTGCGCGCGATGACGAGATTGGCAAGGCCGCCGCCGATCCCGACGCTGAAACCCAGATAATGCAGAATGATCAGCAGCTGTGTCATGGGCGCATCCTTTCGGATACGGGCCCGGCCGTCCAGCCGGAAATGGCTGGCGGGCGGCAGGGGATAAGGGACGGGCCTGCGGGAGGGGCTGCGGGAGGGGGCGGAGCGGGGGTGCCCGCTGCCCGGCCGGGGTTGCCGCTCGGCCGCTCGGTCGCTCAGCCGCGCCGGCGCCCGCGGCGTCCGCGCCGTTCGGTCTGCGCCGCATCCTTTCCGGTCCCGTCCGAGGCCGAGGAGAAGGGTCCGATCGCGGCGACGATCTGCTCCAGCGTCGGGCGCTCGCCGCGGGGGCGGCTGTCGAGGGCCTCGCGCATGTGCCGCAGGTGCTCGGGCGTGGTGCCGCAGCAGCCGCCGACGATCTTCGCCCCGGCATCGCGGGCCAGGACCGCGTATTCGGCCATCAGCTCGGGGGTGCCGTCGTAATGGATGTGCCCGTCCTCGTATTTCGGGATGCCGGCATTGCCCTTCGAGATGATCGGCCGTTCGGTCCCCTGGGCGACGAAGCCCAGCACCGTGCGCAGGATATCGGAGGCGCCGGTGCCGCAATTGGCGCCGAAGGCCAGTGGCGGGTTGGGCAGGCTGTCCACCAGCTGCACCATGTCGGCCGAGGTCACCCCCATCATGGTCCGCCCGGCGGTGTCGAAGCTCATGGTGCCGCACCAGTCCATGCCGGCAAGCGCGAAGGCCTCGGCCGCGGCGCGGAATTCCTCGGGGGCCGAGATGGTCTCGAGCCACAGCACGTCCACGCCCCCTTCCTTCAGCGCCTCGGCCTGTTCGTGGAACATCTCCACCGCCAGGGCGTGGGTCAGCGTGCCCACCGGTTCCAGGATCTCGCCCGTGGGCCCGACCGAGCCGGCGACCACCACCCTGCGCCCGGCGGTATCGGCCACGTCACGGGCCAGCTCGGCGGCGGCGCGGTTGAGCTCGCGCACCCGCCGGTGGGCGTCGTGCAGCTTCAGCCGCGAGGCGTTGCCGCCGAAGCTGTTGGTCAGGAACAGGTCGCTGCCGGCCTCGACCGCGCCGCGGTAGAGCGCGGTGATCTTCGCCGGCTGTGCGGTGTTCCACAATTCGGGCGCATCGCCCGATTGCAGCCCCATGTTGAAAAGGTTGGTCCCGGTGGCGCCGTCGGCCAGCAGGGTGTCGAGGCTGTTCATGAGCTCGGAAAGGGCGTTGGTCATGGCGATCGCTCCGAATCGGCAAGCGGGGCGGCAGCCGCCCCGGATGTGTGAGCGCCCCGTCTGTCACGGACGGGGCGCGCAGGCAAATTCAAATCGTTCAAGATGAACATGAGCCCCGCGCCGGGGCCGGTGTCAGTCGTCCGAGGCGACCTCCTGCATGATCTGTTCCCTGGCGATGGGCAGGTATTCGGCCAGCTTGGCGCGGATCTCGTCGGCACTGGCCTTGCCGGCCAGGTCGGCGGCGACCTTGCGCACCACGTCTTCCGATCCGGCTTCTTCGAAATCGGCGATCACGACGGTCTTTGCATAGGCTTCGGCGTCTTCGCCGGTCTTGCCCATCAGCTCGGCCGCCCACAGGCCGAGCAGCTTGTTGGCGCGTGCCTGCGCCTTGAACTGCATTTCCTCGTCATGGGCGAACTTGGCCTCGAAAGCGTTTTCGCGGTCGTCGAAAGTGGTCATGGAAGGGGCCTCTTTGATCGGAATGGTCCTCGCGTCAGATATGACCCCGCGATGTGCGAACCGCAAGGGGGGCGAGAGGCGGCCGGCGGCGATATCCTCTGCCCGCCACCCGGGCGGCCGCCCGGTGCGGCCGGTGGCGCCCGGTGCAGGGCGCGCTTGCTTGCGGCAGCGGGGTCGTTGCACTATGAGGGCGGCAACGGCCGGGACTCGCACCCGGCGCGAAGCCGCGAAAGGACCGCCATGGCGCGCCGCAAGAAGATCTACGAAGGCAAGGCGAAGATCCTGTACGAGGGCCCCGAGCCGGGCACGCTCGTGCAGTATTTCAAGGATGATGCCACCGCCTTCAACGCCGAGAAGACGGCCACCATCGAAGGCAAGGGCGTTCTCAACAACCGCCTGAGCGAATTCTTCATGACCGGGCTGAACCAGATCGGCGTGCCCACCCACTTCATCCGCCGCCTGAACATGCGCGAGCAGCTGGTGCGCGCCTGCGAGATCATCCCGCTGGAAGTGATCGTGCGCAACTATGCCGCGGGCTCGATTTCCGAACGCCTCGGGATCGAGGAGGGCACGCAGCTGCCGCGGCCGATCGTGGAATACTGCTACAAGGACGATTCGCTGGGCGATCCGCTGGTGACCGAGGAACATATCGCTGCCTTCGGCTGGGCCAGCCAGCAGGACATGGACGACATCGTGAGCCTGGCGATCCGGGTCAACGACTTCCTGTCCGGGGTGATGCTGGCGGTGGGCATCCGGCTGATCGATTTCAAGATCGAGATCGGGCGGGTCTATGACGGTGATTTCATGCGGCTGATCGTGGCCGACGAGATCAGCCCCGACAGTTGCCGGCTGTGGGACATCGCCACCGGCCAGAAGCTGGACAAGGATGTGTTCCGCCGCGACCTGGGCAGCCTGACGGATGCCTATTCCGAGGTGGCCCGCCGGCTGGGCGTGTTGCCCAAGACGCCGCTTTCGAAGCCGACGCTGATCAACTGAAGCCGCGCTCCGGCCGCCCGGGGCCGGGGTTCGGGCATGTATCGACCAGAATGAAGCGGCAGCTTGCCGCCTTGCCATCAGGAGAAGAGACGGAAATGAAGGCACGGGTGCATGTGATGCTCAGGCGCGGGGTTCTCGACCCGCAGGGCGAGGCGATCCGCCATGCGCTGGGGGCGATGGGCTTTCAGGGAGTCGAGGGCGTGCGTCAGGGCAAGGTGATCGAGCTGGATCTTGCCGATGGCGTCACCGAGGCGGAAGTGACCGAGATGTGCGAGAAACTGCTCGCCAACACGGTGATCGAATCCTATTCCATCGAGATGGGCTGAGGCGGCGACCCCGCCGGGCCCGTTCCGGGACAGCGCCGCGAAACAGGAGAGACGGATCATGCGTGCCGCCGTTGTCGTTTTCCCCGGTTCGAACTGTGACCGCGATCTTGCCGTGGCCTTCGAGAGCAAGGGCTTCGAAGTCGTCATGGTCTGGCACAAGGAGACCGCCCTGCCCGGGGGGGTGGACATCGTCGGCGTGCCGGGCGGGTTTTCCTATGGCGATTACCTGCGCTGCGGCGCCATCGCCGCGCAATCGCCGATCTGCAGGGCGATCGTCGATCATGCCGGGTGCGGCGGCTATGTCATCGGCATCTGCAACGGCTTCCAGGTGCTGACCGAAACCGGCATCCTGCCCGGTGCGTTGTTGCGCAATGCCGGGTTGAAATACATCTGTCGCACCGTCGGGCTGCGGGTGGAAACCGCTGACAGCGCCTTTACCGCCGGCTACGAGAAGGGACAGCGGATCGACATCCCCATCGCCCATCACGACGGCAACTATTACGCCGATGCCGAGACGCTGGCGCGGCTGCGCGGCGAGGACCGGATCGCCTTCACCTATACCGACAACCCCAACGGGTCGGTGGCCGACATTGCCGGCATCCTGTCCGCCGACCGCCGGGTGCTGGGAATGATGCCGCATCCCGAGCGCGCGGCCGATCCGGGCCATGGCGGAACCGACGGATTGGCGCTCTTCCGCGCATTGGCGGGGGTGCTGGCCCCGGCCTGACTTGAGCCCGGCTCCGCCCGGGCGTAGCTTGGGGGCATGAATGAGCCCCGGGCCAAATCGCGATCGCTGCCGGCGGTCTGGACGCGCAACGAGGCGTTCGGCTGGCCGACGCGGATCGGGCTGCTGATCTTCGTCGCCGTCGCCGTCGCCACGGTCTGGGTCACCAACAACCTCCTGACCGATCGCTTCACCGCCGCCACCCGCAACCGTGCCGAGCTGCGGCTTGCGCTTTACGGGGCCAACCTGCTGAGCGAACTGCAGCGCAATTCGATCGTGCCGCAGCTTCTGGCGCGCGACCCCACGCTGATCGCGGCGCTGCAATCCAAGGATTTCAGCCAGTCCACCCAGCGGCTCATCTCGTTCGACGAAGAGATCGGGGCGGCGGCGCTGATCCTGCTGGACCAGGACGGCAGGGTGGTGGCCGCGACCGACCGCAACCGGCTGGGAGAGCTGCATCGCGGCGAGGCCCAGTTCGTCGATGCGGTGCGCTCCACCGCCACGATCTTTTCGGTCACCGAGCGTGAATCGGGCGGCTACCAGTTCAGCTATTCGCGCCGCATCGGGGACGGGGCCGGCATTCTCGGGGTGATCGTGGCCGAGGTCGATCTGCAGAAGTTCGAGCGCGCCTGGGCCGGGGTGTCGGATGCGGTTCTGGTCACGGACAGCGAGGGAACGATCATCCTGGCGACCGAGCCGCGCTGGCGGGGGCTGAGCGAGGAGGAGGCGCTCGAGCGCCAGCCGCCCGCCTCGGCCATCGAACGCGCGATTCGGGTGACCGAGGACTGGACCGCCCTGCCGCCGGACGCCTATGTGATGGGCGAGGCGGTGATGCGCGCGGAAAACCGCATCCCGTTCCGTGGCTGGCGGATGGTGTCCTTCACCACCTATGCCTCGATCCGCGAGCGGGTGAACGCGGTGCTGGCCTTGGAAATCATGGGATTTGCCCTGATTCTGGCGCTTGCCTTCTATGCGCTCAACCGCCGCACCGCGCTGCGGCTGCTGCTGTTCCAGCGCGAATCGGCGAAGCTGCGCGAACTCAACCAGCGCCTTCAGCGCGAAATCGCCGAGCGCGAGCGGGTCCAGGAAAACCTCGCCGTGGCCGAACAGACGCTGGCGCAGAGCTCCAAGCTGGCGGCGCTGGGCGAGATGTCGGCGGCGGTCAGCCACGAGCTCAACCAGCCGCTGGCGGCGATGAAGACCTATCTGGCCGGGGCGCGGCTGCTTCTGCGGCGCAACCGGCCCGACGAGGCGCAGGCCGCCTTCGGCCGCATCGACGATCTGATCGAGCGGATGGGCGCGATCACCCGGCAGCTGAAATCCTATGCCCGCAAGGGCGGAGACGAGTTCGAGCCGGTCAACCTCGTGGACGCGCTCAATTCGTCGCTGGCGATCATGCAGCCGCAGCTGCGCCAGCGGAAGGTGCGGATCACCCGCATCCTGCCCGAGGGGCCGGTGATGGTCATGGGCGACCGGGTGCGGATCGAACAGGTGATGATCAACCTCTTGCGCAATGCGCTGGACGCCACCAAGTCGGTGGACGACCCGGAAGTGGAGATCATCCTTGCCGCCGGAGAGACGGCGACGCTGACCGTGCGCGACAATGGCGAGGGGATCGAGGATCTCAATTCGCTGTTCGAGCCCTTCTACACCACCAAGCAGCCGGGCGACGGCGTCGGGCTGGGGCTGGCGATTTCCTCGGGGATCGTCAGCGACCTGGGCGGCCGGCTGACCGCGCGCAACGGGCAGAATGGCGGGGCGGTGTTCGAGATGCAGCTGCCGATCCTCGACGAGGGAACCGAGGCGGCCGAATAGGAAGAAGAAGGATGGACCGATGGCTCAGGCGATGAAGATCGCGATCGTGGACGACGAACAGGACATGCGCCAGTCGATCAGCCAGTGGCTGGCGCTGTCGGGCTATGATACCGAAACCTTCGCCAGCGCCGAGGAGGCGCTGAAGGCGCTGGGCCCGGACTATCCGGGCATCGTCATCACCGACATCAAGATGCCGGGCATGGACGGGATGCAGTTCCTCAAGAAGCTGATGGGCACCGACAGTTCGCTGCCGGTAATCATGATCACCGGCCATGGCGACGTGCCGATGGCGGTCGAGGCGATGCGGGTGGGGGCCTTCGACTTCCTCGAAAAGCCGTTTCATCCCGACCGCATGTCCGAACTGGCCAAGCGGGCGACCAACCAGCGCCGGCTGGTGCTGGACAACCGGGCGCTGCGGCGTGAACTCAGCGACGGCACCCAGCTGATGAACAAGCTGATCGGCACCAGCCCGGTGATGGAGCGGCTGCGCGAGGACATCCTCGACCTGGGGCAGGCGGACGGGCATGTGCTGATCGACGGCGAAACCGGCACCGGCAAGACTCTGGTGGCCCATGCGCTGCACGCCGCCGGCAGCCGGGCGGGAAGGAAATTCGTCCTGGTCAGCTGCTCGGCGCTGGAAGAAGAGGCGCTGTCGCGGCGTCTGTTCGGCCCCATGCAGCCCGAGGATTCGCGCCTGCCGGCGATCGAGGAGGCCCGCGGCGGCACCCTGGTGCTGGAGGACATCGAGACCCTGACCGAGGCGCTCCAGGCCCGGCTGCTGAGCGTCATCAACGAACAGGGCACCCCGGCCGAAACCCGGATCATCGCCATTTCCAACCTGCAGGAGGCCGGCAAGACCTGCGAGGACGCCCTGCGCCCGGACCTGTTCTACCGGCTGGCAGCGCTGCGGATCACGGTGCCGCCGCTGCGCCAGCGGGGCGAGGACATTCTCACGCTGTTTACCCGCCTGTCCGAGCAGTTCGCCGAGGAATACGGCTGCGAGCCGCCCAAGGTCAGCGCCCAGGAGGCCGCGCAGCTGCTGCAGGCGCCGTGGCCGGGCAATGTGCGCCAGCTCATCAACATCGCCGAGCGTGCAGTGCTGCAGGCGCGGCGCGGCAGCGGCACCATTGCCTCGCTCCTGATGTCGGATCACGAGGACATGCAGCCGGTGATGACCACCGAGGGCAAGCCGCTCAAGGAATATGTCGAGGCGTTCGAGCGGATGCTGATCGACAACACCATGCGCCGGCACAAGGGTTCCATATCGGCGGTGATGGAAGAGCTCTGCCTGCCCCGGCGTACCTTGAACGAGAAGATGGCAAAATACGGGTTGCAGCGGGCCGACTATCTGTGAGTGGCACGAAGACGCGGGCGGCTGCATGGGCCAAAATGCACAATGCCCATTGTCATTGCCCCGGACGTGCCCTTATGTTGGCGGAACGGGCCGGGCGCCGATCCAGGCAACGCGGCCCGCAAGAGAATTCGCTGTTTCAGCCTTTGCCGGCCAGATTCTGACAAGACTGAACAGACCGATCATGCCCCTCGGGGCACAAGAGCACCCCCGCCGGCACATCCGGCCGAGGGATTGAATGGGCGGGCTCGGGGACATGCCCCGACCTGTCGGAGACGAAACGCGATGACGCGAGCGAGAGCCTTGAGGAACGTGACAGGCGACCTTCCGGTCGAAGCCTGCCGTGCCGCCGCGTCCCAGATCGCCCAGACAAGTCACAATCCGACCCGGGCGGGGCCGCCAGGCCCCGGACCCGTGCCGGGATTGCGCAACAAGGAAACATGGCAAAGAAGATGCTCATCGACGCCACGCACGCGGAGGAAACCCGCGTCGTCGTGGTGGACGGCAACAAGGTCGAGGAATTCGACTTTGAGTCCGAGAACAAGCGGCAACTCGCCGGAAACATCTATCTCGCAAAGGTAACGCGGGTCGAACCGTCGCTGCAGGCGGCCTTCGTGGATTACGGGGGCAACCGGCACGGGTTTCTTGCCTTTTCCGAGATCCACCCGGACTACTACCAGATCCCGGTGGCCGACCGCGAAGCCCTGATGGAGGAAGAGCGCGCCTATGCCGAGGCAATGAAGGCGCGCGAAGAGGCCGAAGAGGAAAAGCCCCGCCGCAGCCCTCGCCGCCGGTCGCGCACGCGCGTGAAGGCCGAGGAGGTCCGCTCGGAGGACGCGGTGGAAACCCGCGAGGTCTCGACCGAGATCAGCGGCATGGAGACGATCGACCTCGATCAGGACGACCGGGCGAATGAAGGCGCCGAAGGCGCTGCCGCTCCGGAAGATGCGGCCGCGCCCGAAGCGGTGACCGAAGACGGGGCCGGAACGGGGTCGGAAACGGGGGCGGAAAATGCCGCCGGAACGCCCGGGGCGGGCGACGCGCCCGAAGCTGGCCAGGGGGACGGCGGTCAGGCGGTTTCGGCCGGCACCGACACGCAAGAGGAGGTTGCGGCGCAGGACGATGCCGGCGGCGGGGATGATGCCTCGGCCGCACAGGCCCCGGAAGACGAGGTTTCGGCCCCCGAAGACGAGGACGAGACCGCCCGCGATGCTGCCGCCCACGATGACAGCATCGAATCGGTGGCCGACGAGGATGACAGCGAGGACATCCGCCCGGTGCGCAAGCCGCGCCCGCGCCGCTACAAGATCCAGGAGGTCATCAAGGTCCGGCAGATCATGCTGGTGCAGGTGGTCAAGGAAGAGCGCGGCAACAAGGGTGCGGCGCTGACCACCTACCTGTCTCTGGCGGGTCGCTACTGCGTGCTGATGCCCAACACCGCCCGCGGCGGTGGCATCTCGCGCAAGATCACCAACGCCGCCGACCGCAAGAAGCTGAAGGAAATCGCCGCCGAGATCGACGTGCCGCAGGGCGCGGGGCTGATCATCCGCACCGCCGGTGCCAAGCGCACCAAGGCCGAGATCAAGCGCGATTACGAATACCTCCAGCGCCTGTGGGAACAGATCCGCGAGCTGACGCTGAAATCCATCGCGCCGGCCAAGATCTACGAGGAGGGCGACCTGATCAAGCGGTCGATCCGCGACCTCTACTCGCGCGAGATCGACGAGGTCCTGGTCGAAGGCGAACGCGGCTACCGCATCGCCAAGGACTTCATGAAGATGATCATGCCGTCCCATGCCAAGAACGTGAAGAAATACGAGGATCCGCTGCCTCTCTTTGCGCGCTACCAGGTGGAAAGCTACCTGGCCGGCATGTTCAACCCGGTGGTGCAGCTGAAATCGGGTGGCTACATCGTGATCGGCGTGACCGAGGCGCTGGTGGCCATCGACGTCAACTCGGGCCGGGCCACCAAGGAGGGCTCGATCGAGGAAACCGCGCTCAAGACCAATCTCGAGGCCGCCGAGGAGGTGGCCCGCCAGCTGCGCCTGCGCGATCTTGCCGGTCTGATCGTGATCGATTTCATCGACATGGAGGAGCGCAAGAACAACCTGGCGGTGGAAAAGCGCCTCAAGGAAAAGCTCAAGACCGACCGGGCGCGGATCCAGGTGGGGCGGATCTCGGGCTTCGGCCTGCTGGAGATGAGCCGCCAGCGCCTGCGCCCGGGCATGATCGAGGCCACGACCCAGCCCTGCCCGGCCTGCCACGGGACCGGCCTGATCCGGTCCGATGACAGCATGGCGCTGTCGATCCTGCGCCAGATCGAGGAGGAAGGCACCCGCCGGCGTTCGCGCGAGGTTCTGGTGCGTTGCCCGGTGACGATCGCCAACTACCTGATGAACCAGAAGCGCGAGCACATCCTCCAGATCGAATCGCGCTATGGCATGGCGGTGCGGGTCGAGGGCGACCCCCATCTGGTCAGCCCCGACTTCACGCTGGAGAAGTTCAAGACCGCCACCCGGATGGTGCCGGCGGCAACTGCCCCGGTGGTGTCGGTGGACACCTCGATCATGGATCAGGTCGATTCCGATGCCGCGCCCGAGGAACCGGGCGAGACCGCCACTGCCGAGGCAGTCGCGGAAGGGGCCGAGGCCAAGCCCCGGCGCAAGCGCCGCCGCCGCCGTCGGCGCGGCGGTTCGGGTCGCCCGGCCGAAACGCAGGAGCAGGCCGCTACCGCCGAAAATGCCGAAGGGGCAGCTGACGCGCCCGGAGCCGGCGCGTCGGGAGCCGATGAAACGGCGGTCGAAGAGTCAGCCGCCAGCCCCGCTGCCACCGAGGCGGCTGCCCCGCAGGCTGAGGCAGAGCCTGCCGAGGCCGGCGGAACTCCGGACACGTCCGGGGAGGATGCCGGTGCCGTGGACAGTGCCGCTGCCGAGGCTGCGGAGCCGGCCGAGAGCAAGCCTGCACCGCGCAAGCGCCGCGCCTCGTCCCGCAGCCGGACACGCGCCCGGAAGGCAGAGACGACCGAGAAGGCCTCGCCCCCCGCCGAAGCGGCCGCCGATGACGTGGATGCGCAGGCGGCTGCCGAGACAGGGGCCGCCGAGACCGGGGCCGACGCGGTCGAAGCCGCTGCTCCGGCGGAAGCGGAGGAGAAGCCCAGGCCCAGGCGCAGCAGAACCACCCGCAGCCGGTCGCGGCGGTCGAAGGCCGACGAGGCCGTTGCCGAAGCCTCCGATGCACAGCCTGAATCGGGGGCGGCGTCAGCCGCAGTTGCCGAGGAGGGCGCATCGGCGGAGCTGGCGCCCGCCGAACCCTCTGCCGAACCCGCCAGTCCGGCCGAAGCCGTGGCCGCGCCCGTGGTTGCGGAGTCCGGGTCGGGGGTCGAGGCCGTGAACGGCACGGAAACGGCCGTTGCCGCTCCGGTCGATGCGGATGCGGTTGCCCCGTCGGCCCCGGTGGCGGATCGGCCCGCCGAAACCGGACCCGAGGCCGGAGCGGAGACTGCCGCTGCCGCGCCCGAAGCGGTGACCGCCCCCGCCGACGAGGCGGAGGAGGCCGGGCCGAAAACCCCGCCCAAGCCCAAGCGGCGCGGCTGGTGGGCGATGCGGAGATGAATGGAGGGCGGGCCGTGGGGTCCGCCCTCATTCCTTCCGGCTTGGGCGTGTGCCCGTCCCGTGGCGGGAGTATCCGTGCCCATCCGGCCGGGCGCGGTTTTCCTATCCGCCCTTGCGGATCAGAAAGACGCGGTATTCTCCTTCGTCCTGATCGCCCAGGAAGTCATGTCCGGCCTCGGTGCAGAAATGCGGCACGTCGATGACCGCGGCCGGGTCGTCGGCGAGAATGCGCAGCACCGCGCCGGGGGGAAGCGATTGCAGGCGCTTGCGGGCCTTGAGCACCGGCAGGGGGCACAGCAGCCCGATGGCGTCGAGGGTTTCGGCTATTTCCGTCATGGTGTCGGGATAGCCCTGATCCGGGCGTCTTGTCCACGGGGGGATGGGCGGGGGGATGCCGGCCGGTGGGCATCGCTGGGGCGTTTGCCTTGCCGCGAGGGGGCGCTGCCCCCTCGGCCCTCCGGGCCTCACCCCCGGAGTATTTGGGGCAAGAGGAAGGGGGGCGGGAGGGGCATGCCGGGCTGGGCGACTTGCGTCCGGGCGGCAATACGCTAAACCTGCCCCGTCCCCAGACAGGAGCGCGCCCATGACCGCACCCGCCTCTGCCCCCGAAAAGCCGCAGATCTATCTTGTTACCCCGCCGGCCTTCGATCCCGAAGATTTCGCGCCGCGCCTGGCGCGGGTTCTGGACGGGGCCGAGGTGGCCTGCATCCGGCTGGCTCTGGCCACGCAGGACGAGGACCGGGTGGCGCGGGCCGCAGATGTGTTGCGCGAGGTGGCGCATGCCCGTGACATCGCGTTGGTGGTGGCCGATCATGTGGTTCTGGCCGGGCGGCTGGGGCTGGATGGTGTGCATCTTGGCGATGCCGCCCGTTCGGTGCGTGCCGCGCGCAAGGCGTTGGGACCCGATGCCATTGTCGGCAGTTTCTGCGGGACGTCGCGCCATGATGGCATGACCGCTGGCGAGGCGGGGGCCGATTACGTCAGCTTCGGTCCGGTGGGGGCCACCGTGCTGGGGGACGGGCGGGTCGCCGGGTTCGACCTGTTCCAGTGGTGGTCCGAGATGATCGAGATCCCGGTGGTCGCCGAAGGCGGTCTGAGCGCCGGCCTGGTGGCGCAACTTGCTCCGGTAACCGATTTTTTCGGCATTGGAGAAGAGATCTGGGCGGCCGAGGATCCGCTGGCCGCGCTGAAGGAACTGACCGCGGCGATGGGCTGAGCGGGGCGGGCGGGAAATCCCCCCGGGCCCCTTTCCCCTGCCGGTGATCCGTGCGATAGGGTTGCCGCCAAACGGGTTCATGCACGGGGATGACGAGATGCAGATTCGCGAGGCGCTCACCTTCGACGACGTTCTTCTGGTTCCGGCGGCATCATCGGTGCTGCCCTCGCAGGCGGACACGCGCACGCGGGTGACGCGTGACATCGCGCTCAACATCCCGCTTCTGTCCAGCGCCATGGACACGGTGACCGAGGCCCGTATGGCCATCGCGATGGCACAGGCCGGCGGCATGGGGGTGATCCACCGCAACCTGACCATCGAGGAGCAGGCCGAGCAGGTGCGCCGGGTCAAGCGATTTGAATCCGGCATCGTCTACAACCCGATCACGCTGACCCCCGATCAGACCCTTGCCGATGCCAAGGAACTGCGCGCCCGCTACAACGTGACCGGCTTTCCGGTGGTCGATGACGATGGCCGCGTGGTCGGCATCGTCACCAACCGCGACATGCGCTTTGCCACCTCGGACGACACCCCGGTGCGGGCGATGATGACCTCGGAGAACCTGGCCATCCTGCGCGAGCCCGCCGATCGGGACGAAGCGATCAGCCTGATGAAGGCGCGCCGGATCGAAAAGCTGCTGGTCACCGATGGCGAGGGCAAGCTGACCGGGCTGCTCACGCTGAAGGATACCGAAACCGCGGTGCTCAACCCCACCGCCTGCAAGGACCGGCTGGGGCGGCTGCGGGTGGCGGCGGCCTCGACCGTGGGGGATGCCGGGTTCGAACGCGCTCAGGCGCTGGTCGAGGCCGGCTGCGACCTGATCGTGATCGATACCGCCCATGGCCATTCCCACGCGGTGGCAAAGGCGGTGGAGCGGGCCAAGGCCCTGTCCAACGAGGTTCGGATCGTGGCCGGGAACGTGGCCACGGCCGAGGCCACGCGGGCGTTGATCGATGCTGGCGCCGACGCGATCAAGGTGGGCATCGGCCCAGGCAGCATCTGCACCACCCGGATGGTGGCCGGGGTCGGCGTGCCGCAGCTGACCGCGATCATGGACTGCGCCGAGGCTGCCGGCGACATCCCCGTGATTGCCGATGGCGGCATCAAGTATTCGGGGGATTTCGCCAAGGCGATTGCCGCCGGGGCCTCTTGCGCCATGGTCGGGTCGATGATTGCCGGCACCGATGAAAGCCCGGGCGAGGTCATTCTCTACCAGGGCCGCAGCTTCAAGAGCTATCGCGGCATGGGCTCGCTGGGAGCGATGGCGCGCGGCTCGGCCGACCGCTATTTCCAGAAGGACGCGGCCAGCGACAAGCTGGTGCCCGAGGGGATCGAGGGGCAGGTGCCCTACAAGGGGCCGGCCTCGGCGGTGATCCACCAGCTTGTGGGCGGCTTGCGGGCGGCCATGGGCTATACGGGCTGTGCCACCGTGGACGAGATGCGGCGCAACTGCAAATTCGTCAAGATCACCGGCGCGGGGCTGAAGGAAAGCCATGTGCATGACGTGCAGATCACCCGCGAATCGCCCAACTACCGGGTGATGTGACAGCGCGCGGGGGTGGCAGGGTGGCCGGCGTTTCCCTCATGGGGCGGGGCGGATGACACCGGCCGCGCGGGTTCAGGCGGCGATCGGTATCCTGGACGAGATTCTGGCCGGGGCGCCTGCCGAACGGGTGCTGACCGGCTGGGCGCGCCGCAACCGCTATGCCGGGTCGAAGGATCGGGCGGCAGTGCGCGATCATGTCTTCGATGCGTTGCGCTGCCGGCGGTCTCTGGCCGCACTTGGCGGGGCAGAGACCGGGCGCGGGCTGATGCTGGGGGCATGCCGTCGCGACGGAACCGATCCGGATACAGTGTTTTCCGGTGCCCGGTTCGCGCCGCCGCCCCTGACCGAGGCCGAGCGCCACGCCGGCCGCGCCCCGCGCGACGGGGCCGAGGCCCTGGACCTGCCCGATTGGCTGTGGGCGCGGTTTCGAGACAGCCTCGGGGACAAGGCCGGTATCTGTGCGCGGGTGCTGCAAGAGCGCGCGCCGGTGCATCTGAGGGTCAATCTGCGCAAGACGGACGTGGACGGGGCCATCCGGGTTCTGGCGGATGTGGGCATCACCTGCACCCGGCATCCGCAGGTGGACGGCGCCCTGGTGGTGCGGGCCGGCGCACGGCGCATCCGCTCCAGCAGCGCCTATCTGGACGGGCTGGTGGAACTTCAGGACGCGGCCAGCCAGTCGGCGGTGGCGGCGCTGCCGCTGCGCGACGGGATGCGGGTGCTGGACTATTGCGCCGGCGGCGGGGGCAAGACGCTGGCAATGGCGGCGCAGGCGGATATCGAGATTGTCGCCCATGATGTTGCCCCCCGGCGCATGCGCGATCTGCCCGAACGCGCCCGCCGCGCGGGGATCTGGGTCACGCTGGCCGATGACGTCTCTGTCGCCGCTGCCGCCCCCTTCGATCTGGTGTTGTGCGACGTGCCCTGTTCGGGCAGCGGCGCGTGGCGGCGCGCACCCGAGGGAAAGTGGCGTCTCACGCCCGAACGCCTGGCCGAGCTGGTCGAAATCCAGGCCGGGATTCTGGACCGGGCGGCCGGGCTTGTGGTGCCGCAAGGGGTGCTGGCCTACGCGACCTGCTCGGTTCTGGACGAGGAAAACGACCGCCAGGTCCGGGCCTTCCTGCGGCGTCACGCCGGCTGGAGCCGGGGTTGGAGCCGGTCGTGGCCAGTGGACATGGCCCATGACGGATTTTTTCTTGCACTATTGACGCGAAACTGATCGCGAAATTATACAACCGATGCAAGAAAATTTCAGACCTTAATCCGAACTTAACCGCGCGGATGCGAGAAGGCCGGAGAAATTCCCCTGCCGGTGGAGGCGTCAGGTGTCCGACAGACAGGCAATGATTGACGTTTCATTGCGCCAGGCCCATCCCGTGAACGGAGTGGGGCGAACGCTCGTGGTCCTGCTGGTCGCCATCCTCGCCGGCGTACTGGCAACCGTGTTGGAGCAGCCCGACCTTCTGCGGCGGGGGCTGATTGCCGCATCGGTGGCGATGTTGACGGTGGTCGGCCTGGTCTGGCTGCGGGCGGCGGTGCAGCGGTACGAGAGAAACCGTGCCCTGACCGTCCTGTCCGGCTTCATCGATCACGATTCGGTGGCCAGTTTCGTGTCGGATGATGACGGTCGGGTGACGGCGCGCAACGCTGCGGCCGGCAAGTGGCTGGAGCCGGCGGAGGGGGAAACGCTTGCGGGCTGTCTGCGTAGCGTGATGGCAAACCCCGCGCCGGTTCTGTCGCGTCTGCAGGCCAGTGCCCGCTCCACCGGCGCTGCCCGCGAGGATGTGGTGACGCGAATCGGTGTGATTCGGATTGCGGTTCACCGGCTTGGGGATGACGGATTTCTGTGGCGACTGGAGCCGCTTGCGGATCATCAACGCCGGGGCAGGAGTGCCGATGCGCTGCCGCTGCCCATGCTGACGGTCGGCCGCTCTGGCGCGATTCTCTACATGAACGAGGCTGCGCGGCGGCTGGCAGGGAAGCGGGTCAAGACGCTCGATCACCTGTTCGCGCGACTTCCGGTGCGCCCGAGACGGATCGCCGAAATTGCCGGCGCCGACGGGCCGCGGCGGGTCGCCATCGCGGAAATGCCCGGCAGCGGGGGGCGGCGCGAACTCTATCTGATACCGGTGGACGTGCCGCCGGGCGACGATTCGGCGCCGTTCGAGTCCTTGCCGGTGGCGGCGGCAAAGCTGGACGACGAGGGGCGAATTCTGGCACTCAATCCCCCGGCGGTCGAGCTTCTGGGCGAAGGGACAGGTCCCGGCGACCAGATCGGCCCGCGCCTTCAAGGGGCGGACGGAATCTCGTTTGGCGATTGGCTGGCCGAAACGTTCAGCAAGGGGCGCGAGCGCCGCTCCGGGGTGTTCCGCCTGTGCCGGGCCGAGGGCGAGGCGCATGTTCAGGTAACCGTCGGCCGCGCCGGTGCGGGTCGCGAGATTATTGCGATCATGCATGACGCGACGGAAATGAAGTCGCTTGAGGCACAATTCGTGCAAAGCCAGAAGATGCAGGCGATCGGGCAGCTTGCCGGCGGAATCGCCCATGATTTTAACAATCTTCTGACCGCGATTTCGGGGCATTGCGATCTGCTTCTGCTGCGTCATGATTCGTCGGATCAGGATTATGCGGATTTGATACAGATCCATCAGAACGCCAATCGTGCGGCGTCTCTGGTGGGGCAGTTGCTGGCTTTCTCGCGCAAGCAGACGCTGCGGCCCGAATTGCTCGATCTGCGCGACACGCTGGCGGATCTGACGCATCTTCTGAACCGGCTTGTGGGCGAGAAGGTGACCCTGACGCTGAGTCATGATCCCGTCCTGCGCCCGATTCGCGCGGACAAGCGTCAGCTCGAGCAGGTCCTGATGAATCTGGTGGTGAATGCCCGTGACGCGATGCCTCAGGGCGGCGAAATCCGCATCGAGACCGAGGTGGTGTCGCTGGAGGCGCCGCTCAAGCGCGACCGGGCGACGGTTCCGGCCGGCGAATATGTCGTTGTCCGGGTTCGCGACGAAGGCGTGGGCATCGAACGGGACAAGCTTCAGAAGGTGTTCGAGCCCTTCTACACGACCAAGCGCACCGGCGAAGGCACCGGCCTGGGGCTGTCGACGGTCTATGGGATCATCAAGCAGACCGGCGGTTTCATCTTCGTGGACAGCGCGCCGGGGCAGGGGGCCGAATTCGTCCTGTACTTTCCGGCCTGCGACCCTCCGCCCGCGAAGGTCGAACCGGAAGCGCCACCCGCTGTCCGGGTCTCGGAGGGTCACGGAGAGGGTGTCGTTCTTCTGGTCGAGGACGAGGCGCCGGTGCGCGCCTTTGCCTCGCGGGCGCTGCGCTTGCGGGGATACACGGTGCTCGAGGCCGCTTCGGCCGAGGAGGCACTGGAGATTCTGGAGGATTCCGCACTCAGGGTCGATGTGTTCGTCACCGACGTCGTGATGCCGGGCATGGACGGACCGACATGGGTGCGCAAGGCGCTTGAGGCGCGACCCGATGCGCGGGTGGTTTTCATGTCCGGCTATGCCGAGGGCGCTTTTGGCGAACCCGAGATCAGCGTGGCCGACGCCGCCTTCCTTCCCAAGCCGTTCTCGCTCAACCAGCTTGCGGAAACGGTTCGTCAGCAGATGCCCTGAATGCCGGGCGAAGGGTGGTCAATGGCGCGTGAAGTCGGGCGCCGGTTTGCGCGGCAACGCCTGCTGCGGGTGGGCGGCGCATGTCGCTTGGGGCCGTTGCGCAGCCGGTACGGGGTGGGGTGGGGGCAACGGGAACGTCGCGCCGCCCGGTTCAGCCGATGCTTTCGTAGAGGGCAAATTCCCCGGCGCATTTCCGGCGCAGGCGCTTTTCCACCCCCGGCGACAGGGAAAGCTCCATCTCGGGCGATACGTTCTCGCGCCGAAGTTCCAGGCTGACGCCGAGCCGTTCTTCGAGAAATCCCCTGATCCGGTCCTGGTCCTCGTAGCGGAACAGGTGCGTGACCGTCGTGCCGTTGGGGCGTGGTTCGAGAAATTTCGCCTGGCTGCCGACGCGGGCGAATGCGGGCGGATCGCCCTTCATGTAGGCCTTCACGAAGTCGTCGAAGCTCATGTCGTGGGTCGAGGCGGGTTTGCCCTGCATGAACGGGCGCCGGCGGTAGCGGTACCAGCTTCCCAGCCAGCTGATCGGCTCGCGCATGACCGCCATGGTTTCCATGTCCGCATTGGAGACCTTTTCGAACATCGGCCGGAAGAAGCGATTGTAGCGATAGAGAGGCGCGTGCTTCAGTTCCGGCGGATTCGATACCACGATATCGGCCCGGTTGCGAAGCGCAGCTTCGTAGGCGGTCGTGCCTGTCTTCGGAACCGAGAGGAAGACCAGGCGTTCATTGAAAAAGACCAGCATTTCCGGGGTTTCTTCCTGCCACTGCTCGGCAAGATTGCCGTAAACCAAATTTTAACTCAATTCCAGAAAACTGGGGTGGAAAGAAATCCGTTGCATTGTTCCCGTTTTGATCCCATAAGGAACAGGAGGCGAACAAAGCGGCGATTGCCCCCCGCCCGCGGGTATGACAAGAAGGAAGGACCAAGGGACAATGGCGGATCTTCTCACCATGAGCAGCAAGCAGAGCTCGGACAAGCAGAAGGCGCTGGACAGCGCATTGGCGCAGATCGAACGGCAGTTCGGCAAGGGTTCGATCATGAAACTGGGCGGTGAGAATGCCATCCAGGAAATCGAGGCAAGTTCCACCGGATCGCTGGGGCTCGACATCGCGCTGGGGATCGGCGGCCTGCCCATGGGCCGGATCGTCGAGATCTACGGCCCGGAAAGTTCCGGCAAGACGACGCTGGCGCTGCACTGCATTGCCGAACAGCAGAAGGCCGGCGGTATCTGCGCCTTTGTCGATGCCGAACACGCGCTGGATCCGCAATATGCGCGCAAGCTGGGCGTCGATCTCGACGAATTGCTGATCTCGCAGCCCGATACCGGTGAACAGGCGCTGGAAATCACCGATACGCTGGTCCGCTCGGGCGCGGTGAACATGATCGTGGTCGATTCGGTGGCGGCGCTGACCCCCAAATCCGAGCTTGAAGGCGACATGGGCGATTCCAGCGTCGGCGTGCAGGCCCGCCTGATGAGCCAGGCCATGCGCAAGCTGACCGGTTCGATCTCGCGCTCCAACTGCCTGGTGATCTTCATCAACCAGATCCGCATGAAGATCGGTGTCATGTTCGGCAGCCCGGAAACGACCACGGGCGGCAATGCGCTGAAGTTCTACTCGTCGGTGCGCCTTGACATCCGCCGGATCGGGGCGATCAAGGATCGCGACGAGGTGGTGGGCAACCACACCCGGGTGAAGGTGGTCAAGAACAAGGTGGCCCCCCCCTTCAAGGAGGTCGAATTCGACATCATGTATGGGGAAGGCATCTCGAAGATGGGCGAGTTGCTGGACCTGGGGGTCAAGGCCGGCGTGGTGAACAAGGCCGGCGCATGGTTTTCCTACGGTGACGAGAGGATCGGACAGGGGCGCGAGAACGCCAAGCAGTTCCTGCGCGAAAACCCGCATATCGCCAGCGAGATCGAGGACCGCATTCGTGCCGCTCACGGGCTGGACAGCATCGCTCCGGCCGAGGGGGGCGGGGACGTGCTCGAGGCCTGAGCGCCGAACCCGCACGAATTGCAGGGCCGCGTCCCGGCCGCGGCGGTGCCGGGAATGCCCGGACGGGGTGCCGCCGGCAGGTCCGCGCCCCGTTCCGCATGTTTCCGGGAGGGGCCGACCGGATGTGATGTGGACAGCGGACGGACAGGCGGATAAACCGGCGCAAATGCAGGACTCTGGCAGGAACTGACGCCCACATGCGCTCGCTCAACGAAATCCGATCGACCTTTCTGAACTATTTTGCCCGGCAGGGGCACGAGGTGGTGGAAAGCTCGCCGCTGGTGCCGCGCAACGACCCGACGCTGATGTTCACGAATTCGGGCATGGTCCAGTTCAAGAACCTGTTTACCGGGGTCGAGCATCGCGACTACACGCGCGCCACATCGGCGCAGAAATGCGTGCGCGCGGGCGGCAAGCACAACGATCTGGACAATGTCGGCTATACCGCGCGCCACCACACCTTTTTCGAGATGCTGGGCAATTTCAGCTTCGGCGACTATTTCAAGGAAGAGGCGATCCCCTTCGCCTGGGAGCTGATCACCAAGGAGCTGGACATTCCGAAAGACCGGCTTCTGGTCACGGTCTATCATACCGATGACGAGGCCGCCGAGATATGGAAGAAGACCGCCGGTTTCAGCGATGACCGGATCATCCGCATCCCCACCGCCGACAATTTCTGGATGATGGGGCCCACAGGCCCCTGCGGCCCGTGCACGGAAATCTTCTTCGACCACGGCGAACAGTACTGGGGCGGCCCGCCGGGTTCGCCGGAGGAGGACGGGGACCGTTTTGTCGAGATCTGGAACCTCGTCTTCATGCAGTACGAGCAGTTCGAGGACGGCTCGCGCCGGGATCTGGCGATGCAGTCGATCGATACCGGCATGGGGATCGAACGGGTCGCGGCGCTGCTTCAGGGCACCAATGACAACTACGCCACCGACCTGATGCGCGCGCTGATCGAGGCCAGCGCGCACGCCACCAGCACCGACCCGGACGGGCCGGGGAAGATCCATCACCGGGTGATTGCGGATCACCTGCGTTCGACATCGTTCCTGATCGCCGACGGGGTGATGCCGGCCAATGACGGGCGCGGTTACGTGCTGCGGCGGATCATGCGCCGGGCCATGCGGCATGCGCATCTTCTGGGGGCGAAGGATCCGCTCATGCATCGGCTGGTGCCCGAGCTGGTCCGCCAGATGGGCGAGGCCTATCCCGAACTCATTCGCGCCCAGGCGCTGATCGAGGAGACGCTGAAGCTGGAGGAGACCCGCTTCAAGCAGACGTTGGAGCGGGGGCTGCGGCTGCTGGACGAAGAGCTCTCGCGCCTGCCCGGGAACGCGCCGCTTCCGGGCGAGGCGGCGTTCAAGCTGTATGATACCTACGGCTTCCCCCTTGATCTGACCCAGGATGCCCTGCGCGAAAAGGGCCGCAGCGTCGATACGGAAGGCTTCGACGCCGCCATGGCCGCGCAGAAGGCCAAGGCGCGCGCTGCCTGGGTGGGGTCGGGCGAACATGCGGATGCGGCCATCTGGTTCGACATTGCCGAGAAGCACGGCGTCACCGATTTCCTGGGCCATGACACGGAAACCGCCGAGGGGCAGATCGTCGCGCTGGTGCGGGACGGGGCCGAGCTGGCCGAGGCCGCGGCCGGTGACAAGGTGCAGATCGCGCTGAACCAGACGCCCTTCTATGCCGAGGCCGGTGGCCAGGTGGGCGACATGGGCGAGATCCGCACCGAAAGCGGCGTGGCGCGGGTCACCGACACAAGGCAGGCCGCCGGGGTTTTCATCCACCAGGCGGAGGTGACCGAAGGCACAATCCGCGCCGGCGAGGCGGCGGTGCTTGAGGTCGATCACGACCGGCGCCGGGCGATCCGGGCCAATCATTCGGCCACGCATCTGCTGAACGAGGCGTTGCGCCGGACGTTGGGCGAACATGTGGCTCAGCGCGGCTCGCTCAATGATGCCGAGCGGCTGCGCTTCGATTTCAGTCATGCCAAGGCCCTGACCGGCGAGGAGCTGGCCCGGATCGAGGACGAGGTGAATGCCATGATCCGCCAGAACGCGCCGGTGGAAACCCGGGTGATGACCCCCGACGAGGCCCGCGCGCTGGGGGCGCAGGCGCTGTTCGGCGAGAAATACGGCGACGAGGTGCGGGTGGTGTCGATGGGGGTGCGCGAGGGCTCGGGCAAGGGTCTGGACGGGCGTGCCTATTCGGTGGAGCTGTGCGGCGGCACCCATGTCAAGCGCACCGGAGACATCGGCGAATTCATCCTGCTGGGCGACAGCGCCTCGAGTGCCGGCGTGCGCCGGGTCGAGGCGCTGACCGGGATCGGCGCGCAGCGTCACGTTGCGAAGATGCGCGAGATCCTCGGCGCGCTGCAGGAGGAGTTGCGGGTAACGCCGGATCAACTGGTGGCGCGTGTGCGCGCCGATCAGGCCAAGCTGCGGGCGCTGTCCAACGAGGTGGCCCAGCTGCGCCGCGAACTGGCCCTTGCGGGCGGCGGCGGGGCGGCGCAGCCGGATGTTCGCGAGATCGGCGGCGTCTCCTTCCTGGCGCGGGTTCTTTCCGGGGTGACGGGCAAGGATTTGCCGGCGCTGATCGACGAGCACAAGGCCCGGCTTGGTTCGGGCGTGGTTCTGCTGATTGCCGATGCCGGCGGCAAGGCGGCGGTTGCCGCCGGGGTGACGCCGGATCTGACCGGGCGGCTGTCGGCGGTGGACCTGGTGCGCGCGGCGGTGGCCGAACTGGGTGGCCGGGGCGGCGGCGGCCGGCCAGACATGGCGCAGGGCGGTGGCAAGGACGCGTCGAAGGCCGAGGCCGCGATCAGGGCGGTGGAAAAGCTGTTGGAGGGGGAGTAGTCATGGGAGCCTTGTGGATTGCGCATGTAACGGTGACGGATGAGGAGGAATATGCCAAATATGCGGCCATCGCCACGCAGGCGATTGCCGAGCATGGCGGCGTGTTCATTGCCCGAGGCGGCCGTTACATCCAGCTTGAAGGGCAGGAGCGGCCGCGCAATGTGGTGGCGCGTTTTCCATCGGTGGAGGCGGCCGAGGCCTGCTACAATTCGCCCACCTATCAGCGGGCATTGCAGCATGCGCACAACGCCTCCGAGCGCGAGCTGCTGATCGTCGAGACCAACGAGTGACGCCCCCGCCCGTGGCCGGCGGCGGGGGCCTCCGGCGGGAGTATTTCTGGCAAGAGGAAGCAGGCGGGGCGGCGCCCGGGGTGGCGTGCGCGGGTCCGAGGGTCAGCTTGCGGCGCGGGCTGCGCGTTTGCGTTCGTGCGGGTCGAGAAAGCGTTTGCGCAGGCGGATCGCGTTCGGTGTGACTTCGACCAGTTCGTCGTCGTCGATCCAGGCGATGGCCTCTTCCAGCGACATGCGCACCGGCGGGGTCAGGCGCACCGCTTCGTCCGAGCCGGCGGCGCGGATATTGGTGAGCTTCTTGCCCTTGAGCGGGTTCACTTCAAGGTCGTTTTCGCGGGAATGCTCTCCGATGATCATGCCTTGGTAGACTTGGGTCTGGGGGCCGATGAAGAGCCGGCCGCGCTCTTCGAGGTTCCACAGGGCGTAGGCCACCGCCTGGCCGCTTTCCATCGAGATCAGCACGCCGGCACGGCGGCCGGGGATCGGTCCTTTCCAGGGTGCCCAGCCGTGGAAGACGCGGTTGAGCACGCCGGTCCCGCGGGTGTCGGTGAGGAATTCGCCGTGATAGCCGATCAGCCCGCGCGCGGGCACCAGCGCCACGATCCGGGTCTTGCCGGCGCCCGAAGGGCGCATTTCCTGCAATTCGCCCCGGCGCGGGCCGGTGAGCTTTTCGATCACCACCCCCGCGTGGTCGTCGTCCACGTCGATGGTGACTTCCTCGATCGGCTCCAGCTTCTGGCCGTTTTCTTCGCGCAGCAGCACCTGTGGGCGCGAGATCGACAGTTCGAACCCTTCCCGGCGCATGTTCTCGATCAGCACGCCCATCTGCAGCTCTCCCCGGCCGGCGACCTCGAAGGCCTCGCCGCCGGGGGTGTCGGTGACGCGGATCGCCACGTTCTGCTCGGCCTCGCGCATGAGCCGTTCGCGGATCACCCGGCTTTGCACCTTCTTGCCGTCGCGCCCGGCCAGCGGGCTGTCGTTGATGCCGAAGGTGACCGAGATGGTGGGCGGATCGATGGGCTGGGCCGGGAGGGCTTCGTCCAGCTGCGGGTCCACGAGGCTGTCGGCGACAGTGGCGCGGCTCATGCCGGCGATGGTGACGATGTCGCCCGCCTGCGCGGTGTCGATGGGTTGCTGGGCAAGGCCGCGAAAGGCGAGGATGCGGCTGACCCGGAAGGTTTCGACCAGATTGCCTTCGCGGCCGACCGCCTTGAGCGTCTGCCCCGCCTTCAGCGTGCCGGATTCGACCCGGCCGGTCAGGATGCGCCCCAGATAGGGGTCGGCGCCCAGCGTGGTGGCCAGCATGCGGAAGGGTTCATCCTGGCGGGCGATCTGGGCGGGGGCGGGAACATGGGTCAGGATCAGCTCGAACAGTGCGGTGAGGTCCCTGCGCGGGCCGTCCAGTTCGGCGTCGGCCCAGCCGGCACGGCCCGAGGCGTAGAGGTGGGGGAAGTCGAGCTGATCGTCATCGGCGCCGAGGGCGGCGAAGAGGTCGAACACTTCGTTCAGCGCCCGGTCGGGTTCGGCATCGGGCTTGTCCACCTTGTTGAGGACCACGATCGGTCGCAGCCCCAGCGCCAGCGCCTTGGCGGTGACGAATTTGGTCTGCGGCATCGGCCCTTCGGCTGCGTCCACCAGCAGCACGACGCCATCGACCATGGACAGGATGCGTTCGACCTCGCCGCCGAAATCGGCGTGGCCGGGGGTGTCCACGATGTTGATACGCGTGCCCTTCCATTCGACGCTGGTGGCCTTGGCAAGGATGGTGATGCCGCGTTCGCGTTCGAGATCATTGCTGTCGAGGGCGCGCTCGGCCACCGCCTGGTTTTCGCGGAACGCTCCGGACTGTCTGAGAAGCTCGTCCACGAGCGTGGTCTTGCCGTGATCGACGTGGGCGATGATTGCGATGTTCCGCAGGTTCATGAGTCAAGCCTTGATAGGGGTGTCGGGCCGGCGCATAGCGTGCCGGCGGGGCGAAGGCCAGCGCAAAAGCGGGCGGCGCGCCGGTGGCGGTTCGGGTCGGTTCAGGTCGGGCGCTTGAGCTGCGGACGGCGCGGGCGCGGGGCAGTGGCGGGGGGCTTGTCCGTTGCGTCGGCGGATCCGTCGGGGGCGGCAGAGGCGGGAGCGGGTGCCCTGCCTTCCGTCTCCGAGCTGCCGCCGGTGCGCAGTTCTTCCGCACGGCGTTCCAGGAACCGCCGCGCCGTGCGTTCGGCCAGGCGCACGCGGATTTCGGTCAGGTAGGCCTCTTCCAGCGTCTGCGAGGCGGTGGCCAGCACGTTGCCGACCTCGACATAGAGCCGGTCGGCGCCGGTGGCGTCCATGATCTCCAGCGTGTCTTCGGCCAGTTTCGAGGCCAGGGTTTCGATGCTGCCCATCAGCGGGTGTTTTCCGTCAGGCGGCGTTTGACATATTCGGTGACGTTTTCGATCAGGGTATCCATGTGTGGCCCCTGGAAGAAGTGGTCGGCGCCTTCGATCTGCCGGTGGGTGATGGTGATTCCCTTCTGCTCGTGCAGCTTGGCCACCAGCGCCTCGGTATCGGCGGGCGGGGCGACGCGGTCGCGGGTGCCGTTGATGATCAGGCCCGAAGCCGGGCAGGGGGCGAGGAAGGAAAAGTCATACATGTTGGCCGGCGGCGCGACGCTGATGAAACCGGTGATTTCCGGCCGCCGCATCAGCAGTTGCATGCCGATCCAGGCCCCGAAGGAAAAACCGGCGACCCAGCAGTGCTTGGAGTTGCTGTTCATGGATTGCAGGTAATCCAGCGCCGCCGCTGCGTCGGAAAGTTCTCCAACCCCCTGATCGTATTCGCCCTGGCTGCGGCCGACGCCGCGGAAATTGAAACGCAGGACGGTAAAGCCCATGTTGTAGAAGGCGTAGTGAAGGTTGTAGACGACCTTGTTGTTCATGGTCCCGCCGAATTGCGGGTGTGGGTGGAGGACGATCGCAATGGGCGCGTCCTTTTCCTTTTGCGGGTGGTAGCGGCCTTCGAGGCGGCCTTCGGGTCCGGGAAAAATGACCTCGGGCATGGGCAGTCTTGTATCCTGTCTGTTATCTCCGCACTGGTCCCGTACAATTCTTGACAAAATTGCTAGGGGACATTAGAACGGTTCTAATTGAGGGTGCGCACGCAGGACGTGCGCGGTCTTGGTGCAGATACGCATTGCGGGGCGAAACGTCAATGTTTTCGCCCGTTCGGAGGCTGGGAGGCCGGGTGATGAAGCTGTCCACGAAGGGAAGATACGCGATGGTCGCGCTGGCTGACATTGCGTTGCAGCCCGCGGATTCGCTGGTGACCCTGGCGGAGATTTCGCAGCGCCAGGACATCTCTCTGCCCTATCTGGAGCAGCTGTTCGTCAAGCTCAGGCGGGCGAAGCTGGTGGAATCGGTGCGCGGGCCGGGGGGCGGCTATCGCTTGGCGCGGCCCGCTTCCGAGATCCGGGTGGTCGATGTTCTGACCGCCGTAGACGAGACGGTGGACGCGATGCGAAAGGGGGCGGGCGCGTCGGGGGCGTCGAGCGGCAGCCGTGCCCAGTCGCTGACCAACCGGCTGTGGGAAGGGCTGAGCGCGCATGTATACGTGTTCCTTCACCAGACTCGGCTTTCGGATGTGATCGAGAATGACCTGGCGCCTTGCCCGGCCGTTCCGACGCTGTTTTCGGTGGTGGATGCGGAATGATCGGGGCGGGCTCAGCGGTCGCGCCTGCGGCGCGAAGCTTTTCGGTCGGGGCGAGGGGCGCTGCCCCTCGCGCTCCCCGGGATATTTGGGGCCAGAAAATGATCGGGAAACGGGCGGGAAAGCGGTGAAACGGGTGTATCTGGACCACAATGCGACGGCGCCCTTGCGCGCCGAGGCGCGGGCGGCGATGGTCGCGGCGATGGAGGTGGTGGGTAACCCGTCCTCGGTGCATGCTGAGGGGCGCGCGGCGCGGGCGCTTGTGGAACGGGCGCGGGCGCAGGTGGCGGTGGCGTTCGGGGCCGAAGGGGCCGAGGTGGTGTTCACCTCCGGCGCGACCGAGGCGGCGGCACTGGCCTGTGCGGGGCGTTCGTTGCACGGGGCGGAGATTGAGCATGATGCGGTCAGGGCCTGGGTGGAGGAGGATCTTCCGGTGCGCCCGGATGGCGCGGTCGAGGTGGCCGATCCGGCGGCATCGGTGCTGCAGATGGCCAATTCCGAGACCGGGATCATCCAGGACCTGCCCTCGGGGCTGGCGGTGACCGATGCCACCCAGGCCTTCGGCAAGCTGCCGGTGGCCTTCAACTGGTGTGGGGCCGAGATGGCGCTGATCTCGGCGCACAAGCTGGGCGGGCCGAAGGGTGTGGGCGCGCTGGTGTTGCGGCGCGGGCTGGAGGTTGCGGCGGTGTTGCGCGGTGGCGGACAGGAGATGGGCCGGCGCGCGGGCACCGAGAACGTCATCGGCATTGCCGGCTTCGGCGCGGCGGCCGAGGCGGCGGCGCGGGATCTGGCCGATGGCGTGTGGGAGCGCGTGGCCGGCCTGCGCGACCTGCTGGAGGAGGCTCTTGCCGCCGGCGCGAAACAGACTGTTTTTGTCGGGAAAGATGCGCTACGGCTTCCCAACACGCTGTGCCTCGCGACGCCGGGCTGGAAGGGCGAGACGCAGGTGATGCAGATGGACCTTGCGGGATTTGCCATCAGCGCCGGGTCGGCCTGTTCCAGCGGCAAGGTGCGTGCCAGCCGCGTGTTGCGGGCGATGGGGTTTGACGAGTCGGTGGCCGCCAGCGCGATCCGCGTCTCGCTGGGGCCGCAGACGCGGGAAGAGGATGTGCTGCGTTTCGCCGAGACGTGGCTGGACAAGGAAAAGAAGCATCGCGCCCGCGCGGCGTGAGGTCAGGAGAAACGGACATGGCCGCATTGGACAACAACGAAGTCAAGGAAGGTGTCGATCAGGAAACGGTCGATGCGGTGCGCGAGGTCGGCGGCACCTACAAGTATGGCTGGGAAACCGAGATCGAGATGGAATACGCCCCCAAGGGGGTGAACGAGGACATCGTGCGGCTGATCTCGGAGAAGAACGGCGAGCCGGAGTGGATGACCGAGTGGCGGCTTGAGGCCTTCCGCCGCTGGGAGAAGATGGAAGAGCCGAAATGGGCCATGGTCAACTACCCCGAGATCGATTTTCAGGACCAGTATTACTATGCCCGGCCCAAGAGCATGGAGAAAAAGCCGAAGTCCCTGGACGAGGTGGATCCCAAGCTGCTGGCCACCTATGAAAAGCTGGGCATTCCGCTGCGCGAGCAGATGATCCTGGCCGGGGTCGAGGGGGCCGAGGCCGCCCCCGCCGAAGGGCGCCGGGTGGCGGTGGATGCGGTCTTTGACAGCGTCTCGGTGGGCACCACCTTCCAGGAAGAACTGAAGAAGGCCGGGGTGATCTTCTGTTCGATCTCCGAGGCGATCCGCGAGCATCCCGAGCTGGTGAAGAAATATCTCGGCTCGGTGGTGCCGCCCACCGACAATTTCTACGCGACGCTGAACAGCGCGGTGTTCTCGGACGGCTCCTTCGTCTACGTGCCCCCCGGCGTGCGCTGTCCGATGGAACTGAGCACCTATTTCCGCATCAATGCCGAAAACACCGGGCAGTTCGAGCGCACGCTCATCATCGCCGACAAGGGCAGTTACGTGAGCTATCTGGAGGGTTGCACCGCGCCCAAGCGCGACACCGCGCAGCTGCATGCGGCGGTGGTGGAGATCGTCATCCTGGAGGATGCCGAGGTGAAGTATTCCACCGTGCAGAACTGGTATCCGGGCGATGAAGAGGGCCGGGGCGGCATCTACAACTTCGTCACCAAGCGCGCCGACTGCCGCGGCGACCGCTCCCGGGTGATGTGGACGCAGGTGGAAACCGGCAGCGCGGTGACGTGGAAATACCCCTCCTGCATCCTGCGCGGCGAGGGCAGCCAGGGCGAGTTCTACTCGATCGCCATCACCAACAATTACCAGCAGGCAGATACCGGCACCAAGATGATCCATCTGGGCGCCAATACGCGTTCGCGCATCGTGTCCAAGGGGATCAGCGCGGGGCACGCCCAGAACACCTATCGCGGGCTGGTGTCGATGCACCCGAAGGCGAAGAATGCCCGCAACTACACCCAGTGCGACAGCCTGCTGATCGGCGACAAATGCGGGGCCCATACGGTGCCCTATATCGAGGTGCGCAACAACTCGGCCCGGGTCGAGCACGAGGCGACCACCTCGAAGGTGGACGAGGATCAGCTGTTCTACTGCCGCTCGCGTGGCATGGACGAGGAAGAGGCCGTGGCGCTGGTGGTCAACGGCTTCTGCAAGGACGTGCTGCAGGCGCTGCCGATGGAATTCGCCATGGAGGCGCAGCAGCTGGTGGCGATCTCGCTGGAAGGGTCGGTGGGATGACGGCGGGGATGGTGGCGGCGCGGGCTGCGACCGGTACGGCGCCCGGCGGGCGGTCCGGTGGATGAGGCCGGCGGCCGGGCATATGGAGCGTCCGGTGCTGACCATGCCCGAGGAGGCGGCCGCGGCCGTGCGCGAAGCCTATGGGCGGGCCTCGGTGATCCTGGAATACGGCTCGGGCGGCTCGACCGTTCTGGCGGCCGAGATGCCGGGCAAGCAGGTGACCAGCGTCGAAAGCGACCGCAAATGGGCGCGGATGATGCGGAGCTGGTTCGACGCCAACCCGCCGGTGGCAGGCTCGCAGGTCGAGATCGTCCATGCCGATATCGGTCCGACCCGGGAATGGGGGCGGCCGGTGGACGACCGCGCCTGGCGGCGCTTTGCCCGCTATCCGCTGGCGGTGTGGGAGGAGGGCGCGCGTCCCCACCCGGACGTGGTGCTGGTCGATGGGCGCTTCCGGGTCGGCTGTGCGCTGGCCTGCGCCTTTCACATCACCCGGCCGGTGACGCTGCTGTTCGACGACTACCGGGATCGCAAGTGGTTTCATCAGGTCAAGGAGTTCATCGGCCCGCCGGCGCGGATGGCCGGGCGCATGGCGGTGTTCGATCTGGCGCCGATGGCGATCCCGCTTGGGCGGCTGTCGCGCGTCATCCGCCTGATGCAGCGGCCATGAGAATTTTGCCGCAGGCGCGGCTCGGAACATGAGAGACGAGGAAAAAATGCTGAAAATCAACAATCTGCACGTGAAACTTGAGGAAGAGGACAAGGAAATCCTCAAGGGCGTGGACCTGACGGTCGAGGCCGGCAAGGTGCACGCGATCATGGGGCCGAACGGCTCGGGCAAATCGACGCTGAGCTATGTGCTCTCGGGGCGCGACGGCTATGAGGTCACGGAAGGCTCGGCCACGCTGGACGGGCGCGACCTGCTGGCGATGGAGCCCGAGGAACGCGCCGCCGCCGGGCTGTTCCTCGCCTTCCAGTATCCGGTCGAGATCCCCGGCGTCGGCAACATGACCTTTCTGCGTACCGCCGTGAACGCTCAGCGCAAGGCCCGCGGAGAAGAGGAGATCAGCGCCGCCGATTTCCTCAAGCTGGTGCGCCAGAAGGCGAAGACGCTGAAGATCGACGCCGAGATGCTCAAGCGCCCCGTCAATGTGGGCTTTTCGGGCGGCGAGAAGAAGCGCAACGAGATCCTCCAGATGGCCATGCTGGAGCCGCGCATGTGCATCCTCGACGAAACCGATTCGGGGCTGGACGTGGACGCGATGAAGCTGGTCGCCGAAGGGGTGAACGCGCTGCGCAGCCCCGATCGCGGCTTTCTGGTCATCACCCATTACCAGCGGCTTCTGGATCATATCAAACCGGACGTGGTGCATATCATGGCCGATGGCCGCATCGTGAAGACCGGCGGGCCCGAGCTGGCGCTGGAGGTGGAAAACAACGGCTATGCCGACATTCTGGCCGAGGTGATGTGATGGGGCTGGCCGAACGCAAGCAGGATGCGACCGCGGCCCGGCTGGCCGGGCTGGAGATTCCCCGCGGCGGGTGCACCGAAGCCGCGCGCGAGGAGGCGCTGGCCCGGCTGCGCGAGATGGGTCTGCCGGGGCGGCGCGACGAATACTGGAAATACACCCGCCCCGAGACTCTGGTCCAGCCCGACCCGCCGCCGGCGGCGGTGCTGCGCACGGACGAGCCGCCGATGTTCGACGCCTTCGAGCGGCTGAAGATCGTCTTCGTGGACGGGGTGTTCGACCCGCAGGCCTCGGATGATCTGGCGCTTGAAGGGGTGCGCATCGAGCGCATCGCCGATCTGTGTGCGCGCGATATCCACTGGGCGCGCGATCTCTACGGCGTGCTCGAGGCACGCGGGCAGAAGCCCGTGCCGCGGCCTCTGGCAGCCTTCAACACCGCCTTTGCCCGCGACGGGGTGGTGATCCACGTCACCGGCAGGCCCTCGAAGCCGATCAATCTGATCTATCGCCATGAATCGGAAGAGTCCGATGCGGTGCTTCACCACCTGCTGCGCATCGAGAAGGGCGCCGAGGCGACGATCCTCGAAAACGGCCCGGCGGCGGCGCGCTTCAACAAGTGCATGGAGATCGACATCGCCGATGGCGGCAGGCTGCATTTGGTGCGTGCCCAGGGGCGCGATCACGAACGGCGCGCGGCCACGCACATCTTCGCCCGGCTGGGGCGGGAATCGGTGTTCAAATGCTTCACCCTGACGGTCAACGGTGTGCTGACCCGCAACGAGGTGGTGGTCGAACTGACCGGCGACGAGGCGGTGGCGCATGTGGCCGGGGCCTGCGTGGGGGATGGCGATTTTCACCATGACGATACGGTGTTCGTCACCCATGACGCGGTGGGCTGCGAAAGCCGCCAGGTGTTCAAGAAGGTGCTGCGCAACGGCGCCACCGGCGTCTTTCAGGGCAAGATCCTGGTGCGCGAGGGGGCGCAGAAGACCGACGGCTATCAGATCAGTCAGGCGCTGCTGCTGGACGGGGACAGCCAGGTCTTCGCCAAGCCCGAGCTTGAAATCTACGCCGATGACGTGGCCTGCAGCCACGGCTCGACCAGCGGCGCCATCGACGAGGAGGCGCTTTTCTACCTGCGCTCGCGCGGGGTGCCCGCGGGCGAGGCGACGGATCTTCTGACGCTGGCCTTTCTGGCCGAGGCCATGGACGAGATCGAGGACCGCGCCCTGGCCGAGGAGATCACCGGGCGTGTCCGGGGCTGGCTTGCGCGTCATCGCTGATGTCGGTCACCCTGGACATTGCGGCCACCTGGCGCGGGCCGCGCCGGGTCATGCGGCGGCTGCTGGCCATGGGCCAGCGCGAGGACCGTGCGCTGGCCTTCCTGATGGGATTCTGCCTGCTGGCCTTCACCGCCGAGATGCCGGCGCTGGCCCGCAAGTCCTATCTCGAGGGCCTGGAACTGAACCCGCTTCTGGGTGGGGCGCTGCTGGGGACGGTGGTCATCCTGCCGCTGCTGCTTTATGGCCTGGCGGCGCTTTCGCATCTGCTGGCGCGGCTCGCGGGCGGGCGTGGCAGCTGGTACGGGGCGCGGCTGGCGCTGTTCTGGTCGCTGCTGGCGGCCTCGCCGCTGCTGCTCCTGCGCGGGCTGGTGGCGGGCATGATCGGCCCCGGGGCGGGATTGACCCTTGTGGATGTGCTGTGGCTGGCCATATTCCTGTGGTTCTGGGCCTCCTGCCTGTTCGAATCCGAAAGGGCCGATTCATGACCTCTGCCGATCTGCGTGCGTTGTTCCTGGCAACGCTGACCGACCCCGCCCGCGCCGCCCGACAGCTGATCGCCGCCGAGCTGCCCCGTCAGGCGGTGTGGCTGGCGCTGCTGCTGGCGGCGGCGCTGAACGCAATCCTGTTTTCGCTGTCGAACATGGCTCTGCCCACGCCCGAGATGTTCCCCGGCTTCATGCGTTCGCCACTGGTCTATTTCGCGCTGGTGGTGCTGGGCATGGTCGTCTTCGTGATGGCGCTGTCATGGGCCGGCCGGCTGCTGGGAGGACTGGGCGAGTTCGACCGGGTGCTGGTGGTGATGGTCTGGTTCCAGTATCTGCGCCTGGGCGTCCAGGCGGCCTCTTTCGTGCTGGTGCTGACCATTCCGGTCCTGTCGGTGGTGCTGGTGATGGCGGCCACAGTGGTCGGCATCTGGATCCTGCTGCATTTCATCGCCCAGGCGCACGGGCTGGACAATCTGGGCCGGGCTGCCGGGGTTCTGATCGTGGCGGCCCTGGCCATGGTGGTCGCCACTTCCATGTTCATCGCCCTTGTCGGAGGGCCCATGCTGGGATCCGTGCATCATGTATGACGTCGAAGCGATCCGCGCCGAGTTTCCGATTCTCGCGCGCCAGGTGAACGGGCGGCCGCTGACCTATCTGGACAACGGGGCTTCGGCGCAGAAGCCGCAGGCGGTGATAGACGCCGTCACCCGCGCCTATGCCGAGGAATACGCGAATGTCCATCGCGGCCTGCACTACCTGTCCAACATCGCCACCGAGAAATACGAGGCCGTGCGCAGCATCGTGGCACGGTTCCTCGGCGCGCGGGACGAGGACGAGATCGTGCTCACCACCGGATCGACCTTCGGCATCAACATGGTCGCCTATGGCTGGGCCATGCCGCGGCTGCAGGCGGGCGACGAGATCGTCCTTTCGGTGATGGAGCATCACGCCAATATCGTGCCCTGGCATTTCCTGCGCGAACGTCAGGGCGTGGTGCTGAAATGGGTCGATATCGCCGATGACGGCGCGCTGGATCCGCAGGCGGTGATCGACGCCATCGGGCCCAGGACGAAGCTGGTGGCGGTGACCCATGTCTCGAACGTGCTGGGCACGGTGGTGGACGTGAAGGCGATCACCCGGGGCGCCCATGACAGGGGCGTGCCGGTGCTGGTCGATGGCAGCCAGGGCGCGGTGCACATGCCGGTGAACGTGGACGACATCGGCTGCGATTTCTATGCCATCACCGGGCACAAGCTTTACGGTCCCTCGGCCTCGGGCGCGATCCACATCCGCAAGGAGCGCATGAACCAGATGCGCCCCTTTCTGGGCGGCGGCGACATGATCAGGGAGGTCACGCGCGACGAGGTGATCTACAACGATCCGCCGATGAAGTTCGAAGCCGGCACGCCGGGCATCGTGCAGACGATCGGGCTGGGCGTGGCGCTGGAATACCTGATGGATCTGGGCATGGAGAACATTGCCGCCCACGAGGCCGATCTGCGCGATTACGCCCTGTCGCGGCTTTCGGGTCTGAACTGGCTGCATCTTCAGGGCACGGCGCCGGGCAAGGCAGCGATCTTCAGCTTCACGCTTGAGGGTGCGGCACATGCCCATGACATCTCGACCATTCTCGACAAGAAGGGGGTGGCGGTGCGCGCCGGCCACCACTGTGCTGGCCCGCTGATGGAGCGCCTGGGGCTGACGGCCACATGCCGGGCCTCGTTCGGGTTGTACAATACGCGCGAAGAGGTGGACCGGCTGGTCGAGGCGCTGGAGCTGGCCCATGATCTGTTCTGCTGAGAGCGTTTCCCTTCGCGCCGGCGAATTTTGCGATTGCGACGGGGCCGGTGCGCGGCTATACCCCGCCTGGCAAGGCACCTGTAGCTCAGCTGGATAGAGCGCTGCCCTCCGAAGGCAGAGGCCAGAGGTTCGAATCCTCTCAGGTGCGCCAGAATCTCCCCTGATCGGTCGCGGGCCTGCATCCGTAGACAGCCCGGCCCCGATCGTCCGCATCGCCGGGCGGTGGCCCGAGCGACGGGCATCCCGGGACTGCTCGCAGACCCTTGTGCCCCGCTGTGCAAAAGTTTCTCAAACCTGTTGCGGTAATGCATCAGCCCATGTGGCGCGCGGAAAATTGATCACGTCCGCAAACCCTTAGGTTTTTCTCTTGCGAAGTGAACGACCGGCTGTTTCCTCCCTCGAAACGGTTCCCGGGGTGACGGGCATCTGTCCGCCCCTTCACGAACACATTATCGCCCGTATCATGCATACATCATTGGCGATGAAATCAGACGAGCGACCACGACCAAGACCGACGACCCAGACACTCCCAGGAAATATGGACCAGCAAGACCCCCCGGCATGTCGTCCGGGGGCCCTCGGATATTTTTCTGCAAGCCGCTCTGACGCAAGCAGCCGGAAATAAGGAGGAACGCATCCAGACCCGCCAGGACGCCTGCGTGTCGCATGTCAGGCAGCAGAGACAAGACGATGAACAAGGCTTCTCAATCTTCGCGAACACCGCACGGCACCAATTCCCTGATCCGGAAAATCGATAATGCCAAGTATAGGATCGCTGAAATATACGACACGCTCGACCTTCTGCCCGTGTCGGTAACCATGATAGATCCCGCCACCCTGCGTTTCGTATATCTCAACCGGGCCGCGAAAAGGCGGTTCGGCTGGTCGGATGCGGAATATCGCACCAGGACGCCGCTCGAGGCATTGAGCGATCTCGACGAGGACGGCTATCGCAGCCTGGTCGCGCCGCTGTTCACGGGGAAGGCCGACCAAGTGGCCCATGAACTGGTCGACAGGAACGGCCGTCCGGTCGAGGTCACGTTTCACCTTGTCCGGCGGTCGGGCGCCGACGAGGCCCTCATCGTCACCATTGCCCAGGACATTTCGGAGCGCAGGAAATCCGAGGAACGGATCCGGGAACTGGAATTCACGCTCGATTACGTCGAGCACGAAGTCTACATGTTCTGGCCGGACAGCAGGCGGTTTTTCTATGCCAACAAGGCCGCGCTGCACCGCAACGGGTTGACCGAGGACGAGATCCTGAACCTTGTTCCGACCGACCTGAAGAACAGTCTGACCGCAGAGGACTGTCGCTCTGTCCTGGGGCCGATGATCCGCGGCGACAGGACCAAGGCAAGTTTCGAGCGCAACTACCAGCGTCAGGACGGAACCTGGGTCACGGGCGAGATTACCATCCAGCTCATCCATCCCGAGGGCCACGCCCCCCGCTTTCTGATGACGATCCGGGACATATCGGACAAGAAGGCGGCACAGGACGAAGCCACGCTGCTGTCCCAGACGCTCGACCTGACCCAGGACGAGGTTTACCTGTTCTGGCCGGACAGCTACGAGTTCATCTATCTGAACGAGGCAGCCGCCGCCCGCGCCGAGGCCGACGGGTTGAAATGGCGCGGACGGCGGGTGGACGAGTTCATCTCGGAGTCCCGTTTCGCGGCGCTCCGGCAGCGATGCGCAACCCTGATGCGAGGCCCCGCGCGCAGCCTGTCCTACGAACTGACGGACAGGGACGGGCGAATGATCGAGGTCTTCCTGCATCTGGTTCAGCCGAGGGGGGCCAAGCCGCGATTTCTGGCCATCTATCGCGACATCACCGAACGCAAGGTGGCCGACAGGGCCAAGGCCGAATTCATTTCCACCGTCAGTCACGAGTTGCGCACGCCGCTGACCTCGATCAAGGGTGCATTGAGCCTGATCGGAGCCGGTGCAGGAGGAAATCTTCCGGCCGAAACGGCCACGCTGGTTTCGCTTGCGAACAGGAATTGCGATCGTCTCGTTCTGCTGATCAACGATCTGCTGGATCTGGACAGGTTGAGTTCGGGAGATATCCATCTGAAGATGGAGCCCCTGTGCCTGGCCGACCTGGTGCGGGAGGCGATCGAGGCGAACCGCGGTTATGGCGAGGAATTCGGCGTCTGCTTTGACGCCACGCATCTTGAAGAGAGCGTCGTGGTCAGAGGCGACAGGATGAGGCTCATGCAGGTTCTGGACAACCTGATGTCGAATGCCGCGAAATTCTCGAACAAGGGTGACCAGGTCGAACTTTCGGTCACCCGAGAAGATGATATCGCGGTGATCTCGGTCAGGGATCACGGCGTGGGCATTCCCGAGGACGCGCGCGATCGGATATTCGAGAGATTCACCCAGGCCGATTCCTCCGACCAGCGGCAGAAGGGCGGCACCGGCCTGGGATTGAACATTGCCAGATCGATCGTCGGGCTGCATCGCGGCAAGATCAGTTTCGTCAGCCGGATAGGCGAAGGAACCGAGTTCTTCGTGCGCCTGCCGATCACGCGAGAGTGGAGCGGCGCCGCGATGCAGGCCGGCTGAAGGCGGCCCATCGAATTGCTCGGAACTGCCCGACCGGTCGGGCCTTGCCCCGCATGTCTTTGGGGTTCGCCATGCGCGCGGCTGCGAAAGCCGGCACCGCGCGTGCCGCCGTCCGGCCGGGCGCCCGGGCGGCTCCGGCTCCGGCAAATTGTCCGGGGGATTCCCATTGCCCGCGCCGGGGTCTATGGTGCCTTCGGCAGACGGGCCGGAACAAGGCCCGATCTATACGGGGCGCGCGTTGGGCGATGGGCAGGTTTCTCTTCTGGCTGACATGGGCGATGACCGTGGCAAGCGCCGCGGTCGCGCAGGATTTCAGTGCTCTGGCCCGCATCGACCCGGCGACAAGCCGTATCACCGACAGCGGCGATGGGGTCGAGATCGAACTGGGGCTCAGCCAGGGCGTGCCGTGGCGGCTGTTCACGCTGGCTTCGCCGCCGCGGCTGGTGCTCGATTTTCAGGAAGTGGACTGGACCGGGCTGCAGGCCGAGGCGCTGCTGCGCTCGCGGCGGGTCCGATCCGTCCGTTTCGGCAGCTACGTGCCCGGCTGGTCGCGGCTGGTGGCCGAGCTTGCCGGGCCTTACGGCATCGACAGTGCCGGGATGCGCGTGGACGAGGCCACCGGGTGGGCCCGGTTGTCGGTGCGGTTGAGCCGGCGTGACGAGGAAAGCTTCGTCGCCGGGTCCGGTGCGCCCCATGACCCGCGCTGGGATCTGCCCGAACCGAGCCTGCCGGTGGCAACTGGCGCGGGGAACGGGACCGGGGATGACACTCGCCCGATGGTGGTGGTGATCGATCCCGGCCATGGCGGTATCGACCCTGGCGCCCAGGTGCCCGGCATCGACGAGAAGGCGGTCACTCTTGCCTTCGCGCGCGAACTGCGCGAGGCGTTCGTGCGCGGCGGGCGCGTGCGGGTGGTGCTCACCCGCGAGGACGATCGCTTCGTGTCGCTCGAGCGGCGCATATCGGTGGCGCAGGAGGCCGGTGCCGACCTGTTCATCTCGCTGCATGCGGATTCGCTGTCGGAGGGGCTGGCGCACGGGGCCACGGTGCATGTGCTTTCGCCCGAGGCCTCGGATGCGGCCAGCGCGCGCCTGGCCGAGCGCCACGACCGGGACGAGATCCTCTCGGGCGTCGATCTTTCCGGGACCGATGACGAGGTGACCGACATCCTGCTGGATCTGGCCCGCCAGGAGACTCAGCCGCGCACCGAGGCGCTGGCGCGGGCGCTGGTCGAGGGCATGGCCCAGGTCGGCGGTCCGATCAACCGCAGGCCGCTGCGGCGGGCGGCGTTTTCGGTGCTGAAATCGGCCGACATTCCCTCGGTCCTGATCGAGATCGGCTTCCTCTCGAGCCCCCGAGACCTGAAGAATCTGCAGGATCCGCAGTGGCGGGCGCGGCTGGCCCGCGGCATTCGCAACGGTGTGATGAACTGGCGCGCCGCCGACCTTGCCCGCCGGCCGCTGGTGCGGCAATAGCTGGCCGGAGGCTTCCCGGCCGGTTGGGGGCCTGTCCGCGCACTGCCGGAGCCGGCATCAATCCGCCGTCCCGGCGCCCGTGCCGGCGTCTTCCGGTTTTGACCCCGGCCGGAACCCCGCCTATATAGGCCGCACGGCGCTAACGAAGGCATCAACGTGATCCGGTTCATCCTCTCCTTTCTCGGAGCGATCTTCAGCTTTTTCACGCTGGGCATCTTCATGGTCATGCTGACCGTGGGCGGCATCTTCTGGATGTACAGCCGGGATCTGCCAAGTCACGAGTCGCTGGCCCAGTATCAGCCGCCGATGATCAGCCGGATCTATTCCGGCGAGGGCAGGCTGATCGACGAATTCGCGCGCGAACGGCGCCTGTTCACCCCGGCCGAGGAAATCCCGGACCTGATCAAGCAGGCCTTCATCTCGGCCGAGGACAAGAACTTCTACAACCACAAGGGCTATGACACCCGTGGCATCGCGGCGGCGGCCTTCGAGGCCATCCGCTCGCGCGGGCGCAACGTGCGCGGGGCTTCGACCATCACCCAGCAGGTGATGAAGAACTTCCTGCTTTCGGGCGACCGCAAGATCGAGCGCAAGATCAAGGAGATCATCCTCGCCGCGCGGCTGGAGGAGACGCTGCCCAAGGAAAAGATCCTGGAACTCTACCTGAACGAGATTTTCCTCGGCCAGAATTCCTATGGTGTGACTGCCGCCGCGCAGACCTATTTCAACAAGACCCTGGACGAGCTGGCCCCGCACGAGGCGGCCATGCTGGCGGCGCTGCCCAAGGCGCCGTCCGACTATCATCCGGTGCGGAACAAAAAGCGCCTGCTCGAGCGGCGCAACTACGTGCTGCGCGAGATGTATCAGAACGGTTATCTCTCGAAGGCGGTCTACGAGCGCGAGATCGAGGCGCCGCTGAAGACGGTCCAGAACGGCGACTACCCGAACTTTCGCGCGGCCCTGCCGCCGCGCGACTATTTCACGGATGAAATCCGCCGGCAGCTGACCGAATCGGACGAATTCATCGGCCAGCGCGGCGAGGACGGCTTCTTCACTGGTGGCTACACGGTCCGCGCCACCATCGACGAAGAAATGCAGCAGGCGGCGGCGCTGGCTCTGCGCACCCAGCTGGAAAAATACGACCGCGGGCGGGGGGTGTGGCGGGGCACCGGCAAGAGGATCCCGGCCGAGCGGCTGACATCCGAGGAAAGTTGGCGCGCGGCGCTGGCCGAGATCGAACTGCCCCGCGATGTGGTGCTGCCGACGCGGTGGTATCCGGCGGTGGTGCTGGAGGTGGGCCGACAGGATGCCCGCATCGGCATCGAGGACGTGCCTGAGAAACCGGGCGGTCACTGGATTCGTGCGCGCGACGTGCAATGGGCGCGCCCGCTGGGTCCCGACGGCAGGCCGGGGCGCAAGGCGCGGGTCGCGGGCGACCTGCTTTCGGTGGGCGACGTGGTTCTGGTGCGGGCGGTGACCAGCGACAAGGATGGCTCGGTCAAGGGCTGGAGCCTGCGCCAGATCCCCGAGATCCAAGGCGCCTTCGTGGCCATGGACGTCCATACGGGGCGGGTTCTGGCCATGCAGGGCGGGTTTTCCTACCAGTCGTCGGTGTTCAACCGCGCCACCCAGGCGATGCGCCAGCCGGGGTCGAACTTCAAGCCCTTCGTCTATGCCGCCGCCCTCGACAGCGGCTATTCTCCGGCCACCATCGTCGTCGATGCCCCGATCGAGATCGACACGCCCGAAGGCGTCTGGCGGCCGCACAATGCCTCGAACAAGTATTACGGACCGACGCCGCTGCGCACCGGGATCGAGCAGTCCCGGAACCTGATGACCATCCGCCTCGCGCGCGAAGTGGGGATGCCGGTGGTGGCCGGCTATGCCGAACGCTTTGGCGTGTACGACCGGCTCGAGCCGTATCTGGCCAATGCTCTGGGCTCGCAGGAGACGACGCTCTATCGTCTGGCCACGGCCTACGCGATGATCGCCAATGGCGGCGAGCGGATCCGGCCGACGCTGGTGGACCGAATCCAGGACCGCTATGGGCGGACCATCTATCGGCATGACCGGCGCCGCTGCCTGGGCTGCGATACGGCCGAACTGGGTCCGGACGAGGTGCCGAAGATCGTCTCGGACCGCCAGCGGGTGATCGACGCGATCACCGCCTATCAGATCACCTCGATGATGCAGGGGGTGGTGCAGCGGGGCACGGCGGCGGGGCGGATCAACCTGCCGGTTCCGGTGGCCGGCAAGACCGGCACCACCAACGAGGCCCGCGACGTCTGGTTCACCGGGTTCACCTCGAACATCGTCGCCGGCTGCTACATGGGCTTCGACCAGCCGCGGCCGCTGGGGAGGGGGGCCTATGGTGCCTCCATGTGCGGGCCGGTGTTCCAGAGCTTCATGGAAAAGGCGGTGGCGAAATATGGCGGCGGGCCGTTCAAGGTTCCGCCCGGCGGGCGGTTCATCAAGATCGACCGTTTCACCGGGGCGCGGTTGCCGGACGATGCCACCGGCGACAATGTGGTGGCGGAGTATTTCCGTGACGGGGAAGAGCCGATCTTCGGGCTGACCTATGATGGCGGCTTTGCCATGGGTTCCAACCTGCCGCTGTTCGAGGAAGTGCGCGAGGCCGGTCGCAAGGTGCGCACCTCGACCGGTCAGACCACGACGGTGGGGCCGAAGGCCAATTTCGGCACCGTCAGTTCCGGCGGGCTGTACTGAGGGCGCGGCCCGGCGTCGGGGAAGGGAATCGCGCCTGCGGCGCGATGCCTCCGGCGGGGATATTTCCGGCCAGAAAAAGGATGCGAGGGGGATGGCGGCGGCGCGCGGGCGGGTGGGGTGCAAGGCGGCGCTTGCCCGTGCCTGCGGGCTGGTCTATCACGCACACTCACGCAGACATGTTGCAGGATCCCCCATGCGCGCCGAGACGCAGAACATCGTTGCCGAGATCGAGAAGTCGCTGTCGCTCCTGGCACAGCGGATGGATCGGGAGACGGCCCAGCACCGGCTTGAAGAGTTCAATGCGCGGGTCGAAGATCCCAACCTGTGGGACGATCCGGCGGCCGCGCAGAAGCTGATGCGTGAGCGCCAGATGCTGGTCAACGCGATGGAGACCTACGAGTCCATCCGACAGGAACTGGAGGACAATGTCGGCCTGATCGAACTGGGCGAGGCCGAGGGCGATGACGAGGTGGTGGCCGAGGCCGAAGAGGCATTGCGAGCGCTGAAGGAAAAGGCTGCCCAGAAGGAGCTTGAGGCGTTGCTGGATGGCGAGGCCGACGCCAACGATACCTTCCTTGAAATCCATGCCGGTGCCGGCGGTACCGAAAGCTGTGACTGGGCGGCGATGCTGGCGCGGATGTATGTGCGCTGGGCCGAAAAGCACGGCTACAAGGTCGAGCTGGTCGAGGAGACGCCCGGCGAAGAGGCCGGGATCAAGTCGGCCACCTACAAGATTTCCGGGCACAATGCCTATGGCTGGCTGAAATCGGAAAGCGGCGTGCACCGGCTGGTGCGGATCTCGCCCTATGACAGCTCGGCCCGGCGGCATACCTCGTTTTCCTCCGTATGGGTCTATCCGGTGGTGGACGACAACATCGAGATCGAGGTGAACCCCGCCGACATCCGCATCGACACCTTCCGCTCGTCCGGGGCGGGCGGGCAGCATGTGAACACGACCGACTCGGCGGTGCGGATCACCCATATTCCGACGGGGATCGTGGTCACCAGCTCGGAAAAGTCCCAGCATCAGAACCGCGAGATCGCCATGAAGACGCTGAAATCGCGTCTCTATCAACTGGAGCTGGACCGGCGCAACGCCGAGATCACCGCCCAGCACGAAGCCAAGGGAGAGGCCGGCTGGGGCAACCAGATCCGCTCTTACGTGTTGCAGCCCTACCAGATGGTGAAGGATCTGCGCACCGGCCACGAAACCTCGGACACCAAGGGCGTTCTGGACGGGGATCTGGACGCCTTCATGGCCGCCACCCTGGCGATGAACGTCTCGGGCAAGAGCCGCGCCGAGGCTCAGGCCGAGGACTGACCCCGGCCGCCGCCGACCGGCCGGCGGCACCTTCCCGCGGGGGAAGCTGACCCTTTTCAGGAAAAGATGTACGGTTTAGGCTTGTTTTCGGGCAAGCTTGGAAAAGGGCGGCCCGACATCGGCCCCACGCCTTGCGGGCGGCCCATTGGCCGCAGCGGGCGCGGGGTGCGGATGGAGGCATCTGCGATGCGTGGGATGCTGAAAAGGGAGGAGGAGGAAACATGTTCAGAGAAAGGGAATTCGGTGCGCCGGAACTGCACCCCATGACCTTTTCGACAATGCAGGAGGCAGTCCGGCTGGGGTGGCGCGATTTCGTCCGCGCACCGCGCTGCGGAGTGGTGATCGCGGCATTTTACGTGGCGGCCGGATGGGCCATGACCTGGATCACGATCCAGACGCAGACGACCTTCTGGCTGGTGCTGGCGGTTCTGGGGTTCCCGCTGATCGGCCCTTTCGCCGCGGTCGGCATGTACGAGGTCTCGCGCCGGCTGGGGTGGAACGAGGACACGAGACTTTCCCGGATCTTGGGCTGCATCCGGCGGCAGGGCAAGCGCCAGTTGCCGTCGCTGTCGGCGGTGATCGGCGTGATCTTCCTGTTCTGGTTCTTTCTGGGCCACATGATCTTTGCATTGTTCATGGGGCTGATGCCGGCGGTGAACCTTGCCTCTCTGGAGCTGTTGGCGAGCGTGAACGGAATCGCGATGCTGTTCGTCGGCTGCGGGGTCGGGTTGATGTTCGCGCTGCTGCTCTACATGATCACGGTGATGGCGGTGCCGATGCTTCTTGATCGCGAGGTGGATTTTGTCACCGCCATGATCGAAAGCTTTCAGTACGTCCTGGCCAACCCGGTTCCGATGCTTGCCTGGGCGGCGTTCCTTGCTGGCATGACCTTCCTCGCCATCATTCCCATGTTCCTGGGGCTGCTGGTAGTTCTGCCGCTTCTGGGACACGCGTCCTGGCACCTGTACCGGCTGGCGATGCAGGAGCCGGTGCCGGACGCGGTTCATCAGATGGCCTGAGCGGGGCCGAGAAGACGGCGGTGGCGGGGCGCCAGGGCATCCTCGCCGCACGTCCCGGCCGCCCGCGCTGCCGGCAGCACGCGCCGGGGCCCGTGGCCGAGATGTTCGCAGACGACCCGCGTGGCATGAATGCCGGCGGGGATGCCGTGCGAGGGCCGTGCCATGTACCCGGACCAGAGCTTGCCCGCAAAGCCCCTGGCGCGGGTCAGGTGGCCGAAGATCCGGTCCCTGCCGCCGCGCCGCGCCGCGATCAGGCCAAGCCCGTCCGCCTGCCGCGTGACGAGGCCGCGGAATTCGCGTTCGGCCGGTGTCGTGCCGGGCCCGGAACGGCGCTTCCCGTCGCGGTCCTCGTAGCCGCGCAGGCAGGTCAGCCCCCCGTCGCGGAAGACGAATACGACTCTGACCGTGAACCGGGTCTCATCCGCGAAACTGCGCCGGACCACCCGGTAGAACCCGTCCGGAAACTCTTCTTCCGTCACCTCGTTCAGCACGTGTCCCAGAAACGCGCCGAGAACCGGACCGTCGAGGGCGGGGCAGGAGCGGCCCAGCTCTGCGACCGGTTGCAGACGGATTCGGGCATCGACCTCGAAAAAGCGGCAGATCCGGTCAAGCACGTCGGGACGGGGAAAGCTTTCCCCGGCGAGGTAGCGGTTGAACTGGGTCCGGTTGATGCCCAAGCGCCGCGTCAGCGCCGAGATCGAAGGATACCCGCGCGCAAGAACGCGAAGGTTGTCGCCGAACATGCTGCGCAGTTCGGCCGGCGATCTGTCGGCTGCGTTCATCATGGCTCCCGTCCGGGTCGCACGGCTGTCGTCGCACCGAAATACCGGAGTGGACTCACAACCGGTTCTTGCCCGGCCGCCCATTACGGCACCTTCGAAGGAAGGCACCGCCTGCGCGACTGACCGAAATGGTAGCCCGAGCAGGGAGCAATTCAAGGAATCGGTGGCAGATTCATGAATCCTGAAGCCACCTTTTCACTTTGCGGTAGCCGGGCGAAAGCGCCGGCTGCCCCTTTCACTCGCCCCGCAGCAGGGCGGCGACCCCGGTGCGGGCGATCTCTGCCAGCCCCAGCGGCCGCATGAGATCGGCAAAGGCGTCGATCTTTTCCGGCGCGCCGGTGATTTCGAAGATGAAGCTGCCCAGCGTGCTGTCCACCACGTTGGCGCGGAAGATGTCCGCCAGCCGCAGCGCCTCGACCCGCTTGTCGCCGGTGCTCACCACCTTCAGCATGGCCAGTTCGCGTTCGACCGACGGGCCCTCCACCGTCAGGTCGTGGACTTCGTGTACCGGCACGATGCGGCCCAGCTGGGCCTTGATCTGTTCGATCACCTGCGGCGTGCCGGTGGTGACGATGGTGATGCGCGACAGGTGCCCGGTATGGTCCACCTCGGCCACGGTCAGGCTTTCGATATTGTAGCCGCGGCCCGAGAACAGGCCGATCACCCGCGCCAGGACGCCGGGTTCGTTTTCCACCAGAAGCGCCAGGGTGTGGCGCTCCTCGACATCCGAAAAGGTGGGGCGCAGGTTGTAGGCCGAGTGGCGGGTCGAGCCTTTCTTGATCTGCAGGGCTGACATTTTCTGGTTCCTCGATCTCGTGTTCCGGTTTCTTCCTTGCCGTTCAGACCAGCACCGCGCCGCCCCGTTCGATCGCCCCTTCGGTCGAGGCCTCGCCAAGCAGCATCTCGTTATGGGCCTTGCCCGAGGGGATCATCGGGAAGCAGTTGGCGTGTTTCTCCACCACGCAGTCGAAGATCACCGGGCCGTCATGTTCGATCATCTCCATGATCGCGTCGTCCAGATCGGCCGGATCGTCGCACAGGATGCCCTTGGCCCCGAAGGCCTCGGCCAGCTTGACGAAATCGGGCAGCGATTCCGACCAGGAATGCGAATAGCGCGAGCCATGCAGAAGCTCCTGCCACTGGCGGACCATGCCGAGGCGTTCGTTGTTGAGGATGAACTGCTTGACCGGCAGGTCGTATTGCGCGGCGGTGCCCATCTCCTGCATGTTCATCAGCCAGCTGGCATCGCCCGCCACGTTGATGACCAGCGCCTCGGGGTGCGCCAGCTGCACCCCGATCGAGGCGGGAAAGCCGTAGCCCATGGTGCCCAGACCCCCCGAGGTCATCAGCCGGCCCGGCTCGTCGAAGGTCAGGAACTGGGCCGCCCACATCTGGTGCTGGCCCACCTCGGTGCAGATGTAGCGGTCATGCCCCTTGGTCAGCGCCTCGAGCCGTTGCAGCGCATATTGCGGCTGGATGGTCTTGTCGGTGTTGCGATAGGCGAGGCAGTCGATCTTGCGCCATTCGTCGATCTGCGCGTGCCATTTCGCCACCGCCTCGGCCCGGGTCTTGCGGCCGCGCGACTTCCAGATCTTCAGGACGTCCTCAAGCACATGGGCCACGTCGCCGACGATGGGGATGTCGGTCTTGACCACCTTGTTGATTGAGGAGGGATCGATGTCGATATGCGCCTTCTTCGAGTTCGGGCTGAAGGCGTCGATGCGGCCGGTGATGCGGTCGTCGAACCGCGCTCCGATAGCGATCATCAGGTCGCAGTCATGCATGGCCATGTTGGCTTCATACAGCCCGTGCATCCCCAGCATGCCCAGCCAGTTCGGCCCCGAGGCCGGATAGGCGCCCAGCCCCATGAGCGTCGAGGTGATCGGAAAGCCGGTCGCATCCACCAGCTCGCGCAGCAGCTGGCAGGCGGCGGGGCCGGAATTGATGACGCCGCCGCCGGTGTAGAAGACCGGGCGCTCGGCGGTCTCGATGGCCGCCACCAGTTCGGTGATTTCCTCCGGGTCGCCCTTGACCTGCGGCTGGTAATGCGAGTTCGAGGGCCGGGGCGGCACGTAGGTTCCGGTGGCGAACTGCACGTCCTTGGGAATGTCCACCAGCACCGGGCCGGGACGCCCGGCGGTGGCGACGTGAAAGGCCTCGTGGATGGTTTCGGCCAGGCGGTCGGTGTCCTTGACCAGCCAGTTGTGTTTCGTGCAGGGGCGGGTGATGCCGACGGTATCGGCCTCCTGAAAGGCGTCGGAGCCGATCATGAAGGTGGGCACCTGCCCGGTGATCACCACGACGGGTATCGAATCCATCAGCGCGTCGGTCAGCCCGGTCACCGCATTGGTGGCGCCGGGGCCGGAGGTGACCAGCACCACCCCGGGCCGGCCGGTGGAGCGGGCATAGCCCTCGGCCGCGTGCACCGCGCCCTGTTCGTGGCGCACCAGGATGTGGCGGATGTCGTTCTGCACGAACAGCTCGTCATAGATGGGAAGAACGGCGCCGCCGGGATAGCCGAATACCGTGTCCACGCCCTGGTCCTTCAGGGCTTGAACCACCATTTTTGCGCCGGTCATTTCACGTTTCATCTGGCTTGCTCCATTGGCGACATCCTGCATCCCGTGCGAACAAAAAAAAGCCCCCGGTCGGAAACGAGGGCGCATGGGTTCGATTATGGTCAACCGTTACCGGCCCATGCGCGCGCGTCCTACGATGACGATCAGGAAATCCATGCCCCGCGGCCCTTTCATGTTCGAAGCGGACATTATGGGGGCGGGAAAGGGGCGTCAACCGGCAATCGGATGGTTTTCATGCAATTTCAGGGGTGAATCCGGTCATTTTCTTGCGTTCGTGACCGGGTGCGACGAAATATCCGGCATTTTCCGCCCCTTCAGCGGCGGTGTCAGGCGCCGCTTTCGACCGTCTCCAGCCGCTCCAGCGCCTGCATCCAGAGGGCCTCGGCCCGTTCCAGAGCGTCCTCGATTTCGGCAAACTTCTTCTGCCAGGTGGCGATATCGACCTGCCGGCCCGGTTCGTAAAGCGCCGGATCGGCCAGCCGGGCCGAGAGCTTCTCCTTCATCTCGACCAGCTTCTCGACCCGCGTTTCGCATTTTCGCAACTCGGCCCGGGCGGCGATGAGCGCCTCGCGCGCGGGGCGGGCGGGGCGGGGGCGTTTCGGCCGGGAAGAAGGCGGCCCCGCCTCCGTCTTTCCTGCCTTTCCCGTCTTCCCGGCTCCGCCGTCCTCGCCCTGCAGCAGCATTGCCCGGTAGCTTTCCAGGTCGCCCTCCCAGGGGCGCACCGTTCCCTGCGACACCAGCCACAGCCGATCGGCGAGAAGGCCCAGCAGGTGCATGTCGTGGCTGACCAGGATCACCGCGCCGCCATAGCCGGTGAGCGCCTCGACCAGCGCCTCGCGGCTTTCGATGTCGAGGTGGTTGGTGGGCTCGTCGAGGATCAGAAGATGCGGCGCGTCGATGGTGGCAATCAGAAGGCTCAGCCGCGCCTTCTGCCCGCCCGAGAGGTCGCCCACCTGCATCTCGGCCTGATCGGCCCCCAGCCCGAAGCCGGCCAGCCGCGCGCGCAGCTTCGCCGGTGGCTCGTCGGGGCGCAGGCGGACGAGATGGGCCAGCGGCGACTCTTCGGCGCGCAGCTCTTCGATCTGGTGCTGGGCGAAATAGCCGATGCGCAGCTTCGACGAGCGGACGAGGCGGCCCTCCATCAGCTCCAGCCGCCCCGCGAGCAGCTTCGCCAGCGTCGACTTGCCCTGCCCGTTGCGGCCCAGCAGCGCGATGCGGTCGTCGGGATCGATGCGCAGGTTCAGCCGCCGCAGCACGGGGCGGCCGTCATAGCCCGCCGCGCCGTCTTCGAGGTGGATGATGGGGGGCGACAGCGCTTCGGGTTCGGGGAAGGAAAACGCGCGCAGGGCGGCCTCCTGCGGGGTGGTGATCGGCTCCATCCGGGCCAGCGCCTTGAGCCGCGACTGGGCCTGTTTGGCCTTGTCCGCCTTGTAGCGGAAGCGGTCCACATAGGATTGCAGCCGGGCGCGGCGGGCCTGCTGCTTCTTCGCCTCGGCCTGCGCCTGGGCGAGCCGCTCGGTGCGGGTCCGGGCGAAGCGGTCATAGGGGCCGGGGTAGAGGGTGAGCCGGCGGTTCTCCAGGTGAAGGATGGACCCCACCGCGCGGTTGAGCAGGTCGCGGTCGTGGCTGATGATGAGGACGGTATGGGGATAGCGGGCGATGTAGCTTTCCAGCCACAGCGCACCTTCGAGGTCGAGGTAGTTGGTCGGCTCGTCCAGCAGCAGCAGGTCGGGCTGCGCGAACAGCGCGCCGGCCAGCGCTACCCGCATCCGCCAGCCGCCCGAGAAGGCGGCGCAGGGGCGGCGCTGGTCGTTTTCGTCGAAGCCCAGCCCCTTGAGGATGGCGCTGGCGCGGCCTTCGGCGCTCCAGGCGTCGATATCGGCCAGCCGGGTCTGGATTTCGGCGATGCGGGCGGGGTCGGTGGCGGTTTCGGCCTCGGCCAGAAGCCGGGCGCGTTCGGTATCGGCGGCCAGAACCGTGTCGAGGAGCGTCTCCTGCGTCGCCGGGGCTTCCTGCGCCACGCCGCCGATGCGGGTGCGGGGGGGCAGGGTGATGGAGCCGCCCTCCAACGCCAACTCGCCCCGGATCAGGCGAAAGAGCGTGGTCTTGCCGGTGCCGTTGCGCCCCACCAGCCCGACCTTGTGCCCGGCCGGGATGCGGGCCGAGGCGTTCTGGAACAGGGGGCGGCCGCCGATGGAGAAGGTGATGTTGTCGATCCGGAGCATGGGCGGGTGATGGCGCAGGGGGGCGGGGGATGTCAATCGCGGCGGGAGGGGCAACAAGTCCCTTCCCAAGGCGGGCGCCGCATGTTAGGCGGCGCGCGATATTTCCCGGCGGGCCGGGGTTTTCGCGCCCGCCCCCTGTCATCCATGAAGGAGAGCCCGATATGGCCATCGAACGCACCCTGTCGATCATCAAGCCCGACGCCACCCGCCGCAACCTGACCGGCAAGATCAATGCCAAGTTCGAGGAGGGCGGCCTGTGCATCGTGGCGCAGAAGCGCATCCGCCTGACCCGCGAACAGGCGGGCGAGTTCTATGCCGTGCACAAGGACCGCCCGTTCTATGACGAGCTGTGCGAATTCATGTCCTCGGCTCCGGTGGTGGTGCAGGTCCTGGAAGGCGAGAACGCGATCGCGCGCAACCGCGAGATCATGGGCGCCACCAACCCCGCCGATGCGGCGCCGGGCACGATCCGGGCCGAGTTCGCCGAGTCGGTCGGCGAGAATTCGGTGCATGGTTCGGACGCGCCCGAGACGGCGGCGCAGGAGATCGCCTTTTTCTTCTCGGGCATCGAGATCGTCGGCTGAGCGGTTCCGGGCGCTTGCGCGCCCGGCCGGGCGAGGGGGACGCTGTCCCCATCCTGGCCCGTGCGGGCCAGTTCACCCCCTGGAGTATTTTCGGCAAGAGGAAGGGCAGGCGGTACGGGGTGCCGCCTGTTCTTGTCGCGTTCAGCTTCGGCGGGGGCGTTGAATGACGCCGATCGCATCGAGGCTGCGCTCCAGTTCCGACCGGTGGTGGTCGAAGGCGCGCGCCTTGATTGCGTTGAAGCGGGCGCGCAGGGCCTTTTTTTCGTCGCCCTTGCAATCGTTCCACGGGCGCCCCTGCAAACCCATGACCAGAACGTAATAGCCGATGAAATGCGGCTTCGTGCCGGTTTTCAGGAGGCGGGCATAGGTTTCGTCGGGCCCCAGTGCGCGGATCGCCTCGGCCGAGTGGATGCCGGCGCGGGCGCAGGCGGCCTCGTAGGCGGGGCCGAGATTGCGGATCGACGATACGGGCGTTGGCATGGTGCCAGTCTAGCCGCCACGCGGCCGGCTGTCACGATGGGGCAGGATGGGGGGCGGCCGGGGCGGGCTCCGCGTCCGGCGCCGCGGCAACGGTCGGGGCCGGAGAGCGGGCGAGGCGTTCGAGTTCGTCCTTGTTCATGCAATAGCCGGGGGTGGCGTGCAGGCGGCTGCAGCCGGCCTGAAGGGCGCGGCATTTTTCCTGTTCGCGGCACGCGGCGCAGCGAATCACGAGGCTGCGGAGCCTGAGCGCCGCGGAGTCGGGGCGCGCGGCGATATCCGAGGAAAGATCGGCGCCCAGCCGGCGGGCCATGCCCTCGACCAGGTCGGTACTCTGAAAGAATCCGGAAAAGATGCCCATTTCTTCGTCTCCTTGCCTTTGTGGGCGCATGCATCGCAGCCTCGGGCGCCAAGTGGCAGATTCGTCGCGGCCCGTTCTTGATTTCAGTCAAGCGAGCGGGATGTCGGGGGCAGGAATTTCTGCAATGGCGAAAATGCTTGCGGCATTGCGGCGAATTGGGCATTCAGGGCGGACAGGTTCAAAGGAAGGATGGGAGACAACGACATGACCCTTGCCGCGACCAACGGTGTTCTCGCCGAGGCACTCGGCCCCCGCGAGGGCGCCGCGCTGCGTATCAAGCAGGTGGTTCTGGTGATGCTGGGGATCGCCGTGCTGGCGGTTTCCGCGAAGATCAAGGTGCCGATGTGGCCGGTGCCGATCACGATGCAGACATTCGTCGTCCTGTCGGTCGGTGCGGCCTATGGCGCGCGGTTGGGGCTTGTGACCATCCTTGGCTATCTGCTGATCGGGGCGCTGGGTTTCGACGTGTTCGCCGGCTCGTCGGCCGAGAAATACGGGCTGGCCTACATGATGGGCGGCACCGGCGGCTACCTTGTCGGGTTCGCGCTGGCTTCGGTCGCGCTGGGCGCCCTGGCGCGGCGGGGCTGGGACCGTTCCTTCGGCTGGATGGCGCTGGCCATGCTGATCGGCAACGTGCTGATCTATGTGCCGGGCCTGCTCTGGCTGGGTCAGCTTTACGGCTGGGACAAGCCGATCCTCGAGTGGGGGCTGTATCCGTTCCTCGTGGGGGATGCGATCAAGCTGGCGCTGGCGGCGGTGGTGATGCCGGTGCTGTGGAAACTGGTGGGCAGCGCCCGCGCCTGAGCGCATCCATGTGACGCATCGCGGGGCCCGGACCATTGGTTCGGGCCCTTTTTCGTGCCGGGGGCGTCGGGCGCCTGGATAAGGACCAGATGGCCTTGTCTCGTCACCCTTCTGTCGGTTCGCCAGGGAGGCATGTTCACGCCGAAACGGGTTCGGAGCGCATTGGCGGGACTTGCCCTTGCCATGGCGGCGGTCGGGGCCATGCAGGCCGGGACGCCGCCGGTCTCGTTGCCGATCGCGCCTCCGATCACCGCCCCGCCGATACGCCGTGCCACTGCCTTCGGCGTTTCGAGCTCTCAGCCGTCGATCAGGGAGGTTTCGATCCTGGCGCCGCGGGTGAGCGTCCGGTGAACGGGGCATTTGTCGGCAATTTCCATCAGCCGCGCCCTCTGGGCTTCGTCCAGCGGCCCCTCGAGGCGAATCCTGCGGGTGAAACGGTCGATCTTTCCGCCACTGCCGGGTTCTGCGTCCTGCGCGTGGATCTTGTCGTGGCAGACGTCGACGCTGATGCCGGTCAGCGGCCAGCCCTTGCGCCGGGCGTAGAGGCGGATCGTCATCGAGGTGCAGGCGCCCAGCCCGGCGGCAAGGAAGCCATAGGGCGACATGCCCCGGTTGGTGCCGCCATGGGACTGCGGTTCATCGGCCAGCACGTGATGATACGGTCCCGACTGCACGTCCTGCAGGAAACCGTCGGGATCGGCCTCGGTCACGCGCACGATGCCTTCGGGCGCGCCGGGCGGGGCGGGCGGGGGTTGCAGGCCGAGATAGCGGCGTGACAGCGTGGCGATCACCTCCGCCGCATATTCGGCATCTTCGGGGCGGGAGACAAGGTGGTCGGCATCGTCGAGGGAGACGAAGCTTTTGGGATGCTTCGCCGCCCCGAAGATGGCGGCCGCGGCGTCGATGCTCACGATCTGGTCGCGCGGCGCGTGCAGCACCACCAGTGCCGCCCGCAGCCTGGCCAGGGCCGGACCCAGGGCGCTGTCCCGGACATCGTCGAGGAAAGCCCGACCGACCCGGAAGGGGCGCCCGCCGATCATGATCTCGGCCGTCCCGTCGCGACGCATGTCGTCAAGGCTGCGGTCCAGGTGGCGGGTCACGTGCGACGGGTCGAAGGGGGCGCCGATGGTAGCGACTGCCCGAGTGGAGGGGATGTGTTCGCGGGCCCGGATCACCGCGGCGCCGCCCAGCGAGTGGCCGATGAGCAGTGCGGGCGCCATGCCGCGCCCCTCCAGATAGCGGGTCGCCGCGACCAGGTCCGCGACATTGGATGAAAAATTCGTGTTTCCGAATTCGCCGCCTGAATGGCCCAGCCCGGTGAAGTCGAAACGCAGCACCGCGATGCCCATGGAGGCAAGCCGTGCCGCGATGCGCCGGGCGGCGTGAATGTCCTTGCCGCAGGTGAAGCAGTGGGCGAACAGCGCGGTGGCCAGAACCGGCCCGTCCGGCAGGTCCAGACGGGCGGCAAGGTCATGGCCGGTATGTCCGGGAAAGGTGACGGCTTCGGTCGGCATGGTCTGGCTCCTGATCCGGGGACAGGTCCAAGGTGGGCCTTCTTTCGCCGCAGGCAAGGGGCGGCGAAAGAGGGGTCATGCCATGGTTGCGGCAGCCGGGGACCGGCGCCCGGCGCAAAGGCGCGCGCGCGGCGCGCGGGGAGGGTGCTCAGGCGCGCTCCAGCTCGCCGCCGGCCTGCACCCAGTGGGCCAGCCCGCCGATATTGTGGACATCCTCGTAGCCCAGCTGCCTGAGCAGCGATTGCGCATGGTGCGAACGCGCGCCCGAGGCGCAATAGACGGCGATGGAGCCCGCGGATTTCAGGGCGGGGTGAAAATCGGGATGGCGCGGGTCGGCCGCATCGCGCAGGCGCATCAGGGGAATGTGCAGCGCCCCGCGGGCCTTGCCGGACATGGCGACCTCGCCATGTTCGCGAACGTCGATCAGCGTGATCTTTCCTTCCCGGGCCGCCTGCACGGCCTCGTGCGGGCTCATGCCGGGGGCGGGGCGGGGTTTGCGCATGAAGAACATCTCGATCCTTTCCTGTCTGTCCTGCATCGCCGCTTGCGGCGTCGTCGGAAATATAACATTCAAAATATCGAATACAATCGGGATTGCGATGAAACGATCAGGTTCCGCCTTTGTTCGCAGTTTCCGGTTGGAGACTCGACCGGGCTCGACTATTTCTTGACCATCTGTCCGGGGACTCGCATGGCTGAGCCGAAAATGATCGAAGTGCGCGGTGCGCGCGAACACAATCTCAAGGGGATCGACGTGGACATCCCGCGCGACAGGCTGGTGGTCATCACCGGCCTGTCGGGGTCGGGCAAGTCGAGTCTCGCCTTCGATACCATCTACGCCGAAGGGCAGCGGCGCTATGTCGAAAGCCTCTCGGCCTATGCGCGCCAGTTCCTGGACATGATGGAAAAGCCGGATGTGGACCACATCACCGGCCTTTCCCCGGCCATTTCCATCGAGCAGAAGACCACCTCGAAGAACCCCCGCTCGACCGTCGGCACGGTGACGGAAATCTACGACTATCTGCGGCTGCTGTTTGCCCGCGCCGGCACGCCCTACAGCCCCGCCACCGGCCTGCCGATCGAGGCAAGCCAGGTGCAGGACATGGTGGATCGGATCATGGCGATGGAGGAGGGCACCCGCGCCTATCTGCTGGCTCCGATCGTGCGCGACCGCAAGGGCGAGTACCGCAAGGAATTCCTGGAGTTGCGCAAGCAGGGATTCCAGAGGGTCAAGGTGGACGGCCAGTTCCACGAGCTGGACGAACCGCCGGCGCTCGACAAGAAGTTCCGTCACGACATCGACGTGGTGGTGGACCGCATCATCGTTCGCCCCGGCATGGAGACGCGGCTGGCCGACAGCCTGCGCACGGCGCTGGACCTGGCCGACGGGATCGCGATTCTGGAGACCGCCCCGCGCGAAGGCGAGGGCGCGCCCGAGCGCATCACCTTCAGCGAGAATTTCGCCTGCCCGGTCAGCGGTTTCACCATCCCCGAGATCGAGCCGCGGCTGTTTTCCTTCAATGCCCCCTTCGGCGCCTGCCCGGAATGCGACGGGCTGGGGGAGGAGCTGTTCTTCGACGAACGTCTGGTGGTGCCGGACGTGACGCTGCGGGTGGCGGACGGGGCCATCGCCCCCTGGCGCAAGGGCAAGTCGCCCTATTTCCTGCAGACCATCGAATCGCTGGCCCGCCATTACGGATTTGACCGCAACGCCCGCTGGAGGGACCTGCCCGAGAAGGTGCAGAGGATGTTCCTTTACGGTTCAGGCGACGAGGAAATCCGCTTCCGCTATGACGAGGGGGGGCGGGTCTATGAGGTCACGCGGGTCTTCGAAGGGGTGATCCCCAACATGGAACGCCGCTGGCGCGAGACCGACAGCGCCTGGGTGCGCGAAGAGTTCGAACGCTACCAGAACCGGCGCCCCTGCGGGGCCTGCGGCGGCCACCGGCTGCGCGCCGAGGCGCTGGCGGTGAAGATCGCCGGCCTCCATATCGGCGAGGTGGTGCAGATGTCGATCCGCGAGGCCCTTGCCTGGGTCGAACGGGTGCCCGAAAGCCTGAGTGCGCAGAAGAACGAAATCGCCCGCGCCATCCTGAAGGAGATCCGCGAACGTCTCGGATTCCTGAATAACGTGGGACTGGAATACCTTACCCTGAGCCGTTCAAGCGGCACCCTGTCGGGCGGGGAAAGTCAGCGGATCCGGCTGGCCAGCCAGATCGGCTCGGGGCTGACCGGGGTGCTTTACGTGCTGGACGAGCCCTCCATCGGCTTGCATCAGCGCGACAACGGGCGGCTTCTGGCGACGCTGAAGAACCTGCGCGACCAGGGCAACACGGTGATCGTGGTGGAACATGACGAAGAGGCGATCCGCGCCGCCGACCACGTCTTCGACATCGGGCCCGGCGCCGGCGTGCATGGCGGACGGGTGGTGGCCCAGGGCACGCCCGAAGAGGTGGCCGCCGATCCGGCGTCGCTGACGGGGCAGTATCTGAGTGGCAAACGGGCGATCCCCATTCCTGCCGAGCGGCGCCCTGGAAACGGGAAAAAGGTAACCGTTGTTGGAGCTTGCGGCAACAACCTCAAGGATGTGACGGTGGATTTTCCGCTGGGCATGTTCATCTGCGTCACCGGGGTTTCGGGGGGCGGCAAGTCCACCCTGACCATCGAGACGCTGTTCAAGGCGGCCTCGATGCGGCTCAACGGCGCGCGCCAGACGCCGGCGCCCTGCGAAACCATCCGCGGGCTGGAGCATCTCGACAAGGTGATCGACATCGACCAGCGTCCGATCGGGCGCACTCCGCGCTCGAACCCGGCCACTTATACCGGTGCCTTCACCCCGATCCGCGACTGGTTCGCCGGTCTGCCCGAGGCGCGTGCGCGCGGCTACAAGCCGGGGCGCTTTTCCTTCAACGTCAAGGGCGGCCGCTGCGAGGCCTGCCAGGGCGACGGGGTGATCCGCATCGAGATGCACTTCCTGCCCGATGTCTATGTGACCTGCGAGACCTGCAAGGGCGCGAGATACAATCGCGAGACGCTGGAAGTTCGCTTCAAGGGCAAAAGCATAGCCGACGTTCTTGACATGACGGTCGAAGAGGCGCTCGCCTTCTTCAGGGCCGTGCCCTCGATCCGCGACAAGATGGAGGCGCTGCATCGGGTGGGCCTTGACTACATCAAGGTCGGTCAGCAGGCCACCACGCTTTCGGGGGGCGAGGCGCAGCGGGTCAAGCTTTCGAAAGAACTGGCGCGGCGCGCGACGGGGCGCACGCTCTACATTCTCGACGAACCCACGACGGGGCTGCATTTCGAGGACGTGAAGAAGCTGCTCGACGTGCTGCACGAGCTTGTGGACCAGGGCAACACGGTGGTGGTCATCGAACACAATCTCGACGTCATCAAAACCGCCGACTGGATCATCGACATCGGCCCCGAGGGTGGCGATGGCGGTGGCGAGATCGTTGTCACCGGCACGCCCGAGGATGTGGCCGCCTGTGAGCGCAGCCACACCGGGCGCTATCTCAAGGACATGTTGGGGGCCGGTCGCGTAGCTGCCGAGTAGTCACGAAAACGGCCCGTCCGGGCGGGAACGGGCCTTGTGTGGTCAAGCGGCTTCGGCTCAGGCCTTGGCTGCACCGCCATGCCCCTTGCCGCCATGCGAGCTGTTGGTGGACCAGCCCAGCATCCTGTAGATCGGGCAGAAGCCGACGGCGCCGGTGACGACCGGGATCAGGCCCAGCCAGAACACCCACCTGTAGGCCCAGTCGGTCCAGTAGAAGAAGCCGGCAATGATGACGAGGCCGACGATCACGCGGATCACGCGATCCAGAACACCAGTGTTGACGTCGAACATTTTCACATCCTCCGTAACTCTGATCCCGTGCGGGCTGAACGCACGCACCATCGAGAATCTGGTTTTCCGGGGCGGGTTTTCAAGGGGCGGCGGCGTGGGGTGCAGGGCCGGGAAGGGGGGCTCTGCCCCCCTCGGCCCTGCGGGCCTCTCCCCCCGGGATATTTGCGGGCCAGAAAAAGAGTATCGATTCGGGAAAGGCAGAGACGCTGGGCCGGGGGGTGGGCGACCCGGGCTGGGTGGGAGGGATTGAACGCGACTTGTCCGGGGGCGGGAAACGGTCCGACCGGCTGCCGATGCTTCATCAGCGACACGCGATGTCGCATTCGGCGCGGCGGCGCTCTGCCATTCGGGTCCCACTGGAGCCGACCGGCAGGAGGGGGGCCGACATGGCGAGGAAACCGGAACGCGGACGGCGCGGCGGAGGACGGGCAGGGGCCGCGGCCCGGCGCGGTCCGGCCGTCATCGAGCAGATGCCCTGGCGGTTACCGGTCAATCTCGACCTGCCAGTGGAGCCGCTTGGCGAAGAGGGCGTGCAGGCCATCCACGATGGCGCAATGCGCATACTCGAAGAGATCGGGGTGCGCTTTCTCAATGCCGAGGCGCTGGCGATCCTGCGCGAGGCGGGCTGCATCGTCGAGGGCGATCTCGTGCGCATGGGGCGCGATTTCGTGATGGAGATGATCGCCCGCGCGCCCGACAGTTTCACCCTCACCCCGCGCAACCCGGAGCGCGAGATCGTGTTGGGCGGGGCCTTTGTGCTGTTCGGAAACGTGTCCTCGCCGCCGAACTACTGGGATCTGGATCTTGGCCGCAAGGTGCCTGGAACCCGGAAAACCTGTGCCGACCTTCTGAAGCTCACGCAATATTTCAACTGCATCCATTTCGCGGGTGGCTACCCGGTCGAGCCGGTGGACATTCACGCTTCGGTCCGTCACCTTGATGTGCTGCATGACAAGCTGACGCTGACCGACAAGGTGGTTCATGCCTACAGCCTCGGGCGCGAGAGGGTCGAGGACGTGATGGAGATGGTGCGCATCAGTGGCGGCCTGAGCGAAGAGGAATTCCGCTCGAAACCGCGGATGTACACCAACATCAACTCCACCTCGCCGCTCAAGCACGACCAGCCGATGATCGACGGCTGCCTGCGGCTGATCCGGCAGGGGCAGGCGGTGGTGGTGACGCCCTTCACGCTGGCCGGGGCCATGGCGCCCGTGACCATGGCCGGCGCGGTCGCCCAGTCGCTGGCCGAGGCGCTCTGCGCCATCGCTCTTTTCCAGTACGTGGCCCCCGGCGCACCTTGCGCCATCGGCACCTTCACCTCGAACGTGGACATGAAATCCGGTGCTCCGGCCTTCGGTACGCCCGAATACATGCGCGCGACCCAGATGACGGGGCAGATGGCCCGGTTCTACGGGCTGCCGCTGCGCTCGTCGGCCTGCTGCACGGCGAACGTCCCCGACGGGCAGGCGATATGGGAGACCGCCAACAGCCTGTGGGCCGCGATCCAGTCGGGCACCAACATGGTCTATCATGCCGCCGGCTGGCTGGAAGGCGGGCTGATCGCCAGCCCCGAAAAATTCGTCATGGATTGCGAGATGCTGCAACAGCTTCAGCGTTACATGGAGCCCGGGATCGTGGCGACCGATGCGGATGCGCTTGCGCTCGAGGCGATCCGCGAGGTCGGGCACGAGGGCCATTTCTTCGGCGTGCGGCATACGCAGGACCGCTATGCCACCGCCTTCTACCAGCCGTTCCTGAGCGACTGGCGCAATTTCGAGGCCTGGGAGGCCGCCGGAGCGGTCTGGACGCCCGAGCGCGCCCATCGCCTGTTCAAGAGGATCATTGCGGAATTCGAGCCCCCGCCCATGGATGTCGCCATCCGCGACGAGCTGGCCGATTTCGTGGCCCGGCGAAAGGCCGAGGGCGGCGCGCCCACGGATTTCTGAGGCGTATCGCCGGCCGGCGCGTTCCGAAAAGATCTGCAATTTTAACTGTTCAGCGGGCGTTAATTGCCTTCGGGCAAGGTTGCCGGGCAGGGATGACAACGGCCAGGGCGATGCACGGTCTGATCAACAGCGCGATTCAGTCCTTCATCTGTGCGACCTACGGTCGGGGCAGGTGGCGGCGCGTGGCCGAACTGGCCGGAATCGACCCCGGGAATTTCGAGGCGATGCTGCACCATGACGACAAGCATGGCAGGCGAGTCCTGTCGGTCCTGTGCGAGGATCTGGGGCGCGGGCAGGCCGAGCTGCTGGAGGACCTGGGCACCTTCCTGGTATCGCATCCGCGCATGGCGGCGCTGCGCCGGCTGCTGCGCTTCGGCGGTGAAAGCTATGTGGATTTCCTCTACTCCCTGGATGAACTGGCCGGGCGCGCCCGGCTGGCCGTGCCCGATCTTCACCTGCCGGCTCTGGAGCTGTGGGATTGCGGTGAAGGCCGCTACACGCTGATCTGTCATCCCGGCCTTGACGGCTATGGCAGCGTGATGACGGGCCTGCTGCGGGCCATGGCCGACGATTACGGTGCATTGGTGGTGCTGGAACATGAAATGCCCGAGCAGGGGCAGGAGGTCATCCGCATCTCGCTGGTCGAGCCAGCCTTTGCCCAGGGACGGAATTTCGCGCTGGGGGCGCAGGGGGCATGACGGAATCCGCCGTCGTGGACGGGCTGCTGGCGGCGCTGTGTCCCATGCATCTGCTGCTGGATCCGACCGGCCATGTTCGCCGAGCGGGCGCGACATTGCAGAAACTGCGCCCTGGCGTGGCGCTTGAGGGGCTGCGCTTTCTCGATCTTTTCGAACCGCTCCGGCCGCGCGCGGTGTCGTCCATGGCGGATCTGTGCGCGGCCCCCGGCGGACTTTTGCGGGTGCGGTTCCGGGCTCCGCCCAGGACCACGCTCAAGGGGATGATCCTGCCGCTGCCACAGGACCAGGGGGCGGTTGTCAACCTTTCCTTCGGCATCTCGCTGGTCGATGCGGTGCGCGAGCATGACCTGACCGGCGCCGACTTCGCCCCCACCGATCTGGCCATCGAACTTCTCTATCTGGTCGAGGCCAATGCCGCGGTCATGGACGTCTCGCGCCGGCTGAACCTGCGTCTCCAGGGGGCCATGGTCGCAGCCGAAAGGCGGGCATTCACCGATACGCTGACGGGGTTGCGCAACCGCCGTGCGATGGATCACGTGCTGGACCGGATGGTCGGTGCGGCGGCGCCCTTTGCGCTGATGCATCTCGATCTCGACCACTTCAAGACGGTGAACGACACGCTGGGCCATGCCGCCGGCGACCACGTCCTGCGCCGCGCCGCCCGGGAGATGGTGAGCGAGATCCGCGACCGCGACATGGTCGCGCGGATCGGGGGCGACGAATTCGTGCTGATCCTCGACAGCGTGACCGACCGCGACCGGCTGGCCGCGATTGCCGGCCGCCTCATTGCCAAGCTGGAAAGGCCGGTGCCATGGCGCGATGCCGAATGCCGCATTTCGGCCAGCATCGGCATTGCCTTCTGGCCGGAGGACGACGCCCCGGATCCGGCGACGCTGCTCCACCGCGCCGACCTGGCGCTTTACGCGGCCAAGCGGGCGGGCCGCGGCCGGTTCCGGTTTTACGAGCCCGCGATGGAACAGGCCGGCGCCCTGCCCGGGGCCGGGCCTCCGGCAGCGGGGTGACGGAGCGGTGGTGACGGCGCGGCGCGGGTTCCGGCCTCAGCGGATGTCGATGCTCTTGCGCAGGGCGCCGCTGGCGCTGTCGAAGATCAGGATCCGGTCGTCATCGGTGACCACCGCGTACCATCCCTTGCCCATGGTGAAGGCTTCGGCCTTGACGCCATCGGGCAGGACGATCATGTCGGGGAAGGCGGGGCGATCGTCGGCAAGGCGGATGGCGAACATCGCCACGATCAGGACGAAGCCGCCGATCATGACCGCCAGAAGGGTGGTGACCAGGCGCCGCAACAGGCGCAGATTGCCCGGTTCGGGCGCGGAAGGGTCGGGTGAAGGGCCGGGTGCGGAAGAGGGGGCCATGGGCAGCCGTCAAGTTGTTTTCACCATTGCGGCGAACCCGCCGCCCCGCCTAGATAAGGCGCTTGCGCGGGATGCGCCAGACGCCGCGGCGCTGTCGCGGACGCGGATCGCGCGACTCATCGCCGATGGCGCGGTCGCGGTGAATGGCTCTCTCGTCACCTCGCCCAAGGCGCGGGTGCAGGAAGGTGATGAGGTACGCATCCACCTGACCGAGGCCGAAGAGAGCCATATCGGCCCCGAGCCGATCCCGATCGAGATCGTCTACGAGGATGCCACGCTGATCGTGGTCAACAAACCCGCCGGCATGGTGGTGCACCCGGCGCCGGGCACGCCCTCGGGGACGCTCGTGAATGCGCTTCTGCACCATTGCGGCGACAGCCTGTCCGGCGTCGGCGGCGTCCGGCGGCCGGGCATCGTGCACCGGATCGACAAGGACACCTCGGGCCTGCTGGTGGTGGCCAAGACCGACGCCGCCCATCACCGGCTGGCCGCGCAGTTCGCGGCGCATCGGGTCGAGCGTCACTATACCGCTCTGTGCCACGGGGTGCCTGATGCCAACGACCCGCGGCTGCTCGGCCAGCGCGGGGTCAGTTTCGAGCCCGGCAACATCCTGAAGATCACCACCCGGCTGGCCCGGCACGGAACCGACCGCCAGCGCCAGGCGGTGCTGTTCGACACCGGGCGCCATGCGGTGACCCGCGTTCGGGTGGTGGAAAGGTTCGGGACCCCGCCGTCGCTGGCGCTGCTGGATTGCTGGCTGGAGACCGGACGTACCCACCAGATCCGGGTGCATATGGCCCATGCCGGTCACGGGCTGGTGGGTGATCCGGTCTATGGGGGGCGCCGCAAGCCGCCGGCGCGGGCGCTGGGCGCGACGGCCGCCGCGGCGCTGGCCGGTTTCCACCGCCAGGCGCTGCATGCGGCGACCTTGGGTTTCGTCCATCCCGAAAGCGGCAAGGCCATGCAGTTCGAGGCGCCTCTGCCCGCCGACATGGCCGCGCTGGTAACGCTTTTGCGTGCGGAGGGCTGATTTTCCGCCAATTTTCAGCACATGCGCGTGATCTGCGGCATTCCGCCCTTTCCGATCCTTCGGCCCGCGCGCTAGGGTGGGGGCAGGAAATTTCCCCACCGGCCTTGAAGCCGAAAAATTCTTGACCCATATGGTATGTTAAATGTCTAAACATCATGGGAGGCACTGAGACAGCATGGCGAATTACGCAAATCTCCCGGCTCCGACCCCCGAAGGCGGTCTGAACCGCTACATGCAGGAAATCCGCAAGTTCCCGCTGCTCGAGCCGGAAGAGGAATACATGCTGGCCAAGCGCTGGGTGGACCACCAGGACACCGAGGCTGCGCACAAGCTGGTCACCTCGCATCTGCGGCTGGCGGCCAAGATCGCCATGGGCTATCGCGGCTACGGCCTGCCCCAGGCCGAGGTGATCTCCGAGGCCAATGTCGGCCTCATGCAGGCGGTCAAGCGCTTCGACCCGGAAAAGGGGTTCCGCCTCGCCACCTATGCCATGTGGTGGATCCGCGCGGCGATCCAGGAATACATTCTGCGGTCGTGGTCGCTGGTCAAGCTGGGCACCACCAGCGCGCAGAAGAAGCTGTTCTTCAACCTGCGCAAGGCCAAGGCGCGCATCGGTGCGCTGGAAGAGGGCGACCTGCACCCCGACAAGGTGAAACAGATCGCCCATGACCTCGGCGTGACCGAGGACGAGGTCATCTCGATGAACCGGCGCATGTCCGGCGGCGATGCGTCGCTGAATGCCACCGTCGGCAGCGATGGCGACAGCGCCATGCAGTGGCAGGACTGGCTGACCGACGAAAGCGCAGACCAGGCCGCCGATTACGAAGAGCGCGACGAGCTGGAGGCACGCCGCGAACTTCTGGCGCAGGCGCTGGACGTGCTCAACGACCGCGAAAAGGATATCCTGACCCAGCGCCGGCTGGCCGACACCCCGGTGACGCTGGAAGAGCTGAGCAAACAGTACAATGTCAGCCGCGAACGCATCCGCCAGATCGAGGTGCGCGCTTTCGAGAAACTGCAGAAGAAGATGCGGGAACTGGCGGCCGAGAAGGGGATGCTCACCCCCGCCTGACGGCCATGGCCGCCGTCTCCACCTCCGAGGGGCATGACCGTCATCGCGCCCCTCCCTTCCTCTTGCAAAAAATACTCCCGCCGGAGGCATGGCGGCCGCGCGCGCTGCGTGCGCGGTCGCAAGGATTAGCCGTCGCGCCGTATGCGCGGCCGCATTTTCCGGCGCAGCTCTTCCCGGCTTGCCTGCCGGATCCGGCAGGGCCTTAATCCTGCCGCAAAACCGGGCTAGGATGGGCCCGAGGCAAAGAGCGGGCCATGGACAGCAAAGCGACAGGGCGCAAGGGCGCGCAGGTGCGCCGCCGCCGGGTGTTCTACATCCCCGGCTATGATCCCATTCACCCCCGGCGCTATCGCGAACTCTACCGGAAGGAAGCCGCCCGGCAGGCGGCCATTTCGGGCCACGAGATCGCACTCAGCCCCAAACGGGGCGGCGGCCCTTACGGCTGGCATGTCTCCGCCCGGATCGAAGGCGCGCCCTGCGAGGCGGATTTCGAGGTCCTTGTCTGGTCCGACATCGTGCGCGACAGCATGTCGAATTCCATCCCCGCCACCTATCTGCAACTGGCGCGCACGGCCTGGATCTATGCTGCCACCGGGGCGCTGTGGCGGCTGATGCAGCTGCGCAAGGGGCCGGTGATCGCCGCGCTCTACCCGGTGGGCATGCTGGTCCTGCAACTGCTCCTGGCCTTGCTGGCCGGCTGGGGGGCGGGGGCGCTGGCGGCGTGGGGGGCGCGGCAGCTGCCGGTGGCGATGCCCCCCGCGGCGGGGGCGGCGGCGGGCCTTGTCATCGGGGCGGGCGTGGCGGTCGCGATCCTGCGGAAATTCCGGTCATGGGACAACAGGCTGTATGCCTATTACCTGATGCATGACTATGCCTATTCGGCGCGCTGGCGCGGGGCCAACCCGCCCGAGCTCGAAGAGCGCATGGCCGATTTCGCCGCCCGCATCGCCGCGGCGCTGGCCGAGCCCGGCCTCGATGAGGTTCTCGTCGTCGGCCATTCCTCGGGCGCGCATCTGGGCGTTTCGGTACTGGCCGACCTCATCCGCGCGGGGCGGGTGCCGGAAGACGGCCCGGCGCTGGGCTTTCTCACGCTGGGACAGGTGGTGCCGATGGTCTCCTTCCTGCCCGAGGCGCGGCGGCTGCGAGCCGATCTGCGCTATCTCTCGGCCCGGGACGAGCTGACCTGGCTGGACGTGACCGCGCCGGGCGACGGCTGCGCCTTCGCGCTGTGCGACCCGGTCGCGGTCAGCGGCGTCGCGCTGCCGGACAAGCGCTGGCCGCTGGTGATCTCGGCCGCCTTCACCCAGACCCTTTCGCCCGAGCGCTGGAAGGCGCTGCGCTGGCGCTTCTTCCGTCTGCATTTCCAGTATCTGTGCGCCTTCGACCGGCCCGGAGACTACGACTATTTCCGCGTGACCGCCGGGCCGCGCACGCTGGCCACCCGCTATGCCGGGCGCGCGCCGTCGAAATCGCGGATCGAGCAGCCCCTGTCCCCGCACAGATCCGTGGTGCCCGCATGATCCCGCCCAAGCCGCAGGCCAGGCCGGACAAGGTGTCGCTGTGGCGCTACGGGCGGCTGTTCCGGCAGGATATCCTCTCGGCCCAGCCGGCCCGGCTTTATCGCGCCTGGATGGCCGAGTTCCGCACGCCCTTCTTCCGGTCATTCCTGCTCAACCAGCCCTCGCTTGTCGATCTGGTGCTGAAGGACAGGCCCGACGACTTCCCCAAATCCGCCCGGGTGCGCGAGGGGCTGCGGCCGCTCCTGGGCGATTCGGTCTTTCTGACCAATGGCGAAACATGGAAGCGGCAGCGGCGCATCATCGACCCCGCCTTCGAAGGAGGCCGGCTGAAGGATACCTTCCCCTCCATGCTGGCCGCGGCGCGGGCGGCGGTGGCGCGGCTGGAGGCCCCGGCGGCGGCGGGAGAGGCGGTGGAATTCGAGGAAATCACCAGCCACGCGGCGGCGGACGTGATCTTCCGCACCCTGTTTTCCATTCCCATCGAGGATGAGACCGCCTCGCGCGTGTTTTCGCTGTTTCGCGCCTATCAGCGCGAACAACCCCTGCTGAACCTTGCCGCCTTCCTGCCCCTGCCGCGCTGGATGCCGCGCCTTCATTCCCGGCGCACCCGCGCCACCGCCGCGGCCATCCGCGCCCTGATCGCGGATCTGACCGCCCGTCGCATGGCCGAGATCGACGCCGGCACCGCCCCGGACGACCTGGCCACCAAGATCATGACCACCGCCGATCCGCTGACCGGGGAGCGCTTTTCCACCGCCGAGATGGTGGACCAGGTGGCGATCTTCTTTCTTGCCGGGCACGAAACCAGCGCCTCGGCCCTGGCGTGGACGCTTTACCTGATGGCGCTGTTTCCCGACTGGCAGGAAAGGGTCGCGCAGGAGGCCGCAGCCGCCCCGCCGGGGAAGGGGGCGGATTTTTCGGTCATGTCGCAGCTGCGGATCAGCCGCGACGTGTTCCGCGAGGCGCTGCGCCTCTACCCACCGGTGCCGATGATGGTGCGTTCGGCCTCTCGCACCGAATGTTTCCGCGGCCGCAATGTGCCGAAAGGGGCGCAGCTGGTGATCAGCCCATGGCACCTGCACCGGCATGAGCGGCTGTGGGACAATCCCGACGGTTTCGACCCCGGCCGCTGGCAGACCGAAAACGGTCGGCAGTGTCAGCGCGAAGCCTTCATCCCCTTTTCCGCCGGGCCGCGGGTCTGCACGGGGGCGGGTTTTGCCATGGTCGAGGGGCCGCTGATCCTGTCGGTGCTGCTGCGCGCGTTCCGGGTCGAAAGGATTCCCGGCCGCGATCCGGTGCCGGTGGCGCATCTGACGGTGCGCTCCCGCGACGGCATCTGGCTGCGGATTGTCCGGCGCTAACAATCTACCATCACCTCCGCCCTTGCTCTAATCAGGGTCCGACAGTGACTCGGCAGCACGGGAATTTCAGCATGACCAATTCGGAAAAGCGCGATCGCATTGCCGGCGGCAGGGGGTTCATCGCCGCGCTCGATCAAAGCGGCGGCTCCACGCCCAGGGCCCTGGCGCTCTACGGGGTGGAGGCGTCCGACTATGACGGCGAAGAGGCGATGTTCGCCGAAATCCAGAAGATGCGTGCCCGGATCATGCAGGCCCCCGATTTCAACAGCGACAAGATCGTCGGCGCCATCCTGTTCGAACGGACCCTTGGCGAAAGCATAAATGGCCGGAAGGTGCCTGACTACATCTGGAACGAACGCGGCGTGGTGCCGTTCCTCAAGATCGACAAGGGGCTGGCCGAGCGGTCGGGCGCCGTGCAGTTGATGAACCCCATCCCCGATCTTTCTGCCACGCTGGGCGCGGCTGCCGAACAGGGCATTTTCGGGACCAAGGAACGCTCGGTCATCCACGAGGCCGACCGCGACGGCATCCGCGCCGTGGTCGAGCAGCAGTTCGACCTTGCGCGCGAAGTGATCGCCGCCGGCCTGGTCCCGATCGTGGAGCCCGAGGTGAACATCCACTCTGCCTCCAAAGCCGAGGCCGAGGCGCTGCTGAACGCCGAAATCCTGCGCCAGCTCGACCGCCTGGCCGAAGGCGCGGAAGTGATGCTCAAGCTGACCCTGCCTTCCGAGGCCAATCTCTATGCGGATGTGGCCGCCCATCCGCGGGTTCTGCGTGTCGTGGCGCTTTCGGGGGGCTATTCCACCGAAGAGGCATGTCGCCTTCTGGCGCAGAACCGGGACATGATCGCCAGCTTCTCGCGGGCGCTGACCGAGGGGCTGAAGAAGCAGATGAGCGACGCGGAATTCAACGCCGCGCTGGGGCGCAATATCAACATGATCTGCGAGGCCTCTCTTTGCGGCTGATCGGCGCGTGTGTTGCCTTTCGCCACCAGGTTTGACCGACATCATGGCACCGCGCCATGCCTGCCCTATATCGGGGTTGGACTCGCATGGATTCAGCCGGGGTGCATCGAATGGCGGACAGGATTTCCGAACCGGTCGTGTCGCTGCCCGTCGAGCGGCGACGCGACAGTGACAGTCTCCATCAGCTGGCAACCCTTGTGGACAGGGACAACCGGTCGCGGCTGGCGCGGCTCACCTCGGGCATATCCCCGGCCGCGGTGGCGGGGGCGTGGCTCGACTGGGGCGTGCATTTTGCCGCCGCGCAGGGCAAGCAGCTCGAGCTTGCCAACAAGGCGGTGGCCGACGGTACGCGGCTGGCCCGCCATGTCGCGGCGCGGATGCTGGGGCAACCGACCGAGCCGGTTGCCGAACCGGACCCGACCGACCGCCGGTTCCGTCATGACGGCTGGTCGCACATGCCTTTCGATCTGTGGAAGCAGTCCTTTCTTCTTGCGCAGGACTGGTGGGACAGCGCCACGACCGAGGTGCGGGGCGTAAGCCGCGCCAACGAACGCGCGGTGCGGTTCATGGCGCGGCAGATGCTGGACGCGGCAAGCCCGGCGAATTTCCTGCCGACGAATCCCGAGGTGCTCGAACGGACAAGGGCCGAGGCGGGCGCCAACCTGCTGCGCGGCCTGCGCAACTGGGCCGAGGATCTGGCGGCACTTGCCGCTGATGCGCCGAAGGCGCCCGAATCCTGCTACGAGGTGGGCAGGAACCTTGCGGTGACACCGGGCAGGGTGGTCTATCGCAACCATCTGATCGAGCTGATCCAGTACCTGCCAACCACGAAGAAGGTGCATCGCGAACCGGTGCTGATCGTGCCTGCATGGATCATGAAATACTACATTCTCGACCTGCGCCCGGAAAACTCGATGGTGCGCTGGCTGGTCGAACGCGGCTACACGGTCTTCATGATCTCGTGGCGCAACCCGGATGCCGGGGATCGCGACCTGGGAATGGAGGACTACCTGCGCCTCGGCCCTCTGGCGGCCCTGGACGAGATCGCCCGCATCGTCGGACCGGCGAAGGTTCACCTGACCGGCTATTGCCTGGGCGGAACGCTGTCGGCGATCGCGGCGGCGGCGCTGGCCCGCGACGGGCAGGAGCGGCTGGCCTGCCTGACGCTTCTGGCCGGTCAGACCGATTTCACCGAGGCGGGCGAGCTGATGCTGTTCATGGACGAAAGCCAGGTCGCGCTGATCGAGGACATGATGTGGCGGCAGGGCTATCTGGATGCCCGGCAGATGTCGGGCGCGTTCCAGATCCTGCGTTCGAACGACCTGATCTGGTCGCGGATGCAGCGGCAGTACCTGATGGGCGAACGGCCCGAGCCGAACGACCTGATGACATGGAATGCCGACAGCACGCGGATGCCCTACCGGATGCATTCGGAATATCTGCGCAAGCTGTTCCTGCGCAACGAACTGGCCTCGGGCAAGTACGAGGTGGGCGGGCGCCCGGTCTTTCTCAGCGACATCCGGGGGCCGATCTTCGCCGTGGGGACCGAAACCGACCACGTGGCGCCGTGGCGGTCGGTCTACAAGATCTCGCAGCTCAGCGATGGCGACACCGCCTTCGTGCTGACCAATGGCGGGCACAATGCCGGGGTGGTGAGCGAACCGGGCCACCCGCGCCGGCACTACCGGTTTCTGGTTCACCGGCATGGCGAAAACCACCTTTCCCCGGACGAATGGGAAAAGGCGGCGTCCTGCCACGGAGGGTCGTGGTGGCCGGAATGGGACCGGTGGCTTGCCGGGCACAGCTCGGGCAAGGTGGCGCCGCCGGAAATGGGCGAGGCGCTGTGCGATGCGCCGGGCACCTATGTTTTCATGGATTGACGTCTGCCGCGCATGAGCGGACCCTTTCCGCCCGCCGCGTCAGCGCGCCTCGTAGCCGGTCATTTCCAGATAGCCCCGCCCTGCATGGCTGCCGCTGATCCGGACCGGGCCTTCCCAGTAGGGAAAGGATGTGCCCATCCAGCTTTGCGGGTTGAGCGCGGTCGCTTCGATATCCAGGCTGCGCCCGGGCAGCCGGATGCGCCAGCGCACCGGCACCTCGCGCCCGGCCACGCGGGCGGTTTCCAGCGGCTCGGCCTCGAAGGCATCGGCGGCCAGGGCGGTGGCGGAGCCATCCGCCTCGATCCATGTGGCGGCGGTGAAATCGCCGCTCGCCCCGCGCAGGCGAAAGGCCATCAGCTTCTCTCCGGTATCTAGGCGCAGCCCGAACCAGTCCCACCCGGCCTGGTCCCCGGCCAGGGGTTGCGACGACCATTCCCGGTCGAGCCAGCCCTTGCCGGTGACCTCCACCCGCCCTTCCGGCAGGACGAGCGTGCCGGAAACATCGTATTCGGGTTGCGAATAGTAGTAGCTGGCCTGACCTTCGGCGGATTTCACCGAATAGCCCTGGCGCCCGTGCAGCACCAGCGGCCCGCGCGCCTGCAGGGTCAAGTCATAGGAAAAGTCGCCCCCCGAGGCCCGCAGGCGCAGGCGCGAGAGATCGTCGGGGCCTTCCATCCGCCAGTCGTCGATCCAGGCTGTGAAGGGGGACAGCGTCACCCCCGCCTGCCCGATGCCGCCGCGGGCGCGGCGTTCGGCAAAACGGTGGGCGCGGGCCGAGGTGACGGCGGCGTTTCCCATCCACAGCTGCGGGCTGCGCCAGCCCTCGGCCTCGCCGGGGCGCAGGGCGGTGCGGAACAGGGTCCACTGGATGCCGTATTCGGTGCCGTCGGCGGCGGTGAGATTGGCGGTCAGATACCACCATTCGATGCGGAAATCCGGGTGCGGCCCGTGATCGGAGGGAAAGCTCAGCGCCACGCCGGGGCGCACCGGGGCAAAGCCTTCGGCATCCGTGCCCAGCCCGGCAAATCCCTGCGCCCGGGCCGGCGCCTGCACGGCCAGCGCCAGCACCGCGATCATCAGCGCGCAAAGCATTCTAGCGTTCATTGGCAAACACCTTCAGCAGCTCCGAGGGCGGCAGTCCGATCAGGCGTCGCGCCGGGATTGCGGCGGCCACCGCCGCCGTCCCCAGCGCCAGAGCCAGCAGGCGCAGCCAGTCCAGCGGGAACAGATGCATCGGCAGGCGCCAGCCGAAGGCCTCGACGTTGATGACCGTCAGCAGCACCCGGGCCAGCACCAGCCCCAGCGGCAGCGCCAGCACCGCGGTCAGCCCGGCCAGCGCCACGCTGCGCAGGATCTCCAGCCGCATCAGCCGCGCCCGCGTGATCCCCAGCGCCCAGAGCGGCGCCAGCTGCGGCAGGCGCATGCTCCACAGTGCCAGCAGGCTGGTCAGGATGGCGAATCCCGCCACGCCCAGCGTCAGGATGTTGAGCGCGCCGGTGATGACGAAGGTCCTCTCGAAGATCTCCAGCGATCGCGCCTTGAGCGCCGCCTGGTCGATCAGCGCGCCCGCAGGAAGGTCGAAGGTGGCGCGCAAGGCGCGGGCCAGCTCCGGCACCCGCCCGGGCGCAACACGGATGCCGAAGCGCCGGTTGGGGACGTTGCGCGCATGCGCCAGCAGATCCTCCATCGACACCATCGCCTGGCCGGTGGGATTGCCGTAATCGGCATAGACGCCGAGGATGACGCGCTCCCATCCGGGGCCGAGGGCAAGCTGCGCGCCGGTCCATTTCCCGCTGCGGCGGGCCAGCTGTTCGTTGATCAGCACGCCTTCGCCCCGGGCCAGCCGCTCCCATGCGCCGGGCGCCGCATCCAGCAGCGGCCAGTTGTCGCGATAGACGGGATGATCGATGATGCCGTGAACGAAGACCGGCTGGCCCGCCGCGCGCAGCTCGACCGACCGGATCGGCAGCACCGCATCGACGCGGGGGCGCAGCCAGTCGGCGATCTGCCCGCCCTGGGCGTCGTCGCGCGCGGTAACATAGAGTTCCGACACCAGTCGCTGATCGAGCCAGCCGGTGAAGGTCAGGCGGAAGCTGGCCACCATGGTGCCGACGCCGATATTGGCGGCCAGCGCCAGCAGCAGCGCCATCAGCGCCAGCGACAGCCCCGGCAGCTGCGCGCGCATGTCGGCGCGGAACCACTCGGCCAGGGGGTCGTCCGGCGCGCCGGCCCTTCGCGGCAGGGGGATGCGCAGGATCAGCCCCAAGAGCGGTGGCAGCAGCAGCGCCGCCCCCAGCATCAGCCCGGCCAGCAGCGCAAAGCCGGCGATGAGCCCGTCAAGCAGCACCATTGCCAGCCCCCCCGCGGCGATCAGCGCCAGCCCTCCGGCGCCCAGAGTCAGGTCGGTTCTTGCTGCGGCCAGACCCCAGGCATGTTGCCCCGGCGCGGCAAGGATCGGCAGCCGCCGCAGCCGCCACAGCACCTGCGCCCCGGCCAGAAGCGCTCCGGCCAGGCTCATGCCCATGCCACCGGCGATCCATTCCGGCCGCAGGGTCAGGCTGCCGGGTGTGGGCACGCCGTAGATCCCGCCCAGCGTGGCCGCCACGCCCGGCAGCAGCGCGGCGGCGATCAGATAGCCCAGCACCAGCCCGGCGCCGCCCGCCAGCGTTGCGAACAGAACCATCTCGGCCAGGGCCAGCACCGCCAGCCGCCGCGCGGGCAGGCCCAGCGCGCGCAGGGTGCGAAAGACGGGGCGGCGCTGCTCGAAGGCAAGGCCGATGGTGCCATGCACGATGAACAGCCCCACCGCGAAGGACAGCAGGCCGAAGGCGGTGAGGTTGAGCTGGAAACTGTCGGTCAGTCGCGCCATGTCCGAGCGCGCGGCAGCGTCGATCCGTTCCAGGGCGGGTGCGATTTCGGCCAGGGGCGGGATGCCCTGCGGCTGATCGGGCAGGATCAGCAGCCGGCTGACCCGGCCGGGCAGGCCCAGAAGCCGCTCGGCCAGGCCGATATCGGTGATGACGGTGCCGGGGGGGATCTGTTCGATCTCGGCCACCGGCGGCAGGTCGGGGCGCGCCCGGATCCGCGCCGCCGTCTGCGCATCGGCCAGAAGCAGCCCGCGGGGGCCGAGCAGTTCGCCCGGTTGCACGCGCCCGCCGGCCTCGTCCAGCGCCGGCAGCGAAGGGTGGGTCAGCGGATCGATGCCGATGATCGTCACCCGGTCCGGCCCCAGCCGCATCCGCCCCTCGAGCACCGGCGTGACCTGCCAGCCGGCGCGGCGCAGCGCCACATAGGCGGTCACGCCCATGAATGCGCCGGAGCGCGATTCCAGCCGGTCGTAGCCCGCCGCCCCCAGCTGCTCGGCGGCGCGGGCATAGGCGGCGCGGGCTTCCCCGTTGATGGCCTGCACCGCCGACCACAGCCCCGTGGCCAGCGCCAGCCCGGCCAGCAGCGTGAACAGCTGCAGCGGATGGCGCCGCCAGTGGCTCAGAATCGCCAGCGCCGCCGCCCCCGTCATCGCGCCCGTCATCCTATCTTTCCGCCCGCCAGATGCACCCGCCGCCCCAGCCGCGCGGCGATGCGCGGCGAATGGGTGACCAGCAGCAGCGCGGCGCCGGTCTCGGCCACCAGCTCGAGCATCAGGTCGAGAACCGCGTCGCTGCTGTCTTCGTCGAGATTGCCGGTGGGTTCGTCCGCCAGCAGCAGCGCCGGGCGCATGGCCAGCGCCCGGCCGATCGCCACCCGCTGCTGCTGACCGCCCGAAAGCTGTTCGGGATAGCGCCGCAGCAGTGCCTCAAGCCCCAGCCGCCCGGTCAGGCGGGCGATCCAGTCCCGATCGACCCGCCCGGCCAGCCGGGCATGAAAGGCCAGATTCTGCCCGACCGTGAGTGTGGGGATCAGGTTGAACTGCTGAAACACCAGCGCCACCCGCTCGCGCCGCAACGCCGCGCGAGTGGCCTCGTCCAGCCCCGAAAGGGCGGTGCCGTCGATGGTGATTTCCCCCGAATCGAAAACATCAAGCGCGGCAACCAGGTGCAGAAGCGTGCTCTTGCCGCTGCCGCTTTCGCCGGTCAGGGCCAGTGTCTCGCCCGCCGCCAGCGCCAGCGAGGCCCCGCGCAGCACGGGCACGGCGGTTTCGCCGGGCCAGGACTTGGTGACGTTGTCGATGGTCAGAAGCACGGGATGCGGCACCGTCTGCGTCGGTTGTCCTGCAATCAATTGGCCCTTGGGGCGCAACTGTCCAGCCTCCGAGCCGGTTTTGTCGTGCTGGTCTTGTCATGCCGGTTTTGCCTGCCGCCCGTCGGCAGGAGGTGCCGGGCCGGAAATTCCCGGCCCGGCGCCGTTATCACAGCGCGGTCGCCTCGTAGCCGGCTTCCTTGATCGCCGCCAGAAGCGCCGCGTTGTCCAGCGCGCTGCTTTCCACGGTCACCGTGCGGTCGTCCAGATTGCAGTTCACGCTGGCCGCGGCATCGGCCGCCTTGATCTGCTTTTCGATCGCCGAGGTGCAGTGGCCGCAGCTCATTTCCGGGACGGAAAATTTTGCCATCTCATGTCTCCTGTAATGTATGAAGGGTGCCTTCGCCGCGGGTCTGAACCCTTCCAGCGCTGGAAGGTCAAGAAATGAATTCGGAAACGGGCATGTCTCGCTCAAGGCTATTGACCTTCCAGTTAGAGGAACCTTTATGTGGGGTGCAGGAAACATGAAAGGACCGAGTCGGATGGGCAATTTGCACGAAGTGAAACTGTCGGTCGAAGGGATGTCCTGCGCCTCCTGCGTGGGTCGGGTCGAACGCGCGCTGAAGGCCGTTCCGGGCGTGGAAGAGGCCAATGTCAACCTCGCCTCCGAGACGGCCACGGTGCGGTTCGACGGGCCGGCGGATATCGCCACGCTGGTCGCTGCGGTGGACGAGGCCGGCTATCCCGCGCGGCAAAAGACCGTGACGCTGTCGATCGAGGGCATGACCTGCGCCTCCTGCGTGGGGCGGGTGGACAGGGCGCTGGCCGCGGTGCCCGGCGTCCTGGACGTGAGCGTGAACCTGGCCGCGGAAACGGCAACCGTGACCTACCTGGAAGGTCAGGTTCAGATCGCCGACCTGATCAAGGCGTCGAACGATCTGGGCTACCCGGCCAAGATCAGGGAAGCCGAGGACAGCCAGGACATGGGCGAACGCAAGGCGGCCGAGGCGCGCAAGCTGCTGCGCCTGACGGTGATAGCCGCGATTCTCACCGCGCCGGTGCTGACGCTGGAGATGGGCAGCTACATCTTCGGCTTCATCGCCGATTTCAAGGAAAATGTCCTGGGCGTCCAGATGGACCGCTACATCCAGTTCGTCCTGACCACCATCGTGCTGTTCGGGCCGGGGCTGCGCTTTTACGCCAAGGGTTTTCCGGCGCTGTTCAAGGGCGCGCCGGACATGAACTCGCTGGTGGCGCTGGGCACTGCCGCCGCGTGGATCTATTCCACCATCGTGACCTTCACGCCTTCGCTGCTGCCGGCCGAGGCGCAGAACATCTATTTCGAGGCCGCGGCGGTGATCGTCACCCTGATCCTTCTGGGCCGGTTTCTCGAATTGCGGGCCAAGGGCCGCACCGGCGAGGCGATCCGCAAGCTGATGGGCCTGCAGGCCAAGACCGCCCGGGTCGAACGCGACGGCGAGGTGGTCGAGGTGCCGATCGAGGAAATCGTGGTGGGCGACATCATCCATGTGCGCCCGGGCGAGAAGATCGCCGTGGATGGCGAGGTGATCAGCGGATCCTCCTATGTGGATGAAAGCATGATCACCGGCGAACCGGTTCCGGTCGAGAAGAAGGAAGGCGAAGTGGTCGTGGGCGGCACCGTCAACGGCACCGGCATCCTCACTTTCCGCGCCACCAAGGTGGGCGCCGACACGATGCTGGCGCAGATCATCAAGATGGTCGAACAGGCCCAGGGCGCCAAGCTGCCGATCCAGGCGCTGGTGGACAAGATCACCCTGGTCTTCGTGCCGGTGGTGATGTCGGTGGCCGCGCTGACGGTTCTGGTATGGTTCTTCTTCGGGCCGGATCCGGCGCTGACCTTCTCGCTGGTGGCCGGGGTTTCGGTGCTGATCATCGCCTGTCCCTGCGCCATGGGGCTTGCCACGCCGACCTCGATCATGGTCGGCACCGGGCGCGCCGCCGAGATGGGGGTGCTGTTCCGCAAGGGTGACGCGCTTCAGTCGCTGCAGGAGGCGAAGATCGTCGCGCTGGACAAGACCGGCACGCTGACCGAAGGGCGTCCCGAACTGACCGACCTGACGGTGGCCGGGGGGATGGACGAGGCCGAGGTGCTGCGGTTGGTGGCCTCGGTCGAGGCGACCTCGGAGCACCCGATTGCCGAGGCCATCGTGCGTGCGGCCAAGGCCCGCGGGCTGGATCTGGCCGGGGCCGAGGATTTCGACTCGATCACCGGTTTCGGCGTGCAGGCCACCGTGGACGGGCGCAAGGTGCTGATCGGCGCCGACCGGCTGATGACCCGCGAGGGGATCGAGCTGGGCGATCTGGCCGAGGTGGGCCAGGCGCTGGGCCGCAAGGGCAGGACGCCGCTTTATGCCGCCATCGACGGCAAGCCGGCGGCGGTGATCGCGGTGGCCGACCCGATCAAGGAAAGCACGCCCGAGGTGATCGCGGCGCTGCACGCGCTGGGCAAGAAGGTGGCCATGATCACCGGCGACAACCGCGGCACGGCGCAGGCCATCGCCCGCGAGCTGGGCATCGACCACGTGGTGGCCGAGGTGCTGCCCGAGGGCAAGGTCGAGGCGCTGCACAAGCTGCGCGAGGGCGGCGAGAAGCTGGCCTTCGTCGGCGACGGCATCAATGACGCCCCGGCGCTGGCCGAGGCCGATGTGGGCATCGCCATCGGCACCGGCACCGACATCGCCATCGAAAGCGCCGATGTGGTGCTGATGTCGGGCGACCTGCGCGGCGTGGTGAATGCCTTCGACATCAGCCAGAAGACCATGCGCAACATCCGCCAGAACCTGTTCTGGGCCTTCGGCTACAACACCGTTCTCATCCCGGTGGCAGCGGGTGTGCTCTACCCGATCTGGGGGATCCTGCTTTCGCCGATGCTGGCGGCCTTCGCCATGGCGATGTCCAGCTTCTTCGTGCTGAGCAACGCGCTGCGCCTGCGCTGGGTCAAGCCGGCCGTGGCGGAAACCGGGAAACCGACCGAGGCCGGCGTGGCCGAGCTGCGCCCGGCTCCGGCGGAATGATGAAGGAGACGGGATCATGAACATCGGAGATGTATCGCGCCTGTCGGGCCTGCCGGCCAAGACGATCCGCTATTACGAGGAGATCGGGCTGGTCGAGCCCATGCGCGGGCTGAACGGCTATCGCCAGTTCCGCGAGCGCGACCTGCACAAGCTGGCCTTTCTGGGGCGGGCGCGGTCGCTGGGCTTTTCGCTGGAGGATTGCCGGTCGCTTCTGGCGCTCTATGAGGACCGGCAGCGGGCCAGTGCCGATGTGAAGCGGATCGCCCAGGAGCATATCGAGCGGATCGAGAAGAAGATGGAGGAGCTGCGGCAGATGCACCGGACGCTCACCCATCTGGTCGAGAAATGCGCCGGCGATCACAGGCCCGACTGCCCGATCCTGTCCGATCTGGCGGCCGAGGCCGAGGAGGAAGCCCGGAAAGGGGCGGGGGTGCCCTGCCACGGCTGAGTTCGGACGGCCGCGCCTGACGGCGCGACACCGAAATCCTTGCGGCCGCGCCCTGGGGCGCGGCCGCGATGCCTCCGGCGGGAGTATTTTGGGCAAGAGGAAGTCCGCATTGTTCCCGTGCCGCGGGCCGGTGCGAGCGGGTTTCAGTCGGTGCTGCGAAGCGGGGTGCGCTGGACGATGGCGATGGCCAGAAGCGGCGCGGCCACGGTGATGATGGCGGTGGTGATCAGCAGCATGCCGAGCTGCGAATAGTCTGCCGGGGTGACGATGGCACCGGTGGTGGGGTCGGTCACTTCGCGGGTGATGGTGAAGATCCGGTTGAGATACTTGGTGCCGAGGCTGGACGCCGACAGCGCCAGGTTGGTGAACGAGGCCATGACGGCGAAGAAGGTGGCCTTGAGGTTTTCGGGCGCATTGCGGGCGATCCAGGCCAGCATGGGGATCATGGCCACCTGGCCCAGCGGCGATTCCACTGCCGCGTCGATCACGGCGATGAAGCGGGCGTCCACGATGCCGCCGGTCATGGCCGCTGTCCATTCGTGGATGCCGTAGTAGAGGCCGATATTGGGCAGCGACAGCAGGCCTGCGGCGATGCTGAGGATGATGACGATATCAACGATGGTCTTGCGCGCCATCATCGGCCGCAGCACCACCATGCCGACCAGCGTCAGCACCGAGGTGAGCAGGTAGAGCACGGACAGGAACTGCTGGTCGAAGCCGAGCACGTCGATCTCGAACCATGTGGCGCCGGCGCCGGGCAGGGGGACGGCGCGGAAGACGAAGACGATGATCGCCGTGCCGATCAGGGTGCGTGCCTTTTCGGGCGGAAGGGCGCGGACGAGCTGGCGCATGAGGAACAGCACCACCGCCATCGACCCGGCGAAGACGATTTCCTGCGCGCCGGGGACCTCTCCGATGCCGACGGCCAGCGACAGCGCCACGAAGGCGGCGCCGCCGATGAAATACCACCAGTTCGGCTTGACCGCTTCGCCGCCGCGTTCGAGGCGGGCCAGAGCAGTGGCGCGGTCGATGCCCCGGGCCAGCAGCGACCGGACGGCACGGCGTCTCTGGATCGTCGCCACCACGGTGCCCGAGACCGAAATCATGGGGATGATCAGTGCCAGCAGGTAGATGCCGGCATAGAGCGCGGATTTTTCGGCCGGGGCCAGGGCCTCGATCCCGGAAAACAGGTAGATGTTGGCGGCGGCGACGAAGCTGGCGCCGCTGATGACCGCGAACCGGCCCAGCGTCTGCATGGTGGTGTGCAGGGCGCGCGTCTCATCTGCCGGCAGCGGCTGGCCGCCCGCGTCCGTCCGCGGCACCGCCTCGACCGACATGGCGTCGGCCACCGCGTCCTGAAGCACGTAGCCGAAGGGCGAGATCAGCACCGAAAGCACGTACCACCAGGTCATCGGCATGATCGAGGTCATCCACTCCAGCCGCAGTGCCAGCCCGTGCATGATCAGGAACGAGGCGGCGATCAGCCCGGCGCCAAGAAAGATCAGCCCCGCCTTCCAGCGCCAGATCAGGTCCACAAGGTGCCCCACCGGCATCTTCAGCGCCCAGGGCAGGCCCGCCCAGAAGGCCAGCCCGGCCAGGAAGGCGGGCGAGACATCGAGATATTCCTTGACGAAGAAGGTGCCCACGATCGCCGTCAGCCCCGAGGCGCCGGCGGCGAAATAGACCATCAGGGGCGGCAGGAACGACCAGCGGAATTGCCGGCCGAGATCCACGATGACAGTGTCGAAAAGCTTTCGGGCGCGGCCGGCGGTCATGCGGTGTCCTGGTCTGCTCTATCCTGCCGACGGGCGGCGATCCTGCAGCGGCCTGATCTTCAGCCGGGTGATCCGGTTACCTTCGCGCCCCAGCACCTCGAACCGGAAGCCGTGGAAGGAAAACACCTGTCCCGTGGTGGGTATCGTCTGGGCTTCGTGAATGACCAGCCCGGCCACGGTATTGGCCTCTTCGTCGGGCAGGTTCCAGTCGGTGGCGCGGTTCAGGTCGCGGATCGTCATGGCGCCATCGACGATGAAATGGCCGTCCTCGGTCCGGCACAGCAGGTTGTCGGTGGCGCTGTCGAATTCGTCGGTGATCTCGCCCACGATCTCTTCGAGGATGTCTTCCAGCGTGATCAGCCCCTGCAGCACGCCGTATTCGTCCACCACCAGCGCGAAATGGGTGTGCCGCCGCAGGAACTGCCGCATCTGGTCGTCGAGCATGGTGGTTTCGGGGATGAAATAGGGGGGCTTGGCCACGTCGGTGATGCGGAACTTCGCCAGCGCCTCGGCACCGGCCTTGCCGTCGGTGACGGCGCGGTACATGGCGCGCAGCAGATCCTTGGCGTGGATCACACCGATGATGTTGCCCGGCTCGCCCCGGTAGACGGGCAGGCGGGTAAAGCGGCTTTCCAGGCACTGGCGCAGGATGTCCTGCGGGTCGGCATCGGCATCGATCATCTCGATCTGCGAGCGGTGGAGCATGATCTCTTCCACCGTGCGGTCGCCCAGGTCGAGCGCGCCCAGGATGCGGTCGCGGTCCTCCTTTTCCACCACGCCCTCGGAATGGCCCAGCTGAAGCGCTCCGGCGATTTCCTCGCGTACCGCCAGAACCCGGCTTTCGGGATCGACCCGCACGCCGAACAGGCGCAGCACGCCGCGCACCAGCAGCCGCACCGCCGAAACCACCGGCGAAAACAGGACCACCACCACCGAGATGACCGGCGCGACCACCGCGGCGGCCCTTTCGGCATTGGTGATGGCGTAGGTCTTGGGCAGGACTTCCGCGAAGATCAGCACCAGAAGCGTCATGACCAGCGTCGCGATGGCCACGCCGCTGTCTCCGAACAGCCGGGTGAACAGCGCCGTGGCCAGCGATGCGGCCAGGATGTTGACCAGGTTGTTGCCCAGCAGCACCGAACCGATCAGTCTTTCGCTGTCCTCGGTCAGCCGCAGCGCCCGCGCCGCTCCGCGCGATCCCTTGTCGGCCTGGATGCGCAGCTTGCCGCGCGAGGCCGCCGTCAGCGCGGTTTCCGAACCCGAGAAGAAGGCGGACAGGACCAGCATCAGGAGGATGACCCCGGCGCTGATCCAGAAGGCGAGGTCAAGAGCGGGTGAAGAGGCTTCCATTTCCGGGCATCCTTTGTTCCTGTCGGGTTATGGGGCGCGCGGCGGCGCCGATCAAGGGGGATGAAGATGCGCGTTGTCGATCTGGGGCAGCTTCCCGGCCCGGTCCTGCTGTTCGGCGGGCCCTATTCGAACCTTTTGGCGCTGGAGGCGCTGATCGCCCTGGCCGCCGCCCGCGGCATCCCTCCGGCGCGCATGATCTGCACCGGCGACGTGGTGGCCTATTGCGCCCGGCCCGCCGAATGCGTGGCCCGCATCCGCGCCCTGGGCTGCCCGGTGCTGGCCGGCAACTGCGAACGCCAGCTGGCCGTGGGGGCGGCCGATTGCGGCTGCGGGTTCGAAGAGGGCAGCACCTGCGACCGGCTCTCGGCCGGGTGGTTCGCCCATGCCGACGCTTGCCTCGACGATACGGCGCGGCGCTGGATGGGCGGCCTGCCCGATCTGATGGTGTTTCGCCATCATGGCCGGCGCTACGGGGTGGTCCATGGCGGGGTCACGGATATCGCCCGCTTTCTCTGGCCGGTGGACGATGCGGCGGCTTTCGCGGAGGAGTTCGCCGCCTTTGCGGAAATTGCCGGGCCGGTGGATGCAATTATCGCCGGGCATTGCGGAATTGCCTTTACGCGCCATGGCGAGGAGGGGACGTGGATCAATGCCGGGGCGATCGGCCTGCCGCCCAACGACGGCGCGCCGCAGACGCGCTTTGCGCTGCTGGAAGGGGGGCGGGTGCGGATCCTGCGGCTGGACTATGACCCGGGCCCCGAACGCGCGGCGATGGTGCGGGCGGGGCTGGTGCAGGGCTATCACGACACCCTGCGCAGCGGCTACTGGCCCTCCGAGGACGTGCTGCCCCCGCCTTTGCGGGCCAGCGGGTGATGTTTCAGCACCAGCTCGGCCAGCCGGTGCTCCAGCACATGGGTGTAGATTTCGGTGGTGGACAGGTCGGCATGGCCCAGCAGGGTCTGGATCGACCGCAGGTCGGCGCCGTTGGCCAGCAGGTGGGTGGCGAAGGCATGCCTCAGCGTGTGCGGCGTGACCTTCGCGGGGCTGATCCCGGCGCGCACGGCGATTTCCTTGATGAGCAGGTAGAACCGGTGCCGGGTCAGGTGCCCCGCGCGCGAGCGCGATGGAAACAGGAAGGGCGAGGGGGCCGCGCCCTTGCGGCCGCCTTCGGTTCGGGCCGCGTCGCGGGCCTCGATCCATGCCGCCAGTGCCGAGCGCGCAGGCGGCGACAGCGGCACCAGGCGCTCCTTTCCGCCCTTGCCGCGCACCAGCAGCATGCGCGGATCCCCCCGCGCCGCTGCCACCGGCAGCGAGACCAGTTCGCTCACCCGCATGCCGGTGGCATAGAGAAGCTCCATCAGGCAGGTATTGCGCAGCCGCTCAGGCGTGCCGCGCCCGGTGCTGCGGGCGGCGTCCAGCAGCCGATCCACCTCGGCCACCTCCAGCGTCTTCGGCAGGCGCCTGTCCCGCCCCGGTCCGCCAATCCGGATCGCCGGGTTGTCGGCGCGCCAGCCTTCGTCAAAGGCAAAGCGGAAGATCTGGCGGATGGCCGACAGGCGCCGGGCACGAGTGGCGCGGGCCAGGCCCTGCGCATCGCAGTCGATCAGGTAGGCCTCGATGCGGTCGCGGTCCACCTCGGCGAAGCTGGTGTTTCGGCGCTCCATCCAGGCGGCAAAGTCCTTCAGGTCGCGGCCATAGGCCAGCAGCGTGTTGGTGGCGGCCCCGGCCTCGGCTGCCTGTGCCTCGAGAAAGGCCGAAATCCAGTGATGCGGATGGGCCGGCGCGGTCATGTCCTACCTGTCTTCCAGCAACATCAGTTGCAGGGCGGCGCGGATCGCCGTGTCCTCCAGCCCGGCGGCGCGGAAAAAGGCCAGCGCGGCGGTCAGGTCCGCCGGATTGCCCTGGCGACCGCTGTCGAAAAGCGCGATGGCTTCCAGCAGCGCCTCTCCCAGGCGGGCGGTGCCGATCCGGTCGGCAAGGCGGGCAGGCGGGACGGCGTCGGGGCCGAAGCCCGCGGCGATGGCGCGGGCGCGCGGCGTGGGGGGCTGTGCCAATCCGGGCCTGCCTCTGGCCAGAGCGGCAAGGAAACGCGTCTGGGGGTCGGCGTCGGCGTCGGCGGGCGGCGTCTGCGCCGCCTCCGAATAGCCCGAGGACAACAGGCGGATGCGCCAGATCAGCGCTGCGACAGGGGCGGAGGTGGCCTGCAGATCGGCAAGGCGTTCGCCGAACATCTCGGCAAAGGCGGTTTCGAGCCGGGCTTCGCGCATGGCGGCCCAGGCGGCGGGCAGGGTGGTGGCCACGGCGCGCGCGTCACCATCCGTCAGCGCGGCATCGAGGTCCTGGATCGCCGCGACCCGCTCCCACACCCCGCCCGAGGCCGCGGGCCTGCGTTCGGTGTAAAGCCCCAGCAGCAGGTTGGGGCCGATGGCCCCGGTGCGGGTCAGCCGCTCGGCGGCCTCGATCTGGGCCTTCCACCCGGCCACGTCGCGCAGGTCGGCGGTGGCGAAGAGGCGCGGCAGCGGGGCGGTGGGCAGCCTTTCCCCGATCGCCTCGAACAGGCGGAAGGTCAACGGGTCGGGATCGGCGGGCGCGGGCAGCGGCGGGGCGCCTTCGAAGATTTCGGGGCTCACGAACCGGTCGAGCAGCGCCAGCCGGTCCGCGGGCAGCAGCTCCAGCGCGTGGACCGCCTCCAGCGTCAGCGCCGCGGTCTGCCAGTCGCCGCGGCGCATGTGGCAGAAGATGGTGGCGGCATAATCGGGGGCCAGCCAGGGCGCGGCGGTCAGTGCCGCGCAGCTGCGGTATTCGTCGCCGGTCAGCAGGGTGGCGTCGAACCAGCGGCGGAAGCGGTCGGCGGTTTCGGTCGGTCCGGCCAGTTGCACCAGCGCCTGCGCGGGATCGACGGCGCCCAGCTCCATCAGCCGGTCGAGCCGGGCCAGCAGCAGCGTTTCGGCCTGCTCCGCGGCCGGGGGCGGGCGCGATTCCGAAAGCAGCAGCGTATAAAGCAGCTTCTGCATCGCCGGGCTGTATTCGACCGGGGCATCGGCGATCAGGCGCGCCAGAACCGCCGGGTCGGAGCCGATCCACAGATCCACCGGCAGGCCGGTCACCGCCGCCCCTACCAGCCCCAGCGGCGGCGCCAGCTTTTCCAGCGGCGTGATCTCGATGGCCGGCATCCGGGCCGAGTCGCTGACCGGCGGCTCCATCAGCACGGTGCCCGGCAGGGTCCGTGGTGGCGGCCGGTTCAGCCAGTCGATGGCGGAAAGCGGCGCCTGTGCCGCGGCCGGGGGCGCTAGGGCCAGAAAGGCGATCAGTGCCGTTTCAGTCCGCATCCAGCGTCACCGGAACCCGGATCTCGTCCATCGGGGGGGCGAAATCGGCGCCGAACCACGGGCCCACATAGGCATAGGCGACCAGCGCGATGCCCGACAGAACCAGAAGATAGAGCAGAAGCTTGACCAGTCGTCGCATGGGGTTCCCTGCCTCGTTCGCTGCCTTTTGCGGCTGTTTATATATGGCCTTTTCGTCAAGATCACGTCATTCACGGAATCATGAGCGAAAAAGAGCGGGAATCGTCGCAAGGGGCTGCCTCTCGGGCGTCGGGCAGGCTGCTCAGGACCGTGGTCATGGTCGGCATGATGGGGGCGGGCAAGACGGCGGTCGGCCGGGCGCTGGCCGCACGGCTGGGGGTGCCGTTCAGGGACAGCGATCACGAAATCGAACTGGCCGCCAACATGAGCGTGGCCGAGATCTTCGACCGCGATGGCGAGGCCTTCTTTCGCCGCAAGGAGTCCCAGGTGATCGGGCGGCTTCTGGATGGCGGCCCCTGCGTGCTGTCCACCGGAGGGGGGGCCTTCCTGCTGCCCGGGAACCGGCGGATGATCTCGCAGCGGGGGGTGTCGGTGTGGCTGAATGCGGATCTGGAGGTGCTGTGGGCCCGGGTCCGGCGCAAGGATACGCGGCCGCTTCTGCGCACGCCCGATCCCCGCGCGACGTTGCGCGCGCTTTACCGCGCGCGGGTGCCGATCTATGCGCAGGCGGATCTGGAAGTAATCTCGGACGACAGTGTTTCGATCGAGGAGATGGTTGACCGGGTGCTGGCCGCGCTGGCCATGCGGCCCGGCGTGCTGGAACGGGAATGATGCGGACAAGCGTGGATGTGGAGCTGGGCGCGCGCGCCTACACGGTGGAGATCGGTCCCGGCCTGCTGGCCGAGGCGGGCGAGAGGATGGCGCCATATCTGGCGCGTCCGCGCGTGGCGGTTCTGACGGACGAAACCGTGGCGGGGCTGCATCTGGAGGCCCTGGGCGAGGGGCTGGCGCGGGCCGGCGTGCAGATGCAGGCGCTGGCGCTGCCGGCGGGCGAGGCGACCAAGGGCTGGCCCCAGTTGCAGCGGGCGGTGGAGTGGCTGCTGGAATGCCGGGTGGAGCGGCGCGACATCGTGGTGGCGTTGGGTGGCGGGGTGATCGGGGACCTGGCGGGATTTGCCGCCGCCATTCTGAGGCGCGGGGTGCGTTTCGTGCAGATCCCCACGACCCTGCTGGCCCAGGTGGACAGCTCGGTGGGGGGCAAGACCGGGATCAACTCGGTCCATGGCAAGAACCTGATCGGCGCCTTTCACCAGCCGTCGCTGGTGCTGGCCGACACGGCGGTTCTGGACACGCTGCCGGCGCGCGATTTCTTGGCCGGTTATGGCGAGGTGGTGAAATACGGGCTGCTGGGGGATGCGGATTTCTTTGCCTGGCTGGAACGGCACGGGGCCGCGCTGGCGCGCGGGGACATGGCCGCCCGGGTCGAGGCGGTGGCGCGCTCGGTGCGGATGAAGGCCGAGATCGTGGCGCGGGACGAAACCGAACAGGGCGATCGGGCGCTGCTCAATCTGGGGCACACCTTCTGCCACGCGCTGGAGGCGGCGACCGGCTATTCCGACCGGCTGCTGCATGGTGAAGGCGTGGCGATCGGCTGTGCGCTGGCCTTCGAGCTTTCGGCCCGGCTGGGCCTGTGCAGCCAGGAAGAGCCGGGGCGGGTGCGCGCGCATCTGCGGGAAATGGGGATGAAGGTGGATCTGGCCGACATTCCGGGGGATCTGCCGGATGCGGCGGCGCTTGTGGATCTCATGGCGCAGGACAAGAAGGTGGTGGACGGGCAGCTGCGATTCGTCCTTGCGCGGGGCATCGGCCGGGCCTTCGTGACCTCGGACGTGCCGGAGGGGGCGGTTCGTGCGCTGCTTGAAGATGCGCTTGCAGATCATTGAATTGGCCGGTTGAACGGGTTGGGGGCTCTGCCCCCTCTTGGCCCTGACGGGCCAATTCACCCCCGGGATACTTGCAGGCCAGAAAAAGACATTTGGTGGCTGGAAGGGGACCCCGTGGGGCGCGGCGTCAGGGGCGGCGGTCGCGGAAGAAGTGCCGCAGGAGGGCTTCGGCCTCGGCGGCGCCGATTCCGTCGAAGATCTCGGGCCTGTGGTGGGTTTGCGGGTGGGAGAATACTCGCGGCCCATGCGCGACACCGCCCGATTTGGGGTCGGCGGCGGCGTAGTAGAGGCGGGCAATGCGGGCGGCGGCGATGGCCCCCGCGCACATGGCGCAGGGCTCGAGCGTGACGTAGAGCGCGTGGTCGGTCAGGCGCTCGGATCCGATGGCGGCACAGGCGGCGCGGATGGCCAGCATCTCGGCATGGGCGGTGGGGTCTTTCAGTTCGCGCGTGCGGTTGCCGGCGGCGGCGATCACCTGGCCGCGCGGCGAGACGATCACCGCGCCCACCGGCACCTCGCCGCGTTCTCCGGCGGCGCGGGCCTCGATCAGCGCCTGGTTCATCCATGATCTGAACGCCATGCCCCAACCTGCCCCGTGCGCTCGTCCCGTGCAATCTCCTTTCGCAAGAGCATGGAATGGGCTAAGGGCGGGGCATGAGCAAGCCTCCCGATCCCGGCGAACGCATCGCCAAGGTTCTCTCGCGCGCCGGCGTGGCCTCGCGCCGCGAGGCCGAGCGGATGATCGCCGCCGGCCGCGTGGCGGTGAACGGTCGCCGGATCGACAGCCCGGCGCTGAACGTCGCGCCCTCGGACCGCATCGCCGTTGACGGCAAGCCGCTGGCCGCGCCCGAACCGCCCCGGCTGTGGCTGTATCACAAGCCCCCGGGGCGGGTGACCACGACCCGGGACGAGAAGGGCCGGCCGACCATATACGACGATCTGCCCGCCGACATGCCGCGGGTGATGAGCGTGGGGCGGCTGGATATCAGCTCCGAAGGGTTGCTGCTGCTCACCAATGACGGAGCATTGAAACGGCGGCTGGAGTTGCCCTCGACCGGCTGGCTGCGCCGCTATCGGGTGCGGATCAGGGGGCGGCCGCGGGACGCGGATTTCGACCCGCTGCGGGCGGGGATCGTGCTTGAGGGCGAAAGGTTCCAGCCGATGCAGGTGGTGCTGGATCGCCAGCAGGGGGCGAATGCGTGGCTGACCATCGGCCTGCGCGAGGGGAAAAACCGCGAGATCCGCCGCGCGCTGGAATCCCTCGGCTTTGCGGTGAACCGCCTGATCCGCGTCTCGTACGGGCCGTTCCAGCTGGGCAATCTGAAGCCGGGCGCGGTGGAGGAGGTACGGCGGAGGGTGCTGCGTGACCAGCTTGGCATGGCGGTCGGGGAGGGCGGCGAAACTGCCGGGGCGTCCAAACCGCGCCGGCAGCCGCGTGCGCGGCGTGGCGTTGGCGATGGGGCGCGCTCGCGCGCGGCGGGAAAAGGCCGCGGCTGAGCGGCCGGCGCCACGGTTCCCTCTGGCAAGCGGGGCCCTGATCGCCTAGGTTTTCCGGAAAGTTGGAGAACGGGGGAGGCATGGCTCCGAACCTTGTGCAGAAGATCGCCTACGCGGCGCTGGTGGTTTTGCTGTTCGGGCTGACCACCGGCTGGCTCGGGGGGCTGTGAGGGGCATGGCGCGTCGGTTCGGCGGAAAATTCAGCCCGCGCCCTTCGCAGGACGACCCGGCCGCTGACAGCCCGGCGGTGGACGGGGCGGGCGATGCCGGACCGGGGCCCTATGACGGGGCGCGTGTCGATCCGGTGGGCGCGCGGGCAAACCTGCTGTTCATTCCGCCCATCCCGATGGTGTTCATGTCGCTTTCGGGCGGGGCGGCGCGGCTGGCGCTGGCTCTGGCCGCGGCAGCGGTGCTGTGGTCGGCAACCTGGCTGCTGCGCGAGGGGCTTCGGGCCGAAGCCGCCTATCACGCTCGCAAGGTGGCCCGCCGCCCGGCCTTTCCGCGCAAGATCGCGGCCAGCATTCTCACCGGGATCGGCGCCGGCCTGGCCGCCTGGTGGAGCGAGCCGGGCATGGTGGCTCCGATTCTCTATGGCTTCATCGCTGCCGGTCTTCATGTCGTGGCCTTCGGCCCCGACCCGTTGCGCGACAAGGGGATGGAGGGCATCGACAGCTTCCAGCGCGACCGCGTGGCGCGGGTGGTGGACGAAGGCGAGGCCCATCTTCGCGCCATGACCGAGGCCATCCGCCGCGCCGGCGACCGCGCGCTGGAGGACCGTGTCGAGCAGTTCCAGCGCACCGCGCGCGAACTTTTCCGCACGGTCGAGGAAGATCCGCGCGATCTGACCCAGGCGCGGCGCTACATGACCGTCTATCTGAAGGGCGCGCGCGACGCCACCGCTCGCTTTGCCGACATCTTCGCGCGCAGCCGCGACGCGCAGGTGCGCGCCGACTACCTGGCCCTGCTGGACGATCTGGAGCAGAATTTTGCCGCGCGCACCCGCAAGATGCTGCTTGACGACCGCAGCGACCTGACCATCGAAATAGAAGTGCTGCGCGAAAGGCTGCAGCGCGAGGGCGTGCGCGCCGACTGAGCCGCGCCCTGCAGGGAAAGAGGGGGAAACCCATGTCCGAGAATATCCGCAAGAAGGCCGAAGAGACGCTGGCCGAGGTCGAGGCGCTCTCATCCGCCATCCTGCCCGACCCCGCCCCCGAGGTGGTGCCGATGGAAGAGGCGGACGAACGCTTGCGCGCGGAAATCCGCCGGCGCATGGATGAAATCGACCTGAGCGACAGCAATTCGATCGTCCGTTTCGGATCGGCGGCGCAGGCCGAGCTGCAGGAGATCAGCCAGGCGATGCTGCAGGACGTGCGCAACAAGGACGTGGGTCCGGCCGGCGACAGCCTGCGCGAGATCGTGACCACGATCCGGGGGTTTTCGGTATCCGAACTTGACGTGCGGCGCGAACGCAGCTGGTGGGAAAGGCTGCTGGGCCGCGCCGCGCCGGTGGCGAAGTTCATGGCCCGCTACGAGGAGGTGCAGGCCCAGATCGACCGGATCACCGACAATCTTCTCGAGCATGAACACAGGCTGATGAAGGACATCAAGGCGCTGGACATGCTCTACGAGCGCACGCTGCGCTTCTATGACGAGCTGGGCCTCTACATCGCTGCGGGCGAGGAAAAGCTGGCCGAACTCGACAGCCGCGACATCCCCGAACTGGCGGCGGCGGTCGATGCCGCGCCCGGAGACGAACAGGTGATGAAGGCCCAGCAGCTGCGCGACCTGCGGGCTGCCCGCGACGATCTGGAACGCCGGGTGCACGACCTGAAGCTGACCCGGCAGGTGACGATGCAGTCGCTGCCCTCGATCCGGCTGGTGCAGGAAAACGACAAGTCGCTGGTGACCCGGATCAACTCGACCCTGGTGAACACGGTGCCGCTGTGGGAAACCCAGCTTGCCCAGGCGGTGACGATCCAGCGCAGCGCCGAGGCCGCGGCCGCCGTGCGCGAGGCCACGGACCTGACCAACGAACTGCTCACGGCGAATGCCGAGAACCTGCGCCAGTCCAACCGGATGATCCGCGAAGAAACAGAACGCGGCGTCTTCGACATCGAGGCGATAGCCAGGGCCAATGCCGAACTGATCGGCACCATCGAGGACAGCCTGAAGATTGCCGACGAAGGCAAGGCGCGCCGCGCGGCAGCCGAAGCGGAACTGAGGAAGATGGAGGCCGAGCTGCGCGATGCCCTGGCGGCGGCGAAGGCGCGCAAGGAGGGGGCAGGGGATGGTGGCGCGGCCTCGGTGCCGGGCTGAGCGAACGATGCGGGGCGCAGGCGGTCCGGGCGTGTGGGGGGCGATGGCGTTTGCCGGGCTGGTGCTGTCGGCCTGCGCGCCGCTCGCGCCCACCGCGCGCACCGTTCCCGATACCCCGCGCACGACGCCCGACAGGGTGACGCCGCGCTCGGCGGCCAGCCGCGACCTGGAACGCTATTACCGCGCGATCCAGAACGATCTGCTGGCAAAGGGGCTGCTGCGCACCGACGGCGGCGGGCCGGATACGCCCTTCGATGCCGACACGCTGCTGCGCGATTTCGAGCGGATCGCCTTCTATGACGAATATTCCCGCTCGCCCCGCAAGGGCGGCGCGCTGAGCCGCTGGGAACGCCCGGTTCGCATCGGCATCGAATTCGGCCCCTCGGTGCCGCTGGCCCAGCGCGAAAAGGACGAAAGGAACATCCGCAACTATGCCGCACGGCTGGGCCGGATTACCGGCCACCCGATCGCGGTAAGCGACAGCGCCGCCAATTTCCACGTCTTCGTGGCCGGCGAGGACGATCGCGACTTCGTGCAGGCCCGGCTGAAATCGCTGGTGCCGGATATCAGGGACTCCGAACTCGCGCTGTTCCGCGACCTGCCGCGATCCTTCTACTGTTTCGTCGTGGCGGTCTCGGATCACAGCAATCCGAATACCTATACCCATGCCGTCGCCCTGATCCGTGCCGAGCATCCGGACCTCGTGCGCCTTTCCTGCATTCACGAGGAAATCGCGCAGGGGCTGGGGCTGCCCAATGACAGCCCCCAGGCGCGGCCGTCGATCTTCAACGACGACGACGAATTCGCGCTGCTGACCACGCATGACGAAATGCTGCTGAAAATGCTGTACGATCCGCGCCTGAAGCCGGGCATGACCGTGTCCGAGGCCCGTCCCCTTGCCCGGATCATCGCGCGGGAACTGATGGGAGAGCGGTCATGACCCGCGCGCCCCGACACTGAACGGAAAGGACCGGTTCCATGGGCATATTCGACTTTCTCACCGGCGAATTCATCGACGTCATCCACTGGGTGGACGATACCCGCGACACCATGGTCTGGCGGTTCGAACGCGAAGGCCACGAAATCAAGTATGGCGCCAAGCTGACCGTGCGCGAAGGCCAGGCTGCCGTCTTCGTTCACGAAGGCCAGCTGGCCGACGTCTTCACCCCCGGCCTGTATATGCTGGAAACCAACAACATGCCGGTGCTGACGAAGCTGCAGAACTGGGACCACGGCTTCCGCTCGCCCTTCAAGTCCGAGATCTACTTCGTCAACACCACCCGTTTCAACAACCTCAAATGGGGCACCCGCAACCCGATCATCTGCCGCGACCCGGAATTCGGCCCGGTGCGCATCCGCGCCTATGGCAGCTATACCATCCGCGTCTCCGACCCGGCCCGCTTTCTGGTCGAGATCGTCGGCACCGACGGCGAATTCACCATGGACGAGATCAGCTTCCAGATCCGCAACATCATCGTGCAGGAGTTTTCGCGGGTGATCGCCGCCTCGGGCATCCCGGTTCTGGACATGGCCGCCAATACCGCCGATCTGGGCCGGCTGGTCGCCACCGAAATCGCCCCGACGCTGGAAAGCTACGGGCTGAGCATGCCCGAACTCTACATCGAGAACATCTCGCTGCCCCCGGCCGTGGAAGAGGCGCTGGACAAGCGTACCTCGATGGGGCTGGCGGGCGATCTGGGCCGGTTCACCCAGTATTCCGCGGCCGAGGCCATGACCGCCGCGGCCACCAACCCCGCGGGCGGCGGCATGGCGGCCGGGCTGGGCGCAGGGATGGGCATGGCGATGGCCGGCCAGATGATGCGCTCCGGCCCCTGGGGGGCCGCCCCCCTCCAGACGCCGGCCGAGGCCCCCGCCCGAGCCCCCGTTCAGGCACCACCCCCCCCGCCGCCGCCCGTGGAAAGGGTCTGGCACATCGCCGAGAACGGCCAGACCCGTGGCCCCTTCTCGCTGGCCCGTCTCGGACGCATGGCGCAAGGCGGCGAACTCACCCGGCAAACCCATGTCTGGACCCCCGGTCAGGACGGCTGGAAACGGGCCGGTGACATCGACGAGCTGGCCCGCCTCTTCACCGTGCTGCCGCCGCCCCCGCCGCCTGCCGCCTGATCCGCCTCTTCCTCTTGCCAGAAATACTCCCGCCGGAGGCCCCCGCCATGTCCACCCCCGCAAGCGCATCGGCCGTGGAGGAGCACCGCTTCCCCTGCGACAAGTGCGGCGCCGACTACCGCTTCGACCCGGTTTCCGCGATGCTGGTCTGCGATTTCTGCGGTGACAGGAAACCGATCGAAGGGCGCGGGCCCTGGCAGGGCGGCGCCCTGCGCGAGATGGATTTTCACGCGACGCTGGAACGGCTCCTGCCGGATGCCGACAGCGAGGAAAAGCGGGTCGTCACCTGCCCCAACTGCGCCGCTGTGTTCGAATTCGACCCCGACATCCACGCCGCCCTGTGCCCGTTCTGCGCCACGCCGGTGGTGACCGACACCGGCGCACACCGGCAGATCAAGCCGCGTGGCGTGCTGCCCTTTGCCCTTGACGAACGCGCCGCGCACAAGGCCATGACCGACTGGCTGGGGCGGCTGTGGTTCGCGCCGAACGGGCTGAAGCAATATGCCCGCAAGGGGCGGAAGATGCAGGGCATCTACGTGCCCTTCTGGACCTTCGACGCCGACACCACCTCCACCTACCGGGGTGAGCGGGGCACGATCTACTACGAAACCCGCACCGTCATGCGCAAGGGCCGCCCCGAGCGCCAGCAGGTGGCGAAGATCCGCTGGCGCCCCGTCTCGGGCCGCGTCGCGCGGTTTTTCGACGACGTGCTGGTGCTGGCCTCGCGCAGCCTGCCCAAAGGCGACACCGACGGACTGGAGCCCTGGGACCTTTCCGCGCTGGAGCCCTATCAGCCGCAATACCTGGCCGGCTTTCGGGCCGAGGCCTACACGGTCGATCTCGAAGAAGGCTTCGAGCAGGCCCGCGCCTGGATGGACCGGGTCATCGCCCGCGACGTGCGCTTCGACATCGGCGGCGACAGCCAACGCATCCACCGCATCGACACCACCGTCTCGGCCGTCACCTTCAAGCACATCCTGCTGCCCGTGTGGCTGGCCGCCTACCGCTATCGCGGGCGAACCTACCGGTTCATGGTGAATGGCCGCTCGGGCCGCGTCCAGGGGGAAAGGCCCTGGTCGGTCGTCAAGATCACCCTTGCGGTCCTTGCCGGGCTGATCCTGGCCGGCATCGCGGGATATGTCGTCGCGCAGAACGGCTGAGCCTCAGCCGACCGGCGGGATCTTGTCCTCCAGCGGCGGGATCGTGTAATCGGCCGCCACCTCCGGTCCTTCCTCGTCCGGGGGCCGGTTCGCGATGATCCACGCCTTTGCCGCCTCCATCTGGTCCATGCTGAAGGCTTCGACCTCCGAGGCGACGAGGGGCGCGAACATCCGAGTGGCCGCGCGGATCCATTCGCGGTCCGAGATCACCGCGATGCGCGGGAAATCCCCGATATGGGTCAGCCCCAGCCGCGCGTCATCCCAGGCCGCACCGGCGCTGAACCCCTCGAATTCGGGGCCCAGCACGTAGAGAAGCTTGACCTTCCCCTCCTGCCGGATCCGCGCCTCGATCTCGGGGATCAGGGTCTTTTCATAGTCTTCCGCGTCGATGAAGCCCTTTGCCGCAAAGGCCACGACGTCTCTGGGGAAGCCTTCGAGGAACTCGAAATGCCCTTCTTTCCGTTCGGTCATGCGCGTCTCCTTTCCTTATGCCGGGCCCCGGCGGCGACCGGCCCGAATCGCCGGAAGGCGGCCTGGCCGCCTGCCGGCATCATGCAAGGGCTTCAGCCGCGCTTGATCGCGATCTTCTTCGCCTGCTCCACGGCTTCGCGGCTCTTGCGTGGCACAGTGATGTGCAGCACGCCATCCTTCATCCGCGCCTCGGCCTTGTCGCCTTCGGCGTCTTCGGGCAGGCGGAACGAACGCCGGAAAGCGCCATACTGGCGCTCGCTGAAATACCAGGTATCGCCCTTGCGTTCGACCTCGGTCTTCTTTTCGCCCCGGACGGTAACGATGCCATTTTCCACGGTCAGTTCGATGTCGTCTTCCGACACGCCGGGAAGTTCGATGCTGATTTCATAGGCGTCGTCATTGCCCGATGCCTCGGAGGCCGGGCTGAGCCATTCGGCCAGCCGCGAGGTGAAGGCGCGGAACGGATCGTAAAGCGAGGGCCAGAGCGACCCGTTGTCGGTTTTCTCAACCATGGTCTGTCCTCCTGTTTCCGTCTCGGCAAAACTATGCCGCAAATTGCGGAGTCTCACATTGATTTAGAGCAAGGTGCGGCCATTCAAGTCCCCTTGCGTTCATGTCGCATCCCCGTCATCCTCCGCCCGCCACATGACATGGAAACCGGCCCGATGCCCGTGACACCGACCGATCTCGACGCGCTTTTCGCGGCGCGTCATTCCTGCCGCGGCTTTCGTCCCGACCCGGTACCGCGCCCCGTGATCGCGCAGATCATCGCCACCGCGCGCCGGGCGCCGTCCTGGTGCAACGCCCAGCCCTGGCAGATCGTCGTGACCTCGGGCGAGGAAACCGAACGGCTGCGCAAGGCACTGCGCGCACAGGCCGAAAAGGGCACGAGCGCGCCCGACATGCCCTTTCCCTCGGGCTATAGCGGCGTCTATCTCGACCGGCGCCGCGCCTGTGGCTGGCAGCTATACGACGCGGTGGGCGTGAAGAAGGGCGACCGGGCGGGCTCGGCCCGGCAGATGAAAGAGAATTTCAACCTCTTCGGCGCGCCGCACTGCGCGATCCTGTCCAGCCCGGCCGAACTCGGCCCCTATGGCGTGATGGATTGCGGCGGTTTCATCACCGCTTTCACGCTGGCGGCGCAGGCGGCCGGGGTGGCCACGATTCCACAGGCTGCGGTGGCGGCTTTCGCGCCCTTCCTGCACGAGCATTTCGACATCGGCAACGACCGGCTGATCCTGTGCGCCATCTCCTTCGGCTACGAGGATGCGCACCACCCGGCCAACGGCTTTCGCACCGATCGTGCCGCGGTCGATGACATCACGGACTGGCGGGAATGATCCGCCGGCAAGAACGGGAGAGCCCGACATGCGCGCCCTGATCCAGCGTGTCACCCGCGCCAGCGTTTGCGTGGACGGAGAAGTGATCGGCCGCACCGGCCCCGGCCTCTTGGTCTTCGTCTGCGCCATGGCCGGCGATACCGAAGCCCAGGCCGAGCGGCTTGCGGCCCGAATCGCGAAACTGCGGATCTTCAGGGACGAGGCAGGCAAGATGAACCGATCGGTGCTGGACATGCGCGGGGGGGCGCTGGTGGTCAGCCAGTTCACGCTGGCTGCCGATACCGCGCGCGGCAACCGCCCGGGCTTCTCCGCCGCCGCGCCTCCGGCCGAGGGCGAGCGGCTCTACCGCCATTTCGCAGCCCGGCTTGCGGCGCAGGGCGTGCCGGTCGAAACCGGCCGTTTCGGCGCCGACATGGCGGTGGAACTGGTCAATGACGGGCCGGTGACGATCTGGATGGAGATCACCCCTGATGGCTGAGACCCCCCGCAGCCTGGCCGTGGCGCTGTGGCGCGCGGGCGTGGCGGCGGTGGAGGGCCACGCTGCCACGCGCGCCGCCCTTGCCGAGGGCGCATGGGACGCCCCCGCGCCGCCCGATCTGATCCTTGCCGTGGGCAAGGCCGCAGGCAGCATGGCGCGGGCCGCGCTCGAGCGCTTCGGCGAGGTGCCTGCGCTGGTGGTCACCAAGGATGGGCATGGCGCAGGCCTGCCGGAGGGGGCGCGGCTGATCGAGGCCGCCCACCCGGTGCCGGACGCGCGCAGCCTGGCTGCGGGACAGGCCCTGCGCGAGGCGGTCGAGGCGATGCCGCCGGGTTCGCGCCTGCTGCTGCTGGTCTCGGGCGGGGCTTCGTCGCTGGCCGAGGACCCGGTCCCCGGCGCAACGCTTTCCGATATCGCGGCGCTGAACCGCCGGCTGCTCGGGGCCGGGCTCGACATCGCGGCCATGAACGCTCGGCGGCGCAGGCTGTCGCGGATCAAGGGGGGGGGGCTGCTCGCCCGGTTTCGGGGCGCGCGGGTCACGGTGCTGGCGATTTCGGACGTGCCGGGCGACGATATCGCGGTGATCGGGTCGGGGATCGGCGCGGCCCCCGCCGCCGCGCGCTTCGAATACACTGCGAGGATCGTGGCCTCCAACGCCATCGCCCGGGGTGCGGTGGCCGATGCCGCCCGCCTTCGCGGGCTGGCGGTGCTGGAAAATTGCGAGGCGTTGCATGACGACCTGTACGCCCTGGCCGCGCGTTGGGGCCCGCGCTTGCGCGACATGGGGCGGGGCGTCATCGTGCTGGGCGGAGAGCCGACGGTGATCCTGCCCGAAAACCCCGGCCGGGGCGGGCGCAACCAGGCGCTGGCGCTGGCGCTGGCGCGCGAGATCGCCGGCGTGCAGGGGCTGGCGGTGGTCGTGGGTGGCACCGACGGCACCGACGGCCCCACGAATGCGGCGGGCGGCGTGATCGATGGCCGCACATGGGGGGCGGGGGCGGACGCGGCCCTGGCCGCGGCCGATGCGGGCAGCTGGCTGGAGGCGCGCGGAGACCTCCTGACCACCGGCCCCACGGGAACGAACGTGATGGACCTGCTTGTGGCCGTACGCCGCTGATACCACGCCGGTGCCCCCGCCCCGGCCCCGGCCCGCCCCTTTTTCTGGCCGGAAATATCCCGGGGGTGAACTGGCCCGCACGGGCCAGGAGGGGGCAGAGCCCCCTTCATCATCCCCCGCCAACTCAGATCTCGATCGACCCCATCACCTCGGGCGTGCGCACATCCACCCCGGGCAGGGCGGTCTTCAACTCCTCCGCCGACTGGGCGAGGATCGGGAAGGTGCGGTAATGGCCGGGAATCACCACCTTGAAGTCGAAGTACCTTTTCGCCGCCCAGGCCGCCTTGGCCATGTCCATGGTGAAATACCCGCCGCAGCACAATATCCCCACATCCGGCCGGTAATATTCCCCGAACCACTGCATGTCGGCCATGATGTCGGTATCGCCCGAATGATACACCACATGCCCCTCGGCATGGATCATGAAACCGCATTCCGACCCGCCCGCGCGCGGCCCTTCATCACTTGCCCGGGTCGAGGAATGCACCGCGTTCACCATGCTCACCTGCACCCCGCCGCCCAGATCGACCGTGCCACCCTTGTTGAAACCGACGGTCTCGATCTTCTGCGTCTCGGCCAGGTGGGTCATCATGTCGTACTGGCCCACCGCCGGGATGCCCTGCGCGGCGCAGATCGCGGCGATATCCGCCATGTGGTCGAAATGCGCATGCGTCAGAAGAACATGCGTGGCCCCCGCCACCGCTTCTTCGTGCCGGTCCTCGGGCAGTGCCGGGTTGCCGGTCAGCCACGGGTCGATCAGCAGCACCCTGTCGCCGGCTTCGATGCGGAAACTGCCATGCCCTAGCCAGGTGATCCTCATGTCGTCCTCCTGTTCCGTACGGGGCGAACCTATCACCACGCGAGCGGAAATCCATGCCCGGAGGCGCCCGGCGATGCCCGTTCTCCCCGCGTCGCCGATCATTTTTCCGTGCGATGCCGCATTTGCTTTTGCTGCCCCGGGCGCGATCCGGCACTCTCGGAGAGGGGAAGAACGGATGACCGAACGCAACGATACCATGCTCGACCGGTTCCTCGACTGGCTCGGGCATCGGCTTGCCACCCGCCTGCGGTGCGAATGTTCGGGCTACCGCCCCTTCACCCCGTCCGATTTCGACACGCTGAGGCGGGTGATGCGGCCCGGCGACGTGCTTCTGGTCGAGGGCAACGAGCGCATCTCGACCGCGGTCAAGTATCTCACCCAGTCCACCTGGTCGCATGCCGCCCTTTATGTGGGCGACGTGCTGCCGGTCCCGGCGGACGGCGGCGAGCGCCCCCGGCTGATCGAGGTCAACCTCGGCGAGGGATGCGTCGCCGTGCCGCTCTCGAAATACCGCACCTACAATACCCGGATCTGCCGTCCGGTGGGGCTGACCGATGCCGACCGGCAAAGGGTGGCTTCCTTCATGGTCGACCGGATCGGTCTGGGCTACGACATGCGCAACGTCTTCGATCTTCTGCGCTTCTTCTTCCCGACCCCGCCGGTGCCGGTGCGCTGGCGCCGGCGCCTTCTGGCGGTGGGGTCGGGCGATCCGACCCGGGCGATCTGCTCGTCGCTGATCGCGCAGGCGTTCCAGTCGATCCGCTACCCGATCCTGCCGCAGCTGCGGGTCGAGGGTGCCGACGGCGACCATGCCCGGCGCGAGATCCTGCATATCCGTCACCATTCGCTGTTCGTGCCGCGCGACTTCGACCTTTCGCCATGGTTCCGGGTAGTCAAGCCGACGATCGAGGGGGGCTTCGATTATCGCGCCCTCACCTGGGATGATTCCGAGGATGAGGCCGACTGCGCGCCTTCCCCCTCTTCCTCCTGCTGCACCTGATGCACCTCGATCACGTTGCCTTCGGGATCGTAGAAGAAGATCTGGTGCCAGCCGCGCACCGCCCGGTTGCCCCAATCGGAATAGGGAATGCCCATTTCCTTCAAGTGCCGCCGGAACGCGGCGAGGTCATCGGTGCGATAGGCGATATGGCCATGGCTGACCGGGTTCACCACCTGCCCCGCCCGGAACGCCGCCAGCGCGTCGCGCTGGGCCAGGTGGGTCTGGATCGCGCCATCGGAGACGAAGGCCACGTCGCCGGCATAGCCGCGGCGCTTTTCCAGCACCGGCAGGCCGCTTTCCTGCCGCTCCAGCCCCAGCACGTCGCGATAGAACGCCTCCATCCGCTCCACGTTGTCGGTGACGAGGTTGACGTGATGCAGCTTCAGTTTCATGGCATCTCCGGAAATTGACGGGCAGTGCGGGAAATCTCCCGCCCACCATGCCCCACCCCGCCCCCGCAGCGCAAGCGCTCCCGCCGCGCCGCCCCTTCCTCTTGCTCCAAATACTCCGGGGGAGTCGCCCGCCAGGGCGACGGGGGCAGCGCCCCCTGCCTGCCCGCCGCCCGCCTTCCGCGCGAAGCGCTTGCGACCTGCGCGGTGCGGGGGTAAATGCCCCCTGACGCGCGCGCAGGCGAGAACAAAGAGGGTTGCCCCGATGTCGATTGACGAAAACACCGCCGCCAAGGTGGCCAAACTGGCCCGGATCCGGGTCGAGGAGGATGCGCTGCCGGCGCTCGCGGCCGAGTTCAGCGCCATTCTCGGCTTCATCGAGCAGCTGAACGAGGTGGATGTCGAAGGGGTCGAACCGATGGTCTCGGTCACGCCGATGCGGCTCAAGCGCCGCGCCGACGTGGTGACCGACGGCAACATGCAGGAGAAGATCCTCGCCAACGCCCCCGATGCGCGCGAGGGCTTCTTCGCGGTCCCGAAAGTGGTGGAATGAGCAGGATGAGCAAGCTGAACGAACTGGGGCTAGCCGAGGCCCGCGAGCTGCTGCGCAAGGGCGAGATCACCTCCGTCGAGCTGACCGAGGCCTGCCTGAGCGCGATCGACGAGGCAGGCGCGCTCAACGCCTTCGTCCACAGAACCCCCGAAATCGCGCTCGAACGGGCGCGCGCGGCCGATGAGCGACTGCGCAAGGGCGATGCGCCGGCCATGTGCGGCCTGCCCATCGGCATCAAGGATCTGTTCTGCACCCAGGGCGTCCCGACCCAGGCGGCCAGCCGCATCCTGGAAGGTTTCCGCCCCGAATACGAATCCACCGTCACCCGCCAGCTGCAGGAGGCCGGCGCGGTGATGCTGGGCAAGCTCAACATGGACGAATTCGCCATGGGTTCGTCCAACGAGACCTCCGTCTATGGCAACGCCATCAGCCCCTGGCGCCGCGCCGGGGACGACGCGCCTCTGACGCCGGGCGGCTCGTCGGGGGGCTCGGCCGCGGCGGTGGCCGCCGATCTGTGCCTTGCCGCCACCGGCACCGACACCGGCGGCTCGATCCGCCAGCCGGCGGCGTTTACCGGCATCGTCGGGCTCAAACCCACCTACGGGCGCTGCTCGCGCTGGGGGATCGTGGCCTTCGCCTCCTCGCTGGACCAGGCCGGCCCGATGACGAAATCGGTGCGCGATGCGGCGATCATGCTGACCGCCATGGCCGGGCCTGACCCGAAGGATTCCACCTCGGCCGAAATCGAGGTGCCCGATTTCGAGGCGGCGCTGACCGGCGACATCCGCGGCCGGAAGATCGGCATTCCGAAGGAATACCGCATGGAGGGGATGCCGGCGGAGATCGAGGCGCTCTGGGCCAGGGGCGCCGAGATGTTGCGCGACGCGGGCGCCGAGATCGTGGATATTTCCCTGCCGCACACGAAATATGCGCTGCCGGCCTATTACGTTATCGCCCCGGCCGAGGCGTCCTCCAACCTCGCCCGCTATGACGGGGTGCGCTATGGCCACCGGGCGAAGCTGGCCGAGGGCGACGGCATCACCGAGATGTATGAAAAGACCCGCGCCGAAGGCTTCGGCGCAGAGGTCCAGCGCCGGGTGATGATCGGCACCTATGTGCTCTCGGCCGGGTTCTACGATGCCTATTACAACCGCGCCCGCCGCGTCCGCACGCTGATCAAGCGCGACTTCGAGACGGTCTTTGCCGAGGGCGTGGACGCGATCCTGACGCCCGCCACCCCCTCGGCCGCCTTCGCGCTGGGCGAGATGGCGCAGGCCGACCCGGTGCAGATGTATCTCAACGACGTGTTCACCGTGACCGTGAACCTTGCCGGCCTGCCGGGCATCTCGGTGCCGGCGGGGCAGGACGGGCAGGGGCTGCCGCTGGGGCTGCAGCTGATCGGACGCCCTTGGGCGGAAGGCGAGCTGCTCAACACCGCCCAGGTGCTGGAAAGCGCCGCCGGATTTGTGGCGAAGCCGGCAAGATGGTGGTAGTCCTGTCCGCGAACGGACCTGCCGGCGACGGGCGATGGAGATGAGGACACATCACGCGGTCATTCTGCTCGGGATTCTCGGGGCCTGCACCCCGGCCATTCCCGACAGCGGTGCAAGCGTCGGTTTCGACGACTCGCCGCAGGCCCGGCGCGCGCGCGAAGCGGCGCTGACGAACGGCACCACCGTCACCGGCGAGCCGCTGGTGCCGCCCGTGGTCCTGTCATCCGAGACGGTGACAGTGGCACAACCGGTCGCGGTCACGCCGGCGCAGGCGGTTTCGGCCTCTTCGGGCGCGGTGGCGACGGCAACCGGACCGGACCCGAGCGCCGAGGACATTGCCCGCCAGACCGCCGCGGCGCTGGGTCTGCCGCCGGCCCCGACATCCGGGGCGGCGACCGGAAGCGGTGCGTATCTTCAACAGACCCCCCCGATCCTCGCCCGCTACGCCCTGTCCACCTCGAACCGGGTGGGAGAGCGGATCCATTCCCGCTCCGGCGTCGATCTCGAGGCCGAGGCGCAGCGCAACTGCGCGAAATATCCCTCGCCCGAGCAGGCCCAGCTCGCCTTTCTTGCCGCCGGTGGACCCGAGCGCGACCGCTACGGGCTTGACCCCGATGGCGACGGCTTCGCCTGCGGATGGGATCCGACGCCGCTCCGCCAGGCCGCGCGGAACTGAGAGCATGGTGGCGGTGCGCTGGCACCCTTCCCCGAATTTCGGCCCGCGCCGGGACGGGCTGAAGCCCTCTCTGGTCGTCATCCACCATACCGCGATGGACGGCGCACAGGCCGCGCTCGCGCGGCTGTGCGACCCCGATGCAGAGGTCTCGGCGCACTACCTGATCGGCGCTGATGGCACGATCTGGCAGATGGTCGAAGAAGACATGCGCTCCTGGCACGCGGGCGCCGGAGAATGGCACGGCCAGAGTGACATCAATTCGCGCTCCATCGGGATCGAACTGGACAATCGCGGAGATCACCCCTTTTCCGAACCGCTCATGCGGGCGCTGGAAACGCTCCTGCGCGACATCATGGCACGATGGAACATCGACCCCGGGCACGTGATCGGCCATTCCGACATGGCGCCAGGGCGCAAGCACGACCCCGGAGCCCGCTTCGACTGGGTCCGCCTGTCCCGCTCCCGCCTGGCGCTGCACCCGCAGCCGGCCCCCGAATCCCCGCCCGACCCGATCCGCTTCCGGCGGCTGGCCCGCCGCGCCGGCTTCACCGCCCCATGCACGGATGCCGCGCTTCTGGCCGCCGTGCGCCTGCGCCTGCGCCCTTGGGGCAGGGGGGCGCTCTGCCCCGCCGACATGGCGGCAGTGCAGGGCGCCGCCGCCCGCCAGCCCGCCTGATCCCCCTTCCTCTTGCCCAAAATACTCCCGCCGGAGGCATCGCGCCCGCGGCGCGATCCGCGACCTCTCCTTCCCTGCCGGGCAATGCCCCCACGCGCGGCGCTTGCGAAAACCGCCACTGCGCCCTATGTCGTCCCTGCGCGGAGGGCCGGATGGCCGCTCTGGCGGACCCCGCCAGAGAGGAAAGTCCGGACTCCATGAAGCGACGGTGCCGGGTAACGCCCGGGCGGGGAAACCCGACGGAAAGCGCCACAGAGAACAGACCGCCGCGCGCTGCGCGGCAAGGGTGAAACGGTGGAGTAAGAGCCCACCGCGCCCCTGGCAACAGGGGCGGCACGGCAAGCCCCACCGGGAGCAATGCCGAATAGGACCCCCGCGCGGAACGGTCCCGCGAGGGAAACCGCCGCAAGGCCCGCTTCAGCCGGGGGGTCGGGTTGGCAGCATCAGGCGCGCGGCGACGTGCGTCGCAGAGGAATGGTCATCGAAGGGGGCGACCCCGGAACAGAATCCGGCTTACAGGCCCTCCGCGCATGTTCCGCTCTGCCTCCGCCCGGCGCGGGCGGGGAAGGGCGTGAAACTGGCGATTTCCCGTTGACTCGGGCCGCAGAGCGCGTAAAAGGCGGGCCTCACAGGAATTTCACGGGCCGCGCCGCGCCCGGTGCAGGAGACGACCCATGGCGAAGCCGACGACCATCAAGATCCGCCTGAACTCGACCGCGGGAACGGGCCATTTCTATGTGACGAAGAAGAACGCCCGGACCATGACCGAGAAGATGACCGTGCGCAAATACGACCCGGTCGCCCGGAAGCATGTGGAATACAAGGAAGGCAAGATCAAGTGATCTGAGCCAAAGCGGAATATCCGGGGCCACGCATCGCGCGTGGCCCTTTTCATTCACTCATCCCGCACTCGGAACGCAATTGCAGCCATGCCTCGGGACGGACATTTCATCAATCGCAGCAACTGGCTTCGGGCCTCCGTTCTGGGCGCGAATGACGGCATCATCTCGACCGCGAGCCTGCTGGTCGGCGTGACCGCCGCCGGTGTCGACCGCACGGGCATCCTGCTCACCGGCCTGACCGGCCTGACTGCCGGGGCGCTGTCGATGGCGGCCGGGGAATACGTATCGGTTTCCGCTCAGAGCGACACCGAGGCCGCTGACCTGGCGCGCGAGTTGCGGGCACTGGAAGAAGACCCGGAATACGAGCTGGAAGAGCTTGCCCAGGGGTTGATGGGGCGTGGCGTCTCGGAAGAGCTCGCCTGGGAGGTCGCGCACGAGATGACTGAACATGACGCGCTGGACGCCCACGCCCGCGAAGAGCTGGGCCTGACCGAGATGGCCGCGGCCAATCCGGGGCAGGCGTCCTTCGCTTCGGCAGTGAGCTTCGCCCTTGGCGGAGCGCTGCCGGTGGTCGGCGCCTTCCTTGCCCCTCAAGGGGGGGGAATAGCGGTTCTGGCGGGTGTCTCGCTGCTGGCGCTTGCACTGCTCGGGCTGGCCAGCGCATGGCTGGGCGGCGCCCCGCGCGGCCCGGCGGTTACCCGCATCGTTGTCTGGGGCGTGGTTGCCATGACCGTGACCGCAGGCCTGGGCCGGATCTTCGGCGTGACGCTCTAGCTGCGGAGCCCCGTGAGGACGTTCGCATCCAGCCCCGATCCTCTGACGGGCATTTCCCCGATTGTCCCGGCCTCAGGGTAGCGGAAACTGTCATGACGCCCGGTCGCGGAGGCTGCCTTCCGTCGATCCGGGCTCCGACAGGCTCCCCCGCCTACGCTATTGGCATCAGAAGGACACCCGATCCCGATGCAGGCGGGTTCGGGGGCTCTGCCCCCGTCGCGGCAAGCCGCGACTCCCCTGGAGTATTTCCGGCAAGAAGAAGAAACGGTTTCTTGACCTTGATGGCTCGTTCCGGCCCGCGGCACAGGCGGGAGCGCCGATGGCCATGCAAGGGGAAGGATGCAACATCTCCTCCCTTCCTCTTGCCCCAAATACTCCGGGGTGAATTGGCCGCAGGCCAAGAGGGGCAGAGCCCCTGCTCGCAAGATGTCGGGCGGGCCGAAAACATGTCCCTCGCGGCGGCGGTTGCGGCTCAGCCGCGGTGCCGTTTCTCGAATCTGGGCAGCATGGCGCTGAAATCGCGCCCCGCCCCGTCCTCTTCCTCGACGAAACGAGCATAGAGCGCCTCGGCCAGCCTGCCCATCGGGGTGTCTGCATCGGCGCTTTCGGCGGCCTGCTGGCTCAGGCGCAGATCCTTGAGCATCAGCTCGGCGGCGAATCCCGGCCTGTAGTCGTTGTCGGCAGGCGATTCAGGCCCCACCCCCGGCGCCGGGCAATAGGCGTTCATGGTCCAGGAATAGCCCGACGAGGTGGACACCACGTCAAACATCTTCTGCCGGTCGAGCCCCAGCTTGTCGGCCAGCGCGAAGGCTTCGCAGGTGGCGATCATGGTCACGCCCAGGATCATGTTGTTGCAGATCTTGGCCGCCTGACCGGCGCCGGCCCCGCCGCAATGAACCGCCTTCTGTCCCATCACGTCGAAAAGCGGCTTCACCTTCTCGAAGGCCTCCTCCGGCCCGCCGGCCATGAAGGTCAGCGTGCCCGCGCTGGCCCCGCCCACGCCGCCCGAGACCGGCGCATCCATCGCCAGGATCCCCGCCCCGGCGGCCTGTTCTGCCACGGCGCGGGCGCTGTCCACGTCCACCGTCGAGCAGTCCAGGAACACCGCGCCCTTCTCCATTTCCGGGATGATCTCGTCGGCCACGCTGCGCAGGATCTTCCCGTTGGGCAGCATGGTGATGACCACCTCGGCCCCGCGCGCGGCCTCGGCTGCGCTGGCGGCCTTCTTCACGCCCTCCACGGTGACGTCCACGGTGTCGAAGCCGGTCACCTCGTGGCCGGCTCGGGTCAGGTTGGCGGCCATCGGCGCGCCCATGTTGCCCAGCCCGATGAATCCGATCTTCATGGGGTATCCTCCTCTGGAAATGTCAGCCCGTCCGTCCCCAGCGGCGCAAGCATCTGCTCCACCGCACTTTCCGGCACCTTCATGTCCGCGAACTGCCAGGCCGGGTTGCGGTCCTTGTCGATAATCGCCGCGCGGATGCCTTCGAGGAAATCGCCGTGCTCCATCGCCCGCCAGGTGAAGCGGAACTCCAGCTTCAGCGCATCGCGCAGCGTGGCTCCGGGCTCGCGCAGGCGGCGCAGCATCTCGATGGTGCAGGCCATCGACAGCGGCGAGTTGCGCCGCGTGGCCTTGAGCGCCTGCTGCGCCATCTCGCCGCCATCGGCCTCCAGCGCAGTCAGGATCCCGCCCAGGGAGTCGGCTGCGAACAGCCGGTCGATCTCGGCCCGTTGGGCAGCCATCGGCGCCGCCGGCGGGGTTTTCGCGTGGGCGGCCACGTGGGAGACGTCGCCGCTGGCCTCCAGCATCTCGATCAGGTCTCGCCACTGCGCGCGTGGGATGTAATGATCGGCAAAGCCCGCATGGATCGCATCCCCTGGTCCCATCCGTGCCCCGGTCAGGCCCAGATAGCTGCCCAGCCGCCCCGGGGCGCGGGCCAGCAGCAGAGAGCCGCCCACATCCGGTACCAGCCCGATGCCGCATTCGGGCATGGCAATGCGCGAATCGTCATCCACCACCCGGTGCGCGGCATGGCAGCCGATGCCGACCCCGCCGCCCATGGTAAAGCCCTGCATGAAGCTGACCACCGGCTTGGGATATTCGGCGATATAGGCATTCAGCCGGTATTCGTCGCGCCAGAATCCGCGCCCGTAATCGTAGTTGCCGGCGCGCCCGGTCTCATAGAGCTCGGCAATGTCACCGCCGGCGCAGAAGGCCTTGTCGCCCTCGGCGTCGATCACCACAAGATCCACCGCGTCGTCATCGTGCCAGTTGCGCATGGCGGCATCGATCGCCCGGCACATGTCGTAGGACATGGCATTGAGCGCCTTCGGCCGGGTGAAGGTGATCCGCCCCGCGCGGCCGGTGACATGGATTTCGATATCGGCCATGGCTTGCCCCTTCAGCGCTCGGCCAGCAGGTGGCGCGCGATGATCACGCGCATGATCTCGTTGGTGCCCTCCAGAATCTGATGCACCCGCAGGTCGCGGACGATCTTCTCGATCCCGTAATCGGCAAGATAGCCATAACCGCCATGCAGCTGCAGGCAGCCGTTGGCCACCTCGAAGGCCACGTCGGTCACCATCAGCTTGGCCATGGCGCAGAACTTGGTCGCGTCCGGCGCGCCCTGGTCCAGATTCCACGCCGCCTGGCGCAGGAAGGTGCGCGCGGCCTGCAGCTTTGTCTCATACTCGGCCAGCCGGAACTGCAGCCCCTGGAACTGGTCGATGGTGCGCCCGAATGCCTTGCGCTCGCCCATGTAGGCCAGCGTCGCATCCAGCGCCGCCTGCGCGCCCCCCAGGGCCCCGGCCGAGATGTTGAGCCGCCCGCCGTCCAGCCCGGCCATGGCATAGACAAAGCCCTTGCCCTCTTCGCCGATCAGGTTGTCAGCCGGCACCAGACAGTCGTCGAACTGCACCTGGCTGGTGGGCTGCGCCTTCCAGCCCATCTTCTGCTCCAGCGCGCCAAAGCTCAGCCCCGGCGTGCCGGCCTCGACCACCACGGTGGAAATGCCTTTTGGCCCGTCGCCGCCGGTGCGCACCATGGTCACGTAGGCGTCCGAATACGACCCGCCCGAGATGAACGCCTTGGTCCCGTTCAGCAGATAGCCGCCGTCGGTCCTCTCCGCCCGGGTCCTGAGCGCCGCCGCGTCCGAACCCGACCCCGGCTCGGTCAGGCAATAGGAAAACACCTTTTCCATGCTGCACAGGTCGGGCAGCCACTTGCGTTTCGTCTCTTCGCTGCCGAACTTGTCGATCATCCCGCCGCACATGTTGTGGATCGACAGGAACGAGCCCACCGCCGGACAGGCCATGGCCAGCGCCTCGAAGACCAGCGTCGCGTCCAGCCGTGTCAGCCCCGAGCCGCCGTATTCCTCGGACACGTAAAGCCCGCCGAAGCCCAGCTCGCCCACCTGCTTCCACAGCTCTTTCGGAATCGTGCCCTGCGCTTCCCAGTCGCGGGCGTGGGGGGCGATATTGTCCTGCCCGAAAGCATGGGCCATGTCGAAGATGGCTCTCTGTTCCTCGGTCAGTGCGAAATCCATGACTCGCTCCCCTCGATACATGGTTATTGAACGCCTGTTTCTTTTTACCTCTTGCAGTGTTGCGCCTGCAAGTGACAATCCCGCAAATCCGTTTTGCGGCAATTCTGCAAGGACAGGCGCCTTTCAGGCTGCACGCCGGAACCCGCACGCATCTCCGGCCGTGGCAGGAAGGGCGTGAACAACCCCCATGCTCCGTTCCTCTTGCCCAAAATACTCCGGGGGTTCGGGGGCAGAGCCCCCGCCGGACGTTCATGCCTCGGCCACGCGCCTCGCCGACCGCCCCCGCCGCCTACAGATCGGCGTGGAATTCCTCGATCAGGTGGCGGACCACGTCGCGCAGCGCCTCGTCATGGGGCTTCTCGGCCTCGAGCGATTCGCGCCAGACGGCGCGTTGGCGATCGGCACTGGTGCCGGTTTCCACCACGTGCAACGCCGCTTTGGCCTCGGCCGTGCAGCCCAGTGCTTCGGCATCCTCGCGAACCAGTTCCAGCAGTTCGGAGAGGAGCTCGCAAAAGGGAACGATCTCGCGCCGGCCGAAATCGATCAGCCCCTCGGAAATGCCATAGCGCTGCGCGCGCCAGCGGTTTTCCGCGATCAGGAAGTTGTCGTAGATGCGCCAGCGCTGGTTGCCCGCCTTGAGGCGGCACAGGAAGCGGGTGATCGACTGGATCAGCGCGGCGATGGACAGGGTGGTTTCCAGCCGGGGCGAGACGTCGCAGATGCGCGCCTCGATGGTGGGAAAGCGCGCCGAGGGGCGCAGGTCCCACCAGATCTTTGAGCTGTCCTCGATCAGCCCGAGATCGATCAGCACCTGCACCGAGCGTTCGTATTCCGACCATGACGCAAAGCGCGGCGGCAGGCCGGTGCGGGGCAGGTTGTCGAATATGGTCAGCCGGTAGCAGGCCAGTCCGGTATCGTCGCCCTGCCAGAACGGGGACGAGGCCGAGAGCGCCAGGAGGTGCGGCAGGAAGTAGGTCATCTGGCTGATGATGTCGGTGCGCAACTCGCGTTCCTCGATCCCCACATGGACATGCATGCCGCAGATCAGCAGCCGCTTGGCCACCCAGCCCAGGTCGCGGCGCAGCTCGTTGTAGCGCGGCCTGTTGGTGTGGTGCTGGTCGCGCCAGCGCGAGAACGGGTGGCACGAGGCGGCGATGGGTGCCAGCCCGAAGCGGGCGGCGTTGCGGGCGATGGTGCTGCGCAGCCGGCGCAGGTCCTCGCGCGCGGCGGCGATGTCGCGGCAGACCGTGGTGCCGACCTCGATCTGGCATTGCAGGAATTCCGGGCTGACCTGATCCTGCAGGTCGCTCTGGCAGGCGGCCATCAGCGCCTCGGGCGCGACTGCCAGTTCCAGCGAGTCGCGGTCCACCAGCAGGTATTCCTCCTCGATCCCCAGGGTGAAGTCCGATGCCATGCCGCTCCTCCCGTTTGCTGGCCGGCCGCCGGGGACAGTGAACAGGTCCGGTTGGCGGATGCCAAGCCCTTATCCGACAGATCGCGTGCTTTTGCAGGCCGGGTGTGACGCGCGCGGTGCGCGCGGCCTCCGGCGGGAGTATTTGGGGCAAGAGGAAGGGCAGGGGTGATGCCGGGTCGGAGGGGGCGGGGCGCGGGTGCGATTGACCTCGGCGCTGCCCGTGCTAAACCGCGCGGCGAACCAACGGGATCGATCAGATGAATCTTTTTGCCGAAATCCGGGGCCTCGTGATCGGGGCGCTGAACCAGTTGCAATCCTCGGGCGAGCTGCCCGAGGGGCTGGCCTTCGACAACGTGGCGGTGGAGCCGCCGCGCGATCCGGCCCATGGCGACATGGCGACCAATGCGGCGATGGTGCTGGCGAAGGCTGCCCGCCGCAGGCCGCGCGACATTGCCGAGGCGCTGGCGCCGATCCTTGCCGCCGATGCGCGCGTGGCAAGCGCCGAAGTGGCGGGTCCCGGTTTTCTCAATCTGCGGCTGGCGCCGGCAGTGTGGCAGGGCGTGGTCGCGGCGGTGCTGGAAGGGGGCGCCGGATACGGGCGTTCGGCGTTGGGGCAGGGGCAGCGGATCAACGTGGAGTTCGTCTCGGCCAATCCCACCGGGCCGTTGCATGTGGGGCACACGCGCGGCGCGGTGTTCGGCGACGCGCTGGCCAGCCTGCTGGAGTATGCGGGCTACGAGGTGACGCGCGAATACTACATCAACGACGGCGGCGCGCAGGTCGATGTGCTGGCCCGGTCGGTCTATCTGCGCTATCTTGAGGCGCTGGGGCAGGAGGTGGCCTTCGAGGATGGCACCTATCCCGGCGACTATCTGATCCCGGTGGGGCAGAAGCTGGCCGAGATGAAGGGCGACGCCTGGGTCGGCCGGCCCGAGGCCGAGTGGCTGGCGGAGATCCGCGATTTCGCGACCCGGGAGATGATGGTGATGATCCGCGCCGACCTGGCGGCGCTGGGCGTCGAGATGGACGTGTTCTTCAGCGAAAAGTCGCTTTATGGCACGGGGCGGATCGAGGCGGCGATCGAGCGGCTGCGCGAGAAGGGGCTGATCTATCGCGGGGTGCTGGAGCCGCCCAAGGGCAAGAAGCCCGAGGATTGGGAGCCGCGCGAGCAGACCCTGTTCCGCTCGACCGCGCATGGCGACGACGTGGACCGGCCGATCCAGAAGTCGGACGGTAGCTGGACCTATTTCGCCCCCGACATCGCCTATCACCTGGACAAGATCGAACGCGGCTTCGACGTTCTGGTGGATGTGTGGGGGGCCGATCACGGCGGCTATGTCAAGCGGATGAAGGCCGCCGTTTCGGCGCTCAGCGACGGGCGCGTGCCGCTGGACGTGAAGCTGACCCAGCTGGTGAAGCTGTGGAAGAACGGCGCGCCCTTCAAGATGTCCAAGCGGGCGGGCAATTTCGTCACCCTGCGCGACGTTGTGGATCGGGTCGGCGCCGATGTGACACGGTTCCACATGCTGACCCGCAAGAACGACGCGCCGCTGGATTTCGACTTCGACAAGGTGCTGGAGCAGAGCCGCGAGAACCCGGTGTTCTATGTGCAATATGCCCATGCCCGGGTGGCCAGCGTCATGCGCAAGGCGGCCGAGGCGGGGCTGGCGGCCGATGATGCAGCGCTGGCCGGGGCCGATCTGTCGAAGCTGGCGCATGAGGCCGAGATCGCCGTGGCGAAGAAGCTGGCCGAATGGCCGCGCCTGGTCGAGATTGCCGCCCGCACCCACGAACCTCACCGGGTCGCCTTCTACCTATATGAGCTGGCCGGGGATTTCCACGCGCTGTGGAATCGCGGCAACGACCTGCCCCAGCTGCGCTTCCTGCAGGAGGGCGACGCGGACACCAGCCGGGCGAAACTGGCGCTGGCCCGGGCCGTGGCCGTTGTCATTTCCGCCGGTCTTGGTATTCTTGGCGTCAAGCCGGCGCAGGAGATGCGGTAACAATTCGCCCGAAGCGCCGGCCCGAGGCAACAGGCAGACACCATCGCGTGCGGTTCGTCCGCATGCGGGGCAGTGAGGCGCACATGGCGAATATCGACTATACCGACGGGCCCGGCCCGCAGCACGCGCCCGCGCAGCCGCGCGGGGAGGGGCTCACGCTCGGGCAGGTGATGAGCATTGCCGGCGCCCTGACGTCGCTGGCGCTGGTGATCGGTGTCGGCGTGTGGGGCTACAGGCTGGTGATGCGCGACGTAAGCGGCGTGCCCGTGGTGCGCGCGCTTGAGGGGCCGATGCGGATCCAGCCCGAGGATCCGGGAGGAGAGGCGGTGGACTACCAGGGGCTGGCGGTGAACCGGATCGCCGCCGAAGGCAGTGCGGCACCGCCGCCCGAGCGGCTGATCCTTGCCCCCCGGCCGGTGGAGCTGACCTCCGAGGACGTGCCCGTGGCCGCCGCCGTGCCCGGCCGCCCGGCGGCGGGGGCAACGGCCGCGGTCGAAGGGGCGACGGGGGGGGCGGTGCAGGGCCTCTCCGACAGCGAGGTTGCCGCGCTGCTGCGCAACCTGACCGGGGCGGATGCGCCCGGCGACGGAACCCCCGCCGATACCTCTGCCGATGCGGGCGGGGCGGCCGGGCAGGTCACTCCCGTGGCCATGCGGGTGGAGGCGCCGCTGCCCGCGGCAACCGGCGCAGTCCCCGCCCCGTCCCGTGACGAGGCTTCGGTCGTGGACAGGGCCGGGATCTCTCCGGCGGTATTGGCCGCGCCCGGCGTCAAGGTTTCGCTGCGCCCACGGCCGCGGCCGCATCCGGCGGTGGCGGTGGCCGAGAACAGCGCGTCGCGGGCGGCGGCGATCGCCGCTGCCTTGCGGGAAGCGACATCCGTCGAGATCGCCGCCAGCGAGTTGCCGTTGGGCACCGCGCTGGCGCAACTCGGTGCCTTCGAGACCGCCGAACTGGCGCGCGACGCATGGGAGCGGGTCAGCACCCGGTTCGGCGATTACATGCAGGACAAGCGGCGTGTGGTGCAGAAGGCCAGCAGCGGCGGGCGGGTTTTCTACCGGTTGCGCGTGGCCGGGTTCGACGACCTCGGCGATGCACGGCGCTTCTGCGCGGCGCTCGAGGCCGAGAACGCGGAATGCGTCCCGGTCGTGTTGCGGTGAGCTTCGGCGCCACGATCCTTGATGCCGAAGGGACGCGGCTGAGCGCCGACGAGAAGGCCCTGTTTCGCGACGCCGATCCCTTCGGTTTCATCCTGTTCGCGCGCAACCTTGAATCCCCGGATCAGATCCGGGCTTTGTGTGCGGAAATGCGCGAAGCGGTCGGGCGCGACTGTCTGATCCTGATCGATCAGGAAGGTGGCCGGGTGCAGCGCCTGCGCCCGCCGCTGGCCCGCGACTGGCCGGCGGCGCTGGATTTCGTGGCGCGTGCGGGCGCGCAGGCGGGGCGGGCGATGTATCTGCGCTATCGCCTCATCGCCCATGAGCTGCGCGACCTCGGCATCGACGGAAACTGCGCGCCGCTGGCCGATCTGGCCTTTCCCGGCACCCATCCCTTCCTGCGGGATCGCTGCTACGGCTCGGATCCGGCCGCGGTGGCGGCGCTGGCGCGCGCAGTGGCCGACGGGCTGCGCGACGGCGGCGTGTTGCCGGTGCTCAAGCATCTGCCGGGGCATGGCCGTGCCGGCGCCGACAGCCATGAAGATCTGCCGCATGTGACCTCCGCGCCCGAGGCGCTGGAGGCCACCGATTTCGCCCCCTTCCGGGCGCTGACCGATCTGCCGATGGGGATGACCGCGCATGTGGTCTTTGAGGCGATCGATGCGGCGCCGGCGACGCTTTCGCCAGCGGTGATGGGGCTGGTGCGCGATTCGATCGGCTTCGGCGGGCTGGTGATGACCGATGATTTGTCGATGCGGGCGCTGGCGGGAGACCGGGCGGCGCTGGCGCGGGCGGCGCTGGCGGCGGGTTGCGACGTGGTCCTGCTGTGCAATGCCGATCTTGCCACCCGCGCCGCCGTGGCCGAGGCCGCCGGGCGCATGACCCCCGCCGCCCAGGCCCGCGCCGAGGCCGCGCTGGCCCGCCGGTCGCGTCCCGGCCCGCTTGACATTCCGGGGGCGGAGGCCGAACTTTCCCGTCTCTTGTGCGGGCAGTCGGATGACGGGATCGGATGACCAGTTCCAGGAAGACCGGATGTCGGTCAGCGAAAGGCTGGCCGCCGAGGCGCTGATCGTCGATGTGGACGGGTTCGAGGGGCCGCTGGACGTGCTTCTGATGCTTTCGCGCACGCAGAAGGTGGATCTGCGGAAGATCTCGGTGCTGACGCTGGCGCAGCAATATCTTGCCTTTGTCGAGCGCGCCCGGGCGTTGCGGCTGGAACTGGCCGCCGACTATCTGGTGATGGCGGCCTGGCTGGCTTTCCTCAAGTCGCGCCTGCTGCTGCCGCCGGACCCGGCCGAGGAGGGCCCCTCGGGCGAGGAGCTGGCCGCGCATCTGGCCTTTCAGCTGGAGCGCCTCCAGGCCATGCGCGATGCCGCTGCCCGGCTGATGGCGCGCGACCGGTTGGGGCGCGATTTCTTCGCCCGCGGCCAGGCCGAGGATGTGACCCGCATCCGGCGCATAAGCTATACGGCCACGCTTCTCGACCTGATGCAGGCCTATGCCCGCATCCGCACCCGCGACGAATTCCGCCCCCTCCAGATGGACCGCGATTCGGTCTTCACGCTGGAACAGGCGCTTGAGCGCATGCGCCCGCTGATCGGTCATGCCGGCAGCTGGACCGATCTTGCCGGCTTTCTGCCCGAAGGCTGGGGGGACGACCCGGCGCGGCGGCGCTCGGCCACGGCCTCGACATTCGCGGCGGCGCTGGAACTGGTCAAGGAGGGGCAGATCGAGATGCGGCAAAGCGAGCAGTTCGCGCCCATCCAGCTGCGCAGGAAGGACAGGCATTGATGCACCGGCCCGAAGACGACGACAGCACCGACAGCCTGTTCGAGGCCCCGCCCATGGCCGAACAGGAACGCATGGTCGAGGCGATGCTGTTTGCCAGCCCCGAGCCGGTGACGATCAGCGACATGGAGGCGCGGATGCCGCATGGCTGCGACGCGGCCGAGGCGGTGGCGCATCTGCGCCGCCGTTACGAGGGGCGCGGGGTGCGGGTGGTCAGGGTGGGCGAGTCTTGGGCGATCCGCACCGCGCCGGATCTGGGGTTCCTGATGCAGAAGGAGACGGTCGAGACCCGCAAGCTGTCCCGCGCGGCGATCGAGACGCTTGCGATCATTGCCTATCACCAGCCCTGCACCCGGGCCGAGATCGAGGAAATCCGCGGCGTCTCGGTCAGCCGGGGCACCATCGACCAGCTTCTGGAGATGGAGTGGATCCGCTTCGGCCGGCGCCGGATGACGCCGGGGCGGCCGGTGACCTTCGTGGTGACGCCGCAGTTCCTGGATCATTTCGGGCTGGAAAGCGCCCGCGACCTGCCGGGGCTGAAGGAGTTGCGTGCCGCCGGCCTGCTGGACAACCGTCCGCCGCTCGGGGCCGCCGAGACCGGCGATGGCGAGGACGATGACGGCGAATCCGGGCAACCCGAGCTTTTCGGAGGCTGAACGCGTCCGCTGCCGTGAAATAGGCGCAATTTCCTGCTACGCTCGCACCGGGCAGCAAGGAGAGGTCTGCGATGAGTGCGAACCGGTTGGTGAACATGATCTTGCGCCGCGTTCTGCGGCGGGCGGTGAACACGGGGATCAATGTCGGCATCGAGGCCCATGCCCGCAGGAAGGGCAGGGGCGCGGCGTCCTCGCCGACCGAAGCCGACCGCGCACAGGCCGCGCAGGCCCGCAAGACCGCGCGCCAGGCCCGGCAGATGGCGCGGCTGGTGAGACGGTTCACCCGTTTCTGACGACGGCATCGAAGGGGCGGAGGTGCTCAGTCGTGACGGCGGAAGCCGCCATAGGCGCCGTGCTTGAACATCAGCCCCCTGCCGGCGGTGAAACTGGCGCGCAGGACCCGGCCGACCACGATCGAGTGGTCGCCGCCTTCGTGGACGGCGTGACGGGCGCAGTCGAAGCGTGCGAGGCACCCCTCCAGGGCGGGCAGGCCGTCTTCGTTCTCGCGCCAGTCGATGCCGGTGAAATCCTCGCCGGTCCCGGCGAAATGGGCGGCCAGCGCCCGCTGATCCTCGGCCATGACGTGAATGGCAAAGCGCTCGGCCGCGGTGAAGGCATCATGGCGCAGCGATGACCGCGCCGGGCACCACAGCACCAGCGGCGGGTCCAGCGAGACGCTGGCGAACGAATTCGCGGTCATGGCCAGCGGCCCGCGCGGTGTCATGGTGGTGACCACCGTCACGCCGGTGCCGAAACAGGCCAGTGCCTCGCGATAGGCCCTCTGGGTGTCGGGGCCGGGAATGATGGTCTTGCTGGTCATCGGGTCGCGCGCGTTTGAGGTTCGCCAAGGGGTGCCACGGCCGCGCGGCTTTGTCCATGCCCGAGGCCCGCAGCCGCCGGCGCGGCCCGTGTCACGGCGGCCACGCGAGGAAAGAGCGCCCGTGCCCACGCGCCCTGCCGTCGGTACCGGTTCGCCGCCGGAGGCGCCGGTCAGGCCGGCGCCCTCTGCCCGATGACGGTGTTCACGATGCGGCCCAGCGTGTCGGCGATGGCGTCGATCCCGTCCATCGCGTCCACCGAATGCAGCACCCCGCGGTCGCGGTAATAGGCGATCAGCGGCGCGGTCCGGTCGTGATAGGCGGCCAGCCGGCTGGCCACCGTTTCGGCATTGTCGTCGGCGCGCCGGTTGAATTCGGTGCCGCCGCACTTGTCGCAGACGCCCTCGGTCGCGGGCCGCTTGAAGCTGTCATGCCAGCCTTCGCCGCAACCGGCGCAGCTGTAGCGGCCCGAGATGCGCTCGACCATCGCCGCGTCCTCGACCTCGAGGCTGATCGCCGCGTTGATCCTCTGCCCCGTCTCGGCCAGCAGCGCGTCCAGCGCCTCGGCCTGCACGGTGGTGCGGGGAAACCCGTCCAGGATCACCCCGCGGGCGCAGTCGGCCTCGGCCAGCCGGTCGCGCAGGATGGCGATGACGATTTCGTCCGAAACCAGTTCGCCGGCCTCCATCACCGCCCTGGCTGCCTTTCCCGCTTCGGTGCCTGCCGCGACGGCGGCCCGAAGCAGATCCCCGGTGGACAGTTGCACCAGCCCGAACCGGTCTTCGAGCATCCGCGCCTGCGTGCCCTTCCTGGCCCCGGGAGGGCCGAGAAGGATCAGGACCGCCGGCGGTGTCGTCGCGACAGCATCCATTGCCGCCCCCCTACTTGCCGGCCCGGTTGGCGATCAGGTCATCCACCACCGAAGGATCGGCCAGCGTCGAGGTATCGCCCAGGCTGCCGAAGTCGTTTTCGGCGATCTTGCGCAGGATCCGGCGCATGATCTTGCCCGACCGCGTCTTGGGCAGGCCCGGCGCCCACTGGATCACGTCGGGGGTGGCGATCGGGCCGATCTCCTTGCGTACCCATTGGCGCAGCTCGTCGCGCAGCTCGTCCGAGGGTTCTTCGCCGGCCATCAGGGTGACGTAGCAGTAGATGCCCTGGCCCTTGATCTCGTGCGGGAAACCCACAACTGCGGCCTCGGCCACCTTGGGATGGGCCACCAGCGCGCTTTCCACCTCGGCGGTGCCCATGCGGTGGCCCGAGACGTTGATCACGTCGTCCACCCGCCCGGTGATCCAGTAGTCGCCATCCTCGTCGCGGCGGCAGCCGTCGCCCGAGAAGTAATAACCCTTGTAGTCGGCGAAATAGGTCTTCTCGAAGCGTTCGTGGTCGCCCCAGACGGTGCGCATCTGCCCCGGCCAGCTGTCCTTCATGCACAGAACGCCCTCGGCCGGGTTGCCGTCGATCTCGGCCCCCGTCTGCGGGTCGAGCACCACCGGCTGCACGCCGAAAAACGGCTTCATGGCGGCGCCGGGCTTGAGCGCATGGGCGCCGGGCAGGGGGGTGAGCAGGTGGCCGCCGGTTTCGGTCTGCCACCAGGTATCGACGATCGGCACTTTCCCCTTGCCGACCACGTTGTGATACCACTCCCACGCCTCGGGGTTGATCGGCTCGCCCACCGTGCCCAGGACCTTCAGGCTGGAAAGGTCGCATTTCTCGACCCACTCGTTGCCCTGGCCCATCAGCGCCCGGATGGCGGTGGGGGCGGTGTAGAACTGGTTGACCTTGTGCTTGTCCACCACCTGCCAGAAGCGGCTGGCATCGGGCCATGTGGGCACGCCCTCGAACATCAGCGTGGTGGCGCCGTTGGCGAGCGGCCCGTAGACGATGTAGCTGTGCCCCGTCACCCAGCCCACATCGGCCGTGCACCAGTAGATGTCGCCATCGTGATAGTCGAAGGTGATCTCGTGCGTCAGCGACGCATAGAGCAGATAGCCGCCCGAGCTGTGCACCACTCCCTTCGGTTTGCCGGTCGAGCCCGAGGTGTAGAGGATGAACAGCGGATCCTCGGCCCCCATCTCGGCCGGCTGGTGGCTGTCCGCGGCGGTTTCGGCCAGCGCGTTGTAGTCGTGATCGCGCCCCTCGACCCAGTTGACTTCGCCGCCGGTGCGACGCACGACGAGGCATTTCACCCCGTCTCCGCATTGCGCCAGTGCCCTGTCGGCATTGGCCTTGAGCGGCGTCCTGCGGCCGCCGCGCGGGGCCTCGTCGGCGGTGATCAGGACCGTGCCGTCGCAGCCCTGGATGCGGGCGGCCAGCGCGTCGGGCGAAAAGCCTGCAAACACCACCGAATGGATCGCTCCGATGCGGGCGCAGGCCAGCATGGCATAGGCGGCCTCGGGGATCATCGGCAGGTAGATTACAACCCGGTCGCCCTTCTTCACCCCCATCCCTTCGAGGATGTTGGCCATCCGGCAGACATTGCCGTGCAGCTCGCGATAGGTGATGTGCAGGGCCTCGTCTGCGGGATCGTCCGGCTCCCAGATGATCGCGGTCTGGTCGCCGCGGCGGGCCAGGTGGCGGTCCACGCAGTTGGCGGCCACGTTCAGCGTTCCGTCCTCGAACCAGCGGATCGAGATGTTGCCGGGTGCGAAGGAGGTGTTCTTCACCTTCGTATAGGGCCTGATCCAGTCGAGCCGCTTGGCCAAGTCGCCCCAGAAGCCTTCGGGGTCGTTGACGGAGGCGGCATACATTTCCTCGTATTTCGCAGCATCGACATGGGCGCGGGCCACGACTTCCGGAGACGGTGGATAGGTTGTGGTCATTTCGAGGCTCCTCCCTCTGGCTGGTCTGTTCGTCGTTTCGGTTCACCGCGGCTGGGGCGGCCGGATTGGAGGTGCAGCGCGCGCCGGCAGCGGTTCCGTTCCGCCGGCGATAATAGAGATGGCTGAAAATATGTGAATAACCTTCGGGAATTTAACGATTTGTTTGTAAATGTTTTCTGCATTCCTGAAAATCTCTGTAAACAAGGGGGGGATTCGCGGGAAAATCCATTCAGCCATAAGGAATTGTCTGTCAACCGGTGCCGGGCGGCGGCGCGGCTGGCGGTAAACGGGCCTGCGCCGGAAGAATGATGCGCCGGACGCGGGCGGTGTGACATATTGTTTCGGAATACCCCGGTATGCCGTGCTGTTGCGCCGTGCCGAGTCGCATCTGCGGGCGCGAGTCCCGCCGGTTCCCGGGCCGGGGGGCTGCCGGGGCTTGGCAGCGCCGGGGGTTGACGCTAGCTTGACCCGCGAGCGGGATGCCACCGCGTCCGCAATTACTTGGGAGGAAACCGGATGAACAAGATCTTTACCGGCGCCGTTGTCGCCACCCTGACCGCAGCCTTCGCTGCCGAGGCGAGCGCGACCGAATGGAACGTGTCGCTCTGGGGCAAGCGGCGGGCCTTTACCGAGCATGTGGAACGGCTGGCCGAGCTGCTCAAGGAAAAGACCAATGGCGAATTCACGCTGAACATCTCTTATGGCGGGCTGTCCAAGAACAAGGAGAACCTTGACGGCATCTCCATCGGCGCCTTCGAGATGGCCCAGTTCTGCGCCGGCTATCACCGCGACAAGAACCGCACCATCACGGTGCTGGAACTGCCGTTCCTGGGGGTGAATACGCTCGAGGAGGAGGTGGCTGTCAGCAAGGCCGTCTATGCCCACCCGGCGGCGCAGAAGGAAATGGCGAAGTGGAACGCCAAGCTGCTGATGCCGTCGCCCATGCCGCAATACAACCTTGTCGGCACCGGCGAGCCGCGCGATACGCTGGAGAAGATGAAGGGCATGCGGGTGCGCGCCACCGGCGGCATCGGCAAGGCCTTCGAGGCGGTGGGCGCGGTGCCCACCTCGGTGACCGCGACCGAGGCCTACAACGCGATGGAATCGGGCGTGGTGGACACGGTCGCCTTCGCCCAGCACGCCCATCTGGCCTTCGGCACCATCAATATCGCCGACTGGTGGACGGAGAACCTCAACCCCGGCACGGTGAACTGCCCGGTGGTGGTGAACATCGACGCCTACGAGGCACTCAGCCCCGAAGAGCGCGAGGCGCTGGACAGCTCGGTTGACGAGGCGCTGGACTACTACCTCGAGAACTACGGCAAGCTGCTCGACAAGTGGGACACGATCCTCGAAGAGAAGAAGGTCAAGAAGGTCCGCATCAGCGACGAGGAGCTGGCCAAGTTCCGCGCCGTGGCCGCGCCGGTCCGCGACCAGTGGATCAAGGACATGACCGCGCAGGGCATCCCCGCGCAGGAGCTTTATGACCTGGTGCAGGATACGCTGAAGAAGACGCGCGCCGGAAACTGATTCCGGCATCGGGCCGGGCGCCGCGATGCGCCCGGCCCTGCCCATCTTCCAACGGAAACCCGTGTTCCCTCTGAAAAAGGACATTGCCCCATGGCCGGACATTCTTCGGTTCTGGCGGATGGCAGCCGTCTGAGCCGCCTCGACCGGCAGCTGCTGAGGGCCGAACGCTTCATGGCCCTGCTTTCGGGTCTTGCCGTGTTCGGGCTGATGGTGCTGGCGGTGGTTTCGGTCGGAGGCCGCAACCTGTTCAACCGCCCGCTGCCCGGTTACGTGGACTGGATCGAACAGGCCATGCCGCTGATCGCCTTCCTGGGGATTTCCTTCGTTCAGCGCGAGGGCGGGCATATCCGCATGGACATGCTTATCGGCAAGCTGCGCGGCCGGGCGCTGTGGCTGGCCGAACTGATCTCGGTGGTGCTGATCTTCGTGCTCATGCTGGCGCTGGTCTGGGGCAGCTGGGCGCATTTCCTGCGCAGCTTCGATTTTGCCGCGCCGATGTGGAGCAATGACAGTTCGATCGACATCGGCCTGCCCACCTGGCCGGCCAAGCTGATGGCGCCGGTGGCGTTTGCGGTGCTGTGTCTGCGACTGCTGCTGCAGATCTGGGGCTTTGGCCGGGCCTTCGTCCTGGGGGCGGCGAACCCGGTGGCGGTGCCGCTGATCCAGGATACCGCCGAGGTCGCCGCGCAGGAGGCCGAGCAGCTTGAGGGACACGAATAGATGGACACGATCGACATCGGCCTGTGGGTGACCGGCGGGATGCTGGTCATGGTCCTGATGGGGATGCGGGTGGCCTTCGCCGCCGCGCTGGCGGGGCTGGTGGGGCTGGTCTGGATCTTCTGGGCCAAGTTCGGCTACGCTCCCGACAAGTTTTTCAAGGCGCTGACGGTGGGGGTGAAGATCGCCGGCCAGGTGCCCCAGTCCAAGGTGTCGAGCCAGGCGCTGAGCCTCATCCCCGTCTTCATCCTGATCGGCTATCTGGCCTATTACGCGGGGCTGACGCGGGCGCTGTTCGAGGCGGCCAAGCGCTGGATCGCCTGGGTGCCGGGGGGGCTGGCGGTCTCGACCGTCTTCGCCACCGCCGGCTTTGCGGCGGTGTCGGGGGCCTCGGTGGCCACGGCGGCGGTCTTTGCCCGCATCGCCATCCCCGAGATGCAGTCCATCGGCTACAACAAGCGTTTCGCCGCCGGGGTGGTGGCGGCGGCCGGCACGCTGGCCTCGATGATCCCGCCCTCGGCGATTCTGGTGATCTACGCCATCATCGTCGAGCAGGACGTGGGCAAGCTGCTGCTTGCGGGCTTCATCCCCGGGGCCTTTTCGGCCTTCATCTACGCGGTGCTGATCATCGGCATCGCCACCATCTTCAAGAGCGTAGGCCCCCCGGTGGGCGGCTTCAGCTGGCGCGAGCGCCTGGTCTCGCTGCCGCCTGCGCTGCCGATCATCTTCGTGGTCGTGATCATCATCTTCTTCGTCTACAACCCCTTCGGCGATGACGCCTGGGGCACGCCCACCGAGGGCGGCGCGCTGGGGGCCTTCGTGGTGTTCTGCATGGCGGTGTGGAAGGGGATGCGCTGGAGCGAGCTGAAATCGGCGCTGCTGGAGACCGCCAAGCTGACGGTGATGATCTTCACCATCATCTGGGGGGTGCTGATCTATGTGCGCTTCCTGGGCTTTGCCGACCTGCCCGGCGCCTTCGCCGACTGGATCACCTCGCTGCGTTACCCGCCGATGCTGATCCTGGTCTTCATCCTGCTGGCTTATGCGGTGCTGGGGATGTTCATGGACGCCATCGGGATGCTGATCCTGACGCTGCCGGTGGTCTATCCGGCGGTGATGGCGCTCAATGGCGGCGAAGCGGTCTCGGCCGCCGACAGCGCCTTCGGCATGTCGGGGCCGATGGCGGCGATCTGGTTCGGCATCCTCGTTGTCAAGATGGCCGAGTTCTGCCTGATTACCCCGCCCATCGGACTCAACTGTTTCGTGGTCGCCGGCGTGCGCCCGGACCTCAGCGTGCAGGACGTCTTTCGCGGCGTCACCCCCTTCTTCATCGCCGACGCGGTGACCATCGCGCTGCTGGTGGCGTTCCCGGCAATCGTGCTCTACCTGCCGTCTCTGGCCATGTAGCGGGCCCCGCCCGCCCCCTGCGTCTTCCCGTGAAAGCCGCCGCATCCCGACCGGGACGCGGCAGCAATTCGCATGTGGGAGGCAACCGCCCGCCCGTGCGCCCGCCCATTCGCCGGCCCGTGCGCGGGGCCGAGGGGGTGGGGCAAATCGGCAAATCTTGATGGCCGTCAATGTGCCTCCCGCAGGTCCTTGAAAAGAATACGGGTACGATCGCGTTCCTCTCCGGCCGGCAACGACCGCAGGAGAGTCCATTCTTCTGGGAGAAGCCGATGAGTACATCTCGATCAGGCGGTCATATCCGGTTGGCGCTGTTCTCCGCGCTGCTGTCGGGGTCCACACTCGTGTTTCCTGCGACCACCGCGGCTCAGGAATTCGGGCCGGTCGCAGCGCCGGAAGTCAACGCGGTGCGCGCCGAGCTGGGCAAGCGCCTATTCTTCGACAAGCGCCTGTCGGGGGACGCGGCGCTCAGCTGCAGCAGCTGTCACCAGCCCGACAAGGCTTTCACCGACGGGCTGGCGCTCTCCGAGGCCTATCCCGGCTCCAGGGGGTTCCGCAACACGCCCACCCTGATGAACACGGCGCTGAGAGCGAACTGGTTCCATGACAGCCGGATCGGCACCAACCTCAACGACGTCACGCGCGAGAACCTCACCGAAGACTACATCATGAACATGGACATGCGCCTGATGCAGGAACGCATCAAGCAGGATCCGGTCTATGTGGAGATGTTCGAAAAGGCCGGCTTGGGCGAGCCTTCGAACGGTGGCGTGCGCAAGGCGATCCCGGAATATCTCAAGACGCTGATCTCGCGCAGCGCGCCCTTCGACAAGGGAGAGATGAGCCCCGCCGCGCAGCGCGGGTTCGAGCTGTTCAGGGGCAAGGCGGGCTGCGCCACCTGCCACAGCGGTCCGCTGTTCACCGACGACAAGGTGCACAATATCGGCGTGCCGGAAAACCCGGACCTGTGGTCGGACCCGATGCGGCACATGACCTGGGTCGCCTTCGCCAGCTTCATGGGGGTCGAGAACTACATGAACGTGCGCCGCGACGTGGGCGCGCAGATCCTGCGCCACCCCGCCGACGGCCGCGATATCGGCTCGTTCCGCACGCCGACCCTGCGCGAGCTGAAATACACCGCGCCCTACATGCATAACGGCGTGTTCGACACGTTGTTCGAGGTGGTGTCCTTCTACAACCAGGGCGGGGGCGACGACCCCAACAAGGATCCCCGGCTCAAGCCGCTGGGCCTGACGCACGCGGAACAGAAAGACATCGTGGCGTTTCTCGATTCGCTTTCGGGCGATCTGCTGAACACGCCCGAATTCGTTCCGGCCGCGCCCGTTCCCACCAATTACGACGCCATCGAGAGCTGGCGTGAAACGACCAACTGAGGCGGGAGAGAGACGATGACGATGCCAAAGACGATTTCCGCCCTTCTGACCGGTGCCGCGCTGGGGCTGGGTGCCTCGGGCATGGCGCTGGCGGCCGAGGACTTCCCGCCGCTGGCCCCCCTGCCGGACACGCCGCCGATCCCGCTGGACAACCCGCAGAGCGAGGCCAAGGTGCAGCTGGGCAAGATGCTGTTCTGGGATCCGCGCCTGGGTGGCGATGCCTCGACCGCCTGCGTGAGCTGCCACAACCCCGACCAGGGCTGGGCGTTCGGCGATGCGCTGTCGCGGGGCTATCCGGGCACGGTGCACTGGCGCAACAGCCAGACCGTGATCAACGCCGCCTTCCTGGGCAAGCAGTTCTGGGCCGGGGCCGCCAAGTCGCTTGAAAAGCAGGCGCCATCCGCCGCCAAGGGCGCGGTAGCCGGGAACGGCGAAAACGACGTGATGGAGGCGCGCCTTGCCTTCATCCCGGAATACCGCAAGCGGTTCCGGGAAGTGTTCGGGCCGGGCTATCCCAGGATCGACGACGCCTGGCGGGCGATCGCGGCCTTCGAGCGGACCCTGATCGTCAACGACACGCCGGTGGACCGCTATCTTCGCGGCGACAAGTCGGCGCTGAGCGAACAGCAGCTGCGCGGGATGGCGCTGTTCAACGGCAAGGCCGGCTGCATCCAGTGCCACAACGGCGCGCTGGCTTCGGACGAGAAATACTACAATCTGGGTGTGCCGCCCGCCGAGCGCTGGGAAGAGGACGGCTTGGCGCAGATCACCTTCCGTTACGAACAGTACGCCAAGGGCGTGACGCAGGAGATCTACCGCAAGATCAAGGACGATGCCGGGCTCTACTACCGGACCAAGCTGCCCGAGGACATGGGCAAGTTCCGCACGCCGGCCCTGCGCTACACGCTTTATACGGCGCCCTACATGCACAACGGCGCATTCTGGGATCTGGAAGAGGTCGTCCGGTTCTACAACGCCGGTGGCGGTGAGAACGAGTTCACCGACGGCACCATGGCCGCGAACAAGACCCCGCTGCTCAGGCCGCTGGGCCTGAGCGACGACGAGGTGGCCGACCTGGTCGCCTTTCTCGAAGGCTTCAGCGGCGACGAGTTGAGGGTCGAGGCGCCCACCCTGCCGCCCTACGGGCCGCTGGACGACAATTGAGCCCGAAGAGAAGGAAACATGACATGACACGCAACACGCCTCGGAAGGACGGGCTCTCCGGCAGGAGCGCCGCCAGCAGGATCGGGCACAAGTGCCTGATGTCGAGACGGAATTTCCTGATGACCTCCGGCGCGACGACGACGGTGATGGTGACGCTGGATCCGGGAACGGTATTCGCCCGGCAGATGCAGGGGCAGATGACGGCCTATCCCCGCAAGTTCGTGACCAGGCTGTCGGCGCTGAAACAGGACGAGCCGTTCGACTTCTCCTATCCCGACGAGGGGATGTATTCGGAAAACATGGTGGTCAAGCTGGGCACGCCCGCCGGCGGCGGGATCGGCCCGGACAAGGACGTGGTCGCCTTCAACTATGCCTGCACCCACCAGGGCGGGCCCCTGAACGGCAGCTACAAGGCGGACACCAAGTCGCTGGGCGCCTGTCCGCTGCACCTGAGCACCTACGACCTGACGCGGCACGGGATCCTCATTTCGGGTCAGGCCTACCAGAGCCTGCCGCAGATCCTGCTCGAACTCGACGGTGACGACATCTACGCCACCGGCGTCTTCGGGTTGATCTTCGGCCGTCACGACAACCTGCAAGGCTGAGGGAGCGGAACATGACAACCCCATATTATATTCCCGACACGAACGTCCCCTTGCCGCCGCCGGATGCCGAGGTTCTGACCACCGCCTGCGACTACTGCATCGTCGCCTGCGGGTACAAGATCTACCGCTGGCCGGTCGCGGGCAACCGCAATGGCGGCCCCGAGGCCAAGGACAACGCCTTCGGCGTGGACTTCCCGACTGAGATTCTCGGCCCCTGGGTGGCGCCGAACCAGCACAACATCGTCATGCACGAGGGCGAGCCGCACCACGTGGTGATCCTGCCCGACAAGGATACCGAGTTCGTCAACGTGAACGGCGACTCCTCGGTTCGCGGCGGGTGCATCGCGCAGAAATGCTACAATCCGCAGACCCCGACGCGCGACCGCCTCAAGACGCCGATGATGCGCATTCACGGCATCCTCCAGCCGGTCACCTGGGATCTCGCGCTCGATGTCGCGGCCGAGGTCGCCAACTACGTGATCGAGAAGTTCGGCCCCAAGGCCTATGGCGTCAAGACCTACTCGTACCAGTATATCGAGAACACCTACGCCATCACCAAGCTGGCCCTGCGGTCGATCAACACGGTCAACTTCGCCTGGCATGACGCGCCCTCGCCGGTGTCCTCGACCCCCGGTTTCCGGGATGCCGGGTTCGACAATTTCGGCCCCTCCTACAAGGACTGGAGCGATGCCGAGGTGCTGATGGTCTGCGGCACCGATCCCTACGAGACCAAGACCATCCTGTTCACGCAGTGGATGAAACCGTCGATCGAGGCCGGTCGGCAGAAGGTCATCATGATGAACCCGCGGCGCACCGCCGGCGTGGCCTTCATCGAGGATCACGGCGGGCTGTGGCTCGACGTGCTGCCGGGCACCGATCTTCTGGTGGTCAACGCCATCGCCCGCACCATCGTCGAGAACGGATGGCAGGATGCCGAATGGATCCGCGACTGGGTCAACGACAAGTGGGGGTCGAGCTCGGGCTTCGGCCAGGGCACCCGCAACACGCCGTGGCAATGGCGCACGACCTGGGGCAAGTTCCAGACCAGGGGTTATGACGACTGGGCCAAGTGGATCACCTCGCAGGACGAATTCACGGTCGAGAACGCCTCGAAACTGTCGGGCGTGTCGGCCGAGAAGATCCGCAAGGCGGCCGAGATGCTGGCCAGGCCCGTGGGCGGCAGGCGACCGAAGACCTCGATCATGATCGAGAAGGGCTTCTACTGGTCGAACAACACCGCCAACACGATGGCGATTTCGGCGCTGGGCATCATCTGCGGATGCGGCGGACGACCCGGGCAGGTGATCGGCCGCGCCGGCGGGCACCAGCGCGGCGGCGTGAAGGGCGGCGGCTATCCGCGCAACAAGTCGCCGATGAAGGTGCCGGGGCGCCGGCGCCGAGCGCTGGATACCGACACCTGGCTGCTGGCCGGTCACACCCGCATGGCCCATGTCATCGGCACCACCTGGGTGCAATCCATGTGCGCGTCCGAAAAGCTGGCCGCGAGGTTCGAAGAGCTGACCCGCGGCAACCCGAACCAGATCCGCTCGGCGAAGAAGGAGAAGATCGTCGAGGCGCTGAAGGCGCGGGTCGACTCGGGCGGCATGGTGGTGGTCAACCAGGACATCTACCTGGTCGATCCCATCGGCAACCAGTTCGCCGACATCGTGCTGCCGGCCGCCACCTGGGGCGAGGAGGACTTCCTGCGCGCCAATGGCGAACGGAGGGTGCGGCTCTACTCGAAGTTCTACGATGCGCCGGGCGAGGCAAGGCCGGACTGGTGGATCATCGCCCAGCTGGCCAGGCGGATGGGCTTTCCCGGCTATGACTGGAAGACGTCGAACGATGTCGCGGAAGAGGCCGCGCGCTTCACCCGCGGCAGCCGCAAGGACTTCAACCTGGTCAAGGTCGTGGCCAGGCGCGAAGGCAAGACCCTGCACGAGAAGTTCGCCGAATTCGGCACCAACGGCATCCAGGCGCCGGTCCTAATGGACGAGGACGGCAACCTGGTCGAGACGCTGAGGCTGCACGATATCAATCGCAAGCTGAACCCGACCGGCCCCATGGGGGCGGTGATGTACAACAAGAAGCTGACGCATTTCAATTCGCAGACCGGCAAGTGCAACATCGAGAAATCGCCCTGGTCGCTGTTCTCGGACTACTGGGAGTGGCTCCAGCCCAGGGGCGAGGAACTGTGGTGCACCTCGGGTCGCACGAACGAGCGCTGGCAATCGGGCTTCGATGATCGCCGCCGGCCCTACATCGTGCAGCGCTGGCCGGAAAACTACGTGGAGATCCACCCCGAGGATGCCGCGGCGCGCGGTATCGAAAGCGGCGATCTGGTGATGGTGTGGTCCGACCGCGTGCCGTCGCTGAAGGAAACCACGCTGGGGGTCGAGGCGGACGACTATACCTTCTCGGGCCAGATGAGGAACGGAAATGTCGAACTGCTCGAAGCGGCGGTAACCGGCGTGGCCATGGTGACGCGCGCGATCAGGAAGGGCGTGATCTACATGGACTTCCTGCACACCTCGCAGCCGGCGAACGCGCTGGAAGGGCGGATCCCCGACTGGATCAGCGGCAACTACAACTACAAGATGGGTGTCGCGAACATCAGAAAGATCGGGGAAACGCCGTACAAGAGCGAGTTCCGCTCGATGTCGTTCGCCCCGCGCGACATTTCGGTCTGAGACGATGACGGGAAGGGGGCGCGGATCCGCCGCTGACGGGGTGGGCCGCGCCCCTTTCGTTTCGGGGGCAGGGGTTCCGGGCAAGAACAGGGACCGCCCTGCCGCGATCGCCGGGCTTTATCGAGTTCGGTCGCTTGCGCGAGAGGAGGAGGCAGCATGATCCATCCGGGGGCAGTCGATGCGCTGGTACGGATCCTCGAAGAGGGGGTCGATGTCCACAGATGCGCGGCCGCGCAGGCCCTTGCGCATTGCCCGCAGGGCGTGGCCGGCGCGGCGCTGCGAAAGGCGCTTCTGGACGAGGATCCGGACGTGAGGTTCGACGCGGTCGAGGCGCTTGCCGCGATCGGGGCCGCGCCCCACGCGGCGGCCCTGATGGAGAACCTGATCGGCGATCCCGACCCCAAGGTGAAGCAGGCGGTGATCGAGGCGCTGACGGCCATTCGCCATGCGCCGCTGCTGCCGGTCCTGCGCCGTCTCGCGGTGTCGCGCGGGGACGAGGATGGCTTCGCCTGGGACGAGAGCGGGTTCTACGAAGAGGGCTGGGACGACTGGGTGGACATCCAGCTTCAGGCGATCCGCGGGCTCGGCCAGATGGGGGATCGCGAGGGCGTCGATGCGATCTGCGCGGCGCTTGACGACGAAGAGGGCCAGGACGTTTCCGAATTCGCCATTCCGGCGCTGATGGCCATGGGGCCGGACGGCTTCGCCGCGCTGGCGCGCAGATTTGATGCCGCCGATGCCCGGTTCCGCCGGCGCGTGGCCGGGGCGTTGGCGCAGTGCGATACGGCCGATGCGGGCGATCTGCTGGCCAGATGCCTGTCCGATCCCGAACCCGAGGTGCGCCTGCGCGCGATCCGCGCCAATGTGGCGCTGGGCTTCGGGTCCGGGCCGCTGGTTCCGATGCTGGACGACCCGGACGCGGCGGTGCGGGCGCTGGCGGTGTCCGCGCTTGGCGCCGACCGGGTCGAGGAGGTTCTCCGGGCCATGGAGGACGACTCGGCCGTCGTGCGTCGGGCCGCCTTTTCGGTGGTCGCGCGCGCGCCGCAGCGTTTCGACGCGCAGGTCGTGGTCGAACGGCTGGGCGCCGCCTTTGCCGGGAATGCCGACATTTCCGAGGACGCCGCCCGCGCCTGGACCGTGCTCGATCCCGCCGGGGCCATCGAGGCGGTCGGGAGGGCCGCGAATGACGCCCGCCTGCCGGTCGATCTTCGCCTGCGGCTGATCGAGGTGCTGCGCGACCTGGGGACGGCGGCTGTGGACCGGCTTCTGGTTGCAGCCGCCGATGACGACAGGACGGTGCGCAACGCCGCGCTTTCCGCGCTGGGCGAAATGGCGGCCGAGACGGGCGCGGCCCCCGGCAATCTTGCGGCCTATGTGCTTCTTGAGGCCGCGGGCGGCAGCATCCTGCCCGAGTCGGAAATGCCTGCCGGGGACGGCGCGGCGGATGCAACGGTGGGCGATGAAGATCCCGCCAGTGCGGAACCCGACATCGACGAGGCAGCCGGAGCGAACCCGGCTTCGGTTGCCGATGAGGAAAGCGACCCCGAGACCGGGGCGGCGCCCCGCTCGACGCTGGAAGCGATCCTGCACCCGGCTGCCATCGCCACCGCCGAAGAGCCCGTGGCGGAACTGGAACTGGGCGAGGACGACCTGCGGCGTCTCGAACTGGTAGAGCGGCGCCGGGTCGGAAAGAAGCGGGTTTCGCCCGATCCCGACATTCCCGCCTCGATCGAAGTGCGGCGCTACGCGATCGGCCTTCTGGGCGAGGTGCGCGCGCCATGGGTGGTGGAGTGGCTGGTGCCGGTCCTGAAGGACGAACGCGCGGACCTGTGCCGGGCGGCGCTGGAATCGCTGGCCCGGCTGGCCGCGGCGGGATGCGCGGTGCCGGCGGACGAGGTGCTGCCGGTGGTGACCGAAATCCTGGCCGCGGGCGACGAACCCGACCGCCTGAGCGCCATTCGCCTGGCCGCCGGTCTGGACGAGGCCCAGATTCCGGCGATCCTTGCCGCGCTCCTGTCCGATCCCGCGCGGGTGGTCCGGCTCGAGGCGCTGCGCGGGCTGGACCGGATCGGGGCCGCGCCCGGAGAGGTGTGGACGGCGCTGAGCGACGAATGGCCTGCCGTCCGCCTCGCGGCGGCCGGGCTTCTGGCCCGGGTGCACCGCGAAGAGGCGTTCGAGGCGCTGTTCGACTTCGTTTTCCGCGACGAGGGCTATCACCACGTCGAGGCCGCCCGCCTTCTGGCCGGGATCGCGCCGGAACGGGCGGCGCGCGCCTTTGCGGGGGTTCTTGCCGACGAAGGCCGCAAGAGGGTCTGGCAGGTGGCGATCGGGGCTCTTGGCGAGATTTTCGCCCGTTCCGCGCACCCGGAGGCCCCAGTCATCTGCTGCGAACAGGAGTAGATTTCGGCCATCAGCCGGTAGCCGGCGAAGCGAAGGGCAGTGGCAGGAAGCTGAAGATGGCGATGAAATCGGGCCTGTATCCCATCCAGTCCTGACGGGCGCGTCGTGCGGGGTCTTTCTCGGTCAGGAACATGTAGGCTGCATGGGCGCCCACGATCGCTCCGCCATGGGCGATGCTGGCCGGGAAACGGTGCAGGTTGAGCGGGTTCCACAGCGGGTTGCGGGTGGCCTCCCAGATGGTGCCGGCGATGGTGCCGGTGGTATCGACGCCGGCGGGCGACATCATGAAGGTGGCCCGTCCTCCGGCTCTCCTCGTCCTCGCGCGTCTCGACCTATTGGACCGGCGCGACACCGGGGCCGTAGACCAGCAGCCACCAGAAGAAGAACAGCACCGCGGCCAGCGACAGCGAAAAGACGAGCTTACCCCAGAACTCGGATTGACGGCGGTCGGACATGGCAGTGTTTCCCAATGTGATGGTTGTTTCCCTATGGTTTCACCACATTCGGCCGGTTCGAATCTTGACGGTGGTCAAGAACCGCCGAATTCGCCTCTCTCCGGGCGGCAACCGGAACGGGAAGACGATTTCGTGAGTATCAGGGGCAGCTGCGCTCGGTGGCCCCGCGCAAACGGAGCAGATGGGCCGGTTCGGATTCGCCGGCCCGCCGCGGAACCGGGAAGATCCGCTTCGACGCGACGACATATCCACGCCTGTCCTTTCGGAAATCCCGGGTGTTGCCGGACAGGATGATGCCGGCAGATCGAAGGACCAGGTCGGGATTGTCGCAATATCCTTGCATCGCCGCCGTGTCGGCATGCCGGCCGGCCGCGCGGAAGATGGCGATCATCGCCACGGCGGTCAGCCCGAAAACCGACAGAATGCGAATCATCCCTCCTCCGGCGGCGGCCCCGTCTTCCGGGTGAGGGATCTGCCGTGATATCGATTTGATACAAGTCAAGGCCGAAATTCCCTCGTCCCGCTATCACGTGGACCGTCAGGGAGGAGAAATGGCAGAGATTCCGGAAGGGTGCTCGCGCTGCGCGCTGTTCTTCAGAACCAACTTCTTCTGTTCGGTTCTGAGGCCGGACCTGTTGTCCGAACTTTCCGAACGCTCCTCGCACCGGGTACTCAAGGCCAAGGAATACGTTTCTTGGGACATGCTCGAGGCCCGGCCGGTTTTCGGCATCGCCGAAGGCATCCTCGGCGTGCGGCGGATTCAGCAGGACGGCCGCGGGACCATCGCCGCCTTTTTCGTGCCCGGCGATATCGTCGATCTTCGCGGCGCGCCCGAGCGGTTGCAGTCGGACCTGACCGCGCTGACCAGGACCGAGGTCTGCCATCTTTCGCCCGCCGTGTTCGACAAGATCCTTTCGGACTGCGACGAGGCGCGGGAAATCGCGTGGAAAAGCCTTCAGTCCCAGTCCTTCCGCCTGATCGAACAGACGGCGGAACTGCCCAAGAAGCGCGCGGCGGAAAAGCTGGCGTGGTTCATCTGCGAATTCCGGCGCTTTCATGGGATCGACGGTGTCAACGGGGCGCAGGAAACCATCAGTCGCAGCTTCCGCTGCCTCGAAAGCAAGGGGGCCATTCGCCTTCTGCGCTCCAACCTCGTTGAGATCCTGGACCAGGAGCTTCTTCTGGCGATCGCCTCGCGCGATCCAGCCGGCGCAGCGCCGCTGCGCGAGGCGGGAAGCTTCCGGATCCTGCGCGTGTCGTGAACGGCGCGCCGCGGCGGGGAGTCCGGGGAAGGGGGGCTGCATGTCAGCCCTCCGCTGCCGTCGGCCAGGTGCCGCGCGGCATCGGCAGATCCAGCTTCCTGTAGGCGCTCCAGTCCGAGATGTCGGGGTAGAACTGCCGCCGCCAGGCCCGCACCTTCGGGTTGAACACGCGGCGCCAGAGCGGCGGGATCATCGCCATCGCCGTCAGCGGCGGGTAGCCGGTGGGCAGTAGCGGCACCTGCGAGGGCGGGTAGATTTGCAACAACGGATAGCGGCGGGCGGGGTGGACGTGGTGATCGGCGTGGCGCTGCAGGTTGAGCAGCAAGAGCCCCGAGACAACATGCGCCGAATCCCACGAATGGTGCAGCTGCACCGGCTCGTAGCGCCCACCGCCCAGATGGCGCCGCACCAGCCCGTAATGCTCCACGTAGTTGGTCAGCTCCAGCTGCCACACCGCGACCAGGGCCTGGAAGGCGAACAGCCCTACCCCCTTCCAGCCGCCGATGGCGCCGGCGAGGGCGAGGAAGGCCGTCTGCAGCAGCAGATACTTCCAGATCGGGTTCGACGGGTGCCACGGGCTGTGCCCGCGCCGAGCCAGCCGGATCCTTTCCGCCACCCAGGCCGATCTCGGCCCCTGCCACAGGACCCGCGGAAAGAAGCGCAGGAAGCCCTCGTTGTAGCGCGCCGTCACCGTGTCGCGCGGGGTTCCGACCCAGGGGTGATGGACGTGCAGGTGCTCGGTGCGGAAATGCCCGTAGAGGACCATTGCCATGAGCAGATCTCCGAGGTTGCGCTCGAACCGCTCCGGCTTGTGCATCAGCTCGTGCGCATAGACGATGCCCACGGTGCCGGTGGTGACGCCGATGGCGAACATCAGGCCCAGCTCCTTGGCCGTCGAATAGCCGCCCGCGCGGGTGATCGCCCAGATCGTTCCAAACACCAGCGCGAATTCGATCGGGAACCAGATCCATGTCAGCAGCCTGAAGGCGAACAGCCGGCTGTCGGGGGTGTTGGGGTCGGCATTGGCCGTGCTGCGGCCAAGCGCCAGGTCGAGCAGGGGCATCAGCACCCAGCCGTAGAAGGGCACCAGCAGGATCGTCCAGCCGCCCTTCCACACCGCCAGCACCACCAGCGGCACGAAGGTCAGGGTGATCCAGAACGGCCAGGCCCGCAGTTTCGCCGGCCGGCCGGATGCGTTGCCGGATGCGGGGGTGTCCGTTGCGGTCGTCGTCATCGCTGTCTTCCCGTGTTGTCGGTCGCGCCGGCCCGGCCGGGCGGTGCGGTTCGCGGCCACAGCCGCAGGTGAATGCCGTTTCGCGACCGCACGGTGAGATGCGCCACCGGCACCGGGTCGCGTCCCGCGATGCGCTCGAACCGGAAGGCGCGGACCAGAAGCGACAGCAGCAGCGGCCCCTCGGCCATGGCAAAGGCCGATCCGGGGCAAACCCGCGGACCGATCGAGAAGGGGATGTAGGCATCGCGCAGCCGTTCGCGTCCGTTCGGCGTCTCCCACCGGCCGGGGTCGAAGGCGTGGGGCCGCTCCCACAGGCGTTCGTGGCGATGCAGGTGCCACGGGCTCACGATCACCTGCGCGCCGGGTCGGACCGGGCGGTTCCGGAAGGTGACCGGGCAGCGGGCCTCGCGCACGAACATCGGCACCGGCGGATAAAGCCGCATCGCCTCGCGGAACACCGCGCGCGACAGGCGCAGGCGGGAAAGGGTCGAGAAATAGATCTTGTCGGGATCGATCGCCGCCCATGCCTCGGCCGCGACGCGCTCCTGCCAGTGGGGATAGCGCGCCAGAAGATAGAGCGCCCAGCTCAGCGCCGCGGCGCTGGTTTCGTGTCCGGCAAGAAAGAAGATGGCCACCTGGTCGATCATCTCCTCGCGGTCGAAGGTCGTGCCGGTTTCGGGATCGGGCGTAGTCATGATCCGGGTCGCCAAGTCGTCGGGTGCGGAGCCTGCTTCCAGTTCGGCCGCGCGGGCATCCACCAGCCCGGCGACCAGCGCCCGGATGCTGCGCGCGGTTTCGCGGGTTCGGCGGCGTTGCAGGCGCGGCATCCATGCCGGGCGCGGCAGCAGGGCCGCCACCGTGGCCACCGGCTGGGTGGACTGGTAGTCGCGGAAGGAGCGAAAGGCGGCCATGGCGGTTTCGTTTTCGATCGGCACGGAAAACAGGGTGCGGAAGATCACGTCCATGGCCACGTGGCTGGCATGGGCCTCGATCTCAACCGGGCGGCCGTCGGCCTCGGGCTGCAGCCGCTCGGTCAGCGCCACGCCGCTGTCCCACATGCGCGGAAAGATGCTGCGCAGCCGGCCGCCCTCGAAGGCGGGGTCGATGATGCGGCGCTGGCGTTCCCACAGGGCGCCGTTGGAGATGAAGACCGATTCGCCGAGAAGCGGCTTGAGCCCCACGCGGATGCGTTCGGACTTGGGGAAGTCGCGCCAGCGGCCGCGCAATATCACGTTCACCAGCGCCGGGTCGTTGCACAGGTACGACCGGAAGAACGGCGTGCGCATTTCCGCCATCCACGCGCGGTAGAGATGGGCGGGTTGCGCCGAAAGGATGTCCTGCCGGAACAGTTTCCAGTAGCGCCAGACCGATACCCGTCCCTGCCGTGCCGCGGGCATGGGCGGGAGCGATTCGCCAGGCGTTCCGGCCGACTCCTGTCGCATGTGGCCTCCCTCGTGTCGCCCGGCCCCCGGTCTTCCTTCCCCGGCGCCGGGCGGGCATTGAAAAGCCCATGACAATGCCGCGCCCGCACTGTAATTGAGCATCGTCAATTTGTGCCGCCGCGAGGAGCTCTGCCGGATGCAAGACATGGCCCGCCCTCAGCACCCCTGCGGTGCCTGCGTTCACTATTCGCAGAGCATCTGGCAGCCCGTGGCCGGGGCGCCGGTGACCTTGCTTGCCCGGGGTTTCGCGCGTCGCCCCGTGGCCGAAGGCGAGGTGCTTTTCACGCAGGGCGCCCCCAGCGGCGGGGTCTGGTGCGTCTCGCGCGGGCTGTTCGCGCTGCGCAGCTACGAGCCCGACGGGTCGTCGCAGCTGCTGCGGCTGGCCTTTCCCGGCGACATCGTGGGGTTCCGTTCGTTCCTGGCGGGTGACGCGCACCGGACCGAGGCGCAGGCGCTGGTGGATTCGCGCGTCTGCGTGGTCGCCCGGCGCGAGGCCGCGACAGTGATCGAGGCCGCACCCGGCTGCCTGCTGCGGATCGCGCGGCGCTGCGCGGCCGAGCTTGACCGCACCCGGCGCTGGCACAGCGTTCCCCCCAAGAGCGGCAATACCCGGCGCCTGGCAAGGCTGCTGTGCCATCTGGCGGACGCGGCGGGTGACGTGCGGGGCGATGCGGTGGATCTTCTGCTGCCCCTGTCGCGCCGCGACATCGGGGACATGATCGGGGTTCAGACCGAAACCGTCTCGCGCCTGATGGGGCGGCTGCAGGAGAGGGGCCTTGTCCGGGCCTCGGGCCGGCGGCTGCACATCCCGTCCATCGCCCGGTTGCGTGCCGCCGCCCGCCGCGGCGTGACCGCCCGCCATTCCGCCGCCGGCTGAAGCCGGGCGCCGCGGGCAGGCGGCGGCGAGTCATTCGGAAGCGACGGTGATCACCCATCGCAACAAGGCCTGCAGGCGAATCGGGGCAAAGAACCTGCGCGAGCGGATGCGAGCCCCACGCCGGTTCGATGCAACGCTGTCCTTTCGGCGGCACCATGCTACATGATGGTTCGCCCGAATCGCCCTGTCCGGCTGGGGCCGCGATCGGCGGACAGGCGATGAAACTGCAGGACGCGGCATTTTCGGTGATGCGATGACGACCCCTGTGAAAGATGCCTTGAGATCGTCGGCCCGCCTGTCCGTCGCTCCGATGATGGACTGGACCGACCGGCATTGCCGCCACCTGCACCGGCTGCTCACCCGCCAGGCGCTGCTCTATACCGAAATGGTGACGGCCCCGGCGCTGGTGCGCGGGGGGGCGCTGCATCTGCTCGACCACGGCCCCGAAGAGCACCCGGTGGCGCTGCAACTGGGCGGATCGGACCCGGACGAGCTGGCCCGCGCCGCGCGGCTGGGGGAAGAGGCGAGGTTCGACGAGATCAACCTCAACTGCGGCTGCCCGTCCGACCGGGTGCAATCGGGCGCCTTCGGGGCGGTGCTGATGAAGACGCCCGAACTGGTGGCCGATTGCGTGGCCGCCATGCGCGAAGCGGTTTCCGTCGAGGTCACGGTCAAGTGCCGGATCGGCGTGGACGACCAGAACCCGGACGAGGTGCTGCCTGATTTCCTCGAAAGGATCGCCGCGGCCGGCTGCGAACGGGTCATCATCCATGCCCGCAAGGCGTGGCTGCAGGGCCTTAGCCCGAAGGAAAACCGTGACATCCCGCCGCTGGACTACGATATCGTGCAGCGGATGAAGCGCGACTTTCCCGCCCTGCACATCTCGGTCAATGGCGGGATCGGCTCGCTGGAGGAGGCGCGGGCCTTTCTCGCGGCCGGGCTGGACGGGGTGATGATCGGGCGGGCGGCCTACAATGCGCCGGCTCGCATCCTCGGCCCGGCCGATCCGGCGATCTGGAGCCGGGGGAGCGAGGCCGACCCGGTCGAGGTCGCGCGGGCGATGATCCCCTATGCGCAGGCGCATCTTTCCCGCGGCGGCCAGCTGCACCAGATCACCCGCCACATGCTGGGCCTGTTTGCGGGCCGTCCCGGCGCGCGGGCCTGGCGGCGGGTCCTGTCGGAAGGCGCCTACCGGCCCGATGCGGGGCCCGAACTGATCGAGGCAGCGCTGGCCCATGTGGCCCCTCTGGCCGAGTCGCGCCGCGCCGTGTAAGCATCGCGCCGGGAAAAATGCCGGGGGCGGATCTCCGGGCAATCGGGGAGGCAGGGGACATGCCGGATACGGTTCTGCTTGTGCAGATGGGGGCGATGCTCATGGCCATCGGCGCCTTTGCGGGGGTGCTGGCGGGGCTTCTGGGCGTGGGCGGCGGCATCGTTCTGGTGCCGTCCTTCTTCTACGCCTTCAAGACGCTGGGCTATGGCGGGCCGCAGCTGATGCAGATGTGCCTGGCGACCTCGCTGGCCACGATCATCGTCACCTCGGTGCGCTCGGTCCACAGCCACCACCGGCGCGGCGCGGTGGACTGGCAGATCCTGCGCGGCTGGGGGCCGGGGATCGCGCTGGGCGCGGTGGCGGGGGTGCTGGCGGCCTCGGCGCTGCGCTCGGTCACGCTGCAGGCGGTGTTCGGCATCCTCGGCATCGTCATCGGCCTTTATCTCGGCTTCGGGCGCAGCGAATGGCGGCTGGGCGAGGCCATGCCGCGCGGGCTGCGCCGCGCAGTCCTGTCGCCCCTGATCGGGTTCCTGTCGGTGCTGATGGGCATCGGCGGCGGCAGCTTCGGCGTGCCGCTGATGACCCTGTTCAACACGCCCATCCACCGCGCCGTGGCCACTGCCGCGGGTTTCGGCGTGATCATCGCTGTCCCCTCGGTGGCGGGATTTCTGCTTCTCGAAATCGACCCGGCCCAGCGCCCGCCCTTCACCATCGGAGCGGTGAACCTCGTGGCCTTCGCCATCGTGGTGGCCATGACCATGGTGACCGCGCCCTGGGGGGTGCGGCTTGCCCATGCGATGGATCCCAAACCGCTGCGGCGGGTTTTCGCCGTGTTCCTGACGCTGGTGGCGCTGAACATGCTGCGCAAGGCGCTGGGATGGTAGACGCCTTCCGCGCCCGCGGCTGGGTATGCTTCCCCCGGCATCCGGCCACTGCCCGCCGGGCCGAACGCGCGCCGACCGGTTGCGCGCACCGCAGCCCCTTCCTCTTGCCGAAAATACTCCCGCCGGAGGCACCGCTGCGCGCACCAGCGCGCGGCTGAAGAAACCTTGGCCCGGAACGGGCCGCCGCATGAACTGTCCTGCGCCTCAGCCTGTCCGGCGGCCCGCCCGCCCGCCGCGGCGCCGCACAAGAAGCGGCGCGCGCGCGGGCAGAGCAGCACGGATCGCCGCACGCTCATTGGCGCTCATGGCGGACCAGCGCGCGATCTCGTCGCGCGTGCGATGGCAACCGGTGCAGATCCCTGCCCGAGGGTGAATCACGCAGATCTTCACGCAGGGCGAATCGATCTCGTCGCGTTCCCAGATCGGATCGGTCATCGGTCGTCCTCCGCCTGCATGTGGCGCATCCTGTCCAGCGCCCCCTGCAGGATATAGGCCGCCGCCACGTGATTGATGACCTCGGCGCGACGTTTTCGCGACGTATCCGCCTCCAGCAGGGCGCGCTCGGCAGCAACCGTGCTCAGCCGCTCGTCCCAGAACCCGATCGGCAATGCGGTCAGCCGCGCCAGATTGCGCGCGAATGCGCGGGTGGACTGACAGCGCGGCCCCTCGCTTCCATCCATGTTGCGCGGCAGACCCAGAAGAATCCCTCCCGCCTCGCGCTCGGCAATGATTTCCAGAATCCGCGCCGCGTCGGGTGTGAATTTCCTGCGCCGGATGGTCTCCAGCGGCGTCGCGACCGCGCCGAACCGGTCCGAGACCGCCACCCCGATCGTCCGCTCGCCCAGATCCAGCCCGATCACGGCCGTCATCGGTTCGAGGGCGGCGGCGAAATCCTCGATGCTGTCGCAGATCATCGGATCAGCCCCGCCTCTTTCGCCGCGGCCTCGATCAGGGCCAGCGCCGCCTCGTCATCGGCAAGGGCCGCCTTCGCATCCGCCCATGCCTGCCGCGCCGCCTCGCGCTCGCCCAGAACGGCCCGGGCCCGGATCAGCCTCGCCCACTCCTCGGCGCTGCCGCCCTCCGACGCAAGCCGCTCCGACAGCCGCCCGACCATGCCGCGGATCATTGCCTGTCGCTCCTGCACGCTCATGTCGCGGGAAGCCGCGATCTCGGCCGCGCCCGGGCCGGAGGGCGGGGCGGGGCGGTCGGGCAGGACATAGAGGACCCCGGCCTGCCAGGCGACTTCCTCGATCCGCGCCCGGATTGCCTCGGCCCAGGGCGCATCGGGGGGGCTGTCGCGCAGCGTGGCTTCCCAGATCCCGAAGGCGAGGTCCGGCCGCCCCGCCTGCGCCAGCCTCAGCCCCCGGTAGAAGCGGGCGGGTCCGTGGCGGGGATCGCGCTGCAATGCTGCGGCCAGGGCCGCATCCGCCTCGGGCGAGACATAGCCGCCGGCGGCCAGGATCATCAGCTCGGCCTGTTCGGTGTAATCGTCGGCATTCGCATCGGCCCCCTTCAGCGCGATCACCCGCGCCTTGGCCTCGTAGGCGGCGCGGTAGTTTTCCACGTTCGCCTCGTGCCGGGCCAGAAGGATCTGCCCCTCCAGATCGTCGGGCCGTTCGGCCACAGTGGCGCGAAGCTGCTCCAGCAGCTTCCTGTACCTCGTGTCGATCCGGGGCGGCGGGGCGGGCGGCATGTTTGCTTCGGCCTCGGCCTGCGACGGCCCGGCAGCCGGGGCAGTCGCCGCGTCCGTTGCCGCCCCGGGGCCGGTTTGTGCCATCGGGGCAGGGGGCGCCGGGGCAGGGGGCGCATCGGCCGGGACCGGCGCCGCGCCGGGGCGCCAGGCGATCAGGGTTCCGCCGGCAACGCCCACGAGCGCGGCGAATCCGGCCGCGACCAGCATCGCGCCGACCCGCACGCCGCCTTCGCTCCCGCTGCCCGAGCGCCGCAGGACGGCTGCCGCAACCGCCGCCAGGGCGGCCACAAGCACGATTGCGATCCAGAATGTCATGGGCCCTCCGCCTTTGAGTCTGATCTAGCCTCGCAACGCCTGCGAAAAAAGGGCAAAGTGCTGCCTGAGGCCGTCATGTCGCAACTGCGCCATATTGCGGCGGAACGCGACACGGCGCCGCGGCGCGAAGCGCGCATATCTGGCCCTGTCTGGAACGGATCGGATTCGCCCATGAAACGCTACTCTGCCTTTGCCGTGGTCCGCGAAGCCCTGCGCTGGCACAGCGGCTGGGAACGGGCCTGGAAATCGCCCGAGCCGAAGCGGTACTACGACGTCATCATCATCGGCGCCGGCGGGCACGGTCTGGCCACGGCCTATTACCTGGGCCGCAATTTCGGCATCACCAATGTGGCGGTGCTGGAAAAGGGCTGGCTGGGGGGTGGGAATACCGGGCGCAATACCACCATCATCCGCTCCAACTACCTTCAGGACCCTTCCGCCGCGATCTACGAGAAGGCGCGCGCGCTCTACGAGGATCTCAGCCAGGAACTGAACTACAACGTGATGTTCAGCCCCCGCGGGGTGATGATGCTGGCCCAGACCCATCACGAGATGCGCGGCTATCAGCGTACCGCCCATGCCAATGCCCTGCAGGGGGTGAAGACCGAATGGATCTCTCCCCAGCGGGTGAAGGAGCTGGTTCCGATCATCAATATCGACGGGCCGCGCTATCCGGTTCTGGGGGCGCTGTGGCAGGAACGCGGCGGCACCGCGCGCCATGACGCGGTGGCCTGGGGCTATGCGCGGGCCTGTTCGGGCATGGGGATCGACATCATCCAGAAATGCGAAGTGACCGGCATCCGTACCGAGAACGGCAAGGTGACCGGGGTGGACACCACAAAAGGAGCCATCGACTGCAACAAGCTGGGGATCGTCGTGGCCGGCCACTCGGGCGTTCTGGCGAACATGGCGGGTTTTCGCCTGCCGATCGAATCGGTGGCGCTGCAGGCGCTGGTGTCCGAGCCGATCAAGCCCTGCATGGACGTGGTGGTGATGGCCAACACGGTCCACGGCTACATGAGCCAGTCCGACAAGGGCGAGATGGTGATCGGCGGCGGCGCCGACGGCTTCAACAACTACACCCAGCGCGGCTCGTTCCATCATATCGAGGAAACCGTGCGGGCGCTGATCGAGACCTTCCCGATGCTGTCGCGCCTGAAGATGCTGCGGCAATGGGGCGGGATCGTGGACATGACCGGGGACCGCTCGCCCATCCTCAGCCGGACGCCGGTGGAAAACATCTTCATCAACTGCGGCTGGGGCACCGGCGGGTTCAAGTCGATCCCCGGTTCGGGCTGGGGCTTTGCCGAGCTGATGGCCACCGGGCAATCGCCCCTGTGCGCGCCCTTTTCGCTCGACCGGTTCAGGGAAGGGCGCTTCATCGACGAAAGCGTGGCGGCGGGGGTGGCCCATTGAGCATGAAACCGCAGGAGCGCAGGCAGCTTGAAGCCAGGTTCGATCAGGCGATGCACTCGATCTACGAACGCGCCGCGCGGGAGATCGGGTATCGGCCGACCTACTTTCTCAACATGCTCCGCGAACGTGGCGGCGTTGCCACGGCGGCTGCCCTGTTGCAACCGCGCGGGGCGGTCCCCGAAGGCTTCACGCGGCTCGCTCTCGAGCAGCGCCTGGACCTTTCCGTTGAACATCTCGTGCTGCAGGAACCCTGGTGCCGCCTGTTTGACGAGGATGTCCTCACCGTGGCGCGAAGGCGCTTGAAGAGGAGTTGACGATATGCTGATCCTGCACTGCCCCTATTGCGGCGTGGATGCCGATGAAACCGAACTGGTGCCGGGCGGCGAGGCGCATCTGAAGCGCGCAGGCCCCGACTCCTCGGACGAGGAATTCCACGACTACCTCTTTGCCCGGGAAAACCCCCGTGGCGTGCATTTCGAGCGCTGGCGCCACGCCGCGGGCTGCGGCAAGTGGTTTCACGCAGCCCGCGACACGGCCACGCTCGAGGTTTTCGGCACCTATCCGGCCCAGACCTCCGAACCGCCCCGGGAAATCCGCGCCCGGATCTCGGCCAGACGCCCCGGCTGGACGTGGAGGGAGTTTTCCTGATGTCCGCCCCCTTTCCGTTGTTCGCCGCCGCCCGCACCATCCGTGATTTTGCCCCCGCGCCTTGTGAAAGGGTCGCCAGATGAGCGCACGCATCGCCACCCAGGGCCGCCTGATCGACCGGTCGCGGCCGATCACCTTCACCTTCAACGGCCGCCGTCTGCACGGGCTGGCCGGCGATACGCTGGCCTCGGCACTTCTGGCCAACGACCAGGTGATGCTGGGCCGGTCCTACAAGTTTCACCGCCCGCGCGGGCTGATCGCCTCGGGCCCGGAAGAGCCGAACGCCCTTGTCGGCCTGGGCGAAGGGCCGCGATTCGAGCCCAACCAGCGCGTCACCACCACCGAGCTGTTCGACGGTCTGGTGGCGCGCAGCCAGAACCACTGGCCCAGCCTCGATTTCGACATCGGCGCGGTGAACGCGGCGCTGGCGCGGTTCCTGCCGGCGGGGTTCTACTACAAGACCTTCATGTGGCCGCGCGACTTCTGGAAGAAGGTGTATGAGCCGCTGATCCGGCGGGCCGCGGGGCTGGGGGCGGCGCCGAAGCATCCCGACCCGGACAGCTACGAGCATTTCCATGCCTTCACCGATGTGCTGGTGATCGGCGGCGGCGTCGCGGGGCTTCAGGCGGCGAAGGTGGCGGCGCAGGCGGGGGCGAAGGTGCTGCTGATCGAACAGACCCCGCATTGGGGCGGGCGGGCGCCGGTGGATGGCGGCTCCGTGGATGGCGAGCCGGTCGAAACCTTTGTCGAGAAGACCGTCGCCGAACTGGCGGCGATGGAAAACGTCACCCTGCGCACGCGCTGCATGGGGGCGGGGGTCTATGATCACGGCTATGTGCTGGGCTATGAGCGGCTGACCGATCACGCGCCGGGCTCGGGCGGGCCGCGCCACCGGCTGTGGCGGATCCGGGCGAAGCGGATCGTCACCGCCACCGGCGCCATCGAGCGCCCCTTGCCCTTTGCCGGCAATGACGTGCCGGGGGTGATGCTGGCCTCGGCGATGCGCGACTATGTGGTGAACTGGGGCGTGGCGCCGGGCCGGCGGGTGATCGTCGTCACCAACAACGACGACGCCTATCGCACCGCGATCACGCTGAAAAGGGCGGGGATCGAGGTGCTGCGCATTCTCGATGTGCGCAATTCGGGCGGCGGGGCGCTGATGGAAGAGGCCTACGCCCTGGGCATCCGCATCGATTGCGGCCGCGCCATTGCCCGGGTCTCGGGCGGCAAGCGGGTGGCGAAGGTGGCGATCTGCGCCCATGAGGGCGAAGGCGGCGCGCTGGAAGAGGTCGCCTGTGACGCGGTCGCCATGTCGGGCGGCTGGTCGCCGGCGGTGCACCTGTGGTCGCATTGCGGGGGCAAGCTGATCTGGGACGAAACCCAGGCCCATTTCCGTCCCGACACCGCGCGCCCGCCCACCGGCGCCGACGGCGAGGGCTTCGTGATTCCCGCCGGCGCCGCCAGTGGCGAGCTGTCCCTTGACGGGGTGCTTTCGGACGCCGATGCGGCCGGGAAATATGCAGCAAAAGCCGTGGGTTGCAAGCCGAAGCGCACAAAGGTCCCAAACTGCGCCGGACCCGAGGAGGCGCCGATGCGGCCGGTCTGGCTGATGCCCGAACGCGCCCGGGTCGCGCTGCGCAACAAGGCGTTTCTGGACTACCAGAACGACGTGAAGGTTTCCGACATCCAGCTGGCTGCCCGGGAAGGCTATGAAAGCGTCGAGCACACCAAGCGCTATACCACGCTGGGCATGGCTACCGATCAGGGAAAGCTGAGCAACATCAACGGCTTGGCCACCCTTGCCGATGCGCTTGGCGCACCCGTTCCCGAGGTCGGCACCACCACCTTCCGCCCGCCCTGGACCCCGATCAGCATGGGCGCCATTGCCGGCGAGGCGCGCGGAGAGATCTTCCAGCCGCTGCGGCGCACGCCGATGCATGGCTGGCACGAAGCCAACGGCGCCCACTGGGAACCGGTGGGTCAGTGGCGCCGCCCCTATGCCTATCCCCGCCCCGGAGAAAGCCTTCACGACGCGGTGATGCGCGAGGTGAAGAACACCCGCCAATCACTTGGTTTGCTTGACGCTTCCACGCTGGGCAAGCTGATCGTCAAGGGGCCGGATGCGGGCCGCTTCCTCGACATGCTCTACACCAACATGATGAGCACCCTGAAGCCGGGAAAATGCCGCTATGGGCTGATGTGCGATGAGAACGGCTTTCTCATCGACGACGGGGTGGTGGCGCGGCTCGATGACGAAACCTTCCTGTGCCACACCACCACCGGCGGGGCCGAGCGCATACACGCCCACATGGAGGAATGGCTCCAGTGCGAATGGTGGGACTGGCAGGTCTTCGTGGCCAATGTCACCGAGCAGTTCGCCCAGATTGCCGTGGTCGGCCCGAAGGCGCGGGCACTGCTGGAAAGGCTGGGCGGCATGGATGTCTCGCGCGAGGCGCTGCCGTTCATGGAATGGCGCGCGGGCGAACTGGCGGGCTTTGCGGTCCGCGTCTTCCGCATCTCGTTCTCGGGCGAGCTGTCCTTCGAGATCGCGGTTCCCGCCGGGCAGGGTCTGGCCCTGTGGGAGCTGCTGATGAAGGAGGGGGCCGAATTCGGCATCACTCCCTACGGCACCGAGGCGCTGCATGTGATGCGGGCCGAAAAGGGCTTCATCATGGTCGGGGACGAAACCGACGGCACCGTGATCCCGCAGGATCTGGGGCTGGGCTGGGCGATCTCGAAGAAGAAGGCGGATTACCTGGGCAAGCGCGCGCAGATGCGCCCGCACATGACCGATCCGAACCGCTGGAAGCTGGTGGGGCTGGAGACGCTCGACGGCTCGGTCCTGCCCGACGGCGCCTATGCGGTGGCCGACGGGGTGAACGAAAACGGCCAGCGCAGGGTGCAGGGGCGGGTGACCTCCACCTATTTCTCGCCCACGCTGGGTCGCGGCATCGCCCTGGGGCTGGTGCTGCACGGGCCCGACCGCATGGGCGAGGTGCTGGAGTTTCCCGCGACCGACGGCCGCGTCACCAGGGCCCGGATCGTCAGCCCTGTCTTCTATGACAAGGACGGAGAGAGGCAGAATGTCTGAACCCATCACCGCCCTGCGCGGCGCCACCTTCGACGGTCTGGCGCGGGTCGAGGAATGTCCCCCTCAGGGCATGATCACCCTGCGCGGGGATCTCGCCGCCAGACCCTTCGCCAGGGCGGTGGGCGCCGCCGCCGGGGTCAAGCTCCCCGGCCCGAACGAGGCTCGTGTCGAAATCGACGCCGCGGGTGCGACCGGCCTGTGCTGGATGTCGCCGGACGAGCTTCTCCTGCTCTGCCCGTATCACCAGGCCGCCACGACGGAGGCGGATCTGGCCGAGGCCCTTTCCGGCCAGCACGCGCTGGTGGTGAATGTCTCGGACGCCCGTGCCATGTTCCGCCTTTCCGGCGGGGCCGCCCGCGACGTGCTGGCCAAGCTCAGCCCGGTGGATCTTGCCCCTTCCGCCTTCCGCCCCGGCATGTTCCGCCGCACCCGGCTGGCCCAGGTGGCAGCGGCCTTCTGGATGGAAGAGGATGAAAGCTTCCGCATCCTCTGCTTCCGCTCGGTCGCACAATACGTGTTTGACCTGCTGAAGACGGCGGCGCACCCGGCATCCTCCGTCGCCTTCCACGCGGCCCCGGATCACCCCTGACGCGGCATCGGTCCTTTTTCTGGCCGAAAATATCCCGGGGGCGCGGGGGCAGCGCCCCCGCACCGGTCGGATCGCGCCAGCGATCCGAAACCGCCGGCTTCGCCTCACCCGGTCAGAAGAACCGTTTCAAACCCGGCCAGCGCCGCCTCGCTCAGAAGATGCTCCGGCGCCACGTCGCGCAGATGCCGGTCCTGCCACCGCCCGTAGAAATCCAGCGTCCCGGCCAGCGCCGCCATGCGCGCGCGCCTCGTCCGGGCGTCGATGAACGGCGCATGGGTGGAAAGCAGCAGCGCCGGGCGCTGCGCGCGCAGCCACGGGATCAGCGACGGCAGCACGTCGAACTCCGCCCCCTCGATATCGATCTTGACCAGAGACACCCCCGACAGGTCCACCGCCTGCGCGAACCGCTTCCAGTCGATGGTCAGCACGTCCCGACCGCCGGCGCCATCCGCATGCAGAAGGCTGGACATGGAATCCCCCGCCTCGCCACCGAACGAGGCCATCCGCGCCACGCCGACCCGGTCCGACAGGGCCACCGGAAAGGCGCTGACATTGCGCAGATCGTTCAGCTCGATGTTCCATGCCAGATGGCGAAAGGCCACCGGGTCCGGCTCGAAACACCACACATGCCGCGCCCGCCGCGCCCCGAACAGCACGGTCGGGCCGATCCATGCGCCGATGTCCAGATAGTCGCGATCGGGCGCGAGATGCGCGCGCAGAACGGCGAATGTCTCAGGCTCCCATTGGCCCGAGCCCGCCTTGCGCCAGAACCTGCTGTGATAGGGGTCGAGCCGGAACCGTTCGCCGCCAAGCTGCCCGGCATAATGGCCGCGGGCACGATACAGCATCTTCCTGACCCGTGTCAGGGCATCAACCAGCACTCCGCCCGCCTCCGATCATTGCGCCGAAACCGCCTTGGCCCTTGACCCCGCGCCCCCCGCGCCGCATGTAACCGGAGGAAACGCAACAGACACGAACAGAGGTCCAACATGGCTTTCGAACTTCCCGATCTCCCATATGCACATGATGCGCTGGCTTCCAAGGGCATGTCCGCCGAAACGCTGGAATACCATCACGACCTGCACCACAAGGCCTATGTGGACAACGGCAACAAGCTGATTGCCGGCACCGAGTGGGAAGGAAAGTCGCTGGAAGAGATTATCACCGGCACCTATCAGCCGGGCGCCGTTGCGCAAAGCGGCATCTTCAACAACATCTCGCAGCTTTGGAACCACAACCAGTTCTGGGAAATGATGGGTCCGGGCGAAAGCGGAATGCCGGGCGAACTGGAAAAGGCGCTGGTGGAAAGCTTCGGCTCGGTGGAGGAATTCAAGGCCCAGTTCACCGCCGCCGGGGTGGGGCAGTTCGGCTCGGGCTGGTGCTGGCTGGTGAAGAACCCCGACGGATCCCTGGCCGTGACCAAGACCGAAAACGGCGTCAACCCGCTGTGCTTCGGCCAGACGGCGCTGCTGGGCTGCGACGTGTGGGAGCACTCCTACTACATCGATTTCCGCAACAAGCGCCCGGCCTATCTGGAAAATTTCCTCAACAACCTGGTCAACTGGGAAAACGTCGCTTCGCGGATGTGATCCCGATCTTTCCCTTCCCCCGCGCCCGATCGGTCGGGCGCGGGGGATTTCCGGGACAGACGCCCGGTGGCCGGGTTTCTGTCACCCAATCTACAGGATGAAATCGGTCTCCCCGAGCGGGACGGCACCCCGAAGGCCGATCGAGAAATCGGCAATCCCATCTCCATCGACGTCACCCATGATCACCGTGTGACGCAAGAACTGTTCCACTCTCAGCTCGCCTGCGGTGCCTGAGAAGGGCGCATCCCCTATGAAGGCGAAGGAATCGTCCGTTCCGCCCGAAACGGCATCGGTGCCGCTCAGGTCGATCACGTCGGCACCGGGCCGGAAGTCCCGGATGACATCGCGGGAAACCCGGTCGGTTCCGGACTCCGCGAGGGACGCGAAAACGAACGTATCGTTTCCGGCGCCGCCCTTGAGAATGTCCTTCCCCGTGCCGCCGGCCAGAGTGTCGTTTCCGCGGCCACCGATCAGCCGGTCGTTGCCGTCGCCTCCAGACACATGATCCGCGCCCCTGTCGCCGAACAGCCGGTCATCTCCGCCGTCGCCGCTGACGAGATCCCGCCCGGCTCCACCATGAACCAGGTCGTCGCCATGGCTTCCCGGACCCTGATCGCCAAACAGGATGTCGCTCCCGGCGCCTCCGAGAATGGTGTCGTTGCCGAAACTGCCTCTGATCACGTCATCGCCTGCCCCCGAACTCACGAAATCGTTTCCTACGCCGGCAAAGACCGAGTCGTTGCCATTCAGGGTGCGGATCGTGTCGGTGCCGTCGCCCGTGAAGATGTCGAAAGTTTCGATCGATTGGAAGAGCATGCCGAAGCTGGCGTGCCCGAACCCGGCCGGGTCCGGTCGCGCATCCAGGGTGAAGTTTCCGGTCACGCCGAAGACCTTGAGCACGTCCTCGCCGTCTCCTCCGAAGTAGGTTTCCGCATCGAGAACTGGACTGTATGATGGCGCGAAGACGAAACGGTCGTTTCCGGCCCCCCCGTAAGCGATGTCGTTGCCGGGGCTGTTGAAAAAGAAATCCGGGTCGCTTCCGCCGAAATACGTGTCGTCTCCTGCCAGGCCCTGAAACCGGTCGACGCCGCCATTGCCGTAGATCGTGTCATCACCTTGCGTTCCGGTCAGTGTTTCGCCGGCCGAAGTTCCGTTGATGATGGTCATGCCCTTCCGTTCCCGATCTGCTGAAGTCGTTCCGCGCGTCAGCGGCACCTGCCCGGCGCCCGCCCGTCATGAACAGGCGGGAAGTTCCCGGGACGCCGGCGCAACGTCTGCGCGTCTTCGCATTACGGAATGCGCGGAGAGGATGCAATTCCTTGTCCGCCACTCACCGTCCACCGGTGACCAGAGGCTTGCGGCACGGTCGTTCCGCAGCCTTGCGCGCGGGGGGCAAGCGGTTCATGCTTGGCCCGCAGGCGCGGGACGGAGGAGGTGACGATGAACCGGATGACGGCTGCCGATCTTCTGGGCGAGGATCTGCGCGAGGGCGTTCTGACGCTGACCCTTGGCGCGCCGCCGGCCCATCCGCTGTCTCTGGACATGATCCGGGCATTGCACGGGGCGCTGAGGCGCGCGGCCTCGGACGCGCAGGTGCGGGTGATCGTGATCCACGGGCCGGGGCGGATCTTCTGCGCCGGGCACGACCTGAAGGAGATCGCCCGCCACCGCGCCGATTCCGACCGGGGCCGCGCTTTTCTGGAGCGGCTGTTCGCGGCCTGTGCGCAGATGATGCAGGCGGTCACGAATGCGCCGCAACCCACCATCGCCATGGTCGAGGGGCTGGCCACCGCCGCCGGGCTGCAGCTGGTGGCGGCCTGCGACCTGGCCTTTGCCGCGCCGGAGGCCGAGTTCTGCCTGCCAGGCGTCAACAATGGCGGGTTCTGCACCACCCCCGCCGTGGCGGTGTCGCGCAACCTTTCGCGCAAGCATGTCATGGAAATGGCGCTTTCGGGCGAACGCTTCGATGCCGAATGGGCGCGGGGCGCGGGGCTGGTCAACCGGATCGTCCCGGCCGAGAGGCTGGCGGCAGAGGTCACCGCCTTCGCCCGCCGGCTGGCCACCCGTTACGCGCCGGCGCTGGCGCTGGGCAAGCGGACGCTCTATCGCCAGCTGGAGATGCCGCTGGACAAGGCCTACGCGGCCGCCACCGAGGCGATGATCGCCCATTTCATGGATCCGCACCGGATCGCGGAAGAACTGGAGAACTGGCGACCCGCGCCGCCGGCAGGGGGGATCAGCCCAGAGCCCGGCGAAGCGCCGTCATAGCCTCCTCCGGTCCGTCCACCCATGTCAGGAACCGCGCCAGCGAGGCTTCGGCAAAACCCTGATCGATCACGTGATCGATCAGCTTTCGCAGCGGATCCCAGAAACCTGCGCTGTTGAGTACCACGATGGGCTTGTCATGCAGGCCCAGCTGGCGCCAGGTCAGGGCCTCGAACAGCTCGTCCAGAGACCCCGCGCCGCCGGGCAGGACGATCACCGCGTCGGCATTCATGAACATCACCTTCTTGCGTTCATGCATGGTTTCGGTGACCACATGGCGGGTCAGGTCGGCCTTGCCCACCTCGCGCACGACCAGGTGGCGGGGAATCACCCCGAAGGTATCGCCGCCGGCGGCCTGGGCGGCCCGGGCCACCTCGCCCATGAGCCCGACATCGCCGGCCCCGTAGACCAGCCGCCAGCCGGCCGCGGCAAGTTCGCGCCCCAGCATTGCCGCGTCGCGCGCATAGGCAGGCATTGCCCCGGCACGCGATCCGCAATAAACACAAACGGATTTGACGGTCATCTGTCTGCCTTTCCCGGGACTTTCGGGCGCGTGTCCTCCACCCGCCCGCCGGTGATAGCGGGAACGGCGGGCAGGCTCAACCGTGCGTCCGGCGCGGGCGCCTGTGGGGGAAGGAAGAGGAATGGCGGCATCGGGCAATGGCGGCAGCAGATGGGGCATTGCGGCTCTGGCTGCGGGGGGCGTGATCGTGCTGGCGGTGGTGGCGGCCTGGCTGGCGGGCCTGATCGGTCCCCGTCTGCAGCCCGCACCCGAACCCGCGCCCGAAACCGTATCCGAACCCGCGCCGGCGGTGACCGCGACGGCGCCCGGCCCGGCCGCCGATGCCCCCCGGGATTCCGAACCGCCCTCCGCGCCGCAAGAGGCCGCGCAGGTCGCGCCCGCGCAGGAGACGGCTTCGGAGCAGGAGGCGAGCGCCCCGCCGCAGGCCGCCGCGTCCGAGACCGAACCCGCCCCCGAAGTCGAATCCGGCACCGGGCAGGAAACGGCGGAGGGCGAAAAGCCCGCCCCCGGCCCGACCGAAGCCGCCTCCGGCGAAGAGGCGCAACCCGAACCCGCCCCGACGGCGCCCAGCTTCGATCTGGTGCGGGTCGAGTCCGACGGAACCACCGTCATTGCCGGCCGGGCCGATCCGGGCAGCCGGGTGACCATTCTGCTTGACGGCAGGCCGTTCGAAACCGCCACGGCCGATGGCTCCGGCGCATTCGTAGCCTTTCTTCAACTACCGGTCAGCGCCGATCCGCGGGTTCTGACCATGCGGGTGGGCGAGGGCGCTCAGGCCGTCCCGTCCGCCGACCAGATCATCCTTGCGCCCACGCGCCTTGCCGAAGCCGAGGCCGCGCCCGGCAAGCCCGTGGAAACCCCGGCGCAGACGCCACAGGCTCCGGCGGGGGAGGGGCCGGGCGTCGATGAGGGCGAGATGGCCAAGGCTCCCGGTCAGGTGGAAGATGCCGCCCCGGCACCGGTGCAGGAAGCGCAGGGATCGATCCCGCCGGAACCGACCGCCCCCGGCGCAGAAGCGACGGAGCCGGTTCTGGCCGAAGCGGATGCGGGCGGGCCTGATGCTGGCAAGGGTGAAGATGTCGCCCGGCCCGCGGCAGGGCCGGAGGCCGGGAAGGATGCCGTGGATCAGGCAGCCGCGCCGGCCCGGATGGCTGGTGCGGATGCGCAGCCCCCGGCCGACGTTTCCGAGAAGGCGCAGGTGGCGCAGATGCCCGAACCTGCCTCTGAACCCGGCGCAGTCCCGTCGCGTGCCGCCGATGCCAGCGATACGGCCCCCGAAGCAGCTCCCGAAGCCGCGACCGAAACCGCCGCCGGCACCCCGCAACCCGCCGCCGCCGGCACGTCCGCTCCGCAAGATGCGGCAGCGACCGCCGGGGCGGTTCCGAAGCCGGTGACAGGCTCTCCCGCAGATGAGAACGCGGTCGCCGAGGACACCGGATCCGCCCCCGAAACCGGCGCCGCAGGTACCGCGGTCGCCGTGCTGCGCGCGGGCGAGGAAGGGGTGGAGCTGATCCAGCCCGCACGCCCGGCCCCGCCCGAGGTGATGAACGAGATCACGCTCGACACCATCGGCTATGACGACGAGGGCGAGGTGCTGCTCAGCGGGCGGGCGAAAGAGGTCGGATCCTCGGTGCGCGTCTATGTGAACAACCGCCCTGTCGCCGAACTCCTCTCCGACGAATCGGGTCGCTGGAAGGGGCAGCTTCCGAACGTGGATCCCGGTGTCTACACGCTGCGCCTCGACGAGGTGGACGCACAGGGCAAGGTGGTCAGCAGGATCGAAACCCCGTTCCGCCGCGAATCGCCCGAGGTGCTGCGCGCGGGCCGCAACCCGCAGGGGGAAAGCCTGGAGGAGACGCCGCTCATCCGCGCCGTGACCGTCCAGCGCGGCGACACCCTGTGGGCGATCTCGCGCGAGCGCTACGGGAAGGGGATCCTCTACGTCAAGGTGTTCGAGGCCAACCGCGACCAGATCCGCGATCCCGACCTCATCTATCCGGGGCAGGTGTTCACCATTCCGGAATGATCCGGGCAGCGGGCAGGGAAAGGGGGGCTCTGGCCTTTGCCGGCGCGGGGTCTTATGTCACCGCGAAGAAGAGGAAACGCGATGAACCCCGGTCCTGACATCTCTCCCGGAGCCGAACGCCGTTCGGCCTGGCGCACCATCCGCAAGGTGGCGCCCTATCTGTGGCCGAAAGAGCCGCGCTGGGTGAAGGTCCGGGTGATGCTGGCGCTGTTCCTGCTGCTGCTGTCCAAGGCGGTCGCGGTCTATACGCCGGTGCTTTACAAGGGCGCGGTGGATGCGCTTGCCGCAGAGGGCGTGCCGCCGCTGGCGCTGGGGGCGATCGGGCTGACCGTGGCCTATGGCGTGGCGCGGCTGATGACCGTGGGCTTTCAGCAGCTGCGCGATGCCGCCTTCGCCCCGGTGACCCAACGCGCCCTGCGCCGGCTGGCGCTGGAGACCTTCGAGCACATCCACCGCCTGTCGATGCGCTATCACATCACCCGCAAGACCGGCGGGTTGAGCCGGATCATCGAGCGCGGCGTGAAGGGGGTCGAATTCCTGCTGCGCTTCCTGCTGCTCAGCTTCGGGCCGCTGATCCTGGAACTGGTGCTGGTGGCGATCATCCTCACGGTGATGTTCGATGCGCGCTACCTGCTGATCGTCGGCGTGACCATCGGGCTTTACGTCTGGTTCACCTTCCGGGTGACCGAATGGCGGGTGAAGCTGCGCCGCGAGATGAACGACCAGGACACCGATGCCAACCAGAAGGCCATCGACAGCCTGCTGAACTACGAGACGGTCAAGTATTTCGGCGCCGAGGAGCGCGAGGCGCGGCGCTATGACGGGGCCATGCGCCGCTATGCCGAGGCTGCGCTCAAGACCGCCTATTCCCTGGCCTTCCTCAATTTCGGCCAGTCCTTCCTGATTACCTGCGGGCTGGTCGGGGTGATGGTGCTGGCGGCGATGGGGGTGCAGGAGGGGGTGCTGACGGTGGGCGATTTCGTCATGGTCAATGCCTACATGGTGCAGATCACGGTGCCGCTGAACTTTCTCGGCACGGTCTATCGCGAAATCCGGCAGAGCCTGGTGGACATGGGCGAGATGTTCGACCTGCTGGAACAGCCCGCCGAGGTCGCCGACCGCCCCGGCGCCCGCCCGCTGGAGGTGACCGGCGGGCAGGTCGAATTCGACGAGGTGCATTTCGGCTACGATCCCGAGCGCGAGATCCTCAAGGGCATCAGCCTGACCGTGCCGGCCGGCGGCAGCGTGGCCATCGTCGGGGCGACCGGATCGGGCAAGTCCACCATCGGGCGGCTGCTGTTCCGTTTCTACGACGTGACCGGCGGGGCGATCCGCATCGACGGGCAGGACATCCGCGACGTGACCCTGAAAAGCCTGCACGCCGCCATCGGCGTGGTGCCGCAGGACACGGTGCTGTTCAACGACACCATCGGCTACAACATCGCCTATGGCCGCGAGGGCGCGACGCAGGAAGAGATCGAGCAGGCCGCCCGCGATGCGCAGATCCACGATTTCATCGTCTCGCTGCCCGACGGCTACGACACGCGGGTGGGCGAGCGGGGGCTGAAGCTTTCGGGCGGCGAGAAACAGCGCGTGGGAATCGCCCGGACGCTGCTCAAGAACCCGCCGATCCTGATTCTGGACGAAGCCACCAGCGCCCTGGACACCCGCACCGAACAGGAGATCAAGGACGCGCTGGCCCGCGCCGCGCAGGGGCGCACGGTGATCACCATCGCCCACCGGCTGTCCACCATTGCCGAGGCCGACCAGATCGTGGTGCTGGAAGCGGGCGAGATTGTCGAGCGCGGCGCCCATGACGAGCTGCTGGCCCGCGGCGGGCGCTATGCCGAGCTGTGGAACATGCAGCAGTCGGAATCCGAAGCGGCCTGATCCGCGCCCACCCGGGCGGCCGCCTGCCCTCCGCCGGCGCGGGGCAATGGATCCGCCCGGACGCGGCGCGCCCTGGGGCACAGGTGTTCAGGACGGAGGCTCGGCCGGCCGCGCTTACTCGGCCGCGCGCAGCGGCGGCTTGCCGGTGCCGGGCGAGGGCGGCTCGTCCGGTTCTGCATCCCCCGGCGCGGCCTTCGCGGCCGTTCCCGGAGCCGGGGGCATCTGCTCGGGCGGGGCGAGTTCGCTCCAGTCGATCTCGGCCGAGCGGATCCTGCGCATGGCGCGGCTCAGGGCCAGGTCGCGGGCTGCGCGGCTGGCTCGTCCTCCGGTGATCCGCGCCGCCAGCAGCGCGATCCAGTGCGCATAGGCGCCAAGCCACACCCGCAACGCCAGCAGCGAGGGCGTCACGATCAGCGTCAGCACCGTGGCGATGCCCAGCCCGAAGACCACCGCCGTTGCCAACTGCTTCCACCACAGCGCGGTGGGGCTGTCGATGGAGTATCCGCCATTGATGAAATCGAGGCTCAGCCCGAACATCATCGGCGTCAGCCCGGCCATGGTGGTGATCGTGGTCAGCAGCACCGGGCGGATGCGTGCCTCGGCGGTGCGCACGATGGCCTCGATCCGTGGCATGTAGCGGGAAAATTCCTGATAGGTGTCGATCAGCACGATGTTGTTGTTCACCACGATCCCGGCCAGCGCCACGATACCGGTGCCGGTCATGATGATGGAGAAGGGCTGCTGCATGACCATCATGCCGATCAGAACCCCGGTGGTGGACAGCACCACCGCCAGCAGCACCAGCACCGCGTTGTAGAAGCTGTTGAACTGCGCCAGCAGGATCACGAACATCAGCCCCAGCGCGCCGAGGAACGCCTTGGACAGGAAGGCCTGGCTTTCGGCCTGCTCTTCGCGGTCGCCGGTCCATTCCCAGCTGACCGAGGCCGGCAGCGGATCGGTTTCCAGCCATTTGGTCAGCTTCCCGATCCGCTCGTTGGCATTGACCGGCGCGAAATGCGCCCGCCCCTCGGCCAGCGCCCGACGCAGCTCGTCCACCGTGTCCGCACCGGTCAGCTGCACCAGGCGGTAGCGCTCGCCCGAGGCATCGGTGAAGCTGGCCGCCGGGACGGGCGTGCCTTCGGGCAGCGTCTGCAGCACCGCCAGCTCTACCGTTTCCCCGCTGTCCGGGTCGGTAGTGACGATCGCGGAAAGGCCGGTTTCCACGTCGGCCTTCACGTCATAGAAACGCTGCTGATCCACGCGACTGATGGTGGCGCGCTTGCGCACCGGCTGGCGCGAGATGAAATTCGACAGCGGCACCAGCCCGTCGGGCGTACGCAGCTTGAGCGTATCAAGCGTGCTGAGCACCCGGTCCTTTTCCGGCAGGCGGGCGCGGATCTCGATTTCTTCCTCGCTGCTGTCCACCCGCATGGTATCCAGCAGGATCCCGCGGGTGACCAGCTGCACCATGGCCCCAACCGAGGCCACGTCGGCGCCGAAGCGTCCGGCCTTTTCCACGTCCACGTCGATCTGCCAGTCGATGCCGGGCAGGGGCAGGGTGTCCTCGATCCGGACCAGGCCGGGGGTGCCCTCCATCCGTTCCCGCACCTTTTCGACCGCCGCGCGCAGATCGCTCCAGTCGTCGCCCATCAGCCGCAGATGAACCGGCTTGCCCGACGCCGGCCCGCGCGTCATCGGGCGGATTTCGGTCATGAAACCGGGGATTTCGGCCAGCTGCGCCTGAAGCTGCGCGATCACGTAGTCGCCATCATATTCCGGCGCCGTCACCAGCCGCTCGAACCGCCCGCCCAGCCAGGGTTGCCGCCGCTTGGGGCGCTGCTCCCACGGAGTGATCTCGAACTGGACCTGGCCGATGGTGTCGGCGGGGGCCTGTCCGCCGCTGGTATCGGTGCGCAGCCCGCCATCGCCGGCGAATGCGAACACGTTGACGACCGCAGGATGCGCGCGGATGACCTCCTCGACCTCGCGCACCATCTCGTCCTTTTCCGCCAGCGACAGGTTGCCGCGTGCCCGGACATAGACCGTGGCCTGCTCGGGTTCGGTCTCGACGAAGAACTCGACCCCGCGCGAGCGTTCGGGAAACAGCACGAAGGAGACGTAGAAGACCGCCGAGAAGACCGTCACGATGGCCACGATCGGCATGACCGGGTTGCCGGCGAGGAAACGGATGAACCAGCCGAAGGGCGTGTGGCCGTGCCGCGGGCGGATGCGCGCGCGCCGCCACGTGACCCGCGCGGCGTCCAGCGCGATCGACGCGGCAAAGGCCGAGAGCAGGAACAGCACCGCGCCCAGGAACGACCCCGCCAGCGGCGGGATGCGTCCGGCCATTGCCGCGGGTAGCAGGTAGGCGGGGTTGAGAACCTGCATGATGCCGAGGAACATGCCGTAAAGCGCCGGCGGCACCAGCAGCGCCCGCACCACCCAGGGCAGCCGCGCCCGCAACCCGTCCGAGGCGCGGCCGAACAGGCGGCTGATGCGCCCGGTCACTCCGCCCATCACCGGCAGGTAGATCAGCGCCACCACCAGCGAGGCCGACAGCACGAAGATCAGCGTGATCGGCAGCATCGACATGAACTCGCCGGGCACGCCGGGCCAGAACAGCATCGGCAGGAAGGCACACAGCGTGGTCGCCGTCGAGGACACGATGGGCCAGAACATGCGCTGCGCCGCCTCGACATAGGCGTGCATGGGGCCGGTGCCCTCCTTGATGCGCTTGTCGGCGTATTCCACCACCACGATGGCGCCATCGACCAGCATTCCCACCGCAAGGATCAGCCCGAACATGACGATGTTGGAAATCGCCACCCCCATCACCGCCAGCAGCGCGAAGGTCAGCAGGAACGAGGTGGGGATGGAAAACCCCACCAGCAGCGCCGCGCGGCTGCCGAGGCTGGCCAGAACCACGATCATCACCAGCGCGATCGCGGTCAGCACCGAGCCCTCCAGTTGCCGCACCATGGAGCCGACGATGCGGCTCTGATCGTTCGAGGTGCCGATCAGCACCGCCGCGCGGAGTTCGGGCGGCCAGCGGCGCTGGGCCTCGGCCACGGTCCGCTTGACCAGTTCGACGGTGTCGATCAGGTTGTAGCCCTTGCGCTTGACCACCTGCAGCGCCACCGTGGGCTGCCCGTCGAAGCGGGCGGTGCCCTTGCGGTCCTCGAAGGTGTAGTTGATCCGCGCCAGTTCGCCCAGCCGCACCACCCGGTCGCCATTTACCTTGATCGGCAGGTCGTAGATGTCGCGGGCCTCGTCGAACGAGGACGGGATCTTGATCGAGAAGGTGCCCTGCGCGCTCTCGACCTCGCCCGCGGCGATCAGCCGGTTGTTGTTCTGCACCACCTGCAGCAGTTCGGGCGCGGTGATGTTGTAGGATTCGAGCCTGAGCGGATCGATCACCACCTCGACCATCTCGTCGCGGTTGCCGGCGATGCCGGCCTGAAGCACCGCGTCGAGCGATTCCAGGTCGTCCTGCAGATCCTTCGCGATGCGGGCCATGGTCCGTTCCGGGATCTTGCCGGTCAGGTTGACCACGACGATGGGGAATTCGGAGAAATTGAACTCGGTGATCGTGTATTGTTCGGCCCCGTCGGGAAAGCGGGCCTGGGCGGCGTTCATGGCGTCGCGCACATCGGCCATGGTGGCGGTCTTGTCCCAGCCGAATTCGAATTCCAGCACCACGCCGGCATAGCTTTCGGCCGCGGTGGCGGTCATCTTCTTGAGCCCGTCGAGATCGGCAAGCTCGGTTTCCATCGGCTTGACCAGCAGGCTTTCGCTGTCCTGCGCCGAAATGCCGGGAAACTGGACCGAAATGAAAAGGGCCGGCACCTCGATGTCCGGCTCTCCTTCCTTGGGCAGGTTGGCATAGGCGAAACCGCCGACGATCAGCGATATGGCAATGAAGGCCAGAACCATCCGCGCCCGCCCGGCGGCCCAGTCCACGATGCGGATCATTGCGCGCTCTCCCGCCAGGTGGGACGCACCCGGACGCCGGCGGTGACGAAATCCTGCCCCCTGACGATCACGTTCGCCCGTTCGGGCAGGCCGGTCACCCAGACCCCTTCGGGCGTGTCGCGCAGAACCTCGACCGAGGCGAACCGGACGATATCGTCCGGCCCCACCAGGCGCACGCCTAGGGCGCCCTCGTTGTTGAGCGTCAGCGCCGATTGCGGCAGAAGATGCGCTTTCGTCCCCTCGGCTGCGATAGCGATTTCGGCGGTCTGCCCGTCACGGATCGACAGATCGGGATTGGCGACCTCGATCTCGACGGTGAAGGTCCGGGTGCGGGGGTCGGCGGTGCGGGCGACAAAGATCACGCGCCCCTCGACCCGCCGCCCCGAAATCAGCAGCGCCCCGGCGCGCGCCCCGGTCTGCACGCGGTCGATTTCGGTTTCGGATACGTATCCGACCAGCTTGATCGGATCGAGCTGGATCACCGTCGCGCACAGGCTGCCCGGTTGCAGCAGGCTGCCCAGCTCGGCGGTATCGGTTTCCAGCAGCCCGGCAAAAGGGGCGCGGATGGTCAGCCGCGAGATTTCGCGTTCGGCCGCGGCGACGGCGGCACGGGCCGCGGCGATGGCGGCATGGGCGCCCTTGAGCCCCGAGCGCGCGGTGGCCACGGCGGCTTCGGCCCCGCGCAGCGCCGAACGGGTTGCCGCCAGCCGGGTTTCCGAGGTGAATCCTTCGCCGATCAGCCGTTTGGCGGCGTTGTAGTTGATCTCGGCCTCGCGCCGGCGCGAGATGGCCTCCTGCAGGCGGGCCTCGGCCGCCGGCAGGGCGGCGCGGGCCTCGTCCAGCCGAGCGCGGGCCTCGGAAAGCGCGGCCTCGCGCGTGCCCGGATCGAGGCGGCACAGCACGTCGCCGGCCTTCACCGCGGTGCCCTTGCGCAGCGGCTCCGACACCACCGGCGCGGAGGTTTCCGCGCGCAGCTGAACCATGCGCGCCGCCTGGCTCTGCCCGCGCACGATCACGGCGCTGTCCACGGCGCGGGCGCGCGAGCGCAGGGCAACCACGCCGATCTCGGCCTGCGGTGCGCTGGTCTTGGCTGCCGCCTCCGACTCTGCCGCGCGCTCCTGCCCGGCTTGGGCGGCGGTCGCCGTCTCGCCGCGGGCGAAGGCCAGGACCTTGTCGCGCTCGAACACGATCAGGTAAAGCGCCGCACTCACGAGGATGGCGGTGATGATCGGGATCAGACGCATGTCCTGCCTTTCCTGGCTGCCACGACTGCCCGGCCGGTGGCGCTGTCACCTTCGTTCGATCCATTCACATGGGGTGCGAAGAAGGGCGTTTCCATACTGAACCGGGCAGTTCACTTTACTTTCTTGCCCCGGCCGGCGCAAGCCGTGTCGCCCTTTGGGCGCGGCGACACTTGGCTTGGCCACGGTTGCGGGTTAAGAGGGGGCAACGCGCCCGGGTCGGGCGCGGCGCGTGACCCGAAGCGGCAAGGGGGCGGACGGGGGCAGTATGAGCGAGATCGACCATTTCATCGAGGAAGTGACCGAGGAGGTTCGGCGCGACAGGCTGTTTGCGCTGTACCGGAAATACGGGTGGATGGTTGCTCTGGCCGTGGTTCTGATCGTGGGCGGGGCGGCCTACAACGAGTACCGCAAGGCGCAAGAGGTCGCGATGGCCCGGATGGTGGGCGATGCCATGGTCGCGGCGCTGTCGGCGAACGAGGCGCAGGCGCGGGCCGAGGCCCTGTCGGGGCTGGTGGCGAACACGCCCGATGCGGACGCGATCGTGCGGATGATGGAAGCCGCCGCGCAGGTCGAGGCCGGTAACACCGAGGCGGCGGTCGCGGCGCTCGACCGGGTGGCCTCGGATGGCGAGGTCTCGGCGATCTACCGGGACATTGCCATGTTCAAGGCACTCACCCTCCAGGCCGACAGCCTGCCGCCCGAGGAGTTGCGCCAGCGGTTTTCGGCTCTGGCCCGGCCGGGCGGGGCGTTGCGGCTTCTGGCCGAGGAACAGCTTGCGCTCATCGACATTGCGCAGGGCGAGGCGCAGGCGGCGCTGGAGCGGCTCGAGGCGATCCGCCAGGATGCCGAGGCAAGCACTGCCCTGCAGCAGCGGGTCACCCGGCTGATCATCGCGCTGGGCGGTGATCCGGCGCCGTTGCCGGTGTCCGGGCAGAGTTGACTCGGATCGGAGACAGGCAGGACGGAACGGCAGGCAGGTTCGAATGACACGCGCATTTTCCCTTTCCCGCACCCGGTGGATCCTTGGCGGTCTTGCGGCGTTGTTTGTGCTTTCGGCCTGCTCGGAGCCCGAGGTGATCCTGCCCGGCCCGCGCGAGGACATCCGCCCCGACGAGGCGGCAACGGTCGAGGCGGTGCAGGGCAGCCGCCCGATCCGCCTGGCAGCGCCGCGCGCCAACAGGGAGTGGACGCAATCCTTCGGCACGCCGAAATTCCGCGTCGCGCACCCGGCGCTGTCGTCGCAGCCGCGCCGGATCTGGTCGGTGGACATCGGTGCCGGTGACAGCCGCCGGCAGCGGATCACCGCCGAGCCGGTGGTGGGCGGCGGGCTGATCTACACGCTCGATGCGGGTGCGCGGGTGTCGGGGGTGACGCCGTCCGGCACGCTTGCCTGGTCCACGCAAATCGTTCCGCCGTCCGAGCGCGAAGGCAGTGCCACCGGCGGCGGGCTGGCCTGGGCCGACGGGGTGCTTTACGTCTCGTCCGGGTTCGGCCGGCTGACCGCGCTGGAGGCAAGGACCGGGCGCGTCATCTGGCAGCAGCGGCTGGATGCGACCGGGTCGGGGATGCCGACGATCTATGACGGCCTGATCTACCTGGTGGCTGGCGACGATACCGGCTGGGCGATCCGCGCGAAGGACGGGCGGGTGATGTGGCGCATCACCGCCACCCCCAGCATCGCCAATGTCCTTGGCGCGCCGGCGCCGGCGGTGGCGGGGAAATTCGCGGTGTTCGGCTTCGGCTCGGGCGATGTGGTGGGCGTGTTCCGCCGCGGCGGCATCCGCCGTTGGACCGGCACCGTGGCAGGCCAGAGGATCGGCCATGCGGTCTCGCGCATCGGCGATGTCACCGGCAGCCCGGTGATCGTCGGCAACCGCGTCTATGCGGCCAACCAGTCAGGCCGGACCGCGGCTTTCGACCTCGATTCGGGGGACCGGCTGTGGACGCTGCGGGAAGGCGCTGTCGATCCGCTCTGGCCCGCCGGCGACAGCCTGTTCGCCATCTCGGACCGCAACCAGCTGCTGCGCATCGACGCGGCCGAGGGCAAGGTGATCTGGTCGGTGGACCTGCCCGGTTTTGTCAAGGACAAGCCGAAGAAGCGCGGCCGGATCTATGCCCATTACGGGCCGATCCTTGCCGGTGGCCGGGTGATCGTGGCCTCGGATGACGGGCTGCTGCGATTCTTTGCCCCCGAGGATGGCAAGCTGACCGGCACCGTCGAGGTGCCCGGCGGGGCGACCACGGCGCCGGTGGTGGCGAATGAGACGCTTTACGTGGTGACGCGCAAGGGACAACTGGTTGCTTTCCGTTGACGCGCGGATGCGCTAAAGGGCGCATTCGAGCAAACGGAAACCGAACCCATGTCCTTTACCCTTGCCATCGTGGGCCGGCCCAATGTGGGCAAGTCCACCCTGTTCAACCGGCTGGTCGGCAAGCGGCTGGCGCTGGTTGACGACCGCCCCGGCGTCACCCGCGACCTGCGCGAGGGAGAGGCCCGCCTTGGCGATCTGCGCTTTACCGTCATCGACACGGCGGGGCTTGAGAATGTCACCGATGATTCCCTTCAGGGAAGGATGCGGCGCCTGACCGAACGCGCCGTGGACATGGCCGACATCTGCCTCTTTCTGATCGACGCCCGGACCGGGGTGACGCCCACTGACGAGGTTTTCGCCGACATCCTGCGCAAGCGCGCGGCGCATGTGATTCTGGCCGCCAACAAGGCCGAGGGCGCGGCCGCCGATGCCGGGGTGCTTGAGGCCTTCGCGCTGGGGCTGGGAGAGCCGATCCGGCTGAGCGCGGAACATGGCGAGGGGCTCAACGATCTCTACGCGCAGCTGGCCCCGCTGGCCGACGCATTTGCCGCCCGCGCCGAACGGGATGCGCCCGAGACGGACGTGGCCGTTGACGCGGACGGGGCGGAGCAGGGCGAGGGCGCGCACCGGCCCTCGCCGGCGCGGCCCCTGCAGGTCGCGGTGGTGGGCCGGCCCAATGCGGGCAAGTCCACCCTCATCAACCGCATCATCGGCGAGGACCGCCTTCTGACCGGCCCCGAGGCCGGCATCACCCGCGATGCAATCTCGATCCGCACCGACTGGGACGGGGTGCCCATGCGCATCTTCGACACCGCCGGGATGCGCAAGAAGGCCAGGGTGCAGGAAAAGCTGGAGAAGCTCTCGGTCAGCGACGGGCTGCGCGCTGTGAAGTTCGCCGAGGTGGTGGTGGTCCTGCTTGATGCCGCGACCCCGTTCGAGCAGCAGGATCTGCGCATCGCCGACCTGGCCGAGCGCGAAGGCCGCGCGGTGGTGATCGCCGTCAACAAGTGGGACGTGGAAAGCGACCGCCAGCAGAAGCTGCGCGATCTGCGCGAGGCCTTCGAGAGGCTCCTGCCGCAGCTGCGCGGGGCGCCGCTGGTGACGGTCTCGGCGAAAACCGGGAAGGGGCTCGACAGGCTCCACGCGGCGATCCTGCGCGCCCACGAGGTGTGGAACCGCCGGGTGCCGACGGCGGCGCTGAACCGTTGGCTGGCCGAGATGGTCGCCGCCCATCCCCCGCCGGCGCCGCAGGGGCGGCGGATCCGGCTGCGCTACATCACGCAGGTCAAGACGCGCCCGCCGGCCTTCGTGGTGATGTGCTCGCACCCCGACAGGATGCCGGCCAGCTACACGCGCTATCTGGTCAACGGGCTGCGCGAGGATTTCGACATGCCGGGCACGCCGATCCGGCTGACCATGCGCGGGCAGGGCGATCGCAACCCCTGGAAGGGCCGCCGCAAGAGCCAGCCCAGCGCTCTGCGCAAGCATCTGAAGAAATCCTGACCGGCCGGCCTGTATCGGGCGGGGCGTCAGGCCGCGCCCCGTTTTTCTTCCCGGGCGTGGGCGAAAGGGCGCGGGTCCGGGTCAGTCGCCCGGCACATGGCTGCCATGCGCCCGCCCGGCTTGCCCGGCGCGGCGAATCGGCGCAGGCAGGCGGGACGTATGGAGGCATGGATCATGGGCAATCTTCGCGGCGCGGTTCTGATGACGCTTTCCATGCTGGGATTTGCCATCGAGGACATGTTCATCAAGCTCATGGCCGATACCCTGCCCACATGGGAGATCATCGCCGCGCCGGGTCTGGGCGGGGCGGCGGTGTTCGCGGCGGTTCTGCTGCTGCGCCGGGAACGGCTGGTATCGCGCGCCATGTTCGACCGGCGGGTGGCGCTGCGCAATGCCGGTGAGCTGGTGGGCACGCTGGGTTTCGTCACCGCGATCACGCTGACGCCGATCTCGCAGGCGTCGGCCATCCTGCAGGCGACGCCGCTGGCGGTGACGCTGGGGGCGGCGCTGTTCCTGGGCGACCCGGTCGGCTGGCGGCGCTGGAGCGCGATCATCGTGGGATTCCTCGGGGTCGTGCTGGTCATCCGGCCCGGCCTTGACGGGTTCGACGTCTTGTCGGTGTTTGCCGTGATCGGTGTGGCCGGCCTTGCGCTGCGCGACCTGGCCACCCGGCAGGTGCCCAGGGGCGTGTCCTCGTTTCAGTTGAGCTTTCTGGCCTTTCTTACCCTGGTGCCGGCGGCGGCGCTGCTGGCGCTGATCACCGGGGCGGCGGCGGTCATGCCCGGTCCGCGGGATCTGGCGCTGATGGTTGGGGCGGTGGGGCTTGGAACGCTGGCCTATTACGCCATCGTCGCGGCCATGCGGGTGGGCGAGGTTTCATTCGTGACCCCGTTCCGCTACAGCCGGATGCTGTTCGCGCTGGTGGTCGGCATGGCCGCCTTTGGCGAGCGCCCCGATCTGCCGATGCTGATCGGATCGGCGGTGATCGTGGGATCGGGCATCTACACGATCTGGCGTGAGCGCAAACATCGGGCTGCGACCCGGGCGCCCCTTTCCCTTGCGGCCGGGTCCCGGTAAGAGGCGGCAAAATCCATCCTGCCGGGGGCATGACATGAGCACGATCATCGACATCCACGCGCGCGAAATCCTCGACAGCCGGGGCAACCCGACGGTCGAGGTGGACGTGACCCTTGAAGACGGCACCATGGGCCGGGCGGCGGTGCCGTCGGGGGCCTCGACCGGTGCCTACGAGGCGGTGGAGCGGCGCGACGGCGACGCGGGCCGCTATCAGGGCAAGGGCGTGCTCGAGGCGGTGGCGGCCGTCAACGGCGAGATTGCCGAGGCGATCGTGGGGTTTGAGGCGACCGAACAGGTGGCGATCGACGAGGCGATGATCGAGCTTGACGGCACGCCGAACAAGGGCCGCCTGGGAGCAAATGCCATCCTGGGCGTGTCCCTGGCGGTGGCCAGGGCGGCGGCGGATGTCTCGGCCCTGCCGCTTTACCGCTATGTGGGGGGGGCGTCCGCACGCGTCCTGCCGGTGCCGATGATGAACATCATCAATGGCGGTGAACATGCGGACAACCCCATAGACATACAGGAATTCATGATCATGCCGGTGTCGGCGCCGAACATCCGCGATGCGGTGCGCATGGGGGCGGAGGTGTTCCACACCCTGAAGAAGGAGCTTTCGGCGGCCGGGCTGGCCACCGGCGTCGGCGACGAGGGTGGCTTTGCTCCGGCGCTGAATTCGACCCGTGCGGCGCTGGATTTCATCCTCGGGGCGATCGAGAAGGCTGGCTACAGGCCCGGCGAGGACATCTTCCTGGCGCTGGACTGTGCGGCCACGGAATATTTCAGGGACGGGGTCTATGTACTTTCGGGGGAAGGCAGAACCCTGTCCGGCGACGAAAACGTGGCCTGGCTGGAGGCACTGGTGAGGGACTATCCGATCATCTCGATCGAGGATGGCTGCGCCGAGGATGACTGGCAGGGCTGGGCCGCGCTGACCGAGACGCTGGGCGGGCGTATCCAGCTGGTGGGGGATGATCTGTTCGTGACCAATCCCGAACGGCTGGCCGAGGGCATCGAGAAGGGCTGCGCCAACTCAATGCTGGTCAAGGTGAACCAGATCGGCACGCTGACCGAGACCCTGCGCGCGGTGGAGATGGCCCATCGCGCCGGCTACACCAACGTGATGAGCCACCGTTCGGGCGAGACCGAGGATGTCACCATCGCCGACCTGGCGGTGGCCACCAATTGCGGGCAGATCAAGACCGGTTCGCTGGCGCGTTCGGACCGGCTGGCGAAATACAACCAGCTGATCCGCATCGAGGAAGAGCTGGGCGAGGTGGCCGAATATGCCGGTCGCGGGATCCTGCGCGGCTGAGGTCCCGAACGCGCCCCTTGCGGGGCGCTTGCCTCCGGCGGGAGTATTTGGGGCAAGAGGAAGCGGGCGGTGTCCGGGCCGGGCTGCTAGAGCCGGGCCAGGCGTTCGGTCAGCAGGGCGAAGAAGCCGTCGGCGTCGATATCGCCCAGGAAGGTGGCGTTGGGGGCGCGGTCGGTAACGCGCCACCAGTCGGCCACCGTCATGCCGCGGGTGAGCTCGGAATGCGTTTCGATTTCCACGTTGATGTGGCGGCCGGTGAACAGATCGGGCCGGATCAGCCGGGCAGGCACGCAGGGATCGTGCAGGGGGGCGCCGGCAGAGCCGTATTTCTTGCGGTCGAAGCGTTCGAAGAAATCGGTCATTTCGGCCACTGCATGGCCTACCGGCGTGCCAAGTGTGCGAAAGGCGTCGTTGCGCGGTTTCGTCACCAGTACCTTGTGGGTGACGTCGAGCGGGACGACAGTGATCGGCACGCCCGATCCGAACACGATTTCAGCAGCTTCCGGGTCGACATAAATGTTGAATTCGGCCGCCGGGGTGATGTTGCCGACCTCGAAATAGGCCCCGCCCATGAGCACGATCTCGCGCAGTTTTCCGGCGATGTCGGGGGCGCGGAGCAGCGCCGTGGCGATGTTGGTGAGCGGCCCCAGCGGGCAGATCGTCACGTCTCCCTCAGATTGGGTGCGCAGGGTGTCGATGATGAAATCGACCGCGTGGCCCGGGGCCAGCGGCATGGTCGGTTCCGGCAGGTCGGGGCCGTCGAGGCCGGTTTTCCCATGCACGTGTTCGGCGGTGACCAGCGGCCGTTTCAGGGGGCGCTCGCAGCCGGCAAAGACCGGGATGTCGATTCGCCCGGCCAGTTCGCACACGATCCGCGCGTTGCGGGCCGTCAGTGGCAGCGGCACGTTGCCGGCCACCGTAGTCAGGCCGAGCAGCTCGATTTCCTCGGGGCTGGCCAGCGCCAGCAGGATCGCCACCGCGTCATCCTGGCCGGGGTCGGTGTCGATGATGATCTTGCGCGGGCTCATGCCGGTTTGCCCTTGTTCTTCATTTCATCCGCGCTCAGCGCACCCCAAGCCCCATCTGCATCAGCGCCCGGCGGACCGGCGCCAGCGCATGGAGCGTGCTCAGCCCCAGGGCCCGGGCGTCGCGCAGCGGCCGCCAGCCGGCCATCGAGGCGCGGTTGAGCAGGTCGATCCCCGCCACTCGCAGCTCCACGTCCCGGATGCGCGCGCGGTGATAGCCTTCGGTCATTGCCGCATCACCCAGCGCGTCGCGCCGCGCGGTGGCCAGGTCCAGAAGCGTGCCCAGGTCGCGCAGGGACATGTTCAGCCCCTGCGCCCCGATGGGGGGAACCACATGCGCGGCCTCGGCGATCAGCACCAGCCGCTGGGCCGAGAGCCGTTCGGCGTGCTGGCTGATGATCGGCCAGACGGTCCGGCGCGAGGCCAGCCTGAGCGGGCCGAACAGGCCGCAGGAACGCTCTGTCATCGCGGCTTCGAAGGCGGCATCCTCCATCCGCGCGAGCTCCATCGCTCTGGGGCCGCGCTCCATCCAGACGATGGCCGAGGATGGCGCGCCCTCGTGATCGGGCAGGGGCACCAGCGTGAACGGGCCGCCGCTGCGGTGGATTTCGGTCGAGACATTGTCATGGGCGATCGGATGGGTAACCGCGAAGGCCAGGGCCTTCTGGCCGTAGCGCAGCGTGCGGGTGCCGATTCCGGCGGCCGCGCGCATGGGTGAATCGCGCCCGTCCGCCGCCACCACCAGCCGCGCGTCAACGCGGCTGCCGTCGCTTAGGCCGACGCGGGCCTGCGCTTCGCGGGTGAACAGCGACCGGGTGGCGGTGCCGGGGCGGAAATCCACGTTGGCCATCCCGTCCAGATGCGCCACCAGCTCGCGCCGCAGCAGCCAGTTGGGAAGGTTCCAGCCGAAGGGCCGGTCCGAGATGTCGGCGGCGTTGAAATCGCGCACCACGCGCGGTTCGGGCCGGTCGCCGCCGGCATCGATGATGCGCATGACCTGCAGCGGGGTCGCATGGTCGGCAAGGCGGGTCCACAACCCGCAATGGTCGAGAAGGTCCCGCGCCGGTTGCAGGAAGGCGGTGGTCCGCAGGTCCGAGCCGTCCGCGTCGCGTTCGGTGATCGGCGGGGCAGGGTCCACGCAGATCACGTCGAACCCTGCCGCGCCGAAAGCGGCGGCCGCGGTCAGCCCGGCGATGCCGCCGCCCGAAATCAGGATGTCGCAACGCTCGGTCATGGTGCCTCCGCCGGTGCTGTCGGTCACGTTCGGCGGCACCATACGCCCCGGCGTCGGGCAGGCCAAGCGGCATCCTGCGGCAGCAGGGGCCGCGCTCAGCCCCAGGAGATGGCGATCAGCCCCACGAAGACGATCGGCACCGCGATCAGCGCCGGAACGAACAGCCCCGGCAGGCCGAACGCCGCCACCGCAGCCGCCCAACCGGCCAGCAGCAGGGCAACGCCGATGAAATACGGAACAGGGCTGCCGATTTCGGCCGCGTCATGCGTGTCGTGGCCGGGCGTCGGGGCAGGTTCGGCGGCTGCCACGGGAGTGCCGGTTTGCCGGGTGATGTCTTCGGGGTAGGCGTTCATCTGGTTTCGGTTCCTTTCCGGTAAATGCCCCCTCCAGATGTAGATTTTTTGCCGGAATGAAATGTGCAGAAATGACGCAGGCAGGGATTGTCGGCACGCCCGGACGATCTCAGCGCAGCCGGACGAGAAAGGCGGCCAGGTCGTCGGTATGGTGATGGATGTGATCGGCGGGCTGCGGCGCGGGGGCCACATGCACCGTGCGCATCCCCATCCCGTGCGGGGCGGCCAGGTTGCGGGGGTCGTCCTCGAACATGGCGGCGCGCGCCGGATCCAGCCCGTCGCGGGCAAAGACGGCCAGATAGGCGGCGCGCTCGGGCTTGGGATGGAATTGCGCATGTTCCACGCCATAGACCGCGTCGAACAGATGCGCGATCCCGCGCGCCTCCAGCACCCGCATGGCATAGGGGGCGCTGCCATTGGTATGCACGATCCGCCGCCCCGGCAGGGCCGCCAGCGCCTCGGCCAGCGTCGCATCGGGTTCGAGGTGATCGAGCGAGATGTCGTGCACATCGGTCAGGTAGGGGCCGGGATCGACGCCGTGTTCGCGCATCAGCCCGGCCAGAGTGGTGCCGTATCGCCTCCAGTAGTGGCGGCGCAGCCGGTCGGCCTCGTCCCGGTTCACCCCCAGCGCCTCCATGACGAAGCGGGTCATCCGCTTTTCGATCTGGTCGAACAGGCGCGCCTGCGGCGGATACAGGGTGTTGTCGAGGTCGAACACCCAGTCGGTGACGTGGGAAAAGGCAGCCCTTACCATGGCGCCGGTCTAGGACAGGTGGGCGCAGCTTGCAACGGCGGGGTTGATCGCATGGTCGGGCGGGGGCTAGACAGGGGGGCAGTGGAGAGGTTCGCAGCGCCGATGACCATCAGCAAGCCATCGCAGAACGATGCCTACGGCCTGATCCTCGAGGCCATCGACATCGGCGAGTTCAAGCCCGGCGACCGGCTGGTCGAAAGCGACCTGGCCGAGCGCTTCGGCATGTCGCGTACCCCGGTGCGCGAGGCCTTGCAGCGGCTTGAAACGCAGTCGCTGCTGGAACGCGACGGGCGGTCGCTGGTGGTGGCGGCGCTCGATCACAACCAGATGGCCGAGCTTTACGTCGTTCGGCGGGAGCTGGAGGCGCTGGCGGCGCGGCTGGCGGCGCGGCACGCCACCGAGGAGGAAATCCGCGTGCTGCGCGAACTGGTGGAAGAGGATGATGCGCTGGTGAACGATCCGCAGGCGCTCAGCCGCGCCAACCGGCGCTTTCACGAACAGATCCATCTGGCCTCGCACAACCGCTACCTGGTGCAGCAGCTGAAGCTGGTGCACCGGACCATGGCGCTGATGGCCACAACGTCGCTGGCGGCGCGGGGGCGCGGCGAACTGGCGCAGAAGGAACATGCCGCGATCGTCGATGCCATCGCCCGGCGTGACGAAGAGGCCGCGGCGCGGGCCATTCACGACCACATCTCGGCGGCCTTCGTGACCCGGCTGAAACAGGACGCGGACAAGCGCGAGCGCGGCTGAGCGTTCAACGCATGTCCCCGTCGTCGTTCGCTCCTGTTTCGGCCCCTGTTTCGGCCCCCGTTTCCGCCTCGGCCTGCCCGTGCTGGGTCTTGTCCCAGAAATGCGGGCGCAGGCACAGTTCGACCAGCGCCTTGTAGGCCGCCACCACGCCCAGCGGATAGTAGAACATCATGCTCGGCAGCCACGGGATCAGGAACCGCCGGCGCGCGGCCGACACGGCCACGAAACCGACCGCCAACCCCAGCGCCTCGACCCCGATGAGCATTCCCATTGCCGATTGAAGCAGGCCTTGCGGGACGATGCCCTGCGCCGGATGCGGCAGGCCCAGGGTCATCGGCCAGAACGACCACAGCACCGGCGCCAGCAGGAACTGCCCCAGCGTGCCCAGGAAGAAGGCCTGCACGCCGAGGAAACGCAATGTGCCCAGGTCGCGCCACAGCGCCACGGGGCGGCGCATGTGGACCAGCCAGGTGACCATGAACCCCTTGAGCCAGCGCGAGCGCTGCTTCACCCAGGGCCAGGCGCGGTGATTGGCCTCCTCGAAGGTGACGGTGTCGATCACCTCGGTGCGCCAGCCCGCCCGCGCCAGCCGCAGGCCCAGCTCGGCATCCTCGGTGACGTTGTGGGCATCCCAGCCGCCGACCTCTTCCAGCACGGGTCGGCGGATGAACATGGTGGTGCCCCCCAGCGGCACCACCAGCCCCAGCCGGGCGATTCCGTGCAACAGCACCCGGAACCAGCCGGAATATTCGATGGTGAAGCAGCGCGCGCGCCAGTTGCTGCGCGGATTGTAGAAGTCGAGGATCCCCTGCAGGCAGGCCACGTCGGCCGGGGCCTGCGCGAAGCGGCGGACCACCCGCTCGATCTGGTCCGGCTGTGGCGCGTCCTCGGCATCCCACACGCCGATGATCTCGCCCCGGCAGAAGTCGAGCGCGTAGTTCATCGCCCGCGGCTTGGTGGTCAGCCCGCCATCCGGGGGCACCTCGACGATGCGCATCCAGGGCGGCAGGTCCGCCCGCGCCAGCGCATCGCGGGTCACATCGTCGGCGTGTTCCAGCACCAGCACCACGTCCAGCAGCGCCTTGGGATAGCTCAGCCGCTCCAGCCGTCGGACCAGGACGCCGGCGATTTCGCGCTCGTGGTAGAGGGGCACCATGACCGACACTTTCGGCAGGAAGGTCGGCGGGGGGGCGTCGGATGCCGGGGCCTCGGGGGCTTCCGGGGCGGTCAGATGACCGTGGCTGGCCAGGTGGGCAAGGAAGCCGGCCAGGCGCAGGGCGGAAAACAGCACCAGGCTGAGGAAGGTCAGCGCCACGACCACCGCCAGAGCCCAGTCGGGGCGCAGCGCAAGCGATGCGACGACCACCCCTGCGGCGACGATCATCGGCAGGCGCCGGGCCGGGGTCCAGCCCCGGCAGCTGAACCGGTCCGGTGCCCGGGTGCTGGCGGCGCGGGCCAGTTCGGGCGCATGGGCGCGGGCGATGGCGTTCTGGATCTCGGGCTCGGGGGCGAGGACCGGAGCAAGGGCGGCGTCGATATCCTCCAGCTCGGCCCGCAGCTGCTCGAACCGGTGGGGGCGGGCGGTGGCGATCAGCACCACCGGTCCGCGCCGTTGCCACGGCACCGCGCCGTGGCGCAGCCAGAATTGCGGCGGGCGCAGAGCCGTCAGATCCGGGTCGGGCGGGGTGGCGGCAAGATCGGCCCGTTCGGCCCCGAACTGCTCGGCGAGAGCGTCCAGGACGTCTTCCTCTCCGGCGTGGCCCTCGGCCACCAGGATTTCGCCGATCGGGGCGTTGAGGCGAAGCTGAAGCTGCAGCGCCTCGACCAGCTGGGCGCGGGTGATGGCGCCGCGCTCCACCAGCAGCCGCCCCAGTGGCAGCGGCCGCGAAGGCGTCGCGTCGGGACCGGAACCGGGCTGGCCCCGCGCGGCGGGAACCGCACGGGAAGGGGACCGTTTCAGGGCGCGGGGGTCGCTCATCGGCAGCTCCGTCAGGGATTGCCGCGAGCGTTGCAATCATAAGGTTAACAGGAGATTAACCACAGGTTGCAAAAGGTAAATGGGCCGGGTTGCCGGAGCGACAGGATCTGTCCGCCGTCCTGCGGGTGCACAGGGCGACAGGGCGGCTCAGGCCGCCTGCTTGCGGGCGGCCATGGCGGCGGCGAAGCGTTCGAACAGGTAGAAGCTGTCCTGCGGGCCGGGGCTGGCCTCGGGGTGATATTGCACCGACCAGACCGGGCGATCTACCACGCGGATGCCGCAATTGGACCCGTCGAACAGCGAGCGGTGGGTCTCCACCACCCCCTCGGGCAGGGTCTGCGCGTCCACCGCGAAGCCGTGGTTCATGGAGGTGATTTCCACCTTGCCGGTTTCGAGATCCTTCACCGGGTGGTTGGCGCCGTGATGGCCGTGGTTCATCTTGACCGTCTTCGCCCCCAGCGCCAGCGCCAGCATCTGGTGGCCGAGGCAGATGCCGAAGACCGGCAGATCGGTGGAATCGAGGATCTCGCGAATCATCGGCACCGCATATTCGCCGGTCGCCGCCGGGTCGCCGGGGCCGTTGGACAGGAACACCCCGTCGGGATCGTGGGCCAGCACCTCGGCCGCGGTGGCCGTGGCCGGCAGCACGGTGACGTCGCAGCCGGCGCTGGCCAGGCAGCGCAGGATGTTGCGCTTGGCGCCATAGTCCAGCGCCACCACCCGGTGCACCGGGTCTTTCTGCCGCGCATAGCCTTCGGGCCAGGCCCAGCGCATCTCGTCCCAGCGGTAGGACTGGCGGCAGGTGACCCTTTTCGCCAGATCCATGCCTTCGAGCCCGGCAAAGCCGCGGGCGGCGGCCACCAGGGCGGCGAGGTCGAAATCGCCCTGCGGGTCATGGGCCAGCGCCACATGCGGGGCGCCCTGCTGGCGGATGGCGCGCGTCAGCCGGCGGGTGTCCACACCGCCGATGGCGATGCGGCCGCGTCGGGTCAGCCAGCTGCGCAGGTCTTCGCTGGCGCGCCAGTTGGAGGGCTCGGTCGGGTCCCACCTGACCACCATGCCCTCGGCCACCGGCTCGGCGGTTTCGTCGTCTTCCGGGTTCACCCCCACATTGCCGATATGGGGAAAGGTGAAGGTGATGACCTGCCCGGCATAGGAGGGGTCGGTCATGATCTCCTGATAGCCGGTCATGGCGGTGTTGAAGCACAGCTCGGCCACCACCTGCCCGGTGGCCCCGAAGCCGGTGCCGTAGAACACGGTTCCATCGGCAAGGGCGAGGCAGGCGGTGGGCTTTGTCGGGGCGGTCGGGGCCATGGGGTGTCTCCGGGCGCTGTGTCGGGGCTGCAAATCGCCGGATACCTAAGGGGCCGGCGGGGCCGGGTCAAGGGCGGGCGGGGCTACTGCCCGCGAAGCAGCGGGACGGCAAGGCGGTGCAGCAGCGGAAGGGCGGCAAGGGCAAGCCAGGCCACCGCCAGGCTGCCGAGCGTCCCGCCGGTCGCGCCGAAGGCGGGGAAGGTGAGGGGAACAGACAGGATGTAGGAAACCAGCGCCACCAGTCCCACCGGAAAGTGGCGCAGCATGGCGCCCACGATCTCGCGCCCGTAGGTGATGTGGATGATGACGAGAAGCGGCAGGAGATTCATGGGAAACCCGATCAGAAGCCCCTTCCATTCCGGCCCGAGCACCCGGGCGAGCTGGATCACCGTCACCACCAGCGCCGCCGACGCCCCGGCCCGCAGGAGCATGAGCCGGATCGTCATCCGCACCCTGTTTTCCACTTTCAGCACCCGGCTGCGCCGGATCAGGAAGCGGCGTGCGGCAAGGGTGGCGGCAAGGGTCATGGCCAAGGCTAGCAGGGTGGACATGGACAGCACGCTCAGCGGCAGTGCCACCGCGAGAAAGCCGCCCACACAGGCGGCGACGGCGGGCAGGGGCTGAAGGCGGCGGGTGACGCCGGCGCCCCACAGATAGGCGCAGGCCGAGGCCAGCGTCGCGCTCAGCCCGGCCACCGCATGGGGCACGCTTTCCACGACGACGGGCACGCCCTGCGCCCGGCCGACGAAGAAATAGACCAGCACCACCCCCAATGGCGTGCCCGAAAGCAGCCCCGAGACGCGGGGGCTGACGAATTCGGTCAGCAGCGACAGGGCCAGGACGATCACGCCCGAGGCGATCGCCTCGACGGCCAGGGTCGAAAGGGTCAATTTCCAGCCTCAGCCATCGGGAGGGCCATAGCCGCCACCGCCAGGGGTTTCGATGACGAACACGTCGCCCGGCGACATGGCGATGCTGGCGGTGGGGCCCAGCTCCTCCACCCGGCCGTCGGCGCGTTCGACAAGGTTGCGCCCGCATTGCCCGGCTTCGCCGCCGGCCATGCCGTAGGGCGGCACCTTGCGGTGGCCGGACAGGATCGCGGCGGACATCGCCTCGCGGAACTCGATCCGGCGGATGGTGCCGTTGCCGCCCCGCCAGCGCCCGCGCCCGCCCGAGCCGTGGCGGATCGCGAAAGAGCGCAACAGCACCGGGAAGCGGAACTCCAGCACCTCGGGGTCGGTCAGGCGCGAATTGGTCATGTGGGTGTGCACCGCATCGGTGCCGTCGAAGCCCTCGCCCGCGCCCGAGCCGCCACAGATGGTTTCGTAATACTGGTAGCGGTCGTTGCCGAAGGTGAAGTTGTTCATCGTCCCCTGCGATGCCCCCATCGCCCGCAGCGCACCATAAAGCGCATCCGTTACCGCCTGGCTGGTCTCCACATTACCCGCCACCACCGCCGCCGGGTGGCGCGGCGCCAGCATGGAGCCTTCGGGGATGACGATCCTGATCGGCTTGAGGCAGCCCTCGTTCATCGGGATATCGTCATCCACCAGCGTGCGGAAGACATACAGCACCGCCGCCCGGACCACCGCCGAAGGCGCGTTGAAGTTGGAAGGCAGCTGCGCCGAGGTGCCGGTGAAATCGACCGTCGCGCTGCGGGCGTTCCTGTCGATGTCGATGCGCACCCGGATCACGCCGCCGCAATCCATCGGGTATTCGAATGCGCCCGGCTGCAGCACGTCCAGCACCCGGCGCACGCTTTCCTCGGCATTGTCCTGGACGTGCCCCATATAGGCGTGAACCACTTCCAGCCCGAAGTGATCGACCATCTTCCACAGCTCCTGCGCGCCGCGGGCATTGGCGGCGATCTGGGCCTTGAGATCGGCGATGTTGTAGTCGGGGTTGCGCGCGGGATATTTCCCCGAGCCGAGCAACGCGCGCAGGGGGGCTTCGAGGAACACGCCCCGGTCCACGATCTGGAAATCGGTGATCAGGACACCTTCTTCCTCCAGTGTCGTGGAATCGGGCGGCATCGAGCCGGGCGTGCGCCCGCCGATATCGGCCTGGTGGCCGCGCGAGGCGGTGTAGAACAGCACCTCGCGCCCGTCGCGGTCGAAGACGGGCGTCACCACGGTCACGTCGGGCAGGTGGGTGCCGCCGCGATAAGGGTCGTTGAGCGCATAGACATCGCCGGGGCGCATCTCGTCCCGGCGGTCGCGGATGATGGTGCGCACGCTTTCGCTCATCGAGCCCAGATGCACCGGCATGTGGGGGGCGTTGGCCACCAGATTGCCCGTCGCGTCGAACACTGCGCAGGAGAAATCCAGCCGTTCCTTGATGTTGACCGAATAGGCGGTGTTCTCCAGCGTCGCGCCCATCTGCTCGGCAATCGACATGAACAGGTTGTTGAAGATTTCCAGCATCATCGGGTCGGCGCTGGTGCCGATGGCGATGCGTTCGGGGCGCGGGGCGACGCGGCTCAGAACCAGGTGTTCACGCGTCGTCACCTCGGCCCGCCAGCCGGGATCGACCACCGTGGTGCCGACCGGATCGACGATCACCGCCGGCCCGTCCACCCGGTCGCCGGGGCACAGCCGGGCGCGGTCGATGAACGGCACCGGCGTGGCGCGGCCCTCGAGATGCACCCGGTGGCGGGCCATGACCGGCACCTCGCGCGGGGAGATGAGCGGGTGTTCGGGCTCGTCGATGCGGGTCATCTTCCCCACCACCTCGACCGAGAGTGCCTCGATCACCATCTCGCGCCCCTCGACCACGAAGCCGAAGCGCGCCTTGTGCGCCTCGAGAAAGCGCCGCTTCAGCCCCTCGGCATCATCGCGCGCCACCACCAGCGCGGTGTCGGTGCCGGCATAGCGCACATGGCAGGAGTGGCGCAGTTCCATGTCCGCCCGGGCGATGTCCTGCGCCTCCAGCTCGGCCATGGCGGCCTCGCTCAGCGCGGCGAAGCGGGGGGCAAGCGCGGCAATGGTTTCCTCGTTCAGCGGCTGTTCCACCGCCTCGTCGCGCAGGGCGCGCACATCCGCCAGCCCCATGCCATAGGCCGACAGCACCCCGGCCAGAGGATGCACGAACACCCGGTTCATGGACAGCGCATCGGCCACCTGGCAGGCATGCTGCCCGCCGGCGCCGCCAAAGCAGTTGAGCGTGTATTCGGTCACGTCATAGCCGCGCTGGACAGAGATCTTCTTGATCGCGTTGGCCATGTTCTCGACCGCGATCTTCAGGAAGGCCTCGGCCAGCGCCTCGCCACTCATCTTCCTGCCGGTGGCGTCCGAGACCTCCCGGGCCAGGGCGGTGAATTTCTCCACCACCACCTCGCGGTCCAGGGGCTGGTCGGCATTCGGGCCGAAGACATGGGGGAAGTGGTCCGGGTGGATCCGGCCCAGCATCACGTTGCAGTCGGTAACCGTCAGCGGCCCGCCCCGGCGGTAGCAGGCAGGCCCCGGATTGGCGCCCGCCGAATCGGGGCCGACGCGAAAGCGGGCACCGTCGAAATGCAGGATCGAGCCGCCTCCGGCGGCGACGGTGTGGATCGACATCATCGGCGCGCGCATCCGCACGCCGGCGACCTCGGTCTCGAAGGCGCGTTCGTATTCGCCGGCATAGTGGCTGACATCGGTCGAGGTGCCGCCCATGTCGAAGCCGATCAGCTTGCCGAATCCGGCCATCTCGCCGGTGCCGACCATGCCCACCACGCCGCCCGCCGGCCCCGACAGGATCGCGTCCTTGCCCTGGAAACGGTGGGCATCGGTCAGCCCGCCTGAGGACTGCATGAACATCAGCCGGGTGCCGCGCAGCTCCTGCTCGACCTGATCGACATAGCGGCGCAGGATCGGCGAGAGATAGGCATCGACCACCGTGGTATCGCCGCGGCTGACCAGCTTCATCAGCGGCGCCACCTGGTAGCTGGCCGACACCTGCGTGAAGCCGACCTCGCGGGCGATGCGGGCGGCTTCGGCCTCGTGGGCGGGGTGGGCCCAGGCATGCATGAACACGATGGCCACGGCGCGGATGCCGTCATCAAGGGCGGCCTGCAGCGCGGCGCGGGCGGCCTGCGCGTCGAAGGGGGTCAGCTCCTCGCCCTGCGCGGTGAAGCGCCCCGGCACCTCGGCCACCCGCGCATAGAGCATCTCGGGCAGGACGATATGGCGGTCGAACAGCCGCGGGCGGTTCTGATAGGCAATGCGCAGCGCATCGCGGAAGCCTTCGTTGACGATCAGCAGCGTGCGGTCGCCCTTGCGCTCCAGCAGCGCGTTGGTGGCCACCGTGGTGCCCATCTTGACCGCCTCGATGCGGTCGGTGGGGATCGGCTGCCCCTTTGGCACGCCCATCAGCTCGCGGATGCCCTGCACCGCCGCGTCGCGGTATTGTTCGGGGTTTTCGCTCAGCAGCTTGGCGGTGACGATGGTCCCGTCGGGGCGGCGGCCGACGATATCGGTGAAGGTGCCGCCACGGTCGATCCAGAACTGCCACTTGCCGGTCTGTGCGCGGGTTTCGCTCATGGATGCGTGTCTCCGTTTTTCCGGTGCCGGCGGGGCCGGGCCGGGCGGGTTCGGGTTGGTGTCCGGGGCATTTGCCTCAATAGAACAGGCCGGGCAACCACAGGGCCAGTTCGGGGAAGGCGATCAGCACCGCGATCATGGCCAGCATGGTCAGGACGAAGGGGGTGGCGCCGATCATCACGTCCTTGAGCTCTCCGCGCGAGCGGATCGACTGCACCACGAACAGGTTGATGCCGATGGGCGGGGTAATCAGCGCGGTTTCCAGCAGCACCATCAGCAGCACCCCGAACCAGACCGGATCATATCCCATCTGCACGACGATGGGGGTGATGATGGTGGCGGTGGTGATCAGCATGGAGAAGGTTTCCATGAAGCAGCCCAGCACCAGGTAGAAGGCGACCACCAGCAGGATGGTTCCCAGCGGCCCCAGCCCGAGGCTGACGATGGCGTCGGTCAGGATGGTGGTCAGCCCCACGGCGGCCAGCACGAAGTTGAGAAACACCGCCGCCACGATGATGAACATGATGATGCCGGTGGTGCGCATGGTGCCGCGGAATACCGCTGCCAGCATCTCCAGCGACAGGCTGCGATGCGCCGCCGCCAGGATCAGCGCCGCCACCACCCCCAGCGAGGCGGCCTCGGTCGGGGTGGCCCAGCCGGCATAGATCGACCCCACCACGATCAGGAAGATGAAGATCGGCGGCAGCAGGTGGGGCAGGGCGGCGATGCGCTCGGCCCAGCTGTATCTGACCCGCCGGCCGCCCCATTCGGGGCGGATGACGCAGGCGGCCGCCACCGTGCCCATGAACAGCGCCGCCAGCAGGAAGCCGGGGATGAAACCGGCAAGGTAGAGCTCGGACACCGAGGTGTTGGTCAGCAGCCCGTAGACGATCAGGTTGATCGAGGGCGGGATGAGTGAGAATGCCCAGCGTGCCGCCGGCGGCGATGGTGCCCAGGAACAGCGGCGCGTTGTAGCCGTGCCGGGCCATCTCGGGCTCGGCCACGGTGCCGATGGTGGCGGCGGTGGCCACCGACGACCCCGAGGTCGCCGCGAACAGCGCGCAGGATCCCACATTGGCGTGCATGAGCCCTCCGGGCAGCCATGACAGCCATTTGGCCAGCGCGTCATACATCCGCGCCGCCACGCCCGAGCGCAGCAGCAGCTCTCCCAGCATCACGAACATGGGGATGGCGACCAGCAGGAATTCGGTCGAGGTGCCCCAGGCCATGTCGCCGATGGCGCGGTGCACGGGCATGCGCGAATAGATCGCGCCCAGAGCAAGCCCCAGCCAGCCGAGACTGGCCGCGACCGGAACCGAAAGGACGATCAGGGCGACGAGGATCAGAACCGCGACAGCCAGCATCGGCCTACACCCCGCCGCCGGTATTGCCGGGCTTGCCGTCGGCGCCCAGCTCTTCCTCGATCTCCTCGGTGATCGAGGGCACGCCGGCCAGCTTCTCGACCTCGTCCCAGCGCCCGCGCAGCAGTTTCCACAGCACCATGACGGTCAGCGCAAGGGCGGTGAATGTGGCCAGTGCCAGCCCGGCGAACCACGCCGTCTGCGGCAGCGCCAGCGGCGTCTGCAGGGGCGTGATCGCGCGCGAGCCATAGCGGAAGGCATCCGCGACCAGCCCCCAGGCGAACCATGTGAGCACCAGGAAGTAGCCGGCGGTTGCCGCGATGGCGATCAGGTCGAGAACCCGCCGCGCCTTCACGGGCAGCAGGTTGTAGACCAGATCGATGCGGATATTGGACCGCGAGACCAGCGCATAGCTGAAGGCGCAGGCGGTGGCGGCGGCGAAGATGTAGCCCGAGATTTCATCGGCGCCGGCGATCGAGATGTTGAGCAGCTTGCGGGTGATGACGTCATAGGTGACCAGCAGCGCGGCAGCCAGCAGCGCCCAGCCGCCAAGCTGCACGATCAGCGCGACGAGTCGTTCATATGCCCTGGGCATTTGCGGTTCCTCGCCTTCTGGACGGGTTTCGTTCGGCAGGGGAAGAGGTGCGGCCGACCCCGGATCGTCCGGGTGCCGGCCGCGCCGGGTGCGGGGTCAGTCGGCCCTGGCCGTCATGCCCAGAACCTTGCCCACGGTCTGGTTCCAGGTTTCGGCGCAGTCCGGGCCGCAGCGCCTGGCCCAGCGGGCAAGGATCACCTCCTGGGCGATCCGGTCGCGGGCGGCAAGGTCTTCCTCGGTCGGGGTGACCAGGGTCATGCCGCCGGTGGGCGCGTCGGGCGCAACCGGGCAGCTGTCGCCGGTCAGGCACTGGATCGCCACGTCGTCCTCCTTGGCGGTTTCGGCCCACATCCGGTCGGTCAGCTCGTCAAGCCGCGCCTTGAGGTCGGCCTGCTGCTCGGGGGTCATGGAGTTCCACTTGTCCATGTTCATGGCGCCGAAGGCCAGCCCCCAGCCCACGCGCATGGTATAGGCGTAATCGGCCGCCTGATACCACTTGGCGGTATAGGCGGACATGGTGCCGGTGATGCCGCAGTCCACCACGCCCTTTTCCAGCGCCGGGATCACCTCGCCGAAGGGCACGGTGACCGAGGTGCCGCCCACGCCTTCCACGAAATCGCCCAGCGTGGTGGAATAGACGCGGATCTTCTTGCCCTTCAGATCGGCCAGCCCCCGGATCTCGGGCTTGCAGTAGAGGATCTGGCTGGGGAAGGGGTAGAGTTGCAGCAGCTTGGCGTTGTAGATCTCGGCGAAGGCCTTTTCCAGCACCGGGAAATAGGCCTCGGCGACCTTGCGCTCGGTCTCGATGTCCTGGGTGACGGCGGCGAGATCCCCGCCTTCGAACACCGCGTCCTCGGCCGCCACATAGCCGGGCAGGCCGTAGGCGTAGTCGAACACGCCCTGCTTGAGCAGGCGCATGATCTCGAACCCCTTGAGGCCGAATTCGGAATAGGACCCGATGGTCGAGATGAACTGCCCGCCGCTGGCCTTGGGCAGGCCGCGCCAGAAGGGCGCTTCGCGGTTGTTGTAGTTGGTCATCGAGTTCCAGGTGCCGATGACGTTGATCTTGACGGGGTGTCCGCCGGCAAGGGCCGCTCCGGCCACAAGCAGCGAGGCCGCCGTGGCGGCACCCAGGTTGCGCAGTGTCTTGAACATGGTTCTCCTCCGAGTTGGTCTGGTTGGATATCGTTCGAACGGGTCAGGTCATGCGGTCGGCGGCCGCGTGCACCGGGATGTCGGTGACAAGCATCCTGCCGGGCGAATGGGTGATGCAGACGGGCGGGCGGGCGTTGCGGACGGCCACCTGCGGGGTCACGCCGCAGGCCCAGAAGACGGGGATCTCGCCGGGGCGGAATTCGGTCGGATCGCCCCAGTCGGGCCGGGAAATGTCGCGGATGCCGATTTCCGCCGGGTCGCCCAGGTGAACCGGGGTTCCATGGGCCTCGGGAAAGCGGCCGGTGATCTGGACCGCCCGGATCGCGTCGCGGGTCGTCATCGGCCGCATGGACACGACCATCTCGCCCGAAAACGGGCCGGCGGGGACGGTCTGGATGCTGGTGCGATACATGGAAACGGTGCGGTCCTGCTCGATATGGCGCAGGCGGATGCCCTCGGCCATCAGCGCCTCTTCGAAGGAAAACGAGCATCCCAGGACGAAGGTCACGAAATCGTCCCGCCACAGATCGGCGATCTGCTCTCTTTGCTCGACCAGTTTTCCGTCGCGGAAGACGTTGTAGCCGCCCAGATCGGTGCGGATGTCGATGTCGGTGCCCAGCGTCGGCAGGCCCGGGTCGCCCCGGTCGGACACGCCTACCAGCGGGCAGGGCTTGGGATTGCGCTGGCAGAAGCGGAAGAAGTCCTCGGCCAGCTCGCCGGGCAGGATGGCGACATTGCCCTGAAGATGGCCCGGCGCCATGCCCGCAGTGTGCCCGCTCAGTTCGCCGGCGCGGATGCGGGCGCGAATCTCGGCCGGCGCCGCATGGCGCAGCGCCTCGGGGATGCCCGGACCCGAGCCGGAAGACGATTGTCGGGGACGCATCGTGATAACGCTCCCTTCCCTTGCAGATGTCTCGCTGACCTTTGCACAGGGTTGCCACTGCGTCCAATTATCTGTTTTTGTGTTTAACGATAAAAATATTTTATCAGTAAGAAGGGTTCACCGGACAACGCCCGTTACCGGCGGGTGGCGTCGAAGCGGGCGGCGGCCACCGCGGCCAGCTGCGCGAAACGCTCCAGCGCCGGGCGGAACGGAACCGTCGGCCAGGAGGCGGTGAACACCAGGTCCGAGGGCTGCCAGTCGCATTCCAGCGCCTGCAGCTGCCCGCCTTCGATTTCGCCGCGGATGGTTTCCAGCGGCAGCACCGCCACCCCCAGCCCGTCCACCGCCATGCGCTTGATCGCCGCCAGCGACGACGACGGCGAGATCCGCGCCGGCGGGCCGTCGGCGCGCCGCAGCCGGTTGCGGATCTCGACGAAGGGGCGGGTGTTGCGGGCAAATGTCAGGATCCGGTGCTGCGCGAGCGTCTCGACCGCATGGGGCCCCGGCGGCAGGCCCAGCCGCGGGCTTGCCGCCCAGACCAGCGGATAGGAACACAGCTGCAGGTTGTCGATCTCATGGGCCGAGACCGGACCCAGGAGGATCCCCAGGTCCAGACTGCGCGCGGCCAGCTCGTCGCGCAGGTTGACGGTGACATCCACCGACAGTTCGACGCTGAGGCCGGGAGCCATGTCATGGGCCCGGCGCAAGAAATCGGGCAGCCATGTGTGGACGATGGTTTCCGACACGCCAAGGCGCAGGATGCCGGCTTCGGCCTCGGCCTCGGCCGACTGCGCGCGCAGCTGGTCGGCCATCCAGATCACCTTTTCCGCATAGGGCACGATGGTCTGGCCGAAGGCGGTCAGCGTCACGCTGCGCGGGCCGCGCTCGAACAACCTGTTTCCCAGCGTGAGTTCCAGCGCGTTGATACGCGACGACACCGCCGGCTGGGTGGTGTTGAGCCGCTCGGCCGCCTTGCGGAAGCTGCCAAGCGTCGCCACCCACAGAAAGGTTTCCAACTGGTTGAGTTTCAAATCGCACCCCCGTCGGCATGGCAATGACAGCCGGGGAAGAATACACGTCCCCCGCCTGCGCTCAACGCGCAAGCGGGCACGGGACCGCGCGCGGGGCCGGTCGTGGTCCGGTCGCCGGAGGGTGCCGCCGCAGGGGCGGTGTCAGGCGACGTTCTGAAGCTGCACGCGTGGTGCGACCCCGAGGGCATGACACACGTCGCGGGTCAGCTCGGGGCGGTTGAGGGTGTAGAAATGCAGCTGCTCGACGCCTTCGTCGATCAGCTCGCTGCACAGTTCGGCGCAGATGGCGGTGGCCAGCAGGTCCTCGCGCCCGTCGCGCAGCGCCTTTTCGAAGGCATCGTCCAGCCATTGTGGCACCCGCGCGCCGCAGCGGCGGGCGAAGTTGCGCGCGCCCTTCCAGTTCTCGATCGGCAGGATGCCGGGGGTGATCCGCGCCGGGTCGATCCCCGCCTTCGCGCAGTCGTCGCGAAAGCGCAGGAAGGTCTCGGCCTCGAAGAAGAACTGGGTCAGGGCCTCGTCGGCACCGGCGTCCAGCTTGCGCTTGAGCCAGGCGATATCGGCCTCGCGGCTGGCGGCCTCGGGGTGGACATCGGGGTAGGCGCCGACGCGGATGGAGAAATCGCCGGTGGCGGCGAGCGCCTCGATCAGCTCGATCGAGCTGGAGAACCCTTCGGGGTGGGGGGTGAATTTCCCCTCGCCCTTGGGCGGGTCGCCGCGCAGGGCGACGATCTCGCGCACGCCGGCGGCGGCAAAGTCGCGGGCGATGGCCAGGGTTTCCTCGCGGGTGGCGTTGACGCAGGTCAGATGCGCGGCCACGTTCAGGCCCGAATGCTGGTGGATGGCCGCCACTGCCTCGCGGGTGAGTTCCCGCGTGGTGCCGCCGGCGCCATAGGTGACCGAGACGAAACGCGGCCCCAGCGGCGCCAGCGCCTGCACCGTGTCCCACAGCCGGAACGAACCGGCCAGATTCTGCGGCGGGAAGAATTCGAAGGAAACGGCGGGAACGGTCATGGGCTCTGATCCTCGTGATTTGCGCCCTTGTCGCATATCCGGCATTGTGAGACAAATTCATTATCCTCAAGAACAACATGAGTGAAACCGGGATATGCATATCGAGTTCCGGCATCTGCGGACGATCAAGGCGATCCATGACTGCGGCGGGCTGGCGCGCGCGGCCGAGCAGCTCAACATCACCCAGAGCGCGCTGAGCCACCAGATCAAGGGGCTTGAGGATCAGGCGGGGGTGGAGCTTTTCGTGCGCCGCTCCAAGCCGTTGAAGCTGTCGGCGGCGGGGATGCGGCTTTTGCGGCTGGCCGAGCGGATCCTGCCGCAGATCGAGGCGGCGCAGGCGGAGTTCGCCTCGCTTCGGGGCGGGCAGTCGGGGCGGCTGCACATTGCCATCGAATGCCATGCCTGTTTCGAATGGCTGCTGCCGGTGCTCGAGGCCTTCCGCCGCAGCTGGCCGGATGTGGACGTGGACATCAGGCCGGGGCTTGCCTTTGATGCGATGCCGGCGCTGATGAAGGAAGAGGTGGATCTGGTGATCTCCTCCGATCCCGAGGATCTGCCCGGGGTGGAATTCGTGGAGCTGTTCGAATATTCGCCGGTCTTCGTGGCCGCGGCGCAGCACCCGCTGGCGGCGCGGCCCTGGATCGAGGCCGAGGATTTCCGCGGCGAAACCCTGATCACCTACCCGGTGGAGCGTGCCCGCCTTGACGTGTTCAGCCAGCTTCTGATCCCGGCCGGGGTCGAGCCGGCAGCGATCCGGCAGGTGGAGCTGACCGCGGTAATCCTGCTGCTGGTGGCCTCGAACCGGGGCGTTTCGGTTCTGCCCGACTGGGTGGTGCGCGAGGTCAAGTATTCCTCGGACTACGTGACGCGGCCGCTGACGAAGGACGGGATCACCCGCCGCCTTTATGCTGCGGTGCGCAGCGAGGACCGGGACAAGCCCTTCATGCAGGAGCTGATCCGGCTGGCCGGGCAGGAGGCGCGGCGCCTGCAACGGGCCTGAGCGCGGCGGGCGGGGGCTCAGCCCTTTGGCCGGCCCACCGCGATCAGCCCCATCCTGCGGGCGGAGGCCAGCGACAGGATGCCCGAATCCAGCCCCTGCGGCTTCTGATAGCGGCGGATGGCGGCGCGGGTGCGGGCGTCCATCTCGCCATTGACCGGCCCCCGGTAAAGCCCCCGCGCGGCCAGCGCCCGCTGGACCGAGGCGATGAAATCGGGCGTCATCTGCGCTTCGCAGGGGGTTTCGAACCAGGTTTCCCGGCGCTCCTTCACGATCTTCTGGGTGGTTTCGGTCCGATAGGCTGCGGGTCGGGTGACAGAGCCGTCGGGCCGGGTCTCGGCGGGCCGGATCAGCCTCTGTTCGGTCACGGTCTCGATCACCGCGGGGCTGACATGGCGGCCCCAGCAGGTGCCGGGGGCGGCGCCGGGCGGGGCGGCGATCGTGGTTCGGGTCAGGGGCGGTTCGGTCAGCGCCGCCGGGTCCGGGATCTGCGCGGCGCAGCCGGCAAGGGCCGCGCAAAGCGCCAGCGCGCCGGATCTGATGCGGGGTCTGGACATGCTCGGGCCTCGTGGGTGGGGCGCGCTTTCGCGGCGCTTTTCCGGCCAGCTTAGCGCAAGTCGTGCGCCGGCGCAAAGGTTGCGGTGGGGTCGAGCAGCAGGTCGAGCATGTGGGAGATGTCCTCGATCCGCTCGGCGATCACATGGGTCACCGAATTGGCCCGTTGCAGACGCCCCGTCACCCGCAGCATCCTTCCCGCCACCACCGCCCGGCGAAAGCGCGCGTGGACCTTGCGCCAGACGATGACATTCACCACCCCGGTTTCGTCCTCGAGGGTGAGGAAAATCGTCCCCCCGGCGGTGCCGGGACGCTGGCGCACGATCACCAGCCCGGCCACGGCGACCCGTGCGCCCGCGGGCGGCTCGTCCAGCCGCGCCGCCACCAGGCAGGCGGGCGGGCGGGGCCAGTCGTGCGGGCGGAACGGGGCAGGAGCAGTCATGTGAACGAAAATAGAACACGAGCCGGGATTGTCCAGCGCCCACATATCCGTGATGCAAATGGGGCTGGCCCCCGCGCCCGGCCTTGTCTAGACAGTTGCCCGAAACACCTCAGAGGGGATCCGCGAGCATGGCAAAAATCACCTATGTCGAGCATGACGGCACCGAGCACACGGTCGAGGTGGCCAACGGTCTGACCGTGATGGAGGGCGCCCGCGACAACAACATTCCCGGCATCGAGGCCGATTGCGGCGGCGCCTGCGCCTGTTCCACCTGCCACGTCTATGTGGATCAGGAATGGGTGGCGAAGCTGCCGCCCAGGGAGGACATGGAGATGGACATGCTCGACTTCGCGTGGGAGCCGGACCCGGTGCGCTCGCGCCTGACCTGCCAGATCAAGGTCACCGACGAGCTGGACGGTCTGGTCGTTCACCTGCCCGAAAGACAGATCTGATGCGCCGCGCCGTCCTTGCCGCCGCCCTTGCCGTGCCAGTTGCGGTTGCGGAGATCGGGGCGGAGGCAGGGACGGCGGCGGCCAGCCCGGCGCCCGACATCATCCGCGCCGATTACACCGAACCGACCACGCGCTACGGCCACGGGGCGCTGGGCGAAGGCGCCGAATGGGGTGCCTTGCGAATTGGTCTGAAATATCCCGACGGCACCCTTGCCACCGTGACCATCCGCCTTCCCGAAAACCGCGTGTTCGAGGACATCGCGCCGCGGCTGGTCGATATCGACAGCGACGGGCTGTCCGAGGTCATGGTGGTGGAAAGCGACCTTCAGGCGGGATCGCGGCTGGCCTTCTATACCGAGGGCGGGCTGATGGCGGCCACGCCTTTCATCGGCACCCGCAACCGCTGGCTGGCGCCGCTGGGGGTGGTCGATCTCGACGGCGACGGGGACCCGGAAATCGCCTGGGTGGACCGCCCGCATCTGGCGAAGACCCTGCGCATATGGCACTTCCGTCCCGTCGAGGGGCTGGTGCCGGTGGCCGCGGCCGAAGGCTTCAGCAATCACCGCTTCGGCGAGGGCTTCTTTCAGGGGGGCGTGCGCGCATGCGCCGGCATGCCCGAACTGGTCATGGCCGATGCCGGCTGGACCCGCGTCGTGGCGGCGACGCTGCGCGAGGGGCGGATCGTGTCGCGCGATCTGGGCCCCTATGCGGGGCCGCAAAGCATTGCCGCGGCGCTGGCCTGTCGCAACCCGGAATGAAACCGACAGCACCGCGAAACCGGCCAAGGCGCTTCGAAGCGCCTTGGTCAAGCGCTTTCGAAAGCGCTTGACCGATTGCGTCATGTTCCGGTGGAGAAGGGACCAGGGCGCTTCGAAGCGCCCTGGGTCAAGGTTTTTCGAAAAAACCTTGCAGGGGTTTGCTGTCCGGTTTCGGGTCGGGTGCCGTGAAGGATCACTTCAGCCTCGCCCGCAGCACCCGCAGCATGTTTTCGCCCGCCACCTTGCGGATCTGGGATTCGCTCAGCCCCGCGTCCAGCATCGCCTGGGTCAGCGCCGCCAGTTCGGAGCTGTCGAAGCTGGTTTCCACCGCCCCGTCGAAATCCGACCCCAGCGACACCGCGTCCTCGCCCACCGCCGCAATCGCCGCCTTGACGGTTGCGGCAATGCCGGCGGGGCTGTCGTCGCAGGTGACTTCCTTCCAGTAGCCGATGCCGATCACGCCCCCGGTGGCGGCAATACGGCGCATCAGATCGTCGGGAATGTTGCGCCGCGTCTCGCAATGCGAGCGCAGCCCGGTATGGCTGAGCACCACCGGAATATCGACCATCTCCAGCACCTCCTCCACCACCGGGATCGAGGAATGGGCCACATCCAGCACCAGCCCGCGTGCGGCCACCTCGCGCACCACCCGGCGGCCGAAATCGGTCAGCCCCAGATTGGCCCGGCTGTGCAGCGTGCCGCCCAGCTCGTTGTCGAAGAAATGCTGCAGCGCGATCACCCGGTAGCCCTTTTCCTCCAGCCGGTCGAGATTGGCGATATCGCCCTCCAGCGGGTGCGCCCCCTCGATCCCCAGCAGCGCCCCGACCACCTCTTCGCCGCGCGCCCGCGCAGCCAGAACCGCCTCCAGATCGGCGCGCGAGCGGATGATCTTCAGCCGCCCGCCCGAGCGGGCCTCGAAATCGGCCAGCTTGTCGGCCTGGAAGGCGGCGCGCTCATAGAGCGAGCTCCAGGCGGCCAGCGGCCAGCGCTGGGCAATGGCCAGCAGGGTGATGTTGTCGAAGGTGTCGGGGTCGTTGTTTTCATAGTTCAGCCCCGCCGGCGACTTGGTCACCGCGGTAAAGACCTGCAGCGCCACATTGCCTTCGATCAGGCGGGGGATGTCCACCTGTCCGCGGCTGCCGCGCTCGGTCAGATCGCGGCTCCACAACAGCGGGTCGGCATGCCAGTCGCCGATGGTCAGGCTGTCATGCAGCGCGCGGGTGCGCTCTGACACCGGCCAGGGATCATGCGCGCGCACCGGGTTGCGCTGATCCTCAACATAGCCGGGCAGGAAACCGAAGAACACGATGGCCCCGATCACGATCCCCGTCAGCAGCGCCCGCCCCAGCCATTTTCCGAATTTCCGCATCTGTCGCCTCCCTGTCGTCTGCGCATGGGGCGGCAGGTTAGGTGGGTGATCGGACGATGCAAGGGAAAGTTGCATCGGAAAGATCCACGGGAAAGTGGCCGTGCCGGAGCAGGTGGTGATATCGGGTGCGGGGAGGGGGGCGCTGCCCCCCTCGGCCCTCAAGGGCCTCACCCCCGGGATATTTCTGGCCAGAAAAAGGACCGGGTCAGTCTTCGCGATGTCGGCGGCGGCGCCATCGGCGCAGCAACGGGCGGATGTCGAGCGCGGCCACCGCCACGCCCAGGGGGATCATCCAGAAGCCCAGCACCGGCAGGAAGCCGAAGACCCCGCCGAAGATGAGCAGGAGCCCCAGCACCAGCCGCAGCCCCGGCGGGACGCGCCGCCGGACCGTGGCGAGAAAGCCCTCGAAACGGTCGCGCAGAGGGCGGCGGTGGGGCTTGCCGGCCATGACGGGGTCAGGACTCCATCGCTTCCAGCTCGTCAATCATCCCTGCGATCATGCCCAGGCCCCGGTCCCAGAAGGTCGGGTCCGAGGCGTCGAGGCCGAAAGGCGCCAGAAGTTCCCTGTGGTGCTTCGAACCACCGGCCTTCAGCATGTCGAAATACCTGTCCTGAAAGCCCTCGGCACCGTCGGCGTAAACCGAATAGAGCGCGTTCACCAGCCCGTCGCCGAAGGCATAGGCATAGACGTAGAAGGGCGAGTGGACGAAATGCGGGATATAGGCCCAGAAGGTCTCGTAGCCGTCCATGAAGTCGAAGGCGGGGCCGAGGCTTTCGGCCTGCACGCTCATCCACAGCGCGCCGATGTCCTCGGGGGTCAGCTCGCCATTGCGGCGCGATTCGTGCAGCTTGCACTCGAAATCGTAAAAGGCGATCTGGCGCACCACGGTGTTGATCATGTCCTCGACCTTGCCGGCCAGCAGCACCTTGCGGCGGGTCGGGTCGTCGGTTTCGTCCAGAATCTTGCGGAAGGTGAGCATCTCGCCGAAGACAGAGGCGGTTTCGGCCAGCGTCAGCGGGGTGGAAGCCAGAAGTTCTCCCTGGCCGGCGGCCAGGACCTGGTGCACGCCGTGGCCCAGCTCATGCGCAAGGGTCATCACGTCGCGCGGCTTGCCCAGGTAGTTGAGCATCACGTAGGGGTGCGCATCGGTCACCGTGGGATGGGCAAAGGCCCCCGGCGCCTTGCCGGGCTTCACCCCGGCGTCGATCCAGCCGCGCTCGAAGAAGGGTTCGGCGATCTCGGCCATGCGCGGGTCAAAGGCGGCATAGGCGTCGAGTACGGTGCGGCGGGCCTCGTCCCAGGGCACGGTGCGGCTGTCCTCCATCGGCAGCGGCGCGTTGCGGTCCCAGATCTGCAGACGGTCAAGGCCCAGCCATTTGCGCTTGAGCTCGTAATAGCGGTGCGACAGGCGCGGATAGGCGGCGACCACGGCCGCGCGCAGGGCCTCGACCACCTCGGGTTCCACGTCATTGGCCAGGTGGCGTGACATCTGCGGGCTGGGCATCTTGCGCCAGCGATCGACGATTTCCTTTTCCTTGATCCGGGTGTTGTGGACGCGGGAGAAGATCTTGACATTTTCACCCAGAACGCGGGCCAGTTCGCGCGCAGCCCGCTCGCGCGTGGGACGGTCCTGCTCGGTCAGCAGGTTGAGCGTGCCCTCGATGTTCAGCGTCTCGCCATTGACGGTAAAGGCAAGCCCGGCGATGGTTTCGTCGAAAAGCTTTTCCCATGCGTCGCCCACCGCGCCCAGATCGTGCAGGAACTTCTCCAGCTCGTCCGACAGCTGGTAGGGCTTCATGGCGCGGATGCGGTCGAACATGGCGCGGTAGCGGGCAAGCTCGGGGCTGGCCTGCATGTGGCCTTCCAGCAGCGCGTCGTCGAGGCGGTTCAGCTCGAGCGTGAAGAACACCAGCGGCGTGGTGGCGTTGGTGATCTTCTCCTGGCAGTCGGAGAGGAACTTGGCGCGGGCGGCATCGGTGGTCTGCTGGTAATAGCGCAGCCCTGCGAAGGAGCTGATCCGCCCGGCAATGCGGTTGATCTCTTCCTGGCGGCGGATGCAGGTCAGCAGCCCCTCGGCGTCCAGCTCGGCCAGCCGGCCCTCGTAATCGCGGGCGAAATCGGCGCAGGCGGTCTCAAGCCGTTCCAGGTCCTGGCGCAGGCGCGGGTCGTCCTCGCCGGCATAGAGGTCGTCCAGGTTCCACACCGGCAGATCACCGAGAGCGGTGGCGCCGCCATCCGATGCCGCATCGCGAAGGGGGAAGGGAAGTTCGAACATTGCAGCCTCTCCTTTGCCTTTGCGCCACACTTATGCGGCACAGGCCGCAATCACAAGCAAGCGCCACGGAAAGAGTCCTGCCGGTGAGGGCGGTCATGGGGGCCTGTTCATGCGGGTCTGGTAATCCTGCATCTGATGCGTATGTTTGCGCCATGACTCTGCACATCCCCTTCGACAACAGCTATGCCCGCCTGCCGGACGCCTTCCATGCGCGCGTGGAGCCGCTGCCGGTGAAGGCGCCGCGTCTGGTGGCCTTCAACGACGATCTGGCCCGGATCCTGGACATCACCCCGGGCGAGGCGGCCGAGATGGCGCAGGTGTTTGCCGGCAATGCGCTGCCCGAAGGGGCCGAGCCGCTGGCCCAGCTCTATGCCGGCCACCAGTTCGGGCACTACAACCCGCAGCTGGGCGATGGGCGGGCGATCCTTCTGGGCGAGGTGGTGGGCCGCGACGGGCTGCGGCGCGACATCCAGCTGAAGGGGTCGGGGCGGACGCCGTTTTCGCGCGGGGGCGACGGGCGGGCCTGGCTGGGGCCGGTGCTGCGCGAATATGTGGTCTCAGAGGCCATGGCGGCGCTGGGCATCCCCACCACCCGAGCGCTGGCGGCGGTCGAGACCGGCGAGGAGGTGATCCGCGAAACCGCCCTGCCGGGGGCGGTGCTGACGCGGGTGGCGGCCAGCCATCTGCGGGTCGGCACCTTTCAGGTCTTTGCCGCCCGCGGCGATGTGGCCAGCCTCCGGCGGCTGACCGAATATGCCATTGCCCGCCACTATCCGCAGGCAGAGGGGCCGATGGGGCTCTTGCAGGCGGTCTGCGACGCCCAGGCGCGGCTGGTGGCGCAATGGATGGGGGTGGGCTTCATCCACGGCGTGATGAACACCGACAACTGCGCCATCTCTGGCGAGACCATCGACTACGGCCCCTGCGCCTTCATGGATGCCTATCACCCCGACACGGTGTTCAGTTCCATCGACCATGCCGGGCGCTATGCCTACGCCAACCAGCCCGGCATCGCGGTGTGGAACATGGCGCAATTCGCCACCGCGCTGATCCAGCAGATGCCGGACCGGCAGGCGGCGGTGGAGGAGGCGACCGCCATCGTCCACGCCATGCCCGACATGTTCCGGGCCCGCTGGCTGGAGCTGTTCCGGCGCAAGATCGGGCTGGCCACGGCACGGGCCGGGGACGAGGCGCTGATCGAGGCGCTGCTGGAGCGGATGGCGGCGCAGGGGGCCGATTTCACCAATACCTTCCGGGCGCTGGGCACGGCCGCCGCGCGGGAGCAGTTCTCCGACCCCGCCGCCTTTGATGCGTGGGAGGCCGACTGGCGCGCGCGACTTGCCGGCGAACCCGATCCGCGGGCGCTGATCCGCGCCACCAACCCGGCCTTCATTCCCCGCAACCACCGCATCGAGGAGATGATCGAGGCCGCCCTGGGCGGCGATTACGCGCCTTTCCGGCGGCTGCTGTCGGTGCTGTCCCGACCTTTCGACGACCAGCCCGAACATGCCGATCTGCGCCGCCCGCCGGCGCCGGACGAGGTCGTGCAGGCGACGTTCTGCGGCACCTGACTGCCTGAAAAAGCGGCACGATTTGCAGCCGCGCCCGCCCGGGCGCCGGAATTGGCGCGGTTTCGCTTGCGCTCGGCCGCGCGGTTGGACACAAGGAAACCCCGACATTTCCGATCACGGTTACACACGGTTACAGATGACTCCGACACGCGTTCCCGGCGCCGGCCTGCGGCTTGCCAGCTACAACATCCAGAAATGTGTCGGGCTGGACCTGCGCCGCCAGCCGCGCCGCATCCTCAACGTGCTCGGCGATCTGGGCGCGCGGATCGTGGTGTTGCAGGAGGCCGACAAGCGCCTGCCGCCGCGTCCCGCCGCGTTGCCCCATTTCGTGCTGGAAGAGGCTGGCTGGCAGGTCGCCGATCTGGGCGGGGCGGGGTCGCTGGGCTGGCACGGCAACGCGGTGATCTGGCGCGGAGACGACATCAGGGAGACGGGCAAGGGGCAGATCTCGTTGCCGGGGCTGGAGCCGCGCGGGGCGGTGCGGGTCGAATTCGAAACCCCGATCGGGCCGCTGCGGGTGGTGGGCGTGCATCTGGGCCTGATCGCCTATCATCGCCAGCAGCAGGTCCTGCACCTGTGCCGCGAATTGCAGCGCCTGCCCGCGATGCCGATGGTCTGGGCGGGGGATTTCAACGACTGGTCCGAGGCGCGGGCGCTTTTCCACCTGGCGCCGGGGATGCGGTTCCTGCCGCCCCGGCCCAGCTTTCCCGCGCCCCGGCCGGTTGGGGCGCTGGACCGGATCGCGCTGGGGCCGGGGCTGGCGGCGGTGGCGCACGGCGTACATGCCGAGCGGCCCGCGCATATCGCCTCGGACCATCTGCCGGTCTGGGCCGACCTGGTGCCGGCCCCCGAGTGAGCGCCTCCCGAGTGAGCGACCGCCGTGTGAGCGACCGCCGGGTGAGCGGCCCGCGCCCTGCGCCGGAACGCCGCGTCCAAAACCCTGTGGCCCCCGCGGCCAGGAACGGGTAAACCATGGCACCGGAAGATGCCGTCATCACCGGGGAAGGGACATGCCCGACACGATCATTGCGCGCTGCGAGGCCAGGGGCCTGCGCATGACCGGCCAGCGCCGCACCATCGCGGCGGTTCTGGAGGAAAGCGACGATCACCCCGACGTCGAGGAGCTTTACGCCCGGGCCACCGCCAAGGATCCCGGCATTTCCATCGCCACCGTCTATCGCACCGTCAAGCTGTTCGAAGAGGCCGGGATCCTGGACCGGCTCGAATTCGGCGACGGGCGGGCACGCTACGAGGATGCCGAGCGCGAGCACCACGACCACCTGATCGACCTTGCCACCGGCGAGGTGATCGAGTTCGTCGATCCCGAGATCGAAGCGCTTCAGGAAAAGATCGCCGCCCGGCTGGGATACGAGCTGCGCGGGCACAGGCTGGAACTTTACGGGGTGAAGCTGCGCAACAAGTGATCGCCGGTGGCGCCGGATCGGGGGGCACTCGGGGTCGGGCGGGTGCTGCGGGTTGTCGTGGGGCGGATTCGCGGTATCCTGTTCGCGGATTGCCGAAAAATGCCGCTTTCAGGACCGATCATGGATCTTCGCACCTATACCCGCCAGTTCGTCGAGAAGGACAACCGCCTTGCCGGGCTGAGCTTTGGCACAACCTTCGCGGTCTATTTTGCCTCGCTCTGGCTGGCGATTTCCGAGGCCGAACGCTGGTACGTGCTGATCCCGGCCATGATCGTTCATGCCTTCGCGGCGGTGCGCCTTTACGTGCTGCAACATGATTGCGGCCATCACGCGCTGTTCGAGACACGGCTGCAGAACGAGATCGCGGGCCATGTGCTCTCGCCCTTCACCTTCGCGCCCTTCGAGGTGATGAAGCAGAATCACAACCTGCACCATGCCAATGTCGGCAATCTCGCTCATCGCGAGACCGGCGAGATCCACACCATGACCGTGGCCGAGTGGAACGCAGCCGGCGCGCGCGAGCGGCTGCTCTACCGGCTCTACCGCAACCCGTTCATCCTGATCCCGCTGGGGGCGTTCTTCACCTATTTCATCCGTTACCGCTGGCCGAAGAACACGGTCCGGTTCGGGGTGGGGCCAGTGCTGCTGCACAATCTGGCCATCGCCGCCTGGGTGGGGCTGCTTTACCTGCTGTCGGGCTGGCAGGGGCTGGGCATCTATTTCGCCGCCAGCCTCATGGGCGGGATGCTGGGGGTATTCCTTGTCTATCTGCAGCACAATTTCGAAGATACCTGGTGGGACCGCCGCCCCCATCTGGACCCGCAGGAGGCGGCGCTGAAGGGGTCCTCGGCGCTGGATTTCGGGTGGTGGTTCGACACCGCGGTGGCCTGCATCACCCTGCACGACATCCACCATTTCAACGCCCGTATTCCCAGTTACCGGTTGCGCAAGTGCCACTATGGCCTGCCGCCCGAACATGCCCCGCGCCGGATCGGTTTCCGCGAGGCGGTGGCGGCGCTGAATCTCAAGCTCTGGGACGAGGAAAACCGCCGCCTGGTGCCGTTCCCGCCTGCCCGGCGGCGGCGTGTGGCGGGGCAGGGGGCCGGACAGGCGGGCGCATAGGCCGCGGCAGGGTTGCGAGACGCGGGTCGGACTGCGTTCGGGGCGTGCCTGCGGACGCCTCGGGGCGCTGCAAGGAGAAGAGATGACGGAGATACGGAAACTGCGCGGCGTCGGGGAGGCGCTGGGCAAGCTGCTGGAAGATCACGGTATCCGCGAGGCGAAGGCACTGGCCACCGCCGACCCCGGACAGCTGACTGCCCTTCCCGGGATCGGCAAGGGACGCGCGGCGACCCTCATCGCGGCGGCGAAGGAGCATGTGGCGCTGCTGCCGCCCGCCGCCGACGACCAGGTGGCGTTGCTGGTACCGCCTTCGGGCGAAACGGCAGGCGAGGCCGGAAGGGAAACCTCGGAAGAGGCCGCGCAAGGCGGTGGCGAGGGCGCCGCGCCGGACGGCTCGCCCGGCAAGGGGAAGGCGGCTCGGGATGAGACATCGAAGGCTTCGAAGTTCCCGAAACCGGGGGCCGAATCGCCGGCTGCCGATCCGCGCGCCCCCGGGGCGGAGGCGGATCCGCTGGCCGCGCGCGCCGCGCGCAAGGCCGCCGCCAAGGAGGCCGCCAAGGCAGCCCGCCGCGCGCTCAAGGCCGAAACCCGGGCCCGCAAGCGCGAAAAGGAGGCGGAACTCCAGACCCGCCGGGCGGAAAAGGCCCGGGAGAAGGCGCGCAAGGCCGCCGCCCGCGCCGAACAGCTGGCCCGCGAATTCGAAGAGGCGCGCAAGAAGGCCCTCAAGAAGGCCGAAAAGCTCAGGAAGAAGGCGCTCAAGCTGCGCCGCAAGAAGGCCGGGAAAAAGAAGAAGGCGAAGAAAAAGGACTGATCCCCCCCCGGCCGGGAGGAATCAGATCAGTTCGCCCTCGGCCGTCAGCGTCCCCCGCCCGCCCAGATAGGGCGCCAGCGCCTGCGGCAGACTGACCGAGCCGTCGGCGTTCTGTCCGTTCTCCAGCACCGCGATCAGCGTCCGCCCCACCGCCAGCCCCGATCCGTTGAGCGTGTGCACGAATTCCGGCTTGCCCCCGCCGGCGGGGCGGAAGCGGGCATTCATCCTCCGGGCCTGAAAATCGCCGCAGGTGGAGACCGAGGAAATCTCGCGATAGCGGTTCTGGCCGGGCAGCCAGGCCTCGATGTCATAGGTGCGCCGGGCGCTGAAACCCATGTCGCCGGTGCACAGGATCACCGTGCGGTAAGGAATGCCGAGACGTTCGAGGATGTCCTCGGCACAGCGCAGCATCCGCTGCTGTTCCTCGTCGGACGCGTCAGGACGGGTGATCGAGACCATCTCGACCTTTTCGAACTGGTGCTGGCGCAGCATCCCGCGGGTGTCCTTGCCGGCGCTGCCGGCCTCGGAGCGGAAACACAGGCTGTGCGCGGTCAGCCGGATGGGCAGCGCCGCCTCCTCCAGGATGTCGCCGGCCACGGTATTGGTCAGCGTCACCTCCGAAGTCGGGATCAGCCACCAGTCGTCGGTGGTGCGATAGCTGTCCTCGGTGAATTTCGGCAATTGCCCGGTGCCGCGCATCGCTTCGGGCAGGACCAGCACCGGGCCGTTGACCTCGGTCAGGCCGTTCTCGGTGATGTGGGTGTCCAGCATGAACTGTGACAGCGCCCGGTGAACGCGCGCCACCGCGCCGCGCAGCACCACGAAGCGCGCCCCGGAAAGCTTCGCAGCGGTTTCGAAATCCAGACCCGCCCGGGCGCCGGCGATGTCGAAATGTTCAAGGGGCGCGAAATCGAAGGTGCGCGGCGTGCCCCAGCGGCGGATTTCCACGTTGTCGTCTTCGTCCTTGCCCTCGGGCACGTCCTCGGCCGGGGCGTTGGGGATCCACATCAGCCTTTCCTGCAGCTGCGCGTCCAGATCGCGCGCCTCGGCCTGCATGGCCGCGACCTCGGCCTTTTTCGCGGCCACTTCGTTGCGCAGGCGCTGGAATTCCTCTTCGTCCCCGCGCGCCTTTGCCGCGCCGATCGCCTTTGCAGCGCGGTTCTGTTCGGCCTTTGCTGCCTCGGCCGCCGCGATGCGCGCGCGCCGCGCCTCGTCGAGTGCCAGGATTTCGGCCGCGGCGGGCGCTTCGCCGCGCCGGGCAAGGGCTGCGTCGAAGGCCTGCGGGTTTTCCCGGATGGCGCGAATGTCGTGCATGGGCTCGGATCCTCGGGCAGAATGAATCGTCGGGATGAGTCGTTCCGGCGCCTTATGCCCCAACCCGCCGTCGCATGGTAGACCTGGCATTCACACTGCTCCGGGGACCAACCCGCGATCACCCGCCGAACCCCGGCCCCTTCCTCTTGCCGCAAATACTCCGGGGGTGAGGCCCGCAGGGCCGAGGGGGCAGAGCCCCCTTGCATCCCCCTCCATTCCTCGCGCCCGCCGTCCCCGACAGGCCCATATCGCCCACGTTCCGTCATTCCCCGGCTTGCAAACCCCGCCGCGCGCACATAGGTTCGCGCCAAATTCGCGGGGCCGGTCTTCGGCCTCTCCCGAAAAAGAGGAAAATCCCATGGAAGGTGGCGCCATCGCCCAGTTTCTCCCGCTCATCCTGATCTTCGCAATCATGTATTTCCTGCTGATCCGACCGCAGCAGAAGAAGGCGAAGGAGCACCAGGCCATGGTCGATGCCCTGCGCCGCGGCGACCAGGTGGTGACCCAGGGCGGCATCATCGGCAAGGTGTCGAAGGTCAAGGAAGACGGCGAAATCGAGGTCGAGATCGCCGACGGGGTCAAGGTGCGGGTGGTCAAGGCAACCATCGCGCAGGTGCTGAACAAGACCGAACCGGCCAAGTGATCCGCTCGGTCGCCGCATTCGGAAGGCAGGCCCATGCTGCAAATTGATACCTGGAAGCGGGTGCTGATCTGGCTCGTATGCCTGACGGGCGTGGTCCTTGCCCTGCCCAACGTGTTCTACACCCGGGTCGAGCAGGCCAACGATGCCCGCGCGGCCATCGAAAAGGGCATCGACACCCCCGAGATGCGCCAAAAGGCAGCGCTCTGGCCGGCCTGGCTGCCCTCGGATCTGGTCAATCTCGGGCTGGACCTGCGCGGTGGCGCGCATCTTCTGGCCGAGGTCAAGGTCGAGGACGTGTACAAGGCCCGGCTGGAGGCCATGTGGCCCGAAATCCGCGACGCGCTGCGCCCGGAACGTGCCACCATCGGCACCGTGCGCCTGCTGCCCTCTTCGCCCGAGGAACTGCGCATCCGTATCGGCAAGCCCGAAGGCATGCGCCGGGCGCTTGAGATCGTCCGCGGCCTCGCCCGCCCGGTGCAGGGGCTGACCGGGGTGGGGGCCAAGGACATCGACGTGCGAATCGACGGCGATGCCATCGTCGTCACCCTGTCCGAGGCCGAAAAGCAGGCCACCGACGACCGCACCGTCCGCCAGGCGCTGGAGATCGTCCGCCGGCGTATCGACGAGGTCGGCACCCGCGAACCCACCATCCAGCGCCAGGGGGCGCGGCGCATCCTGATCGAAGTGCCCGGCATCGGAAGCGCGGCCGAGCTCAAGGCGATCATCGGCACCACTGCGCGGCTGACCTTCAACCCGGTGATCACGCGCTCCAATTCGCCGAACGTGCGGGCCGAACCGGGGCAGAAGGTGGTGCCGTCGCTGGACGAGGAGGGCGTCTATTACGTCATCGAGGCCGCCCCCGTGGTGACCGGCGAGGATCTGGTGGATGCCCAGCCCTCCTTCGACCAGAACGGGCGCCCGGCGGTCAGCTTCCGCTTCGACACCACCGGTGCGCGCCGGTTCGGCGACTACACCCGCGACAATATCGGCAGCCCCTTTGCCATCGTCCTCGATGACGAGGTGATCAGCGCGCCGGTGATCCAGTCGCACATCCCCGGGGGGTCGGGGATCATCACCGGCAACTTCACCATCGAAAGCAGCACCAAGCTAGCGGTGCTGCTGCGCGCCGGCGCCCTGCCGGCGGGGCTGGAATTCCTGGAAGAGCGGACGATCGGGCCGGAACTGGGGCAGGACAGCATCGAGGCTGGCAAGATCGCCACGGTGGTCGCCTTCGTCGCGGTGATCGCCTTCATGGTGCTGTCCTACGGCCTGTTCGGCATCTTCGCCAATGTGGCGCTGATCCTCAACGTGGCGCTGGTCTTCGGGATGCTCTCGGTCATCGGTGGCACCCTGACATTGCCCGGCATTGCCGGGATCGTTCTGACGGTGGGCATGGCGGTGGATGCCAACGTGCTGATCTTCGAGCGCATTCGGGAAGAGCTGAAAACCGCCAAGGGGCCGGCCCGCGCCATCGAACTGGGTTTCGAGAAGGCGCTTTCGGCCATTCTGGACGCCAACATCACCACGCTGATCACCGCGGTGATCCTGTTCTCCATGGGCTCGGGCCCGGTGCGCGGGTTCGCCATCACCCTGGGTCTGGGCATCATCACCTCGGTCTTCACCGCGATCTTCGTGACGCGGCTGCTGATCGCGATGTGGTTCGAACGCCGCCGCCCGAAAACGATCGAGGTATGACATGAGACTGCGACTGGTTCCCGACAACACCTCGTTCGATTTCTTCGGCCGGTGGAAGCTGTGGATGGGCATTTCCGGCTTCCTGATCGTGCTGGCGATGGTTTCCTTCGGGGTGCGCGGGCTGAATTTCGGCATCGACTTCCGCGGCGGCACGACGATTCGCACCGAAAGCACCCAGGCGGTGGATGTGGGCGAGTATCGCAAGGCGCTGTCCGGTCTCGGACTTGGCGACGTGGTCATCTCGGAAGTGTTCGATCCCACCTATGGCGAGGATCGCAACGTGACCATGATCCGCATCCAGGCCCAGGAAGGGCAGGAAGCCGCCAGTGCCGAGCTGACCCGGGCGGTGCAGGAGGCGCTGAAGACGGTGGCGCCGGACATCCGCATCGTGTCGGTGGAATCGGTCGGTCCCAAGGTCTCGGGCGAGTTGATCCGCAGCGCGATCATTGCCGTGGTTCTGTCCATCGCCGCGGTGCTTGTCTATATCTGGCTGCGCTTCGAGTGGCAGTTCGCCGTCGGCGCGGTGCTGGCGCTGGTCCATGACGTGACGCTGACCATCGGCATCTTCTCCGAGCTGCAGATCAAGTTCGACCTTGCCATCATCGCGGCGCTGCTGACCATCGTGGGCTATTCGCTCAACGATACCGTGGTGGTGTTCGACCGGGTGCGCGAGAACCTGCGCAAGTACAAGCAGAAGCCGCTGCCCGAGGTGCTCAATCTCTCGATCAACGAGACGCTGTCGCGGACGCTGATGACCTCGCTGACTACGCTTCTGGCGCTGGTGTCGCTGTATTTCCTGGGCGGCGACGTGATCCGCGGCTTCGTCTTCGCGATGATCTGGGGGGTCATCGTGGGCACCTATTCGTCGATCTTCATTGCTTCGGCCATCCTGCTGTGGCTGGGGGTCAAGCGCGACTGGTCCAAGCCCACGGGTACCGCGGGCAACCAGTTCGCCAACGTGGACGCCTGACGCGGGGAGTGCGCGGATGCGCATGAACGAAGTCGTCTATACCGATGCCGAGCCGGTCGACGGCTATGGCGCGGGCTTCTTCCGCATCGGCGGCAAGGTGCATCGCGGCGCGGTGCTGACCGGCCCGCTCGGCACCGGCGGCTGGGCCGGACCCGAACATGGTGGTCCCGGGGGCGAGGCCCTGCTGGCGCTCGCCGGGCATGTGGATGTGCTGTTCGTGGGCACGGGCGCGGAGATGGCGCCGTTCCCGCCGGCCTTGCGCGCGGCGCTGGAAGAGGCCGGCATCGGCGTCGAGGTCACCAACAGCCCTGCCGCCTGCCGCAGCTACAACGTCCTTCTGGCCGAGGGGCGGCGCGTGGCGCTGGCGGTGCTGCCGGTCTGACAGCGGCGCCCTCGGCGTAGGGTTGCGGGTTCGATCCGCCTTTCGTGCCTTTTCCTTGCGGCATTGCCGCGGCCCCGGATCGCCAGGGAGGTGCCGTCCCGCTCAGCGCCCGCGCACCACCATCAGTTCTCCGACGTTTTCGCGGGTGATATATCCCACCATCCGGCCGTAACGGTCGCTGACGGCCACCGCGTCATGGCCGTGGTGGAGGTGGTCGAGCACCTCTTCCAGCCCGGCCCCCAGCGGCAGCACGGGCACGGTGGTATCCATGATCTCGTTGACCGGGCGCGTGCGCGGGGCGTCGCTGGCCAGGGCCGCGAACAGGGCCGAGCGGGTGACGAACCCGGCCAGCGTGCCGTCGGGATTCAGGACCGGGAATTCGTGCTGCGTGGTGCGGACGAGTTCCATCGCCGCCGCCGCGATCGTGTCCTGCGGGGTGAGCGCCTCGAAATGGGTGATCATGGCGTCCCGTGCGACCAGCCGGCGGGCGATCGAGCGCATGGCCACGTCCTGGCTTTCGGCGTTGGCGGCGACGAAGACGAAAAGCGCGATCAGCACCAGCACTGCGTTGCCCGTGCTCAGCCCCCAGAACCCGAACAGGAAGGCCACGATCTGTCCGGCCGTGGCCGCGACGCGGGTGGCGGCCACGCGGTCCATCCACAGGCTGAGAACGGCGCGAAAGACCCGGCCGCCATCCATCGGAAAGGCCGGGATCAGGTTGAAGACGGCGAGAAACAGATTGACCACGGCCAGTTGCGCGAGAAAGCTCATCCCGGCCACGTCGCCATGTTCCAGCTGGGCGGTATCGATGCGCGCGCCGAAGACGAAGGTCAGAACCAGCCAGATCACCACGTTGACCGCCGGCCCGGCCAGCGCCACGAGGATCTCCTGCCGGGGGTTCTCCGGCATTCTTTCCAGCCGCGCGAGGCCGCCGATCGGCAGCAGCGTGATGTCGGGCGTGTGGATGCCGAAGCGCCGCGCGGTCAGGGCGTGGCCGTATTCATGCGCGACCACGCAGGCGAACAGCGCCAGGATGAACAGCACATTCTCGACTGCCGCCGGCCACCCTCCCGAGGAATAGGCGGCAAAGCCGATCCATGCCAGAAGCAGGAAGAAGGTGACGTGAACCCGCAGTTCCGAACCGAACAGCCTTCCGATCGGGAATGACCAGGACATGCGCCCGCCCTCCTTCCGCCGTTGCCTCAGAAGGGAATTTCGTCGTCGTCGATGCCGCCGCCGGCCGCCGGCGCAGGTGCCGGTGCGCTGCCGCCCCAGGGATCGTCCTGCGGCGCGCCGGCCTGACCGCCCCCGCTGCCATATCCGCCGCCGTAACCGCCGGCCGCATCGCCGCGGCTGTCGAGCATCTTCAGCTCGCTCCGGTAGGGGCGCAGCGCGATTTCGGTCGTGTACCTGTCCTGGCCGGACTGGTCCTGCCATTTGCGGGTTTCCAGCTGCCCCTCGATATAGACCTTGGACCCTTTGCGCAGATACTGCTGCGCCACCCGCACCAGGGGTTCGGAATAGATCGCCACCCGGTGCCATTCGGTCCGTTCGCGCCGTTCGCCGGTGTTGCGGTCCTTCCAGGTCTCGGACGTGGCGATGCGCAGATTGCACACCTTGCCCCCGGAGGGGAAGTCGCGCACTTCCGGATCCGCGCCAAGGTTTCCGATGAGAATGACTTTGTTGACTGAACCGGCCATGACGTTCCCCGTCCTTGATTTTCCGCAACCCGCGAATCCCGACGACCCGCGCCGACGACCCTATACGTCCTTTCGCCGGGTTGAAATATGGTTACCGAAACTGCGCCTTTCGAGAGTGCGGGCGCGCTTTGCTTCGGTGGCCGAACCTGTCATAGTGCCCTGCCGTAACGGGTGGGATGTGAACGATGCGCAATCATGCCATGTGGGTGATGCTGGCGGCGTCGGCCATGCTGGTGGCGGGGCCGGTCGCGGCCGACATGATCGCGTCGAGAAACCGCAAGGCGCTGTTGCAATCGCAGTTCAGGGTGCTCGACACCCGCGCGGCGCAGCAATACGCGTATTCCAGCCGGCTCAGGCCGAAACCTTCGGGGCTCAGGCCCTATGGCGGCAAGTATCGCGGCGAATACATGAAAATGGCGCGCGAGGCCGCCCGGAAGAACGGAGTACCGGTCGATCTTTTCCTGCGACTGGTCGAGCGGGAATCGGGCTGGAACCCGAACGCGAAATCCCCAAAGGGCGCACTGGGGCTGGCGCAGCTGATGCCGGAAACCGCCCGGCGGCTCGGGGTCGATCCGCGCGATCCGCGGCAGAACCTCGATGGCGGCGCCCGCTATCTGGCGCAGCAGTACCGCAAGTTCCGGTCATGGCGGCTGGCGCTTGCGGCCTACAATGCCGGACCCGACGCGGTCGAGGCCAATGGCGGCGTGCCGCCTTTCGCGGAAACCCGCGCCTACGTCAGGGCGATCTGGGGCAGTTGACGGCCCGTTTCCGCCGCGCCACCAGGACTTCCGAGGGAACCGTCCACGCGGTGACGACGGAGCGGTATTCGATGGCCCAGTCCGCGCCGAGGCGGGCCGCGACCGAGATCGGCCGGCAGCCTCCGACCAGTTCCGGCCGCAGCCGCGCAAGCATCGACCACAGCCCGCTTGTCAGCCGCGACGGCAGGTCGGTTCCGCCGGTCAGCCCGACCGTGCACAACAGCCCGCCGGGCACCAGCGTCCGGGCGGCCTCGGCCAGAAAGGCGGCGATCTGTGCGTCTGGAAGCAGGTCGAGCACATAGGTCGCAACCACCCGGTCGATTCCCTCTCCAGCGGGGGAGAAATCGGGCGGGCCGTCGTTTTGCCAGAGCGTCACGCGATCTCCGAACCGCTCCAGCCGGCTGCGAGCCAGCCGGATCATCGTCCCCGAGATGTCGCAACCCGAATACCGGGCCCGATCGGGCAGGGCGCGGGTCAGGAGCATTTCCGCAAGGCGCCCCGTTCCGCAACCGAACTCGAACACATGCCGGGCCGACCCGAAGGCGCCATGGGCCAGAAGGCATTCCAGAGGAGGGTCTTCATAGAAGGCCTGGCGATCCTGCCGGGCACCGAACCGGTCATAGAATGCACGTGCCTGCGCCGTCGTGAGAAATCTTCGGCTCATGGCGATACGCCTCCCGCGCCATGCCCCGGGGGAAGGCGGGAGATGGCGCCTTTTCGCGAAACCTTCCCCATCCTGGCGGGGCACGCCACCGCCCGCCTGCGGCACATGGCCGTCACTCGACGGCGATCCTTATGACCGGTTCCATCGCGGACAGGTGTTCGTCGCTCAGGTGGCACTTGATCGAATGGCCCTCGGCCACCTGCCGGATGGCGGGCACTTCGCGTTCGCACAACCCGCCCGGCACCTTTTCCTTCCAGCGGCAGCGCGTCTGGAACGGGCAGCCCGGAGGCGGGTTCATCGCCGACGGGATGTCGCCTTCCAGGACCACATGGGTCTTCTGCACCGAGGTATCGGCGATCGGCACCGCCGACAGCAGCGCCTCGGTATAGGGATGATAGGGCGGGCTGAAAACCTGATCGGTAGAGCCAAGCTCGACCACGTGGCCGAGATACATGACCATCACCCGGTCGCTGAGATAGCGCACGATCGAGAGGTCGTGGCTGATGAACAGAAGCGTGGTGCCGTTCTCGCGCTGGATTTCCATCAGCAGATCGGTCACGGCCGCCTGCACGCTCACATCCAGCGCCGAAACCGGCTCGTCCGCGACCACAATCCGGGCGCCGCCGGCAAAGGCCCGCGCGATGCCCACCCGCTGCTTCTGCCCGCCGGAGAGCTGCCGCGGCATCCGGCCGGCAAAGGCACGCGGCAGCTTCACCAGGTCCAGCAGTTCCAGCATCCGCGCCCGGCGCTCGGCATCATTGCGGCCGACGCCGAAGATCTCCAGCGCCCGTGTGATCTGACGACCGACCGTCATCGACGGGTTCAGCGTGTCGAACGGGTTCTGGAACACCATCTGGATGTCGGCCACGGTTGCCGTGTCACGCTTTTCGATCGGGATGTTCCCGATCTCGCGCCCGTCGAAAACGATCCTGCCATCGGTTGCCGTCTCCAGCCCCATCAGCACCTTGGCGAAGGTGGACTTGCCGCAGCCCGACTCGCCGACGATGGCAAGCGTCTCGGATTCCCGCGCGTCGAAGGTCAGTTCCTCGTTGGCCTTGACCATCCGTTTCTCTCCGCCGCCGAACAGGGCGTTGGCGGCGACCTCGTAATATTTCTTCAGCCGGTCCATGCTCAGGACGACCTTGCCGATCCGGGCCTTCCGGCGGGTTCCCTCGACCTCCACCGGCGCATCCCAGTCGATTTCCCGGAACCGCAGGCAGCGGGTCGCGTGACGTTCGTTGCCGGGCACGTCGAACATCGGGATCTCTCCCGCATCGCACCTGCCGGCCTCGAAATAATCGCAGCGCGGGCCGAAATTACATCCCGGCGGACGTTCGTGCGGCAGCGGGAAATTGCCCGGTATCGCCTTGAGGGGACGTGCGTTCTTGTCCGTGCCCGGCAACGGGATGGAGCGGAACAGCGCCTGCGTGTAGGGATGACGCATCTCGTCGAACACGTCCCGGATCGAGCCGCGCTCGACCGCCTCGCCGGAATACATCACGCAGAGCCGGTCGCAGGTTTCCAGAACCAGCCCCAGATTGTGGCTGATGAACAGCATCGAGGTACCGTATTTCCTGCCCAGATCCCTGACCAGCTCCACCACCGCCGCCTCCACCGTCACGTCCAGAGCAGTGGTCGGTTCGTCAAGGATCAGCAGTGCGGGCTTGCTCATCAGCGCCATGGCGATCACGATCCGCTGCTGCTGGCCGCCCGAAAGCTGGTGCGGATAGGCATTCAGCATCCTTTCCGGATCCGGCAGGCGGACGTCGCGCACCACTTCCAGCGCCCGCGCCCAGGCCTCGTCCCGGCCGATCCGTTCGTGAATCATCGGCACCTCGATCAGTTGCCTGCCGATCTTCATGGCCGGGTTGAGGCTCGCCATCGGTTCCTGATAGATCATGGCGATCTCGTTGCCCCGGATGTCGCGCAGTTCGGCCTTGCTCATGCCGGCCATGTCGCGGCCCTTGAACCGGATGCTGCCGCCGACGATACGCCCGTTCTTTCCCAGGTCGCGCATCACGCCCAGCGCGACGGTGGACTTTCCGCAGCCCGATTCTCCGACCAGCCCCACCGCTTCGCCCGGCATGACCGAAACCGAAAAATCCATCACCGCGGGGATCTCGCGCAGCCGCGTGAAGAAGGAAATCGACAGCCTGTCGATCTCCAGGATCGGTCCATCATGCCCGGCCTGATGGCTCATCTTCCCGTCTCCTTGCCAGATCGCCCTTCGGCGGGCTTTTTCTGGCTCCAAATATCCCGGGGGTCCGGGGGCAGGGCCCCCGGCGCTCCCCTCAGTCCTTCAGCGACTCTTCCCGCAGCCCGTCCGCCAGCAGGTTCAGCCCCAGCACCAGGCTCAGCAGCGCCAGCGCCGGCGGCAGGGCGGGATGCAGGTAGATCGACAACAGCTTGCGCCCCTCGTTGATCGTGGACCCCCAGTCCGGGCTCTCGGGCGGCAGCCCCAGCCCGAAGAAGCCCAGCGTGCCAAGAAGGATCGTCGTGTATCCGATCCGCAGACAGAAATCGACGATCAGAGGCCCGCGCGCATTGGGCAGGATCTCCCACAGCATGATGTACCACGGCCCCTCGCCGCGGGTCTGGGCCGCGGCCACGTAGTCGCGGGTCTTGATGTCCATGGTCAGCCCCCGCACGATCCGGAACACGGTGGGAGAGTTCACGAACACCACCGACACGAACACCACGAGGATGCCGCCGGGCACATCGAACAGATCGACGATCCGGGGCAGCGCCGGGATCGAGATCGACGGCGTATTCACCAGGTAGCCGTTCGTCGAGATCAGCGAGAGGTAAAGCCAGATCATCACCCCCAGCACCCCGGCCAGCAGCGGGTTGCGAAACCGCGGCTTGGTATGAAAGCGCGAATTGAGCAGCACCGCGGCAAACACGATCGGAAACACGAACAGGACCGCGGCCATGTAGTTCGGAACCCCCGTCGCCACGATCTCGGGCGTGACCAGAAGGTAGAACAGAAGGATCACCGGGAAGGCCAGAATCAGGTTGGCGAGGAAGGACAGGACCGTGTCCAGCCGGCCGCCGTAATACCCGGCCGGCAGGCCCAGGGTGATGCCAACCATGAAGGCGAACAGCGTCGCCAGCGGCGCGATCTGCACCACCACCCAGGCGCCCTTGACCATGCGCGAGAACACGTCCCGCGCCAGGTTGTCGCCGCCGAGCAGGTACCATTGATAGGCGCCCTCGGCCGCCCCGCGCAGCGGCGTGCCCGGCACCTTGTTCTTCATCCCCGAAGCCTGCGCCAGCGCGTCATGGGTCACGATCAGGTCCATCGCGCCGAAGATGCCGGTGAAGACCCAGAACATCACGATGGCAAAGCCGATCATGCCGATGGGGCTGTCGAACAGCTTGCCGTAAAGCCCCAGCCGCCGCCTGAAGGCGATCGAGGCCGAATAGAGGATGGCCAGCGCGATCCAGACCGGCGTGAACTGCCACAGGATCCGCCAGATGATTTCGACCGTGCCGAGAGGTTCCATCTTCCCGCCCCTCCGTCACGAAATGCGGATGCGCGGGTTCAGGTAGACATAGCCGATATCCGAAATCAGCTGCGTCACCAGCACCACCACGACCGAGACCACCGACACCGCCAGCAGAAGCTCGATGTCATTGTTGCCCGCGGCCTGCACCAGGAGCCAGCCGAAGCCCTTGTAGTTGAACAGGACCTCGGTGATCACCACGCCGTTGAGCAGCCACGGAAACTGCAGCATGATGACCGTGAAGGGGGCGATCAGCGCATTGCGCAGGGCGTGCCTGAGGACGATACCGGGGAAGGACACGCCCTTGAGCCGCGCCGTGCGGATGTACTGCGCGGTCATCACCTCGGTCATCGAGGCGCGCGTCATCCGCGCGATATAGCCCATGCCGTAAAGGGCGATGGTCAGCACCGGCAGGAAGAAATTGTTGAAATTGGCGTCCTCCATGGCGCTGGTCGCGGTGCCCTTGAACCATTTCAGACCGACGGCCGAGGAAGAGAACACCGCGATGAAGATCACCCCCGACACGTATTCGGGCGTCGCCGTGGTCAGGATCGAGATGGTCGAAAGCGTCCGGTCGGTGCGCGACCCTTCCCGCATTCCGGCCAGAACCCCGATGATCAGCGCCGAAGGCACCATGAGCACCAGAACCCAGAACATCAGCTTCGCGGTCAGTGTCAGGCGGATGGCAACGATCCGCGAGACCTCGTCCTTGAAGACCGTGGAAAAGCCCCAGTCCCCCTGCAGGATACCGCAGAATTTCGGAGCCCGTGCCGCCTCTTCCGCGCTGGCCTTGCCGCGCCAGCAGCGCCCGGTCACGCCTTCTTCGCCCTGCCGCGTCCAGCCCGGCAGCACCCCCAGCCACTGGCCGTATTTCACCAGCATCGGCTGGCCGTAGCCGTTGGCGTCCAGCCAGCTTTGCACCTCCGCGTCGTCCATGCGGAAATTGCCCTGGGTCTTGGCCAGCTTTTCCAGGTTCGGGTAGAGATTGGTCAGGAAGAAGACGATGAGCGTGAGGCAGATCGCCGTCACCAGCATGACGCCGGATCGTCTGAGTATGAAAATTCCCATGTCGGCCCCGTCGGACAGGTCGTTGCGGGCCTGTCGCCACCCGCGCGTCGATTACCGGCACTCCTTGCCGCAGAGGCGGGGCGCGCGCCGCCACGCGCGCGCCCAGGCCGGGGCTCCTAGCCCTTGACGGCCCATTTGTAGATCTGCGGCAGATAGGCGATGTGCATGTCGCCACCGATCACCCGTTCGTTGTGGTGGCGATAGAGCGACCGCCAGTAGGGCTGGATGGTCACGCCATCCTCGACGATCAGGGCCTGGCACTTGCCGGCGACCTTGCGGCGTTCATTGGCATCGGCGATCGCGTTGGCCTGCCTGAGCAGGTCATCGAATTCCGGGTTCGACCAGCCGAATTCGTTCCAGGCCTCGCCCGAGCGATAGGCCAGGCCCCAGACCTGCGTGGCCAGCGGGCGGTGGTTCCAGTTGGTCGAGCTGAACGGATACTTGGCCCAGTCGTTCCAGAAGGTCGAGCCGGGCAGGACCGTGCGCCTGACCTTGAAGCCCGCGTCGCGCAGCTGGGCGGCCACTGCGTCGGTGGTGTTGCGCCGCCAGTCATCGTCGATCGAGATGATCTCGTGTTCGAAATCCATCATCCCGGCCTCTTCCATCAGCGCCTTGGCCCCGGCCGGATCGAAGGGAAGCCGGCCGACGTTCGGGTCGTATTCCGGGTGCACCGGGCCGGCGTGATGGTTCTCGGCCGGCGCGCCGCGGCTGGCATAGCCCAGTTCCAGGCACACGTTGTTATCCACCGCCATGGCCAGCGCCTTGCGCACGCGCTTGTCGGCATAGGGCTTCATGCCGTTCACCTCGGCCAGCTGGTTCGGCCGGATCACGATGGTCGCCCCCGACACGACCTCGGACTTGACCCAGCCGAGGCCGTCGAACACGTCCACGAAATCGCCGACCGTTTCCCAGACCATGTCGATCTCGTCCGCCTCGGCCGCCGCGACGAACGAGGCCGGGTCGGTGCCGTAGTCGATGAACTCGATCCGGTCCAGATAGAACCCGCCCTCGGGGAAGGCGGTGTCGCCCCACCACGGGTGGTCGCCCTTGACCAGAACGCCCTTGACCCCGACCTCCATCATCTCGGGCAGCATCGGCCCGGTGCCGATCGGGTTCTTCAGCATGTTCTCGGGGTCGTGCGACTTGTGCACGATCGCCGCCGGGTAGTCGGCCATGCCGGGAATGATGGTGATATCCGAAGAATTCGTCTTCAGCCTGACGGTATGGCTGTCCACCACGGTGATCGCCCCGTCGGCGGCCTTGCCGGTGGCCGGGTCGATCAGGCTGGCCATGCGGCCGGCCATGGAGTTGCCCTCGACCGACTTGTCGCACCAGCCCTCGATGTTGCGGGCCACGTCCTCGGCGGTGAAGTCGTCGCCGTTGTTCCACTTCACGCCCTTGCGGACGAAAAGCGTGTACTCGGTGGCGTCCTCGTTGGCCTCCCAGCCTTCCAGCAGCATCCCGCGGAAGGTGCCGTCCGAGTTGTACTCGACCAGGTATTCCAGCCACCCGGCGGTGAAGGCGGCGATCTGCGTCCAGTCGTAGGTGCGCGGATCCTTCAGCGCGCGCACCTCCATCTGCATCCGCAGCGTGCCGCCGCGCGGCTTGTCCGAGGCGGCGCGGGCCGGGGCCTGCAGCCCGATCAGGCCGTAGGCAGCCGTGGCGCTCACGCCCAGCGCAGTGGAGCGCACGAGAAACTCGCGCCGGCTCAGTTTGCCCTGCCTGTATTCCCTGGCGTACATTTCGGCCGCCCAATGGATGGGCCTGCCCTTGATGGCGTCGAATTTCATCGCGATTCATCTCCCTGTTTCACGGACATTTCGTGTGCCCGGCGTCGGCTTGCCTGCCGGCGTCTGAGGGCCTTTCGGCGTCTCGATGGGCTTCGGATCCGGGTTGGCGGTACTCCCCATCGTTCTATTCCGCACGAGCCGCACCCACCCGTCAACGTTTGCTTTCGTCATCTCATGGTCGAAAAACGACATGGAACCTGTAAAAAAACGTCATTCCCGGAAAATGTGATCGGGCGTGAGGGGGGCGGGTCGGTCTCTCTCGACAGTTCTGTCAGGTCGCGTGCGAATCGGTTTTGCTGCCGGCCGCAAGGCGGCGCAGGGCGGTGGGCGGGCATCCCGTCTTGCGCCGGACGAAGCGGGAAAAGGCGGCCGGGCTGGCAAAGCCCAGATGCCGCGCGATGTCCTGTACGGGCGCGCGCGTGCGCCCCAGCAACCGATGCGCGGCGTGCAGGATCCGGTCCTCGAGAAGCGCGCCGGCGGTGCGCCCGATCTCGGCCCGGCAGGCCCGGTTCAGGTGGTTGACAGACACCCCCAGCGCCGCCGCCTGGCCGGCGACGCCATTGCCATCGGCGTAAGAGGTGACCAGGCGCCGGCAGTAGGCCCGGCTCAGCCGGCGCGTGGGCGTGGCGGTTTCCGGCGTATCTGCAGGGGTCGGTTCCTGTCGGATCAGCCAGACCGAGATCAGGCGGGCAAGCGCCTCGATGGCTTGCGCGTGGCCCGGACGCACCTGAAGCTGTTCGCGGCCGATGGCGTCGCACAGGGCGGTCAGCTCCGCCTGCTCGCGGCTGTCGCGCACATGCAGAAGACGCGATGCAGCGGGAAGGTTCATGTCGGCCCCTGACGGGAAACTCACCGTCAGCCCCAGCGCCCCGCGTCCCGCTTCGAACGCAAACAGATGCCGGGCGGGGACGAACAGCGCGTTGTGGGGGCCAAGACCGCGCCGGGTGCCGTCGAGCAGCGCGACGCCCTGACCCCGAGTGAGCCAGATCAGCAGGTGCTCGCCCCGGTCATGCGGAAGCGCCAGTTCCCAGCCGTCTGCGCCCGCCAGCCGGGCGAGCGTCTGCAGGTGCGGATGGGGCAGGGGGGCGGGATCGAAAGGCATGGGGGGCGCGCGGGATGGCTCGGACCGGTATGGAGGGTTGGTGCCGATCATGCAGGCACCGGGCCTTCCCCCGCAAGGGCGGGTCATCCGGTCGGCATCCATTCGCCCGGCGGTCGCAGCCCGAGCCAGCCCTTCATGCGGGCGCGGAACCATGTCCGCTGCCGCTTGGCGAATTGCCGGGTGGCGACGGTGGCGCGGGTGCGTGCCTCCTCCAGCGTGATCTCGCCCGACAGATGCGCCATCAACTCGGCCACGCCGATCGCCCGGCAGGAGGGCAGGGCCGGGTCGTAGCGGTCGCGCATCGCCGCCACTTCCTCCAGCGCGCCCTGCGCCAGCATCCGGTCGAACCGCCGCTCGATGCGTGCGTTCAGCCAGTCCCTCGGAGCGTCGAGCAGGATCGGCAGGCAGCGGTCGAGGGGCAGGGCGGGGGGCGGGGTATCGTCCTGCCATGCCGCCAGAGGGCGGCCGGTGGCGGTCTGCACCTCCCAGGCCCGCTGCACCCGGGCGCGGTTCATGGGGTCGATGCGGGCGCGGGTGGCGGGGTCCAGCTGGGCCAGCATGGCCTCGCGCGGCATCGCCTCGGCGCGGGCGCGGATTTCGGCCGGGACGGGGGGGATTTCGGCCAGCCCCTCGGTCAGCGCCGCAAAATAGAGCCCCGTCCCGCCGGTGATGATCGGCCGCTCGGGGCCGCGCAGCAGCGGCCGCACCGCGCGCAGCCAGTGGCCGACCGACCAGGGCGCGTCATGCGCCAGATGGCCGTAAAGGCGGTGGGGGGCTTGGGCCTCTTCCTCGGGCGAGGGGCGCGCGGTGATGATCCGCCAGCAGCCATAGACCTGGGAGGCATCGGCATTGACGATCACCCCACCATGGCGGCGGGCGATCTCCAGCGCCAGAGCGGATTTGCCCGAGGCCGTCGGACCGGCGATCAGCACCGGGATGCCGTCGGGGATCCGGGGGATTTGGGCCAGCGGTTCCATTGCCTTCCCTGCGCGGCCTTGCCGGTCATTCGCGAAAGCCGCCCTTTGCGCATTGAACATGGGGGCGGATTGCTCCATTTTGCGCCGAGCGTAAACCCCTGCCCGATCGGAGCGCAACATGACCTCGACCTCCGCCCCCGAAACAGCGGCTGCGGCCGCGCAAGCCCCCCGATCCGCGGAAAGTGCGGAAACGGCGGCACAATCCCCCGATGCCGAACCCGAAACCCGGCCCGAGACCACCTATGAGCGGGTGATGCTGAAGATCTCGGGCGAGGCGCTGATGGGCGATCAGGGATTCGGGCTGCACCCGCCCACCGTGCAGCGCATCGCCCGCGAGGTGAAGTCGGTGCACGATCTGGGTGTCGAGATCTGCATGGTCATCGGCGGCGGCAACATCTTTCGCGGGCTCCAGGGCTCGGCCCAGGGGATGGAGCGCACCACCGCCGACTACATGGGCATGCTGGCCACGGTGATGAACGCGCTGGCCATGCAGTCGGCGCTGGAGGATATCGGCGTCTTCACCCGCGTCATCAGCGCCATCCGCATGGACGAGGTGTGCGAGCCCTATATCCGCCGCCGGGCGGTGCGGCACCTGGAAAAGAAGCGCGTGTGCATCTTCGCCGCTGGCACCGGCAACCCCTATTTCACCACCGATACCGCCGCCACGCTGCGCGCCAGCGAGATGAAGTGCGAGGCGATCTTCAAGGGCACCAAGGTGGACGGGGTCTATGACAAGGATCCGACGAAATACCCCGACGCCAGGCGCTATGACTCGGTTTCCTATGACGACGTGCTGGCCAAGCGGCTGGGGGTGATGGATGCCTCGGCCATCGCGCTGGCCCGCGACAACAACCTGCCGATCATCGTCTTTTCCCTGGACGAGCCGGGCGGCTTCCGCGGCATCCTCGCCGGGCGGGGCACCTATACAAAGGTGGGTGGCTAGGTCTATAGACCGGGCAGGAACCAAAGCAACCCGACGCGGGGAGAGCGTATCGACATGTCAGAAGAATTCGAACTCGATCTCGACGACCTGCAGCGGCGGATGGAGGGCGCCATGGCAGCGCTCAGGACCGAATTCGCCTCGCTGCGCACGGGCCGGGCCAGCGCCGCCATGCTGGAGCCGGTACAGGTCGAGGCCTATGGCCAGATGACCCCGATCAACCAGGTCGGCACCATCAACGTCCCCGAGCCGCGCATGGTCACCATCAACGTCTGGGACAAGAGCCTTGTGAACAAGGTGGAAAAGGCGATCATGGAAAGCGGTCTGGGTATCAATCCGCAGACCAACGGCACCATCATCATGCTGCCGATCCCCGAGCTGAACGAGGAACGCCGGCGCGAACTGAGCAAGGTCGCCGGCCATTATGCGGAACAGGCGCGGGTGGCGATCCGCAACGTGCGGCGCGACGGCATGGACAAGATCAAGAAGGCCAAGGCCGAAAGCCACCTCTCCGAGGACGATCAGAAGTTCTGGGAATCGGAAGTGCAGGACCTCACCGACAGGATGATCAAGGCGGTGGATGAGGCGCTGGAGCACAAGCAGGCCGAGATCATGCAGGTCTGACCCGGGTTCATGCCACGCGATACCGATAACGGCGAAGGGCCGCAGGGGCCGAAACATGTTGCGATCATCATGGATGGCAACGGCCGCTGGGCGCAGGCCCGCGGCCGGCCGCGCCTGTTCGGTCACCACGCCGGTGCCCGCCGGGTGCGCGAGGTGGTCGAGGCCTGCCCCGATCTGGGCATCAAGTATCTGACGATCTTCGCCTTCTCCACCGAGAACTGGAAGCGGACCCAGGTCGAGGTGGCCGGCCTGATGAGCCTCTTCCGTCGCTACATCACCAAGGAAACGCGGGCGCTGAAGGAGCGCGGCGTGCGGGTGCGTTTCATCGGCGACCGGGTACGGCTGGATCCCAAGCTGATCGACCTGATGGACCGGCTGGAGAAGGAAACCGCGCATAACGACCTGGTGCATCTGACGATTGCGCTCAACTATGGCGGCCGGGACGAGGTGGCGCGCGCCACCCGCCGCCTGGCCGAGGACGTCGCGGCAGGCCGGCTCAAACCCGAGGACGTGGATGAAGAAACGCTGCCAAAATACCTTGATACCTGCGTTCTTCCCGATCCCGACCTGGTGATCCGCACCTCGGGCGAGGCCCGGATTTCCAATTTTCTCCTGTGGCAGTCGGCCTATTCGGAATACGAGTTCATCGACACGCTCTGGCCCGATTTCACGGCCGCCGAGCTGGAGCGTTTGTGCAGGAACTACGGCCGGCGGGAGCGCCGTTTCGGCGCGGCGTCGGCATGAGCGGAGCGGGTCGGTGGTCGGATCTTTCGTCGCGGGTGGTCTCGGCGCTGATCATGGTCGGCGTGGCTCTTGTCGCGCTGTGGTCCGGGGGGGCGGTCTGGCAGGGTTTCATCGCCCTGATCTGCGCGGCGATGGTGTATGAAATGGCGCGGATGCTGGCGCCTTCGGCTCGGGCGGTCGCCTTTCTGACCGCGGCGGTGGCGGCGGTTGTGATCTTTCCCGCGACCACGCTTCCGGCCTGGGTGGTCCTGCCTTCGGCGCTGGTGCCGGGGCTGGTCGGCGCGGCGATGATGCGGGAGCGGGGAAGGCTGTTCCTGTTCTTTGCCAGCTGGATCGCGCTGGCGGGGTTTGCCTTCATCACCATCCGGGCCGATCTGGGGCTGGTCGGCATGCTGTGGCTGATCTGCGTGGTGATCGCCACCGACGTGGCCGGCTATTTCGCCGGCAAGGCGATCGGCGGGCCGAAGTTCTGGCCCCGTGTCAGCCCCAAGAAGACGTGGTGCGGCACCGTTGCCGGCTGGATCGCGGCAGCTCTGGTCGGCGCCGGCTTCGTGGCCTGGTCCGGCTTCGGCGCGGGGATGATCGCGGTCTCGGTGCTGGCCGCTTTTGCTGCCCAAGCCGGCGACATCGCCGAAAGCGCTGTCAAGCGCAAGGTCGGCGTGAAGGATTCCAGCGGCCTGATTCCGGGGCATGGCGGGTTTCTCGATCGCTTTGACGGGATGATCGGGGCGGGGGTCTTCATCCTGCTGGCCGGGATCGTCACGGGTTTCCTGCCCGGGGTGCTGTAATGCGCAGGGTGACGATACTTGGCGCCACCGGCTCCATCGGTCAGAACACCATCGACCTGATCCGGCGCGAGGCGGACCGCTACCGGGTCGTGGCGCTGACCGGGGGCGCCAACATCGCGCGGCTGGCGGCGGATGCGCGCGCGCTGCGGGCCGAGGTCGCGGTGACCGCCCGCGACGATCTGCTGCAGGATCTGCGCGACGCCCTTGCCGGCAGCGGGATCGAGGCCGCCGCGGGACGGCAGGCGCTGGAAGAGGCCGGCGCCCGCCCGGCCGACTGGGTGATGTCGGCGATCGTCGGCGCCGCCGGACTGGCGCCCGGTCTGGCCGCGCTGCGCCAGGGGGCGACGCTGGCGCTGGCCAACAAGGAATCGCTGGTCTGTGCCGGGGCGCTGGTGCTGGAAACCGCGCGGCGCAGCGGCGCCCGGCTGCTGCCGGTGGACAGCGAGCATTCCGCCGTCTTCCAGGCGCTGACGGGCGAGGACGTGGCGGCGGTGGAGCGCATCGTCATCACCGCTTCGGGGGGTGCGTTTCGCGACTGGCCGCTTGAGCGACTGCGGCACGCGACGCTGGAGGAAGCCTCCTCTCACCCCAACTGGAACATGGGGCAGCGGATCACCATCGACAGTGCGTCCATGTTCAACAAGGCGCTGGAAATCATTGAAACATATGAATTCTTCGGGATTGATCCTGACAGGATCGAGGTCTTGGTGCACCCCGAATCGCTGGTCCATGCGCTGGTGGGGTTCCGCGACGGGGCGCTGATGGCGCATGTGGGCGCGCCGGACATGCGCCACGCCATCGGCTATGCGCTGCACTGGCCCGAGCGGCGCGAACTGCCGGTGGCGCGGCTGGATCTGGCGCAGGTGGGCAGGCTGACCTTCCGCGCCCCGGACGAAGCGCGCTGGCCGGCGCTGCGGCTTGCCCGCCAGGTGATGGCGCGCGGCGGGCTTGCGGGGGCGGCCTTCAACGCGGCCAAGGAACGCGCTCTGGACGGGTTCATCGCCGGGCGCATCGGATTTCTCGACATGGCGGCGGTGGTCGAGGAGGTTCTGGCCCGGATCGAGGCGCAGGACGGTCCAATTGATGCCGCAATGACACTTGATAACATCATGGCAACGGACCATCTCGCCAGGGCATGCGCCGATGAGGTGATGGCAGAGATGGCACAGCGGGCAGGGTAGGAATTTGGATATCGGTGGACTCATCCAGGGCTTTGGCGGAGTGGCGTGGACGCTGCTTGCCTTCGTGGTGGCGCTTTCGGTCATCGTGGCGGTTCATGAATACGGCCATTACATCGTCGGCCGCTGGTCCGGCATCCGGGCCGAGGTGTTCTCGATCGGGTTCGGCCCGGTGCTGTGGAGCCGGGTGGACCGGCACGGCACGCGCTGGCAGATCGCGGCGCTGCCTTTCGGCGGCTACGTGAAGTTCCTGGGCGATTCCAACGCGGCCTCGGGGCAGGATTTCGAGAAGATGGCCGAGATCTACAAGGACGACCCCGAAAACCTGCGCCACACCATGCACGGAGCCCCGCTGTGGGCGCGCACGGCGACGGTGGCGGCGGGGCCGGTGTTCAACTTCATCCTGTCGATCGCGGTGTTTTCGGCGGTGTTCATGCTGCGCGGCGTGGCCAGCGACCCGCTCACGGTCGGCGAGCTTCGCCCGCTGCCCGGCGGCCACTACGAATTGCAGGAGGGCGATCAGATCCTGGGCATCGCCGGTGCCGATGCGCCCAGCCTGGACGACCCCGCCTGGGCGGATTTCATCGCCGGCATTCCGCGGCAGGCGGTGCTGGACTACAGGGTGCGCCGGGACGGGCGCGAGATGGAGGTCAGGGGGCCTTATCTGTTCCCGCCGCTGGTGGCCCAGGTCAGTCCGCGCAGCGCGGCGATGGACAGCGGCTTTCGTCCCGGCGATGTGATCACCGCGGTGGACGGCCGGCCGATCTTCGCCTTCGAGCAGCTCAAGGAGGCGGTCGAGGCCTCGGATGGACGGCCGCTGCTGATCGATGTGTGGCGCGGCGGGCAGGCTCTGACCTTCACGCTTGCGCCGCGGCGCACCGACGAACCCCTGCCCGATGGCGGTTTCCAGACCGTGTGGCGGATCGGCATTGCCGGCGGCATGGCGTTCGAGCCCCGGACTGAAACCCCCGGCCCGCTGAAGGCGCTGATCGGCGGCGTCGTGCAGACCTGGGCCATCGTGGCCGGATCGCTGTCGGGGCTATGGCACATGATCACCGGGGCGATCAGCAGCTGCAACATCTCGGGTCCGATCGGCATTGCCGAAACCTCGGGGGCGATGGCGGCGCAGGGGGCGGAAAGCTTCATCTGGTTCATTGCGGTGCTGTCCGCCGCGGTCGGCCTGCTGAACCTGTTTCCGATCCCGGCGCTGGATGGCGGACATCTGGTGTTCTACGCCTACGAGGCCGTGGCCGGAAAGCCGCCCAGCGATGCGGCGCTGCGCATCCTGATGGCGGTGGGCATCGCGCTGATCCTGTCGCTGATGGTGTTCGCGCTGGGCAACGACCTGTTCTGCTGAGCCGGCGGATCCGGGTCGAATGCCCCGCCCTTGCCGGACGGGCGCCGCAATGCGGCCACAATCCGGCGTTACCTTCGGGCTGAGCCGTAAAGATGAACCTTGAAACAGCGGGGTATGGGCCATGTCGACATTGCAGCAATCCTATCGCGGTCTGCGCCTGGTCATGCTTCTGAACCTGGATCGGATCCTGGCGCTTGCGACCATCGCGCTGGCACTCTTCCTGGCGGCCTATATCGGCGGGCTCTGATTCCCTCTCACGTCCCCCGATTCCAGGACGCGCGCCGGTCGCCGGCGCGCGTTTTCGTACTTTTTGACAAGCCCACCCAATCCCTTTACTGACGTTCCCGATGTCTGCCAGAACTCGGGTTTGAAAGATGGGATTGGGGAAGATCGCGGGCGAGCCCCGCGGCCGGCGTTGCGTGTCGCCGCGCATGTTGTGCCTGCGTCTGATCGCGGTTGTCGTCCTTGTTGCCGGGATGTTCGGCGCCTTGCCCGGCATGGCGGAGGCGCAGGAATACACCTTCGACAGCGTGAAGGTCGAAGGCAACCAGCGCATCGAGACCGGGACCATCATCGCGCGCACGGGAATCACCCGCGGCAAGCCGATCAGCGCGGGCGTTTTGAACGACGCCTATCAGCGGCTTCTTGACAGTGGTTTTTTTGAAACAGTCGAAATCGAACCCGTCGGTTCCACCCTTGTCATCCGGGTCAAGGAACAGCCCACGATCAACGTGGTGAGCTTCGAGGGCAACCAGCGGCTCAAGGACGACGTCCTGGCCAAGATCGTCGAATCCAGGTCGCGCCGGGTCTTCAGCGCGGCGGTGGCGGAAAGCGACGCCGCCAAGATCGCCGAAGCCTATGCGCAGAGCGGGCGGATCGCCTCGACCGTCACGCCGCGCATCATCCGCCGCAGCGACAACCGCGTGGATCTGATCTTCGAGATCTCCGAGGGCGACACCATCGAGATCGAGCGCGTCAGCTTCGTCGGCAACCGCGCCTTTTCTGACCGGCGGCTGCGCCAGGTCACCCAGACCAAGCAGGCCAATCTGCTGCGCGCCTTCCTGCGCTCGGATACCCTGATCGAGGACCGCATCGCCTTCGACAAGCAGGTGCTGCGCGATTTCTACCTCTCGCGCGGCTATGTGGATTTCCGCGTCAACAGCGCCAATGTCGAACTCACCCGCGAACGCGACGCCTTCTACCTGGTCTTTAACGTGACCGAGGGGCAGCAATACCGCTTCGGCAAGATCACCGCGGTCAGCGAGATGCCGAATGTCGATGCCGAGCCCTACCGGGAATCGATCCGCGTCAAGCCGGGAACAGTCTATTCGCCTTCGCTGGTGGAAGAGACCATTGCCCGGATGGAACGGCTTGCGGTGCGCAACGGGGTCGATTTCATGCGGGTGGAGCCGCGTATCACCCGCAATGACCGCGACCTCACGCTGGATGTGGAATTCGCGCTGGTCAAGGGGCCGCGGATCTTCGTCGAACGGATCGACATCGAGGGCAACACCACAACGCTCGACCGGGTCATCCGCCAGCAGTTCCGCACCGCCGAAGGAGATCCCTTCAACCCGCGCGAAATCCGCCAGAGCGCAGAGCGGATCCGGGCGCTGGGCTTCTTCAAGAAGGCAGATGTGAGCACCCGTGAAGGATCGGCCCCCGATCAGGTGATCGTGGACGTCAATGTCGAGGAACAGCCCACCGGCACGCTCAGCCTTGGCGGGTCCTACTCGGTCACCGACGGGTTCGGCGTGGCGCTGGGGCTGTCCGAAAGCAACTTCCTCGGGCGCGGCCAGCGCCTGTCCCTCGACCTGTCCACGGCGCAGGAATCGAAATCCTACGTGCTGGGTTTTTCCGAACCCTACCTTCTGGGGCGCGAGCTTCGCTTCGATATCGATCTGGGGCTGCGCTCGCGCACGTCGAGCTTTGCCACCTACGACACCAAGCGCAGCTTCTTCACGCCGCAGCTGACCTTCCCGACGGGCGAGCAATCGTCCCTCACGATGAAATATTCCTGGGAAAGGGCCAAGATGCTGCTGCGCGATCCGCCCCAGAACGGGCTGGTGATCGGCCGCGAGATCGCGCAGGGGCCGAAGAACACAAGCCTTCTGGGCCTGAAATACAGCTATGACAGCCGGGTTACCGGGCTCAATCCGAATGCGGGCGTGCTGCTGCAGATTGGCGCCGATCTTGCCGGGCTGGGAGGCGAGACGAAATTCGTGAAGACTTCGGCCAAGGCGATTGCCCAGACCCGGGTCTGGAACGAGGAAATCGTGCTGCGCGCCTCGTTCGAGGCCGGCGCGCTGAACTGGCGCAGCACCGCCGCCAGCCGCTCGGTGGACCGTTTCGTGCTGACGCCGGACATCCTGCGCGGTTTCGAACCCGGCGGCATCGGCCCGCGCGACCGGACCGGGACGGCGGACGACTTCCTTGGCGGCAACTACTACGCGGTCGCCCGGCTGGAGGCCGAATTCCCGCTGGGCCTGCCCGAGGAGCTGGGGCTGAGGGGCGGTCTGTTCTACGACGTGGGCAACCTGTGGAACCTCGACAAGGTGGACACCGCCGGCGCCACGGTGGTTGGCGCCAACGGTTCAGTGCGCCAGGTGGTGGGCTTCTCGCTGCTCTGGACCACGGGTTTCGGCCCGCTGCGGTTCAATTTCTCGAAGGCGCTCGTGAAAGAACCCTTCGACAAGGAGCGCAATTTCGACCTGACCCTTCAGGCAAGGTTCTGAGGCGGGGGCCGCGATGATGCCGCGCCGGGCGATGAACACGACCCTGCGCCGGGCGGGAAGGGTTCTGGCCATCTTTCTGGCTCTGGCCGGCCCGTCCGGCGGCGGCCTTCGGGCGCAGCAGCTTGGCGTGCCGCAGATGGCGATTCTGACCATCTCGGCCGACCGGCTGTTTGCCGAGTCCGCCTTCGGCCGGCGCGTGGCTGCCGAGCTTGAGGCCGAAGGCAAGGCGCTGGCGGCCGAGAACCGGCGCAAGGAGGCCGAACTTGCCGCCGAGGAAAAGGCCCTGACCGAGAAGCGCGCGACCATGGACGCGGCGGCCTTCCGCGAGCTGGCCGACGCCTTCGACCGCAAGGTGCAGGAGATCCGCCGCACCCAGGATGCAAAGGCGCGCGAGATCGGCCGCAAGGGCGAGCAGGCGCGCGTGGAATTCTTCAACGCGGTCCGCCCGGTTCTGGAGCGCCTGATGAGAGAGGCCGGCGCCACGGTGCTTCTGGAGCGCGCCAACATCTTTCTCAGCACCAGTGACAGCGACATCACCGACGTCGCGATTGCCCGGATAGATGCAGCGATCGGCGACGGGCGCCAGTCCGGCGGCACCGACCGGTGAGGTCTCCGCCGCCGCTTGCCCCGGGCTTTCGGGGTTGGTAGTCAGGCGGCGATGCCAATCGCCAGACGGGAAAGCCCAGAGATGACCGACCAGCTGCAAAGCGCCGATATCCAGTTGATCCAGCGGATCCTGCCGCATCGCTATCCGTTTCTGCTGGTGGATCGGGTGGTCGATATCGACGGCACGAAATCCTCCCGCGGCATCAAGAACGTGACCATGAACGAGCCACATTTCCAGGGGCATTTCCCCGGTACCCCGATCATGCCGGGCGTGACCATCGTCGAGGCGATGGCCCAGACCGCGGGGGTCATGCTGGGCGTGGCGATGGACATCATCGACCGAGATCTGCTGATCTATTTCATGTCGATCGACAGGTGCAAGTTCCGGCGCAAGGTGATTCCCGGCGACGTGATGGAGATGAACATCACCACGCTTCGGGGCAAGCCGGGCGGCAAGGTATGGAAGTTCGCCGGCCGCGCCACGGTCGAGGGCGAGCTTGCCGCCGAGGCCGAGTTTTCGGCCTATGTCGACCTGTCGAAGGGCTGAGGCCGATGCCGGATATTCATCCCACCGCGGTCATCGAAGAGGGCGCTCGCCTGGGCGACGGCTGCCGGATCGGTCCCTTCTGCGTGGTCGGTGGCGAGGTTTCGCTTGGCGACCGGGTCGAACTGAAAAGCCATGTCGTCGTGACCGGCAGGACGGAAATCGGGGCCGAGACGGTGATCTTTCCCTTCGCGGTCGTGGGCGAGATTCCGCAGGATCTGAAGTTTCATGGCGAGGATTCGCGCCTGGTGATCGGGCGTCGCAACCGCATCCGCGAGCATGTCACCATCCACACCGGCACCGAGGGCGGCGGCGGCGTGACCCGCGTGGGCGACGACTGCCTGCTGATGGGCGGGGTCCACATCGCCCATGACGTGCAGCTTGGCAACCGTGCGATCATCGCCAACAATGCCGGCATCGCCGGTCACTGCGTCATCGAGGATGATGTCATCATCGGTGGTCTGGCCGGCGTGCACCAGTTCGTGCGCATCGGGCGCGGGGCGATCATCGGCGGCATGAGCAAGGTGACAAACGACGTGATCCCCTATGGCCTCGTGCAGGGGCCGCGGGGCGAGCTGGAGGGGCTCAACCTGATCGGGCTCAAGCGGCGCGGACTGTCTCGCGAGGAAATCCGTGCCCTGCGCGATGCCTTCGACGAGCTGGCCGGCGGCGAGGGCACCTTCATCGAACGCGCCCGTCGCATCGGCCAGACCAGCAAGAGCGAACATGTCCGCCATATCGTCGAATTCGTGACCGGCGAAAGCGACCGGTCCTTCCTCACGCCCGGGGGGTGAGACGATGCTGGCTTTGATTGCGGGTCAGGGGGCCTTGCCGGGTGCCATCGTGGCGGCCCTGTCCGAGCGGCCCGTGATCTGCGCGGTCGAGGGCTTCGCCCCCGAAGGGCTGGAGGTGGACCGGTGGATCCGGCTCGAACGTCTGGGCAGCGCGCTGCGCGATCTGAAGGCGGCGGGCGTGCGACGGGTCTGTTTTGCCGGTGCGATCCGGCGCCCGAAGATCGACCCGACCGCGATCGACGCGGCGACGCTGCCGCTGGTTCCCGTCTTCCTCAAGGCGATGGCCGCGGGCGACGATGCGGCGCTGCGGGCGGTGATCGGGATCTTCGAGGATGCGGGGCTTGAGGTGGTCGCGGCCCATGAGGCGGCGCCGGGGCTGCTGATGGGGCCGGGCTGTCCGACGCGGGCGCAACCCGGTGCGCGGGCGCGCGACGATGCCGCGCGGGCCGAGGCGATCATTGCCGCCATGGGGCAGGCGGATGTGGGCCAGTCCTGCGCGGTCCTGTCCGGCCAGGCGCTGGCGGTCGAAGGGGTGTTCGGCACCGACTGGATGCTGCACAGCCTGGCCGCGCGCCCGGACGGGCAGGGCGGCATCCTGTTCAAGGCGCCCAAGCCGGGCCAGGACCGGCGCGCGGACCTGCCGGTGATCGGCCCCGGCACCGTGGCCGGGGCACAGGCGGCCGGGCTGGAGGGGCTGGTGATCGAGGCCGGCGGGGTCATGGTGCTGGATCGTGACCGGGTGATTGCCGATTGCGACGCGGCGGGGCTGTTCCTGTGGGTGCGGGAGCGGGGGGGCTGATGCGCGTCTTCGTGATCGCCGGAGAGACTTCGGGCGATCGGCTGGGCGGGGCGCTCATGGCCGGGTTGAAGCAGCTGCGGCCGGATGTCCGTTTCGACGGGGTCGGCGGGGCGATGATGCAGGCCCAGGGCCTGGTCAGCCGCTTTCCCATGGAGGAGCTTTCGGTGATGGGCATTGCCGAGGTCCTGCCCAGGGTTCCGCGCCTGCTGCGCCGGATCCGCGAGACCGCCCGCGCGGTTGTCGATTTCACCCCGGATGTGCTGATCACCATCGACAGCCCTGATTTCTGCCTGCGGGTGGCGCGGCGGGTGAAGGCGTGCAGCAATATCCGCACGGTCCATTACGTGGCCCCTTCGGTCTGGGCCTGGCGACCGGGCCGGGCGAAAAGAATGGCCCGCCATGTCGATCACGTCCTGGCGCTGCTGCCCTTCGAGCCACCTTTCATGGAGGCGGCGGGGATGGAGTGCGATTTCGTCGGTCACCCGGTGGTGACCGAGCCGCAGGCGACTCCGGCCGAGATGCAGGCCATGCGCGCCGCGCTGGGGCTGGGGGATGCGCCGATCCTGCTGGTTCTGCCCGGCTCGCGCCGCGGCGAGGTGTTGCGCCTTTCGCCCGTTTTCGGCGATTCCCTGGCCCGCTTCCTGCCGGCCCATCCGCAGATGCGGGTGGTGGTGCCGGCCGCCCCGGCGGTGGCGGGGCTGGTGCGCGAAGCGGTCGCCTGCTGGCCGGGCGATCCGGTGGTTCTCGACCCCGCCGCGTTCGACCCAGACACCGCCGCCGCCCACAAGCGCGCCGCCTTCCGTGCGGCCCGGCTGGCGCTGGCCGCCTCGGGCACGGTATCGCTGGAACTGGCGGCGGCCGGCACGCCCATGGTGATCGCCTATGATGTCAACCGTTTCAGCCGTTTTCTGGCCCGCATTCTGGTGCATGTGGAAACCTTCACCCTGGTCAACCTGGTCAGCGAAACCCGCGCGGTGCCCGAATGCATCGGGCCCGATTGCGAGCCGGTTCATATCACCGTGCGGCTGGAGGAGGTCCTGACCGCCCCGGGCGAGCAGAGCCGGGCGATGGAGCTGACCCTGCGCCGGCTGGGCGCGGGCGGAGAGCCGCCCGGTCTGCGCGCGGCGCGGGCGGTTCTGGAGCGGATGGACCGGCGAGCCGGCTCAAGCTGACCGGGAGGGGGGCGGATCCCGCAGGCCCCGCGCCAGCCCCGCGCGGTCGAAGGGTGTTCAGCCGCGCCAGATCCAGCCGCCGCCGAAGACGCGGCTGCCGCCGGCTTCGTAGAACACGCATGCCTGCCCGGGTGACACGCCTTCCTCGGGCGAGAGCAGTTCGACCTCGGCGGTGGTTTCCGACAGCGGCCGCAGGATGGCCTCGCGCGGGGGGCGGGTCGAGCGCACCCGCACCGACAGCTGCCATTCCTCGCGCGAGGTCAGCGGCGCATCGCCCAGCCAGTTGATCTCGCGCACGGGGACGATCCGGGTGGCCAGCATCGCGCGCGGACCGACGACGACCCGCCGCCCCTCGACATCCAGCCGCACGACATAGAGCGGCTCTTCCAGCCCGCCGATGCCCAGCCCCCGGCGCTGGCCGATGGTGTAGTGGATGACACCATCATGCCGGCCTAGGACGCGCCCGTCGGCATGGACGATTTCGCCCGGCTCGGCGGCGCCGGGGCGGAGTTTCTCGATCACCCCGGCATAGTTGCCATCAGGCACGAAGCAGATGTCCTGGCTGTCCGGCTTGTCGGCGACGCTCAGACCATATTTCCGTGCAAGTTCACGGGTTTCGGCCTTGTTTTTCAAGTGGCCCAGCGGAAAGCGCAGGAACTCCAGCTGCTCGCGCGTGGTCGAGAACAGGAAATAGGACTGGTCGCGCGCCGGGTCGGCGGCCATGTGCAGCTCGGGGCCGTTCGGGCCTTCGATCCGGCGGATGTAGTGGCCGGTGGCCATGCAGTCGGCTTCGAGATCCCGGGCGGTTTCCAGCAGGTCGCGGAACTTGACCCGCTCGTTGCAGCGGATGCAGGGCACGGGGGTGGCGCCGGCCAGGTAGCTGTCGGCGAATTCCTCGATCACCGCGTCGCGGAAGATGTTTTCGTAATCGAGCACATAATGGGGGAAGCCGCGCGCCTCGGCGACGCGGCGGGCGTCGTGGATGTCGGTGCCGGCACAGCACGCCCCCTTCTTCGCCAGCGCCGCGCCGTGATCGTAAAGCTGTAGCGTCACCCCCACCACGTCATAGCCCTGATCGTGCAGATGCGCGGCCACGACCGAACTGTCCACCCCGCCCGACATGGCCACGACCACGCGGGTTTCGGCGGGCGGCTTGGGCAGGCCAAGCGAGTTCGGTCCGGTCTCATTGGCAGGCGCCATCGCGCGTCTCCTGATCGGTGGGGAAGGCCGGGCAGAATATAGGAAAATCCGAAGGACTCTCAAGGCCGGGCTTCACCAGCCGTTAAGTCCGACCCCGCACCATCGCCCTCCAATACCACAGGGGACTGGTCATGTATCTGAAGAAAGTGGATGGCCCGCGCGCGGTCACGCTGCCGGACGGGTCGGTCATGACGCGGGCGGACCTGCCGCCCGCCGATACGGAACGCTGGGTCGTCTCGCGCAAGGCAGCGGTCGTCCGGGGGGTGCTCAGCGGGCTGATCTCGCGCGAGGAGGCGGTCCGGCGTTACGGGCTGAGCGACGAGGAATTCGACGGTTGGATTCGGGCGGTCCGGGATCACGGAATCGACGCGCTCAAGGCAACGGCGTTGAAAAAGTATAGACAATCATGAGTTGTGTCTTGAAAATACTTCTCCAGTAACGTGCGGTTAACCTTTTGCGGTCACGGTTTGTCCCGTTCGGTAACTGTCAGATGCGGAGTAGAAGGCCCATGCGCGTCCTGCTGGTCGAGGATGATCCCACAACGTCGAAAAGCGTCGAGATGATGCTGACCCATGCGAATCTCAACGTCTATGCCACCGATCTGGGCGAGGAGGGTATCGATCTCGCCAAGCTCTATGATTACGATCTGATCCTGCTGGATCTGAACCTGCCGGACATGAGCGGGCACGAGGTTCTGCGCCAGCTGCGCATGGCCCGGGTGGACACGCCGATCCTGATTCTCTCGGGCGCCGACGACACCGAAAGCAAGATCAAGGGTTTCGGCTTCGGCGCCGACGACTACCTGACCAAGCCCTTTCACCGCGAGGAGCTGGTGGCACGTATCCATGCCATCATCCGCCGCTCGAAGGGACATTCTCAATCTATCATCCGCACCGGGCGAATCGCGGTCAATCTTGACACCAAGACGGTCGAGGTGGACGGCCAGCCGGTGCACCTGACCGGCAAGGAATACCAGATGCTGGAACTGCTGAGTCTGCGCAAGGGCACGACGCTGACCAAGGAGATGTTCCTCAACCATCTCTACGGCGGTATGGATGAGCCGGAGCTGAAGATCATCGACGTCTTCATCTGCAAGCTGCGCAAGAAGCTGAGCAAGGCGACCGGTGGCGAGAACCACATCGAGACCGTTTGGGGCCGCGGCTATGTCCTGCGCGATCCGCAGCCCGAGGAAACCGCTCCGCGCAAGCTGGCTATGGGGGCCTGAGGCCCGGCGATCGGGGTTGACGGCTGGACCTGTTCCGGGACACGTCCTATCACGTGCGGGGATCATCTGCAGGGCGGGACGTTGACGGACGGGATCGAAGTCGAATCGATGACGCGGGACCAGGCCCGGGCCGAGCTGGCACGTCTGGCGGCGCTGCTGTCGCGCGCCAATGCGGCCTATTATCAGGCCGATTCGCCGTTCATGTCGGATGCGGAATATGATGCGCTCAAGCGGCGCAACGCGGCGATCGAGGCGCGCTTTCCCGATCTGAAACGCCCCGACAGCCCGACCGAGCAGGTCGGCGCCCGCCCGGCGGAAGGCTTTGCCAAACTGCGGCACGCGGTGCGCATGATGTCTCTGGCCAATGCCTTTTCCGACGAGGACGTGGCGGAATTCGATGCCGGTATCCGCAAGTATCTGGGGCTGTCGGCGGATTCGCCCCTGGAATACACCGCCGAACCCAAGATCGACGGGCTGTCGCTGTCGCTGCGCTACGAGGGTGGGCGGTTGATCAGCGCGGCCACGCGCGGCGATGGCGAGGTGGGCGAGGATGTCACCGCCAACGCCCGCACCATCGGCGACATTCCCCGGACCCTGGACGGGGCGCCTCGGGTGTTGGAGGTGCGCGGCGAGGTCTATATGGGGCGGGCCGATTTTGCTGCTCTGAACGACCGCATCCGCGCGGAAAATCGCCAAAGGGCGCGGCAGAAGCGTCGGCAGCTGCCGCTTTTTGCCAACCCGCGCAATGCCGCCGCCGGATCCATGCGGCAGCTCGACCCGGAGGTAACGCGCGCGCGCCCGTTGCGGTTCTTCGCCTATGCCTGGGGCGAGCTGTCCGAGCCGCTGGGGAAAACCCAGATGCAGGCGCTTTCGCGGCTTGAGGCTCTGGGTTTTCCTGTCAACCCTCTGACCCGGTTGTGCGACGGGGTGGACGAGATGCTGGCCCATTACCGCCGGATCGAAGCCCAGCGCGCGACGCTGGATTATGATATCGACGGGGTGGTCTACAAGGTCAACGACCTGCGCCTTCAGGACCGTCTCGGCTTCCGCTCGACGACGCCGCGCTGGGCGATTGCCCACAAGTTCCCCGCCGAAACCGCTTGGACGCGGCTCGAGGCGATCGACATCCAGGTGGGCCGCACCGGCGCGCTCAGCCCGGTAGCGCGGCTGGCCCCGGTCACGGTGGGCGGGGTGGTGGTCTCCAACGCCACGCTTCACAACGAGGATTACATCGCCGGGCGCGATGCCGCCGGCAACCCGATCCGCGACGGCAAGGATATTCGTGTCGGCGACTGGGTGAAGGTCTATCGCGCCGGCGACGTGATCCCGAAGGTGGCCGATGTGGATCTTTCCCGCCGCCCCGACTGGGCCGTTCCCTACGTCTTTCCCAGGCGCTGCCCCGAATGCGGGTCCGAGGCGATCCGCGAGGCGGGGGATTCGGTGCGCCGCTGCACCGGCGGCATCATCTGCCCGGCCCAGGCGGTCGAGAAGCTCAAGCATTTCGTCTCGCGCCCGGCCTTCGACATCGAGGGTCTGGGCAGCCGTCAGGTGGAGCAGTTCTATCTTCTCGGCTGGATTCGCGAGCCGGCCGACATCTTCACCCTGCGGGGGCGCGATGCGGCCGGGAAAAAGGCGCTGATCGGGATCGACCGGGTGCTGGCGCAACTGGCCGGAGGCGATCCCGAGGCCGCCCGCGCCCGCATGAGCGCGGTGCTGGAGATGGAGGATTTCGACGAGGCCGAGGCCGCCCGGCGCTATGAGGCGCGCAGCCGCACGCCGCTGGCCGAACAGCCGGGCTGGGGCGAGAAATCCGCCGCCAATCTTTTTGCCGCGATCGAGGCGCGCCGCCGCATTCCGCTGGGCCGGCTGATCTTCGCGCTGGGCATCCGCCATGTGGGCGAGGCCGCCTCGAACCTGCTGGCCCGCCATTACGGCACATGGCAGGCGTTCGAGCGCGCGGTGACGGCGGCGGCCGACCGCGACGGCGCCGACTGGGCCGAGCTGCTGAACATCGACGGGGTGGGCGAGGTGATGGCCAATTCCCTGGTCACGGCCTTTGCGCAGGCGCATGAACGGGCTTCGATCGACCGGCTGGTGGCTCTGCTCGAGGTAGAAGAGGCGCGCCGACCCGATTCCTCGGCCAGCCCCGTCGCAGGAAAGACGATCGTGTTCACCGGCACGCTGGAGCGGATGACCCGGGCCGAGGCCAAGGCCCGCGCCGAGGCGCTGGGCGCCAGGGTGGCCGGGTCGGTCAGCCGCAGGACCGATCTGGTGGTGGCCGGCCCCGGCGCCGGGTCGAAGGCGAAGAAGGCGCGCGAGCTGGGCATCGAGACGATCGACGAAGACGCCTGGCTGGCCTTGATCGGCGAATCATGAGCGGCCGGCCCGAACAGCTTTTTCCGCTGTTCGCGGGGCTGGAGACGCTCTCCGGCATCGGTCCCAGGACGGCGCGCCTGCTGTCCCGGGCCGGCATCGAGGCACCGCGCGACCTGCTGCTTTCGCTGCCCTATTCGGTGGTGGACCGGCGTCGGCGCGAAACCATCCGCGGGGCCGAGCTGCCCTGCACGCTGACGGTCGAGGTGACGGTGCGCGCCCACCGCCCACCGCGCAGCCGGGGCGGGGCCTGGCGCGTTCACGTCGAGGATGCGCAGGCCGGATTCGACCTGGTTTTCTTCCATGCACGGGCGGATTATCTGTCGCGGCTGCTGCCCGAGGGCGCCCGCCGGGTTGTCTCGGGCAAGCTGGAGCTTTTCGACGGCATGGTGCAGATGGTCCACCCCGACCATGTGCTGCCGGTCAAAGAGGCGGCCTCGATCCCGGAATTCGAGCCGGTCTATCACCTCACCCAGGGGGTCGGGCAGAAGGTGATGTATCGGGCCATGCAGGATGCGCTGGCGCGGCTGCCCGATCTAGCGGAATGGATCGACCCGGCGCTTGTGGCGCGCAAGGGCTGGCCCGGCTGGGCCGAGGCGTTGCGCATCGCCCATGCCCCGCGCGGGCCGGAGGATGTGGCGCCCACGGCGCCGGCGCGGGCGCGGCTGGCCTATGACGAGCTGTTCGCCCATCAGCTGACCCTGGCGCTTGCCCGCGCGCGCGAGCGCAAGGCGCGCGGCATCCGCAGCATCGGCACCGGCCGGCTGCAGCGCAAGGTGCTCGATTCGCTGCCCTGGCGGCTTACCGGGGCGCAGCTGCGCGCGATGGAGGAGATTGCCGCCGACATGGCCGCGCCCGAGCGGATGAACCGTCTGCTGCAGGGCGATGTGGGTTCGGGCAAGACGCTGGTGGCCTTCATGGCGCTTCTGGTGGCGGTCGAGGCGGGCGGACAGGGGGTGATGATGGCCCCCACCGAGATCCTCGCCCGCCAGCACTTCCAGGCCCTGCGACCGCTGGCTGAACGGGCCGAGGTGGTGCTGGAAATCCTCACCGGCCGCGACAAGGGGGCCGAACGCAAGGCCAAGCTGGCCGCGCTGCGGGCGGGGGAGATCCAGATCCTCGTCGGCACCCATGCGGTTTTTCAGGATGACGTGGAATTTCGCGACCTTCGTCTTGCGATCGTGGACGAACAGCACCGCTTCGGCGTGCGCCAGCGCAAGGAACTGGCCGAAAAGGGTGTGGCGGCGGATCTGCTGGTGATGACGGCGACGCCGATTCCGCGCTCGCTGGCGCTGGCGCGCTATGGCGACATGGATGTGTCGGTGCTGGACGAGAAGCCCCCTGGCCGCAAGCCGGTAAAGACAGCCATCGTCAGCGCCGCCCGCATGGAGGAGGTGGTGGAGCATCTGCGCCGCGCCGTCGCCGAGGGGCGGCAATGCTACTGGGTCTGCCCGCTGGTGGAAGAATCGGAAAGCCGCGATCTGACTGCGGCGGAAGAGCGTTTCCGGCACCTGCGCGCGGCGCTGGGCGAGGGTGTGGTGGGGCTGGTTCACGGGCAGATGCCGCCCGAGGAGAAGGACGCCGCCATGGCTGCCTTTCAGGAGGGGCGGACGCAGGTTCTGGTGGCCACCACGGTGATCGAGGTGGGCGTTGACGTGCCCAATGCCTCGATCATGGTGATCGAGCGGGCCGAGACCTTCGGCCTTGCCCAGCTGCATCAGCTGCGCGGGCGGGTCGGGCGGGGGCGGGCCGAATCGACCTGCCTGCTGCTCTACCAGCCGCCGCTGACCGCCGCCGGGCGGCGCCGGCTGGAGGTTCTGCGCGAGACCGAGGATGGCTTCCGCATCGCCGAGGTCGATCTGGAAATGCGCGGCGCCGGAGATCTGATTGGAACGGCGCAGTCGGGCCTGCCGAAATTCCAGGTCGCCGATCTGGAGCGTCAGGCCAGGCTGATGGCCACCGCCCAGAGCGATGCCCGGGCGCTCCTGGCCGCTGACCCGGCGCTTGCCGGCGAACGGGGGCGGGCGGCGTGGGTGCTGCTGTGGCTCATGCGTCAGGACGAGGCGATCGGCCTCATCTCGGTGGGGTAGCGGGCCATCGCATGCCATGTGGTGCGGATCTTCCGCATCATTCGTGCGGGGGTGAAACGTGCCGCGCAAGGGGAGATTCGGTCGGTGAGGGTGGGGGGTGAAGGGGGCTCTGCCCCCTCGGCCCTGCGGGCCTCACCCCCGGGATATTTTCTGGCCAGAAAAAGGGTGTCGGGAAGGGAGAGGGGGGGGCGGAGAGGCGGGTGTCGATTCGGCAGGTGGAGGGGATGGGAAGGGTGCCGCATGTTCTAGAACAGCGGTTTCATCCGGTCGTAGCAGTAGTTCCGGGCCATGGATGCGGGGATGTTTTCGCCCATGATCGTGACCGAGAGGGAATAGCTTTTCGGTGCTGCGCCTCCGGGCGGCTCTTTCAGCGAGAAGGTGACGGCCTTCCTGCCCGGGCGCGACTTGCTTGGGCCCCGGGGTGCCCGGATGTAGATTCGCTGCGTGGGCGGGGCACGCAGCGCGCGGATCGCGAAATCTCCGGCGCCGCACCAGTAGTCCTGCGTGCGTGATCCGAAACTGTTGATGACCTCGAAGAGACCGTCGCCCAGGGGCACGACCTCGCTGCGGTTGAGGGCCCGGAAGGCCTGCGCCGGTGCCGGCAGGGCCAGGGTCAGTGCCACGAGGGCGGTGAGGGACAGCCGTGTCATCGGGAACCCCGGTTCAGAAAAAGCGCATCGTACCCAGGCAGTATCCGAATGCCTGCTGGACGGCCATGCTGTCGCCCACCTTGAACCCGTTGAGCAAAAACGACGGCGCGGGCTGCACGCCCGCCGAGGCCGCGCTGGGCGTAATCCCCGGCCGCGCACCAGATGTCGGTGCCCGAGCCGTTGCTTGGAACCACCTCGAACACCGCGTCGCTGAGCGGGTTCACCCTTGCGTCGTGGCGGGTGGTGAAGGCTCCCGCATCTGTGGGCATGGCCGCGGCAGCAACGGCAAGTGCCATCAGCAATGACAGGGTCCGCTTCATCCCTTGCAACCTAGAACCATTCTTCCGATCCGAACAGGGGGAAATCACGGGGTTGTCATTCATGTGCCGGCCGATTGGAAAGAACGGCGCCCGTTGGGCGCCGCCTCGAAATCACGGCCCGGCAAGCACTGCGGCGACTACTGATCGAGGAACGAGCGCAGCTTGCGCGAGCGGCTCGGGTGTTTCAGCTTGCGCAGCGCCTTGGCCTCGATCTGGCGGATGCGCTCGCGGGTGACCGAGAACTGCTGGCCGACCTCTTCCAGCGTGTGATCGGTGTTCATGCCGATGCCGAAACGCATGCGCAGCACCCGCTCTTCGCGCGGGGTGAGGCTGGCCAGAACCCGGGTGGTGGTTTCCTTGAGGTTCTCCTGAATCGCCGAATCGAGCGGCAGGACGGCGTTCTTGTCCTCGATGAAATCGCCGAGCTGGCTGTCCTCCTCGTCCCCGATGGGGGTTTCGAGGGAGATCGGTTCCTTGGCGATCTTCATCACCTTGCGCACCTTCTCCAGCGGCATCTGGAGCTTCTCGGCCAGCTCTTCGGGGGTGGGCTCGCGGCCGATCTCGTGCAGCATCTGACGCGAGGTGCGCACCAGCTTGTTGATCGTCTCGATCATGTGCACGGGGATGCGGATGGTGCGCGCCTGATCGGCGATCGAGCGGGTGATCGCCTGGCGGATCCACCAGGTGGCGTAGGTCGAGAACTTGTAGCCGCGGCGGTATTCGAACTTGTCCACCGCCTTCATCAGGCCGATGTTGCCCTCCTGGATCAGGTCGAGGAACTGCAGGCCGCGATTGGTGTATTTCTTGGCGATCGAGATCACCAGACGCAGGTTGGCCTCGACCATCTCCTTCTTGGCCTGGCGGGCCTCCTTCTCGCCCTTCTGGACCTGGTTGACGATGCGGCGGAATTCGCTGATGTCCAGCCCCACATACTGGCCCACCTGCGCCATCTCGGCGCGCAGCTCCTCGGCCTTGTCCGAGAAGCGCTCGATGAACATCTTCCAGCCGCGCCCGGGCTTTTTCGCCATGTCCTCGAGCCAGTTTGGATCCAGTTCGCGCCCGCGATAGGCGTCGATGAATTCGCGGCGGTTGATGCGGGCCTGGTCGGCCAGCTTCACCATCTGGCTGTCGATGGACATGATCCGGCGGTTGATGCCGTAAAGCTGGTCGATCAGCGCCTCGATGCGGTTGTTGTGCAGATGCAGCCCGTTGACCAGCTCGACGATCTCGGCGCGCAGGGCCTGGTAGGTGGCCTCGTCCTTTTCCGAGAAGGTGCCGTCCTCGTTCAGCGTGGCCGAGATGCGGCTGTCCTGCATCTGGGACAGCTTGGCATAGTCGGAGGAGATCCGCTCCAGCGCCGCCAGCGCCTGGTCCTTCAGCGCCGCTTCCATCGCTGCCAGCGACATGTTGGCCTGGTCTTCCTCGTCGTCGTCATCATCCGACACGATCGGGTTGCCGTCGGCGTCCAGTTCGGGGCCGGACTTCTCGGTCTTCTTCTTCGACGCCACGGCGCCGGGTTCGACGATCGGGGCCTCGACCTCGCCATCTTCGCCCATCTGGCTGCCGAAGGTGGCCTCGAGGTCGATCACGTCGCGCAGCAGGATGTCTTCGCTGAGAAGTTCGTCATGCCAGATGGAAATGGCCTGGAAGGTCAGCGGGCTTTCGCACAGCCCGGAGATCATGGTGTTGCGGCCGGCCTCGATCCGCTTGGCGATGGCGATCTCGCCCTCGCGACTGAGCAGCTCGACGCTGCCCATCTCGCGCAGATACATGCGCACCGGATCGTCGGTGCGGTCAAGCTTCTCGGTCTGCTGAGAGGCGACCGTGACCTCGCGCGCGTCCTTGGTCGAGACGATTTCGGTCGAGCCCTTCTGCTCTTCCTCCTCGGCCTCTTCATCCTCGATGATGTTGATGCCCATTTCCGACAGCAGGGACATGACGTCCTCGATCTGTTCGGAACTGACCTGATCGGGAGGCAGGACCTGGTTGAGCTGATCGTAGGTGATAAAGCCCTTCTCGCGCGCCTCGGCGATCATCTTCTTGACCGCGGCCTGGCTCATGTCCAGCGAGATTTCGGCGTCCTGATCGTCGTTCTTCCGGTCGTCGGTGTCCTTGGCGGCCATGCGCTGCTCCTGATTCGGATCGGGATGATTCGGCGTGCCCGAATCAATAGCGTGATCTGGTGATTCGGCCAGCGGTTTACAAGGTTTTTTCCGGCGCTTCCCTACGAAAAGTCCCGCCCGCGCCGCTTGGAAAAGCTGATACGCTCCAGAAGGTCGTCAAAGGCGCTGCGCTCGGCGCGGCTGATGCGGGCGCCGTTGTCGCCAGTGTCGTATTCGGTCCTGTCCTCGGTCTGGCTGCGCAGAGCACGGTTGCGGGCCTCGGCCGCCTGGCCCAGCCGCCAGGTCACCGCCTCGTCGGCGAGCCCGGCAAGATCCTCTGCCGCCTCGCTGATCTCGGCCTCCAGCCCGCGCCGGGCCTCGAGCTTGGCCAGTTCCTCGGCCAGGGTGAGGCGCGCGGTTTCCTCGTCCCCGGGGCGGCGGATGGCCGGGCAGATGGACACGTGACGTATGGCGAAAAGGCTTTCGACTTCGGCCCCGGCGGCCTCCCGGACCTTTCCGGGCAGATCGCGGGGGGGCAGGTCGGCATGGCGCAGGATCAGCTCGCGCAGCCTTTCATGGGCCGGGTCGGTACAGACCATCGTTTCCAGCCCGTGCAGGAATTCGGCCAGCACTACGGGGGTGGTCAGGACCGTGGCCAGGATGACCGCCTCGTGCAGACGGATTTCCGCCGCCTCGCCCGCGGCCACCAGGATCGAGGATTTCGCCCCCGGCGTGGGGCGCGGAGCCGGGCCGGCCTGGCCCGGGCGCGATCCGGCCCGCCCGCCACCACCGGCCCATCCGCCACCGGCTTTGCCACCACCGGTCTTGCTGCCCCGACCGGCGCGAAAGAGCTGCCAGCGCAACTCCTTGATTTCGGAGCCGTAATGACTGCGGATCGACGGGTCGTGGATCAGCCTGATCCTTTCGCGCAGGGCCTTGTCCAGCGCCGCCTTGCGCTCGGGGCTGTCGAACACCCGCCCTTCGGTTTCGCGCCGCCACAGCAGCTGTACCATCGGGATCGAGGAGTCGAGCACCTTCCGCATCGCCGCCGCCCCTTCGGCGCGGAGCAGGTCGTCGGGATCCTTGCCCTCGGGCATCAGCGCGAAGCGCAGCGCGTTGGGCGCCTCCAGCAGCGGCAGGGCCAGATCCATCACCCGCATCGCCGCCTTCAGGCCGGCTGTATCGCCGTCCAGCGCGATGATCGGTTCCGGCGCGATCCGCCACAGCATCCGCAGCTGGGGTTCGGTGATCGCCGTGCCCAGCGGCGCCACCGCCGCCTCGAACCCGGCCTCGACCAGCGCGATCACGTCCATGTAGCCTTCGGCCACGATCAGCGGCTGCCCCCTGCCGGCCGCCGCCCGGGCGGGGCCGTGGTTGAACAGCACCCGGCCCTTGTCGAAAAGCGCGGTATCGGGCGAGTTGAGATACTTGGCGTCCTCGCCCGGATCCAGCGCCCGCCCGCCGAAGGCGATGGCGCGCCCGCGCGGGTCGCGAATCGGGAACATGATCCGGTTGCGGAAGGTGTCGTAGGGATCGCGCCCTTTCGCAGAGGGCCGCACCAGCCCGGCGGCCAGCATCAGTTCGTCGCTTGTGCCTTGGGCCTTGAGGTGGTCGCGCAGGTTCTGCCAGCCGGGCGGGGCAAGGCCGATCTCCCACCGCTCCAGCGCCGCATCCGACAGGCCGCGCCCGGCCAGGTAGTCGCGCGCCCGCGCCCCGGCCGCGGTCTTGAGCTGCAGGCGGAAGAACCGCACCGCGCGCTCCATCACCTCGATCAGCTGCGCGCGGCGGTCGGATTTCTCCTGCGCCTTCGGATCGCGGGCGGGCATGGTCATGCCGGCCTCGCGGGCAAGGATTTCCACCGCCTCCATGAAGCCGACATTCTCGGTTTCCTGCACGAAGGAGATGGCGTCGCCCTTGGCCTGGCAGCCGAAGCAGTAGAAATAGCCCTTGCGGTCGTCCACGTGGAAGCTGGCGGTCTTTTCCTGGTGGAAGGGGCAGGGGGCCCACATGTCGCCCTTGCCCTGGTTCGACTTGCGCATGTCCCACGTGACCTTGCGCCCCACCACCTGCGCCAGGCTGGTGCGGCTGCGGAGTTCGTCGAGGAATCCATGCGGGAGGGACATGGCCCACAATATCCGCCCATTGTCGGCCCATGTCCAGCGGCTCTCCGGCGGCCGTCCGGTGGCGGGGCTTGCCCTGCCGGGGCCGCTGGGGCAGGGTCGGGCCATGCAGACCGAGTTCGAGATCGCGACCCGCGGCGCGGGGCTGTACGAGTTTACCCGCGAGCTGCGCCGCTGGATCGGCGGGAGCGGCATCCGCGAGGGGCTTGTGACCCTGTTCGTGAGGCATACCTCCTGTTCGCTGCTGATCCAGGAAAATGCTGATCCGTCGGTCCAGGCCGATCTGGACGAATTCTTTCGCCGCCTTGTGCCGCCGGGGGATGACCCGTCGATGTCCTGGCTGCGCCACACCCTGGAGGGCCCCGACGACATGCCGGCCCATATCAAGGCGGCGATGCTGCCGGTGAGCCTGTCGATTCCGGTGGCAGGCGGGGCGCCGGTGCTGGGGACGTGGCAGGGCGTCTATCTGTTCGAACACCGCGACCGGCCGCATCGCCGACGCGTGGCGGCGCATCTGGCATAGGCGCGCCTTCGCCTGCCGCGAGGGCAGGCGCCACTTTCTTGACTATCGTCAATTCGCCCGGCGCGGGCACATGCTATCGCCCCGCCCATGACTGGACTCGCACATGCCAAATCCGGTGCGGTGGGGGCCGGGCGGTTCCTGCCGCCGCCGCCACTGTTCCTTCTGCAACCGATCCTGCGCCGCGTCGTGCGCCGCGTCGCGCAGCTCCACCCCAACCTGTTCGACCGGCTGGGGCCGCATCGCCATGCGCGCTTCGTGATCGATGCGGCAGAGCTGCCCTTTGTCCTGCTGCTGGTGCCGGACCCCGAAAACCTGGTCTTCCGGGCCGTCTCGCGCCGGAGCGAGCCCGATTCGGACGCCCGCATCAGGGGGCGGTTCTTCGACCTTCTGGGGCTGGTGGACGGTGCCGAAGACGGCGATGCGCTGTTCTTTTCCCGCGAGCTGGAGATCACCGGCAACACCGAGGCGGTCGTCTGCCTGCGCAATGCGCTGGACGATGTGGAGGGGTCGATCGCCGAGGACGTGGCGGGGTTGTTCGGTGCGCCGGGGCGGGCCATTCTGGCCGCCCTGCGCCGGGCAGGGAACCGGCGGGGCAGGAGCCGATGATGCGTCCCGAGCTCGTCTGCCCCGCCGGAACCCCAGCCGCCCTGAGAACCGCCGTCGATTCGGGGGCGGATGCGGTCTATTGCGGGTTCCAGAACGCCACCAACGCGCGCAACTTCCCGGGGCTGAACTTCACCCCGGAAGAACTGGCGCAGGGCGTCCAGTATGCCCATGCCAGGGGCGCCAAGGTGCTGCTGGCCGTGAACAGCTTTCCCACCGCCGGGCGGTTCGACCTGTGGCGGGAGGCAGTGGACACCGGCGCGCGCCTCGGCGTGGACGCGGTGATCGTGGCCGATATCGGCGTGGCTGCATATGTGGCCGAACGTCACCCCGATCTGCGTCTGCACCTGTCGGTGCAGGCCGCCGCCTCCAGCCCCGAGGCGATCCGCTATTACGTGCGCGAATTCGGCGTCAAACGCGTGGTTCTGCCCCGCATCCTGACCGTGGCCGAGATTCGCGAGGTCAAGGCCGAGATCCCCTGCGAGATCGAAACCTTCATCTTCGGCAATCACGGCCTGATGGTCGAGGGGCGCTGCAGCCTGACCAACTATGTCACCGGGCTGTCCACCAACATGGACGGGGTGTGCTCTCCGGCCGCGCAGGTCCATTACGACAAGGAGCCCGACGGCTGCGTGGCCACGCGGCTGGGGGACTTCACCATCGACCGCTTCGGCCCCGACGAGCAGGCCGGCTATCCGACCATCTGCAAGGGGCGCTATCACGTCCCGGCGCGCGATGACGCCTATTATGCCTTCGAAGAACCGGTCAGCCTCAACCTTGCGGAACTGCTGCCGCAGCTGATCGAGGCCGGCGTCGAGGCCTTCAAGATCGAGGGCCGGCAGCGCTCGCGCGCCTATGTGCGGCAGGTGGTGGGCAATTTCCGCAAGGCGGTGGACCAGGTTCTTGCCGGCGAGGCGCCGGAACTGGCCGATCTGGTGGCGCTGACCGAGGGACAGAAACAGACCGTGGGCGCCTTCGGGTCGAAGAAATGGCGATAGAGCATGTCGCGTGAAAGTGGGCACCGGTTTCGCGCGTCCCGGACATGCGGCAGCAAAAGGCGTGCAAGGCGCGGCGCGAAGAACGACGAAACGGGGGCAAGATGAGCGGAAAACTCACACTGGGGCCGGTCCTCTATCACTGGGATGCAGACGCCAAGCGCGACTTCTACGCCCGGATCGCGGATGAGGCACCCGTGGACACGGTCTATCTGGGCGAGGTAATCTGCTCCAAGCGGACGCCGTTTTTCGAGCCGCACCTGCCCGAGGTGATCGACCGGCTGGAACGCGGCGGCAAGCAGGTGGTCCTGTCGTCGCTGTCCGAGGCGGTGATCCGGCGCGAACGCAACATGATGCGCGATTTCTGCGAGATCGCGGATCACGAGATCGAAATCAACAATGCCGCCGGTCTTTTCCATATTGACGGGAAAAAACACCGGCTTGGCCCATTGATGAATGTCTATAACGAGGCTACGCTGAAATGGTTATCAGGCAAGGGGGCAACACATGTGACCTTGCCGGTCGAAGTGCCGCGTTCGGTCGTCGGGGGAATGGCCGCCGGGGCGCGCGACCAGGGCGTGGGCGTTGAAGTGCAGGTGTTCGGACGGGCCTCGCTGGCTGTTTCGGCGCGTTGCTACCACGCCCGCGCCCATCGACGGACCAAGGACAACTGCCAGTTCGTCTGCGAGGAGAACCCCGACGGGATGCCTCTGACCACGGTGACCGGGCAGCCCTTCCTGGTGGTGAACGGAATCCAGACGCTGTCGCAATCCTATGTCTGCCTTGTCGAGGAGATCGACGACATGGCGGCAATGGGGGTGGGGCATTTCCGGCTGATGCCGCAGGATATCGACATGGTGGCGGTGGCGCATGTCTTCGCCGACCGCATCAACGGGCAGATCGACGGGGCCGAGGCCCGGGCGCGGCTGGACGAGATGAACCTGCCGGCGCCGTTTTCCAACGGCTTCTGGCACGGCCGCGAGGGGCACCGCTGGCAGCCGCGCAGGGCCTCGTGACGCGACGGCAGGGGTGATCAGATCGTCACCGATCCCATCGCCACGTCAAGGATCAGCTTCAGGTTCAGTGTCACCACGACCAGGGTGATGACCCAGCAGGCAACCGTCAGCCATCGCGGCGCGGGCAGCCCGTTCATCTTGACGCTGTCGGCGGTGAACATCACCAGCGGAATCATGGCGAAGGGCAGCTGCAGGCTGAGCACGACCTGGCTGAGCACCAGCAGCCGCGCGGTGCCGCTTTCGCCGAACAGCATGGTCACCGCCGCGGCCGGCAGGATCGCCAGCCCGCGGGTAATCAGCCGCCGCTTCCACGGACTCATGCGGAAATTGATGAACCCTTCCATCACGATCTGCCCGGCAAGCGTGGCAGTCACGGTCGAGTTGAGCCCCGAGAACAGCAGCGCCACGGCGAACAGCACCGGCGCCAGCGCCGTGCCCAGCGCCGGGCCCAGCAGTTCGTGCGCCTGCTGGATTTCGGCCACGTCGGTGCGCCCGGAGATGTTGAAGGTGGCGGCCGCCAGGATCAGGATCGAGGCGTTGACGAGTAGCGCGAACATCAGCGCGATGGTGCTGTCGATCGTCCCCAGCCGGATCGCGTCCAGCTTGTCGGCGCGGCCGGGGCCGGTGGCGCGGGTCTGGATCACGGCGCTGTGCAGATACAGGTTGTGCGGCATCACCGTGGCCCCCAGAATGCCCAGCGCCAGATACAGCATGTCGGGCGAGCGCACGATGTCGGTCTGCGGGATGAAGCCGCGCAGCACATCGCCCAGCACCGGCTGGGCATAGGCCATGACGATGGCGAAACAGGCGAAGATCAGCAGCGTCAGCGCGATCACCACCGCCTCCAGCAGGCGAAAGCCCCGCCCCTGGAGCCACAGGATCAGGAACACGTCCAGCGCCGTCAGCACCACCCCGATCTGCAGCGGAATGCCGAACAGCAGGTTGAGGCCGATGGCGGTGCCGATCACCTCGGCCAGATCGGTGGCGACGATGGCTGCTTCGGCCAGGATCCACAGCACGAAGCCGACCGGGCGCGGAAAGGCATCGCGGCAGGCCTGAGCCAGGTCGCGCCCCGCGGCAATACCCAGCCGCAGGCTGAGCGCCTGCAGCAGGATGGCCATGAAATTCGATACCAGCACGACCGACAGCAGCGTGTAGCCGAAGGCCGAACCGCCTGCCAGCGAGGTCGCCCAGTTGCCCGGATCCATGTAGCCCACCGCCACCAGGTAGCCCGGCCCCAGAAAGGCCATCAGCCGCCGCGTCAGGCGGCCGCCGCGCGTCGGCACGCTGGCGTGGGATTCCGACAGCGACAGGCCGGTCTTTTCGTGGCGCCACCCATTTGGTGCAGTCATCGGGTATCTTTTCGCAAATGAGAATTATTCGCAATTTTGCCGAACCCTAGCTAACCACCCCCTGACGCGATGGCAAGAGGAAAAGTGACGCGCGAAGATGACGGGGCCAGGATCGCCTATCTGGGGGTTGAAAATCGCCTCTACCCAAAACCTGGCGGCTCCCATATAGTTGTGGACAAGTGGGCCGCAGCGCCCACAATCGGAGGCGGAAACCAACAAGGGGATAGGCCCATGCGCTGCCCGTTTTGCGGCAATATCGACACTCAGGTGAAGGACTCGCGGCCGGCCGAGGATCACGTCGCGATCCGGCGCCGACGGTTCTGCCCGGCCTGCGGCGGACGCTTCACCACCTATGAACGGGTGCAGCTGCGCGACCTCGTGGTCATCAAGTCGAACGGCCGGCGCGAGGATTTCGACCGCGACAAGCTGGAGCGCTCGATCCGCATCTCCATGCAGAAGCGTCCCATTGAGCCCGAGCGCATCGACCAGATGATCTCGGGCATCGTGCGGCGGCTGGAAAGCATGGGCGAAACCGATATCCCATCAAGCCGGATCGGCGAGATCGTGATGGAGGCGCTGGCCCGGATCGACACCGTGGCCTATGTGCGTTTTGCCTCCGTCTACAAGAACTTCCAGGCCGCGGACGATTTCGAAAGCTTCGTCCACGAATTGCGGCCCCACAAGCAAGCCGAAGAGTGAGCGCCGCCGCCGACGCCCGCTTCATGGCGCTGGCGCTGGCGCTGGGCCGGCGCGGGATGGGCAATACCTGGCCCAACCCGGCGGTGGGCTGCGTGATCGTGCGCGAAGGCCGTGTGGTCGGGCGCGGCTGGACCCGGCCCGGAGGCCGCCCGCACGCGGAAACCGTCGCGCTGGAGCAGGCGGGGACGGCGGCAAGGGGGGCGACGGCCTATGTCACGCTCGAACCCTGCGCCCATCACGGGCAGACGCCACCCTGTGCCGATGCGCTGATCCGGGCGGGCATCGCACGCGTGGTGGCGCCTTTCGCGGACCGCGACCCGCGGGTGTCGGGACAGGGGTTCGAGAGACTGCGCCGGCACGAGGTTGCAGTGACGACCGGCGTCCTTGCGGACGAGGCCGCCCGCGATCATGCCGGGTTCTTTCTTCGGACCGAGCAGGGCCGGCCGCTGGTGACGCTGAAACTGGCCGCCAGTTTCGACGGTCGTATCGCCACGGCGACGGGGCAGAGCAAGTGGATCACCGGGGCACAGGCGCGGCGGGTGGTTCACATGATGCGCGCCCGCCATGATGCGGTGATGGTGGGGGCGGGCACGGCGCGGGCCGACGATCCGTCGCTAACCGTTCGCGATCTCGGCATCGCCCGCCAGCCGGTGCGGGTTGTGGCCTCGCGGCATCTCGATCTTCCGCTTCTGGGCCGGCTGGCCCGCAGCGCGGCCGAGGTGCCGCTGTGGCTGTGTCACGCAGATACCGCCGATGCCGAGCGCGTCAGGGCCTGGGAGGGGCTGGGCGCGCGGCTCATCCCCTGCGCGGTCCATGCCGGCCAGCTTGATGCCGCCGACATGTTGCACCGGCTCGCAGAGGCGGGGCTGACGCGGGTTCTGTGCGAAGGCGGCAGCGCGCTGGCGGCATCGCTCCTGGCGGCCGATCTGGTAGACGAGCTGGCCGTTTTCACGGCGGGGCTTGCCATCGGGGCCGAAGGGCTGCCGGCGATCGGGGCGCTGGGGCTGGACCGGCTGGAGCAGGCGCCGCGTTTCCACCTGCGCGAGCTGCGCCGGATCGGAGACGACAGCCTGCAGATCTGGTCCCGCGGCTGAGCCACGGGCCGCCCTCCGCGGAGGCAACGACTACGCCCCGCGAGCACGTCGCGATTAATTTCATTCTTTCGGACCGGGGCGCACAACTTGCCCGGACATGGCCGATCCGCGCATGGGCGAGATACGCTTGGGCGGTGTTCAGCCGCCTTTCCTGCCCGCCGCGTCTTCGGCCATGGTTTCGGCGACCAGCTCGCTCAGCCCGATGACCTCGATATCGGAGTCATATTCGAACAGGCCGTCCTCGAACACGCCGCGGCAGTTGGCGCAGGGCACGACCACCGCTTCCACACCGCCGATTTCGTCGAGTTGTTTCATCTTTTCGCCGAATGCGGCGGTCTGCAGATCCCTGGCGCGGGGGTTGGCCGAGACGCCTCCGCCCCCGCCACAGCACAGGTTGGCAATGCCGGCGCCCTTCATCTCGACGAAATCGGCACATGAATCGGACAGCAGCCGCCTCGGTTCGCGCAAGAGGCCGCCGCGTCGCACGATCTGGCAGGGATCGTGCAGCGTGATCCGGCGCCCGTCCGCCTTGCCGGGCGGCAGGCGGCGCTGGCTGCGCAAGCGGTCGAGCAGTTCGATGATATGCACCACTTCGAAGGAATAGGGCCTGCCGATCAGGTTCGGACCGGCCCAGCGCAGCGCCCCGTAGGCGTGGCCGCATTCGGGGCTGATCACATGCTTCACGCCCAGCTTCTCGGCCGCGTCCACGATCTTCTGCACCAGTTTCCGCGCCAGCGGCCCCGACCCGATCTGAACCCCGATATTGGTGGCCTCGTAAGCCTCGGTCGAGATCGTCCAGCTGATGCCCGCGCGGCTGAAGATGCGCGCATAGGCCACCATGACTTCGGGATATCCCATGATCTCCATCGAGGACAGAAGGGCCATGTATTCGGCCCCCTCCACATCGACGGGAATGGTGACGCCGGCCTCCTTTTCCTGATGCGCAATCTGCGCCAGAAGCGCCTTTGCCGTCACCCCCATGGGGCTGCCGGTCTCCTCCACATGCCGGCGGGCCTCTTTCAGCCCGTCGGGCAGGATGTCGGTGGCGGCCCAAGCCTCGCGCATCTTGCGGATGGTTCCGGCAATGTCGATGCCCATGGGGCAGACCAGCGTGCAGCGCCCGCACATGGTGCAGCTGTCATAGACCAGATCCTCCCATTCGCGCAGGTCGTCCTCGGTCACTTCCGGCGGCAGCAGTCCCAGCATTCCCTTGATCCCGCGCAGCGGCGCCTTGTGCCGCTTGTAGGCGCGGACCAGGGGAAACAGCTTGTAGGTCGGGGTGTATTTGGGCTCTTTCGTCGCAAGGTAGAAATGGCAGGCTTCGGCACATTCACCGCAATGCACGCAGGCTTCGAGATAGGCGGCGATGTCCGCATCCACCTGGTCCAGCAGGGTGGTGAGGGCGGTATTGCTCATGGGATCATCCCCTTTCGGCCATAGCTGGCGCCGGTCGCGCCGCGCGCCAGCGCGAAGGTGAAGGCATGCATCAGGCGCGAGAACGGGAAGTAGATCAGCCAGATGTTGACCAGTCCCATGTGAAGCGCCCGCAGCCCGTCATGGGCCTGCTCCATGGCCATGATTCCGCTCAGCATCACTAGGAAGGTCAGCCAGCTTCCGACATGATCGTCGCGGTCGGAAATCTGTCGCATGACCGGATCGGAAAACCGCCGCACCCACAGCACGATCAGGCCGGCAAAGGCGAATTCGGCGGCGATGATGAAACCCCAGCGCGGCAGTGCGGTCCAGTTCAGCCCGGTGAAGCGTTCGATGAACGCGACATGCGGGGCGCCGAAGAAGAACAGGACGAACAGCCCCAGGTGAAAGCTGTAGCCGGCCACGAGATGCATCCATGTGCGTTCGGCAAACAGGCCGCGCGGGACGAAATGGCGCAGGTTGCCCTTGAACCATCCGGCCACGCCCGACCCCTTCGGCGGGGCCAGATCCGCCTTGCGCCCCAGCCGGACGATCCCTGCCACCCGCCAGGCCGCGCCCAGTGCAAAGATGGCAAAGGCTGCATAGAACATCGGCCCTTCGAGGAATTCGAGAATGCTCATGCCGTTTCCTCCGCCTGCGCTGTGTCATCCGTCGTGCCGTGGAGGTCCGCCTTCTTTCCCGTGACCTCCTCGTACCACAGATCGTGGTGCTCCCGGGCCCAGTTCTCGTCCACCTCGCCACGCAGCATCGAGTCGATCGATCCCTCCATCCCGATCGAGCCGATATAGGCGTGCCCGAGGGCAAAGGCGATCAGGATGACGGCGCCGACGGCATGGGCGATGGTGGCGAGCTGGTGAAACAGCAGGTTGTCGGTCACCCAGGGAAACAGCAGCAGCAGCCCCGTCGCGCTCATGACCAGGCCGACCAGAACGACCGTCCAGTACCACGTCTTTTCGCCGAAATTGTAATGATGCGAACTGGCGTGCCCTCCCAGCAGCCCGCCGCCCTTCAGGATCCATTGCAGATCGGCCCACTGGAAGAAATTGCCGCGCATGAACCGGATGGTGACGATCAGCAGCGCCAGGATGAAGATCGGGCCGAACAGGTTGTGCCCCTGCAACGAGGCGCTGGCCAGGGCCGAGACCACCTCGCGCCCCGCCACCGGCAGCAGCAGCGGCCGGCCCAGCATGATGATCAGCCCCGAAATCATCATCAGGATGAAGACCGAGGCCAGAAACCAGTGCGCGACCCGATGCGACAGCGAAAAGCGGGGAATCATCCTCCCCGACCGGCCGGCCCGGATCGGGATGCGGCCGCGGATCAGGCGGAACAGGGCGATCAGGATCACCACACCGGCCAGGATCCGCCACGACCAGGGCAGGATGTACTGGCGACGGATCATCCGCCATTCCTCGCCCAGAACCTGCATCAATTGTCCGCTGGCGGTAGAGGAGGAGGGGCGCGCCCGTTCGCCCGCCTTCACCGCGCGCCAGACATCCGGGTCCGATTGCGGCCCCAGCGTGCGCAGCGGGCCGGGCAGGGCGGTTGCGGGCGGGGGCAGGGGTTTGCGCAATGGCAGAAGTTCCAGCCCCCGCCTTTTCATCTCCTGCCGGCGCAGGATGTCTTCCAGGGACTGCGCTCCGGGCGAGCCGGTTTCGACCGTGGCAGCCCCCTGGGCCGTTGCCGGTGCGGGGATGAAGAGATGACCGATGACCACCACCAGCGCCGCCAGCACCAGCCGCAGCGGTCGATGAATGTCGGGACGGGTCATTCCGTCTGCCCTTCGTTTTCAGGCTTCGTTGCGCGGGCCACGACGAAGCGCGGCCCGCCATTTTCTCATGTCGCGGGCAAGGCGGGTCTTCACCCGCCCTTTTGTCCGTATGCGGTTCCCCATCCCCATGCGCCGGAGCCGAAGCCGCGGGAGACGATGCGTTCGCGGTATACGGCGGAGACGACGTCACCGTCGCCGGCGAGCAGGGCCTTGGTTGCGCACATTTCCGCGCAGATGGGCAGCTTGCCCTCGGCGATGCGGTTGCGGCCGTATTTCTGGTACTCGGCCTGGCTGCCGTCCTCCTCGGGGCCGCCGGCGCAGAAGGTGCACTTGTCCATCTTGCCGCGGGAGCCGAAGTTGCCGGCCTGCGGGAACTGCGGCGCGCCGAAGGGGCAGGCGTAGAAGCAGTAGCCGCAGCCGATGCACAGATCCTTGGAGTGCAGCACGATGCCCTCCTCGGTCTGATAGAACACGTCCACCGGGCAGACCGCCATGCAGGGCGCATCCGAACAGTGCATGCAGGCGACCGAGATCGAGCGCTCGCCCGGCGTGCCGTCATTGATGGTCACCACCCGGCGGCGGTTGATGCCCCAGGGCACGCCGTTCTCGTTCTTGCAGGCGGTGACGCAGGCGTTGCACTCGATGCAGCGTTCGGAATCCACGAGGAACTTCACTCTAGCCATGTCTTCTCTCCTTACGCTGCGGTGATCCGGCAGAGGGTCACCTTGGTTTCCTGCATCTGGGTGACCACGTCATAGCCGTAGGTCATGGCGGTGTTGGCCGCCTCGCCCAGAACCCAGGGGTCGGCGCCGGGGGGGTACTTGTCCCGCAGGTCCCTGCCCTGGAAGTGGCCGCCGAAGTGGAAGGGCATGAAGACCACGCCGGCGCCGACGCGCTCGGTGACCATGGCCTTGACCTTGACCTTGCCCTTTTCGGGGCCCTCGACCCAGACCATCTGCCCGTCGCGGATGCCCAGATCGTTGGCGTCGCGGGTGCTGATTTCCACGAACATGTCCTGCTGCAGCTCGGCCAGCCACTTGTTGGAGCGGCTCTCGTCGCCGCCGCCCTCGTATTCCACCAGCCGCCCCGAGGTCAGGATCAAGGGGTAGTCCTTGCTGAAGTCCTGCTTCTGGATCGAGGCATAGAGGGTGGGCAGGCGGTAGGCGCGCCGGTCCTCGTAGGTGGGATAGTCGGCCACCAGGTCGCGCCGCGGGGTATAGAGCGGCTCGCGATGCAGCGGCACCGGGTCGGGGAAGGTCCAGACCACCGCGCGGGCCTTGGCGTTGCCGAAGGGGGCGCAGCCATGCTTGATGGCGACCCGCTGGATGCCGCCCGAGAGGTCGGTCTTCCAGTTGGTCTTCGGCCCGGCGATGCCGTCGATGACGGCGCGTTCCTCGGCGGTCAGGTCCTTGTCCCAGCCCAGGTCCATCAGCATCTGCATGGTGAACTCGGGATAGCCGTCCTGGATCTCGGACCCGGCCGAGTAGACGCCCTCGGCCAGCAGGTTCTGGCCGTTGCGCTCGACCCCGAAGCGGGCGCGGAAGGTCAGCCCGCCCTCGGCCACGGGCTTGGACATGTCGTAGAGGATCGGCGTGCCGGGATGGCCCATCTCGGGCGTGCCCCAGCACGGCCATGGCAGGCCGTAATACTCGCCGTCCACCGGGCCGCCGACGGCCTGCAGCGTGGTCTTGTCGAAGGTGTGCTGGTACTTCATGTGGGCCTTGATCCGCTCCGGCGCCCAGCCGGTATAGCCGATGGTCCACATGCCGCGGTTGAACTCGCGGGTGACGTCCTCGACATTGGGCTGGCCGGGGCCGTCCATGCCGATGTTGCGGAACATCCGGTCGGCAAAGCCGAACTTCTCGGCGAACATGTAGATGATGTCCTGGTCGGGCTTCGATTCGAAGACCGGGTCCACCACCTTGTCGCGCCACTGCACCGAGCGGTTCGAGGCGGTGACCGAGCCGCGGGTCTCGTACTGGGTCGAGGCCGGCAGCAGGTAGACCCCGTCGGTGCGGTCATGCATCACCGCCGAGACGGTGGGGTAGGGGTCCACCACCACCAGCAGGTCGAGCATCTCCATCGCCTTCTTCATCTCGACCCCGCGGGTCTGGCTGTTGGGCGCGTGGCCCCACAACACCATGGCGCGGACATTGTCGGGCTGGTCGATATTGTCCTTGTTCTCCAGCACCCCGTCGATCCAGCGCGAGACCGGGATGCCCTTGAGGTTCATCAGCGGCTTTTCCTTGCCGTCCTTGCCGGTGATGGTGGCAAAGCGGCCCTTGAGCCAGTCGAGATCCTCCTCCCACACGCGCGCCCAGTGCGCCCAGGCGCCGGCCGACAACCCGTAATAGCCGGGCAGCGAGTGCGACAGAACGCACAGGTCGGTCGCCCCCTGCACGTTGTCATGGCCGCGGAAGATGTTGGTGCCGCCGCCGGTGGTGCCCATGTTGCCGAGCGCCAGCTGCAGGATGCAGTAGGCGCGGGTGTTGTTGTTGCCGTTGTGGTGCTGGGTGCCGCCCATGCACCAGATCACCGTGCCGGGGCGGTTGTTGGCCAGCGTCCGGGCCACGCGCCGCAGCTGGCTGCCCGGCGCGCCGGTGACGCGCTCGACCTCTTCGGGGGTCCATTTCTTCACCTCGGCGCGGATCTGGTCCATCCCCCACACCCGGGTGCGGATGAATTCCTTGTCCTCCCAGCCGTTCTCGAAGATGTGCCACAGGATGCCCCAGACCAGCGCCACGTCGGTGCCGGGGCGGAAGCGCACATATTCGTCGGCGTGCGCCGCGGTGCGGGTGAAGCGCGGATCGCACACGATCAGCGGCGCGTTGTTCTGCTCCTTCGCGCGCAGGATGTGCAGCAGCGAAACCGGATGCGCCTCGGCCGGGTTGCCGCCGATGATGAAGATGGCGCGGGAATTGTGGATGTCGTTGTAGGAGTTGGTCATGGCGCCGTAGCCCCATGTGTTGGCAACCCCCGCCACGGTGGTCGAGTGGCAGATCCGCGCCTGGTGATCGACGTTGTTGGTGCCCCAGTAGGCGGCGAACTTGCGGAACAGGTAGGCCTGTTCGTTGCTGTGCTTGGCCGAGCCCAGCCAGTAGACGCTGTCAGGCCCCGATTCCTCGCGGATCTTCAGCATCTGCTCGCCGATCTCGTCGATCGCCTGTTGCCAGCTGATCCGCTTCCACTCGCCCCCTTCCTTCTTCATCGGGTAGCGCAGGCGGCGTTCGTTGTTGGTGTGCTCGCGCACCGCCGCCCCCTTGGCGCAATGGGCGCCCAGGTTGAACGGGCTGTCCCAGCCCGGCTCCTGCCCCACCCAGACGCCGTCCTGGACCTCGGCGATGATGGTGCAGCCGACCGAGCAGTGGGTGCACACGGTCTTGACGTTCTCGACCGCCTTCGCGGCGGCACTCTGGGCCGAGGCCGGCGTGACCATGCCGCCGGTGGCGCCGATCGCGGCCAGACCGCCGATGGCCAGGCCCGAGCCGCGCAGGAACGCGCGGCGGTCGACGGTTTTCTCCGCAACCCGTGAAAGGATACTTGTCCGCTGGGGGCGTCTCGCAACCCCGTTGGTCTTTTTCCTGAGCATCTCTACCTCCCGTGCAGGCCCCCGCAAGGAGCGGCCCGCGGTTTCCAGATCGAACCGGCATCAGGGCCTTGCGCAACCGTCAGCCGGGGGTGACAGCGTCCGGCAGCGGCCGGGCGGCGTCGTTGCATTCCGGGGGCCGGGCATGGCCGGCAGCCCCGCATCCGGTTCAGAACCGGGTGCTTTCGTAGTAGGCGCGCACATGCGCCGTGTCCTGAAGCCGGGTCTCGCGCACCGGCTCTTCGGCGGCTTTCGCCTCGCGCCCCAGCGCGGCGGCGGCCAGCGCCGCAGGTGCGGCCGTGCCCGCCAGCTTCAGGAAGTCGCGGCGGCTGGCGCCCTGCTTCCTCTTTCTGCCTGTCATCGGGTCCTCTCTCCCTCTCTTGCGTTACCTGTCTGCCCCCGCCTGCGGGGACGGCGAAGGGCGGGTCTGACCCGCCGTCATCCGGAAGCCTTCGCGCTCGATCTCCATGAACACCCGCCCGGCGGTGCCGACCGAGGCGTAGAAGACCGAAGCCGCGGCCGCTTCCAGGTCCGAGAAGAAATGTTCCGCCCAGGGGCCCAGGTGGCGGCTCCAGAACAGCTTCTGGTCCGCCAGCGGCGCCGGGGGGCCGAAGCGGCCGGTGATCAGCCCCGCCATCACCTCCATCAGCGAGGCGATGTTGTCCTCGGGCTCGTGCACATCCGGGGCCCGGGTGATGCCGCGGGCGGCCATGTCGGCGCGCAGCTGCGCCAGCGGCTTCTCGTTCAGGAAACCGGTCAGGTAGTAGCTGGCATAGGGCATCAGCTCGCCCCGGCCGACGCCGATGAAGAGCGCGTGAAACTCCCGCTCCACCGCCTCCGGCCCGCTCACCCGCGCCACCCGCGCAAGCGAAGCGATCGCGCGCCCCAGATCGGTGTCGTCCCCCGACAGCGCCGCCGTGCGCGCCAGCAGCTCCCGATCCGGCGGCGCCGCCAGAAGGCGGCCGAGGAAGTTGTAGAAATCCGCCCGCAGCCGGTCCTCTTCGGCAATCGCGGGCGCGGGTGTGTCGGACATGGCAGCAGCCATCGGCGTCATCCTTCCAGTTCGAACCGCATCCGCCGCGCCACGGCGCGCGCAGGGGCATCTTCAGCGGTGTCTTCAGCGGCGGCGTTCCCGGCGTCACGCCCCGCCTCGTCCGCGGCCCGCGGGGGCAGGGCGGGGCCATCTTCTTCGGCGGCGCCGGCATCGGCCGCCCCGGTTCCTGCCCCGGTTGCGGGAGGGGCCGGGGGCCTCGCGCCCGAAGCGGAGCCGCCCGCCGCCCCGTCCGGGCCGGGACGCTCCGCAACCCCCTTGCCCACCTGCCAGGCGGTGCGCACGACCTCGGCCACGATGGCGGAATCGGTGAAGTCCTCGCCGTAATCCACCAGCCCGTCCACATTCGCCAGCACCGGGTTCACCTGCCACAGCCGCCGCAGCGCCCGCCGCCGAAGCCGATCCGGCACGATCGCGGCCATGAAGCGCGAAACGTCATCGCCCGGCGCAAGCCTGTCCGGGTCCGGTAGATCGAGCTCGGACAGGATCTCGGCATCGCTCTTCGCCTCCAGACGCGCCCGTTCCCCAGCCTCGGAACGGAGACGTTCCCCTCCACGCCCCGCAGCAGCCTCAGCCGCAACCGCAGCCTTTCGGCGAGACCAGAAATCAGATCCAGAACTCATCGCGAACTCCTCTTGCGGGAAACAAGGGGGCCGGATGGAACCGGCGCGTCCTGCCCGGGCGGCACCGGATCGCGGCGCCATCGGGCATGGTAACGCGACTGTGGCCGGACATGGTCATGGAACCCTCCCGTACTGGAAGCTTATGCAGGTGGCGGTGTTCTTCCAAGAAAAAACTGTGCCGGCCGTGAAATATGCCGGTGACCGGAGATTGCCCGGTTGACGGCGCGGACGGGCGTTGCGAGGAATTGCGGACCGCAACCGTCGGGCCAGGGGAGGAGATGGTGACAGGCAAGCTGATGATTCTGTGCGACTGCGAGGGCACGCAGAGGCTGGACCCCGAGGCGATATCGGCGGCCACCGGCCTTGCCTGTTCGCCGGTTCATTCCGCCCTGTGCACGCGGCAGGCCGAGCAGGCAGCGAAACTGCTGGGCCAGGGTGAGGAGGCAACCGTCGCCTGCCAGCAGGAACGCGCCTTTTTCGAGGCGCTGGCCGAGGAGATCGACGCCCCGCCACCCGGATTCGTGGATCTGCGCGACCGGGCCGGCTGGTCCGACGAGGGTGATCGTGCCGGACCCAAGATGGCGGCGCTGGCAGCCGAATCGCAACTGCCCGCCCCCGAGACCCCGGCCATGGACGTGACCAGCGCCGGTACCTGCCTGATCGCCGGACCGGGCGAGGTGGTCGAGCCGGTGGCCCGGCAGCTGGCGGGGGCGCTTGCCGTCACGGTGCTGATCACGGACGAGGCCGAGATGCCCCTGAGCCGGGATTTCGACGCCATTCGCGGCCGGCTGGTCCGCGTGACCGGCGCGCTTGGCGGGTTCGAGGTCCGCATCGACGCATTCCGGCAGATCGAACCGGGCGGGCGCGGTCCGTTCCGCCTGACACCGCCGCGGGACGGGGCGCGTTCGTCCTGCGACATCGTGCTGGACCTGACCGGTGAAGCACCGAAGGTGACCGCCCCGGAAAAGCGCGAGGGCTATCTGCGCGCCGACCCCCGCGACTCGCGCGCGGTGGGGGCGGCTGCACTCGAGGCGGTGCAGCTTGTCGGCACCTTCGAGAAACCGCTTTACGTGCGTCTGGAAGAGTCGCTTTGCGCCCATTCCCGGGCCGGGCAGACGGGGTGTTCGCGCTGCCTCGATGCCTGTCCCACCGGTGCCATCACCGTGGCCGGCGATCATGTGGCGATCGACCCGATGATCTGCGCCGGCTGCGGCAGCTGCACGGCGCTGTGCCCCTCAATGGCCGTCAGCTACGAGGCCCCGCCTCTTGCCGATCTGCTGCGCCGTATCGAGGTGCTGGCGCAGACCTTCCGCGCCGCCGGGGGCGCCTCACCGCAGCTGCTGGTGCACGACGCCCATGGGGCCGAGATGATCCGCCTTGCGGCGCGTTTCGGGCGCGGGCTGCCGGCGGCGGTCATTCCGCTGGAGCTGCCGGTGGTCTCGGGCTTCGGCCATGCCGAGATGCTGGCGGCGCTGGCCCATGGCTTTGCGTCCGTTCAGGTGCTTGTCTCGCCTTCGACCGAACGTCATGCGCTGACGCAGGAGCTGGCGCTGGCCGAGGCCATCGCCGGCCCGGGTCGGGTGGCGCTGATCGACGAATCCGACCCCGATGCCCTTGCCGAGCAGCTGTATCGGGCGGACCCGCCGCCCGCCCTTGCCCGCCCGGTCCTGCCCATGGGAGGGCGGCGCCAGGTCGCCCGGCTGGCCGCCGCCGCGCTCAATCCCGGTGCCGAGGCGCCGCTGCCGCTGCCCGCCGGTGCCCCCTATGGTGCGGTCGCGGTGGATGCGGGCGCCTGCACACTGTGCCTGTCCTGCGTGTCGCTCTGCCCGTCGGGGGCGCTTGTGGACAATCCCGAGAAGCCGCAGCTGCGCTTTCAGGAAGATGCCTGCCTGCAATGCGGGATCTGCGCCTCGGCCTGCCCCGAGAAGGCGATCACCCTGGTGCCGTGCCTCGATCTCGGCGACGCGGCGCTGGGACAGGTGGTACTGCACGAGGAAGAGCCCTTCGCCTGCATCGAATGCGGCAAGCCCTTCGGCGTGAAATCCACCGTCGAGCGGATCATGGACAAGCTGGCCGGCACGCATCCGATGTTCGCCACCTCCGAGCAGGCGAAGATGATCCAGATGTGCGATGATTGCCGCGTGGGCGCCCAGTTCCGGCGCGGCGACGATCCCTTTGCCCTGGGCGAACGCCCGCGCCCGCGCACCACCGAGGACTACTACTCGAAGCGCAAGGATCACTGAAATTGCAGCGGGGCGCCCAGATCGGCCGCGGGAACCGAATCGACGAAGGCCAGAAGCGCCTCGAGATCGGCGGGCGTGATCTCCAGCGGCACGATGGGGGGCGGGCGCTCGGGGCCGAAGGGGGTGGTGATCCCCTCGATCTGGATGATCGCCGGGTGGGGGTTGCGCAGATAGAAGGTCTGGAACCGCTCGGCCCAGTCGGACAGGGCCTTGAGCGCCGGGAAGGACGGGGTGGAGCTTATCCCGGCCATGGGGTTCTGCGGCCCGATCACATGGCAGCGGCCGCAGTTCCTGAGCGCCAGCCGCGCGCCGCGCGCCGCATCCCCGGTGAACACCGGGCCGGTTTCGACCCTTTCCGTGGCAATCTGCGCCGAATAGAGCGGCTTTCCGTCCGGTGCAAAGCTTTCGATGGTGCGCTTGCCGATATCCGAAACCATCCATTCGGCAAAGCGGAGCTGCCGCGGGTCGTCCCCGCTGCGCAGGTAGTAAAGGGTATCCGCATCGGCAAAGACCGGTTGTCCGGGCGGCTCGGTGGCCAGAACCATCGGCCCGGCATCGTCCGGCACCACGCGGATGCCGGTTTTCAGCGAGAACCGTGGCAGGATGTATTTCAGCAGGCCGCTGCGCGTCACTGTCTCGGGGGCGGCCAGGCCCAGCGTCTGCTGTCCCGCTGCGGGGCTGGCGATCAGCAGCAGGCTCAGGCAAAAGGACATCAAGCGCATGGCACCCAGCCTAGAAGCGGCGGGCGGCATGCGTCAACAATGACGAATGATGGCGAACGGGAGAGAACGGCCATGAGCGACGATTTCAACATGTCGATACGCAAGTTCCTGAAACAGGTGGGCGTGACCAGCCAGCAGGCCATCGAGGAGGCGTTGCGCAAGGCCGGCGACGCCGCGGGGCGTGAATATGAGGCGAAGATGGTCCTGACCGTCGACGGGCTGGATCTGGAACATGTGGTGACCGGCACGATCAGGAGCGGTGAGGAATGATCACGCGCGAGGCGGTTCTCGAGGAACTGAAGAAGGTCGCCGACCCGCGGGGCGGCGGCGACATCGTGTCCACCGGCCTGGTCCGGGGCATGTCGGTCGAGGACGGGGTGGTGCGCTTCGTGCTCGAAATCGATCCGAAGGATCGCGAGATCATGGAGCCCGCCCGGGCCGAGGCCGAGGCGCTGGTGGCGGCGATGGAGGGGGTGAGCAAGGCCACCGCCATGCTGACGGCGCATGTGGCCGCGCCGCCGGATCTGAAGGGGCAGGCGCGCGCGCAGGCGCAGCGGCAGGGACCGCAGCGGGTGCTGGGGGTGAAGCACATCATCGCCATCGCCTCGGGCAAGGGCGGGGTGGGCAAGTCCACCGTTGCCGCCAACCTCGCCTGTGCGCTGGCTGCCGAGGGTCGGCGCGTGGGACTTCTGGATGCGGATGTCTACGGCCCTTCCCAGCCGCGGATGCTGGGCGTCTCCGGCCGCCCCGCCAGCCCCGACGGCAAGACGGTGCTGCCGCTGCGCAATCATGGGGTCACGCTGATGTCCATGGGGCTGATGGCCAATGACGACCAGGCGGTGATCTGGCGCGGCCCGATGCTGATGGGGGCGCTGCAGCAGATGATGACCCAGGTGCAGTGGGGCGAGCTGGACGTGCTGCTGGTGGATCTGCCGCCGGGGACGGGCGACGTGCAGCTGACTCTGGGGCAGAAATTCGTGATCGACGGGTCGATCATCGTCTCGACCCCGCAGGACGTGGCGCTGATCGACGCGCGCAAGGGCGTGGACATGTTCCGGCGTCTGAACGTGCCGATCCTGGGCATGATCGAGAACATGTCCACCCATGTCTGTTCCAATTGCGGGCACGAGGAACACCTCTTCGGTCATGGCGGCGTGGCGGCCGAGGCCGAGAAGCTGGGCGTGCCGCTGCTGGCCGAGGTGCCGCTGCATCTGGATATCCGCATCGCGGCGGATTCGGGGGCGCCGGTGGTGGTCAGCCACCCCGACAGCCCGCAGGCGGCCGCGTTCCGCAAGGTGGCCCGGGCGCTGATCGAACAGGGGGTGGCATGAGCGGGGCCCAGCCCCCCTCCTTCCCGCCCCTTCTGTGCGGCGAGGCGGTGTCGGGGGCGATCGACCCGTTCGACCGCGCCCGGGCGCTGGCCGCGCTTGGCTGCGACGGCGGGACGGTGGTTCACAATGTCCAGGCCGACCGCCTGCGCGCGGCCTTCGTCTTTGCTCCCGAGGTGGCGCTTGAGGACGCCATGGCCATGCTGCCGGTCTGCGGGGTGGGGTTTCAGAACGCGCTTGGCGCGCTGGCCCCGCCCGAGGTGGCGGTGCATCTGATATGGGAGGGGGGCATCAAGGTGAACGGCGCCGGCTGCGGCCGGCTGCGCGCCTCGGCCTCGACCCGGGCGGCGGGCGAGGTTCCCGACTGGCTGGTGGTGGGGATCGAGATTCCGATCCTGCTGACCGGCGGCGCGGCGGGGCCGGGAAATGGGGCAGGATCGGGCGACGGGGCCGAGCCGGGGCTGACCCCCGAGGCGACCGCGCTGTGGGAAGAGGGATGCGCCGAGGTCGATCCGATGCAGTTGCTCGAGGCCTGGGCCCGGCATGTTCTGGTCTGGGTCAATCGCTGGAGCGAGGAGGGCAACGCCCCGCTGCATGCCGAGTGGATGGGGCTGGTCGAAGGGGTGGGCGAGGCAGTCGTGCGCGCGGGGCTGAGCGGAACCTTCGTCGGGGTGGACGAACGGTTCGGGATGCTCATCCGCGACCGGGAAACGACACATCTGGTGCCGCTGAGCACCCTGTTGGAGGAGGTGCCATGAATCTTGCTCGCGCGGTCCATCTGGATGAAAGCGACATGATGGTTTTCGACCGCCCAGCCCGCAGCGGCGAATGGTGCATCTCGGGCGGGTTCGCCTTTTCCGACTGGACCGAGGACGACCTGACCGGCAAGGCGCGGCAGGCCTTTGCCAATGGCTGGCTGGGGCTGGAGAGCTTCGGCCGGGTGACTTTCGTGGCGATCACGCGGATCGAGCCGGTCGAGATCGCCGCGCTGGAACGCGCGCTTGCGCGGCACTTTGTGGAGAGCTGGGGCGCGCCCTCGGAAGAGGCGGCGCTGCCGGTGGCGCGTGAGGAAATCGCCCATATGATCGATCTGTGCGACGGGCACGCGCCGAACACGCTGCTGAGCGTGGCGCGAGAGCTGGCGCCCGAGGGCGTGCGGGAAAGTTTCACCGTGATCGAGGCGCGCGAGGCCCGGATCGGGCAGTTCGCGGTGCACGGATCGCCCGATCCGGAGGCCGACCCGTAACCGCGGCGCGCCCAGCGGGCGCGGGCCTTGCGGCACTTCGTGCCGCCTCGGGGCTCTGCCCCGAACCCCGGGATATTTCCGGCCAGAAAAAGACCGGGTCGGTGGGTGATGCCCGTCAGGGCGCGCGGAAATGCTTGCTGAGCTTGAGGCCCTGGCCCTGGTAGTTCGAGGCGATGCCGGCGCCGTAAAGCCGGGTTGGCACTTCGCTCATGCGTTCATAGACCAGCCGGCCCACCACCTGCCCGTGCTCGAGGACGAAGGGAGCCTCGTGGCAGCGCACTTCCAGCACCCCGCGCGCGCCGGTGCCGCCGGCGGGGCCATGGCCGAAGCCGGGATCGAAGAAGCCTGCGTAATGGACGCGGAATTCGCCGACCATGGCGAGATAGGGGGCCATTTCGGCGGCGTATTGCGGGGGGATGTGCACCGCTTCGCGACTGACGAGGATGTAGAAGGCGCCCGGGTCGAGAATGATCCGGCCGTCGGTGGTGCGCAGCTCTTCCCAGTAGTCGGCGGGGTCGTAATGGCCAATGCGGTCCAGGTCGATGACCCCGGTATGGGGCTTGGCCCGATAGCCGACCAGGTCGGTATCGGCCGGGCGCAGATCGACCGAAAAGCCCAGGCCGTTCTCGATCACCGCAGGCCCGTCCACCAGCGGGGTGCGGGCGTGCAGGGCGGCCAGTTCCGCATCGCTCAGCACCGCCGATCCGCGGCGAAAGCGGACCTGGTTCAGCCGCATGCCGGGGCGGACGAGGACCGAGAAGCTGCGCGGGCATATCTCGGCGTAGAGCGGTCCGTGATAGCCCGCCGCGATGCGGTCGAACTCGGTCCCCTCATCAGTGATCGTCCGGGTCAGCAGGTCGAGCCGCCCGGTGGAGCTCTTGGCATTGGCCACGGCGGAAAGGTCCTCGGGCAGGGCCAGCCGCTCCATCAGCTCCACCAGATAGACGCAGCCCTTTTCCAGCACCGCGCCCTCGGAGATGTCGATGCGGTGCATCTCGAACTCCGCCAGCCGGTCGCGGACGCGGCTCCCCCGGCCGGCAAGGAACGAGGCGCGGATGCGCCAGGCCACGCGGCTCAGCCGCAGGTCGAGGCTGGCCGGCTGGACCTGCGCCGGCTCGATGGGCGGGTCGGCGGCGATCCGGCCGGTTTCGATCATGGCTTCGATCTGGTGGTCGGGGCATATGCCGGTGGTGCCGGTCACGGGCGTCTCTCCGGTTCGGTCTGTCGCGGAATCGGAGCCGGGGCAGGGGCCGGCGACGGGCGACCGCGGGATTGGAAACTGGGGAACTGGAAACTGGTCGGGCTAGCAGGACTTGAACCTGCGACCTTCCGTCCCCCAGACGGACGCGCTACCAGGCTGCGCCATAGCCCGACCATGAGCTTTTCATAGCGTTTTTCGGGGCGGGGGCAAGGGGAAATCCACGCAATTTCCGTTCAGATCCGGTCGGGTTCGCCCCGCCCGGCCAGGCGTTCCGTCCAGGCGCGCAATTCCCGGGCGACGGGGGCAAGCGCCGCCGCCTGCTTGGCGCTCAGCCGGCCGATCCGGGCAAGCCGCGCGAGCCGGCCTTCGGCGCAGGCGATATCCTCCTCGGCGGGGGGATCGGGCGGAAGCGGCGGCGCGGGGGTGTCGAACTCCATGCCGATCTGCGCCCCGGCGGCCGGCTTGTTCCGGGGGCGGGGCGAGGGGGGCTGCGATTCAGTGCGCGCCTTGAACGGGACAACGGTCGGGTCGGGGGCATCCCTGGGGGAGGGCGGCGAATTGGCGGCCTCGCCCTCGACGAAATCCAGCGGTTGAGACAGCGCCGCCACCTCGGCCACGCCCTTTTCCCGCAGCAGCTTCTGCACGCCCTTGATGGTCATGCCATCTTCGTGGAGCAGCTTGCGGATGCCGCCCAGAAGCAGCATGTCCGCCGGCCGGTAGTAGCGCCGCCCACCGGCGCGCTTGATCGGGCGAACCTGGCTGAACTTGCTTTCCCAGAACCGCAATACATGCGCCGGAACCCCGAGCCATTCGGCAACTTCGCTGATCGTGCGAAAGGCGTCGGGCGATTTGGCCATGTCCTTGCGCCCCGCCTATTTGCCGCGATTTCCGGCGGCGACACGCTCTTTCATGAGGTGCGAGGGGCGGAAGGTCAGCACGCGGCGCGGCTGGATCGGGACTTCTTCGCCGGTCTTGGGATTGCGCCCGATGCGGGCGGATTTCTCGCGCACGGTAAAGGTTCCGAACGAGGAGATCTTCACCTGTTCGCCCCGGACCAGCGCATCTGCCATGTGTTCCAGGACGCTCTCGACCAGCTGCGCGCTTTCGTTGCGCGACAACCCGACTTCGCGAAAAACCGCTTCGCTCAGGTCCATTCGCGTCAGAGTCTTTCGGCCCATACCATTCCCCGTTTTGTCCAAGACAATAGGGGCAGGGCATTTTCCCTGTCAATATCAGGCAATTGCGAAAAGCCGCGGCTTCCCGCCTACCAGCGCAGAACTACCGCGCCCCAGGTCAGGCCGCCGCCGATGGCCTCGGTCACCAGCAGGTCGCCGGGCCGGATCTGGCCGCGCGCCTTGCCCACCGAAAGGGCAAGCGGGATCGAGGCCGCCGAGGTGTTGCCGTGATCCTGCACGGTCACCACCACCTGGTCCATGCTGTGCTTCATCTTCTTGGCGGTGCCGCGGATGATGCGGATATTCGCCTGATGCGGCACGATCCAGTCCACGTCCTCGTCGCGCAGCCCGGCCTTGGCCAAGGCCGCCTCGGCGGTGGCGGCCAGCTTCTCGATGGCATGGCGGAATACCTGGTTGCCCTGCATCCGCACATGGCCGCTGCGGCCGGTGGAGACGCCGCCATCGGCATAGAGAATGTCGCGATACTGCCCGTCGGAGTTGAGATCGACCGCCAGGATGCCGCGATCGGTCTTTTCGCCCGCCTCTTCCGAGGCCTCGAGGATCAGCGCCCCCGCGCCGTCGCCGAACAGCACGCAGGTGGAGCGGTCGCTCCAGTCGAGGATGCGCGAGAAGGTCTCGGCGCCGATCACCATGATACGGCGGGCCTGGCCGGAAAGGATCATGGCATTGGCGGTGGCCAGCGAGTAGATGAAGCCCGCGCAGACCGCCTGAAGATCGAAGGCGAAACCGCGTTTCATACCCAGAGCGGCCTGGACCATGGTCGCGCATGAGGGGAAGGTCAGGTCGGGGGTGGAGGTCGCCAGGATCACCGCATCGAGGTCATCGGCGGTCATGCCCGCATCCTTCAGCGCGGCGCGCGCGGCATGGGTGGCCATGTCCGAGGTGGTCTCGTCAGGGGCCGCGAAATGGCGCCGTTCGATCCCCGACCGCGACCGGATCCATTCATCGCTGGTGTCGAGGGATTTCTCGAATTCGGCGTTCTCGACCACCCGTTCTGGCAGGTAATGGCCGACGCCCCTGACCACTGCGCGCGTAACCATGAATTATGCCTGCCCTCCGCCTTGTTCCGTCCGGTCTTTTTCTGCGTCAGTCCGCTCGCCGTTCCCGGTTCGCATCAGATCGGCGGTCGAAGCGATCCGGGCGCTCAGCCTCTCTCCGAATCCCGATCTTGCGAGGTTATAGGCCAGTTTCACCGCCGCCGCCACGCCGGTGGCATCGGCGCTGCCATGGGACTTGACCACGATCCCGTTGAGCCCCAGGAACACGCCGCCATTGACCCGCCGCGGATCGATCCGCCGCGACAGACGCCGCAGAGAGGTGATGGCCAGGATCGAGGCCAGCCGGGACAGCGGCGAATAGCGGAAGGCCTCGCGCAGCAACTCGCCGATCAGGCTGGCGGTGCCTTCGCCGGTCTTGATCGCCACGTTGCCGGTGAAGCCGTCGGTCACGATCACGTCGGCTCGGTCGCCGGGAATGTCGCTGCCCTCGACGAAGCCGACGAACTCGAAACTGGCCCGCTCGGCGAAATCCGCGATCAGCCCGTGCGCGGCCTTCAGCTCGGCCCGGCCCTTGTGTTCCTCGGTGCCCACGTTCAGCAGGCCGATGCGCGGGCAGGAGATCTTCAGCCCGTTGCGGGCATAGGACGCGCCCATCAGCGCGTATTGCAGCAGGTCGCGTTCGTCGGCGCGCACATCCGCGCCCACGTCCAGCATGACGTTGAAACCCTGGCGGCTGCGCGAGGGCCACAGCACCGCAATCGCCGGGCGATTCACCCCCGGCAGCTTGCGCAGGCGCAGCATCGACAGCGCCATCAGCGCGCCGGTATTGCCGCACGAGACCGCGCCGGCGGCTTCGCCGCTGCGCACCGACTCGAGCGCCGACCACATCGACGTGCCCTTGCCGTTACGCATCACCTGGCTGGGCTTGTCCTGCATGGTGACGACATCGGCCGCGTCGCGAAAGACGACGCGGCCGTCAAGGATGCGACGTTTTTCGACCAGCGGGCGCAGCTCGGCTTCGGGGCCGTGCAGGATGAACCCGGCATCGGGGCACTGGGTCGCGAAATGCGCAAGTCCGGCCACCACGGCGGCAGGGCCGGCATCTCCGCCCATGGCGTCAACCGAGATGGTGATTCGATCCGCAGCCGCGCGGGACTGGTCGGTTCGCGACGTCATTCAGGATGCGCCAGGCCCGGCTCAGGCCGCGTCTTCGTCCAGGTCGATGTCTTCCGTCAGGGCGATCACTTCCCGCTCGGCGTAATGACCGCAGGAGGGGCACACGTGATGCGGACGCTTGAGTTCGCCGCAGTTGGGACATTCGTTGGGATTTGCCGCGACCAGGGCATCATGCGACCGGCGATTGTTGCGGCGCGCTCTCGATACTTTGTTCTGTTGGACAGCCATGTCTCAACCTTTTTCCGATTTGGGGCCGGCGGGCGATCCCGGGCGGCCGGTGTTACGTTGCCGATGTTGCGTTGTCCGATTCAGGCGGCGTGACCGTGCGTTTAGGCCGCAGCCTGCCCGATGTCCAACCCTAATTCCGATGAGCGCGCGAAAATACTGCCTTTGCCCCCCTGTGCAAGCATTTTTTCCATTCGCGTTCAGCCTTCCCCCTTGTCCTTGTCGTTCAGCTTGTCGCGCAGCGAGGCCAGGGCGGCGAAGGGGCGCGCGTCCTCGTCGCGCAGCGGAGCCGTGCCGGGTGCGGCAAAGACCGCTTCGCCCAGCTCCGCCCCCTCCTTGCGGGGATAGAGCGGCAGCGCCAGCGCCAGCGCCTCGACCATGACCGTGGCCGGGTCGATTTCGGGGCCGAGCGGCTCGATCGCGTCATCCTCGGGAATTTCCGTCTCGGGGCCCTGGGCCTGGGGCATCTCGGCCAGGAACAGCCGGGTGACGTCGGTTTCGATCCGCGTCGTCACCGGCTCCAGCGTGACCACGCAGGGCTGGACCACGGTCGCGCCCAGATGCGCCACCAGCCGCCAGTCGCGCGCCCCGTGCGCCGCGATGCGCCCGGCAAAGCGCAGCTTGCGCAGACCCGACAGGCCCAGTTCGTCGGCCAGCTGGCGCATGGTTTCGGAGCCGGGGCGCAGGTCGAATTCCGTCGGGGCGTTCTGCGGCAGGTCCGCGACCCGGAAGGCGGTGGTTTCGGACATGGCGGAGAGACTTTCGTTTCTTGAAGCGGTGGCACAGTTTCGGTAAGCGGGATAGAAGGCGTGCAAGGCCAAGGCAAGAGGGCAGCCATGTTCACCAAGGCAAAGAAGCTGAAACCCGCGCTGCGCGCCGTGGTTGCGGGCACCGTGTTCTTGGTGCTGGCCGGGTGCGCGACGGTCTATCGCAATCACGGCTACGTTCCGACCGAGGACGAGCTGGCCGAGATCGTCGTCGGCGTGGATACCCGCGACAGCGTGGCCGAGACGCTGGGCTCGCCCTCGGCGACCGGTGCGCTCAAGGATGCGGCCTATTACTACGTCGCCTCCCGGATACGCTATTTCGGCGCGACCGAACCGAAGGAGGTGTCCCGCGAGGTGGTCCAGATCACTTTCGACGACAACGGGGTGGTGACGAATATCCGGCAACTGACGCTGGAGGACGGGCAGATCGTCCGCCTCAACCAGCGGGTCACCTCGTCGAACGTCAAGGACAAGACCTTCCTGCGGCAGCTTCTGGGCAATCTCGGCCGGTTCAACCCCAACGCCGTCCTCGAGTGATCTACGGGCCATGCCGCCGGTGCGACGCGAAGAAGCCGAAGGCGGGGGGGCAACAGCATCCACGCCCGATGCGTCGCTGCTTTGCAAGGGCAGATACCGCGCCGAGCTTGCCGCCGGCGGGGCCGCGATTGCCGAAGCCCAGGCGCTGCGGGCCCGCAGCTTCGGCATGCGGGGAAGCGACGGCGACGATTTCGACGACATCTGCACCCATGTTCTGGTGCGCGAGGCCGCCAGCGGCGATCTGGTCTGCTGTTTCCGGCTGTTGATGCTCGCCTCGGGGCGCGATTTGTGGCGCAGCTATTCGGCGCAGTTCTACGATCTTTCCGGGCTGGGCCGCTTTGCCGGGCGCATGGCCGAGATGGGCCGGTTCTGCGTGCGGCCGGGCCGGCGCGATCCCGACATCCTGCGCCTGGCCTGGGGGGCGGCGACCCGGTTGGTTGAGGAGGGCAGGGTCCGGCTTCTGTTCGGCTGCACCTCGTTCGCGGGCACCGATCCGGGGCGCTACCGCGATGCCTTCGCCCTGCTGGGGGCGCGGCACCTTGCGCCCGCGTGCTGGCGCCCGCGCCCCGCCGCCGCCGAGATCGTGCCCTTCACGGGCGGGCCGGCGCCCGAGCCGCGCCGGGCGTTTGCGGCCATGCCGCCGCTTCTGCGCAGCTATCTGGGTCTTGGCGGCTGGGTCAGCGATCACGCGGTGATCGACCGCCAGATGAACACCCTGCATGTCTTTACCGGGGTCGAGATCGCCCGCATCCCGCCTGCGCGCAAGCGCCTGCTGCGGGCCCTGGCCGGGGATTAGCGCGGCAGGGCCGCTACAGCCCGACCAGCGCGCGGATGTCGGCCGGGCTCAGCCCGTCGGCGCGATAGCGGGCGATGGCACGGGCGTCGTCGCGCTTGGCCAGGCGGCGCCCGGCATCGTCGCGGATCAGCCGGTGGTGGTGATACTGCGGCACCGGCAGGCCCAGCAGATGTTGCAGCAGCACATGCAGCGCCGTGGCCTCGAACAGGTCTTCGCCGCGGATCACATGGGTGATGTTCTGTTCGGCGTCATCCACCACCACCGCCAGGTGGTAGGATCCGCCCATGCCGCGCCGCTCCAGCACGATATCTCCGACCTCGCGGATCAGCCGGTCGGGATCCAGCCGGTGGGTGCCGGCATGCGCCGGGCCGGTTTCGGTGAAGGCGGCCCCGGCGGGCAGCAGCTGCACCGCGCGGGCCATGTCGAGGCGGATCACGTCGCCCGGGCCGCGCGCCGATATGGGCCGGTCGCGGCAAGTGCCGGGATAGATGCGCCCGTCGGGGCCGAAGGCGGGGACGCCTTCCTGGGGGGCGCCGGCGGCGGCCTCGATATCGGCGCGGCGGCAGCGGCAGGGATAGGTCAGCCCCATCGCCGTCAGCCGCCCCATCGCCTCGGCATAGGCGGGCAGGCGGGCGCTCTGGCGCATGACGGGGCGGGGCCAGTCAAGACCCAGCCAGGCGAGGTCGTCGAAGATCTGAGCCTCCCACTGCGGGCGGGCGCGGGCGCGGTCGATGTCCTCGATGCGCAGCAGGAACCGCCCCCCCGCCGCGCGCGCCATGTCATGGGCCAGCATCGCCGAATAGGCGTGGCCAAGGTGCAGCGGACCGGTGGGCGAGGGGGCAAAGCGGGTGGTGAAGGGCGCGCCGGATCCGGTCATTGCGCCGCCGCGCGGGGGTGGCCGGCCGCAAGCCAGGCGCGCCAGGCGGCCTTGGCGCGGTCGGTATAGGCCTTGTAGCGCTCGCGCCGCCCGCGCCGGCCGCCGCGCACCCCGTCCAGCGGGCGGAAGAGGCCGAAATTGACGTTCATCGGCTGAAAGGTCTTCGCATCCGCCCCGCCGGTGATGTGATGCACCAGCGCGCCCATGGCGCTGTCGGCGGGCACCTCGGGCAGGTCGTGGCCCAGCGCCTCGGCCGCCGCCAGCCGCCCGGCCAGAAGCCCCATCGCCGCGCTTTCCACGTAGCCCTCGACCCCGGTGATCTGCCCGGCGAAGCGGATGGTGGGGCGCGATTTCAGCCGCAGCCGCGTATCCAGCAGCCGCGGCGAGTTGATGAAGCTGTTGCGGTGGATGCCGCCAAGGCGGGCAAAGCGGGCCTCCTCAAGGCCGGGAATCATCCTGAAAACATCGACTTGCGCGCCATGCTTCATCTTGGTCTGGAAACCCACCATGTTGTAGAGCGTGCCCAGTGCATTGTCGCGGCGCAGCTGCACCACCGCCCAGGGCTTGCGATCCGGCGCATGGGGGTTGGTCAGGCCCACCGGCTTCATCGGCCCGTGGCGCAGCGTCTCGCGCCCGCGCTCGGCCATCACCTCGATGGGCAGGCAGCCGTCGAAATAGGGGGCATCCTCGCCTTCGTGAAACGCGGTCTTCTCGGCGGCGAGGATGGCGTCGATGAAGGCCTCGTATTGCTCCCGGTCCAGCGGGCAGTTGATGTAGGCGGTGCGCTCTTCCTCGGTTTCGCCCTTGTCATAGCGCGACTGGCGCCAGGCCACCGACATGTCGATGCTGTCGGCATGGACGATGGGGGCGATGGCATCGAAGAAGGCCAGCGCATCGGCCCCGGTTTCGCGCCGGATTGCCTCGCCCAGCGCCTGCGAGGTCAGCGGCCCGGTGGCGATGATCCATTGCCCCTCGGCCGGCAGCTCGGTGATTTCCTCGGTGGAGACCGACACGTTGGGATGCGCGCGCAGCCGTTCGGTCACCATCCGGGAAAAGCCCTCGCGGTCCACCGCCAGCGCGCCGCCCGCGGGCAGGCGGTGGGCGTCGGCGGCCGCCATGATCAGGCTGCCGGCGGCGCGCATCTCCCAGTGCAGAAGGCCCACCGCGTTCTGTTCGTCGTCGTCCGAGCGGAACGAGTTCGAACACACCATCTCGGCCAGCTTGTCGGTGCGATGGGCGAATGTGCCCACCCTGGGGCGCATCTCGTGGATCACCACCCGCAGCCCGGCATTGGCGGCCTGCCAGGCGGCTTCGGATCCGGCCATGCCGCCGCCGACGATATGCAAAGTCTCCGTCATGCGCTGCCAGATAGGGCAGGGCGGCGCCGGGCGCAACGCCCCCTGCGCGTCGGACATGCGTCAGAACTCGTCCCGGCGCGGGTGCAGCACCAGCCACAGCAGCGCGCCCCCGGCCAGCACCAGGAACGGCGCCATGGCCATGTTGACGGCGGTCCAGCCCTCCTGCGGCGAGCCGCCGAGGCAGTTCATCAGCCCGCCGGAGGCCAGCGAGGCAATGGTGACGCCGCCGAACACCAGCAGATCGTTCAGCCCCTGCATCCGGCCGCGCTCATGCGGTTCATGGGCGCCGGCCAGCATGGTGGTGGCGCCGATGAAGCCGAAGTTCCATCCCACCCCCAGCAGGATCAGGGCGATGAAGAAATTGGTCAGCTCGACCCCCTGCAGGGCGACCGCTCCGGCGGCGGCCAGGATCAGCAGGCCGATCCCCATGATCCGTTCCGCGCCGAAGCGCGCGATCAGGTGCCCGGTGAAGAACGAGGGCACATACATGGCCAGCACATGCCCCGTGACCACGCGGCTGGCATCGGGCACGCCGAAGCCGCAGCCGACCACCGCCAGCGGGGTCGAGGTCATCACCAGGTTCATCAGCGCGTATGACACCATCGCCACGATCACCGCCACCGCGATGCGCGGGGTGGTGATGAGCTCCCACCGCGACCGGCCCCGCGGCGCGCCTTCGGGCGCGGGGGGCAGCTTCGGGATGTCGAGCAGGGCAAACAAAAGGATGCCGCCCAGATTCAGCCCGATCGACACCAGATAGACCGGCAGGAACCGCATCACGGAGGCGTCGGGATTGTCGGTGGTGAGCCAGGCCACGATCTGCGGGCCGATGATCGCGGCCAGCAGCCCGCCGGCCATGACATAGGAGATCGCCTTGGGCCGGAAGGCCTCGGATGCGGTGTCGGCGGCGGCGAAGCGGTAGAAGCCGTGCGCGCTCATGTAGACGCCGGTCAGGTAGGCGCCGAAGACGAACAGCCAGAAGTTCTCGATGCTGATGGCCCAGGCCGAAACCGCCGCCCCCCCCATGCCGCCCAGCGCCCCCAGCATGAAGCCGGGCTTGCGCCCGATCTTCTGCATCACCGTGCTCAGCCAGGGCGCCGTGGTCATCGAGCCGAACACGATCAGCGAGATCGGCAGCGTGGCGAGGCAGGCATTGGGGGCCAGCTGCTGGCCGGCAAGCCCGCCGATGACGAAGATCATGGGCAGCTGCGCCCCCACCAGCGCCTGGGCGGCCACCAGCACGGCGACGTTTCGCTTCGCCCTGCGGTCGTCGGTCGGGGGGGCGGTATCGGAAAGGCTGGACATGACGCCTGCCTAGCCGTGAATGTGTTAACATACAAGAGCCCCGCCACGGCGCTGTTGCCCGATCCGCGCGCGCAGGGCAGCATGGCGCCGTTGATCCGGCCGGGACGGGAGGCCCGAGCGCGCATGAGTGTCGAGCGCATCATCGAAACGCCCGATTGCGTGGCCGAAGGCGCGCGCTGGCTGGCCGCGCGCGAGCCGCGCTTTGCGGCGGCGCTGCGCGAAACCGGGCCGCTGCCGCTGCGCCGCCGCCCGGACGGGTTCGCGGCGCTTCTCGGCGCCATCGTCAGCCAGCAGCTTTCGGTGGCCGCGGCCGAGGCGATCTGGGCGCGGATGCGGGCGGCGGGGCTGACGGCGCCGGGGGCGATCCTGCAGGCCGAGGACGAGGAGCTTCGCGGTCTCGGGCTGAGTCGTCAGAAGATCCGCTATGCGCGGGCTCTGGCCGCGGCGGGGATCGATTTCGCCGCGCTGCGAGAGGCCCCGACCGACGAGGTCGTGCGCCGCCTTGTCGCGGTCCCCGGCATCGGCAGCTGGACCGCCGAGATCTACGCCATGTTCAGCCTCGGCCGGGCCGACGTGTTCGCGCCGGGCGATCTGGCGCTGCAGGAATCGGTGCGGATGCTGTTCGAGCTGCCCGAACGCCCGCGGGAACGCACGCTGCGGCGCATGGCCGAAGACTGGTCGCCGTGGCGGTCGGTTGCGGCCCGGCTGCTGTGGTCCTATTACCGGGTTGCACGAGGCAGGGAAGGGATCAGATGACGCGCGTTCTGAAGGCCGGCCGCAAGGGGCCGCTCTCGGGCACGACCCGCTCGGTCGTGGTTTTCGTTCATGGCTATGGCGCCAACGGGGCCGATCTTCTGGGGCTGGCCGATCCGCTGGGCGAACACCTGCCCGATACGCTGTTCGTGGCTCCCGACGCCCCCGAATCGGTGCCCGGAATGCCCTTCGGCTACCAGTGGTTCCCGATCCCGTGGCTGGACGGCTCGTCGCCGGAAGAGGCCGAACGCGGGATGCAGGCGGCGGCCGAGGACCTCAACGCCTTTCTCGATGCGCTGATGGTGGACGAGGACGTGCTCCCCGAGCAGGTGGTCCTGTTCGGTTTCTCGCAGGGGTCGATGATGAGCCTGCATATCGCCCCGCGCCGCGACGATCCTGTGGCCGGCGTGGTGGCCTTCTCGGGCCGCCTGCTCAACCCCGAGGCGCTGGCGCAGGAGGTGAAGGTGCGCTTTCCGGTGCTGCTGGTGCATGGCGATCAGGACGACATGGTGCCGATCCAGTCCCTGCCCGAGGCGGCCGAGGCGCTTCAGAAGGCCGGGTTCAAGGATGTCTATGCCCATGTGATGAAGGGCACCGGGCATGGAATCGCCCCCGACGGACTCGGTGTCGCCCTGGCCTTCATGCGGGACAAGCTTGGGTTGTAAGGTGATTCGCGGACAATCGCTGTAAGGGCGCAGAATCGTTTCCCGTCAGCGGGCAAAATCCGGAAAATTTCCCGAAAATGCGCGCTTTCCTTGCGGGTGCAGAAAATGACGCGATATAGCGACAGCATCAATTCTTTTTCATGGGAAGATGGATATGCCCGTCATTATCGTTGGCATGGTTTCCATGTTTGTCAGCCCGCAGGTTGGTATTTTCGTGATTGTTCTGGGTGTCATGCTGTGGACCAGCGTCAAGAGCCGCAAGCGGATGCGCGGCGCGGACAACATGCGCGAACCTGATCCGGCCCGCCGGCCGCCTGCCGAAGGCCCCGCCGTTCGCAAGGAACCACTTACCGCACAGTCCACGCGAAATCCGGGGTAGGCCCGGTTCCGCCCCACAACATGCAGGGGCGGCGGCGTATCAGCCGTCCCGTCTCCGGCACCTGCCCCTGGGGCATTTGGCGAAGAACCGGACAGTCCCTTCCTCTTGCTCCAAATACTCCCGCCGGAGGCACGCGCCCGGTGACGGGCGCGTTCCCGCCCGGCGCGCGTCGCCACCGGGGCGGCGGGTGGTCCCGGCGTTGTAACGGGATAGTCGTGGCCGGGGTTAGGCGGGTTTTCGGGGTCGCCGCGCCGGTTCGATCATGCCGGTGAGAGAGATGAGGCCGGCCTGGAGGGACATCCCGGCTGCGGCGACCCGAATGCCTGCGGGGGGTCAATTGCCCTTGCCCGTTTTCTGCCACATTCCCGCCATGATTGGAACCATTCATGCCGGAAACAGTGGCGATGCAATCCGGAAACGATCGGCTGGAGCATGTCGCCTTCATTCACATTCACACGACATGCTCCACCCCCTTGTTTTCGCATGTCCGAGAAGCTCGAAACCGGTTCCCGCTTTTGAGCGGCATGCTCTATTGCCGCCAGTCCGGCTCGCGTTTTTCGAGGAAGGCGTTGATGCCTTCTTCGGTATCTCGGTAGAGCATGTTCTCGACCATCACCTCACCGGCATAGGCATAAGCCTGTTCGACGGGCAGTTCGACCTGCTGGTAGAAGGCGCGCTTGCCGATGCGCACCGCCGCGCCAAGCTTGGCCGCCAGCGTATCGGCCAGTTGGCGGGTTTCGCGCTCGAGATCCTCGGGGGGAACGACGCGGTTGACCAGGCCCAGCGCCTCGGCGCGGGTGGCGTCGATGAAACGGCCGGTGGTCAGCATCTCGAAGGCCTGCTTGCGCGGGATGTTGCGCGAGAGCGCCACCATCGGGGTGGAGCAGAACAAGCCGATATTGACCCCGTTGACGCCAAAGCGCGTACCCTCGGCCGCGACTGCCAGATCGCATGAGGCCACCAGCTGGCAGCCGGCGGCGGTGGCGATGCCGTGGACGCGGGCGATCACCGGCTGCGGCAGTTCGCGGATGGTCAGCATCATCCGCGCGCAGCGGTCGAACAGATCCTTGAAATAGGCCCTGCCGCCATCCTCGGCCTGCCGCCCGGCGGTCATCTCCTTCAGGTCATGGCCGGCGCAGAAGGCCTTGCCCGCGCCAGAGAGGATCACGGCGCGGATCGAATCATCCTTCTTGAGCGCATCGAACTGGGCCTGCAGGGCGGCCAGCATCTCGTCCGACAGGGCGTTCAGCCGCTCGGGCGCGTTCATGTGCAGATGCGCAACCGCGCCGGTGTCGTTACGTTCCAGAATTGCCATCTTGCTCTCCTCGCGTCTTGCGGTGCAACTCTAGGGGCGACGGGAGGAAAGGAAAAGCATGACTCTGGCGATGAATGCGGACGAGGTCATGGACTACATGGCCGAGGTGTTTCCGCAGGTGCGCGACGATTTCACCATCGAGCGGCTGGACGAAACCTCGCTGACCATGCGGCTTCTGGTCGATGAGCGCCATTTGCGCCCGGGGGGCACGGTTTCGGGGCCGTCCATGTTCGCGCTGGCCGATTGCGCGGTCTATGCGATGGTGCTGGCCCGGGTCGGACGCAAGGCGCTGGCGGTGACCACCAACTGCTCCATCGATTTCATGCGCAAGCCCGCGGCCGGGCGCGACATCCTTGCCGAGTGCCGCCTTCTGAAGCTGGGTCGGGTGCTGGCGGTGGGCGATGTCCTGCTGTTTTCGGACGGGCAGGCCGAGCCGGTCGCACGGGCCACGCTGACCTATTCGATTCCGCCGCGCTGAGCGGGCAGGCCCGCGGCCGGGGGCTCTGCCCCCGGACCCCCGGAGTATTTTCCGGCAAGAGGAAGGGGTGGTGGAGTTGTTTCGCGCCGGGTTCTGCTACGGGATCAGGCGCTGCACCCAGGGGGGCAGGGCGAAGGCTGCCTTGTGCACCTCGGGGGTATAGTAGTCCGTGTCGATGCCGGCGGCCGCGAAGCGGCGGGCGAGTTCTTCCAGCGGCGCGTGGCGCGCTTCGCCGTCCGTGCCCCAGCCGAAGGCCATCGGTCCGCCCGCGTAGGTCGGAACGGTGGCCAGGTAGCAGGTGGCATCCGCGAACAGCGCCTTGAAGGCCCGCATGGTGTTGGTCAGTTCCTCGCCCTGCAGGAAGGGCACGCCGTTCTGGGTGACGAGGATGCCGCCGGGGATCAGCGCGCGCCGGGCATGGCCATAGAAGCTGTCGGTGAACAGGACTTCTCCGGGGCCGATCGGATCGGTGCTGTCGATGATGATGATGTCGAAGCGCTCTTCGGTCGTCCTGATGTATTCGGCGCCGTCCGCGATCACCAGGTCGAGCCGCGAGTCGTCGAAGGCGCCCCGGGAGAGCATCGGCAGGTATTGCTTCGAGAACGCGATCACGCCGGCGTCGATCTCGACCATGGTGACCCGTTCGATCGAGGCATGGCGCAGCACCTCGCGGGCCATGCCGCCGTCGCCGCCGCCGATGATGCAGACCCGCCGCGCCGCCCCGTGGGCGATGATCGGCACATGGGTCAGCATCTCGTGATAGATGAAGTTGTCGGCCTCGGTGGTCTGCACCACGTCGTCGAGCGTCAGAATGCGTCCGAAGGTGGGGTTTTCGAACACCTTCAGGCGCTGATGGTCGGTGCGGCTGTCGTAAAGCAGGGTTTCGACCCTCAGCGATTGCGCGAAATCCTCGTGCAGCGGTTCGGTGACCCAGTCGCCGGGAAGTCCCTCGATCTTCATGCCGCGACCCCCCGTTCGCCGATCAGCCCGGCGCCGCGGCGCAGTTCCTGCACCCGCACGTCCTGGGTGGCGAAGGCGGCCTTGAGCACATCCACCGCGCGCCAGGGGTCAGCATCGCCGCACATGAACACGTCGAAGGCGCCATAGCCGATCTCGGGCCAAGTATGCACGCTGATGTGGCTTTCGGCCAGAACCGCCACGCCCGACACGCCCTGCGGCGTGAACTTGTGGGTGTGGATGTGCAGCAGCGTCGCCCGGCATTCGGCCACGCAGTCGCGGAAGGCCTGTTCGATGCGGGCCGGATCATCCAGCCCGTGGCCGTTCACCACCTCGATGATGAGATGGGTGCCGGCGAAGACCTCGCCGTCGCGGCAGATGAAATGATCGTCCCGATCTGTGGCGAACAGCTCGCCTTCGGTTGCAGACCCGGTATTCACGGCACAGGTGCCGCGGGTATCTTCTTCCGCTTGGGCGCCAGTCTCCAGACCGATCCCCAGTTGGAAGAGGTTGGCGTCCTTCATGGCGCTCCCCTTCGTTCCAGCAGATGACAATCCAGACGGTCCCTTAGCGCCCCCCCGATTTCTCCCGGGGTTGGGATCGGTCCCGCGATGTGGGGCGCACATAGGGCGGCGATGCGAGTCGCGCAAGGATTTTCTTGCAGCGAGGGGCGGATTTTTCGACCCGCACCGGGCGGAGGGAAATCGGCGGTCGGGCGCCGACCGGCGGGCGGAACGGACGCTCTGGTTGACCTTGCCGGCGGGCTTGGCTGTAACCCGTGAGAAGGCCCGCACAGGCGGGCGTGGGAAAAAGGGATGAGGCCGGATCATGACTGCACGCGCAACGACGATCGAGAAGATGTGGAAAAGCTGGAAGTTTCGTCATCTCGGGGCGCTGGCGCTGGCCGCGCTTCTGGTCTGGGGGTTTGCCGCATTGCGCCCGGAATGGTCGCCGATGCATCGCTGGAACCGGGCCTTCGGGGATGCTTCGCTGATACTTGTGGCGGTGGTGATGTCGCTGGGGCCGCTGTCGCGGCTGTGGCGACCGGCCACCGCGGCGCTGCCCTGGAGGCGCGAGCTGGGCATCTGGGGTTTCCTCGCCGGGCTGGTCCATGCCGGCTTCATCCTGTTCGGCTGGGTCGAGCTGGAATGGCAGCGCCTGTTCGGCTTCGAGTTCCACCCGCAGCTGATGCAGTATGTGATGTTCGACAAGGGCTTCGGCCTGGCCAATGTCATCGGGATTCTGGCGCTGATCTACGGGCTGGTGCTGTCGGTGACCTCGAACGATGCCTCGCAGCGCTGGCTGGGCATGTCGGTTTGGAAGTTCCTCCAGCAGGGGGCCTACATCCTGTGGGCGCTGATCCTCGCCCATACGGCCTATTTCCTCTACATGCATTTCCTCGATTTCCACCGCCGCACGCCCGAGCCGAACCTGCTGCAATGGCCCTTCGCGCTGCTGGTACTGGCGGTGTTCGTGCTGCAGAGCGCGGCCACCTGGCGGACCTGGCGGCAGGGCGCGCGGCGGCGGGTGGTCAGCGGATAGCGGGCTGGCGCGGTCGTTCGGATATGGGGTAAAATGATACCTATAACGCAAGCGCATGAAAACGCTTGATTAAATTCCTGTTGTGTCGCTTGACCCGGCGCGGCGCTGGGGTATAACGCTGCAATCGAATTCCGGCGGGTGCGGATCGTGCCCGCCTTTCACGACACACAGGACCGAGAGAGCCGATGAAAACCTATTCTGCAACGCCTGCAGACATCGACAAGAAGTGGATCCTGATCGACGCCGAGGGCGTCGTTCTGGGCCGTCTTGCCTCGATCGTCGCAAGCCGCCTGCGCGGCAAGCACAAGCCGACCTTCACCCCGCACATGGACATGGGTGACAACGTGATCGTCATCAATGCCGACAAGGTGCAGCTGACCGGCCGCAAGCGGGAGGAGAAATTCTACTGGCACACCGGCTATCCGGGCGGGATCAAGTCGCGCACCAAACAGCAGATCCTGGAGGGCGAGCACCCCGAGCGCGTGGTCATCAAGGCGGTGCAGCGGATGCTGCCCAAGAACCGCCTGAGCCGCACGCAGCTGGGCAATCTGCGCGTCTATGCCGGGGCCGAGCACCCGCACGAGGCCCAGAAGCCCGAAGTTCTGGACGTGAAGTCCATGAACCCCAAGAACACCCGGAGCTGATGAACGATGGCTGAACAGATCAATTCCCTCGAAGAGCTGGGCGCCGTCGCCGGCGTTGAAACGCAGGCCGAAGAGGCCCCCGCACGCGAACCCGTCCGGGACGAGCTTGGCCGCTCCTACGCCACCGGCAAGCGCAAGGACGCGGTGGCCCGCGTCTGGATCCGCCCCGGATCGGGCAAGGTGACCGTGAACGGCAAGGACATGAGCGAGTATTTCGCCCGCCCGGTGCTGCAGATGATCCTGCGCCAGCCGTTCCAGGTGGCCGGGGTCGAGGACCAGTTCGACGTGATGGCCACCGTCAAGGGCGGCGGGCTGTCGGGGCAGGCCGGCGCGGTCAAGCACGGCATCTCCAAGGCGCTGCAGCTTTACGATCCCGGCTTGCGCCCGGCGCTGAAGGCGGCCGGTTTCCTCACCCGCGACAGCCGCGTGGTGGAGCGGAAGAAATACGGCAAGCGCAAGGCGCGGCGGAGCTTCCAGTTCTCCAAGCGCTGATCGCGCGTCCTATTCGCGACAGGTGTTCACGCGGGGGCTGCGCACGGCGCGGCCCCTTTCGCATGCGGGGCCGCCTTCGCGGGCGGCTTGCAACGCCGGCGCCGGCGGGCTAGCCAGACGCCATGCTTTCGATTTTCGATCAGGGGCCGCCGTCGCCCTGTCCGTCGCCGTTCAACCTGGCGGCCCATGTGCTGGGACAGGCGGATGCGCTGGCCGACAAGGTGGCGCTGTCCATCCTTCGCCCCGACGGCACCGATGACTGGACCTATGCCCGGCTGCAGGAGGCGGTGCGCGGCACCGGCACCGGGCTGTTGCGGGCGGGGCTCGCGCCGGGGCAGACCGTGCTCTTGCGGTTGGGCAATACGGTGGATTTCCCGATCGCCTATCTGGGCTGCATTGCCGCCGGTCTGGTGCCGGTGCCAACCTCGTCGCAGCTGACCGCCGCCGAGACCGCCGACATCATCGCCGATCTGCGCCCGGCCGCGGTGCTGCGCGACGAAACGGTGGCCTGCGCCGCCCATCCGCGCCAGATCGGGCTGGAGGAGCTGGCCGCCATGCGCACATTTGCGCCCTGCGACTGGGAGATGGGCGACCCCGAAAGGCTGGCCTATGTGGTCTATACCTCGGGCACCTCGGGCAGCCCCCGCGCGGTGGCCCATGCCCACCGGGCGATCTGGGCACGACGGATGATGTTCGACGGCTGGTACGGGCTGGGGCGTGCGGACCGGCTGTGCCACGCCGGAGCCTTCAACTGGACCTATACGCTGGGCACCGGGCTGATGGATCCCTGGACCTTGGGCGCCACCGCGCTGATCCCCGCGCCGGGCACGGCGCTTGCCGATCTGCCGGCCCTTCTGCAACGACATGAGGCGACGATTTTTGCAGCCGCTCCCGGTGTTTACAGGAAGATATTGAAGTCGTCCGGCAAGATCGACCTGCCGCGCCTGCGCCATGGGCTGAGCGCCGGGGAGAAACTTTCCCCCCATCTGCGCGCCGCGTGGCGCCGCGCCACCGGCACCGAATTGTACGAGGCCTACGGCATGTCCGAATGTTCCACCTTCATTTCCTCCAGCCCCGACCGCCCGGCGCAGGGCGATGCGCTGGGCCGGCCGCAGCCGGGGCGCCGGGTGGCGATCATCGGGGCCGACGGGAACCCCGTGCCTCTGGGCGAGGAGGGCACCATCGCTGTGCACGGGCGCGATCCCGGGCTGATGCTGGGTTATCTCAACGCCCCGGAAGAGATGGCCGCGCGGATGTGCGGCGCGTGGTTCCTCACCGGCGACCAGGGGCGGATGGATGCCGAAGGCCGGATCTTCTTCCTCGGCCGCGATGACGACATGATGAATGCCGGCGGCTACCGGGTCTCGCCGCTCGAGGTCGAATCGGTGCTGTCCGCCCATCCGGGGATCGAACAGGTGGGCGTGGCCGAGGTGCGGGTGAAGCGCGACGTGACGATCATCGTCGCCTTCTATACCGGCCCCGCGCCACTGGACGAGGCCGAGCTGAACGCCTATGTGGGCGCAAGGCTGGCCCGCTACAAGCAGCCGCGCGCCTGGCGATACCTGCCGGCATTGCCCACCGGCGCCAACGGAAAACTCCTGCGCCGGGCCTTGCCCGCCCATTTCGAAAGCAAGCCCGCATGACAGCCAAGACCGTCAAGCTCGACATCCTGTCCGACCCGATCTGCCCGTGGTGCTATATCGGCAAGACCCAGCTGTTCCGCGCGCTGGAGGCGGTCCCCGACCACCCGTTCGAGATCGAATGGCATCCCTTTCAGCTCAATCCCGACATGCCGCCCGAGGGCATGGACCGCAGGGAATATCTCGAAGCCAAGTTCGGCGGCCGGGAAGGGGCGGTCAAGGCCTATCTGCCGGTGATGGAGCAGGCCGAAAGGCTGGGGCTGAAGATCGATTTCGAGGGCATGAAACGCACGCCGAACACGCTGGATGCGCACCGGCTGATCCACTGGGCCGGGATCGAGGGGCGGCAGACGGCGGCGGTGGATGCGCTGTTCCGCGCCTATTTCAACGAAGGCCGCGACATTGGCGATCGGGACGTGCTGGCCGACATCGCCGACGGCATCGGCATGGACGCATCCGTGGTGCGGCGCCTGCTGACGTCGGATGCAGACCGCGAGGAGATCCGCGCCCGCGATGCCCACAGCCGCAAGATGGGCGTGCGTGCGGTGCCCACCTTCATCGTCGCCGGCCGTCACGCGGTGCCGGGCGCGCAGCCGCAGGAGCTGTGGGAAAAGGTAATCGCCGAGATCAGGGAACAGCTTGAGGAATGAAACCGCTTCGGCCCAGAACGATTCTGCTGAGCATGATCGTCATCCTCGCCTCCGGCACCGTCTTCTTCCGCTATGTGGAAGGATGGGGCTGGGTCGATGCCTATTTCTTCACCGTGGTGACGGTTTCCACGGTGGGGTATGGCAACATCGTTCCGGCCACCGACCTGGGCAAGATCGGCGCCACCCTTTTCATCTTTTTCGGGCTGGGGGTGTTCGCCCTTTTCATCCACCAGTTCACCTATTTCAACATGCTGCGCCGCGAAAAGCAGACCGAGTGGCTGTTTGCCATGCTCAACCATCTCAACGGGCGCCGGGCCGAACCCGAGGTGGCCAACGAGGACGACGTGCCGCTGCCGGAGAAGACGCCTGACGACATGGGCTGACAGATTCTGCACAGAAGTCTGTGCGCGGATGCAGATGGCAGGGGCGGGCCTGTCGTGCTAGCGCAGGCACAGCAGACAGGAGCCTTCATGCAGAGCCGGATGTCGAAACCGGAATTCATCGCGCTGATCGCGATGATGTTCGCCACGATCGCGTTTTCGATCGACTCGATGCTGCCGGCGCTGCCCGAGATCGGGGCCGAGCTGAGCCCCGAAGACGTCAACCGCGCCCAGCTGATCCTGACCGCCTTCGTTCTGGGCATGGGGCTGGGCACCTTCTTCACCGGCCCCCTGTCGGACGCCTTCGGGCGCAAGCGGGTAATCGCGGCCGGTTCGGCCATCTACGTGGCGGCGGCGCTGCTGGCCTGGGCGAGTTCCTCGCTCGAGGTGGTGCTGGCGGCGCGCGTCCTTCAGGGGCTGGGGGCGTCGGCGCCGCGGGTGGTGGCGCTGGCCATCGTGCGCGACCTTTACAAGGGCCGCGAAATGGCGCGGCTGATGTCGATCGCCATGATGATCTTCACCATCTTCCCCGCCATCGCGCCGGCGCTGGGGGCGGGGATCATCGCCTTTGCCGGCTGGCGCGGGATCTTCATGGCCTTCGTGCTGTTTTCCGCCGTCACCATGCTGTGGATGGGGTTGCGGCTGGACGAATCCCTGCCGCCCGCACGGCGCCGACCTTTCCGCCTGCCGCTGCTGTGGGGGGCGGTGCGCGAGATGGTGGAGCACCCCACGGTGCGGTTGTCGATCATGGTGCAGACGCTGAGCATGGGCATGCTGTTCACGATGCTGGTGATGGTGCAGCCGGTCTATGACGTGATCTACGGGCGCGCCGACAGTTTCCCGTTCTGGTTCGGCGCGGTGGCGCTGGTGTCGGGCAGCGGGTCGGTGCTCAATGCCTGGCTGGTGGTCCGGCTGGGGATGCGGCGCATGGTGACCTGGTCGATGGCGGCGCAACTGCTGATCTCGGCCACGGTGCTGGGGATGTCGCTGGCCGGGCTGGGGGCGTTCTGGGTGTTCGTGGCGTGGCAGTGCAGCGTGTTCTTCATCGCCGGCACCACGCTGGGCAATCTCAATGCCATCGCCATGGAGCCGATGGGCCATATCGCCGGCATGGCGGCCTCGGTGATCGGGGCGATTGCTACGGTTTCGGCCGCCGCGATCGTGTCTCCGATCGGGTTGATGTTCGACGGCACGCTGCTGCCGCTGGCCGGTGCCATCCTGGGGATGAGCGCCATCGGCCTTGCCCTGATGCGGCAGATGGCGCGGGTCGAGGCGCGGCTTGAGCCCTGAGGCGGGTCAGTCCTCCTGATACCACCAGACCTCCGGCAGGAAGCCCAGCCGGTCGCCATAGACGGGGAGGCGCTCGGGATAGCGCAGCTGCCGGACATGGGCGATGCGTCCCACGTCCTGGCGCCAGATCGGAATGACGTAGCGCCCTGCCGTCAGCACCCGGTCCAGCGCGCGCACGGAGGCGACGAAATCCTCGCGCGTGGTCGCGGCCAGCATGGCGTCGATCATCGCCTCGGCGGCGGGTGAATCCATGCCCATCAGGTTGCGCGAACCCGGCTGCGTCACCCCCGCGCGCCCCCAGTAGAGGCGCTGTTCGTTGCCCGGGCTCAGCGACAGGTCGCGGCGAAAGCTGGTCATGTCGAAATCATAGGAGGCCTCGCGCGCCGCATACTGGGCGCCGTCCACCTTCTCCACCGTGACGGCGATGCCCAGACGCTTCAGCGCGCGGGCATAGATATCCACCACGCGCTGCATTTCGCCCGCGCCTTGCCGCAGCAGCACGGTGAAGGCGAAGGGCCGCCCCTGCGCATCGCGCAGCACCCCGTCGCGCACCTGCCAGCCGGCCTGTTTCAGCAACCGCATGGCGCGGCGCAGATTGGCGCGGTTGGCCCGGCTGCCGTCGCCGCGGGGCAGGGAATAGCCCTCCAGCGCGCCGGGGGGCAGGCTGTCGGCGAAGGGCTCCAGCAGCGCGCGCACCCGTCCCGTGGCCGGGCCCGGCCGCATGGCCAGCTCGGAGTTGGAGAAATACGAGGTGATGCGCGGCTGCACCCCTCCGGTGACCGTCTCGTTGATGTATTCGAAGTTGAAGGCAAGGATCATCGCCTCGCGCACACGCCAGTCGTCGAAGGGCGGGCGGCGGGTGTTCATCACCAGCCCGGTCATCCCCGAGGGGCGCCCGTGCGGGATCTCGGAGAGCACGATGTCGCCACGGCGGACGGCGGGGAAGTCATACTGGCTTTGCCAGCGTTCGGCGTTGAATTCGCGGATCACGCTCAGCTGGCCGGCCTTGAAGGCCTCGAACAGCGCCGTGCGGTCGCCGAAGAATTCGATCCGGATTTCATCGAAATTCCCGGTGCCCCGCCGCAGCGGCAGCTCGCGCCCCCAATAGTCCGGATTGCGCCGCAGGGTGACGAAGCGGCCCGGCTCGAAGTCGCTGACCACATAGGCGCCGGTTCCGATGGGGACGGGGTCGAAGCCCGACCGAGTGAAGTCGCGCCCCTGCCACTGGGCCTTTTTCAGGATCGGGCGCAGCCCGGCGATCAGCGCCAGTTCCCGGTTGTTGCCGCGAAAGCTGATCCGCAGGCTGCGCGGGCCGGTCGCCTCGATGCTTTCGATCTGCGTCCACAGGCTGCGATAGCGCAGGTGCCCTTTCGTGCCGAGGATCTCGTAGGACCAGATCACGTCCTCCACCGTGACCGGCGAGCCGTCCGAGAATCGGGCCTCGGGCCGCAGGGTGAATTCGACCCAGGAGCGGTCCGGCGCCGTGCGAATCGATTCGGCCAGAAGCCCGTAGAGGGTGAAGGGTTCGTCCCATGATCTACCCATGAGCGATTCGTAGGACCAGAAGCGCAGCTGCCAGGGCGGGTTGCCCTTCTGGACGAAGGGGTTGAGCGAATCGAATCCGCCGGTGTTGCCGAAAACGATCCGCCCGCCCTTGGGCGCGTCCGGGTTGACATAGGGCAGGGACACAAAATCCGGTGGCAGGGCAGGCTTGCCATACATAGCTATGCCATGGAGTGATCCCGCCCCTGATTCTGCGCGCGCGAATCCGGTGGTGCAGATCGACGCGCCTGCGAGGATCAGCGCCCCGATCATGTGGAAAAAAACGGTGCCCATCTTGGCAACAATCCCGCTCGGCCCTTGTTTTGTTGGGGCTCAGGCTAATGGTCGTTTCACGTCTTTTCAAACTTTTAGCTTGGAGAGTGGCGCGGAATTGCTTATAAAGGGGGCACTGCTCGATAGGTTTCTTGCCTGTATGAAACCTGCCTCAATAACTTGACGCCCGCCTCGCGCGGGCGTTTTTTTGTCCGGGTTTTCGTCCGGCTGCCACGGGTCTGCCCGGACCGGGCGCTTTCGGCATTTTCCGTTTTCTTTGCAGGTGCAGCATGGCAGGGTGCGCGCGGACAGGAACTGCTGGAGGTATCGCCATGTCGCTTGCGGGAAAGACCGCCGTCGTCACCGGCTCCAATTCGGGTATCGGCCTCGGGATCGCGCGCGCGCTTGCGCAGGCCGGCGCGGATGTGGTGCTCAATTCCTTCACCGATGGCGAGGAAGATCATGCGCTGGCCGCGTCGATTGCCGAGGAATTCGGCGTGAAGGCCCGCTATGTCCGGGCCGACATGTCCCGGGGCGAGGACTGCCGCGCCCTGATCGAGAAGGCCGGCGCCTGCGACATCCTGGTGAACAATGCCGGCATCCAGCATGTTGCTCCGATCGACGAATTTCCGGTGGAGAAATGGGATGCGATCATCGCCATCAACCTGACTTCGGCCTTTCACACCACCGCCGCCGCGCTGCCCCTGATGCGGGCCGCGGGCTGGGGACGGATCGTCAACATCGCTTCGGCCCACGGGCTGACTGCCTCGCCCTTCAAGGCGGCCTATGTGGCGGCCAAGCATGGCGTGGTCGGGTTGACCAGGACCGTGGCGCTGGAGACGGCGGAGGAGCCGATCACCTGCAATGCGATCTGCCCGGGATATGTGCTGACCCCGCTGGTGGAGGCGCAGATTCCCGACCAGATGCAGGCCCATGGCATGGACCGCGACCGGGTGGTGCGCGAGGTGATGCTGGCCCGTCAGCCATCAAAGCAGTTCGCCACCGTCGAGCAGATCGGCGGCACGACCGTCTTCCTGTGTTCGGACGCGGCCGAGCAGATCACCGGGACCACAATCAGCGTGGATGGCGGCTGGACGGCGTTGTGATCCGGCCTTTTGGGCGGGGCGCCTGAGCCGGCCCTTGCGTATCCTTTCGCGGGGGCGCTGCCCCCGCACCCCCGGAGTATTTGGGGCAAGAGGAAGGGAAGGGTGCGCCGAGCGGGCAGTGCGGTTTTCCTTGCGCCTTGCGGGTCGGGCTTTATGCTGCTGCGGCGAAGGAGGAATGCCGCAGTGCAGAACAATCCGCATGTCACGCTGATCACGCCGGGCGCGCCGATTGCCGCCGACACTCATGGCGGGCGGGCCAAGTGCCTGCAGCGGCTGATCCGGCTGGAATTGCCGGTGCCCCGCACGGTTGCCTTGTCCTTCGATGCGGTGCGCCGGATCGGCGAGGGGGAGCTGCCCGATATCGGGGCCATTCTCGAACAGTTCGAGCCGGGCACGCTACTGTGCGTGCGGCCCTCGTCGGAAGATCCCGACTGGGGCGGGCCGCGGGCGGTGCTCAATATCGGCATGAATGACGCGGTCTATGTGGAGGTGAGCGAAACGCTGGGGCAGGAGGCGGCAGCCACGATCTACATGCGCTTCGTTCAGTCCTATGCGGTTCACGTGGCGCGGCTGGACCCGGACGTGTTCGATCACGTGGTCGCCACCGGGCCGGTGGGGCTGTCGGAGACGCTGTTTGCCTACCAGGAGGAGACCGACGAGCCCTTCCCCCAGGATCCGGGGGTGCAGCTGGCCGGGGTGCTGCGGTCGATGGCGCGGGCGTGGCAGGGCACCACGGCGCGGCTTCTGCGCCAGGCCAAGGGGGCGCCGGCCGATGCCGGGCTGGGGCTGGTCATCCAGGAAATGGTGCCGGGCTACGGCCGGGGCGAGTGTGGGTCGGGCGTGCTGCAGCTGGTCGATCCGGTGACGGGGATGCCGCAGATCACCGGCCGTTATCTGAGCCAGAGCCAGGGCCGCGATGCGCTGGGGGTCGGCTCCGGGGCGCTGTATCTGGAACGCGACCCGCGCGGCCCGTCCCTGGAGGAGGTGGCGCCCGAGGCCTTCGCCCGTCTCAAGGCCGATGCGGCGCTGATGCGCGAACGGTTGCGCGAGGAAATGCAGGTGGAATTCGTGATCCGGGACGGCGAGGTACATATCCTCGACGGGGTTCGCGTGGCCCGCAGCGCCCGCGCCGCGTTGCGGATCGTGGTGCGTCTGGCCGAGGACGGGATCATCACCCGCCAGGAGGCGCTGATGCGGATCGACCCGCATTCGCTGACCGAGCTTCTGCACCGCCAGGTGGACCCCGAGGCCGAGCGCGACGTGATCGGCACCGGCATCGCTGCCAGTCCCGGCGCTGCCACCGGGCGGATCGTGTTTACCGCCGCCGACGCCCAGGCCGCCGCCGCCCGCGGCGAAGCCTGCATCCTGGTGCGTCGCGAGACCTCGCCCGAGGACGTGCGGGGGATGCATGCGGCCGCCGGGGTGCTGACCGAACGGGGCGGCATGACCAGCCATGCCGCCGTGATCGGGCGCGGGCTGGGGCTGCCCTGCATCGTCGGGGCCTCGTCCATGCGCTTCGACGTCAACGAACGCCGGCTGATCGCTGCTGACGGGCGGGTGTTCACCACCGGTGACGTCATCACCATCGACGGCAGCTCGGGCCAGGTGCTGGCGGGCCAGCCGGCGATGCTTGAGGCCGCGCTTGACGATGCCTTCCAGACCTTCATGGGTTGGGCCGATGCCGAGCGCGACATCGGCATCCGGGCCAATGCCGACACCCCGGCCGACGCCCGCACGGCGCGCAATTTCGATGCCCAGGGGATCGGGCTGTGCCGCACCGAGCACATGTTCTTCGAGCCCGGCCGCCTGACCGTGATGCGCGAGATGATCTTCGCCGAAACCAGCGCCGGGCGCGAGGCGGTGCTGGCCCGGCTGCTGCCCATGCAGCGCGCCGATTTCGTGCAGCTCTTTCGCATCATGGAAGGGATGCCGGTCTGCATCCGCCTGTTCGATCCGCCCCTGCACGAATTCCTGCCCACCACCCGCACCGGGCTGCGCGAGATGGCCGAGGCGCTGGACCTGCCGGTTTCGGACGTGATCCGCCGGGTCGAGGCGATGCGCGAATACAACCCCATGCTGGGCCTGCGCGGGGTGCGGCTGGGCGTAACCCTGCCCGAGATCTACGAAATGCAGGCGCGCGCCATTTTCGAGGCCGCGCTGGAAGCCAGCCGCGACAGCGCCCCGGTGGTGCCCGAGATCATGCTGCCGCTGGTGTCGGCGCGGCGCGAGGTGGAGCTGATGCAGGCGCGCATCGACGCCGTGGCCGCGGCTGTCCGGGCCGAGCAGGGGCGGGACTTCACCTATCGCCTCGGCGTCATGGTCGAAACTCCGCGCGCGGCGCTGCGGGCGGGCGAGATCGCGCCGCATACGGCCTTTCTCAGCTTCGGCACCAACGACCTCACCCAGATGACCTATGGTCTGTCGCGCGACGATGCCGGGCGGTTCATGTCCGCTTATGTCAGCAAGGGCGTCTTTGCCGAAGATCCGTTTCACGTGCTCGACATCGAGGGGGTCGGAGAGCTGTTGAAACTGGGCGCCGCGCGGGCGCGCGAGGCGCACCCCGGTCTGACCCTGTCGATCTGTGGCGAACATGGCGGCAATCCCGAATCGATCGCCTTCTGCCGCAGCGTCGGATTCGACTACGTGTCATGTTCTCCGTTCCGGGTTCCGGTGGCGCGACTTGCTGCCGCACAACTGGCGATCGCCCACAAGATCGGGGGTGAAGTATCTTCCTGATACCTCGATCTTGTGGGGGCAAGCCGTCGCATGCTTGCAAGGGCGCCCCGCCGGGCCCGGCGCAGGACCGCCGCGGCAGCGCGCTTGCGGCCGAAGCGCTGGACGCGAAGCCCCTCTTGCAGTACATCCGCCCCTGCGCTGACTGAACGAGGGGCCTGCGCGGGCCATTGTCCGTTGGGGGGCAAGATGAAAAGACTTCTGGCACTGACGGTCGTCCTGGCCGTCATCTCCCATTCGGGGGCGGCCGTTTCCGAACCCGAACGCACGGTTGCCGATGCCGGCGTGAAAGTGGCCTCGGCGGATGTCGGGGCCAGACGTCCGGGCGGCGGGCTCAAGGCGCTGCTGTCGCGTCTGATCGGGCGCAAGGCCGAACCGACGGTTCGCTTCACCCGCGAATGGATCGACGCCCAGCCCAAGGCCGAGGGCGGGCCGGAATGGGAATGCCTGACCCAGGCGCTCTATTTCGAGGCCCGCGGCGAATCCGTGAAGGGCCAGTTCGCGGTCGCCGAGGTGATCCGCAACCGCGTGAAAAGCAGCCGCTTTCCCGATACCTATTGCGGCGTGATCCGCCAGGGGACTGGCCGCAAGTACCAGTGCCAGTTCACCTTCCTGTGCGACGGCCGCAAGGAAGTGATCACCGAACCTGCGGCCTGGGAACGGGTGGGCAAGGTTGCGCGCGCGGTTCTGGATGGCGTTGACGAGGATCTGACCGACGGCGCGACCTATTATCACACCACTTCGGTGCGGCCGCGCTGGGCGCGCAAGTTCACCCGCACGGCGAAGATCGGCGTGCATGTCTTCTATCGCCCGAAGCTCCGCACGGCGAGCAACGGCTGACACCACCCGCGCGCGGTGACCGCCTGCACTCTCTTGCCGGCCATGACGCTTTCCGGCGCTGGTGCGGCGCACACGGGCCTGCTATAGCAGCGCTCCGCGCGCATTCTCGTGCCGGCATGCCGACGACATCACGCCTGTCAGCCCCGGAGGTCCCCGTTCAATGAGATCCCTTCCATGAGCAGCGAAATCCGCCTTGCCTTTTCTCACCCGTCCGAACGCGCCAGTGCCACGGCCGGGGACGGGCCGCTTGACCGCATTTCGCTGCGCGATCACGTGGTCGAGGTGGAAATCGGCGCCTTCCAGTCCGAGCGCGGCACTACCCAGCGGGTCTGCTTCAACGTGGTGGTCGAGGTGGAGCCCGTAGCGGTGCCCATCGACGACGACGTGGACCGCATCCTGTCCTATGACAAGGTGACCGAGGCGATTTCCCATGAACTGGCCGAAGAGCGGCTGAACCTGCTGGAGACGCTGGCCGAACGGATTGCCGAGCGCATCCTGGCCGAACCCCAGGCGGTGCGGGTGTTCGTGCGCATCGAAAAGCTTGACCGCGGCCCCGGCGCGCTGGGGGTCGAGATCGTCCGCGCGCGCGGCCAGGTCTGGCACCGGCCCGACGATGACGACCGCCCCCATCCCCGGCTGGTGTATCTGTCCAATGCCGCCATTGCCTCGCCCCATCTGCCGGGCTGGATCGACCGGCTTCAGGCGCAGGGCCGGCCGCTGATCCTGTGCGTGGGCGCGCCCGATGCGCCGGCGCCGCAATCGGGACACCCGATGACCCAGCGGCGGATCGACCTGCTGGCGATCGAGCAGAACGCCTGGGTTCTGGCCGCGCGCGATCCCCGCTGCGTGGTGGTCGCCACCCGGACGGAACTCGACTGGGCCATGAAGCACGGCCAGATCAGCGTCTGGGCTCCGTCCAAGATCGTGCTCGACGCGGTGGATGGCCCGTCGGCGCAGCCCTCTGACGCGGTGGCGCTGGCGGCTTGGTTCGCGGCGCATTTCCACGCCGAGGAAATGATGGTCTTCGGCGCCGATCTGCCCGACAATCCCGGCGTGCCGTTGCGCGCCGTATCGGTGGAGAGCCCGGAACTGTGAGCGACGAAGACCGTTACCGCCCGCTGGTTCAGCATGGCGCGTCCCGGCCCAAGGGCGCCGTGCCCCTGGCCGGAGGGCGTCTGTGGTTCACCCATGCCGAATGCCTTTCGCGCGCCCGCCCGGCGCGCATCGTTGCGGCCTCGGACATCCCCGGGGAGGTTCTGCACCGCCTGACCACGCCGCGCACGCCGCTTTGCGGACTAACGCTAGACCGGCCGCGGATCATGGGCATTCTCAACGTCACCCCGGACAGCTTTTCCGATGGCGGGCGGCACCAGACGCCAGCGGCCGCCCAGGCCGCCGTGCGGGCGATGGTCGCGGCAGGGGCGGATATCATCGACGTGGGGGGCGAATCCACCCGCCCCGGCGCGGCCACCGTCCCCGAGGCCGAGGAAGCCGCCCGCGTTGCCCCGGTCATCGCCGGGCTGGCGGGCGGGGACATCGCCCTGCCGATCTCGATCGACACCCGCAAGGCGGCGGTGGCGCGGGCGGCGCTGGAGGCCGGCGCCGATCTGGTCAATGACGTGTCGGGCTTCACCTTCGACCCCGCCCTGGCGCCGCTGTGCGCCGGGCGCGGCGTGCCGGTCTGCGTCATGCACAGCCGCGGCGATCCGGCCACCATGCAGGACGATCCGTCCTATGCGGATGTGGTGCTGGATGTCTACGATTTCCTTGCCGCAAGGGTTGAGGCGCTGGAGGGGCAGGGCATTCCGCGCAGCCGGATCGTGGTCGATCCGGGAATCGGGTTCGGCAAGACGCAGGCGCACAACCTTGCGCTGTTGCAAAATATCAGCCTGTTTCACGGGATTGGTTGTGCAATTCTGCTGGGGGTGTCGCGCAAGCGCTTCATCGGCGCCATCGGCAAGGAACCGCGCGCTGACGCGCGTGCGCCCGGTTCCATCGCCGTGGGGCTTGCGGCACTGGCGCAGGGCGTGCAAATCCTGCGGGTGCATGACGTGGCAGAAACCGCCCAGGCCCTGCGCCTGTGGCAGGCCGTTCGTTGAGAGATTTGAAAAATGCGCAAGCTTTTCGGAACCGATGGGGTGCGGGGCACCGCCAATGTTTACCCGATGACCGCCGACATGGCCCTGCGGATCGGGGCCGCGGTGGGACGTTATTTCCGCCGCGAGGCGGGGGGCGTTCACCGGGTGGTGATCGGCAAGGACACCCGGCTTTCCGGCTACATGTTCGAAAACGCCCTGACGGCGGGATTGACCTCGACCGGCATGAACGTGCTGCTGCTGGGACCGGTGCCGACGCCGGCGGTCGGGTTGATGACCCGTTCGATGCGGGCCGATCTGGGAGTGATGATCTCGGCCAGCCACAACCCGGCCTCGGACAACGGCCTCAAGTTCTTCGGCCCCGACGGGTTCAAGCTGTCCGACGAGATGGAGGCCGAGATCGAGGCGCTGGTGGAAAGCGGCGTGGAACTGGCGCGCCCGGCCCATATCGGCCGCGCCAGGCGGGTGGACGACGCGCGATTCCGCTATGGCGAGCGGGTGAAATCCTCGCTGCCGCGGGACCTGCGCCTTGACGGGCTGAAGGTGGTGATCGACTGTGCCAATGGCGGCGCGTACCGCTCTGCCCCCGAGGTTCTGTGGGAACTGGGCGCCGATGTCGTCCCCGTGGGGGTCTCGCCCGACGGGCACAACATCAACCGCGGTTGCGGTTCGACCAGGCCCCAGGTCGCGGCCGAAGCGGTGGCCGCGCACGGGGCCGATGTGGGCATCTGCCTTGACGGCGATGCCGACCGGGTGATCGTGATCGACGAACACGGGCAGATCGCCGATGGCGACCAGCTCATGGCCTTGCTGGCCTCGCGCTGGGCCGAAGAGGGCCGGCTGCGGGGTGGTGCCCTGGTGGCCACGGTCATGTCGAATCTGGGGCTGGAGCGGTTTCTCGCCGAACGGGGGATCGGGCTTGAGCGCACCGCCGTGGGCGACCGTTACGTGGTCGAGCGGATGCGCGCAGGCGGCTTCAATCTTGGCGGCGAACAGTCGGGACATGTGGTGATGACCGATTACGCCACCACCGGCGACGGGCTGATGGCCGGGCTGCACTTCCTGGCCGAGATGGTTCGCAGTGGGCGGCGCGCCTCGGAACTGTCCCGCCAGTTCGAGCCGGTCCCGCAGCTGCTGCGGAATGTTCGCTACGAGACGGGGCAGGCGCCGCTTGCCGCCGCGGCGGTGAAGCATGCGATTGCCGAGGCCGAGGCGGCGCTGAGCGGACGCGGGCGGCTTCTGATCCGCAAGTCGGGGACCGAGCCCCTGATCCGCGTCATGGCCGAATGCGAGGACGGGGCGCTGCTGACGCGCACGGTGGACAGCGTCGTGGCAGCGGTGAAGGCCGCCGTCGCCTGACAGCCGGGGCTCCTCAGTTCGGCTTTTGCGGGGGTTGCCGGTGGGGCAGATACTCCACGCTGGGCGTTCTTTGCGTGGGCTGGGGGTAGAGCGACATCATCGCCAGGATCTCGTCGGGGATGTCGGTGCTGACCGGCAGGCCCAGTTCGCGGGCATCGGCCGCGAAGATCGGATGGTCGTGGGTCCAGCGCCCCTCGGAGAGGGTGGTGGCCAGCCTGTCCGCCTGTTCGGGGTCCATCCTGCCCATCAGCAGGGATTTCGCCGTTGCCTGCACCTGCGAGATCGCCTTCGCCGCCTGATCCGCCATGACCAGCGTCTGGTCGTCGATGTCCTTGAGCGGCTTCTGTTCCACCACCTTGAGGATCGAGGCCGCCGGCTGCTGGCCCAGCTGCGGGTCGATGGGGCCCAGCGTGGCGTGGGGGCTCATGACGATTTCATCGGCGGCCAGCGCGATCAGCGTGCCCCCCGACATGGCGAAATGCGGCACGAAGACCGTGACCTTGCCGGGATGGGCCTTGACCGCGCGGGCGATCTGGGTGGCGGCGATCACCATCCCCCCCGGCGTGTGCAGCACGATGTCCAGCGGCGTGTCGGGGCCGGTGGCGTGAATGGCGCGCAGGAGCGCCTCGGAATCGTTGATGTCGATATAGCGCATGATCGGAAAGCCGAGGAAGCTCATGGTTTCCTGCCGATGCACCAGCAGGATCACCCGCGAGCCCCGCTTGCGTTCGATCTGGGCGATCTTGCGCTGGCGGAGATTGTCCAGCAGCTTGCGCGTGACCAGGGGCTGGAAGGCCGACAGCAGGAACAGAAGCCAGAAGATGTCCATCAGTCCCAGGCCGCCGCCGGTCGAATCCATGTCGTTGCCCCCCGTCTTTCTTGATACATGCCGATGATGCGGCGGGCGGGCGCCCATTGCAAGCCGTGCCGCGGGGGCGGGGTAAATGAAAACCCCCGGCCGCGGGGCCGGGGGCATCGGATCGCAGCCAGGGCCGGCGCGGTCCTTCCTCAGTTCTTTTCCCTGTCCACCATCTTGCCGGCGGTGATCCAGGGCATCATGTCACGCAGGCGCCGGCCCACCTCCTCGATCTGGTGGGCGTCGTTGTTGCGCCGGATGGCCTTGAAGCTGGGCTGGCCCACGGCGCATTCGGTCATCCAGTCGCGCACGAAGCGGCCCTGCTGGATGTCCTCCAGAACCGCCTTCATCCGCGCCTTGGTTTCCTCGCGCGGCAGGATGCGCGGCCCCGAGACGTATTCGCCGTATTCGGCGGTGTTCGAGATCGAGTAGTTCATGTTGGCGATGCCGCCTTCATAGATCAGATCGACGATCAGCTTCACCTCGTGCAGGCATTCGAAATAGGCCATCTCGGGCGCATAGCCCGCCTCGACCAGGGTTTCGAAGCCCATGCGGATCAGCTCCACCAGACCGCCGCACAGCACCGCCTGTTCGCCGAACAGATCCGTTTCGCATTCTTCCTTGAAGTCGGTCTCGATGATGCCCGAGCGTCCCCCGCCGATGGCCGCGCAGTAGGACAGTGCCAGCTCCAGCGCCTTTCCGCTGGCATCCTGGTGCACCGCCACCAGGCAGGGCACGCCGCCGCCCTTGAGATATTCGCCGCGCACGGTGTGGCCGGGGCCCTTTGGCGCCATCATGATGACATCGACGCCCGGTTTCGGCTCGATCAGGCCGAAATGCACGTTCAGCCCGTGGGCAAAGGCGATGGCAGCGCCGTCGCGCAGGTTGTCATGGACGTATTTGCGATAGGTCTCGGCCTGCAGCTCGTCGGGCATGGTGAACATGATCAGATCACACCAGGCGGCGGCTTCGGCAATGCCCATCACCTGCAGGCCCTCGGCCTCGGCCTTCTTCGCGCTGGGGCTGCCCTCGCGCAGGGCGACGACCACGTTCTTTGCCCCCGAATCGCGCAGGTTCAGCGCGTGCGCATGCCCCTGGCTGCCATAGCCCAGAATGGCCACCTTCCTGTCCTTGATGAGATTGATGTCGCAATCGCGATCGTAATAGACACGCATGTTCCGTTCCCTTTCTCGTGATATGCATGTTCCGATGCGGGTCTAGCGCGTTTTTTTCAGATTGCGATTCCAATCATTTTCAAGAATCCTTAATATTCTGAAACTTCATTCGCTAATAATCCTGTATGCGGAAAATCCATGCTGGACGATACCGACAGGCGCATCCTGCGCCATTACCAGGCCGCGCCGCAGCTGACCAACGGCGAGCTGGCCGCGCGCGCCGGCGTCACCCCGGCCACCTGCTGGCGGCGGCTGGAGCGGATGCAGGCGGCGGGCATCATCCGCGCGCAGGAGGCGGTGATCGACTGGGCCGCGCTCGGTTACGCGGTCGAGGTCTCCCTGCGCTTCACCCTCGACAAGACCCGGCCGCGCGCCTTCGACGAGTTCATCGCCGCCGCGCGCGAGATCCCCGAGGTACTCGAGATCCAGACCTTCCTGGGCCGGGTGGATGTGCGCCTTGCGGTGATCGCCCACGACATGAACCACTACCGCCAGATCTACCGCGACCGCATCCTGGCGCTGCCCCATATCGCCGATGTCGAGGCGCTGATGCACCTGTCGCGGGTCAAGAACGACGAGGCCCTGCCGGTATGATCGCGCTCGACGATACCGACCGGCAGATCCTGCGGCTGCTGATGCGGGACGCGACCCGCAGCGCCGGGGCGGTGGGCCGCCGGCTCGGCCTGTCGCAACCGGCCGCCTGGCGGCGCATCCGCCGCCTTGAACAGGCCGGCGTGATCCGCGGCCGGCGCCTGCGGCTGGATGCAGAGGCGCTTGGGTTCGGGGTGACGGTGTTTCTGGGCATCAAGCTTGCCCGCAAGCGACAGGTGAGCTTCGAGGACTTCGAACGCGCGGTCAGCGCCATCCCCGAGGTGCAGACGGTCGAGCACGTCCTGGGCATGTATGACTACCGCCTGCGCGTGGTGGCGCGCGACCTGTCCGATTTCGAACGCATCCTGCGCCGCCGGATCATGACCCTGCCGGGGGCCGGGGATGTCGAGGCCAACGTCATGCTCAGCGAAGAGCGCCTGGCCGGACCGATCGGCTGAAAACGCGGAAAACCGCGCCCCTCCTTTTCCTCTTGCCGGAAAATACTCCGGGGGTGAATGGCGCGCGCTCCGCGCGCCAGAGGGGGCAGCGCCCCCTGCAGGTCCCGAAAACCGTTTTGCCAACCCGATGGACGCACGCTATCACCGCACCACAGCATCAAGGAGAAACTCCATGCCCGCGCCGCTTTCCACCGTCGATCCCGACGGGCTCGAGGAATTTTCGGTTGTCTTCACCGACCGTTCGCTCAACCACATGTCGGCTGCCTTCCGCCAGGTGATGCGCGACATCTCCTCGATGCTGAAGGAGGTTTACGCCGCCGATGCGGTGGCCATCGTGCCCGGCGGCGGCACCTGCGGGATGGAGGCGGTGGCCCGCCAGTTCGCCCGCGGCGCCGAGGTGCTGGTGGTGCGCAACGGCTGGTTTTCCTACCGGTGGAGCCAGATCATCGAGACCGGCGGGATTGCGGCGGGTGCCACGGTGATGAAGGCCCGGCAGCTGGGCAATGCCGCCCCGCGCCCCTTCGCCCCTGCGCCCATCGGCGAGGTGGTGGCCGAGATCCGCCGCCGCCGACCCGGCATCGTCTTCGCCCCGCATGTGGAAACCGCCTCGGGGATGATCCTGCCCGACGACTATGTGGCCGCGCTGGCGCAGGCGGCGCACGAGGTGGGAGCGCTGATGGTGCTGGACTGCATCGCCAGCGGCGCGGTCTGGGTGGACATGCGCCGCTCCGGCGTGGACGTCCTGCTCAGCGCCCCGCAGAAGGGATGGAGCGCTTCGCCCTGCGCCGGGCTGGTGATGCTGTCGGAACGCGCCCTGGCGCGGCTCGAGCAGACCGAAAGCGACAGTTTCGTGCTGGACCTGAAGAAGTGGCGGCAGGTCATGGCCGCCTACGAGGCCGGCGGCCACGCCTACCACGCCACCCTGCCCACCGATGCGCTGCGCGTCTTTCGCGACCGGATGGCGGAAAGTGCCGACTACGGCTTCGAGGCCCTGCGCAAGGCGCAATGGGCGCTGGGCGAAGGCGTGCGCGCGATGCTGAAGCAGAAGGGGATCGTTTCGGTGGCGGCCGAAGGGTTCGGGGCGCCGGGCGTGGTGGTCGGCTATACCGATGATCCCGACATCCAGTCCGGGCGCAGATTTGCCGATCATGGCGTCCAGATTGCCGCCGGTGTGCCCCTGCAATGCGACGAGGGGGAAGATTTCCGCAGCTTCCGCATCGGCCTGTTCGGGCTGGACAAGCTGAAGGACGTGGACGGCACCATCGCGCGGCTCAAACGGGTGGTGGATCAGATTCTCTGATCCGGCCGCACGGCACCTGCCGGTTCGGGCGCCCGATCGCGACCATCGGCACCGCCGGGCCGGGAGAACTGCCCCGGATCTTCCAGCGCGGCGATGATCGAACAGCCCTCCAGCCCGCCCTGCGTGGGGCAGGCGGCGATCACCCGTCTCAGCGCCGCGCCGATCTTCTGCAACTCCTCGATCTTGCGTTCCACCTGCGCCAGCTTGTCCTGCGCCTGTTTCTGCACGGCCGAGCAGTTCGTTGCCGGATCGGCGCGCAGGCTCAGAAGGGTGCCGATTTCCCGCAGCGAAAATCCCAGCTCCTGCGCCTGCCGGATAAACCGGATGCGCCGGACGGTTTCGCCGGAATAGTCGCGCCAGCCGCCAAAGGCCGGCTTCGGCGGTCTCTCGATCAGCCCCTTGCGTTCGTAGAAGCGGACCGTCTCCACGCCGACTCCGGCCCTGCGGGCGGCCTGTCCGATCGTCAGTGCGGCCATGCGGGCCCCTCCTCTTCCTCCATGACCGTATCCTGATACGGGTTTGCGCAGGGGCAAAATCAGAACCGCGTGAGCGCACCCTGCACAGAGCGTCGATCCCTGCGCGGGCCCTGCGCGGGATGGAAAGCTTCTTGCCGGCATTTGACCGGATGGAAGCCATCCTCTCATGCGGTTCGGCCGGCACTGATCGCGACAATCCGGGCAACCGGCTGAAAATGCGGGGATTTCGGGCAGGCGCGGGGTTTTCCGCGCCGGCGAGGGTTTTGCTTCGGTGCGGTGTTTTCGCCTGCCTATGCTGGTTGCGGACAGCCGTGCGCCCGAACCGACAACCGCGCACCGACAGCCATGCGAAGGGAGATGAGATGGTCGAGACCTTCTATGACGTGATGCGCCGGCAGGGGATCACCCGGCGCAGTTTCCTTAAATATTGCAGCCTCGCGGCCGGGGCGCTGGGGCTCAGCCCGGCATTCGCGCCGAAGATCGCCGAGGCGATGGAGAACAAGCCGCGCATCCCGGTGCTGTGGCTGCACGGGCTGGAATGCACCTGCTGTTCGGAAAGCTTCATCCGCTCGGCGCATCCGCTGGCCAAGGACGTGATCCTGTCGATGATCTCGCTGGACTTCGACAATGTCATCATGGCGGCGGCCGGCGAGCAGGCGCTGGCGATCATCGACGAGACGCTGGAAAAATACGACGGCAACTTCCTGCTGGCGGTCGAGGGCAACGCGCCGCTGGGCGAAGAGGGCATGTATTGCATCTCGGGCGGCAAGCCCTTCAAGGACGAGCTGACCCGGGTCGCCAACCGGGCAAAGGCGATCATTTCCTGGGGCTCCTGCGCCAGCTGGGGCTGCGTGCAGGCGGCGCGCCCCAACCCCACCACCGCCACCCCCACCCACAAGGTGCCCGGCATCGGCGACAAGCCGATCATCAAGGTGCCCGGCTGCCCGCCGATTGCCGAGGTGATGACCGCGGTGATCACCTACATGGTGACCTTCGACAAGCTGCCCGAGCTGGACAACCAGGGCCGGCCCAAGATGTTCTATTCCCAGCGCATCCATGACAAGTGCTACCGGCGCGGCCATTTCGATGCCGGCCAGTTCGTCGAGAAGTTCGACGACGAGGGCGCGCGCAAGGGCTACTGCCTCTACAAGGTGGGCTGCAAGGGGCCGACCACCTACAACGCCTGCTCGACCATCAAGTGGAACGGCGGGCTGTCCTTCCCGATCGAGGCCGGCCACCCCTGCATCGGCTGCTCCGAGGACGGCTTCTGGGACAAGGGCGGCTTTTACGAGCGCCTCACCGACATCAAGGGCTTCGGCATTGACGCCGACGCCGACCAGATCGGCACGGCGGCGGCCGGCATCGTCGCGGGGGCGGCGGCAATCCATGCCGGCGCCAGCGTGATCAAGCGCATCGCGAGCAAGGGAGATGATGCATAATGGCTATCGTGACCACCCCCAACGGTTTCACCCTTGATGACAGCGGCCGGCGCGTGGTCGTCGATCCGGTGACCCGGATTGAGGGGCACATGCGCTGCGAGGTGAACCTCGACGAGAACAACGTGATCCGCAATGCGGTCTCCACCGGCACCATGTGGCGGGGGCTCGAGGTGATCCTCAAGGGCCGCGATCCGCGCGATGCCTGGGCCTTCGTGCAGCGCATCTGCGGGGTGTGCACCGGCACCCACGCGCTGACCTCGGTGCGGGCGGTCGAGGATGCGCTGGGCATCGACATCCCCGAAAACGCCAACTCGATCCGCAACATCATGCAGCTGGCGCTGCAGGTGCATGACCATCTGGTGCATTTCTATCACCTGCATGCGCTGGACTGGGTGAACCCGGTGAACGCGCTGAAGGCCGACCCCAAGGCCACGAGCGAGCTGCAGCAAGCGGTCAGCCCGCGGCATCCGAAATCGTCCCCCGGATATTTCCGCGACATCCAGACGCGGCTGCGCAACTTCGTGGAAAGCGGTCAGCTGGGGCCGTTCAAGAACGGCTACTGGACCAACCCCGCCTATCTTCTGCCGCCCGAGGCCGACCTGATGGCGGTCACGCATTACCTCGAGGCGCTGGATTTCCAGAAGGAAATCATGACCGTGCGCACCATCTTCGGCGGCAAGGACACCCACCCCAACTGGCTGGTTGGCGGGGTGCCCTGCGCCATCAACATGGACGGGGTGCAGGGCGCCGGCGCGCCGGTGAACATGGAGCGCCTGAACTACGTGCGCAGTGTCACCCAGCGCACAATCGAATTTGTCAACAACGTCTACATCCCGGACGTGATTGCCATCGGCGGGTTCTACAAGAGCTGGCTTTACGGCGGCGGGCTGTCGGGGCAGAACGTGCTGGCCTATGGCGATATCCCCGATCGGGCCAACGACTACAGCCCCGAAAACCTGATGATGCCGGTGGGCGCGATCATCAACGGCAAGCTTGACGAAGTGCACCCGGTCGATGTGCGCGACCCCGAGCAGATTCAGGAGTTCGTTCCGCATTCGTGGTACAAGTACCCCGACGAGGCCAGGGGCCTGCATCCCTGGGACGGCATCACCGAGGCCAATTACGAGCTGGGCCCCAACCTTGTCGGCACGAAAACCGACATCAAGCGCATCGATGAAGGCGGCAAGTATTCCTGGATCAAGGCGCCGCGCTGGCGCGGGCACGCGATGGAGGTGGGCCCTCTGGCGCGCTACATCGTCGGTTATGCCCAGGGCCACGAATATTTCACCGACCAGATCAACCGCACGCTGCGCGCGCTGGATCTGCCGGTTTCGGCGCTGTTCTCGACGCTGGGGCGCACCGCGGCCCGCGCGCTCGAGGCCCAGTGGGCGGCCGAAACCCAGCTCTACTTCGTGGACAAGCTGATCGCCAACATCAAGGCCGGCGACAGCGCCACCGCCAACACCGAGAAGTTCGACCCCTCAACCTGGCCGAGCGAGGTCAAGGGCGTGGGCTTCACCGAGGCGCCGCGCGGCGCTCTGGGGCACTGGATCCGCATCAAGGACACGAAGATCGACAACTACCAGTGCGTCGTGCCCACCACCTGGAACGGCAGCCCCCGCGACAACGAAGGCAATATCGGCGCCTTCGAGGCGGCGCTGATGAACACGAAGGTCGAGGTCGCCGAAGAGCCGGTCGAGATCCTGCGCACGCTGCACAGTTTCGACCCCTGTCTTGCCTGCTCGACCCATGTCATGAGCGAAGACGGCGAGGAACTGGCCAACGTCAAGGTCCGCTGAGGAGGGCGCGCTATGGTCGAGATCAGGGCACACAAGGAAGAGGCGATCTACGTCTATCAGGCACCGGTGCGCATCTGGCACTGGGTGCAGGCATTCGCCATCCTGGCGCTGGGGGTGAGCGGCTATCTCATCGGCTCTCCGCCGCCTTCGCTGGGCGGCGAGGCCTCCGACTGGTTCCTGTTCGGCTGGATCCGCTACATCCACTTCGTGGCCGCATGGATCGTGATCGTGGGCTTCGTGTTCCGCCTCTACTGGGTGGTGGTCGGTAACGCGCATGCGCGCGAAATCTTCCTGCCGCCGGTGTGGAGGTCCAGCTTCTGGGGCGGCGTGTGGCATGAAATCCTGTGGTATCTGATGCTGGTGAAGGAGCCGCGCAAATATGCCGGCCACAACCCGCTGGCGGTGATCACCATGCATGTGATGTATGTGTGGGGGATCGTCTTCATGATCGTCACCGGCCTTGCCCTTTACGGCGAAGGCGCCGGGATGGATTCATGGGAATACGAGTGGTTCTCGTCCTGGGTGATCCCGCTTTTCGGGCAGAGCCAGGATGTCCATACCTGGCACCATCTGGGCATGTGGGTGATCATCCTCTTCGTGATGATCCATGTCTATGTGGCGGTGCGCGAGGACATCATGTCGCGGCAGTCGATCATCAGCTCGATGATCTCGGGCTGGCGGATGTTCAAGGACGACCGTCCCGTGGATCGGGACTGAGCCGGCCCATCGGCAGCTTCGCTCGGGCGCCGCGTCCTCTTCCGGGGGCGCGGCGCCCTGTGCGTGACGATGGCGGATGCCGGTATGGAAAGTATCCTTTCATATGGTGGAATTCAAATATCCGGTTTTTGCGCTACGCATGAGTGTGTCCATTGAAAAGGCGTGAAATTTTCTTCGCAGCTTTGGAAGCCGAGCAACCGGATTTTCTGCCATACTGGAAGCCGTCGAACCGGTGCGACGATTCGCAGCGGGGTGCGGAAACAGGGAGAGGACATGCCGGACCGGCCGAAAGTTCTTGTTCTGGGGATCGGAAACCTGCTCTGGGCGGACGAGGGCTTCGGTGTGCGCGCGGTCGAGGAGATGCACCGCCGCTACGACATCCCCGACAACGTGACGCTGATGGATGGCGGCACCCAGGGCATCTATCTGGTGCAGCATGTGCGCGAGGCGGACGTGCTGATCGTGTTCGATGCGGTCGATTACGGCCTGCCGCCGGGCACGCTGAAGCGGGTCGAGGATGACGAGGTGCCCCGGTTCATGGGCTGCAAGAAGATCAGCCTGCACCAGACCGGTTTCCAGGAGGTTCTGGCCATGGCGGCGATGATGGGCGATGCGCCTTCGCGCCTGTTGCTGATCGGGGTGCAGCCCGAAGAGCTGGACGATTACGGCGGCGGCCTGCGCGATGTGGTCCGGGCCCGGATCGACCCGGCCATCGACATGGCCGTGCAAGAGCTAGCCCGCCACCGGATCGTGCTGCGCCGCCGGCCGGTGCCGCTGCCTCCTGACAGCACCATCGCCTGCCCGATCATGACCGCCGAGCGCTACGAGGGCGAACGCCCCTCGGCCGACGAGGCCTGCCGGATCGGCGACGCGCGGCTGCTGGCGGACGGCAATTTCGCCCCGCCCGCCGACCCCGATGCCGAGATCGAGGCCATTCTGGCCCGCGCCCCCGGAGGGCAGGGGTAATGTGCCTTGGCGTGCCCATGCAGGTGGTCGAATGCGGTCTCACCCATGCGATCTGCGCCGACCGGCAGGGGCGGCGGCGGCGCATCGACATGATGCTGGTGGGCCGCCAGCCGCCCGGCAGCTGGGTGCTGGTGTTCATCGATGCCGCGCGCGAGGTTCTGGACGCCCGGCAGGCGGCGCGGCTTTCGGACGCGCTGGCCGCGCTCGACGACGTGATCGCCGGCGGCGACGGCAATGTCGACGTTCTGTTTGCCGACATCATCGCCGCCGCCGAAGAACGCGACCGCAGGGAGGGACGCTGAGATGTTTTCGCCATTGATGCAATCGGTGATCGAACGGGAAAACCTGCCCGTCCTCGACGCCGATACGCTGGACGATTTCGCCCGCGACGCCGGCGACATGGTGCTGATGGTGGGCGGCGACTGGAAACGCCATGTGGAGGTCAACGATCTGGCCGTGATCCTGCCCGAGATCATCAAGGCCTCGAACGGCCACCTCACCGGCGCGGTGCTCGATCGGGGCAGCGAACGCAGGATCCAGACGCGGTTCCGGTTCAACCGCTACCCGGTGCTGATCTTCCTGCGCGATGGCGGTTATCTGGGGCGCATCCAGAAGGTGCTCGACTGGCAGGACTACATCACCGAGATCAACCGGATCCTGGCCGGCCAGCCGCATGATCCGCCGCCCTACCAATTCCCCGATGGCTGCGCCCCCGCGGGCGCTGCTCGGTGACATGACAGCGCGAACGGACGTGAAAGGATACGGGCCCATGACACAGGATTTTCAACTTCCTCCCGGACTCGGCCTCGGCCCCGGCAGCCAGCCCGAAAGCCCCGACGGGATCGAGCTGGCGCCCATGGAGATCCCGCGCGAGATGTTCACCTTCCAGCTTCCGGCGGCACCCGAGCCGGAAGAGACCGTGGGGATGGAGGCCGGCAAGGACCGGCTGCGGGCCATCCTGGCGGTGCTGAAGGGCTGGCAGCCGGGCGATCCGGCGCAGATGGTGGAGCTTGCCGATCTGTCGCCCGCCGATCTGGGACTTGTGAACCAGATCCTGGGCGAGGGAGAGGTCTCGATGGTGGCCGGGCCGCGCATCCAGGTGCAGGAATCGGTCTTTGCCGGGCTGTGGCGGGTGCTGCATTTCGACGACTCGGGCAGCCTTGCCCGCGATGCGGTCGAGGTGGGCGCATGGCCTGCGGCGGTGTCCGAACGGGTCTTTGCCGCGGCCGCCGACCTGCCCGAGCCGGCCTCGGACCCGCTGCCCGACGGGGTGTTCAACGCGCCGCCCCTGCTGACCGAGATTGCCGAAAAGGTGCCCCGGGCCGGCCCCGGCGCGCCGGTGCACAGCATCAACCTGTCGCTGCTGCCCCATTCCGAGGCCGATCTGGACTATCTGGCGCGCAAGCTGGGCGTGGGCGACACCATCGTGCTGTCGCGCGGCTACGGCAATTGCCGGGTGTCCTCGACCGGCACCCGCAATGTCTGGTGGGTGCAGTATTTCAACTCGCAGGATGCGCTGATCCTCAATTCGATCGAGATCACCCCCGTCCCCGAGGTGGTCCTTGCTGCCCCCGAGGACATTCGCGACAGCGCCAAGCGTCTGGCCGAGGTGATGAGGCTTTACGATGAGTGACTTCAACGGCTCCTTTGGCGGCGACCTGACGAAGCTGAAGGATGACGACATCCTCGAATGCAAGATCTGCTGGTGGCAGTATGATCCGAAAAAGGGCGACGACTACTGGCAGATCCCGCCGGGCACGCCGTTTTCGCAACTGCCCGAGCACTGGACCTGCCCCGAATGCGACGGACGGCGCGAAGATTTCATGGTGGTTGACTGATGCAGGACCCGGCCGAGATCCGCGTCCTTCTCGAAACCCGGTTCGAGCTGATCGCGCGCACCCGGATGGAGGGCATGCCGATCCTGAACCGGGCGCTTGGGGTTGCCGCGCTGGGTTTCGAGCCGCTTGCGGACAGCGGCGGCGACCGGCTGGGGGTGCTGATCACGCCGTGGTTCCTGAACCTGGTGATCGTGCCGGCGCAGGCCGAGGCGGGCTGGGCCACGGGCCACAAGCTGCGCCGCCCGCTGCCCGCGGGAGAGGTGGAATTCATCGTCACTCTCGACGAGGATCTGGGGCCGCTGCTGATGTGTTCGCTGTTTTCGCCGGTATTCGAATTTGCCGACATGCAGGCCGCACGCGATACGGCGGCGGCGGCTCTGGCCGAGGTGATGAACCCCGAATGCAGGGGCGAAGGCGACCGTGAACGCCGGGCGCTGGCGCAATGCCGTCCCGCCCCCTTCATGGAGGAGTTCGATCACGAGGCTGCCGTGGCCGAGGCAGAATCCGCAGCCGAGGCGCAGCCGGCGGCAGCCGCGCCGGAAGGGCAGGGGCCGCAGGGGCCGGTGCGCGACTCCCTTGATGACGGGCGCGACCGGGCGGCGATGCTCAGCCGGCGCGATCTGCTGCGCGGCCTGCCTCGCAAGGGGGAAGACGCGGCATGAGCATCGAGGGGCGCCTGCTGATCGATCTTGCCGCCCGCCCGGCGCGCATCACTTCGACCCGGCCGGCGGGACGGGTGGGCGGGCTGCTGCGCGGGCGCCGCCGCGAAGAGGTGGCGCCGCTGCTGCGGCAGATCTTCGTCCTGTGCGGCGAGGCCCATTCCGCCGCCGCAGGGCTGGCGCTGGCCGGGCGCATCGGGGCCGGGCCCGTGCGGGTGGTTCTGGCCGAAACCGCGCGCGAACACCTGTTGCGAATCCTCACCGGATGGCGGCCGGCCGATGCGCCGCCGCTGCCTGCCCCGCCGCTGCCTGCCCCGCCGGTGATGGCGCTGGTCGAGGCGGCGCGCAGCGGCAAGGATGCGGCCGGCGCGCTTGCCGCCTATCTGCGCAGACACGTGCTGGGAACGCCGCCCGAGGATTTCCTGGCGCTTGCCGACATGGCCGATCTGCACCGCTGGTTGGCAGATGCCGGCACCTTGCCGGCCGGCTGGCTGGCCGCGACCCTGCGGCAGGGACAGGCGGGGCTGGGTGCGGTAACGCCTGCCTATCTGCCCGACATGCCGCCCGGCGATCTGGCCCCGCGGCTGCGCGAGCCGGCCTTCGCGGCAATCCCCGACTGGGATGGTCCACGCGAAACCGGCCCGCTGGCGCGCCGTCACGCCCATCCGCTGGTGGATGCGGCGATCAACGCCCATGGGGCGGGGTTGCTGGCGCGGTTGCTGGCACGGCTGGTGGAACTGGCCGCGCTGCCTGGCGAAATCGCTGCCGCCCGCGCCCGGACGGCCCCCGCGCCGGGGCTGGGCGTGGTGGAAACCGCCCGTGGCCGTCTGATCCATCATGCCCGCCTCGACGGGGAAAGGGTGGCCGAATACGTGATCCTCGCCCCGACCGAGTGGAATTTTCACCCGCACGGGGTGGCGGCGCGGGCGCTGGCCGGGCTGGCCCCGGAGCCGGCGCGCGCGGTGATCGAGGCCATCGACCCCTGCGTGGACTACGAACTGAGGGCCGCCTGATGCATGAAATGTCGATCTGTGAAAGTATCGTCAACGTGATCGAGGAACAGGCGGCCGTGCAAGGCTTTGGCCGGGTGCGGCGCGTGCGGCTGGAAATCGGCCCGTTGGCGGGGGTTGAAACCGAGGCGTTGCGCTTCAGTTTCGACGTGGTGACGCGCGGCTCTCTCGCCGAGGGCGCGGCGCTGGAGATCATCGAGACGCCGGTGACCGGCTGGTGCATGCCCTGCGGCCAGCCGGTCGCGGTGCGCGCGCGTTTCGATCCCTGCCCGAAATGCGGTTCCTATCAGGTGCAGATCACCGGGGGCGAGGAACTGAGGATCAAGGACCTGGAGGTGGACTGATGTGCAATGTGTGCGGCTGCGCCAGCGGCGAAGTGACGGTGGAGGGGCATTCACATACTCATGCTCATGCCCATCATCATCACCCGAACGGGCAGACCCATGACTACGGGCAGGGGCCGGCGCGGGCCCATGCCCCGGGGCTGAGCCAGGCCCGGATGGTCGAGATCGAACAGGACATCCTGGCCAAGAACGACCAGTACGCCGCCGCCAACCGCGCCGCGCTGGCCGGCTCGGGCACGCTGGCGCTGAACCTTGTTTCCAGCCCCGGCTCGGGCAAGACCACGCTGCTGACGGCGACGCTTTCGCGGCTGAAGGGGCGGCTGCCGCTGGCGGTGATCGAGGGCGACCAGCAGACCGCCAACGATGCCGAGCGCATCCGCGCCACCGGCGTGCCGGCCATCCAGGTGAATACCGGCAAGGGCTGCCATCTGGATGCCCACATGGTGGGTCACGCGCTTGAGCATCTGGATGTGAAGAACGGCGTGTTGTTCATTGAAAACGTGGGAAATCTCGTCTGTCCGGCCGGGTTCGACCTGGGCGAGGCGCACAAGGTGGTGATTCTGTCGGTGACCGAGGGCGAGGACAAGCCGCTGAAATATCCCGACATGTTCCATGCCTCCGACCTGATGATCCTGACCAAGACCGACCTGCTGGAGCATCTGGATTTCGACGTTGCGGCCTGCATCGCCAATGCCCGTCGCATCAACCCGCGGCTGAAGGTGCTGAAGGTTTCGGCGAAAACGGGCGAAGGCTTGCAGGGGTGGCTGGACTGGATCGAGGCCGCCCGCACCATGCAGACGATCGGGCAGGAGGTCTGAATCATGTGCCTGGCAATACCGGCCGAGGTGGTCGAGATCACCGATGACGGCACCGCCGCCATCGTCTCGCTCGATGGTGTGCGCAAGGAGATCTCTCTGGCGCTGGTCGAGGGGGTGACGCCGGGCGACTATGTGCTGGTCCATGTGGGCTATGCGCTCAACGTTGTCAGCCGCGAGGAGGCCGCGCGCACCCTTGAACTGATGGCCGAGCTGGGCCAGCTGCCGCCGCAGGAGGCCGCCGAATGAAATATGTGGATGACTTCCGCCGCAAGGACATTGCGAAGACGCTTGCCGCGCGCATCGCCGAAGAAGCCGACCCGGTGCGCGACTATGCCTTCATGGAATTCTGCGGCGGCCATACGCACGCGATCTTCCGCTACGGGGTGCAGGATCTGATGCCCGGGAACGTGCGTTTCGTGCACGGCCCCGGCTGCCCGGTCTGCGTGCTGCCGATCCCGCGCATCGACAATGCCATCGAACTGGCCGAGCGCCACGGCGCGATCCTGTGTTCCTATGGCGACATGATGCGCGTGCCGGCCTCGAAGCGGCGCTCGCTCATCAGCGCTAAGGCGGACGGCGCCGACATCCGCATGGTCTATTCCACGCAGGACGCGCTGAAGATCGCCCGCGAGAACCCCGACCGCGAGGTGGTGTTCTTCGCCATCGGCTTCGAGACCACCACGCCGCCCACCGCGGTGGCGATCAAGCAGGCGGCGGCCGAGGGGCTCGCGAACTTCACCGTGTTCTGCAACCATGTGCTGACGCCCTCGGCGATCCAGCACATCCTGCAAAGCCCCGAGGTGCGCGAACTGGGGCAGGTGAAGATCGACGGCTTTCTGGGGCCCAGCCATGTCTCCTCGATCATCGGCAGCGCGCCTTACGAATATTTCGCCGAGGAATTCCAGAAGCCGGTGGTGATTGCCGGGTTCGAGCCGCTGGACGTGATGCAGTCCACCCTGATGCTGATCCGCCAGATCAACGAGGGCCGCTTCGAGGTGGAGAACGAATATATCCGCGTGGTCACCCCCGAGGGCAACCTCAAGGCCCAGGGGCTGGTGAGCGAGGTGTTCGAGCTGCGCCCCAGCTTCGAATGGCGGGGCCTGGGCGAGGTGCCCTGGTCGGCGCTGCGGATCCGCGACGAATTTTCCGCCTTCGATGCCGAGCGCCGCTTCGATCTGGGCGACAGCCGCGGGCAGGACGTGAAGGGCTGCGAATGCCCCGCCATCCTGCGCGGGGTGAAGAAACCCACTGACTGCAAGCTGTTCGGAACCGTCTGCACCCCCGACAACCCGCAGGGGTCGTGCATGGTGTCGTCCGAGGGCTCCTGCGCCGCCTACTGGAGCTATGGCCGGTTCCGCATCGACAAGGCGCGCGCCGATGCCGTCGCCGCCGATGCCCGCGCCCGCCGCCGCGAAGCCGCACGGGAGGCCGCCGAATGAACGCCCACAAACGTTTTCCCACCCGCATCAACATGCGCACCGGAAAGGTGGACATCACCCACGGCGCCGGCGGGCGGGCCATGGCCCAGCTGATCGAAGAGCTGTTCGTGAAGCATTTCGACAACGAGATGCTGCGCGAGATGAACGACCAGGCCGCCTTCGAGGTTCCGGCGGGGCGGATGGTGATGGCCACCGACGGCCATGTGGTCAGCCCGCTGTTCTTTCCCGGCGGCGACATCGGTGCGCTTAGCGTGCATGGCACGATCAACGACATCGCCATGTCGGGCGCGCGCCCCTTGCATCTGGCGGCAGGATTCATCCTGGAGGAGGGCTTCCCTCTGGCCGATCTGGAGCGGATCGTGAAATCCATGGCGGCTGCCGCCTCCGGGGCCGGGGTGGCCATCGTCACCGGCGACACCAAGGTGGTCGAGCGCGGCAAGGGCGACGGGGTGTTCATCACCACCACCGGGGTCGGCGTGGTGCCGGCGGGGCTCGACATCTCGGCGGCCAATGCCCGGCCCGGCGACAGGATCCTGGTCAGCGGGCATCTGGGCGACCACGGGGTGGCGATCATGTCGAGCCGCGAGAACCTGGAGTTCGAGACGGCGATCTTGTCCGACAGCGCCGCCCTGCACGATCTGGTGGCCGCGATGGTGGCCGAGGTGCCGGAAATCCGCACCCTGCGCGACCCCACCCGCGGCGGTCTGGCCGCGGCGCTCAACGAAATCGCTCAAGCCTCGGGCGTGGGCATGAGGCTTGACGAGGAGGCCATCCCGATCCGCCCGCAGGTGGATGCGGCCTGCGAGCTTCTGGGGCTCGACCCGCTTTACGTTGCCAACGAGGGCAAGCTTGTGGCGATCTGCCCGCCCGGGCACGCCGCGGCGCTGCTGGCGGCGATGCGCGCCCATCCGCTGGGCCGCGACGCGGCGATCATCGGCGAGGTGACCGGGGACGAGATGGGTTTCGTCACCATGGAGACGGGTTTCGGCGGCACCCGCATCGTCGACTGGCTGGCCGGCGAACAGCTGCCGCGGATCTGCTAGGGGAGGGGCGGAGATGGGACCGGAAAGCTTCCTGCTGCTGGGGTTTCTCGTCGGCATGGCCCATGCCTTCGAGGCCGATCACCTGGCCGCCGTGGGCGCGCTGGCCTCGAACGGCAGGGCGACGGGGCGCAGGCTGGCGGCGCTGGGGGCCAGCTGGGGGCTGGGGCATACCACGACGCTGTTTCTGATCTCGGCCCCGGTGGTAGCCTTCGGCTACGTGCTGACCGCGCGCATGGCAGCGGGCATGGAGTTTTTCGTCGGCATCATGCTGGTGGGGCTGGGTGGCTGGGTGCTGTGGAAGATGTGGCGCCAGAAGATCCATTTCCATCTGCACGATCACGGGGATGGCCCGCATTTTCACGCCCATTCCCATGCCGGCAGCCACCTGCCCCATGACCGCGACCCGCATGAGCACGAACATCCCGCCTTTTCCCTGCGGGCCTATCTGGTCGGGCTGGCGCACGGGGCGGCAGGGTCGGCGGGGCTGGTGGCGCTGGCGGCCGCGGCCACCGGCAATGCCTGGACGGCGATGGGATACATCCTGATCTTCGGCTTCGGTTCGATCCTCGGCATGGCCACCCTGACCTGGGTCGCCTCGTGGCCGCTGCGGCTGGCCGAATCCGCCGCCTCGCGGCTGTTGCTGGCGGTCCGGCTGGGCGTGGCGGGGCTGGCGATCTACCTTGGCGTCACGGTGATGGCCGAAACCGGGCCGCTGGCCCTGTTCGGGGCGGGCTGATGCGGATCCTGCTGCTGATCCATGCGTTCAACGCGCTGTCGCAGCGGGTCTTTGCCGATCTGCGCCGGGCCGGGCACGAGGTGAGCGTGGAATTCTTCACCAATGACGCGCTTGCGCGCGAGGCGGTGGCGCTGTGGCGGCCCGACCTGATCCTGTGCCCCTATCTGAAGCGCGCCGTGCCCGAGGACATCTGGCGCGCCACCCGCACGCTGATCCTCCACCCAGGCCCGCCGGGCGACCGGGGGCCGGCGGCGCTTGACTGGGCGATCCTGCGCGGGGCGCGGGAATGGGGGGTGACGGTGCTCGAGGCGCGCGCCGAGATGGATGCTGGCCCGATCTGGGCCTGGCGGCGCCTTGCCATGCGGGCGGCGACGAAATCCAGCCTCTACCGCAACGAGGTGACCGAAGAAGCGATGGCGGCAATTTTCGAGGCGCTGGAAAGGATTGCCGCCGGCGCGGCGCCGGTGCCGCTGGAAGAGGCCGATTTTGCCACCGGCCGCCTGAACGGGCCGGTGCGGCAGGCAGACCGGGCGATCGACTGGGCGACGGACGGGGTCGCGGACGTGCTGCGCAAGATCCGTGCCTCGGACGGGGTGCCGGGGGTGGCGGACGAAATTGCCGGGCGGCGGCTGCTGCTGCATGACGCGCACCCCGCGCCGGGGCTCGAGGGGAGGCCGGGCGCGCTTCTGGCGGTTTCGGGGCCGGCGGTGGCGCGGGCCTGCGCCGACGGTGCGGTGTGGATCGGGCACATGCGCGACCCTGCCGGGGCGCATCCGTTCAAGCTGCCCGCGCGCGCGGTTCTGGGCGGGCTTGCGGCGGATCTGCCGGAACGGCCGCGTGATGACCCGGCAGGCTATACCGAGATCACCTATCGCCAGGAGGGCGATGTGGGGTATCTGTCCTTCGCCTTCCTCAACGGCGCCATGTCCACCGGCCAGTGTGCGCGGCTGCTCGATGCCTTCCGCGCCGCCTGTGCGCGCCAGACGCGGGTGATCGTGCTCGAAGGCGGGCCGGATTTCTGGTCCAACGGCATTCACCTCAACCATATCGAGGCCGCCGCCAGCCCTGCCGATGAAAGCTGGGCCAATATCAACGCCATGGATGACCTGGCCGAGGCCATAGTCCGCTGCGAAAGCCATCTGACCGTGGCCGCGATTGCCGGCAATGCGGGGGCGGGGGGCGTGTTTCTCGCCCGCGCCTGCGATCGGGTCTGGATCCGCGAGGGCGTGATCCTCAACCCCCACTACAAGGACATGGGCAATCTCTATGGCTCCGAGTTCTGGACCTATCTGCTGCCGCGCTGCTGCGGCGCGGAAAACGCCCGCCGCATCACCGAGGCCCGCCTGCCCATGGGCGCGCTCGAGGCCGCCGCGCTGGGCCTTGCCGATGCCGTCCTGCCCGGGGCGCGGCCGGCCTTCGCCGCCGAGCTCGCCCGGCGCGCGCGCGGGCTGGCAGCGCAGGCTCCCGCGCTTCTGGCCGAAAAGGCCGCCCGGCGTGCTGCCGACGAGGCCGAAAAGCCCCTGGCCGAGTACCGCGCGGAAGAGCTTGCCCGCATGCGGCGCAATTTCTACGGTTTCGATCCCAGCTATCACGTGGCGCGCTCGAACTTCGTGCGCAAGGTGCCCAAATCGCGTACGCCTCCCACTCTGGCGCGCCATCGGGACAAACGGCACAATCGGGAATCGGGACCGGCAAGGAGGGCCGCGTCATGACCAAACCCACCATCCTGATCGTGGATGACGAGCCGCGCTCGCTCGAGGCGCTGGAACGAACGCTTTACGACGATTTCGATATCCTCACCGCCGAAACGACGTCCGAGGCCGAGCGCCTCCTGGCCGAGAACTGGGTGCAGGTGATCCTGTGCGACCAGCGCATGCCCGGGGAATCGGGGGTCGCCTTCCTGACCCGGGTGCGTGAGAAATGGCCGGACGTGATCCGCATCATCATCTCGGGCTACACGGAAGCCGACGACATCATCGCCGGGCTGAACGAGGCGGGGATCTACCACTACATCACCAAGCCCTGGCAGCCTGAAAAGCTGATCCTTACCCTGCAGGGCGCGCTGGCCATGTTCGAGCTGCAGCGCCAGAACGAATTGCTGGCGATCGAGCTGCGCCTGTCGGAGGACGGCGCCCAGCGCAAGGTGAACGACACCCGGCAACGGCTGAAACGGCAATATGATTTCGACGACGGGATCGTGCGGGCGCGCAATTCGCCCATGAACCGCATCTGCGACATGCTGGCGCGGGTGGCGCCCTATGATCTGTCGGTGCTGTTCCTGGGCGAAAGCGGCACCGGGAAAGAGCTGGCCGCGCGTGCCATCCACTACAATTCGCTGCGCTGGAACAAGCCCTTTGCCGTGCAGGCCTGTCAGGCGATGGACCACGACATGCTGGAACGCGAGCTGTTGGGCGACCGACGGGGAAACGGGCGCGGCGATCAGCCGGGGCTGTTCGAACGGGCCTTCGGCGGCACGCTGTTTCTGGACGAGGTGTCCGAGATGCCGCTGTCGTTTCAGGCCCGACTGCTGCGGGTGCTGCAGGAGGGCGAATACCGCCCCGTGGGGTCGAACCAGAACCGCAAGCTGGATCTGCGCATCATCGCCGCCAGCAGCTGCGACATCGAACAGGCGGTGCGCGAAGGGCGTTTCCGCAAGGACCTGTATTTCCGCCTGGCCGGCGTGACCATTACCATCCCGCCCCTGCGCGCGCGCCGCGAGGACGTTCCGATCCTGGCCAGTTACCTGCTCAAGCAGGCGGTTTCGGCCATCGGCAAGGATGCCGCCGGGCTGACGCCCGAGGCGCTGTCCTGCATGAAGCGCTATGACTGGCCCGGCAATGTGCGCGAGCTGCGCAACGAGATCGAGCGCATGCTGGTCATGGGTCCCGAAGGCGGACTGCTGGGGGCCGACCTGCTGTCGGCGAAGGTGCTGATGACGCTGCCGCCCGAGGGCGAGGGCGCGCTGTCGGCCATTGCCGCCTCGTCGGGCGGAGAGACGCTGAAGGAACGGGTGGAGGCGATCGAGGCGCGCATCCTGCGCGAATCGCTCATCCGCCATCGCTGGAACAAGAGCAAGGCGGCGCGCGAACTGGGGCTTTCGCGCGTGGGGCTGCGTTCCAAACTCGAACGATACGGCATTGAAAGAGATGACCAGATGCCGGAAGCTGCCGACATGGACGGTTCGTGATGGGGGGGACCATGCCGCGGGAGCCGGGACAGTCAGGGCCTGCAGGGGCGTTCGGCCCCGCGCGGATCGCCGAAATCGCGCGCGGGACGCAGGGCGAGGAAGTCTGGATCGATGTCATCCAGCAGATGGACCGGGTCTATGGCGAACTGGTCGAAAGCCAGGTCGCGCTGGAGGAAAAGAACGCCGAACTGGAAAGCGCGCAGGAGTTCATCGCCTCGGTGATGAGTGCCATGAGCGATCTGCTCATCGTCTGCGACACCAGGGGCGAGATCGTCCAGGTCAACGCGGCGCTGATGCGGCTGACCGGCCTCAAGCCCGGCGATCTCGTGGGGCGGCGGCTGGCGGATGTGCTCGAGGTTGCGGACCCGGACGGGGCCGAGGAATTCGCCCGCCACCTGCGCGCCAACCGCCCGTTTTCCGATTGCGAGGTGACGATCCGCGCCGCCGATGGCGAAACCGTGCCGCTTTCGGTGAACTGCTCGCCCCGGCATGATCGGCGCAACCGTCCGGCGGGTCTGGTGCTGATCGGGCGGCCGATGGGCGAATTGCAGCGCGCCTATCGGGAGCTGGACAACGCCCTGCGGCAGTTCGAACGTGCGCAGCAGCAGTTGATCGCGTCGGAAAAGATGGCCGCGCTGGGGCGGCTGGTGGCGGGCGTTGCCCATGAGCTCAACAACCCGATCAGCATCATCTATGGCAATATTCATGCCCTGAAAAAATACGGGGAAAGGGTTGCGCGCTACCTGGATGCGGTGGCGGCGGGCCGTCCGCCCGAGGCGCTGGCACAGATGCGCGGGCAGCTGGGCATCGACAGGATCGTCTCGGACATGCCGGCGCTGATCGAAGGCACGCTGGAGGGGGCGGAGCGGGTGTCATCCATCGTGCAGGACCTGCGCCGCTTCTCGGGCAATCAGCGCGAACCGAACGAGGAATTCGCCGTGGCCCAGGCATTGCGCACGGCCGCCAGCTGGGTCGGCCGGGGCGCGACCGACCTGCCGCCGATCACCCTGTCCTGTCCGGACGGGCTGCGCATTGTGACCCGGCGGGGGCATCTGCACCAGATCCTGGTGAACCTCATGCAGAACGCGGTGGATGCGCTGGGGGGGACCGGCCGGGCCCGTATCGATGTTTCTGCCGAGGCCGGCGACGATCGCATTCGCATCCATGTGCGCGACAACGGTCCCGGCATCCGCCCCGATCAGGCCGACCGCATTTTCGAACCCTTCTTCACCACCAAGCCGGTGGGGCAGGGGACGGGGCTGGGGCTCTACCTGTCCTATCGCATGGCCGAGGAGTTGGGCGCCGTGCTGTCCTTTGCCGACGCGCCCGGCGGCGGGGCGCAGTTCACGCTCGACCTGCCCCGCACGCCACCCGAGGCCAGCTCATGAGCGTGCAGTCGTCGAACCGCCGGACGCTTCTGTGGCTGCAGTCGGGGGGGTGCGGCGGCTGCACGCTGTCGCTGATCTGCGCCGAGGCGCCCGATTTCCTCACCGCTTTCGAGGCGGCGGGGATCGAGATCCTCTGGCACCCGGCGCTGAGCGTCGAAACCGGGGGCGAGGTGCGCCGCATCATCGACGACATTCTTGCCGGACGCAGGCGGCTGGACATCCTGTGCCTTGAAGGGTCGGTGATGACCGGGCCGGGCGGCACGGGGCGGTTCCACATGATGTCGGGCACGGGGCGGCCGATGATGGAGATCATCCGCGATCTCGGCCGGCGGGCCCGGCATGTGGTCGCGGTGGGCAGCTGCGCAGCCTTCGGGGGTATCACTGCCACCGGCGACAATGGGGCCGGCGCCGTGGGGCTGGGTTTTGACGGCGATCTGGCGGGCGGGCTGCTGGGCGCGGGCTGGCGCAGCGCGGGCGGTCTGCCGGTGATCAATATCCCCGGATGCCCGGTCCATCCCGACTGGGTGACCGAAACCCTGGCGCATCTGGCCAGCGACGGGATGAGCGCCGACGATCTGGACGATTTCGGCCGGCCCCATGCGATTTCGGGGACGCTGGTTCATCACGGCTGTTCGCGCAACGAGTATTACGAATACAAGGCAAGTGCCGAAAATCTTTGCGAAATCGGCTGCATGATGGAAAATCTGGGCTGCAAGGGCACGCAGGCCGCGGGCGACTGCAACCGGCGGGCCTGGAATGGCGGAGGCTCCTGCATTACCGGCGGCTATCCCTGCATCGCCTGCACCGAGCCGGGCTTCGAGGAACCCGGCCATCCCTTCGTGGAAACCCCCAAGATCGCCGGCATTCCGGTCGGCCTGCCCACCGACATGCCCAAGGCGTGGTTCGTGGCGCTGGCCTCGCTGTCCAAGGCCGCCACCCCCCGGCGCCTGCGCGAAAACGCCACCTCCGACCGGGTGAGGGTCTTCCCCGAGCACAAGGGCCGCAAGCCATGAGCCGCCTTGTGGTGGGGCCGTTCAACCGGGTCGAGGGCGACCTGGAGGTGCGGCTGGACATCTCCGAGGGCCAGGTACAGCGCGCCGAGGTGGTCTCGCCCCTCTATCGCGGGTTCGAGAACATGCTGCGCGGCAAGGATGTGCGCGACGCGCTGGTGATCGCGCCGCGCATCTGCGGCATATGCAGCGTCAGTCAGTCGGTGGCGGCGGCCCGCGCCATTGCCGACGCCCAGGGGCTGACACCGGCACCCAACGGGCAGCTGGTGACGAACATCGTGCATGCGGCCGAGAACCTGGCCGACCACCTGACCCATTTCTACATGTTCTTCATGCCCGATTTCGCCCGCGAAACCTATTCCGGGCGCCCCTGGCATTCCGAAATCGCCGCCCGCTTTGCGGCGATGCGCGGCACCGCGTCGGCAGACATGCTGGGCCCGCGCGCCGAATTCCTGCATGTGGTCGGACTGCTTGCGGGCAAGTGGCCGCACACCCTGACCCTTCAGCCCGGTGGCGCCGCCCGGGTCGCCGCCGCTCATGAGATCCGTCACCTTCTGGGCATTCTGGCGGGCTTTTGCCGGTTTCTCGAGCGGCACCTGTTCGGCGGCCCCCTGGAAGAATTCGCCGCGCTGGCTGATGCCGAATCACTTCTGGAATGGGCCGCGGCGCGCCCGCGCGCCGATCTGTCCCTGTTCCTGCGGGCCAGCCGCGATACGGGGCTGAACCGGGTCGGGCGCGGCAATGACAGGTATCTCGGCTTCGGCGCCTATCCCGTTGACGGGAAATTCACTTTTCCCGACGGGCTGCGCAACGGGACCCGCCCGCGTCCGCTGGACTGTGCCCGCATTGCCGAGGATTCCAGCCATGCCTGGCTGGACGACGACGCCCCCCCGCGCCACCCTCTGGACGGGCGCACCCGGCCCGATGGGGAAATGCGCGACGGCTATTCCTGGTGCAAGGCGCCGCGCCTCGACGGGGCTCCGGCCGAGGTGGGTGCGCTGGCGCGCCAGGTGGTGGCCGGGCATCCGCTGGCCCTTGATCTGGTGCGCGAGGGCGGCAATGCCGAGGCCCGCATCCTGGCGCGGATGATCGAGATCGCCCTGATCCTGCCCGAGATGGGCCGCTGGCTGCAGATGATCCGTCCGCCCGACCCGTTCATCGCCCATGGGCAGACGCCTGATCGGGCCTCCGGCGCCGGGCTGACCGAGGCCGCCCGGGGTGCGCTGGGCCACTGGCTGCGGGTCGAGGGCGGGCGCATTGCCAACTACCAGATCATCGCTCCGACCACCTGGAATTTTTCCCCGCGCGACAGCTCGGGCACGCCGGGGCCTCTGGAGCAGGCGCTGGTCGGGCTGCCCGCCACGCCGGCCGAGGACGCGCCGGTGATGGTGCAGCATGTGGTGCGCTCGTTCGATCCCTGCATGGTCTGCACGGTTCATTGACGGGGCATCGATGGGCAAGGCGGCGCCGGGCGGTGGAGCATCAGGGGGCAAGGCGGCGGGCCGGAGGGGCGGCGGCTGGCAGATCCGCGTGCGCGGGCTGGTGCAGGGGGTCGGGTTCCGGCCCATGGTCTGGCGGCTGGGGCAGGCGGCGGGGCTCAGCGGAGAGGTTCTGAACGATGCCGAAGGCGTGCTGATCCGCCTGGCCGGGCCGCGGCAACGGGCGCAGGAGCTGGCCGAGGCGATCCGGAGCGCGGCGCCTCCGCTGGCGCGGATCGACGCGGTGGAAATCACCCCTTGCGACCCGCCGCCGCGCGGCGCGGGCTTTGCCATCGTGCAGAGCGCAGGCGGCACGCGCCGCGCTGCCGTCACTCCCGATGCCGCCACCTGTCCAGACTGCCGGGCCGAGATTGCCGACCCCGCCGATCGCCGCTTTGGCTATGCCTTCACCAACTGCACCAATTGCGGCCCGCGCCTGAGCATCACCCGCGCCATTCCCTATGACCGGGCGAACACCTCGATGGCCGCCTTCCGCATGTGCCCGCCCTGTCGGGCGGAATATGAAAACCCCGCCGACCGCCGCTTTCACGCCCAGCCCAATGCCTGCCCCGATTGCGGCCCGCGCCTGTGGCTGGTGGATGCCGAGGGCAGGGCACTGCCGGGCGATCCCCTGGCCGGGGCGGCCCGCGTCCTGCAACGGGGCGGGATCGTGGCGATCAAGGGGGTGGGGGGCTGGCAGCTGGCGGTGGATGCGACCGAGGCCCGGGCGGTGGCGACCCTGCGCCGGCGCAAGCGCCGTCCGCACAAGCCGCTGGCACTGATGGCGGCGGATATCGAGGCGATCCGGCGCTACTGCCAGCTGTCCGAAGCCGAAGCGCGCGAGCTGCGCAGCCCCGCAGCGCCGATCGTCCTGCTGCGCCGGCGTGAGGATGGCGGCGACGGCCTGCCCGAATCCATCGCTCCGGGGATGAACCGGCTGGGCTTCATGCTGCCCAACACGCCTTTGCACCACCTGCTGATGGCGCGGCTGGAGGGGCCGGTGGTGCTGACCTCGGGCAATGCCACCGCCGAGCCCCAGATCACCGGGGACGACGCGGCGCTGGCGCGGCTTTCCGCCATTGCCGATGCCTTTCTCGGCCATGACCGCGAGGTGGTGCACCGGGTCGATGACAGCGTGGTGCAGTTCGGCGCGGGCGGGCGCCAGGTGCTGCGCCATGCCCGCGGTCTGGCCCCGGCGCCGCTCGCCCTTCATCCCGGTTTTGCAGGGCTGCCGCCGGTTCTGGCCATGGGCGGAGATCTGAAGAACGCCTTTTGCCTGCTGGCGCGCGGGCAGGCGGTGCTGTCGCCGCATGTTGGGGACATGTCCACCCCGCGGGCGCGGCGCGACCTGTCGCGGCGAATCGACTTCCTGCGCGAGTTGCTCGGCGCGGCGCCCGCGCGCGTGGCGGTGGATGCCCATCCCGGCTACTACCCGTCGCAGCTGGGGCGCGAGATTGCCGGGCGCGAAGGCGCGGCGGTGGCGCAGGTCCAGCATCACCATGCCCATGTGGCCGCGGTCATGGCCGGGGCCGGGCTGGCGCCGGATGCGGCCCCGGTTCTTGGGGTGGTGTTGGACGGGCTGGGTTGGGGTTCGGATGGCACGATCTGGGGCGGCGAGTTCCTGCGCGCCGATTTCCGCGACTTCCGCCGGCTTGCCCGTTTCGCCCCCGTGCCCATGCCCGGCGGCGATGCCGCCAGCCGCCAGCCCTGGCGCAACCTGCTGGCGCATCTGCACGCGGCCTTCGGGGGCGAGTGGCTTGAGGATGTTCTTGCGCGTCATGACCACCTGCCATCCTTCGCGGCATTGCGGAAAAAGCCCTGGGCCATGCTGGCGGCGATGATCGAGAAGGGCGTGAACGCGCCGCCGGCCTCTTCGGCCGGGCGGCTGTTCGATGCGGTGGCGGCGGCGCTGGGGCTGTGCTTCGACGAGCAGAGCTTTGAGGGGCAGGCGGCGATGTTGCTTCAGGCCCGGGCCGAACGGGGGCCGACCGATGCCGCAGCCTGGCCGGTGACCGGCGGAGCGGTTCTGAACTGGGCGCCGATGTGGAAGGCGTTGCTGGCCGATCTTGCCGACGGGCGCCCGGCCGAGCTGATTGCCGCGCGCTTTCACCACACGCTGGCCCGGGCGGTGGCCGACACCGCGGCCATGCTGCTGGCGCGCGAAGGGCTGGAGCGCGTGGTGCTGAGCGGGGGCGTGTTCCAGAACGCCCTTCTTGCCGGTCTGGTGCAAGAGGCATTGGCGCGCCGGGACATCCCGGTTCTGGCGGCGCCCGGGGTGCCGCTCAACGATGGCGGGTTGGCGCTGGGTCAGGCGGCGATCGCGGCGGCGGGCGGCGGCGTTCCGACCGGTTGACGCAGGGGTCCGCTCGGGGCTTCAGGCCGCCTCGAGCGCGGCGATGATCGGGGAAAAATCCGCGGCCTTCAGGCTTGCGCCGCCCACCAGCGCGCCGTCCACATCCGGCACAGCGAAGATCGCGGCCGCGTTGCCGGGCTTGACCGAGCCGCCATAAAGCAGCCGCACCGAGCGGCCCACCCCGGCGCCGAAGCGCCGCTCGAGCCGGGCGCGGATGAAGCCGTGCACCTCTCCGATCTGGTCGGTCGTGGGCATGCGACCGGTACCGATGGCCCAGATCGGTTCATAGGCGATGACCAGGTTTTCGCCGGTGGCCATGTCGGGCACCGAACCCGAAAGCTGGCCGCCGATGATGTCGAGCGTGTTGGCGGCCTCGCGTTCGGCCAGGCTTTCTCCCACGCAGATCACCGCGATCAGCCCCGATTCCATGGCGCGGCGGGCCTTTGCGCGCACGTCCTCGTCGCGTTCGCCATGATCGGCGCGGCGTTCGGAATGGCCCAGGATCACGTGGCTTGCCCCGGCATCCCTGAGCATTTCGGCGCTGATGTCGCCAGTATGGGCGCCCGAGGCCTCGGCATGGCAATCCTGCCCGCCGATGGCGACGGCCGAGCCCCCGGCAAGCTCAGCCGCGCGGTGGATCAGCGTGGCCGGCGGGCAGACGAGGATGTCGGCCGCAGGCGCGGGATGGGCGGCAATCAGCGCCTCGATCTCGGTCAACGCCGCCGCCGTGCCGTTCATCTTCCAGTTGCCCGCCGCCAGTTTCCGTCGCATCGCTTCCCTCCTGCTGTCGCGCCGACAGGTAGCATTCGTGCGCGGGGCGGGCAAATGCTGCCGGTTGTCGCGGCCGGTCGGTCAGTCCCGGTCAGCTCTTGGCAAGATCCTCGGGCATGTCGTTGAACTTGATGGATTCTCCGCAGCCGCAGGCCTCGGCCACATTGGGGTTGTTGAAGCGGAAACCCGATTCGAGCAGCGACACCTCGTAGTCGATCTCGGTGCCGAAAAGGAACATCTGCGCCATCGGGGCGATCATCACCCGGGCGCCGTCCTGTTCGACCACCTCGTCATTGGGATCGGGCTCGTCCACATAGTCCATGGTGTATTCCATGCCTGCGCAGCCGCCCTTCTTCACCCCGATGCGCAGCCCGGCATGGCCGCCCTGCTGCATCAGCCTTGCGATCTGCGCGGCCGCGCGCGGGGTGAGCGTGACCGGCGGCTTTCCGGGAATTCCGAACATGGGATGACCTCCTGTAACCTACATGAAACCCAGTTCGAGCCGGGCGGCATCCGACATCATCTCCATGCCCCAGGGCGGCTCCCAGGTCAGGGAAACATCGACCGAGCGCACGCCGGGCACGGCCGCGACCGCGTCCTGGACCCAGCCGGGCATGTCGCCGGCCACCGGGCAGCCCGGCGCGGTCAGGGTCATGATGATGCGTACGTCGTTGTCGTCGCTGATCTCGATCGTGTAGATCAGCCCGAGTTCGAAGATGTTGACCGGGATTTCCGGGTCATAGACGGTCCGGCAGGCTTCCGCCACCGCCTCGTAAAGCGGGTGGCCGGTGGTCGAGGGCGCAATCAGCGGCGCGCCTTCCAGCGGTTCTGGAGCTTTCGTCATCGGAGCCTCGGTTACGTTTCCTGAGCGATTATATAGGGAATAATGGATGTGAGGTCCAGTGCCCCGGCGGCGGAAAGAGGGGCTGCGCCATTTCGCCCCTTACTCTTGCCGCAAATACTCCGGGGGTGAGGCCCGCAGGGCCGAGGGGGCAGAGCCCCCTATTCTTCGTTGATGTCGCGTTCGATGATCTTCACCTGACCCTCGGGGCGGGCGAACACGCGCCGCAGGACCAGCCAGGCGACCAGCGACAGGCCGGCAAAAACCAGCAGCAGAAGCGGCAGCGAGCCGGTTCCGACAAGCCCGCTCAGCAGCCCCAGCGCCACGATCGCCGCCCCGGCCGCGAAGCCGAGGAAGATGAAGCCCGGCATCACCACCTCGGCGATGGCCAGCCCCAGCGCCGCCGCCATCCACACCCACCAAAGCGCCCAGAGCGGCGCGCTCATCGTCCTTCTCCCCGGAACATGCGGAAGGCATCGGCGAAGGCCTCGAGCGCCTGGGCGGGCAGGATGACGGTCTTGTTGCCCTCGCCCTTGCCCAGCGCGTCAAGCGCCTCGACCTGCTTGAGCGCGACCTGGTAGCGGGCGGCCTCGATTCCGTGTTCGCGGATGGCGCGGGCGACCACCTCGGTGGCGTAGGCCTCGGCCTCGGCCTGGATGCGGCGGGCCTTGGCGGTCTGCTCGGCGGCGTAGAGCTCGGCATCGGCGGCCAGCTCGACGGCGCGCTTCTGACCTTCGGCCTCGGTCACCTGGGCGCGGCGGGCGCGTTCGGCGTTGAGCTGCTGGAGCATCGCGTCGCGGGTGGCCTGGTCGAGGTTGACGTCGAGGATCTCGGCGCGGGTGACCTCGATCCCCCAGTCGTTCACCGCATCTTCGACCGCCGCCTTGATGGCATCGATCAGCCCGGCGCGGTTGGCCTGCACCTCGTCGAGGTCCATCTTGCCGATCTCGGCGCGCACGATACCGGCGACGGTGGTGGCGATGGCGGCGTCCACGTCGCGGATGCGATAGACGGTCTTTTCCGGCTCAAGGATGCGGTAGAACACGCTGGTGTCCACCTGCAGCAGCACGTTGTCGCGGGTGATCGCGTCCTGGCTGGCGGTGGGAAGCTGGCGTTCGAGAATCGACACCTTGTGGGCCACGCGGTCGAGAAAGGGCACGATGAAGTTGATCCCCGGCCCCAGCACCGCGCGCAGCCGGCCGAAGCGTTCGACCACGTATTTCTGCGACTGGGGCACGATGCGGATGCCCTTGAAGATGACGACGATCAGGAGCAGTGCACCGAGAAGGTAGATGACATTTGCCGACAGCATGTCGGCGGCCTGGGGGTCCATGGGTCTCTCCGTTGCGTATCGGCTGCGATGTCCGGCCCGGCGGGCGGAGTGCGACGAGTATGAGGGCAAGGCGAGGGCGGGGCAAGGCGCGCCCGGGGCGAGGGGCGCTGCCCCTCGCGCTCCCCGGAGTATTTGCGGCAAGAGGAAGGGGGCGGCTCTTGCAAAAGGGGAGCATCTGGGGCACAGCGCGGCGGGGGCGGGCGGATGCGGTGGACAGACCGGGAAGGCGGTGAAATGAGCGGGGAATTTTCCTTCGAGATTCTGGGTGTTGACGGCAGGGCGCGCCGGGGGGTGATCCGCACGCCCCGCGGCGAGATCCGCACGCCGGCCTTCATGCCCGTGGGCACGGCGGCCACGGTCAAGGCGATGCTGCCCGAAAGCGTGCGCGCCACCGGGGCCGACATCATCCTGGGCAACACCTATCATCTGATGCTGCGCCCCGGCGTCGAGCGCATCGCCCGCCTTGGCGGTCTGCACCGCTTCATGAACTGGGATCGCCCGATCCTGACCGATTCGGGCGGCTTCCAGGTGATGAGCCTGGCCGAGCTGCGCAGGCTGAGCGAACGCGGCGTGACCTTTCGCAGCCATATAGACGGCTCGCGCCACGAGCTGACGCCGGAACGCTCGATGGAGATCCAGCGCCTGCTGGGCTCCGACATCGTGATGGCCTTCGACGAATGCCCCGCGCTGCCCGCCCCGCGCGAGCGGATTGCCGAATCGATGCGCCTGTCGATGCGCTGGGCGGAACGCTCGCGCGCGGCCTTCGGCGATCGCCCCGGCCACGCGCTGTTCGGCATCCAGCAGGGCGGGCTGGAGCGCGATCTGCGCGAGGAATCGGCCGAGGCGCTGAAGCGGATCGGTTTCGACGGCTACGCCATTGGCGGGCTGGCGGTGGGCGAGGGGCAGCAGGCCATGTTCGCCACGCTCGATTTCGCCGTCCCCATGCTGCCCGAGGACCGGCCGCGCTATCTGATGGGGGTGGGCAAGCCCGAGGACATCGTCGGCGCGGTGGCGCGCGGCATCGACATGATGGATTGCGTGCTGCCGACGCGCTCGGGGCGCACGGGCCAGGTCTTTACCCGCCGCGGCGTGGTCAACATCAAGAATGCCCGCCATGCCGACGACCCCCGCCCGCTGGACGAGGAATGCAGCTGTCCGGCCTGTGCCCGCTACAGCCGGGCCTATCTGCACCATGTCTTCCGCGCCGGCGAGATCATCAGCGCCATGCTTCTGACATGGCATAACCTGCATTACTACCAGCAGCTGATGGAACAGATGCGCGCGGCCATCGCCGCCGGCCGCTTTGCCGCCTTCGAGGCGGACTTCCGGGCCTTGCGCGAAAGGGGCGACATCGAACCGCTCTGACGCGCCCGGGAGGTGGCGGTGCCGGCGTGCAACTGGGAAGGGGGGCGGGAAAACGACTCATTGCAACCCCCGCCCGCGCGGGTCATTGTGCGCGGTGCCGCACCGTCGGCCAGCCGTTGAAAGCAAGCGGTTCAGGTCCTATCTCAGGGTACCGAGAACCGGAGACGGACAAGCGTTGCCTGTGACAGGGACGGTTCCGTCTTGCCAAGACAAGGAAAGAGCATGCAAGAAGCCCTCAATTCCTCCTATCCTGTACTTCCGCTGCGCGACATCGTGGTCTTCCCCCACATGATCGTGCCGTTGTTCGTCGGACGCGACAAGTCCGTCCGAGCGCTGGAAGAGGTGATGGCGGACGACAAGCAGATCCTGCTGTCGAGCCAGATCGACCCCTCGGTGGACGATCCTGATGCGGACGGGATCTATCGCACCGGCGTTCTGGCCAATGTGCTGCAGCTGCTGAAGCTGCCCGACGGCACCGTGAAGGTGCTGGTCGAGGGGCAGACCCGCGTGCGCATCGTCGAGTTTCTCGACAATGACGATTTCTTCGAGGCGCGCGCCGAACGGATGAGCGAGATTCCGGGCGACGAGACGACCACGACGGCGCTGCTGCGCACGGTGGCCGAGGAATTCGCCCGCTATGCCAAGGTGCGCAAGAACATCCCCGAAGAGGCGCTTGCCGCGGTGAGCGATTCGACCGATCCGGCCAAGCTGGCCGATCTGGTGGCCGGTCATCTGGGTATCGACGTGGCCAAGAAGCAGGATCTTCTGGAGACGCTCTCGATCAGCGAGCGGCTGGAGAAGGTCTATGGCCTGATGCAGGGTGAGATGAGTGTCCTGCAGGTCGAGAAGAAGATCAAGACCCGGGTCAAGAGCCAGATGGAGAAGACCCAGCGCGAATACTATCTGAACGAGCAGATGAAGGCCATTCAGAAGGAGCTGGGCGAAGGCGACGATGGCGCCGGCGAGATTGCCGAGCTGGAAGAGAAGATCAAGAACACCAGGCTGAGCAAGGAGGCGCGCGAGAAGGCCGAGGCCGAGCTGAAGAAGCTCAAGTCCATGAGCCCGATGAGCGCCGAGGCCACGGTGGTGCGCAACTATCTCGACTGGCTGCTGGCGCTCCCGTGGGGGGTGAAGTCGCGGGTCAAGAAGGACCTTGGGCGCGCCCAGAAGATCCTCGACGAGGATCACTACGGGCTGGAGAAGGTCAAGGAACGGATCATCGAATACCTGGCCGTGCAGCAGCGGTCGAAGAAGATGAAAGGCCCGATCATGTGCCTGGTCGGCCCGCCGGGCGTGGGCAAGACCAGCCTCGGCAAGTCCGTGGCGCGGGCGACGGGTCGCGAGTTCATCCGCATCTCGCTTGGCGGGGTGCGCGACGAAAGCGAGATCCGCGGTCACCGGCGCACCTATATCGGCTCGATGCCCGGCAAGATCATCCAGGCGCTGAAGAAGGCGAAGACCACCAACCCGCTGATCCTGCTCGACGAGATCGACAAGATGGGCCAGGATTTCCGCGGCGATCCGGCCTCGGCCATGCTGGAGGTGCTCGACCCCGAGCAGAACTCGACCTTCACCGACCACTATCTGGAGGTGGAGTATGACCTCTCGAACGTGATGTTCCTGACCACGGCCAACAGCTACAACATGCCGGGGCCGCTGCTGGACCGGATGGAGATCATTCCTCTGGCCGGCTACACCGAGGACGAGAAACGCGAGATCGCCAAGCGCCACCTGATTCCCAAGCAGGTGAAGAACCACGGCCTGAAGAAGGGCGAATTCGCGGTCACCGACGAGGCGCTGACCGACATCATCCGCTATTACACCCGCGAGGCGGGGGTGCGGAACCTCGAGCGCGAGATCGCCAAGCTGTGCCGCAAGGTGCTGACGAAGATCGTGCGCGGCGAGGCCGAGCGCATGACAATCACGCCTGAAAACCTGGGCGATTTCTTGGGCGTGCGCAAATACCGCTATGGTCTGGCCGAGGAAGAGGATCAGATCGGCGTGGTCACCGGGCTTGCCTATACTTCCGTGGGGGGCGAGTTGCTGAGCATCGAGGCGCTGCGCCTGCCCGGCAAGGGCCGGATGAAGACCACCGGCAAGCTGGGCGACGTGATGAAGGAATCGATCGAGGCGGCGGCATCCTATGTGCGCTCGATCGGGCCGCAGATCGGCATCAAGCCGCCGCAGTTCGAGAAGTGGGACATCCACGTTCACGTCCCCGAAGGCGCCACGCCCAAGGATGGCCCCTCGGCCGGGCTGGCGATGGTCACTTCCATCGTGTCGGTGCTGACGCAGATCCCGGTGCGCAAGGACATCGCCATGACCGGCGAGGTCACGTTGCGCGGAAATGCGCTGGGCATCGGCGGGCTGAAGGAGAAGCTGCTGGCCGCGCTGCGCGGTGGCATCAAGACGGTGATCATCCCGCAGGAAAACGAAAAGGACCTGCCCGAGATCCCCGACAACGTGAAGGAAGGGCTGGAAATCATCCCTGTCAGCCACGTGTCCGAGGTTCTGAAACTGGCGCTGGTGCGTCAGCCCGAGCCGATCGAATGGGACGAGGCCGCCGAAGAGGCTGCTGCCGCGCAGGCGGCCAAGGCGGCGGAAGAGGCGGCGGCCAGCCGCGCCCACTGACCGCGGCCACCGACCTGTCCGGAAGGCCCCCTTCGGGGGGGCCTTTCGCTTTTGCGGACAGCAAACAGGCTCCACCAGATCTGGAATTTGATTCTGGTCGCCGTCCAGATATGGACGAAATTCTGGATTTTCGGGTCTGGCGGGGATAAAAGAACGCGACCGCCACAGCAGGGATGGGGAACGACATGGCGACGAGCAGAAAGAAAACCACCACCGCATCGCGCAGGAGCACGACCACGCGCCGGCGCACAACCACCGGCCGGGGCAGCAGCGTGGCCAAGGCCCCGCTGCCCAAGGTGGTCAAGCTGTCCGCCGCCACCCATGCCGAGGACATGCTGCGCAAGAAGGAACTGATCGAGCGGGTGGTCGCGCGCTCGGGCGTGAAGAAACGCGACGCCCGGCCGGCGGTCGAGGCGGCTCTTGCCCTGCTGGGCGAGGCCCTGGCCGAGGGCCGGGACGTCAACCTGCCGCCGCTGGGAAAGCTGCGCGTTCACCGGACGGAAGAGAAGGAAAACGCGCGTATCATCGTGTGCAAGCTGCGGCGGAACCTGGATGCGAAAACAGCCGTGAAAGACCCTCTTGCAGAGACCGCGGACTAGCTGTAATAGGCGGCCTTGCGGGTGATTAGCTCAGTGGTAGAGCGCTTCGTTCACATCGAAGATGTCGGGAGTTCGAATCTCTCATCACCCACCATCCCCTTCCGTTCAGGGCAAGTTGGCGGCCTCGCGTTCCGGACGGGTTTCGGAAGGTCGGGGGGATGACGGAAAAGCGGTTGATCCTTCACGTGGGGACCCACAAGACCGGGACATCTTCGTTCCAGATGGCGCTGCGGCGCAATGCCGGAGCCCTGCGGGAAAGAGGCATCAGACCGATCCCTGCCCCTCGATTCGAGAATGGAGAGCGGGTCCGGGGCAAGCGTTTCAACAATTCGTTCATTGCGCATCTTCTCATTCGCCCCGAACTTCGCACCGGCGCGCGGTACAGGGGCATCTATCCCGAATGGACCGGACCCCAGCGGCAGCGCCGGCTGATGCGGCTGGCCGAACGCCTTGCCGGGATGGAGGAGGATACGCTGATCGTTTCCGCCGAAGGGTTGTGCTTTCTGCGTACCGAGGCGGAACGGAAACGGCTGTCGGAATTTCTCGGGCAGGTCGGGCGCCGGGTGGAAAGCTTCGTGGTGTTCCGCAACGATGCGGCGTGGCGGGAAAGCTGGCTTGCGCAACTGTCTGATCACGAAGATCTTCTGGACAAGGTCCGGGCCGAGCCCGAGGACCGCACCATTCTTGGCGACTGGTATTTCGACAAGGAGGCGATCCGGCAGTTCTGGTCGCCATTCAACCTTGCCGAACTGCGTTACGAGGACCACCCGAACATCATACCGGCCTTGCTGGAGCGCATGGGGATAGGGCAGGAGGGCCTGGACCTAGACCTGCGCCGGAATGTTCGCTCGGGCTGAGACCGGTTCAGGTGGTCTCGTTCAGGGCGTCGATTACCGCGCATTCGGGAACGTCCTCGCCGGAACAGCGGGACACGGTTTCCGAAAGCACCCGTTCGATACGCTGGAGGTCGGCGATCTTGGCGCGAACCGAATCGATATGGCGCGAGGCGATGCTCTGAACCTCGGCGCAGGTCTGTATCCCGCCATCGACCAGCGCCAGAAGGTCGCGGATTTCTTCGAGCGAAAACCCCAGATCCCGTGCCCGCATCACGAACCGCAGCCGCGCCACGTGGCTGTCGTCATAGCGGCGGTAGTTGTTCCGGTCGCGTGGCGGGTCCGGCATGATTCCGACATTTTCGTAATAGCGGATGGTCTCCATGTTGCAGCCCGTCATCCGCGCCAGATCGGCACGCCGGATCGCGCGGTGGCTGTGATGTGGAGTCATGAAAAATCCCCTTGAGCCTGTATTCACTACAGAGGTTAGGTTCCCTTCAGGACAGGCGCAAGGGGTGAGTCGCCGCTTGCAGGCTCCGGGCGGCCGGGCGCGCGCCACGCATGGAAAGGATCTTGGATGAAGGATTGTTGTGACGGCAAGGGTGGTTACGACCTGATCGTTGTCGGCGCCGGCTCGGCCGGGTTTTCGGCGGCGATCACGGCGGCCGAGGCGGGCCGGCGGGTGGCGCTGGTCGGCCACGGCACCATTGGCGGAACCTGCGTCAACGTGGGCTGCGTTCCCTCCAAGGCGATGATCCGCGCCGCTGAGGCGGTCCATGGCGGGACGGCGGCGGCGCGTTTCCCCGGCATTGGCCCCTGCGCCCATGCGCACGACTGGGGCGCTCTGGTGCGGGGGACGGGTGATCTGGTGGCCGGGATGCGGCGACGGAAATATTCCGACCTTCTGCCGCAATATGAGGGCATCGACTATGTCGAGGAGGGCCCCGCCCGCCTGGTGGAAGACGGCGTGCAGGTCGGTGGGCGGGTGCTTTGTGCCGATCGGGTCATCATTGCCACCGGCTCGCGCCCGCAGATGCCGGAGATTGCCGGCATCGAAACCGTGCCGGTGCTCGATTCGACGGCGCTTCTGACGCTGCCGGACAGGCCGCAAAGCCTGATCTTTCTGGGGGGCGGCTATATCGGCGTGGAGCTGGCGCAGATGGCCGCGCGGCTGGGGGTCGAGGTGACGCTGGTGGCGCGCTCGCGTCTGTTGCCGAGGGCCGAGCCGGAAGCTGCCGAGGCGCTCGCCCGGGCCCTGCGGGCCGAGGGGATCGGGCTGGAGACGGGGCTGAGCTATCGCCGGGTCGAGGCGCGCGCGGGCGGCGTGGCGCTGACCTTCGCGCGCGATGGCAAGGAGGTGACCCTGAGTGCCGAGCGGCTGGTCGCCACCACCGGCCGCGTGGCCAACAGCGAAGGGCTGGGGCTGGCCGATCTGGGAATCGAAACCGATCCTGACGGGGCGATCCGGGTGGGGCCGGACATGGCCACCACGCGCGCGGGCGTCTACGCCGCCGGCGATGTCACCGACCGCGACCGCTTTGTCTACATGGCGGCCTACGGCGCCAAGGTCGCGGTCGGCAATGCGCTGGGGCTGGGGGAGATGCGCTATGACAACACGGCCATGCCCTGGGTGGTGTTCACCGATCCGCAGGTTGCAGGTGTGGGGTTGACCGAGGCGCAGGCGCGGGATGCGGGTTTCGAGGTGAAGACCAGCGTTCTGACGCTGGACAACCTGCCGCGGGCGCAGGCGGCGCGCGATCTGCGCGGGCTGATCAAGCTGGTGGCGGATGCGAAGAACGACCGCCTTCTGGGGGGCGTGGTCGTGGCGCCCGAGGGGGCCGATTCGATCCAGACTCTGGCCATGGCGCTGAAGGCCGGAATGACGGCGAAGGCGCTGGGCGAGACGATCTTTCCCTATCTGACCACGGTGGAGGGGCTGAAGCTTGCGGCCCAGACCTTCGAGCGGGACGTGGCCACGCTGAGCTGCTGCGCGGGGTAGGGGAAGAATCCGGCCGGGGGGCATGGACGATCGGGTTCAGTCACCCCCGCCTTCGGCCCCGTCCGCGCCCCTGGCCACCGCCCAGCGCGCCAGCGTCGTTTTCAGATCGCCATATCCGGTCAGGCGGCGCTCGAAGCTCAGGCCAAGCCGGGCGGCGCATTCCCTCGCGCGCGCGGTCAGCTGTGGATCGTCGGTCTGGGCCTGATAGACCAGCCGGTCGTAATGGCCGAAATAGGTATCGCGCAGCTGTGGGTGACGGTCGAGGCCAAGGGGTTTCCAGACGAAGGCATCGAACTGACGGACGAGGAAATCGGTCAGGTAGAAGGCGCCGAAGTCCTCCTCTCCATGCCGGTTGAAACGGTCGAGGCCCTCGTAGAAGGCATAGCAATGGGGGCCCTGGACCATCTCGATCCCCAGCCGGTCGCACAGCGCCTGCAGCTGGCCGCCGGTGCCGCAATCGGCATAGACGACGAAAATCGCCTCATAGACGTGGCGGTGGCGCTGCACCGCCTCTTCCACGGCGGCGGGAATGCGATCCGGGTGGTTGTGCAGGATTGCCGGAAGGCAGGTCAGGTCGATGTGATCCCAACCGTTTTGCGCCCTCAGATCAAGGATTTCCCGCGCCAGTGCGCCGCAGGCGATCAGAAGGATCCGGCCCGATTTCCGGTCGGGCGCGGGAAGGCCCCGTTCGGTCAGGCTGCGATCATCGAGCGGCCGCAGACGCAGGGCGGATGATGCTGCCGCCCGCCGGCTTGAGGGAGGGGTCGCCTTGCTGTCCGTTCTCGTGCCCCCCGTCATGCTCCGGTCATGCCCTGTGTCATGTGGCGCAGGGTCAGGCGCTGATCTGGTTGTGCTTGCGGGCGACGAATTCCTTGGCGGTCTCCACCGCCACCGCGGCGTCGCGGCAATAGGCATCGGCACCGATGGCGCGGCCGAATTCCTCGTTCAGCGGCGCGCCGCCCACCAGAACGATGTAGTCGTCGCGCAGGCCCTTTTCCTTCATCGTGTCGATGACCACCTTCATGTAGGGCATGGTGGTGGTCAGCAGCGCCGACATGCCGAGGATGTCGGGTTTCTCGTTCTCCAGCGCCTCGAGGTAGTTCTCGACCGGGTTGTTGATGCCCAGATCGATCACCTCGAAACCGGCGCCTTCCATCATCATGCTGACCAGGTTCTTGCCGATGTCGTGGATATCGCCCTTGACGGTGCCGATCACCATCTTGCCCATCTTCGGAGCGCCGGTTTCCACCAGCAGCGGCTTGAGAATGGTCATGCCGCCCTTCATGGCGTTGGCGGCCAGAAGAACCTCGGGGACGAAGAGGATGCCGTCGCGGAAGTCGTTGCCCACGATGGTCATGCCGCCGACCAGCGCTTCGGTGAGGATCCGGTAGGGCTCCCAGCCGCGTTCGAGCAGGATGTTCACGGCCTCTTCGATCTCTTCCTTCAGACCGTCATAGAGGTCGTCGAACATCTGCTGGACCAGTTCCTCGTCGTCGAGTTCCGACAGGATGATCTCGTCTTCTTCTTCCGACATGCGCGTTTCCCTGGACTGTCCGGCTGTAGCCGGGAAGGTTGGCCGAATACGCCCTTATTGCCATCTGCGGCACGAGGGACTGCGATATTTGCGACATCGGTGACGTCGCAACCGACCTATACGCGGGAATTGTCCGGGTTGGTAATGAAGAATGCGCAGGAAGATCATGGATTTCCTGCATGGATTCCCGGTTCGTTCCGGCCATTCCCGCCCATTTGCCGCCGGTTGTGCCCTTGCCCTGCCGGGGCGGCGTGATACCGTCGGGCCCGAAGCGGAGGCAGAGAGAGGCGCACCCCATGTGGGACGAAAGATATGCGAAGCCGGGCTATCTGTTCGGGACCGAACCGGCGGCGTTCCTGCGCGCGCAGGCGGGGCGCATCGCGCCCGGCTCGCGCATACTGTGCGTGGCCGACGGAGAGGGGCGCAACTCGGTCTGGCTGGCCGGGCAGGGGCACGAGGTCACTGCCTTCGATGCCTCGCCCGTGGCGCTCGAAAAGGCCCGCAAGCTGGCGCGCGAACGGGGCGTGGAGGTGGCGTTTCACCATTCCGGCGTCGAGGACTGGGACTGGTCGAAGCGCTTTGACGTGGTCGCGGCGATCTTCATCCAGTTCCTGCCGCCGGATGCGCGCGACGCGATCTTTCGCGACATGAAACGCGCGCTGCTGCCCGGCGGCCTGCTGCTTCTGCATGGCTATGCGCCGCGCCAGGTGGATTACGGCACCGGCGGGCCGCCCTGCCGCGAGAACATGTATACCACCGACATGCTGCGCGAGTCCTTTGCGGATTTCGAGATCCTGCGCCTTGCCGATTACGATGCCGAGATCAGAGAAGGCACGGGGCACTCGGGCATGTCGGGGCTGGTCGATCTGGTGGCGCGCAAGCCGTCTCGGGACGACTGGTAAGGGGCGCCGGTTCTTCGAAAACCCCGCCTTTGCGACGAAGAACGCCCCGGAATTTCCGGGGCGTTTTCCTGACGATCGCGTGCCGATCAGCGGTTTTCGATGTCCACGTAGTCGCGCCGGGTTTCGCCGAGATACAGCTGCCGCGGGCGGCCGATCTTGTGCGCGGGATCGGAAAGCTGCTCTTTCCACTGGCTGATCCAGCCCACGGTGCGCGAGAGCGCGAAGATGGGCGTGAACATGGAGGTGGGGAACCCCATCGCCTCGAGGATGATGCCCGAGTAGAAATCGACGTTCGGGAACAGCTTCTTCTCAATGAAATAGGGGTCGGAGAGCGCCTGCTTTTCCAGCTCCTTGGCCACCTGCAGGGTCGGGTTGTCCTCGATCCCCAGCAGTTCCAGCACCTCGTCAGCGGACTGCTTCATCACCTTGGCGCGCGGGTCGAAGTTCTTGTAGACCCGGTGGCCGAAGCCCATCAGGCGGAACGGGTCGTTCTTGTCCTTGGCGCGTTCGATATATTCGGGGATGCGGTCCACGGTGCCGATCTCGCGCAGCATCTCCAGGCAGGCCTGGTTGGCGCCGCCATGAGCCGGCCCCCACAGGCAGGCGATGCCGGCGGCGATGCAGGCGAACGGGTTGGCACCGGAAGAAGAGGCCAGCCGCACCGTCGAGGTCGAGGCATTCTGTTCGTGATCGGCGTGCAGCGTGAAGATGCGGTCCATGGCGCGGGCGAGGATCGGGTTGACCTCGTATTCCTCGGCCGGCACGGCAAAGCACATGCGCAGGAAGTTCGAGGCATAGTCCAGATCGTTGCGCGGATAGACGAAGGGCTGACCGATCGAATATTTGTAGGCCCAGGCGCAGATGGTGGGCATCTTGGCGATCATGCGGATCGAGGCCACCTCGCGCTGCCAGGGATCGTTGATGTCGGTGCTGTCGTGATAGAAGGCCGACATGGCGCCTACGACGCCGACGATGATCGCCATCGGGTGGGCGTCGCGCCGGAAGCCGCGGAAGAAGTTCTGCATCTGCTCGTGAACCATCGTGTGACGGGTCACGCGGGTTTCGAAATCCTCCAGTTCGGAGGCGGTGGGCAACTCGCCGTAGAGCAGCAGGTAGCAGACCTCGAGGTAATGGGACTTCTCGGCCAGCTGGTCGATGGGATAGCCCCGATGCAGCAGCTCGCCCTTGTCGCCGTCGATGAAGGTGATGGTCGAATCGCAGGACGCGGTCGAGGTGAATCCGGGATCGTAGGTGAACACGCCGGCCTGGGCATAAAGCTTGCGAATGTCGATCACGTCCGGGCCGGCGGTGGGCGAGAGGACCGGAAGTTCGTAGGTCTGACCGTTCAGGGTCAGCGTGGCGGTCTTTTGCGTGTCCTTCATATGTGTCCCTTTCATTGTCCGGGCACGGGGACCGCGGCGCACTGCCCGACCCGTGCGGCAGAGCCGGCACAATCCCTGCGCCGGCCGTGTCGTAATCCAGCGGTGTTACCCGGTCATGAACGCCGGATCAGGTCCGCTGCGTCGCTCAGCCGCGCAAGCGTTTCGTCGCGGCCCAGCAGAAGCATCATGTCGAAGACCGAGGGTGTCACGGCCCGCCCTGCAAGAGCGGCACGCAGGGGGCCGGCCAGTTTGCCGAACTTCATCCCGTGCGCCTGTGCAAAGGCACCCAGTTCGGCCTCAAGGTCTTCGCGTGTCCAGCTAGCATTTTGCAACTGCGGCGTCAATTCAAGCAGTATACTTTCGGATACTGACAACAGCGCCTTCAGCGCCTTCGCATCCGGTTCCACGGGGCGAGAGGTGAGGATGAAATGCGCCTTTTCAAGGAGTTCCGGGTAGGTTCGCGCGCGGTCCTTGAGGCAATACATGGCCCTCTCCAGATCGTCGCCCTGCCGCTTCGTCAGGGGGGGGCGGCCGGCGGCGTGCAGATAGCCTTCGATCTCTTTCCGCAATGCGGCATCATCCATGGCTGCGATGTGACGCCCGCACAGGCTTTCCAGCTTCCTGATGTCGAACCGCGCGGGGCTGCGGCCGATCCCGTCGAGATCGAACCACGCCTTCGCCTGTTCGTCGGTGAAGAACTCGTCGTCGCCATGGCTCCAGCCCAGCCGGGCCAGGTAGTTGCGCATCCCCGCCGCGGGATAGCCCATGGCCTGGTATTCCTGTGCCGCCAGCGCGCCGTGGCGCTTGGACAGTTTCTTGCCGTCGGGGCCGTGGATCAGGGGGATATGGGCCCAGACCGGCTCTGCCCAGCCCATCGCCGCGTAGATCATCATCTGCCGTGCGGCGTTGTTGAGGTGGTCGTCGCCGCGGATCACGTGGGTCACGCCCATGTCGTGATCGTCCACCACCACCGCCAGCATGTAGACCGGCGTGCCGTCGGAACGCAGCAGCACCATGTCGTCAAGCTGGTCGTTGCGGATGGTCACGTCGCCCTGCACCCGGTCGCGGATCACGCTCACGCCTTCGCGCGGGGCCTTGATGCGGATCACGAAGGGCGCGTCGGGATGGGTGGAGGGATCGGCGTCGCGCCAGGGGCTGCGGAACAGGGTGGATCTTCCCTCGGCCCGGGCGGCCTCGCGGAAGGCGGCGATTTCCTCCTGGGTGGCAAAGCACTTGTAGGCCTTGCCCTCGGCCAGAAGCTGGCGGGCCACCTGCGTGTGGCGTTCGGCGCGGGCGAACTGGCTGACCGGCTCGCCGTCCCAGTCGATTCCCAGCCAGTTCAGCCCGTCCAGGATCGCCTGCGTCGCCTCGGGGGTGGAGCGCGCCCGGTCGGTATCCTCGATCCGCAGCAGGAACCTCCCCCCCCGCCCGCGGGCGTAAAGCCAGTTGAACAGCGCCGTGCGCGCGCCGCCGATATGCAGATATCCGGTGGGAGAAGGGGCAAAACGGGTGACGACCTGTTCGGACATGCGGCCTGATCCTTTGTTGGCGTTTACCTTTCGGAAACCATCCGGGGCGTAGCGTCGGTCTGTCTAACGAGCCGTGCGGCGGGGGGCAAGCATGCGGATTGCGGCCTGGGGCGAGGCGGTTCTGCTGGGCCAGCGGGGGCATCTGTTCCCGTGGTCGCCGGTATTTCTGGCGCTGGGGATCGGCGCCTATTTCGCCCTGCGGGACGAGCCGGGGCCGATCGCCTATGCGTTCGTGACGGGGGCGGGTCTGGCGGCGGCGCTGGCGGCATGGCGGCGCCCCGGGGGCTGGGCGTCGCTCGGCTGGGCGCTGGCGCTGGTGGCGGGGGGGGTCGCGCTGGCGGGGCTGCGCGCGCATCTGGCGGCGGCGCCGGTGCTGGGCTGGCGGTATTACGGCCCGGTCGAGGGGCGGGTGGTGGCGCTGGATCGGTCGGCCTCGGACAAGCTGCGGGTTACGCTCGACCGGGTGCGCCTGGAGGATGTCCCGCCATGGCGCACGCCGGGCCGGGTGCGGCTGTCGTTGCACGGGCCGGCGGCCGGGATTCGCCCCGGCGCGCGCATCCGCACCACCGGTTTTCTCGCCCCGCCGCAAGGACCGGTGGAGCCGGGCGGCTTCGACTTCCGCCGTTACGCCTGGTTCCGAGGTCTTGGCGCTGTGGGCTACACCCGCAAGGTGGTGGACGAGATCGCGCCGCCCGAGGCAGGGCTGGCGGGCACGCGGATCCTGGCGCTGCGGATGGCAATCTCGGATCGGATTCGGGCGGTCCTGCCGGGTGAGGTGGGCGGGTTTGCGGCCGCGGTCACCACCGGAGACCGCAGCGGGGTCGGGCAGGACAGCCTGCGCGTGCTGCGTGCCAGCAACCTTGCCCATCTGCTGGCGATTTCGGGGCTGCATATGGGGCTGCTGGCCGGATTCGTGTTCGGGATGCTGCGATTTCTGCTTTCGACAATACCGCTGCTGGCATTGCGCCTTCCGGTGCGCAAGATCGCTGCCGCCGGGGCGCTGGTTGCGGCGGCCGGTTATCTCGTCCTGTCGGGAGGCAACGTGGCCACCGAGCGGGCCTTCGTGATGACGGCGGTGATGCTGGGGGCGGTGATGGTCGACCGGCGGGCGATTTCCCTGCGCGCGGTGGCGGTGGCGGCGCTGATCGTCTTGACCCTGCGGCCCGAATCGCTGACCAGCCCCGGATTCCAGATGTCCTTTTCCGCCACCACGGCGCTGGTGGCGGTGTTCGGATGGCTGCGCGATTTCGGCCATGCGGTGCCCCGCTGGCTGCGGCCGGCCGGGGCGGTGCTGCTGTCCTCGCTGGTGGCAGGCGCTGCCACGGCCCCTTATGGCGCGGCCTCTTTCAATACCCTGTCGCATTACGGTCTGGCGGCAAACCTGCTTTCGGTGCCGGTAATGGGGGCGCTGGTCATACCTGCCGCGGTTCTGGCGTTGTGCCTCGCCCCCGTCGGCCTTGAGGCGGTGGGCCTCAAGTTGATGGGGCTGGGACTTGAGTGGATTCTTGCCGTTGCCCGAACGGTTGCGGGGCTGGAGGGCGCGCAGGGCCATGTGGTCAGCCCCGGCCCGCTGGTGCTGCCGTTGATCTCGCTTGGGGCGCTGTGGTTGATTCTCTGGCAGGGGGCGGCGCGTTGGGCCGGAGCGGCCCCGGTGGCTGCCGCCTTCGTGCTGTGGTCGCTGACTGAAAGGCCGCCGGTACTGGTGGCGGAAAACGGGGGGCTTGTGGGCGTGATGACGCCGGGCGGGCGGGCCCTGAGCAAGCCGCGCGGCGCGGGGTTTGCAGCCGGAATATGGCTGGAAAACGACGGAGATCCGGCCGATCAGGCCGAGGCCGCCGCCCGCTGGGCCGCGGATGGGGCGAGGCCGGGCGATGGCAAGCGCACCCGGAGAATGCTCCTTGGCCGGATCGAGATCGTGCACCTGATCGGAAAGCGCGCCGTGGCCGGTTTCGGCCCCTGCCGTAAAGAGCAGATCGTGATCGCCTCGGTGCCGGCCCGCATCGAGGGGCCATGTGCGCTATATGACAGCCGGCGCCTGCGCCGCACCGGCAGCCTGGCAATCGACGACAGCGGCGCCGTCACCACGGCACGCAAGAGGGCCGGCTACCGGGTGTGGAATTTTTCCCCTTCCCGCAACCGGCGCGCGCGCATGGACCGGTCCGGTCAGTAGCTGCGGATCAGTCCGACCAGCCGTCCCTGTACCTGTACCCGGTCTTCCGGCAGGACGCGGGTTTCATAGGCCGGGTTGGCCGCTTCCAGAGCGATGGCGCCCCCGCGCCGGGTAAAGCGCTTCAGCGTCGCTTCGTGCCCGTCGACCAGCGCCACCACGATATCGCCGTTGTCGGCGGTGTCGGTTTCGCGAATCACCACCACGTCGCCGTCGTTGATCCCGACACCGATCATCGAATCCCCGTTGACTTCGAGCGCGTAGTGATGCCCGCCGCGGGCCAGCATCGCCTCGGGCACGGTCACGTTACGCGAGGCGTGGCTGATCGCCTCGATCGGAACCCCGGCGGCGATGCGGCCCATCAGGGGCAATTCCAGCGCGCTGGCCGTCACCTCGGAGGCCTCTGCCGGGCGGGAGCCGGCAGCCCCCTCGACCATGCGGGGTGAAAACTCCGTCCCGGACCGGGAGGCCAGGCTTTCGGGCAGGCGGATGACCTCGATCGCACGGGCGCGGTGGGCCAGGCGACGGATGAAGCCGCGTTCTTCGAGCGCGGTGATGAGCCGGTGAATGCCCGACTTGCTGCGCAGGTCGAGCGCATCCTTCATCTCTTCGAAACTGGGGGGGACGCCGTCACGCTGAACCCGCTTGTGAATGAGTTCCAGCAATTCCAGTTGCTTCCTTGTAAGCATCGATCAAACCTCTTTGGCCCGTGCGTTACCGTTTGTTCTAGGCATGTTCCCGTTTTGTGTCAACGAAATAGGTCAAACTTGAACAATCGGACCGACGGGGGATCAGATCGGCAGGTAGCGAACGCTGTCTCCGGCCCTTCGCGCGGGATCGTTGGGCGGCCGGACCACAAGTGCATTCGAATGGGCAAGAACGCCGAGCAACGCACTGTCCTGATTGGGAAAGATGGTGATCCTGCGCTGATCGACTCGGGCGCGCATATAATGTTCGCGCGGGCCGTTGGCGGCAATGTCTTCGGCCAGCACCGCATCGCGCAATTGCGGCGCCATGGCGCCTAGCCCCTGCATCGCGCGCAGCATCGGGATCAGGAACACCCAGCCGCAGACCATGGCCGAGACCGGATTGCCCGGCAGTCCCAGCATCGCGGCCTCGCCCATGCGCCCGGCCATCAGGGGTTTTCCGGGCCGCATCAATACCTTGTAGAAGCTTCTTTCCATGCCGAGATCGCCCGCGACCTTGCCCACGAGGTCATGATCGCCCACCGAGGCCCCGCCGATGGTGACCACGAGGTCCGCGCCCTCGGCCATCGCGAAGGCCATGCGAATCGATTCTTCGCTGTCGCGGGCGATGGGCAGCATGCGGGCCTCGGCGCCGGCACCCCCGATCAGCGCCTTGAGGCCGAAGCTGTTGGAGGCGATGATCTGGTCGGGGCCCGGCTCTTCGCCCGGCATCACCAACTCGTCCCCCGTCGAGATCAGCGCCACCACGGGACGGCGCACCACCGGCACGGCGGCAATGTTCATGGCCGCCAGCAGCGCAATATCCGCCGCCGACAGAACCCGCGGCGCGGCGAATGTGGAGCCTTCGCGGAAATCCCCCCCCTGCGGCCGGACATTGGCGCTGGACGAGGGATCCCCGGTGATGGTGATCAGATCGTCCTTGCGTGCGACATCTTCCTGGAGCACCACGAAATCCGCCCCCTCGGGCAGCGGCGCGCCGGTGAAGATGCGCACCGCCTGTCCCGGTCCCACCGTGCCGTGAAACCGGTGCCCGGCGGCGGATTCGCCGATCACCTTGAACATGGCGTGAAGCTGGACCTCGTCCGCCTTGACCGCATAGCCATCCATGGCCGAGGCGGCAAAGGGCGGCTGGTCGCGCCGGGCCGTCACATCCCGCGCCAGCACCCGGCCGGCGGCGCGCTCCAGCGGCACCTCTTCCGCCGGCAGCGGCGAGACCAGTTCGAAAAGACGCGCGCGGGCTTCATCTACGGTAATCATTCTGCCTCGTATCGTCCTGATTTTCCGCCATCTTTTAGCAACACGCGAATGCCGCCGATCTGCATCGCCTTGTCCACCGCCTTGGCCATGTCATAGACTGTCAGCGCCGCCGTGCTGACGGCGGTCAGCGCCTCCATCTCGACCCCGGTCTGCCCGGTGGTCCTGACCGTGGCCTCGATCCTCACGCCGGGCAGAGAGTCGTCCAGCGCAAGCTCCACCGCCACCTTCGTGACCGGCAGCGGGTGGCACAGCGGGATAAGCTCGGGGGTGCGTTTTGCCCCCATGATGCCGGCCAGCCGTGCAACGCCCAGCACATCGCCCTTTTTCGCGCGACCATTCCTTATGATTTCAAAGGTTTCCGGGGCCATCTTCACGTATCCCTCGGCCACCGCGATGCGCGCGGTCAGCGGCTTGTCGGAAACATCCACCATGTGGGCATCGCCCTTGGCATCGAAATGGGTCAGCGGCATCACGATCCTCCCGCGGTCAGGGGGTTGGCAAGCAGGGCGCGGGTTGCGGCCTCGACATCGCTCTGGCGCATCAGGCTTTCGCCGATCAGGAAGCAGCGGGCGCCAAAGCGGGCCATCTCGGCCAGGTCCCCGGGCGTGGACAGGCCGCTTTCGCAGACCATGATCCGATCGGCGGGCACCAGTTTCGACAGCCGCCGGGTGGTGTCCAGAGAGGTCTCGAAGGTCTTGAGATTGCGGTTGTTGATGCCCAGAAGCGGACTTTGCAGCGCGCAGGCGCGCTCCAGCTCGGCCGCGTCATGCACTTCGACCAGTACGTCCATCCCCCATTCCCGCGCCGCCTGTTCAAGCTCGGCCGCCTGTGCGTCGCTCACCGCGGCCATGATGATCAGGATGCAGTCGGCCCCCAGTGCGCGGGACTCGACGACTTGCCAGGGGTCGTAAAGGAAATCCTTGCGCAGAACCGGAAGGTCACAGGCGGCGCGGGCGGTGACCAGATATTCCTTCGCCCCCTGAAAGCTGGGCGCATCGGTCAGCACCGACAGGCAGCTGGCCCCCCCGGCCGCATAGGCGCGGGCCAGTGCCGGCGGGTCGAAATCGGCGCGGATCAGGCCCTTGGAGGGGCTGGCCTTCTTGATCTCGGCGATCAGGCCATAGCCTTCGCGGGCGGCCTCGCGCAGTGCGCGGGAAAAGGGGCGTGGGGGCGGGGCGGCACGGGCCTCGGCCTCGATGTCAGAGAGCGGACGCGCAGCCTTGCCGGCTGCGATCTCTTCCAGCTTGTAGGCCTTGATGCGGTCAAGGACGGTTTCGGTCATGGGCGGCGGACTCCGGTCATGCGCTCCAGTCGATTTCGGCCTCGCCCCGCGCCGCCAGCCAGCGGTTGACGGCCGAGAAGGGGCGCGCGCCGAAGAAGCCGCGCCGCGCCGAAAGCGGCGAAGGGTGGGCGGCCTTCAGGATCAGGTGATCGCCCGGGCAGAGGTGATTTGCAAGGGCCTGCGCCTTTCTGCCCCACAGCAAAAAGGCGGTGGGCCGCTTCGAGACGCGGGTCAGGACCTGGCGGGCCAGCCTGTCCCAGCCCAGATGTGCGTGTCCGTCGGGGCAGCCGGCCGGAACCGTGAGCGCCGTGTTCAGCAGCAGCACGCCCTGGCGTGCCCAGCCGCCGAGGTCGCCGTCTTTCCGCCTCTGCCCGAGGTCGGATTCGAGCTCGCGCAGGATGTTGGCCAGCGACCGGGGCAGGGGGCGCACATGCGCCCCGACCGAAAAGGCCAGCCCATGCGCGTGACCCGGCGTCGGGTAGGGATCCTGGCCGAGGATGACCACCCGGACGGCCTCGGGCGGGGTCAGGTCGAGGGCGGCAAGGCGAAGCGGTGCGGGCGGGAGCACCGGGCGCGTCTCGGTCGCCAGCGCGGCGCGGATGCGCGGCCAGTCCTCGGCGAAGAAGGGCAGATCCGCCCAGGCGGCGGGGATCGGAGGTTCAGTGATCGGGGCAGTCGTCGGGCCGGTCAAGGCGGGCGGCCCTATCCGGCCTCGGAGGTGATCCGCGCCAGTGCCGCGACCTTTCCCCTGGCGGCGCCGCTGTCGATGCTTTCGGCGGCCATCTCGACCCCTTCGCGCAGATCGGCCGCCGCCCCGGCCACCACCAGCGCGGCGGCCGCGTTCAGCAGCACCGCGTCACGATAGGCCGAGGGCGCGCCCGCCAGCAGCGCCCGCAGCGCCGCGGCATTTTCCGCCGGTGTGCCGCCGAGGATGTCCTCGAAGCGGTGCACCGGCAGGCCCGCATCCTCGGGGTGCAGCTCGGCCTCGCGTACCTCGCCCCCTTCCAGCGCCGCGACCCAGCTGATGCCGGTGATGGTCAGCTCGTCGGTGCCGTCCGAGCCATGCACCAGCCAGGCGCGGGTGCTGCCCAGCTGCGCCAGCGTCTCGGCCATGGGCCGGATCAGGTCGCGTGAAAACGCCCCGGTCAGCTGGCGTCGGACGCCGGCGGGGTTGGTGAGCGGGCCGAGGATGTTGAAGATGGTGCGGGTGCCCAGCTCGGCCCGGACCGGGCCCACATGGGCCATGGCCGGGTGGTGCATGGGTGCCATCATGAAGCCGATCCCGACCTCGCGCAGGGCCTTTTCCACCACCTGCGGGCCGACCATGACGTTCACGCCCATCTGGGTCAGCGCGTCCGCGGCCCCGGATTTCGAGGACAGGTTGCGGTTGCCGTGCTTGGCCACCGGCACCCCGGCCCCGGCCACCACGAAGGCGGTGGCGGTCGAGATGTTGAGCGTGCCCTTGCCGTCGCCCCCGGTTCCGACGATGTCCATCGCGCCCTCGGGCGCGCGCACCGCGTGGCACTTGGCGCGCATCACGGCGGCGGCGGCGGTGTATTCCTCCACCGTCTCGCCGCGGGTGCGCAGGGCCATCAGCAACCCCCCGATCTGGCTGGGCGTGGCCTCGCCCTCGAACAGCAGTTCGAAGGCCACCTGGGCCTCTTCACGGGTCAGCGGACGATCGGCAGCGGCGCCGATCAGCGGCTTGAGAGCGTCGCTCATGCGGGAACCTTCATGTCGTTGAGGAAATTCTGCAGCAGCGCGTGGCCATGCTGCGAGGCGATCGATTCGGGATGGAACTGGACCCCGTGAACGGGCAGGTCGCGATGGGCAAGCGCCATGATCGTGCCGTCCTCCAGCCAGCCGGTCACCCGCAGGCAGTCGGGCAGGGTTTCGCGCTCGACGATCAGCGAGTGATAGCGCGTGGCCTCGAAGGGCGTGGGCAGGCCGGCAAGGACGCCGGTGCCGTCGTGGTGGATGGTGCCCGCCTTTCCATGCACGATCTCGCCCGCCCGCACCACCCGGCCGCCGAAGGCCTGGCCGATGGTCTGGTGGCCCAGGCACACCCCCAGAAGCGGCGTGCGGGTTTCGGCCGCCGCTGCTGTCAGGGCAAGGCAGATGCCGGCCCGGTCCGGGTCGCAGGGGCCGGGGCTGAGCAGGATGCCCGCGGGGTTCATGGCCATGGCCTCTTGCACGTCGATGGCGTCGTTGCGGCGCACGGTGATCTCGGCGCCGAGTTCGCCCAGGTAGTGCACCAGGTTCCAGGTGAAACTGTCGTAATTGTCGATCAGGAGCAGCATCTTGCCTTCGCGCGATAGGGGCTGGTTGCGGGGCGACCGGCCAAGCTATAGTGGTCGGTGAATACATGCTCAGGGAAGCATCGCAGCGTCAAGGGCGCATGGCGATGGCGTCCGGCCTGCGGGTGGATGCAGCCGGGGCGCAGGCGGGCAACGGGACAGAAGCGAACAGGGGCAAGGCGGAATGCGCGGATTTCTGGGCGGTTTCATCCTGGGGGCGGTGACGGCGGTCGTGATCGCGGCGATGGCCCTGCTCGTGCAGCCGGCCCGGCAACCGGACGTGGCAAGCAGTGCGCCGCCGGAAGTGAGCACCCCGACCGGGGAGAAGGAGTCTTCGGTGCCGCGCGATGCCGGGCGCGATGCCGACCTTGTCGAAGCCATGCCCACGGCACCGGATACGGCCGAAAGCGCCGCCGACGACGCGCCGCCCGCGGTTGACGAGATCGACCGCCAGCAGGCCGGTCGTCCTTCTGCCGCCATTCGCACGGGCGATCTGCCGGAACCGGGCGAGGGCGGGGGCGGGCAGGTCGGCGCCGGACTGGCCGGTGCCACTGGTGCCACGACCGGGCCGGAGCCTGCGCCGGCGCCGGGTGGCGTGGTGCCGCCGAAGCCGCCCGAAGCCGAATCTGCTCCTGATCTTTCGGGCATTTCGAACCTGCCGGCCCGGCCTGCCGTTCCGGGCGTGGTGGAAATGCCCGGGCCGCCGCCCGCCGCGCCACCCGAACCCGACGCCGCGCCGGGCGTATCGGTGGATTCGAGGGTGGAGAAGGCCGGAGAAGGGCCGGATCTGTCCGCCCCCGCGCAGAGGATTGCCGGGCCGGGGGCGGAACCCGCCGCGGCACCGTCCGTCGATACCGAGGCTTCCTCGCAACCCGCGCCCGTACCCGCGCCGATGGCATCGGTGGCGGTGACCGAGGACAGCGGCCCGGTTGCGCCGACGGCACCGGCCGGGGGGACGGCCCGGCTGCCGAGTGCGCCTCCGGCGGCGCCCGTGGCCGGGGCCGGGGAAGAGCCGGCAGCGCCGGACGTGGAGCCTGCCGAGACGCCGGAGGAAAGCGGTCCGGCGGAGCAGGCCGGGCAGGGAGGCCCGCGTATTGCGGTGCTGCCGCGGGCGGGTGCTGGGACGCCAGCCAACGGCCGGCCCCGCGTCGGGGAACGGGTCGTGCCGCTGACCGAGCGCGACGACGAAGCTGCACAGCCCGAGGCCGAGCCGGAGAAGTCGCGCGTGCCGCCGATCGAGGCCTTTGCCGAACCGTATGACAATCCGCGCAACTTGCCGCTCATGTCGATCGTGCTGATCGACGATGCCGAGTCCTTCGGAGCCGAGGCGCTGGCCGAGTTTCCCTATCCGCTGACATTCGCGATCGATCCCACCGCGCCGCAGGCGGCGGAAAAGATGGCGCGGCATCGGGCGGCCGGGTTCGAGGTGGTTCTGCTGGCCGATCTGCCGAAGGGAGCTGCGCCCGAAGAGGCTGCGGCGCGGGTGGAATCGTGGCTGGCGCAGGTGCCCGAGGCGGTGGCGGTTCTGGAGGGAACGGTCACCGGCATTCAGGGAGATCGCGCGGTGGCCGAGCGGGTGACCGGACTGGTCCGGCGCAGCGGGCATGGGCTTATCCTGCAAAATCGCGGGCTCAACACGGTGCAGAAGCTGGCGGCGCGCGAGGGCGTGCCCTCGGCGGTGGTGTTTCGCGATTTCGACGGTGCGGGACAGAGCCCGGTGGTGATGCGGCGGTTCCTCGATCAGGCGGCCTTTCGCGCCCGCCAGGAGGGGGCGGTGATCATGCTGGGGCGGGTGCGGCCGGACACGATTTCGGCCCTGCTTCTGTGGGGGCTTCAGGACCGGGCGAGCCGGGTGGCGCTGGTGCCGGTGTCGGCGGTGCTGACCCGGAACGCGAAGTAGCGCCGGGCACGGGAGAGGGCGATATCGCGGCGGTCTTTCGCCCGCCGCGATGCCTCCGGCGGGAGTATTTTTTGCAAGAGGAAGAAGCCGGGCACGGTTCCGGCGTGTCGGGCAGGTCAGCCGTTGCCGCGCCCGGAAAAGCGCGCCGCGTCCGCCGCGGCCCGGCGGATGGCGTTCGACTTGTGGACGGTTTCCTGATACTCGGCCTCGGGGTCGGAATCGTGGACGATGCCGCCGCCGGCCTGGATGTAGAGCTTGCCGTTCATGGTGATGGCGGTGCGCAGGGCGATGCACATGTCCATGTCGCCGCCCGAGCTGAAATAGCCCACGCCGCCGCCATAGATGCCGCGCTTTTCCGGTTCCAGCTCGTCGATGATTTCCATCGCCCGCACCTTCGGCGCGCCCGAGACGGTGCCCGCCGGCATGCCCGCGAAGAAGGCGTCGAGCGCGTCCTTGCCGGGGGCCAGCTCGCCCACCACGTTCGACACGATGTGCATGACGTGGCTGTAGCGTTCGATGATGAATTTCTCGGTCGGACGCACGGTGCCGATCTTCGCCACCCGGCCCACGTCGTTGCGCCCCAGATCGAGCAGCATCAGGTGCTCGGCCAGCTCCTTGGGATCGGCGAGCAGATCGGCCTCGAGCGCGCGGTCCTCCTCGGGGGTGGCGCCGCGGGGGCGGGTGCCGGCGATGGGACGGATGGTGACTTCGCGCCCGAACACCCGGACGAGGATTTCGGGGCTTGCCCCGATCACCTGGAAGTCGCCGAAATTGAAGTAGAACATGAAGGGCGACGGGTTGGTGCGCCGCAGGCTGCGGTAGAGCGCGAAGGGCGGAAGCGGGAAATCCTGGGTCCAGCGCTGGGCCGGCACCACCTGGAAGATGTCGCCGGCGCGGATGTAGTCCCGCGCCTTTTCGACCGCCGCCATGTAGTCTTCTTTGGTGAAATTGCTGACCGGCGGGGAAACCTCGTGGGCGTCGCCCAGGTCGCGGCTTGTTCCCGGCAGGCCGCGGTCGAGGTCGCGCACCGCGTCCATCACCCGCTCGGCCGCTTGGGCGTAGGCTGCGCGCGCGCTCAGCCCGTCGCGCACCCAGGCGGGAGAGACCACCGTGACCTCGCCCCGCACCCCGTCCAGAACCGCCACCACCGAAGGCCGCAGCAGCAGCGCATCGGGCAGGCCGAGGGGATCGGGATTGACGTCCGGCAGCTGTTCCACCAGCCGCACCATGTCATAGCCCAAATAGCCGAACAGCCCGGCCGCCGCCTGCGGAAGATCGGGGGGCAGGTCGATCCGGCTCTCGGCCAGCAGCGCGCGCAGGTTGTCGAGGGGGTTGCCCTCCTGCATCTCGAACGCGTCCGGGTCGAAACGGGCCGAGCGGTTGAGCGACGAGCGCGCGCCCTCGCAGCGCCAGATCAGGTCCGGCTTCATGCCGATGATCGAATAGCGCCCGCGCACTTCACCCCCGGTGACCGATTCCAGCATGAAGGCGTCCTTCTGGGCGCCGGTCAGTTTCAGCATCAGCGAAACCGGCGTGTCGAGATCGGCCGCAAGGCGGGTATGGACGACCTGGTTCTGCCCCGCCTCCCAGGCGCGGGCGAAGGTTTCGAAATCGGGGATCAGGGTCATCGGCGTCAGCGGAAGTTGGCTTGGACGGCGTTGATGGCCTGGCTGTCCACGGTGGGGCGGGCCCGGATCTGCGCGTCGCGGACGAAGGCTTCGAACAGGGCCTGGCCGAGCTGCTGGTCGGCCTGTTGCGCCAAGGCGGTTTTCAGCGCGTTGAAATCCTCGGTCTCTTCGGGCGGCAGGGTCTCGTCGAGGCGGATGATGAAGAAGCGCTCCCCCGAGCCGATGGCGGCATATTCGCCCTTTTCCAGCTCGAACACCCGGTTCATGAAGTCCGGCGGCGTGCCCTCGATGAAGGCGGTCCGCGTCAGGCCGGTTTCGGCGATGGCGTCAAGACCCGCGGCGGCGAAGTTGCCGTTCTCGCGCAGTGTCGCGATCAGCTCTTCGGCGCGGGCGCGCAGGGCCTTTTCGGTTTCGGCCCGTTTCCACGCGGCGGCGATGCGCTCGCGCGCGGCGTCGAAGGGTTCGGGCCGGGTCGGCAGCACCTCGTCCACGCGCAGGGCGAACAGGCCGCCGTCGTCGAGGAAGGCGGCCTCGGGGTAGTCGTCGGGGCCAGCCTTCTCGGCCGCCTGGCGGAAGGCGTCATAGGCGGCGATGCCTTCGTCCGATTGCGCGGTCCAGTCGATCCGGCCCAGCTCCATCCCTTCCTCGTTGGCCAGATCCTCGAGCGTGGCGCCGCCGGCAAGAAGGTCGTTGATGGCCTCGGCGCGGGATTCGATCAGCCGCCGGGCGCGTTCGCCGGCCAGCTCGTCGCGCAGCTGGGCGGCAACCGATTCGAACGGGGTGGAGCGCGCCTCGAGCCGGCCGTTGATGCGGAACAGGGCCGGGCCAAGATCGGTGGCGATCGGGCCGACCACGGATCCGGTCTCGGCTGCGAATATCTCCTCGGCCCCCCGGTCGAGGTCGGATTTCTCGATATCGCCCATGTCCACGTCGCCCATGGCCAGGCCGCGTTCGGCGACCAGCGCCTCGAAGGTGGCCTCCCCCGCATCCAGCGCCGCCCGGGCCTGCGTGGCGGAATCCTCGTCGGGAAAGATCAGCCGTTCCACCAGGCGCCGTTCGGGCATGTTGTATTCGTCGGCGCGCGCCTCATACAGCTTGCGCACGGCTTCATCGTCGATCTGGACCTCGTCCATGACCATTTCCGGCGTCAGCACCGCATAGGTGATGCGTTTCGTCTCGGGCAGGGTGAACTGGTCGGGATTGGCATCATAGTAGGCGCGCAGATCGTCCTCGGTCGGGTCGGGGATCGGGCTTTCCAGCGCGGTGGCGGGCAGCGGCGCCCAGGTGAAGCTGCGCCGGGCCGAGATGTAGTCGGCCAGCGTGTCGGTCGCCACCGCCGGCATCTTCGCCCCGGAAACGATCGCGCTCTGGACCAGGGTGCGGGCGGCTTCGGCGCGCAGGTCGGCCTCGAACTCGGCTTCGGTCAGGCGCGCCTGTTCGAGCTGGAACTTGTAGGTTTCGCGGTTGAACCTGCCGTCCGGTCCCTGGAAGGCGGGCACGGCAAGGATTTCCTTCTGCAGGTTCTCGTCGCCGATGGACAGGCCGATGCGGTCGATTTCGTTGTCGATGGCGGCCAGTGTCACCAGCCGGCCCAGAACCGTCTGGTCGATGCCCAGTTCGCGGGCCCGGGTCATCGGCAGGGGCTGGCCGGTCTGGGCCTCGATAGTGCGGATTTCGCGCTGCAACTCGCGCGCGTACTGGTCGGTGGTCACGGTCCGCTCCCCGACCTTGGCGACGGTGCGTACCCCGCCCGACAGGTTCAGCGCGCCATAGCCGCCAAGCCCGGCGACCACCAGCACCAGCAGGATCCAGACGAAGGTTTTGGACAAGCTCTTGATTCTCGCGGCCATGATGCCCCCTTTGCGGCGGTCCCGCCCGCCGGTCTTTCCGCCGCCCTGCATACGACGCGGAAGAATGGGGGGCAAGGTCGGAAGGGCCGCGATCTCGTGCCGCCGGATGCGCCGGCGCGCCCCGCTCAGTCGGTGCCGCGATAGGGCTCCACGTATTGCAGCGCCATGTCCCAGGGGAAGAAGATCCAGGTATCCTGGCTAACCTCGGTAATGTAGGTATCCACCTGTGGCTTGCCCTTGGGCTTGGCATAGACGGTGGCGAAATGGGCCTTGGGGTAGAGCTTGTGGATCACCTCGAGCGTCTTGCCGCTGTCCACCAGGTCGTCGATGATCAGGATCCCCTCGCCATCGCCCATCAGCTTTTCGTCGGGCATCTTCAGCAGCACTGCGTCGGACTGCTTCTGGTGATCGTAGGACTTGATCGAGATGGTATCGACGGTGCGGATGTCCAGTTCGCGCGAGACGATCATCGCCGGCGCCATGCCGCCGCGGGTCACGGCGACGATGGCCCGCCACGCGCCGTTGTCGGGCCCTTGCCCGTCCAGACGCCAGGCCAGCGCCCGGGCGTCGCGGTGGATCTGGTCCCAGCTTATGTGAAAGCCCTTCTCGTGGGGCAGGCGGCCGGGGTCGCGGGGGGTGGTATCCCGGGTCATGGTTTTCAGTCCTGCACCTTGGTGATGTCCGGGGCGTCCACCGCCTTCATGCCGATGGCGTGATAGCCGGCGTCCACATGGACCACTTCTCCGGTGACGCCGGCGCCCAGATCCGACAGCAGGAACAGCGCCGCCCCGCCCACGTCGTCGATGGTCACGGTCCGCCGCAGCGGCGAGTTGTACTGGTTCCATTTCATGATGTAGCGGAAATCGCCGATGCCGCTGGCCGCCAGGGTCTTGATCGGCCCGGCGCTGATGGCGTTGACGCGGATGCCGTCCTTGCCCAGATCCTCGGCCAGGTAGCGCACCGAGGCCTCCAGCGCCGCCTTGGCCAGGCCCATGACGTTGTAATGCGGCATGACCTTTTCGGCGCCGTAATAGGTCATGGTCAGCGCCGCGCCGCCCCCCTTCATCATCTTTTCGGCCCGCTGCATGATGGCGGTGAAGGAATAGGCAGAAATGTCCATGCTCATGCGGAAATTTTCCCGCGTGGTGTCCACATAGCGGCCGCGCAGCTCGTTCTTGTCGGAGAACCCGATGGCGTGGACCACGAAATCGAGGCCGTCCCAGCGCGCCCTGAGCGCATCGAACAGATCGTCGATCGAGGCGTCCTCGGCCACGTCGCAGGGCAGCACGATGTCGCTGCCCAGCTGGCCGGCCAGCGGCACGACCCGCTTCTTCAGCGCCTCGCCCTGGTACGAGAAGGCCAGTTCCGCCCCGGCATCGGCAAGGGCCCTGGCAATACCCCAGGCGATGGACTTGTTGTTGGCAAGCCCCATGATCAGGCCCCGTTTTCCGGCCATGAGCTGACTGGACATGCGCTTCCTCCGATCGGTGATCCGTGATCTGTGCTGGGCCCGACCATTAGGCGAAAGGCATTTGCCCTTCAAGGGCGCACGGCACTTGCCCGCGCATTGCGCCCGGCCTAGGGTCGGGCCAGCCACCGCCGGTGGCAGGCGACGGGGAACGGCACGGGGAACAGGCATGAGCGACCGAAGCGGGATATTCGCCGGCAGCGATCCGTTCGCGATCGCCCGGCGCTGGCTGGCCGAGGCCGAGGCGAGCGAGCCCAACGATCCCAACGCCATTGCGCTTGCCACGGTGGATGCCGAGGGCATGCCGAATGTGCGCATGGTGCTGCTCAAGGAGATCGAGGCCGACGCCTTCCTCTTCTACACCAATTACGAAAGCGCCAAGGCGCGCGAGCTGGACGGGGCCGGCAAGGCGGCCTTCGTGATGCACTGGAAATCGCTGCGCCGGCAGGTTCGGGTGCGGGGGCTGGTCAGCCGCGAAGACGGCCCCAAGGCCGATGCCTATTTCGCTTCGCGGTCGCTGAAAAGCCGGCTTGGCGCCTGGGCTTCGCACCAGTCGCAGCCACTGGCCAGCCGGTCGGCCCTGATGGCCGAGGTGGCGCGGATGACTGCACGATTCGGCACCAACCCGCCGCGTCCGCCCTTCTGGGGCGGCTACCGGCTGCGGCCGGTGGAAATCGAGTTCTGGGCCGACGGGGCGTTCAGGCTGCATGACCGGTTCGCGTGGCACAGGAGCGATCCGGACTCGGCCTGGGACGTGACGCGGCTCAGTCCGTGACGCCGCCGCGGGGCGCCCGGAACTGACGGGACGAAAATCGAATTTCCTCTTGAAATGCCATCCGTTTTAGGCGCAAGAGGGTTTCTTGGGGGATGGCATTGGGCAAGTGATCGGAAGTGGCTGAAGATCTCAATTCGTTGCACCATGTGCGTGGCGTGGTGAAGTGGTTCGATCCCGGCAAGGGATTCGGGTTCGTCGTGGCCGACACGGGTGGGCCGGATATCCTTTTGCACGTCAATGTCTTGCGGAATTTCGGGCAGAGCTCGGTCGCCGATGGCTCGATCATCGAGATCGTGACTGCGCGGACCAGCCGCGGCGTCCAGGCGGTGGAAGTCCTCAGCATCATGCCGCCCGATCGCGGCGAGGGCATGCCACTGGCCGATCTTGCCGGGCTGGATCCCGAGGATATCCGGGCCCAGCCGTTGCTGCCGGCGCGGGTGAAATGGTTCGACAAGGGCAAGGGATTCGGATTCGCCAACCTGTTCGGACGCCCGGAGGATATCTTCCTGCATATCGAGGTGCTGCGGCAGTCGGGCCTGTCCGACCTGCTGCCGGGCGAGGCGGTGGCGCTTCGCGTTCTGGAAGGCCGTCGGGGGCTGCTGGCGGCCGAGATACTGGCCTGGGAAGCGGCGGTGCCCCGTGATGCGGATTGAGCGCAGCCCCGCATTGCCGGGGCGCGTGGCCCTGGCCTTCGTCCTGGCGCTGGCAGGGGTGCTGTTTGCGGGCATGGCTCTGGCGGCGACGCCTTGCCGCGAGGACCGGGTGGAGTTGTCGGGGGCGTGGGGGCAGCTGGCCTTCACCGTCGAGATCGCCGATACGCCGCAGGCGCGGGCGCGCGGGCTGATGTTCCGCGAGAGCCTGCCGCGCGCGGCGGGGATGCTGTTCGTCTATGAAAAGCCGGGGCGGGCGTCGTTCTGGATGAAGAACACGCTCATTCCGCTGGATATGCTGTTCATCGACCGCACCGGGCGGGTGACGCGCATCTCCCACATGGCGCAGCCGGGCGACCTGCGGCCGATCGACGGGGGCGACAACGTCTTCGCGGTGCTCGAAATCAACGGCGGGCTGGCCCGGCGCTACGGAATTACCGAAGGCACGCTGGTCCGGCATCCGGTTTTCGCCGAAGGCCCGGCGGCCTGGCCCTGTTAGGGGTTTTCAAACGATTGCCGCCCGGCTAGACAGGCGCACGGTCCGGGACGTGGCGCAGTCTGGTAGCGCACCTGTTTTGGGTACAGGGGGTCGTGAGTTCGAATCTCGCCGTCCCGACCACTTTCCCGCCGTGAATCCCTGAGCCGCGAACCCCTGATTCGTCCGCGCCCATGCAGCGGGTACGTGTCATGGCTTTGCCCGTCCGAATCACGAATCGCCCGCCCCGCCTGCCGGCGCCGGGGTCGCGACGCGTGCCGGGGCGTTTGCGGTATCACCTCCGGTAAATCCCGCAGAATCCGCAAAACAGGGCATTTTCCATTGCCCGGCCGCCCGGCGCACCACCCCCCGGCGGCCTGTGGATGAATCGCCGCCCGCCGATCGCCCCTGTGGCCGCTGTGCCAGTCAACAGAAAAGAGTCTGCCGACAGGGTAAAAAATCCGTTGCCAACTATGGGATCATACGCCAGATTGTGTCTGCCGGTGACGTCGCCACTACATCTGGTGTTGAGGCCCAGGGTGCGGCGGGACATGGCGGGAAACACATCACGCTGAATTCAAGGCGCGCACGCCGTCAGGGCGACCCGCGGTCGGGTCGTTGCGGGGATGTCTTTTCCGCCGTTGAGGCCGGTTGCCGGGCGACGAGGGCGCCCGGAATGCGGGGGCAAGAGCCCCGGACACGGGGGACAAGACATGCTGGGACAGAGGCAGTGACATGAAGATTGAAAGAAAGTTCACCGAGGCAGGGAAGGACGCATATGCGGGGCTGGAGTTCGTCACCACCTCGTCCGAGATCCGCAACCCGGACGGCACGGTGGTGTTCAGGCTGGATGAAATCGAGGTTCCCGCCGGCTGGAGCCAGGTCGCCAGCGACGTGATCGCGCAGAAGTATTTCCGCAAGGCCGGCGTTCCGGCCCGGCTGAAGAGGGTGCGGGAAAAGGGCGTGCCCGAATTCCTGTGGCGCTCGGTCCCGGCCGACAAGGATGTCGCGACCGGCGGCGAAACTTCGGCCAGGCAGGTGTTCGACCGGCTTGCCGGCGCCTGGGCCTACTGGGGCTGGAAGGGGGGCTATTTCTCCTCCGAGGAGGACGCGCGCGCCTATTACGACGAGATGCGCCACATGCTGGCCACCCAGCGCGCCGCGCCCAACAGTCCGCAATGGTTCAATACCGGCCTGCACTGGGCCTATGGCATCGATGGCCCGGCCCAGGGGCATTCCTATGTCGATCATCGCTCCGGCAAGCTGGTGAAGTCGAAATCGGCCTATGAGCATCCCCAGCCCCATGCCTGCTTCATCCAGTCGGTGAAGGACGATCTGGTCAATGACGGCGGCATCATGGATCTGTGGGTGCGAGAGGCGCGCCTGTTCAAGTATGGCAGCGGCACCGGCACCAACTTTTCCAGCCTGCGGGCCGAGGGCGAGCGCCTCTCGGGCGGCGGCAAGTCGTCGGGGCTGATGGGCTTTCTGAAGATCGGGGACCGCGCGGCAGGCGCCATCAAGTCCGGCGGCACCACCCGGCGCGCGGCCAAGATGGTGATCGTCGATGCCGACCACCCCGATATCGAGGAGTTCATCAACTGGAAGGTGCTCGAAGAGCAGAAGGTGGCCAGCCTGGTCGCCGGCTCGAAGATGCACGAGAAGAAGCTCAACGCCATCTTCAAGGCCATCGGCCAGTGGGACGGGGCCGAAGAGGATGCGTATGACCCGGCGAAGAACGCGGCGCTGAAGGCGGCGATCCGGGATGCCAAGCGCAACATGATCCCGGAAACCTACATCAAGCGCATCCTCGACTATGCCCGCCAGGGACACACGGGGATCGAGTTTCCCACCTATGACACCGACTGGGATTCGGAGGCCTACAACACCGTTTCGGGGCAGAATTCCAACAACTCGATTCGGGTCACCAATGCCTTTCTCGAAGCGGTGAAAAAGGATGCCGACTGGCCGCTGATCAACCGCGTTGACGGCAAGGTGGCCAAGGTGGTGCGCGCCCGCGCGCTGTGGGACCAGATCGGCCATGCCGCCTGGGCCTGCGCCGATCCCGGCATCCAGTTCCACGACACCATCAACGAATGGCACACCTGCCCCGAGGACGGGCCGATCCGGGCCTCGAATCCGTGCTCGGAATACATGTTCCTCGACGATACCGCCTGCAACCTGGCCTCGATGAACCTGCTGGCGTTCCTCAAGGGCGGCCGCTTTGATGTCGAAGCCTACATGCATGCCACGCGGTTGTGGACGCTGACGCTGGAAATCAGCGTGATGATGGCGCAGTTCCCCTCGAAGGAGATCGCCCGGCGCTCCTACGACTACCGCACGCTGGGGCTGGGATATGCCAATATCGGCGGGCTGCTGATGAACCTCGGGATCCCCTATGACAGCCCGCAGGGCCGGGCCATGTGCGGGGCGCTGAGCGCGATCATGACCGGCGTGGCCTATGCCACCAGCGCCGAGATCGCCTCGGAACTGGGGCCGTTTGCCCGCTTCGAGGCCAATCGCGAACACATGCTGCGGGTCATCCGCAACCATCGCAACGCCGCCCACGGCGCATCCGACGGCTATGAAGGCCTGTCGGTGAAGCCGGTGCCGCTGGATCACGCCAACTGCCCCGATCCGCGCCTGGTCGATCTGGCCATGTCGGCCTGGGACGAGGCGCTGGCCCTGGGCGAGGCGCACGGCTTCCGCAACGCCCAGGCCACGGTGATCGCGCCCACCGGCACCATCGGGCTGGTGATGGACTGTGACACCACCGGGATCGAGCCCGATTTCGCGCTTGTGAAGTTCAAGAAGCTCGCAGGCGGCGGCTATTTCAAGATCATCAACCGCAGCGTGCCGGCGGCGCTTGAAAAGCTGGGCTATTCCAGTGCCCAGATTGAAGAGATCGTTTCCTACGCGGTGGGGCACGGCACCATCGGCAACGCGCCGGGGATCAACCACACCACGCTGGCAGCAAAGGGCTTCGGCCCGGCCGAGCTGGAAAAGATCGACGCGGCGCTGGGGCAGGCCTTCGATATCCGCTTCGTCTTCAACCAGTGGACGCTGGGCGAGGAATTCTGCCGCGACGTGCTGAAGATCCCGGCCGAAAAGCTGAACGATCCCACTTTCGACATGCTGCGGCATCTGGGCTTTTCCCGCGCCGAGATCGATGCCGCCAACGACCATGTCTGCGGGACCATGACGCTGGAAGGCGCGCCGCATCTGCGGGTGGAACATTACCCCGTGTTCGACTGCGCCAACCCCTGCGGCAAGAAGGGCCGGCGCTTCCTGTCGGTGGAAAGCCACATCACCATGATGGCGGCGGCGCAGAGCTTCATCTCGGGCGCCATTTCCAAGACCATCAACATGCCCAACGATGCCACCATCGAGGACTGCCAGAAGGCCTATGAGCTCAGCTGGTCTCTGGGCACCAAGGCCAATGCGCTCTACCGGGACGGCTCCAAGCTTAGCCAGCCGCTGGCGGCGGCCCTGGTCGAGGATGATGACGAGGCGGCCGAGGTTCTGGAAAGCGGCACGCCCGCCGAAAAGGCGACCACCCTGGCCGAGAAGGTGGTCGAGAAAGTCGTCATCAAGGAAATCATCCGCGGCCACCGGGTGAAGATGCCGCATCGCCGCAAGGGCTATACCCAGAAGGCGATCGTGGGCGGCCACAAGGTCTATCTGCGCACCGGCGAATACGAGGATGGTTCCCTTGGCGAGATCTTCATCGACATGCACAAGGAGGGCGCCGGTTTCCGGGCGATGATGAACAACTTCGCCATCGCCGTCAGCGTCGGGCTGCAATACGGCGTGCCGCTCGAGGAATTCGTCGATGCCTTCACCTTCACCAAGTTCGAACCCGCGGGCATGGTGCAGGGCAATGACAGCATCAAGAACGCCACCTCGATCCTCGACTACGTGTTCCGCGAACTGGCGGTGTCCTATCTGGACCGCACCGATCTGGCCCATGTGAAGCCGCAGGGCGCGACCTTCGACGATCTCGGCCGCGGCGAAGAGGACGGCGTGTCCAACATCCGGGAATTGTCCGAAAGCGCCGCCTCGCGGTCGCTGGAGGTGCTCAAGCAGATCAGCTCTTCGGGCTATCTGCGCAAGCGCCTGCCGCAGGAGCTGGTGGTGCTTCAGGGCGGGCAGGGGGCGACTTCGGCGGCGCTGGAGGGCACTGCCGCCAGCCCCGAACCGGAACTGGTGGCGGTGGGCGCGGGCGGCGGCGCGACCGCGATCGATGCCCGCGTTCAGGCCCGCATACAGGGCTACGAGGGCGACCCCTGCGGCGAATGCGGCAACTACACGCTGGTGCGCAACGGCACCTGCATGAAGTGCAACACCTGCGGCGCCACCTCGGGCTGCAGTTGACGCAACCGCGCCAGAAATGGCGCGCTGATGTCCGGAACAGTTCGGCTTTCCGGGCCCGTCGAAACGGGGAGGGACGGAAATGCCCGGCCCTTCCCGCGCTGACCCCGGGGCGGGTGCGCTCGCCCCTCACGCCGGCCCGGCCGCAGGCAATGAACCTCCGGGCGGTAACCAACCGAGCCGGGACGGCGAAACTTCCACGGGGGGCACGATGCCCCCCGTTTTTTCCGTGGCGCCGGCCAGAGCATGTCGCGTTCATTCACATTCACACGACATGCTCCAACCCCTTGTTTTCGCATGTCCGAGAAGCTCGCAACCGGGTCCCGCTCTTGAGCGACATGCTATATGGCATTTTTCCCCGCGCCGGGGCAGTCTCGCCCCACATATGCAACCGGAGTCGCCCATGTCCGCCATCCGCATCCAGTATTTTTCCGACATCCTGTGCATCTGGGCCTATGTGGCCGAACGCCGCGTGGCGGAGCTTGCCACCACCTTCGGTGTCCGGGTCCAGATCGAGGCGCATTTCTGCAGCGTCTTTCCCGATACCCGGACCAAGATCGGGGTGAACTGGGCCGATCGCGGCGGTTACGAGGGCTTCAACCGGCACCTTTGCGAGGTCGCCGAAAAATTCCCCCATATCCAGCTGCATGACCGGGTCTGGCTCGAGGCCCGGCCGCCCACTTCGGCCGGTGCGCATCTCTTCGTCAAGGCGGTGGAAACGTTCGAAACACCCGAAGCCGGAACGCCTTATCTGGAACGGCTGTCCACCAGGGCCGCTTCGGCGCTGCGCCATGCCTTCTTTGCCGAAGCGCGCGACATTTCCGACTGGCGGGTGCAAGGCGCAATCGCAACCTCGCTGGGACTGAACCCCGAGGCCCTGCGCGAGCGCCTCGTCTCCTCCGCGGCCATCGGGGCGCTGGCGGCGGACCTGCATCTGGCCCAGCAGCAGAACGTGACCGGCAGCCCCACCTTCATCATGAACGAAGGCCGCCAGCGCCTGTTCGGAAATGTGGGCTACCGCCTGCTCGAAGCGAACGTACACGAACTTCTCCGCAACCCTGCGCGCGACGAAGCAAGCTGGTGCTGAACCGCCTTCCGCGGTTTGCGCATGCGCCCCCGATCTTTTTCTGGCTTCAAATATCCCGGGGGTGTGGGGGCAGAGCCCCAACGAAATACCCTACGAAATACCCGCACGGGTCACAACTTCACCCTGGCGCTCCGGAAGATCCGGTGCCCGCTCAGGCCGGCAGGTGAATTCGAAACCGCTCCCGGATGGCAGCATCGGTCCGGGCATCGAACCGGGCGGCGGGGCGTTCGGCAAGGATCGCCTCCTTTCTCGCCACTGCCCGGCCGATCGGGTCGGGACGGCCCTTTTCAACCCATTCCTTCGGCGAGCTGCGATCGGCGCAGACCGGATAGACATGGTCGGTCTGCATGCGCGCCAGCGTCTGCGCGGTGCCCAGGTAGTGCCCGCTGCCGGCAAGGCAGACCTCGGCAATCTGGTCGAGCGCCAGCGTCTCCTCGCTGACCTCGATTCCCCGCACGCAGCGCAGCGCCTGCCCGATCAGATCGTCGCCAAGGATCAGCGATTCATGGCAGAAGCCCAGAAGCGAAGCATGCATCCCTGCTGCCTCGTAGACCATGTTCAACCCGGCCAGCCCGGCCAGCACGTTGGAACACATCTGCTCCCACCCCGCCTGCATGTCGGGCAGCTTGGCATCGGCAATCCCCGCCGCCGCCCCACCGGGCAGACCGTAGAAATGATGCATTTGCGCGCAGCCGGCGGTCAGCAGCGCCTGTTCTCCCGATCCCCCGGTCATGGCGCCGCTGCGCAGGTCCAGCCCGAAAGGCCAGGTACCGAACACCACCGGATGCCCGGGCCGGACCGCATTCACATAGACCAGCCCGGCAAGACATTCGGCCACCGCCTGCACGATGGCCCCGGCAATGGTCGAAGGGGCGGTCGCTCCGGCCATGCCCGCAGAAAGCAGCAGCACCGGCATTCCGCCTTCGATGCAGCGTTCCATCACCAGGCAGGATTCGGTCGCGAATTTCATCGGTGGAACGACGAAGCAGTTGGAATTGCTCACGAAGGGCCGGGCGCGCCATTCCTCTTCGCCGCCTGCGATCATGTGCAGCATCTCCAGCCCGTCGGCCACGAAATCGGGGTCGCAGAACGAGGTGCCCACGTGCTTGGTTGTGCCGGCGCAGCATGCGTAGATGGTGTTGAGGTCCATCTCGCGGTTGTCGGCGATGTCGCGGGCCACCATGGGGCGCTGCACGAAGTGGATGTTGTCCAGCCGATCGGCGATGCGGGCGGCGTCGAACAGGTCGGCCAGCGTGCTGTCGCGGTAGTCGCCGGTCAACGCATCCACCAGGTGCACCGCGGCTCCGGCGGTGCCGAAATGCACCCGCGTGCCCGAAAGGTCGAGATCGTGCCGGCCGTCACGGCTGTACAGAACAACCTCGCGATTCGCCCGGGCTAGGGCGTCCTCGACCACAGCCCGCGGAAACCGGATGCGCCCGTCCTCGCCCTGCACGCATCCCCGGGCGACAAGGCGCGCAACACCGCATTCGGGGGCGTCGGCCAGCCCGATTCGTTCCAGCGCGTCGAGCGCGGCGTGATGTATGCGTTCCATGTCCCGCTCCGACAGCGGGCGGTATTGTCCGCCGCTCAGGCCGGGGCGAACGGGGCGCAGATGGTCGGGCAGGGCGCCTGCGCGCGCGGCCCGGCGGGCGGCGCGGCCGCCGCAGCGCGAGCGGGTGCGGGTCCGGTCTGTCATGTCTGGTTCCGATAAGATGTTCCGTCATTGGCGATTGGCCGGCGCCTGCGGGCCGGTGGGTTCTCAGACGGATGGCGGACGGCCCCGGGCGGCCCTGCCACGGGCGGCGCCGATGGTTCGGTCCACAAGAGTGATTCTCCACAGATCGCCCGGCATGTTCCGTTCCCGCGTCTTTCCGCGATCTCGCCAGCAATCGGCGCCCCGGTCTGTCCCGTTTGCGACGCGACGTCGGAAACCGGCATTGCCGCCGATCCCGGCCGGCTCCGCACCTGCCTGACAGAGATCAAGGACAGCCCTGCGGGGCGCGTGGCGAGTTTGCGTGACGGAGGGGAAAGCGGGGGATGCCCCAGAAACGAGAGGCGTGCCTCGCCAGCGGAGGGGAGATCATTGAAGCGATGGCTGTCGCTTTTGGCATCGGTGGCGTTCGCGGCGAGTCTAACGAGCGCCGGCGCCGAGGCGGGGCCGCAGTCGCCGCAAACGGGGGCTGCCATGCAACGACCGCTGCCGGCGGGGGCGGGGCCGTACCGATTTCCCTCGGGGTCCGGCCTTGCCCCCGCCAGTGGTATGTCCGCAGCGGGTCTTGCCGGTTTCATGCCGTGGCGGGCGCCGGACGGGCCGAAGGGCGATCTGTTCCGGCGCGACTCGGGCGCGATCCGGGCCGGTGACGGCCGGCAGGGCGGCGCGGCCTCGCGGATGGGCGGAGCGCGGCCCGGCCGGGCAGGGATGTTCGAAGGGCTGGGCGTGTCCCTCGGGCTGCTCGGCAGGCTGACTTTCGGGCAGGGCGGAATGCGGTACGAGTTCGGCGGGGGCGAGGGTTTGGGCCTGAACATTCACCGAAACCGCCTCGACCTTGGCGCCGCGCTGAAGTTCTGACGGCGCCAGCGGGCGGTGGCGGTGGTTCAGGTCCCTGTGCGCGCGGCGGCGAGCGATGCGGCAAATTCGCAGATTCTACCCAGCGCCTCGGCGAAGGCCTCATCGGCGATGGTCATGGCGACCCGGACATGCCCGGCTGCCGCGCGGCCGAAGCTCTCGCCGGGCATGACGGCGATCCGGTGCCGCTCCAGCAACTGGATGGCGAAGTCCTCGCCGCTCAGCCCGGTCGCGCGGATGTCGAGCATCAGATACATCGCCCCCTGGGACGGAATCGGGCGGACCGCGTTCTGGCGCGCGAGAATCTCCTGCGCCAGGCGGCGGCGGCGGCGGAAGGGGGCGGCGACCTCCTCTTCCAGCTCGCGTCCCGCATTCAGCGCGAAGACGGCTGCATCCTGGATGTAGCCCGGAACGCCGTAGGTGGTGTGCGTGGCCAGGTTGATCAGATGGGAAATCGCCTCTTCCGGACCGACGATCCAGCCGCAGCGCGACCCGGTCATGGCGTGGGACTTGGACATCGACCCCACCACCAGCGTGCGTTCGGCCATGCCCGGCAGGGCGCGGGGCGACAGATGGCGGCCCTCCCAGATCTGGGTGTCATACACCTCGTCGGAGATCAGCCACATCCCGCAGGCGCGGCAGACCGAGGCGATGGCTTCGAGGGTTTCGCGCCCATAGACCACTCCGGTGGGGTTGTTGGGGCTGTTGACCAGCAGCGATACCGCCCCATGCGCGGCAGCGGCCCGGTCGATTTCCGCCGCGTCGGGCTGAAAGCCGTTTTCCGGCCGGGCCGGCACCGCCACCGGGCGGGCGCCGACGCCGCGGATGGTGCCGGGATAGGTGGCATAGTAGGGGTCGATGAAAAGCGCCGCATCGCCTTCGTCGCAGGCCGCGTGATGGGCCGCGAACAGGCCTGCCTGGCCGCCGGGCGTGACCAGCACGTTGTCGCGGCTGGTGGGCACGCCGGTGCGCGCCTGCACCCGCTCTGCCACCGCGTCGCGCAGCTCGGGCGTGCCGGGCACCGAGGCATAGCCGGTATGCCCCCCCATGGCCGCCTCGTGCATCGCCTTCAGGATCGACGGGTGGGTGCGGATGTCGTGCTCTCCGATGGTGAGTTCGGTCACCGGCACGCCGTTTTCGATCATTTTTCGCGCGCGGTAGAAGACGCCCCATCCGTCGGACCCGCCGCCGGTCAGATGGGTGATGCGATGCGAAAGCCTCATGGTCGTCCTCGCGCACGGGGGTTGTCTGCCGGTCGAGAGGGGCAGAGCGGCCTTGATTCGTCAACATGCCCGCGCGGGGGCGCCATATCGCACTTGGCCCGGCCGCGCGCCCGTGCTAACAGCGGGGCATGACGAACCGCGCCTGCCACATTGTCGGCTGCATCATTACCTGCTGACCTTCTCGGGCCGGGCCGGTTTCCTTCGTTTTCTTCCCCGATCGAAACTGCCAGGCCCCGGCCGGTGCACGCGGGCGTGACGATGGGCGAAGATGGAAGACTGGACGAAGACCGGATGACGACGATCAGCCTTTATAACACCCGCAGCCGCTGCAAGGAGGCGTTCGTGCCGCTGGATCCGTGCAATGTGCGGATGTATGTCTGTGGACCCACGGTCTATGACCGGGCGCATCTGGGCAATGCGCGCCCGGTGGTGGTGTTCGACGTGCTCTACCGGCTGCTGCGCCACGTCTACGGGGCCGGTCGCGTTCGCTATGTGCGCAATTTCACCGATGTGGACGACAAGATCATAGCCCGGGCCGATGAGACCGGCCGCCCCATCGACCAGATCACGGCCGAGACCACCCGGTGGTTTCTTGAGGACATGGCCGCGCTGGGGGCGCTGGAGCCCGACGAGATGCCGCGCGCCACGCAATACATCCCCCAGATGATCGCCATGATCGAGGCGCTGATCCGGGGCGGGCACGCCTATGCGGCCGAGGGCCATGTGCTGTTCGCGGTGGGCAGCTACCCCGATTACGGTCGGCTTTCGGGGCGCGCGGTCGAGGACATGATCGCCGGTGCCCGCGTCGAGGTCGCGCCCTACAAGCGCAATCCGATGGATTTCGTGCTGTGGAAGCCTTCGACGCCGGACCAGCCGGGCTGGGAGAGCCCTTGGGGCCGGGGGCGGCCGGGCTGGCATATCGAGTGCTCGGCCATGTCCTACGAACTGCTCGGCGCGCGGTTCGACATTCACGGGGGGGGCAACGACCTGATGTTTCCCCACCACGAGAACGAGATTGCGCAAAGCTGCTGCGCGCATCCGGCGCCGGCGGGCGAGGTCTGCTTTGCGCAGGTCTGGATGCACAACGAGATGCTGCAGGTCGAGGGGAAGAAGATGTCCAAGAGCCTAGGCAATTTCTTCACCGTGCGGGATCTGCTGGATCGCGGCGTGCCCGGCGAGGTGATCCGTTTCGTGTTCCTGTCCACCCATTACCGCAAGCCGATGGACTGGACGGATGCCAAGGCTTTGCAGGCTGAAGCGAAGTTGAGAAAATGGTATGGGGAAATCAAACGGCTTGTCGCGCCGGAAGACATCGATCCGGCAAAGGTCAGCCCGGAAATTGTTGAAGCTCTTGCCGATGACCTGAATACCCATCTGGCACTCGGTCATCTTGCTGCTCTGAAGGACAAGATTGCCGACAAGCATGATCGCCATCTGCAGCTTGCCTGTGATCTGAAATTCCTCGGGCTGCTGTCAGTGGAGAATCTGTTTCATTCCGGTTCTGCATGGATCGACAGATCTTCTGATATCGAGCCGTCAGTTCAGTTGAAAATCTCGTTTCTGGTAGATCAGAGAACGGCTGCAAAGAAAATGCGGGAATATGCTCGTGCGGATGAGATACGCGACAAGTTGGCGAATGCGGGCGTAATTCTGAAAGACACGCCGACGGGGACACAGTGGGAATGCAGCCCGAACTTCGATCCAGCCAAACTGAAGGATCTCGCATGAGTTGGACCGCAAGAAACGGTGGCGCCCGTCCTGCACGGGGTGGGCGGGAAGCGCCCGCCCCGTGGGGGGGCGGGACGGGCACTGGTCGTGATGCATGCATCACGACCTTCAGGCCGAATGGTGGAGTGCTCGCATGACCCGCGAACGCCTTTACATCTACGACACCACGTTGCGCGACGGGCAGCAGACCCAGGGGGTGCAGTTTTCCACCGCCGAGAAGGCGCAGATCGCGCAGGCGCTGGACGAGCTGGGCGTGGATTACATCGAGGGCGGCTGGCCCGGCGCCAACCCCACCGACAGCGCCTTCTTCGAGGCCGCCCCGAAGACCCGGGCGCGGCTGGTGGCCTTCGGCATGACCAAGCGCGCGGGGCGCTCGGCCGCCAATGACGAGGTGCTGGCGGCGGTGATGAATGCGGGCACCGCGGCGGTGTGCCTTGTGGGCAAGGCGCATGATTTCCATGTGCGGGACGCGCTGGGGATCACGCTCGAGGAGAACACCGCCAATATCGGCGCCTCGGTCGCGCATGTGGCGGCGCAGGGGCGCGAGGCGCTGTTCGATGCCGAACATTTCTTCGACGGCTACAAGGACAACGCGACTTATGCGCTGGAAACCTGCCGGGCGGCATTCGAGGCCGGCGCCCGCTGGGTGGTGCTGTGCGACACCAATGGCGGCACCCTGCCCGAAGAGGTGCACCGGATCGTGGGCGAGGTGATCGCCGCCGGCATTCCCGGCGATCGTCTGGGCATTCACTGCCACAACGATACCGAAATGGCGGTGGCCTGCACGCTGGCGGCGGTTGATGCCGGGGTGCGGCAGGTGCAGGGCACGCTCAACGGGCTGGGAGAGCGCTGCGGCAATGCCAATCTGACCGCGATCATTCCGACCCTGCTGCTGAAGGAGCCCTATGCCAGCCGCTATGAGACCGGCGTCACGCGCGAGGCCTTGGCCGGGATCACCCGGATCAGCCGGATGCTGGATGACATTCTCAACCGGGTGCCGATGAAACAGGCGGCCTATGTGGGCGCCTCGGCGTTTGCGCACAAGGCGGGGCTGCATGCCAGCGCCATTCTCAAGAACCCTTCGACCTATGAGCACGTCGCGCCGGAACTGGTCGGCAATGCCCGGATCGTGCCCATGTCCAACCAGGCCGGGCAGTCCAACCTGCGCCGGCGGCTGGCCGAGGCGGGGCTCGAGGTGGCCCGCGGCGACCCGGCGCTGGCGCGGATCCTCGAACGGGTCAAGGCGCGCGAGGATGCGGGCTATTCCTATGACACGGCGCAGGCCAGCTTCGAGCTGCTGGCGCGCGAAGAGCTGGGGCTGATGCCGGATTTCTTCGATGTCGAACGCTACCGCGTGATATCCGAGCGCCGCCGCAACGCCCGCGGCAAGGTGGTGGTGGAGTCGGAGGCGGTGGTGACGGTGACGCTTCGCGATGGGTCCAAGCGGACCGGCTACTACAAGAACGAACACCCCCAGGACATGCATGACGACGGGCCGGTGAACGCGCTGTGGCAGGCGCTCAAGACCGATCTGGGCCCCTATCAGGCGGCCATCGACGACATCCGGCTGACCGATTTCAAGGTGCGCATCACCAATGGCGGCACCGAAGCCGTAACCCGCGTCATCATCGACTTCGAGGATGGGGCCGGGCGCAGCTGGGCCACGGTGGGGGTGAGCCCCAATATCGTCGATGCCTCGTTCGAGGCGCTCTCCGATGCGATCCGCTGGAAGCTGGTCCGGGACATGGGGGCGGCGGCGTGACCGCGCGGCGGTGACGGGCCATGGCGCCGGTTTCCGACTCCGACCTGACCGCCTGCGCCGAGCTGGTCCGGCGCGCCGACCCGGAACGCTTCATGGCGGCCATGGCCGCGCCGGTTGCCGCGCGCGGCGTCCTGTTCGCGCTTTACGCCTTCAACATCGAGGTCGCCCGCGCCCCCTGGGCCAGCCCCGAACCGATGATTGCCGAGATGCGCCTGCAGTGGTGGCGGAACCTGGCCGGGGACATCGCCGAGGGGCGGCCGGTGGCCGGTCATCCGGTGGCCTCGGCCCTGGCGGCGGCGGTGACGCCCGATCTGGCTGCCCGGCTTGACGCTCTGGTCGCCGCGCGGCGCTGGGACATCTACCGAGATCCCTTTGCCGACGAGGCCGAATTCGACCGCTATATCGCGGATACGGCCGGAACGCTGATGGGGGTGGCGGCGCATGCCCTGGGCGAAGCCGCGCCGGATGTGGTGGGTGATTTCGCCTGGGCCTCGGGGGTGGCCAACATGCTGCGGGCGGTGCCCGAGTTGCGGGCGCTGGGGCGCGCGCCACTGCCGGACGCGTCGCAAGAGGGGATCCGGGCGCTGGCCGATCGGGCGCTGGGGCGGCTGGCACGGGCCCGCAGGAACCGGCGCGCGGTGTCGGGCGCGGCGGCGCCGGCGCTGCTGGCCGGCTGGCAGGCGGGGCCGGTGCTGCACCAGGCGCGGCGCAATCCCGCGCGCGTGACCCAGGGCCGGCTGGGCCAGAGCGAGGCCGGAAAGCGGCTGTCGCTGATGGCGCGGGCGGCAACGGGGCTGTGGTAGAAGGCCGTCAGGCCGAGCAGCTGGCCCCGCCCAGCACGCAGAAGCGCGCGCAATGGGGGTGGTTGAGCCAGACCTCGCCCTCGGCCTCGGCCAGGGTTTCGCCCATCTCGAATTCCGGCGAATAGGGCAGCAGCGTGCAGGACAGGACCACCGGATGGGCCGCCCCCTTGCGCCGCACCACCATGCGGGACGAGGCGCACATGACCTCGTCGGGGGATTTCGAGAGGATCCCCCAGCAGGCGGTGGTGATCTCGGGCACGTCGGCGTTTTCGTCCATTTCCGGGAACAGGACCGTCTGCCCGGGGTGATGGGCGTCGATGGCAAAGCCGTGGGCGGCATAGAGCGCGGCAAAACCGGCGCGCATCGCGGCTTCCTCTTCTCCCCACAGGGTGCGCCCGGCCACGGTCATGCGGATGCCCGCATCGCGCAGCCAGTGCATGCCCTTCAGCGTTTCCGCGAAACTGCCTTGCCCGCGTTCCTCGTCATGGCGCTCGGGGCTGTAGTGGTCCAGCGACACGCGCAGGGTAAGCCGCGCGCCGTGCTCGCGCTGCAGTGCCACAAGCCCCTGCTGCATCTTCGGCCGCATCATCGGACGCATGGCATTGGTAAGGATCAGCACCTCGTAGCCGCGCTCCAGCGCCGCGCGGGCCATGGCGATGATGTCGGGATTCATGAAGGGCTCGCCCCCGGTGAAGCCGATTTCGCGCACCGGCCAGCGACGCTCCTCCAGCTGGTCGAGATAGGACACGACTTCGGCCTCGGTCAGATAGACCAGCGCGTCATTGGTAGGGCTGCTGTCGATATAGCAGTGAACGCAGGTGACATTGCACAATGTGCCGGTGTTGAACCACAGTGTTTCGGGATGGGTCAGCGTCACATGGGCGCGGGGCTGGCCGTCTGCCGTCAGCTGCCTGTCCTGGAATTTCGCGCGGCCGGTGCGGGCGACGTCTTTCATGCGGCGATTTCCCGTCCTGTCGATATTTTCGGGCACGTGTGCGGTTGATCTAGCCTCGGTGGGTCACGAAGTTAAAGCTGGCACTTGGCGGCTGACACCAATGTGATGCCACGTTATCACAAGGGGCCGGCCGGGCGGAAAAACTGCGCGACCCGCCTTCTGTCGGGGTTGGGCGCATGCGGAGAGTTGCACCATGTTTTCAAGGGATCATGTCGTCGAGCCGTTCGACCTGGTGATCTTCGGCGGTACCGGAGACCTGGCCCGGCACAAGATCCTTCCCGCGCTGTGCCGGCGCTTTGCCGCGGGGCAGTTCCCCGAAGGGGCGCGGATCATCGGTGCCGCGCGCACCGATCTTTCGCCCGAGGCCTACCGCAATTTCGCCCGCGAGGCGCTGCGCGAATCGGCCGGTGACGATGTCTGCGACGAGGCGGCGCTGCGGGCGTTCTTCTCGGCCCTGGACTATGTGCCGCTGGATGCGCGGGGAGAACGGGGCTGGCGCGAACTGGCCGCCAGGCTGGATGACGACAACCGGGTGCGGGCCTGTTTCTTTTCGGTGGGGCCCAGCCTGTTCGGCCCGCTGGCCGAGCGGATCCACCGCTATGGCCTGGCCACCGACAGGACCCGGATCGTGGTCGAAAAGCCCTTCGGCCACGATCTGAAAAGCGCCCGGGCGCTCAACGCCACGCTGGCTGCGCATTTCTCGGAACGGCAGATCTTCCGCATCGATCACTACCTGGGCAAGGAGACGGTGCAGAACCTGATGGCGGTGCGCTTCGGCAACATGCTGTTCGAACCGCTGTGGAACAGCCAGTATGTGGACCACGTGCAGATCACCGTGGCCGAAACCGTCGGCGTGCAGGGGCGCGGCGAATATTACGACAAGGCCGGGGCGATGCGCGACATGGTGCAGAACCACATCATGCAGCTTCTGTGTCTGATCGCCATGGAGCCGCCGGCCCGTTTCGAGGCCGACGCGGTGCGCGACGAGAAGCTGAAGGTCATCCGCGCGCTCGATCCGGTCAAGCCCCATCACATCGTGCGCGGGCAGTATCTTGCGCGCGAGGGTGCCGAGGGCGAGGCGCATCCCGACTACCGCACCGCCGTCGGAAACCCCTCCAGCCGCACCGAAAGCTATATCGCCCTGAAGGTTCACATCAGCAACTGGCGCTGGGCCGGCACGCCCTTCTATCTGCGCACCGGCAAGCGACTGGTGGCGCGCTCGTCGGTCATCAACGTGATGTTCAAGAAGGCCCCGCATTCGATCTTCGGGGTGGATCTGGGCGAACATGCCAACGTGCTGTCGATCCGCCTGCAGCCGAATGAGGGGATCACCCTTCTGGTGACGATCAAGGAGCCGGGCCCGGGCGGGATGCGGCTGATCGACGTGCCGCTGGACATGAGCTTTGCCGAGGCGCTGGGGCCGCAGCGTGCGCGGCATCCCGACGCCTATGAGCGACTGGTGGTTGACGTGCTGCGGGGGAACCAGACACTATTCATGCGCGGCGACGAGGTCGAGGCCGCCTGGGCCTGGACCGACCCGATCATCGCCGGATGGGAGGCGAGGGGCGACGTGCCCAAGCCCTATGAAAGCGGAAGCACCGGCCCCGTCGACGCCGAAGAGCTGATGCGGCGGGACAACCGGAAATGGCGGGGGATACACCCATGAACATCGTCGAATACGCGGATCGCGACCTTCTGGCCATGGATCTGGCCAATCTCGTGGCCGGCGAACTGAAATCCACGCTTCTGACCCATGAAAGCGCGTCTTTTGCCGTACCCGGCGGGACCACGCCGAAAGGGGTGTTCGACGCGCTTTGCGCCGCCGATCTGGACTGGTCGCGGGTTCACGTCTTCCCGACCGACGAACGCTGGGTGCCGGAGGATCACGAGCGCTCGAATGCGCGCATGATCCGCGAGCACCTTCTGGTTCACCGCGCGGCCTCGGCCCGGTTCTTGTCGTTCTACAGGCAGGCCGAACGGCCCGAGGAGGTGCTGCCGGAACTCGAGGCGATGCTGGCGCCGGAGATGCCGATCTCGGTCCTTCTGGCGGGCATGGGGGCGGACATGCATGTGGCCTCGCTGTTTGCGAGCGCGGAGGGGATGGAGGTGGCCATGGCATCGGACGCGCCGGTCCTGGCTGTCACCCGCCCCGAAAGCGAGCCGGAGGCGCGGGTCACGCTGACCGCGCCGGCGCTCAATGGCGCGCTGTCCAAGCACCTGGTGATTTTCGGCGAGGAAAAGCGCGCAGCACTAGACCGGGCCATGTTCCTTGAGGCGGACGAGGCGCCGGTGATGGCGATTCTGGACGGCACCACGGTGCACTGGGCCGCCTGAGCGCGGGGGGCCAGCCCCCCGCACCCCCCGGAGTATTTCGGGCAAGAGGAAGGGGGGTCAGCTTGCCTCGATGGCGCCGTCGCGGGCCACCAGAACCCGGCGCAGCGCAGCGGGGAGGGGCTGTTTTCCCGAGCCGTCGGGCTGCATGAGGACCATCACTGCTTCGAGCCGGGCGCGCAGGGTGCCGCCGGACCAGAGCTGCTGCTCGACGGTGTAGGAACTGCTGCGGAAGGATGTGGCACGGGCGGTGGCGATATAGCTTTCGTCGCGGTGCATTTCCCGCATGTAGTGGATCGAGGCGTTGCGCAGCAGCAGGCGCGGATGGGGTGTGTCGCCGAAATGGGGCAGGCACATGGTTTCGAAATGCCGCACCCGGACGGCCTCGAACCAGTCGAGATAGGCCTTGTTGTTGACGTGACCGAGGGGGTCGAGCTCGGAGAACCGGACGCGGTCGGCCATGGCCAGCGGCTGCGGTTCGGGCAGGCCGTGGGCACGTTGTTCCCCGGGGCTCAGCGGTGTCAGGTAACGCAATTCCATGCGTTTCGGTCTAGCGCCCGGCGCCGGCGCATGCAAACCGGTTTCGCCAGACTCCGGTCGGGTTTCCAACCTTCGGAGATCAAACGGGAAAGTTCTGGAGCGGGTAACGGGAATCGAACCCGTAACTTAAGCTTGGGAAGCTCGCGTGATACCTTTTCACCATACCCGCTTTCTGGATCGTCTGGATAGGATTTCATGTCGCCGGGGTCAAGAGGGCAGTTCGCCCTGGTGGGCACGAAGTCGGCCTGCGTGAAAGTGCGTCCGCTGGGTCAGCCCCGTCCGCGTTCTCCGGTCGCTGTGGTAGGATTCAGGTGTACCGACGGCTCGATCCGGGGGGAGTGCTGCGTGTTTCTTTTGGCAGTCGCCGCGCGGGTGCTGCATGTTCGGGTTCAGGGGGGAGCGGGTCGAAGTGGTGTGCGTGGTCGTGACCGTGTCGCGTGATTCGATTTCCGGGGCGGCGTCCACGTAGGGCGCGCGGCCCGCGACCGTATGAGGTTCCGAGACACCGAATACCTCGCTCTTCCCCCGGGTTCATGACGCCAGCGGGGGCATGCTGGCAGGGCAGAGACGGCCGGCGGGCGGCATGAAATGAAAATCGGCCCGAACAGCCCTTGGGGCGGCCACGGGACCGCCCGGAAGACCGGGGCCGGCCTGACCAATCTCGCTCCGTCACGGTTTTCGTGGAACAGGCGCCGGAGCCATTCTTGCAGAGGCGCGTTGCTATTTCTCCGGATTCCGGGTTGCGGTACCGTGGGGGAGAAGCGATCTTGTGAGGATCAAGCAACATGAAAGTGCGGGCTTGGTGCGCCGGGTCGTTCACTTCAATTTTCGCGCGATAGCCTCTCGCGTGACACGGTCGGCGGTGAGATGGGCGCGCGGACTTCGGCGCGGGGTGACAAGGTATTGGATGGAAATGGATGTTGTCCTGCTCTCATTTCATTTTTCGCCTTGCCTGATCCGTAAGCCGTGCCTAGACGGGATGCGCCGGGGAGGTGGCAGAGTGGTCGAATGCGGCGGTCTTGAAAACCGTTGGGCGCGAGAGCGTCCCCGGGGTTCGAATCCCCGTCTCCCCGCCACCGTCCTGTGAGGAATGTTTCTCTGCTCCCGCCGCGCCGAGATTTTTCGGTTGTTTTCAAGGGTTACGGTGATGGCCTATTCACCTTCGCCCGCGCAAAACGGCCGAAATAGGTCTCTCGGGGCCGTTTTTCTCTGAACCTCATGACTGCGGTGATTTGGTGAATTTTCTGCAACGCACTGAAATCAAATCATTATTTTGTAACGCAACCTGAACACTTCGATGTCGGTGGCGTTTGCCGACAATCGACCGGGATCAGACGTTCGCCAGCCTGAGCTCAAGGGAGAGGATAGTGTCCTGAGGGTTCTTGCAACACTGTTCTTCGGCCTTGGCTTGGCCGCAGTTACAGCGGCGGCGATCTTTGCCGGGTCCATGAGTCGGCGAGAGAGCGCAGGAATTCATCTCAGAAGACCTCGGCTTCACTGGGCTGGACGGCAATGCCGAGAACCTCGCGCCGGCCGTCCAGGTTGACCGCGACAGCCACTATGGCCGCGACGCTGACGATGCGCCCGGAACGGCGCACCTTGATGTAGGTGGCATCGAGCCACAGGTAGGGCCATTCGCCCTCAAGGGGGCGGTTCAGAAACACGCCGACCCGTTCGTCGATCTCGGCGCAAAGCCGGGAGACCTGGGCTTTCGACACACCGGTCATGCTCATCGCCTTGACCAGGTCATCCACGGATCGTGTCGAGAGTCCCTGGACATAGGGGCTTCCTGGATGACCGCCGTCATGGCCTTCTCCGCCGCCCGGCGCGGCTCCAGGAACTCGGGGAAGTAACTGCCCTTGCGCAGCTTCGGGATCTTCACGTTGACCCTTCCGGTGCGCGTCTCCCAGCCCCGGGTCCGATAGCCGTTGCGACGGTTGACCCGTTCGGCGCTGCGCTCGTGCGACCCGGCACCACAGCGCTGGTCGACGTCCAGCGCCATGAGGCGGTCGGCGACGAACCCGAGCATCTCGGCCAGCAAATGGGTGTCGGAGGTTTCCGACAAAAGCGCCCGAAGGGCCGCGGTCTCTGATATGCTGTTCCTGGTCATGGTTGATCTCCTCGGTCAAAGCCCAAGTCCGCAAACCAAACCTTGGCCGAAGAACAACCGTGGCCGCCAAGCGACCCGCGCGGGCCTCGCTTCGCTATGCGAAGGCGCCGCTTAACTCGCGCTGCCGGCGGAATTTACACCATCCGGTGGGACACTGCTCGGCACCGGCAGCTGCGGGATCAATATTATGGGACTGTCCTATGGGTGAATTGACCGTTGACACTGCATGTTGTGATTGTTTAAAGGTGCCCCATGAAGACAGGTATTCAGGTGATAAGCTGTTCTGAACAGTGATCGCAAACCTTTCCTCAGCGGTCGGAGGAGACAAGGCGAGCTAACTAAATGAGATAACGATCCTTGGCTATTTCTTGAGAATATTTTTCCACTCGATTTAATTTGGCATGATTGATGAGTCCCCAAAAGTTTGATTTGATATTTGATTTGCATCAACATGATGCCGAAAGGCGCGGTAATACGTTCCTTTGCGAGAGTTTATCTTTTAATAAATCATGTAACTTCTCGCCAATTCCGACCGAGGATTTCCTTGAAGCGTTGAGCGGCGCGCTTGAAAGGGATGCAGAGTCGCCGAGATTGGGGCGCCTACATCTCGTGGACATGGGGCGGCACCCAAGGCGGGCAGTGCATGATGCAATAGACAATGGATTTTACAATGCAATTGAGATGTTCGCAAAACTTCGCTGCTCGTATCCCAAGCTTTCCGAAGGCGTAACTATCTGCGGAAAAATCAACCTGTATGATTTGGAGCGTGAGGCCGTTCTTTTCAAGTATTGGTTCGGAAGCGATCTTACCATAAGTCTTTCTAGCGCCATTTGGTCCGACTCCCTGCCTGATCTGCTGTCATTTCTCGAGGAGTTGGAAATCCGCATTCAACTTATGTTTGATGTCTCTACCATGGACGGCGAGCATTTTGTATTCACCCCTGATCGAAGGCGAAGTCTTCGCACGGTGATAACACGGATTCAAGAAGTCCGAGACGCGAGCAAAGCACCAGTTGATGTGCATTTCTGTTCGATTAAACAAGCCGGCCGGACTGAGCCAGATGTACGTTTGCTTGACACAATTTGCTCTGACTTAGTCAACGCCGTGTCGGGAGACACAATATATTCAGGGGGACTGCAACTCGATAGGGATAAGCTGGCTGTGGTAGCAGAGGCCTATCCTGAAATCGCCCGTTGGTTAGTGTCCGCGCACGTGGTGTAATTTCTGCACCTTCGACGGTGTAACCAGGGTGGCCATCGAGGTGTATGGTTGCGGTGGAGTTTCAGAGCTTCAACCACGAACCACACGGAGACCCCGATGACCAAGACGAATATGGACCTTTCCGAACTTTTGGCCAAGCAGGACGGTGGCGATTTTCTTCGCGCCGTTGCTGAGGCCGTGCTGCAGCTTCTGATGGAGGCCGATGTCGAGGGCCTGATCGGCGCCGGCAAGCATGAGCGCAACAGTGAACGCACGACGTGGCGCAACGGGTATCGAGAGCGCGCTCTCGATACCCGTTTGGGCCGGCTGAACCTCAAGGTGCCCAAGCTGCGGCAGGGCAGCTACTTCCCGGGCTTTCTGGAGCCGCGCAAGACATCCGAGAAGGCGTTGGTCGCAGTGATCCAGGAGGCATGGATCGGTGGCGTCTCGACCCGCCGCGTGGACGAACTGGCACAGGCGATGGGCCTGCACGGCATCTCCAAAAGCACGGTGTCGAAGCTGTGCAAGGACATTGACGAACGGGTCAACGAATTCCTGAACCGGCCGCTTACCGGTGAATGGCCCTATGTCTGGCTGGATGCCACCTATCTCAAGGTGCGCCAAGGCGGGCGCATTGTCTCTGTAGCGGCCATAATCGCCGTCGCCGCGAACACGGACGGACGCCGTGAAATCATTGGCCTGGGGCTGGGACCGTCGGAGGCAGAAACCTTCTGGATGGATTTTCTCCGCGGCCTCAAGGCCCGGGGGCTTGACGGGAGCAAGCTGGTCATCTCGGATGCCCACAGCGGCCTGCGCGCGGCCATCGGGCGGGTCTTCGACGCTACCTGGCAACGCTGCCGCGTCCACTGGATGCGCAACGCCCTGGCCCACGTCTCGCGCGGCCAGCACACCGTCGTCGCCGCCGCCATCCGCCAGGCCTTCGATCAACCCGACCGAAAGCAGGCCGGCGAGACATGGCGCCGCGTCGCCGACCAGCTACGCTCTCGCTGGCCCAAACTGGCCGAGCTGATGGACGAGAGCGAGCACGACGTGCTGGCCTACATGGCCTTCCCCCGCCAGCACCGCAAGAAACTGCACAGCACCAACCCGATTGAACGTTTGAACAAGGAGGTGAAGCGCAGGGCCGACGTCGTCGGGATCTTCCCCAACGAGGCCTCCATCACCCGCCTCATCGGCGCCGTCCTGTTCGAGCAGAACGACGAATGGCAGACCGCAAGCCGCTACATGCAGGTCGAGGCCTTCGCCCAGATCGACAACGAGGAGACCGACCCCATTCTCAGCATAACAACTCAGGCCGCATGATCATGACACGAGGCCACCCAAATTACACCACCTTGACGGACGTGACCCGATAATCTCAATCTTTTTCATGCGTATGTTGTTTCATGCGAAGCCCCTGGGTTTGGTTTATAATATCGTTCTCGCAGGGCTTCTCGCACCTGCTATTGTCCTTCTCAGTTTCCCAAAAACAGTTGAGCTTTACATTATAGTGTTTCTTGCCATCGCAGTTGGCATTGCGGAACCAATTTACCTAATGCTGAGAGAAGCTCTTATATCCAATCTGGGCGAACGCAAGCACCTAGCTATAAGTAGCTTGCCTGCATTTGAAGCGACTGGGCGAATAGTTGGCTACCTTCTTATCCCGACAGTGGCGAGTACAGATGACCTGCCCCCCAATGGTCCCTCATTCATAACGAGAGTCTGCGGGTTTGGTTTTCATAATCTGCGGTTTCGGTTTGGGCAAGCGCGCCGGGCGCGGAGCCTTTGGGTCGCTCAAGCGTCCGGCGCGCTTGGGCCGGCGTCTGGTTCCCCAGCGATGAGTGGGGCCTGACGTTGTTATAATCATAGCGCCACAGGGCCAGTTTTCGGCGGGCGTCATCGAGAGTATCGAACAGCTCCTCGTTCAGAAGCTCGTCACGCAGGCTGCCATTGAACGACTCGATGAAGGCATTTTGCTGAGGCTTGCCAGGATCGATGTAATGCCAGTCGACGTCATTGTCGTCCGCCCATTTGAGGATCGCCCGACTGGTGAACTCGGTCCCATTGTCAGAAACAATGCTTTCAGGCTTGCCATGGAGGCGGACAAGAGCATCAAGCTCGCGCGCCACACGCGCGCCCGAGATGCTGGTGTCGGCAACCAGGCAGAGGTTCTCGCGACAGCAATCGTCGATCACCGCCAGGATGCGGAACCGACGCGAAGCACCAAACGTGTCGGAGACAAAGTCCAGGCTCCATCGCTGGTTTGGCCTGATCGCCTCGGGCATTGGCGTCCTCGAGCCTCTGGCGCGCTTGCGCCCGCGCCGCCGTTTCACCGACAACCCTTCTTCGCGATACAGGCGATAGAGTTTCTTGTGGTTCATGATCATTCCCTTGCGTTCGAGCAACACGCCGATCCGTCGGTAACCGAAACGGCGGCGCTTGCCCGCAATCTGCTTCATCGCTTCGCGGATCTCCGGATGGTCCGGCGGGCGTTCGCGCCGGACCGTCTTGGGATCGACACCGACCAGCCTGCAGGCCCGGCGCTGCGAGATGCCATGATCCCGCATCGCCCGCAGCGCTGCATCACGCCGCGCGCTCGGCGTCGTCAGTTCTTTCCCAGGAGATCCTTCAGGACCGCGTTGTCCAGCATCGCATCGGCCAACAGGCGCTTGAGCTTGGCATTCTCGTCCTCAAGCATCTTCAGGCGCTTCACGTCCGAAAGCCCCATGCCGCCGTATTTCGACTTGTACTTGTAGAACGTCGCCGGGCTCAGCCCATGCCGGCGACAAACCTCCACCGTCGGCATTCCGGCCTCCTGTTCCTTGATCATCGCAATGATTTGCGCCTCCGTAAAACGGCTCTTTCGCATTCGTCTGCTCCTTTCTGATCGGGCAGACTCTACTTCAAAATGCGGGCGTTGGCGGGGGGCAGGTCAATCAAGCCTTTTTCAGCACCAAAATCATCGCAGGACTGTTTCTAATGGGTTTCGCCTCTTTGGCGGTTGAGTTTCGGCAAGGCTCGACTGCTCATGCGATACAAATTCCAAGAGGGTCCGGCGAGGCAATACACCCCAAAGTTCCTCGTCGTACTCGGAAATTGATTTACGGCATTGGGATTTTTCAGCTTATTAACGGATTTGTCGGTGTTGGGGCCTATACCGTTATGTTTCCATTGATAGTTCGCGATATTGAAACAGGTAATGCCGGAAGTTTTTCCGCCGTACTTATGGCAAATTATCTGTCGATGATAGCAATTTCGATTTGTGTAAGACGGGTATCACAGGTCCACCAGGTCGTAGAACCTGTTATATATATCAGTCTTGTTGTACAAATTTTTGCGTTGGTAGCACTCTTTCAAACGCCAACACTGCATATTGCGCTTATTTCTTCCACGTTATGGGGTGCATCTGCTGCTTTTGCACAAATCGGTGGACGGCATCTAATTCACAGTTTGAGCAGCGAAAACTTACCAAACTCATCGGCGTTGTTCCACAGTGTTTTTCTCGGGAGTTCGGCTGTCGGTGCGATGTCTGCTGGTGTGCTGCTCGATTACATAGGCTTTATTTATTATTTGATTACAACCACCTGTATTTGTGCAGTCGGCCTATGCGGCGTGAGTGCGCAGCTAAGAGCGACACGATCAAATTGACCGTAACCGCTCGATTGCTACCGCCATTCACGCGGCGTTTTCGAGTTTGGCGCCGGGTTTCCAGTTCCAGGGGAGCAATTCGTCGATGCGGTTGATCTTGTGATCCTGGATGCGGTCGAGGACGTCGGCTAGCCAAGCCTGATAACGTACAGAATCTTTCGCACATTTGCTTTTGACGACGGTTCCAATCAGACTTTCTGAGAGGAGCTGAGAATGGACGAGAACGAGAAGCCTAAAGGGATGGGAAAGGTCATTCAGATTGACGAGGCGCGTATTCGCGACCACCTTGGCGAGATGGTGCGTGGCACGGTCGAGGAGGCGCTGAATGCGATGCTGGATGCGGAAGCGGACCGGCTGTGCGGCGCAGGCCGATACGAGCGCAGCGAGGGGCGCAAGGATACGCGGGCGGGTCACTACCGAAGGTCGCTTGAGACCAAGGCCGGCAAGGTCAGCCTGAAGGTGCCGAAGCTGCGCCGCCAGACCTTCGAGACGGCGATCATCGAGCGGTGACCTGCGCCGGGAAAGCTCGGTCGAGGAGGCGTTGATCGAGATGTATCTGGCGGGCGTTTCGGTGCGCCGGGTCGAGGAGTGAGGCGGAAAAGAAAACGATCCAGTGAATCGTTTTCCCGCCGAACACCGAGGCGCTTTGGGGCACGCGGGTCAGTCCGGGGACGGTGTCCAACCTCAACAAGAAGATCTACGCCAAGATCGACGAATGGCGACACCGGCGGATCGAGGGCGATCACCCGTATGTTTTCCTTGATGGCATCGTGATGAAGCGCTCCTGGGCGGGCGAGGTGCGCAACGTCTCGCTGCTGGTGGCAATCGGTGTGACGCGTGAGGGTTATCGCGAGATACTGGGCATCATCGAGGGCCCGAAAGAGGACAAGTCCGGCTGGTCGAGCTTCCTGCGCCACCTGGTGGACCGTGGCCTCTCCGGCGTGCAGCTGATCGTCTCGGACGCCTGTCGGGGCCTGATGGAAAGCGTCGCCGAATACCTGCCGGATGCGCGCTGGCAGCGCTGTGTGGTTCATTTCTACCGCAATGTGTTCAGCCTGGTGCCTTCGGGCAAGGTTCGGGACGTCAGCAAGATGCTGAAGGCCATTGACCTGCCCCCCGCGAACGCCCGCATTTTGAAGTAGAGTCTGCCCGATCAGAAAGGAGCAGACGAATGCGAAAGAGCCGTTTCACGGAGGCGCAAATCATTGCGATGATCAAGGAACAGGGTGAGGCGTGAGCCCGCCATTGGTTCGAGGGCCACGCCGAACGGAATGCCGACGGCAGAGGTTTGTCGCCGGCATGGGCTGAGCCCGGCGACGTTCTACAAATACAAGTCCAAGTATGGCGGCATGGGGCTTTCGGACGTGAAGCGTCTGAAGTTGCTGGAGGATGAAAACGCCAAGCTGAAGCGCTTGCTTGCCGACGCGATGCTGGACAACGCGGTTCTGAAGGATCTCCTGGGAAAGAACTGACGACGCCGAGCGCGCGGCGTGATGCAGCGCTGCGGGCGATGCGGGATCATGGCATCTCGCAGCGCCGGGCCTGCAGGCTGGTCGGTGTCGATCCCAAGACGGTTCGGCGCGAACGCCCGCCGGACCATCCGGAGATCCGCGAAGCGATGAAGAAGATAGCGGGCAAGCGCCGCCGTTTCGGCTATCGGCGGATTGGCGTGTTGCTCGCACGCAAGGGAATGATCATGAACCACAAGAAACTCTATCGCCTGTATCGCGAAGAAGGGTTGTCGGTGAACCGGCGGCGCGGGCGCAAGCGCGCCAGAGGCTCGAGGACGCCAATGCCCGAGGCGATCAGGCCAAACCAGCGATGGAGCCTGGACTTTGTCTCCGACACGTTCGGTGCTTCGCGTCGGTTCCGCATCCTGGCGGTGATCGACGATTGCTGTCGCGAGAACCTCTGCCTGGTTGCCGACACCAGCATCTCGGGCGCACGTGTGGCACGTGAGCTCGACGCTCTTGTCCGCCTCCATGGCAAGCCTGAAAGCATTGTTTCTGACAACGTCCTATGTCGGGAAAATCTGGCTGATCCTGCCCCCATTTCACCGGACACCTAAGCGGTTTCGGTTTGGGCCCTTCGGAACTCGCGGGGCGAGCGCCATTTGAGGGCCGAGTGCGGGTGATTTTCATTATAGTCTTCGATCCAGCCTCCGATCAACTTGAGAACGGCTCTCGCATCGGGCAGCGGGTTGACCTGGACGTAGTCGCGCTTGAACGTGTGGACGAAGGCCTCGGCCATGCCGTTGGATTGCGGGCTTCTGACGGGTGTAAAGCAGGGCTTCAGCCCCAGCTGGCGGGCGAAGATGCGCGTTTCGCGGGCGGTGTACGGCGACCCATTGTCAGAAAGAATCTCGATCGTCTCCGGTGTCCGGCAGGTGCCGAAGCGCCGCTCCACCGCCATGAGCATCATGTCGCGCACGTCAGACCCGCTGATCCCGGCGCCGGATACCACCGTCCAGGCGATGACCTCGCGGTCGCAGGCATCGATGATAAACGCCAGGCGAACGACCTCGCCGTTCCAGCAGGCAAACTCCAGCCCGTCGGAACACCAGCGCAGGTTGGAGCGGATCATCACCACCTTGCCGTCATGGCTACGCTCGGGCGACGGCTGGCCACTGCGTTCCAACAGCAGGTCATTGATCTTCATGATCCGATAAACCCTTTTGTGGTTGACTGGATCAAGGCCACGGGCCCGCAGCACACGGTTCAGCACCGCCGTGATCCGGCGATAGCCGTAGGTCGGGCGCTGCCCCACCAGCCGCTCGATCAGCGGCAACAGCGTTCGCAGGCTCTCTCGAACCGGTGGCGTTCGCCTGCTCACCGTCTTGCGCCTTGTGATAGCGCCGACGCGGCTTGGTGCCCCCGTTCAGCCGGTCGTGCAGGTTCGAGCGCGACACGCCCAGGGTTTTCGCGATCGCCATCACCGGGAACCTCCCGGTCGCGGCGACAGCGCATGCAAGATCGGTTTTTTTGAGCGTGCCTTGTCCAGAGCTTCCTTGAGGATCTCCACCTCCAGCGTCTTGCGCCCAAGCTGGCGTTCAAGCTCGCGGATGCGGGCCTCCATCTCGCGGACGGTGCGGTTGCTGGTCACACTGTCATCTCCGCTCACGGCAATGCTTCCTCCCTCCAACATCAATTTGCGCCAACGATACAACAGATTCGGCGCCACGCCATTGCGCCGGGCAACGGCCGATATGCTGTCGTGACCTTGCAGCGTTTCCTCGACAATCCGAAGCTTCTCGGCCGCTGACCAGCGACGGCGACGGCCACCATCGGTGATGATTTCAATATCGGACATGAGCATATGCTTAAGCCTGTGCCTAAGCCCTCCTTGGTTGGGCTCAGGTGTCCGGTCGAAATGGGGGCCAGTTCACTGGCTGCTTGAGTCAACAGGTCGTGGGGCATCCGGTTGCCCGGATGCCGTGTGATGTTTACCCAGACGGGTTCTGCCGTCAAGAAGTGGTCTCTCCCATAGCAAACACAGGGTACGCAGCGTTGCGGCCCTCACCGTCCTTAAGACGAGATCCGAAATCCCAAGCAGAAAGCCCGAACATTATCTACGAGGTCAGCGAACTGCCTCCACGGCTCATGTCAGACAGAGGTCCTTCCGCCTGGGCCCGCCCCCTCGAAGAAGGGGCGATAGGGTTCACCGTGTTTGACCACGGCGTGTACGGTACGCGCCATCTTGGCCGCGATGGCGGTGTAAGCCTTGCGGCGCAGATGGGCGTTATGTCGATCTCTGGAGATGTAGCGCTCGAACTTGTCGCGAAAGCTGTTGGTGCGCTTCAGCACTGCGGTCTGGCCTGCCATCCAGAGCGTGCGACGCAAGCGGGCATTGCCATACTTCGAGATTCTGCTCTGACCGCGAAACATGCCGGACTGCACGGTGGCGAGGTCCATGCCGCAGAACTTCAGGAACTGGCGATGATGGCGGAACCGGCGCAGGTCGCCAGCTTCGGCCAGAATGGTCATGGCGTTGATCGGGCCGATCCCGGGGATGGTCGTCAGCAGCTGGTAATCCGGGTGATCGGACAAAAGCGCAACAGCCCGAGCCTCGATCTCATTACGTTGCCGGATCAGGCTGCGGCCTTCGGCCAGCACGAGGCGGAACATGCGAATGGCCTCGGAATCCGGATGCACCGGCAGGCCAACCGATCCTTTGGCTGTGGCGTAAATGTCTGATAGAAGGCGTTCTTTGGCGACCTTGCGGCCAACCACCTGCCAGGCGTCGGTGATGAAGTCCTCCCGGCTCATGGCCGAGATCACGTGCGGTGATGGGTACTTCTCCAGAAACGCCAGGAACCAGTCGCTGCGCGAGCTTCGGTGAAATCGCTCCGCCTCGGGAAAATACAGCGGCAGATAGTGGGTCAGGATGCGATGCCATAGCTCGGTCTTCGACCGCGAAACGATCTCGTGGGTCTTGGAAAGTTCCTGAATGTCGCTGGTTCCAAACACCAGGGGATCATGGAAGTACTGCACGGCCCCGATCTCCAGCATGTGGAGGATGACTTGGGCGTCCTTCGGGTCGTTTTTGTCCCAACTATTGTGCAAGGCCTCGCGGGTTCGGGCCAGCCCGACAGAGGACACGAGCTTCAGATCGAACCCGGCCTGGCCAAGATGATGTGCCAAGGGTCGATGATAATTGCCAGTCGCCTCAAACCCGATCCGCACCGGCAGATCGTAACTGGCAAGAATGGTGGTGAGGCGATGAAAGTCCTCCAGCGTATTGGTGATTGTCAAACGGCGGCGGCGCTTCTTGCCGGGAATGCTGATCAGGACCTCGTGGCGGTGCTTGGAAATGTCGATGGCGACAAGCAAGGTTGAAGTGGTAGAATTGATGGCGGTCATGGCCGGTCTCCTCATCAGTGTGGTCGTACAAAACCACTGTTGAGACCTGAGACCCGGTTATGGCCACCCGCTGCGCTATATGGGAGCTGCGCAGGCGGCCATAACCTGCCAGAAGCCCTTCTTCCCGACGTGCTATGGGACCGAGTTCACCAGTCGGGCGATCCTCAAATGGGCGGACGACAATGACGTCGACTGGCATTACATTGATCCTGGCAAGCCTCAGCAAAATGCCTTCATCGAGTCGTTCAATGGCAGCCTGCGTGACGAGTTTCTCAACGAAGAACTGTTCGACACGCTCGATGATGCCCGCCGAAAACTGGCCTTGTGGCGCTATGACTACAACAACGTCAGGCCCCACTCATCGCTGGGGAACCAGACGCCGGCCCAGGCGCGCCGGACGCTTGAGCTATCCGATGGCTCCGCGCCCGGCGCGCTTGCCAAAACCGAAACCGCAGATTATGAAAACCAAACCCGCAGACTCTCGTTATGAATGAGGGACCATTGGGGGGCAGGTCACGCCGCATGGGTGCCGCATGTTTGCGTTCAGGGTTGGGCGGTTACATTGAAAGGTGTGTGCGCCGCTTACGGATCACCGGGGTTTCTCGGTTAAGATGCTGATCATGATCGCACTTACGATGGACAGCGAACCGCCTATCACGTGGCTGATCTGCATAAGCTCTCCCAAAAGCAACACCGACGACGCAACGGCGAAGATTGGGATGAGATTCAGTGATACAGCGCTGACGAAAGGGTGTGAACGCTTCATGCCCATGAAGAAACACAGGAAGGTAAAACCAAATTGGACGATTCCCGCAGCCCCAACAAGGAAAAAATCGGTGTTCGGAATCCAGAGCAAGTCCTTCCTGAAAAAAACGGTGGCAACCACAAAGACAAAGACAACAGATGAAAACTGCTGAATAAAAAGCACCAGGTCTGGTTCATAGTCTTGGACGAACTTGTCGGACAGAGTCACGTAAACAGCCGCTACAAAAACAGCCAGTAGAACGATCCCATCCCCGGCACCCGGTTGTAAATACGAACCCGCGAATTCAGGGCTTATGGTGATGAAGGCACCGACCAGCCCCAATAGCACCAAGAAAGCCAGAAGACGGTTGATCGTCTGTTTAAGGATCACAACCGACAAAATAACGATGAAGATGGGTTCCAAGGATTGCAGGATGCCGGCATTTATTCCCGTTGTTTGGGTCAGCCCATAAAACCCGATGAAGTATGCAAGCCCGGGTTCTAGAATGCCTACTGCCGCAATTGTCAGCAAGTTTCGCTTCGATATGCCGCGAAATCTAAGATTGCCGTTGAACCACGTTACCCCTAGAATAAAGATGCTGCTGAAGGCCAATTGAATTAACAGCACCGCAATGGGGGCATATTCCGTAAGGAATATCTTAGAGACAGGCACCGAAATTCCCCAGAAAAACGATGCCAACAACAATAACACAAACGGATGTACAGGCATTTAGATGGATACCATATTTTGGTCGATCATCTTTTTCCAGTGCTTCCAATCTGTCCAAGGGAGATTTTCTGCCTTCTCCGGCATCCATGGATTATAGTAAATCGCCTCACGCGCGACGGGATGGCCATACCAGAAGCCGTAGTCTGGGTGCAGAAAGTCAAATTTTCTGAGCGTGACGTAATCCATGTAAAGATAATTCCAAACATCAATCTTTTCGTCTGTCACCTCTCGCGACAGCGTGTTGTCGGTTGGTATCAGCACATCGGTATGATAATAACCACTGTAAAGCTTCGGGTTATAGTTCTTGGGCAGATGTGCCGGCGCTTTCTTGTTTGGTTTCTCGGTTGGATTAGTTGCACGCGTACTCGCCGAAATTTCCTGATGCCAAGTGCAGGTGCCGACGATATTGTCGCGGTCACCGATACCACCGACACCGATCGAACGGATCACCAGATCGTAGACGATACTCGTTGCGTCCTTCAGATCCGTGGCAACTCCCTTTCTTACCAATGAATTCGCCAGATGCCCCGGTGAGTTCACGCTTATGATTAAGCCGCCGGGCACACGGCGGTCATGGTTGCTGGTTAGATGCGCACCGGAGTAGAATACGTTCAGCCCGCCTTTGAAGAGATGGACTGACCCGTCGTCCTGAAAAAGAGGTACGGCCTCAGTATAGATCGTATCGACGTCAACCGGGCGAAACTCGGTTAGATAGAGACCGCAGAGCACTTTGCAAAGATTCAAGAGCTCTGGACCGGGCCGACAAAACGTGATCTCTTTAATGCAGAAATAGACTAGGAAGCCGCTCGAAAGGCCTTCCGCGGCGCGGTCCTTCCAAGCGTGGCGGGCTTTGCGGATCTTTTTCTCGACATAGACTGAGCCCTTGGCGATGTCCGCGGCGTCCACGATCGTGACGTCATAGGCGATGCCTTTGGCCTCTTTCGCACCAAGCCGCCCAAACATGCAGGGTTGATAACGGGCGAGCCAGTTCAACAGCATCTTATGACGTTTCACATTGTCGCTGGTATCCAGTATCTGGTGGTTGAGTTCTGTAATGTCGTCGCCAAAATCGTGATCATCTGGCAGTTGCGGCAGCGATGCGATGACTTCGGTCAGTTGGTCGTTTTCAACTTGGGTGTTTGAGAGTAGCATAAGAGTTCCCTTCAGCGAAGAGCAGGATATTCACTCAGGGGCGGGGGTGCGCTATGAATGTAGCTCATTGCCTTGTAGATCAGCCTGGCGCCAAGAAAGTCCGGAGCGTGAAGCTGCGGGATCGGCGCATGTTCGACATAGTCAAAACCGACAACCTTAGATTTAGCGCACAACGTCTGCAGAATGGCCATTGCATCTGCCCAAAGAATCCCATCCGGCTCCGGCGTGCCGGTCGAAGGCATGATACTGGGGTCGAGGGCATCGGCGTCAAAGGTGATGTAGACCGCTTGATTGCGGACAAGCTCTGCGAGCGAGGCTAGAAAACTCTGCCGGCAGTTCCAAATATCCAGCACTCGGACACGGCCCCGACCGACAGTATTGAGAAAGGTTGACTCCTCTGCAGAGACATTACGGACGCCAATTGAAATTAGAGAGACCATTGGGTCGTCGAGGCAACGTCGCATCGCGCAGGCGTGGGAGTACGGATCGTCCAGATAGCGGTCTCGAAGATCAAGATGCGCATCGAACTGAACAATTGTCAGGTCTTCATTTTGCTTCTTTACGGCCCGCACCGATGCGCAGGTAACCGTGTGTTCGCCGCCAAGCGTCACTGGAATACGTCCCTCTGCCAGCACGGCGCCCACCGAGGCTTCAAGTATGGCCAGCGCCGCCTCTGTCTCAGCGGGGATGTCGGGAATAGGTAGCACTTTGAATCCGTAGTCGTAGATCACTTCGTGACCATATTCAGTGTCGAAGAGTTCGACTTCCCGGCTTGCCGCAAAAAGCGCCTCCGGACCCCGCCGTGTGCCAGCACCATAGGAAACGGTCGTCTCCATAGGGAAGGGGATTAGCGTGAACCGGCAATCTATGTCCGCAAACTCTTCCGGAGAGATGGCCAAGAATTCAACCATCCCGGGACTCCAACACATAGTGAAAGATCAGCGGTACAACGATCGACGCATCACTGTGAATCACGAATTTTGGCGTGTCCTTGTCGAGCTTTCCCCAAGTTATTTTCTCATTGGGCAACGCGCCAGAATAGCCACCATAACTCTCCTGAGCGTCAGTAATTTGACAGAAATAGCCCCAGAGTCTGACCTCTTCTTCCAGATCCTGCTGGATCAGCGGCACAACGCAAATCGGGAAATCACCGGCAATGCCGCCGCCGACTTGAAAAAAACCGATCGAGCTATTGTCTGCAGCGCCTTTGTACCAGTCGACCAAGGACTTCATATAGCTGAGACCGGATTCCACTGTGCCGATCTTCAGACCTGAACTAATGCATTGGGAAACAAAGAAGTTTCCCAGCGTCGAATCCTCCCAGCCCGGCACAAAAATCGGCAAATCACGTTCCGAGGCCGCGAGCACCCAACTGTTCTTAGGGTTGATCTCGAACTCGGCGACAAAGTCTGGATTGCGCAACACATCGTATAGGAAGGTGTGCGGCGGTTGCGATCGACCCTCCTTGCTGAACTTGTGCCACAGCGGTGTGATGTATTTCTCCACTTTCCGCATTGCCTCGACCTCAGGGATGCAGGTGTCGGTAACTCGGTTCATTCCGCAGGATAGCAAACTTTCTTCATCCTGGGGTGTCAGATCGCGGTAGTTGTCGATCCGCTCATATTGGTCATGGGCAACAGCATTGAAGATGTCTTCTTCCAAGTTTGCACCGGTGCAGCAGATCGCTTCGACATGTCCACGGCGGATCATCTCAGCTAGAGAGAGTCCAATCTCTGCGGTACTCATTGCTCCAGCTAGCGTGACAAACATTTTACCGCCGCCATCAAGAAAATCGACATAGCCCTGCGCCGCTTCGGCCAACGCCCGCGCGTTAAAGTGGCGGTAATTATGAGAAACGAAATCCTTGATCATCATGAAGATCCCTTAATACGTTGTGATGAAAGAGATTGATGGTGACATGACAGCTGAATCGACTGCCCCAGGCTCCAAGGCGGGGGCATAGTGATATTCGTGCTGTAGGGAATGATCTGCGACGGTGAGGCTAGCCCGTTAAAATTGTTCGTCAAACAGTCGCAATATGCACCCGTGTTGTGTACGACCAGTACATCGCCCTCAGACACGGTGCGGGGCAGCAGATAGCGACCGGGAAGTACATCGAGAGAATCACAGGTTGGGCCGAAAATGGTGAACTCTTTCAGTCCATCCGACGCAGGTCGTGTCTTGCAACTAATGGGGAACCGCATCTTGGAAAGGCCACAATCCAAGAGGCCACCATATATGCCGTCATCGATAAAAACTCGGTCTCCGTCGACGCCGTTCACCCGGACGTGGGAATTAGCGGCATCCGCAACTATACACCGACCGGGTTCTGCGACCAACCGAGCCTTGCGTAAGAGCGGAAACTTTGCCCGTATCGAATCGGCACTGGGGACACGGGAGAAATCGACGTTTGCTTGCGGATCATCATAGCGCGCCGGAAAGCCACCGCCAATGCTCAACAAGCTGATCTGTAGCCCAATACCCTCAAGAAGATCGGCTAAGAACGCCACTGCCCTCCAATGTGCGTTGAGATCCTCTTGTTGCGATCCAACATGGAAACTCACACCTATTTTAGCGCTCTTGGCTGCTCCAAGATACAAAAGATCACGCGCCTTTAGAGGATGTACTCCAAACTTTTCGTCCAGATTTTGCATCGCCGAGGTGCCGAAAATTGGCACTTTTATGCGCACAATGATCTCCCAGGTCTGCAAATCTACGGTTGCCGCCAATTTCTGCAACTCCGCAACCGAATCCACCACATAATTCCGGATATTGTAGTTGGCGTAGGACTCCGTTATCGACTGGCGACTCTTGATTGGATGGGTATATAGGAAGCGGGTGTGTCCCACGGTTTTCCGTACGACCTGCATTTCTCTTGTCGAGGCAACGTCAAAGCCATCAATACCCAATAAGCGCAGTGTTCGAAGGATATGAGGCGAGTGGTTCGCCTTGACGGCGCAATAAACTTCCCCCCGAAAATATTTCTTAAAGTTTATGTAATTTCGAGCGAGTGTATCAATGTTAATGAATGTTTTCATAATGAAAGCCTTCATTTATTTACACAATCGTCGGGGCTGGATCAGCTTGGGTAGCCAGGTCCATCGACATGGTGACCCCGTCCTCGGCGATATAACGTATCAACTCAGATTTTATTTTCGGGTGATTGTGTCCATAATTCAGCGCCCCACATCCGGATAAAAAATCAAGATAGCACCTGTGATTTTCATCCCAGACAAAGCAATCAGCGGCCTTTGCAAACACCGCGGGGAATGTCCGGCAGTAGCTTTTCACATTCGTTTCCAAAACGATCTCCCAGCCTCCAAAGTTTGCTGCGTGACCACAGTGATGGAGCCATAAGCCGCGACGCCTTGTAAATGGGCGATCGGAGTAGAGGGGGATTTCGCCGCAAGAATATTCAAAACGACCTTCCCGCCCTTGACCTATGTATGGCGCAACCACACGCGATAGGCTCGCTTTGTGCGGTGGGGCTGTGGAGTTGCGGATGAGATTAAAGAATTTTCCAGAAGAAGTTGTTTTTGACCTTTCAGATTGTGAGCGGGCTCAGCTCACTTCTTGGGCTCAGGATGTTGCGCAGGACAATATTTCAAACCCTGGCCTTTACCGTCATGGTGACGTCCTCAAGGCAGTCAGGAAGCTGGATGGCCCAAGTTTCGATGCCATGCGTCGTTTCGCAGAGTCCAGCAACGACTATGGAACGTTGCTTCTAAGAAATGTACCGATCGATACCAGTCTTCCGCCCACCCCCCATGATGGCAGGCGCCCAGATAACATGCCATCCCTCTCGGAATCTGTTGGAGCATTGCTTGGGTGCCTTTTGGGCGATATTTTTTCATATGGAGATGAAAAAGAGGGGCTCCTGATTCAAAATATCTGCCCGGTTTTCGGGCAGGAAAATTTACAAGAGAATACCGGATCGGTCTTCCTCGAATTTCACACCGAGGACAGCTTTCATCCTTTACCACCAGATTACCTCATATTGATGTGTCTTCGTGGCGACAGGACCGGGCAGGCAATAACGGCAACGGCAAGCCTTGGCCGTGTGATCGGTTCCTTGGACGAAGAAGTAATCGAGACCCTGGCTGGACCCAATTATATCATCAGATCGTCCTCATCGTTTGGCGCATCAAAATATCGAAGAAGGACAGCCGTTGTTGGCGATCCACAGCAAGGAACCGGGCTTGTTTTTGACCTCAACGGGATGGAGGCTCTCACGGATGTTGCCGAACAGGCAATGCAGCGCCTGCACAAGGCATTGGAACGGGAAACATATGGCATCTGTTTAAGCCCGGGGGATGCGATTATCATCGATAACAACAAGGCCTGCCATGCTCGCACAGGGTTCCGGCCGTATTATGACGGGCGTGATCGATGGCTTCAGCGCATCTTCATCTCTCGGGATTTCGCCCGCATGCAAGACATATTGGTGCCTGGTACACGTATGATCGATCCTGAAAAATCCCGGGAACTCGTCGCATGAAAGTCATAACTCGCATCGATGGGCTTCATTCCCAGATGGAAGATGGCGCATGCGTCCTCCTTCTGTTCTCCGGAGGGCTGGACAGCTGCCATACGCTTTCGCAATTGACAGCAGCCGGTTTGCGGGTGGTGGCCCTTTACGTTGACTTGGGAGAACCGCTACCCGCCACATGCAAGGTCGCGCGATCCATTGCCGAGGAAATCGTAGTGATCGAAGCAGAGCGTATCTTCTGCGATGAGTATTTAGCTGACGGGATCATCTGTAACGCCACATATTTTGGGGGAATGCCCCTTTCTTCGACCTATTCTCGCCCGTTGATCGCTCGGCTGGCAGTCGATCAGGCTCGTTCCAAGGGCATCCGAGTCATTGCATCCAATGTAACGGCATTCCAGAACACGTTCTTCCGATTCGCAAAGTCGATTGAGGTTCTCGCACCGGAACTGTCCTTCTTTTGCCCATCGATAGGAGGTTATCTCGATCGTGCTCAAAAAATTGCCGGGCTTGATCCCCGTTTTATCGAGTTTTTCAAAGACAAGCCGCGCGGGATTTATTCCGTAGATGAAAATCTATGGTGTCGCGTAGTCGAAAATGGTGATATCGAACATCCGGAACGATCGCTGCCGATATCGGGCATTTGCGGAGCGTCCTGGAAGGGCACCCCCGAACAGATCGCGATAACCTTCAAGGCAGGTTTCCCCACTGCACTGAATGACGTTGAAATGGAACTCGGCGAGATCTGCCGGGAGCTGAACGGGCGTTTCACGGGGCATCCTCACGGTTTCTCATATGGTCTGGAAGGAAATGTATTCGGGGTGAAAAATCCCGAACCACGCATGAGCATGGCAGGAAAACTTATCCATGAAGGCTCTGGATACATCGCCCAAGCGGTTCTTTCGGCAGCGGAACTTCAACTGCGTGAAGAACTTTCGCGGCGCTTCGCCATTTCCGTGATCGAAGGGGGCTGGTTCACTTCCTATACTGATGCTTTGCGAAGCGCGTTGCACCGTCTGGCGAAGCCGATATCGGGTCGTGTCAGTTGGCAGGTCACCGACCGGTCCTGCTTTGTAAATACGATTGCTCCCGACAAATCGAGTAAGATTGGCGCTCATCTCGAGAGTTTTACCTGTTCGGTGGAAAACTATGATCTGTCGAAAAAGATCTCTTTTGACCTGCTGAAGGAGCACACCCATGCATGAAGAGCCCACGACCGGAGGTGTGGGCATGCTGTGGCTTGTTCTACCTGTCATTCTTATCTGGGGCGGCAACTTTGCGGTCATGCGGGTCGGCGTTCATGAAATCGGTCCCTTCACTCTGGCAGCGATGCGGTTCTTCATTGCTGCCGCCCCGTTGCTCCTGTTCGTTCCGCGCCCTGGGGTTCCTTTCGGTTTCATTGCTTCATACGCCGCCACCTTCGGCCTCGGTCAGTTCGGTCTTCTGTTTTGGGCCATATATCTGGGCCTGCCCTCCGGCATGGCGTCTCTTCTCGTGCAGCTTCAGGTCGTTTTCACTCCGATTCTCGCTCTCTTCTTCCTCAAGCAGCGCATTCCGGCCGCGACGACAGGTGCCATTGTTATCAGCCTTCTCGGACTTGGGATCGTTTTGTCCGGGACAGTGGAACGGGCGGGATTGCTGCCCATGGCTCTCGGGGTGGGCGCCGCGCTGTCCTGGGGAGCATCAAACGTCGTAATTTCCTGGGGGGCGGCAAGAGGGTTGCGATACAACCCCGTTTCGCTGGTCGCGTGGGCCAGCATGCTGTTGCCTTTGCCATTTCTTGCCCTTGCCGGCATTTCCGGCGAGTTCGAGGGCCTGACTGTTGCCCGTATCATTCAGGCGCTACCCCCGGCAATCTATCTGGGATTGATCGCCACGGTAATCGCCTACTATTTCTGGGTGAAGGCTCTGGCAACCTACAAGGCCGCCAACGTCGCTCCGTTTACGTTACTGATTCCGATCATCGGACTTATTCTTGGCAACCTGTTGTTCGCAGAGGCGCTCGACGGTCTTCGCCTCATTGGCAGCGTCGTCATCATTACCGGAATTCTGATCCATATGGTGGGTATCAGGATCGAGGAAGCCCGATCGCGCAAGCATTCCTGATCAGGGTGCCATTCAATTCGTCAACCTCATGTAAGCAGCGGGCGTCATACCAGTTGCCTTCTTGAAGGATCTGGTAAAGTGGCTCTGGTCGGAAAATCCGCAATGGGCGGAAATATCTGCGATTGGCATTTTCCGTGCCAGCATATCACGGGCGCGTGCAATTCGACGGGAAAAAACCCAACGAGCCGGGCTTACGGAAAAGGAGGCGCGAAACATTTTCTGGAAATGGAATTCACTCAGATTTACCTGACGGGAAAGGTCACGCAATGTCAGTGGTTTATCAAGATTATTTTCTATGAAATCCCTGACCGTTCTTGCAGAATGGCTGCTGAGCCCGCCTTTCAGCCGAAATTGGCCTGATGGGCGGCAGATGGCATAGATCTCTGTCAACAGGTCGGTAATTCCACTTTCGATGGCAAGGCGGTCTTCACTTTGCCAGGCCAGAAGCACCGCTCGGAACGCGTTTTTCATGGGAGCAATGTCGCCATAATCGATTTCGGGAACGTGGCAGAGCCTGGCGTCTTTCTCCGTTGTTTTGACAAAGCGACGTCGCAATTCCGCGTCATCCACATGCAGGTGCAAAAAGACAAGCGGTTTCGAATGCCCCCATCGTGAATACGCGCCTTCCGGAATTATGCAGATCTTTCCAGGGCCACCGGAACTATTGGGCGCATTTTTGCGCCTGCTACCGTGACCGCCTTTCAGATAATAACTGAAGGTATGGCCCTCGGGGCAAGTATAGTTGACATCGCGACCTGCGTTCCTCCAGATCGAGAGCGTTAGTGTCCGCGCACGTGGTGTAATTTCTGCACCTTCGACGGTGTAACCAGGGTGGCCATCGAGGTGTATGGTTGCGGTGGAGTTTCAGAGCTTCAACCACGAACCACACGGAGACCCCGATGACCAAGACGAATATGGACCTTTCCGAACTTTTGGCCAAGCAGGACGGTGGCGATTTTCTTCGCGCCGTTGCTGAGGCCGTGCTGCAGCTTCTGATGGAGGCCGATGTCGAGGGCCTGATCGGCGCCGGCAAGCATGAGCGCAACAGTGAACGCACGACGTGGCGCAACGGGTATCGAGAGCGCGCTCTCGATACCCGTTTGGGCCGGCTGAACCTCAAGGTGCCCAAGCTGCGGCAGGGCAGCTACTTCCCGGGCTTTCTGGAGCCGCGCAAGACATCCGAGAAGGCGTTGGTCGCAGTGATCCAGGAGGCATGGATCGGTGGCGTCTCGACCCGCCGCGTGGACGAACTGGCACAGGCGATGGGCCTGCACGGCATCTCCAAAAGCACGGTGTCGAAGCTGTGCAAGGACATTGACGAACGGGTCAACGAATTCCTGAACCGGCCGCTTACCGGTGAATGGCCCTATGTCTGGCTGGATGCCACCTATCTCAAGGTGCGCCAAGGCGGGCGCATTGTCTCTGTAGCGGCCATAATCGCCGTCGCCGCGAACACGGACGGACGCCGTGAAATCATTGGCCTGGGGCTGGGACCGTCGGAGGCAGAAACCTTCTGGATGGATTTTCTCCGCGGCCTCAAGGCCCGGGGGCTTGACGGGAGCAAGCTGGTCATCTCGGATGCCCACAGCGGCCTGCGCGCGGCCATCGGGCGGGTCTTCGACGCTACCTGGCAACGCTGCCGCGTCCACTGGATGCGCAACGCCCTGGCCCACGTCTCGCGCGGCCAGCACACCGTCGTCGCCGCCGCCATCCGCCAGGCCTTCGATCAACCCGACCGAAAGCAGGCCGGCGAGACATGGCGCCGCGTCGCCGACCAGCTACGCTCTCGCTGGCCCAAACTGGCCGAGCTGATGGACGAGAGCGAGCACGACGTGCTGGCCTACATGGCCTTCCCCCGCCAGCACCGCAAGAAACTGCACAGCACCAACCCGATTGAACGTTTGAACAAGGAGGTGAAGCGCAGGGCCGACGTCGTCGGGATCTTCCCCAACGAGGCCTCCATCACCCGCCTCATCGGCGCCGTCCTGTTCGAGCAGAACGACGAATGGCAGACCGCAAGCCGCTACATGCAGGTCGAGGCCTTCGCCCAGATCGACAACGAGGAGACCGACCCCATTCTCAGCATAACAACTCAGGCCGCATGATCATGACACGAGGCCACCCAAATTACACCACCTTGACGGACGTGACCGATTCTTACCGCCTTGTGCTGTTCGATGATGGCAGGCTCGAAGAGCAGGCCGTCACTCACTTCATCGACAGGCTGGATAAAGACCTCTGATCCTGCCCCCGTTTCACCAGACAGCTAAGCAGTTTCGGTTTGGGCCCTTCGGAACTCGCGTGGCGAGCGCTACTTGAGGGCCGAGTGCGGGTGGTTTTCGTTATAGTCCTCGATCCAGCCTCCGATCAACTTAAGAACGGCTTTCGCATCGGGCAGCAGTTTGAACCGGAAGTATTCGTGCTTGACAACACCCCCTCTCATCCTCCATTCGGCGGGATGCGCCGGTTCCGCATGTGCGGATGAAAAGGGAATGCTTATGCAGCCGCCCCCGCGACCGTAAGCGGAGAGGGTCCCCAAGAATGCCACTGGCCGACGGCCGGGAAGGCGGGGTGCCCACCGGATGGAAACAACCATTCGACTCCGCGAGCCGGGAGACCTGCCTGCGCCTCTGTTTCGTCAACCGGGCGGGGCGTCTCGGTTGCGGGAAGTGCGCGGCGAGGCCGAACTCCTTCCCCTTTGCCCCGCTTCGCAAAGGGAAAAGAAAGTGAACGGCACGGGCACGGCACGAGTTGTTGAAATCCTGGTCTGTACCACCTGCCGCGGGAGGCAGCCGACCGATGATGCCTCGCCGTCGCGGCCGGGGGCGCAGCTTCATGATGCACTGGTGGGGTTGGTACTGCCCGAAGGCGTCGTTGTGCGGGCGGTGGAGTGCCTGTCGAACTGCAATCGGGGCTGTTCGGTCGTGCTGCGGGGTCCGGGGCGGTGGACCTATGTCTATGGCAATTTTTCCGGCCCCGAAGACGCCGAGCTGGTCCGCGACATGGCCGGGCGCTACCGGCAGACCGCTGACGGGCTGGTTCCCTGGCGCGAACGGCCGGCGCATTTCCGCAAGAACTGCATCGCCCGAATCCCGCCACAGGAAGTCATCGCATGAAGACCATGGAAAAGTTGCCGGTCACGGTGATCACCGGCTTTCTCGGCGCTGGCAAGACGACCCTGATCCGGCATCTGATGGAGAATCCGGGCGGCCGGCGGATGGCGGTGGTGATCAATGAATTCGGCGATGTCGGCGTCGATGGCGAGATCCTGAGATCCTGCTCCATTCCCGACTGTCCCGCAGAAAACATCGTCGAGCTGGCCAATGGCTGCATCTGTTGCACCGTGGCCGACGATTTCATCCCCACGATCGAGGCGCTGATGGCGCTGGATCCGCGCCCCGATCACATCCTGATCGAGACCTCGGGGCTGGCGCTGCCCAAGCCTCTGCTGAAAGCTTTCGACTGGCCCGAGATCCGCTCGCGGATCACCGTGGACGGGGTGATCGCCTTGGCCGACGCCGAAGCCGTGGCCGCAGGCCGATTCGCTTCGGATGTTGTGGCGGTTGATGCCCAGCGGGCCGCCGACGACAGTCTCGACCACGAAACCCCGCTGTCCGAGGTGTTCGGGGATCAGATCGCCTGCGCCGACATCGTGCTGCTGACCAAGCCCGATCTTGCCGGCCCCGAGGGTGTGGCTCGCGCCCGCGCGGTCATTGCCCAGCGCGCCCCGCGGCCGCTGCCGGTGATCGAAGTGGCCGAGGGCGTGGTGGATGCGCGCGTAATTCTGGGCCTGGGCGCGGCGGCCGAGGATGACCTGGACGCCCGCCCCGGCCACCATGACGGCGCCGACGAACACGAACATGACGATTTCGACAGTGTGGTGATCGAGCTGCCGGAACAGGATGACCCGGCGGCCCTCGTGGCGCGGATCGAGCAGCTGGCCCGCGAACGCAACATCCTGCGGCTGAAAGGTTACGCCGCCGTGCGCGGGCGGCCGATGCGGCTACTGGTGCAGGCCGTGGGAGCACGGGTGCGCCACCAGTTCGATCGCCTCTGGCGGCCGGACGAGCTCAGGCAGGGCCGACTGGTGGTCATCGCCGAGCATGACGATATCGATGCCGACGCCATCCGCATGATCCTGACCGGAGATCACGCGGCTTCGGGCTGAAGGGGCGGAGCGAATGCACGTCGTCTTTCGCGAAAGCCGGGGGCTTGAGGAAACCGCCACCCCGACCGATCTGGGCCAGAGTCCGGCGGATCTGGTCGTGCTGTCCTTTTCCGACAGCGATCTTGGCGCCTTCGCGGAAGGCTGGCGGTGCGGTGGCGGGCCCGAGGGCCACCTGCCGTCGCTGCGGCTGGCCAATCTGTCCGCCCTGACCCATCCGCTCTCGGTGGATGTCTATGCCGAGCAGACCCTCTCGGGCGCGCGGGCGGTGCTGGTCCGATTGATCGGAGGGCTGCCCTACTGGTCCTACGGGATGGCGCAGTTGCAGGAACTGGCGCGCGAGCGCGATATCGTCCTGGCGGCGCTGCCGGCGGATGGACGGCCCGATCCGCGGCTGGACGAGGTATCCACCCTGCCGCAAGACATTCTGCGCCGGCTGAGCCGGCTTTGCGATACGGGCGGCGCCGCGGCTGCCCGTGCGGCGCTGGTCGAACTGTCTCGCGCCGCCGGTCTGACGACGGAGGCGGTCCCCGAGGTCGGGGTTCTGCCGCCGGTCGGCGCCTGGACGCCCGAACATGGCGTGATCTGTCCGGCCACCGTCCTTGCAGACGGCGATCACCCACGGATCCTGCTGGTGTTCTACCGTGCCCATCTGGTGGCCGCGGACATGGCGCCGGTGGCGGCGCTTTTCGACGCCTTCCGCCAGCGCGGTTTCGAGGTGGGGGCGCTGTTCGTGCCGTCTCTGAAGGCGCCCGGCGCCGGCGGCTGGCTGGCCCGGCAGCTGTGCCGGATGGCCCCTGATGCGATCGTCAACCTGACCGCCTTTTCCGGACGCGGAGAAGTGACGAAAGCCGGGCGCGGCGACGAGGCGGGCTCGCCGCTGGATGCGGCCGGGGTACCGGTGTTTCAGGTGGCGCTGGCTACCTCCTCCCGCGAGGCCTGGGCTGAGGCCGAACGTGGCCTCTCGCCCGCTGATCTGGCCATGCATGTCGTTCTGCCCGAGGTGGACGGGCGGATCTTGGCCGGGGTGGCCTCGTTCAAGGCATCCCAGCCGCGTGACGACGCATTGCAGTTCGCCCGTAACGTCCATTGCCCCGAACCGGACCGGATCGCGGCCATAGCCGCGCGGGTCGCCGGCTGGGTGCGTCTGGCACGGCGACCGGCGGAACAGAGGCGGGTGGTCCTGGTGCTGTCCACCTATCCCGGTCGCGAATGGCAGCTGGCGCATGCGGTGGGGCTGGACGCGCTGGCCTCGGTGCAGGCGATGCTGGAGGATCTGGCCGGGGCCGGATACGACACCGGCAGCGATGGGGCCGGCGGGGGTGCGCAGCCGGGCGAGGGCCGGGATGCGGATCAGGGTGCGGATATGGCGGCGGAGCTGCAGATGGCGCGTATGCACTGGCCGTTGCGGGAATATCTGGCGGCGCTTGCGACTCTGCCCGAGGCGTTGCGCGAGGCGCTGCAAGCCGCCTGGGGCCCGCCCGAGGCCGATCCGGACTGCATCGACGGGCAGTTCCATTTCCGTGCGCTGCGGCGCGGCAGGGTGGTGGTGGCGCTGCAACCCGAACGCGGTTGCCCCGAGTCGCGGGCGGACGACTATCACGATCTCTCGCGCATTCCTCGGCATGGCTATGTGGCCTTCTATCTGTGGCTGCGCCAAGGCCTTGGCGCCGATGCGCTGGTGCATGTGGGCGCCCATGGCACGCTGGAATGGCTGCCGGGCAAGTCGGTGGCGCTGTCGGCGCAATGCTGGCCCGAGGCGCTGGCGGGCAGCCTGCCGGTGATCTATCCCTTCATCGTCAACGACCCCGGCGAGGCGGCCCAGGCCAAGCGCCGGATCGGCGCGGTGACGCTGGGCCATGTGCCGCCGCCCCTGCGGCCCGGTGCCAGCCCCCCCGGCCTGACCCGGCTGGAGGCGCTTCTGGACGAGTTTTCCAATGCCGACGGGCTGGACCCGCGCCGGTGCGACCGGCTTCAGGACGATATCCGCTCCGAGGCACAGGCGCTGGGGATCGAGGACGATCTGGGCCTTGAGCGGGCCGCCAGCGCCGCCGAGGCGATCACCCGCATCGACCGCTTCGTCTGCGACGTGAAGGACAGCCAGTTCGGCGAGGGGCTTCATGTGTGGGGGCGCGGCGATGGCGGGGGCGATGACGCCTTCGCCCGCTCTGCCCGGGCCGAGCGGCGGGCGCTGCTGGCGGCGCTGGCGGGGCGGTGGATCGCGCCGGGGCCGTCGGGGTCTCCCTGGCGGGGGCGGCGCGACGTGCTGCCCACCGGGCGCAATCTGTTCACCACCGACCCGCGCGCGGTGCCCACCCGGGCCGCCCATGCCCAGGGCGTGCGGCTGGCCGACGAGCTGCTTCGCCGCCATCTTCAGGACCAGGGCGACTGGCCGCGGGCGCTGGTGGTGGATCTGTGGGGCTCGGCCACCATGCGCACCGCGGGCGAGGAATTCGCCATGGCGCTGCATCTGATCGGGGTGCGGCCGGTTTGGGATGCGGGCTCGGGGCGGGTGTCGGGAATTGAGATCCTGCCGCTGGCCGAGCTGGACCGGCCGCGCATCGACGTGACGCTGCGGATCTCGGGGCTGTTCCGAGACGTGTTCGCGCCGCTCACGGCGCTGTTCCAGCACGCGGTGCGGGTACTGGCCGAACGCGCGGAGGCGCCCGAGTGGAACCCCTATGCGGGCCGCGCGCAGCTGGCGCGGGTCTTTGGCCCGGCACCGGGCAGCTACGGGTTGGGGCTGGGTGATCCGGCCGGACCTTCGGGGGCGGATGCCCGCGCCGCCGCTGGCCGGGCCTGGCTGGCGGCAAGCGCCTGGGCCACCGAAGGCGAACGCGCCACCCCCGACCCCGAGGGCATTGCCCGGCGGGTGGCAGAAGCGGATGGCTTCGTGCATCTTCAGGATCTGCCCGAAACCGACCTGCTGCTGGCCGCCGATTACGCCGCCCATGAAGCCGGTTTTGCCGCCGCCAGGGAGCAGGCGGGGGGCGGCGCGGTGCGGCTGTGGCATCTGGACAATACCGATCCCGCCATACCCCGTGTCCGCACGCTGTCGGAGGAACTCGCCCGCGCGGTCCGGGCCCGCGCCGCCAATCCCGACTGGATCGGCGGCATGATGCGCCATGGCTTTCGTGGCGCGGCCGAGATTGCCGCCACGCTGGAGCACATGGCTGCCTTTGCGCGTCTGGCCGGGGTCGTGGGGTCGCATCTGTTCGAGCTCTATCACGACGCCACCCTGGGCGATGCGCAGGTGGATGCCTTCCTGCGCGCCGCCAACCCGCAGGCTCGGGCGGCAATGGCGGCCACCTTCCGTGCCCTGCTCGACGAAGGTCTGTGGCAGACGCGGCGCAACTCGATCCGGGCATCGCTGGAGGAAAACCCATGACCAAGCCGCAGATCAGGGGCTGGTGCCCCGGTGCGCACCGGCCGATGATGTCGGGTGATGGGTTGGTGCTGCGTGTGCGCCCGCGGCTGGCACGGCTGACGCGCGAACAGCTACTAGGACTGTGCGCTGCCGCCCGGCGCCATGGCAACGGGGTGATCGAGCTGACCAACCGCGGCAATCTGCAACTGCGCGGGGTCCGCGCCGACAGCCACCCGGCGCTGCTTGCGACGCTGTCCGCACTGGGGCTGCTGGATGACGACCCGACATTGGAGACGCGCCGGAACATCTTGGTCCAGCCATTCTACCCGGCTCCAGAGCCAAAGGCGTATCGGACCGGCGCTTTTCCCCAAGACGCAGCCGAAAACATGCCCGAAGACCCCACCGTGCGGCTGGCCGCGGCTCTTGAGGCGCGCTTGGCCGAGCTGCCCGCCCTGCCGGTCAAGTTCGGCTATGCCATCGACATTGGGGCCGGGCGCTGGCTGGGGGACTGCTCGGCCGACATCCGGCTCGAGCGGGGGGTTGATGGCGGGCTGATCCTGCGTGCCGACGGGGCCGCAACCGGCCGCCCGGTGGACGAGGCGCGGGCCGTGGATGCGCTGATCGAGATGGCCTGGTGGTTCGACCGCCACCGTGACCCCGGCATGCGGCGCATGGCGCAGCTTGTGGCCGCGGGCGACCTGCCCCCGGCGTGGCAGGGAACTGCGCCCGCACCGGCCCGGCCCGCGCCGCGCCCCGGCCCGGCCGGCGGCGGCCCGCAGCCCGGACCGCTGGTGGGGCTGCGCTTCGGGCAGATACCGGCTGCGGCTCTTGCCCGGGTGGTCGAGCACAGCGGGGCGGCGGCGATCAGGGTGACGCCGTGGCGGCTGCTCTGTCTGGAAGGTGGTCGGATGCCCCGGAGTGACGCGGTGATCACCCGCTCCGGCAATCCGCTGCTGGCAGTGGATGCCTGCCCCGGTGCCCCTCACTGCCCGCAGGCACAGGCCGCCACCCGCCCCCTTGCGGCGGATCTGGCCCCGCGGCTGCGCGGGTCGCTGCATGTCTCGGGCTGTGCCAAGGGCTGCGCCCGCAGCCGCCCCGCGCAGGTGACTCTGGTCGCCCGCGACGGCCGGTTCGACCTGATCCGCGACGGCTGCGCCGGCGACAAGCCGGAACGGCGCGGCCTGAGCCCCGAAACCCTGTTGGCCCTGTTGAGCGAGGCAGAAACCCCCTGATGCCCTACAGATACGAAACCGACGGCGCGGCGATCTACGCGCAATCCTTTGCTACCATCCGGGCCGAGGCCGACCTCGATCGCTTCAGCCCCGAGGAAGAGCAGGTCGCCGTGCGCATGATCCACGCCGCCGGCATGATCGAGCTGGCCCCGCTGATCCGCTTCTCGACCGGCTTCGTGGCCACCGCCCGCGCGGCGCTGGAGCGGGGCGCACCGATCCTGTGCGATGCCCGCATGGTCTCGGAGGGCGTCACCCGTCCCCGGCTGCCCGGCGGCAATGCGGTGATCTGCACCTTGCGGGATCCGCGTGTGCCGGATCTGGCGGCGCGAATGGGTAATACCCGGTCGGCCGCGGCGCTGGAACTGTGGCGGCCGCATCTGGACGGGGCACTGGTGGCGGTCGGCAATGCCCCCACGGCGCTGTTTCACCTGCTGAACATGCTCGAAGATCCCGACTGCCCGCGGCCAGCGGCAATCATCGGATGCCCGGTGGGCTTTGTCGGCGCGGCCGAGAGCAAGGCCGCCCTGTGGGCCGCGCCGCCGGTGCCCTGCTGCATCGTCGAGGGCCGCCTTGGCGGCAGCGCGATCACGGTCGCCGCCATCAACGCCATCGCCAGCCGGAAGGAATAGTCCCGAATGGATGCCACCTCCACCTGCCTCGGCACGATCTACGGTCTTGGTCTTGGCCCCGGGAATCCGGACCTGATGAGCTTGCGCGCCCACCGCCTGCTGAGCGGGGCACGCAACGTGGCCTATTTCCGCAAGGCCGGCCGGCGCGGGCAGGCGCGCAAGATCGTGGACGGGTTGATCCCGGAGGGCGCGCTGGAAATACCGCTCGAATACCCGGTGACCACCGAGATCCCGGTAACCGATCCGCGCTACAACGCCTGCCTTGCAGCCTTCTATGCCGAGGCCAGCGCGCGGCTGGCCGACCTGGCCCGACGCGGCGAGGACGTGGTCGTGCTGTGCGAGGGCGACCCGTTCTTCTATGGCTCGTTCATGCATCTGCATGCCCGGCTGCACGACCGGGTCCCGGTCGAGGTGGTCCCGGCGATCACCGGCATGTCCGGGGCCTGGACGGCGACCGGAATCCCGGTGACTTGGGGGGACGACGTTCTGACGGTGCTTATGGGCACACTGCCCGAGGCCGAGCTGATCCGGCGCATGTCCGATACCGATGCGCTGGTGGTGATGAAGATCGGGCGCAACTTCGCCAAGGTGTGCCGGGCGCTGCGTGCGGCGGGACTGCATGATCGTGCCTGGCTGATCGAATATGCGCAGATGCCGAACCAGAGGGTGGCGCCGCTGGTTCGAGCGGGCGAGCGGGTGGCGCCCTATTTCTCGATCATCGTGGTGCACGGGCAGGGGCGCAGACCATGAGCGGCTGGCTGAAAATCGCCGGGCTGGGACCGGGACCCGCTGCGCAGATCACCCCCGAGGTCGCGGCGGCGCTGGCCGAGGCCACCGATGTCGTGGGTTATGCGCCCTATGTGGCGCGCATCGCTCCGCGTCCGGGGCTGGCGCTGCATAGCAGCGACAATCGCGAAGAGCTGAGCCGCGCCCGCCACGCCCTGGCGATGGCGAGCGAAGGGCGGCGGGTGGTGGTGGTCTCCTCGGGCGATCCGGGAGTCTTTGCCATGGCCGCGGCACTGTTCGAAGCGCTGGAAGACGGCCCCACCCGGTGGCGCGATCTGGACATCGCCGTGTTGCCCGGCATTACCGCCATGCTGGCGGCGGCGGCGCGGGCAGGAGCACCTCTGGGCCATGATTTCTGCGCCATCAACCTGTCGGATAACCTCAAGCCCTGGGGGCTGATTGAGCGGCGCCTGCGGCTGGCGGCCGAGGCCGATTTTGCAATGGCCTTCTACAACCCGCGCTCAAAGGCGCGACCGCAGGGCTTTGCCCGCGCGCTGGAAATCCTCCACGCCTGCTGCGGCGGTGACCGCCCGATCCTGTTCGCGCGCGCGGTGGGTTCGGCGGCCGAGCAGCTGACCCTGGTTGCCTTGGCCGAGGCCCGTCCCGAGATGGCGGACATGCGCACCGTGGTCATCTTGGGTTCCTCGCAAACCCGCATCATCGCCCGACCTGAAGGGCCGATACTCTATACCCCAAGATCGGTGCCGGAATGATCCAGCCAGTCGAGAACCCGCGCCACCTCGTGAAACTCGCGCCGGGCGGGCAGCGCCGGGCGCTGGATCATCACCACCGGCAGGCCGAGCGCGCGGGCGGCGTCGATCTTGGCCCCGGCGCCCGAGCCGCCGGCGTTGCGGGCCACCAGCATCTGAATGTCGTGGTCCTGCATCAGCGCAAGGTCGCCCGCAATGGTGAACGGCCCGCGCGCCACCACCACTTCGGCTCGGGACAGGGGCATGGTGTCGGGCGCCTCCACCAGCCGGCACAGGTAGAAATGCTGCGGCTGAGCGGCGAAGGCGGCCAGATGCTGACGCCCCAGTGCCAGGAACACCCGCCGCGCCGGCCCGGCCAGGGCGGCCACTGCGGCGGGGATGTCGGGCACCACACGCCAGTCGTCGCCGGGCTGCGGCCGCCAAGGGGGGCGGGTCAGTGCGGCCAGGGGCAGGTCGGCTTCGGCGCAGGCGGCAACCGCGTTGCGGCTCATCTGAGTGGCAAAGGGATGGGTTGCGTCGATGACATGGGTCACGGCGGCATCGCGCAGGTAGCGCACCAGCCCGGCCACGCCTCCGAAGCCGCCGATGCGCACGGGCAGCGGCTGCGGGCGGGGGGTTTCGACCCGGCCGGCATAGGAATAGGTGGCGGCGATACCCCGCTCGGCCAGGGCGCGGGCCAGGGCGTTGGCCTCGGTGGTGCCGCCGAGGATCAGGAGATTGGGACGCATGGGTGATACTCCGTGGCTAACCATCGTGGGCCTAGGCGAAGATGGACCGGACGGCCTGCCGCCTGCAAGCCGGGCTGCGCTGGAAGCGGCCGAAATCGTGATGGGTCCGCCGCGGCATCTGTCGCTGTTGCCCGAGCTTGCGGCCGAGCAGGTGGAATGGCCCATCCCCTTTGCCGGGGGGGTGGCAATTCTCGAAGGACTGCGCGGGCGGCGGGTGGCGGTGCTGGCGTCGGGTGATCCGTTCTGGTTCGGAGCGGGTTCGGTGATCGCGCGCCATTTCGCCCCCCATGAATGGCGCGCCCTGCCGGGGGTTTCGTGCTTTTCGCTGGCCGCCGCGCGGCTGGGCTGGCCGCTTGAGCAGATCGAGACGATGGGCCTGCATGCCTCGTCCCTGTCACGGCTGCGCCCGTATCTGGCGCCGGGGCTGCGCGCCATCGTCACCCTGCGCGACGGCGATGCGGTGGCGGATCTGGCGCGCTGGCTGGTGGCGCAGGGTTTCGGCAAAACCACCCTGCATGTGATGGAGGCGCTGGGCGGCCCGCGCGAGCGCATCCGCCGCACCACGGCGGCCGCATTCAACTGCACCGACGTGGGGCATCCGGTCTGCGTCGCCCTCGACTGCGCGGGCGAGGGTGCGGGCGGCGGTGCCGTGATCCCGCTGGCGGGGGGGCGGCCGGACAGGCTGTTCGAGAATGACGGGCAGATCACCCGCCGCCCGGTGCGGGCGCTGACGCTCTCGGCGCTGGCGCCGCGCCCGGGCGACATGCTGTGGGATATCGGCGGCGGCTCTGGAGCAATCGCACTGGAATGGCTGCTGGCGCATCCGCGGATGCGGGCGGTCACGATCGAAGCGCGCACCGACCGGGCCGCGCGCATCCGCCGCAATGCCGAGACGCTGGGGCTTGATGGTCGGCTGGATGTCGTCACCGGCGCCGCGCCGAAGGCGCTTGCCGGGCTGGCTTTGCCCGACGCGGTATTCATCGGGGGCGGCTTGTCCGAGGCCCTGCTGGCACATCTGTGGACGGTGCTGCCCGAGGGCACGCGGCTGGTCGCCAATGCGGTCACGCTGGAAAGCGAGTCACTGCTGGTCCGCTGGCACGCCGATAAGGGGGGCGAGCTGCTGCGCATCGCGCTCTGCCGCGCTGCGCCGCTGGGGCCGCGCCGGGGCTGGAAGGGCGACTGGCCGATCCTGCAATGGAGCGTCTCACGATGATCGTCGCGGGATTCGGCCTGCGTGCTTCGGCGACCGAGGCCAGCCTCGCCGAGGCGCTGGAGCGGGCCGCCTGGGGCCTGGCTCCGGAGCTGATCGCGGCGCCTGCCGACAAGGCCGCGGCCCCCGCCCTGAATGCCCTTGCCGCAAGGCTGGGGGTGCCGGTGCGCGCCGTCACGAGGGCTGAACTCGCGGCCGCCCCTTCGACGCCCACGCAATCGCCCCGCATCCTTGCCCGTTACGGCACCGGCAGCGCGGCCGAGGCCGCGGCGCTGGCCGCCGCCGGGCCGGGCGCGCGGCTGTTGTGGCCACGCCGGATTTCCGCCGATCGCCGCGCCAGCTGCGCGGTCGCCATTGCAGGAGAGACCCCATGACCGTTCATTTCATCGGTGCAGGTCCCGGCGCCGCCGACCTTCTGACCCTGCGCGGGCGCGACCTCATTGCCTCGTGCCCGGTGTGCCTCTACGCTGGGTCTCTGGTGCCGAAGGCGGTGCTGGCCCACTGCCCCGAGGGCGCACGCATCGTCAATACCGCCCCAATGGATCTGGATGCGATCATTGCCGAGATCGCAGCCGCCCAAGAGCGGGGGCAGGATGTTGCGCGCCTGCATTCGGGAGATCTGTCGATCTGGTCGGCCATGGGAGAGCAGATACGCCGCCTGCGGGCGCTGGGGATCCCGGTTACCGTCACCCCCGGCGTTCCGGCCTTTGCCGCCGCAGCAGCAGCGCTGGGGGCCGAGCTGACCCTGCCGGGGGTCGCCCAGTCAGTGGTTCTGACGCGCACGCCCGGACGGGCCTCGTCCATGCCGCCGGGCGAGACGCTGACTGCCTTTGCCGCCACCGGGGCGACGCTGGCCATCCACCTGTCGATCGGCAATCTTGACAGGGTGGTGGCGGATCTGACCCCGGCCTACGGCCCCGACTGCCCGGTGGCGGTGGTCTGGCGTGCCAGCTGGCCGGATCAACGCATCATCCGCGCCACGCTGGCCACCGTCCGCGCGGCGGTGGATTCGGGCATCAGCCGCACCGCGCTGATTCTGGTCGGCCCGGCGCTAGAGGCCGAGGGCTTTGCCGAAAGCTGCCTTTATTCTGCCGATTACGACCGCCGCTATCGCCCGCAGAGCGCCGACAGTCCCTGGGCCGGCTGGAGAGAAGGCGATGACTGATCCGCACGCGAGACGGTTGCCGCCGGGACTGATGATCTCGGCCCCTGCCTCGGGGACCGGAAAGACCACGGTGATGCTGGGGCTGACCCGGGCGCTGACCGAGGACGGGCTGATCGTGCAGCCCTTCAAGAGCGGCCCCGACTATATCGATCCTGCCTTCCATCTGGCCGCTGCGGGGCGGGATTCGTTCAACCTCGACAGCTGGGCCATGGGCGAAGGGCTTCTGGCGGCCATTATCACCCGCGCCACGGGGGCCGATATGGTGCTGGCAGAGGGTTCGATGGGGCTGTTCGACGGGGTGGCCCGGCCGGGGGCTGCCGGTTGTGGGGCTAGCGCCGAGACGGCGCAGCGCTTCGGCTGGCCGGTGGTGCTGGTGCTGGATGTGGGCGGGCAGGCGCAATCGGCCGCAGCCACCGCCGCGGGATTCCGCGACTATCAGCCGGGGCTGCCCTTTGCGGGGGTGATCCTCAATCGTGTGGCCAGCCCCCGGCACGAGCGACTGGTTCGGCTGGGAATGGAACAGGCCGGCATCCCGGTGCTGGGGGTGCTGCCCCGACGCGGTGATCTGAAACTGCCGGAACGGCATCTGGGGCTGATCCAGGCGGTGGAACATGCCGACCTTGAGGCCGCCATCGCCGCCTATGCCGCCTTTCTGCGCGAACATGTGGATCTGAAGGCGATCGTTCAGGCGGCCTCGGGGGCGGGACCCGCGCGCCCCGGCCCGCTACCCGCGCCCCCCGCGCAGCGCATCGCTCTGGCCCGGGATGAGGCGTTTTCCTTCACCTATCCGCATCTTCTGGCCGGCTGGCGCGCCGGCGGGGCCGAAATCCTGCCCTTTTCGCCGCTGGCCGACGAGGCCCCCGACCCGGCTGCCGATCTGGTCTGGCTGCCGGGGGGCTATCCCGAGCTCCATGCCGGGCGCATCGCCGCCGCCGGGCGTTTTCTGGCCGGCCTGCGGCGCCATGCGCGGACCCGCCCGGTTCACGGTGAATGCGGCGGTTACATGGTGCTTGGCGCGGCACTGATCGACAAGGCGGGGCAGCGCCACCGTATGGCCGGGCTGCTGGGGCTGGTTGCCTCCTATCAGAAGCGCCGGCTTCACCTGGGCTATCGCCGGGCCGAGCTGCGCGCAGCGATGCCCGGCTTTGCCCCGGGGCGGGTGCTGCGCGGACACGAGTTCCACTACAGCAGCATCCTCGAACAGCCCGACGCGCCGCTGGCGTGGGTAACGGATGCCGAAGGGGCCGATGTGCTCGAGACCGGCTCGGTGCGCGGCCGGGTAAGTGGCACCTTCTTCCATCTGATCGCCGAGGAGGCCCCATGAGCACGGCATATGATCTGACCCTGATTGGAATCGGCACCGGCAACCCCGACCATGTGACGGCCGAAGCGGCGCGGGCCATGCGCGAGGCCGATCTGATCCTGATCCCCCGCAAGGGCGCGGACAAGGCCGATCTGGCCGATCTGCGCAAGCGGATCGTGACCCGAATCTGCACCCATCCGCCGCGGCTGGTCCATTTCGGCATGCCGGCGCGGCGCGCCGACGACGGCTATTTGCGTGGGGTCGAGGAGTGGCACGACGCCATCGCCGGGCGCTGGCAGGCGGCGATTGCCTCGGTCCGGCCCGCCCCGGCCCGCGTGGCGTTGCTGATCTGGGGAGATCCGTCGCTTTATGACAGTTCCCTGCGCATTGCCGGGCGGCTGGATCCGCCCCCGCGGCTGCGGGTGATCCCCGGCATTACTGCCCTGCAGGCGCTGACCGCCGCCCATGCGATTCCGCTCAACGAGATCGGCGCGCCCTTTTCGGTGACCACCGGGCGACGGCTTCGCCAGCAGGGCTGGCCCGAAGGGTTCGACACGGTGGCGGTGATGCTGGATGGGGCCTGTTCCTTTCAGACCATCGACCCGGCGGGGGTCGAGATCTGGTGGGGCGCCTTTCTCGGCATGGAGGAGGAAATCCTGATCCGCGGCCCGCTGGCCGAGGTGGGCGGGAAAATCGCCGAAACCCGCGCCCGGGCCCGGACCGAACATGGCTGGATCATGGACATCTACTTGATGCGGCGGGCCGGGACCGGTGAGGAGCGTTAAGGCCGGTTATGAGCTGACGTGGTATCGGCATGTGGCATTTTTCCGATGCCATGCGATTTTCCGTTGCAAAAGCGCCGCTTTCGCAATTATCTGGCGGGGCTTGGTTCCGTCGGCGCCAGCCGGCGGCAAGAGGGAATACCGGTGAGGTTGTCATCCGCGACCAAGGCCGGAGCCGCCCCCGCGACTGTAAGCGGTGAGCGAAGGCCCATCTGAGCCACTCCGGGCACTGTGCCGGGGGGAAGGCGGGCCCCAGCCATGACCCGCAAGCCAGGAGACCTGCCAGGCAGACGAAACCGCAACCGGCCGTCGGGTGCGACGGCAAGGAGGATCTGAAAGATGACGACAGGAACGCTTGACACAACCGCCGCCGGAAGCCGCATCGCGCCGGCGCTGCTGGCCGGGGCCATCGGCTTGGTGCTGATCGTGCTGGCGGGGATGGCGCAGTCGACGGTTCTGCATGACGCCGCCCATGACGTGCGGCACGCCACCGGCTTCCCCTGCCACTAGACCCATGTTCTCCCGCATCATTACCAGCGCGCTGTTCGCTGGGGCCGGAGCAGGGCTGATTGCCGCCCTGTTGCAGCTGGTGTTCGTGCAGCCGGTACTGCTGCACGCGGAGCTCTACGAATCGGGGGCGCTGGTCCATTTCGGGGCCGCGCCGGTCAGCGCGCAGCAGCCGCTGCCGGGCCTTGACCCCATGCGCGACGGGCTGAGCATCCTGTTCACCCTGTTCACCTATACCGGCTTTGCGCTGGTCATGGTGGCGGTGATGTCGCTGGCCGAGGCGCAGGGCCACCCGGTGCGGGGACGCGCCGGCATCCTGTGGGGGCTGGGGGGCTTCATCGCGGTGATCTTCGCGCCGGGGCTGTCGCTGCCGCCCGAGGTGCCGGGCGTGGCTGCGGCTGATGTGCTGCCGCGCCAGGTCTGGTGGGTTTCCACCGTGATCGCGGCGGCCGTGGCGCTGTGGCTGATCGCCTTCGGACGCGGCTGGACCGCCTGGGGCACGGCCGCCCTTCTGCTGCTGGCACCGCATCTGATCGGCGCGCCCGAACCGGACAGCTTTGCCGGGCCGGTGCCGCCCGAGATTGCTGGACAGTTTGCCGCCCGCGCCTTTGGCGTGGCCATGGCGGGCTGGGTGAGTATGGGTGTTCTCGCCGGCTATTTCTGGCAGCGCGAGGGCACGCTGTCCGAGCATCAGCCAGCCTGATCTGGTAGCAGTCGCTAGACTCTGAGCAGCCCCGCCGCCCCGTGGCGGCGGGGTCGTTTTGTCTTTCCCTTCGCGGGTCTTGCGATCCTCATCCTTGACGCGAACGCTGGGAATATTCACGGTTTCCGGGCCAAAGGTGCCAACCAGTTGCCGCTTGCGGCGCCCGTGCCGGTAGCCGATCTTTGCATCGCCGTTGCGACCGTACTGGCAGCGGCCCGGAAACTGCTCCAGTTCCTCCTCGAAAACCGCCTCGATCAAAGCACGGATGTTCTGCCGCAGCCAATCCTGGATCTGGTCATGGCCAACCTCTCCCGCCAGCGGCGCGGGTGTCTATCTTGCTGTATTCGTTGTCATGGCGTGATCTCATCGGCAGTTCCTGGCGCCGGTTGGGTGGTGTTAGCTCACCCGGAAATTGTGCCGTCCTCGAGTTTCGACCAAACGCGCGACACTACTGCAACCTGCGCCGATGTCTTTTTCTTCGACCGTGTTCAAGGTGAGCGCGTTTGGACCGTGGCACCGGCTGGAACCGGGGCCGGGAAGTGCGTGTTTTCAATGGCCGAAGCTGGAAACAACCCCGGCGCCAGAGGGCACGATACCGGAGCAGCCGCTGGCGTTCGCCACCAGCGGCAGTGCCGACGACCCCTGCGCAACAGCGCTGCCAGACGAACCTTCGCGCCGGGCGAGGTCGCCATCGACACGGATCCACATCCGCCGGTGACCGCCGGTCGCCCCGGCAAGGGCCGTGATGCGGTGCCGCGAAACCGGGCGGCTGCGGGGCGGCTCCGAAACCTGGCCGGCCGGGGTTGCCGGCGCCCCGAAACCGGGGCTCTCCGGCCGAGCCATTCGTCCCGCCCCTACATCTTGCGCAATTCGCGGCGCAGGATCTTGCCGACGGTGGATTTCGGCAGCTCGTCCACGAAGGTGATCCTGCGCGGGGTCTTGTAGGCGGTCATTTCCCTGCGGCAATGGGCGATGATCGCGTCCTCGGTGACCCGGGCGCCCGGTTTCGTGACCACGAAGATCGCCACCGCCTCGCCGGTCTTCTCGTCCGGGATGCCGATGCAGGCGCATTCGGCGACGCCCTCGACGGCGGTGACCACCGCCTCGACCTCGTTCGGGAAGACGTTGAAGCCCGAGACGATGATCATGTCCTTCTTACGATCGACGATGCGCAGGAAGCCCCTGTCGTCGAACACGCCGATGTCGCCGGTGCGGAAATAGCCGTCCTCGGTGAAGGCCTCCCTGTTGGCCTCGGGCCTGTTCCAGTAGCCTTTCATCACCTGCGGGCCGGCAACGCAGATCTCGCCGCGCTCGCCGATCGGCACCTCGCGGCCCGCATCGTCCAGCAGCTTGACGTCGGTCGAGGGCACCGGCAGCCCGCAGGAGCCGGTGAATTCCTCGATTCCCATCGGCACGATCGACACCAGCGGCGAGGTCTCCGACAGCCCGTAGCCTTCGGTGATGTGCATGCCGGTCAGCTTCTTCCAGTTCTCCGAGACGGTCCTGATGATCGCCGCGCCGCCGCCGATCGAGATCTTGAGCCGGGAGAAATCGACCTCCCGGGTGCCCGGGTGCATGGCCAGCCCGGCAAACAGCGTGTTGACGGCGGGGAACACGGTGATGCCCGCATTCTTGATCGCGCCCAGAAAGGCGTCGATATCGCGCGGGTTGGGGCTCAGTTCAGCACCCGGATCCCGGCCCTTTCGAAGGCCTCTACCGTTTCGGCCGGCGCCGCCTTGTCGGTGACCAGCACGTCGATCCGTTCGGGCGGGCAATAGCGCACCCGGCTGGTCGCGCGCAGCTTGCCGTGATCGACCAGCATCGCCACCTGTGCCGCCTGCGCGATCATGGCGCCGGCGACCTCGGCCTCGTGCAGGTCGAAATCGAAGGCCCCTTCGGCCGGGTCCAGCGCCACCGGGGCGACGATGGCGATATCGGCGCGGAAGCGTTCGATCTCGGCCAGGGTCAGCGCGCCGTAGGTGCCGGGCACGTCGCTGACCAGCTTGCCGCCCAGAAGCACCAGCTCGATGTCCGCGCCGGCGCTCTGGATCGTGGTGGCGATGTCGATGGAATTGGTCACCACCATGATATCGGGCACCCGCATCAGCTCCTGCGCGAAGACCGAAGTGGTGGATCCGGCATCCACCATCACGCATTGACCGGGCCGGATCAGCCCGACCGCCTTGCGGGCGATTTCGCGTTTCTCGCGCTGGCGGGTGTTCATGCGCTTGCGGAACGGGGCCTCGACCGTCGGCTGCGGCAGCACCGCGCCGCCATGGACGCGGGCGATCCGGCCGTCGTTTTCCAGATCCATCAGGTCGCGGCGGACGGTCTCGCGCGACACGCCCAGAAGGCTGGCCAGCGCCCCGGCGCTGACCTGCTGACGGGAATCCAGGATCTCCATGATCCGCCGTTTGCGTTCGCGTGCCCACATTGCCCCGCTCCGCCCCTCTGCCCGCCCTTCAGCCGGCGCCCTGCGCGCCACCCTTGCGGGCGGTCAGCCTCAGCAGCAGCTTCATGGAAACAAGAGCCGTCGCCACGACCAGCATCACCGCGGTCGAGAACGCCGCCGCCTGCGATGTCAGCCCCGCATCGTCCAGCCGCATGATGGTAACCGCTGCCACCGTCAGTTTCGGCGTGGTCAGGAAGATCACCGCCGAGAGCGTCACCATCGAACGCATGAACAGGAAGAAGAACACCGAAACCAGCATCGGCGCCAGGAACGGGGCGATCACGCCGAGCGCGATCCGTCCCAGCCCGGCCCCCAGCGTTGCGGCGGCTTCCTCAAGCGCCGCGGGAAGTTGGCGAAAGCCGGTCATCACGGTCAGGAAGGCCTGGGTGTGGTAATGGTAGAAGTTCACCGCCGCGATCAGCGCCGCCGTGCCATACAGCAGATAGAGCGGCGTCGCGGTCGAGTTGAAGGTCAGGATGTAGGCCAGTCCCAGCACCATGCCGGGCACCGCCGCCGGCATCACCGCGATGACCTGCACCGGCCGGGCGATGGCGGCCGGCATGCGGCGCAGCCCCAGCCCCAGCGCAAAGACCAGCACCGTCCCGCCGGTGGCGGCCATGACCGAGATCAGGATCGTCATCCACAGCGAGGAATACCCCCCCGCCAGGGTGATCGCGTAGTGCTTGAAGGTCAGGTCGAAGCGATAGGGCCACAGCTTCACGAAGCTGGCATAGACCACGATCGCTATCACCAGCGCGATTGCTGCCGCGATCAGGAAGGACAGCGCCGCCATGGGAACATCGCGCGCCGGCGCAAATGCGGGCACGAAGGGCACGGCGGCGCTGCCGCCCTGGTCGTGGCGGCGCTTCATGGCCTGGCGCTCGATATAGTAGGCCACCACCGTCGGCAGCAGCAGCATGATGCCCACCACCGCGCCCAAATTGAAGTTCATCTGGCCGATCACCTGCGCGTAGATCTCGGTGGCCAGCACCGAGTAATCCCCCCCGATCACCGCGGCGTTGCCGAAATCGGTGATGGTGATGATGAAGGTGACGAAGGCGGCATTGAGGATGCCGAAGCGTGCCGCCGGCAGGGTGATGTCGCGGAACTGCCGCCAGGGCGAGGCGCCCAGCACCTCGGCTGCCTCGTAGGTGCGGGCATCCGACAGCGCCAGCGCCGCGCCGATGATCATCACCGCCTGCGGCAGGGCATAAAGAGTATTGGCGATCAGCAGCCCCCAGAAGCCGTAGATGTCCAGATCGGTGCCGAACAGCCGGTTGACCAGCCCGTTGCGCCCCAGCAGGAAGATCAGCCCCAGCGCCTGCACCAGCGACGGCGCCAGCAGAGGCAGCACGATGGCCGCCCGGATCAGCGCCTTGCCGCGAAAGGCGCAGCGATGCAGCGCATGGGCAATGACGAAGCCCAGCGCCACCGCAATCGCCGTGGTCGAAAGCCCCATCAGCATGGAGTGCCGCGTCGCCCGCCAGAAGCCCTTCGTGCCCAGCACCTCGACATAGTTGCCCAGCCCGTAGCTGCCGTCGCCTTCGGTGATCGAGCGCAGAAAGACGATGACCATGGGGAAGAGGAAGAAGATCACCAGCCCCAGCGCCGGAATCCCGAGGCACAGCGCCGCCAGAAGCGCATCGCCATCCGGCGCCCGGCGCCGGGCAGAAGCCGCCATCCCGGTCATGCCCGTCCCCCGCCCGCGGCGGCGGCCCCCGTTTCCGGTTGCGTTCCCGGATCGGCTTCGCGGCCGGTTTCGCCCCCGGCTTCGTCGCCGGTGTCGTCGATGACCCAGGTGCAATCCTGCGCCCGGATCGTCAGTTCCACCCGGCTGCCTTCCCGCAGGTCCACGGCCCCGTGGGTTTCCACCGTCAGCAGCCCGGCGGGGCTTTCCACCTCGAGCCGGCGCAGATTGCCCAGGAAGGTCGCCGCGCGCACGGTGGCGCTCCCTCCGGGGTCGGGTCGCACATCGATATGTTCGGGGCGGATGCAGGCGTGATAGCGGCCCCGCCGGTCGCCGGGATGGCCGGCCATGAGGACGGGAAAATGTGCCCGTACCCGTTCGGCCTCAAGCAGGTTCGAGGTGCCCATGAACTCGGCCACGAAGCGGGTGGCGGGACGCAGGTAGAGCTCTTCCGGGGTGCCGGCCTGGACCACCCGGCCCGCGCTCATGCAGATGATGCGGTCGGCAAGCGCCAGGGCCTCTTCCTGGTCATGGGTGACCATCAGGGTTGGAATCCCGAGGTCGCGCTGAAGGCGGCGGATCTCGGTGCGCAATTCGGCCCGCACCTTGGCGTCAAGCGCCGAGAGCGGCTCGTCCAGCAACAGCACGCGCGGATCGACGGCGATGGCCCGGGCCAGCGCGATGCGCTGCTGCTGCCCGCCCGAAAGCTGCCAGGGTAGGCGGTCGGCCAGATGCGGCAGGCGGATCATCTGCAGCAGCGCGTCGGTGCGGGCCCGGATCTTGTCGGGCGGGATGTTGCGGATCTTCAGCCCGTAGCCGATGTTTTCGGCCACGGTCATGTTGGGAAACAGCGAATAGGACTGGAACACGATGCCGAAGCCGCGCTTGCGCGCAGGCAGATCGGCGATCGAGCGCCCCTCCAGCAGCACGTCGCCGGCGTCGAACCCGGTCAGCCCGGCGATCACCCGCAGAAGCGTGGTCTTCCCGCAGCCCGAGGGCCCCAGCAGGCAGACGAATTCGTCAGCGCCCACCGACATCGAGACATTGTCGAGGGCGGTGAAATCTCCGAATTTCTTGGTCAGGTTCTGGACGTCGAGATATCTGTTCGGATCCACGGGCAAGGTCCTTGGGCGGTCGGAACGGGTCGGGGTGATGGGCCGGGCGAGGGAACCGGCGCACGCGGCGCCGGTTCGCGGATCATGCGCGCGGCGGGGGCGGCGTGGCCCCCGCCGGTCGGCCGGGGCCTAGCGGCCGAACATTTCCTTCCACTTCTTCTTGATCTCGATCTGGCGTGCGGCCGAATCGGCGAAGTCGATCTTCGCCAGAACCGTGCTGATGTCGGCCGGCAGACCGGCCTTGACCGCCGCCTCGGGCGGCTTCACCCCCGGCACCGTCACCAGCGCCTTGAAGCTGCCGTAGAGCGAGATCGCCTCGGGCGACATGGTCCAGTCGAGGAAGCGCTTGGCATCCTCCTTGTTGTCCGAGCTCTTCATCAGCCCCGAGGCCTCCAACTCATAACCCACGCCGCCTTCGGGGAAGACCATGGCCAGCGGATAGCCGGCCTCGATGGACTTCAGCGCCGTGAAGGCCAGCGAGATGCCCACCGTGTATTCGCCCGCCCGCGCGGCCTTGCAGGGCTTGGAGCCCGACGAGGTGTATTGCGCCATGTTCGGGTCGATGCGCGCAAGCTGTGCCCAGCCTTCCTCTTCGCCCAGCGACTGCAGCACCGCGATGACATGCAGATAGCCGGTGCCCGAGGAATTGGGATCGGGCATCAGCACCTCGCCCTTGAAGGCGGGGTTTTCCAGATCCTTCCAGCTTTTCGGCATCGGCAGGCCCTTCTGCCTGAGCCGCTCGGTATTGACGCAGAAGGCCCCCATGTAGCCGGTGGGCGCGAACCAGCGGCCCTGCGGGTCGCGGAAGGCCGAATCGAGCACCTCCGAGCCCTTCGCCTGGTAGGGTTCCAGCATCTCTAGGATGCGCGGATCCATCATCGCCGTGACCGCCCAGCCCCAGATCACATCGGCCTGCGGATTGCCGGCCTCGGCCAGAATTCGCGCACCCAGCTTGCCCGTGGACAGGCGCAGCACGTTGATCTCGATGTCGGGCATCGCCTTGTTGGCGGCGGCGATGTAGTCGGCGATCTCCTCTTCCTCCAGCGCGGTATAGACCGTGATCGATCCGGCCGACACCATGCCGGCCATCGACCACGCCATGATCGCCGCCGCCGTGTTCCTGACCCAGTTCTTCATCGTCTTCCTCCATGTTGTGACGCGGCCCCCTTCGGTGGCGGGGGCGCCCCTGTTCCGGGCGGGTTCGGTTTTTCTCGTATTCCCCGCAGGCCTCTGCCCGGCGGGCCGGGCAATGAGGATAATTGTGCAGTTTTGCATTTTTTTGCTTTTTGTCTAACGATTTTTGGTGCATGCGCATTGGTATCCATCTGGAACGATCGCAGCGACAGGGCGGGGGTGTCCCCATGGAAGAGCGCAAAAAGGCACTGCATCTGAATGAGTTGGCGGAATTTTCCGTGGCGCTGGCGCGCTCGGCCGCGCCCGAGGCCATGTCCTGGTTCCGCCGTCCCATGACCGTCGAGAGCAAGCCTGACCTTTCTCCGGTCACCATTGCCGACAGGCGGATGGAGGCCGCGATTCGGGCGCGCATCAATCGCCGCTGGCCCGATCACGGCATATTCGGCGAAGAACACGGGCAGGAAAATCTCGACCGGGAAAACATCTGGGTGGTGGATCCCATCGACGGCACCCGCAGCTTCATCACCGGGATGCCCACCTTCGGGACGCTGATCGCGCATCTGGTCGGCGGGCGGCCCGTGGTCGGGGTCGTCTTCATGCCCGCTCTGGACGAATGCTGGGTCGGGGTCAGGGGCCGGCCGACGCGGTTCAACGACGCGCCCTGCCGCACCAGCGGCTGTACCCGGCTGCAGGATGCCCGCCTCTACGCCACCTCGCCCGACATGTTCGACGAAGCCGGCCGGGCCGCTTTCGAGCGGGTCAGCGCGGGGGCGCTGATGCGCCGCTTCGGCGGCGACTGCTACGCCTACGGGCTGCTGGCCGCGGGCCACGTGGACGCGGTGGTGGAGATGGGCCTGCACCCCTATGACTACCTGGCGCTGGTGCCGGTGATCGAAGGCGCGGGCGGGGTCATCACCGACTGGCGCGGGACGCCGCTGGGGCTGGAGTCGTCCGGTCACGTGGTGGCCGCGGCCAGCCCGGCGCTGCATGATGAGATTCTTGCTCTGATGGACCGGCCCCCGGCATAGGGCGTGTCGCGTCTGAGTGGTTTCAGCGGGCTGAAGAGCGAGGGCATGCGGCCGCCCGGGCGGGCGCATGCCCGGGTCGCAAGCGCCCCGGGAAGGGTGTATGTGATCAGACGCGGCATGCCCCGGACCGCACGTCCGCCGGCGCCGGTCCCGGCCCGCGGTTTCGTTCTTGCAGGGCCGAGATAGGAACGGACGCATGGTAGGCCCGGCAGGACTCGAACCTGCAACCAAAGCGTTATGAGCGCTCTGCTCTGACCATTGAGCTACGGGCCCGCCGCGTCCCTGCGTAACACGAACCCCGGGCGCGTCAAGTGAGACGTTGCAAGGCGGCGCGCAATGGACTAACCCGCCGGCAACCGACAGCCAGAAGGACAGCAAGCCATGACAGCGGGCAAGACGGGCAAGACGGGGATGACCTATGCGCAGGCCGGCGTGGACATCGCGGCGGGGAATGCCTTGGTCGAGCGGATCAAGCCCGCCGCCCGGCGCACCGACCGGCCCGGCGTGACCGGGGGGCTCGGCGGTTTCGGAGCGCTGTTCGACCTGCGTGCGGCGGGGTTTGTCGACCCGGTGCTGGTGGCGGCCACCGACGGGGTGGGGACCAAGCTGCGCATCGCCATCGATACCGGCAATGTCGGCGGCGTGGGCATCGATCTCGTGGCCATGTGCGTCAACGATCTTGTCTGCCAGGGGGCCGAGCCGCTGTTCTTCCTCGATTATTTCGCCACTGGCCGGCTGGACACCGAGGTCGCCGCGCGGATCATCGAAGGCATCGCCGAGGGCTGCGTGCGCTCGGGTTGTGCGCTGATCGGGGGCGAGACGGCGGAAATGCCGGGCATGTATCCTCCGGGCGATTTCGACCTGGCCGGATTCGCCGTGGGCGCGATGGAGCGCGGGCAGGGCCTGCCCCGGCCCGTGGCCGAGGGCGACGTGCTGCTGGGGCTGGCCTCTTCGGGCGTGCATTCCAACGGCTATTCGCTGGTGCGGCGGCTGGTGGAGCGGGCCGGGCTGGGCTGGGAGGCCGACAGCCCCTTTGGCGGCGGAACGCTGGGCGAGGTGCTGCTGCGGCCGACGCGGCTTTATGTGCGCCCGGCGCTTGCCGCGATCGGCGCGGGCGGCGTTCATGCGTTGGCCCATATCACCGGCGGCGGGCTGACCGAGAACCTGCCGCGGGTGCTGGGTCCGGGGCTGGGGGCCGAGATCGACCTTGATGCCTGGGATCTGCCGGCGGTGTTCGCCTGGATGGCCGAAACCGGAAACATCGACGATTCGGAGATGCTGCGCAGCTTCAACTGCGGCATCGGCATGGTCGTGGTCTGCGCCCCCGACCGGGCCGAGGCGCTGGCCTCGGGGCTGGAGGAGGCGGGCGAGGAAGTGGTCCGCATCGGCGCGGTCGTCGCGGGCGAGGGCGTGCGCTATTCGGGCAGCCTGCGGTGAAGAAGCGCGTCGCGATCCTGATCTCGGGTTCGGGTTCGAACATGGTGCGCCTGGTCGAGGACATGGCCGATCCGGCGCATCCGGCCCGCCCGGTGCTGGTGCTGGCCAACGATCCGGCCGCCGGGGGGCTGGAAAAGGCCCGCGCGCTGGGTGTGGCAACGGCGGTGGTGGATCATCGCCCCTTCAAGGGGGACCGGGCGGCCTTCGAGGCCGCGATCCAGGCGGAACTGGACAGGGTTGAACCGGACATCCTCTGCCTTGCCGGTTTCATGCGGGTGCTGACGGGCGATTTCGTGCGCCGCTGGGAAGGGCGGATGCTGAACATCCATCCCTCGCTGCTGCCGAAATATCGCGGGTTGCATACCCATGCTCGTGCGCTTGAGGCGGGCGAGCGCGAACATGGCTGCACCGTGCACGAGGTCACGGCCGAGCTGGACGACGGGCCCATCCTCGGGCAGGCGCGGGTGCCGGTGCAGCCCGGCGACACGCCGCAGACGCTTGCCGCGCGGGTGCTGGTGCAGGAGCACCGCCTCTACCCGGCGGTGCTGCGCCGCTTTGCCGCCGGCGACCGCCGGCCGGTCCTTCTGTAGATCCCTTTCCTGTCCCGGTGCCGGGGGCGGTTTGCATTGTCCTGCGCTTCGGCCTATGAGAGCGTGATGCGCCGGCAGGAATCCGCCGCGTGACGAACCTCAGGAACGAGATATCGAATTGAATGCTTACCTTGACCACGACGCAGCAGCTGCGTGACTTCTGTCAGGCGGCGCGCGCGCATCCTTATGTGACCATCGATACCGAGTTCATGCGCGAGCGGAGCTATTTCTCCAAGCTCTGCCTGATCCAGATGGCGGTGCCCGGACAGGACGGGGAAGGGGACGCGGTGCTTGTGGACCCGCTGGCCGGTGATGATCTGTCGCTGGATCCGCTGTACGAGCTGTTCCTGGACGAGAACGTGGTCAAGGTGTTCCACGCCGCCCGGCAGGACCTGGAAATCTTCTGGGTCGATCGGGGGATCTTTCCGAAACCGCTTTTCGATACGCAGGTGGCGGCGATGGTGTGCGGGTTCGGCGAACAGGCGGGGTACGAGACGCTGGTGCGCAAGATCGTGAAGACGTCGCTGGACAAGACCTCGCGCTTTACCGACTGGTCGCGCCGGCCGCTGTCGGATGCCCAGAAGGCCTATGCGCTGGCCGATGTGACGCATCTGCGCCGGATCTACGAATTCCTTGCCGAGAAGCTGGAACAGACTGGGCGCACGCATTGGGTGGCCGAAGAGCTTCAGACCCTGACAGACCCGGCGACCTACGACATCCGCCCCGAAGAAGCCTGGCGGCGGATCAGGACGCGGACCAGTTCGCCGAAATTCCTGGCAGTGGTGCGGGAACTGGCGGCCTTTCGCGAATCCTATGCCCAGGAGAAGGACATTCCCCGCAGCCGTGTGTTCAAGGATGATGCTCTGGTCGAGCTGGCCTCGACCCGGCCGCGCACCCTGGCTGACCTGGGCGCCTCGCGGCTGCTGTTGCGCGAGGCCCGCAAGGGGCCGATCGCCGAAGGAATCCTGGCCGCGGTGGAGCGAGGGGTGAACTGCCCGCCGGACAAGCTTCCGCAACCGGATCGCGGGCGCGACAGGATGCAGGTCAACCCGGCACTGGCCGACCTGCTGCGGGTTCTGCTCAAGGCCAGGACGGAACAGGCCGGGGTGGCGGCGCGGCTGATCGCGCCGAGTGCGGATCTCGATGCCATTGCCGCCGGGCGGCGCGACGTGCCGGCGCTGTCGGGCTGGCGGCGCGAGGTGTTCGGCGCCGATGCGCTGCGCCTGTGCGAAGGACGCATCGGTCTGGCCGCCAAGGGGCAGAGTGTCCGGGTGATCGAGCTCTGAACCGGTCCGCTTTCCCGCGCCCCGAGCGCGAGGCAGGTCGTTCGGCCTGTCAGCGGCGGCGTGTCTGCAGCGTGTTTTCCTGGCCCGTCACGCGGATCGTCCGGATCCCCTCCAGTTCCTTGCGTGACAGCGTCAGGGCCTCGTGCACGGTGCGGCTGCGTTCGTTCCCGACATCGGTGGGGTTGGCCGGATAGACCACGCGGAAAGACAGGGACAGGGTGTCCTTCCGGTCGCCGTCGGCGGGTGGGATCGGGCGCAGCTCGGTCTGATACGGCCCTTGCCGCTCGGCCACGCCTTCGGCATAGATGATGGCGCCGCTGGGCGTGGGTTCGACCCGCAGCACGGTGACCCGCGCGATCGGCACGCTGCGGTCCTCGGGGGTGGGGCGGGCCAGAAGGTTGCGGCCGGCCGAGGCGGGCATCAGGGGGTTGGTTTCGCCCGACGTCGCGGCCGGTGCCTTGTCGCGGCCGCCGAACCAGTTGGCGGGATTGACGCGCGAGTTGCTCCAGCCGCTGCAGCCGGCCAGGATCAGGCTGGCGGCCAGAAGGAGCGGGATCGGTCTGTGCATCATGTCCTGCCGTGGTTGCTGTCGCCTCGTGCCCATCGGTTACCGCATCCGGCAGCGGTTGAAAAGCCGCAAGGCGGGGGCTGGACAGCGGGGCGGGGGCGTCCTAGGTCAGAACGGCACCAGGAAATGCCCGGAGAGACACCCATGGCCAGCCCCGCCTTTGAGGAGATCGTTGAGGATTTCGAGTTTCTCGACGACTGGGAGGACCGGTATCGCCACGTGATCGAGCTGGGCCGGGCCATGGCACCTCTGGACGAGGCGCTGAAGGTGCCGGCCACGAAGGTTCACGGCTGCGCCAGCCAGGTCTGGCTGCACCCGGTGATCGAGGACGGCATCTTCCGTTTCGACGGCGACAGCGACGCGATGATCGTGCGCGGTCTGATCGCGGTGTTGCGGGCGCTGTATAACGGTCTGCCGGTTGGCGAGGTGGCACGGGTGGACGCCCAGGCCGAACTGGCGCGGCTGGGGCTGAACGAGCATCTCTCGGCGCAGCGCTCGAACGGGGTCCGGTCGATGGTCGAACGGATCCGTGCCGTTGCGCTGGAACATGCCTGAGGTTTCCGGTTACGGGAACCGGCCCGACCGCAGGCGCGGACGCGGGGCGCCGCGTGCCTCCGGCGGGAGTATTTTTGGCAAGAGGAAGGTGAGGGGCGTTGACGGGCTGGCATGTGCGCGCTAGCCCGCAGTCATGGCACGCGTTCCTCTTTTGCAATTGTCGGGGATTTCGCTGACATTCGGCGGCGAGCCGGTGTTTGCGGGGCTTGACTTGGTGGTGCAGCCGGGGGACCGGATGGCCCTTGTCGGGCGCAACGGGTCCGGCAAGTCCACTCTGATGAAGGTGATGGCCGGGCTGGTGGAGGCGGATGCGGGCGAGGTCATCCCCGGCCCCGGCATGCGCGTGGGATACATGGAGCAGGATCCCGACATGTCCGGTTACGCCACGCTGGGCGATTTTGCTGCCGCCGGGTTGGAGCCGGGCGAGCTTTACCGGGTGGAGCGGGCCGGCGAGGGGTTGAAATTCGACCTCGCTCGCGCGGTGGAGACGGCCTCGGGCGGGGAGCGGCGGCGGGCGGCGCTGGCTCGGCTGATGGCCGAGGCGCCGGATCTGATGCTTCTGGACGAGCCGACCAATCATCTGGATATCGAGGCGGTGCTGTGGCTGGAGGCCGAGTTGAAGGCGACGCGGGCGGGGTTCGTCATCATCAGCCACGACCGCGCGTTCCTGCGTGCGCTTACGCGGGTAACGCTCTGGCTGGACAGGGGAAGATTGCGGCGGTTGAACGAAGGTTTCGGGCAGTTCGAGGCCTGGCGCGACCGGGTCTGGGCCGAAGAGGATTCGGCGCGGCACAAGCTGGATCGGCGGATCCGCTCCGAGGGTCGCTGGGCGGTGGAGGGCATCAGCGCCCGGCGCAAGCGGAACATGGGCCGGCTGCGGCGTCTGCAGCAGATGCGGGCCGAGCGGGCGGCGCAGATCCGGCGGCAGGGCGTGGCCGGGCTGAGCCTGGACAGCGGTCCGAAATCCGGGCGCAAGGTGATCGAAGCCAAAGGAATTTCAAAGTCATATGGGGACAAGTTGATCTGCCGGGACTTCTCGCTCACGGTGATGCGGGGGGATCGGGTGGCGTTTGTCGGTCCCAATGGCGTGGGAAAGACGACACTGTTGAAGATGTTGCTGGGCGAGGTTGCTCCCGACAGTGGGACGGTGACCCACGGCACCAATCTGGAAATCGCGGTGTTCGATCAGGCGCGGGAGCAGCTGGATCCTGATGTGACGCTGTGGGACAGTCTCACCCATGATCCGGGCATGCGGGTGTCGGGGCAGTCGGACCAGGTGATGGTGCGGGGGCGCCCCCGCCATGTGGTCGGTTATCTGAAGGATTTCCTGTTCGACGAGCGACAGGCCCGCGCCCCGGTACGGTCCTTGTCGGGGGGTGAAAAGGCGCGGTTGCTGCTGGCCCGGCTGATGGCGCGGCCCTCGAACCTTCTGGTTCTGGACGAGCCCACCAATGATCTGGATGTGGAGACGCTGGACCTGCTGCAGGAGGTTCTGGACGATTACGACGGCACCGTTCTGCTGGTCAGCCATGACCGGGATTTCCTGGACCGGGTCGCCACGGCAACAATCGCGATGGAAGGGGACGGCCGGGCGGTTGCCTATGCCGGCGGCTGGTCGGACTATCAGTTGCAAAGGCAGGCCTCTGGTTCGGAGAAGTCCGAAAAATCAAGAGGATCCAAGGCGAAGATAAAGAAGGTGCCGGCCCGGAAACCAGCGGCAAGGCCGGGCCTGACCTTTACCGAGAAGCACCGTCTTGAGGTCTTGCCGGATGAGATCGGGCGGCTTGAGGCGGAGATTGCGAAATTGCAGGAGCTGCTTTCGGATCCCGATCTGTTCGCCCGCGCACCGGTGAAATTCCGCAAGGCGACCGAGGCGCTGGTGGCGCGGCAGGAAAGGCTTTCTGCGGCCGAGGAGGAGTGGCTGGTCCTGGCCGAGAAGGCCGAAAGGACCGGCACGGCGGGGTGAATTCGCCGCGCCGGTCTGTGCATGGGGTGGCGGTTTCAGCGCATCCTGAGCGCGCCGTCGAGGCGGATCACTTCTCCGTTGAGGTAGCCCATCTCGATGATGAAGCCCGCCAGGCGGGCATATTCCGACGGATCTCCCAGTCGCGGCGGGTTGGGCACGTCGGCGGCGAGCTGGTTCTGGACCTCTTCGGGCAGGCCGGCCAGCATGGGGGTCTTGAAGATGCCCGGGGCGATGGTCATCACCCGGATCCCGGAGGAGGCCAGGTCGCGCGCCATCGGCAGGGTCATGCCGACTATGCCGCCCTTGGAGGCGGAATAGGCGGCCTGTCCCTTCTGTCCGTCGAAGGCCGCGACCGAGGCAGTGTTGATGATCACCCCGCGGGCGCCGTCCGGTTCGGGGTCGTTCCGTGTCATCTCGGCCGCGGCCAGGCGGGAGACGTTGAACGTGCCCACGAGGTTGACGTCGATGGTGCGGCGGAAGGCATCCAGCGGGTGGGGGCCGTCGCGGCCGACGGTCTTGATGCCGTAGGCGATGCCGGCGCAGTTGACGCAGGCGGTGATGCGGCCCATGGCCTTCATGGCATGGGCGATGGCCGTCTGCACCGAGGATTCGTCAGTCACATCGGTTCGGGCGAAATGGCCGCCGATCTCGGCGGCGAGTTTCTCGCCGCGTTCGGCATCGCGGTCGAGGATGGTGACCTGTCCGCCATGGGCGGCGATGTGACGGGCGGTGGCTTCGCCAAGGCCCGAGGCGCCGCCGGTGATCACCGCGGCGGTCGTGGAAAGTTGCATGGGTTCGCTCCCGTCATTTGAACATGCGTTCATTTAGACGCGATGCGGTTGCGCTGTCCAGCGGTTGCGGGCGGCGTGTCGGGGTGGTCAGGGGCTCTGCCCCTCTGCGCGCCGTGGCGGCGCGCATTCACCCCGGAGTATTTGGGGCAAGAGGAAGGGGCGGAGCTCTTGTATTCGGACTTGCCTCGGGGCAGGAGGCGAGGGCAGGCTGGAGCAGAGGAGGGGCCCATGAAGGTAGGTGGCAGGCATTACCGTTCGCTGTGGTGGGATGAGGGCGAGGAGGTTCTGAAGATCATCGACCAGCGCTGGTTGCCGCACGAGTTTCGGGTGCAGCCGGTGGCGGCGTTGCAGGATTTCGTCGACGCCATCGTCCAGATGCGGGTGCGCGGGGCGCCGTTGATCGGGGCCACGGCGGCCTACGGGGTGGTCTGTGCGATGCGCGCGGATCCGTCCGACCAGAGCCTGGAGGCGGCCTGCGTGACGTTGAATGCCACGCGGCCCACGGCGGTCAATCTTCGCTGGGCGCTGGAGCGGTGTCGGGACGTGTTGCGGCCGATCCCGCCGGCCGACCGTGCCGGTGCGGCGTTGACGCTGGCGCAGGAGATTGCCGACGAGGACGTCGAGATCAACCGCCGTATCGGGGTGCACGGGCTGGAGATCATACGCGGTATTGCTGCGGGCAAGCGGGCGGGAGAGCCGGTGCGGATCCTGACCCATTGCAATGCCGGGTGGATCGCGACGGTGGACTGGGGTACGGCCACCAGCCCGATCTATCAGGCTCATGATGCGGGGCTGGAGGTGCATGTCTGGGTGGACGAGACGCGACCGCGCAACCAGGGGGCTCTGACCGCGTGGGAGCTGGGCAGTCACGGCATTTCGCACAGCTATATCGCCGACAATGCCGGTGGCCATCTGATGCAGCACGGGCTGGTGGACATGGTGATCGTGGGCACCGACCGCACCACGCGGACGGGCGACGTGTGCAACAAGATCGGCACCTATCTCAAGGCGCTGGCGGCGCGGGACAACGGGGTGCCGTTCTATGTTGCCCTGCCGTCGCCCACCATCGACTGGACGGTAAGGGACGGTCTGGCCGAAATCCCGATCGAGGAGCGCGCCGCGGAGGAGGTCACCCATGTCCAGGGGCGTCTGGCGGACGGGTCCGTCGGTTCGGTCCGGGTGACGCCCGACGGTACCGGCGCCGCCAATCCCGCCTTTGACGTCACGCCGGGGCGGCTGGTGACGGGGCTGATCACCGAACGCGGCATCTGCCCGGCCACGGCCGAGGGGCTGGCGGAGCTGTTTCCCGAGAGGGCGGCGCCGTGACCCCGCCCTATGAGGATTGCACCGAGATCCGGCAGGCGATCATCGATACCTGCCTGCGGATGAATGTGCAGGGGATCAACCAGGGCAGCGCGGGCAATGTTTCCGTGCGGGCGGGGGAGGTGATGCTGATTACGCCCTCGGCCGTGCCCTACGAGGCGATGACCCCTGAGATGATCGTGGCGCTGCCGCTGGAGGGCGACGAGATGCCTGCGCAGGGGCCGGCGCCCTCGACCGAGTGGCGGTTTCACAAGCGCCTGCTGCGGGACAAGCCGGGGATGCATGCCGTCGTTCACGCCCATCCCGCCCATTGTACCGCCCTGGCCATCGCGCGCGAGGCGATTCCCGCCTGTCATTACATGGTGGCGGCCTTCGGCGGGTCGTCGGTTCCGGTGGCGGATTACGCGCCGTTCGGCGGCGAGGAGCTTTCCGAAAACGTTGCCCGTGCCATGCGCGACCGGCATGGTTGCCTGATGGCCAATCACGGTGCCGTGGTGGTGGGCGAGACTCTGGAAAAGGCGCTGTGGCGGATGGTCGAGCTGGAGGCGCTGGCGCGCGTTCATGTCATCGGCCGGATGATCGGGGCGCAGAACATTCTGACCGACGCCCAGATCGAAGAGGTCATGGCGGCGTTCGCGAATTACGGCTTGAAGTCCCGCTGAGCCCCGGGCAGAAGGGCGGAAATTTCCCGTACCGGGTCTGCCTGGCGAAGCGGCGGTGCCGGTGCGTTCCGCAAGGGCGGTGATGTGGCTTCCAGGATGTGGAAACATGTGTTTCCTTGGTTGACTTGTTCTAAAACAAATGAACAATCCGCCCTCGCAGGAGGGATTCGTGAAACGGGCCATCTCGATAGAGGACAGGGTTGCCGGCTGCTATGGTAATCTGAGCGCGCGGCTGCGGGATGCGGCGGATTACGTGGTGAACAACCCGGTGGACATTGCCACCCGGTCGCTGCGGTCGGTGTCGGCGGCAAGCGGCGTGTCGCCCGCCACGCTTTCGCGTCTGGCCCGGGTTCTGGGGTTCGACAGCTACGAAGAGTTGCGCGAGCAGTCGCGCGAAGCGGTCGGAAGCCGGGTTTTCTCGTTCTCCGAGAAGGCGGCGTTGCTCAAGGCGCAGGCCGGGTCCTGCGAGGCCATGCTCGACCGTCAGGCGGCGGCCTGCATGGGCAACATCACCCGGCTTGTGCAGGACGTGAACCGCCGGCGCCTGCAACAGGCGGTGGACGCGCTGGAGCAGGCGCGCAACGTCATCCTGTTCGGTGCCTTCGGTTCGACCGGGATCGTCGAATACATGTCCTACCTGGCAAACTATTTCGCCACGAACTGGACGCTGGCGGGGCGGATGGGGGCATCGCTGGGCTCGGCGCTGGCCTCGATGGAGGCCGATGACGTGCTGCTCATCGTGACCAAGGCGCCCTATGCCCGGCGCGCCATCGTGGCGGCCGAGACAGCCCGCAGCCGCGGGGCGCAGACCATCCTCATCACCGACAGCCATGCCTGCCCCGCGATCGGGTCCGCGACCTGCCATTTCATCGTTCCCTCCGACAGCCCGCAGTTCTTTTCGTCATACGCCGCGACGCTGGTCCTGATGGAAACGATGATCGCCATGCTGGTGGCGCAATCCGAGCGGAACCCGAGCCTTCGCATTCGCGAAGTCGAGGAAAGCAACCGAAGCCTGGGCGAGTTCTGGGCCGACTGAAAATCCGGAAACGACGAAGTCAAACACAACCAGAAGGGAGTACTTCATGTTTGCACGACTGAAACTGGGCGGGGCGGTTCTGGCCGCATCCATGGTGGCGGCCCCGGTGGCCATGGCCCAGGAGTTCATCACCATCGGTACGGGCGGCGTGACCGGCGTCTACTACCCGACCGGCGGCGCGATCTGCCGGCTGATGAACAAGAACCGCAAGGAATCGGGCATCCGGTGTTCGGTCGAATCGACCGGCGGGTCGGTGTACAACATCAACACCATTCGCGACGGCGAGCTGGAATTCGGCGTGGCCCAGTCGGACTGGCAGTACCATGCCTACAACGGCACTTCCAAGTTCAAGGATGCCGGCCCGTTCGAGGGTTTGCGCGCGGTCTTCTCGATCCATCCCGAACCGTTCACTGTGGTCGCCCGTGCCGATTCCGGCATTCGGACCTTTGATGATCTCAAGGGCAAGCGGGTGAACATCGGCAATCCCGGCTCGGGCCAGCGCGGCACCATGGAAGTGCTGATGGAGGCGATGGGCTGGACCACCGACGACTTTGCCCTGGCCACCGAGCTGAAGGCAGCCGAGCAGTCGGCGGCGCTGTGCGACAACCAGATCGATGCGATGGTCTATACCGTCGGCCATCCCTCCGGTTCGATCCAGGAGGCCACCACCTCGTGCGATTCGGTCCTGGTGAACGTGACCGGCCCGGCGGTGGACAAGCTGGTGGCCGAGAATCCGTTCTACCGCTATGCCACGATCCCCGGCGGGATGTATCGCGGCAACCCCGATGACGTGAAGACCTTCGGCGTGGGCGCCACGCTGGTGACGTCGGACAAGGTGAGCGAGGATGCCGTCTACTGGCTGGTGAAGTCGGTTTTCGACAGCTTCGACGACTTCAAGAAACTGCACCCGGCATTCGCCAACCTCAAGGAAGAGGAAATGATCAGGGACGGCCTGTCCGCCCCGCTGCATCCGGGGGCGGTGAAGTACTACAAGGAGCGCGGCTGGATCAAGTAACCGGCCCGAATGGACTTGACAGGGAGGGGCGCGGCCGCATGCGGCCGCGCCCGATCCAGTGTTGACCGGGGAATGTGCCCGATCCCCGGATGCCTGAACAATCCGACGGCGCGCGAACGCCGGCCGAGGGAGCCCGAGGGATGACGGAAAACCGAAGCACCGGTCGCCAACTGACCGAAGAGGAACTTCAGGAACTGGTGGCCGCAACCGATGCCGGGGCACGCAGCCCCGCGGGCGCGGTCGGCACGATGCTGGCGGCCGTGGCCTTGCTATGGTCGCTGTTTCAGGTCCTCCTGGCCTCGCCGGTGGCCAATATCGTGCTGCCGGGCGACGTGATCAACAATTCCCGCCAGATCCACCTTGCGTTCTCGCTGTTTCTTGCCTTCATGGCCTATCCGGCGCTCGCCTCCAGCCCGCGCGACCGGATCCCGGTGCAGGACTGGATCATGGCGCTGGCGGGGGCGTTCATCGCGCTTTACGGCTATTTCTTCTACCAGAAGCTGGTGAACTCGGGCGGGTTGGCCGATGACACCGACAAGTGGGTGGCGCTCGTGGGGCTTGTGCTGCTGTTCGAGGCCGCGCGACGCGCACTCGGCCCGGCAATGGCGATCATCGCGACGATCTTTCTTCTCTACGTCTTTTTCGGCTCGTCCACCTGGGTGCCCGACGTGATCCGCTGGAAGGGGGCTTCGCTGAAGAAGGCGATGAGCCACATGTGGATCACCTCCGAAGGCGTGTTCGGCATTGCCCTGGGCGTGTCCACCAAGTTCGTGTTCCTGTTCGTGCTGTTCGGCGCGCTGCTGGAGAAGGCGGGTGCGGGCAACTATTTCATCAAGATGGCCTTCGGCGCGCTCGGCGCGTTGCGTGGCGGTCCGGCGAAGGCGGCGGTGGTTGGATCGGCCGCGACGGGGCTGATCTCGGGGTCGTCGATCGCCAACGTGGTCACCACCGGCACCTTCACCATCCCGCTGATGAAACGCGTGGGCTTTTCCAGCGAAAAGGCCGGAGCGGTCGAGGTGGCCAGTTCCGTCAATGGCCAGATCATGCCCCCGGTCATGGGCGCGGCGGCGTTCCTGATGGTCGAATATGTGGGCATATCCTACGTGCAGGTCATCAAGCATGCCTTTCTGCCGGCGATCATCTCGTACATCGCGCTGGTCTATATCGTGCATCTCGAGGCGGTGAAGCAGAACCTGCCGACGCTGGGCGGCAAGGTTGTGAACATCGGCCGGACCGTTGCCGGCATGGCCCTTTTCTTCGCCGCCTTCGCGGGGTTCAGCTATGGCGTGCAGTATCCGGTGCGCTGGATCGTGGCGATGGTACCCGAGGGCAGCGGCTGGATTCTCGCGGCGCTGACCTTCCTGGCCTATGTGAGCCTTCTGTGGGTGGCCGCGCGCGAGCCGGACCTGGAGCCGGACGACCCGAACGCAGAAGTGGTCGAGCTGCCCGACGTGGCGCGCATCTACAAGAGCGGGCTCTACTATCTGCTCCCGATCGTCGTGCTGGTCTACTTCCTGATGATCGAGCAGAAATCCCCAGGCCTGTCGGCCTTCTGGGCCACCTTCCTGCTGTTCGCGATCCTGCTGACCCAGCGGCCGATCAAGGCGGCCTTCCGGGGCGAAAGCGAGCTGGCGAACGCTTTCGCGCTGGGGGTTAAGGAACTCGTCCAGGGAATGATCGACGGCGCCCGCAACATGATAGGCATCGGTCTGGCAACGGCCACGGCGGGGGTGATCGTGGGTACGGTGACTCTGACCGGGGTTGGGCAGGTGATGGCCGATCTGGTCGAATTCCTGTCGGGGGGCAACCTGATCCTGATGCTGCTTTTCGTCGCGCTGCTGTCGCTGGTCCTGGGAATGGGGCTGCCGACCACGGCAAACTACATCGTCGTCAGTTCGCTGATGGCCGGGGTGGTAGTCCAGCTGGGCGCCAATTCCGGCCTGATCGTGCCGCTCATCGCGGTGCATCTGTTCGTGTTCTATTTCGGCATCATGGCCGATGTGACCCCACCCGTAGGGCTTGCCAGTTTCGCCGCCGCCGCGGTGTCGGGGGGGGATGCGATGCGCACCGGCTTCATCGCCTTCTTCTACAGCCTGCGCACCGTCGCCCTGCCTTTCGTGTTCATCTTCAACACCGACCTGCTGCTGATCGACGTGACCTGGTGGCAGGGGATCATCGTGTTCCTGGTCTCGACGGTGGGCATCCTGGTTTTCACCGCCGGCACGATGGGCTGGTTCGTCACCCGATCGCGCATGTGGGAGAGCGTGGCGCTGATCCTGATCGCCTTTGCCCTGTTCCGGCCCGGCTTCTTCATGAACATGGTGCAGGATCCGTGGCGCGAGATTCCGCCCGCGGCCTTCGTCGGGGAAGTCGGCCGGGCCGAACCGGGAACGCAGATGCGGCTGGTCATCAGCGGGCCGGATTTCGACACCGGGGAGTTGCGGGAATCGCATTACACGCTCGACATTGCCGAAGGAGCGACGGGCGAAGAGCGTCTCGCCGTTCCCGGCCTGACGGTGTACGAAGAGGACGGCGTGCTGAAGATAGAAGAGCCGTTCCCCGGCAAGCCGTTCTTCGAGAAGCTCCAGAATTTCGATTTCTACGGCGATGAACCGGTGCGCATCGTCGTCGTGCTGGAGCCCTCGGAGGGGTTGCCGAAGGAGTTGATGTTCATTCCGGCACTGCTTCTGCTGGGCGGGATCGCCCTTTTGCAACGCCGCCGCGCCGGCAAGACAGAGGAGGTCACGGCATGATCCGTTCAATCCTGTGCGCCATCGACATGAGCCAGCCGAAGCCGGACGACCGGCCGCTTCGCGTCGCTGCCGATCTTGCCCGCCATCATGGCGCGCAGCTGGACGTTGTGACGGTGGTGCCCGATTTCGGCGCCGGCGAGGTTTCCTCCTTTTTCCCCGAAGGGTACCAGGACGCGTTGCGCGACCGGACCGCGCGGGCGCTGGCCGCCCATGTGGGCGAGGTGCTGGGCGATGCGGTCAACGAAAAGGTGCGCCACGAGGTCGCCGTCGGCAAGGTCTACAGGGAGGTGCTGCGCGTGGCGAAGGAGGCTGGCAGCGACCTGATCGTCGTCGGGTCGCACGCGCCGGAGTTGCGCGACTACCTGTTGGGGTCGAATGCTTCGCGAATCGTGCGGCACGCGCCCTGTTCGGTGTACGTGGTTCGCTGACCACGCGTGGTCGCGGGGTTGGCGGGCGGCGGGGGCGAGGAGCCAGCCCCTCGCGCTCCCCGGGATATTTTCAGCCAGAAAAGATACGGCGCGTGCTGCGGCGGCGGTGTCAGAGTGCGGCCGAGATCGCGGTCTCCAGCTTGTCGGTGACTTCGTTGATCTGCTCGTCGGTGATGATGAAGGGGGGGGCCAGGAGGATGTGGTCGCCCTGGCGGCCGTCGCGGGTGCCGGCCATGGGGTAGCAGATCAGCCCGGCCTCGAAGGCGGCGGCCTTGATTCGTGCGGCAATCCCGCGGGAGGGGGCGAAGGGTGTCTTGCCGTCGCGATCCTCGACCAGTTCGATACCGCGAAACAGCCCCCGCCCGCGAATGTCGCCCACATGGGGATGCTGGCCGAAGCGCTCGTGCAGGGCGGCGTCGAGCCTTTCCCCCATCTCGCGCACGCGCGGGATCAGATTGCGCCCCAGCAGGGCGTTCACCACCGCCAGCCCGGCGGCGGTGGCGACGGGGTGGCCGATATAGGTGTGCCCGTGCTGGAAGAAGCCGGAGCCGGCCTCGATTGCCTGGTAGATCGTCTTCGAGCACAGCATCGCCCCGATCGGCTGATAGCCCGCGCCCAGCCCCTTGGCGATGCACAGGATGTCGGGGGCCACGCCGTCATGATCGCAGGCGAAGAGGTGTCCGGTGCGTCCCATGCCGCACATCACCTCGTCGAGGATCAGCAGCACGCCGTAGCGGTCGCAGATCTCGCGGATGCGGCAGAAATAGCCCTCGACCGCCGGCACCGCGCCGAGCGTTGCGCCGACGACGGGTTCGGCCATGAAGGCCATCACCGTGTCGGGGCCCAGCCGCAGGATTTCGTCCTCGAGCTCCTGCGCGACCCGCTGGCCGTAGTCGAAGGCGGTCTCATCCGGGCGCCGCTCGGCATATTCGTAGCAGGGCGAGATGTGGCTGACCTCGATCAGCAGCGGCGCGAAGCAGGCGCGCCGCCATTCGTTGCCGCCCGCCGAAAGCGCGCCCAGCGTGTTGCCGTGGTAGCTTTGCCTGCGGGCGATCAGGTGCCGCCGCTGGGGCTGGCCGATCTCGACGAAATACTGGCGGGCAAGCTTGATCGCGGCTTCGGTCGCCTCGGAGCCCCCCGAAACGAAATAGACCCGGTCGAGTTCGCCCGGCGCCTGCGCGATCAGCAGCTCGGCCAGCGCCTCGGCCGGTTCCGAGGTAAAGAAGCCGGTATGGGCGAAGGCCAGTTTTTCCACCTGGCGCTGCACGGCGGCGATGATTTCGGGGTCGCCATGCCCGAGGCAGGACACCGCCGCCCCGCCGGAGCCGTCGAAATAGCGTTTGCCCTGCGCGTCAAACAGGTAGCAGCCTTCGCCGCCGACGGCGACCGGCGGCTGCGACCTGGTATGGCGGGGAAAGACGTGGGACATGGAGGGTTCCTTTTTCGGGGATGGGCAGGTCAGGCCGACAGGGGAATCATTCGGGCAAGGCCGCGCGGGGTAAAGCCCTCGGCCGCCGCCGCCGCGACCAGCGCCTGCACGCTGGCGGCGTTGTCCGGCAGCAGGACACCGTCGGGTCCGTGCAGGTTGTTTTCGAAGCCGATGCGGACGTTTCCGCCCTGGCGCAGTGCCTCGATCAGGCAGGCGCGTTCGGTCGGGCCGAAGGCGCAGGCGGTCCAGCGCACGGGGGTTTTCAGCCCGGCGCGAAGACGGGCCAGCTGCGCGGGGCGGGCCGGGCGTGGGGGATCGTAGCTGCCGAGAACGAAAAGCACCTCGGGCCGGTCCTCGGCGATGAGTCCGCGCGCGCGCCAGTCTTCGAACCTTGCCACGCATTCGGGCGAATACAGGATGTGCTGGATGCGAGTGCCGCTTTCGCGGGCCAGCGCGTAAAGCCGCGCGGCCAGCGCCGGGTCGCGGGCCATTTCACGCAGCGCGACGCTGGCCCGGGCCGGGCGAAGGGCCTCCAGGCAGGCCAGTTGCGCCGCTACGTCGAAGCGGCCCGCCGATTCGGTGGTGACCTGGACCGCCATGCCCGGTGCAGCCTCGGCAATGGCGGCCATCGCCGCACGATAGCGACCGGGGTCGAGCGAATGCCGCCCCTCTTCGTCGCGCACATGCAGGTGAATGGCGTCGGCGCCTTCGGCCTGGCAGGCGCGGGCGGTTGCGGCAAGCTCGGGCACGGTAATCGGCAGGGCCGGGTGATCGGTCTTGCCGCGTCGGGCGCCGTTCGGGGCCACCATCAGGGAATAGAGTCGTGTCATGTCTGCGTCCTGCCATATCGGGCTGCCGGGGGATGCCGATTGCCGTGGCGGAAATTACATCAAATGGAATTTGATTTCAAAAAGAACATTTGTTATGTATTTGGTCGATCCGGGATCGCTGAATCGGGAAGGCGCGGGATGGACCCGGCATTGAAATCGCGCACGATTGCCAGGCTGAAGGCGGGGATGGAACGGTTTTCGCCGCGGCTGCGGCTGGCGGCCAAGTACATCGTGGACAACCCGGCCGATTTCGGGCTGGACCCGATCCGCGAGACTGCGCGCAAGGCGGGGGTGAGCACCTATACCCTGGTGCGCATCGCCTCGGAGCTGGGTTTCGAAGGGTTCGAAGAGCTGCGCGAGCCGTTTCGCCATGCCCTTGTGGCGACGACCGACCCGGGCGCGCAGGGTCGCTGGCTGGACGATCTGCGGGGGCAGGGAGAGGCGGGGCGGTTCCAGGCCGAGGTGTCGCTCAATTCCCTGTCGATCGTGAAGCGGTCGCTGGAGCGACTTTCTCCGCAGGCGCTGGAGCGGGCGGCCTCGATCCTGCTGTCGGCGCCGTCGGTCTATGTCACCGCCGTGCGGGCAAGCTATGCCATGGCCTATTATTTTCACTATGTGGGGCGCATGGCGGTGCCGTCGCTGAAGCTCATTCCCCGCCACATGGGCAGCGCCATGGATGACCTGAACGAGGCCCGCGCCGGCGATGCGATCCTTGCGATTACCATCACCCCCTATTCGCGCGAAACGATCGAGGCCTGCGAATTTGCGCAGGAACGTGGAATGCGGCTGGTGCTGGTGTCCGATTCCGACATCGTCGCGCCCGAATTGAAACCCGAGGTGGTGATCGTGGTCTCGGCCCTCAGCCAGCATCATTTCGGCTGCTTTTCCGGCGTGGCCGCGGTGCTTGAGGTGCTGCTGGCCCGGCTTGTGGATCGCGGGGGCGAAGCAGCGCGGCAGCGAATCAGGTCGTATGAAACCCTGCGCAGGGAACATAACGTCTACTGGAGCACCACGAAAAAACATTAGTTTTTCGTGCCGGGTGGAATTGTGGGAGTCGGGCGGGGGCGCTGCCCCCGTCGCCCGTGCCGGGCGACTCCCCCGGAGTATTTGGGGCAAGAGGAAGAGGGGTGGGGAAGAAGGTTTCCCCCGGGGTGAATGCGGATTATCACGCGCCCATGAAACTGAGCGATTTCGATTTCGATCTGCCCGAGGATCTTGTGGCCACCCGGCCGGCGGTGCCGCGCACGGCGGCGCGGCTGCTGGTGGCCGAGGGCGCGCGGATCATGGATTCGCGTGTGGCCGATCTGGCCTGCTGGCTGCGTCCGGGCGACCGGCTGGTGCTGAATGACACGCGGGTGATTCCGGCGCGTCTGAACGGTTTGCGGCGACGGAGCGGGGCGCACGGGGAAACCGCGGCGCGGATCGAGGTGACGCTGCTCGCTCCGCGCCCGGCCGGCACATGGGGCGCGCTGCTCAAGCCGTTGAAGAAGGTGCGGGTCGGCGAAGAAATCGAATTCGCCGCCGGGTTGCGGGCCGAACTGGTGGCGAAGGGCGAGGGGCAGGGGGAGCTGCGCTTCAACCTCGAGGGGGCGGCCTTCGACGAGGCCTTGTCGCGAGCCGGGTCTATGCCGCTGCCGCCCTATATCGCCGCGCGTCGGGCTGCGGATGAGCGCGACCGCGTGGATTACCAGACCGTGTTTGCCCGCAATCCGGGGGCGGTGGCGGCCCCCACTGCCTCGCTGCATTTCGACGAGGCGCTGCTGGAGCGGTTGCGTGCCCATGGCGTGGCTTTCACCCACGTCACCCTGCATGTGGGGGCGGGCACCTTTCTGCCGGTCAAGGTCGAGGATGTCACCCGCCACCGGATGCATGCCGAATGGGGACGGGTCAGCGCCGCCGCCGCCGCCGAGATCGCCGCCACGAAGGCGGCGGGCGGGCGGGTCATTCCGGTAGGCACCACCGCGCTGCGGCTGATCGAGAGTGCCGCCCGCGGCGGCGCCATCGCCCCGTGGGAGGGCGAGACCGACATCTTCATCTATCCCGGTTTCGAGTTTCGCGTGACCGATGCGCTGATGACCAATTTCCACCTGCCGAAATCGACCCTGATGATGCTGGTTTCGGCGCTGATGGGGCGGGAGCGGATCATGCGGATCTACGATCACGCGGTGCGTGCGCGCTATCGGTTCTTTTCCTATGGCGATGCCTCGCTGCTGATCCCTTCTGTGGCCGGGGACGGCTGAAATCCGCCCGACGGTCGCTTTGCGACCCCCCGGTGTCGTGGACGGGCGGGCCGGGTGGCGCCCCGATCGGTCAGGAAACGCCTTGCCTGGTCGTTCGGAAAGGAGAGTCCCGATGTTGCAGGTTCTGAGCAGTGTCTGGGCGCTTCTGCTCGGCATCGGTCTGCTGATGGTCGGCAACGGCCTTCAGGTCACGCTTCTGGGCGTTCGGGGCGGAATCGAGGGTTTCACCACGCTCGAGATGTCGGTGGTGATGTCCGCCTATTTCCTGGGCTTTCTGGGCGGCTCGCGCATGGCGCCCGAGATGATCCGCCGGGTGGGGCATGTACGCGTCTTTGCCGCGCTGGCCTCGTTCATCTCGGCGGTGATGGTGCTGTATCCGCTGATCGCCCACCCGGCGGTATGGGTGCTGGGCCGGGTGGCGATCGGGTTCTGCTTCTCGGGGGTCTACGTGACCGCCGAAAGCTGGCTCAACAATGCCGCCAGCAACGACAACCGCGGCAAGGCGCTGTCGCTTTACATGATCGTGCAGGTTCTGGGCATCGTCACCGCGCAGGCGCTGGTGATGACCGGCGACCCGTCCGGCTACCAGAGTTTCGTGATCGCCTCGATCATCATATCGATCTCGTTCGGGCCGATCCTGCTTTCGATCAGCCCGACGCCGCCCTTCGAGACGGTCAAGCCGATGACGCTGCGCCAGATCATGGCGGTGTCTCCGCTGGGCTTTGTCGGCATGTTCCTGCTGGGCGGCGTGTTCTCGGCCCAGTTCGGCATGAGCGCCGTCTACGGCGCCGAGGCCGGGCTGACGCTGGCCCAGCTGTCGGTTTTCGTCGCCACCTTCTATGTGGGCGCGTTGGTGCTGCAATACCCGCTGGGCTGGATTTCCGACCGGATGGACCGGCGCCTGCTGATCCTTGCGGTGGCGGCCGTGGGCGGGGCGGGCGGTGTCACGGGGATGCTGATGGGCGGTCAGTATGGGGCGCTCCTGGCCGCCGCCTTTCTGCTGGGAGGGATGTCGAACCCGCTCTATTCCCTGCTGATCGCCTATACCAACGACTATCTGGAGCCCGATGACATGGCGGCGGCCTCGGGCGGGCTGGTCTTCATCAACGGGCTGGGCGCCATTGCCGGCCCGCTGATCACCGGATGGCTGATGGACGACGCGGTGTTCGGCCCGGCCGGGTATTTCCTGTTCATGACGGTGCTGCTGTTCGCCCTGACTGCCTATGGTCTCTATCGCATGACCCGGCGCGCGGCGGTTCCGGTCGAGGATACCGGCACCATGGCGCCGGTCTATCCCACCGCCTCGCCGGTGGCCGTCGAGCTGGTGCAGGAATACGCGCTTGAGGCCGACATGGCCGGCGGGGGCTCTGCCCCCGCACCCCCGGAGTATTTGGGGCAAGAGGAAGAGGCGGAAGAGCGCAGCGGGTGAGGCAGGGCGAACACGATCCGGACGATGTTACGAAGCCGTCGCAATTTGTGACTGTCATTTCGAGACCGGGCGTACATATGCTTTTTCAACCTGGGGCATGAGGTCGCAACCGGAGAAGGGGTCATGGACGGACCGGACGAGATATTGGAATTCTGGCTGGACGAGGTCGGGCAGGCGGGCTGGTATGCTGTCGATGGCGACCTTGACCGGAGGATGAGGGAACGGTTTCTCGCCACCTGGGAGCAGGCCTGCGAGGGGCGGTTTTCGCGGTGGCTGACCTGGCCGGCCGGAACGCTGGCCTACATCATCCTGACCGATCAGTTTCCGCGCAACATGTTCCGGGGCGAGGCGCGGGCCTTTGCCTCGGACCGCGCAGCGCTGGCCGCGGCCAAGGTCGCGATCGGCAGGGGCTGGGACATGCGCATCGACGAACCGGCGCGGCAGTTTTTCTACATGCCGTTGATGCATTCGGAGAACCTGTGCGACCAGGATCGCTGCGTGCGGCTGCTGTTCGAACGGATGCCCGAGACGGGCCATGGCAACCTTCTGCATGCCCGCGCCCATCGCGAGGTGATCCGCCGGTTCGGGCGTTTCCCCTATCGCAACGAGGTTCTGCGCCGCGCGAGCACCGGGCCCGAGGCCGAGTATGTGCGCGAAGGCGGCTACGGCATCACCGTTCGGGAATTGCAGAAGGCGAGTTGAGCCGGAAGAGCGTGATGCCGGCAGTTCCCGGTCAGGACGTCTCGTCCGGGGGCGGGGCCGTGCATTGGCGGATATCCCGGACGGTCCGGGCAAGCCGGTCGGCGGTGGTGCCTAGTGCCGTCTCGATCACGTCCTGGACAATCCGGCCGGGCAGGGCGGCCAGCTCATCCATCCGCGCGCCGTCCCGGTCCAGCCGGCCCTGCATCTGGTCCAGCCTGGCATTCACGGCCTTCAGCGCCCTGTCGCTGACGTTGCCGGTCTGTCCGGCCAGGCGGTCGAGATCGTCGCGCAGCGCCGCGACCTCGCGCGTCATGGTCTGCAGGTCCGCCCGCAAGGGGCCGACGATCGTCAGGTTCTCGGCCAGGTTTCCGACCATCCCGTCCACCGACAGTGTCAGGCGCCACGCAAGAAACAGGCTCAGGACGACCAGAACCAGCGTGGCGTTGACGAAGGCGAGGGCGAGATCCTTGAGCGTCTTGAGCATGTCGATCCTTTTCATCGGCTTGAGTTTCCGGCCGGGCCCGCGCAGCACGCAGGGGAGTCGCGCGGCAGTGCCCGGGTTTTCTATCGCCTCGCGGGGGCGGCGTACAGGATCGGGCCCGTCACGCAGTCCGCTCCTTCAGGGGGGGGGCGATTATCATTGAAGCGGGGGAAGAGATAGTTTAACACTAAACTAGTTTCCGGAAACCACCTGCGCCGAGGGTAGAGACATGGCTGTGCAATCGTTCGATCTGATCATCATCGGCGCCGGGCCGGGGGGATACGTGGCCGCGATCCGGGCTGCCCAACTTGGGTTGAAGACGGCCGTGGTCGAGCGCGAGAACCTCGGCGGCATCTGCCTGAACTGGGGCTGCATCCCCACCAAGGCGCTGCTGCGCTCGGCCGAGGTCTTTCACCTGATGAAGCGGGCCGGGGAGTTCGGCCTGTCGGCCGGGCAGATCGGCTATGATCTCGACGCGGTGGTCAAGCGGTCGCGGGGGGTGGCCAGGCAGCTCAACAGCGGGGTCGGCCATCTGCTGAAGAAGAACAAGGTCACCGTGATCATGGGCGAGGCGACGATCCCCGCCCCCGGCAGGGTCTCGGTGCGCAGCGACAAGGGCGAGCAGGAGTTGACCGCCGGGAGCATCATCATCGCCACCGGCGCCCGGGCGCGCGAACTGCCGGGGTTGGAGGCCGATGGCGATCTGGTCTGGACCTACCGCCATGCCCTGCAGCCGCCGCGGATGCCGAAGAAGCTTCTGGTCATCGGATCGGGTGCCATCGGGATCGAATTCGCGAGTTTCTTCAATACCCTGGGGGCCGAGACAACAGTGGTCGAGGTGCTCGACCGGGTGCTGCCGGTGGAAGATGCCGAGATCAGCGCCTTCGCGAAGAAGGCGTTCACGAAACAGGGCATGAAGATCATGGAGAAGTCCGCGGTCAAGAGGCTCGACCGCGGCAAGGGCCGGGTGACGGCGCATATCGAGACCGGCGGCAAGGTGGTGAAGCAGGATTTCGACACGGTGATTTCGGCGGTGGGCATCGTCGGCAATGTCGAGGGGCTGGGGCTCGAGGCGCTCGGCGTTCGGGTCGACCGGACCCACGTGGTGACCGACGCCTACTGCCGCACCGGGGTCGAGGGGCTTTATGCCATCGGCGACGTGGCCGGCCCGCCCTGGCTGGCGCACAAGGCCAGCCACGAAGGGGTGATGGTGGCCGAGCTGGTCGCCGGCCGCGAGGTTCACCCGGTCCGGCCCGAAACCATCCCCGGCTGCACCTACTGCCACCCGCAGGTGGCCAGCGTCGGCCTGACCGAAGCGGCGGCGAAGGCGGCCGGGCACGAGGTGCGCGTCGGTCGTTTTCCCTTCATCGGCAACGGCAAGGCGATTGCGCTTGGCGAGGCCGAAGGTCTGGTCAAGACCGTGTTCGACGCGAAGACGGGGGAATTGCTGGGCGCGCACATGATCGGGGCGGAAGTCACGGAAATAATCCAGGGATTCGTCATCGGCAAAACCCTGGAAACCACCGAGGAAGAACTGATGCACACGGTCTTTCCCCATCCGACTCTGTCCGAGATGATGCATGAAAGCGTGCTTGACGCCTGGGGGCGGGTGATTCACATGTGATCCCCGCGGTGCCGGCGGGGGCGACCCCGGGAATCGTGCCGCCACGGCCGGGTGCGCAGCAGTTCCGTTCGCGCGATCAGGTCTCTCTTGTCTCTCTCTCCGGCCCGGCCTTGCGGGATCTGGCGCTCGGCGGACCACCGACACCTCCGGCAATCACGACTCCGGGCGCGCTGCGCCTCTCGTGCGAGCCTGCCGTCAACTGCGGCTGACCTGCCCCCCAATGGTCCCTCATTCATAACGAGAGTCTGCGGGTTTGGTTTTCATAATCTGCGGTTTCGGTTTGGGCAAGCGCGTCGGGCGCGGAGCCTTTGGGTCGCTCAAGCGTCCGGCGCGCTTGGGCCGGCGTCTGGTTCCCCAGCGATGAGTGGGGCCTGACGTTGTTATAATCATAGCGCCACAGGGCCAGTTTTCGGCGGGCGTCATCGAGAGTATCGAACAGCTCCTCGTTCAGAAGCTCGTCACGCAGGCTGCCATTGAACGACTCGATGAAGGCATTTTGCTGAGGCTTGCCAGGATCGATGTAATGCCAGTCGACGTCATTGTCGTCCGCCCATTTGAGGATCGCCCGACTGGTGAACTCGGTCCCATTGTCAGAAACAATGCTTTCAGGCTTGCCATGGAGGCGGACAAGAGCATCAAGCTCACGTGCCACACGTGCGCCCGAGATGCTGGTGTCGGCAACCAGGCAGAGGTTCTCGCGACAGCAATCGTCGATTACCGCCAGAATGCGGAACCGGCGCGAAGCACCGAACGTGTCGGACACGAAGTCCAGACTCCATCGCTGGTTCGGCCTGATCGCCTCGGGCATTGGCGTCCTCGAGCCTCTGGCGCGCTTGCGCCCGCGCCGCCGTTTCACCGACAACCCTTCTTCGCGATACAGGCGATAGAGTTTCTTGTGGTTCATGATCATTCCCTTGCGTTCGAGCAACACGCCGATCCGTCGGTAACCGAAACGGCGGCGCTTGCCCGCAATCTGCTTCATCGCTTCGCGGATCTCCGGATGGTCCGGCGGGCGTTCGCGCCGGACCGTCTTGGGATCGACACCGACCAGCCTGCAGGCCCGGCGCTGCGAGATGCCATGATCCCGCATCGCCCGCAGCGCTGCATCACGCCGCGCGCTCGGCGTCGTCAGTTCTTTCCCAGGAGATCCTTCAGGACCGCGTTGTCCAGCATCGCATCGGCCAACAGGCGCTTGAGCTTGGCATTCTCGTCCTCAAGCATCTTCAGGCGCTTCACGTCCGAAAGCCCCATGCCGCCGTATTTCGACTTGTACTTGTAGAACGTCGCCGGGCTCAGCCCATGCCGGCGACAAACCTCCACCGTCGGCATTCCGGCCTCCTGTTCCTTGATCATCGCAATGATTTGCGCCTCCGTAAAACGGCTCTTTCGAATTCGTCTGCTCCTTTCTGATCGGGCAGACTCTACTTCAAAATGCGGGCGTTGGCGGGGGGCAGGTCACCGGGGATCGCCACAACCCACATCTGCGCCGAAAAGCCTATACCGCCATCGCGGCCAAGATGGCGCGCACCGTACACGCCGTGGTCACACACGGTGAACCCTATCGCCCCTTTTTTCGAGGGGGTGAGCCCAAGCGGAAGGATCTCTCTCGGTAGAGGCCGTGGAGGCAGCTTGCTGACCTCGTAGATAATGTTCGGACCTTCCGCCTGGGGTTTCGGATCTCGTCTTGAGGACGGTGAGGGCCGCCATATGGCGTACCCTGTGTTTGCTATGGGAGAGACCATTTCTTGACGGCGGAACCCGCTTGGGCAATCATTAACAGGCTGCTGAAAAAGTCCCGGAACTGGAACGGATTTCCTTCGTCCGGTCCTGCTTTGGTGGGCGCCAGGCGGTTTCTGCGGCGGTCATGCCTGCCCAGTGGCGTTTTTCGGCTTCATGCGGCCAGCAAGCGGGGCAGCCGGGTGAGATTGTTGGCGACCAGTGTCAGAATGAACCGGGATCGTACCCGTTCGAGGCCGCGATAGACGCTCTGCGCCATTCCGCCGACGGTTTTCGCCCAGCCGAAGGCCTCCTCGATGCGCTTGCGATGTTTCAGGGACAGCGCATAGCCCTCATGCCGGGTCGTGCGGCCATCGATCGCCGAATGCTGTGCCTTCTGCGCGACATGCGGGGTCACGCAGGCCTGCCGCAGATCGGCGACAAAGCCGGCCACGTCATAGCCCTTGTCCGCACCCAGGGTCAGCCGCCGGGTCGATCCGGGGGAATGGCGGTGGATCATGTCCAGTGCCGCACGCCGTTCGGCGTGGCCGTCCGCCCGGGTCAGATCGCCCTGCACGATCAGGCCCGAGCGGTTCTCCATCATCGCATGCCCCATGAAACACAGCATCGCTCCGGTGCCGGGGGATTTCCGGTAGAGCCGGGCGTCCGGATCGGTGGTCGAGACATGGGTGGCGTTCGAGCGCCTCTTGCCCTTGAAGTCAACCTCGGCGTTGCGGTGGCGGCGATTGTTGCGGGGCATCGGGGCGGTCTCGGCTGAAGGCGTTTCGGATCGGGTTGCGGGAGGAATGTCGGATGCGGGCGGAGCGCCCGGACCCGGATCATCGGGGCCATCGGGCGGGGCGGCCTCGGCCTTGGGCTGGAAACTCTTCATCGAGGCCCAGGCCTTGACCAGCGTGCCGTCGACCGAGAAATGCTCGTCCGACAACAGCGGCACCACCTCGCGGTGGGCCAGGATCGCGGCCATGACCTTGCGCGACATCTCGGCGGTCAGCAGCCGGTCGCGGTTCTTGCTGAACACCGTCGGAACCCACACCGGATCGTCGATCCCGAGGCCAACAAACCAGCGAAACAGCAGGTTGTAGTGCATCTGCTCCATCAACTGCCGCTCGGATCGGACCGAGAACAGGATCTGCAGCAGGCTGGCCCGGATCAGCCGCTCCGGTGCGATCGAGGGTCGGCCGAAATCGGTGTACAGCGCCGCGAAATCGGCATCGAGGCTGGCAAGCGCTTCGTTCACCACCTGACGGATCTTGCGCAGCGGGTGACGCGCCGGGATGCGCTCTTCCAGATCGACATAGCTGAACAGCGACCCGCTCGTCTCGTCCACCCCGCGCATCATCACCCCCTCCGTTGCCCTGAACCAGAGTGAATCATGGTTACAAAACCACGTCGAGAGCTGACTTTTTCAGCAGCCTGCTAGACGAACCGCTCACCCCGGACATCGTTGGCCAAGGGCAATGGGAGATCGAGATCGCGGGCAGACGTCACACGGCAACGGCCTCTTTGCGACCGCTTTTCGATCCTGGTATGGAACGGGTCCGATGCTAAGCCGGGGCTTTGCGCATCCCGGCCGATCCCGACGTGATGGACCGGTTCGTCCGCGTGCCTTCCGCACCGCCTGCCTGTCCGAGGCGCTGGAGAGGTGCGCCGCCTGCGGACGCGGGGTGGTCCACAGCTTTACCACCTGCCACATTCCGGCCCATCCCTCATTCACCGAGCGGGTGCCCTGTACCATGGCGCTGATCGATCTGGAGGAAGGCGTGCGCATGCTGGGCGAGGTCATCGCCGGTGCCCCCATGTCGGTGCGCGCGTGCAGGTGGAATTTGAGCTCCACCCCGACGGCACCAGCCTGCCACGGCGACGGCACGCCTCCGCCACGTTGCCAAGCTCACGCGCCAACTCATGCACGCTCAAGCGCTGCTCCGCAATCTTGGCCGCCGCATCACGCGGCCGACTTTTCCTGACTGTCGATGTACGTCACATTCGTTGTTCTTCCTTCCCATGAATCGCATGGCGAGAAAGTTCAAGAATACACTTCAAGCGTCCCCCTTCGACTTGAAATCCGGAGAATGTTGATTCCATTCCGACATCTCCGATCTCCTTCTCGTCGAAGGCCAGCAGACAACAAATCGCCGCTGGCGTCTGCCTCCGATTTCCAGAGGGGAGTTCATCTTGTCCACCGATATCCGCAACCATGGCCGTGTCCGGGTGGAAGGCAGCTCATCCCATCAGCTCAGTAGCAGCCTGCTAGCTGTCGATCAGCGGGTCGGGCCTGGCGAAGGCCAGCAGCTTGTCCAGATCGGTGATCACCACTTCGTGGCCGTCCACCTGTACCCCGTGATTGCGCAACGTCGAAAAGGCCCGTGAAAGGTTTTCACGGGTCATGCCCAGATACTTGGCGATCCGCTTCTTCTCGAAATCCAGCGGAAAGCGCGCCTGTGCGCCATGGGCGTGGTATTCCTTGACCAGGTAATTGGCGATCCGTTCGCTGGAGGTGCGCAGGCGCAGGTTCTTGGCCCCCTTGATGGCGCCGCGGTAGCACACGGCCAGTTCCGAAACGATCGCCTTGGCGAAATCGGAATCTCGCTCGAAGACGGCGCGAATGTCCTCGGAGGGGATCATCATCACCCGGGATTTCTCCAGCGTCCGGGCCGACATCAGATAGGGGCGGTCCTTGATGGTCGCGGCCAGGATGAAGGTGTCATGCGGGCCCAGCAGCGACAGAGAGGTTTCACGCCCCTGCCACGAGGCGAACATCTCGATGCAGCCCGAGATCACCACGTGCAGGAAATCGGCCGTGTCGCCCTCGGTGATCAGTTCGGCATGGGCGGGGAAGTTCTGCACGTAGGCGCCACGGGTCAGATCGCCGAAGGAAGCCTCGCTGACCTGCGCGAACAGCGGCAGGGCGCGAATCTCTTCTATGTGGCGTGACAGCATGAAAGCCCCCGGCCTCTTTGGTGTGACATTCATCACGGAAGTGAGCAGGCCGTGTCAAGCGCTGTTGCGACCAATGCGGCATCTTGGCTTGAGAACTGCCCAGAGGAGACGCGAAAAATGCTGTAAATGCATAAAAACAAAGGACTTTTTGTCGCGCCTTTGATTTGTGTCAAGATAATCTGGACCTCGGGGCGGTCTGGTCCGCCTCGATCACAGGGGGTCTGCGGATCCCAATTTTCCGGAGGGCAGGTGATGCACGAACTTAATGGTGTGACCCGCAGCGACGAATACCGGGCGTTAGGATTGAGTACGCTCGCGTTTACCGTCTGCTTCGCGGTCTGGACGATTTTTTCCATCATCGGCGTCGAGATCAAGCAGGAGCTGGGCCTGAACGAGACCCAGTTCGGCCTGCTGGTGGCAACGCCCGTTCTGACCGGCTCGATCAGCCGGATCTTCCTTGGCGTCTGGACCGACCAGATCGGCGGCCGCATCATGATGACGATCCAGATGCTGGTCACCGCGATCAGCGTCTGGCTGCTGGCCTCGGTGCAGACCTACACGGTGTTCCTGATGGCCGCCCTGGGCCTGGGGCTTGCCGGCGGGTCGTTCATCATCGGCATCGCCTATGTCTCGCGCTGGTTCCCGGCCGAAAAGCAGGGCACCGCGCTGGGCATCTTCGGGGCCGGCAACGTGGGTGCGGCGGTGACCAACTTCGCCGCCCCCTTCCTGGTGCTGGCCGTGGGCTGGCAGGGCACGGCGAAGATCTACGCCATCGTGCTGGTGGCCATGGCGATCGCCTTCTACATCTTCGCCAAGGACGATCCGGTGGTGGTCGAGCAGCGCAGGACCGGCAAGAAGCCGCCCTCGGCGCGGATGCAGCTCGAGCCGCTGAAGAACATCCAGGTCTGGCGTTTCGCCACCTACTATTTCTTCGTCTTCGGCGCCTTCGTGGCCTTCGCCAGCTTCCTGCCCCGCTACTATGTGGGCGCCTACGGGGTCAGCCTGACCGCCGCCGGCGTGTTTGCGGGCATGTACTCGCTGCCCGGCTCGATCTTCCGGGCTCTGGGCGGGTGGATGTCCGATGTCTGGGGGGCACGCTTCGTGATGTATCTGACCTTCATCGTCTCGCTGGTCGTGCTGTTCATCATGAGCTACCCGCCCACGACCTACATCGTCGAGGGCATTCCCGGCCCCAACGGCGAGCCCCACCTGATCAAGTTCAGCTTCGGCATTCCGCTGTACGTCTTCGTTTTCCTGTCAGTGATCCTGGGCTTCGTGATGAGCCTGGGCAAGGCGGCGGTCTACAAGCACATCCCCGTTTACTACCCGCACCACGTGGGCGCTGTCGGCGGCCTTGTCGGGATGATCGGAGGGCTGGGCGGTTTCGTGCTGCCGATCGCCTTCGGCATCCTGCTTGACGTGTTCCAGGTGTGGTCGATGGTGTTCATGCTGATGTTCGTGATCGTCGCGATCTCGACCATCTGGATGCATCTGGCGATCCGCAGGATGGAGCGGGCCAAGTACCCCGAGCTGCGCGAGGAGACCTTCCTCTCTGACGTCCCGGAGAAGCCGCAGCTCGCGCCCGTCAAGGCAGACAAGTAACCGCGAACCCGGCGGGCCGTGACCCGGCCCGCCCCATTCACTCCAAGACAACACCCCGCTCCAGGAAGGAGAAAGACATTGGGACAAGATCTGCGAAACTGGAATGTCGAGGACGAGAAGTTCTGGAACTCGACAGGCAGGAAGATCGCCACCCGCAACCTGTGGATTTCCATCCCCAGCCTGCTGTGCGGCTTTGCCGTGTGGCTCTACTGGGGGATCATCACCGTGCAGATGATCAACCTCGGATATCCGTTCGAGAAGTCGGAGCTGTTCACGCTGTCGGCAATTGCCGGGCTTTCGGGGGCGACGCTGCGCATTCCCTCCACCTTCTTCATCCGCATCGCGGGGGGGCGCAACACCATCGTGTTCACCACCGCGCTGCTGATCATCCCCGCGCTCGGTACCGGGCTGGCGCTTGAAAACCCCGACACACCGCTGTGGGTGTTCCAGGTGCTGGCGCTGCTGTCGGGCATCGGTGGCGGGAACTTCTCGTCGTCCATGTCCAACATCAGCTTCTTCTTTCCCAAGAAGGTACAGGGCTATGCGCTGGGCATGAATGCGGGCCTGGGCAATTTCGGGGTGACGACCATGCAGGTGCTGATCCCGCTGGTGATGACCTTCGGCCTGTTCGGCGGCGAGGGGCGCGAGTTGATCAACACCTCGGGCACGCTGATCGGCAAGATCCCGGCCGGCACCATCACCTACATCCAGAACGCGGGCTATGTGTGGCTGCTGGCGCTGGTGCCGCTGGTGATCATCGGCTGGTTCGGCATGAACAACATCCGTGACGAGCATGTCTCGCCCGACATTCCGAACCCGATCGGCGCCTTCGGGATCATCTCCGGGATGCTGCTGATCGGCCTGTTCACCGCCGCCTTCGGCCTGTGGCTGATGCTGCCCGAAAGCGTCGGCGGCTCGGGGGTGAACCTGTCGAAATGGATCACCCTGCCGATTGTGATCGCGCTGACGGTGCTGTTTCTCAAGATGATCCCCGGCGCGGTGGGCCAGAACCTCACCCGCCAGTACCGCATCTTCGGAAACAAGCACACCTGGGCGATGACGGTGATCTACACCATGACCTTCGGGTCGTTCATCGGCTACTCGGCCGCGTTTGCGCTGGCCATCAAGGTGGTGTTCGGCTTCCAGCACGTGCTGGTTGACGGGGTGTGGGATCACTCCCAGGTCAACCCAGATGGCCCCTCGGCGCTGATGTTCGCCTGGATGGGTCCGTTCATCGGCGCGCTGATCCGCCCTATTGGCGGCTCCATCGCCGACCGCCTAGGCGGCGCGCGGGTGACCCAGTGGATCTCCATCGTCATGGTCGCCTCGGCCCTGGGCGTGGCATACTTCCTGCAGAAGGCCTACACCTCGGCCACCCCGCAGGACTACTTCCTGCCCTTCATGATCCTGTTCCTGATCCTGTTCGCCGCCACCGGCATCGGCAACGGCTCCACCTTCCGGACCATCGCCGCGGTGTTCGACAAGGAACAGGCCGGCCCGGTGCTGGGCTGGACGGCCGCCGTGGCCGCCTATGGCGCCTTCATCATCCCCAAGGTGATCGGCGAGCAGATCAAGGCCGGCACGCCCGAATATGCGCTTTACGGGCTGGCCGCCTTCTATGCCGTCTGCATCGTCATCAACTGGTGGTTCTACCTGCGCCCCGGCGCCTACGTGAAGAACCCCTGAGCAAGACTTCCGGCCCGGCGCGGGCATCCGCTCGCGCCGGGAGAGACACTGATCGGAGAGAGAAAACATGAGCCATCTTCTGGACCGCCTGAATTTCCTCAAGAGCAACCGCGTCGGGACATTCGCAGACGGCCACGGGCAGGTGACGGCCGAAAACCGTGACTGGGAAGACGTCTACCGCAACCGCTGGCGCCACGACAAGATCGTGCGTTCCACCCACGGGGTGAACTGCACGGGGTCGTGCTCGTGGAAGATCTACGTCAAGTCCGGCATCGTCACCTGGGAGACCCAGCAGACGGACTACCCGCGCACCCGCCCGGGCCTACCCAACCACGAGCCGCGCGGCTGTCAGCGGGGGGCCTCCTACAGCTGGTATCTGTATTCCGCCAACCGGGTGAAGACGCCGCTGATCCGCTCGCAGCTGCTCAAGGCCTGGCGCAAGCTCAGGGCCGAGCATCCCCCCATCGAGGCCTGGAGCAGGCTTCAGGAAGATCCCGCCCTGCGCGCCGGCTACACCAGAACCCGAGGCATGGGCGGCTTCGTGCGCGCCTCCTGGGACGAAGCGACCGAGATCATCGCCGCGGCGAATGCCTACACGGCGAAGACCTGGGGCCCCGACCGGGTATTCGGTTTCTCGCCGATCCCGGCCATGTCGATGGTCTCCTACGCCGCCGGCTCGCGCTATCTGTCGCTTCTGGGCGGCACCTGCATGAGCTTCTACGACTGGTACTGCGACCTGCCGCCGTCCTCGCCGATGACCTGGGGCGAACAGACCGACGTGCCCGAATCGGCCGACTGGTACAATGCCGGCTTCCTGATCCTGTGGGGCTCCAACGTGCCGCAGACCCGCACGCCGGATGCCCATTTCTACACCGAGGCGCGCTACAACGGCACCAAGTCGGCGGTCATCACGCCCGACTACTCGGAGGCCTCCAAGTTTGCCGACATCTGGCTTGCCCCCAAGCAGGGCACCGACGCGGCGCTGGCGCTGGCCATGGGGCACGTGATCCTGCGCGAGTTCCATCTCGACCGGCAGGCGCCCTACTTCCAGGACTACGCCCGCCGTTTCACCGACATGCCGATGCTGGTGCGCCTCGAAGAGAAGGACGGCAAGTTCGTTCCCGGGCGGATGCTGCGGGCCGAGGACTTCGACGACAAGCTCGGCCAGGACAACAACCCCGAATGGAAGACCATCGCCTTCGACCGCGCAACCGGCAATCCGGTGGTGCCCAACGGCTCGGTCGGCTTCCGCTGGGGCGAGGAGGGCAGGTGGAACCTCGAACAGCAGGCCGACGGCAAGGATGTGGAACTGCGCCTTTCGCTGATCCTGGAGGAGGACCGCGACGACGTGGTGGCGGTGGACTTCCCCTATTTCGGCGGCATGGCGCATGAACACTTCACCAGATGCGACCACCCCGAGGTGCTGACCCGCAAGGTGCCGGTGCGCAAGCTCAAGCTGGCCGGCGGCGAGGCCTACGTGGCCACCGTCTTCGACCTGTTCTGCGCCAACTACGGGCTCGACCGTGGCCTGGGCGGCGACTGGGTGGCCAAGTCCTACGACGAGGACATCCCCTTCACCCCGGCCTGGGCCGAGAAGATCACCGGCGTGCCGCGCGACCGGATCATCACCGTGGCGCGCGAATTCGCGCTCAACGCCGAGAAGACGGAAGGGCGCTCGATGGTGATCATCGGGGCGGCGATGAACCACTGGTACCACATGGACATGAACTACCGCGGCGTCATCAACATGCTGGTGATGTGCGGCTGCATCGGCAAGTCCGGCGGCGGCTGGGCGCATTACGTGGGCCAGGAGAAGCTGCGCCCGCAGACCGGCTGGCAGCCGCTGGCCTTCGCGCTGGATTGGGCGCGCCCGCCGCGGCACATGAACTCCACCTCCGCCTGGTATGCCCACACCGATCAGTGGCGCTACGAGACGCTGAGCGCGGGCGAGATCCTCTCTCCCACCGCGCCCGAGGGCGACTGGAAGGATCTCAGCCTGATCGACTACAACATCCGCGCCGAACGGATGGGCTGGCTGCCCAGCGCGCCGCAGCTGAAGACCAACCCGCTGGAGGTGGCGAAGGCGGCGAAGAAGGCGGGCAAGGACATCCCCCAATACGTGGCCGAACAGCTGAAATCGGGCGCCCTCGAGATGTCCTGCGAGGATCCGGACGCGCCCGAGAACTGGCCGCGCAACCTGTTCGTGTGGCGCTCGAACCTGCTGGGCGCCTCGGCCAAGGGGCACGAGTATTTCCTCAAGCACCTGCTGGGCACCGATCACGGCGTGATGGGCAAGGATCTGGGCGAGGAAGGCCGGCAGAAGCCGGTGGAGGCGAAGTGGCATGACGAGGCGCCGCAGGGCAAGCTGGACCTGCTGGTGTGCATCGATTTCCGCATGTCCACCACCGCGGTCTATTCCGACATCGTGCTTCCCACCGCCTCGTGGTACGAGAAGAACGACCTCAACACCTCGGACATGCACCCCTTCATCCACCCGCTGCAGGCGGCCGTGGACCCAGCCTACGAGTCGAAATCCGACTGGGAGATCTTCAAGGCGATCGCCAGGAAGTTTTCCGAGATCGTGCCGGGTTATCTGGGCGAGGAAACCGACATCGTGGCCCTGCCCACGCTGCATGACACGCCGGCCGAGATCGCCCAGCCCGAGGTGCGCGACTGGAAGAAGGGCGAATGTGACCTGATCCCGGGCAGGACCGCGCCCAACTACATCCCCGTCGAGCGCGACTATCCCAACCTCTACAGGCGGTTCACCTCGCTCGGCCCCCTCATGGAGAAGGTGGGCAACGGCGGCAAGGGCATCGCCTGGAACACCGAGACCGAGGTGCACCACCTGAAGGAGCTCAACGGCGTGGTCACCGAGGAAGGCCCCACCAAGGGGCTGGCCCGCATAGAGAGCGACATCGACGCAACGGAGGTGATCCTGATGCTCGCCCCCGAGACCAACGGCGAGGTTGCGGTGAAGGCGTGGGATGCGCTGTCGAAGAACACCGGCATCGATCACACGCATCTGGCCCGGCCCAAGGAAGACGAGAAGATCCGCTTCCGCGACGTGGCCGCGCAGCCGCGCAAGATCATCTCGTCGCCCACCTGGTCGGGGATCGAAAGCGAGGAGGTGTGCTACAATGCCGGCTACACCAACGTGCACGAGCTGATCCCCTGGCGCACCCTCTCGGGCCGCCAGCAGCTGTATCAGGATCATCTGTGGATGCGCGCCTTCGGCGAGCAGTTCTGCACCTGGCGCCCGCCGGTGGACCTCAAGACGATCACCGAGGCGGTCAACGCCTCCGAGCGTGACGGCGAGCCCTACGTTGTGCTCAACTTCATCACCCCGCACCAGAAGTGGGGCATCCACTCCACCTATTCGGACAACCTTCTGATGCTGACGCTCAACCGCGGCGGCCCGGTTGTCTGGATTTCGGAGGTGGATGCGAAGAAGGCCGGCATCCAGGACAACGACTGGATCGAGCTTTACAACACAAATGGGGCGCTGACCGCGCGCGCGGTGGTCTCTCAGCGGGTGAAGGAAGGCATGACGCTGATGTATCATGCCCAGGAGAAGATCGTGAACACGCCGGGCTCCGAGCAGACCGGCAAGCGCGGCGGGATCCACAACTCGGTCACCCGCGCCACCGTCAAACCCACCCACATGATCGGCGCCTACGCGCAGCAGTCCTACGGCTTCAACTACTACGGCACCGTGGGATCGAACCGCGACGAATTCGTCATCGTGCGGAAAATGAAAAAGGTCGACTGGCTCGACCGGCCCGCCAGGAAGGAGGTGTAAGCAAATGAAAGTTCGTGCACAAATCGGCATGGTGCTGAACCTGGACAAGTGTATCGGGTGTCACACCTGTTCGGTCACCTGCAAGAACGTCTGGACGAGCCGCGACGGCGTCGAATATGCGTGGTTCAACAATGTCGAGACGAAGCCCGGCATCGGCTATCCCAAGGACTGGGAAAACCAGAAACGCTGGAACGGCGGCTGGGAGCGCACGCGCTCGGGCAGGCTGCGGCCGAAACAGGGGGCGAAGTGGCGGATCCTGGCCAATATCTTCGCCAACCCGGACCTGCCCGAGATCGACGATTTCTACGAGCCCTTCGATTTCGACTACGACCACCTGAAATCGGCCCCCCAGATGGAGGCCTTCCCCACCGCGCGGCCGCGCTCGAAAGTGTCCGGCCTGCGGATGGAGAAGATCGAATGGGGCCCGAACTGGGAGGAGATCCTGGGCGGCGAATTCGAGAAGCGCTCGCAGGACTACAACTTCGAAGGGGTGCAGAAGGAGATCTACGGCGAGTATGAAAACACCTTCATGATGTACCTGCCCAGGCTGTGCGAGCACTGCCTGAACCCGGCCTGCGCCGCGTCGTGCCCCTCGGGCGCGATCTACAAGCGCGAGGAGGACGGCATCGTCCTGATCGATCAGGAGAAATGCCGCGGCTGGCGGATGTGCGTCTCGGGCTGCCCCTACAAGAAGATCTACTACAACTGGGAAAGCGGCAAATCCGAGAAATGCACCTTCTGCTATCCGCGCATCGAAAGCGGCATGCCGACGGTGTGCTCGGAAACCTGCGTGGGGCGCATCCGCTACCTGGGCGTGATGCTCTATGACGCCGACCGCATCCAGGAAGCAGCCGCGGTGGCCGGCGAGCAGGAGCTTTACGATGCCCAGCTGGGCCTGTTCCTCGATCCCTCCGACCCGGAGGTGATTTCCGCCGCCCGCGAAGAGGGCATCCCCGAAGAGTGGATCGAGGCGGCGAAGAACTCGCCGGTGTGGAAGATGGCGATGGAATGGAAGATCGCCTTCCCGCTGCACCCCGAATACCGCACCCTGCCGATGGTGTGGTACATCCCGCCGCTCTCGCCCATCCAGAACGCCGCCGAAGCCGGCGCCATCGGGGTGGACCGCGACATGCCCGACGTGCGCTCGCTGCGCATCCCGGTGCGCTACCTTGCCAACCTGCTGACTGCCGGCGACGAGGCGCCGATCGTCAGCGCGCTGGAGCGGATGCTGGCCATGCGCGCCTACATGCGCGCGCGCTCGGTGGACGGGGTGGTCGATCTGGAAATCGCCAGGCGCGTGGGGCTCGACCCGCTGCAGATCGACGAGATGTACAGGATCATGTCGCTGGCCGACTACGAGGATCGTTTCGTCGTGCCCACCACCCACCGCGAGGTGGTGGAAGACGCCTACGATCTGCGCGGCGGCTGCGGCTTCACCGACGGCAACCAGTGCTCGGCCGGCTCCTCCGGGGGCAAGCTGTTCGGCTCGCGCACCTTTGTCACCCCCACGGAGGCAATGTCATGATCCGCACATTCAAGGCCCTTTCGGCGCTGCTGAGCTACCCCGAGGCGGAGCTGCAGCAGGCGGTGGGCGAAATCCGCCGCGCGATCGAGGACGAGGCGCTGCTTGCGCCTGCGGCGCGGGCCGCCCTGCAGCCCCTGCTTCACGATCTGGAGCACATGGACCTCTACGATCTGCAGGAGCGCTACGTGCTGCTGTTCGACCGCTCGCGCACGCTCAGCCTCAACCTGTTCGAGCATGTGCACGGCGAAAGCCGCGAGCGCGGCCCGGCCATGGTGGACCTGCTGGAGACCTACCGCGCCGGCGGCTTCGATCTGGCCACCGGCGAGCTCCCGGATCATCTGCCGATCCTGCTGGAGTTCGCGGCCATGCGTCCGCTGGAGGAGGCCCGCGAGCTGCTGGCCGACGCCGGCCACATCATCGCCGCCCTGGCCGAGCGCCTGAAACGGCGCGAAAGCCCCTATGCGGCGGTGATGGCGGCGCTGGCCGAGTTCGCTGGGATCGCGCGCTCTTCCGAACTGGTCCAGCAGTTGCTGAGCGTCGATGACGACGATCCCGAAGATCTGGCCGCGCTCGACGAGGTCTGGCAGGAGGCCGAGGTGGTCTTCGGCCCCGATCCCAACGCCGGGTGCCCGGTCAGCCGCGAGTTGCTGGCAAAGATGGACCCGATCCCCCCAAAAGACACGCCGCTTGCGGCGCCCGCCAAATAGGAGGCGACCCATGAACCAGTTTCTTTTCGGAATCTTCCCCTATATCGCGCTGACGATCCTTGCCGTGGGCTCGATCGCCCGCTACGAGCGCGACCCCTTCACCTGGAAATCCAAATCCAGCCAGCTTCTGCGGCGCAGACAGCTGATGGTGGGCTCGGTCCTGTTCCATGTGGGCGTGCTGGTGATCTTCTTCGGCCACCTGTTCGGCCTGCTGGTGCCGGTGGAGATCTACGAAGCGCTCGGGGTCACGCCCCAGGCCAAGGCGCTGATGGCCGGGATCGGCGGCGGCATCGCCGGGGTGGTCGCGCTGATCGGCGGGCTGATGCTGGCGCACCGCCGGCTGATGGATCCGCGGGTGCGCGCCACCTCCAGCTTCTGGGACACCGCCATCCTGCTGCTGCTGATCCTGCAGCTGATCCTGGGGCTGATCTCGGTGCCGGTCTCGCTGTCCAAGCTGGCCGAGGGCGAGGTGGTGCTGTTCATGAACTGGGCCTTCGGCATCTTCACCTTCGATCCCAAGGCGGCCAGCTATCTTGAGCATGTGAACATCATCTTCAAGCTGCACATCGTGCTGGGGCTGATCATCTTCATCCTCTTCCCCTTCACAAGGCTGGTGCACATGCTTTCAGCTCCGGTGCGCTACCTGTGGCGGCCGTACCAGGTCGTGCGCACGCGCCGCAAGAAGGCCTGAACCGGAAAGGAAATGCCATGGGTGTCCTTTTTCCCGAGGTGACGGTGAACGGCGAGACCATCCCGCATGCCGAGATCGCCGCCGAGGCCCAGCACCATGCGGCCCCGGCGGGCAAGCCGGGGCTGGCCTGGCGGGCCGCGGCCCGGGCGCTGGTGGTGCGCGCGCTGTTGCGCCGCGCCGCCCGCGAGGCGGGTCTTTCACCGGACCCGCGCGATCTCGGCAACGGCAAGGTGGAAACCGGGGAAGACGCGCTGATCCGCGCCTTCCTCGACGAGGCGGTCGAGCCCGCCCCGGTCAGTGACGAGGATTGCGCCCGCCTCTTCGAGGCCCGGCCCGGGCAGTTCCGCTCTCCCGATCTCTACGAGGCCTCGCACATCCTCATCGCCGCCCCGCCCGGCGATGCCACGGCCCGCAAGGCCGCGCGCAATAGCGCGCAGGAAATCCTGCGCAGGCTGCACGATGCGCCCGACGCCTTCGAGCGCGAGGCCCGCCACGCCTCGAATTGCTCCTCCGCCGCCCAGGGCGGGCGACTGGGCCAACTGCGCCCCGGCGACACGGTGCCCGAATTCGAGGCAGTGCTGACGCAGCTGGAAGAGGGCGCCATCTGGCCCGAGCCGGTGGAAAGCCGCTTCGGCTTTCACATCATCCGTCTCGACCACAGGGCCGAGGGGCGGGCGCTGCCCTTCGAGGCGGTGCGCGGAGAGATTCGCGCGGCGCTGGAAAAGGCCGCCTGGGCGCGGGCGGCGCGGGCGCTGGTGGAGGGGCTGGTGGCCGAAGCCGAGATCACCGGCATCGACATGAAGCCCCAGCCAGCCGCCGCCTGATCGGCCGTTGTCGAAAACCAACAGCAGGGCCGGGCGCTTGTCGTCCGGCCCTTGCGCATTCGGGTCGGGGACAAACGAGGTCTGCTCACCGGGCAAAGCCGGGCGGGGCTGTGAAAGCCGGGGTGGAGCCGCCAATATGCCCGGGTCACAGTGGCAGGTCACGCATCATCGGGTTCCGCCCTGCAGGCCGAGACCGAGCATGGCAGCCATGTCTTCCAGAGCGGATTCGGTTTCGGCGACCAGATGGTCCACGATTTCGGAGACCGTGCGCAACTCGTTGAACCAGGCGATGCTCTGGCCGGCGGCCTCGTAGATCAGCGGTTCGATCTGGTGTTCGTTGATGCCGTCGATGATGTCGGCGGTCAGAACCTGCTGCAGGGACATGGGCAGCGGGGCAGGGCCCCGCCGGCCAGCACGATGCTCTCGACCACGGGGCCAGTCACCAGTGACGTGCCCCAGGGCCTCGAAAACCAGCGCGATGTCGAACCCTTTACCGCCAAAGCCGCCATGCTCTTCGTCAAACAGCGCCATGAACACGCCCAGTTCGGCCATCTGTTCCCAGATTTCCCGGTCATAGCCCAGATCGGAGGCGGCAGCCTGATTGCGGCGGGTCAGCGGATATTCCTTCTCCAGGAACCGCGTGATCGAATCCTCCAGCATCCGCCGTTCTTCTGTATGCCTGAAATCCATGTCTCCGCCCCCTAAAGCCCCAGGATCATCTTCGAGATGATGTTTTTCTGAATTTCGTTCGATCCGCCAAAGATCGACAGCTTGCGGTCATTGAAATAGAGCGGCGCGACATTGCCGGCGTATTCCGGCCCGATCGGATCGCCGTTGTAACCCGGGTCCAGCGTTTCCGGCGCGTGCGGGCGGGCATGGCGGCCGACGGCGCGCAGCGTGAGCGATTCGATTTCCTGGCGCACTTCGGTGCCCAGGATCTTGAGCATCGAGCTTTCAGCCCCCGGCGCGCCGCCCCCGGCCACATCCGCCAGCACCCGGAGATTGGTCGTCGCCATGTTGCGCAGCTTGATTTCCACCTGGGCCATGCGGGCCGCGAACAGCGGGTCCTCGTCCAGAGGCGCGCCGTTCTCCCGCTGGTCACGGGCAATCCTCTTCAGCCGCTCCAGCATCTTGGTCGAAATGCCGACACCGGCCAGGTCGGTGCGCTCATAGGTGAGAAGATACTTGGCATAGGTCCAGCCCTTGTTCTCCTCGCCCACGAGGTTTTCAACCGGCACCCTGACATCGGTGAAGAAGACCTCGTTGATCTCGTGGCCCCCGTCGATGGTGCGGATCGGGCGCATCTCGACGCCGGGCGCGTTCAGGTCCATCAGCAGGAACGAGATGCCCTCCTGCGGCTTGCCCTCGGTCGAGGTGCGCACCAGGCAGAAGATCATGTTGGCGTAGTGGCCCAGCGTGGTCCACGTCTTCTGGCCGTTGACGACATAGTGGTCGCCATCGCGCACGGCCCGGGTCTTCAGCGAGGCAAGGTCCGAGCCGGCCCCCGGCTCGGAGAAGCCCTGGCACCACCAGTCCTTGCCGCTGCGCATGCGCGGCAGCCAATGGTCCTTCTGCGCCTTGGTCCCGTAGCGGATCAGCACCGGCGCCAGCATTCCGAACCCGAATGGCACAATGCGCGGCGCATTGGCCATGGCGCATTCTTCCTCGAAGATGAACTTTTCGACCGGCCCCCAATCGGTGCCGCCATATTCCTTCGGCCAGCCGGGCACCAGCCAGCCGCGGCGGTCGAGCGTGGCGTGCCAGCCCTCGATTTTTCGTCCTTCGTCAAATCCAGGCGATGCTCGGTCTTGTATTTGAGCTCTGGCGTCAGATTCTCTTCCAGGAAGCTGCGCACCTCCTGGCGGAATTTTTCCTGTTCCGGTGTAAAACTCAGGTCCATCTCGGCTTCCTTTCCCTTTCCGGTTCGATGCCAGGCCCGGCGTCACCCGGCCGGGCGGCGTGAATCACCATGGGGTCGGGCACACCGCTGAACAGGGCCGCGACGTCATCGGGGCGGTTGGCCTGAACCGCGGCCTGGTTGATGTAGCGCTTGTCGGTGATCTCGTTGCGGTCGATGGAAGGCGGCTCGGTGAGGAATTTCACCACCTCTACGCGCATCGCCGCACCGCGGGCCCTGCCATTGTATTCGGCAAGCCGGCGGGCGATCAGGTCGCGGAAGGTGTCGCTGGTCAGGGCCTTTCCCAGCGGCGAGTCGGCGGGAATACCGCTGGCGGCGACACATTGCGCCGGGTCGGGCCAGACCAGGGCACCCAGGAAATCGCGGTCCCGCCCGGCGATCACCGCGTCCTGAACGAACGGGCTCAGCACATCGACGAGCGCCAGCCGGACATTGCCGGCCAGAACCCAGGTGCCATTGGCCAGCTTGAAGTTTTCGGAAATGCGTCCTGAAAACACCAGACCCTTCTCCGGGTCCGATTCATCGACCCATGTGACCGCATCGCCCGTGTTGTAGTAGCCGTCGGCGTCGAAATGCTTGGCCGTCAGCGCCGGGTCGTCGAGGTAACCCGGTGAGACCTGTGGCCCCCGGACCCACATCTCGAACCGGTCCCCCACCGGCTTCAGCTTCAGCGCCGTACCCGGAGGCGGCAGTCCGATCTGCCCCATCTGCTCCATCCGCCACCAGACCATCGTGGACAGGCTGCCGGTTTCGGTCGAGCCGCAGCCGGTGGCGAAATGGATCCGCTCGCCGCAGGTCTCCACCGCGATGCGCTGGATCCGGTCATGGACATCCTGCCCCAGCGCCGCGCCGCCATAGGCGAACAGCCTGATCCGCGAAAACAGCGCCCTGCGCGGATTTTCGTCGCGCTCCAGCGCCTCGGCGAGATAGGCGAAGGCGGCCGGTACCGACAGGAACTGGGTGGGCCGCACCTCGATGATGTTGCGAATGGTTCTGGCGAACTGGCCGGGCAGGGGCCTGCCGTCATCAAGATACAGCGTGGAACCCTGGCAGAGCGCGGTGTTGAGCACCGCATTGCCGCCGAAGGTATGGTGCCAGGGCAGCCAGTCGAGCAGGACCTCGGGGTCCTCCACCGAATCCTTGAGCAGGGTCGCCATGCGCATCGCGGGCACGCAGGCAAGATTGCGGTGTGAGTTGATGACCGCCTTGGGCATGCCGGTCGAGCCCGAGGTGAAGAGGATCTTCGCCACCATGTCGGGGGTGATAGAGGCAAAGCGGGCCTCGACCCGGTCGGTCGGGACGGTATCGAGCAGGGTGGAAAAGGCGATGCTGCCGGGCCTTTCCGCGGCCCCCGCGGCGGCGATCACCGGGACGTCGGGCATCTCCAGCGCGGCCAGTGCCCTGACGAAGGGGGCAGTTGCTCCACGTAGAGGGCGGCGGGTCTGACGGCCCGTGCGCAGGCGACAAGCCTGGAGAAATCGGCGCTCATCAGCGCATAGGGAGGAGAGACCGGCGCCACCGGCACGCCGGCCAGCATGGCGCCGAAGGTGATGACGGCCTGGTTGATGCTGTTGGAAGACAGGATCATCAGCGGGGTGTCCTGCCCGAAATCCCGGTCGATGAACCACTGCGCCACCGCGCGGGTTCTGGCCAGCATCTCGCCGAATGTCAGTTCGTCCCACCCGCCGCTGCCATTGCGTTCGGCCAGAAAGACCTGCTCGGCGCGGTTGTTGCCGTGATCGTAGAGACAGGCGCAGATCGAGGCCGGATAGTCGGGCTCCGGATACGGGGTGGTCACCAGCAGGGTGCCGTCGGCCCGGGTTTCCACTGCAACCCGCGGCTCCCTGCGGTCGTTTTCGCGGTAGGGGAAGCTGGTGATGTCGAGGGGATCGTCCATGATCTACCTTATCAGCACGAGAGAAAGCCACGGCACCCAGGTGACGATCAGCAGCACGACCAGGATCAGCGCCACGAAAGGCAGGACCGAGCGCACCACGAAGCCGAAGGATGCCCCGAAGGCGGTCATCGCCACGATCAGGTTGAGGCCCATTGGCGGGGTCAGGAAGCCGACCTCGAGGTTCATCACCATGACGACGCCCATGTGAACCTTGTCCACGCCGAAGGTTTCGGCCAGCCGGGCGATGATCGGCGACAGGATCAGGATGGCCGAGCCGGCATCCATGAACAGGCCGAGGGTCAGCAGCAGGATGTTCATCCCGGTGAGGAACTGGAAGGTGGTCTCGACATTGGTCGCCAGCCACTGGGCGAGCATGTCGGGCAGCCCTTCGGCGACCAGGAACCGGTTGAGCCCCAGCGCCAGTGCCAGCACCGGAAACAGCGTGCCCAGAAGGGTCGTGGTCCGCACCGCCACCTGGCGGAAACCGGCCCAGTTCAGCTCGCGATAGACGAAGGCCTCGATGATCGTCGCATAGAACAGGGCGACGGCGGCGGACTCGGTGGCCGTGAACCAGCCCGAGAATATGCCGCCCAGCAGGATCACCGGCATCAGCATCGCCAGCCCCCCCTCGCGCAGGGCGGCGCGGATCTCGGCCAGGTCCCAGGGGCGACCGGCCAGATGGCGGTTCGCGATCAGCGCATGGGCCGCCAGCACGCCAGTCAGCAGCACGCCCGGCAGGATGCCGGCAAAGAACATGTCGGTGATCGAGGATTCGGTGGAGATGCCATAGAGGATCATCGGGATCGACGGCGGGATGATGATCCCCAGGGTTCCTGCCGAGGTCAGCGCGCCGATCGAATAGGCCCGGGAGTAGCCTGCATCCAGCATGGCCGGATACATGATCGCCCCCACCGCCAGCAGCGTCACCGGGGACGAGCCCGAAATCGCCGCGAACACGGCGCAGGAAAGGATCGCTGCCACCGCCAGCCCCCCCGGCAGCGGCGCCGTCAGCACCGAGATGATGCGGATCAGCTTGGCCGCGATGGTGCCGTGGGTCATGATCCCGCCGGCTAGGATGAACAGCGGGATGGGCAGCAGGATCTCGCTGTCGAGGGCGTTCCAGACGTCCTCGACGATATAGGTGAGGTTGCCGTCGCCATAGGCCAGGTGCAGGTAGATCAGCGCCACGAACAGCATCAGCGCGATGCTCTGGCGCAGCACCAGCATGACGACGAAAATGGTGGCAAGAACGAAGAAGGCCATCAGAAGATCCCCACCGGGCCGGGAGCGAGATCGGGACGGATGGCATAGATCAGGTTGCGCAGCCCGTTCGAGAAGAAGGCCCAGGGCATCACCACCTGCACGGCCCACAGCGGCCAGTCCAGCACCGGCGCCAGCTGCCCGAAGAGGAAGGTTTCGCGGACATAGATCACCGCCAGCCCCGCCAGCAGGAAGAACAGCGCCGCCGTGATCAGCGGGGCGAGCCGCCGCATCGCCGGCTCCAGCCGCGGCGGGATCCAGCCATCGGCGAATTGCGGGCGCAGATGCATGCCGGCGTGGGTGGCCAGCCCGATGCCCAGAAAGCCCGCCACCACCGCCGAGAAGACGGCGAATTTTGCCGCTCCCCATATGCCCTGGCCGAAGAATTCCCGTCCGATCACGTCGGCAAGGATCGCCGCGGCCGCGGCCAGAAAGGCGATGGCTGCAATGGTGCCTTCGATCCGGGCCAGCCAGGCGAGGATTTTCTCGAGCATCGGACGGCCTCCCCTCCGTTCCGTCTACGCCCGCCGTCGCGCCCGCCCGGCCGCAGCCGGCAACCGGGGGGCGCCGGCGCGGGCTACCTGGTGCAGGCGGCCTTGGCGTCCTGGATCAGCGCCCAGACCCTCTCGGCATCGCCACCGACCTGCGCGACCAGCTCGGCATGGGCGGCGCGCCCCTTCTCGAGCAGGATCGCCAGCTCGGCGGGGTCGAGCTCGACCACCTTGCCGCCGGCATCGGTCAGGCGCTTGATCATCGCCGCCTCGACCCCGCGCACGGTCTTGCGCTGCACCGGCGCGGGCAGACTTGCCCCGAGAAGGGCCTCCCGGTTTTCCGGGCTGAGCCGGTCGAAGCTCTTCTTGCTGACCAGGGTCATGGTCGGCAGGTAGATGTGATCGGTGCGGTTGATGACCGGCGCCAGCTGGCCGACCCCGGTCAGGATGCCGAAGGTGGCGGGAATCTCGGCCGCCTCGACCAGGCCGGTCTGCAGCGCTCCGTTGAGCTCGGCCGCAGGCAGGATGACGCCGTTGCTGCCGAAGGCGCGGAACGTGGCGGCCGAGCCCTTGGAGGGCGCGACGCGGATCTTCAGCCCCTCGTAGTCGGCCGCCTTCGTCAGCGGGCGCTTCGCGAACACCACCTGAAAGCCCGCTTCGCCCCAGCCCATGTTGACCAGGCCGCGACGCTCGAAATAGGGCTGGAGCGACTTGATCAGGTAGTTGTCGAGGGCGCAGACCGCCTGTTCGCGGCTGTCCCACAGATAGGGCGCGGCCAGCAGCGCCAGCTCGGGCACCACCAGCGAGGCGGCGGTCAGCGAGAAGCCGCCCATGTCCACCCGCCCGCGGGCCACCTGCTGCACCACGACCGGCTCGGGCCCCAGCTGGCCGCCGAGAAACGGCTTGATGACCAGCTCGCCGCCCGATCTCTTCGCGGCGTTGTTGACGAGTCCGTCGATCAGCTTCGCCCAGGGTGATCCGGGTGGCGCCACCGAGGCGTATTTCAGTTCAACCGCGTTGGCCATGGCCGGCCCCAGGGTCGGCAGGGCGCCGATCATGGCCGCAGCGACCAGTTTCACCAGCTTGTGTCTCATCTTCCTCCCTTTCCTTCTCCCATTCATTTCACGTGGTGTCACGCCTGTCGGGGCCGGTTCAAAATCATGTCGGCCGCCTTTTCGCCGATCATCATGCAGGGCGCGTTGGTATTTCCGCTGATGATCGTCGGCATGACCGAGGCGTCGACCACGCGCAGGTTGTCCATGCCGTGAACCCGCAGCTGCGAATCGACCACTGCCATGGAATCACGGCCCATGCGGCAGGTGCCGACGGGGTGATATTCGGTCTCGGCGGTGGCGCGGATGAAGGCGTCCAGTTCCGCGTCCGTGGTCTTGTCGCCGCCCGGCATGTATTCGTCCGAAAGAAGATCGGCGATCGGCTTCTTCGCCAGGATGTCACGTGCGATCCTGAGGCCCTCGCGCATGACCTCGATGTTCCCTTCGGTTTGCAGGAAGCGGTTGTCGATGATCGGTGCGGCCATCGGATCGGCGCTGGCCAGGCGCAATTCGCCCACATCGGTGGGGCGCAGATTGCAGGCATGCACTGTCACCCCGTGCACCCGGGTATCGATCATGCCGGGCCCCAGCATCAGGGGGACGAAATGCATCTGGATGTCGGGGCGTCCGTCGCTCAGACGCGAGGCGACGAAGCCGCCGGATTCCGCCCCGTTGGTGGTGCCGGGGCCGGTGCGGTTCCACAGGTATTGCACCAGCGCACAAATTGCAGCCGCGCCGCCGCCGATCCCTGCCATGCTGACCGGTTTTCTCGTCCGGGCCAGCACCGACAGGTTCAGATGATCGTACAGGTTCTGGCCGACCCCAGGCATGTCGGCCACGACGGGAATTCCGTGCCGGGCCAGTTCACTTGCCGGCCCCAGGCCGGACAGCATCATGATCTGTGGAGATGCGATGGCGCCCGCCGAAAGAACGACCTCGCCCGCAGCCTCGGCCAGCACCGTCTTTCCGTTCCCCATGTATTCGACGCCGGTGACGCGCGTGCCCCGGATCTTCAATTGCAGGACATGGGCCCCGGTTTTCACGGTCAGGTTGGCCCGGCCCAGCACCGGGTGCAGATAGGCGGTGGCGGCGCTGCAGCGCCTGGCCTCCTTCTGGGTGACCTGGTAGCGGCCGAAACCCTCCTGCCGGTGGCCGTTGAAATCCCTGTTCCGGGGCAGACCCGCCGCGACCGCCGCCTCGATGAAGGCATCGCTGAGGGGATGGTTGTGCAGCCGGTCGGAAACCCACAGCGGGCCGTCGGTGCCGTGAAACTCGGGCTCGATATCGGCACCCGTGTTGTTTTCTGATTTGATGAACCAGGGCAGCACATCCCCGTATCCCCAGCCTTCATTGCCGAGATCGCGCCAGGTGTCGTAATCCTCGCGCTGCCCGCGGATGTAGACCATGGCGTTGATGGCGCTGGAGCCACCCAGAACCTTGCCGCGCGGGACGGGGATGCGCCGGTTGTCCAGCCCGGGCTGTGGCGCGGTCTCATAACACCAGTCGGTCCTGGGGCTGTCCTTCACCCGCCCGATGCCCGCCGGCATGTGGATGAAGATGCTCTTGTCGGGGCCGCCCGCCTCGAGCAGCAGTACGCGCGCGCCGGGGTCGGCACTGAGGCGGTTGGCCAGAACGCACCCGGCCGAGCCGGCGCCGATGACGATGAAGTCGAACGCCTCGGTCATTCGGGGGCCTCGCTCTTTCGGGAGGGCGGGCCATCCGGGCTGTTGATTCCCAGGTAGGCGCAGACCGACCGGGTCAGCTGGACCACCAGTTCGGGGTCGTCGGTGAGCAGGGTTTCATTGCCGCCGGACTGTCCTTCATGGCCGCCGGCCAGCTCGGTCAGTGCGGCCAGGACCATCGCGCCGTTGATCAGCTGCACCGAGAAGCGGATTGCGGCCCCGATGTCCTCGCAGCTCAGTTCCGACCGGCGGGCCTCCAGCAAGGCCGTCAGCAAGGCCGAGATTTCACGGCTGCTGCGCCGGAAGGGCCGTGAATTCTGTCCGTGCTGCGGCAATGCCGTCAGGGCCGCGCAATACAGCCCCTTGTGACGGCGGAACCATTTCACGACCTGATAGATCGTCTTGGAAACGATCACCTGCGCGGGCACTCCCTCCCAGCGCTCGGGCGCCAGATACTGGCGAATGTCTTCGCTGCCCCTGTTGATGCTGGTTTCCAGCATCAGCTTGAAGAAGTTCTCCTTGTCGCCGAAGCGCTCGTAGAAGATCCCCACCGAACAGCCGGCAAGTCTGGCGATGTCGCCGATGCGCATGCCGTCATAGCCGTGCTTCTCTACCAGCGCGTGGCCGGCCTTCAGCATTCGGACGGCCTTTTCACGGCTGCGCTTCTGAAGCGCCGGCCTCATCTCGACTGCAACGAAGGTGTCATCATTCGCCAACATTCGCCTCCTCGGCTGAAGGGTGCGTGCAAGCCCGGTAAAACATATTATAACTTGAACCCGAACTTGTATTCAGGTTATGATCGGGATACGAGAAACGCAAGAGAAATTTCGAAGGGCGACCGTTTGCAACGGCCTCACGGCTCTGTCCGAGGCTGTCAGAACGATGATTTTCCCTGCCCCAAGACGAAGCAACCCGAAGCGGCAGGAGACCGAAATGACAGACGCCACCCGGGCAAGAAAGCCGGCGACACCTCATGTGGCACACGCGCAGAAGGAGTTCGTGGCAACCCTGCCGGAAGATGACCGGCTGGATTTTTCCGACGCGGAACGCGGCTATATCGACGGCCTGGCCGATGCCGAATACCGTGCCGCAAGCGGCAGGACCGTGTGGAGCCTGGCGCCCTATTCCTTCCTGAGACAACGCGAGATCCCGGATACGGTCAACCCCAGTCTCTGGCGGCAGGCGCAGCTGAATCTGATTCATGGCCTGTTCGAGGTGGTTCCCGGTGTCTACCAGATCCGGGGGATGGATCTGGCCAACATGACCATCGTCGAGGGCGAAACCGGCATCATCGTGATCGACGCGCTGTCATCGATCGAGGGGGCGCAGGCGGCGCTGGCGCTTTACCGCAGGAACAGAGGCGAGCGTCCGGTCTCCGGCGTCATCATCACCCACACTCATGCGGATCACTGGGGTGGCGTTCTGGGCGTGGCCGATGCCGATGATTTCGCCAGCGGCCGCATCCCCCTGATCGCCCCCGATGGCTACATGGAACACGCGGTGTCCGAAAACGTGATCGCCGGCAACGCCATGCGCCGGCGGGCGCTGTATCAGTTCGGCACCTTCCTGGAACGCGGCGAGCGCGGCCATGTCGACAACGGCCTGGGCAAGGACTTCGCAATCGGGCGCAAGGCGCTTGTTCCGCCCAATGACCTGATCAGGGAAACCGGCGACACCCGCAAGATCGACGGCATCCTCTTCGAATTCCAGATGGCCCCCGACACCGAGGCCCCGGCCGAGATGCACATCTTCACGCCCTCCAGCGGGGTGCTGAACATGGCCGAAAACGCCGTGCGCAATTTCCACAATCTGCTTCCTTTCCGCGGCGCCCAGGTCAGGAACGCGCTGAACTGGAGCAGATACATATCCGAGGCGCTCGAACTTTGGGGCGGCAGGGCCACCGTGCTGATCGGGCAGCATCACTGGCCGGTCTGGGGCAGGGGGCAGGTGATCGAATATCTGCAGGTGCAGCGCGACCTCTACAAGTTCACTCATGATCAGACCCTCCGCCTGATCAACCGGGGTCTGACACCCACCGAAATCGCCGAAACCCTGCGGCTGCCCGGATCGCTTGAGGACAAGTGGTATGCCCGTGGCTATTACGGTTCGCTGCGGCACAACGTGAAGGCCATCTATCAGCACTATATCGGCATCGGCTGGTATGACGGGGTTCCCGCTAATCTCGACCCGCTGCCTCCCGCCGAAACCGGGGCGAAAATGCTCGAATACATGGGCGGTGCCGATGCGGTGGTCGCCCGTGCCCGCGCGGATTTCGAGCGCGGCGAATACCGCTGGGTTGCACAGGTCCTGAACCATGTGGTTTTTGCCGAACCGGGGCATCAGGCCGCGCGCGACCTGCTTGCCGATACCTATGAACAACTCGGCTATCTGTCCGAATGCGCGACCTGGCGCAATTCCTACCTGTTCGGCGCCCAGGAACTGCGCGAAGGGGTAAGGCCACTGCCCAACCTTTCCGCGGCGTCCGTCGAGACGCTTGCGGCTCTGAGTTCGTCGCAACTGTTCGACTTTCTCGCAGTACACTTGGATGGCGTGCGCGCCGAGGGGATGCGCCTTGTCCTCGCAATGAATTTCACGGACACGGAGGAAACATTCGTTCTGAACCTCCAGAATTGCGCCCTGACCCATGTTGCGGGCAGACAGGCGGACGATGCCGACCTGTCGCTGGTCCTGAGCCGCAAGACCTTCGACCGCATCCTTGCCAGGCAGCTTTCGGTGCCCCAAGCCATCGAGGCGGGGCACATCACTTTCAGCGGCGACATCGGAAAGTTCGCCGAGCTGTTCGGGCTGTTCGAAACACCCCAGGGCGACTTTTCCGTCATCGAACCGTAGGAGGCAACCGAGCTGCCGGGATGAACTGCCTTCCCACCCTAACGCAGCCATGGTTGCGGATATCGGTGGGAAAGAAGGAGCTGAGCTACCCCCCTGAAAATCGGACACTTACGTACGCTGCGATTTGTTGTCTGCCGAGGCCGCGTTCGGAAAGATCCCGACGACGTCTGCGCGGCATTTCACCTCTTTGTTGAGGCCCTCAATCGGGTTGGTGCTGTGCAGCTTGGTGCGGTGCTGGCGCGGGAAGGCCATGTAGGTCAACATATCATGTTCGCTTTCGTCCATGAGATCGGCCGGCTTGGGCCAGCGCGCTTGTACCTGATCGGCGACGCGGCGCCAGGTTTCGCCGGCCTGTTTGCGGTCGGGCTGATCGAAGGCCTGGCGGATGGCGGCGGCGACAACCATGTGCTGGCCGCGCGAGACATGCGCCAGGGCGTTGCGCATCCAGTGCACGCGGGGGCTGTTGAAAAAGGTGGTATCTGCACCGGGAATGCGCGTTGAGAGGGCGGCGCCTTCCTGTTTGTCCATTTTCCGACCATCGCGGCGGCCTGGTTGTCATACAGGCGGGCGCCAGGCGGTCCTGCGGAGCGAGAATGGTGCGGATCAGCGAAAGACGCGCCGCGGCGAGCTGCTTGAGGTTGATCGCAGCCGCTGTCAGGAAGGACTGGATGCGCATGTTGTCGAGCCCGCGCCGGACCGCCCGGGCGAGGCCATGCCAGGTCTTCGTCTCGCCGTGGCGGTCGAACTGAAATATGCCTCGGTGGCGCCACGAAGCCTTCCGAGCGCCAGCGGTGACGCCGATAGAGACGGTTCTCCTCTTCGCCCCAGCGTTCGCGGTGGCGGCGTGCGCGCAGCAGCGCGGGATAGTCGTGGACGATGACCAGGGCCCTGGTGACGCGCGAGGGAGACAGGCAGATCGAGGCCAGATCGCAACCCTTGCAGTCCCGCGCCTTCGAGGCGAAGAAGCGGCCATGGCTGATCCTGGCCTTGTTGGGTCGCAAAATCTTTCCGCGCGGACATTTCACATGGTCGTGTTTCGCGTCACGGCGAAACCGCCTGAGCGGAACCTTGCTCCGGATCGGCTCCGCCCTGGTCGGAATGATCGCCTTGATGCCCCGCGCCTCGAGCCCGGCGAACACCTTGGCGTAGGCGTATCCGGCATCCGCGGTCGCGACCCGGACCGCCGCGCCGGTGGTCTCCGCCGCCACGTCGAGGCGCGCGAGAAGCTCCTGTCGCTCGTTGACCTCGCCTGGCCCAAGCCCCAGGCCAATGATTTCACGGCACCCGATCGTGTTTGCGGCGACGGCGATTTTGGCGACTGCAGAGACGATCCGCCCGCCTTGGCGCAGCTTGAGATTGGTGGCATCCAGCCAGACATAGGGCCATTCGCCAGTGAGGGGACGGTTGAGGAACTCGTTCACCCGTTCGTCAATGTCCTTGCACAGCTTCGAGATCGTGCTCTTGGAGATACCGTGCAGGCCCATGGCCTGCGCCAGTTCGTCCACGCGGCGGGTGGACACGCCGCCGATCCAGGTATCCTGGATCACTGCACCCAGGGCCTTCTCCGAGGTCTTGCGCGGCTCTGGAAAGCCGGGGAAATCGTTGCCCTGCGTGCTGCTTCGGCACCCGCAGGTTCCGCCGGCCCAGACGGGTCGTGCGGCTGTCAGCGCGCTCATGCTTGCCGGCGCCGATCGGGCCCTCGACATCGGCTTCCATGATAAGCTGCGGAACCGCCTTGGCGACGGCGCGCCGGCACACAAATCGAACCGCCGAAAGGTCAGCACTTGACCAAGGCGAATAGGAACGTTCGCGGAGATCATTCCCGAGGCCTGGATTGGCCGTCAATGCGGCTTCTGGCTGAAGGCACGCGTGCCGAACCGCACTCCTTCGGCACGCCTGCAAATATCGCGGCTGCATTTGCGGCCGCGCGGTCGGCGAAACCTCAGCCGACCTGGTGGGCTCCGAACGGGTTCGCCGCTATCCCCACCGCCGCGCTTGATTCGGCCCACAGTCCGGCGTCTCCCGCGGTCCCCGCGCTTGATCTGGGTCCGGGTCCCCATCGTATCTGCCGCGTCGGCTATTCCGCCTCAGCGGGCATGACAGTGTCCATCTTGGCAATCGTCTGAAACTCGGGCAGAAATTCGGGGCGGTTCTGCATCAGGTAGCGGACGATGCGGGCATTCCCGAGAAGCCTGGCGACATAGCCGCGGAGCACCGTCAACTGAAGGTGATCCTGGCCGTAGGAATCCTAGATCTGGGTGATCCCTTCCTGAAGGCGGGCGAGCTCCTTTTCCATCCGGGCAACGGCCTGCGGCGTGACTGATCCTGCCCCCCTTTCACGCGCTTGGGCTTGTTCGCCTCCACCAGTTGCGCTTGCGGTGTTCCGGCGAGGATCGCCGAGACGTAGGCGACCGAGTAGTTGTTGGCGTTCACCATGAGCTCGGCGGCTTCGATCTGGCGCAAAGGGATCATCTTGCGCAACGTGCTGAACACCGCGACGGTGCACGCCTTGTCCTTCAGGATCGCAACTGCCTCCTCGCAGATTCCCTCGAGCAGCTTCACCTTGCGTTGAATGCTTCGTGGGTTGAGATCCAGCGCGGCGGCAATCTTCTCTTCCGAGACGCCGCGTTCGATGGCCTTCAGGATCATGCGATGCTCCTGAACGGGTGCGATACGGCTCACGCGCTTGTTGTAGGTGAAGGCTTCGTCATCGGTTGAGACAAGGCACTCGACCTGATCGATACCAAGATCCTTCAGCACTTCGATCCGGACATGCCCATCGAGGAGCAGCCAGCCCCCCTTCGCGTTGGCGTTCCGGACAACCACGGGTGCCTCGACCAATCCGATCTCTCGGATCGACGCGGTGATCTGAACATATTTACGGCTGGATTTGATGGATCTTCCAAGGACCCTCACAGGAAGGATATCCGCGATCGGAATTGTCACGCAGCCATTTTCGAAGCCAAGCTGCACCTTGCGGGTCATGGATCAGTTCCCGCCGTGAGGGATTCCTGGAAATGCGCTGGCATGGTCTGAAGGCCTTCTGCACGCAGGAGGGTGACGAAGTGATCATCCTCGAGAAGGACCCGAAAGGCCTAGCGGATGAACAGGAGCCGCGCTTGCGTCAGTTCAGCCTTCTTGATCAGAAGCTTCTGCCGGTCCGCTTCTTGCTGATAGGCGCGAACGAGCGCTTTGCTCGCCAGCGGTCGTCGGTTGCGACCTTCGCGCCCGTAATGGTTGTCGTGCATCTTTTTTCCGCGCGTCTCGCGCTGTTCGATGAGGCGCCGGGCGGCTGCGAGTTTCTTTCCCCGCAGTTTCTTCTGCGTGTAAGCATCCATCAGCGCACGCTGCGCGCCTTCGGCATCGGTCTTCGATATCTCGATGGCGAGGTTGAGGGGAAGCAGGCCGGTCTCCACCGCCGAGACCAGCCGTTCCTCGCCGCGCTCGAGAAGGCCAGCGATCATGCCGACGTAGTCCGGGGAAACGCCGATCTTGTCCGCGATCTGCCGGTCGTCGTATCCTCGTTTTCGCAGCGTGCCGATCTCGCGCATCAGGTCGATGGGGCGATGCTGGCGTCGTGCGCAGTTTTCAACGAGGCTCATGACCAGGCAGTCGGCCTCGTCGGCATCGATGACAATTGCCGGGATGGCTTTCTGCTTCAGCTCGATGAAGGCCTCGAGCCGTCCCTGACCGCAAACCAGATCATAGTCTTGCTCATCCGCCCCAGCGCGGCGGGTGACGGTGATCGGGCGTTTCAGTCCGATCCTGGCGATGTTCCGGACCATGTCCGCAAATTTGCGGGGGTTTCTGACACTGACCTGCCCCCCGCCAACGCCCGCATTTTGAAGTAGAGTCTGCCCGATCAGAAAGGAGCAGACGAATGCGAAAGAGCCGTTTTACGGAGGCGCAAATCATTGCGATGATCAAGGAACAGGAGGCCGGAATGCCCGACGGGTTAGTGTCCGCGCACGTGGTGTAATTTCTGCACCTTCGACGGTGTAACCAGGGTGGCCATCGAGGTGTATGGTTGCGGTGGAGTTTCAGAGCTTCAACCACGAACCACACGGAGACCCCGATGACCAAGACGAATATGGACCTTTCCGAACTTTTGGCCAAGCAGGACGGTGGCGATTTTCTTCGCGCCGTTGCTGAGGCCGTGCTGCAGCTTCTGATGGAGGCCGATGTCGAGGGCCTGATCGGCGCCGGCAAGCATGAGCGCAACAGTGAACGCACGACGTGGCGCAACGGGTATCGAGAGCGCGCTCTCGATACCCGTTTGGGCCGGCTGAACCTCAAGGTGCCCAAGCTGCGGCAGGGCAGCTACTTCCCGGGCTTTCTGGAGCCGCGCAAGACATCCGAGAAGGCGTTGGTCGCAGTGATCCAGGAGGCATGGATCGGTGGCGTCTCGACCCGCCGCGTGGACGAACTGGCACAGGCGATGGGCCTGCACGGCATCTCCAAAAGCACGGTGTCGAAGCTGTGCAAGGACATTGACGAACGGGTCAACGAATTCCTGAACCGGCCGCTTACCGGTGAATGGCCCTATGTCTGGCTGGATGCCACCTATCTCAAGGTGCGCCAAGGCGGGCGCATTGTCTCTGTAGCGGCCATAATCGCCGTCGCCGCGAACACGGACGGACGCCGTGAAATCATTGGCCTGGGGCTGGGACCGTCGGAGGCAGAAACCTTCTGGATGGATTTTCTCCGCGGCCTCAAGGCCCGGGGGCTTGACGGGAGCAAGCTGGTCATCTCGGATGCCCACAGCGGCCTGCGCGCGGCCATCGGGCGGGTCTTCGACGCTACCTGGCAACGCTGCCGCGTCCACTGGATGCGCAACGCCCTGGCCCACGTCTCGCGCGGCCAGCACACCGTCGTCGCCGCCGCCATCCGCCAGGCCTTCGATCAACCCGACCGAAAGCAGGCCGGCGAGACATGGCGCCGCGTCGCCGACCAGCTACGCTCTCGCTGGCCCAAACTGGCCGAGCTGATGGACGAGAGCGAGCACGACGTGCTGGCCTACATGGCCTTCCCCCGCCAGCACCGCAAGAAACTGCACAGCACCAACCCGATTGAACGTTTGAACAAGGAGGTGAAGCGCAGGGCCGACGTCGTCGGGATCTTCCCCAACGAGGCCTCCATCACCCGCCTCATCGGCGCCGTCCTGTTCGAGCAGAACGACGAATGGCAGACCGCAAGCCGCTACATGCAGGTCGAGGCCTTCGCCCAGATCGACAACGAGGAGACCGACCCCATTCTCAGCATAACAACTCAGGCCGCATGATCATGACACGAGGCCACCCAAATTACACCACCTTGACGGACGTGACCTGCCGACGGTGGAGGTTTGTCGCCGGCATGGGCTGAGCCCGGCGACGTTCTACAAGTACAAGTCGAAATACGGCGGCATGGGGCTTTCGGACGTGAAGCGCCTGAAGATGCTTGAGGACGAGAATGCCAAGCTCAAGCGCCTGTTGGCCGATGCGATGCTGGACAACGCGGTCCTGAAGGATCTCCTGGGAAAGAACTGACGACGCCGAGCGCGCGGCGTGATGCAGCGCTGCGGGCGATGCGGGATCATGGCATCTCGCAGCGCCGGGCCTGCAGGCTGGTCGGTGTCGATCCCAAGACGGTCCGGCGCGAACGCCCGCCGGACCATCCGGAGATCCGCGAAGCGATGAAGCAGATTGCGGGCAAGCGCCGCCGTTTCGGTTACCGACGGATCGGCGTGTTGCTCGAACGCAAGGGAATGATCATGAACCACAAGAAACTCTATCGCCTGTATCGCGAAGAAGGGTTGTCGGTGAAACGGCGGCGCGGGCGCAAGCGCGCCAGAGGCTCGAGGACGCCAATGCCCGAGGCGATCAGGCCAAACCAGCGATGGAGCCTGGACTTTGTCTCCGACACGTTTGGTGCTTCGCGTCGGTTCCGCATCCTGGCGGTGATCGACGATTGCTGTCGCGAGAACCTCTGCCTGGTTGCCGACACCAGCATCTCGGGCGCGCGTGTGGCGCGCGAGCTTGATGCTCTTGTCCGCCTCCATGGCAAGCCTGAAAGCATTGTTTCTGACAATGGGACCGAGTTCACCAGTCGGGCGATCCTCAAATGGGCGGACGACAATGACGTCGACTGGCATTACATCGATCCTGGCAAGCCTCAGCAAAATGCCTTCATCGAGTCGTTCAATGGCAGCCTGCGTGACGAGCTTCTGAACGAGGAGCTGTTCGATACTCTCGATGACGCCCGCCGAAAACTGGCCCTGTGGCGCTATGATTATAACAACGTCAGGCCCCACTCATCGCTGGGGAACCAGACGCCGGCCCAAGCGCGCCGGACGCTTGAGCGACCCAAAGGCTCCGCGCCCGGCGCGCTTGCCCAAACCGAAACCGCAGATTATGAAAACCAAACCCGCAGACTCTCGTTATGAATGAGGGACCATTGGGGGGCAGGTCACTGCCCTCTCGCGCTGACAAGGGTGAACAGCCCACCGGCGTAACCATTGAAAACAACGGAAAAATCCAAGGGCAGTGCGGACAGAGAAACATTCCTCACAGGCAAGTGGCGGAGAGACAGGGATTCGAACCCTGGGTGGGCTTGCACCCACAACGGTTTTCGAGACCGCCCCGTTCGACCACTCCGGCACCTCTCCGCGGGGGTCTGGAGGAGGCGTTTAATCGGGTTTTTCGCTGCTGGCAAGGGGCGATTTTCACATCGCCAGCATGGCGCCTTGCCGGTCGCCCGGAATGCGTCGAACGGATCGCAAGGCGGCCGCAAACGTGCCGCGGGAAAGCCGTCGGAAACCCCGGGCACCGGCGGCGCATGGGGAAGATTTGCGTTGCTCGCGGCCGCAGATCGCTTACGATGCAGACATGAACACCGCCATCAGACTTCGCACCGCCGCAGCCGGGCCGCTTGCCGGGTTTTTGATCCTGATCCTCGCCATGACCGGCGCCGCGCCGGGGTCCGCCGATCCCGCCGAACGCACCCGGATCGAGGCGTTTCTGTCCGTCACCGGCTTTGACGTGGCGCTGGACAGCATCGCGCTGTCGGCATCGGACGCACCCGAGATGCTGGGGCTGGATGTAGGCGATTTCGGGCCCGCCTGGACCACAGTCGCGCGCCGGGTGTTTGATACCGGCCTCATGCGCGAGATGGCGCTGGACGTTCTCGAAAAGGCGCTGCCTGACGACCTGCTGGACCACGCCGTGGAGTTCTACGCCTCCGATCTGGGCCAGCGTCTGGTGAAGGTCGAGAATGCCGCGCACATGATGGAGGACGACACGATCCGGCTGAAGGAGGGGGCGCGCATCCTGGCGGAGCTGGCGGCCAGCGGGTCGCCGCGGATCGATCTGCTCAGGCGCATGAACCGGGCGATCGACGGATCGGGGCGTTCGGTCAAGGCATTGCAGGAGATCCAGTACCGCTTTCTTCTGGCCGCCAGTGCCGCCGGCGTGATCGAGCTGCGTCTGGACCCGGACGAATTGCGGGCGATGATGGAGCGCGAAGCGGACGATCTGCGCAAGGTGCTGGAGCAGTCGTCGCTGGCGGGGGCGGCCTGGACCTACCGCGCGCTCAGCGACGAGGATCTGCGCGCCTATGCCGAGGCGCTGGAGAATCCGAAGATGCAGCAGGTCTACGAACTGCTCAACACCGTTCAGTACGAGATCATGGCCAACCGCTTCGAGGTTCTCGCCGGCAAGATGGCCGGGTTGAAACCGGGGCAGGACATCTGAGCACCCGCCCGCGGGTGGCCCTGCGGTGGCGGCCCGGATCGCGCGTGCGGGTCCCGGGCGCGTGGCGCGTTTCCCGCCCCTTTCCCGGACGAAGGATCATCATGAGATGTGAAGCCCCCCGGATATCAGGCGGTTACGGGGTTTTCCCGCGACGGGGCGGGGAATTGTTGTGCGACGGTCCCGCATTGGGTATTGTCCCGGGTTCAGATGCCGATGCGATGGACAGGACAGATGGACTTGCGAACTCGGGTCAATGACGCTCTCAAACAGGCGATGAAGGAGAAGGATGCCACCCGGCTTTCGACCTTGCGCCTGATCAATGCGGCGATCAAGGATCGCGACATTTCCGCCCGCGGCGAGGGCCGCGAAGGCGGCGTGGACGACTCGGAGGTGCTGGCGATCCTGGGACGGATGGTCAAGCAGCGGCAGGAAAGCGCCCGCGCCTACGAGGAGGGCGGACGGCTGGACCTGGCCGAGCGCGAGCGCGAGGAAATCGCCGTCATCCGGGAATTCCTGCCCCGTCAGCTGGACGAGGCGCAGGTGCGCAAGGCGGTTGAGGCGGCGGTGCGGGAAACCGGCGCGGCCTCGATCCGGGACATGGGCAGGGTGATGGCCACGCTCAAGGGCAAATATGCCGGGCAGATGGACTTCGGCAAGGTCGGACCGATGGTCAAGGAACATCTCTGCGCCGCCAGCGGGCAGTGCTGAGCCGCTTCGCCTCGCGCCCGGGGCATTTGGGATTGGCCTCTGGCGCGGTGTTGCGCGTCTGTTGTCGGTGAGAAATCCCCGCCTGTCGCGGTGGCGCAACGACAGACGCCGCGACAGAGCGCTCTGCCGCGGCGTCGGATGTTTCTCGGCGTGTTTTCGCGGTGGGCGTCCTCGGGACGGGCGTCGCGCCGCTGTCAGGCCTCGGCCTTGGGGGCTGCGGCTCCGGCGGCCGGTTTCGCGGTCTTTCGGGCGCCGGGGTTGAGCGGGTCGTCCTGTCGTTGCACCGAGCCTTCGAAATGGGCGCCGCTTTCGATGGCGATGGTCTTGTGAACGATGTCCCCTTCAACCCGCGCGGTGGCGGTCAGCCGCACCTTGAGCCCGCGCACGCGCCCGACCACGCGCCCGTTGATGACCACGTCATCGGCCACGACCTCGCCCTTGATGGTGGCGGTCTCACCCACGGTCAGCAGATGGGCACGGATGTCGCCTTCGACCGTGCCTTCGACCTGGATGTCGCCGGTGGTCTTGAGATTGCCGGTGATATGCAGGTCCGACGACAGGACCGAGGCCGGCGGCTTGGGCTTGGGCGCGGCGGCCCGGGTGTCGCCTGCCGGTGCGGACGGGGCCGGGCTGGCCGGCTTGGCGGTTTCCTGGGCTTTGTTGCCGGACTCGTGGATCTTGCTCTTAGAAAACATCTCTCGCTGCCTTGATGTATGTAATCGGGTTGACTGGTTTGCCGTTCACACGGATTTCGTAGTGCAGATGAGATCCGGTGGATCGTCCGGTGCTACCCATATCACTGATGCGATCCCCACGCGAGACCCTTTGGCCCTTGCGCACGCGCAGTCGTGAATTGTGGGCATAGTAGGTTTCGATGCCGAAAGCGTGCTGGATGATGACCAGCTTGCCGTAGCCGCGCTGCCAGCCGGCGAATTTCACCACGCCGTCGGCGGTGGCATAGACCGGGGTGCCCATGGGCGCGGCCAGATCGTCGCCCTTGTGAAAGCGCCGGCCGCCGGTCTTGGGGTCGCGGCGGTAGCCATAGGCGCTGGTATAGCGCATCGCCGCCTTGACCGGCATGGCGAAGGGCACCTTCTCGGCGGCGATCCGGTACAGGTTCAGCTGATCCAGCTTGTCGAGGATGCGGCCCGCGCGCAGCTCGTCCGCGGTGGGCTCGACCGCCGAGCGCGTCGAGAACGAGATCGGCGTCAGCGGTCCGCCCTGGCCGCTGTAGCCGCGCCGCACCTGGCGCAGGATCGAATCGACCGGCAACCCCGCCTTGCGGAACATCTTGTCGAGCGGTTCGACCGAGATCACCAGCGCCTCCTCCAGGCGGCGGAAGATCTGGTCGTTCTGTTCGCGCATGAGCCTGATTTCGCGCTCCAGCGCATCGCGCTGGCGCAGGGCCTCCTGCGCGTCGGCGCGGATGCGGTCGCGCTCGGCCGCGGTGCGCTCCAGGACCGATGTCACCGCGTCGATCTGCACCGGCGCGGTTTCGGCCATGGCCAGGGCCGGGTTGTCCTCTTCGGTCTTCGCCCGAAGCTGCGCCAGCGCCTTGCGGGCCTCGTCGCGTTCCTTCAGCGCGGTGCGCAGGTTGATCTGGACCACCTCCAGCCCGGTTTCCAGCTCGCGCCGGCGGGTTTCCGATGCCAGCAGGTCCGACTGCATGGCCGAAACCTGCGCCAGCGCCGCGTTGAATCGGTTCTGGGCGGCGATGGCCTCGGCGGCGCGTTCGTCACGCTGGGCGGCGAGGCTTTGCAGGCGTTGCTGGTACATTTCGTGTTCGCGCCGGGCCTGTTCGCGGTAGTTTCCGGCGCCGATGCTGTCCATCAGCAGGATCGCGGTGGCCACGATCGTCCACGACAGGACCAGGGCCATGCCGGAAAACGCCACGAGCTGCGTGCCGGGGCGAAGCCGGATGAATCGCGTATCGGTGTCCGATTTCAGGAAGACCCGGCGTTCGGGAAAATATCTTTCTAGGAACGCGTGTACCCTGATGGCAAGTTTCGTTCGCACGCCCTTATCACCCTCGTTCCATCCCTGTGCGGTGCGCCTCGTGCCGGCGCGCCTTCGGGGCAATTGTCTAGACCCGGCGCGGCGGCGCGGCAAGCACCGGGCGGGAATTTGCGCCGATACCGCGGAATTCATTGGCAAATCGGCAGGAAACCGCCGGTTCGGCGGGGCCGCCCGGACTGCGCCGGGGCCGGTGCCGGTACAGGTTTCAATGCGGTTTGGGGCTTGCCTTCGCCCGGGGCCGCCGACATCCTTTCCGGTGCGACCAATGGGGGGCAGACAGTGCGTCCGGCCCGGTTCATGATGCGCGACAGGCTGGCAGAGGACAGATGATGGAGCGATTCGACAACGGCCCCGAAACCGCCCTGGCCTGGTATCGCGAAGGCCTCGGTGCGGCGCTGGCGACGGTGGTGCAGACCTGGGGCAGCGCGCCCCGGCGGGTGGGGTCGCAGCTGGTGATCGGCGGCGACGGGCGCATCGAGGGCTCGGTTTCGGGGGGCTGTGTCGAGGGCGCGGTGATCGTCGAGGCGCAGGAGGCGATCGAGGCCGGCGAACACCGTCTTCTGGAGTTCGGGGTCAGCGACGAGGACGCCTTTGCCGTGGGGCTGGCCTGCGGGGGCACGATCAAGGTTCTCGTCGAACCCGTGGGCAGTGCTCTGCCCGAGGATCTGCTGGAAGAGCTGGTGAAGGCGCGGGCGGCGCGGCGGCCCGTGGCCTATGAGGTGAATCTCGAGACGGGCGTGCGGCGGCTGCTGCATGATTCCTATCCCGAGCGGATGCGCATGGACCGTTCGGGCATGGAGGCGGATGGTGCCACTTTCGTGGCCGTGCACAACCCGCCCTTGCGGCTGATCGTGGTGGGGGCGGTGCATATCGCTCAGGCCCTGGTGCCGATGGCGCGGATTGCCGGCTATGATCCGGTGATCATCGACCCGCGCGAGACCTTTGCCGACGCCGCGCGCTTTCCCGGCGAGCGGATCGAGCGGGACTGGCCGGACGAGGTTCTGGCGCGGCTGGGTCTGGACCGGCGCACCGCGCTGGTGCTGCTGACGCATGATCCCAAGATCGACGATCCGGCGCTGGAGGCGGCCTTGCGGTCGGAGGTGTTCTATATCGGTGCGCTGGGGTCGACGCGGACTCATGCCAGGCGACTCGAGCGGCTGCGGGCGGCCGGATTTTCGGAGGCCGAGACGGGGCGGATTCACGGGCCCGTGGGGCTGGATATCGGGGCGGCGGGGCCGGCCGAAATCGCGGTGGCGATCCTGGCCGAGATGACGGCGGTGCTGCGCGGGGCGGGGCCGTGAGGGGGGCTGGCTGGCGCTGGCGGGTGGGGGCTCTGCCCCCGTCGCGGCAGGCCGCGACTCCCCCGGAGTATTTCCGGCAAGAGGAAGGGTGCGGGGTGCGCGCATTCCCGGCGGGAGGGGCGCGGTGAGGTTCGGGCCGGTTCCGCTGGGCGAGGCGGAGGGCGCCGTGCTGGCCCATTCGGTGGCGATTGCGGGGGGGCGGCTGAAGAAGGGGATCGTGCTGGAGGCCGGGCACCTTGCGGCGCTGGCGGCGGCGGGGATGGACGAGGTGATCGTGGCGCGTCTGGAGCCGGGCGATGTGGTGGAGAACGAAGCCGCGGCGCGGCTGGCGGCGGCGCTGGTGCCCGATCCGGGCGCGGCGGGGCTGCGTCTGACGACCCCCTTCACCGGGCGGGTGAACGTACTGGCGGAGTCGGCCGGGGTGGCGGTGCTGGAGGTGGGGGCGCTGGAGGCCTTCAACCGGGTGCATCCGATGATCACACTGGCCACGGTGCCGCCGTATCGGCAGATGGAAGCCGGGCGGATGGTGGCGACCATCAAGATCATTTCCTGGGCGGTTCCCGGCGCCGCGGTGGCGCGGGCCTGCGCGGCGGGAAGGGGGGCGCTTCGCCTGGCCCGGCCGGTGCTGCGCGAGGCCGGGCTGGTGGTGACGCGGGTTCCCGGCGGGCCGGACGACGACAAGGGCATCCGAGCCATCGAGGGGCGGCTGGCGGCGCTGGACATGCGGCTGGCGGCACTCGAGCAGGTGCCGCACCGGGAGGAGGCGCTGGCGGCGGCGCTGGCGCGGGTGCCGGGGGATCTGGTGCTGATCCTGACCGGCTCGGCCACTTCGGACATCGATGACGTGGCGCCGCGGGCCGTGCGCGCCGCGGGCGGGCGGATCGAGCGCTTCGGGATGCCGGTGGATCCGGGCAATCTTCTGTTCCTGGGTGAGATGTCGGGGCGGCCGGTGATCGGTCTGCCCGGCTGCGCTCGCTCGCCGGCGCTGAACGGGGCGGACTGGGTGCTGAGCCGCATCGCCTGTGGAATCGCGGTGACGGGCGATGACATTGCCGCGATGGGCGTGGGCGGGTTGCTCAAGGAAATTCCCACCCGTCCGCAGCCGCGCAGGCCCCGGGCGCGCTGAGCGGGGGGCGGGATTCGCCCGCTTGCATCGCTCCGTTGTACAAGAGTTGAACGAAATCAGGACTTTGGTGCAACTTCATCCGGGGACAGGGCCATCATACTTTGGTCGGACCGGAAATCGCGCAGGGCCAGAAAAGCAAGGGGGTTACGCGGATTGCCCGGCCCGTGGCCCCGGCCATTGCCCGGAAATCGGCAAGTTTCCTGTTCTCAACCGCGATACCGCGTGCTTAAACTCTCGGCCAAGGACATGAAAACGGGAGGATCTCATGACACAGGTCACGATGACCGTGAACGGCAAGGCTGTGAGTGGCGATGTGGAAGGGCGCACGCTGCTGTCCGCCTTTCTGCGCGAGCATCTCGGGCTGACCGGCACCCATGTGGGCTGCGACACGGCCCAGTGCGGCGCCTGCACGGTGCATGTGAACGGCGAGGCGGTGAAGTCGTGCAATATGCTTGCGCTTGAGGCCGAGGGGGCCGAGGTGACCACCATCGAGGGTATGGCCGCCCCGGATGGGACGCTGAGCGCGATCCAGGCGGCGTTCCAGGAACATCACGGGCTTCAGTGCGGCTTCTGCACGCCGGGCATGGTGATGTCGGCGGCGGCGCTGCTGAAGGAGAATCCGAAACCCACCGAGGCGGAGATCCGCCGCCACCTGAGCGGCAACCTGTGTCGCTGCACCGGATATCACAACATCGTCAAGGCGATCATGGCCGCAAGCGGCCAGGACGTGAGCGCGATCGCCGCGGAATAAGACCCCGGAGGCGGCCCGCCGGGCCGGCACGCGCGCCGTGAGGTTGCGCTCGGGCCCGGGGCCGGCATTGCCGGAGAGACAGAGGAGGATTTCGAACATGCCCAAGGATCATGGCATTGGCGCCAGCCCGAAGCGGCGCGAGGACGTGCGGTTCCTGACCGGAGCCGGGAAATATACCGACGACATCAACCTGCCCGGGCAGGCTTACGTGCATTTCCTGCGCTCGGACGTGGCGCACGGGAAGATCAACAAGATCGACACCTCGGATGCCGAGAAGATGCCGGGCGTGATCCGCATCTTCACCGCGGCCGATTTCGAAGCCGTGGGCGGCGTGCCCTGCGGCTGGCAGGTCACCGACCGGTTCGGCGAGCCGATGCAGGAGCCCAAGCACCCGATCCTGGCGGAAGGCAAGGTGCGTCACGTGGGCGAGATGATTGCCGGGGTGATTGCCGAGACGCCCGAACAGGCGCGCGATGCGGCCGAGGCGATCGTACTGGATATCGACGAGCTGCCGGCGGTCGTGGACATGAAGGCGGCGCTGGCCGAGGACGCGCCGAAGGTGCATGACGATCTGAAGTCCAACCTGTGCTATGACTGGGGCTTCGTCGAGGAAAACCGCGAGGCGGTGGACGAGGCGATCCGCAATGCCGCGCATGTGACCACTCTGGAGCTGGTCAACAACCGTCTTGTCGCCAACCCGATGGAGACGCGGGTGGCGATCGGCGATTACGACCGCTCCTCGGACGAGAGCACGCTTTACACCACCTCGCAGAACCCGCATGTGATCCGGCTGCTGATGGGGGCCTTCGTGCTGGGCATCCCCGAGCACAAGCTGCGCGTGGTGGCCCCGGATGTGGGCGGGGGATTCGGCTCGAAGATCTTTCACTATGCCGAGGAAGCCTTCTGCACCTTTGCCGCCAAGGCTCTGAACCGGCCGGTGAAATGGACGGCCAGCCGGTCCGAGGCGTTCATGTCGGACGCCCAGGGGCGCGACCATGTGACGAAGATCGAACTGGCGCTGGATGCGGACAACAACTTCACCGCCATCCGCACCGAGACCTATGCCAACATGGGGGCGTATCTTTCGACCTTCGCGCCGAGCGTGCCCACATGGCTGCACGGGACGCTGATGGCGGGCAACTACCGCACGCCGCTGATCTATGTGAACGTCAAGGCGGTGTTCACCAACACGGTGCCGGTGGATGCCTATCGCGGTGCCGGGCGGCCCGAGGCGACCTTCCAGCTGGAGCGGGTGATCGACAAGGCCGCGCGCGAGCTGGGCGTCGATCCGATCGCGCTCAGGCGGCAGAACTTCATCACCGAGTTCCCCTATGCCACGCCGGTGGCGCTGGAATACGACACCGGCAACTACCATGCCACCATGGACAAGCTGGTGGAGCTTGCCGATCTGGCCGGCTTCGAGGCCCGGCGCAAGGAAAGCGAGGCGCGCGGCAGGCTGCGGGGTCTGGGCGTGAACTGCTATATCGAGGCCTGCGGGATCGCGCCCTCGAATCTCGTGGGCCAGCTGGGCGCGCGGGCGGGGCTGTATGAAAGCGCCACGGTGCGGGTGAATGCCACCGGGGGCATCGTGGTGATGACCGGCTCGCACAGCCACGGGCAGGGGCATGAAACCTCCTTCCCGCAGGTGATCGCCGAGATGATCGGCATCGACGAAAGCATGGTCGAGATCGTCCATGGCGACACCTCGAAGGTGCCGATGGGCATGGGCACCTACGGGTCGCGTTCGATCGCGGTGGGGGGCTCGGCCATGGTGCGGGCGACCGAGAAGATCATCAACAAGGCGAAGAAGATCGCCGCGCATCTGCTGGAGGCGTCCGAGGCCGATATCGAGCTGAAGGACGGGCAGTTCAGCGTTGCCGGCACCGACAAGTCGGTGGCCTGGGGCGACGTGTGCCTGGCCGCCTACGTGCCGCACAACTACCCGCTGGAGGATATCGAGCCGGGGCTGGAGGAAACCGCGTTCTACGATCCGGCCAACTTCACCTATCCGGCGGGGGCCTATGCCTGCGAGGTGGAGGTTGACCCCGAGACCGGGAAGGTTTCGATCGAGCGGTTCACGGCCACGGACGATTTCGGCAACATCATCAACCCGATGATCGTCGATGGCCAGGTGCATGGCGGTCTGGGCCAGGGGATCGGGCAGGCGCTGCTGGAAAACTGCGTCTATGACGAGAACGGCCAGCTGCTGAGCGCATCGTTCATGGACTACGCCATGCCGCGGGCCGATGACGTGCCGTTCTATACGGTGGATCACTCCTGCGCGACGCCGTGCACCCACAACCCCCTGGGCGTGAAGGGCTGCGGCGAGGCAGGTGCGATCGGCTCGCCCCCGGCGGTGGCCAATGCGGTGATCGACGCATTGCAGTCGGGTGGTTTCAAGGTGGACCACATCGACATGCCGGTGTCGCCGTCGCGGGTCTGGGCCGCGATGCAGGGCTGAACGAAGAGCGCGGGACCGGGGGCCAGCCCCCGGACCCCCGGAGTATTTTTGGCAAGAGGAAGCAGGGATATCTTGCGGATCTTGCGGGAGGAAGAGAGATGTACAACTTCGAGTTCGTGAAACCGACGACATTGGATGAGGCGGTGGCTGCCCTGGCTTCGGAGGAAGCGCAGGTTCTGGGTGGCGGGCAGACGCTGATCCCGACGCTCAGGCAGCGGCTTGCCGCGCCGGCGAAGCTGGTGAGCTTGAGCGGGATCGGCGAGATCAGGGGTGTGAGCGCCGAGGGCGGGGTTCTGACCGTCGGGGGCGGTACCACCCATGCGGCGGTTGCCGCCGGGGCCGGGGCCTATCCGGCCCTCGCGGCGCTGGCGGGAAATATCGGCGACCCGATGGTGCGCAACCGGGGCACGATCGGCGGGTCGGTGGCCAACAACGACCCGTCGGCGGATTACCCGGCGGCGGTGCTCGCCAGCGGTGCCACGGTGGTGACCAATACGCGGGAGATTTCCGCCGACGATTTCTTTCAGGGGATGTTCACCACCGCCCTGAATGACGGCGAGATCATCACCGCAGTGAAGTTCCCGATACCGGAGGCGGCGAATTACCAGAAGTTCGAGCAGCCGGCCTCGCGGTTTGCGCTGGTGGGTGTGTTCGTGGCCAGATATGCCGACGGGGTGCGCGTCGCGGTGACGGGTGCTTCGGAAGACGGCGTGTTTCGCTGGTCCGAGGCCGAAGATGCGCTGTCATCGAATTTTGCGCCCGAGGCGCTGGAGGGGCTTTCCGTTCCGGCAGAGGGGATGATTTCCGACCTGCATGGCAGCGCGGCCTATCGCGCGCATCTGGTCGGGGTCATGACCCGGCGGGCAGTGGCGGCCGCGGGCTGAGGGGCGCTGAACAACATCATGGCGGGCCGCGCGGGACTGCGTGGCCCGTTTTTGTTTATGGGGTGGAAACAATACCTCTGATCGAGCATGAATTGACTGACGTCAAAGCGCTATCGGTCATGAATGGCTAGACTTCCCACGTAGCGATCAGGGGGGATTCGCGATGACCCGAACCACGAAAAGGGAAAAGGACGCGCAGCCGACCATGGCCGAGGCGATTGGTCGGATGCAGGGGCTTGGCCTGTCGTCGCTGGCATGGCTTGGCGCGGCGTGGGCCGAGAAGATGGGAGAGATGAGCAGCGAAGTGCTGCAGTTCATGGCCGACCGGATAAAGGAGGACGTGAAGTTCCAGCATGCCTGCCTGCACTGCAAGGATCCGGCGCAGCTGCAGAAGCTTCAGGGAGAGTTCATCCAGAAGGCGATCGACCAGTACACGGCCGAAACCGGGAAACTGGCGGAAATGAGTGCTTCGCTCATTCCCGGTCTGGACAAGGAAGAGTAGCGCCGGGCCGCAGGGGCGGCCCGAAAGCCGGACGCGGCCCCGGTGAGGAGGGCCGCGCGGTTTGCTGCGTGGTCATTTCTGGGGATTGGGGCCGATCATCATGATCATCTGCCGGCCCTCCATCTTCGGCATGTTCTCGACCCTGCCGATCTCCTTCACGTCTTCGGCCACCCGCTCGAGAAGCTGACGGCCGAGATTCTGGTGCGCCATCTCGCGTCCGCGAAAGCGCAGCGTGACCTTCACCTTGTCGCCGTTTTCCAGAAACTTGAAGACGTTGCGCATCTTGACCTGGTAGTCGTGCGTGTCGGTGTTGGGGCGGAATTTCACCTCCTTCACCTCGATGGTCTTCTGTTTCTTGCGCGCCTCGGATTCGCGTTTCTGCTGTTCGTACTTGAACTTTCCGAAATCCATGATCTTGCAGACCGGCGGATTGGCGTTCGGTGAAATCTCGACAAGGTCGAGCCCCGCCTCGTCGGCCAGGACAAGGGCCTTTGCAGGCGGCATGACACCGAGGTTTTCGCCATCGGCGCCGATCAGACGGATTTCGGGGGCGCGGATTTTCTCGTTGACGCGCGGGCCGGTGTCGCGTTGCGGCGGCGCGTGATGGGGTCTGCGGGCTATGGTTTCGTTCCTTTGTTCGTTGCGGAAAATGGCGAAATTCGAAGCCGAAATCTATCTTGGCCGCTCCATCGTTTCAAGCCGCTTAAACCCCGGTGGCGACGAAAAATGCGCCCGGCTCGCATGACCGGGTGGGGGGGTGGCGGTTTTGTCACGGCAGGCGGTCGGCCGCGACGGCAAACCGGTCGCGCCGCCGGGCCGCCCGGTTGCGCGCCGGTCCCGGTTTCAGCCGACGAAGGCCTTTTCCACCACGTATTCGGCAGGGTCGGAATTGGCGCCTTCGCGCAGGCCGAATCCTTCGAGGATTTCCTTCAGCTCCATGTTGAAGGCAAGGCTGCCGCAGACCATGGCCCGGTCGGTTTCGGGGTTGATGCCGTCGATGCCGAGATCGCGAAACACCGTGCCATCCCTGAGAAGGTCGGTAATGCGGCCCATCTTCGGGCTCTGCTCGCGGGTGGTGGTGGGGTAGTATTTCACCTTGTCGTCCACCATCTCGCCGATCAGCGGGTCTTCGTGCAGGCTGTCGATGATCGATTTGCCATAGGCCAGGTCGGCCACTTCGCGGCAGGTGTGGGTGATGACGACCTCGTCGTACTTCTCGTAGGTTTCGGGTTCGCGCAGCAGCGATGCGAAGGGGGCAAAGCCGGTCCCGGTGGCAAAGAACCAGATCCGTTTGCCCGGCAGCAGCGCATCATGCACCAGCGTACCCACCGGCTTGGGACGCAGGATGATCTGGTCGCCGGGCTTGATGTGCTGAAGCCGTGAGGTGAGCGGCCCGTCGGGGACCTTGATGGAGTAGAATTCCAGCTCGTCATCCCAGGCGGGCGAGGCGATGGAATAGGCGCGCAGGATCGGCTTGCCGTTGTCGCCCAGCAGGCCGATCATGACGAATTCGCCCGAGCGGAACCGCAGGCTGCGCGGCCGGGTTACCCGGAACGAGAACAGGCTGTCGGTCCAGTGCTTGACGAAGGTCACGGTCTGGGCGTCGGGCAGGGTGGGCGCTTTCGCGGCGGGGGCGTCGGTCACGGCGGTCATCTCGTTCATGGTTCGCGATTGCCGGGTCGATAAACCGGCACCTCTGATTAAACTTTGATTTATGTCAGGTGAAGGAGATTCAGCCGCGCAGCCGCGCCTGGTAGTCGAAAGACCGCCAGTCGGCGCGGGCGCGCCACTGATGTTCGGGCTGGCGGGCGGCCAGGATCGGGTCGATCTCGACCTCATCGAATCCGGCGCGGCGGGCCATGGCGTACTGGTCGGCCAGGACGTGGCCGCGGGCCCGCAGGCGTCCGCGATAGCCCATCAGGCGAAGCTGGCGGGCGATCGAGAAGCCGCGCCCGTCCGAGAAGACCGGAAACTCCACGCGGATCATGCGCAACCCTTCCAGTCGGCCCGCAAGCGTCAGCGGATCGGTGTCGGGGAGCAGGTCGAGTGACGTTGCGTCACTTTCCGCCTCGGCCAGGGGGGTGAAGCCGCCGGACCAGTCGTCGGTGCGGAAACCTTCGTCGGTGACGAGAATGGTCATTGGTTTTCTCCGATTCGCGTGAACTTGCCGTTCACCATGTGAATGCCGCATTCGGTCTTTTCCCTTCCGCGCCAGCGTCCCGCGCGGGGGTCGTCTCCGGGCGCCACCGGCGCGGTGCAGGGCGCGCATCCGATCGAGGGATAGCCGCGGGAAACCAGCGGGTGCCGGGGCAGGCGGTTTTCTTCGATATAGGTCTGCACGTCTTCGGGCGCCCAGTGGGCGAGGGGGTTGATCTTGAGCCGTCCGGTGCCCTCTTCGACCTCGAAGAAGTCGAGCGCGGCGCGGGTGCCGGACTGGAACCGCTTGCGGCCGGTGATCCAGCCGTCGAAGCCGGCCAGCGCGCGCAGCAGCGGGCGGGTCTTGCGCAGGGCGCAGCAGGCGTCCGGGTCGTGCCGGTGCAGGGTGCCGTCGGGGTCCGTGCGGGCGATGTCGCCGGGTTCTGCGCGGATGATGCGCACATTGGTCAGGCCCAGTCGTTCGCTGACTTCGGTCTGATAGACCAGCGTTTCGGTGAACAGCATCTCGGTGTCGATGAAAAGCACCGGCGTGGCGCGGTCGATCACTGCCGCCATGTGCAGCAGGACCACCGATTCGGCGCCGAAGCTGGAGACCAGGGCGACCTTGCCGACCTCGGCAAGGGCGGCGTGCATCACGTCGGTGGCGCTGTGGTGGCGCCAGCGCGCATTCAGCGCGGCGGCCTGTTTCGCCAGCGCCGCGGGGGCGGCGCCGGCGGAGCCTCCGGCGGGAGTATTTTCGGCAAGAGGAAGGGTCATGGCAGGATGATCAGGCGGCATGGGCGGGGCGGCGAACGTCTTTGGGCCGGGCATGGAGCGCGGCCTTGAACGGCGCGGCGCCGAGGCGGCGGTATGTCTGCAGGAAGGTCTCGCTACTGTCCCGGCGCAGCTCGAGCCAGGCCATGACCAGCCGTTCGATTGCCGGCACGATCTCTTCGGCCGAAAAGCCGGGGCCCGTGCGTTCGCCGATGGTTGCCTCTTCGCCGCCGTCGCCGCCAAGGGTGACCTGGTAGGTTTCCACCCCGGCGCGTTCGAGCCCGAGGATGCCGATATGTCCCACGTGATGATGCCCGCAGGCGTTGATGCAGCCCGATATCTTGATCTGGAGCGGGCCGATCTCGTGCTCCAGCCCCAGCTCGTGGAAGCGGGCGGCGATCTGTTGTGCGACGGGGATGGACCGGGCCGTGGCGAGGGCGCAGTAATCCATGCCGGGGCAGGCGATGATGTCGGAGATCAGCCCGGCATTGGCGGTGGCCAGCCCGTGGCGCCTCAGCACCGCGTGGATGGCCGGCAGGTCGGATCTGTGGACATGGGGCAGGATCACGTTCTGCTGGTGGCTGATGCGCAGCTCTCCATGGCTGTAGCGTTCGGCGAGGTCCGCCATCACCCGCATCTGCCCGGATGTCGCATCCCCCGGCGTGCCGCCATGGGGTTTGAGGCTGATGGTGACGATGGCGTGTTCCGGGTGGCGGTGGGGGGTCAGGTTGGTGTCGGTCCAGCTGCGGAAGGCCGGGTCGGTGTCGCGCGCGCGATGGAACCCGTCGAGCGGGGCCGAGCGGAACCGGGGCGGTGCGAAATCCGCCGCGATCCGTGCCAGGTGCTGCTGGTCGGCGCCGCGCCATGCCGGGCGGATCAGGGCGAAGTTGCGTTCGACCCGCTGGCGCAGCGCCTCGAGGCCCAGCTCGTGCACCATGATCTTGATCCGCGCCTTGAACTTGTTGTCGCGGCGGCCCTTCAGGTTGAAGGTGGTCAGGATCGCTTCGAGCCAGGGCAGCAGATCCTCCTGCGGCAGGAAGTCGCGCAGCACCTTGCCGATCATCGGCGTGCGCCCCAGGCCGCCGCCGACGGTCACTTCGAAGCCGAGCTCTCCGTCGCGGCGCACCAGCCGCAGGCCGATATCGTTGAAGCGGGTCACGGCGCGGTCGTGGGCGCTGCCGGTGACGGCGATCTTGAACTTGCGCCCGAGGAACTGGAATTCGGGATGATCGGTGGACCATTGCCGGATGAGCTCGGCCCAGGGTCTGGGGTCGGCGACCTCGTCGGCGGCGGCGCCGGCGAAATGGTCGGTGGTCACGTTGCGGATGGTGTTGCCGCTGGACTGGATCGCATGCAGGCCGACCTCGGCCAGCGCGTCCAGCATGTCGGGCACGTCGCGCAGGCGCGGCCAGTTGTATTGCAGGTTCTGGCGGGTGGTGAAGTGGCCGTAGCCCCTGTCCCAGCGGTCGGCGACATCGGCCAGCGCACGCATCTGGTCGGGATTGAGGGTGCCGTAGGGGATTGCCACCCGCAGCATGTAGGCGTGCAGTTGCAGATAGAGCCCGTTCATCAGGCGCAGCGGGCGGAATTCCTCTTCCGAAAGCGAGCCGTCGATCCGGCGTTCCACCTGGGCGCGGAACCGGGCGTTGCGTTCGGCAAGGAAGGCGCGGTCGAATTCGGTATAGCTGTACATGTGCAGTGTCCTTCAGGGCAGCCCCGGGCCGTCTCGGGAAGAGGCGTGCGGCCGGGGAGAAGCGGTTTCCGGCCTGTTGTCAGGCCCGGGGCTGTTCGATGTGCGGTCCGGCATGTTCCCTTTGGCCGTGGCGGAGGTTCGACGGGCCGGCAAGGCGGAATTGCTCGCGGAAATGCACGGGCTCGGGGCCGTTCTCTCCGATTGCGACCTCGGCCAGGTAGGGCCCGACCACGCGGTCCTGCTGCGCTTCGGCGTGCAGAAGCCGCAGCTGGGCGTGGGCCTCGTCGGTGATCACCTCGGCGCGGGACAGTTCGCGCACCCACGAATCGTCGGCGGCCAGGTAGATCACGTCACCGATCAACAGGTCCGAGGCGGTGACGACCTTTGGGGTGAAGGGGCGTTGCATGTTCGGGCTCCTGATCGGGTCATGTTCTGACTGGAATATAGGAAATTGTTCTGATATCAGGCCATATGTATGAAAAAATAAGGACGTTCGTTTCGTATCTGGCAATGGTGGAAACGGGCGGTCCCATAGTCGGGGAAATATCGGAATGACGGTCCGCATCGACGCGATGGATCGGAAAATCCTTGCCGAGCTGCAACGCGATGCGGGGCAGTCGCTGGACGAGATCGCCCGCCGGGTGGGCAGTTCCAAGACGCCGGTGTGGAACCGGATTCGCAAGCTGCGCGCGGCCGGGGTGATCGGCAGGCAGACGGTGATCCTGGATGCCGAGGCGCTGGGGTACGAGGCCTGCTTCTTCGTGCTGATCCGTACCTCGGAACATGACGCGGGCTGGCAGGCGGCCTTCCTCAAGGCGCTGAAGGATCGCCCGGAAGTGCAGGAAGCGCACCGGCTGGCGGGCGATATCGACTATATCCTCAAGGTGCGGGTGAAGAACGCGCGCGCCTATGACGCCTTCTATCAGGCGCTGATCTCGGAGGTGCGGGTGCACAACGTGACGGCGCTGCTGTCGATGGAGGAAATCAAGTCCACCACCGACCTGCCGCTGGATGCGTGATGTGCGCACAGGTTCCGGCGGCGGCGAAATTTGCGCCTTTTGCCCGCCCTCGCATTGCGCTAAGCCGCCTGCATGACCCTGACCGTGACCGACCTTGTCATCGCCCGCGGCGGCGTGCCCGTTCTGGAAGGGCTGAGTTTCACGCTGACTCCGGGGCGGGCGCTGGTGCTGCGCGGACCGAACGGGATCGGCAAGACCACCCTGCTGCGCTGTGTGGCCGGGCTGCAGCCCCCGGTTTCGGGGCGGATCGAGGGCGCGGGCGATTCCATCGCCTATGCCGGCCATTCCGACGGGATCAAGCCCACCCTGACCGTGGCCGAGAATCTCACCTTCTGGGCGCGGGTGTTCGGGGCCGGGTCGATCGGGCCCGCGCTTGACGCCTACGAGCTGAACGATCTGACGGATCGCCACGCCGGCAATCTCAGTGCCGGGCAGAAACGCCGGCTGGGTCTTGCCCGGCTGCTGGTCACCGGGCGCCCGGTCTGGGTGCTGGACGAGCCCACCGTGTCGCTGGACCGCAGTGCGGTCGAGATGTTCGCAGCCGCGGTGCGGGCGCATCTTGCCCAGGGGGGCAGCGCGCTGATCGCCACCCATATCGAGTTGGGCCTGGAGGCCGAGCTGCTGGAGGTGGGCCCCTACAGGGCCCGCCCGGCGCCGCTGGACGACTTCGACGGAGGCTTCCTGTGATCGCCCTGCTGCTGCGCGACCTGAAACTCTCGCTGCGGGCGGGGGGGGGCTTCGGCCTCGGCCTGGCCTTCTTCCTGATCGTCACCACGCTGGTGCCGTTCAGCGTCGGCCCGCAATCGGCCCTTCTGGCCACCATCGCGCCGGGGGTTCTGTGGCTTGGGGCGCTGCTGGCCTGCCTGCTGTCGCTGGACCGGCTGCTGGCGCTGGACTGGGAGGACGGCTCGCTCGATCTGTTGGCCACGGCGCCGCTGCCGCTGGAGGGGGTGGTGTCGATCAAGGCGCTGGCGCACTGGATTACCACGGGGCTGCCGCTGGTGCTGGCGGCGCCGGTGCTGGGGGTGCTGCTGAACCTGCCGGCGTCGGGCTATGCCTGGCTGATGGTTTCGCTGATCCTCGGCACCCCGGCGCTCAGCGTCATCGGCACCTTCGGGGCGGCGCTGACCGTGGGGCTCAAGCGCGGCGGGCTGCTGCTCAGCCTGCTGGTGCTGCCGCTTTACGTGCCGACGCTGATCTTCGGGGCCGAGGTGGCCCGGCGCGGCGCCGCAGGGATGGAGACGGCGACGCCGCTGCTGATGCTGTCGGGGATCAGCGCGGCGGTGATCGCGCTGCTGCCTTTCGCCAGCGCGGCGGTGCTGCGGATCAACTTGCGGTGAGACGGGAATTGAGAAGCGGCAGGGAAAGGACTAGATAGCGGCCATGTCACTTTCGCAGAAAATGAATGCCCTGTGGGCATACGCGAACCCCAAGAAGTTCCTCGCCGCAACCGAGAGGGTGCTGCCGTTCTTCTGGACGACCGCGGCGGTCGCCATCGTCGTCGGCCTGGTCTGGGGGTTCTTCTTTACGCCGGACGACTACCGGCAGGGTTCGACCGTCAAGATCATCTATCTTCATGTGCCCTCGGCCATGCTGGCGATCAACGCCTGGCTGATGATGCTGGTCACCTCGCTGGTGTGGCTGGTGCGCCGCCATCACGTCAGCGCCCTTGCCGCCCGGGCCGCGGCCCCGATCGGGGCGACGATGACGGTGATCGCGCTGCTGACCGGCGCGATCTGGGGGCAGCCGATGTGGGGCACCTGGTGGGCCTGGGATCCGCGCCTGACCTCGTTCCTGATCCTGTTCCTGTTCTACCTCGGCTACATCGCCTTGTGGGAGGCGATCGAGGATCCCGAAACGGCGGCCGACCTGACCTCGGTACTGTGCATCGTGGGGTCGGTTTTCGCCGTGCTCAGCCGCTATGCAGTGAACTTCTGGAACCAGGGACTGCACCAGGGCGCGTCGCTCAGCCTCGACAAGGAAGAGCACGTGGCCGATGTCTTCTACTATCCCCTGCTTGTCAGCATCGCCGGCTTCATCCTGCTGTTCATCGCGCTGGTGCTCTACCGGACCGGAACCGAAATCCGCGCCCGCCGGATCCGGGCACTGATGGCGCGGGAAAGGGTTGCCGCATGATGCCGGATCTTGGGAAATATGCCGAAACCGTTCTGTCGGCCTACGGAGTATCCATCGTCCTGATCCTGGCGCTGGTCGGGCTCAGCCTGTGGCGGGGCCGCCGGATCAGGGCCGAGATGGAAAGGATCGAGAAAAGAGCCTCTCGCCGTGGCTGAGGCGCGAAAGGGCGCTTCGTGGCTGCTCGTCCTGCCGCCGCTGATTTTTGCCCTTTTCGTTGCGATCGTGTTCTACGGGATGCAGCGCGACGCCCCGGACCCGCCGGCCTCGGCCCGCACGGGCCGGCCGTCGCCGCCGCTGTCGTTGGAACCGCTTGGCGATTACGCGTTCCTCACGCGCGACATGCTCGACGCGCCGGGCGTGAAGCTGGTGAACTTCTGGGGCGCGTGGTGCGTGGCCTGCCGGGCCGAGCATCCGACGCTCATGTGGATGAGCCGCAACCTCGACGTGCCGATCTATGGCATCGACTTCGACGATTCCGAGGACAAGGCACTTGAATACCTGGCCGAACGGGGCAACCCCTATGCCGCGCAGGGTCAGGCGGTGACGGCTCGGACCAAGATCGACTGGGGGATCTTCGGTGCCCCCGAAACCTTCGTCATCGATGGCAGGGGCAGGGTGGTGAACCGTTATGCCGGCCCGATCACCAGGCGGGTTCTGGAACAGACCATCATGCCGATGATCGAAGAGGCACGGAAAATCGAATAGGGCGCTTCCCGGGCAGCTCCCCTGCGCATCGCCGGTGCCTCGCGCGGGAAACGGAAACGGGCGAAGATCGCTCTCCGCCCGCCGACAGGTTCGGAATCTTCGTGAAGGGGGGCTTCAGTTGGCCAGGGCCTGGATGTTCACCCCGTGCTCATAGACGAGCTGGCCACCGAAATAGGCCACTGTCACGACCAGCAGCACCAGCGCCACGTCGACCACCGCCACGGCCGTCTTGCGCCCGCCTTCCAGCGGGGTCCGCTTCCACCACAGGACGGCCCGGATCGCGCCCCAGAGGCCGAAGACGATGGCCGTGGTCCAGCCGAGGCCTTCATGCGTTTCGAACAGGTCCGGGGAAAAACCGCGCGTCTGTGCGATGTCCAGCGCGGCATCGCCCAGCATCGCCGTCAGCACCGCCGAAAGGCCGGCCGCAACCGCAAAGGCGGCTGCCATCGAGGCATAGGTTTCCCGCCCGCCCAGCGGCAGGCCGCGTGCCACGGCGATCAGGTCGATCGTTGCGAGCACGACAATCAGAACGATCGGAAAATGGAGAATCATCGGGTGAAATTGTTCAAGCGCAGGCATGTTCGTGTCCTCTGTTCATGTCATGGCGCGGATCCGCGTGGGCGCGGCATCCGTCGTTGCCCCGGCCGTATATGACGTCCAACCTTGCAGCTGGCTTACAGGACCCGCGTCCGACGCGGATTTTGGCGTTTTTTCCGCATCATGGAAGAGGATATCGGAATCTGGCGGGGATCGGTCCCGCGCGCGCGGCACGAAAAACCCGGCGCGATTGCGCCGGGGTGTTGTCGATTCGGCCGGGCCGGGATCAGCCGCGCGCCAGATTCCTCAGGACGTAGTGCAGCACGCCGCCATGTTCGACATATTCGATCTCGGGCGCGGTATCGATCCGGCACCTGAGCGTGATCGTCTTCGTCGTCCCGTCCGCATAGGTGATGTCGCAGGGCACCTCGGCCAGCGGCTCGACGCTGTCGAGGCCGCGGATCGAGATCACCTCGTCCCCGGTCAGCCCCAGCGAGGTGCGGTTGTCGGAGCCGGTGAACTCGAAGGGAATCACCCCCATGCCCACGAGGTTGGAGCGGTGGATGCGTTCGAAGCTTTCGGCGATCACCGCCTTCACCCCCAGCAGCGCCGTGCCCTTGGCCGCCCAGTCGCGGCTGGAGCCTGCGCCATACTGTTCGCCGCCGATCACCACCAAGGGCGTGCCCCGTTCCTTCCACGCCATGGCGGCGTCGAAGACGCTGGTCACCTTGCCGTCGGGGCCCTTGGTGTAGCCGCCCTCGATGCCGTCGAGCATCTCGTTGCGGATGCGGATATTGGCGAAGGTGCCGCGCATCATCACCTCGTGATTGCCCCGGCGCGACCCGTAGGAGTTGAAATCCCTGGGCGCCACCTGATGCTCGGTCAGGTATTTTGCAGCCGGGCTGTCGGGGGCGATGGCGCCGGCGGGGCTGATATGGTCGGTGGTCACCATGTCGCCCAGCAGCAGCAGGATACGGGCGCCTTCGACATTGGTGATCTCGCCCTTCTCGGGGGACATGTCGCGGAAATAGGGCGGGTTCTGGATATAGGTGCTGGTGGGCGGCCAGTCATAGGTTTCGGCGTCGGTGGTCTCGACCGACTGCCACTTCTCGTCGCCCTTGAACACGTCGGCATATTTCTTCTGGAAGGCCTCGCGGGTGACGGTTTCGTGCACCAGATCGGCAATCTCGCGATTGGTGGGCCAGATGTCCTTCAGATAGACGTCGTTGCCGTCGCGGTCCTGGCCCAGCGGCTCGCTCGTGAGGTCGATGTTCATGTCGCCGGCCAGCGCATAGGCCACCACCAGCGGCGGGCTGGCCAGGTAGTTGGCGCGCACGTCGGGGCTGATCCGGCCTTCGAAGTTGCGGTTGCCCGACAGCACCGAGGTGGCGACCAGATCACCCTTGCGGATCGCCTCGGAAATTTCCGGCGCCAGCGGACCCGAGTTGCCGATGCAGGTGGTGCAGCCATAGCCCACGAGGTTGAAACCGATCGCGTCCAGGTGTTCCTGAAGGCCGGATTTTTCCAGATATTCGCTGACCACCTGGCTGCCCGGCGCCAGCGAGGTCTTGACCCAGGGCTTGGGGGTGAGCCCCCGCTCATGCGCCTTTTTTGCCACCAGACCCGCCCCGATCATCACATAGGGGTTCGAGGTGTTGGTGCAGCTGGTGATCGAGGCGATCACCACCGCCCCGTCGCGCAGCTCGTAATCGGCGCCTTCGACCTTCACGCTGCGGCGCGGATCGTCGACCGGATCGAAAGCCGGCCCCTCGGCCAGCATGTCGGTGGACTGGGCCGAGCCGTTCTCGCCGCGAAACTCGGAAATCACCTGGAACACGTTGTCCGCCGCCTTGTTCAGCGGGGTGAAATCCTGCGGACGCTTGGGCCCCGAAATCGCCGGGATGATGTCGCCCATGTCCAGTTCCAGCGTATCGGTGTAGACCGGCGCGTAATCCGCATCGCGCCACAGGCCGTTGGCCTTCGCATAGGCCTCGACCAGCGCGATCTGGTCCTCGTCGCGGCCGGTGACACGCAGATAGCGCAGGGTTTCCCCGTCCACCGGGAAGAAGCCGCAGGTGGCACCGTATTCGGGGGCCATGTTGGCGATGGTGGCCCGGTCGGGCAGCGGCAGATGGTCGAGGCCGGGCCCGAAGAATTCCACGAACTTGCCCACGACGCCCTTTTCGCGCAGCATCTCGACCACCTTGAGCACCAGATCGGTGGCGGTGGTGCCTTCCACCATCTCGCCGGTCAGGCGGAAGCCCACCACCTCGGGGATGAGCATCGAGATCGGCTGGCCCAGCATGGCGGCCTCGGCCTCGATGCCGCCCACGCCCCAGCCCAGAACGCCCAGGCCGTTGACCATGGTGGTGTGGCTGTCGGTGCCCACCAGGGTGTCGGGATAGGCCACGGTTTCGCCGTTCTGGTCGGTATCGGTCCAGACCGTGCGGGCGAGATATTCCAGGTTCACCTGGTGGCAGATGCCGGTGCCCGGCGGCACCACGCGGAAATTGTCGAACGCCTTCTGGCCCCATTTGAGGAAGGTATAGCGTTCGAGGTTGCGCTCGTACTCGCGATCGACATTCATCTGAAAGGCGCGCGGGTTGCCGAAATGGTCGATCATGACCGAGTGGTCGATCACCAGATCCACCGGGTTGAGCGGGTTGATCTTCTGGGCGTCACCCCCCAGCGCCTTGATCCCGTCGCGCATGGCGGCCAGATCCACCACCGCCGGCACGCCGGTGAAGTCCTGCATCAGGACGCGGGCCGGGCGATAGGCGATCTCGCGCGGGTTGCTTCCGCCTTTCTCGGCCCATTCGGCAAAGGCCCGGATGTCGTCGGTCGAGACCGAAAAGCCGCCATCCTCGAACCGCAGGATGTTCTCCAGCACCACCTTCAGCGCCGCCGGCAGCTTCGAGAAGTCGCCAAGCCCGGCGGCCTCGGCGGCGGGGATGGAGTAATAGGCAACGGTTTTCCCGCCGACGCTGAGCGTGCGGCGCGTGCTGGCGGTATCCTGACCAACGGTAATGGGCATGCGGATCTCCCTCAAGGTATCGTGAGAACGGGAATGTGCTGGGCGCTATCTGCATCAGCCGCCGCCCGCGTTCAATAGCGGAAACGCCTTCTGCGGGGATTTTGTATACCGTTGCACACATTTTTTCGCCCCGACCTCGCCTTTCCGCGCCGAATCGCGGAAGATGCCGGAAATTTCGGGCCATACTACGCGGGGGCGGAGGCGGCGCGCCATGGCCGGCTGCTCGCGCGGGTATCAAGAATCATTGATTGGTCTTGCCGGGCGGGCGCGGGTAAACCGGACGGGGCAACAGGGATCGTTTCAGCATGACTTCATTTCCTTCCGTTCTGGCGCTGGCATGGACCCTTGCGGTCGGGGCGGCGCAGGCAGGATCGGGCCCCGTGGTGGTCGAGCTTTTCTCCTCGCAGGGATGCGCGGCCTGTCCGCCGGCCGACAGGCTGGTTGCCGAGCTTGCCCAGCGCGAGGATGTCCTTCCGCTGGCCCTGCACGTGGATTACTGGGATTACATCGGCTGGGCGGACACCTTCGCGGACCCGGCCTTTTCGCGGCGGCAGAAGGAATATGCCCGCCGGGCGGGGCGGGACATGATCTATACCCCGCAGATGATCGTGGACGGGCGCGACGAGATTGCCGGCGCCAAGCCGATGCAGCTGGCTGAGGCGATCGCCCGCGGTGCGGCGCATGATCGGCGCGTCGAAATCGAGGTGTCTCGCCAGGGCGGGGCGGTGGTCGCCCGGCTGACGCCGCGGGACGGGCTGGGCGAAGGGCCGTTCGACGTCCACATCGTGCAATATGCCCCGCTGCTGCAGGTCGAGATCACGCGTGGCGAGAACGCCGGCCGGCGCATGGATTATGCCAATGTGGTGCGGGACTGGCGCAGGCTGGGGCGCTGGGACGGCACCGCGCCGGCCGAGTTCCGAACCCAGGTCGATCCCGGCCTTCGGGCGGCGATACTGGTGCAGCGTGCCGGGCTGGGGCCCATCGTGGCGGCGGCGCGGGCCGATTAGGTACCGCCGGCCCGATTTGCCTGGGCGTGTCGGGCGGGATATGGCCAGGTCTTCCACCGCCGGTGAATCCAGAACCATTGTGGCATGTGTTCGCGCACGATCGCTTCGAGGTCGTCGTTGATCGCCTGGGTCATGGTGACGGGGTCGGAATGCGGGATCGGCGCATGTACGCGCACCTCGAAATCCAGGCCGTCCGGCTGGCGTATGCCATAGACCGGCAGCAGCAGCGCATCGTATTTCAGCGCCAGCTCGGCCGTGATCAGCGAGGTCACCGCCGGCTTGCCGAAAAACGTGAGATTGGCTCCGCCATGGGCGTGCAGGTCGTTGAGGATGCCGACGATTCCCCCCCGTCTGAGATGCCGGACCAGTTCCGTCATCCCGCGCCGGCCCTGTTCGAACATCGGGCCGCCGATGGCGCGCATGTGGGCAACGTAGAAGTCGTTGAAATAGGGGTTGGCCATGCGGCGATAGAGCCCCCCCGAAACATATCCTTCGGCGGCAAGACGCGCCCGGGCGGCGTCGTAATTGCCGAAATGCGCCGTCACCAGGATGATCGGGCGGCCTTCGGCGCGTGCCTCTCGCAGCGCGGCAAGTCCGGGCCCGACCAGCGGCGCGCGCCTGGCCCGCGCCTTCAGATCCTCGGTCGAGAACAGCTCCATCATCACCCGGCCGGCATTGTCGGCCACGCCGATGCACATGCGCCGCACCTCGGTCGCGTCCATGTCGGGCATGACCAGCGCCAGGTTGTCGCGGATCCTCTTGCGGAAACCGGCCAGCGGGGCCAGAACATGGGCGGCCAGCTTGCCCGTCGCCGGCACGCGCCAGCGATAGGGCAGAAGCCGGAACAGCCCGATCATGCCGCGCGCCAGCAGGTAGGACAGGAAATATCCGGGCAGCCGGGCGCGGGGGATTTCGGATCTGGGCAGGGGCATCGTCTCGCAGTCGGCGACCGTGGGTTTCGCGCCGCCAGACATAGAGCCCCGCCTTCGCGACCACAAGGGCGCTTCGCCGCGCGCCCTGCCGCCGGCAGAGGCGGGCCGGGCGCGTCACGCTTCCTCGGCGTCGGTTTCGTTGCTGCGCAGGGTTATTTCGCCCGATTGCTGGAGGTTGCGGATCGCGGCGGCCACGGCGGCCAGCGCGGCCTCGCCCTCGCGTGTCTTGACGGAGCCCTTTTCGGCCGCCTCTTCGCGCAGGTTGTCGGCCATCCGGCTTGAGATGTTCGAGAGCAGGAATTCGGCCGCTTCGCGGTTCTCTCCCTCGCCGGCAAAAGCGATCGCCTTCACCAGATCATCCGGGTCCACGGCGCGCACCACCTTGGGAACGTCGCGCGGCTCCAGCCGGGCGGGGATGTGGGCAAAGGTGAAGATGGCCTTGCGCACCGAGCTTGCAAAATCCGCATCGGTCTGCTCCAGCGCGTCCAGCAATTCGTTGCGGGTGGAGGAGGTGGAGAGATTCAGGATTTCCCCGATCCTTTTCCCCGGTTCGTCCTCGAAGGCCCGTTGCGGGCGGCTTTCCAGCTGTCCGGCCAGTGCGATGCCGATTCGCTCCACCGTCTGGGGGGTGACATTGCCGGTGCGAGACACGGCGAAGGCGATCCGGCGCGCCAGCGGTCCGGGCAGCCGGCCCAGAAGCTCGGCGGCGCGGGCGGTGTCCAGCTTGGACAGGAGCACCGCGGCCACCTCGACGCTTTCGGTCTGGACGATCTCCACCAGATCATCGACCGGAACGGCGCGCAGCCGCGCCCAGGGGTCGCCCGCGGCGCGAATGCCGGCCTCCTTGCGCAGGCGCGCCGCGGTCTGGGCGCTGATCCGGCCTTCGAGTTCGGATACCGCCCCCGCCAGAGTGCCAGGAAAGGTCAGCGCCACGCCATCAAGCGCCTCGGCGAATTCGTGCACCACCGCGGCAAGCGTATCGCGATCCACGAGGCCCATCCGGCCGATCTGCTGCGTGAGGATGGCCTGGAGATCTTCGGGCAGGTCCTCAAGGGGCAGATCGGCGCCTTCCTTCAGCAGAAGGCGCACCACGATCGCGGCCTTGGCGCGGCCGTTGAGCGGCAAGAGCGGGTGCGGCGGCGGGGCCGGCACCGGCGAGCGTTCCGCCGCCTCCGTCCCGACCATTTCGATCCGCGCAAGCGCGCCACCGTCCTGCATCGTCCGTCCCCCATGTTGTGCGGCCTGTTCCGATGTCGGCAGATTGCGGCGCGGCGGTAAAGAATGACTGAACGGGCGCGGAAAAACTGCATCGGATTTTCCGCAACCGGGCGCGGCGATCCTTCCCGGTCATCTCCGGTCATCGCCGCCTGGTTCCCGACCGCTTGCACGGGGCCCGCGGGGTTGTTATCTGCGCAGCAATCCGATGCTCTTGATCGGGATTGGAAAGAGGGGCCGAGCGTGACGCCGGATCAGCAGATCCCGAGACTGGAAATCCGCAATCTGGTGCGCCGGTTCGAGGGGCGGCGTGTGGTGGATGACGTGTCGCTGAGCATCATGGCCGGGCAGGTCATGTGCCTTCTGGGGCCGTCGGGCTGCGGCAAGTCCACGACGCTGCGCATGATCGCCGGGGTCGAGATGCAGGATTCGGGCGAGATCTACGTCGATGGCAAGCTGGTCTGCGACACCATCTTCCGCGTTCCTCCCGAGCGGCGCGAAATCGGCCTGATGTTCCAGGATTTCGCCCTGTTTCCGCATCTGAACGTGGCCGACAACGTGGCCTTCGGTCTGCGCCGCGGCAGCAAGGCGGAAAAGCGGGCGCGGGTCGAGGAGCTGCTGGAGCGGGTGCACCTGACCCGGCATGCGCGGGACTATCCGCACCAGCTTTCGGGGGGCGAACAGCAGCGGGTGGCGCTGGCGCGGGCACTGGCGCCGCGGCCGCGGATCATGCTGATGGACGAACCCTTTTCGGGGCTGGACAACCGGCTGCGCGACGGCATCCGGGACGAGACCCTGACCCTGCTCAAGGAAGAGAATGCCGCGGTGCTTCTGGTCACCCACGAACCGGAAGAGGCCATGCGCATGGCCGACGAGATCGCCCTGATGCGGGCCGGGCGGATCGTCCAGCGCGGTGCACCCTACAATGTCTATACCCGGCCGGTGGACAAGGCGGCGGTGGCGTTCTTCAGCGATGTCAACGTGCTGCGGTCGGTGGTGAACGGGGCGCTGGCGGAAACCCCCTTCGGCCGTTTTCTGGCGCCGGGGATCCCGGACGGGACCGAGGTGGACATCGTGTTCCGCCCCCAGCACGTGCGGCTGGATTTCGACCGCAACGGGGTCGGCCCCCTGCCTACAGCCTCGGACGGGGTGGCGGCGCGGGGCGTCGTCGTGCGGGCGCGGTTCCTGGGCCATGAAAGCCTGGTGGAATTCCGCATGGACCATGACGATTCGATCCTGAAGGCCACCGTGCCCAACGTGTTCCTGCCCGAACCGGGCCGGCCCATGTGGCTGAGCGTGCGCCGGGACCGCTGCTTCGTGTTTCCGGCGCGGGACTGAGCGCGCCCTTCAGCCCGCCTCCGGACGGGCGCGGAAATCCTCGAGCGTCTTGCCGGGTTCGTCCACGAACAGTTCCGGCAGGGCGGTGGCCTCTTCGATGAGATCGACCCGCAGGACGCGGAAATCCCGCTTCTGCTCGCACCAGGCGATGAGGGTCCACACGCGCCCCCAGTAATCCATCTGCAGCGGCCGGACGGTGCGCCGAACCAGCCGGCCATCGCCATCGCGGAAGGCCAGGCGGAGCTTTTGCCGCCCCTTGATGGCGCTGCGCAGCAGGCTCATGTGCGAAAACCCGCGCGCGGCGCTGGCAAAGGGGTGCACGGCGTATTTCCATTCCTCCGCCTCGGAAATGGTTCGCGTCGGCAGAACCGCGTCGATCTTGTCGGCCAGCGACCGCGCGGCGGCGCTCAGATCCGGGTCGACGGCCTCGGACACGATGGCGATGCCCAGGTTGAGGGCTTCGACTTCCTCGGCCTCGAGCGTGAGCGGGGGCAGGGCGACCACCTCCCGCACGCGATAGCCGGTGCCGCGTTCGCCGCGCACCGGCACGCCCGAGCTCTTCAGGGCCTCCATGTCCCGATAGATCGTCCGGGTCGTCACCCCCAGCCGGTCGGCAAGATCCTGCGCGCGATGCAGCTTGCCGTCGCGCAGGATCCTTATGATCTCGAACAGGCGATCATTGCGGCGCATGGGGTCGGCCTGTCACGAGGCGGCAGCGCCGGGATGCCGGGCCGCCAGAGTGGATGCAATGAACCGGGTCATGCGCGATAAACTGACATGAAACTGTCAGGAGATCAAACTTCCCCGGTTTTCGAGGCCACCGATGGGCGGATTCGGTCCTTCCCGGGGCTCTGGATGCTTTTCGCCGCCCGGTCATGGGCGTAGAACGCCGAAGAGAAGAGATTGCGCGCCCGCCGGGGTTCGCGCCCGAGACATGAGGAGATGGACATGTTGAACAATATCGGCCTTCCCGGCCTTCTTCTGATCGCGATCGTGGTTCTGGTCCTGTTCGGCCGGGGCAAGATCAGTTCGCTCATGGGCGAGGTCGGCAAGGGCATCACCGCCTTCAAGCGCGGCGTCAAGGAAGGCACCAAGGAACTGGAGGAGGATGCCGGCGAGGCGGCCCGGGACGTCACCCCGGAAACGGACAAGGACAAGGCGTAAGCGCCGATGTTCGATCTGGGCTGGACCGAACTTCTGCTGATCGGCATTGTGGCGCTGATCGTCGTGGGGCCCAAGGACCTGCCGGTGCTGTTTCGCAACATCGGCCGCTGGGTCGGCAAGGCGAAGGGCATGGCGCGCGAGTTCTCCCGGGCCATGAACGATGCTGCCGATCAGGCCGGGGTCAGCGAGGTAACGAAGGGGCTGAAGGCCGCCACCAATCCGGTCGATGCGGCGCTGGACGGGGTGCGGGACGCGGCCCGCGACCTGACCCGAGAGATGGATCCGACCAGCTTCGATCCCGAAAGCGAAACCGGCAAGCTGGCGGCCGAACGCGCCGAGGCCGCGAAGAAAATCCAGGCAGCCACCGCGCGGGCCGCCGCCGAACGCAAGATGCGCGAGGCGCAGGAGGCGATGGCAAAGGCGGACGAGGCCGAGGCGGCCGTCAAGGCCACGCACGAAACCACGCATGAGACCACGGGCGAAACCGGGACCAAGGCATGAGTCAGAGCGACGAGATCGACGACACGACAGCCCCGCTGATCGAACATCTGGCCGAGCTGCGCACGCGGCTCATTCATTCGGTGGTGGCCTTCATCGTCGGCATGGTGATCAGTTTCGGCGTCGCCACGCCGATTTTCAACTTCCTGACCCAGCCGCTTTGCGCGGTGCTGGCCGAGCGCGGGCAGGATTGCAGCCTGATCTTCATCAGCCCCCAGGAAGGCTTCTTCGTGGCGATCAAGGTCTCGCTGCTGGGCGGGTTCATCCTGGCCTTTCCCTATATCGCCACGCAGATGTGGCGTTTCGTGGCGCCGGGGCTGTACAAGTCCGAAAAGAACGCCTTTCTGCCTTTCCTGATCGCCTCGCCCTTCATGTTCTTCCTGGGCGCGGCCTTCGCCTTCTATGTGGTGACGCCGCTGGCCTACAATTTCTTCCTCAGCTTCCAGCAGTTCGGGGCCGAGGGCGAATCCGTTGCCGGGGCGGTGGACGCCGCGCCGCCGCTGAGCGTGGTCTTCCAGGGCTCGGCGCAGGAATATCTCAACCTCACCATCAAGTTCATCGTCGCCTTCGGCCTTTGCTTTCAGCTGCCGGTGCTGCTGACGCTGATGGGCAAGGTCGGGCTGGTCAGCTCCGAGGGGCTGGCGGGCGTACGCAAATATGCGGTGGTGGGCATCCTGGTGCTGGCCGCCATCGTCACCCCGCCCGATGTCATCACCCAGGTGATCCTGTTCACGGTGATCTACGGGCTTTACGAGGTGTCCATCTTCCTGGTCCGCCGGGTCGAGGCCAAGCGTGAGGAAAAGTTGCGCGCCGAAGGCTATTACGACGACGACTATGGCGACGAGCCGCTGCTGGCCGATTTCGAGGAGGATGACGAAGAGGAGAGCGGCAAGTGACGGCGGGAAACCTGCATCAACTTGCCGCCATGGCCGCCCGCGATCCGCTCGAGCGGATCGCGGCCGCGCTTGAACGGATCGCCCCGTCGCCGATGCCGACGCCGGATTTCGACGTCGCGCCGGCCTTCGTCTGGCACGTGGACCCCGACCGGCTGGAACCCGTGCACAAGGTGAGCCGGGTCGATCTGGAGCTGCTGGTCGGGATCGACCGGGCGCGCGACACGCTGCTGGAGAACACCCGGCGCTTTGCCCAGGGGTTCGCGGCCAACAATGCCCTGCTGTGGGGCGCGCGCGGCATGGGCAAGTCGAGCCTGGTCAAGGCGGTCCATGCAAAGGTGGCCGAATCTGCGCCCGACCTGAAACTGGTCGAGTTGCAGCGCGAGGACCTGCCCTCGGTCGGCCGGTTGCTGAATCATCTGCGCGGGGCGCGGCAGAGGTTCGTGCTGTTTTGCGACGACCTGTCCTTCAGTCACGACGATCAGCACTACAAGTCGCTCAAGGCGGTGCTGGATGGCGGCATCGAGGGGCGCCCCGAGAACGTGGTGTTCTACGCCACCTCGAACCGCCGCCACCTGATGCCGCGCGACATGATCGAGAACGAACGCTCCAGCGCCATCAACCCCTCCGAGGCAGTCGAGGAAAAGGTGTCGCTCTCGGATCGGTTCGGCCTGTGGCTGGGATTCCACCCGTGCAGCCAGGGCGACTACCTGGCGATGATCGAGGGCTATTGCGCGGCCTGGGGCCTGCAACCCGACCCGGATGCACTGCGGGCCGCGGCGATCGAGTGGCAGGCCACGCGCGGCGCGCGCTCGGGCCGGGTGGCGTGGCAGTTCTTCGTCGATCTGGCCGGACGGCACGGCGTGGTCATCGGCTGAGCGGTCCCGAGGCGATGCGATCGGGCATCGTTTCCGTCCCCTCGGCGATCGCTGTGCCGCGGAACCGGACCACGCGGTTGCGGCCACCCGCCTTTGCGCGATAGAGCGCCCGATCGGCCTGCCGGATCAGCGCAGTGGGGGATGGTGCCTCTCCCGCCCGCCCCGGTGGCGGCGTGACGGCGACACCGATGCTGGCGGTGACCGCCAGGCCTGCGCCGGGGCGGCGGGCCGGGAAGGGGCGTTCGGCAATCGCGCGGCGCAAGCGTTCGGCCACCTCTTCCGCTTCGCCGGGCGAGGACACCGGACAGGCGACCAGAAATTCCTCACCCCCGTAGCGCGCGGCCATGCCCGCCGGCCCCGACGCCACCCGCAGCCGGCGGCCGGCCTCGATCAGAACCGCATCGCCCGTGGCGTGGCCGTGGCGATCGTTGACCGCCTTGAAATGATCGAGGTCCAGCATCATCACCGCAAGACGGCTGCCGCAATGGCGCGCCTGCCCAAGCAGAAACTCCAGCCGCCCGTCGGCGTGACGGCGGTTCGACAGGCCGGTGAGTGGATCGGTCCGCGCCGCCGCCAGCCCGTCGCGCAGCCGCGCCCGCGCCAGATCCAGCCGCGCCTTGCGCGCCAGCTGCGCGCGGATCCGCAGGGCCAGCTCCTCGGCGCAGAATCCGGTCTCCATCACGTCATCGGCGCCGCGGTCCAGCGCCTCGGCCGCAAGGCGGGCATCGCCAGGATCGGTCAGCGCGACGATGGCCGCATGACGGCTGCCCGGCCATGCCCGCAACTCGGACAGAAGCGCCAGGCCGGCCCCGCCCTCGGTCGCGTCCAGATGCAGCACGAAGAGGTCGGGTGCATCCCGCGCCGCCGCCACCTCGGGCACCGACATGAGACGGATTTCGCCGGCACGGGGGCCGAGTGCCTCCCGCAATCGCACCCGCCAGAGCGCGCCGCCCCCCTGCTCGCGCGAGACCAAGGCAATGCGCGCCGGGGCGGAGGCAGGACGGTCCGGCCCGGCGAAGCGGGCCGGGGCCTCGGCCAGCCCGTCGCCGACCGTCAGGCGCGGCAGGAACTCCTGCTCGGCACTGCGGGCGCGAATCAGGCGGCGCAGGCGGGCCTGAAGGATGGTGTCGTCCACCGGCTGGTTCAGAACATCGTCAAGCCCTGCCTCCAGCGCCCGCAGGCGGGCAGCGCGGTCGTTCTGTGGGGCAATGGCGATGACCGGCAGCGCCGCGAGGTCGGGACAGGCGGCGAGCGCCGCCCGCAGCGCCGGTGCGTCGCCATCGGGCAGGGTCATGGCAGTCACCACCGCGTCCGGTCGGACGCGCCGGGCGGTTGCCGTGATGCCGCCGATGCGGTCGGCCTGCACCACGTGATACCAGGCCGAGGACAACAGGACCTTGAGCATGATCCGGTTGGTCGAAACCCCATCGACGATCAGAACGGTTCCCTGCACGGTGCACGCCCCTTCGAATTTTGCGGTTGCCTGTCCCGAACTCTTCATGAGAGTGGTTAACAAACCATTTCAATCATCGGAGAAACGGGTCTGGCGATGTCGTTTTCCCGCGAAGCTGCCGAAACGCTTGCCCTGCAGGTGCTGGGCTGGCTGGCTGCGAACGACGATCTGCTGCCGGTCTTCCTGGGCTCGACCGGCGCCTCTCTGGCCGATCTGCGCGCCCGGGCGGCAGAGCCGGAATTCCTGGCCTCGGTGCTGGATTTTCTCATGCTCGACGATGCCTGGGTGAGGGCGTTCTGCGAGCAGGCCGGGATCGTGCCGGATCGGCCGATGCAGGCCCGGGCGGCGCTGCCCGGGGGCGCGCAGGTGCACTGGACCTGAGGGGGCAGGGGTGCGGATCGAGGCCATTCTCTTCGACAAGGACGGAACGCTTTTCGACTTTGCCGCCAGCTGGGGGGCGTGGGCGCAGGCTTTCCTGATGCGGATCGCCCGAGGAGACCGGGGCCGCGCCGTGCAGCTGGGTTCCCGGATCGGCTTCGACGTGGCCCGCGGGCGCTTTTCTCCCGACAGTATCGTGATTGCGGGCACGGCGGCGCAGGTGGTCGAGGCGCTGGCCCCGCATCTGCCCGAATTCGACAAGGGATCTCTTCTGGCGCTGGTCAACGAGGAAGCAGCCGCCGCGCCTCAGGCCGAGGCGGTTCCGTTGCGGCCATTGATCGACCGTCTGCGCCAGAGAGGGCTGCGGCTGGGCGTTGCCACCAATGATGCCGAAGGCCCGGCGCGTGCCCATCTTGCCGCGGCCGGCATTCTCGACCGGCTGGATTTCATTGCCGGGTTCGACAGCGGCCATGGCGCCAAGCCCGCGCCGGGGCAGCTTCTGGCATTTGCCGAGCATGTGGGCGCAACGCCGGCAAGCGTGGCCATGGTTGGAGACAGCCTGCATGACCTGCTGGCCGGGCGGGCGGCCGGCATGGTGACGGTCGGGGTGCTGACCGGGCCGGCCCCGGCCCGGGTTCTGGCCCCGCATGCGAACGCGATCCTGCCCGATATCGGCCACCTGCCGGCTTGGCTGGATGGCGGTGCAGGGTGCGCCGCAGAAATCCTGCAAAACGGCGGCGGAGAGTGACGGACTCAAAATGCAAAAACTCCGGCAACGACCGGAGTTTTGCGCAATTTGAATGTCGATCGGCTCAGATCGGCAGGTAATCGGCCAGATTTGCAAGGGCCCCCGTGCCGTGCAGCACGGTCAGAAGCCCGGTCAGCGACAGGATCTGCGTGTTCAGGCGAAAATCCTCGCCCCGGACCACGTTCAGCGCAGCGATCGGGAGCGCCGCCGGGGCCGAGATGACCGCGACCATGCCGGTCATGCCCCAAGTGGCAAGCCGGCGTACGTTGTTGGGGCGAATCTCGTCCTCGGAGATGACCTCGATCATGTCATCGTCTTCGCAACGAAAGGCACGGGCGACGGCTTCTTCCTCGGCCGCGGCATCCGGTTGTCCGGCCGCGGGTTCCGAGGGCTCGGCCGCAACGGGCTGCGCCGGCGAGAGATCCGCCGCCGCCCGTTGCCGGCTGCGCACCCGACGGGGAGAAACCGAGGTGAAGGCGCTCAGGAACTGGCTCACCGTGAGCACCGTTGCGGGGTTCAGCCATTCGATCTTCTCGGCGTCGCAGAAATCGACCATCCGGTACAGCATGACCACGAGCATGAGCTCGGAAACATCGCGGTCTTCGTAACCTTCCCCGGCCGCGCTCATCGCGATTTCCAGACGCTGACGCGGCCCGGCGACCATGTCGCCGGCATCCTGTTCGGGCAGCTCCCCCAGCCCGAGCTCGACCAGGTACTGGCTGGTGACGACCCGGGCGGTGCAGGGGTCGATGATGCTCTGGCGTTCGACCATGTGTCCGTAGTCCTCCAGCGTGGAGGCGACGATGCGGCAGAATTGCTCGATCCCGGAATCGCGGCCGCGATGAAAGACGAGACCGCCGTGATATTTTGACGTTTTTGTCACGTTTGGGTCCTCCAGGTGGGTTCTACGTGGAGAAACTAGTCCCGAAACCGGGTGAAAATGCGGCAAGATCGGGCAATTTCAGGGATCATGCATCCGGAGGGCGGGTTTTCTCTCATGTCCATCCCGCTGAAACGGAAGGGATATTTTTGCCCCCGCGGGAAATGTGGCAAGATCGTGCCGAAGGCGGGGCAACATCCAGCCCGGCGGTGCCGAGCCTGCCTGTCGGGCAAGGAAAAAGGCGCCCCGAAGATATCGGGACGCCCCTGCACATCGTTTCGCGATCGGAAGGTCAGCAGCTGTAGTACAGCTGGTACTCGACCGGGTGCGGGGTGTGCTCGTAGGCTTCGACCTCTTCCATCTTGAGCGCGATGTAGCCATCGATCTGGTCCTTGGTGAACACGTCGCCCTGCAGCAGGAAGTCGTGATCGGCGGCCAGCGCGTCCAGCGCCTCGCGCAGGCTGCCGCAGACGGTGGGAATGCCGGCCAGCTCTTCGGCGGGCAGGTCGTAGAGGTTCTTGTCCATCGCCTCGCCGGGGTCGATCTTGTTGCGGATGCCGTCAAGACCGGCCATCAGCAGCGCCGCGAAGGCGAGATAGGGGTTGGCGGACGGATCGGGGAAGCGGGCCTCGACGCGCTTGGCCTTGGGGCTTTCGGTCCACGGGATGCGCACGCAGCCCGACCGGTTGCGGGCCGAATAGGCGCGCAGCACCGGTGCCTCGAAGCCGGGGATCAGCCGCTTGTAGCTGTTGGTCGAGGGGTTGGTGAAGGCGTTGAGCGTGCGCGCATGCTTGAGGATGCCGCCGATATACCACAGCGCCTCGTCCGACAGGTCGGCGTACTTGTCGCCGGCGAACAGCGGCTTGCCGTCCTTCCAGATCGACATGTTCACATGCATCCCCGTGCCGTTGTCGCCGGCGATCGGCTTGGGCATGAAGGTCGCGGTCTTGCCGTAGGCATGGGCCACGTTGTGGATGACGTACTTGTATTTCTGCAGCTCGTCGCCCTGCTTGGTCAGCGAGTTGAAGATCAGGCCCAGTTCATGCTGGCAGCTGGCCACCTCGTGATGGTGCTTGTCCACCTTCATGCCCAGCCGCTTCATGGTGGACAGCATCTCCGAACGCAGATCCTGCGCTTCGTCCACCGGGTTGACCGGGAAATAGCCGCCCTTGACGCCGGGGCGGTGGCCCATGTTGCCCATTTCATACTCGGTATCGGTGTTCCACGAGGCATCGGTGGCATCCACCTGATAGGACACCTTGTTGATCGAGTTCTCGAAGCGCACGTCGTCGAAGAGGAAGAATTCCGCCTCGGGCCCGAAATAGGCCACGTCGCCGATTCCGCTGGATTTCAGGTAGGCCTCGGCCTTCTCGGCGGTGCCGCGCGGGTCGCGCTCGTAATGTTCGCCGGTGTCGGGTTCGACCACCGAGCAGTGCAGGCAGATGGTCTTTTCCGCATAGAAGGGATCGACATAGGCACTGTCGGTGTCGGGCATCAGCTTCATGTCCGAAGCTTCGATCGACTTCCAGCCGGCGATGGACGATCCGTCGAACATGAAGCCTTCCTCAAGGAAGTCCTCGTCCACCTGGTCGGCCATCACGGTCACGTGCTGCAGCTTGCCGCGCGGATCGGTGAAGCGGATATCCACGTATTCCGCTTCTTCTTCCTTGATCAGCTGAAGAACTGCGTCCTTGCTCATTTCCTTTTGTCCTCTCGCTTGGAAATCGGGTTCGTCACAGCGCGTCCGAGCCGGATTCGCCGGTACGGATGCGGATGGCCTGTTCGATCGGGCTCACGAAGATCTTGCCGTCGCCGATCTTGTTGGTGCGGGCTGCGCCGATGATCGCCTCGACCGCGGCCTCGACCTGGTCGTCGTCGAGAACCACCTCAATCTTCACCTTCGGCAGGAAGTCCACGACATATTCGGCGCCCCGGTAAAGTTCGGTGTGGCCCTTCTGGCGACCGAAGCCCTTGACCTCGATGACACTCAGCCCCTGAACCCCTACATCCTGCAGCGCCTCTTTCACCTCGTCGAGCTTGAACGGCTTGATGATGGCTTCGATCTTCTTCATCGTGGCACTCCTCGCAACCTTGTCCACGGGGGTCAGATCATGTCTGAATGGCTCTCACAATCAGATACCCTTCGCCGACGCCGGCGGGGCAGGGCGAATGATCTGCGCTGTGCAACAATTGTGCGATGCGCACAAGATTTGAGCAGAATTGAATCGGGGGCAGTACCATGGACGAACTCCTGACGGCGGCGCAGATGCGGGCGATCGAAGGGGCGGCGATCGCCTCGGGCGCGGTGACGGGGCTGGAGCTGATGGAGCGGGCCGGGAAGGGCGTGGTCGCGGCGATCTTCGAGACCTGGCCCGAGCTTGCGTCCGCCCCCGGCAGGGCGGTGGTGCTGTGCGGGCCAGGCAACAACGGCGGCGACGGCTTCGTGATCGCCCGCCTGCTTGCCGGGCGCGGCTGGACGGTGGAGGTGGCGCTGCTGGGGCAGGCGGAGCGGCTGCCGCCCGATGCCGCCGCCAATTGCGACCGCTGGAGCAGGATCGGGCCGGTGGTGCCGCTGGATTCGGGTGTCCTGGGCGGACCGCCGCCGGCGCTGGTTGTGGATGCGCTGTTCGGCACCGGTCTGACCCGCCCGGTGGGCGGCGTGGCGGCCGAAGTCCTGGGGCGGGTGGCCGGGATGCGGTCGCGGGACGGGGTGCGGGTGGTCGCGGTGGACATTCCGTCGGGGATCTGCGCCGACAGCGGCCGGGTGCTGGGCAGCTTCGCGCCGGCGGATCTGACGGTCAGCTTTCATGCCGAAAAGCTGGGCCACTGCCTGGGCGCGGCGGCGCAGCATTCGCGCAAGGTGGTGGTGGCGGATATCGGTCTGCCGCACGAGGCCGGCCCGGAGGTGGTGCACCGGGTCGCGCCTCCCGCGCGGTCGTGCCTGGCCAAGGGCGAAGAGGCGCACAAATATGACCACGGTCATGTGCTGGTCCTGTCCGGGGGGGCGGGGCGCAGCGGAGCGGCCCGGCTGGCCGCGCGCGGGGCGCTGCGGGTCGGGGCGGGGCTGGTGACGCTGGGCACGCCGCCCGCCGCCCTTGCCGAGGTGGCCGCGCAGGTTACTGCCATCATGCTGCGCCCGGTGGCCGGCGCGGGCGCGCTGTCGGCGCTGCTGGAGGACCGGCGGTTCAACGCGATCGCGCTTGGCCCCGGCCTGGGGCTGGAGGGGGGGCACGCGGCGCTGGTCGCGGCCGCGCTTGCCGCCGGGCGGAGCACGGTGCTGGATGCGGATGCGCTGACGCTCGTGGCCCGCGATGCGGCCCTGTTCGCGGCGCTGCACGGGGGGTGCGTGCTGACCCCGCACGGGGGCGAATTCCGCCGATTGTTCCCGGATATCGCCGAACGGCTGGCCGCGCCGGCGCTGTCGGGGCCGGCATATTCGACTGTCAATGCGGTGCGCGCGGCGGCGGCGCGGGCGGGCTGCACGGTGCTGCTAAAGGGCGCGGTGACGGTCATCGCCGGGCCGGAGGGGCAATGCACGGTGCTGGATTCGATCCGCGCGCGCGCCGCCCCCTGGCTGGCCACGGCCGGGGCGGGGGACGTGCTGGCGGGGATGATCGCGGGGCTCCTGGCGCGGGGGCTGGCGCCGATGCCGGCGGCCGAGGCCGCGGCCTGGCTGCACGCAACCGCCGCCCGCCGCTTCGGCCCCGGCCTGATCGCCGAGGACCTGCCCGAGGCGCTTCCGGCGGTGTTTCGCAACCTTGGCCTGTAGCGCGGCCGGCGCAGGCCACGGATCTTCCGCTCAGGCCGCGTCGGTGAACAGCGCTGCCGGCAACAGGCCGATGCCCACTTCCAGCCCGCTGGCATACAGCAGGTGCGGGCCGTCGAAAACCAGCTGATGAAGCACCATCTCGCACCGGCCGAGATCGTGAACATCGCTGCCATCCGCCAGCTGGTCGGCACGAACCAGAACCGCCGCTCCGGCCCGCTTCCCGCGCAGCAGCACCGGCTGGGCGGCAGGCAGGATAAGGTCGCAGGCCGGCCGTTGCGCCCCCAGGCAGCCGGCGGTGAAGCGGATCGCGCGCACCGTCGCGCGCTGGCGGGTGACCGATTTCAGCCGGACCATGCCCCGATCGCGGCAGATCAGCCGGTCGCCCGCGCAAAGATATTCCACCGGCATCTCGCCATCGCCGGTATGGATGAGCGTCCCGGTTCCCAGCCCGGTTTCAGGGGAATCGGAGAAACGGGGGCGCGGAATCCGCCCGCGGGCCCGTTCGGCCGTGTTGGAAGTCATCTGCTGCTCGTTCTTTTTCTGCCCGTGTTTTCGGACATGATAGAACAGGCTTGCGCGCGTGTCGCCCGATTTTTTCGCCGCCGCCCCGAATTGGCCATTGCCGGTCCGCACCGGATGGCGGGGGCATTTCCTCTCGCATCCCGGGCCGGGCTTTGCTATGCAGCCTTCCGCGCGCGGGGTGCCTTGCCCCGGGCGCAGGGATGCGGGTGTGGCGGAACTGGCAGACGCACCAGATTTAGGTTCTGGCGCCGCAAGGCGTGGGGGTTCAAGTCCCTCCACCCGCACCACATCGACCGGCAGGGATGGCGTCGAGCCGACCCGGCGGCAGGGGCCGTGACGGCCGGTTTCGCCCGCGCCCGTCGGCCGGGCCACAAACAATTGTTGGAAACCGGCGCCCGGACGTCATATCCTTTACCCCGGACCCGACGATCATCAGGGAAACGCGCGCCATGAACATACATTCCCGCAAGACCGACGATGCGCCCGATCTGAACGAGGCCGCGGCCGCGCTGGCCGTGCTGCGCGACTGGGCCAGGACCGCCACGCCGACCGAGGTCGCGGCACTCGACCCTGCCATCGCCCGGCTGCTGCCGGAGCGGGCGCTCTCGAACTATCCCGACCTGTCGCGGCACTACCCCGAGGGCTTCGATGCCGATCCCGCCTACCGGGCGACGCTGCCCGATCTTCAGAACGGCCCGTCCAGCCTGATCCGCGGGGCGCGCCAGCATCTGGAGCATGTCGGCATCTCCAACTTCCGCCTGCCAATCCGCTTTCGCACCCGCGACGGCGGCGAGGTGACGCTGGAAACCTCGGTCACCGGCACGGTCAGCCTGGATGCCGACAGGAAGGGCATCAACATGTCGCGCATCATGCGCAGCTTCTACCGCCATGCCGAGCGCACCTTCAGCTTCGAGGTGATCGAGCACGCGCTTGACGACTACATGGCCGATCTCGACAGCATGGATGCGCGGATCATGATGCGTTTTTCCTTCCCGATGAAGGTGGAGAGCCTGCGCTCGGGCCTGTCGGGGTATCAGTATTACGACATCGCGCTGGAGCTGGTCGAGATCGCCGGGCAGCGGCAGAAGTTCATGCATCTCGACTATGTCTATTCCTCGACCTGCCCCTGTTCGCTGGAGCTGAGCGAACATGCCCGGGCCGAGCGTGGCCAGCTGGCCACCCCGCATTCGCAGCGCTCGGTGGCGCGGATCTCGGTGCAGGTGGATTGCGACGGCCCATGCCTGTGGTTCGAGGATCTGATCGAGATGTGCCGGCGCGCGGTGCCCACCGAGACCCAGGTGATGGTCAAGCGCGAGGACGAACAGGCTTTCGCCGAGCTCAACGCCGCCAACCCGATCTTCGTCGAGGATGCCGCCAGGCTGTTCTGCGAACAGCTGCGCGCCGATCCGCGCATCGGCGATTTCCGCATCATCGCCAGCCACCAGGAAAGCCTGCACAGCCACGACGCCATCAGCATTCTGACCGAGGGCGACAGCTTCACCGCCCGCAGCCTTGATCCGCGCCTGTTCACCACGCTGTTCCATGTGGGCTGAAGCATGCCTCGTCTGATTGCATCCGCCCGGCCCGGGGCGCTCGGCGGCCCGGGCATGCGCCCGCCCGGCCGTTGACCTTGCGGAATGCCGCGGGCGCGGGGCGGCCGCCTTGACAGCCCGTTTCGGGCAGGCCAACGCTGCGGGCCATGCTTGACCTGCGACCCGTCGGATATGTGATCGGCCTGCTGGTTGCCATCCTTGGCGCCACCATGCTGCTGCCGGTGCTGGCCGACCTGATCGCGGGCAACGACCACTGGCAGGTGTTCCTGTTCAGCGCCCTGATCACCATGCTGGTCGGCGGGCTGGTGGCCTTGAGCTGCGTCAACGGGGTGGGGCAGGGGCTGAACATCCAGCAGACCTTTCTTCTGACCACCGGCGTCTGGGCCACGCTGCCGGTCTTTGGCGCCTTGCCCTTGATGTTCGGCGAAACGGATCTGAGTTTCACCGATGCCTTCTTCGAGGCGATGTCGGGGCTGACCACCACCGGGTCCACCGTGGTGACGGGGCTCGATTCCCTGCCCGCGGGGATCCTTCTGTGGCGGGGCCTGCTGCAATGGCTGGGCGGCATCGGCATCATCGTCGTGGCCATGGTCTTTCTGCCCGAGCTGCGGGTGGGGGGGATGCAGATCTTCCGCTCGGAGGCGTTCGACACCATGGGCAAGATCCTGCCCCGGGCGACCCAGATCGCGGCACAGATCTCGGTGATCTACGTGGGGCTGACACTGGCCTGCATCCTCACCTACATGGCGCTGGGCATGTCCGCCTTCGATGCCATCGTGCATGCCCTCACCACCATGTCCACCGGGGGGTTTTCCAATTACGACGCCTCTTTCGGCACCTTCTCGGGGCCGGCCGAATATGCGGCCACGCTGTTCATGATCCTCGCCGCGCTGCCCTTCGTGCGCTACGTGCAGCTGGTCAACGGCCACACCACGCCGCTTCTGAAGGACAGCCAGGTGCGGGCGTTCCTGCTGACCATCGCGGTCCTGGTCGCGGTGTCGGCGGTGGTGCTGGTGCAGATCTTTCCGCGCCACTGGGAACAGGCGCTGCGCGAATCGCTGTTCAACATCGTCTCGATCATGACCGGCACCGGCTATGCCAGCGTCGATTACATGGGCTGGGGCGGGTTCCTCATCGCGCTGTTCTTCTTCATCGGGCTGATCGGAGGCTGCGCCGGCTCCACCGCCTGTTCGGTCAAGATCTTCCGCTACCAGATCCTGTTTTCCGCCATCCGCGCCCAGATGCGCCGCACCCGCAGCCCTTCGGGCATCTTTCCGCTGCACTACCAGGGGCGGACGGTGACGCCCGAGGTGCTCGGCTCGGTGATGGCGTTCTTCGGCTTCTTCGTGGTGTCGCTGGGGGCGTTCTCGGTGGCGCTGGCGCTGACCGGGCTGGATTTCATCACCTCGGTGTCGGGGGCGGCCACGGCGCTGGCCAATATCGGCCCCGGCCTGGGCCCGGAAATCGGTCCGGCGGGCAATTTCGCCGGACTCAACGACACCGCGAAATGGCTGCTGTCCGCGGCCATGCTGATCGGTCGGCTCGAAGTGCTGTCGGTCTATGCCCTGTTCACCCTGAGATTCTGGAGAGGCTGAATGAAACGACCCCTTGGCGCGCAGATTTCCCGCATGCTGAAGGCGTGCGGGGTGGAGGTGATCTTCGGCATCCCCGGCGTCCACAACCAGGAGCTCTACCGGGGCATCGAAGAGGCCGGGATTGCCCATGTCCTTGCCCGGCACGAACAGGGCGCGGGTTTCATGGCTGACGGATATGCGCGGGCCACCGGGCGGCCGGGAGTGGCCTATGTCATCACCGGTCCGGGGCTGTGCAACATCATGACGCCGATGGGACAGGCATATTCGGACAGCGTGCCGCTGCTGGTGATCTCGTCCTGTCTCGACGAATCGGCGGCGCGGCGGGGGCAGCTGCACCAGATGCGAGCGCAGGAAACCGCTGCCGCCTGCGTCTGCGAATGGTCGCACACGGCGCGCACGCCCGACGCCGCCTACGGGCTGATCGCGCGCGCCTTCGACGAGTTCGCAACGCTCCGGCCCCGGCCCCGGCACATCCAGGTGCCGATTGCGTGCCTCGCGGCCGAGGCCCCGCCGCCGCCCGCCCCTTCCGGCCGGGTGGAACGGGCGCGGGAAGAGCCCGAGGTCGCGCCGGCGGTCGATCTTCTGCGCCGCGCGCGGCGGCCGCTCTTCATTCTCGGCGGCGGGGCTGTGGGGGCGGCCGACCGCCTGCGGGCGCTGCTGGCACGGATCGGCGCCGCGGCCTTCGAGACCTATGCCGGGCGCGGCATTCTGGGGGCGGGCTGTGCTCTGAACTTCGGTTCGGCCCTGCCGCGCCCGTCCAGCGCCGAGGTGATCGGTCGGGCCGATCTGATCGTGGCCATCGGGACCGAGCTGGCCGAGGTCGACCTGTGGCGCGACCGGCTGGGCCGCGCCGCGCCGATGGTGCGCGTCGATATCGACCCGACCAGCCTTTCGGACCACGAAGGGGCCGAGATACGCCTGCTGGCTGATGCGGCCGATTTCGTGCAGGCGCTGGATACGGCCACCGCCGACATGGCTCCGGCCACCGGCTGGACGCCCGAGGAGGTCGCCGCGGCGCGCGCCCGCTGGCGGGCGGACTCGGATGCCGAACGCCCCGGTATCGTGCCCGTCTGCGACGCCCTGCGCGCGGCGGTGCCGGCGGACACGATGATCTATTCCGACATGACCCAGTTCGCCTATGTGGCCAAGGAAGTGTGGGAGATGGACCGCCCCGGCCACTGGCATCACCCCACGGGTTTCGGCACGCTGGGCTATGCGCTGCCGGCGGCGATCGGCGGCGCCGTGGCGCGCCGGGGCAGGGGCGGGGAAAGGGGTCTGCCCACCATGGCCATCGCCGGCGACTACGGGTTTCAGTACAGCTTGCAGGAACTGGGCGTGGCGGTCGAACTGGGCCTCCCCCTGCCGATCATCTTGTGGGACAATGGCAAGCTGGGCGAGATCGAGGACAGCATGACCGCCGCGCAGATCGCGCCCAACGCGGTACATGCTCGCAACCCCGATTTCTGCCGCCTGGCCCGGGCCTGGGGAGCGGCAGCGGCCGAGCCGTCGGATCTTGCCGATCTGCAACGCGCGGTGCAGGCGGCCTTCGCCACCGACCGGCCGACGCTGATCCGGGTGACACCGGCGATTTCGCGGTAACGATCCTCGCCGGTGCGCGGTGGGCGGTGGCCATGCCTGGCCCTTCGTGCCGAACCGCAAGTCGCTCGGACCGAACCGGCGGTGACCTGCCAACCGATCCGGGCGGCATGATCCAGGCAGCGACACCGGCCGAACTGCTCGGACCCGGCTCCGGCAGCGATCACCACGCGCTGTCCCGGCCGGTCAAACAGCCTCTTCCTCTTGCCGGAAATACTCCGGGGAGCGCGAGGGGCAGCGCCTCTCGCAACGGTCGGATCGCGCCAGCGATCCGAAACCGTTTCGCATCAAACCGGCTCTGCCTCTCCCGCCAGATCAGTCCCAGCAGCTGACCAGCACCGTCATGTCGGTTGCCACGCGGTCCAGATCGTCCGGGGCCAGCGCGGCCCCACCGGCACCGTCCCGGGCTGCGCGCCCGGCGACGGCAAGCACCGCACGCAACGCCTCGGCATCGGCTGCAAAACGTACGTCGCCGGGCAGTTTCCGGTTGCCCCCGGCCCGGGGCAGGAGCATCCCCAGAACGCTGCCGGCCGCATCCAGAACCGGCCCGCCTGCATCACCCGGCAGGGTCGCGATCGCCAACCGGTCGACCCCTTCCTCGCCATCAAGACCGCGGATATCGGCCAGCCTGCCGAAAGTCAGCGTGGGCGCGCCCAGCATACCTTCGTAGGAAAAACCCGCGACCGCCACCTGCGCTTGCAGGCGGGGCGTGCTGCTGCGCAAGCTTGCGACGGCACGCGGCGCCAGGGGTTGTTCGGGGGCCAGAACCGCCACCCCCAGCCGGTCGTCGCGTGCGACCACCTCGGCGCGATGGTCGCGGTCGATGGTGATGCGGGCGCAGCCCTCCACTGCCTCGGTCGTGGTCAAGACGGTGCCGGAGTCATCGACGAAGAAACCGCTGCGCGCGAGGCGCGGCTTGCGCACGGACAGGCCCGACACCAGGTCCACGCGCTGTTCGGTCTCGGCCCCGGCGGCCGGGTCCAGCACCCCTTCGGTGCGCGTGAAGTCGGCCTTCATCTCGGCCAGTACCCGGTTGCGGCGGTCATCGTCTCCGGCCGGCCAGACAAGGATGAATCCCTTGATCCGCCCGTTCTTCAGCGCCGCTTCGGCATGGGTGACGATCCGCCCGTCGCGTCCTTCGATGGTGAAGCTGTCCCCGCCGCGTTCGCGCGGACCCTCGGGCGGCAGGATCTCCAGCGTCTGCAGGATGTCGTAGAGACCGAAAAGCGCCGCCCGCCCGCCGGGCTGGCTGATGAGGATCAGCCGCACGCCCATCCCGGAGGTCGGGACGTAGTGCGCGAAGGGCGGTTCGTAATGCGAAAACTTCACCACCGCCGTGGGCATCGGCATCTCGATGCCCGCCTGCGGGTCGCGAATGCGCTGCATCCCGACCGAGCGCAGGGGGGCCTCGTATTCCTCCAGCAGCTGTCTGCGCTGGCGCGTCGTCAGGATGCCGGTGGGCTCCAGCCCGCGGGCCCGCTGCCAGGCGGCCATGGCCGCCCGGGTGCCGCGCCCGAAGGCGCCATCAATGGCCGCGCCATAGAAACCCGCGGCCTTGAGCGCGCTCTGGATCGTCCTGCGTTGCTCGCGCGTCAGCTGCCTCTCGCTGCGCCGGGCCCGGGCCGGGGTTTCGTCCGGTTCGGCCGCGGGCTGCGCCGACAGGGCCGGAGCCGTGCCGGCCTGCGCCGGACTGATTTCCTCCTCGGGGAAAAACCGCGGCCCCAGGATCGGCCGGTGGGACAGGAAGGCGTCGGGCGGAATCGAACCCGAGGCCCGCAGGCGGCGCAGGGCGGCTTCGGCCCGGGCGCGATCATAAGGGCCCAGCAGGATGCCGTACCAGCCCCCGCCAAGGGCAAAACCGTTCACGTCGTCCAGCCGCCCGGCCCAGCCCCGCGCCCGTTCGCGCGCTTCGGCCGGCGAGGGCAGGGCCTCGATCTGAATCCATGATCGGGCGCCCTGCTGGGCGTTTGCCGCGCCGCCAGGCGCCATGAAGGCCAGAAGAAGGAACAGGACAAATCTTTTCATTTTCGGATCTCTTGCCGGAACGTGTCGCAATGCCAGCCGAACCTTAAGCGGGAAGGCCCGGGTTTGACCATGCCAAAGCCGACCCGCCGCCCGATCGAGCCCTTCCTCGGCTGCCTTCCCGTCGCCCGGGGCATTTGCGCCGTTGACCCGGCCCCGGCGCTTGCATAGGAAAGGCGCGCAATCGACGGCCGCCCGGATGGCACGAAGGACTGACCGATGACCGACACGACCAGCGCGCCGCGCTCCTTCCAGGAGATCATCCTGCGGCTGCAGGAATACTGGGCATCGCAGGGCTGCGCGATTCTCCAGCCCTATGACATGGAGGTGGGCGCGGGCACGTTCCACCCTGCCACCACGCTGCGCGCGCTGGGTCCGCGGCCATGGGCGGCCGCCTATGTGCAACCCTCGCGCCGGCCCACCGACGGACGCTATGGCGAAAACCCCAACCGGCTGCAGCACTACTACCAGTATCAGGTGATCATCAAGCCCAGCCCGCCCGATCTGCAGGAACTCTACCTGGGCAGCCTCGCGGCCATCGGCATCGACATGGACCTGCACGACATCCGCTTTGTCGAGGACGACTGGGAAAGCCCCACCCTGGGCGCCTGGGGGCTGGGCTGGGAGGTCTGGTGCGACGGCATGGAGGTCAGCCAGTTCACCTATTTCCAGCAGGTGGGCGGGCATGACTGCAAGCCGGTCTCGGGAGAGCTGACCTACGGGCTTGAACGCCTGGCCATGTATGTGCTGGGCATCGAGCACGTGATGGACATGCCCTTCAACGATCCCGACGCGGCCATCCCGCTGCGCTATGGCGACGTCTTCCGCCAGACCGAGGAGGAATATGCCCGCTGGAATTTCGATATCGCCAACACCGAGATGCTGCTGCGCCATTTTGAAGAGGCCGAGGAAGAGTGCAACACCATCCTCTCCCAGCCCGAGACCGACCCCCGCACCGGCAAGCGGATCATCATGGTGCATCCCGCCTATGACCAGTGCATCAAGGCCAGTCACATCTTCAACCTGCTGGATGCGCGTGGCGTGATCTCGGTGACCGAGCGCCAGGCCTATATCGCCCGCGTGCGGGCGCTGGCAAAGAAATGCGCCGATGCCTTTCTGCAGACAGCGGCGGGTGGCCGGGACGCATGAACGGCAAGGTCCTCAGCATCGCCATCGTTGCCGGGTCGCTCCTGTTCGGGGCGGTGGTCTATTACTTTCAGGTCTACGGCTATTACTACGAAGTGACGCCGCAGCCGGGCCGCGACGTGATGCTGGTGTCGCGCACGGACGGCGTGCCCGAACCCGTGGGTTACGCCGGTTTCCGGGCCATCGACGCCGACAGCTCTCCGATCCGCTACCGCGCCTGCTTTACCGTCACCGAGGACGCCGCCGCCCTGGCCGCGCGGTTCGAGACGGTGCCCGAACGCCCCCCCCGCATCGCGCCGGGCTGGTTCGACTGTTTCGAGGAAGAGGCCATTGATGCCGGGGTGAAGGACGGCTCGGTGCAGCTGTTCCTCGGCGGGCGCAACGTGGCCTACGGGGTGGACCGGATCGTGGCGATCGCAGCCGACGGGCGCGGCTGGGCGTGGAACGAACCCAATGAGTGCGGCCGCAAGGCCTGGGATGGCACGCCCGTGGGCGAGGAGTGCCCGCCCCGCGGAGGGGAGGGCGGTTCGTGACGGACATCCCGGTTCCCGATCCGATCACGGTGACGCCGGGCCTGGCGGTCATTGCGGCGGGCGTGCAGAGCGGCCGCGCGGGCCGCCAGTTTCGGCGGCGTCGCGCGGGGGGCCACGCCTTCGGCCAGTGCCGACATGACCGCGGTGACCAGGCGTTGCGGCCCGTCGCCGATGGGCTCCATCGTCCTGCCGCTCGTCTCGGCCTTTTCGTCGATATCGCCAACGCCTCCTTCATACGGGCGACCATGAATTTCTGAGGATTCCTCTCCCATGCCGGATCTGCTGATCGAACTGTTCTCCGAGGAAATTCCCGCGCGCATGCAGGCGCGGGCGGCCGAGGACCTGAAGAAGCGGGTGACCGACGGGCTGGTCGAGGCCGGCCTGACCTACGCGGCGGCACAGGGCTTTGCCACGCCGCGGCGGCTGGCGCTGGCGGTCGAGGGACTGCCGGCGCGGTCTCCGGTCCTGCGCGAAGAGCGCAAGGGGCCGCGGGTGGATGCGCCCGAGAAAGCGGTCGAGGGTTTTGCCCGCAGCGCCGGCGTGCGCCCCGAGGCGCTTGAGGCGCGCGACACGCCCAAGGGGCGGGTCTATTTTGCCGTGATCGACAGGCCGGGCCGGCCGGCAGAGGAGATCGTGGCCGAGGTGCTGGAATCGGTGATCCGCAATTTCCCCTGGCCCAAATCGATGCGCTGGGGGGCGGGAAGCCTGCGCTGGGTGCGGCCGCTGCATTCGATCCTGTGCATCCTCAGCGATGAACATGGCGGCCGGGTGGTGCCGCTGGAGGTGGACGGCATCCACGCGGGCGACCGCACCAGGGGACATCGGTACATGGCGCCGGAGGAGTTTTCGGTCTCCTCGTTCGAGGATTACGAGGCGAAGCTCAAGCGCGCAAAGGTGATCCTGTCACCCGAGGAGCGAGCCGGGAAGATTCGCGCCGACGCCGAGAACCTGGCCTTTGCCGCCGGCCTGGAAGTGGTCGAGGACCGCGCCCTTCTGGCCGAGGTGGCGGGGCTGGTGGAGTGGCCGGTGACGCTGATGGACGAGATCGGAGAGGCGTTCCTGGACCTGCCGCCCGAGGTGCTTCGGACCTCGATGAAGGAGCACCAGAAGTTCTTTTCGGTGCGCAATCCGAAGAGCGGGCGGATCGAACGCTTCATCACCGTGGCCAATCGCGAGACCGCCGATCACGGTGCGGCGATCCTGGCCGGCAACCGCCGGGTTCTGGCCGCGCGGCTGGCCGATGCCAGGTTCTTCTGGGAAAACGATCTGCGCGTGGCGTGTTCGGACATCATGCAGTGGGTCCGGGCACTGGATCATGTGACCTTCCACAACCGGCTGGGCAGCCAGGGCGATCGCATCCGGCGGATTGCCGAACTGGCCGGGGAACTGGCCGCACCGGTGGAGGCGGATCCGGCGCTGGTGCGCGAGGCGGCGGAGCTGGCCAAGGCGGATCTGAGCTCGGAAATGGTCTATGAGTTTCCCGAGCTGCAGGGAACCATGGGGCGTTACTACATCGAGGCCGCGGGTCGTGACCGGGCGGTGGCGGCGGCGGCCGAGGAACATTATTCGCCGCAGGGCCCGTCGGACGAGGTGCCGCGGGCGCCGGTTTCGGTGGCGGTGGCGCTGGCCGACAAGCTGGACATGCTGGCCGGGTTCTGGGCGATCGACGAGAAGCCGACCGGCTCGAAGGATCCCTTCGCGCTGCGCCGGGCGGCGCTGGGGGTAATCCGGCTGGTTCTGGCCAATGATCTGCGCCTGCCGCTGCGGCGTTTCATCGATGCCCAGCTGATGCGGCACAAGCGCCAGCTGCACCGCGAGGCGGACAGGGCCGAGCGTGACGCGCTGATCGAGATCACCCGCGAGATTGCCCGCCACGGCTTTTTCGGTGCGGCCTTCGAGGCGGTGATGGAGCGGCTGCGCGGCCGCAAGGCGGCCCCGGAGACGGGCGAGGGGTCGCTGTTGCGCGGTCTGGAGGGGCGGGTGCCGGGGTTGTCCGACGATCTGCTGGGGTTCATCCACGACCGGCTCAAGGTCTTTCTGCGCGAGGAGGGGATTCGCCACGACATCATCGATGCCTGTATCGCCATGCCGGGCAATGACGACCTGTCGCTGCTGGTCAAGCGCGCCCGCGCCCTGCAGGAGGTGATGGGAACCGAAGATGGCGAGAACCTGTTGCAGGGGTTCCGCCGGGCCAACAACATCCTGGCCCAGGCCGAAGCGAAGGACGGCGTGGAATATTCCTTCGGGGCGGATCCGAAATTCGCGGAAACCGAAAGTGAAAAAGCGCTGTTCGCGGCCCTGGAAGAGGCGGCGGCGAAGATTTCGGCAGCGCTGGAGGCCGAGGATTTCCCGGCCGCCATGGCGGCCATGGCGGCGCTGCGCGGGCCCATCGACGCGTTCTTCGACGAGGTTCAGGTCAATACCGACAATGCGGTGTTGCGGCGCAACCGGCTGAATCTGCTGCACGACATTCGCAAGCTTTGCACCTCAGTTGCCGATCTGACCCGACTGGAGGGATAACGAGAGATCGGCCCATGCGGCGGGGTCGGGATCGCCGATGCGATCCGGTCGGGCGGGGGGCCAGCCCCCCGCGCCCCCCGGAGTATTTGGCGCGAGATGAAGGGGCTATTCCGAAAGGCGCACCAGCGCGTGGCGTTTTCTTCCGGCGCTGAGCTTGATCGGGCTGGACAGTGCCGCCGCGTCGATCACACGGCCGGGATCGGTCAGCGGCGCATCGTCGAGACGCGCGCCGCGGTCGGCGATCAGGCGCCTGGCCTCCTTTCCCGATTTCGCAAGGCCCGAGCGCACGAGCAGCTGGACCACCGAGATGCCGTCGCCGATCTCTTCGGCCGAGAGCGTCAGCGTCGGCAGGTCGTCGCCGGTTCCGCCCTTTTCGAATACCTCGCGGGCGGTGGCGCGGGCGGCAGAGGCGGCCTCGGCCCCGTGCAGCAGCGTCGTCACCTCGTCGGCGAGGATGATCTTGGCCTCGTTGATCTCGGCCCCCTCCAGCTCGCCGAGGCGCTCGCATTCCGCCACCGGCAGCTCGGTGTAGAGTTTCAGGAACCGCCCCACATCGGCGTCCGCCGTGTTGCGCCAGAACTGCCAGAACTCGTAGGGCGACAGCATGTCGGCATCGAGCCAGACCGCGCCCGACTGCGACTTGCCCATCTTGCGCCCGTCGGCCGTGGTCAGCAGCGGCGAGGTCAGGCCGAAGACCTGATGGTCGAGCACCCGGCGCGTCAGGTCGATGCCGCCCACGATGTTGCCCCACTGGTCGGACCCGCCCATCTGCAGGATGCAGCCCAATCGGCGGTTGAGTTCGAGGAAATCGTAGGCCTGCAGGATCATGTAGTTGAATTCGAGAAAGCTCAGCGACTGTTCGCGATCGAGGCGCGATTTCACCGATTCGAAGCTGAGCATCCGGTTGACGCTGAAGTGCCGGCCGATCTCGCGCAGGAAATCGAGATAGTTCAGATCGTCCAGCCATTCGGCGTTGTTGACCATGATCGCCCCGGACGGTCCGTCGCCGTAGTCGATATAGGCCGAGAACACCTGCCGGATGCCGGCGATGTTGGCGTCGATCTCCTCGGGGCCCAGCAGGGGGCGTTCCTCGGCCCGGAAGGAAGGGTCGCCCACCTTGGTGGTGCCGCCGCCCATCAGCGTGACGGGGCGGTGCCCGGTCTTCTGCAGCCAGCGCAGCATCATGATCTGGATGAGCGAGCCCACATGCAGCGACTTCGCCGTGGCATCGAAGCCGATATAGCCGACCCGGCCGGGGGTCAGGAGCGCCTCGTCCAGCCCCTCGAAATCGGTGCAGTCGGCCACGAAGCCGCGTTCCATCATCACTGCCATGAAGTCCGATCTGGGGTGGTAGGTCATCTCTTGCCTCGGCTCTGCTTTGCGCGGCACTGTATAGGCGGCAGTCGGGCAAAGGAAAAGCCATGAAGCGGGCGATCAGGCAGGACGGCCCTGTGCGGGCGCTGGGGGCGATGAGCGGCACCTCGCTGGACGGGGTGGATGCGGCGGTGGTGGAGACCGACGGGCGCGAGATTGTGCGCCTTGGCCCCAGCGCCTATCGTCCCTATTCGGAGGCGGAGCGCGCGGTACTGCGTGCCGCGCTGGGCCGCTGGGCCGGTCCCGAGGTGGAGGCTGCCGCACAGGTGGTCGAGGAGGCCCATCGCGAGCTTCTCTCCGGGTTCGAAAATATCGACCTGGTGGGCTTTCACGGGCAGACGCTGGCCCATGATCCGCGTCGGCGGGGCACGTTGCAGGTGGGCGACGGGGCGGCGCTGGCCGCGGCGCTGGGGGTGCCGGTGGTGTGGGATTTCCGCTCGGACGATGTGGCGCTGGGGGGCGAGGGGGCACCGCTGGCGCCGTTCTACCATTTCGCCTGTGCGCGGTGGATCGGGGCGGATGCGCCGCTGTGCTTTCTCAACCTGGGCGGGGTGGGCAATCTGACCTGGGTCGATCCGTCCCGCCCCGCGCCCGAGGCCGAGGGCGCGCTGCTGGCCTTCGATACCGGCCCGGCCAATGCGCCGATCAACGATCTGATGCAGGCGCGGCTGGGCCGGCCCATGGACGAAGGCGGCCGGCTGGCCCGCCGGGGGCAGGTGGAAAACGGGGCGCTGGAGCTGTTTCTGGCCGAACCGTATTTCTCAAGAATGCCGCCGAAATCTCTGGACAGAAACGATTTTTCGGAAATGATCGAGCTGGTGAACGAACTGTCCGATGCCGATGCGGCGGCGACGCTGACGGCCATGTGCGCAGCGGCCGTGGCGGCGGGGATGGCGCATTGTCCGCGCCCGCCCGCGCGGGTTCTGGTGACCGGGGGCGGGCGGCACAACCCGGTGCTGATGGAGATGCTGCAGGTGTCGCTGGATTGCCCGGTGGAGCCGGTCGAATCGGTGGGGCTGGATGGCGACATGCTGGAGGCGCAGGCCTTCGCCCATCTGGCGGTTCGGGTGGCGCGGGGTCTGCCCACCTCGGCACCGTCAACCACCGGGGTGCCGGCGCTGGTGGGCGGGGGAGTCGTCAGCATGCCGGTGCCGCGACGCGACCGGGCATGAGACCGGGGGTTGCAGCATCGGCGCGGGACAAGTATGAGCAGGGCCGAGGGTGATTAGCTCAGCTGGTAGAGCGCTTCGTTTACACCGAAGATGTCGGGAGTTCGAGTCTCTCATCACCCACCATTCACGCCAATTTCGAATTAAAACCAGATCGCTACAACGCAATCTTCATATTTCACTATAACTTTTGCGCACCTGTCCGGCCGGGCGACTGCCCGGCCGCCTCAGCGCCAGCGCAGCCCGTGGGCGCGCAGGATCCGCTGGGCGCGACCGGGATAGTCGGTGATGATCCCGTCAACGCCGGCGGCAATGGCGCGTTCGAACTCTTCGGGGGTGTTGACCGTCCAGGTGTTGACCACCAGCCCCAGATCCTGTGCCACCGCCACCTCTTCCGCGTCGAGGTCGTCGATATGGGGCGACCAGAAGCTGCCGCCCAGATCGGCCACCAGCCGCGGCAGCGACCCGCCCGCATCCTCAAGCGCGGCACCGGCCATCCAGGGCGAGCCGGGATAGATATTGGCCCGCGCCATGGCGCCGTTCCGGTTGCGACGGGTCAGATGCGACCGCGGCAGGTCTGGTGCCAGCTTCGCCGCATGGGCCAGCACCCGCCAGTCGAAGCTTTGCAGGATCGAGCGGTCCTCCAGGCCGGCCTCTTCGATCACCCGGACGGTGGCTTCGGCCAGTTGCTCGGGCGGGGGGGTGAGGCCGGCGGTCTCGGGATCGCTCTTGACCTCGATGTTCAGCCAGATGCTTGAAAACCGCGGCTGGAGCGCCATTTCGGCCACCGCCGCCAGGGTCGGCACCACCGCGCCTTCCAGCTCGGCCTGATCGGGGTAGAGCGCGCCATAGTCCGAACCGGGCCGCAGCGCGCCGATGTCGTAGCCTTGGAGCTCGTCCAGGGTCAGTTCGGAAATCAGCGGTCCCTCTTCCTCCAGCCACTGGCCGCCCTTGCGCGAAGAGGCCGCCATCAGGCGCGGATTGTGGGTGACCACGGGCACGCCGTCGGCGGTCAGCAGCACGTCCAGCTCGACCGCGTTGATGCCCAGATCCAGCGCGAAGATCAGCCCCTGCAGGGTGTTTTCGGGCAGGATGCCGCGCGCGCCGCGATGGCCGTGCAGGCGGATCACGCCGGGGGCGCGCCGCATCGGTGCCAGCGGATCGTGGGACATGGCTCAGCCCTCCAGCCGCTTTCCGCTGTCGCGGTCGAACAGGTGCAGCGCCTCGCCCGTGGCGGTGAAGGCGATCTCGTCTCCGGTGGCGATCTGGCGCACCCCGTCGAGGCTGGCGGTCAGCTCGGTCCGCGTGCCTGCCAGCGTGCCATGGACCAGCGTGTTGGCGCCAAGCTGTTCCAGCACGTCCACGCGCAGCACGATCGGCCCGTCGGGGTCAGCGACCAGGTGCTCGGGCCGGATGCCCAGCGTCACCGGGCCGCGCGCCGCCGTATCACAGGCCAGCGTGGTGCCGCCTTCGAGATGCAGCCGCCCGCCCTCGGCCTGAGCCGGCAGGAAGTTCATCGCCGGGCTGCCGATGAACCCGGCCACGAAAAGCGAGGCCGGGCGGCTGTAGAGCTCGATCGGCGTGCCGAACTGTTCCACGTAGCCGGCATTGAGCACCATCAGCCGGTCGCCCAGGGTCATGGCCTCGACCTGGTCATGGGTGACGAAGATCGAGGTGACGCCCAGCCGGCGCTGCAGCTTGCGGATTTCCAGCCGCATCTGCACCCGCAGCTTGGCGTCGAGATTGGACAGCGGCTCGTCGAACAGGAACACCTGCGGGTCGCGGACGATGGCCCGCCCCATGGCCACGCGCTGGCGCTGCCCGCCCGACAGCTGGCGCGGCTTGCGATCCAGGTAATCCCCGATTTCGAGGATATCGGCGGCCTCGCGCACGCGGCGGTCGATCTCGGCCCGCGACAGGCGGCGGATCTTCAGCCCGTAGGCCATGTTCTCGCGCACGCTCATATGCGGGTAGAGCGCGTAGTTCTGGAACACCATGGCGATGTCGCGCTGCGCGGGTTCGAGATCGTTCACCACCCGCTCGCCAATGCGCACCACGCCCGAGGAGATCGTTTCAAGCCCCGCGATCATGCGCAGCAGCGTGGACTTGCCGCAGCCCGAGGGGCCGACCACGACGATGAACTCGCCATCCTCGATCCGACCGTCCACATGGTGCAGCACCTCGGTTTCGCCGTAGGATTTTGTCAGGTTCTCAAGGGTGATCGACGCCATCGATGGGGCCTTTTCATTTTTCTGTTTCCGTCAGCCCTTTGACAAAGAGCTTCTGCATGGTGATGACTACGACGATGGGCGGCAGCATGGCCAGCAGCGCGGTCATCATGATGATGTTCCATTCCGGCGTCTGTTCGGCGGCTTCCAGCATCTGCTTGATCGAGATGACGATGGTGGTCATCGAGGTATCGGTGGTGATCAGCAGCGGCCACAGATACTGGTTCCAGCCATAGATGAACAGGATCACGAACAGCGCCGCGATATTGGTGCGCGACAGCGGCACCAGGATGTCCCAGAAGAACCGCAGCGGCCCGGCGCCATCGACGCGGGCGCTTTCCAGCATCTCGTCGGGGATGGTCAGGAACACCTGGCGGAACATGAAGGTGGCCGTGGCCGAGGCGATCAGCGGTATCGTCAGCCCCCAGTAGCTGTTGAGCATGCCCAGATCGGCCACCACCTCGAAGGTGGGCAGGATGCGCACCTCCACCGGCAGCATCAGGGTGATGAAGATCATCCAGAAGAATCCCATGCGGAAGGGAAAGCGGAAATAGACGATGGCAAAGGCCGAGATGATCGAGATGGCAATCTTGCCGGTGGCGATCATCAGCGCCATGGCGAGGCTGTTGAGCAGCATCCGCCAGACCGGGGCGATCTCGGTTCCCGACAGGCCCGAGCCCAGCAGCGTATCGACGAAGTTGCGCCAGAAATGCCCCCCCGGCAGCAGCGGCAGCGGCGTCTGGGTCATGCGCAGCGCGTCATGGCTGGCGGCGACGAAGGTGATCCAGATCGGCAGCGCCACGATGGCGATGCCCAGGATCAGCACCGCATGGGTGAGGATGTCCAGCCAGCGGCGGTTTTCGACCATCAGTATTCCACCCTCTTTTCGATATAGCGGAACTGCACCACCGTCATTCCGATCACCAGGAACATCAGGATCACCGACTGCGCCGCCGAGCCGCCCAGATCCAGCCCCACGAAGCCGTCATTGTAGACCTTGTAGACGAGGATCGTGGTGGCGTTCGCGGGTCCGCCCTGGGTGACGGCATGGATGATGCCGAAGGTCTCGAAGAAGGCGTAGATGGCATTGATGACCAGCAGGAAGAAGGTGGTGGGCGAGATCAGCGGGAACACGATGTCGCGGAACCGTCGGAACGGCCCGGCCCCGTCGATCGCCGCCGCCTCGATCACCGAGCGCGGGATCGACTGCATGGCGGCAAGATAGAACAGGAAGTTGTAGGCCACCTGCTTCCATGCGGCGGCCATGATGACCAGAAGCATCGCCTGGTTACCGCTGAGATAGTGGTTCCACTCCACCCCGGCGAATTCGAGGAAATAGGGGAAGATCCCCAGGGTGGGATTGAACATGAACACCCACAGCGCCCCGGCCAGCACCGGCGCCACCGCATAGGGCCAGATCAGCAGCGTGCGATAGGTGGTGGCGCCGCGCACCACCCGGTCGGCGAAGGCGGCCAGCACCAGCGCAAAGCTCATCGACAGCCCCGCCACCGCCGCCGAGAAGAAGATCGTGCGGCCGAAGCTCTGCAGGTAGATCGGATCGTCGATCAGCGCCGCGAAGTTCTCGAACCAGACGAATTCGGTGCTGAGGCCGAAGGCATCCTCCAGCAGGAAGGACTGATAGATCGCCTGGCTTGCCGGCCAGATGAAGAAGACCAGCGTGATCGCCACCTGGGGCGCGACCAGCAGATAGGGCAGCACGCCCGGCGGAAAGTGAACGCGTTTGATCATGCTCGTCTTGCCCCGTGGGGTCGGCTCCGGCGCCCGCCCGGCGGGGGGCGGACACCGGATGCGGGACCGCGGGCGGCCCCGATCGGTTCTCGGGCGCCTATTTCACCGAACGTTCGAACTTGCGCAAGAGCGCATTGCCGCGCGATACCGCGTCGTCCATGGCCTGGCGGGCGGTCTTCTGCCCGGACCACAGCGCCTCCATCTCTTCGTTGATGACGTCGCGGATCTGCACGAAATTGCCAAACCGCAGCCCCTTCGAGTTCGGCGTCGGCGTGTTCAGGCTGAGCTGCTTGATCGCCGTGTCGGTTCCGGGATTGCTTTCATAGAAGCCCTGGGATTTCGATAGCTCGTAGGCGGCCGTGGTGATCGGCACATAGCCGGTTTCCTGGTGCCACCAGGCCTGCACCTCGGGGGTCGAGAGGTATTTCAGGAACTTTGCCACGCCCTGGTATTCTTCTTTCGACTTGCCGGCCAGCACCCACAGGGTGGCGCCGCCGATGATCGAGTTCTGCGGCTTGTCGGCCACGGCCGTGTCCAGCGGCAGCATGGTCTGGCCGAAGTTGAACTTGGCCTGCTTCTTGATCCCGCCGTAATAGGCCGAGGAGTTCATCCACATGCCGCATTCGCCATTGGTGAACATCGGCAGCGAATCGCCCCGGCGCCCGCCATAGACAAAGAGGTTGCCCTCCTGCATGTCGGCGACCTCCTGCAGGCGGTTGACCACGGCGTCATTGTTGAAGGTCAGCTCGGTATCGAAACCGGCAAAACCGTTTTCCTTGGTGCCGATGGGCAGGTTGTGCCAGGCCGAGTAGTTCTCGATCATCACCCAGGACTGCCAGCCGAAGGAAAAGCCGCATTTCATGCCGTTATCGACCAGCTTCTGCGCGGTTTCCTTCATCTCGTCCCAGGTCGCGGGCACCTTGGCCCCGGCCGCGTCCAGCGCGTCCTTGTTGTACCACAGCACCGGGGTCGAGCTGTTGAACGGCATCGACAGCAGCTGCCCGTCGGGGGTCTGGTAATAGGAGATCACCGCCGGCAGATAGCCGGACTTGTCGAAGCTTTCGCCCATGTCCGCCATCAGCTGTTCAACCGGGTAGATGGCGCCCTTGGCCGCCATCATCGACGCGGTGCCGACCTCGAACACCTGGACGATGGCCGGCTGCTCGCCGGCGCGGAAGGCGGCGATCGCCGCGGTCATGGTCTCGGTATAGTTGCCCTTGTAGACCGGCACGATCTTGTAGTCGGACTGCGTGGCGTTGAAATCCGCGGCAATCTTGTCCACCCGCTCGCCATTGGCGCCGCCCATGGCGTGCCACCACTGGATTTCGGTTTGCGCCGCGGCGGCGGCCGCGCTGAAGGCCAGCGCCGAGGCACCGGCGGCCAGGGTTTTCCAGAACATCTTTCCCTCCCAGTTGTGGAACCGGGGAAAGCATCAGGTCGCACCGGAAATAATGCAAGCAAAAGTTTTATGACAAAATTTATAACACCATATTATATCATGCACCGGAAATGCCGGGAACGCGGCCTTGTGACGGGAGAGCAGGATCTTGAAGTTCAGCCTTCGGCAGCTTGAAGCCTTTCAGGCGGTGGCGCAGAGCGGTTCGGTCACGCAGGCGGCGCGCAAACTGGGCGTTTCGCAACCGGCGGTCAGCCGCCTGCTGTCCGATTTCACCGCCACGGTCGGGTTCGACCTGTTCACCCGCGAAGGCGGCATGCTGCGCCCGACCTCCGAAGCGCGCTATCTTCTGGCCGAGGTGAACCGCGTCTTCGAAGGCCTGCGCCACCTCGAGGACCTGCGCCGCGACCTCAGCGAGCGTCGCGCCGGGCATCTGCGTATCGCCTGCCTGCCGGGCTTCGCCACCAGCCACCTTCCCGGCGTGCTGGCGGCGTTCCTGGCCGAACGCCCAGGCGTCACCGTCACGCTCGAACCCGACCGCCCCGAACGCATCCTCGAATGGATCATCGGACAGCAATATGACTGCGGCATCACCGACGGCTTTACCGGCCATCCCGCGACCGAAAGCTTCGATCTGGCGATTCGCACCGTGTGCATCCTGCCCCCCGGCCACCCTCTGGCGGAACGGGACCGGATCGGCCCGGCCGACCTGGCCAGGGAAAAGATCATTCACACAAGGCGCGACAGCCGCTTTTTCCGGCGCGTCTCGCAGGCCTTCGCCGGCGCCGGAGTGGTGCTGAATTCATGGATCGAGGTGCGCCAGTTCACCACCGCCTGTACCATCGTGGCCTCGGGCCGCGGCGCCTCGGTGGTCAGCGCGCTGGATGCCGAACAGTTTCGCGACTGCGGGCTGGTGATTCGCCCCTTCCTGCCGGAGATCCACCACCGGATCACGGTGCTGCGCCCGGTCTCGGGGGAACGTCCGGTTCTGGCGCTGGATTTCCTTGAAAGCTTCATCCGCAGCCTGCGCCCCTATCTGGCCGAGCCGGTGGACGCGCTGACCGCCCCCTTCGGTCAATCCGCAGTGCCCGGGGGCGGCGGGGGGGCGGCGCCGGTGGGCGCCCTGATCGGGCGGGATGGACAATGAGCGGCGGCCCCGTCCTGTTTCTGCTGAACATGGCCGGTGCGGCGGCCCTTTTGATCTGGGCCGTGCGGCTGGTGCGCACCGGGTTCGAGCGCGCCTTCGGCGCCAGTCTGCGGCTGTGGCTGCGGCGCTCGACCGGCAACCGGATCAGCGCCGCCGGCTGCGGCGCGCTCAGCGCGATTCTGATGCAGAGCTCCACCGCGGTGGCGGTCCTGATGGCCGGATTCGTGGCCGCCGGCACCATCGCCGGGCGGGCCGGGCTGGCGGTCATGCTGGGGGCGGATCTGGGCTCGGCGGTGGTGGCACAGATCCTCAACGCGCGGATCGGTGCGCTCACGCCGCTGCTGCTGCTGGCCGGGGTGCTGATCTTCCTGCGCAGTCAGCGTCGCAGACCGCGCCAGATCGGGCGCATCCTGATCGGGCTGGCGCTGATCTTCCTGTCGCTGGAGATGATTCGCGCGGCCAGCCAGCCGCTGATGGACAATGCCGGGGCGCGGTCGGTGATGCTGTATCTTGCCGGTGACCCGATATCGGCCTTCCTGATCGCGGCGGCGCTGGCGTGGCTGGTGCATTCCTCGGTGGCGGCGGTGCTGCTGTTCGCGACGCTGGCCGGGCAGGGGGCGTTGCCGCTCGAGGCGGCGCTGGCGATGGTGCTGGGGGCCAATCTTGGCGGGTCGATGATCGCGGTGATGCTGACCCTGAGATCCGAAAGCGCGGTGCGGCGCGTGGTCTGGGCCAATCTGGCCCTGCGCGGCGGCGGCGCGGCGGTGGCGCTGTGGCTGGTGGAGATGCCGGGGGTTGCGGCGGCGGTGCTGCCGTGGGCGGATGCCGGGCAACAGGCGCTGGCGCTGCATCTGATTTTCAATGGCGGGCTGCTGGTGATCTTCCTGCCCCTGATCGGACCGGTCCTGAAACTGGCCGCGGCGCTGATTCCCGAACCGCCGGCCGGGGCCGGCACGCAGGCCCTGCCTTCGGCGCTGGATCCGGCGGCGCTGTCCCATCCCCGGCGCGCCTTTTCCTGCGCGGTGCGCGAACTGGTCCTGATGGGGGGCAGGGTGGAGGACATGCTGCGCCGGGTGATGCCGCTGTTCGAGAGATATGACGAGGACGTGGCCGGCGCCATCCGTGACGAGCTGGCCCGACTGGCGCGCATGTCGCTTGAGCTGCGCATCTACCTGGCCGGGATCCGCGCCGAAGGGAACGAAAAGGCGGTCGGCACGCGGGCCTTCGATCTGGCCGGGATTGCCATGAGCCTTGAGGCCGGCGCCGATGTCATCGCACGCAAGATGGTCAAGCTGGCGGAACGCAAGGCGCTGGAAAACCTTTCCTTTTCCGAGGATGGCTGGCGCGATCTGCTGGATTTCCACGATACCGTCCTGCGCAATGCCCAGCTGGGCATATCGGTGCTGATGACCGAGAACCCCGAACTTGCCCGGGCGTTGTTCGAACAGAAGGAAAAGGTGCGCGATCTGGCGCAGGAACTGGAACGCAAGCATCTCGAACGGCTGCGTCAGGGACTGTCCGAGACGATCGAGACCTCCAGCATGCATCTCGACCTGCTGCGGGCGCTCAAGGCCATCAACACCTCGTTTGCGGCCATTGCCTATCCGCTGCTGCATGAAAGTGGCGATCTGCTGAGCAGCCGGCTGGCGGGATCCTGAGCCGGGCCGGCGGCGCGGCAGGTGCTTGCTCTTGTCCCCGGGTTGGGGCAAGAGATGGGCCGGAGAACCCGAGGAGGACGGACATGGCCAGGGTCAGCACGCTGCCGCGCAACGAAGCGGGTACCGAAACCGTCATCGGCATCCTCAGGCAGACCTTCGGGGACAGGCTCCAGACCGGGGCGGCAATCCGCCAGCAGCACGGGCACACCACCACCTGGATCGAGAATCAGCCGCCCGACGCGGTGGTCTTTCCGCATTCGACCGAAGAGGTGGCCGATATCGTGCGCGTCTGTGCCGAACACCGGGTTCCGGTGATCGGCTATGGCACCGGCACGTCGCTCGAGGGCCATGTGAACGCGCCGGCGGGCGGGATCTGCGTGGATTTCACGCAGATGGACCGGATCCTTGCGGTTCATGCCGAGGATCTCGACTGCGTGGTGCAGCCCGGCGTCACCCGCGAGCAGCTCAATGCCCATCTGCGCGATCAGGGTCTGTTCTTTCCCATCGATCCGGGGGCGAATGCCTCGCTGGGGGGGATGGCCTCGACCCGGGCCAGCGGCACCAATGCGGTGCGCTACGGCACCATGAAGGACAATGTGATCGCGCTCGAGGCGGTGATGCCGGACGGGCGCGTGATCCGCACCGCGCAGCGGGCGCGCAAGTCCTCGGCCGGGTACGACCTGACGCGGCTGCTGGTGGGGGCCGAGGGGACTCTGGGGCTGATTACCGAGATCACCCTGCGCCTGCACGGCATCCCCGAGGCGATGTCGGCGGCGCGCTGCTCGTTCCCGACGGTGGATGCTGCCTGCCGGGCGGTGATGGCGACGATCCAGTACGGCATTCCGGTGGCGCGGATCGAGTTGCTGGACAAGGTGGCGGTGCGGGCGGTCAATGCCTATTCGAAGCTGGACCTGCCCGAATCGCCGCTTCTGCTGCTGGAGTTTCACGGCTCTGAATCGGGGGTGGCCGAGCAGGCCGAGAGCTTCGGCGCCATTGCCGAGGATGTGGGCGGGGCGGGGTTCGAGTGGACCCGCTCGGCCGAAGAGCGCAACCGGCTGTGGAAGGCACGGCATGATTTCTACTGGGCCTCGCTGCAGCTGCGCCCCGGGGCGACGGGATTTGCCACCGATGTCTGCGTACCGATCTCGCGGCTGGCGGAATGCGTGAACGCGGCCACGGCGCGGGCCGAGGAGCTGGGCCTGCTGGCGCCGCTGGTGGGGCATGTGGGGGACGGGAATTTCCACATCTCGCCCATTGTCGATCCGAACGACGCGGACGAGATCGCCCGCACCGAGGAATTCGCCGGCTGGCTGGCCGAGCTGGCGATTTCGATGGATGGCACCTGCACCGGCGAACATGGCATCGGGCAGGGCAAGCGCGATTATCTGAAGCAGGAGCTGGGCCCGGCCACGGAAGTGATGGCGGCGCTGAAGGCGGCGATCGATCCCGACAACATCATGAATCCCGGCAAGATCTTCTGAGGCCGCTGAACGCGCCTTGCGGCGCGTGCCTCCGGCGGGAGTATTTTGGGCAAGAGGAAGCGGGGCGCGGGCGGTCAGAACGGGCCGTCGTCGAGCACGCCGTCGGCGCTCATCTGTGCATAGAGCAGCCCTTCGCGCAACCCGCGGTCGGCCACCGACAGACGGTCGGTGGGCCACAGTCGCAGCAGGGCCTGCAGGATCGCCGAGCCGGACATGATCAGTGCCTGGCGGTCTTCGCCGATGCGCGGGTCGCGGCGGCGCCCGGCGGGGCCGAGTTCGAGATAGCGGCGGATCACCCGGTCGATCTGGTCCGAGGTCATCCGCAGGCCGTCCACCTTGGTGCGGTCGTATCGTTTCAGCCCCAGGTGCGAGGCGGCGACCGTGGTCACGGTGCCGCTGGTGCCGACGATCTGGAAGCGGTCGCGTTGCTGCTGGCCGTGATAGGGGGCGAAATCGGCCAGCTGTTCCTCGAAGAACCAGCTCATCAATGCGAAACGCGCGGCGTCGTCCTGGACGTCGCTGAACTGGTCGCGCAGGGTTGCTACGCCCAGCGGCACCGAGATCCAGTCCACCACCCTGGCGGCGGGGAAGGGGCTTTCGGGCGGGTGGAAGCCGGCATGCAGGCGCATGATGGCCGCCGGCCGGTCGCGGCGTGGCACCGAGGAGATGTCGATCCACACGAGCTCGGTCGAGCCGCCGCCGATATCCACCACCAGCAGCTGCTCGGTGCGGGTACTGACCAGCGGCGCGCAGGAGACCACGGCCAGGCGGGCCTCTTCCTCGGGTTCGATGATTTCCAGAGTCAGGCCGGTTTCCCGGCGCACCCGCGCGATGAATTCGCGCGCGTTCTTCGCCCGCCGGCAGGCTTCGGTGGCCACCAGGCGCATGCGGCGCACCTTGTTGCGCTTGATCTTCTGCTGGCAGATGCGCAGGGCGTGGATGGTTCGCGACATAGAGGCGCGCGACAGCCGCCCCGTCCGCTCGAGCCCGGCGCCGAGCTGAACGGACTTGGAAAAGCTGTCCACCACATGGAACCCACTGCCCTTGGGCTGGGCAATGAGCATGCGGCAACTGTTCGTGCCCAGATCCAGCGCCGCGTAGAGCGCTTCGGGATCGGGCGGTTTGGGCGCGGGGGTTTCGACCGGTTTCGGGAACGCGCCCGCAGCCCCGGGACGCCTGGGCGCCATGAGTCACGCCCTCCGATTTCAAGTTGCCATCAGAATAGGCACCCGCGCCGGCCACCGCAAGGCGTGCCGCGCATCGGGGGACGAATTGGCCGGGGCGGTACGCGGCGCAGCGGCTCGGTTCAAGGTCGGTTCAAGATCATCTTGAAGATTTGGGGCCGCCGGTGGGGTGGCCGCATGCGCGCTGGCGCGGTAATCCGGTGTGGCGGGCGTCGCTTGATGCGCGCGTTCTGTCGAAAACAGGCGCCGACATGCGGCGCATGTGGACTACACAGGGCCATCGAAACGAGGAATCAGACATGCCCGAGGTCACCATCGTCTTCTGGCGCGACATCCCCGCCCAGGTCATCGTCGGCAAGGGCCGGCGCGGGGTCAAGCGCCCGTTGCCGGAGCGGTTCGAGCAGGCCATCGACCGTGCCGCGATGAAGGCGGGTGCGCGCGACACCGACGCCTATCTGGCCGAGTGGCGCAAGGCCCCCGCCCATACGGTCGAGGGTGAGCCGCAGGTAGTGGCCGAGGCCGAGGTGGCACGTCTGGATGCAGAGTATGATCAGGACCGGCTGAAGGCCCTGATCGACAATGACGGCTGGGAATGAACCCGAAGGCTCTATGGGAGGCCGCGATGGCTTTGTTGAATTTCAGAAAACGCGAGACGCGCGGGGAGCGGCCGGCGAACGGGCAGGTGGCGGCGCTTCTGCAGGGCTGGTCGATCGAGGTGATGCCGCGCACCGCGGCCAAGGTCACGGATTTCCGCGAACTGCTGCCCGCGGGCACCCGCGTCTACATCGCCCATATCGAGGGCACGCCGATCCAGGACATGGTGGCAACCGCGAAACGCCTCGCGGGCGAGGGCTTTCCGGTCATGCCGCATTTCCCGGCCCGGATCATCCGCGACCGGGCGATGCTGGCCGACTGGATCGCGCGCTACCAGGGAGAGGCCGGGGTCGATCAGGCGCTGGTGCTGGCCGGCGGGGTGAAATCGCCGGTGGGTGCGTTCGCCGATTCGATGCAGCTGCTCGAGACGGGCCTTTTCGACCGGGCCGGGTTCAGGCGGCTGCATGTGGCCGGGCACCCGGAGGGCAACCGCGACATCGACCCCGACGGCGGCACAGGCAACGTGGACGCGGCGCTGCGCTGGAAGCAGGACTACAGCACCCGCACCGACGCCGAGATGGCGATCGTGACCCAGTTCGCCTTCGAGGCGGCGCCGATCATCGAATGGGCCGGCCGCCTGCGCGCGGCGGGAATCACCATGCCGATCCATGTCGGGATTGCCGGGCCGGCCAAGCTGCAGACGCTGATCCGCTTCGCCATCGCCTGCGGCGTGGGGCCGTCGCTGAAGGTGCTGCAAAAACGCGCCATGGACGTGTCCAAGCTGCTGCTGCCTTACGAGCCGACCGAGGTCATCGCCGCGCTGGCCGCGCACAAGGCCGCACACCCCGATTCCAACATCGAATCCGTTCACTTCTTCCCGCTGGGCGGCATCAGCGCCAGTGCCCGGTGGGTCACCGAAAACGGGGGCGCATCGGCGCGCCCCGCCAATGCAAGCTGAAAGGCCACTCATGACCCGCACCATCGTTGAAAGCAGGACCAGGACCGCGATCATCGGATTTGATCAGCCCTTCTGCGTGATCGGAGAAAGGATCAACCCCACCGGGCGCAAGAAACTGGCCGCCGAGCTGGAGGCGGGCGATTTCTCGACCGTCGAAAGCGATGCGGTGGCGCAGGTGGCGGCGGGGGCGGCCATCCTCGACATCAATGCCGGCGTGGTGTTCAACTCGAACCCCGATCCGAACGAGACCGAGCCGCCGCTCATGCGCAGGATCGTCGAGCTGGTGCAGGGGCTGGTGGATGTGCCGCTGTGCATCGACAGCTCGGTGCCGGCGGCGCTGGAGGCGGGGCTGGAGGCGGCCGAGGGGCGGCCGCTGCTGAACTCGGTCACCGGCGAGGAGGAGCGGCTGGAACATGTCCTGCCGCTGGTCAAGAAGTACAACGTGCCGGTGGTGGCGATCTCGAACGACGATACCGGCATTTCCGAAGACCCCGAGGTGCGCTTCGCGGTGGCCAAGAAGATCGTCGAGCGGGCCGCCGATTACGGCATTCCCGCCCATGACATCGTGGTCGATCCGCTGGTCATGCCGATCGGGGCCATGGCCAGCGCCGGCCAGCAGGTCTTCACCCTTGTCCGCCGCCTGCGCGAAGAGCTGGGCGTGAACACTACCTGCGGGGCCTCGAACATCAGCTTCGGGCTGCCCAACCGGCACGGGATCAACAACGCCTTCCTGCCCATGGCGATCGAGGCCGGCATGACCAGCGCGATCATGAACCCGGTCGCCCTGCCGGTATCGCAGAAGAAGATCGCCGAGAAGAAGGCCGAGATCGCCGCCGCGGGCATCGTGCTGCCCGAGGGCATGGATGACGAAACCTTTGTGCGGCTGTTCGGCATGGGCTCGACGAAACCGCGCGCCGGGCGCGAGATGGAGGCGATCCGCGCCGCCAACCTGCTGATGAACAACGACCCGCACGGGGCCGAGTGGATCCGGTTCAACAAGCCGCCCGCCGCTCCGGGCGAAGCGGCCTCCGGCGGGCGCCGGGGACGGGCCGGTTCACGCCGCAGGCGCGCCTGAACAGGACGCCCCGTTTCGGGGGCGCCGTCAGCCCGGCGGCGGAATGTGGGTCTTGTGCTCCAGCGCGCCGCGCAGAGAGGAGGCGCCGGTGACCAGGACCGGGCAGCGCGCCGCGTCCACGAGGCGGCGCAGGCCGGATCCGGTGCGGAAGGGTCCGCCCGTCGCGTCGGTCAGAACCAGCGCCGCGTGGATCCGCCCGATCCGGTCCAGAAACGCCTCGGTATCGGCGGGGGAGTCGCCCGCGGGGGCGATCTGCTGCACATAGCTTCCAAGCGCCGCGGCCAGCCGCGACGCCAGTTCGGACAGCTCGGAGTCGTCTGCCGCGGAAGGGGCGCCGGAAGCGGTATCGGCCGGCCGCAGCACCAGCACCGGGCCGCGCCGGTCCAGCAGCCGGCGGTGACCGATCAGCAGCATGTCCCAGCTTTGCGCCGCCCGGCACAGACAGCGCATCGGCTCGCCGGTGATGCGCTCGAAGCTCCAGCGCAGGGCGTGGCGCTCGGCGATGCGCGAAAGCTCGGCCCGGAAGGCGCGGGCCTCTCCCGACATGACAAGCTGCATCTGCCGGCGGCCGGGCGCCACGACCAGCGTGCCGCTGGCGGTCACGATGCGCTGATGCGGGGATGCGGCCAGCTCGGTCGCTTCGGGGTCTTCCAGGAACAGCCCGCCCAGGTCGATCCCCACCAGCCGGGCCAGCCGCTCGGCGATGCGCATGGCGTCGCGTGCGTCTGCATAGCTGGCCGCGCAGACAAGAACGCGCGTGCGCCGGGTGCTGCCGCTCGGGCCGGTTCCGGATGCGCTCATCTTTCCTCCCTCTCGCGGTCGTTCCGCCCGCTTCGCCCGAACTGGCGGCGCTTCTCGGCAAAGTCGCGCAGCCGCGCCTCGACCAGGCCGTTGACGCTGTCGGGCGGAAAGGCGCCGTCGTGGTCGCGCGCGCCGGCCGGCCGGCCGGTGAGGATTGCGATGCCTTCGTCGATGGTGGCCACCGGGATCACCCGGAACCGGCCTTCGGCAACGGCATCGACGACTTCCTGCTTCAGCATCAGGTGATCGATGTTCGATTTCGGGATCAGAACCCCCTGCCGACCGGTCAGCCCGCGTCTGCGGCAGGTTTCGAAAAAGCCCTCGATCTTTTCGTTGACGCCGCCGATGGCCTGTACCTCGCCCTCCTGGTTGACCGATCCGGTCACCGCCATGCCCTGGTTGATGGGCAGCCCCGACAGCGCCGAAAGCAGGGCGTAAAGTTCGGCCGAGGACGCGCTGTCACCGTCCACGCCGCCGTAGTTCTGTTCGAACACCAGGCTGGCATGAAGCGAAAACGGAAGATCCGGCGCGTAGGTCGCGGTCAGGTATCCGGCGAGGATCAGAACCCCCTTGGAATGCAGCGGCCCGCCCAGTTCCACCTCGCGTTCGATATCGACCAGCTTTCCCGCGCCCATCCGCACCCGCGCGGTGATGCGCGAAGGATGGCCGAAGGCGTGACCGCCGATGCCGGTGACCGCCAGCCCGTTGACCTGGCCCACGCGCCCGCCATCGGTGTCGATCAGGATGGTGCCGCGTTCGATCGCCTCCTGCACCCGGTCGCGGATGCGCGCGGCGCGCCTCTCGCGCTGCATCACCGCGCGGTCGATCTCGGGCGCGCCGATCAGGTCCCGCCCCGCCTGCGCCGCGTAGAAATCGGCCTCGCGCATGAGGTCGCTCAGCGCGTCGAGCCGCAGGCTCAGCTTGCGGGAGTCGCCGGCCAGCCGCGCCGCCTCGTCCAGCAGCCGCGCGGTCCCCTCGGCCGAGAGCGGCCGGATGCCGTCCTTGCGCGCGCGCGCCGCGATCAGCCGTGCATACAGCCGCTGGCTGTCGTCGTCGCGAGGCATGTCGTCCTCGAAATCCGCCTGCAACTTGAACAGGTCGGCAAAATCCGGGTCGAGCATGGTCAGCAGCGCGTGCAGCATCCGGTCGCCGATCAGCACCACCCGCAACTCGAGCGGAATCGGATCGGGTTCCAGCGACACGGTGGACATCAGGCTGAGCCGCTCGGCCATCGAGGTGATCTGGATGGCCCGGCTCTGCAGGCATTGCTTGAGCGCCTGCCACGCCATCGGCTCGGCCAGCACCCGGCGCGCATCCAGCACCAGGAAACCGCCATTGGCACGGTGCAGGGCGCCGGGCTTGATCATGGTGAAATTGGTGACCAGCGCACCCATTTCCGAGGCGTGCTCGATCCGCCCGGTCAGCCGGTCGAGGGTCGGCAGCTCCTCGGTTTCAAGCGGCGCCCCGGTTCCGGCCTGCGGGTCGCCGGACACCATGACATTGACCGCGTAGCGCTGGAACACGGGCAGGGGATGGGCCTTGCGCACGGCCTCGGGGAAGGGGCCCTTGCCGGTCTGCGCGGCCAGTTCGAGAAACAGCGCCGCGTTGGCGATCATGTCCTGCCGGACTTCGGCCAGATAGGACTGCACGTTGTCCTGCCCGGCGAATTCGGCCTCGACTTCGGCCACGCGGTCGGAGACGGCGCGTTCGGCCATGCCGGCATTGAGCTCTTCGACCTTGCGGCGCAACTCGCGTTCGAGCTTCGGGGCCTCGCGCAGGATCTGCGAAAGTTCCTCCTGCAGCCGGGCGATCTTTTCGTCGATGGCCTTGCGCTCTTCTTCGTCGAGCGTGTTGTAGACGTCGCTCTTGACCACCTCGCCATTGCGGATCGCAGCCAGCATGAAGCCCATCGGCGTGCGCATCAGGGCCACGTCCTCGCGCTTGGCCTTTTCGGCGAACTCGGTCATCGCCGCTTCCTGCCGCTGGCCGTATTCTTCGTCCAGCGCCCGGCGCTGGGTCTGGTATTCCTCGGATTCGAACAGCGCCGGGATCTCGATGGCCAGATCGTCCACGAGGTCTTCCATCGCCTGGCGCAGCCGTGTCGCCATGCCCGGCGGCAGGCGCAGCGCGCGCGGGCGATGCGGCGCGGCGAAGTTGTTGACATAGGCCCAGTCGCAGGGCACCGGCAGGTCGCGGGCGCGCTCTCTGAGCAGTTCGGTCACCGCCCGGTGCCGCCCGGTCCCCGAAGCGCCCAGCACGAACAGGTTGAAATCCCGGTGCCCGATCCCGGCGGCCAGGCGGATGGCGTCGATCGCCCGGTCCTGCCCGATCAGCCGGTCAAGGCCCTCCACCTCGGCGGTGGAGGCAAATCCCAGCGCCCGCGCGTCGCAGCGTCGGCGCAGCATCTCGGGCGCAAGTCCTTGCGGTGCAGATCCGTTGTCCGGCATGGCAGTCCCCTTCGCCGCGTGACGATGGCGCAATGCTGGACCCGGGCGGGCGGGTGCTCCTTGATCTGGGTCATGGCGCCCGGACCGCCGGATCCGGCACCCCCACTGTGCATCCCCGACCCGGCCCGGTTCAAGCGCAATCGGCGAGGGGGACAGGACCCGGCGCTGATGCCGGAAACGACAGCGTTTGCGTGCGCACGGGCGACCGCCGTCACCTTCGACAAGACCGTGGCCGAAGCTTCGCCCGAGCCGATCCTCTACATGGACAATGCCGCGGGCAAGCTGTGGTTCGGCGACAACGTGCTGGCCGAATTCACTAACGGGGCGCAGCTGACGGCGGCCAATTTCGTGGTGGACGATTTCCTGTTCTGAACATGCGCGCGCCGCCGGCCCCGGCTGGCGGCGCCTCAGGTGAACTGCTCGGCGATCAGCCGCTCCTCCAGCCCGTGGCCGGGATCGAACAGCAGCCGGTGGCGGATCGAATCCTCGGAGCGGATCTCGACCCAGTCGATATCGGCGATCGAGATCGAATCGGCATCCGCCATCACCGGGCGCTTGTCCGCCTCCAGCACGTCGAAACGCACCACCGCCGATTTCGGCAGTAGTGCCCCGCGCCAGCGGCGGGGCCGGAAGGCGGCAATCGCCGTCAGCGCCAGCACGTCCGAGCCGATGGGCAGGATCGGCCCGTGGGCCGAGTAGTTGTAGGCGGTCGAACCCGCCGGCGTGGACAGCAGCGCCCCGTCGCAGACCAGCTCGGCCAGGCGCAGCCGGCCGTCCACGGTGATCCTCAGCCGCGCCGCCTGCGGGCCGGCGCGCAGCAGCGACACCTCGTTGATGGCCAGCGCATGATGCAGCTTGCCCTTGCGGTCCATGGCGGTCATGGCCAGCGGGTTGAGCACCACCTCCTCGGCCGCCTTCAGCCGCTCCATCAGCCCGGTTTCGGCGTATTCGTTCATCAGGAAACCGATGGTGCCGCGGTTCATGCCATAGACCGGCACGTCCAGATGCTGGGTGGCGTGCAGCGTGCGCAGCATGAACCCGTCGCCGCCCAATGCCACGATCACGTCCGCCTCTTCGGGCGGGACATTGCCATAGCGGCTGATCAGCGCCGCCCGCGCGGTCTGGGCGACCGGCGCATCGCTGGCCAGAAAGGCGATCTTCAGGGTCATGTCACGAGGTTCCGGTGCTGCCCATGTGGTTCCGAGACAATCACAGCTTTCCTGCCAAGGCCAGCCTTGCCGCGTCATTTGCACAATACGTCGCTTTACGGCCTTTTCGTGCGGGGCGCTTTCCTTTAGGAAAGCCGCCATTCCACGCTGACCATCGGAGCAGTCATGAACGCCTCATCCCGTGATACCGGCTTTTTCACCGAACCCCTCAGCCAGCGCGACCCGGAACTGTTCGCGGCGATTTCGTCCGAGCTGGGCCGCCAGCGCGACGAGATCGAGCTGATCGCCTCGGAGAACATCGTCTCTGCCGCGGTGATGGCGGCGCAGGGCTCGATCCTGACCAACAAATATGCCGAAGGCTATCCGGGGCGGCGCTATTACGGCGGCTGCCAGTTCGTGGACATTGCCGAGAATCTGGCCATCGAGCGGGCAAGGCGGCTGTTCGGCTGCGATTTCGCCAATGTCCAGCCCCATTCCGGCAGCCAGGCCAACCAGGGCGTGTTCCTGGCGCTGATCCGGCCCGGTGACACGATCCTCGGGATGAGCCTCGCCGCCGGCGGCCACCTGACCCACGGCGCGGCGCCCAACCAGTCGGGCAAGTGGTTCAATGCCGTGCAATACGGGGTGCGGCGCGAGGACAACATGCTCGACTATGACGAGGTGGAGCGGCTGGCGAAGGAACACCGGCCGAAGATCATCATCGCCGGCGGCTCGGCCATCCCGCGGCAGATCGACTTTGCCCGGATGCGCGAGATCGCCGACATGGTGGGGGCGTATCTGCACGTGGACATGGCCCATTTCGCGGGGCTGGTGGCGGCGGGCGAGCATCCCTCGCCCTTCCCGCATGCGCATGTGGTGACGACGACCACCCACAAGACCCTGCGCGGCCCGCGCGGTGGCATGATCCTGACCAACGACCCCGAGATTGCGAAGAAGGTCAACAGCGCCATCTTCCCGGGGCTTCAGGGCGGGCCGCTGATGCACGTGATCGCGGCCAAGGCGGTGGCCTTCGGCGAGGCGCTGCGCCCCGAGTTCAAGGGCTACATCCGCAACGTGGTGAAGAACGCCCGGGCGCTCAGCGACCAGCTGATCAGGGGCGGGCTGGACACGGTGACGCACGGCACCGATACCCATGTGGTGCTGGTCGATCTGCGCCCCAAGGGGGTCAAGGGCAACGCCACCGAAAAGGCGCTAGGGCGGGCCAACATCACCTGCAACAAGAACGGGGTTCCGTTCGACCCGGAAAAGCCCACGGTGACCAGCGGCATCCGGCTGGGCAGCCCCGCCGGCACCACCCGCGGCTTCATGGAGCCCGAGTTCCGCCAGATCGCCGACTGGATCATCGAGGTGGTGGACGGGCTGGCCGCCTCGGGCGAAGATGGCAACGGCGCGGTCGAGGCGAAGGTCAAGGCCGAGGTGGCCGATCTTTGCGCGCGCTTCCCGATCTACCCGAACCTCTGAGACAGGCGGGCGGAATTCCGCCACGGCCTGAACGGGCGTCCGAATGGGCGCCCGTTTGCCTGTCCAGCCGCCTGAACGCGGCAAGAAGCCGCCGAGGCGGAAATCTGCATCGCAAATGCGCTTGAACACGGGCGGCGATTTCGTGAACTCGTGGGCAACCGCTCACCACGATCAGGTTGTCAGATGTTGCCTCTCTCTTCGGCCCGGCGTCTTGCCGGGGTACCTTCCTTGATGCTCGCCTTGATGCTCGTCGCGCTTGCCGCGCCGGTTCCGGTCTTGGCCAACGGCAAGGCCTGCGCCGGCCAGCTGGCGGGCGCCATTCCCGACCGCCCGGCGCGGGCGCCCGGCGGCACGGAGGTGATGAAGCGCCTTCTGAACGCCTCGGGGCCCGAGCGCGACGCGGCCGTGGCCGATGAGATCCTCTCCGGCAACCTGCCCGTATTCCTGCGTCACCTGGCGCCGGTGACGCTGGAGGGGCAGACGGGCGAGGGAAAGATCGTGCGCGTCACCATCTGCGTGACCCCGGAATACTTGGCGGTGGGGGATGATGCCGATTTCGTTCGCGTGCCCATGGGGCTGGCGGCGGCGGCGCGGGTGGCGGACAGGCTGGGATTCATCCTGCCGACGCCGCGGATGGTGGATGCGATCTATGCCCAGGCCGATATCCGTCTCAGGCCCAGCCCGATGAAGCCGGGCCGCCAGATGAGTTCCACCCGCTATCTTCTGGAGCACAACCGGACCGTCGATGCCCAGCGCCGCCGTTTCGGCACCGGGCCGACGGCCCTGACCGCCGGCAACAAGAAGGACATCGTGTTGACAAGGCGCCTTCTGTCGCATCCCGGGCGGGTGGCGATCTATGGCTGGCACCGTGCCAATGGCAGGCCGATCCAGCCGCTCAGCACGGTACATGGCGCGGCTTACGCCGATTACAGCCACGGCGTGCGACTGGTGAGCACGACCGCCTATGTCGATGGCCGGCCGGTGCCGATCGACCGGATCATGCGCGATCCGCAGCTGGCCGGCATCCTCAGCGGGGAGGGCCCGATCGAGAATGCCACCCGCCTGATGGCGAAACTCTACTGAGGCAGGGTTCCGCGCCATTGCGCACCCCGCGCGAGTCACCCCGCGCGGGATCTTTCATGCCTCCGGCGGGAGTATTTCCGGCAAGAGGAAGGTGCCGGGCGCGCTGTCGGGCGGGCTCAGTCCAGCGATTTGCAGCAGCGGAATCCGAGGTGATAGTTGGCGTGGCTGGCATCGCTCATCACCCTGGTGCCGTGCCAGAACGGCGCCCGCCAGCGGCACCAGTCGGGATGGGCACGGTAGCGGTCGAAGATGAACCAGCTTCCCTTCATCTCGGTCACCCCCAGCTTGCGGCTGCCACGGCTGGCCATCTGGTCGGGGGCGAGCGGCAGGTTCATGTGCTCGGCGGCATTGCCGTGCTGGTCGTAGACGCCCAGCCTGCTCACGCAGCCGGGGAAGGAGCCGGTGGGATAGGTGTTCGATCCGCAGCGGTTGTAGCCGCCGCCGTTGCAGGTGGGGCTCTTGGTGCTGTTGGCCGCGCACACGCCCTTGCGATAGGCCGGCCCGTAGGCCCAGTTCTTCGTGGCCGCGTATTTCCGGTTGTGAATGGCGCGCATGGCAGCCACCGATCCGGCGCCGAAGGGGTAGTCGGGTGGCTCGAGCGCGCCGGCGCAGGCGCCTTCCCATTCATGGGCATCGCACAGCCGCTTGCCCTGGGCGGCGCAGATCTCGGCGGCCTCCTTCGCCTTGACCCAGACCACCGGGTAGGTGCAGGGAATGTTCGGAAACTCGAACTGGTCGATGCAGGCGGTGGCGTCCTCGGGTTTCTGGGTGCGCGGGTCGTAGAGGGGCGCCATGTATTTCGCCCCGCAGATCCGTTCCCAGCGCGGATTGGCGTATCCCTTGCCGCCGCCGGGGGCGCGGGCGCGGCACTCGTCCGGGGTGAGCGGATGGCGCGAGATGGCCGGGTTGCCCTGGCCGATGACGGGAGAGCGCGCGAAGATCTCGCGCAGCCGTTTCATCTGTGCCGGGCTCAGCCGGTGCACCGCCTGCAGTTGCCGGAACAGGATTTCGTTGGCCTGCGCGCGCGTGGTCTGAGCCGTGGCGGGAACCGCCAGCAGGATCGCCGCCGTCACGGCCAGGGCCTTGAGGATCGGTTTCATCGTGCCGCCTCCCTTCGGGTCAGGTAGAAGAAGTCGCGATTGTCGGCGAACCCGATGAACCGCGGCAGGATGGTGCCGCCGCGCAGCTTCTTCTCGATCAGGGCCATGCCGGGCACCATGTGTTCGACATGCCTGCGCCCTCCCTTCCGGACGTAGAGCGCAAGGTAGGTATGTTCCAGCGCATTCATGTCCAGCAGCATGGCATAGCGGCAGCCATAGGCCTGGAAGGTCCGGGCCATGGCCGAGGGCGTTGCGGTCGAGAAATAGCCGTAGATCAGCCATGTGGTGCCGCCCGAGCGGGCCATGCAGGCCCCCGCGCGCAGGGTGCGCAGTTCGGCCTCGGCCGACCCCGACCAGTTGCCCGGCCCCCAGAGCGTGACGCGCGCGCCCGGCACGCCGAGGCCGGTTTCCGGGTTGGTCTCCAGCAGCGGCACCCCGTTCTGGCGGGCAAAGACGATCCGGGGCAGAAGCGCGTTGTCCGCCTCGGTCCAGGTCTTCATGCCGATGGTGCCGTCGGCGAGGCGGTAGAGCGTGGACAGGCCCGGCTGCAGCTTGCTCAGGATCACGCCCTTTTCGATGAACCCGTAGTGGTGGCCATAGTTGTAGGTGGCCATGTCGCCGAACTTGAAGGCGCCGTGATCGCGTTTGAAACCGGCGGTGAAGGTGGCGACGGTGCGGTTGGCGATGACCGGGTTGACCATGCCCAGCAGCACCAGCGGATCGGGCCGGTCCACGCCATCCGGGCCGGGAAGGCCGCGCGGGCGCACCGAGGCCGGCGGTCGCGACGACCAGCCCAGCGCGGGGTGATCGGTGCCCACCGCATAGCCGATGTCGAAGCGCGCTAGGTCGAAGGCGATCATGTAGCCGGTGGCCTTCGCCTCGACCGGGTCGAGCCGGTTGGTCCGGCCTGGACCGTTCAGCACCTCGGGCGCTATGGCGCGCGGCTGGAAGGCGCTGGCATAGACGCCGGGCAGGGCTTCGACCGGGTACCACAGCCCCAGCCCCATGCGGCCGGGCGGGGTGCCTTCCAGCGCGATGTCGAGCAGGGTCGAGATGACGGGGCGGTCCTCGGGCGGCGTCGTTGCCCGCATCGGGGCCGGCCCGGCCGAGGCCCTGTTGCCGGTCGTCGCCAGTTCCCGGCTGGTTTCCAGTTGAGAATCCTTGAAGAAGGTGTCGCGCACGAAGCGCACGATCTCCTCGCCGCCCCAGATGTTGTCGCGCAGGAACTCGGCCGTTGCCTCCAGCGTGGTGCGCGAGCCTCGCACCTTGTTGCGCAGGAACAGCGCGCCGCCGCATAGCGGCGCATAGGGCAGCGAGGAGGCGCGCGCCTGCGCCAGTGCGGCGTTGCCTTTCGCCCAGGGGCGGCAGCGCGCCGTGCTGCCTTCGGATGCGATCACGATGGCCGGGTCGGGACCGGTTTCGAAGGAAACCCTTTGCCGGGCCGGATCGGCGTTTTCGAGGTGGTAGAAATAGGCGCGGGATTTCGGTGACTTGCGGATTTCCAGAAGGAACCACGCGTTGATGGGCGGATTGAGCGAGACAAAGCGCAGCTGCCGGCCGGTGGCGGCCTCGATGGCGGTGCCTTCTTCGCGGAAGGGCTGCAATTCGAGGATGCTCTTGGCGCGGACGGCCTCATAGGCCTGCCATTGCCGGGCCAGGTGGTCGGTGGCGCGGACCGGCCCTGCAACCGCCATCGCCAGCCCGGCAAGGGCTGCGATCGGTGCCGTTTTCATCGCTTTCCCCGCCTTGCCCATGTTTTTCCCGCCCGCTTCAGAATACCAGCCGCGCCAGCGCCAGCGCGCCTTTCTTCCAGGGCACCCGGTGGGTGACGCCGGAGGCTTGCGAAATGCTGTCGCGATTGGCCACGTACCAGTCATAGTTCCGGATCAGGGCCTCTTCGTTGGAGTATTTCGGCGCGAATCCCAGCCGCCTGGTGATCTTGTCGATGCTGACGAAACTGTCCTTGCCCGCCGTTTCATAGACCCATTTGTAAAGCGGAGAGAGATGCAGCGCCTCCAGCGCGCGCAGCGTCCAGATGGCCGGAGCCGCCGGCAGGCCGATCACCCGCTTGCCGTGGCCGGCCCGGTCCAGCACCGCCTGGAAGCTTTCGCGCAGCGTGCCGAAGCGGGCCGCGCCGACGTTGAAGGTGTCGTTCACCGCCGCCGCCTCGCGCGTGGCGCACAGGTGGACGGCCTGGCAAAGGTCCTCCACGTCCAGCAGCTGGTAGAGGTTGTTGCCAGAGCCCAGCACCGGGAAATTGTGGCCGCCATAGGCAAAGTCATAGAGCAGCTCGAACACGCCCAGCCGTTCGGGGCCGATGAAGGATTTCGGCCGCAGCACCGGCACGCACATGCCGCGGCCGCGGAACTCGGCGCAGATGGCCTCGGCCCGCACCTTGGCCTTGCCATAGGGGCCGACGCCGATCAGCGGGTCTTCCTCCACCAGCGGGTGATGATCGGGGATGCCGTAGACCGCGGTGCTGGAGGTGTGGATGAACCGCGAAACGCCGTGCTTCTCGGCGCTGGCCAGAAGCGTCCGCGTGCCCTCGGTGATGGACGAGGTGATCTCCTCCGGCGCGGCAAGCGGCAGCGCGGCGGCGCAATGGACCACCACGTCGATGCCGTCGAAGGCCTCTTCAAGCAGCGCGGTATCGCGAATGTCGCCGGTGATGATGCGCACCCGGTCGGCCTCGGGGTAGTCGAAGGGCGCAAGATCGAGACTGGTGACGGCGTGGCCGCGCGCCAGCAGATGGCGGATCAGGTTGATCCCCATGAACCCGGCCCCGCCGGTGACGAGAAATTTCATGCTGGCCATCGCTCTGCCCGTGTTGCTGTTCCAGACAATATGGGGACTCGGCGCCTTCGGACACCATTATTTGTGCAGATTATGCACCCTGGCGGGGCAGCGGTGAATGACATGCGTCAACCGATCCGTATCCGCCGCCGCCGCGATGCGCCGTTGCAGCGGGCGGCGGGCCGGACTGCCTGCTGCCCGTGGCGTGGTAGCACTTGCCATGTCCGGCCCGCTCTGCCCACAGTAGGGACATGAACGAGAGGCAGACACCGGAGCCGGGACAGGCGGAGGCCGAGGGCGCGGCCGGCCGGGGGGCCGGTTGGAGGGCTGCCGGGACCGGAGACCGGGCGGTGCCGCTGGTGATCGATCTGGACGGGACGCTTCTGCGTACCGACCTTCTGCATGAAAGCTTCTGGGCGGCGCTGGGGCGGGACGCGCCAGCCGCGCTGATCACCGCCGCGACCGGCTGGACCCGTCCCGCGCGGCTCAAGCGGCGCCTGCGCGAGATTGCCATGCCCGAGGCCGAGCTGCTGCCCGTCAACGACGAGGTTGCGGCACTGATGCAGGCGGCGCTGGATGCGGGGCGTCCGGTGCATCTTGCCTCGGCCGCCGACCAGGCGCTGGTCGAGGCGGTGGCCGCGCGTTTCGCGCTGCCGGGGCCGCATTTCGGATCGCGCGATCCGATCAACCTCAAGGGCGCGCGCAAAGCGCAACTGCTGGCGGACCGGTTCGGGCGGGGCGGGTTCGACTATGTGGGGGATTCGGGGGCCGATCTGCCGGTGTGGCGCGAGGCGCGCCAGGCGTTCGCCGTGGCGCCTTCCCGGGCGGTAATGCGCGAGTTGGTACGCATGGGAAAGCCGGTCACGCGGCTGTCCCGGCCCGCCTCTCCGGGGGCGTTGCTGCGCGAACTCAGGCCCCGCCAATGGGTCAAGAACCTGCTGCTTCTGCTGCCCGCCATCGCCGCGCACCGGCTGGACGCGGGCACGCTTGCGCCGGTGTTTCCGGCCATGATCGCCTTCAGCCTCGGCGCCTCGGCCATCTATGTGGTCAACGATCTTCTCGATCTCGACTCGGACCGGAGCCACCCGGAAAAGAGCCGCCGCCCCGTGGCCTCGGGCGCGTTGCCGATCCCCCGGGCCGTGGCGGCAAGCGCCGTCCTTGCCGTGGCGGCGCTGGTGCTTTCCTTCCTCGTCTCGCCGGCCACCGCGGCGATGACGGGCACCTACATGGCCGGAAGCCTGGGCTATTCGCTGTGGCTCAAGCGGTGGCCGTGGCTGGACGTGCTGGCGCTTGCGGGCCTGTTCCTGATGCGGGTTCTCACCGGCGCGGTGGCCGCCGGTCTGGCGGTCAGCGGCTGGCTTGCCGGGTTTGTCTTCTTCGTCTTCTTCACGCTGGCCTGCATCAAGCGCCTGACCGAGCTGGCCCGCACCCTGCGGCGCGGCCAGCTTCCGGGGCGCGGATATTCCGAGCGGCATTTCAACGCCCTCAAGGGCGCCGCGTGGCTGTCCTCGGCGCTGGCGGCGGGCGTATTCACCGGCTATGCCTTCAGCCCGGCGGCGGGCGCGCTCTATTCCTCGCCGCATGTACTGGCGCTGGCCGCGGTGCCGGTGGCGGTCTGGCTGATGCGGGGGGTGTGGCTGAGCAGCCATGGGCGCGAGGATTACGACCCGCTGCTCTTCGTCGCCCATGACGCGATCGGGATGGTCATCGCCGCGTTCGGCATCGCCATGGTCCTTTTGGCCCTGTGATCGGCCGGCCGGATCAGTCCCGGAACACGAACCGCCGATCGAGGCGGTACTTGATCGCGTAGCCCGCCGCGAGCCCCAGGACCGCGCCGACTTCACGCAGCGTCGGGTCATGCGACAGCAGCCAGAACAGGGTTTCGCTGCCCCAGAAGATCAGCGTCGTGACGACGCCGGTCAGGGTGTAAAGCGTGAAGTGCCGCGCCTCCTGAACCGCGGGCCGGAACCGGTGGCGGAAGATCCATTTCTTGTCGAGGACGTACTTCACCACCAGGCCGACGGCGGTTCCGGAAACCAACGCCGCCGACAGGCGCCAGCCTTCGGGTGCGGAGGCGAATGCCAGCCTCTGCGTGGCCAGGTTGGCCAGCGTCGCGACGACCGCGAAGGCGGCGTAGCGCAGTGCCAGCCGGGCGGGCGACAGAGGGGGAGGGGGCGGGGGCATTCGCGTGGGAAAAGCCTGTTTCATTGACGGCAGTGGTCAGCAGAGCAGAGCCGGCGCCGGCTTTCAAGCTCCGCGTGGCGCGAGGCGGGCGGGATTGCCGGGCGACAAGGGGGCGCGTTCACGGGTGTTCCTGCGCCGGCCCACTCGGCATGGAACTGGCAAGTGCATCATCCGTGGCATCGGTTCGAAAAACCCGCAACGGCGTGATTTCGCCCCTTGTTTTCCGCGTCTCTACCGCATAGACACGCCGGCGGAGACGTGGCCGAGTGGTCGAAGGCGCTCCCCTGCTAAGGGAGTATACCGGAAACGGTATCGAGGGTTCGAATCCCTTCGTCTCCGCCACCATCGCCATTTCGAAACTTCAAGCACCCCCGGCGGGCGCCGGAAATTCCCATGTTTTCAAAGGGGTTTGCGGGCGGGGTGCGAACCGCCGAGACTGGACGCACCCCCGGTTTTGGTCTCTGAATCGCCCCCGGTCTCTGGTCGAGCGAACCCCGCGCAATTTGGTTCGGTGTGATTTTCATTAGCGTTTTCAATGGACTGAAATTCAACCCCGCCAAAACCTCGCCCCCTGTTTCCAATGCCTACAAGGGGAACATGGCTCGAACCAACCGGAGGCGCAGCCGGTGTGGCTGGTGGCAGATTGGTGCGTAGCGGAGACGGCATATGTCGCCGTGTAGCCGCGAAAGCCTTGATGACAAAAGGACATTCGCCCTCTAGGCCGTGTTGACAAAAAGGATTCACACGGAGCTGTAGACGTGATTCAAGCTGGTATCTTCAATGGAGGTCAGCTTGGCACGAGACCTGATGTCGGACGAGGAATGGGCGTTCTTTGAACATTTCATTCATGCGATCCGCGCCCCCAACGGGCGCAAACCCACCAACCAGTTAGTGTCCGCGCACGTGGTGTAATTTCTGCACCTTCGACGGTGTAACCAGGGTGGCCATCGAGGTGTATGGTTGCGGTGGAGTTTCAGAGCTTCAACCACGAACCACACGGAGACCCCGATGACCAAGACGAATATGGACCTTTCCGAACTTTTGGCCAAGCAGGACGGTGGCGATTTTCTTCGCGCCGTTGCTGAGGCCGTGCTGCAGCTTCTGATGGAGGCCGATGTCGAGGGCCTGATCGGCGCCGGCAAGCATGAGCGCAACAGTGAACGCACGACGTGGCGCAACGGGTATCGAGAGCGCGCTCTCGATACCCGTTTGGGCCGGCTGAACCTCAAGGTGCCCAAGCTGCGGCAGGGCAGCTACTTCCCGGGCTTTCTGGAGCCGCGCAAGACATCCGAGAAGGCGTTGGTCGCAGTGATCCAGGAGGCATGGATCGGTGGCGTCTCGACCCGCCGCGTGGACGAACTGGCACAGGCGATGGGCCTGCACGGCATCTCCAAAAGCACGGTGTCGAAGCTGTGCAAGGACATTGACGAACGGGTCAACGAATTCCTGAACCGGCCGCTTACCGGTGAATGGCCCTATGTCTGGCTGGATGCCACCTATCTCAAGGTGCGCCAAGGCGGGCGCATTGTCTCTGTAGCGGCCATAATCGCCGTCGCCGCGAACACGGACGGACGCCGTGAAATCATTGGCCTGGGGCTGGGACCGTCGGAGGCAGAAACCTTCTGGATGGATTTTCTCCGCGGCCTCAAGGCCCGGGGGCTTGACGGGAGCAAGCTGGTCATCTCGGATGCCCACAGCGGCCTGCGCGCGGCCATCGGGCGGGTCTTCGACGCTACCTGGCAACGCTGCCGCGTCCACTGGATGCGCAACGCCCTGGCCCACGTCTCGCGCGGCCAGCACACCGTCGTCGCCGCCGCCATCCGCCAGGCCTTCGATCAACCCGACCGAAAGCAGGCCGGCGAGACATGGCGCCGCGTCGCCGACCAGCTACGCTCTCGCTGGCCCAAACTGGCCGAGCTGATGGACGAGAGCGAGCACGACGTGCTGGCCTACATGGCCTTCCCCCGCCAGCACCGCAAGAAACTGCACAGCACCAACCCGATTGAACGTTTGAACAAGGAGGTGAAGCGCAGGGCCGACGTCGTCGGGATCTTCCCCAACGAGGCCTCCATCACCCGCCTCATCGGCGCCGTCCTGTTCGAGCAGAACGACGAATGGCAGACCGCAAGCCGCTACATGCAGGTCGAGGCCTTCGCCCAGATCGACAACGAGGAGACCGACCCCATTCTCAGCATAACAACTCAGGCCGCATGATCATGACACGAGGCCACCCAAATTACACCACCTTGACGGACGTGACCCACCAACCATCGCCTTGTTCTTGATGGGATTTTCTGGATCACGCGAACCGGAGCCCCATGGCGTGACCTGCCCGAAGAGTTCGGCAAATGGTCCAGCGTTTACCGCCAGTTCCGACGTTGGACGCTGGCCGGGTTGTGGGAGCAGATCATGGATGCTTTGAACGAGAGCGGTGCCGTTCCAGACGCGCTGCAGATGATCGACAGCACCGTGGTTCGCGCCCATCATCAGGCAGCGGGCGCTAAAGGGGGACTCCGCGACAGGGTTTTGGCCGCTCAAGAGGTGGCTTCACGACCAAGATCCACCTCCGCGTCAAGGCGGCAGGCCTGCCCATGAGAACCGAGATTACTCCGGGTCAGACATCCGATTACCTCGGGTTCGACCTGGTCATGGCCGACAACCTGCCCGAGCCGAGGGTTCTGCTGGCGGACAGGGGCTATGATGCTGACAGCATTCGGGAAAAGATGAATGCGCGTGATGTTCTGACCCAAATTCCCATGCGCAAGTCCCGCAAGATGCGCGTCGGCGTCGATCACTCTCTGTATGCCCTGCGCAATCTTGTCGAGCGGTGTTTCAACAAGCTCAAAAATGCCCGGCGCGTCGCCACACGCTACGACAAGACCGCCGAAAGCTTCCTGGGTTTCATAGACATCACGTCAATCCGACTTTGGCTTCGCCTTTTGTCAACATGACCTAGCATGGGCCGTGACGTCGAAAGCGCCCTGGACAGATGAAGAGAACGATCGGATCGGCCTTGGGGCGACCACGGATCACGTCCATCGAGGTATAGTAGCAGTACCGCTGGTTCGCCGCACAAGCCCCCGATCGCGATATCGGCAAACGCAAGAGGATCGTTCCGCCAGGCAGGCGGGCCGGTTTTCTGGTCGGGAACGGACCTGATTCCGATACCGATCAGCCCGGGATCTGCCGGCGCATGATCCATGCAAACAGCCCCGGTGACAGGCGGTTGATCAGATAGGACAAGAGGGCCACGCGCCCGACAGGTATGAATGCGCGTCGGCGGTTGTATCCGTTGACGATGATCTTGGCGGCCTCTTCCGGGGACATGATGTCGAATCCGTCCCGGGCGGCGCCGGGCCTTGCAATGCCGCCGGGGCGGGTCTGCGGGTTGCCGGTATTGGTTGCCACGAAACTGGGGGCGGCGATGAGGCAGGAAACCCCATAAGGCCTTTCCTCGACGCGCAGCGACTTGAAAAACCCCTCTAGCGCGTGCTTGCTGGCCGCATAGGCCGTGCGGTTCAACAGCGGTGCAAACCCGGCCACCGAGGATATGGCAAGATGCGTACCCCTGGAAGACCGGATGTCCATCAGGAATTCCCGGGCCATGTCAACGGCTGCAAAATAGTTGATGTCGAATACGTCGCGATGAACCATGGCAGGGGTGTCGGAAAACGCACCGATCTGGGTGATGCCGGCATTATAGATCACCAGGTCGATCGAGGGACGGGCGCGGCGGATTTCCTCGCACAGCGCACGCATGGCCTTGCGGTCGGTCAGATCGCACCCTAGAATCAGGCGTTCCGGAAGCGGATCAAGCTCGTCCAGCGCCGCCCCCGGCAGATCGATAAGCACCGTATACCATCCCTGCCCGCGCAGGACCCGATCCAGCGCGCGGCCCAGCCCACCGGCACCCCCCGTGATCACGGCCGTCCTTTTCACAGACCCGCCCCCCTTCGCCACAGATCAAAAACCTCGGAACTGGTCAGTTCCGGCGTGTAACCGAATTCGGCTTTCAGCGTGCTGTTGTCCAGAATGGGACGATATTGGAGGAACCCGACCTGGTTTGGCCCATAGCGCGACAGATGCAGCGGATGGGCAATGGCAAGGGCCAGCTTCACCACCCATGCCGGCAGCCGCAGAACCGGTTTTCCCAGCACCCGTGCAATCTCGCTGATGGTCATCGCACCGTCTCCGGCCACGTTGTAGATTCCCGGCGGACCATCGGATATGGCACGCGCCAGGATACGCGCAAGGTCGCGCGTCCAGATGAACACGAACGGGCTTTCGCTGCCGCGAATGGCCAGCAGACGGGGTCTGTGGAAAAGGGCGGTGATCTGGTTTTCCAGACCTTCACCCAGAACCGTGCCCACGCGCAGGACGACCTGCTCCAGTCCGGGATGCGCGACGCGCGCCGCAGCCAGCATCTCTTCCACCTGCCGTTTGTGATCGGAATAGGCAAACTCGACATTGCCCCTGAGGGGGTCGGCCTCGGTCAGGGGGACCGGGTTGTCGGGATGATAGCCGTAGGCCGCCCCCGACGAGGTGACGACAAGGCGTTTCACCCCGTGACAGAGACAGGCCTCCAGCACATTGCGTGATCCCGTCACATCCACCTGATAGGCAAATTCCCTCGTGGTCGGGGAAACGATGGACGCAAGATGGATGACGACATCGGGTCTTTCCGCGCCAATGATCCGATCGGGATCGCTGCCGCGCACATCAAGCGGTATGAAGCGGATGCCATTTGGCAACGTCCCGGGCGCATGCAGATCGGTGGCGACGACCTCGTGATCGCGCCCGGCCAGTTCCCGCAGAAGGGCGCTGCCGACCGCACCCGAAGCTCCGGTGACAAGAACGCGGCTCATCGGTCTGCCGGATACCTGGACATCAGCCGTGCAAGCGCAAGCCCGGAAATCGCGTGCCAGATACCCCAGAACGCGGCGACCACCGCCATCCCGCCAAGACCGCCGAAGAAACCGAATATCAGGATCAGGCCCAGGCCCGAGTTCTGAATACCCGTCTCGATGGTGACGGCACGGCGATCATAGGCCGAGAGCCCGGCAATCCTGGCTGTTGCATACCCGCCGGCAAAGGCCAGCGCGTTATGGAGGATGACCAGCAGCGCAACATAGTGGACATAATCGAGGAAGAACCCCCAGTTTGCAGCAAGTGCCAGCACGACGAAGGCGATGAAGATCAGCATCGACAGGTTCTGCATCGGCCGGCGTATCCTGTCGGCCAGCTCGGGCCGGCGGCTGTTCAGCGAGATGCCAAGGGCCAATGGCAGGGCAAGCATCAGCCCCACGGTGATTGCGACCTGCACCGGATCGATCTCGGTCGCGCGCAGGATTTCCCGTGAAGGGCCATACATGTTGCCCCAGAAAGCGATGTTGAGAGGGGTAACAAGGATGGCTGCGGCCGTGGCAAAGGCCGTCATCGAAACCGACAGGGCCGTGTTGCCACCTGCCCGGTGGGTGATGAAATTCGAGATGTTTCCGCCAGGGCAGGCGGCAACAAGGATCAGTCCAAGCGCGATGGATGCCCGCGGCTGCACGATCAGCACCAGCACATAGGTCAGCGCCGGAAGCACGATGAACTGGGAAAACATTCCCGTAAGCAGGGGCTTTGGTGCGCGCGCGATGCGATGAAAATCGCTGACCTTCAGATCAAGAGCGATGGAAAACATCACGATTGCCAGGATCGCATTGAGCAACATGAGGCTCGACGGACTGAAATTCAGGAGGATCTTGTCGAGATCTTTCATGCAGTTTTTCCTCCAGCTACCATGGACCAACCGGTGACGGCATCCATCGGCGCGTATTTCATTTTCGTGGCATTTGCGGACGCGCCCTTGTCGATATCTGTCATGTCCGGAGCAACTTGACTTTCCTCGGACATGCTCATTAGATTGAACGGTCGTACAAAATAAGACAAGATATTTCGTGATGAGCCTGCAAACGGCCAGAAAACCAAGGCAAAGGGCACCGGGCAAACGCGCGCTCAAAACCCGCGAGACCATTCTGGACGCGGCCGAATACCTGTTTTCGGAACGTGGCTTTGACGGGGCTTCGATTCGCGACATCGCCGCCCGGGCGGGGGTTCCGGTAGGGCTTGTCTCGCATCATGGCGGCAGCAAGGAAGAGCTGTTCTTTACCGTCATCGCACGCCGGGCAGACGAGCTTGCCCGCCTCAGGATCGAGGCGCTCGAGACATGCCTGGAATCCGGCCAGCCCGACCTGCGTGACGTCATTTCCTGTTTCGTTCTCCCGTTTCTTCGCCTCACCCAGCAAGGACAGCCGCAATGGCGGGCCTACGGGCGGCTTGTCGCCATTGCGTCGGCAGATGAACGTTGGCGCAAGATCACCCAGGCCTGTTTCGACCCCACGGCACATGTCTTTCTGGATCAGATCGCCCGGATTCTGCCGGATGCCTCGCGCGGCGCCATCACATCGAGCTTTGTCTTCATGGTGTCGTCGATGCTGGCCATATGCGCCTCACGCTGGCGGATCGAGGCGCTGTCGGCACATCAGGATATCCACGCCCTCGAGGAATCCCTTCTCGATTTCTGCGAAGCGGGGTTCATCGCCAATCTGGGGCGATCCGGGGCGAACGGGGCGTGACAATCGCGCATGATGAACAGGACACCACAACCGGGAGGGACCGAAAAGATGGGACAATTCGTGGGCGGAGAGGTGCTGGCCCGGATGCTGGCGGCAGAGGGCGTGAACGTCGTATTCGGTATCGTCGACGGCACCTATATGGGATTTTTCGCAAGTTTTGACAAACACGGCATCACGCTGGTGTCGCCGCGGCATGAAACCAGCGCCGCCCATATGGCGGGTGCCTATGCGCGCCTCACGGGCAAGCTTGGCGTCTGCATGGCCTCGAACGGGCCGGGTGTGGCCAATGTCCTGCCGGGCATTGCCGTCGAAAACGGCGAGGGCAACAGGGTGCTGGTGATCACCTCAAGCCGGCGCAGCCAGATCGCCTATCCGGACAGGGGCGGCACCTACCAGTATTTCAACCAGACGGGCGTCACCCGCGCGATGACCAAGTGGAGCGCGACGGTACCCTCGTTTGAGCGCCTGCCCGAACTGTTTCGCCGCGCGCTGCGCATCAGCTGGGCGGGACGGCCCGGTGTCGTCCATCTCGATATTCCCGAGACGGTGATGAACGGCGTGTTCGAGGCCGATGCTGCCGATCTGCGCCCGCCCACCGCCTACAGGCGCACCGAGCCGGTCGCACCGACGGCAGGCCAGGTCGAACGCACGGTCGAATTGCTGCGCGGTGCCGAGCGGCCGCATGTTCATGTCGGCAGCGGTATCCTGCATGCCCGCGCATCGGCCGAACTGCTGCAGGTGGTCGAGGCCCTTGGGGCAACGGTAACGACAAGCTGGGCCGCGCGCGGCGCCCTGCCAGACAGCCATGCGCAGTTGCTGCCGATTTGGGCGATGCAGCCGGTCAACAGGGCCCGAAGCGAGGCCGATGTCGTTCTGGCCGTGGGCGCGCGTCTTGGCGAAACCGACTGGTGGGGCAAGCCGCCCTATTGGGGCCCGCCCGAATCGCAAAAGCTGATTCAGGTCGATGTCGATGAGCAGAATCTGGGGCTGAACAAGGCGACCGAGATCGCCATCCTTGCCGACGCGGGGGCATTCCTGTCTGCACTCGCGGCCAAGCTGACGCAATCGCCGCTTGCCGATACCCGCCTGCAGGCCAACCTGGCGCGGGTTTCCGAACTGGTGAATGACGTGGGCAAGGTGCGCGCCCAGTTCGACATGGCCCTCGAGAACATGAAAACCCCGATGCACAGCTCGCAAGTGCCCGCGGCCTGCCGACGCGCCTTTGGTGACGATGCGGTCATGGTGTTCGACGGCGGCAATACCGCGGTATGGGCAAGCTTTTTCTCCGAAATCAACCGCCCGGATGGGTGCCTGTCCACCTTCAAGTTCGGCATGCTGGGGGCGGGCGTGGCGCAGGCCCTGGGCGCCAAGGTGGCAAGGCCGGATTCGCAGGTCGTCTGCATCATTGGCGACGGCGCCATGGCCTTTCATGTGCAGGAACTCGAAACCGCCCTGCGTCACGGGCTGCCCGTCATCTATCTCGTGCTTTGCGACCGGCAATGGGGCATGGTCAAGCTGACCCAGTCGATCGGCCTTGGCGCGCTGCGCCCGATCATCGGAACAGGGCAGAAAGGCACCATCAATGCCGATTTTGAGGAGATCGCCTTTGACAAGGTTGCAATGGCGATGGGCTGTCATGGTGAACGGGTGTCCGACCCCAGGGACCTCGACGGCGCCCTTCAGCGGAGTGCGGAATCCGGCAAGCCGGCTGTCATTCACGTGGATGTTGACCCGAACATGCACCTGATGGCGCCGGGCCTTCAGGAATTCAAGGACATGCACCAGGAACCCGGCACCTGAGCAGCACCGCAAGGGCTGGTCCTGCATTTTTTGCGACCTTCCGGCGGGCGCCAACATGTGAAAACGCCCGGGGGACGCGCCCACCACCCGGCCAGCCCGGACCGTTTCCCGGGCCAGTCGCGCTGGTCGGTGGTGCAGGTCAAGCTACCGGCGGGCCTCGTTCAACCGGACTATCGCGAGCTCTTCGACCGGATCGTCGACTGGGCCCATGATGAGGCGCGCGATACCGGCGCCCCAGCGCTCGCGGAAGATGACGCCACCGCGACACTCGATACCGCCGCAGCGGCGTGCGGCGTCAACCCGGCCCCGAGCACCGCAAGCGCCAGGCTTGGCACCGCGAGCCACTTTTCCAGCAGAACCAATGTCAACGCCGGTGACCTGCCCCCCGCCAACGCCCGCATTTTGAAGTAGAGTCTGCCCGATCAGAAAGGAGCAGACGAATTCGAAAGAGCCGTTTTACGGAGGCGCAAATCATTGCGATGATCAAGGAACAGGAGGCCGGAATGCCGACGGTGGAGGTTTGTCGCCGGCATGGGCTGAGCCCGGCGACGTTCTACAAGTACAAGTCGAAATACGGCGGCATGGGGCTTTCGGACGTGAAGCGCCTGAAGATGCTTGAGGACGAGAATGCCAAGCTCAAGCGCCTGTTGGCCGATGCGATGCTGGACAACGCGGTCCTGAAGGATCTCCTGGGAAAGAACTGACGACGCCGAGCGCGCGGCGTGATGCAGCGCTGCGGGCGATGCGGGATCATGGCATCTCGCAGCGCCGGGCCTGCAGGCTGGTCGGTGTCGATCCCAAGACGGTCCGGCGCGAACGCCCGCCGGACCATCCGGAGATCCGCGAAGCGATGAAGCAGATTGCGGGCAAGCGCCGCCGTTTCGGTTACCGACGGATCGGCGTGTTGCTCGAACGCAAGGGAATGATCATGAACCACAAGAAACTCTATCGCCTGTATCGCGAAGAAGGGTTGTCGGTGAAACGGCGGCGCGGGCGCAAGCGCGCCAGAGGCTCGAGGACGCCAATGCCCGAGGCGATCAGGCCAAACCAGCGATGGAGCCTGGACTTTGTCTCCGACACGTTTGGTGCTTCGCGTCGGTTCCGCATCCTGGCGGTGATCGACGATTGCTGTCGCGAGAACCTCTGCCTGGTTGCCGACACCAGCATCTCGGGCGCGCGTGTGGCGCGCGAGCTTGATGCTCTTGTCCGCCTCCATGGCAAGCCTGAAAGCATTGTTTCTGACAATGGGACCGAGTTCACCAGTCGGGCGATCCTCAAATGGGCGGACGACAATGACGTCGACTGGCATTACATCGATCCTGGCAAGCCTCAGCAAAATGCCTTCATCGAGTCGTTCAATGGCAGCCTGCGTGACGAGCTTCTGAACGAGGAGCTGTTCGATACTCTCGATGACGCCCGCCGAAAACTGGCCCTGTGGCGCTATGATTATAACAACGTCAGGCCCCACTCATCGCTGGGGAACCAGACGCCGGCCCAAGCGCGCCGGACGCTTGAGCGACCCAAAGGCTCCGCGCCCGGCGCGCTTGCCCAAACCGAAACCGCAGATTATGAAAACCAAACCCGCAGACTCTCGTTATGAATGAGGGACCATTGGGGGGCAGGTCACGGCCAGTCTCCGAAAGTCGGATGCCCTCGTTAAACCCCTTTGAACCAAAAAGAAAAAAGGCCCGCATCGGGGCCTCGTCTCGGGTTCGCGAATAGCTTGTGGCGGAGAGACAGGGATTCGAACCCTGGAGACGGTTTCCCGCCTACACGCGTTCCAAGCGTGCGCCTTCGACCACTCGGCCACCTCTCCGTAGAGGCGATATCTGCCCAATCTGCGTGCGGTTTGCAAGGTCGAAAAGCATGGAGACGTAAGACGTGCCACAGCGGTCAGGCTGGGGTCCGCGGCGCCTGAGCGGTGAAGATCCCCGCATCGATGATGCCCGTGGATCCGGCGCGGCGGAAAAGGTCATGGATTTCCGATTGTTTCGCGCGTATGAGCGGGGCAGGGATCCAGTCGGAAAGGGATACATGGCTGTTGGCATCTTCGATTCCGGCCTTGGCGGGCTGACCGTCCTGAGCGCCGCGCAGAAGCGGTTGCCGGAGGTGGACTTCCTGTATTTCGGCGACAGCGCGCACGCGCCCTATGGCGTGCGCGATGCCGAGGACGTTTTCAACCTCACCCGCTCGGCGGTGCAGGCGCTGTGGGACAGGGGCTGCGACCTGGTGATCCTGGCCTGCAACACCGCCAGCGCCGCGGCTCTGCGCCGGATGCAGGAAGGCGGCCTGCCCCCGGGCAAGCGCGTGCTGGGCGTCTTCGTTCCGCTGATCGAGGCGCTGACCGAACGCCAATGGGGCGACAATTCCCCGCCGCGCGAGGTGGCGATCAAGCATGTGGCGCTGTTTGCCACCCCTGCAACGGTGGCCAGCCGCGCCTTTCAGCGGGAGCTGGCCTTTCGCGCCATCGGCGTCGATGTCGAGGCCCAGGCCTGCGGCGGGGTGGTGGACGCGATCGAGGAAGGCGACTTGATCCTGGCCGAGGCGCTGGTGCGCAGCCATGTGGATGCGCTCAAGCGCAAGATGCCCGAGCCCGAGGCGGCAATCCTGGGCTGCACCCACTACCCGTTGATGGAATCGGTGTTTCAGGAAGCCCTGGGCCCCCGGGTCAGGGTCTTCAGCCAGGCCGAGATCGTGGCGGCAAGCCTCGAGGATTACCTCGACCGGCATCCCGACATGCTGGGGCGGGGGCGCGGGGGCTTCCTGACCACCGGCGATCCGGCGAAGGTCAGCGACCGCGCCACCCAGTTCCTGCGACGACGGATCACTTTCGAGGCAGCCTGACTTCGGTCAAGGCAGGGGCGGGCGAGCTGCCCGATATTGCCGCGGCAAGGCGCGGTGCGGAACGGTAACCTTGGACGAGAGGTCGGACATGACCCACAGGATCGCAATTCTGGGCGCCAGCGGATACACGGGTGCGGAGCTGGTGCGGCTGATTGCCGGGCATCCGAACATGGAGGTCGTCGCCCTGTCGGGCGAGCGCAAGGCCGGGCAGGCCATGCCCACGGTCTTCCCGCATCTGCGACACCTCGACCTTCCGGTTCTGTGCCGGATCGACGAGATCGATTTTTCCGGCGTCGACCTGTGTTTCTGCGCGCTGCCGCACAAGACCAGCCAGCAGGTGATTTCCGCCCTGCCGCGGGATCTGAAGATCGTGGATCTCAGCGCCGATTTCCGCCTGCGCGATCCGGCCGAATATGAACGCTGGTACGGCAACGCTCATTCCGCCGTTGCCCTTCAGGAAGAGGCGGTTTACGGCCTGACCGAGTTCTACCGGGACGATATCCGCGCGGCGCGGCTGGTGGCGGGCACCGGCTGCAACGCGGCCACCGGGCAATATGCGCTGCGGCCGCTCGTTTCCGCGGGGGTGATCGATCTGGACGATATCGTGCTGGATCTGAAATGCGCGGTCAGCGGGGCGGGGCGGTCCCTGAAGGAAAACCTGCTGCATGCCGAGCTGAGCGAAGGATACAACCCCTATGCCTATGGCGGCACGCACCGGCATCTGGGCGAGTTCGATCAGGAGTTCAGCCGCCTCGCGGGGCGGCCGGTGCGGGTGCGCTTCACGCCGCATCTGATCCCGGCCAATCGCGGGATTCTGGCAACGGTCTATGTGCGTGGGGATGCCGGGGAAATTCACGAAACCCTGCGGGCCGCCTATGAGGGCGAACCCTTCCTGCACGTTCTTCCCTTTGGCGAGGCGCCCAGCACCCATCATGTCCGGGGGTCGAATTTCTGCCACCTGGGGGTTGCCGGAGACCGTATCGAGGGGCGGGCGATCGTGTTTGCCGCTCTGGACAACCTGACCAAGGGATCCAGCGGGCAGGCCTTGCAGAATGCGAACCTCATACTAGGTGAAGAGGAGACGGCGGGTCTGATGATGGCGCCGCTGTTTCCGTGAAGCGGAGGGCAGGATGCGAAACTTGAAGAAACGCCGCCGGATCCGGGTGATCTTGGTCACCTTCGTGGCACTGATCCTGGCGACAGGTCTGATCGGATACGGGATGCGGGATGGAATCAATTTCTTCCGCTCACCCAGCGAGGTGATTGCCGAGCCACCTTCCCCGAACGAGGTGTTCCGCATCGGCGGCCTGGTCGAGGAAGGCACGTTGCAGCGGGGCGCGGACGATACGGTGACCTTTTCCGTGACCGATGGCGGGGCCAGCGTTCCGGTGAAGTTCTCAGGATTGCTGCCAGATCTGTTCGGTGAGAACCAGGGCATGGTGGGGACCGGCCGCTATGTGAACGGTGTCTTCGAAGCCACTGAAATCCTCGCAAAACATGACGAGGATTACATGCCGCGGGAGGTGGTGGACGCGCTCAAGGAACAGGGCGTCTACGTCGATCAGGGCGGCGGCAGCTGAGCCACGGGAGCGCCCGTTGACGGGCGCTGCCTCCGGCGGGAGTATTTCCGGCAAGAGGAAGGTCATGCGCGTGTTGCCGCAGCAGCGCGCGCATTGTTTTGCGTTCGTGAACCGTTGTTCCCCACCGTCCGAGCGAGTTCGGACGGGAGTGGAACATGCAATCGGCACGGCAGGTCGCGGAAAATATCGTCGCGCGCGAAGGGGGGTTCGTCGATGACCCGGACGATCCGGGCGGGGCGACGAAACACGGGGTGACTCTGGCCACGTTGCGCCGCCTTGGCGTGGATCTGGACGGGGACGGGCGTGTCGGCATGGCGGATCTGCGGCGGCTGGACCGGGCGCAGGCGGTGGACATTTTCCTGCGACATTTTTTCCTGCGTCCGGGCCTGGACGGGCTTCCGGAGGCGCTGCAGGCGCCGGTTTTCGACATGTACGTGAATGCCGGGGCGAACGCGGTGCGGATCCTGCAGCGGCTGTTGCGGGAGATGGGACATGACATAGCCGTTGACGGGGTGGTCGGTTCGCAGACCCGGGCAGCGGCGCGCGATGCGGCCAGGCCCGATCCGATCATGTTGCGGGATGCCTACGGGGTGGCGCGGCGCAACTACTATTTCCGTCTTGCCGATCGCCGTCCCGCGAGCCGCAAATACGTGCGCACCCGCTCGGGCGGGAAGGGGGGCTGGATCCGGCGAGCCGAGGCCTTCCTGTCGTCGCGCTATCACATGAGCAATGAGGAGTTTCGGGAGAGGACGGCGGGATGGGTGTGATCGGCGATCTGCTGGCGGCGTTGTTTGGCGGCGGGCGCAACCTGGTGCGGGAGACGGTGGGGATATTCGCGGAAAATGCCGAGGCCGCGGCGGAACGATCGGCCGGGGTGCAGCGGCAGGCGATGCGAGAATTCGCTGCCGAGTTCGTGCCGGGCCGGCGCGGGGCGTTCGACCGGTTCGTGGATGGTCTCAACCGGCTGCCGCGGCCGGCGCTGGCGCTGGGGACGCTGGGGCTGTTCGTGGCGGCGATGGTGGATCCGATCTGGTTCGCCGCCCGGATGCAGGGCATCGCCCTTGTGCCCGAGCCGCTGTGGTGGCTGCTGGGGGTGATCGTGTCCTTCTATTTCGGGGCGCGGCATCAGGCCAAGACGCAGGAACTGCAGCGCGAGATTGCCGCGACCTTCGCCCGCACGCCCGTGGCCATGGCCAATCTGGCAGCGCTGGAGCGGATGTCGGCGGACTGGCCGGGCGCGGCCGGCAGCGGCGGGGATGGAGGGCTGGAGCCGGAGGCATCCCGGCCCGATCCGAACCCGGCGCTGGAGGACTGGCGGGCGTTGCGCCGGCGGGAGGGTCTTGAAATTCCGGGCCGATGACGCGCGGTTCCTCTTTTCCGTCGCGGCCGGATCGGACAGGGTGTCGGGGAAACCGATACGCGCGATCTGACGGGGGAGACATGGACTATCAGACGATTGCACTTGAAATCACCGACGGTCTGGCCGTCATCACCCTGAACCGGCCCGAGAAGATGAACGCTCTGACCAGTCTGATGCGCGCCGAGATCACCCATGCGGTGAACGATGCTGCGGGCAGGTCGCGGGCGATCGTGATGACCGGAGCGGGGGATGCCTTCTGCACCGGGCAGGACCTGGGCGATGCGGCCAGCGCGGGAGAGATCGACCTTGGCCGGGCGTTGCGGGAAGAATACTATCCGATGCTGCGGGCGATCTACGACTGTCCGGTGCCCACGGTGTCGGCGGTCAACGGACCGGCGGCCGGGGCGGGGGCCAATCTCGCGCTGGCGGCGGATGTGGTCATCGCCGCCGAAAGCGCCTATTTCCTGCAGGCCTTCGCCCGCATCGGCCTGATGCCCGATGCCGGGGGCACGTGGTTCCTGCCGCGCAACATGGGGCTGGCCAAGGCGATGGGGGCGGCGCTTTTCGCCGATCGCATCACCGCCCGGCAGGCCGATGCCTGGGGCATGATCTGGGAGGCGGTTCCGGACGCGGAATTCGGTGCCCATTGGCGCCGGCGGGCGGCTTGGCTGGCGCAGGGGCCGACCGAGGCCTTCGCCCGGATCAAGAAGGCCATTCGCGGAAGTTTCGACCATACGCTTGATGCGCAACTCGAGATCGAGGCGCATCTTCAGGGCGAATGCGGGGCCACGCGCGATTTTCAGGAAGGCGTGCTGGCCTTTCTCGAAAAACGCCCGGCCTCGTTCGAGGGACGCTAGCGCCTGGGCGGTTTCAACCAGCCGTCGGGTGCATGTCCGTGCGCCGAGCGTGGCCCGGGCGGGGCGGATGCGACATGCTCTGGCGCGGCGCGCAGGCGTGAAAGGGGCGCTCAGCTGCCGGGGACGCCGGTGGGTTTGCCATCGATGGTGCGGCTGTTCTTCTCCACCCAGTAGGCGCGGATGTCGTCATCGGATTTTGCGTCCACCCACCTCTGCATGGTGTCGCGTTCGCCCACGTAATCCATGAAAGGTACTGCATAGCCGCAGGAGGTCTGGACCAGTTCCACCGTCATGTCGAAGATCTGCCGGGCGCTGCGATGGGGCGGGAAACAGGCCGCGCGTTCCTCCCAGCCGGCATCCTCCACGTGAAAGCAGCGCGCCGAGCCATAGCAGCGCAGGATCAGCGGCCGGGTGGTGAAGGAACACCACATCAGCGTCATGCGCGGGCTTTCCAGAAGATGGCCGGCGGTTTCGTTGCCGCTGCCGGTCAGGTTCATCCACAGGATCCGGTTCGGCCCGGCAACCCGCAGGCTGTCCATCCCCTTGGGCGAGACATTGACCCGGCCCTCCGGGGCGGCGGTGGCGACGAAAAAGATGTGCTGCTCTTCGATGAAGGTGCGGTGGTCGTCTTCGATCCGGTCGAACTGCCTGGCCATGGCTCACTCCACTGTTACGGACTTGGCAAGGTTGCGCGGCTGGTCCACGTCGGAGCCCTTGGCCACGGCCACATGATAGGCCAGTAGCTGCGCCGGAACGGAATACAGAATCGGCGACAGGCACTCATGGACATGGGGCATGCGGATGGTGGCCTGCACGCCATCTCCGGCCTCACTGATGCCGTCTTCGTCGGAAACCAGCAGCACGCGACCCTTGCGGGCCATCACCTCCTGCATGTTCGACACGGTCTTGTCGAACAGCCCGTCGCGGGGGGCGAAGACGATCACCGGCATGTGCTGGTCGATCAGGGCAATGGGGCCGTGCTTGAGTTCGCCCGACGCATAAGCTTCGGCGTGTATATAGCTGATTTCCTTTAGCTTGAGTGCGCCTTCGAGTGCAAGAGGATACATCAGCCCGCGCCCCAGGAACAGAACGTCGCGGGCCTCGGCCAAGTCCAGGGCAACGCGGCGAATGGCGTCATTCTGGTCAAGTGCGGCATTGAGCGCCGAGGGCAGGCCGCGCAGCGCGGAAACAAGGTCGGCGCGGGTTTTCGGGTCGATGGTGCCGCGATCGGTCGCCGCCTTCAGCGCCAGCATGAAAAGCACCGACAGCTGGCAGGTGAAGGCCTTGGTCGAGGCAACCCCGATCTCGGGCCCGGCATGGATCGGCAGGGCCAGGTCGCTTTCACGGGCGATCGAGCTTTCCGGCACGTTGATCACCGAAACCACGCGATCCACCCTGTCGCGGCAATAGCGCAGCGCGGCCAGCGTGTCGGCGGTTTCCCCCGACTGGCTGACGAACAGGGCAATGGTGCCGTCCTCGACGGGCGGTTCGCGATAGCGGAATTCGCTGGCGATATCCACGTCCACCGGCAGACGGGCGAGCTGCTCGAACCAGTATTTCGCGGTCAGGCAGGCGTAGTGGGCGGTGCCGCAGGCCACCATCGTCAGCCGCCGGACGCGCGAGAAATCAAGCCCTTCGCCGGGCAGGGTGACGGTGTCGGTTCCCGCGGGAAGATAGGCGCGGATGGTTTCGCCAACAACCTGTGGTTGCTCGGCGATTTCCTTGGCCATGAAATGCTTGTGCCCGGCCTTGTCCACACGGGCATTGGCGGTTTCGATCCGGCGGCATTCGCGGTTGGCAAGATTGCCCGCGGCATCGAAGATCTGCACCGATGATCGGGTGATCACGGCCCGGTCGCCGTCCTCCAGATAGGTGATCCGGTCGGTCAGCGGAGCAAGAGCCAGCGCGTCCGAGCCCACGAACATTTCGCCCTCGCCATGGCCGATGGCGAGCGGCGACCCCTTGCGGGCGGCCACGATCAGGTCGTCCTCGCCATCGAAGAGAAAGGCCAGCGCATAGGCGCCCTGCAGCCTGTCGATGGTGCGAAAGGCGGCCTCGACGGGGGAGGCGCCTTCGCGCAGGTGGTGCTCGGCCAGAAGCGCCACGGTTTCGGTGTCGGTCTCGGTCCGGAAGGTCAGGCCTGCCTCGGCCAGTTCGGCGCGCAGTTCGCGGTAGTTCTCGATGATGCCGTTATGGACCACTGCCACCGGACCGGCCTGGTGGGGGTGGGCATTGTCCAGTGTGGGCGCGCCGTGGGTGGCCCAGCGGGTATGACCGATCCCGGCCTTGCCGGGCAGCGGGTCATGCACCAGCAGGTCGCCGAGATTGACCAGCTTGCCCACGGCGCGGCGCCGGTCCAGCCGCCCTGCGTTCACCGTGGCGATGCCGGCACTGTCATAGCCGCGATATTCCAGCCGCTTGAGCGCCTCGACCAGGATCGGCGCGGCCTCGTGGTGGCCCAGCACTCCGACAATGCCGCACATCAGGGGGTCTCCTTCTTCAGGCGCACCTTCTTCGCCCGCAGCATGTCCATCAGCTTGCGCGCGCGGCCGGGTTTGTTGAGTTGCGGCGCCCGGGCAATGGCCAGAGCGCCCGGCTCGACGTCGCGGGTGACGACGGTTCCGGTCGCCGTCATCGCACCATCGCCCAGTTTCACCGGCGCCACCAGCATCGTGTCCGAGCCGATGAACACGTCCGAGCCGATCTCGGTGCGGTGCTTCATCACCCCGTCATAGTTGCAGGTGATGGTGCCGGCGCCGATATTGCTGCGCGCGCCCACCGAGGCATCGCCCACATAGGACAGGTGGTTGATCTTGGCGCCGGCGTCGATCACCGCGTTCTTGATCTCGACGAAATTGCCTATGCGCACCTCTTCGGCCAGCTCGGTGCCGGGGCGCAGACGGGCGAAGGGGCCAATGACCGCGCCGCGGCTGACATGGCAGCCCTCGAGATGCGAAAAGGCCCGGATCAGCGCGCCCGATTCCACCGTGACTCCGGGGCCGAATACCACATGGGGTTCGATCACCGCGTCGCGCCCGATCACCGTGTCGAAGGCCAGGTGCACGGTGTCGGGGGCCTGCAGAGTGACGCCATTGGCCAGCAGTTCGGCCCGCGCCCGGGCCTGGAAGGTGGCCTCGGCCGTGGCCAGTTCGGTGCGCGAGTTGACGCCCAGGGTTTCCGATTCATCGCAAGCGACGGCGGTCACCGATAGCCCCCGCCGGCGGGCCAGTTCGACCACGTCGGTCAGGTAGTATTCGCCCGCGGCATTGTCGTTGCCTACAGCCGACACCAGATCGAAGAGAAGTTCCGCGTTGCAAGCCATGAGGCCAGAATTACAAAAGGTTATGGCGCGTTCTTCATCTGTTGCATCCTTGTATTCGACGATGCGTTCAAGGCTGCCGTCGCGCATCACCAGCCGCCCGTAGCGGCCCGGATCGGCGGCCTCGAAGCCCAGCACTACCAGATCGTACCCGGCGCGGGCTGCCAGCATCCGCTCCAGCGTGGCGCCCTGCAGGAAGGGCGTGTCGCCGTAGAGCACGACCAGATCGCCGGAGAATCCCTCCAGCGCCGGGCGAGCCTGGGCCACCGCATGGGCGGTGCCCAGCTGTTCGTGCTGGAATGTCACCGTGGCGCGGTCGTCAAGTTCGCGTACGATCCGCGCCACCGCCTCGCCGCCATGACCGGCGACGACGACGATGCGCTCGGGGTCAAGCCGGGTGCCGGCGCGCAGGGCGTGGGCCAGCATCGGGGCCTGACCGACCGGGTGCAGAACCTTGGGAATGTCGGAATTCATTCGGGTGCCCCTGCCTGCGGCAAGGATGACAAGCGCAATGTTCATAATGGATTTCTCTTTGCGTTCTTGATGAGACGGTTTTATCCGCTGAGAGAGTCGGTGCAAGCGCCGCGGCCATCAAACAAGGTTGCGGGTTGCAACACGGGGCGGCGGAAACATGCCGAAGGGGCGGACATGCGCACGGTGATCTTCGATCTGGACGGGACGCTGGCGGATACCTCGGGCGACCTGATCGCGGCGGCCAACCACTGTTTTCGTCGCATGGGGCTGGGCGAGATTCTTGATCCGCAGGCGGACCGGGCCATCGCGCTGCGGGGCGGCAGGATGATGCTCACCCGCGGGCTGGAGCGCGCCGGCCGCTTCGACCCGGCGACGGTCGATGAGTGGTATCCCGAACTGCTGCGGGCCTACGGGGCGGCGATCGATGCGCACACGGTGCTGTATCCGGGGGCGATGGAGGCGGTCGAGACCCTGAAACTGCAAGGGTTCGGAGTCGGCATCTGCACCAACAAGCCCGCCGCTCTTGCCGATCTTCTCCTGCAGAGGCTGGGGGTGCGCGAGGCCTTCGATTCCATGGTGGGCGCCGATACGCTGCCGGTGCGCAAGCCCGATCCCGAACCGCTGCGCGAGGCCGCGCGCCGGGCCGGAGGCGATCCCGCGCGCTGCATCCTGGTGGGCGATTCCGATACTGACCGCAAGACCGCACGCGCCGCGGGGGTGCCCTGCGTCCTTGTCACCTTCGGCCCCTCGGGCGAGGACATGGCCCGGCTGGAGCCCGAATCGCTGCTGCATCGCTTTGCCGATCTGCCGGCGCTGGTGGCACGGCTTCCCGGCTGAGCGCCGGGTGATGGGCGGGGCAGGGGCCCGCACCCCCGCCCCGGTTCCTGCTCAGCCGTCCTGCCCGAACACGCGGGCAAAGATCGTGTCCACGTGCTTGGTGTGATAGCCGAGGTCGAATTTCTCGTTGATCTCTTCCTCGGACAGCACCGCGCGCACATCCTTGTCGGCCAGCAGTTCCTCGCGGAAGTCGCGGCCTTCCTCCCACACCTTCATGGCGTTGCGCTGGACCAGACGATAGGCGTCCTCGCGGCTCACGCCCTTCTGGGTCAGCGCCAGCAGCACCCGCTGGCTCATCACCAGCCCGCGAAACCTGTTCATGTTCTTCAACATGTTCTCGGGGTAGATCACCAGATTCTCGATCACCCCGGCCAGGCGGTTGAGCGCGAAATCCAGATGCACCGTCGCATCCGGCGCGATGCCGCGTTCCACCGAGGAATGCGAGATGTCCCGTTCATGCCACAGCGCCACGTTTTCCAGCGCCGGCGTGACCGCCGAGCGGATCAGCCGCGCCAGCCCGGTGAGGTTCTCGGTCAGCACCGGGTTGCGCTTGTGCGGCATGGCGCTGGAGCCCTTCTGGCCCTTGGCGAAGAATTCCTCGGCCTCCAGCACCTCGGTGCGCTGCATGTGGCGGATCTCGGTGGCGATGTTTTCGATCGAGGAGGCGATCACGCCGAGGGTGGCGAAGAACATGGCGTGGCGGTCGCGCGGGATGATCTGGGTGCTGATCGGTTCGGGGCGCAGGCCCATCATCTTGCACACATGCTCTTCCACCGCCGGGTCGATATTGGCGAATGTCCCGACCGCGCCCGAAATGGCGCCGGTGGCCACCTCTTCGCGCGCCCGTTCCAGCCGCGCCCGGCCGCGATCCATCTCGGCGTAGAAGCGCGCGAAGGTGAGCCCCATGGTGGTGGGCTCGGCATGGATGCCGTGGCTGCGGCCGATGCGGATGGTGTCCTTGTGCTCGTAGGCGCGCCGCTTGAGCGCCGCCAGCACCCGGTCCATGTCGGCCAGCAGGATGTCGGCGGCGCGCACCAGCTGCACGTTCAGCGTGGTGTCCAGCACGTCCGATGAGGTCATCCCCTGATGGACGAAGCGGGCCTCGTCATGGCCGACGATCTCGGCCAGGTGGGTGAGGAAGGCGATCACGTCATGGCGGGTCTCGGCCTCGATCTCGTCGATGCGGGCGATGTCGAATTCCACGTCGCGCGCCTTCCATACCGCTTCGGCGTTCTCCTTCGGGATCACGCCAAGGGCGGCCTGGGCGTCGCAGGCATGGGCCTCGATCTCGAACCAGATGCGGAACTTGGTTTCGGGCGACCAGATGGCCACCATCTCGGGGCGGGAATAGCGGGGGATCATGGGCGCAGCCTTCGTCTGTTTCATGCACGCGGCGGATGGCGGCCTCATAGACCGGGGGCCTGGCGGCGGCAAGGGGGCGAGGGCGCGCGCGGGCGGGTTTCAGCCCCCTTCAGGCAGCAGCCGGGTGATGCCTTCGGCGGCGGCGCGGGCCAGCTGCACGTCCAGCGACATGGGCAGGTATTCGCCCCGCCGCCACAGCTGCGCCAGATCGTCGTAGTGGCGCGACAGGAAATGCCCCGACTGGCCGGTGGCGATGATGAACACCGAACTGTCGGGGTCGGCAAAGTCATAGACCCCGCGATAGCCGGCGCTGTGAACATTGGTGAAGGGGGCGGGATCCTCGCCCGAGGTCAGCCCGCGCATCAGCGTGTTGTCCCCGCCCGAAGTGGACTGGCGGATGTTCACGAAATAGCGCAGCACCGGCACCCTGCCCAGCGTCGGGTGGTCATGGGCGGCCTGGTGCGCGTCGCCCCAGCGCAGGGTCGTCAGGTCCGAGCCGTAATGATCACCGATCCACACCAGCGCATCGTCCAGCGCCAGCCGGGCGATTTCGGTGCAGCTTTCCCGCCGCGCGCTCTGGCGCACGTCGCACCACGCGGCGGCGCCGTCGATGTCGCGAAAGACGCGTTCGATGAACAGCGGCTCGACCTGCGTGAATTCCTCGGCCAGCGGGCCGAGATCGTCCTCGATCAGGCGTTTTTGCAAAAACCGCATCCAGGCCGCGTAGATCAGCGGTTCGGGCAGGTGCTCGTTCATTTCGCCGTTCCATTCGGCCAGCAGGTTCAGGGCGATCTGGCGCTGGCGCTCGGGGGAGCCCTCGGGGGCGGCGGGGCCGGTGAACCACAGGTCGGCGCCGACCAGCGGCAGCAGCGTGCGCGCGGTATAGCTGACCCGATCCAGCTGCGCCTCGATGAAGCTGTCGCGGGTATGGACCCGGCGCGACTGCATCAGCTTGCGCCAGCGATAGATGCGCTGCGTGTCGCCCCACAGGTATGAGACGTGATCGGGAAAGGGGCGTTCGAGGATCTTGTTGTTGGTATTGCCGACGATGCCGCCGCGGGGCGAGACGAATTCCGGGTTGGCGGCGTAGGGCAGGCGGCCCAGCCAGCGGTTCCCGGGGCGCCAGCCGGGCGAGGGCATTCTTCCTTTCGTCTGGTGGCGCATGTCGCGCCGGGGCATGGCGCCGATGGTCTTCATGGCGATGGTGGTCCTGTCCGCCAGCACCAGGTTCAGCGACGGCGCAATGAACCCTTCCGCGGCATCGATGGCCGCGCGCACGGATTTCGCCTTCATCAGTTGCAGCGCCGCCGTGTAGGTGGTGTCCTGCGCCTCCAGTGCCGTCCAGGACAGCGCGGCCACATGCCCCGGCGGCGTCACCGTGGCAAGGTTGAAAAACGTGCCGGGCAGGACCGGGCCGTTTTCCGTCCAGCGCAGGGTCAGGGTGACGGGGGCGGCGCCCTTCACCTGGATGATCGAGGGGCGGGTCCGGAACCGCTTGTAGCCGTCGGGGGTAAGGTATTCCTCGGGGTTGTCGGGGTTGAGCTTCTCGATATTCACGTCCTGGTCGTCAAGCCAGGAGGCGGTGATCCCCCAGCCCAGATCGGCGCTACGGCCGCTGAGGATGGCGGGGATGCCGGGGATGGTGCCGCCGATCACCCCGCCCGATTGCAACTCCAGCCGGGCCAGGTACCAGATCGACGGGGCGGTCAGGTCCACATGCGGGTCGTTGGCCAGCAGCGTCCCCCCTGCGGCCGAGCGCGACGGCGCCGCCGCCCAGGCGTTCGAGGCCCCGGCACGTTCGCGCCGCGCAAACGGCCAGAGCGGGTCGTTGGGCGGGGCGGCCCCTTCGGCATAGCGGGGCAGGTCGGGAAACAGCGCGGCATATTCCGGCAGGGCGGCAATGCCGCTTCCCGGCGCATCGGGCATGATGTCGGCCAGCCGCGCGGGATCGTCCAGCATCAGGGTGGTGCGGGCACGCAGAACCTCGTCGTCCAGCTGCCCCGTCTGCCGCAGCGCCATCAGCTTGATAAGCGCCAGCGAATCGGCCGGCTGCCACGGCGCCACCGGCGCGTCGAACAGGAACATCTCGGGCGCGCCGCGGCCCAGCGCCCTTTCGTTGATCTCCTTCAGCCGGGCATTGACCCCGGCGGCATAGGCCTCAAGCGCCGCGCGCGCCTCGGGCGACTGGGCCGCGACCGATTTCTGTGCCAGCCCGTAGAGGTCAAGCCGCCGCATCAGCTTGTCGGTCTGCAGGGTGCGGGGGCCGAAGACCTCGGACAGCTTCCCCTGGGCGGTGCGGCGCATCACCGTCATCTGCCACAGCCGGTCCTGGGCATGGGCATAGCCGAGGCCGAAGAACACGTCGGCGTCGCTCTGACCGAAGATGTGCGGCACGGCCGCCTGGTCGCGGACGATCTCCACCGGGGCCGAGATCCCCTCGACCTCCAGCGTCTGGTCGTAATCGGGCAGGGACTGGGCCGCGAGGTAGTAGATCAGCGCCACGCCCGCCACGACCAGCGCCACCAGCCCCACCGCAAGGCGCAGCAGCCAGCGAAAGACCCGTCTCATGCCTCACCCGCCCCCGCCCGCGGCTGCCGGGCCGGTCTGCTGGCGCGCTGCCGCTGCCCGGTCACGGGATGATGCGGGTATATTTCGCCCCTTCGAGCGAGGCTCCGGCATAAAGCCCCGCCTGGTTGAACACCGCTGCCAGGATGGGGGCGGTCAGGGTATTGGTGTCGGCGGCCAGCGAGGCGCCCTGGTCCTTGAGCACATAGACGAGGTCCGCCCCCGCCACCCAGCCCGAGGAGCGGCGGAACCCGGCCAGCGCGTCCTCGGTCATGAAGAACAGCACATGCGAATACTGCTGGGCGCCGATCTGGAAGCCGGCGCTGCCCTTGACCGCCGAGTAATAGTCCACCGTGACCCCGTTCACCCGCAGCGCCCCGCGCCCGTAGGAGCCGCCGAAGCCGAAGGCGGCCTCGGTCACCACCGGCATGACCAGCATCCCCGCCGCCTTGTCGGCCAGATCGCGCGTGTTCGGATAGAGTTCGTACATCTGCGCCAGCGTCGCATCCACGCGGGCGTCGATCTTGGCCGCGTTGGAAGAGCCGACGCCGTTGCCGCAGGCGGCCACCGTCAGCCCGGCCAGAGAAAGAAGCGCAAAGTTGCGGCGGGTCAACCGGGAGGTGCGAGGTTTCATTTTCGTCTGCCTGTATCTGCTTCGTCTGCTGTCTGAACTTGCCCGTGCCGGCCTGATTTGCGGGGAAGCCGCCGGGGCAGGCCCGCACGTGCCGGTCTTGCGGCCGGATATACGGCATCGCGCCCAAACTGTCACGCGCGAACCCGCCGAAGGGTGACGGATTCGGCGGGAACTCGCTGGAACACCGCTGCCGTCGCGCCTGCGCGCGTCCCTGGCGCGGACGGGGGCGCGAACGGGGCGCCCTCAGCCGTTCAGGATGCGTGCGGCCTCGGGGGCGAAATAGGTCAGCACGCCGTTGCAGCCGGCCCGCTTGAAGGTGATCAGGCTTTCCATCATCACCTTCTCGCCGTCCAGCCAGCCATTGGCTGCCGCGGCCTTGAGCATCGCATATTCGCCGCTGACCTGATAGGCGAAGGTGGGCACGCCGAAGCCGTCCTTCACCCGCCGGCAGATGTCCAGATAGGGCATCCCCGGCTTGACCATGACCATGTCGGCGCCCTCGTTCAGGTCGCGCTCGATCAGGCGCAGCGCCTCGTCCGAATTGGCCGGGTCCATCTGATAGGTGTTCTTGTCGCCGCTCAGCGCGCCGGAGGCGCCCACCGCGTCGCGGAAGGGCCCATAGAAGGCGCTGGCATATTTGGCCGAATAGCTCAGGATCGAGACATTGCGATGCCCCGCCTCCTCCAGCGCCCGGCGGATGGCGCCGATGCGCCCGTCCATCATGTCCGAAGGCCCGATGATGTCGGCGCCGGCCTCGGCCTGGGCCAGGGCCATCTTCACCAGCGCCTCGACCGTTTCGTCATTGACGATCTCGCCCTCGACCACGAAGCCGTCATGGCCGTTGATGTTGTAGGGGTCGAGCGCCACGTCGGTCATCACCGCAATCTCGGGCACCGCCTCCTTGATCGCCCGGATCGCCCGGTTCGACAGGTTGTCGGGGCTCCAGGCCATGGCGCAGTCCTCGGTGCGGTCCTCAAGCGCCGTGTAGGGGAAGATGCAGACCGCCGGGATGCTCAGATCGGCGGCCTCGCGGGCGGCGCGCACCACCCGATCGACGCTGCGTCGCACCACCCCGGGCATCGAGGGGACGGGCTCTTCCAGGTCGCGGCCGGCGCGCACGAAGAGCGGCCAGATCAGGTCGGCCGGCGATAGCGTGCTCTCGCGCACCAGCGCCCGGAGCGCGGGCGAGACGCGGGTGCGGCGCAGGCGAGCGGCGGGAAACGGGGCGACGGTGGGTTTCATGGGCGAGACTCCTTGAACATTCCGTTTCTGGGTGGCATGGAAAAACATCGCTCACAAGAGCATGAATGGCCGCGCCTTCCGGGCGGGCCGGAAAAGCCGGCAGGACCGTATCGGGACAGGGTTGAAGGGCAGGGCAGTTGGACTGGTATTCCTCGATTTTCGAACTGATCGACATGCGGTCCTTTTCCAACCTCTGGTACTGGATCGCGCTGGCGGTGACCTGGTCCTCGGCCAGCCACTGGGTGATGGGGGTGCCCTTCGACATGGTGCACCGGGCGCGCCGCGTCGGCGGCCAGGCCGAGGCCGACCTCGAGGATATCGCCCGGGTCAATGTCAACCGGCTGCTCTATATCGCGCGGGTGTCGGGGCTGTGGATCCTGGGGCTGGGATGTTTCGTGCTGTCCACGCTGGCCATGCTGGGGTTCTGGTATGGAATCGAATTCGCCCAGGCGGTGTTCCTGCTGGGCTTTCCCATGTCGCTCGTGGGGCTGCTGCAGCTGTCCACCGCCCGGCTGATCGAAACCGAACAGGCCACGGGCGAGCTGCTGCGCAGGCGCCTGACGCGCTGCCGGCTCTATACTCAGATGATCGGCACGGTGTCGATCTTCATCACCGCCCTGTGGGGCATGTACCAGAATCTGACCATCGGCGTGCTGGGCTGAGCGCCCGGGCGCCGGAAGGATCACGAATGAGCCCAACCGGACAGATTACCGTCGGCGGCGCGCCGGAAGGATTCGACGCCCGGCTGATCCTTGACGAGATCGCGCAGGCGGGCCGGCCGGTCTGCCATGTGGCACGCGACGACAAGCGGATGGCGGCCATGCGCGCGGCGCTGGCCTTCTTCGCCCCCGACATGCCGGTGCTCACCTTCCCCGGCTGGGACTGCCTGCCCTATGACCGGGTGTCGCCCAATCCCGAGATCTCGGCCGCCCGCATGGCGACGCTGGCGGCGCTGGTCCACCGGATGCCCGACCGTTTCGTGCTGCTCACCACCCTGAGCGCGGCCACCCAGCGCATCCCCGCCCGCGAAACCCTGCGCGAGGCCGCCTTCACCGCCCGGGTCGGCCGCCGCATCGACGAAGGCGCCCTGCGCGCCTATCTCGCGCGGATGGGTTTTGCCAAGGCCGCGACCGTGACCGAACCGGGCGACTACGCCATCCGCGGCGGCATCATCGACATCTACCCACCCGGCACCGGCGGCCCGGTCCGGCTGGATCTGTTCGGGGACGTGCTGGACGGGGCGCGCCGCTTCGACCCGGCCACCCAGCGCACCACCGAAAGGCTGGAGCTGGTGGAACTGGCCCCGGTCAGCGAGGTGATCCTGGACGAGGCCGCCATCCGCCGTTTCCGCCAGAACTACCGCATCGAATTCGGCGCCGCGGGAACCGACGACCCGCTGTACGAGGCGATCAGCGCCGGGCGCAAGTACCAGGGTGTCGAGCACTGGCTGCCCTTCTTTCACGACCGGCTGGAGACGCTGTTCGACTACCTGCCCGATGCAACGGTGACACTGGACGATCAGGTGACGCCGGCGCGGCTGGCGCGGTGGGAAGGCATCACCGACCAGTATGAAACCCGCCGCGAGGCCATACAGCACAAGGCGCGCATGGATACGGTCTACAAGCCGGTGCCGCCCGGCCTGCTGTATCTGGACGATGCGGCATGGGCGCAGGCGCTGGAGGGGCGCCGGGTGCTGCAGTTCCACCCGCTTCCGCAGGCCTCGGGGCCCGGCGTGATCGACGCAGGCGGGCGTATCGGGCGCAATTTCGCGCCCGAGCGCCAGCAGGAAAACATCAACCTGTTCAGCGCATTGGCAGATCATGTGAAGGCGCGACTTGAACATGGCCCGGTGGTGATCGCCTCCTATTCCGAGGGCGCGCGCGAGCGTCTTTCCGGCCTGATCGCGGATGAGGGTCTGGCCGGGGCCGTCCCCGTCCGCGACGCCTCGGCCATCGGCCGGGGCGGGCTGCATCTGGCGGTCTGGCCGCTTGAGCACGGGTTCGAGGCGCCCGGCCTCACGGTGATCTCTGAGCAGGACGTTCTGGGCGAGCGGCTGATCCGCAGCCCCCGCCGGCGGCGGCGGGCCGAGAACTTCCTGACCGAGGCGCAGGCGCTGACCCCCGGCGACCTGGTGGTGCATGTGGATCACGGCATCGGCCGCTATCGGGGGCTGGAGGTGGTCTCCGCCGCCGGTGCGGCCCATGAATGCCTGCATCTGGAATATGCCGAGGGCGCGCGACTCTATCTGCCGGTGGAAAATATCGAGCTGCTGTCCCGATACGGGCACGAGGAGGGGCTGCTCGACCGGCTGGGCGGCGGGGCGTGGCAGGCGCGCAAGGCGCGGCTGAAGGAACGCATCCGCGAGATGGCCGACCGGCTGATCCGGGTTGCAGCGGAACGCGCCTTGCGCAAGGCACCGGTGCTTGAACTCGAACGCCACGCATGGGAATCCTTCTGCGCGCGCTTTCCCTGGCAGGAGACCGACGATCAACTGCGTGCCATCGAGGACGTGCTGGACGATCTGGCCTCGGGGCAGCCCATGGACCGGCTGATCTGCGGCGACGTCGGGTTCGGCAAGACCGAGGTGGCCATGCGCGCGGCCTTCGTTGCCGCCATGGCCGGGGTGCAGGTGGCGGTGGTGGCGCCGACCACGCTGCTGGCGCGCCAGCATTTCGCCTCGTTTTCCGAGCGGTTCCGGGGATTCCCCATGACCGTCCGGCAGTTGTCGCGCTTCGTCCCGGACGCGCAGGCGCGCGAGACGCGCAAGGGGCTGGCCGACGGCACGGTGGATATCGTGATCGGGACCCATGCGCTTCTGGCCCGGGGGATCCGGTTCCGCAATCTCGGCCTGCTGGTGGTGGACGAGGAACAGCATTTCGGCGTCGCCCACAAGGAGCGGCTGAAGGCGTTGCGCTCGGACGTGCATGTGCTGACGCTGACCGCCACGCCGATCCCGCGGACTTTGCAGCTTTCGCTTTCGGGGGTGCGAGATCTCAGCATTATCGGCACGCCGCCGGTGGACCGGCTGGCGATCCGCACCTATGTCAGCGAATTCGATGCGGTGACCGTCCGCGAAGCGCTTTTGCGCGAACATTACCGTGGCGGGCAGAGTTTCTACGTGGTGCCGCGCATCTCGGACCTGCCCGAGATCGAGGAATTCCTGCGTGAACAGGTGCCCGAGGTCAGTTTCATCACCGCCCATGGCCAGATGCCGGCGGGAGAGCTGGATGCGCGCATGAACGCCTTTTACGACGGCAGATATGACGTGCTGCTGGCCACGACGATCATCGAATCGGGGCTGGACATACCGCGCGCGAACACCATGATCGTACATCGCGCCGACATGTTCGGGCTGGCCCAGCTTTACCAGATCCGGGGGCGGGTCGGGCGCTCCAAGACCCGTGCCTATGCCTATCTGACCACGAAACCGCGCACGCCGCTGACCCCGGCGGCGGAAAAGCGGCTGCGGGTGCTGGGCAGTCTCGACATGCTGGGGGCGGGGTTCACCCTTGCCAGTCAGGATCTGGACATTCGCGGCGCCGGCAATCTTCTGGGCGAGGAACAGTCGGGTCAGATGCGCGATGTGGGGTATGAACTCTACCAGTCGATGCTGGAAGAGGCGATTGCGAAGATCAAGGCGGGCGAGCTGGAGGGGCTTTCGGATGCCGACGACCAGTGGGCGCCGCAGATCAATCTTGGCGTGCCGGTGCTGATTCCGGAGGATTACGTTCCGGATCTGGACGTGCGCCTTGGCCTCTACCGGCGGCTTTCCGCCCTGCATACCAAGGTCGAGCTGGAAGGCTTTGCCGCCGAGCTGATCGACCGCTTCGGCAAGCTGCCGAAAGAGGTGAACACCCTGCTGCTGGTGGTGCGCATCAAGGACATGTGCAAGCGGGCCGGCATCGCGCGGCTCGATGGCGGGCCCAAGGGGGCGACCATACAGTTCCACAACGACAAGTTCGCCTCGCCCGCGGGGCTGGTGGAGTTCATCCAGGCGCAGGACGGGCTGGCGAAGGTCAAGGACAACAGGATTGTGGTGCGCCGTGACTGGCGCCGCGACAGCGACAGGATCAAGGGCGCCTTCGCCATCGCCCGGGACCTGGCCGAGAAGGTGGCGCAGGAACGCAGGCGGCAGAAGAAGGCGCGGGCCTGAGGCAGGTGAAGGCCTCAGCAGACGCGGTCCTTCGGCTCCCGCCCGGCGAAGAAGGCGTCGAGATTGTCCAGCGCCCGGAACCCCATCGCATCGCGGGTGCAGCGCGTGGCGCTGCCGATATGGGGCAGCATGAAGATGTTGTCATGGGCTGCGAAGGCGGGATTGCCGCCTGGTTCGGTGCGGAAGCAGTCCAGCCCCGCCGCCGCCAGGTGACCCGAGCGGATCGCTTCCAGCAGCGCGTCCTCGTCCACCAGCGCCCCGCGCGCGGTATTGACCAGCACCGCGCCCTCGGGCAGCTGCGCGATGCGCGCGGCGTTCATCAGCCCCTCGGTTTCCGGCGTGGCCGGGCAGTGCAGCGAAAGGAAGTCCGAAACCGGCAGCAGAGTGTCCAGGTTTTCGTGCCATATGGCGCCCTGTTCCTGTTCGGGCGGCAGCCGGCGGCGGTTGTGATAGTGGATCTCCATGCTCAGGCCGCGGGCATTGCGGGCCATGGCCCGTCCCACGCGCCCCATGCCGATGATGCCCAGCCGCGCCCCCGAGACCTGCTTGCCGACCATGAAGGCCGGCGACCAGCTGTCCCAGCGGCCTTCGCGCACCAGCCGGTCGCCCTCGATGGCGCGGCGCGCTGCCCCCAGCATCAGGAGCAGCGCCACCTCGGCGGTGGCGTCGGACAGCACGTCGGGGGTGTTGGTCACCACGATGCCGCGCGCCTTCAGCGCCGCGAGGTCGCAGTGATCGACCCCCACCGAGTGGTTGGCGATGATCTTCACCCGCTCCGACAGGCGAGCGGCCACATCGGCGTCGAAGATCTCCGAATGGCAGGGCAGGATGGCGTCGAAATCGCGGCTCATCTCGACGATCTCGTCCGCGCACCAGGTGCGGTCTTCCCAGTTGATGGTCGCGTCATAGTCGCGCGCGGCGCGCTCCAGCGTCGCGTCCGACAGGCGGCGGGTGATCCAGAGCCGGGGCTTTCCGGTCATGGCGGCCTATTTCCCGTTGCCCCGGGAATCCTTCTTCATCACCGCATCCTCCCAGAAGTCATAGACCGCCATCAGCAGCACGAAGATCGCGATGACCCAGAAGGGCAGCCCGCCCCAGAAGCCGGCGAATCCCGAGGTGATGCTTTCGGCCAGCCCGATGATGAAACCGATCAGTCCCAAGGTGGCAATGGCCGCGACGATGATGGTGCTCGCTCTGTCCAGCATGGGCCCACTCCTTTATTCGTTCATATCACTCTGTTGCAGCGACGTCAGCAGCCAGTTGGCAGTGCGCATCAGCCGGTCGTCCTCTTCGGCGCCGCCGATCAGCTGCACCCCCACCGGCAGGCCGTTTTCTCCCACCAGCAGCGGCAGGTTCACCGCCGGCAGGCCGCACAGCGACCACAGCGTGCAGAAGATCGGATCGCCGGTGCCGTCCTCGAAAGGCGGGGCCTCGCCGGTGGCGGCGGGCGCGATGATCGCGTCGTAATCCTTGAAGAAGCCGCCAAAGAAGGCCTCGGCACTGGCCTTTACCTGCAGCGCCTCCTCATAGGCGTCGGCAGGAATTTCCCGGGCCCGCTCCAGCGCCTCGCGCAGCTGCGGCGAAAGCCGGTCGCGGTTTTCGGCGAAGAACTTTTCGTGCCGGTGCAGGATCTCGTAGTCCTGGATGGTCCGGTGCACGCCCACCAGCGCGGTCAGCTTTTCGTGCGGCGGCAGGCGGTCCACCTGATGGCCGAGCGCTTCGACGACTTCCTCGAGCCCCGCCCGGGCATCCTCGTCCAGCCGCGCGTGCCAGGGCATCTCGAGAAAGGCGAAGGCGGGTTCTACCGGAGCCTCGGCGCGGCAGCCCGCCAGCATTTTCGGCCGCGGGCGGGGGTATGAGGCCGGATCGGACGGATCGTAGATGGCCAGCGCATCGGCCAGCGCCGCCGCGTCTTCGAGGCTGCGCGCGAACACGCCGATCTGGTCGAGCGTGGCCGACATTTCCCATACGCCCCGGCGCGGGATCACGCCGCGGGTGGGCTTGAAACCGAAGGTGCCGCAGAAGGCGGCGGGGCGGATGACCGAGCCGTTGGTCTGCGTGCCCACCGCCAGCGGCACGTGGCTGGCCGCCACCGCCGCGGCCGAGCCCGAGGACGACCCCCCCGGTGTGCGCGAGGGATCATGCGGGTTGCGGGTCCCGGCCGGGGCCATGAAGGCCAGCTCGGTGGTCACGGTCTTGCCCATGATCACCGCCCCCCCCTCGCGCAGCCGATCGACCACCGCCGCATCCGCCGGCGGCCTGCGCCCGGCGAAGATCTCCGTGCCGCATTCGGTGGGCATGTCGCGGGTATCGATGATGTCCTTGAGCCCCACCGGAAGCCCGTGCAGGGCGCCGATGGGTCGGCCGGCCTTGCGGATCGCGTCGGCCTCGCGTGCCTGTTTCAGCGCCCCCTCGGGGTCGAGATGAGCCCAGGCGCGGATCGTCCCGTCGGTCGCCTCGATCCGCTTGAGGCATGCAGAGACCAGTTCCTCCGAGGAAAGCAGCCCCTCGCGCATCAGCGCCAGCGCCTCCAGCGCGCCGAGTTCTTCGGGAGGGGTTGGCCTGCGATCATGCATCACTGGACATATTCCCCGAACAGGTAGTCAGGCAGCCACAGCGCGATGCCGGGGAACTGGTAGAGCATCACCATCGACAGGATCACGATCCCGAGATAGGGCATGATGCCGCGGAAGATGTCCATCAGCTCCACCTCTTTCTTCAGCACCCCCTTGAGGTAATAGGCCGACATGGCCATGGGCGGGGTCAGGAACGAGGTCTGCAGGTTCAGTGCGATCAGCATGGCGAAGAAATACGGGTTGATGCCGAAGATTTCGAGCATCGGCAGAAAGATCGGCACGAAGATCACCAGGATTTCCGACCATTCCAGCGGCCAGCCGAGGAAGAAGATGATCAGCTGCGCGATCACCAGGAACTGCCAGGGCTTGAGATCCATCGACAGCACCCAGTCCTTGATGACGTCGTGCCCGCCGAGATAGGAGAACACGCTGGCAAAGGTCCACGAACCCACGAACAGCCAGCACACCATGGCCGTGGCCTTGGCGGTCAGGAAGACGCTTTCCTTCACCTTCTTCCAGGTGAGCGAGCGATACATCGCTGCCAGCACCAGCCCGCCCAGCGCGCCCATGGCCGCCGCTTCCGCCGGGGTGGCCAGCCCGCCCAGGATCGAACCCAGCACCAGCATGATCAGCACCGTCAGCGGCACGAAGGAGATCAGCAGATCCAGATAGATCTGACGCGGCGGAGGCACGTCCTCCTGGCGCGGCTTGGGCGCGATTCCGGGCTGGAAATAGACCCGGATGATCACATAGGCGATGTAGAGCCCGGCCAGCATCAGCCCCGGGAACATGGCCGCGGCGTAGAGGCGCAGCGGCGACAGCTCGGCAATCGCCGCATAGACGATCAGCATGATCGAGGGCGGGATCAGGATGCCCAGCGTGCCGCCCGCACAGATCACGCCCGAAGCGAATTTCTTGTTGTAGCCGGCATTGGCCATGGCCGGAAACGCCAGCAGGCCCATCAGCGTCACCACCGCGCCGACGATGCCGGAGGCGGTCGAGAACACCGCGCAGGTGATCAGCGCCGCGATCGCCATCGAACCGGGCAGGTTGCGCGCCGCCATCTGCAGCGAATAGAACAGCCGGTTCACGATGTTGGCCCGTTCCACCACGTAGCCCATGAACAAAAACAGCGGGATGGCGACCAGGGTGTCGTTCTCCATCACCGAATAGGTGTTCTGGTTCAGCAGATAGAAGATCTGGTTGTCGAAGATCTCGGCGAAGGTCTCGGGTGAGTGCCAGTAGGCGTAGTAGCCGAAGCCCACGCCCATCGCCAGCAGGGTGAAGGCGATCGGAAAGCCCAGCAACACGAGCCCGATGAACAAGGTGAGCATCAGAATGGCAACTTGGGGATCTGTCATGTCAGTCTCGCTGTCCCGTATTTCTTGACCCGTATCGGGATCAGTGCTGCGAATGTTTCTTCGCTTCGAGTTCGTGTTCCTGGATGTCCATGAGGATGTCTTCGGTCTCCTTCACGTCATCCAGCCGGTCCGGCCACTTGCCGGTGCGCATGGCGATCCAGCAGCGCGCCAGTTCCGCCAGTCCCTGCAGGATCAGCAATCCGCCGGCGACCGGGATCAGGGTCTTGAAGTAGTAGACCTGAATGCGCGCGGGGCTGTTCCAGCTGACCTCCTTGTAGCGCCAGCTGTCGGCGGCGATTTCCCAGCCGAACCAGAACAGCGCCAGCATGCCGGGGAAGAAGAAGATCAGGTACAGGAAGAAATCCAGCCGCGCCTGCCATTTCACCGAAAACAGGCGATAGAGCACGTCGCCGCGCACATGGCTGTCCTGTGCCAGAGCGTATGGCCCCGCCATCAGGAACAGCGCGCCATACATCTGCACCATCATGTCGAAGGCCCAGACCGTGGGCGCATTCAGCACGTAGCGCACGAAAACCTCGTAGGATACCGAAAGCGTCAGGATCAGGATGGTCCAGCCGAATGCCCGCCCCACCCAGATGCTCAGCCCCTCGATCGTGTAGATGAACCTGTTCACGGCCGTTCCCCGCTGAAACCTTGTCAGAAACCGGGGGCCGGCTCCGGCCCCCGGAAGTGTCATTGCGCCTGCAATTGGCCCGGCGTCAGCCGAAGTAGTGCTTGTAGGCCAGCTTGTAGTCGGGCTGGTTGAGGTTCAGATAGCCCATGACTTCCTTGGCATAGGCCTTCTGGCTTTCGATCACCTTGGCGAAGAACGGATCTTCGTTGGCGATCCGCTCGACTACCTTGTCCCAGGCCTTCAGCTGGGCCGCCATCACGCTGTCCGGCGTGCGGTGCACCTTGACGCCGCTTTCCTCCTGGAGACGGACGAGATCCTCGGCATAGCGCTTGGTGTTGTTCCAGTAGAAGTTGGAATTCTCGGCCTCCGAGGCATAGCGGATGATCGACTGCAGTTCCGCAGGAAGCTTGTTGAACTTCTTCTTGTTGAAGGTGATCTCGAAGAACTCCTGGGACTGGTGGAACGAGGCCAGCATGTAGTGCTTGGCCACGTCCTGCATGCCGAAGTCGCGGTCCGAGGTGGGGTTGTTGAACTCGGCCGCGTCGATCAGGCCCGACTTCATCGCCGGCTGGATCTCGCCGCCGGGCAGCTGCACCACCGACAGGCCCATCTCCAGCATCACGTCGGCCGCAAGGCCCACGGTGCGGTACTTCATGCCGTTCATCTGGCTGACGTCCTTGATCTCTTCCTTGAACCAGCCCAGCGGCTGCGCCGGCATCGGAGAGTTGAAGAAGGACACCACGTTCAGGCCCAGCTTGTCCATCAGCTCGTTGAACAGCTCCATGCCGCCGCCGTAATGGACCCAGCCAAGCACCTCCTGGCTCGACCAGCCGAAGCAGGGGCCGGTGCCAAAGAGCGAGGCGGTCTTGGACTTGGAATACCAGTAGGCGGGTACGTAATGAGCCGCGTCCAGCACGCCGCGATGCACCGCGTCCTGCATCTGGCTGGTCTTCACGACCGCGCCGACCGGCAGCAGCTCGATCTTGAGCGCCCCGCCGGCCATGTCGTTCACGCGCTTGACGTAGGACTGCGCATTTTCAAGGAAAATGCCGCCACCCCAGGCCGCCTGCATCTTGAGCACGATCGGCTTGGACTGGGCGAGTGCCGGGGCCGCAAGGGCGCTGGCACCGGCCGCGATGGCGCTGCCCTTCAGGAATTTCCTGCGATTGAGCATCTTGTTCATCTTGTCTCCTCCCAAAATGTCGGCGCATTGCCGACGTCAGATTCACGCGCAAACCATTTGCGGGTGAAAACCAGTCGGCACCGTGCCTGCTGCACGCGGTGCCGCATGTCCTGATCGCGAGACGTCCCCCCCGAGTTCCCCTCCCGGTCACTCTTGCATTCACTTCATCAAGACGGTCCAGACCTGTCAAGATTTTGGCGAATGCTTCCCCGGTCCGGCCGGGCTCTGGCCCGTGTTCGGTGGCGTTGCCCGACCCAGGGTGGTGGTCTCTCGCAGTGATTTCGTTCCTCCGTTCTGCGTTTCCTTCTCAGAATTCCTGTATCACCGCCCGGCCGGTTTTCTCGGCCAGCGCCACCACCCGGCTGGCCACGGCCAGATCCTGAAGCGCCACGCCCGTGCCGTCGAAAAGCGTGATCTCGTCGGCGGATCTGCGGCCCGGATGGGTGCCGTTGATGACGTCTCCGATGGGGCGGATGTCGTCCTCGCGCTTGAGCCCCTGTCCCACCGCGTGCTGGCATTCGCCGATGCTGACGGCCTGGGCCACCTCGTCGGTGAACACGCTGGCGCGGGCGACGAGGGCGGCATCGACCTCCTGCTTGCCCACGGTATCGGTGCCCATGCAGGCGATGTGGGTGCCGGGGCGGACCATGTCGGCCATAAGGGTGGGCGCGAAGCTGGAGGTGATGGTGATGATCACGTCCGCCCGCGCGCCCAGCTCGTCCGGTTCCACCGCCTCGAAGGGCAGGCCGATCTCGGCCGCCGTGTCGGCCAGGCGCGAGAGCATCTCGGGGTGGTAGTTCCAGCCGATGACGCGTTCGAAATCGCGCTGCTCGGCCGCGGCCCGCATCTGGAAGGCCGACTGGTGACCGGCCCCGATCATCCCCAGCACCTTCGCGTCGGGCCGGGCAAGATGGCGGATCGACACGGCGCTGGCCGCGGCGGTGCGCAGCGCGGTGAGGTAGTTGCCCCCCACCACCGCGTGCAGCCGCCCGGTGTCGGGGTCGAACAGGAACACGGTGGACTGGTGATTGGTCAGGCCGCGGGCCTCGTTGCCGGGCCAGTAGCCGCCCGACTTCAGCCCCAGCACCAGCCCGGCCCGGTCGAAGCCGGACTTGAAGCCGTAGATGGCGTCGGCATGGCCGATGTCCTCGCGGATGACCGGGAAGTTGCAGGCGTCGCCGCGGGCCATGGCCGCGAACACGGCCTCTACCGCGTCGAAGGCCGCCTTGCGGTCGATCAGCTCGGGCACGGTGGATTCGGGAACGATGATCATGGTCAGAACGCCTTGCCGCGGGCCGAGACCGGCCAGACCACCTCGACCTTGCCGTTCCGCACGCCCACATACCAGTCATGCACGTTGCAGGTGGGGTCGCAGTGGCCGGGCACCAGGCGCAGCTTCTCGTTGACCTTGAGAACGCCTTTGGGGTCCATGATCACCCCGTGCTCGTCCGAGCATTTCACGTATTCCACGTCATCGCGCCCGAAGACCACCGGCAGGCCGCTGTCCACCGACTGCGCCTTGAGCCCGGCATCCACGACCGCCTTGTCGGGCTTGGCGTGGCTCATCACCTGGGTGAGCAGGAACAGCGCGTTCTCGAACTCGGTTTCGTCGATGCGCTTGCCGTCCTTGTCGAGGATGCGGCCATAGTCGGCATCCATGAAGGCGTAGGAGCCGCACTGCAGCTCGTTGTAGACGCCCGAGGTGCCCTCGAAATAGTAGCTGCCGGTGCCGCCGCCGCCGACGATGTCGCATTCCAGCCCCACCGCGCGCAGCCCCTCGACCGCATCGCGTACCATGGCCACGGCGATGTCGATCTTCTCCTTGCGGTCGTAGTAGTTTTCAAGGTGCTGCATGGCGCCCTGATAGGCCTGGATGCCGGAGAACTTCAGCCCTGCTGCCGCGTCGATGGCGCGGGCGATCTCGACCACCTCGGGGGTGGTGGTCACCCCGCAGCGCCCGGCGCCGCAGTCGATCTCGACCAGGCACTCGATCTCGGTGCCATGTTTCTGCGCCGCCGCCGACAGGTCGGCCACGTTGTTCACGTCGTCCACGCAGACCAGCGTGCGCGCGCCCAGCTTCGGCAGGCGGGCCAGGCGGTCGATCTTGGCCGGGTCGGTCACCTGGTTGGACACCAGGATGTCGGTGATGCCGCCGCGGGCGAAGACCTCGGCCTCGGAGACCTTCTGGCAGCAGATGCCGCAGGCGCCGCCGATCTCGTGCTGCAGCTTCGCCACGTCCACCGACTTGTGCATCTTGCCATGCACCCGCAGGCGCACGCCCATCTCGGCCGCCAGCCGGCCCATCTTGCGGATGTTGCGCTCCAGCGCGTCGAGATCGAGCACCAGGCAGGGGGTCTGGATGTCGGCCTCGTCCATCCCCGGCAGGGCGGGGATGTCGTAGCCCACCTCGTAGCCGTCAAGTTTCGACTCTGCATTCATGGTTCTTCTCCCTCACGCCTTCTGCCAGGGCAGCCTGTCGAGATCGACATTGCCGCCGGTGATGATGACGCCCACGCGCTTGCCGGCGAAGACGTCCCGGTTCTTCAGGATCGTGGCCAGGGGCACCGCCGAGGAGGGCTCCATCACGATCTTCATGCGCTGCCAGATCAGGCGCATGGCGTCGATGATCTCCTGCTCGGATGCGGTGTGGATGTCGGTCACGAAATTGCGCACGAAATGCCAGGTCAGATCCTTCAGCGGCACCTTGAGCCCGTCGGCCACCGTCTGCGGCGCGTCATCGGCGATGATGTGCCCGGCGCGGAAGCTGCGCGCCGCATCGTCGGCCTGTTCGGGCTCGGCCGCATAGATCTTCACCTCCGGCGCCAGGTTGGACAGCGTCAGGCAGGTGCCCGACACCATGCCGCCGCCGCCGATGGGGGCGACCACGGCCTCCAGCCCCTCGACCTGCTCGATCAGCTCCATCGAGCAGGTGGCCTGCCCGGCGATCACCCGCGGATCGTTGTAGGGGTGGACGAATTCGGCCCCCGTCTCGGCCTGGACGCGGGCGAAGACCTCTTCGCGCGACGAGGTGGAGGGTTCGCATTCGGTGATGATCCCGCCATAGCCGCGCACGGCATCCTTCTTGGCCTGCGGCGCGGTGCGCGGCATGACCACGTAGCAGGGTATGCCGCGCCGGCCGGCCGCGTAGGACAGGCACAGCGCGTGGTTGCCGGAGGAGTGGGTGGCAACGCCCTTTTCCAGCTTGTCCTCGGGCAGGCCGAACACCGCGTTGCAGGCCCCGCGCGCCTTGAAGGCGCCGGCCTTCTGGAAATTCTCGCACTTGAAGAACAGCTGCGCGCCGGTCAGCTCGTTCATGAAGCTGCTGGTGAAAACCGGCGTGCGGTGGATATGGGGGGTGATGCGCGCGCGCGCGGCCAGAGCATCGTCGAAGGAAGGTATGTTCATCGCGTCCTCCATCATCCACCGGCCCGGTAATGGGCCTGCGCCGCGGCAACGCCGGAACCGGGGGTCACGTCCACGCCGAAATCGGCCATAGCCATTTCCGCCACCGCGATGCCGCACAGCGCCATTGCCTCGCTCATCATCCCCAGGTGCCCGATGCGGAACACCCGCCCCGCAACATCGCCCAGCCCCGCTCCGAAGGCGGTGCCGTAGCGGTCCGCCGCATGGGCGACCATCCTGTTGCCGTCGATGCCTTCGGGCAGGACGATGGCGGTCACGCTGTCCGAATACAGATCCGGGCTGGCCGCACAGATCGGCAGCCCCCAGGCGCGCACCGCCGCGCGCACGCCCTCGGCGATGTGGTGGTGGCGGGCAAAGACGTTGTCCAGCCCCTCCTCCAGCAGCATCCGCGCCGCCAGCGCCAGCCCGTTGAGCAGCCCTACCGGCGGGGTATAGGGGTAGCCCGCCGTCGGGTAGCCCGCGAGCATGTCGCGGAAATCGAAGAAAAAGCGGGGCAGGCGGGCGCCTTCCATCGCCTCCAGCGCCTTCGGGCTGATGCCGACGATGGCCAGCCCCGCAGGCAGCATGAAGCCCTTCTGCGAGCCGGTCAGCGCCAGATCCACCCCCCATTCGTCCATGCGGAAATCCATCGAGCCGATGGAACTGACCCCGTCCACCATCAGCAGCGCCGGGTGGCCGGCCGCATCCATCGCCCGGCGCAGGGCGGCAATGTCGCTGCGCACGCCGGTGGCGGTCTCGTTGTGGGTGGCCAGAACCGCCTTGATCGCGTGGCCGGTATCGGCCTGCAACACGGCGGCGAATTCGTCCACTGGAAGCCCCTCGCCCCAGGGGCGGGAAATCACCTCGACCTCCAGCCCGTGGCGGCGGCACATGTCGATCCACTTGCGGCTGAACATGCCGAAATCGGCGGCAAGCACCCGGTCGCCGGGGCTGAGCGTGTTGGAAATCGCCGCCTCCCAGCCGCCGGTTCCGGTGGCCGGGAAGATCACCACCTTGCCGGCTTCGGTCTTCAGCACCTGCCGCACCGTATCCAGCGCCGGCGCCAGGATGTCCGCAAATCGCGCCGACCGGTGATCCAGCGTGGGAAGGTCGCACGCCTTGCGGATGCGGTCGGGGATATTCGTCGGTCCCGGAATGAAAACGGGGTTCTGGTCGGACATCTGCGCCTCGGTCTGGAAGTGTCGACTCAAAGGTTACGGAGGGTAAGGGGTGTTTTCAATTTTTTCGAAAAACTTTTTCGCATCACGCAAAATTGAATTTTTCTGTTTGCACTCATCAGGTTATGGTTTTTCTGCAGGCGAAAAAGTTTTTCTTCAACTCTGCTGCAGAAAGGAATGACCCCCGATGCCCACAAGTTCCGGCGAAAGAGCCAAGCGCCAGCGCGGGCGCCCGCGCGCCTTTCACGACCGCGGCGAATCGAAGACCATCCAGTCGCTGGACCGGGCGCTGACCATTCTCTCGCAACTGGCCACGCATGATGGCGCGTCGCTGACCGAGCTGTCCGAACGCGCCGGGCAGTCGCCGACCACCACCTACCGGGTGTTGTCCACCTTTCAGGCGCACGAGATCGTCGAATTCGATGAGGGAGAGCAGCTTTGGTATGTGGGCGCGGGTGCCTTTCGCGTCGGCAGCGTGTTCCTGAACCGCACCAACATCCTGCAGGTGGCCCGCCCGATCATGCAGCGGCTCATGCGGCTGACCGGCGAGACCGCCAATCTGGGGATCGAGCGCGACGGCCAGGTGATGTTCGTCAGTCAGGCCGAAACGCCCAAGACGATCCGGGCGTTCTTTGCCCCCGGCACGCTCAGCCCCATGCATGCCTCGGGGATTGGCAAGGCGCTTCTGGCGCAGTTCTCCGAGGAAAAGCTGGACCGCATCCTTTCCCGGCGCGGCCTGCCGCGGCTGAGCAGCCGCACCATCACCGACCCGCAGGCCATGCGCGAAGAGCTGACCCGCATTCGCGAGCTGGGCTATGCGGTAGATGACGAGGAAAACACGCCGGGCATGCGCTGCGTGGCTTCGGCGGTGCTCAATGCCTGGGGCGAGCCTGTGGCGGGGCTGTCGGTGTCGGGGCCAAGCTTCCGCCTCGGCCAGGACCGGATCGCCCAGATCGGCCAGCAGGTCCGCGCCCTGGCCGGCGAAGCCACCCGCGCCCTCGGCGGCACCCCGGTCTGAGCCGGCAACCCCGATCTGCCGCTCCCGGTCGCGGTACGATGTGGATGCAATCGAAGGTAGAAATCCCGGCTTTCGAAGGGTCGCAGGAAGGGGGCGGGGGACGGAAGAATCGCACCCGCGGGCCGAGTCGATCCGATTCCCACTCAAGCGATTCCCGGCGGCCGCAACGTGCGAGTCCGGCGCGCCAGGTGCGTTATATTGTCGCAGGTATTTCCTGAAATCTGCCCGGTTTGGTGGTGCCGGGAAGCTTCTGGCGACCGGGTCGGAACCGGGGTTTCCCGCTGCTGGGCGGGTGCGTGTTACGAGGCCGTAACCGGCCGATGTTACGAAATCGAAACATCGGCCGCGACCCTCGCGCCATGAAAATTCCCGACGCCGGACCGGCAGGGGATGGGGTCCGGCGTTGCGCGTTACGAATTCGTAACGCCGGCTGCGCGCGCTTGTCCACAGGCAAGAACGGGCCGGTGGAGCCGGAAAAACCACTGAAAATCAGGCATTAACAATTCGGAATGCGAGGCCGCCCCGGCCGCTTCCGATTTTGCCCGCGGCCCGGATCGTGTCACAGTTCCGGTGGGGCGACGATGGCGGATGCCGTTGTCGGAAACCCCGCCAGAGGTCTTTGCGGACAGCGGGAGGGTATCAGATGACCAGTATAGGCCTGCAGGCCGATCCTTCGTTCGGCGTTCCCGGCAGAAAGCGCTGGGCCATGGTTGTGGATCTCAGGCGGTGCATCGGATGCATGGCCTGCGTCGCCGCCTGCAAGGCGGAGTTCGACGTGCCGCTGGGGGTGTGGCGAACCACGGTCAGGGTCAGGAACACCGGAACCTATCCCAACACGCGCCGGAACTTCATGCCCCGGCTGTGCAACCATTGCGATAATCCGCCCTGCGTGAGGAACTGCCCGACCGCGGCCACCTACAAGCATGACGAAGGTTATGTGCTGCAACGCTATGACCGTTGCATCGGCTGCCGTGCCTGCATCGCGGCCTGCCCCTACAATGCGCGTTTCATGCTGCCCAGAAGCCGGACCCGCGTCGGCATCAACAACGTCGTGGACAAGTGCACCTTCTGCGAACACCGGGTCAGCCAGGGGCTGGTCCCCGCCTGCGTTCAGACCTGCCTCGGCCGGTCGCGCATCTTCGGCGACGTCAACGACCCCGACAGCGAGGTGGCGAAAATCGTTGCCACGCAGAAGACGGTGACGCTCAAGCCCGGAAAGGGCACGCGTCCGCAGGTCTACTACATCAAGCCCGACCGCAAGAGCGTCGAACAGGACTACCACGCTCCGGTTTCGGCCGCCGCGCGGCGCGACGCCGAGGCGTTCTATCGCCACCACAACGGCAGCCGCTTCTTCAGCGCCAGCCTGTGATGGGGGGAGGGAAAAATGTTTGAATACATGCCAATGAACGTTGCCCCGTGGGGGATCGAAATCGTCATCTACTTCTTCCTGATCGGCCTGGCCGCGATGACCTTCATCCTGGCCGCCGCGCCGGAAACCTTCGGCGCCGCCGGTGCGCCGTTCCGTGATGCGGAGGTTCCGGGCGCGCTGGTCACGCTGGTCATCCTGGCCATCAGCGGGCCGCTGCTGATCGCGGACCTCACGCAGCCGATGCGGTTCCTCAACCCGATCATATACTTTCGGCCGTCCTCGCCGCTCAGCTGGGGCAGCGTGCTGCTGATCCTGTTCGGGCTGTCGGTGCTGGCGTTCCTCTACGGGCGCTTCTATGACAAGCCCGGCATTCGCCGCGCCGCCGCCGTGGTCGGTTCGCTGCTGGCGCTGACCATGCCGATCTATACCGGCATGGACCTGTCCGCCAACCAGGCGCGCGCCCTGTGGGCCACCCCGGCGATCCCGATGCTGTTCGTGGCGCTTTCGCTCACCTCGGGGGCGGCCATGGTGGCGGTGATCCTGGTGGTGCTGGGCCGGCTCGAACCCGATGCAACGCGGGTGATCCGCACGATCCTCGCCTTTTCGCTGGGGGCCACGCTGCTGCTGATCTTCGCGCTGGTCCAGACGATGGTCTACGGCACGGCCGAACTTCAGCAGGCCTGGGAAGCCATCAACGGCGAATTTTCGGTTCAGTTCTGGTGGCTCGGCATCGTTGCGGGCGTCCTGGTTCCGCTGGCGATCGTCCTCGTTCCGATCTTCGCCCCCGAGGCCGCGATCGGGCGGAACCCGCAGATCGTCGCCCTGGCCGGGATCCTCGGTGCGCTTGGCGCCTACATGCTGCGCGGCGTGATCATCTACGCCGGCCAGCTGCCGCAACTCTACTACTGACACGCGACCGGCACAGTCCGGAGAGGAGCTGACAAGATGGGTATTCAAGAAAAGTTCAAGACGGACCGTCGCGGTTTCCTGAGGCTGGGCGCGTCCGCATCCGCGGCCGGAGCCGTCCTGGCCAGCCGCCGCCTGTCGGCGATGGAACAGGAGCTTGGCGGCGCCGACTATTCCGCGGTCACCGGAGAAAAGCGCAAGGCGGTCCCCTATACCTGCCTGGCCTGCAACATCGAGGATGGCGGCGTGGCCATGATCGAGAACGGCCGCATCGTCAAGCTGGAGGGCAATCTCGACCACCCCAACACGCGCGGCAAGCTGTGCGCCAAGGGCAATTCCGGTTTTCAGCACGTCTATGACCCGGACCGGATCATGACCCCGCTGCTGCGGACCGGAAAGCGCGGCGAAGGCAAGTGGAAGCGCATTTCCTACGACGAGGCGACCAGCCTGCTGGCCGAAAAGCTGCGCAAGGTGGTCGAGCGCGCCGAGGCCGAGGGAGACCACGAGATCCTCAACGAGATCGTCTTCAAATGGGGCCGCAACCGGACCGGCGGCGCGGTCAAGCGCTTCATGCACGCGCTGGGCTCCAACGCGATGGTGAACCACACCAATATCTGCGAATCCTCCAAGAAGGTGGGGCTTGAGCCGTCCTGGGGGCCGGATATCGAATCCTGCGACTGGGCGAACACGAAATACATCCTCAATTTCGGCTCCAACATCCTGGAGGCGGCTTATTTCATGAACCCCAACGCCCAGCGCCTGGTGGACGGGGTGGTCGGCAGCCGGGCCAAGATCGTCACCTTCGATCCGCGGCTGTCGAACTCGGCCGGTTACAGCCACGAATGGTACGCGCCCTATCCGGGTACGGATGCGGCGATCGTGCTGGCGATGGCCAACGTCATCATGAACGAAGGCCTTTATGACGCCGATTTCGTGCGCGACTGGACGAATGTCACCGCCGAGCAGCTGATCGCGCATCTCGAACCCTACACGCCGGAATTCGCCGAAAAGGAATCGGGGATCTCGGCCAGGGACATCCGCCGCATCGCCCGCGAGTTCGCCACCACCAAGCCGGCGACGACGTTTTCCTACCGGGGGCCGGTCAAGCACCTGTGGGGCGCCTATCAGGAGGCGGCGATCCACATGCTCAACGTGATTACCGGCAATGTCGAAAAGAAGGGCGGCTACTGCCTGCCGCGCGGCATGGGCTGGCCGCAGCCCGATCCGGTGCCGCCCAAGCCCCCGGCTCCGAGCGCGATCGCCAAGCCGCCGCTCTATCCGCTGGCCTCGCACGCGGTCTCGACGCATGCGCCCTACATGGTGATGCGCGGCGAGGCCAAGGTATCGGTGTGGATGAGCTATTACGACAACCCCGCCTATACCTATCCCTCCAGCCATGTGTGGGAGGCGTTCCTGAAGGACGAAAGCCTGGTGCCGTTCTTCGTCTCGTTCAGCTGCTTCATGTCGGAAACCACCGAGCTGGCCGACCTGATCATCCCGGACGTTACCTATCTGGAACGGCACGATCCCGAATCGATGCCGAGCGGGCTCTATCCCTGCCTGAGCATCCGCCAGCCGGTGATCGAACCGCTGGGCGGCACGCAGGAGTTCCGCAAGACGCTGATCGACGTCATCCAGAAGGTCGATCCCGACGGCGGGCTGGGCATCCGGCAGTATTTCCAGTTCGATTCGGTCGAGGACTGGATGAAGCAGCACTTCGACAACATCCCCGGCCTCAAGGAAGAAGGCGGGTACGAATATCTCAAGAAGAAGGGCGTCTGGCCGATCTACGGCAAGGTGGACAGGAACACTGCGAAGCTTGTTGACGAGAACGGCAACGAGATCGAGCCGGAATACGCCCTCTACACCACGGAAATCCCGGCCGAGGAAATGCTGGGGGCCGAGATCCGGGAGGATGGCTCCATCGTCAAGGATGGCGAGGTGATCGGCGTCCGGATCAACGAGCGCAACCACGTCGGTTTCGGAACGCCCTCGCGCCGGATCGAGCTCTACAAGGAAGAGTGGCGCAAATACGGCTTCAACCCGCTTCCGGTGTACAAGCGCCTGCCGTCGCGCGACAAGGATCCGGGAGAGTTGGTGCTGACCACCTACAAGGTCAACGTCCACACCCAGAGCCGCACCGCGTCGCTGAAATACCTGGCCGAGATGTACCACAAGAACCCGGCCTGGATGAACCCGAAGCGGGCGGCCGAGCTGGGGATCGGCGACGGCGACCTGGTGCGCATCACCTCGCCGCTGGGCTACATGGTCACGCGGGCCCATCTGACCGAGGGCATCCATCCCGAGGTGGTGGCGATCTCGACCGCCTGCGGGCACGCGGCCTATGGCCGGCTGGCCACGCTCAGCCATCGGGATCCGGCCGCCGACTGGGCGCTCGGGAATGACCCGGACATCACCGACAATGTCTGGTGGGATGACCGCGGCGTTCATCCGAACCCGATCATCCGGCTTTCGGTCGATCCGATCGGCGGCTCGCAAGGCTGGTTCGACACGGTGGTGAAGGTCACCCCGGCCCAGGCCGGCGACAAGTACGGCGATACCGTCGTCAGCGTCGAACAGTCGATGAAGGATTACGACGAGACGCTGCGCTATGCCTATACCGGCGACCTGCACCGCGCCAACCACCCGGAGGTGGACGTGGATTGGGAAAACCTGCCCGAGCCGAAACTGACCGGCCACTGAGACGGTTCCGTCCCGGCGGGCTGCTTCGCCGGGACGCCTTCCCCGAGGACAGAGGAGACAGAACATGCAGGCCGATTCCCATGTCACCCCTGACGGATCGGGCGAAACCGCACCCGCCGGCATCGCCGATCTGCGGGCGCGCACGGGGCTCTATTCGTTGCTCGGGCGTTGCCTCGAGGCCGAGGCGGACGTCGAACTTCTGCACCTGTTCCGCGGGTCGCTGAGGGGCATCGTGGAGGAAATGGAGCTCGATCTCGGGGCCGATGTCATGGACGGGCCCGAGGACGAGGTGCTCGAGCGGCTGGCCGAGGAATTTACCGGCCTCTTCGTCGCGCCCGGGGCAGTCCTGCCGTACCGGTCGGTGTTCGAGACCGGCCGGCTGTTCCAGCCTCAGGCCGATCTGGCCACGAATGCCTATCGCGAGGCGGGGTTCGAATTCCGCACCCTTCACAGCGGCGAGTTTGCCGATCACGTGGCGGTCATGCTTGCTTTCGTCGCGCGCCTGCTGGAGCGGCAGGCCGGCGCGCTTGCCGAGGGCGACGGGGCCGCGGCAGATGCGTGGGAGGCCCGCCGCGTCCGTTTCCTGCGCTTTCAGGTCGGCCCCTGGGCCATCGGCTGGGCGCGCCGGGCGCGCAGTTGCGCGCAGCATCCGTTCTACGCGGCGATCCTCGACCTGACCGAGCAGGTGATCTGGACCGATCTCTGCCAGTGCTGCGACGAGAAGACGCTCAGGCGGCTGGTCAAGGCCAACCGCAGGCCGCTGGTACGGCCCAGGGCCGATCCCGAATTCCGCAAGGCCTCGGGGCTGTAGGAGGGATGGCCATGGATCGTCCAGCCTCAATTCTGATCGTCGAGGGGTCCGGGCGCGGTTTCCTGAGCCATTACAGCCACGCGCTGGCGCTGGGCCTGCACGAGGCGGGGCACCGGGTCCGTCTCGTCACCGCGCCCTGCGACGAGCTGTCCGACTGGGCGGTTCCCTTCGAGCGCCGCGCCACCTTGCGGCCCGGGCTTGCGGGTTGGCGCGAGCTGCTGAACCAGACGCGCCGGTTCGGGCCGCAAATCGTGCATTTTCAGTGGTTGTCCGATCCGGTCGGCGCCTCGCTTTACGTCCGCTGGGCACGGCGGCGCGGGGCCGCAGTTCTCTACACGCCGCACAATCTGCTGCCGCACCGGGGAAGGTGGATGACGATGCCGCTGTTTCGCCGGCTCTACCGCGTGTTCGACCGCGTGATCGTGCGCGACGAGGCCATGCGCTGGGCGGCCAGCGAGATGCTCGACGTCGATCCGGACCGCATGTCCATGGCCACCGGAAGCCCCAACATCATCGCCCATCCCTCGGCGCCGGCGACGATGCCACCCGAGGCCCCCGCGCGCCGTCCGGGCGAGATCCGGGCGCTGCATTTCGGGCATGGCTGCCACCGCAAGGGGCTCGAGCCGATGCTGCGCGCGCTGGCGCGAACTGACTGCCCGGAAAACCTGCACCTGCTGCTGGCCGGAAGCGGCGTCGTTCGCGGCATTGCTCCGGCCATCCTGAGGGCCGCCCGGCGGAAGGTTCGGGTCAGCGTCATCGACCGCTATCTGGAGCCAAGCGAGGTCGCCAGCCTGTTCGGCGCCGCGGATCTGATCACCATGCCCTATGCCAAGCTGTGCCGCAGCCCGATCCTTGATCTGGCCGCGGCCTTTCGCCGACCGGTTCTCAGGACCGGCCGGGTGGAGGCGACCCGCTTCGATGAGGGCCGCCACGGCATGACGATCCGGCATGGCGATTTCACCGCCTTCGCCGAGGCCCTGGCCGGGCTTGCCCGCGCGCCCGAGCGGTTGCGGGCGATGAAGCGGGCGCTGCGCGAAGGCCCGGATTTCGCCTCGGAAATGGCGGCTCTGGCGGCGCGGCATACCGGGATCTATGCCGACACGATGGCCAAGGCTCGGGCCCGGACGGGCGATCCGTCCGGGCGCGCGGTTCCGGTCATGGCAGGGGAGTGAGCCGTCATGCGCACCGTCATCGTCATGGCTCATGGTTCACGGCACAAGCGGCTGGCGATGCTGCTGCGAAAACATGCCGGGATATTCGGGGAATACCGGTTGCTGTCCACGGCCGAGACCGGCGCCTGTCTGGAGGCCGAAACCGGGTTCGAGGTGGCGCATCTGTTCCCGGCTGCGAAAGGCGGGGACATCCAGCTTTGCGGGCTGGTCTGCACCAACTCGGTCGCCGCGGTCATCTTCCTGAACGATCCGCATTGCACCGATCCGGCCGAACCCCGGATCGGGCAGTTCATCCGCGCTTGCGATCTCAACAACGTGCCGCTGGCAACGAATGTGGTGACCGCCCACGCGCTGGCCCTCTGGCTGGGCAGGAAGCTGGACAGCGAACGGCGCCTCGAGGAACCGCCGCCGGCCAGCGGCCATGATGGCGAGAGGGTCGTGCAATGATGGCCGGGCAGATCGGCATCGGGCGTGGCGGCATTGCCGGCGGCACCGGCGCCGCAGCGATTTCGGTCAGCGAAGGGCACTGCATCAACCTGCGCGGGCGGCAGGAGGCCTGCGACCTGTGCCCGCGGGCCTGCCCGGCCCGGGCGATCTCGCTGACGCTGGACGAGGTGAGCGTCGATCCCGCGCTTTGCGTGGGGTGCGGGGCCTGCGTTCCCGCCTGTCCTGCCGGGGCGCTGGTCCGCGACGGTTTCGACCCGGGGGATTTCGTCGCCGCCCTGGCCGGCGATCCGGTGGTGCGGATCGGCTGCGTGCAGGCGGCCGCGGCCGAGGGCATGTATTCGATTCCCTGCCTGCGGATGCTGGATGCGCGCATCCTCGCAGCATTGCTGGCCGAGGGCGTCCGGCGAATCGAGCTTGCCGGAACCGGAAGCTGCGCCGACTGCCCCAGCGGCGGCGCGCGGCGCGATCTCGCCGCGGCAAGGCGCAGGCTGAAGACATGGCTCGGCGAGAACGGCCCTGAGGTCGTGCTCGTGGACGGCGTCGGCCCCGACGGCGGGGCGGGCGATGCTCCGGCCCGTGCCGCCGAACGCCGCCGCCTGCTGAAAGGGGTGTTTTCCTCCCTGCTCGACGGGGAACCGGCGGCGGTTGGGGACGGGGCCGGGGCGCTGCCCGGCTTCGATGCGCTGATCGAAGACGCCGACGATGCGTTGCAGGAGGCGCGGGCCCGCCCCGTGCCCTGTCAGCAGGTGCTGGCCTCTCGCCGCCGGGCGCTTCCGTTCCGCGAAGGCGGGCCGGTCGGTGCGACCGGCAGGGTGATTGCCGAAAGCTGCACCGGCTGCCTCGTGTGCGCCGACCTGTGCCCCACCGGCGCCCTGCGGGGCGAGACGGGCGCCGGGCGCACCCTTGTCAGTTTCGATCCGGAGCCATGCACCAACTGCACGCTGTGCCTCAAGGTCTGCCCCGTCGGCGCGATTTCAGGCCATGCGCTGCGCGGCGTCGAAGCGGCCCTGGCGGGACGGCAGGTGCTGTTCGTGCGCCGAGACAGGATCTGTTCGATCTGCGGCAACGTCTTCGGGGAGGAGAGCGGCATGGAACAGGCGATCTGTCCGCCCTGCCGCAACGAATGCGAAATGGACGATGAATGGCGGGAGATGCTGAGTGGCTGACAGGCGGTTGGCGGCCGGGATCGTGGTGGCCGCCGTTGTTGCCGGAGGGGGATGGATGATCTGGCAGAGGGTGCGCCCGCCGAGGATCCCGGAAGAGCTGTTCCGCCGGCGCTGCACGCGGTGCCACGATCTGCCGGACCTGTCCCGGTTCGCACGGCACCAGATCGAAGGCATCGTCCGCACCATGCGCGAACACAACGGCGCCGATGAGGTCATCACCGAGGAGGAGGCCGCCGTGATCGTGAAATACCTGGAGGGGAAGGCGAGATGAGAGAATCGGAGCCGCGGACACCGGAAGAACTGGAGAGGGTCGTGCTGAACGCGCTGGCGGCGATCACCGTGGGCGAGAGTGGCCCCGATCTGCTTTCGGCCGGGCATGTCACGGCGGTGGCGGCGACCGGCGGGGCGGTGCGCATCCTCATCGATCCCGAGCGGGTCGATGACGAGGCGGGCGACGCGCTGGCGCGGGTTCTGCACCAGGTCGTCGGCGGCCTGCCGGGGGTCGAGCGCGTCGTCGTCAAGCCGCGCCCGCGCCCGATCGAGCCGGTGCTGGAGCGCGCGCCGGGCGCCGTCCTGGCGGTTCACAGCGGCAAGGGCGGCGTGGGCAAGTCCACGATCGCGGTGAACCTCGCGGTGGCACTGGCGGCGGGCAGGGCGGGGCGGCGGTTGCGCGTGGGGCTGCTCGATGCCGATGTCTACGGCCCCTCGGCGCCGCATCTGCTGGGGGTTTCGGCACGGGCGGAAAGCACCGCGGATGGCACCCGGATCAGCCCGGTGACGGCCCATGGGCTGAAGGTCATGTCGCTGGGCTTCATGATGCCCGAGGGCAAGGCGCTGGCCTGGCGCGGCAGCCTCGTGGATGAAGGTCTGCCGCAGCTGATCGCCGACGTGGACTGGGGCGCGCTGGACGTGCTGGTGGTCGATCTGCCGCCGGGCACCTCGGACGTGCACCTTGCGCTGGCCCGGGCGGTGCCGATCGCCGGGGTCCTGGCGGTGACGGCGCCGGGGCAGATCTCGACCGATGACGTGCGCCGCGGGCTGGAGATGTTCGCCGATATCGCCGTGCCCTGCCTCGGCATCGTCGAGAACATGAGCACCGTGGTCTGCGACTCCTGCGGAGCCGAGACGGCGCTTTTCGGCGCCGGGGGCGGGGTGCGGCTCGAGGCGGAAACCGGGCTGGCGCTGCTCGCGCGGATACCGTTTCTGCGCGACGTGCTGGTGGCATCGGAAAGCGGAACGCCGGTGGTCCTGTCCCATCCAGATCACCCCTTTTCCGCCCGGATCGCCGAGCTGGCGGGCGAGGTGGCGGAAAGACTTGCCCCGGAAGCAGATTCGGTGGCTGAACGGGAAGGAGGCCGGACATGGCATGTTCACTGAGCGTGGATGAGCTGGCGCTCGCGCCCCGGCCGGTGCCGGGCGTGCGGGATATCGTGCTGGTCGCCAGCGGCAAGGGCGGGGTCGGCAAATCGACCGTCGCGGTCAATCTTGCCGCGGCGCTGGCGGCGGAGGGCAGGCGGGTCGGCATTGTCGATCTCGACCTGAGCGGTCCCTCGGTGGCGCGCCTGACGGGAACCGGTGCCGCCCCCGAAACCGGGGCCGACGGCCTTGCCGTTCCATGCCGAAGGCACGGGCTGCATGTCATCTCGATCGCCGACATGGTTCCGCCCGAACAGGCCATCGCGTGGAAGGGGCCGCTTGTTGCCCAGGCGGTGGAGCAGCTTTTCCGCGACGTGGCCTGGCCCGACCTTGATCTTCTGGTCGTCGATCTGCCGCCGGGCACGGGCGACGTGCTGCTGACCGTCATGGAGCAGATCCCCGTCGCCGGTGCGATCGTGGTCACGACGCCCGAGCGCATGGCCACCATCGATGCCGACCGCGCGATTTCGCTGTTCCATGAACATGACATTCCGGTCTTCGGGCTGGTGACCAACATGGCCGAGCTCATTTGCCCCTGCTGCGGAGAAAGGCTGCCTCTCTTCGATTCCGGGGCGCAGGCGAATGTGGCGGGGCGCCGGCATGTCGCCGATCTCGGCGCGATCCCGGCCGACCCGGCGGCAGCGGGCTGCGTCGCATCGGGCGTTCCGATGGTGGCGGCCGCGCCGGATGGCCCGGTCGGGCGGGCCTTTGCCGCGCTGGCCGGCGCCGTGGTCGCGGCAGTGACACGCGAACACGAAGGAACGCGTCGCCGCGCGGCCGAGAAACATTCGATCCGGGCATTGCTGGAGGATGACTGAACCGATGGAGGACAGGGTGGAAAAGCGGTCAGGATACCATGTGGAGGCGGCGCGGCCCGAACCCGTGGCCGGCGCCGATGCGGTGATCGTGGCGGTCGGGGCAGGTGGTCTGCCCGAGGACATCCCGCCCGAGCGGGCGGGCGCCTTCGTCTGGCGCGTCGGGGCCGGCGGGACGGCGCCGCCCGGCGCGCATGTCTGCGTGGCAGAGGGCTTGCGGCAGGCGGTCGAGATTGCCGAGGATGCCGATGGTCTGTGGGTGGTTCCACGCGTGTGCGTGCGCCGCGCTTCGCGGCAGTACCGCTTCGATCCCGCGCAGGACGATGGCAGCGGTTTCAGGACCTACCATCTCAACCCCGCGACCTTTGCCGCCTGGGAGGTGCGGGAAGACGGGGCGCCGGTGCCCTTGGCCGAGTGGCTCAGGCGCGCGGCCGGGCTGGGATTCGACGAGATCTGGCTGCACGATGAAACCGCCGAACAGGCGGGTGGGGGCTATGGCTGCGATCTGATCGACCGCGCCCACCGGATCCTGCCCGAGGCGCGGTTCTGGGTCTCCGGGGGCGGCCGCACTGCCGGGCACGTGCGGACCGTCGCCGCAAGGCCGGGCGTGAAAGCGGTGGTGATGGGCGTGGATCTTCTGCGCGAGGTACTGAAGGGTTCGCCCTCTGCCGGGCCGGGCGAACATGCCGACCCCGGGGCGCAGCTGCGCGCATGACGAGGCCGCTGGCGGTTCTCGTCCTGATCCTGGGCCGGGGGTTGCCGGGTCTTGCCGGCGCGGGCCAGCTGCTGCCCGACCTGCCGGTGATGACGATCGAGACCTATGCGCGGGTTCACCACGTTGAAAACGTCCTCACCGTCGAATTGCGTTCGGACGTGGCCATCGGTGCGGCGATGTTCGAACGACCCCTGCGCCCGGCGGCAATCGACCGGGTGCCCGAGCGGTGCGAGGCCGTGCTGGTGATGGATGAAACCACCGCCCGCGACGAGGCCGCCCGCACGGCAGAGCGCCTTGCCGGGGCCGGGTGCAGGCTGTTCCGGTTGCGGGGGCGGGCCGAAGACTGGATCGCCGCCGGCATTGCCGCCCCGGCCGAACCGCGCCGCCGGATCCGGCCCGGCGACGTGCCGTTCGTCATTCCGCGCGGGTTGTGCGAAAGCAACCCGCCCGCTCAGGTGTTCGATTAGATGACTCCGACGGGCAGATTTTTCCTCTTCGCCCCGTGTGCTATCGTGAACCGCGCGTGCCGGTTCCGGCGATGCTCCGAGCCTTGCGGAATCGCCCGCCCGGCACGCTGACGGGAGGCTCTGGACATGGACAGGCGCTGGTTTCTGGGGGCGGCACTGGCGGCGACCGGATCGATGGCGACACGCGCCTTTCCCGAGGCCGCGGCCGGGGGCGAGTTGCGCATCGGCCTGACCGCCGTGGTGGTACGGGAATATGCGCGCTCGTTCGTGGACCTGCAGAGCTATCTCAGCGTCCGGACCGGGCGGGCGGTCAGCTTCGTTCAGCGGCGGACCTATGCCGACATCATGCAGATGCTGGGCCGCCAGGAACTGGAGGCCGCCTGGATCTGCGGGTTCCCCTACGTTCAGCGGCGCGACCCGGAGTATCTGGAACTGCTGGTAGCGCCGGTCTATCGGGGGGCGCCGCTGTACCGATCCTACGTGATTGCCTCGGCCAGCAGCTCCGCCCGGGGGATCGAGGACTTCAGGGACAGGGTGTTTGCCTATTCCGATCCCGATTCCAATTCCGGCTATCTGGTGCCGCGGGTGGCGCTTCTGGATGCCGGGCACGATCCCGAAGCCTTCTTCAGGTTCACCTTCTTCACCTACAACCACGCCGAAACCGTGACTGCCGTGGCCGACGGGGTCGCCGATGGCGGGGCGGTGGATTCCTATGTCTACAACGTCGTCGCGAGATACGAGCCCGAGCTTGCCCGGCGGACGAGGGTGGTGTCGGCCTCGCGCCAGTTCGGCTTTCCCCCCATCGTCGTGCACCGGACGCTGGATGCCGAGGTCGCGGACCGCCTGCGCAACACGCTGATCGGGATGGCGAGCGAGCCGACCGGCCGGGCCTTGCTGGGGCGCCTGGACCTTGACGGGTTCCAGCAGGTGTCGCCCTCGCTTTACGACTCGATCCGCGAGCTGGCCGCAAGGGCCCGGGCGATCGGCCGTGCGGGGGATGCGCCATGATCCGGAAATGGCCGAAACTTCCTTCCATGAGCCTGATGACAAAGGTTCCCCTGATGATAACCTTGGTGGTCTTTGCCTCGACCCTGATCATCGGGCTGCTGGTCATCGAACGGGACTGGAGCCGCCAGCGCACGATACTCGAAGCCCAGACCCTGACCCTTGCCCGTGCGACCGCCGCCGCCGGCAAGGCGCATATCGTCAACACGGACGTCTGGGCCCTTTACCGGATCCTGCGGCAACTGGGCGAACGCGGCACCGATGGCGCGGGTCTTGCCCCCGTGGTCGAGGCCGCCTTCCTGCAGCCGGACGGCACCACCCTTGCCCATACCAACCCGCGCGCGCATCCGGTCGGCCTGAAGCTTGCCTCCGGGTCCGAGGCCGGGGCCGAGCGGCTGGCGCAGGCGATCGGGGCCGAGGCCGCGCAGCTTCTGCCCGAGGATGTGCGCGGGCAGGGTTTCATCGACGCGGTCGCGCCGATCACCATCGACGGGGTGAAGGTGGGGCTGGTGCTTCTGCGCAGCTCGACCGCCGGGCTGATCGCCCAGCTTCGCACCGATGCAATCGTCGTGATCGCCTTCTCGGTCGGGCTTGCCATGGTCATGAGCCTGTTCGGAACCTGGCTGTCGCGCCGCATGGTGCGCCCGCTGCAGAACCTCGCCGACGGGATCGACGCGGTGGCGCGCGGCGATCTGAGCGGCATCCGCAACCTGCAAAGGCCGGGACGGGACGAGATCGGCCAGGTCACGCGACAGTTCAACCGGATGGTCGAGGAGCTGGCCGAGAAGAAGCAGCTGGAACGGGAACTGGCCGCATCCGAACGGCTGGCCGGGCTGGGCCGGTTCGCCGCCGGTCTGGCGCACGAGGTCAACAATCCCATCGGCGGCATGATGAACTGCGTCCAGATGCTGTCCCGACGACCGGACGACGCGGAACTGGTGCGCAGATACGTCCCGCTTCTCGACAACGGCCTGCGCAGCATCTCGGCCACCATCCAGGCACTTCTTGGTGAGCTGAGGGGCGACGAGAAGCGAACGCCCTGCAAGGTCCGTTGCCTGACTTCGCTCGAAGAGATGGTCCGCTCCGAGATCGGAGACCGGCAGATCCGGCTGGACTGGGTCGTGGACACGGCCGACCTGTCCGGTCTGGCGGTGGATTGCACCTGTCCGCACATCCACCAGATCGTCGTCAACCTGACACGCAACGCGATTGCCGTCATGCCCGATGGCGGGCGGCTGAGTTTCACCTCGCGCAAGGTGGGGGAGGAGCTGGAACTGGTGGTTGCCGATACCGGCCCGGGAATGGATGACGAAACCATGGAGCGCCTGTTCGAGCCCTTCTATTCCACCCGCCCGGGCGGGTCGGGGCTGGGCCTGTGGATCACCTACCGTATCGTCGAGCGCATGGGGGGAAGCATCCGGGTCGAAAGCCGCCCCCGCAGGGGCACTCGCTTCGTGGTGACGCTGCCGCTGGTCGAGTCGCAGGCGCGCGCCGGAGGAGAGAAGATCCGTGCAGCCTGACAGCGAAAACCGCCCCGAACTGCGGCCGCGGATTCTGGTGGTCGATGACGACCGGATCATCCGGGTGACCCTGCAGGACCGGTTCCGGATGGAAGGGTTCGAGGCCGAGGCGGTCGCGGACCTTGCCTCGGCGCGGGATGCGCTGGCCCGGGCGCGGGTGGATCTGGTGGTCACCGACATCCGGCTGCCTGACGGCGACGGGCGCGACCTGTTCCGGGAAATCTGCCGCGCCCATCCCGGCGTGCCGGTGGTGGTGATGACGGCCTATATCTCGGTTCCCGATGCGGTGGCGCTGACCAAGGCGGGGGCCGTGGACTATCTGACCAAGCCCTTCGATCTGGACGACCTTGTGGCCAAGTCGCGCCGCGCGATCGAGCGGGCGCGCGATCTGGGCCGCGCGCCGCTGGTGTCGCCCGACGGTTCGGCCGCCCTGCCGGGGTCGGGGATCCTCGGGCGCTCGGCAGCGATGCGACAAGTCGAGGAGATTGCCGCGCGGATCCGGGACGTGACCTGTTCGATCCTGATCACCGGCGAATCCGGCGTCGGCAAGGAGGTCGTGGCCCGCTTCATCCACGCCAACTCCACCCGCGCCGCCGGGCCCTTCGTGGCGGTGGATTTCGCTGCGCTGACCGAAGGGCACCAGCATGCTGAACTGTTCGGAGAGGAAACCGGCGCCGCAGGGGGGCTTCGACCGGGGCGGTTCGAACAGGCTCAGGGCGGCACCATCTTCCTGGACGAGATCGGCGAGGTGTCCGAGGAGATCCAGCTCAAGCTGCTGCGCGTGCTCCAGGATCACGCGGTCGAGCCGGTCGGGGCCGATCGGCCCGTGCCGCTGGACGTGCGGGTGATCGCGGCCACGCAGGTCGATCTGGAAGTCGAGGTGCGCGAGGGCCGGTTCCGCGCCGACCTGTTCTGGCGCCTCAATGTCCTGCCGATCCAGATCCCGCCCCTGCGCGAGCGCCGCGACGACATCCTGTTTCTGGCCCGCCGCCTTGCCGCCGAACACGCCCGGAGGATGAACCGCCCCGTGGAGGGGTTGTCCGCGGCCAGCGAGGAGCTTCTTTCCGGCATGGATTTTCCCGGCAACGTGCGCGAGCTGCGCAACATGATCGAACGCGCGGTGGCACTTGCGCAGGGGCCGCGCATCCAGGAACACGACCTGTTTCCCGCGACCGAGACCGCCCCGCGGGGGGGCGGGCCGGTCGCCGGGGCCCCGGTGCGGCTGAAGGACAGTGTCGAGGAAACCGAACGCCGCGCGATCCTGCGCGCGCTGGAGCAATCCGGCAACGTCCTGACCGTGACCGCAGAAAACCTCGGGATTTCGCGCAAGACCCTGTGGGAGAAGATGCGCCGCTATGGTATCGCGCGGCCCTGAGGTGCGGATGCGCGCGAATGCCGCCGTTTCGGCGTATCCCGGGGGTCACAAAACGTCGCGGACAGCGTTTGCACCCTTGAAATTCGGCGGAAAAAGCATCATTTAACGGCGCGTCCCGCGCTCTGGCGGGTCGAAGAGAGATGGAGTGACCATGGCCAAGGAAGATACGCTCGAATTTCCCGGTGTCGTGAAGGAACTCCTGCCAAATGCGACATTTCGGGTCGAGTTGGACAACGGCCATGAAATCATCGCTCATACGGCAGGAAAGATGCGCAAGAACCGCATCCGGGTTCTGGCCGGCGACCGGGTTCAGGTGGAAATGACCCCCTACGATCTGACCAAGGGTCGGATCAATTACCGTTTCAAGTAACGCCGCGCGTTCATGGCGTTGATTCTCGGATCGGGCAGCCCCCGGCGGCTGGACCTGCTAGGCCAGCTCGGCGTCGTGCCCGATCATGTGCGCCCCCCCGAAATCGACGAAACCCCCGCAAGGGACGAACTGCCGCGTCCCTATTGCGTCCGCATGGCGCGGGAAAAGGTGCAGGCCGTGCCGGCCGGTGCCGATGACATCGTGCTGTGCGCCGATACCACCGTCGCCATGGGCCGGCGCATTCTGGGCAAGCCGACCGATGCCGGCGAGGCCGCCCGCTTCCTTCATGCCCTTTCGGGCCGGCGTCACCGGGTCATCACCGCCGTGGCCGTTCGCCGGGGCGCGCAGCTGTGGGAACGCGCGGTGATCAGCCAGGTCCGCTTCAAGCGGCTGTCCGAGGTCGAGGTGAACGCCTATCTGCGCACCGGCGACTGGAAGGGCAAGGCCGGCGGCTATGCCATTCAGGGCCTGGCGGGGGCCTTCATCCCGTGGATCAGCGGATCGTTCACCGGGATCGTGGGGCTGCCGCTGGCCGAGACGGCGAATCTTTTGCAGGCTGCAGGCTATCCGCTGTATGGTGACGCGCCGTGAAGGGGCGCAGCGTCATACTGGATCACGTCGAGGGCCGCGAGGCGGCCGCGCTCGTGGTCGACGGGCGGCTGGAGGATTTCCTGATCGCGGGCGACGCACCCGCGCCGGGCACCATCTACCGGGCCCGGGTGGGTCGGCCGGTGAAGGGGCAGGGAGGGGTGTTCGTGGACACGCCCGACGGGCCTGCCTTTCTGCGCCAGGGGCGCGGGCTGGCGGCGGGATCCCTGATACTGGTGCAGGTGAGCGGATATGCCGAACCGGGCAAGGCCATTCCGGTGACCCGGCGGCTGCTGTTCAAGAGCCGCCACGCCATCGTCACGCCGGATGCGCCGGGGATCAACCTGTCGCGCGGCATCCGCGACGAGGCCGAGCGCGACCGGCTGCTCGCGATCGGACATGAAGCAGCCGTCGGCGGGGCATCGGAGGAAGCGCCCCACGGGGTGATCCTGCGCTCGTCCTGTGCGGGTGTGGATGCGGGCGACATCGCGGACGACATCGCCGTCATGCTGGAGCTGGCCGGAAAGGTTCTGGCCGATGACGGCACTGAAGTCGAACGGTTGATGGATGGCGACGGGCCGCATGTGCTGGCCTGGCGCGAATGGACCGACCCGGCGGAAATTGTCACTGGCGCCGGCGGCTTTGCCGCGCATGGCGTGCTGGAGGCGCTGGACGCGGCCCGGGAGGCGGTCGAGCCCCTGCCCGGCGGGGCCACGATGTTCGTCGAGTCCACCCGCGCGCTGGTTGCGGTCGACGTCAACACCGGGGCCGATGCCTCGCTGGCGGCGGGGCTGAAGGCGAACCTGGCCTGCGCGCGCGCCCTGCCGCGGGCGCTGCGGGTGCGCGGGCTGGGCGGGCAGGTGACGCTGGACCTTGCGCCGATGCCGAAGAAGGACCGGCGCCGGTTCGAGACCGCCCTGCGCGCGGCCTTCCGGGCTGATTCGGAAGAAACCGTTCTGGTCGGTTGGACGCCGCTGGGACATTTCGAGCTGCAGCGCAAACGCGGGCGGGTCCCGCTGCGGGAGGTCCTGGGATGAGCTGTCCGATCTGCGGCGCGCCGGGTGCGCGCAAATTCCGCCCCTTCTGTTCGCGCCGCTGCGCCGATATCGACCTGGCGCGGTGGCTGAAGGGTGCCTATTCGATCCCCACCGACGAGAGTCCCGAGCAGGACGAGACCCCGCCGCAGGCCGCAGGGGAAGACGACCGGCTGCACTGAAAAAAGCGACAAAAAGCATCTGGACACTTCTCGCGAACGACCCTAGAAGACCCCCACCCAAAGGCAGTCGCCTTTCCCGTGCCCGGGTAGCTCAGGGGTAGAGCAGTGGACTGAAAATCCTCGTGTCGGTGGTTCGATTCCGCCCCCGGGCACCATTCATCACCTCCTGACCACGGTTTGAACGGTGCGAGAGGCTTTCACGCCCCGCGACGCAGACCCGGCGAGAATGCGGGATGGGCCAGTCCTGTCCGATTCGTGCGTACGTCCCCGCGAAATCGGCCGGCTACGACCCTTTCCCCCGTGATGGGCGGAAACTTCCGCGAACATGGTGAACTTCTTTTGTTCTGGTTTGTTCCAAAAAAGTTCTTTACATCGGCGGGCAATTGTGGGAACAAATCATCAACAAATGATTAATGCCTGACAGAACCGCACCGAAGACCGGAGGCCCGCCATGCTGGACCAGATCGTGACCGCCTTTCAGCGCTCTCGCGCGACGCTGCTTCAGGACGCGGCGGGGGTTGCGTCCCTGGTCGTGCTGCTGGTGGTCGTCCTGCATCTGCCGGGGTTCTGAGCCACACGTTTCTGCCTGCGATCTCGTGCCGGGGGTGCGACCTGTCCCACATCCGCAAGACCGGCTGCGGCCGGCCTGCGCGGCACCCGCCGGATGCCTCACGAGACCCGCACCACCTGCCGCCGCCATTCCCGCCCGGGATGTGCGGCGGTTCTTTTCCGCCGCTTTCCACCTCGGCCTATTTTCGACTCCGCCGCCGGGCGAAGACGCTGCGCGCGAGTTTCAGGGTTTCGTTTTCCAGCGCCGTCAGCCCGTCGCTGGCGGCCTGCCCGTCTCCGGCCTCGATGGCATCGGCGATGGCCGTGTGCAGGGCGACGATGGCCTCGCGCGAGCGCGCCGTGAAAGTGATCATGTTCATCAGCGGCTGCATGGCCTCTACCGCCCCGGCCAACTGGTAGCTCAGCACCGGGTTGCCGGCCCCGTCCACCAGCGCCCGGTGAAAGGCCACGTCCGAGGCGCAAAAGGCTTCGTCGGTCAGCCCCGGCTGGCCCTGGCGGAAGATCTCGGCCCGCATGGTGGCCAGGTGATCGGCCGTCCGCCGCTGTGCTGAAAGTGGCGCGCAGGCCCGTTCCAGCGCATAGCGGGCCTCGCAGGCGGTCTCGAAACTGACCGCGTTCATGGACAGCAGCAGGGTCGAGGTGGTGATCTGCTGGGAATAGGCGTCCTCGAAGCTGAGGCGGTTGACGAAGGCCCCACCGGTGGCGCCGCGCTGGGTGCGGATCAGCGATTGCGCCGCCAGCCGCTTGAGCGCCTCGCGCACGGTCGGGCGCGAGACGCGAAAGTGCTCGGCCAACTCGGATTCGGAAGGCAGGCGTTCATCTACGATGAGATCGCCGTTGATGATCGCATCGCGGATGGCATCGGCAATCTGCACCGACAGGTCGGCCGTACTGTTGGGGTCGATTTTCATGCGCGCCCTGCCGATCTCATTCGTCCGATTTCATTTGTCTGACATTTTTTATTTGTCTGACATTTGAAAACCTGACATTCAGAGTGCACGGATCGAGTCGCGCGTGCAAGGGGCTGCGGGAATGCTTGCAAACCGGATCAGAGCCATGACGGCGCCGCATTGGCTGGCATTGTTCGGGTTGATCCTTGCGGCCTGGGTCGTGCTTTACCTGATGGCGGTGCCGGCCGGGCTGCGCGGTGCGGCGGCGGTTTACGGCTCTGATTTCTGGGCCGGCCTTTGCGTCGTGACGCCGGATGCGGCGGGTTTTGCGCGGGTGGCGGGGATGTGGGTGCTGATGTCGGCGGCGATGATGGCGCCCACCGTGCTGCCGGCGCTGGCCACCTACGAGGATCTGACCCGTTCGGGGGCCGGAGGGCGGATGTGGTTGCTGCTGGCCGGTTATCTGGCCGTGTGGTTCGGCTTTTCCCTGCTGGCGGCGGCGGCGCAGGTGGGGCTTTATGGGGCCGGGTTGCTGGACCCGCTGGGGCAGAGCGCCAGCCGGCTGTTTTCGGCCGCGCTTCTGGGCGCGGCGGGGCTTTACCAGTTTTCGGCGCTGAAGGAGGCCTGCCTGTCGAAATGCCGGATGCCTCTGACCTTCTTCATGCAGCACTGGGAGGAGGGGCCCTGGCGCAACGGGCTGCGGCTGGGTGTGGTCTGCCTTGGCTGTTGCTGGGCGCTGATGCTGCTGGCCTTTGTGGGCGGGGTGATGAATCTCGCCTTCATGGGGCTGGCGACGCTTTTCATGGTGCTGGAGAAACTGCCCGAGATCGGACGCTATCTGACCCGGCCCATGGGGCTGGCCCTGGTTGCGGCGGCGGGGTGGATGATTTTCACGGCTTTCTGAGGGAAAGGAGAAACGGAAAATGGCATTGGACGGCGAAGTGGGCACGGTGCCCTGGGCCATCAAGGGGGAGCTGATCCTCAACTGCAACTGCACGGTGTTCTGCCCCTGCGTGATTTCCCTGGGCCAGCACCCGCCGACCGAGGGCCATTGTCAGGCCTGGGCCGGGGTGCGGATCGACGAGGGCCATTATGGCGAGGTCGATCTTTCCGGGCTGAATGTGGGGCTGTTTCTGGAGATCCCCGGCAAGATGGCCCGCGGCAACTGGAAGGTGGCGGCCTTCATCGACGATCGGGCCAGTGACGCGGCCTTCGAGGCGCTGGTTGCGGTCTTCTCGGGGGCGGCACGCGGCACCACGGGGTTGTTCGGCATTCTGGTGGGCGAATTTCTGGGCGCCGAACGCTCGGAGGTGGTGTTCGAGACCGAGGGCAAGGAGCGTCGCCTGCGGGTCGGCAAGAAGATCCAGGGGGCGGTGGTTCCGGTCGAGGGCAAGGACGGCAAGGAGATCGTGGTAACCAATACCGAATACTGGATGGGCCCGGACATCACTGTCGCCACGGCGACCAAGGGTCGGGTGCGCGCCTTCGGGCGGGTGTGGGATTTCGACGGGCGTTCGGCCGAGATCTGCCAGATCGACTGGCACGGGCCGCGCTGAGGGGTGCAGGCGCCGCGAACGCCGCGGTTGCCGCGGCGTACCTCCGGCGGGAGTATCTGGAGCAAGAGGAAGCAGGGGCGCGGCGCGATGTCGGCCCCGCTGTCGGACCCCGGTGACGGGGAGGTGCAGGGAAAGGGAGAAGGGCGATGTTCAACGCATTGGTCGTGCGCAAGGACGAAGAAAGCGGCAAGACCAGCGCCGCGGTGGAGCAGATCGGCATTGACGATTTGCCGCAGGCCGAGGTTCTGGTGGCCGTTGAATATTCGACGGTGAACTACAAGGACGGGCTGTGCATCGGTCCGGGCGCGGGGCTTGTGCGGCATTATCCGCATGTGCCGGGGATCGATTTTGCCGGCACGGTCGAGGAGTCCTCGGATCCGCGCTACAAGCCCGGTGACAAGGTGGTTCTGACCGGCTGGCGCGTGGGCGAGGCGCACTGGGGCGGCTATGCCCAGAAGGCGCGGGTCCGGGCCGACTGGCTGGTACCCTTGCCCGAGGGGCTGGACACGCGGCAGGCGATGGCGGTCGGCACCGCCGGGTTCACCGCGATGCTGGCGGTCATGGCGCTTGAGGATCACGGGCTGGAGAAGGATCACGGGCCGGTTCTGGTGACCGGCGCGGCGGGCGGCGTCGGATCGGTGGCCACGGCGATCCTGGCCAATCTGGGATATGAGGTCGCTGCGGTCACTGGGCGGCCCGAGACCGAATCCTATCTTCGCGGGCTGGGGGCGGCGCGCATCGTGCCGCGTGAGGATCTGGCCGAGGTCACCCGCAAGCCTCTGGAGAGCGAGACCTGGGCCGGCTGTGTCGATGCGGTGGCGGGTGCCATGCTGGGGCGGGTGCTCAAGCAGATGAAATACGGCTGCTCGGTGGCTGCGGTGGGTCTGGCAGGCGGCGCCGCGATCGAGGGGGCGCTGATCACCCCCTTCATCCTGCGCGGGGTGAACCTTCTGGGCATCGACAGCGTGATGCAGCCCTATGAGAACAGGCTTCGCGCCTGGGAAAGGATTGCCCGCGACCTGCCCATGGACAGGCTGGAGGCGATGATCCAGCCGGCGCGCCTTGCCGATCTGCCGCAGCTTGGCGCCGATATCCTCAAGGGCCGGGTGCGCGGCCGGGTGGTGGTGGATGTCAACGCCTGACGCGCTTGAACCGGGGCGGGCGATGCGCTAGCCCGGTTGCGCCGCGGCGGGACCGGCCCGCCGCGGCGGCCTTCGGGCCCGCGACAGGGGTGAAGAGGGAGCGCCACGGGTGACCCAGCTTGATGTCGAATTCGTCCGCAGCCAGTTCCCGGCCTTTTCCGAGGCCGCCCTGCGGGATCAGGCCTTTTTCGAGAATGCCGGCGGCTCATACGCCTGCCGGCAGGTGGTGAACCGGCTCGACCGCTTCTACCGGGCGCGCAAGGTGCAGCCCTATGGCGCCTTCGCGGCCAGCCGACTTGCCGGGGAAGAGATGGACGAGGCGCGCGCGCGCATGGCGGCGCTGCTGGGCGTTGCCCCGGACGAGCTGAGCTTCGGCCCCTCCACCTCGCAGAACACCTATGTGCTGGCGCAGGCCTTCCGGCAGTGGATGCAGCCGGGCGAGGCGATCGTCGTCACCAATCAGGATCACGAGGCCAATTCCGGCCCCTGGCGGCGGCTGGAGGCGGAGGGGATCGAGATTCGCGAATGGCGCATCGACCCGGTGAGCGGGCATCTGGACCCGGTCGCTCTGGAGCCGCTTCTGGACGAAAGCGTGCGGCTGGTCTGTTTCCCGCACTGCTCGAACGTGGTGGGTGAAATCAACCCGGTGGTCGAGATCACCGCCATGGCCCATGCGGCGGGGGCTTTCGTCTGTGTCGATGGTGTCTCATACGCGCCGCACGGCTTTCCCGATATCGGGCAGCTGGGGGCCGATATCTACCTGTTTTCCGCCTACAAGACCTATGGGCCGCATCAGGGGGTGATGGTGATCCGCCGGACCCTGGGCGAGATGCTTCCCAATCAGGGGCATTTCTTCAACGGTGACGTGCTTTGCAAACGCTTCACCCCGGCCGGGCCCGACCACGCGCAGGTGGCGGCCTGTGCAGGCATGGCGGATTATGTCGAGTCCCTTGCCGCCCATCACGAAGGGCCCTCGGGGGGCGGTACCGAGACCGGCGCCTTCGTGCACGACCTGATGCGCGCCCATGAAACCGGCCTGCTGCAACCGCTTCTCGACGCCGTGGCCGGGCGCAAGGGGGTGCGGCTGCTGGGGCCGGCGGATGCGCGGCAGCGGGCGCCGACCGTGGCGCTGGCGCTGGAGGGGCGTGCGGCGGAGCCGGTGGCAGCACGGCTTGCCGAACACGGGATCATGGCCGGGGGGGGCGACTTCTACGCCGTGCGCCCGCTGAAGGCGATGGGGATCGATCCCGCCCAGGGCGTGCTGCGGCTGAGTTTCACCCATTACACCACCGCCGAAGAGGTCGAGAGGCTGATCGCGGCGCTGGAGCAGGTGTTGTAAGCTGCGGGCGGCGGGTGCTTGTCAGCGCCGCGGCGCTGGCCTAGCCTGCGGCCGGACGCCAACACGCATCGGAGCGCCCATGCCCACCGCCGCCCGACTTGTCGCTGCCCTGTGTCTTGCACTGCTGGCCTTCATCGTTTCGGGGCAGGTCAAGGACCAGTTCCCCGAGGGCACCTATTTCGGCTGGTTCACGCAGGTGAATATTGCGCTGGGGCTGGTGGTCGGCTGGACCGTGATGGGCCGGCGGGCGGGCCGGGGGATCACCTCTGCCATCAACAACGGCATCACCGGGGTCGTGGTGCTCCTGTTCTGGGGGCTGTTCGTCCAGGCCGCCAACAAGATGATCGAACTGGCCATGCGCAACCGATATGGCGGGCCGTTCGAGGCGTTGACGGACGTTCTGCGGATCATGGGCGATTACGGCCTGAAACTGCTGACGCCGGGCATCATTGCCACCTTGCTGATCGGTGCGCTCGTCTCCGGCCTGGTCGTCGAAAAGACCTCGAAGATGTGGCGCTAACATACTGACAAGGAAGGACGACAAGGTTGCCAGAGCTGTTCCTCTACGGCACGTTGCGGCATCTTCCGCTGCTTGCGGTGGTGCTGGGCCGCGATGCCCGGCAGATCGAGGCGGCGCCTGCCGAACTTGCCGGGTACGATCTGCGCGCGGTCGAGGGAGAGGTCTTCCCCATGCTCGTGCCGGCCCCTTCCGGGCGCGTGCGGGGGATCGTGCTGCGCGGGCTGGGCGAGGCCGATCTCGACCGCCTGCGCTTCTACGAAGGCGGGTTCGGATACGCGCAGCAGCCGGTGCGCCTGCGCGTGGACGGAACGGAGGTGGCGGCGTCGGCATTCCTCCCCCGCGCCCAGGCGTCGGCCCGCCTGCGCCCGGCCGGGCCATGGCGTCTGGCGGAATGGGTCGAACGCTGGGGTGCGATGGAGCTGCGCGCGGCCGAAGAAGCGATGGCCTGGCACGGGCGCCTGCCGGCGGATGAGGTCGCCCGGCGCATGGGCCCGATTCGCCGCCGGGCATGGGCATGGCTGGCCGCGCGCGCGCGCAGCCCGGCGCGCGATGCCGGCCGCCGGGTCGAGGTGCTGGAACATCGGCGGGCGTGGCTGAACTTCTTCGGCATGGAGGAGGCGCGGCTGCGCTTTCTCCGCCATGACGGCACCATGAGCGCGCCGGTGGAGCGCGCGGCCCTGATGGTGGGCGATGCGGTGGTGGTGCTGCCCTACGATCCGGCGCGCGACTGCGTACTGCTGACCGAGCAGTTCCGCGCCCCGGTGTTCCTGTGCGGCGATCCCGACCCCTGGACATGGGAGCCGGTCGCGGGCCTGATCGATGCCGGCGAGGTGCCCGAGGACGCCGCCCGCCGCGAGGCGATGGAAGAGGCCGGGCTGGAGCTGGCGCGGCTGGAGCCGGCGGGCAGGGTCTATTCCTCGACCGGATCTTCGGGCGAGTTCCTGCACCTTTTCGTCGGCATCGCCGATCTTTCGGCGCCGCGCCGGGCGGGCGGTGGCGTGGCGGCCGAGGGCGAGGACATCCGCACCCGCATCCTCGGCTATGACGCGCTGATGCGCGGGGTGGACGAATGCCGATACCGGGACATGCCGCTGGTGACGGTGGCGCTGTGGCTGGCCCGGCACCGCGATCGCCTGCGCAAGCGCGCTTGAGGTCGGGGCGGGGCGCGGTTACACCGGAATCTGTCAAGTGAAACGGGAGAGCCCCATGCGCATTGCACGCGATCTGGCCGGACTGATCGGGAACACGCCGCTGATCCGGCTGCGCAAGGTCAGCGAGGCCACGGGCTGCGAGATCCTGGGCAAGGCCGAGTTCATGAACCCCGGCCAGTCGGTGAAGGACCGCGCCGCGCTTTACATCATCCGCGACGCCGTCGCCCGGGGCGAGCTGCGCCCCGGGGGCACCATCGTCGAGGGCACTGCGGGCAATACCGGCATCGGCCTGGCGCTGGTGGGGGCGTCGATGGGCTTTCGGACGGTGATCGTCATTCCCGAAACCCAGAGCGAGGAAAAGAAGGACATGCTGCGCCTGGCCGGGGCCGAGCTTGTGCAGGTGCCCGCCGCGCCCTACCGCAACCCCAACAACTTCGTGCGCTATTCCGAACGTTTGGCCGCCAGGCTGAACGAGACCGAGCCCAATGGCGCCATCTGGGCCAACCAGTTCGACAACCTCGCCAACCGGCAGGCCCATGAGGAGACCACCGGCCCCGAAATCTGGGACCAGACCGGCGGCCGAGTGGATGGCTTCGTCTGCGCGGTGGGATCGGGCGGCACGCTGGCCGGGGTGGCGCGGGCGCTGCAGCCCAGAGGCGTGAAGATCGGGCTGGCCGATCCCATGGGGGCGGCGCTCTATTCCTACTACACCACGGGCGAGCTGAAGGCCGAGGGCAGTTCCATCACCGAAGGCATCGGGCAGGGGCGGATCACGAAGAACCTGGAAGGGCTCCGCCCCGACATGTGCTGGCAGATCCCCGACGAGGAGGCGCTTCCCTTCGTCTTCGACCTGCTGCAGGAAGAGGGGCTGGTCATGGGCGGCTCGACCGCGATCAACGTGGCCGGCGCGGTGCGCATGGCCCGCGAGATGGGGCCGGGGCACACCATCGTCACGGTGCTGGCCGATTACGGCACGCGCTACCAGTCCAAGCTGTTCAACCCGGTGTTCCTGGAATCGAAAGGCCTGCCGGTACCCGACTGGATGAGCCGCGCCCCGGCCTCGATCCCCGGCGTGTTCGAGGACACATGACCCGTCCGGGCCGGATCCTCCTCCTGCTGGTTTTCCTGCTGGCGGGTGGTCTGGTCGGCAGTCTGGCCGGGGGTGCGGCCACGGCGCAGATCACCGATTCGCAGCGCGACTATCTCGCACGATGGCAGGAAACCGCCCGGCGCGCGGAAGAGGTGATCGATGCCGCGCGGGCCTCGAACGCCGCACTGGAGCAGCTGCGCAGGGATCTGGTCAGCTACCGCGAGACCTTTCGCAAGACCCGCGATGCCAACCGAAGCCGCCTGGAGTCGCTCAGGGCACAGCTGGACGTTCTGGGCCCCCCGCCCGAGGACGGGCGCGAAGAGCCCGCCGATCTGGCCGAACTGCGCGCCAGCCTTCAGCGCCAGTATGACGAGTTGCGCGTGCCCTCGGTGGTGGCTGACGAGGCCTTCACCCGCGCCAACGGGCTGATCGCCGAAATCGACCGGATCGTGCGTGAAAGACAGACCCGGAAGATCCTGCATCGGGGGCCATCGCCGCTCGACCCGTCCGGCTGGTCCGAGGCGCTGCGGGATCTGAGCATCGCCGCCCAGGCGCTGACCGGCGAAACGCAGGCGCAACTGGCACGCCCGTCCACCCGTGAACAGCTGCGCAACAACGCCCTGATCATTGCCGCGCTGTTCGGCGTGGGAATGGTGCTGCTGTTCAGGGCCCGGGCCTGGTCGCGGCGAATCGGCGACTATTTGCAGAGATTCGGCGGCCGCAATACCGGGCTCTGGAGCGTCCTGGCGTCGGTTCTCGTGCTGCTGTTGCAGATTGGGGGCGTCGTGGCCATCGCGGTGGCGGTCCGTATCTCGGGGACGCTGGGATTTCGCGGCTCGCTGATCCTCGAGGCGGTGCCGGCCTGGGTGTCGATTTTCCTGTTCTACAGGTGGCTGGCCGATCAGCTTCTGGCGCTGCGCACTTCCGGAACCCTTGCCGACATTCCCGAAGCCCGCCTGCGGCAGGCGCGGCGCTACATTGCGTTGCTGGGTGCGCTTGTGGTGCTGCGCGGGGCGGTCAACCTGTTCGAGCAGTTGCAGAACATTTCCGAAGCCTCACGTGCGGTGATCGGATTTCCGGGCATCATTGCCACCGCCTTCGTCCTGATACGCCTGCAGGTGATCGGCCGCGCCATTCGCGAGGGGGACGGGACCGAGGGCGCACAACCCGCCCAGCGCCCGGCCTTCGGCGGTGCGGTCATGCTGGTTCGCCGGACCGTCCTCGTTCTTGGGGCTGTTGCGCCGCTGCTTGCAATCGCCGGCTATGTTTACGCCGCCGAAGCGTTGATCTATCCGGTGGTGCTGTCGCTCACGCTGATCTCGGTCGGGATCATCCTTCACCGGGTTCTGACGGATCTTTACGGGCTCGTATCCGGCTGCGGCAGCGAAGAGGCCCGCGGCACGCTGTTCTCGGTTCTTGCGGGCTTTGTCGTCACGGTGCTGCTGCTGCCGCTGCTGGCGCTGACCTGGGGCGCGCGGGTGGCCGACCTGACCGAGATCTGGTCCCGCTTCCTGAACGGGTTCCAGATCGGCGACATGCGGATTTCGCCCACCGGCTTCCTGATCTTCGCGATCGTCTTCGGCATCGGCTATGCGCTGACCCGGCTGGTCCAGAGCAGCCTGCGCAGCTCGCTTCTGCCCAAGACCGACATCGACCCCGGCGCGCAGAACGCGATCGTGGCCGGCACCGGTTACGTGGGGATCTTCCTCGCTGCGCTGGCGGCAATCACCTGGGCCGGGTTCGACCTGTCGTCGATCGCCATCGTCGCCGGCGCGCTTTCGGTCGGGATTGGCTTCGGCCTGCAGACGATCGTGTCCAATTTCGTCTCGGGCATCATCCTTCTGATCGAGCGGCCGATCGCCAAGGGGGACTGGATCGAGGTCGAGGGCACCATGGGCTATGTGCGCGACATCTCGGTGCGCGCGACCCGGGTGGAAACCTTCGACCGTACCGACGTCATCATTCCAAACTCGTCACTGGTGACCGGCACAGTCACCAACTATACCCGCGGCAACACCGTGGGGCGGGTGATCGTGCCGGTGGGGGTGGCCTATGGCAGCGACACCCGCAAGGTGGAGAAGATTCTGCTCGAGATTGCCAATGCGCATCCGATGGTGCTGGCCAATCCGGCGCCTTCGGTGGTGTTCCAGGGCTTCGGCGCCGATTCGCTCGATTTCGAGATCCGCGCCATCCTGCGCGACGTGAACTGGGTGCTGTCGGTCCGCTCGGACATGAATTTCGAGATCGAGCGCCGCTTCCGCGAGGAGGGAATCGAGATCCCCTTCGCGCAGCGCGACATCTGGCTGCGCAACGCGGACGAGCTGGCACGCGCGGTTTCGGGCACGGCCCCCGCCGTCCCCCGCTCGGACCGCCAGTCGGGGCAGAAGACTCCGGGCGGGGCGGAGAAGGCCGGCGAAGGCCCGAAGCGGCCCGATACCGGCGACATGGAGGCCGGCGATGACCTGTGAGCGGCGCGGCCGTCCGCGCCCGAGCGGCCAGGCGGCGCCCGCAGAGGAGGAGGGGCAGGACCGGTCATGGAGCTTTGGCAACAGATCCTCTGGGGCGGCATATTCATGGGGCTTTGCCTGCTGATCCAGACGGCCGCGCTGGTTCTTGCCAGTTCGGTGGTGATGCGCCTTGCCGCGCATCTGGGCCACTGTCCGCGGGCGCTGATTTCGGTGGCGATGATCCTGTCGGCGCTTGTCTTCATCCTTGCGGCGGTCACGGTTCAGGTCTGGATCTGGGCCTGGGTCTATGTGTCATACGAGGCGCTGCAAAGCTGGAACGACGCAATCTATTTCTCGCTGGTGACCTTTTCGACGCTGGGCTATGGCGACATCACGCTCGAGCCGGGACTGCGCGTCTTCGGTGCCTTCGCCTCGGTCACCGGGGTGCTGGCGATCGGCCTGGGCACCGCCTTCCTGATCGCGCTGATGACGCGGCTGATGAAGGACCGGCTTCTGCTGAACCCGAAGGACGACTGACGCGGCCGCCTCCGGCCCCGGCATTTACAGGATGGGAGCGAAGAGCCGCGCCACCGGCGCGCCATAGCGGATATGCGCGGGCTGTTCGGAAATCGTCTTTGTCAGTTCGTAGCTGTTGGCGAAATCTTCCAGGAACATCTCTTCGGCGGTGGCGGCGGCGCGTTCGTCGAAGAACAGCGCCATGGCCTCGAAATTCAGACGGAACGAGCGGTTATCCAGGTTGGTCGTGCCCACCGCCGCCAGCGCGCCATCGACGACGAACGCCTTCTGGTGCATGAAGCCGTCGGTATAGCGGAACACGCGCACGCCGGCTTCGATGATCTCGTCGAAATAGGCGAAGGCGGCCAGCCAAGGGATGCGGTGATCGGCCCGGTCGGGCAGCAGCAGGCGCACATCCACGCCGCGGAAGGCGGCATGCTTGAGCGCGGCCATGATGTCCAGATCCGGCACGAAATAGGGCGAGGCGATCCAGACCCGGCGCTGCGCCGCGGCGATGGCCGAAAAGAACATCAGGCTGCCGGTTTCCTCGGTCCGGTCACCCGGCCCGGTGGCCACGATCAGGGCGGTGGCATTGTCGGGGTCGCGCTCGGCATTCCAGTTGAGCAGGTCGAGCAGCAGCTCGTCGGTGTACCAGTGCCAATCCTCGACGAAGATGAGCTGCAGCTGCTGCACGATGGGGCCGCGCATCCGGATGTGGGTGTCGCGCCAGCGCCCCAGCGACGGGTCGCGCCCCATGTATTCGTCGCCCACATTGTGCCCGCCGATGAAGCCCACACGCCCGTCCACGATCACCGTCTTGCGGTGATTGCGATAGTTGATCTGGAAGCGAAAGCGCGGCCCGTGCTGCTTGTCGCGGTCCACCACCTTGACCCCGGCCTGGCGCAAGCGCTCGGAATAGGCGCGCGGCAGCTGATAGCTGCCGACCGCGTCGATCATGAACCACACCCGCACGTTACGCCGCGCGGCGGCAATCAGGCGCTCCTGCAGCTCGCGCCCGAGCTTGTCGTCGCGGACGATGAAGAACTGCACCATGACATAGTCCTTCGCGGCATCTATGGCCTCGAAGATGGTGGCGAAGGTGGCCTCGCCGTCGATGAGCAGATCGGCCCCGTTACCGCTGACCGCGGGCATGGTGGTGATCGCCTCGAACGGCGCGATGTTGATGGTGCAGGCGGCACAGTCGGCCGGATGGGTGGTCGCGAACGAGCGCAGCCCCTCCACCACGCGCCGCGATTCCAGCCGCGAGATGCGGTAGCCGCGAAACCGGTGATGCCCGAGGACGAGGTAGAGCGGCACGCCCAGGAAGGGCACCGCCATCAGGAACACCACCCAGCCGACGGCGCCCTGCGGCGTGCGCGCGGTGGCGGCGGCGCGCACGGCGCTGATCGCGGCCAGCCCGTAGATCACGACGACGGCGACCGAACTCAGGGCGGTCCAGTATTCCATGCCTTCTCCCGTTTCGGCGCGGCGGAAACCTGCGTGCCCGGACTAGTCCCGGCCCTGCTTGCGGCCCGCCTTGAGCAGGATCGACAGCAGCGGGCCGATCAGCGATGGCAGCGCCGAGCCCAACGGGTCGCGGGCGATGCGGCGCAGGCTGCGGGCGGTGTCGCGCGCTTCCTCGGCCATGCCTTCCAGGTCGGCCTCGAGCTCGGCCTGGGCCAGGTCGCGCAGCTCGGTGACGGGCTCGAGTTCCGGGCCCGGCCGGATGCGCCTTGCAATAATTACGAGGACGACGGAGAGCACGGCGTTGGCCAGCGCCACGAGTGCGGCCGCTGCCTGGGGCGAGACCCACACGGCAAGCGTCCGGAAGGCCGCCACGTTGAGCATCAGCAGCGCAATCAGCGCCACCAGCCCGGCAAAGGCATAGACCACGGCCCGGTTGAGCGCGACCGCCATCTCGCGGCGGGCGATCATCCGTTCGGTGCGCAGGATGATCATGATGTTGCGGCTGATCCGTTTCATCCCTCGGCCCTTTCCATGTTGCCCGATCACTTGCTCAGACGCCCGAGCACGAACCCTAGCGCAAAGATCGAAATGGCGGTGAGGGCCGGGCGCTTGCCCATCAGCTCGCCCAGTTCGGAGACGAGCTGATCCGCCAGCCCGTCGAGATCCGGCGCGTCCACCCCGTGCGCCTTCAGGAGCTCGGCAATGGCCTGTTCCGGCGTCCGCTCGGCCTCTTCGCCGCCACCGCCGTCCATGTCCTCGCCGGTTGCGCCGGCCTCCTCCGGGGCGTCAGGGGCCGGCGCGCGGGAGCGGGGCGCATCCTCGCGCGCCTCGGCCAGTTCACGCCGCAACAGTTCAAGTTCCCTCTCCAGTTCGGCCTTGGTGACCATTCCGGTTCCCCGCTCTCGCCCCTCTCGCCGCCTTCGCGCCGGATCGGGGGCGCATTACCCGTTCTTGCGCATCCGGTCGAAGGCGGTCTTGAGCCGGATCCCCAGTTCACGCGCGGCCTCGCCCACCTCTTCGGCGGATTTTTCCAGCTGCGCCTTGCGGGCGAAATCCATCCACTCGGCCATCAGCTTGTCCCATTCCTCCTCGGCCTCCTTCGTGCCAAGGTGAAGCTGCAGCCTCAGCTCGTCCCGGGTCTGTTTCAGCTTTTCCACCCATTCGTCGAAATCGTTCATCGGCAAACCTCTCTCTTCCGCCTGGGTCGCGTTTCACGGCACATGTTGCATCGTAAATGCCTGTCATGCAATGTTTCCCTGTTGCCGGGCGCCCAGCCCGCCATTGCTGCCGAGGCCGATCATGCGCTCCTCTCAGACCGTTTCAGCCGACGCGCTGCGCTGGTTCGCGCTGATTTCCGCGACGCTGCTGATCTCGGTCTTCTTCGTGCGCATGATCCAGGGGATGATCGAGCCGCTGCTGCTGGCCGCGATCACCGGCGCCATCGCGCAACCGTTCGAGCGCCACGTCTCGCGCCTTCTGGGTGGGCGCCGGGTTCTGGGCAGCGTGGTGACGCTGGTGCTGATGATCCTGGTCATCATCCTGCCGCTGATGGGCCTGATCGCGCTGGCGGTGTCGCAGGCCGATGCCTTCGCCAGCGGCGTCGGGCGGCTGGCCGGCCGGATCGGCGCCACGGACTGGCCGAACCTGGTTCCCGACTGGGTGCCGTTCGGAGGCGACCTCGAAGCGCTCTGGCCCCGCATCCTGAACAAGCTGGGCGACCTGCTGCAGGCGTCGGCGGCGTTCTTCGTGTCGTCGCTGTCCTCGATGACGGTAGGGGCGGCGAATTTCTTTCTCAAGCTGTTCGTGTTCTTCTATTCCCTGTTCTTCTTCCTGCAAATGGACACGCCGATCACCCTGCAACTGCTGCGCTTCACCGGGCTGGCACGGCAGACCCAGCTGCAGCTCAACGAACGGATCATGTCGGTCAGCCGGGCGACGATCCAGGGCACGCTCGTCATCGCCGCCATCCAGGGGGTCCTGGGCGGGCTCAGCTTCTGGGTGGCGGGCGTGCCGGGGGCGGCGTTCTGGTCGGTGGTGATGATCGTCATGGCGGTCCTGCCGGCGATCGGCGCCCCGGCGGTGCTGTTCTTCGGGGCAATCTACCTGGCCGCCCGCGGGCAGTATCTCGAGGCGGTCGGGGTCGCCATCTGGGCGGCGGCGGTGGTTTCGACCATCGACAACGTCCTGCGGCCCGTTCTCGTCAGCCGCGATGCGCGGCTGCACGACATCGTCATCCTCGTCAGCACGCTGGGCGGGCTTGGCATGTTCGGCGCCTCGGGGCTGATCCTCGGGCCGGTGCTGGCGGGGCTGTTCGTGACCATCTGGACGACCATGGCCGAAGAGATCGCAAATGCCGGCCGGACCGCGCCCCCCGGCGACGACGGGGGCGCCGGCCCGGCGGAGTCGCGCGAATGAGCGATCCGGCGACGACCGGTGCGCGGCGTATCCTCGTGCCCCTGCGGGCGTTGCTGGAAGCCTTGCGTCGTTTCGACGCCAAGAGCGGCTGGGTACTCAGCAGCCACGTGGCCATGTCGATGATGCTGTCGCTGTTTCCCTTCATCCTGTTCGTGGTCGCCCTGGGCGGTTTCCTGTCGCGCGAGTTCTACCTTGCCGCGTTCCTCGACGATCCCGAGGGGCTGAACCGTCTTGTGGATCTGGTCTTCGGCACATGGCCCGAAGCCATAAAGGAGCCGCTGGTGAGCGAACTGCGCCGGGTTCTGGAAGCCGACAATTCGCGGCTGATGACGGTGGGCGGGCTGCTGGTGCTCTATTTCGCCTCGAATGGCGTCGATGCGGTGCGCGAGGCGATGACGCGGGCCTATCACGATGTCGATCACAGGCCGTTCTGGAAAACCCGGCTGCTGAGCCTCGGCTTCGTCGTCGCCGGGGCGGCGGGTCTGCTCGGCGCGGCCGGGATCGCGGTTGTCGGGGCGTTCTACACCGGTGTAGCCAACGAGGCCGTGCACTGGCGGGTGCTGGACTGGCTCAGCGAGGGCGGGCTGGGGCGGGTCATCATCATCGTGATGCCGATCCTGGCGATTCTGGCGGCACATGCATGGCTGCCCGCGCGGCGGCACCGGTTGCGGCAGATCCTGCCGGGAGTTGCCCTGACCATTGCCGGCTGGGCCGCTATCGGCAAGGGGTTTTCCTGGTATGTCAGCGCGTTCGGATCCTATTCCGCCACCTATGCCGGGCTGGCTGGCGCCATGGCGGCGCTGATCTTCCTTTACCTGATCTCGGCCATCCTGATCCTTGGCGCCGAGTTCAACGGCGCCCTGATCGACATGACCGGCAATGGTGGGGGCAGGGACTGGGACGGGGACTGATCCGCGCCCGGCGTTTTCTGCCGCCTGTGCTCCGCCCGGGCCGACACGCCCTGGCCCGCTGCGCTGCAAAAAAAGGCCGAGCACTAAGCTCGGCCAAAGTCCAACAGGGAGGTATGAAGATGATGCGCAATCAGGCGCCATCGCCTTCAGGTGCTCATTTATGCGTCACAGCCGAGACGATCAAGGACGAACATGTCGCACCCGCAGCATTCCCGCCATGCATTTTCTGCATGGCTTCGCCGCGGTGCCGCGGAACATGCATCTTGCAATCAGATTTTACCCAGCCGTTTCAGGCGCTTGCGGTGGGCGATGACTTCTTCCTGGACGAAATCCCGAAATGCCGAGATGCGCTTGGAATGACGCAGCTCTTCCGGATAGGCGAGGAAGACGGGCACCTCGTTGGATTCGATTTCCGGCAGCACGCGCACCAGGTCGGGGAATTCTTCGGTCAGATAGTCCGGCAGCACGCCGATTCCCAGATCGTGCAGCACGCCCTGGAGAACGCCGAAATAGTTGTTCACGGTCAGGCGCGACTGCGGGTTCTCGGCCAGCAGGCGCTGGACCAGAATCGCGCCGGCCGCCACCTGGGGCGAGGAGGGGCTCTGGCTGATGAGCCGATGATTGGCGATGTCCTCGATCCGTTCGGGCGTTCCCGACCGGGCCAGATAGCCGCGCGAGGCATAGACCTGCAGGCGCACGGTCATCAGGCGCTTGCGGATCAGGTCGGCCTGGCTGGGTTCCTTCATGCGGATGGCCACGTCGGCCTCGCGCATGGGCAGATCGAGCACCCGCTCCTCCAGCATCAGGTCGATCTTGAGGTCGGGGTAGCGCTCGTAGAGCGTGGCCAGACGCGGCGCCAGCCACAGTGTGCCGAAGGCCAGCGTGGTGGTCACCCGCAGCTGACCGAACACTTCCTCCTCGGAGTCGCGAATGCGGGCGGCGGCGGTCTCCAGCCGCTTCGACATGGCGCTGGTGGCCTCGAACAGCAACTCGCCCTGTTCGGTGAGAATCAGCCCCCGCGCATGGCGGTGGAACAGGGTGGTGCCCAGGGATTCCTCAAGCGCCCGAATCTGCCGGCTGACCGCCGATTGCGACAGGTTCAGCCGGTCACCGGCATGGGTGAGGCTGCCCGCATCGGCAACGGCGTGAAATATTCTGAGCTTGTCCCAGTCCATGCCCGCAACTTTTCCTTTCCGCGGCTTTGCCTATCCGAAAGTTCACGCAATTTCGAGGCGAATTGAGCGGCTCAATTCGAAATTCCGAAAAATTTCCTATACAGGTCAGTAATTGTGACCTAACATTGTCGGCAGCGAAAGCATAATGTTTGATGTTGGGAGGCGCGGCAAACATGAGCACGCAGAAGATCTCGCTGAACGATCGTTTCGATCTGGGCAAGAGCCCGGTTCTGCTGAACGGCACCCAGGCTCTGGTGCGGCTCATGCTGATGCAGAAGGCGCGCGACCGGGCCGCCGGGCACAACACGGCGGGGCTGGTGACGGGCTATCGCGGCTCGCCGCTGGGGGCGGTGGACATGCAGATGATGCGCGCGCAAAGGCAGCTGTCCGAAAACGACATCACCTTCCAGTTCGGGCTGAACGAGGATCTGGCCGCCACCGCGCTGTGGGGCGCCCAGCAGGCCGAGCTGCGCGGCGAGGGGCGCTTCGACGGGGTGTTCGGCCTGTGGTATGGCAAGGGGCCGGGGGTGGACCGTTCGGGCGACGTGTTCCGCCATGCCAACATGGCCGGCACCTCGCCGCTGGGCGGGGTTCTGGCGGCGATGGGCGACGATCACACCGGCGAATCCTCGACCGTGCTGCACCAGTCGGAATGGGCGCTGATGGATGCCTATTTCCCGATCCTCAACCCCGCCGGCGTGCAGGAAATCCTCGACCTCGGGATCTACGGCTTCGCGCTCAGCCGCTTTTCGGGGCTGTGGGTGGGGCTCAAGACCATGAAGGACACGATCGAGGCGACCTCGGTCGTGGACGGTCGCCCCGACCGGGTGCAGCTGGTGACGCCGGAATTCGACATGCCCCCGGGCGGGTTGAACATCCGCCTGATCGACGACCGCATCGCGCAGGAGGCGCGGATCATCGACTACAAGCGCTACGCGGCCGAGGCGTTTTCCCACGCCAACCGCATCGACCGCCGCGTGTGGGGCAGACCGGGGGCGAAGATCGGGCTGGTGGCGGCGGGCAAGAGCTGGCTCGATCTGCAGCACGCGCTGGAGCTTCTGCACATCGACGCGGCCGAGGCCGAGCGGCTGGGGCTGACCACCTACAAGGTGGCGCAGACCTGGCCCCTGGACATGAAGGGCTTTCACGACTGGGCCGAGGGGCTGGATCTGATCGTCATCGTCGAGGAAAAGCGCAAGCTGATCGAGGTGCAGGTGAAGGAGGCGATCTTCGACGACCGCCGCGGCCGGCGCGTCTATGGCTGGTACAAGGGCGGGGCGGGCACCATGCACCGCGAAGAGCTGTTCCCGACCCGCTGGGCGCTGGATCCGGTGATGATCGCCGAAAGGCTGGGCGAAATCCTGATCGAGGAGGGTCGCGAAACCGACGGCATCCGCGCCGGTCTTGCCGCGCTTGAGGAGGTGAGGCGCAACGACAATGCCGAGAACATCGCCGCGCGTCTGCCCTATTTCTGCTCGGGCTGTCCGCACAATACCGGCACCAAGCTGCCCGAGGGCGCCCGCGCCTATGCCGGGATCGGCTGCCATTTCATGGTCCAGTGGATGGACCGCAACACGCTGGGCTTCACCCATATGGGCGGCGAGGGCGCCAACTGGATCGGCGAGGCTCCGTTCTCGAAACGCAAGCACGTCTTCCAGAACCTCGGTGACGGCACCTACAACCATTCGGGCGTGCAGGCGATCCGGGCAGCGCTGGCCACCGGCACCACCATCACCTACAAGATCCTCTACAACGATGCCGTGGCGATGACCGGAGGTCAGGCCAACGAGGGCGGCCTGACCCCGCAGCGCATCGCCGCCGAGCTGAAGGCGATGGGGGTTCGCCATGTCGCCGTCGTCCATGACGAAAAGGAGCCGCAGGACCCCAAGGACTACCCTTCGGGAATCGCGATCCACACCCGCGACCGGCTGCTGCAGGTGGAAAAGGAGTTTTCGGAACTCGATGGCGTATCGGCGATCATCTACGTTCAGACCTGCGCAGCCGAAAAGCGCCGCCGGCGCAAGCGCGGCACCTTCCCCGACCCGGACCGGCGGGTGTTCATCGACCCCGATATCTGCGAGGGCTGCGGCGATTGCGGGGTGCAGTCCAACTGTGTCTCGATCGTGCCGCTTGAGACCGAGTTGGGCCGCAAGCGGGCCATCGACCAGTCGTCCTGCAACAAGGATTACTCCTGCCTCAAGGGCTTCTGCCCCTCCTTCGTGACGCTGGAAGGCGCGAAACTGCGCAAGGAAGCCACCACCGACCTGGACCTGCCGCATCTGCCGCAACCGGAGGTTCCGTCCATCGACGGCACCTGGAACGTGGTCATCACCGGGGTGGGCGGCACCGGGGTCGTCACCATCGGCGCGGTGATGGCGCAGGCCGCCCAGATCGACGGCAAGGGGGCCGGCATGATGGAGATGGCCGGCCTCGCGCAGAAGGGCGGGGCGGTGCACATCCACTGCCGGCTGGCCAATTCCCCCGAGGACATCAACGCCATCCGCGTGGCCACGGGCGAGGCCGACGCGTTGATCGGTGGCGATCTGGTGGTCAGCGCCGGGGCCTCGACCCTCGGGCTGATGCGCAGCAGCCGCACCGGCGCGGTGGTCAACAGCCACGAGATCATCACCGGCGATTTCACCCGCGACACCGAGTTTTCCCTGCCCACCGACCGGCTGAAGCTGGCGCTTCAGGCGCGGCTGAAAGAGCGCGTTTCCTTCTTCGACGCGACCGAGCTGGCCCGGGTCACGCTGGGCGATTCGATCTTCTCCAACATGATGGTGTTCGGCGCTGCCTGGCAGCAGGGTCTCGTGCCGCTTGGCCATGACGCGATCATGCAGGCGATCGAACTCAATGGCGCAGCGGTGGAGAGCAACCAGCGCGCTTTCGAGATCGGTCGCTGGGCGGTGCTGCACCCGGAAGAGGCCGCCGCGCTGACCGCGCCGCGGGTGGTGGAACTGCCCAGATCGCTGGACGAAAAGATCCGTTTCCGCGCCGATCACCTGGCTGCCTACCAGGGCCAGCGACTGGCGCGGCGCTACCTGCGGATGCTGGAGGGGATCGCGGATCCGGAATTGAAGGAGGCAGTGGCCAAGGGCTATCACAAGCTTCTGAGCTACAAGGACGAATACGAGGTCGCGCGGCTGCTTCTGGAAACCCGCGACAAGGCGCGGGCGGAATTCGAGGGCGATTTCCGCATGACCTTCCACCTTGCCCCGCCGATCCTTGGCGGAAAGGATCCCGAGGGGCGCCCGAAAAAGCGCGAATTCGGAGAACGGACGTTGCGCGTAATGCGTCTTCTGGCCGCCATGAAGGGGCTGCGCGGGACGCCGTTCGACATCTTCGGCCATACCGCCGAACGCCGGATGGAGCGCAAGCTGATCCGCCAGTATGAACGGGACATGAAGGAGGTTCTGGCGAAGCTGACCCCCGACACGCGCGAGGCGATCATCGCGCTGGCCGAGCTGCCGCTGTCGATCCGCGGCTTCGGCCCGGTGAAGATGGCCAATGCCGAAAAGGCGGCAAAGCGGCGCGAGGAGCTTCTGGAGACGATCCGCCGCGGTGGCCCGGAGCTGAAGACGGCGGCCGAGTGAGAAGGCGCCGCTGCGTGGCTGGAGCATGTCGCGCGAAAGTGGGCACCGGTTTCGCGCTTCCCGGACATGCGGCATGAAAGGCGCGCATGTCGCTCAAAAGCGGGGACCGGTCCTCAGCTTCTCGGACATGCGAAAACCAGGGGTCGGAGCATGTCGTGTGTATGTTGCGACATGCTCCAAAAGCGAAAACCCCGGCCATGCCGGGGTTTCGTTCATCTGACGATGGGGATGGCTGTGCTCGGCCCCGCCGCCCGGCTCAGCCCCGCCAGGTGCGGACGGCGCCGCAATCCATGTGCACGAAGTTCGAGCGGTAATACCGACCAACCCCGCCGGCATTGCAGGCGATTGCGGCCTTGGCGATCTGGCTGACCGAGCGCGTGGCCAGCCGCACGTCGTTGGCCTGGGCGGTGATGTGCAGCGACCGTTTCGCCACCCCGCGCGAGCGCCGCCGCAGCATCGCGTTGGTCTGCGGCGTCCGGTAGCCGGACAACAGCAGGTAGGGTTCGTTCACGTCGAGAAGATTGTGCACGGCGGCGACGATATCCAGCGTGCGATGGTCGATGGTCTTGACCTTGTCCACCCGCAGGTCGCGCATGAAATAGCTGATCTCGGCCAGCGCTTCGTCGATATATTCGCCGTCGATCCAGTAGATGGTGTCGATCCTCTCGCCGGAGCGGCCGGAATACATGCGAAGCCGGCGGATGTCTCCGGCGCCCCTGAGAAAACCCGCCGCCTTCGAATAGGTCGGAGCCGCCGTGATGACTGTCGCCGCAAATGCGCCCAGCAGGGATCGCCGGGTGAATCCCGATTTCTTGACTTCTGCCATGATTGTGCGTCGTCCCTTACGCTCTCCGAGTTTGCGCGTGTCGTTGCGCGCGCAATGGTTTCACCATCCCCAGGCCGGGAAATCTATTGCACAGCTTGATTCGCCAGCCAAGTGCCGAATGTTGCAAGTCTTGTTCTGGAACCAATTTCGGCGAAATTTCGCCAATGTTTCAATTGCAGATCGCAATTCATGCGTGACCGAGCGCGGCATTCGGGCATCGGTCCGGCATCGAAACGAGACTTGCGTGCAATCTGCGGTGGACAGATCGACCGGCAACAATCACGATTTTTCCTGACCGGCGCGCTGCTGCGCCCTGTGCCCTGTTCGACATTTTCGGTGCTCGCATGTCTGCTGTGCTTCGCTTCCCCCGCCTGCCGTTTCGCCGCTGCACTGCCGCCATCCTGGTTTCGGCGTGTCTTGCCGCCGCGGTCCTGCTCGGCCCCGGCACGGCCCGGGCGCAGGCCACCGCCTTCCGGCAGGCCGTTGCCGAGGCCGCATACGGGGACCATGCGATTGCCGCATTCTACCGCGATTCCGGCTATGCGCCGATCTGGACCGGCCGGGACGACGCCGCGCGGGCGCGGCGGGCGGCACTGATCGAGGCCCTGCGTGGGGCCGATCTGCACGGCCTGCCGGTGGCGCGATACGCGCCCGATGCGCTGCTGGCACAGATGGCGGCGGCGCGGACGACGCGGGATCTGGGCCTTGTCGAGGTCGCCCTGAGCCGGACCCTGGTGACATACGCAAATGACCTCCACGCAGGCCTTCTGGACCCGGCGAAGATCGACAAGGATATCGACCGGACCAACCCGCGGCTCGACCCGGCCGCGATTCTTCTGGGCATTTCGGGCGAAGATCCGGCCGCCTACATCCGCGGCCTTGCACCGTCGTCACGCGAATACCGCGCATTGCTGCGGGAACGGCTGCGCCTGCAACAGGTCATCGCCGCCGGCGGCTGGGGCGCGACCGTTCCCGACCGCCGCAAGCTCGAACCGGGGCAGGCTGGTCCGGCGGTAATCGCCCTGCGAGACCGCCTGATCCGCATGGGATATCTCGGCCGCAGCGCTTCGCGTGCCTATGACAAGGCGCTGGCACGCGCCGTTCAGCGCTTCCAGGCCGATCACGGGCTGACCCCTGACGGGATCGCCGGCAGGGCAACGATCGCGCAGATCAACGTGGCGCCCGAATCGCGCCTGAAATCCGTCCTCGTGGCGATGGAGCGCGAACGCTGGCTGGGCGATGTGCGGCACGGCCTTCGCATCGTCGTCAACCAGACCGACTTCACCGCCCGGATGATCGACCGCGGCGAAGTGATCTTCGAGACGAAAACGGTGATCGGCAAGAATGCCGAAGGGCGGCGCAGCCCGGAATTTTCCGACGAGATGGAACTCATGGTCGTGAACCCGAGCTGGTACGTCCCGCGCTCGATCATCGTCAAGGAATACCTGCCCAAGCTGCAGCGGAACCCGAACGCGGTATCGCAGCTTGTCATCACCGATGCGCGGGGGCGGGTGGTGAACCGAGGCGAGATGGACTTCACCCAGTTCACCGCGCGCAACTTCCCCTTCGACATGCGCCAGCCGCCGGGGGCGCGCAACGCGCTCGGCCGGGTCAAGTTCCTGTTTCCCAACAAGCACAGCGTCTATCTGCACGACACGCCCGAAAAGCACCTCTTCGGGCGCGAGATGCGCGCCTTCAGCCATGGCTGCATCCGGCTGTCGGATCCGTTCGGCTTTGCCTACAAGCTGCTGACGATTCAGCAGGTGAGCGACCCCGAGCAGTACTTCCGCTCGCTTCTGGACACCGGCAAGGAGACCGAGGTGCCGCTGGCCCGGCGCATTCCCGTCCACCTCATCTACCGGACGGCCTTTGCCACGACCACGGGCCGGATCGAATACCGCCGCGACGTCTATGGCCGTGACGCGAAGATTTGGGCGGCGCTGCAGCAGGCGGGGGTGGCCCTGCCGGCGGTTCGGGGGTAATCACTGGCCCCGACACAAGCCATTGGGGGCCGGGATGGGCTACAGCATCGGGGAAATTGCCAGGGCCCTGGGGGCCGAGGCGGCAGGGGATGTGGGCATCGAGATCGCGCGCGCGGCCGAACCCGCAGATGCCGGGCCGGACGATCTGGCGCTGGCCATGTCGCCGAAATATGCCGAGGCCTTGGGGCAGGGTAAGGCGCGCGCCGCGATGCTGTGGGAGGGCGCCGACTGGCAGGCGCTGGGGTTGAAGGCGGCGATCTTCGCACCGCGCCCACGGCGGGCGATGGCCGGGCTGACCGCGATGATGGATCCGGGGCAGGAATTCCCGGAAGGCATTCACCCCACGGCGGTGATCGACCCCTCGGCGGAACTGGGCGAGGGCGTCTCGGTCGGGCCGCTGGCGGTGATCGGTCCCGGCGCGCGGATCGGGGCGGGCTCGGTGATCGGCCCGCAATGCCATGTCGGCGCCCGCGCGGTTCTGGGCGAGGAGGCCTTCCTGCGCGAGATGGTCAGCATCGGCGCGCGGGTGCGGATCGGGGCGCGTTTCATCGCCCAGCCGGGGGCGCGGGTGGGGGCGGACGGGTTCTCCTTCGTCACCCCCGAGGAATCGGCCGTCGAGGTCGCCCGCAAGACCATGGGCGAGACCGGCGGCGCCCGCCCGCAGGCTTGGACGCGGATCCATTCGCTGGGCGCGGTGGTGATCGGCGACGACGTGGAGGTCGGCGCCAATGCCTGCATCGACAGCGGCACCATCCGCCCCACCGAGCTGGGCGACGGATGCAAGCTCGACAATCTCGTGCATGTGGGACACAACGTGCGCGCGGGGCGCGACTGCCTGTTTGCCGGGCAGACCGGCATTTCCGGTTCGGTCGAGATCGGCGATCATGTGGTTCTGGGCGGGCAGTGCGGGGTGGCCGACAACCTGTTCATCGGCGATCGCGTGATCGCCGGCGGCGGCACCAAGATCCTGTCCAACGTCCCGGCCGGACGGGTGATGCTCGGCTATCCGGCGGTGCGGATGGACCAGCATACCGAGATCTACAAGGCCCAGCGCCGGCTGCCGCGGCTGATGCGCGACCTCGATGCGCTGAAAAAGGCGGTTTTCAAAAGCCGGTCCAGTGATTAAATCAGCGCCAATGCGCCAGATCAGAGGGACGCCATGAGCACCCGCGACAAGGTCATCGCCATCATCGCCGAACAGGCCGTTCTCGACCCGTCCGACGTGACGATGGAGAGCACGCTCGAGGATCTCGGGATCGACAGCCTCGGTCTGGTGGAGTGCATCTTCGCCATCGAGGAAGAGTTCGACATCTCGATCCCGTTCAACGCCAACGAACCCGCCGCCAGCGATTTCGACATCTCCAGTGTCAAGGCCATCGTGGCCGGGATCGAACAGCTCGTGACGGAAAAGGCGTGAGCGCGCGCGCCCGTGCCCCAGCCCGTGCCCCGGACACCATGAAACGCGTCGTCATCACCGGAGCCGGCACGATAAACGCCCTCGGCCACAGTCTGGCCGAGACGCTTGCCGCCATGCGCGAGGGGCGCTGCGGGATCGGACCTCTGGAGTTGCGCGATGTCGACCGCCTTTCGGTGCGGATCGGCGGGCAGGTGCGGGGCTTCGACCCGACCACCCGTTTCGACCGCCAGCAGCTGGCGCTTTACGACCGCTTCACCCAGTATACCCTTGCCGCCGCGCAGGAGGCCGTGGAGCAGGCCGGGATCAGCTTTGACGGGGAACTGGCCTTGCGCACGGGCGTCGTGTTCGGCACTGCCGGCGGCGGGGTCGGCACCTGGGACGAGAATTACCGCACCGTCTACGAGGCCGGCAAGAACCGGGTGCATCCTTTCGTGGTGCCGAAGCTGATGCACAATGCCGCCGCCAGCCACGTCTCGATCCGCTACGGGCTGCGCGGGCCGTCATTCACCGTCTCCACCGCCTGCGCGTCCTCGAACCACGCGATGGGGCTGGCCTTCCAGATGGTGCGGTCCGGGGCGGCACCGGTCATTCTGACCGGCGGGGCCGAGGCCATGCTGTGCTTTGGCGGCGTCAAGGCGTGGGAGGGGCTTCGGGTCATGTCGAAGGATGCCTGCCGCCCGTTCAGCGCCAACCGCAACGGCATGGTACAGGGCGAGGGCGCGGGCGTGTTCGTCTTCGAGGATTACGATCACGCCCGGGCCCGGGGGGCCGACATCCTGTGCGAGGTGGCGGGCTTTGCCATGACCTCGGATGCGGCCGATATCGTGACCCCCTCGCGCGAAGGGGCGGCACGGGCCATGGCCGGGGCGCTGGAAGATGCGCGCATGTCCCCCGAGGAGGTGGGATACATAAACGCCCACGGCACCGGCACCGCGGTCAACGACCGGGTCGAATGTGCCGCCATCGCCGACGTGTTCGGGAGCCATGCAGACCGGCTGATGGTGTCATCGACCAAATCCATGCACGGCCACGCCATCGGCGGCACCGGAGCGATCGAACTGGCTGCCTGCATCATGGCGCTGCGCGACGGGGTGATCGCGCCTACCGTCAATTTCGAGCAGCCCGATCCCGACTGCCCGCTTGATGTTGTGCCCAACGAAGCCCGCGAGGCCCGCGTGGACGCGGCGCTCTCCAACGCCTTTTCCTTTGGCGGGCTGAACGCGGTGCTGGCGCTTCGACGCCTGTGACGCCGGGCCCGAGGCGCGCGCGGCATCTGTGCGCGCCCCGTATCCATGGGCGTATTCATGGCCGTATCCGTGCCGGAGCCGGAACCGGTTACTGGTTCTTCACCACGTCCACTGCCTCGTAACCGGCAGTAAAGCCTTTCAGCGACAGCGTCAGCTTGACCACCTGGTCCGGCGCCGGGGCGGGGACAAGCGAAAGTGTCGCCGTCTTGCCCTTCTTCATCGTGGCGATGTCCTCTTTGGTCAGGCCGATCTGGGCGACGCAGCCGATCGGACTGCAGAAGGAATACTGGTAGCGCTTGCCCGGATGGTCATCGACCGAGATCGTCAGCTGCGCCGGCAGCAGCGTCTCCAGCGGCACCACGATGGTCGCCGCGGCAACGGCGCGCTCGCCCCCTTCCAGCCGGAACAGGCTGAACTCGGCCATGGGATTGCCGTCGGGTCCGTTCATCACCTGCAGGAGGGAACAGGGATCATTGTCGGCCTGGGTCTTGATGCAGGCCAGGTCCCAGTCGTCGAATTTCTTCTTGGAATAGCGCTGCCCCAGCTGCGGCCCCGAGGCCGGCTGGCCAAGATCGAGCTGGCTGTCGGCCGGGCTGTCACCGGTCTTTTTCTCCTGAGCGAAGGCGGGGGCAGCAAGGGCCAGCGTGGCCGCGACGGACAGGATTGCAAGGGGTTTGAACATTCATGCCTCTTCGTGTTCGGGGGATATCCTCGGCCCCGATCTAGCACGCGGCCCGGTGAGAGTCAGGTGCAAGGATGCGTGATGGGCGGTTTTGTTCCGCCCGCGCCCCCGCAGCGGCCGAAAGGGACACGCACGACACGAAAAGGGGGCCTGGCATGGCCCCCTTCGAATGCTGCATCTCCCCGTCGGACTGGCCGACTTAGTTATGGCGGGAACGTTACGAAAGGGGCGCAATCTGGTCAACAGGAAACCGCGGCGTTTTGCAGGAATTGATCGGCAATCGGCGGGCGACTGGCCTGTTCGTGCAAAAAGGACCGTGCCCGAAGGCACGGCCAGTCTGACAGGGAGGAAGTCTGCCCGCGGCCACGGCCCGCGGGCAAAAAGAACTATCGCTTCCAGAGGTTAAATTTGTATGTTCACCGCAAACGGCGGGACGAGAGGAACGGGCATGGCAGGCGGGATCTTCGTTGGCGGCGGGGGCGAGGGCTACGCGATCCGGCAGGAGTTGGCCCTGAAATACGCCAACCGGCACGGGTTGATCGCGGGCGCCACCGGCACCGGCAAGACGGTCACCCTGCAGATCCTTGCCGAAGGGTTTTCCGAGGCCGGCGTGCCGGTGTTCCTTTCGGACGTGAAGGGCGACCTCTCGGGGCTGGCCAGGCCCGGCTCGTCCGATTTCAAGCTGCATGAGGCCTTCATGGAACGCGCGGCGAAAATCGGGTTCACCGACTACCGCTACGCCGCCGCACCGGTCACCTTCTGGGATCTCTTCGGCGAACAGGGCCACCCGGTGCGCACCACGGTGGCCGACATGGGGCCGCTGCTGCTGTCGCGGCTTCTGGGGCTGACCGAGGCGCAGGAGGGCATCGTCAACATCGCCTTCCGGCTGGCTGACGAAGAGGGGCTGGCGCTGCTCGACCTGAAGGATCTGCAGGCGCTGCTGGCCTGGATCGGCGAGAACCGGGGCAGCCTGTCACTGCGCTACGGCAACGTCTCGACCGCCTCGATCGGTGCCATCCAGCGCCGGCTGCTGGTGCTTGAAAACCAGGGCGGCGCGCGGCTGTTCGGAGAACCGGCGCTGGACCTGGCCGACCTGATGCGGACCGATGCGCAGGGGCGCGGCGTGGTCAACATCCTCGCCGCCGACCGGCTGATGGCCGCGCCCGGCCTTTACGCCACCTTCCTGCTTTGGCTTCTGTCCGAACTGTTCGAGGAGCTTCCCGAGGTGGGCGACCCGGACCGGCCGAAACTGGTGTTCTTCTTCGACGAGGCGCACCTGCTTTTCGACGACGCCCCCAAGGCGCTGGTGGACAAGGTCGAACAGGTGGCCCGGCTGATCCGATCCAAGGGGGTGGGCGTGTATTTCGTCACCCAGCACCCGGCGGACATCCCCGAGGACATCCTCGGCCAGCTCGGCAACCGCATCCAGCACGCCCTGCGCGCCTTCACCGCGCGCGACCGCCGCAACCTGCGGCTGGCCGCGGAAACCTACCGCGAAAATCCCCGTTTCTCGACCGAAGATGCCATCCGCGATGTCGGTGTGGGCGAGGCTCTGACCTCGTTTCTCGAAAAGAAGGGCGTGCCGGGCATGGTCGAACGCACCCTGATCCGCCCGCCATCCTCGCGGCTGGGCCCGATCACCGATGCCGAACGCAGTGCCATCCTCGCCGCTTCCGATCTGGCCGGGAAATATGACCGCCCCGTGGACCGCCGCTCGGCCTACGAAATCCTCGCCCGGCGCGCCGCCGAAGCCGCCCGCGAGGCCGAAGCCGCCGAGATGCAGGCAGAGGAAGATCCCCAACCCATGGCGCGCGAATACAATGCCGCCCGCCGGTACTCAGGAACCCGCGTGGCGCGCTCGACCTCGCGCGGGTCCCGGCCGCGCGAGTCGTTCGGCTCCGCCATCGCCGGGGCGGTCATCAAGGAACTCAAGGGAGCGACGGGACGCCGGATCGTCCGTGGCATCCTGGGCAGCCTGTTCCGCGGCCGCTGAACGCCAGCGCACTCAGGGCCGCGAAAGCCCGCTCCTTCCTCTTGCCCGAAATACTCCCGCCGGAGGCACCGCGGCACGGCCGCGATGCCTATTTCTCCGGTATCAGGCCGCGCGGGCTGAACCGCAGCACCAACAGCAGGATCACCCCCATGGTCAGCAGCCGCATATGCGCGGCACTGTCCAGCAGATGCTGCTTGAGCGGATTTGCGTCGGCCATGCCCGAGGTCAGAACCTGAAGCAGCCACAACCCGATTGGTTCGACCTGAACCCAGAGGAACCAGATCAGCATGGCCCCCAGAACCGCCCCGAAATTGTTTCCCGACCCGCCCACGATCACCATCACCCAGATCAGGAAGGTAAAGCGCAACGGCTGGTAGGTGCCGGGGGTGAGCTGCCCGTCGAGCGTGGTCATCATCGCGCCGGCAATGCCGACGACGGCGCTGCCCAGGACGAAGACCTGCAGGTGTCGGGCGGTCACGTCCTTGCCCATGGCCTCGGCCGCCACCTCGTTGTCGCGAATGGCGCGCATCATCCGCCCCCAGGGGCTCTTGAGCGCCATCTGCGCCATCCACAGCAGGATCAGAAGAACCACCGTGAACAGAACCGAGTAACCCAGCTTCACGTAAAGCGTCGAAGCCGTCACCGGGTCCAGCCCGAAACCCGCCGCGCGCGCGATGAAGGCCGGATCGTTCTGCAACTCGATCTCGTAGGGCAGGGGGCGCGGCAGGCCGACCACGTTCTTGACCCCGCGGGCCAGCCAGTCCTCGTTCTTCAGCACTGCGATGATGATCTCGGCAATCCCCAGCGTGGCGATGGCCAGATAGTCCGACCGCAGACCCAGCGCCGTCTTGCCGATCAGCCAGGCGGCACCTGCCGCCAGCAACCCGCCCACCGGCCAGGCTAGCAATACCGGCAGCCCCAGACCGCCGAGATAGCCGGTCCCGGCGGGGTTCACCGCCTCGACCGCCTCGACGCCCGGATCGAACACCGCGCGATAAAGGAAGAACCCGCCCACCAGGATCACGATCATGACCGCCCCACGGGCCCGTCCCGGGCGCATTTTCCGGTGGGCGATGACGGCTGCCGCGATGGTCGCCGCACCAAGGACCAGCCCCGACAGAACCCGCAGCCCGCCTGCGGCCCAGGCCTCCGTCACCGGCGGCATCGAAGTCAGCACCACCGCCAGCCCGCCCAGCGCCACAAAGCCCATGATCCCGACATTGAACAGCCCCGCAAAGCCCCATTGCAGGTTCACCCCGATCGACATGATCGCCGAGATCAGCCCCATGTTGAGGATCAGGATCGCCGTGTTCCAGCTCTGCATGAAGCCGGTAAGCAGGATCAGCGCGCCCACCAGCGCGAACAGCCCGACATTCTTCACCGTCTCGCTCATACCGCCTTCCCCCTGAACAGCCCGGTCGGCCGGAACAGCAGCACGATCAGCAGGATGACGAAGCTGACCGCGAATTTGTAATCGGTGCTCAGAAGCTGGACCAGCCCCTCGGGCTGCAGCCCCTCGGGCATCAGATAGCCCAGCACCTTCTTCCACGCATAGGTGATGGTGACCTCGGAAAAGGCGATGATGAACCCGCCGGCAATGGCGCCGATCGGATTACCCAGCCCGCCGACGATGGCCGAGGCGAAGATCGGCAGCAGCAGCTGGAAATAGACGAAGGGCTTGAAGCTCTTGTCGAGGCCGTAAAGCACCCCGGCAATGGTCGCCAGCGCCGCAACGATCATCCAGGTGTAAAGCACCACCCGCTCGGGATTGATGCCCGACAGTAGCGCCAGATCCTCGTTGTCGGAATAGGCCCGCATCGACTTGCCGGTGCGTGTGCGGTTGAGGAACCAGAACAGCAGCGCCACCACCACCACGGCGGTGACGATGGTGATCCCCTGTGTGGTCTTGATCGCCAAACCCTCGCTCAGCCCGGTCATCTGCTTGAACTCGCGCGCCTTGATGATGAAGCGCGCCCCGTCGGAGAACCGCTGATCGTCGGGCCCGATGATGAAGCGCACCAGCCCGTTCATGATGAACATCACCCCCATCGAGACGATCACCAGGATCACCGGCTTGGCCTTCTGTTGCCGGTAGAACCGATAGACGGCCCGATCGGTCACCAGCAGCAGCGCCATGCAGCCCAGGATTCCCAGCGGCAGGGCCAGCAGGGCGGTGGGCAGCGGCCCGAAACTCACCCCCATCGACTGGAACCACCAGGTGACCAGAACCGTCACCATGGTGCCAAACGCCATGATGTCGCCATGGGCGAAGTTGGAAAAGCGCAGGATGCCGTAGATCAGCGTCACCCCCAGCGCCCCCAGCGCCAGCTGGCTGCCGTAGGAGATCGCAGGGACCAGCACGTAATTGGCAATTGCCACGATGGCATTGAGCAGATCCATCTCTCAGCCCCCCAGGAAGGATTTGCGCACCTCCGGGTCGGCCAGCAACTCCTTGCCGGTCCCGGAATAGGCATTGCGACCCTGCACCAGCACATAGCCCTTGTCGGCGATCTCCAGCGCCTGGCGCGCGTTCTGTTCGACCATCAGGATCGGAATGCCGGTGCGACTGACCTCGATGATGCGATCGAAAAGCTCGTCCATCACGATCGGGCTGACCCCGGCGGTCGGCTCGTCGAGCATCAGCACCTTCGGCCGCGTCATCAGCGCCCGCCCCACCGCCACCTGCTGGCGCTGCCCGCCCGACAGCTCGCCGGCCGGCTGGCGGCGCTTCTCGCGCAGGATCGGGAACAACTCATAGACCTGCTCCATGGTCTCGGAGATGTCGTCGGTGCGGATGAAGGCGCCCATCTCCAGGTTCTCCTCCACCGTCATCGAGGTGAAGATGTTGTTGTTCTGCGGCACGAACCCCATGCCCCTGGCCACCCGCGCCTGCGGAGACAGATCGGTGATGTCTTCACCATCCAGCCGCACCGAACCCGACCTCAGATCCAGCATCCCGAACACCGCCTTCATGGCAGTAGACTTGCCGGCACCGTTGGGGCCGACGATGACGGCGATCTCGCCGCGATCCACCGCCACCGTGCACTCGTGCAGGATGTCCGGCCCCTTGCCATAGCCGCCGGTCATCGCCTCCCCGATCAGGAACGGCCCGCCGGGGGCCGGGCGCGCGCCGCCCTCTTCGGAACTGTAAGGCACAGTGCCCATTCCCTCCTTGTTCGTGATGCTCGCATCCTTGTTGCCGCGATCGTCCTGCCAGGGATTGTCACTCACCACACCGTCCCCTTCTTCCTCTTGCCGGAAATACTCCGGGGGAGTCGCCCGGCACGGGCGACGGGGGCAGAGCCCCCATTTCCGAACCATCCCCGCGCAATCATGCCTGGACCTTGTCCCGGTTCTTCAGCCCGGTACCCAGATAGGCCTCGATCACCTGCTCGTTGGCCTTGATCTCCTCCAGCGAGCCCTCGGCCAGAACCTTGCCCTCAGCCATGCAGATCACCGGGTCACAGATCTTGCCGATGAAATCCATGTCATGCTCGATCACCACGAAGGTGTATCCGCGCTCCTTGTTGAGCCGCAAAATCGCATCCGCGATGGTGTTCAGAAGCGTCCGGTTCACCCCCGCGCCGACCTCGTCCAGGAACACGATGCGCGCATCCACCATCATCGTGCGCCCCAGCTCCAGAAGCTTCTTCTGCCCGCCGGACACCTCTCCGGCCTTGTGATCGGCCAGATGCTCGATGGTGAGAAACTCCAGCACCTCGTCGGCCTTGGCACGCAGCGCCCGCTCCTCGTCCGCGATGCGCCGGCGCCCGAACCAGGTGTTCCACAGCTTCTCGCCCGACTGCCCGCCCGGCACCATCATCAGGTTCTCGCGGCAGGTCATCGAGGAAAATTCGTGCGCGATCTGGAAGGTGCGCAACAGTCCCTTGTGAAATAGCACATGCGGCGCCAGGCCGGTAATGTCCTCGCCCTGCATGAACACCCGCCCCGAAGTGGGAGGCAGCACGCCGGCAATCACGTTGAACAGCGTCGTCTTGCCCGCCCCGTTGGGGCCGATCAGGCCGGTGATGGAGTTTTCGGCAATCTTCAGCGAAGCCCCGTCCACGGCGTGAAATCCGCCAAAATGCTTGTGCAGGTCCTCGACGGCGATCATGGCCTCACCTTGCATGGCCCCCCCCTTGCGCCGCCGGGTGCGGCATCTTGTCATTGAATCGCATCTGGCGCGGCCTTTTGGCAAAGAAAGGGCCCGGACGCAAGGTCCGGGCCGCTTCCGATTAGGCCGGGGGCCGGGTCAACGGTATTTCACCGTGGTGACCTTGCCGCCCTTGATGACGATCTCGCGGTAGTTGCCGGCCGATTCACCCGGTCCGATCAGCTCCACCGCGGTGGCGCCGACATAGTCGATGTCGCCGCCCGCCTTGAGGATGTCCAGCGCCTTGCCCAGCTCGCCGGGATAGATCTTCTCGCCCGGAGCGTTGGCCACTTCCATCACCTTGTCCTTGTAGACGTTGGGATCGGTGGTCCCGGCCGCCTGCATGGCCAGCATGATCAGCGCCGCCGCGTCATAGGATTCGGGCGTGAACGGCGAGGTGGCGTCGAACTTGCCGCCGACCAGCTCGGCGAACTTGGCCGCGCCGGGGCTGTCGGTGCCCGGATGCTGGCCGGTGGAGCCGTCGATGTCGGTGCCAAAATTCTCCTCCAGCTTGGCGCTGATCATCCCGTCCGGGAAGTGGAAGGTATCGAATGCCCCCGAATCGAGCGCCGCCCGGACGATGCCCGAGCCGCCCTGGTCAACATAGCCGGCAACCACCAGCCGGTCGCCCCCGGCAGCGGCCAGCGCCGCCACTTCGGCCGAGTAGTCGGCCTTGCCGTCCTCATGCGCGGCCGAGATCGTCACCTTGCCGCCCTTGGCCTCGTAGGCGGCCTTGAAGCTGTCGGCCAGGCCCTTGCCGTAGTCGTTGTTGGTATAGGTCAGCGCCACCGACTTGACGCCCTGCTCCAGCAGGATGTCGGCCATCACTTCGCCCTGGCGGGCGTCCGACGGCGCGGTGCGGAAGAACAGCCCGTTGTCCTCGGCTGTGGACAGCGCCGGCGAGGTGGCCGAGGGCGAGATCATCACGATGCCGTTGGGCACCGCCACATTGGCGAGGATCGCCCCGGTCACGCCCGAGCAGTCGGCACCCATGATCCCCTTCACCCCGTCCGAGGTGACCAGACGTTCGGCGGCGGCGGTGGCGGCGCCGGCGTCGATGCAGGTCGAGTCGGCCCGCACCGGCGTGACCGTCTTGCCGTCCAGCAGCTTGCCGCTGTCGCTGACTTCCTTCATCGCCAGCTCGGCCCCGTCGGCCATCTGCGGGGTCAGCGATTCGATCGGGCCGGTAAAGCCGAGAATCACGCCGATCTTGACTTCGTCCGCCATGGCGGTGCCGGCCATCAGAGCTGCGGCCGCGGAGGCCATGAGAAGTTTTTTCATCAGATACTCCCTGGTTGGAACGAAATGTTCTGGGCCGAGCCTAGGCAAGGAGAATGAAAAAGAAAAGTGCTATATGTGCGAACGGGCTCGCGCGCCATTCCGGGAAAGGGGGGCGGAATGCGGGCCGGAGCGGGAGGTGGAAAGATGCGCTTCATCGCGACGATCGTCCTTGCAATCGCTGTGGCGGGGGCGGCTGCGGCCCAGATGCTTTCGACATCGGTCGGGCAGCTGCGGGTGACGCGGATGCTGGACGGGCTCGAGGTGCCCTGGGCCATCGCCTTCCTTCCGGGCAACGCCTACCTGGTGACCGAGCGCGAGGGGAGGCTGCTGCTGGTCCGGGACGGTCAGGCGCGGCGGGTCGGCGGGGTTCCGCGGGTCGCGGCCGTGGGACAGGGCGGGCTGCTGGACGTGATGGTGCCGCGCGATTTCGCGCGCAGCCGCGAGGTTTTCCTGACGTTTTCAAGGCGCCGGACCGGCGGGCAGGTCGGAACGGCCGTGGCGGTCGGCCGGCTGAGCGGCGACGGAGGGCGACTCGCCGATACGCGGATCATCTTCGAGGCCGAGCATGCAGGCCGTGGCGGGCGCCATTTCGGATCGCGCATCGTCGAGGCGCCCGACGGCACGCTGTTCGTGACCCTGGGCGAGAGGGCCGCGGCCGCGGAGGCGCAGAACCTGGCCAATCACAACGGCACCGTGATCCGCATCAACCGGGACGGTTCGGTGCCCGGCGACAACCCCTTCGTGAACAGGCCCGGCGCGCGCCCGGAGATCTGGTCGTTCGGGCATCGCAACCCGCAGGGCGCGGCGCTGGATGCCGACGGCAACCTCTGGATCGCCGAACACGGGGCGATGGGCGGGGACGAGATCAACCGCATTCGCCGGGGGGCGAATTACGGCTGGCCGGTGATCGCCTACGGACGCGACTATTCGGGCGCCAAGATCGGCGAGGGGACCGCGAAACCGGGCATGGAGCAGCCCGATTTCTGGTGGGATCCCTCGATCGCCCCCTCGGGCATGATGATCTATTCCGGCCGGCTCTGGCCGCAATGGCGCGGCAGCATCTTCGTCGGCTCGCTGAAATTCGACATGATCAGCCGACTCGCCGGGCGCCCGCTGCGCGAGGTGGAGCGGATCGCCGGCCCCCAGACCCTTCGCATCCGCGACGTGGCCGAGGCCCCCGACGGATCGATCTGGTTCCTCTCCGAGGGCAACGGCGCCGCCTATCGGCTGACGCCCCGCTGATTGCCGGGCCCGCTGCCGGCTGACGGATCGACAGGCCGCGGTCGCCGCGCCAGCCTGCCGGGGGTAACGAACTCAGGGAGCTTCGATCATGCGCCTGCCAGGTCTGTTCGCGCTGGCGCTGCTGGCAATCCCGGCCCCGGCCGCGGCTCAGACGGACAGGCGCGCCCCCTGCGCGCCGCGTTCGCGGTAGGGCGTGGTGTTGTAATGCGCCCGGTAGCATTTCGAGAAATGCGAGGGCGATGCGAACCCGCAGGCCAGCGCCACGTTGATCACGCTCATGTCGGTCTGCAGCAGCAGGTTGCGCGCCTTCTGCAGCCGCAACTCCATGTAATAGCGCTTGGGGCTGCGGTTGAGGTAGCGGCGGAACAGGCGTTCGAGCTGGCGCGTCGACATGCCCACATCGCGGGCCAGAAGCGAGGGGCTGATCGGTTCCTCGATGTTCTGTTCCATCATCTGGATGACCTGGGCCAGCTTGGGGTGGCGCACGCCGATCCGGGTCGGCACGCTCAGCCGCTGGGTGTCCTGGTCGGTACGGATCGAGGAATAGATCTGCTGATCGGCCACCGCGTTGGCCAGATCCTCGCCATGGTCGTCGGCGATCAGCTTCAGCATCAGGTCGATGGAGGCGGTGCCGCCGGCGGTGGTCATACGGTTGCCGTCGAGGACGAAAACCGACTTGGTCAGCGTCACCTCTTCGAATTCCTCGGCAAAGCTGTCGGCGTTTTCCCAGTGGATCGTCGCCCGCTTTCCATCCAGGATCCCGGCCCTGGCCAGCGTGTAGGCCGCCGTGCACAACCCGCCTATGGCCAGCCCCCTGCGGGCCTCGCGCCGCAGCCAGTTGAGCAGCCGCTTGCTGGTTGCCTTGCGCACGTCGATTCCGCCGCAGACCAGGATCACGTCGTCGCGCTGCAGTTCGCACAGATCCGAATCGAGTTGAAACGTCGTGCCGGCCGAACAGCGCGCCTGCGCGCCGCCCTCTCCCACCAGCACCCAGGAATAGAGGTCCCGGCCGGCCATGCGGTTGGCGATCCGCAGGCATTCCACCGCCGAGGCAAAGGAAAGCAGGGTGAAATTCTCGAGCAGAACGAAAACGAACCGCTTGGGGCGGTCGAGGGCGCTGTCGCCGGGGGCGATGCTGCGTCTGTCCTGCATGGCGGTGCAGTCCTTCTTGCCGGCCGGGATCGCGGAATCGGTCGGATCCGCGCCAGGCCGGGGTTTCTTCTGATCGAGCATGGTCAGAGCGCGAAAGCCGCGTCAAGAGCCGCAAAACGCATATGGTCAGCGCCTTCCCGGTTTTGTATAGAACCCCCCTGACAGTCCGAAGCCGGAGACGCGAACGATGACCGAGTGGGAAAAATCAGGCTGGCGGAGCAAGCCGCGGGTGCAGATGCCCGACTATACCGACGCGCAGGCGCTGGCCCGGGTCGAGGAACAGCTCTCGCAGTTTCCGCCACTGGTCTTCGCCGGCGAGGCGCGGCGGCTGAAATCGCTTCTGGGCGAAGCCTCGCGCGGCAAGGCCTTTCTGCTGCAGGGCGGCGACTGCGCCGAGAGCTTCGGACAGTTCAGCGCCAACGCGATCCGTGACACCTTCAAGGTGATGCTGCAGATGGCGATGGTGCTGACCTATGGCGCCAAGGTGCCGGTGATCAAGGTGGGGCGCATGGCCGGCCAGTTCGCCAAGCCGCGCAGCGCGCCGACCGAAGTGCAGGACGGGGTGGAACTGCCCAGCTATCGCGGCGACATCATCAACGACCTCGGCTTCACCGCCGCCGCGCGCCAGCCCGATCCCGAACGGATGCTGCGCGCCTATACCCAGGCGGCGGCCACGCTGAACCTGTTGCGGGCCTTCTCTACCGGCGGCTATGCGGATGTGAATCAGGTCCATTCCTGGACGCTGGGCTTTACCGAAAGCGAGAAGGCCGAGAAATACCGCGAAATGGCCAACCGCATCACCGACGCGCTGGATTTCATGCGCGCGGCCGGGATCGATGCGCAAACCGCACATGCCCTGCGGACGGTGGAATTCTATACCAGCCACGAGGGGCTGCTGCTGGAATACGAAGAGGCGCTGACGCGGCTGGATTCGACCTCGGGCAAGTGGCTGGCCGGGTCCGGGCATTTCCTGTGGATCGGCGATCGCACCCGCCAGCCCGACGGCGCCCATGTGGAATTCCTGCGCGGGGTGCTGAACCCGATCGGCCTGAAATGCGGGCCGACCATGACCACCGACGACCTGCGGGCGCTGATGGCGCGGCTGAACCCCGAGAACGAACCGGGCCGGCTGACGCTGATTACCCGGTTCGGAGCCGCCCATGTGGCCGAGCACCTGCCGCGGCTGATCCGCACCGTGCAGGAAGAGGGCGCCAATGTCACCTGGGTCTGCGATCCGATGCACGGCAACACGATCAAGTCCTCCACCGGCTTCAAGACCCGGCCCTTCGACGCGGTGCTGCGCGAGGTGCGCGAATTCTTCGCCGTCCACGCGGCCGAAGGCACCGTCCCCGGCGGTGTGCATTTCGAGATGACCGGGCAGGACGTGACCGAATGCACCGGCGGCGTGCACGCGATCAGCGAGGAAAACCTCTCGGACCGCTACCACACCGCCTGCGACCCGCGCCTGAACGCCTCGCAATCGCTGGAACTGGCCTTCCTCGTGGCCGAGGAGCTGACCCGCCTGCGCGAGGATCGCACGTCGCGCGCCGCCGGGTGACGCGGGAATACCGTCAGGCCGTCTATCGCCCCCCGCCAGGGGCGATGGATCTTCTGCTGATCCGCCACGGCGAGAGCGAACCGGCGCGGCCGGGCCAGCCCTTTCCCCTCCGGGATGGTCACGGCGATCCGTCACTGCATCCTCGGGGCCATGCGCAGGCCCGGGCCGTGGCCGCGCGGCTGCGATCCGAAACGTTGCACGCCATCTATGTCACCACCCTGCGCCGCACGCACCAGACCGCGGCGCCGCTGGCCGAACGGCTGGGCCTGACACCGATCATGGAGCCCGACCTGCGCGAAGTGCACCTGGGCGACTGGGACGGCGGCGAATACCGTATCCGCGCCGCCAATGATGACCCGGCCTGGCAACGCGCCCTTGCCCGTCACGAATGGGGCGAAATCCCCGGCGCCGAAACCACCGCCGCGCTGCAGGCGCGCGTGCGCGCCGCCCTGCTGCGCCTCGCCGCGGCCCATGCCGATCAGCGTATCGCCGCCTTCGTGCATGGCGGCGTGATCGGTGCGGCGCTTGCCATCGCCACCGGCGCGCGCCCCTTCGCCTTCAACGGCGCGGCAAACGGCTCGATCAGCCGGCTGGTGATCCGCGGCGAGGAAATGACGCTGCGCTGCTACAACGATTGCGCCCACCTGTAACAGGCACCGATCGGCGTCTTTTTCTGGCCCCAAATATCCCCGCCGGAGGCATCGCGGCGGGCGCAAGACCGTCGCGATACCCGCGGGCGCCACGCCGGCCCGTCACGTCATGGTGACGACCACCTTGCCCGTCACCTTTCGCTGCTCCAGCATTTCCAGCGCCCGCCCCGCCTGTGCCAGCGGAAACCGAGCCGTGATGCGTGGCCTGATCTGCCCCTCGCCGTACAGCCGGAACAGCTCGACCATGTTCGCGGCATGCGCCTGCGGGTCGCGCGCCACCCACGCCCCCCAGAACACGCCGACGATCTGCGTGACCTTGAGCAGGGTCAGGTTCAACGGGATCCTGGGAATGCCCGCCGGGAAGCCGACCACCAGAAACCGCCCCTTCCAGGCCAGCGCCCGCAGCGCCGGTTCGGCATAGGCCCCGCCCACGGCATCATAGACCACGTCCACCCCGTCGCTGCCTGCGATCTTCCTGATTTCGGCCGACAGGGCCTTCTGCGCCGCGCGCCCCTCCAGGTCACGCGGATAGACCAGCGTCTCGTTCGCCCCGATGCGGCGGCAGAAGGCGGCCTTCTCTTCGGACGACACCGCCGCGATGACGCGCGCGCCCATGGCGCGACCCAGCTCGACCGCCGCCGCGCCGACACCTCCTGCCGCACCCAGGACCAGCAGCGTCTCGCCCGGCCGCAAACCAGCGCGATCCTTGAGCGCGTGATACGAGGTGCCGTAGGTAAAGACGAAGCAGGCCGCGTCCTCGAACGGCATCTCGTCGGGGATCTTCACCGCGTTGATGGCGGGAACGCAGACCTGCGTGGCAAAGCCGCCAAAGCCGGTCAGCGCCAGCACCCGGTCGCCGGCAGAAAACCCCTCCACGCCCTCGCCCACCGCTTCCACGACGCCGGCAACCTCTCCGCCCGGTGCGAAGGGGCGGGGCGGTTTCACCTGGTAGAGGTCGCGTATGATCAGGGTGTCGGGAAAATTCGCCCCGGCGGCGCGCACGCCTACCCGGATCTGCCCCTTCTTCGGTTCGGGCTGGGGCAGGTCGGTCAGTTCCAGAGTCTCGGGGCCGCCCGGTGCGGTGCTCAGCATGGCTTTCATCGAAGGTCACTCCCTGTCCGCAAGTTGACGTGAAGTCTTTCCCTGCGCTCTGCGGTTGTCAATCGCATATCGAAATGTCATTTTGCACAGCGGAACAAGGTGATCCGAAGGGACGGCACGCCCCCTTCGTCATTGCCCGCAGGGGAGGACCATGATGATGCCGCAAGAGCTGTTCGATCTGCAAGGCCGGACCGCGGTGGTCACGGGCGGCGCCACGGGGATCGGCCGGATGGCGGCCGAGGCGCTGGTGCGGGCCGGGGCGCGGGTTCTGATCGCCTCGCGAAAGGGCGAGGCCTGCGAATCCGCGGCCGAGGAGCTGAACGCGCTGGACGCGCCGGGCAGCGCCGAGGGCTTTGCCGGCGACGTGGGCAGCGAAGAGGGCGTGGATGCACTGGTGAAGGAGGTCAGGGCGCGCACGAAGAGCCTCGACATCCTGATGAACAATGCCGGCACCACCTGGGGCGCGCCGCTGGGACAGTTTCCCTATGATGCGTGGAACCGGGTGCTTTCGGTGAACGTGACCGGGCTTTTCCACCTCACGCAGGGGCTGCTGCCAATGCTGGCGGCGACGGGCACGCTGGACGCGCCGGCGCGGGTGGTGAACGTGGGCTCGGTCATGGGCGAGGTGCCGCTGGGCGACGGCGCCTATTCCTACGCGGCCTCGAAGGCGGCGGTGCTGCACCTGACGAAGATCCTCGCCAAGGAGCTGGCGGGCTATTACATCACCGTCAACGCGCTGGCTCCGGGGCCGTTTCTGTCCAACATGACCGCCTTTGCCATCGCCGACGAGGAGCGGCGTGAAAAGGTCGCGGCAAGCGTCCCCCTCGGCCGCGTGGGGCGCGCCGAGGACATTGCCGGGGCGATGCTGTTCCTGTGCGGCAGGGGCGGATCCTATGTCACCGGGGCGGTCATCCCCGTGTCCGGCGGGATCAACGTGCAGACCGGCGGCAACATCTTCGCCGCAGCACTGGAATAGGGCAGACATTGCCGTCGCCTCGCAGCGGCACGCCAACATAACAGAGCGGAACCCAGGCAGATGGACGGATCACGCAGCAGCGAAATCGTGTGGAAACGGGACGAAAGCCACCTTCCTCCGGCTTTGCGGGGGCTTCGGATTCCGCTGATCGGCGCGCCGCTGTTCATCATCTCGGTGCCCGAACTGGTCATCGCCCAGTGCAAGGCGGGCATCATCGGTTCGTTCCCGGCACTCAATGCCCGCGAGGCCGAGGGCGAGCCGCCGCTGCTGGAGGTCTGGCTGAAGCGGATCACCGAAGAACTCGACCGCCACAACCGGGAAAACCCGGACCGGCCGGCCGCGCCCTTCGCGGTGAACCAGATCGTGCACCGCTCCAACAGCCGGCTGCAGCGCGACATCGAGATCTGCGCGAAATGGAAGGTGCCGATATGGATTACCTCGCTGGGCGCGCGGACCGAGGTGAACGAGGCCGCCCATGCCGCGGGCGCGGTGGTGCTCCATGACGTCATCAACGACAGATTCGCCCGCAAGGCCATCGACAAGGGCGCCGACGGGCTGATCGCCGTGGCCGCGGGGGCGGGCGGGCATGCCGGGCGGCTCTCGCCCTTTGCGCTGATCGGCGAGATCCGGGCCTGGTTCGACGGGCCGCTGGCGCTGTCGGGCGCGATTGCCAGCGGCGAGGCGCTGCTGGCGGCGCGTGCGGCGGGGGCGGATTTCGGCTATGTGGGCTCGCCCTTCATCGCCACGCGCGAGGCCAACGCGAAACCGGACTACAAGCAGATGATCGTTGAGAGCGGGGCCGAGGACATCGTCTATTCCTCGTTCTTCACCGGGGTTCACGGCAACTACCTGCGCGAGAGCATCGCCCGCGCCGGGCTCGACCCCGACAACCTGCCCGAAGCCGACCCTTCGGCGATGGATTTCGGCCAGGGATCGGCGAAGCCGAAGGCGTGGAAGGACATCTGGGGATCGGGGCAGGGGATCGGCGCGGTGCGCGAGGTGGTTCCGGCGGGCGCTCTGATCGACAGGATCGACCGCGAATACCGCGCGGCAGGGGCGCGGCTGGCGGCCGAATTCGGGGCGGGATGAGATGGCGGAACTTCTCGTGATCCGCCACGGACAGGCCTCGTTCGGGACGGACGACTACGATCGGCTGAGCGACCTCGGCCGCCGCCAGTCGCGGGCGGTGGGCGAGATTCTGCGCGAAAGCGGCTGGCGACCGGACCGGCTGATTACCGGAACCCTCAGGCGGCAGAAGGAGACGCTGGCCGAGATGGGTTTTGCCGTGCCGCCCGAGGAGCATCCCGGCTTTGACGAGTATGATTTTCACGACCTTCTGCGCGTGAAATTCGGGGGCCGGATGCCGGACGCGGTGCACCGGGACCGAAAGACCCATTTCCGCACGCTGCGCGACGCGCTGCTCGAATGGCAGGCCGGCGGGCTGGAGGGCGCAAGGGAAAGCTGGCGCGATTTTGTCGCCCGGGTCGCGCAGGCGCGCGACTTCGCCACCGCGACGGGGGCCAGGCGGGTTCTCGTGATAAGCTCGGGCGGGCCGATCGGGCAGCTGGTGGCGACCACCCTGCAGGCGCCGCCCGCGCAGATGGTGGCGTTGAACCTTCAGGTGCGGAACAGCTCGATGACCCGTTTCGTGTTTTCCCGCGACAGGATATCCTTGCACGAATTCAACGCCGCCCCCCATTTCGCCGGCGCCGCAGGCGCAGAACTGACAAGCTACAGCTGAGGCCGCCCATGACACAGGATACCCGCTCACTGGATACCGAGGCAGTTGACGCCTGGCTGCGCGACAACATGCCGGGCTGGCGCGGTCCGATCGAGGAGGCGCGCAAGTTCGCGACCGGTCAGTCGAACCCGACCTTCCTGCTTCTGACCCCGGGTGGGCGCTATGTGCTGCGCCGCAAGCCGCCGGGCAAGCTGCTGAAATCGGCCCATGCGGTGGATCGCGAGTTTCGCGTGCAAAAGGCTCTGTGGGGCTCGCAGGTGCCGGTGCCGCGCGTCCATGTGCTGTGCGAGGACGAGGGCGTGATCGGCTCGGCCTTCTATGTCATGGATCACGTGGAGGGGCGCAACTTCAAGGAACCGACCATGCCGGGGGAGGACAACGCCACCCGCGCCGGCGTCATCGACGAGATGAACCGCGTGCTGGCCGCGCTGCACATGGTCGATATCGAGGCGGCGGGGCTGTCCGATTTCGGGCCGCCCGGCAACTATTTCGAACGCCAGGTGGCGCGCTGGACCCGGCAGTATCGCGCCTCGGAAACCGAACCCCTGCCGGCCATGGACCGGCTGATCGAGGCGCTGGCGGCGCACATGCCCGAAGATGACGGGCAGCGGACGCTGGTGCATGGCGACTACCGCATCGACAACATGATCTTTGCCCGCGACGGTACCGCCTGCCTTGCGGTGCTGGACTGGGAGCTCTCCACCATCGGCCACCCCTATGCGGATCTGGCCAGCGTCATCATGCAATGGCAGATGCCAGCCGGCGCCGAAGGGCGCGGTCTGGCCGGGGTCGATCGCGCGGCGCTGGGGTTGCCATCGGATGAAGAATTCATCGCAAGTTATTGCGAGCGCAGAGAATTGCCGGGAATAGAGAATTTCGGCTTCTACCTCTCCTTCTGTTTCTTCCGTATGGCTGGCATCCTCCAGGGCGTGCTGAAGCGGGCGCTGGACGGCAATGCCTCGAACCCCGAGCGGGCGCTGAAACTGGGCCGGTACGTGCCGGTCTTTGCCGAGCACGGCCTGAAGGCGCTGGAACGCTGAAAACGCTGAAGACGCGCCGCCCACGGCCGATCAAGGAGCGCACATGCCCCAGGACGCAAACCCACGGGAACGGGACGAGGCGAAGGACCGCAACTTCGTGACCGCTCTGGCGCGGGGGCTGGACGTGCTGCGCTGTTTCCGCCCCAACGAACAGGGGCTGAGCAATACCGACATCTCCGAACGCACCGGCCTGCCCAAGGCCACGGTGTCGCGGCTGACCCATACGCTGTGCCGGCTGGAATACCTTGTCGCCGACCCGCGCACCGGGCGCTACCGGCTGGGGCCGGGGGTGCTGCAGCTGGGGTTCGGGGTTCTTGCCGGCATGGACATCTGCGAACGGGCCGGGCAGGTGCTGCGCGGGCTGCGCAACGGGCCGAACTCCTACATCACCGCGGCACTCGGGGAACGGCACCGGCTCGAAGCCGTCTATGTGGCGGTGCGCCGGTCGCGCGAAAACGTGGCCCTGGCCATGCATGTGGGCTCGCGCCTGCCGCTGTTCCAGTCGGCCATGGGGCGGGCGATTCTGGTGGCGCTGGACGCGGAAGAGCGCGAGCGGGTCTTCGACATGGCCCGCCGCGACGACCCGGCGGGCGAGGCGGCACGGCGCACGGCGTTTGCCCGTGCGGCCGAGGAATACGCGGCGCATGGCTACTGCACCTCGTACGGCGAATGGCGCCGCGACGTGAACGGCATCGCGGTGCCGGTGTTCTCGCTGAACGGATCGCGGGTGTTCGGCCTGAATGTGGGCGGGCCGTCCTTCCACGTGACCAGGGACCAGCTGGAAGGGTATTATGCCGAAAGGCTCCGCCAGGCCGCGAGCGCCATTAGCCTGCGGCCCGAGGGCGGCTGAAGGCGGGGCGCGTCTCTGCACGCGCCGGAGCAGCGTCAACCTGACGTTGCGTTACGATCCGCGGGGGAGGGCCGCCTGGCGCCCGTGCGGAAGCTGCCGACGCATGGCCCGTTCCGCGATGGCGCGGGCGTCCCCGGAAAGTTGACCTGGCGGAAATATTTGAAAATATCAACATGATACGACCGGCAACTGAAGTGATTGCCCGTTGCCGGGCGACATCTGGCGCGTGTCTGACGGCCCGCGCGGCCCGGAATGATCCCGGCCGGGGCGGGGGCGCTGCGAGGTGCTTGACTTTGAATCCGGTTGTGCAACGCTTTTGCCACGTCCGCCCGAAACAGCGAAGAACAAGCTGGAAGGGCGTCCGATTGGGAGGACAAACAATGCGCAGAACGACCAGGATCGGCCTCGGGGCCGTGCTTGCACTTTCCGTCAGCGCGGCCGCTGCCTTTGCCGACACCATCAAGATCGCCTTCATCGACCCGTTGTCAGGGCCCTTCGCCGCCACCGGAGAGCAGGGCCTTGCCCAGTACCGCTTTGCCGCCGAGGAACTGGTCAACAGGAAGGGAGGCGTTCTGGGCGGCAAGATGTTCGAGATCGTGCCCTTCGACAACAAGATCAGCCCCAAGGAGTCGCTGATCCAGCTGCAGGTCGCCATCGACCAGGGAATCCGCTTCATCGCCCAGGGCAACAGTTCGGGCGTGGCCAACGCGCTGACCGATGCGATCAACAAGCACAACCGCCGCAATCCCGACAACCGGGTCCTGTTTCTGAACTATTCGGCCGTGGATCCGGCGCTTACCAACGACAAGTGCAATTTCTGGCACTTCCGGTTCGATGCCAATGCCGACATCAAGATGGACGCGCTGACCGACATCATCCAGCAGGATGACAGCATCAGGAAGGTCTACATCATCGGCCAGGACTACAGTTTCGGCAAGGCGGTGGCCGCCGCGGCGGTCAGGTTCCTGAACGAAAAGCGCCCGGATATCGAGATCGTGGGCAACGAGCTTCACCCCATCGGCAAGGTGAAGGATTTCACCCCCTACGCCCGCAAGATCGTCGCGTCGGGGGCGGACGCGGTGATTACCGGGAACTGGGGATCGGACATGCTGAATCTCGGCAGGGCTATCCTGGACAATGGCTTCACCGGGCCGATCTACACCTACTATGCCGCCGCCGACGGCATCACCGCCGCCTTCGGCGAGGCCGGGGACGGGTCGCTCAAACTGGTGGGCGAGGGGCAGCTCAACCCGCCGGTGTCGGAACGGGCCGATGCCTATGTCACCGCCTTCAAGAAGAAATATCCGAACAAGGATATCGGTCAGCCGCGCATCGCCAACGTGATCGAGATGCTGGCCAAGGCCATCGAGAAGGCCGGCTCGGACACCGACATCGTGGCCATCGCCAGGGCGCTGGAGGGGATGGAGCATGACGCCCTCTTCGGCGGCAAGGTCTACATGCGTCCGCAGGATCATCAGGCGATCCAGGACGTGCATGTGCTGGCCCATACCAATGACGGGATCACCCATGATTTCGACAATTCCGGCTATGGCCTGAAAGTCGAGAAGACCGTCAGGATGGCGGGCATGGACAGCCCGACCACATGCAGGATGAAGCGCCCGTAAGGAAGGAAGAGGCGTCCGGTCCGACCGGCCGGGCGCCTTTCATGAGGCAAGGCCGCGCATACGCCGGGGAGGGGGCATGGAGCTCGTACTCGTCAATATGATCGACGGGCTGGTCACCGGGCTGTTGCTGTTCATGCTGTCGGCGGGGCTCACGCTCATCTTCTCGATGATGGGCGTGCTCAACTTCGCCCATGCCAGCTTCTACATGCTGGGTGCCTATTTCGCCTATCAGATCAGCGTTTACATGGGGTTCTGGATGGGGCTTCTGATCGCGCCGCCGCTGGTGGGCGTGCTGGGCGCGCTGGTGGAACGCTACGGCCTGCGCAAGGTGCACCAGTATGGCCATGTCCCCGAGCTGATCTTCACCTTCGGGCTGGCGCTGCTGATCGAGGAGGTGGTGCAGTTCATCTGGGGCCGGGACACGATGCCCTATGACATCCCCGAGATTCTCAGGTTCACCGCCTTTTCCATCTCGGGCTACGCCATCCCGGCCTACAAGATCTTCATGATCTTCACCTCGGTTGCCATTTTCGTGGTTCTGCTGTGGGTGCTGACCCGCACGCGGGTCGGCATGATCATCCAGGCCGCCCTGTCGTATCCGCAGACGGTCGAGGCCCTGGGGCACAACGTGCCGCTGGTCTTCATGGGCGTGTTCGGGGTCGGCACCGCGCTGGCAGGCGTGGCCGGGGTGATCGCCGGGCCGGTGCTGTCAACCTTTCCGGGCATGGCGGTGGTGCTCGGCTCCATCGTCTTCGTCACCATCGTGATCGGGGGGCTGGGCTCGCTGTGGGGGGCGCTGGTGGCGTCGCTGATGATCGGCTGGCTCACCACCTTCGCCAAGGCCTACAACATCCGGGCCGCGGATATCCTGACCTCGCTGGGCCTGACCCCGCCGGCCAACATGGAGGAAAGCATCTGGCGCGACATCTGGACCGTGACCAGCCCGCAGATCGCGGACATCCTGCCCTATATCCTGATGGTGCTGATCCTCGTGTTCCGTCCCCACGGCCTGTTCGGAAAGCGCGACGCATGACCGAGACCGCACGCATCCCGGGCCGAAACGCAGGGCTGACGCCCGGCATGGTCCTGCCCTGGGCGCTGGCGGCGTTGTTCCTTGCGGTCATGCCGCTGATCTTCGCCTCCAACTCGGCCATCACCATCATGAACCAGATGGCGATCACCATCATCTTCGCCTTGGCCTACAACATGCTGCTGGGACAGGGGGGGATGCTGTCCTTCGGTCACGCGATCTTCATGGGCATGGGCGGGTTCATGAGCGTGCACATCATGAACTGGGTCGAACGCTACGAACTGCCGCTGCCGCTGCCGCTGCTGCCGGTTTTCGGCGGCCTTTCGGGGCTGGCGCTGGCCATCGTGGTGGGCAGTTTCTCCACCCGCAAGGCTGGCACCGTCTTTGCCATGATCTCGCTGGGCGTGGGCGAGCTGGTCGCCGCCAGTTCCGTCATCATCGTTGCCTTCTTCGGCGGCGAGGAAGGGGTCAGCGGCGACCGCACCTACGGGCTGCCCTTCTTCGGCATCGAGTTCCTGCGCCAGATCGAGGTCTACTACCTGACCGCCGCATGGCTGCTGATCTCGGCGCTGCTGATGTATCTGTGGTCGCGCACGCCGCTGGGGCGGATGGCGAACGCAGTGCGCGACAACCCCGAGCGGGCCGAGTTCGTCGGCTATTCGGCGCGGTGGGTGCGGTTCTACTCCTTCTGCGCCTCGGGCTTCTTCGCCGGAATCGCCGGCGGGCTTTTCGCCATAAACTACGAGATCGTCACCGAGGAGAACCTCAACCTCGCCCAGTCGGGGGCGATCCTGCTGATCACCTTTCTTGGCGGCGCCGGCTTCTTCTTCGGCCCGATCATCGGCGCCGTGCTGTTCACGCTCCTGCAGACCGTGCTGAGCCTGCATACCGATATCTGGCAGCTTTACCTCGGCGCGCTTTTCGTGCTGACGGTGATGTATTTCCCCGGCGGGTTGGCAGGGGTGCTGATGATGCACGTGGTTCCGGCCCGGCTGGGCAGGCTGCACATGCTGGTCATGCCCTATCTGCGCACGCTGCTGCCGGCGGCGATCGGCATTGCCGGGCTGGCCGGGGTGCTGGAAATCGTCTTCCACCGGCGCAACATGGCACCCGGAGACGAAGAGATGACCCTGTTCTGGATCACCTTCGACAGCACCTCGCCCTGGCCGCTGGCCATCGCGCTGGGCGTGGCGGCAATCGGCATCTGGATCGCGCGACGCACCGCACCGGCCCTGCGCGAGGCGTGGGAGGCGGCCAACAGGATCGACCTGCCGCCCTTGTCGGAGGCACGGCCATGACCGCCGCCCCGACAACAGCCCCTGCGGCCCTGCGCATCGAAGGCCTGCGCAAGAGTTTCGGCCCCACCGAGATCATCTGCGGCGTGGACCTGTCCATCGCCGCGGGCGAGCGTCATGCGATCATCGGCCCCAACGGCGCGGGAAAATCGACGCTGTTCAACCTTGTCACCGGCCGCTACGCGCCCACGGCCGGCCGCGTGTTCCTGAACGGGCAGGAGATCTCGGGCCTGCCGCCCTTTCGCATCAACCGGATGGGGCTGAGCCGGTCGTTCCAGATCACCAACATCTTTCCGCGCATGAGCGTGTTCGAGAACGTGCGCTGCTCGCTGCTGTGGGCGCGTGGTTATCGCTATTCCTTCTGGCACGTGGTCGGGCGGTCGCGCGATCTGATCGAGGCGACCGAAGAGATCCTCGCCCAGATCAACCTGACCGCGCGGCGCGATCTGCCGGCGGGCGTGCTGTCATATGCCGAGCAGCGCGCGCTGGAAATCGGCATCACCATGGCCGGTGGCGCCAGCGTCATCATGCTGGATGAGCCGACCGCCGGCATGAGCCATTCGGAAACCGACCATATCGTGGACCTGATCCGCCGGGTGACGGAAGGGCGCACGCTGGTCATGGTCGAACATGACATGGGCGTGGTGTTCGGGCTGGCCGACCGCATTTCGGTACTGGTCTATGGCCGGATCATCGCAACCGGCAGCCCCGAGGAGGTGCGCGCCGATCCGAAGGTGCAGGAAGCCTATCTCGGCACCACGCTGGAGGCAGGGTGACCGTCATGCTCGAAGTTCGCGATCTTCACGCCTATTATGGCAAATCGCATATCCTGCACGGCGTGAACATGACCATCGGCGAGGGCGAGATCGTCGCGCTGCTGGGGCGCAACGGGGTGGGGCGCTCGACCACCTGCAAGGCGGTCATGGGGCTGGTCGAGCCGCGCGGTTCGGTCCGCTTCAAGGGGCAGCAGATCGCCGGACGCAAGGCCTATGAGATCGCCAAGCTGGGCATCGGCTATGTGCCCGAGAACCGCGACATCTTTCCCGGTCTGACGACGCGGCAGAACCTGATCCTCGGGCTGAAGCCGGGGCAGAAGGACGGGCAGGGGCGCTGGTCGATGGAGGACATGTTCGCGCTGTTCGAGAATCTGCGCGAACGTGCCGATGTCGAGGCATCGGTCCTCTCGGGCGGCGAGCAGCAGATGCTGACCATGTGCCGCACGCTGATCGGAGACCCGGATTTCATCATGATCGATGAGCCCACCGAGGGGCTGAGTCCGCAGATGACGCGGCGGGTGGCGGAGCTGCTGCAGGAAATCGCCCGCCGGGGCATTGCCACGCTGCTGGTCGAACAGAAACTCGCGATCGCGCTCGATATCGCCGACCGGGTCTATGTCATGGGGCACGGCAGGGTGGTTTTCGAAGGCACGCCGGCCGAGTTGAAGAGCCGCGACGACGTGCGGCGCGAATGGCTGGAGGTCTGAGCGCGCCTCAGCCGCCCTCTGCGAGGTGATATTCCAGTTCGGGCAGGCTGTGCTTGCCGAAGAACATCTCGTCGCCCAGGAACATGGTCGGCGCACCGAACACGCCGCGGGCGACGGCGGCCTCGGTATTGGCGCGAAGCCGCGCCTTCACTTGCGCGCTGCGGGTGGCCTCGATGATCTCGGAGGCCGGCAGGCCCGCCTCGCGCAGGACGTCGGCAAACACCTCGGCATTGTCCACCTTCTGCCCGTGCACCCAGATCGCGTTGAACACCGCATCCAGGTAGTCGCCTTCCCATTCGGTTCCCTGTGCGTGGACCGCGCCGCGCATTGCCGAAAGCGTGTTCAGGGGGAAATGGGGGTTCATGTGATAGCGTAGCCGGTGGCGCCTGACGAAACGCTCGATCTCGCGCATCTCGTAGGCGAGCTTGCCCTTGACCCTGGCGTGGACCTCCAGCGGGCTGCGGTTGCCCGCGGCCTTGAACACGCCGCCAAGAAGCATCGGGACATGGCGCACCCGTACCCCGTGGCGTTCGGCGATCCCGGGCAGCACCCGATGCACGAGATAGGCGTTCGGGCTGCCGAAATCGTAAAGGAATTCAATTTCGCCCACGAATCCTCCCCCCTGGCCGCGCACTGCCGCCTGCGCCCCGGAAGATCCGGGACGCAGACGGACAGTAGGCGCGGTTTTCCCCCGCCTGTCAATGCGGGCGGCCGGGCGTGATTCGCGTCCCGCGAGGCGCCCCACGGTGGCGTGGGAGGGCCGCGACGTCACGGAAGGGCGCTCTCGACAGCGGCGGCATTTCGCGTTCTCATCGCGGCCGGAGCGAATGTGAACATCGGGGGAGTGACCAGATGCGTGTTGCGAAACCGGAAGATCGCGGGCTTGACGGCCCCCGCCTCGATCGTATCGGGACGTGGATGCGGGCCTATGTGGACGCCCGCAGATATCCCGGCAGTTCCGTCCTGATCGCGCGGGGCGGAGAGGAGGTCTTCTTTCACGCCACGGGCCAGCGCAGCATCGAGGCCGGGCTGCCCTTTGCCCGCGACACGGTGGTGCGGCTCTACTCGATGACCAAGCCGGTCACCACCGTTGCCGCGATGATGCTGGTCGAACGGGGGCTGTTTCATCTGGACGCACCGGTATCGGATTTCATCCCCGCCTTTGCCGACTGTCACGCGCTGGTGCCGGGGGCGAAACGCATCGACCAGACCGAGCCCTGCGCCACGCCGACGCTGCACCAGATCATGACCCATACCAGCGGCCTGAGCTACCCGTTCAATCCCGGCCTGCTGCCGCAGGCGATGGACGAAGAGGATCTTCTGTTCAAGCCCGACCAGGGCCGGCTGGCCGCGATGGTGGACCGGGTGGCGCGGCTGCCGCTGGCGTTTGCGCCCGGCACCCGCTGGGAATACTCGGTCGGCATCGACATCCTGGGCCGGGTGATCGAGGTGGTGACCGGCCGGACGCTGGCCGAGGTCTTCGCGGAAGAAATCTTTGCGCCGCTGGGGATGACGGAAACGGGGTTTTCGGTGCCCGACGGCGCGGGCGCGCGTTTTGCATCGCTCTATACGCCGCTTGAGGGTGACGCGATGGCGCTGAATGCGGCGCGGGCAGGCGGCGAAACGCTGCGCCTTGTGGACGAGGCCGGCTCGTCGCCATTCGAGGCGGCAACGCTGTTTTCCGGCGGCGGCGGGCTGGTGGGGACCATCGACGACTACATGCGCTTCGCCGAGATGCTGCGCCGGGGCGGCGAGGCAGCCGGCGGGCGGCTTCTGAGCCCGAAAACGGTGGCGTTCATGATGCGCAACCACCTGCCCGGCGACATCGCCTCGATGGGGCCGCAAAGTTTTGCCGAACAGCCGATGGAGGGCATGGGCTTCGGTCTGGGCGGGGCCGTGGTTCTGGATCCCGCGCGCGCCCGCGCCCCCGGCAGCGAGGGCGATTTCAGCTGGGGCGGCATGGCCTCGACCTTCTTCTGGGTGGACCGGCGCCTTGGCCTGTCGGTGGTCTTCTTCACCCAGCTGGCCCCGTCGAGCTCGTACCCGGCGCGGTCGCAACTGAAGGCGCTGGTGCATGGGGCGGTGGTGCAATGAGCGCCGATCGCCCCATTCTCTGGACCCCGTCGCGCAAGCGCGCCGAGGCCAGCCGCATGGCCCGGTTCATGCGCTGGCTGGCGGCCGAACGCGGGCTGGAGTTCGACGGCTACGACGCGCTCTGGCAGTGGAGCGTCACCGATCTGGACGGGTTCTGGTCGGCAATTGCCGAATTCTTCGACATCCGCTTCACCACGCCCCCCAGGGCGGTTCTGGCCGAGCGCAGGATGCCCGGCGCGGTCTGGTTTCCGGGGGCGCGGCTGAACTTTGCCGAACACATGTTGCGGCAGGCAGAAAAGACCCCCGAAGCCCCGGCGCTGATCGTGCATTCCGAAACCTTCGGCCGGCGCGAGATGTCCTGGGCCGAGCTGCGCGCGCAGGTGGCAAGAGTGGCCGCACATCTGCGCGCGATGGGGGTAGGGCAGGGGGATCGCGTGGTCGCGATCCTGCCCAATACCGAAACCGCGGTCATCGCCTTCCTTGCCACCGCCAGCATCGGTGCGATCTGGTCGCTCTGCGCCCCCGACATGGGGCATGTGGCCATTCTCGACCGGTTCCGGCAGATCGGCCCCAAGGTCCTGATCGCGCACGACGGGTATGTGCACGCGGGCCGGATGATCGACCGCCGCGCGGCGCTGGACGGCATTGTCGCGGGCCTGCCCACGCTCGAGAAACTGGTGCTGGTGCCCGTGGCGAGCGATGTGGCGGGCGATGTGGCGAGCGGTCTGCCGGAGGGTGCGGTCAGTTGGACCGACCTGACCGGCGACGCAAGCGTGCCGCGATTCGAGCCGGTGCCCTTCGATCATCCGCTCTGGGTGGTCTATTCCTCGGGTACGACCGGCAACCCCAAGCCCATCGTTCACGGTCATGGCGGCATCCTTCTCGAAGGCAGCAAGATGTCGCTGCATCTGGATCTGAGCGCGGCGGACCGGTTCTGCTGGCTCACCTCGTCGGGCTGGGTGATGTGGAACGCCCAGTTCACGGCCATGGGGCAGGGGGCCACGCTGGTCACCTTCGACAAGGCGCCCAATCACCCCGACATGCTGGAATTGTGGCGCATGGCCGCCGAGGAAAGGCTGACCTATCTCGGGGTCGGGGCGGCCTTCGTTTCGATCTGCATGAAGGCCGGCATCCGCCCCCGCGATTCGGTCGATCTTGCCGCGCTGCGGTCGCTCGGCACCACCGGGTCGCCGCTGACTGTGGACGGATACGAATGGGTTTACGATGCGGTGAAGCCGGATCTGTGGCTCGCACCGATCTCGGGCGGCACCGATTTCTGCGGCGCCTTCGTCGGCGGCAACCCGCTGGCGCCGGTGCGCGCGGGCGAGATGCAGTGCCGCTTCCTGGGCGATGCGGTTCATGCCGTCGACGAGGACGGGCACGCGGTGATCGGGCAGGTGGGCGAGCTGGTCTGCACCGAACCGCTGCCTTCGATGCCGCTGTTCTTCTGGGGCGACGAGGACGGCAGCCGCCTGCGGGAAAGCTATTTCGACATCTGGCCCGGCATCTGGCGGCACGGCGACTGGATCGAGATCACGCCCGAAGGCGGCGCGGTCATCTATGGCCGTTCGGACGCCACCATCAACCGTCGCGGGCTGCGGCTGGGCACGTCCGAAATCTATCGTGCGGTCGAGGCGCTGGACGAGGTGATGGACTCGCTGGTCGTGGATCTGGAATTCCTCGGCCGTGACAGCTTCATGCCGCTGTTCGTGGTGCTGGCGCCAGGCTGTCGCCTCGACGATACCCTGAAGGACAGGATCAACGCCGCGATCCGCGAGAACGTCTCGCCCCGCTTTCTGCCCGACGAGATCGTGCAGATCGAAGAAGTACCGCGCACATTGTCGGGCAAGAAGCTGGAAGTTCCGGTGAAGAAGCTGCTCCTCGGGGGCGATCCGAAAAGGATCGTGAACCGGGATTCGATGGCCAACCCCGCCAGTTTCGACGCCCTCATCGCCTATGCCGAATCCCGGAACCGAGGTAAAAAAAGACCTGCAAATGGATGATTCGGCGAAAGAACTTCTCGATATTCTGGAGCTTGAAAGGCTGGAGGTCGATCTGTTCCGGGGCATCGGGTCGGGGGGCGAAACCTCGACCCGGATCTATGGCGGGCAGGTCATCGCCCAAGCGCTGGCTGCGGCCTACCGAACCGTGCCCGAGGAACGCCTGTGCCATTCATTGCATGCCTATTTCATCCGTCCCGGAGATCCGGCGATGCCGGTGATCTACCAGGTCGATCGCTCCCGCGACGGAGGAAGCTTCACCACCCGCCGGGTCGTGGCCATCCAGAAGGGGCGGCAGATCCTCAACATGGCCGCCTCGTTCCATGTGGAAGAGGAGGGGTGGAGCCACCAGCATCCCATGCCCGAGGTGGAAGGCCCGGAAAATCTGCCCAACCGCGAGGAACTGCGCCGGCGTTACCTGGGCCGCATTCCCGAAAAGCATCGCGCCGATTTCATGCGCCCGCGCCCGATCGAGATTCGCGAGGTGAACCCGCGCGACCTGCTGGATCCCGAACCTGCGGACGACCGCAACCACCTGTGGTTCCGCATGACCGCTGCGGCCGGGCAAAGCCCCCAGATGCAGCACATCCTGCTGGCCTACGCCTCGGACATGCACCTGCTTGGCTCGTCGTTGCGCCCGCACGGGCTGACATGGTTTCGCAAGCGGCAGATGACCGCGAGCCTCGATCACGCGATGTGGTTTCATGCCCCGATCCGGTTCGAGAACTGGCATCTCTACACCATGGACGCGCCCTGGACCGGCGGCGCGCGCGGGTTCAATCGCGGTGCGGTCTATACCCGCGACGGAAGGCTGGTTGCCAGCGTGGCGCAGGAAGGATTGTTGCGACCGCTGGGAAACGGGCAGGGGCCCGGGGCATTCGGATGAGCCGCAATGAAAGGGGGCTCTGCCCCCTCGGCCTTCGGCCTCACCCCCGGAGTATTTGGGGCAAGAGGAAGGAAGCGGCATGTTCTCCATGTCCCTTCCTCTTGCCAAAAATACTCCTCCCGCCGGAGGCACGCGGCGCAGCCGCGTCAGCGTGCCGCTGATTGCCCGTGGTCTACAGACGGGAAATGTCGCTGAGTCACTTGCCGTCAAGGCCGCCGTATTTCCGGTTCAGCCTGCGCATTCCGGCGATCCATCGGTCGTAATCCTGCGCCTTGACCCGGAAATAGTCGGCGACCTGCGGATGCGGAAGGACAAGAAAGCGTTCCTCTTCGATTGCCGTCAGGCAGGCATCGGCCACCGCCTCGGGCTCCAGCATCCCGTCGATGCTCGCCACGTGATCTTCGAAACCGCGCGTCATGGCCGAGCGGACGGCCTGGGGGCACAGGACCGAAACCCTTATGCCCTGATCGCCATGGGTCATCGCCAGCCATTCGGCCAGGCCGACGGCTGCGTGCTTGGTCACGCCATAGGGCGCCGAACCGATCTGGTTCAGAAGCCCCGCAGCGGACGCGGTGTTGAGCAGATAGCCGCCGCCGCGCGCGATCATGCGCGGAACGAGATGGCGGGCGGCCCAGACATGGCTCATGACGTTGATCTCCCAGATCCGCTGCCAATCGGCATCGGGAGCCTCGACACCGCCAGGCAGCAGAATGCCCGCATTGGAACAGAACAGATCGATCGGGCCGGTTTCCGCCTCGACCGTTTCGATCAACGCGGCGATATCGGCTTCGCGTCCGACATCAACCTGTATCGGCAACCCGCTGATTTCCCGCGCGACCTGCCGCGCTCCATCCGCATCAAGATCGGCACAGACGACCTTGTGCGCGCCGGCACGCGCCAGCCGGATGGCAAGGGCACGCCCGATGCCGCCGGCTGCACCGGTGACCACTGCAATCCTGTCGCGGATGTCCATGCCTGATCCTCTTCTGGTGTTGCCCGGAGTTTACGATAGCCAAGAGCCGGAGGGGGCACCATGATCAACCGGGAGGACGGGGCGTCATCGGCGCTCGGGATCAACTATGTTATTACCATAATACCGATTATACGTTATTGATGGACAGGAGCGGCAGCGCCTTGCGCTGCGCGCCCCGCCTGTTCCCCGGCTCAGAAAAATGCCTGAAGACCGGTTTGCGCGCGCCCCAGAATCAACGCGTGCACATCATGCGTTCCTTCATAGGTGTTCACGGTTTCAAGGTTGATCATGTGCCGGATCACCTGGAATTCCAGGCTGATGCCGTTTCCGCCATGCATGTCGCGGGCCCATCGCGCGATCTCCAGCGCCTTGCCGCAATTGTTGCGCTTGATGATCGAGATCATCTCGGGCGCGGCGCGGGCTTCGTCCATCAGCCGCCCAACCCGAAGGCAGGCCTGAAGGCCAAGCGCGATCTCGGTCTGCATGTCGGCAAGTTTCTTCTGGTAAAGCTGCGTCTGCGCCAGCGGCCGGTTGAACTGCTTGCGATCCAGCCCGTATTGCCGCGCCGCGTGCCAGCAGAATTCCGCCGCCCCCATGACCCCCCAGCCGATGCCATAGCGCGCCCGGTTGAGGCAGCCGAACGGCCCCTTCAGCCCCTGCACGTTGGGCAGCAGCGCATCCTCGCCCACCTCGACACCGTCCATGACGATTTCGCCGGTGATCGACGCACGAAGGCTGAGCTTGTTCTCGATCTTAGGCGCGCTCAGACCCCTCGCGCCCTTCTCCAGCACGAATCCGCGGATCTTCCCGTCATGGGCATCCGACTTGGCCCATACCACGAAGACGTCGGCGATCGGCGCGTTCGAAATCCACATCTTGGTGCCGGTCAGGCGGTAGCCACCCTCGATCCGTTCCGCACGGGTCTTCATGCCGGCCGGATCGCTGCCGGCATCGGGCTCGGTCAGTCCGAAACAGCCGATCCATTCGCCGCTTGCCAGTTTGGGCAGGTATTTCCGGCGCTGCTCTTCGCTGCCATAGGCGTAGATGGGATACATCACCAGCGAAGACTGCACCGACATCATCGACCGATAGCCCGAATCGACGCGTTCTATTTCGCGCGCGACCAGCCCGTAGGTTACGTAACCCGCTCCAAGGCCGCCATATTCCTCGGGAATCGTGGTGCCAAGAAGGCCCATCTCGCCCATTTCCCGGAAGATTTCGGGATCGGTATGCTCCTCGGCAAAGGCGCGCGTCACCCGCGGTTGCAGCTTTTCCTGAGCATAGGCACGGGCGCTGTCGGCCATCATGCGCTCGTCCTCGTTCAGCTGATCGGCCAGCCGGAACGGATCGGCCCAGTCGAAACCGGCCAGATCCGGAGCATCCTTGGCGCGCAATTCGGGGGCGTTCATCACATCTTCTCCTGATCGGGAAACCGCGTGCATGGTCCGGGGGCACCCTACCCCGGCCGCCGAATGAAAAACAGCGAGACTTTCGCATCCAGTCATGAGTAAATGGAATACATGAGTACGCCCCGACGTTTCCTGCCGTCCATTGCCGGGCTGCGCGCACTCGAAGCGCTCGACCGGCTGGGCAGCGCCTCGGCCGTAGCCGAGGAACTTGCCGTAACCCAAAGCGCCGTCAGCCGCCAGCTGCAGGCGCTCGAGGCACGCATGGGCGTGGAACTGGTGCAACGCGGCAGCAAGCGCCTGGTCCTGACCCCGGCGGCACGGGACTATGCCGCCGAAATCCGCGAGGCGCTGGACCGCATCGCCCGGGCATCGCTGCGCCTTCAGGTGGCACCCAGCGGCGGCACGCTCAACCTGGCCATCCTGCCCGCCTTCGGCATGCGCTGGCTGATGCCCCGGCTGCCGGAATTCGCGCGCCTGCACCCGCAGGTGACGATCAACATGTCCACCCGCCTCCGACCCGTGAACTTCGCCGCGGAACCATTTGATGCAGCGATTCATTTCGGGAATCCAGAGTGGCCGGGATGCGGCCATCTCCTTCTTCGGAGCGAGCAGGTGATCCCGGTTTGCGCCCCCTCGCTTCTGCCGTCGTCCGCGCGCTCTTGCGGCCGGCCGACCCCCCGAGATCTGCTGCGCCTGCCGCTGCTGCATATCGAAACCCGGCCGCATGCATGGGCCGAGTGGTTCGCCCGAGCGGGCGTGACCGCGCCGACCCCCCTGCCCGGCACGATGTATGACCAATTCTCAACAATTACCCAGGCGGCGCTGCACGGCCTCGGTGTTGCGCTGATGCCCGACTACCTCGTCGAGGAAGAACTCGCCACCGGGCGGCTCGTGGCGCTGGCCGAGGCCCCGGCCGAGGCCGAGGGCGCCTACTACCTCGTCTGGCCCCGCGCCCGCGCCGAGGAGCCTTCGCTGCTGGCCTTCCGCGACTGGCTTGCCACCCGGGCGCAGCCCGAAGATCCGCTGCCGCGCTGAGCGACGGTCAGCTTCGGGGCGCCATCAGTTCCACCTCTTCGCCATCGCGCACGGCGGTGTAGAAGCAGCTTGTGCGATTCGTATGACAGGCCGGGCCGGTCTGGCGGACCACCACCAGCAGGCAGTCGCGGTCGCAGTCGATGCGCATCTCCACCAGTTCCTGCACATGGCCCGAGCTTTCGCCCTTGACCCAGAAGGCCTGCCGCGAGCGCGACCAGTAGGTGACGCGGCCGCTTTCCAGCGTGCGCCGGACGGCTTCCGCGTTCATCCAGGCCATCATCAGCACCGTGCCCGAGCTTTCGTCCTGGGCGATTGCGGGAATGAGGCCGGCGTGGTCATAAACCAGCGTGGCGGGATCGAAGTGCATGAGGCAAAAACCTTTTGCAACCCTTGGCAGCGCGACTATGTATGGGAAACGTGGCGAGCGAAAGCCCGAAAGGAACGACAATGCCCGGCGAAATCGACCTCGTGAAGCTGTATTCGGGCCGGATTCTGGCACTGGCGGCGGACATTCCGCATCACGAACGCCTGTCCGCGCCCGACGCCACCGCCAAGCGCCGCTCGCCGCTTTGCGGCTCGACCGTCACCGTGGACGTGAAGGTGCAGGACGGCCGGATCACCGAGTTCGGCCAGGACGTGAAGGCCTGCGCGCTCGGGCAAGCCGCAGCCTCGGTGGTGGGGCGCAACATCCTCGGCTGTACCCGCGCGCAGGTGGAAAAGGCGCGCGACCAGCTGCGGGCGATGCTGAAGGAGGACGGCCCGGTGCCCGAGCCGCCCTTCGAGGGGCTGGAAGTCCTGTTGCCGGCACGCGAGTACAAGAACCGGCACGCCTCGATCCTGCTGGCGCTGGAGGCGACGGCGGAAGCGATGGAAAAGGCCGAACAGGCCCATTGCGCCTGACCGGCAATCTTTCCGCGGCCGGACCGTTCGCGCGTCATTGCGTCTGATCGGTTTCCTTCAGACCCCGCTCTTCGCGGATGCGCTGCCAGATGACGTCGGTATCAACCTGTGCCCGGCTGGTCTTCTGATAGGCCGAGTAGTCATCGAATCCCACGCCGCGCGGCTGGCTGCAGGCGGCCAGGGTCGCAAGGCCGGCTCCGACAAGGACGAATCGCAACATCGGTCTTCTCCTGCTGTGCATTCGGATCAGGGCGGAAAAGCTAGTGGCGAATCACGGCAGGTTTATGGCCGGACCATGACGCCCGCGCACCCGGCCGACGGCGGCGCTCTCTGACGGGGCATGGCTGCAATTGCCTCTTCAAAAGCCCGTGCATTGGTCCTATATTCAGAACGTCCCCTCGGGGACTATGGGCATAAACGCGCGCGGAATAAGCGGATCGGACCCGGGGGCGGTACCCGGCGGCTCCACCAGATCCTTCGTTGGGGGAAGACGGGGCCGAAACAGGATCGACGAACGTGTAAAGGCGTGGCTTTGCCCCGGTGAGGTACCACCGTTATCGGTCCATGAAGCATAATTGCCAACGACAATCGTGCTCCGGTCGCTCTGGCTGCCTAAGCAGTCCGAAAGACCGAAAATCTCAAGTCCTTATACCTAGCCGTGTAAGGCGGGGTTCGCAGGCACCTGGCAACAGAAGCCTGCACTTTCCCCCCGTTTTCAATGCCTTGCCTGCCGAACCGGCGGCCCTGCCCGCCATCGCGATGCGCCGCGCGAAGCCTTTCCGCTTTCCCTTGCCTGCGGCCTTTCGTTTCCCTCCGAATCCCGTATGCTGGCGCAAAAGGCGGATGGCGAAGATGTCGGAAGGTATCGACTACGGAAATCTCATGCACCAGGCCATGCGCAGCCTGATCCGCACTGTCCTGCGTGACGTTTCCGAACACGGTCTGCCCGGACAGCATCACTTCTTCATCACCTTCGACACCCGCCATCCCGGCGTGCGCATCGCCGACTGGCTGGCCGAGCGCTATCCAGGCGACATGACGGTGGTCATGCAGCACTGGTTCGACAATCTCGAAGTGGACGAGGACGGCTTCTCGGTAACGCTCAACTTCGGCGATTCGCCCGAGACGCTCTATATCCCCTTCGATGCGATTCGCACCTTCGTCGATCCCTCGGTCGAGTTCGGCCTGCGCTTCGAAGCGGCCGAAGACGAGGAGGACGTCGTGCTGGACGAAGACGGGGCCGAGCAGGCGGCCGAACCCGAAACGGCGCCGGAACCCGACGAGCCCCGCTCCGACGCCGAAATCGTTTCGCTGGACAAGTTCCGCAAGTAACGCCCCGGCCCGGTCAGCGGCGCCCTACTTCCTTTTCAGGAAGGTCGTGACGGTCTTGAGCTTCTCGCCGTTGCGGAACCGGGCAAAGCTGAGCTCCAGCCCGCCCTCGGCCAGCGTCCGGTCGTATTTCTGTATCTCGTAGCCGCCATCATCGTCGATGAACAGCGAATAGACGGTCATCGTCCTTCCGACGATCCGCCCCCAGACATAGGGTTCGCCCTTCATCGGGTCGAGGGGCACCCCGTGTCCGAACAGGTTGCGGCGCATGACGGCGGAATAGATGCCGTGGCGCACAGAGGGGCGGAACTCGATTTCATAGTATTTCTCGGAGGTCTTGCCCGATGGCTTGTGAGTCACCGTCGTCCATGCCACCGAGAACCCGTCCTTGGTTTCGCGGATCTGCACACTGAGGTTCCGGTGCGTCTTGGTGCCGTCGGCATTGATCACTTCCGCCTCGCCCACATAATCGCCGACGAAGGCCGAAATCGGGACATCCGCACGGTCGCCGGCGCGGGCCTCCGATCCGGCGACCGGCACGAGCGCCAGCAGCGCGCCGAAAAGGAAGCTCAGCAACACTGCCGCCTGACGTCGTTTCTCTCTGGGTCGCATCGGGCATCCCTTCCTGCAGCCGGGTGCGTGCCGTTACGCGTCCCATCTTACAGGTTGAGGGCGATGCCACAACGTTCCATTCTCCCCCTGCCCGCGCGCGGCCGGCTGTGCCGGGGCAATCCGCGCGCGCAACTGGCCGATTGCGCCCGCGCCCGGGGCTGGGTAAACGGCATGCAGCCGCATGCAAGACGGAGAGTCCCATGTCCCAGCAGACCCGCACCGAAACCGACAGCTTCGGCCCGCTCGAAGTGCCCGCCGACAAGTACTGGGGCGCCCAGACCCAGCGCAGCCTGATGAACTTCCCCATCGGCTGGGAACGCCAGCCGGTGCCGATCATCCGCGCGCTAGGCGTGGTCAAGAAGGCCTGCGCCATGGCCAACAAGCGCATGGGCCGGCTGGACCCGAAAATCGCCGATGCCATCATCCAGGGCGCGGGCGAAGTGATCGAGGGCCGCTTCGACGACAACTTCCCGCTGGTGGTCTGGCAGACCGGCTCGGGCACGCAGTCGAACATGAATGCCAACGAGGTGATCGCCAACCGCGCCATCGAGATCCTCGGCGGGCAGATCGGCTCCAAGGATCCGGTGCATCCCAACGATCACGTCAACATGGGGCAGTCCTCGAACGACACCTTCCCCACTGCCATGCATATCGCCACCGCGCAGCTGACCCGCGATGTGCTGCTTCCTGGTCTGCGCACGCTGCTGGAGGGGCTGGAAGCCAAGCAGGAAGAGTTCAAGGACATCATCAAGATCGGCCGCACTCATACCCAGGACGCCACCCCGCTAACCCTGGGGCAGGAGTTTTCCGGCTATGCCCACCAGGTCCGCATGGGGCTGACCCGGATCGAGATGGCGCTGGGCGGCATCTACGAACTGGCCCAGGGTGGCACCGCCGTGGGCACCGGGCTGAACACGGTCAAGGGCTGGGCCGAGGAGGTCGCCGCCAACATCGCCGACATCACCGGCCAGCCCTTCGTCACCGCCCCCAACAAGTTCGAGGCGCTGGCCGCCCATGACGCGATGGTGTTCATGTCCGGGGCGCTGAAGACCGTGGCCGGCTCGCTCTACAAGATCGCCAACGACATCCGCTTTCTGGGCTCGGGCCCGCGCTCGGGGCTGGGCGAACTGATCCTGCCCGAGAACGAGCCGGGCAGTTCGATCATGCCGGGCAAGGTCAACCCCACCCAGTGCGAGGCCATGACCCAGGTCGCCGCCCACGTGATGGGCAATGACGCGGCGATCGGCTTTGCCGGCAGCCAGGGGCATTTCGAGCTGAACGTCTACAACCCGATGATGGCCTACAACCTGCTGCAGTCGATCCAGCTTCTAGGGGACGTGTCCGACAGCTTCACCAAACGCCTGCTGAACGGTTTGCGAGCCAATACCGACCGGATCGAGAAGCTGATGCGCGAAAGCCTGATGCTGGTGACGGCGCTGGCCCCCGAAATCGGCTATGACAACGCCACCAGGGTGGCCAAGACCGCGCACAAGAACGGCACAACCCTGCGCGAAGAAGCGGTGAAGCTGGGCTTTGTCGACGAAGAGACCTTCGACCGCGTGGTGCGCCCCGAAAAGATGATCGGCCCGAAAGAGGCCTGAGCCGCGAGACGACCGGGAAGGCGTTTCCAAACGCCTTCCCAAGCGGTTTCGAAACCGCTTGCAAACCGCTTCGAAGCGGCTTGCCGCCGGCGATTGATCGCGCGCCGCTCTGCGGCTAGCCTGCGCCGGAACCGGCAGGAGAGCTCATGACCGCCCGCATCGTCAATCTTCGCACCGTCCGGAAACAGCACGCCCGCGCCGAGAGACGGGCCCGCGGCGACGAGAACTCGGTGAAATTCGGCCGCACCAGGGCGCAACGGGATCTGGAACGGGCCGAGGCCGAAAAGGCCCGCCGCCATCTCGACGGGCATGTCAGTGATCAGTTCGGGCGCGAGGAATGACCGCACGCCCGGTGAAACGGTCCCTGACCCTGCGCGGGCACCGCACGAGCGTTTCGCTGGAAGAGGAATTCTGGCACGCCTTCCGCGACATTGCCGCCGCGCAGGGCAAGCCGCTGAACCAGCTGGCCGCCGAAATCGACGAGGCGCGCGGCACCCGCGCCGGGCTGGCCTCGGCGATCCGGGTCTATGTACTGAATTGGTATCGGCACCAGACGGACCCTGCCGCCGGCGGGAATGCCGCCGGGCGGGGCGAAAAATGACGCCCGGGCCAAGGAAATCGTCGCCGCCCGCCTTTCCCTTTGCCGCCGGGGGGATATGTTCGGCGCAGGCGCGAACCGACCGAGGCAACCCATGAGCAGCACCGACCCCCTTGTCATCTTCACCCCTTCGGGCAAGCGCGGCCGCTTTCCCCGCGGCACGCCGGTCCTGACCGCCGCCCGCCAGCTGGGCGTCGATCTCGACAGCGTGTGCGGCGGGCGCGGGATCTGCTCCAAGTGCCAGGTGACGCCGATGTTCGGCGAATTCCCCAAGCACGGGGTCACCGTCACCCCCGATGCGCTGAGCCCGTGGAACGCGGTCGAACAGCGCTACAAGGACAAGCGCGGCATGAAGGAGGGCCGGCGGCTGGGCTGCCAGGCCCTGGTGCAGGGCGACGTGGTGATCGACGTGCCCCCCGAAAGCCAGGTCCACCGGCAGGTGGTGCGCAAGGAAGCGACCGCGCGCACCATCACCATGGACCCGGCCACGCATCTGCACTTCGTCGAGGTGGCCGAACCGGACATGCACGAACCCTCGGGCGATCTGGAACGGCTGGCCGCCGCGCTGCGCGATCAGTGGGGGATCGAAACCGTCACCGCACCGCCATCGATCCTCAGCCGCCTTCAGCCGGTCCTGCGCAAAGGCGGCTGGCAGGTGACCGTGGCGCTCAACCGCGATCACCGCGACCAGGCCGCACGCATCACCGAGATCTGGCCGGGCTATGCCGACCATCGCATCTACGGGCTGGCGATCGATCTGGGCTCGACCACCATCGCGGCGCATCTGACCGATCTGCGTAATGGCGAGGTGAAGGTCGCGGCCGGGGTAATGAACCCGCAGATCCGCTTTGGCGAGGATCTGATGAGCCGGGTCTCCTACGCCATGATGAACCCCGGCGGCGCGGCCGAGATGACGGCCGCCGTGCGCGAGGCCCTCGACGAACTCGTCCGCTCGGTCGCCGCCCGGGCCGGCATCGCGCCCGAACTGATCCTCGAGGCGGTGATCGTCTGCAACCCGGTGATGCACCACCTGCTCCTGGGCATCGATCCGGTCGAGCTGGGCCAGGCGCCCTTTGCGCTGGCCACCTCCGGGTCGGTGACGCTGGATGCGCGCGATCTGGATCTCGCGGCGATGAACGAAAACGCCCGCATCTACATCCTGCCCTGCATTGCGGGGCATGTGGGGGCCGATGCGGCGGCGGTGGCGCTGGCGGAAGAGCCGCACAATTCCGACGATCTAGTGCTGATCGTCGACGTGGGCACCAATGCCGAGCTTCAGCTTGGCCGCCGGGGCCGGGTTCTGGCCTGCTCCTCGCCCACCGGGCCGGCCTTCGAGGGGGCGCAGATCAGCTCGGGCCAGCGCGCCGCGCCCGGCGCCATCGAGCGGATCGAAATCGACCCGGAGACGAAGGAGCCCCGCTTTCGCGTGATCGGCTGCGATCTGTGGTCGGACGAGGAGGGCTTTGCCGAGGCCACCGCCGCCACCGGCATCACCGGCATCTGCGGCTCGGGCATCATCGAGGCGGTGGCGGAAATGCGCATGAGCGGCATCCTCGATGCCTCGGGGCTGATCGGCTCGGCCGAACAGACCGGCACGCCGCGCTGCGTGGCCGAGGGGCGCACGCATGCCTATGTGATCCATGATGCGACCGCCACGGGCGGGCCGCGCATCGCGGTGACCCAGGGCGACATCCGCGCCATCCAGCTGGCCAAATCGGCGCTTTATGCCGGGGCGCGGCTCCTGATGGACGAGATGGGCGTGGACCGGGTGGACCGGGTCGTGCTGGCCGGGGCGTTCGGTGCGCATATATCCACGAAGCACGCGCTGGTTCTGGGCATGATCCCGGATTGCCCGCTGGAGCGGGTGACAAGCGCGGGAAATGCCGCCGGAACGGGGGCGCGCATCGCGCTGTGCAATGTCGCCGCGCGGGCCGGGATCGAGCGCGTGGTGCGCGACATCACCAAGGTCGAAACCGCCATCGAGCCCCGCTTTCAGGAACATTTCGTCGCCGCCAACGCCATCCCGCACGCCACCGACCCGTTCCCGGAACTGGCGAAGATCGTGACCCTGCCGGATGTCTCCTTCAACACCGGCGGCCGGGGCGACGGCGATCCGGGGCGCCGCCGGCGACGGCGAAGCCGGGGCTGAAACCATCGCCTGAGGGGGGCGTCACTCCCCCTCGCCCCAGAGGCAGCGGTCGAAATCCTCGTACTCCAGCAATGTCTCGGCCCGGCCCGGATCGGCCAGCCGCGAGCAGCCTTCGATCGAGTCGAGTTCTTCGAACACAGACACCATGCCCTGCCCCCCGGCGGTCGAGGCGGCCGGAGCGCACAACGCCTCCCCCGGCGCGAGGCGGGCCAGCCTGCGGGCACCATCGGGAGATTCGGCCACGAAATAGTGCGCCTGCCCCGATCCGTTGCGGATGCAAACGCCCCGGTCTGGCGCGCCGCCATGGGCCGACGCCGCGATCATCGCGAAAGCGGCAGTCATCCATGATGCGCCTGCGCCGATCATTGCATCTCTCCACCCGTTGCGCATGCCATTGTCCGGCGGACCCGAAAGATCCAACGCATGATCGGGCGGCGGGGTCATCCGCGTCCACTCACGTCTGCACACGATCCGCTCACGCCATGGTGACAGGCTTTTATTATCCCGCCGTCGCAGCTGCCTCTAGGCTGGCCGCATACGCAAAACAGTTACAGGGATATGAAGATGAAACGATTTCTGACCGCCGCGATTCTGGCCGCGTCCTTTACCGGAACCACGGCACTGGCCCAGGCCATGGCGCCCTTCGGCACCGACGAGGACGCCGCCTTTGCCGCGAAGATCTGGGACGCCATGGAATCGCTCAATCTTGCCGGCGAGAATGCAATCAGCACCCTGCCCTACGAAGGGACGGACCCGCACGGGATGATGCTGGAAACCTTCTATTCCAAGGCGAAGATCGACGGTCATACTGGCGATCTGATCGTGAAGCGCAATTACGGCCCCAAGGGCGTGAGCATGGAAGAGGTCCAGATGAACCCCGACAAGCATCTCGGCTCGGTCACGGTGATGTATCGCCGCGAGGCCGGGTTCGATCCCGACAACCAGGACTGGTTCTGGGTCAAGTTCCTGCCCGACGGTTCGCTGGACAAGAACCCCAAGGGGATGCGGCTGGCCGGCAAGGTCGCCAAGGGCGCCGACAAGGGCTGTATCGCCTGTCATTCGCTCGCAGGTGGAGGCGACTATCTCTACACCACGGATTCCATCACCATGATGATGAAGTGATCCCGCACCGGGCGCCGCACTCTCCGCCGGCGCCCGGTTCCGGTTGAAAATCTGCCAGGTGCCGAGCGTGGCAAGGGACCATGATCGGATGCGAAGATTCAGGCAACCGGTTTCATGTCCGCATGTGACAGGTGCGGGTCCATGCCGCACCTGTCCTGCCATCATACCCTTCCCGTCAACGGTTCAGGCCGCCCTCGGGTTCGAAATAGACCGCGCCGAACCCGGCCAGCACGCCGCGCGCGGCCTCGCCCGGCGCACCGTAGACGGTCAGCGACTGCGGCACGACCAGCGCCAGGAACCGCTCGGCAAACTTCTGCTTGAAGGTGCCGAGATGTGCCAGCAGGGCGTCGTCGTCGGCGTAACGCTCCAGAACCTTCCAGCTGCCGGGCTCGGCGCCGCGATACCATTCATAGATCACGGTGCCTGGCTCGGTAGCACGGGCGCTGGCGGCCATGTCATCCATCAGCGTGGCGAAGGCCTCGCCATCGCCCTCGGCGACCTGAAGTTCCAGTATCCAGGTGGTGGACTCGGCCAGCGCGGCGCCTGCAGCCAGCAGCGCGGCGAGAGCGGCGGTTGTCACACTCTTGTGCATGATGTTTCCTTTCCGGATCGATGGGTCAGGCGAAACGCGCCGCCAGCTGGGCCAGCATTCCGGCGTAAAGCGGATCGCAGAACGCCTTGACGTCGCCGTCGGCGGCATCCCAGACCGTCCGCCACTCGACGAAACTCTGGCCGCTGGCGGTCACCGGGCACACCCGGATGGTGGCGCGGTAGTTGCGTACGCGATTGGCCGACAGCACGTCGGGCCCGTCGTCCAGCGTGTACTCGAGCGTCATCTCGTCATCATTCAGCCCGGTCAGGGTTTCGCGGATGGCGCCGTTGATCAGCCGGCCGGCGCCTTGCCTGTCGGCAGGAATGTCGCCAACGGGCTTGAGATCTTCGACGATGCCTTCTGCCCAGGACATGTCGTGAAAGCTGCGCAGCCGGGCCCAGACGGCCTCGGGGGCGGCATCGATGGTGATCGAGTTGTAGCAGGTCATTTTCTCCTCCTGTGCCGGGGCGGCCCACGCGACCGCCCATGCCGGCAAGCATGCCGGCCCCCGAGCAGCCGATGAATCGGGAGATGTCCCCATTTTTCGGAAATGATGCCCGTCAACCTGCCGTCGCACCCCTGACCGCGCCTGCCGGCGCGGGCCTCCGGCGGGAGTATTTCAGGCAAGAGGAAGGCCGCGGCGGGTCCTTACCCTGCAAGTTGCTCGCGTGAGTGAATTGGCATGCCGCAGGACGGGAATTGCGCGCGCGTCAGCTGCCCGCCAGCCCGTATTCGATGGCAAGGATGGCGATGGCGGGACGGTTTCGCACACCGGTCTTGGCATAGATCGCCTGGATGTGATGGTCGGCGGTCTTTTCCGAAATCGCCAACGCCCGGGCGATACGCGCGGTGCTTTCCGATCGCGCCGGACGAGCCATCACCTCGGCCTCGCGGCGGGTCAGGTCGAAGGGCAGCGCCTGGGCCGCCGCGCTTGCCGAGGCGCCGGCGGCCTGCATCACCGCGCTGACCGCGCGCGGTGCCAGCCGGCCCTGACGGGATTCGTCCGAGAGCCGCTCGAGCGCCTCCTCGCGGTCCAGTGCTGCCCGGTCCGGGGCATCGTGGCAGAGTTCGTCCAGCAGATTGGCCGCGGCAAGAATGTTCTCGGCCAGCCCGCGCACCGGCACCCGACGGTGAAAGCCCGAACCGTCGAAACGTTCGTCGGCGCTGCTGGCCACCGGCCTGAGCAGGTCGAAGACCGCCCCGTGCGACAGCAGGAAGTCGGTCTGGAAACTGTAGCTTTCGAATTCGAGCCGCTCGGACGCGGTGAGCGGCCCCGCCTTTTCCAGGATCCGGTTGCTGACCGCGCATTTGCCGATGTCGTGGAGCAGGCCGGCATGGCGCAGTGCATCGACCTGTTCGCCGTCCAGCCCGGCGATCTGCCCGGCACGCCCGGCCAGCGCCGACACCCGGCGGCTGTGCCCGGCGCCGAAGGTGGTCTTCTGGCCGACGAAATCGGCGGCGATCAGTGCCAGCGGTTCGCAATGCGCCCGCGTGATACCCAGCCCCTCGCCCGGTTCGGTCGCCACGAAGCAATCGAAGACCGGCGCCTCGTCCAGCCCCTCGTTGATGGCGTCCCAGTTGTCTTCGAGCACCGCGCAGAGCGTCGGGTCCAGATGCTTGCCGGCGCGGTTGGCGATTTCGGCGCGCGCCGCTGCCTCGCCCTTCAGGTGTCGGTAGAGATCGGCCACGTGGGCCACCGCGACGATGCGCGCCGCGAGCGGTATGTCTTCTCCGCCGATGCCGCCCAGCAGCCCGTCCCAGCGGCTGTAGAAATGTGCCATGTTGGGCAGCACCGCCGCCGGCAGCGGCAGGCGGCGGGCGAAGATCTCGGCCTGGGCGCAATGGGCACGCGTCACCTCGGGGATCGCGTCGGCCATGTCGAGAATGGCCCGGAATGCCGCCTGGCGTTCGTTTTCGGGCGCATGCATCGCGACGTTTTCATCCAGCGCCGCCTGCAACGCGTCCAGGTCGAGCCAGTCACACAGCAGGAAGGCCAGGCTGAAGCCGCGATCGTCGCCCAACGCCATCTGGCCGGCTTCGTGCGCGAAGGCGGTGCAGCCGACAAAGCCGAACAGCGCGGTGTAATAGACAGTCTGGGCCAGCGCCTCGTCGCCGCTGGCGCGATGTGCCAGCCGTATGCCGACGATCGCGCCGGTCAGACTGCTGCCCGGCGGGCGCGCGGTGGCGAGGTCGGCGGCCATCGCCAGGACCCCGAGCGGCTCCGAAAGCCGCATCATCTCGGTCGAACGATCCAGATCAAATCATCCCTTAGGCCGTGTTGACAAAAAGGATTCACACGGGGCTGAACGAGTTCAATACTCGACCGAGGGGCTAATTCACCACCGGATAGAACGGCCTGCCCCAATCGGCTTGGGGGTTGTCCATCATGATGTCCACGAAAACCGGCACGAGAAAGCTCAGGATCGCGGCGCCGTCACGGACCTGGGCGCGATTCACGCTGCTGTTCCAGGTCGCACCCCCATGGACCAGCTGGTTGCGCAGCACATAGAGCCGGTCGAAGACGAAGCTCAGCACCCTGGCGCAATCGCCGTTCTGGAAGGCACTGGCGAAGGCGCGGGCCGAGGCAGTGAAACGCTCTTCCCAGTCATCATGGCCGGGTATGCCGTTGTGATGCTGCCAGAACGGGTGAAAGACATAGCGGTTTTCCATCAGCAGGCGCACCGGCCCGTGGAACCGGTCCCAGATCGCGCCATAGATGCGGGATTCGCCGTCAAGGCGCGCGATCTTTTCGAAGAAGCCGGAAAAGACCGCGCGTTCCCCTTGCAGGGCGGCTGACTGGAACTCGGTTTCGTCGGCGTAAGCCGCATTGAAGGCGATCCACAGGAAGATGAAGCGCGCGTCAAAATCGTCGCCGCAAGCCTCGGCACGGCCGATCCAGCTGATCGCCCGGTGGACGCGTAGGCCCATGGTTTCGGGGAAGCCCGCGCGGATGGCACGTTGTTTGTCTTTGAGCGTCGCGTGGTCAAGATCATTTTTCATGGCAATGTCCTCGTTGGCAAAACGTCAGGGGAGCGCGTTGAAATCCGACCTCTGGTAGCCCTCGACCAGCTTGCGCAGGCCCTCGGGCGCCAGCACCTCCACCTTGTCGCCCCACTGGTAGAGGTGCCATGCCATTTCCAGCCAGCCCGCCGCGTGAAAGCGCAGGATCAGGCTGCCGTCCGGCTGCGGCTCGAGAACCTGAGTCGGGTGGAAGCAGAACTTGGCCGCACGCTCGGCGGCCTCGGGAGCGAAACGCCAGACGACCTCGCCATATTGCTCGGGATCCTGCCAGACGCCAAAGGCGCGCGCGGCATGCTCCTCGATCGAGAAGCCGGGCTGGAAGGCGAAGCTTTCGTTCAGCACCCGGGTCTCGTGGATCCTATCAAGGCGGAAATTGCGCAAACCCTCGCCGCGATCCGGTTGCCGGGCCACCAGATAGCTGCGATGGCCGCGCAAGAGCCCGTGCGGCTCGACGATCCTGGGCGGAGCATCTGGGGTGCGATAGCGCATGCGCAACCGGAAGGGGCCGCGCAAGGCCTCGATGATCGCGTCCAGAACCTCTGGCGCAACCATCACCTTCGGCCCCGGCCGGGCAACCTGGCCAAGTGCCATCAGCACGGCTTCGGCATCGGCCTCGCTGCAAGCGGCGTCAACGGGCGGCAGGCGGGCAATCATTCCGTCGCGCAGGTCATCAAGGGCCCGCGCGTGGCGAAGCCGCCCTTCCTCGCGGGCGGTGCGGGCTGCGATCTCCAGTGCTTCCAGCGCGCTTTCACTGCGCAACTCCATCCTGTTCAGCATCGGGTCAGCCAGGTGCCATCGCCTCTTGCGGTCGAGGCCGTCCTGCCAGGTCACGTTCTGAAAGGTGGTTTCCAGCGCCTGAACCATGCGTTGCGCCGTGCGATGCGAGATGTCGAACGCGGCCTTGATCTCGTCGAGACTGATCCCGCCATGCCGGGTCGCCGCCATGCGAGCCAGCCGCAGCAGATCCTGTGCCTTGGAGAAACTCATGCGCACCCATGACAGAGATTGACACCCAGGCAGGCTATTGATGACCTTGGGTTCTGTCGAGATGATTCTCTCGACGGTTGTGATGTCAGGCGCTGACGAGATACTGACTTGAAATGGGAGCAATACGATCATGAAGGGGCGCGTGATCAGGATTGAACGTGTTTCACCGCGTGACGGTGTGGCCGAGGAACCGGACTTTACAACGAAAGGGTATCGCTTGGGCGACCCCGCTCATGGCAAATTCAAACATCACGCTGAAAACACGGTTTATGTTAAGACGCTCGACGAAGCCGCGGAGTTGATCGAACGGGGATTTTCACTGTGGATGGGGCACAAAGGCAAGCGTGCCTCGCTGATTTCCCCAGGGAGCCTTCGGATCATTCGTGAAGGTGACCACAGCAAGTCGTGAAGCATGCCCCAAGATTCCTGGTACCGCGTTTGCCGGGACGACTGGGAAGATCGGGCAAACGAGCGATGACAATTTGGATTGCGGGGCGCTCCCCTGAACGGATCGCCCAGTCGATGGTCACAAAATCTGGGAGTTCATGCAAAGATTTGGCGGAACGATCCTGTTTTCGGCATCCGACCTCATGCGGTTCATGGGCTGCCGCCATGCCACGACGCTTGACCTGGCGCACCTGCGTGGCGACCCCCGGCAATTGCCGCAGGTGATCCAGGGCGCGCATCCCGAACCCACGAACCTATCCTGCCTTGACTGGATGCTGGGCGAACATGCCACCGTGCCGCCCGGTAGCGGCATTTTCCTTCGCGTCACCCGGCGGATGCACCCGGAGGTTTGCCGGTTCATCTCGGAGCAGGTCTATGAGGGGCGGCTTGCCAGCCACACGGATACCGCGCAGCAGGCCGTGACCGGTACGCCTTATCCGTCCGCAGGGGCATTCCTCGTACCCGTGGAACACGAAGGCAACGCGCAGGTCGCGCGCGAGAAAGTGGATGCCATCGCGCAAGCGGCACGCGACCTGCTGGCGGGCCGCTGGACCGACAAGGGCGGCACCACGCGGCCCATGCGCGAGGCCGACATCATCGTTGTCCCGCGGCGGCGGCTTGCGCGGCTTCGACACGTCGCGCAGCGGGTTGTCTGCGATCAGGTTCCATTCCCGCCGCGCCGTGTTCAGGACCGATGAAAGGAGCTGCATCTCGCGGATCACGCTGGCAGGCGCCACTTCCTGCAATCTGCGGTCCCGCCACTCGGCCAGATGACGCGTTTTCAGGTCGCCCAGCCTGATGCGGGCCAGAGGATCGCGGCCCAGCTTCTCCAACCGGATGACCTCCCACCGCTCGCCGCGCTTCTTCGGGCTGACCTCTCGGGCATAGCGGTCCATGACCTCGCCCAGCGTCATTTCCGCCGCGATCTGCTCGTCGTTCAGGATCTCGTATTCGACCCGTGCGGCCCAAACCTTGGCCGCCTGCCGGGTCGGGAATACCTTGCTCTTGCGAATCCCTTTACGCTGGATCTGCGCCCTGTATCCTCGCTTGTGCCTTGTGATCGAGGCCACCAAATCCCCCACGGTGCGTGATTGGTGGGGGAATGAACGCGCAAAACTGCCCGCAAAGTCAAATCATGGGGGCGCAGAGCAGGTGGAAAGACCATTGTTTTTCACGCATTTGCGCTCACATAAGCCCATTTCAGATCGGGGATTTGGTGCGGTCGAGAAGACTCGAACTTCCACGGGTGTTACCCCACAGCGACCTCAACGCTGCGCGTCTACCAATTCCGCCACGACCGCACTGTCCGGCTTGGTGTGAACGGGCGTATAGAACGTCCGGGCGATGTTGTGAAGAGGCAAAAACGCCCCCTCTCAAGGGAAGTTGCCTTCCCTCGCCGCAGCAGCGCCGCCAGGCTTGCAACATCGCCGAAGGCGCGCCTTGCCATGAGGGATGAACCCGTCCCCGCCAGGCCGCCCGGCGATCCTGGCGGGGTCGAAATCGACCTGGTGTCCGACATGGTCTGCCCGTGGTGCATCATCGGCTTCAAGCAGTTCGAACGGGCGCTCGGGCGGATGGACGAGCGGGCGCGGCGCGCCTGGCCCGCGAATCGGACACCCACGCCCTGCAACGCCGCCTCATTGAAACCGCGGCCTGCCCCTTCCCCCCCGGCACGCACCGCGATATGCAGGCCGCCATGGTGGAATGGATCATCTCCGAGGGCCTCACGCCCTACGAGAACGCGGTTGCCTTCATGGAAGACCGCGCGGCAAGGATCGCCCGCGGCACGGCCGGCGAATGCATCTGGCTGCTGGAGCATCCGCCGCTTTACACCGCCGGCACCTCGGCCCGCCGCGAGGACCTGATCGCGCCCGACCGCTTTCCGGTGTACGAGACCAGGCGCGGCGGCCAGTACACCTATCACGGCCCCGGCCAGCGGGTGGTCTATGTCATGCTCGACCTGAACCGGCGCGGGCGCGACGTGCGGCGCTTCGTCCGGCAGCTCGAGGACTGGGTGATCGCGGCGCTGGCCGAGTTCAACGTCACCGGCCACATCCGCGAAGGCCGGGTCGGCGTCTGGGTCGAACGCCCCGACAAGCCGCGGACCGCGACCGGCGCGATGCGCGAGGACAAGATCGCGGCCATCGGCATCCGCCTGCGCAAATGGGTCAGCTTCCACGGCATCTCGATCAACGTGGAACCGGAGCTGGAGCATTTCTCGGGCATCGTGCCCTGCGGCATCTCCGAACACGGCGTGACCAGCCTGGTCGATCTGGGCCTGCCGGTGACCATGGCCGATGTGGATGTGGCGCTCAGGCGCAGCTTCGAGGCGGTGTTCGGGCCCTGAGCCTACCCTGCCTTGTGGCGACTGGAGCGGCGGCCACTCATCTCGTCAAGCGCATCCAGGACCAGCTCGGGCAGCTGGTAGAGCAGAAGCTGGCCGGCATCCGCCACCATCCGCAGGTCGATATTGTCCCGCCGCGCGGCAAAGGCGCGGGCCATGTCGGGGGTGATGACGGGATCCAGTTCGCCATGCAGCAGCACGACCGGCGCGGCGGGCCGGGAAATCTGCGAACTCCAGTCGCGTACGGCGAAATACGCATCCGACGCAAAGCCGAAATGCCCCTGCTGGACCGAAAACCGGTACCCGGACCGGATCGCCCCGACCAGACCGAGACGGCGAACCACCTCGTGATCGCGCGTGCCCGGACGGAACACGCCATCCAGAAACCCCTTGAACTCCCGGCTGTCGATCTGCGAGATTCCGACCCTCAGCACGAAGGGCAGAAGCGCAGGCACATAGCGCGCGGTATAGGCCGCCGCCCGCTGCGAAGGCGCCATGCTCGCCAGGTCGCCGGCCCGCCGGATCGGAACCGCCCCGGCGATGCCCAGCATTCCCGCAATACGGCCGTTCAGCCGCCCGGTGAGCACATGGCCGCTGATGGCGCCGGCCATGTACCCCAGGATCAGCGGCCGCCGCAGCCCCAGCCGCCGGATCATCTCGTCCACATGTCCGACGAAGACGGACAGCGCCTTGCGGTCCGGCGACACCGGCGCCGACCGGCCGTATCCCGGCCGTACCGGCGCAATCACGCGATAGCCGCGGCGGATCAGCCGCTCGTTCAGGGCCTCGACCGGCGACATGCCATCCTGCATCCCGTGCAGGAAGATGACCGGAAAACCGCTCTCGGTGCCGGCGTGAACGACCTGCATCTCCAGCCCCGACGACATGCGCATGATCTCGCTGCGAAGCCCGACCGCTGCCGGGGCGCCAGGAGCGGAGCGCGATTCGGCCTTGACCAGCAGTGCCACCAGCCGGATCAGGTCCACCTGCCCCGGCGCGCCGGTCTTGGCCAGAACCGACTTGGCCTGATTGCGCACCGTATGTGCCGACCGCCCGGTGCGCGCCGCGATTTCGCGCAGCGTCTCGCCGGCCATCAGCTTGCGCACCAGCTCGACCTCGGCCGGGGTCAGCCCGAAACTGTCCACCAGCATCTGCGCCGCCCGCGCGCTCCAGCGGAAATCCAGCGCCTCGACGATCAGAAGCACGCCGTTCTCGTACGCCACCCGGACGATCAGATGACGCGGCACGGTCCCGGTTGCCAGTACCCGCAGCTCTCGGGCATCCGCGTCTTCGCGCAACGCCTGCATCAGTTCGCGCAGCACCTTCCGGGACTGCACGGCCAGCATGTCCTCAAGCGCCGTGAGCCGCGGCTCGTCCCCCAGTTCCGTACGCGCGGCAGCCCCCGCGGCGACGATCGCCCCCTCGGGCGTGAGCACGAGAACGAACCCAGGAGATTGCTCGACCCGCTCGCACAGGCCGATTTCGGGGGCGTCCCGCCCCAGCCGGTCGAGCAGTTCCTGCGCGCGCGCGAAATGCGCTGCAAGCTCGGGGTCCAGCGTCACCTCGTCCTCGCCTCCGGGCTGAAGGTGATGACGGGCCGGATCGGCCAGAGCCTCGGCAATATGTTCGCGCCAGGTATCGAGAAAGGCCCCGAAACAGGCCGGACGAATAACGGCCTCATAGATCGCGGCGACCACCTCGTCGCGGGTCACGGCCCCGTGTCCCGGGGCGCCATCACCACCATTTTGCGCGTCGTCTATGGCCCCGCCCCCCGCTGCGCCGCGAAACCCGGATACATATCACAGGTAAAACAAGCTTGCCGCTCGGGTAAAGTCACGATTTGACCCATTTGGGTCATGTGCGCCCCCCCCGATCGCGATAGAATGGGGGGCCGTTCAGTGAGTGAGTGGTTGATTTGTACCGCCCCGGACCGGCACGCATTTCGCACCGGCCCGGGGCAGCGGCATTGTCGCCCCGACCCGGTCGGGGCGGCTTTGCATCGCGGCACCGCCTGGCTTCCGGCCGTCCCCCGACCCGTCAGCCGCCTCCGATCCGCTCCGGTGTCAGGCAGAATTCCGAGGACCGCTCCAGTTCCAGCGTGCTGTGGCTGATGCCGAATTCCCGACCCAGCATCGCCTTGATCCGCGCCTTGACCCGTTCGGCCTGCTCCCACGACTGGGCCGCGATCACCACATGCGCATCCAGCGCCGGTTCGCGCTCGCGCATCTCCCACAGGCGCAGATTGTGAACGCTTGCCACGTCGGGATCGCTCTCGATGGCGCGGATGACGGCCTCGGCCCCGATCTGCACCGGGCTGCCCATCATCAGCAACCGCACCACGCCGCCCACCTCGGCGCGCACATGCCACAGGATGTAGCCCGCCACCATCAGCGTCACCGCCGGATCGACCCAGACCCAGTCGAACAGGATCACCAGCGTGCCGGCCACGATCACCGCTACCGATCCCAGCGCATCGGCGACATTGTGCAGAAAGGCCGCGCGGATGTTCATGCTGCCCTTCGACATCTGCCATGTCAGCATGGCCGTGGCCACATCCACCACCAGCGCGATCCCGGCAATCCAGACCACCATCCAGCCGTCAATCGGCTCGGGCTGAAAGAACCGCACGATCCCCTCGTAGATCAGGTACAGCGCGATCACCACCAACGTCGTGTAATTGACCAGCGCCGCCACCGCCTCGGCCCGACCATAGCCGAAATTCATCACCGCGTCGGCGGGCCTGCGGGCGATGCGGCGCGCGGCAAAGGCAATGATCAGCGCCACCGCGTCCGAGAAATTGTGCAGCGCATCCGCGATCAGCGCCAGCGACCCCGAAAGCACCCCGCCCACGACCTGCGCCACGGTCAGCCCGACATTGACCCCCACCGCCCAGCTCAGCCGCCGGTCGCCCGCGTCCGGCCCGGCGATCTCTGGATCTCGATGATCATGGGGCATCGCGTTGTTCCTTGTCCCGGTCAGGCCGCCAGCCTATTCTCTCCAGCGACTGGAGATTCAAGGGGGAATCCATGCTCTCCATAGGAGAAATGTCGCGCCTGAGCGGCGTCAAGGTGCCGACGATCCGGTTCTACGAGGAAAAGGGCCTGCTGCCGCGCCCGTCCCGGACCAGTGGCAACCAGCGCCGCTATGACCGGGCGGCACTGGACCGGCTGATCTTCATCCGCCACGCCCGCGACCTTGGCCTGCCGCTGAACGACATCGCCGCACTGCTCTCGCTCGAAGGAGCGACGGGTGCCGATCTCGATCGCGCCCATGACATCGCGGAACGCCAGCGCGAACGCCTGCGCGAACGCATCCTCCGGCTGCAGCGGCTGGAGCGTGAACTCGACCGCATCGCAACCGCCTGCGACGGCCGCCACGATCACGTCTGCGCGGTCCTCGATGCCTTCGGCGATCACTCGGAATGCGCCGGCGACCACTGACGCGCAGACCCGGCACGCCTCCTCCCTTCCTCTTGCAAAAAATACTCCGGGGGTTCGGGGGCAGAGCCCCCGACCTTCACCCCGCCTCGATCGCCGCGCGGATCCTTTCGGCATGGGCGGCGATCTCGTCCATGTCGCCCGGCTGCCCCGGCGGGCGCAGCTTCACGCCCTCGAAACGCGGCAGGACGTGGAAATGCAGGTGAAAGACCTCCTGCCCGCCGGCGGCCTCGCTGAACTGCTGGACGGTCACGCCCTGGGCGCCGAGCCCCGCCATCACCGCCCGCGCCAGCTTCTGCACCGTCCGCATCACTGCCGAAAGCTGCTCGGGGCTGGCATCGAGGATGTTCCGGCACGGGGTCTTCGGGATCACGAGGCAATGCCCGTCGGCGCGCGGCATGATGTCCATGAAGGCCAGCGTGTCGTCGTCCTCGAACACCCGCGTGGCCGGAATTTCACCGCGCAGGATCCGGGCGAAGATGTTGTCGGGATCATAGCTCATGGCGGATGCTCCTCGGTCTGCCGTATCGCCCGACTTGTGCGCGGCCCGAAACCCGGCGTCAAGCCCGCCACCCTCCCGGAAACCACGGCCCAAACCCGGTACCGGCCCGTGCAACACGCCCTTTCCTTGATCGGAATCAAGAGGGGCGCGGCAATTTATCTTGATCCAGATCAAACTCGGGCATTGAAGCAACCTGCCCGTCATTCTAGAAACGGCTTGATTGGTGCGCGCGGGCCCGACCTGCGCCGCGCAGGAACAAGACAGGAGGGACCTGATGGCGGACGCAGCCATTCACGGGCATGAGCATGAGGACAGAAAGGGTTTCTTCACCCGCTGGTTCATGTCCACCAACCACAAGGACATCGGTATTCTCTACCTCGTCACCTCGGCGATTGTGGGTTTGATTTCAGTCAGTTTCACCGTCTTCATGCGACTGGAACTGATGGATCCCGGGGTCCAGTACATGTGCCTCGAAGGCGTGCGCTTCATCGCCGACGCCTCGCGCGAATGTACGCCCAACGGGCACCTGTGGAACGTGATGATCACCTATCACGGCGTGCTGATGATGTTCTTCGTCGTGATTCCCGCGCTGTTCGGGGGCTTCGGCAACTATTTCATGCCGCTGCAGATCGGCGCGCCGGACATGGCCTTCCCGCGGATGAACAACCTGTCCTTCTGGCTCTATGTCGCCGGCACCTCGCTGGGGATTGCGTCGCTGCTGGCACCGGGAGGAGACGGCCAGACCGGCGCTGGCGTGGGCTGGGTGCTCTATCCGCCGCTCTCGACCACCGAGGCCGGCTATGCGATGGATCTGGCCATCTTTGCCGTGCACCTGTCGGGCGCCTCGTCGATCCTTGGCGCGATCAACATGATCACCACCTTCCTGAACATGCGCGCCCCGGGCATGACGCTGTTCAAGGTTCCGCTGTTCTCGTGGTCGATCTTCGTTACCGCGTGGCTGATCCTCCTGTCCCTGCCGGTGCTGGCCGGCGCCATCACCATGCTGCTGATGGACCGCAATTTCGGCTTCACCTTCTTCGATCCGGCCGGCGGCGGCGACCCGATCCTCTATCAGCACATCCTGTGGTTCTTCGGCCACCCGGAAGTGTATATCGTGATCCTGCCCGGCTTCGGGCTGGTCAGCCACGTCTTCGCCACCTTCTCGCGCAAGCCGATCTTCGGTTACCTGCCGATGGTCTGGGCGCTGATCGCGATCGGGGCGCTGGGCTTCGTGGTCTGGGCGCACCACATGTATACCGTGGGGCTCAGCCTCAACCAGCAGGCCTATTTCATGATGGCCACCATGGTCATCGCCGTGCCCACGGGGGTGAAGATCTTCTCGTGGATCGCCACCATGTGGGGCGGCTCGGTCGAGTTCAAGACGCCGATGCTGTTCGCGCTGGGCTTCCTGATCCTGTTCACCATCGGCGGCGTGACCGGCATCGTGCTCAGCCAGGCCAGCGTCGACCGGGTCTATCACGATACCTATTACGTGGTGGCCCACTTCCACTACACCATGTCCATGGGCGCGGCCTTCACCATCTTCGCCGGGGTGTACTTCTACTTCGGCAAGATCACCGGGCGGCAATACCCGGAATGGGCCGGCAAGCTGCACTTCTGGATGTTCTTCATCGGCGTCAACCTGACCTTCTTCCCCCAGCACTTCCTGGGCCGTCAGGGCATGCCGCGCCGCTATATCGACTACCCGGAGGCCTTCGCCTACTGGAACAAGATCTCCAGCCTAGGCGCCTTCCTCAGCTTTGCCTCGTTCATCCTGTTCTTCGGCATCATCCTCTACTCGCTGTTCCGGGGCGCCCGCGTCACCCAGAACAACTACTGGAACGAATACGCCGACACGCTGGAATGGACCCTGCCTTCGCCGCCGCCCGAACATACGTTCGAAACGCTGCCGAAACGGGAAGACTGGGACAAGAGCCACGCGCACTGACCCCCGTCGACATGAACAAAACCGCAAGGCCCCGGCCGCCGTGCCGGGGCCTTTCCTTGTCGCGCCCCTGCCGGCCCGTGCGCCCCACCATTGGCCTTTGCCCCGCTCTGCACTAGTCTTTTCGGGGACCACGACACGGGGAGGGAACTCCATGCCCCAGCTCGACTTCTGGTACACGATCGGAAGCACCTATGCCTATCTGACGATCATGCGCATCAACGACCTTGCCGAACAAGGCGGCGTGCGGGTGCGCTGGCGCCCCTTCGACGTGCGCGCCATCATGACCGAGCAAAACAACATCCCCTTCCGCGACAAGCCGATGAAAGCCGCCTACATGTGGCGCGATATCGAACGGCGGGCCGAGAAATACGGGTTTCACACCCGTCTGCCCGCCCCCTACCCCATCGACAACCTGCCGCTGGCCAACCAGGTGGCGATCCTCGCCATGCGCGAGGGCTGGGGCATCCACTACACGATGGAGACCTACCGGATCTGGTTCCAGGACGGCCTGCCGCCGGGAGAAGACCCGAACCTGTCCGAGGCGATCTTCCGCTGCGACCGCGATCCGATGGCGGTGATCGAACGCGCCCGCACGCCGGAATATGTCGCCGCGCTGGCCGCCGAAACCGACGCGGCCCGAGCGGCCGGACTCTTCGGCGCCCCGACCTTTACCGTGGACGGCGAACTGTTCTGGGGCGACGATCGGCTTGAAGATGCATTGAACTGGGCCCGCTTCGGCCACGTGTGACATTTCGGCGCGAAGGTCACGCGGAATGGGACTCGACAAAAGGCGCGCAGAGGATGCATCTTTGTCGGGCAATCATGCCTTACGACTGGACGAGATCGACACCGCAGGACGCGACGCAGGAGCTCTGCCTCTGGCCGCATCATTCGCTGACGGCACGCGGCTACGTGTTCTTCATCGCCACCACCTGCCTGCTGGTCTGCCTGCCGCTGATCATCGTGGTGGGAACGGTGCTGTTGTGGGCCATCCTGCCCTTCATCCTCGCCGCCGTCGGGGGCATGTGGTTCGCGCTGGACCGCAACCGCCATGACGGGCAGATCATGGAGGTGCTCACCCTCACCCGCGACCGCGCCCGCCTGGTGCGCCGCAATCCCGACGGCAGGCTGCTCGAATGGGAGTGCAACCGCTACTGGACCACGCCCGAACTGCATCCCCGAGGCGGCCCGGTTCCGCAATACGTGACGCTGCGCGGCTGCGGCCGCAGGGTCGAGATCGGCGCCTTCCTGTCCGAAGAGGAACGCCTCGCGCTTTATGACGACCTGGTGCGCGTGCTGCGAAACGGCTGAGGCCGGCCGCAGGCGGTACCGCGCCCCTACTGCGAGGTCCAGCCCCCGTCCACCGGGATTGCCGCGCCGGTGATGTTATGGGCCACCGGGTCGCACAGCCACACCGCCAGCGCCCCGATCTCCGAGGCATCCGACATGCGCAGGCTGGGCTGCTTTTCCTTCAGCAGATCGGCAATGCCCGCATCGCGGTCACCGCCGAACATCTTCGCCCGGGCCTCGACCTGGGGCTCGATCAGCGCAGTTTCGGTCCAGCCGGGGCAGATGCAGTTGACCGTCACGCCCCCCGACTCGCGCGAGCCGACAGCGGCATATTCCAGCGCCGCCACCCGGCTCAGCCCCACCAGCCCGAACTTGGATGCCACATAGGGCGCCTTTTCCCGCGACGCCACCAGCCCGTGCACCGAGGCAATGTTGATGACCCGCCCGTATCCGCGTTCGGCCATGACCGGCAGCGCCGCCTGCATGGTCTGGAAGGCCGCCGAAAGATTTACGGCGAGGATCTCGTCCCAGGTGGCGCGCGGCATTCCGGCCAGCGACGCGGTGTGCTGAATGCCGGCATTGTTGACCAGAATGTCGGCCCCGCCCCAGGCGGCAACCGCGTCCATCAGCTCGGCAATCCGGTCGGGATGGCGCAGGTCGCCGGGGAAATACTCGGCCTGCGGCGAGCCGGCCTTGTGCAGCCGGTCGCAGACCTCCTCGATCTGGGCATCTCCCGCCAGCCCATGCACCGCGATGCGCGCACCCGCCCGGGCCAGCTCCTCGGCAATCGCGAACCCGATACCCTGCACCGACCCGGTGACAAGTGCGGTTTTCCCCGAAAGATCCGTCATGTGCCTTCCTCCAGACGCTTGCGCAATTCGGTCTTGAGCACCTTACCGTAATTGTTCTTCGGAAGCTCGGGCAGGAAGATGTAGCGCCTGGGCCGCTTGAAACGGGCGATGTTGTCGGTGCACAGGCGGTCGAGATCCGCCTCGCGCGCCTCTCCCACCACGAAGGCGACCACCTCTTCGCCCCAGTCGGGATGGGGGGCGCCGACCACCGACACCTCGCGCAGCTGCGGGTGGGTCAGAAGCACCTCCTCGACCTCGCGCGGATAGACATTGGAGCCTCCGGTGATGATCACGTCCTTCGAGCGGTCCCGCAGCGTGACATAACCCTGCGAATCCATGAAACCGATATCGCCGGTCATCAGCCAGCCGTCGTGCAGCGTGTTTCGCGTGGCCTCCGGGTTGTTCCAGTAGCCGGGCATCACCGCATCACCGCGCACCATCACCTCGCCCATCTCTCCGGGCGGCAGAGGGGCACCGTCGGGGCCGCCGATGCGCACCTCCACCGGCGCCTGCGCCCGCCCCACGCTGGCAAGACGCGCGCGCCAGCGGGGATGGTCGCGGTCGGCCACCTCGGCGCGGCCCAGCGAGGTAATCCCCATCGGACATTCCCCCTGCCCGTAGATCTGCACGAAGATCGGCCCGAAATGTGCCACCGCCTGCTCGATATCGGCCAGGTACATGGGACCGCCGCCATAGACGATCGTGCGCAGCCCCTCGCCGCGCTCTCCGGCCGCCATTGCCGCGGCGGTCAGGCGCTTGACCATGGTCGGGGCGGCGAACATGTGCACCCGGCCGTGATGGCGGGCAAGGTCGAGGATCTCGGCCGGGTCGAACCCGCCCGAGGGCGGGCAGACATGGCGCGCCCCCACCAGCACATGCAGCATGTTGTAAAGCCCCGCGCCGTGACTCATGGGCGCGGCATAAAGGGCCGCGTCATCTTCATGGGCGGCATCGACATCCGTGAAATAGGCCAGCGACACCACCGCCAGCATCCGGTGGGTGATGATGACCCCCTTGGGCCGTCCGGTGGTGCCCGAGGTGTAGAACAGCCAGGCCAGATCGCCCGGTGCGCGCGGGAGCGGCGCCGCGACGGGGTCGGCGGCAAGGGCGCGGCGCCACGCGGCCCCCGGCACTTCGACCAGCCGGCAGGCGGTGCCGGCAGCCGCAAGCCCCTCGCCCAGGCCGGGCGAGACAAAGGTCAGCTTCGCCCCGGAATCGGACAGGATGAAAGCCGCCTCGCGCCCGTGCAGCTTGGCGTTCACGGGCACGGCCGCCGCACCTGCAAACCAGATTCCGTATTGTGCGACAAGGTATTCCGGGGCGTTCTTCATGTAGATCGCGACCCGGTCTCCGGGGCCGATTCCCCGGTCCGCCAGCCATCCCGCGACCCGCGCGGCGCGTTCGGCGAAAGCGGCGTAATCGGCCACCATCTCGCGCCCGGCGAACAGTGCCGGACGGTCGGGCCTGGCCAGCGCCTGCCGGTGCAGCCAGACCCCGATATTCATGCCTTCGCCGGCTCCAGGATCGAGGCGTAGTTGGCCACCCCCGACCCGCCCATGTTGAACACCAGGCCCAGCTCGGCGCCGGGGCGCTGCATGTCGCCGGCCTGCCCCAGCACCTGCCGGGCCACCAGCACATGCATGGACACCCCGGTGGCACCCACCGGGTGCCCCTTGGCCTTGAGCCCGCCCGAAAGGTTCACCGGCAGCTTGCCTCCGGGCAGGACCGTGCCGGCCTCAAGCACCTCCGCCCCGCGACCATGCGCCGCCAGCCCCATGGATTCGTAGATCAGAAGCTCGGCAATGGTGAAACAGTCGTGAACCTCGGCCACGTCCAGGTCATCGACGGAAATGCCGGCCTTTTCATAGGCAAGATGGATGGCCCGGCGCGGCCCCTCGAAGGCCAGGGGATCGCGCCGCGACATCGGCAGGTAGTCATTGACATGCGCCGCCGCACGCATCCGCGCCGCCTTGGCCATGCCGGGCAGCACCTCTTCGGCCACCAGCACCAGCGCCGCCGCCCCGTCCGAGACCAGCGAACAGTCGGTCACCTTCAGCGGCGGCGCCACCACCGGGTTGCGCTCCGAGACGGTGGCGCAGAACTCTTCATCCAGCGGCTTGTGCAGCTGCGCCAGCGGGTTGTTCATGGCGTTGGCATGGTTCTTGGCAGCGATCTTCGCCAGCGTCCGCGTATGGTCGCCATAGCGGTCGAAATAGGCCTGGGCGAACTGGGCAAAGATGCCGGGGAAGGAGGACCCCGCCTCTTCGCGCTGATAGGCCGCGTGCCCCAGCGCGGCGGCCACTTCGGCGGTGGGCAGATGAGTCATCTTCTCGACCCCGATCACCAGCGCCACCTTCGCCTCGCCGGCAAGGATCGCCTGGCGGGCGGCATACACGGCGGCCGAGCCGGACGCGCAGGCGTTTTCGGCCCGCGCCGCCGGGGTGAAGCGCAGCGCCGGGTCGATCTCCAGCGCCAGCGACGAAGGAAAGCCGTCCGGCACCATGCCGGCATTGAAATGCCCCACCCAGATGCCGTCCACATCCGCCGCGGCGATGCCGGCATCCTCAAGCGCCTCGCGCCCGGCAGCGACGATCAGATCCTGAACATCCATCTCGGCCAGCTTGCCGAAGCGGGTATGTCCCCAGCCTGCGATGTAAACCATGCGAATTCTCCTCGTGAGCTCGTGGCGCGGCACGGGCGGGGCGGGCTGCCCGCGTCGCGTATCCCCGGCAAATCTAGCAACCGTTCCCTTGCCCCTTCAATTCCGTATAAATACCCGGCATTGTCGCAGCATGAATGACGTCGCGTTCCACCATGCCCCGATCGGGCTGGCCGAGCTGGAAAACCGCGTGATCCGGCGCTGCAACCTTGCCTTCGCGACGATCTTCGGCGGCGTGCCGGACGACTACCGGAACCTTCCTCTTCTGCAACTCTACCCGTCGCTGGCCGATTTCGAACGCATCGGCGCGCGCGGGCTGGCGGTGATGCGCGAAAGGGGCGAATACCATGACGAGCGGGTGATGCGCCGACGCTCGGGCGAGCTGTTCTGGTGCCGCGTGCGGGGCCGGTCCCTGACCCCCGACGACCCGTTCCGGCACGGCATCTGGTCGTTCGCCGACATTTCCGAGGATCGCCCGGTAGTGGCCCTGACCCCGCGCGAGCGGGAAGTGGCGATCCGCACCTGTCATGGGCTCTCGGCCAAGGAAATCGGGGCCGAGCTGGGGCTGAGCCACCGCACGGTCGAGGCCCACCGGGCGCGGCTGCTGGCCAAGTTCGGCGCCCGCAAGCTGCCCGAGCTGGTGGCGAAATTGTCGGGCATGCCGCTCTAGGCCGGCACTCGCCGGAAAGCGGCGGCAGGGCGCTTTTATTGGGCCGGCGCTTGGCCTATAAGCGCGTAACCCGCGCCGCCCGCAGTTCGCGGGGCCGGGTCACGAGAAATCGGGCGAGGATACCCATGACGGACAACAGCAGACTTGACGCGGATGTGGACTTCATCAGGGCGCTGGCCGAATTGCTGCGCGAAAACGATCTGACCGAACTTCAGGTCAAGCGCGAATACGGCGATGACGGCACGCTCAACGTCCGGGTCAGCCGGGCAGCGCCGGTCGCGCCGATCGCACCCGCGGTCGCGCCCGCACCCTCCGCCCCGGTGGCGGCCCCGGTGGCGGCGACGGCCCCGGAAACCCCGGCGCAGGTGGTCGAGGATCCGGCCGATCACCCCGGGGCGGTGACCTCGCCCATGGTCGGAACGGTGTACATGCAGCCCGAACCGGGGGCCGCACCCTTCATCACCCTGGGCCAGCAGGTGAGCGAAGGCGACACGCTGCTCATCATCGAGGCGATGAAGACCATGAACCACATCCCCGCCCCCCGCGCCGGCACCGTGAAGCGGATCCTGGTCGAGGATGGCGCGGCGGTCGAATTCGGCACCCCCCTGGTCATCATCGAATAAGGCGCGGGACATGTTCGACAAGATCCTTGTGGCCAATCGCGGCGAGATCGCCCTGCGCGTGATCCGCGCCGCGCGCGAGATGGGCATCAAGACCGTCGCCGTGCACTCCACCGCCGACGCCGACGCCATGCATGTGCGCATGGCCGACGAATCGGTCTGCATCGGCCCGCCGCCCAGCCCGCAAAGCTACCTGTCCATGCCGGCGATCATCTCGGCCTGCGAAATCACCGGCGCGCAGGCGATCCATCCCGGCTACGGCTTCCTGTCCGAGAACGCCAATTTCGTGCAGGCGGTCGAAGATCACGGGCTGACCTTCATCGGCCCGACCGCCGAGCATATCCGCATCATGGGCGACAAGATCACCGCCATCGAGACGATGAAGGCACTCGGCGTGCCCTGCGTGCCCGGCTCGGACGGCGCCGTGCCGAATCTGGAAACCGCGAGGCGGCTGGCCGCCGATATCGGCTATCCGGTCATCATCAAGGCTACCGCCGGCGGTGGCGGGCGCGGCATGAAGGTGGCCAATACCCCCGACGAGATGGAATCGGCCTTCCGCACCGCCCGGGCCGAGGCCAAGGCCGCCTTCGGCAATGACGAGGTGTATATCGAGAAATACCTCACCACCCCCCGTCATATCGAGATCCAGGTCTTCGGCGACGGCAAGGGGCACGCGGTGCATCTGGGCGAGCGGGACTGCTCGTTGCAGCGGCGCCACCAGAAGATCCTCGAAGAGGCCCCCGGGCCGGCGATCAGCGCCGAGGAGCGCGACCGCATCGGCCGCATCTGCGCCGAGGCGGTGGCGAAGATCAACTATATCGGCGCCGGCACCATCGAATTCCTTTACGAGAACGGCGAGTTCTACTTCATCGAGATGAACACCCGCCTGCAGGTGGAACATCCGGTGACCGAGGCCATCTTCGGCGTCGATCTGGTGCGCGAACAGATCCGCGTGGCAGAAGGGCTGCCCATGTCCTTCACCCAGGACGAGCTGGAAATATCGGGCCACGCGATCGAGGTGCGGATCAACGCCGAACGGCTGCCCGATTTCACCCCCTGCCCCGGCACCATCACCGCCTATCACGCGCCGGGGGGGCTGGGCGTGCGGATGGATTCGGCCCTTTATGACGGCTATGCGATCCCGCCCTACTACGACAGCCTGATCGGCAAGCTGATCGTGCATGGCCGCGACCGGGCCGAGGCCGTGGCGCGGCTCAGACGCGCACTGAGCGAGCTGATCGTGGACGGCGTGGACACCACGATCCCGCTGTTCCATGCCCTGCTGGACGAACCCGACATCCTCAACGGCACCTACAACATCCACTGGCTGGAGAAGTGGCTTGCCGAGAACCTCTCAGCCTGAGGCAGGGCCGCGCAGCGGGGCCGGGGCAGCCCCGGGGATGCGGGCCGGTTCACGGGGATGAGCGCGCTCACGCCCGAGCTGTTGCTGCGGGCCTATGCCGCGGGCGTCTTTCCCATGGCCGAACACCGCGACGATCCCGACATCTTCTGGGTCGATCCCCGGCGGCGCGGCATCATGCCGCTGGGCGGCTTTCACATCTCGCGGTCGCTGGCGCGGCGGATGCGCCGGGGCGGGTTCTCCATCACCATCAACCGCGATTTTGCCGGGGTGATCGACGGCTGTGCCGCGCGCGCGGAAACATGGATAAGCCGCACGATCCGCGACCTCTACCTGCAGCTGCACCGCATGGGGCACGCGCATTCGCTCGAGGTTCGGCAGGAGGGCGAACTGACCGGCGGCGTCTATGGCGTCACCCTCGGCGCGGCGTTTTTCGGGGAAAGCATGTTCTCGCGCCGCACCGATGCCTCGAAAATCGCGCTGGCCTTCCTGGTGGACCGGCTGCGCCAGGGCGGGTTCCAGCTGTTCGATACCCAGTTCCTGACCCCGCATCTGGCCTCGCTGGGCGGGATCGAGATTTCACGCGCCGCCTACCGGCTGCGGCTGGAGCGCGCGCTGGCTCAGTCCGCCGATTTCACCGCGCCGCCGGTGCCCTCGGCCGAAGAGGTGATACAGCGCAACACCCAGACGTCGTAGCGGCGGTGATCCAGCGCGTTCAGCGCCGGGCTGGAGGCGATCATCCAGCCCTTGAACAGCTGTTCGTTCTTCCCGGTTTCCCGGATCGTCAGATAGGCGTAGGCGTCGCCCGTCGGGTTGTCCACCGGGTAGCGGCAATCGCCCAGGGCAACGTCCAGCCCCAGAATCTGGCGCGTCTCGCCGGCGGCGATCTCGACATCTTCGGTATGCCCGTCCACCTTGTCGAGCCCGCGCAGAACCGCCCCCTTGCCCGAACGGGCCACGATCCTGGGCGTCTGCGGCTCGGGCTGGATCATCTGCGGCTGATCGGCCGGGTCGAGCGGGATGATCTCGATCCGGTCCTCCTGCGCGGCCGCGGCCGAGACCAGGGCGAGGCTCAGGATACCGGACAGGACCGCCCGCTTCACTCGCCACCTCCGCCATTCCCGGAACCACCCGAACCCGAAACGAATTTCAGCAGCAGGGTCACCAGGCTGACCGCGCCCTGGGTATCGGCGATTTCCTCGCCCGGCGCGTAGTAGAAGGGCGAGCCGCCGGGCATGATCTCGACGAAATTGCCGCCCAGGAGCCCCTCGGACGACACGACCACGGCGCTGTCATCGGGGATCTGGATGCCGTTCTGCACGGTGAACCGCGTATCGGCACGATAGGTTTCGGGGTTGAGCTCGACATCCGTCACGGTGCCGATCTTGACCCCGGCAAGGCGCACGTCGGTGCCCACCGTCACCCCTTCGAGCGAACGGAAGGAGGCGCGCAGCTCGTACCCGTCGCGCCCCTGCGACAGTCCGGTCATCTGGCCAGCATAGATGGCAAAGGCGATCGCCGCGGCCAGAACCGCGCCGCCGACCAGGACTTCGGTGGTATTATGCGACATGCCCGTGCGCCCTGCCGCTCACTCGGGGCTCCAGGCCTCGTAGTCGCGCCTCTCCACCGGCTGATGCCCGTCGCGGATCGACCCGACGGGCGCATAGGCCAGCGCGGTACCGGTGAGGTTCTCGTGATACGGCTTTTCCCACGGCTTGTGCGGCAGCGGGCTGATCGTGGGCGGTTCCTTGAAGGTATGGTGCAGCCAGCCATGCCACTCGGGGCTGATGCGGCTGGCCTCGGCCTCGCCGTTGTAGATCACCCAGCGCTGGCTGTCGTCCGCATTGCGGTAGAACACGTTGCCCTGCTCGTCCTCGCCGACCTTGATGCCCTTGCGCCAGGTATAGATCTGGGTGTTCAGCGTGGAGCCGTTCCACCAGGTCACCGCGCGCAGAAGAGTATTCAGGATTCCCATGAGTGCCTCCGGCCATTGGTCGGTGCAGATATGGACCAAGCGCGCGCCAAGGTCCAGATGCAAGATCGAAGCTGCGACAGTGGGATCGAAGGACCGGCGGAAAGATGGTCAGGGCAGCAGCGCGGTCAGTTCGATCTCGATGCGGAATTGCGGGTCGATCAGCCCGCATTCGATCATCGTGGCCGCAGGCGGGTTGGTGCCGAAGACCTCGCGCAGCACCGGCCAGCAGGCGGCGAATTCACGCCGGTCGGGCAGCATGTAGGTCACCCTGACCGCGTGTTCGAATCCCGATCCGGCCTCGTCCAGCGCCCGGCCGATGATCTCCAGCGCCGAGCGGCACTGCGCCTCGACCGTATCGCCCCGGCCGACGGTGCCGGCCACATGCACGAAACCGCCGGCAACAACGGCCCGGCAGTAGGCAGCCTTGTCCTCCCAGGGAGAGGCCGATCGGATGCGGCGCAGTGTCATCCTTCCTGGCCGGCCGGAGCGCGAACCGACCGGGCCTAGCCGGCCGTGGCCGGTTCCTTCTCGGCATCGGCGTGGATCATCAGCGGCGGGGAATCGCCGCGCGCGGCCTCCTCGTTCACCACCACCTGGGTCACGCTGTCCAGGCTGGGCAGCTCGAACATGGTGTCCAGAAGGATGTCTTCGAGGATCGAGCGCAGGCCCCGGGCGCCGGTCTTGCGTTCGATGGCCCGGCGGGCGATGGCGCGCAGCGCATCGTCGGTGAAGACGAGCTCGACATTCTCCAGCTCGAACAGGCGCTGATACTGCTTGACCAGCGCGTTCTTGGGTTGGGTGAGGATCTTCACCAGCGCGTCCTCGTCCAGATCCTCCAGCGTGGCGATGACCGGCAGGCGGCCGACGAATTCCGGGATCAGGCCGAATTTCAGCAGATCCTCGGGTTCGAGATCCTGGAAGATCTCGCCCACATTGCGTTCGTCATTGTCGCGCACATCGGCGCCGAAGCCCATGGCACTGCCCTTGCCGCGCTGGGCGATGATCTTGTCCAGCCCCGAAAACGCACCGCCGCAGATGAACAGGATGTTGGTGGTGTCCACCTGCAGGAACTCCTGCTGCGGATGCTTGCGCCCGCCCTGCGGCGGAACGCTGGCGATGGTGCCCTCCATCAGCTTCAGCAGCGCCTGCTGCACCCCTTCGCCCGACACATCGCGGGTGATCGAGGGGTTTTCCGACTTGCGGGTGATCTTGTCCACCTCGTCGATATAGACGATGCCGCGCTGGGCACGCTCGACATTGTATTCGCTGGCCTGAAGGAGTTTCAGGATGATGTTTTCCACGTCCTCGCCCACATAGCCGGCCTCGGTCAGCGTGGTGGCGTCGGCCATGGTGAAAGGCACGTCGAGAATGCGCGCCAGCGTCTGCGCCAGCAGCGTCTTGCCGCAGCCGGTGGGACCGATCAGCAGGATGTTGGATTTGGCCAGCTCGATATCGTTGCCGGCCTTCTGGCTGTGATTGAGGCGCTTGTAGTGGTTGTGCACGGCCACCGAGAGCACCTTCTTGGCCCGCGCCTGCCCGATCACGTAGTCGTCGAGCACGTCGCAGATCTCGCGCGGCGAGGGCACGCCTTCGGAGGATTTCAGCCCCCCGGCCTTGGTTTCCTCGCGGATGATGTCCATGCACAGCTCGACGCATTCGTCGCAGATGAATACCGTCGGGCCCGCGATCAGCTTGCGCACCTCGTGCTGGCTCTTGCCGCAGAAACTGCAGTAGAGCGTGTTCTTGCTGTCGCCAGTCTTCGTCGCCATGGTTCGTCTTACCTTTCGGGCTCCGGTCTGTGCCTGTTCACCTCGCCGGGCAGATCGCCCTGCCTCGGGGTCAGCTTAGGCCAGTGATTTCGGCTCCACAATCTCAAATTGCCTCTGCACCTTCACCCGCTGGCAAAAGGCCGTGATGCGAAACCCGTGCCTCACCCTTCGGAGGGCTCGGTTTTCCCGCGGCTCTCCACGATTTCGTCGATATGGCCCCATTCCTTCGCCTCTTCGGGCGACATGAAGTTGTCGCGGTCCAGCGCCTTTTCGATGGCCTTCTTGGGCTGGCCGGTATGCTTGGCGTAGATGTCATACAGCCGGTCCTTGAGCTTCTGCGTCTCGGCCGCGTGAATCATGATGTCGGTGGCCTGCCCCTGATAGCCGCCCGAGGGCTGGTGCACCATGATCCGGCTGTTGGGCAGGGCAAAGCGCATCCCCGCCTCGCCCCCGACCAGAAGCAGCGACCCCATCGATGCCGCCTGCCCGATCACCAGGGTCGAACATTTCGGCTTGATGTACTGCATCGTGTCGTAGATCGCCAGGCCCGAGGTCACCACCCCGCCGGGGCTGTTGATGTAGATGGAGATTTCCTTCTTCGGGTTCTCGGCCTCGAGGTGCAGAAGCTGCGCCACCACCAGGTGGCACATGCCGTCATGGATCGGTCCGTTGATGAAGATGATCCGCTCTTTCAGCAGGCGCGAGAAGATGTCATAAGCCCTCTCGCCGCGGCTGGTCTGTTCCACCACCATGGGAACGAGCGTATTGTTGTAGGTGTCGACGGGATCAAACATGTGCGCTGCCTGCTCTGTGAATGGGTCCGGGCCTTGTAGCCGGTTTCGGGTTACACGAGTCTTAGTGGCGCCTCGGGGGGGCTGCAAGGGGCGCAGGCGCAAATTGCACCGCCCGCCCGGCCGGAGGCGCCTTCTTCCCTTGCCCGGCGCCGCCCCGGGGCGTAGAGCGCGATCGGGCACGCAACCCCGGGCGTGAAACGGCGCCATGACGGGGCAACAGGACCGGGACGAAGGCGATGGAAAAGGACGGATTCGTTCAGAAGGGTGCCGCGGCCAGCCTGGCACTGAATTTCGCCGGACCGCCCCGCGACTACTATTTCCTGCTGCTGCCCAAGGCGACCATGCTGCCCGTGGCCGGGGCGATCGAACCCCTGCGCATCGCCAACCAGGTCACCAGCTCGGAACTCTACCGCTGGTTCATCATGACCGAGAACGGCCGCCCGGTGACCTGCTCGAACGGGATGACGGTGACGCCCGATCTGGCGCTGGGGCCGCTGCCGGCGGGCGCGACCGCCTTCGTCTGCTCGGGGGTCGAGCCGCAGAACGCCGCCAGCGAGACCACGCTCAGCTGGTTGCGCCACGAAGACCGGTTCGGCCGGCGCCTGGGCGGGATCTGCACCGGCGCCTTCGCGCTGGCGCAGGCGGGACTGCTTCGCGGCGAGCCCTTCACCCTGCACTGGGAAAACCAGCCCGGTTTCGTCGAGGCCTTCCCCGATCTCTCTCCCTCGCCCAACATCTTCGAGATATCGGGGCGTTTCATGACCTGCGGCGGGGGCAACGCGGCAACCGACATGATGCTGACCCTGATCGAGCAGCATCACGGCAAGAACCTTGCGATCATCGTCGCCGACATGTGCCTTCACATGCGCTCGGGCCGCAACAGCGCCCCGCAGAAGTCGAACTATGCCGTCGCCATCGGTTCGCGCAACCCGCACCTTCTGGCGGCTCTGCACCTGATGCAGGAGGCCATCGAGGAGCCGCTTTCCATCGCCCAGCTCTGCGACCGGCTCGACATTTCCCGGCGTCAGCTCGAACGCCTGTTCCAGCGCTACCTCGACCGAAGCCCCAAGCAGGTCTATTACGAGATGCGCCTCAACCACGCCTATGCGCTGATGAGTGAAACCTCGATGACGGTCACCGAAATCGCGCTGGCCAGCGGCTTTTCCAGTGCCACCCATTTTTCCCGCCAGTTCAAGCGCCGCTTCGGCACCTCGCCGCATTTCTTTCGCAAAAGCTGGGCGTGACCGCGTGGCGCCCCGCCCTTCCCGGTACGCCACGCGGACCCTGCGGCCACGGCTCAGCCCCCGATCACCTGCACCGACCGGTTCGGCGCGACCGAAACCGTGCCCTTGCGCCGGATGTGGCGTTCGACCACGTCCCAGATCATCGGCCCCTGTGTGCCCTGATTCACGCTGGCCCAGCCGGCCACCACATATGAGCGCGTGGGCTCGATCGGCTCGCCGGTCTTCAGCAGGGTCATCTCGGAAATCCGCTGCCCCTGCGGCTTGGTGATGTCGATGCGGAACCCCATGCCGCCCACGCGCACCATGTCGCCGCCCTGCTGATAATAGGGATCGGGGTTGAACAGGTTGTCGCCCACATCCTCCAGCACCACCTTGAGGAATTCGCCCGTCATCTCGGTCCGGTAGGCCTGCCCGTAGGTCATCGAGGTGACGTTGAAGATGTCCTCGCGCGTGATCTCCTCACCCGGCAGCAGCGACGGCCCCCAGCGCACCCCCGGCGACAGGGCGATATCGGCCTCGCGCTCCTCCAGCAGCGCCTGGCAGATCAGATCGTCCCAGGTGCCGTTGAAATTGCCGCGCCGGTAAAGAAGGCTCTCGGTCTGGCCGATCACCTCCTCGAGCTGCGCCCGATAGGGAGCGCGCTGCTCCTCGATCAGCGCCGCCACCTCAGGATCCGGCGCGATCACGTCGGAAAAGATCGGAATCAGCTTGTGCCTGAGCCCCATCATGCGGCCGTCGCGCACGTCCACGTCCACCCGGCTGACGAACTTGCCGTTGGAACCCGAGGCGATGATGTGGGTCTGCCCGACCAGAACCGGCTCGGGCAGGGCGTCATGGGTGTGCCCCGACAGGATCACGTCGATGCCGCTGACGCGACCGGCCATCTTCTTGTCCACGTCGAACCCGTTATGGGACAGCAGCACCACCAACTCGGCCCCCTGGGCGCGCACCTCGTCCACCATCTCCTGCATGTGGCGCTCGCGGATGCCGAAGGAGTACTCGGGGAACATCCAGCGCGGATTGGCGATCGGCATGTAGGGGAAAGCCTGACCGATCACCGCGATCTTCACCCCGCCGCGCTCGAAGAACTTGTAGGGCTGGAAATCCTCGGACGGCTCGTCCCATTCGGCATCGAAGATGTTCTGCCCCAGCGCCGCGAAGGGCAATCCGCCCACGATCTCGCGCACCCGCTCGCTGCCCAGGGTGAATTCCCAGTGGAAGGTCATGGCATCGGGCCTGAGCGCGTTCATCACGTTGACCACATCCTGCCCCTGGGTGTGATAACAGGTGTAGGAGCCATGCCAGGTATCGCCGCCATCCAGCAGCAGCGCGTCGGGCCGCTCGGCCCGGATCGCCCTGATCACCGTCGCCACCCGGTCGAGCCCGCCCACCCGGCCATAGGCGCGGGCCAGCGAAACGAAATCGTCATGGGTCAACGCATAGGCCAGCGCGCTGCCATCCTCGATGCCGTAAAGACGGCGATAGGCGGCGCCGGTGACATGAGGGACCTTCCCCTTGTTGACACCGACACCGATATTGACTTCGGGCTCGCGAAACCAGATCGGTTTCAGCTGCGCGTGAATGTCGGTGATGTGGATCAGGCTCACATTGCCGAAGCTTTCGAATTCCAGAAGCTGCTCCTGGGAGAGCGCCTGCCGGGCCGCCAGCCGCGCCCAGTTGCCTAAGCCCGAAGCCCCCACCAGCGCCGAAGCGGCCATGGAGACCTGAAGAAAATCGCGCCGCGATATCATGTCATCCTCGTTTTCCGGATTGTTGCCGCGCCCGCGGGCGCCCGCCCCCTCTTCCTCTTGCCGGAAATACTCCGGGGGGTGCGGGGGGCAGCGCCCCCCGCCCGGTCGGTCGGGCCGCGCATCGCGGCCCGAACCCGCTGTCAGTTGCGAACCGACGGTCCTTCGACCGAAAGGCCGTTGCCCCGGCTGGCAACGTAAAGCTCGAGCGCGTCGAACTCCGGGCTGCCGGGCTTGTAGGGCACGCCCCGCACGTTCTTGATGCAGCCCTTGAAACGGCCCTGCACCGTATTGAGCTTGGCGTTCTTCAGACGATAAGTCGGAAAGCCGTTGATCTGCCCCTGGCTCAGATGGTCGGCGCGGATCATGTGGTCATAGTTCTTCTCGTGACAGTCGGCGCACGCAACGTCGAGCTGCCCGACCCGCTGGTAGTAAAGCTTCTTGCCCAGCTCCCAGGTTTCCTTCGCCGGGCCGTCGATGGCCACATTGACCGGCATGCCGCGCGACTGCAGGCTGATGAGCGCCTCCATCGCCGCCATGTCGCCGCCGGTGATCTTCCACTTGTCGGCGCCCATGCGTTCGGTGCGGCATTCGTTGATCTGAGCCGCCAGCGTCATCACCTTGCCGGCGGTCTCGTTCCACTTGGGATAGACGGCGCGCACCCCCTTCATGGCGGTTTCCACGTCGCCGTGGCAATCGGCACAGGACTTGCCTGCCGAACCATCGGGCGTGTCCCACGTCTCCATCGCCTGCTCGACGAAGATCATGCCCGGATTGTCGAAATCATCCATCTGCAAGGCCTGGGTCTCCTTCGATCGGAATACCCAGCCCGAATAGATCGTGTCGATGGCATCCTTCAGATGATCCGGCGCGGGGGCCTGGACGATCATCTTCGTCTCGCCATTGATGACGAGTTCGGGGTGCGAGATCTCGGTATCCCCCGCGCTGACCGCCGTGGCGACGACGAAAGCCGTCACCGTGATTGCGGTCAGGGTTTTCCTACCCTTGGGTCTGGTCATGCGGTTTTCCCTCCCTGTCCGGCCGTTCAACCGACCGTGATTGATTTCCTGGCTTCGTAAACCGACCCGTCATCATCGTACCAGGTGAACACGAACTCCCCCGACTCCGGAACCTTGGCCTTGAACTGGATGTACGGGTTGGTCGAGATCGCCGGCTCAAGCGTGATGTCGATCACGTTCTGTCCGTTGAAATCGCAGTTGAAGCGATGAATGATCGAGCGCGGAATCCTGTTGCCCTGCTTGTCCTTGCGCTGACCGCTTTCCATCTTGTGATTGATCAGCGTCTTGATGGTGATGACGTCGCCGGCGGCAGCCGACTTCGGAACCTTGACGCGGGGTTTCACACCTTTTGCCATTTCCTGAACTCTCCTTGTCTCGGGGGTCCGGTGACGGGCGGCACTCAGCCGCCGCAGCCCCCGATGGTAACTTTCACGGTCTGTGCGGCGCTGCGGAACGAGCCGTCGGCCATCTTCGCGATCGCCTTGACTTCCTGGGTCTTTGCCAGGCGGATGCGCAGCGAGGCCTCCGAACTGCCCGACAGCGCCCCGAAATTGATCGTGGCAACCTTCGGGCTGGGGTTCTTGGTGGCGATCACCTTGATCGCCACCGCCCCCGGCGCCGAAACGCTGATCGGAACCGTGTTGCCATTCTCGGCAATCTCGGGCGCGGTCAGCTCGACCCCGCCTTCGACGACCTCGGCGCGGCCGGTGAAGGCGGCAATCTCGTCCTCGACGGAAGCCTGCACCTTGATCGGCAGCACCGCCAGAGCCGCAGCACCCGCGCCGAGGGCAAGGGTTTCACGACGTGTGAATTCCATGTTTCCTGTCTCCCTTGATTGCGTGGCCCGCGGCCCGGCCGCGAACATCACTTGTCCCGGTCACTTCAGCGTCATCAGGAACGCGATGACGTCCTCGATCTGCTGACCGCTCAGCAGCGGCGGCAGTTCGCCCTCGGGCGGCTTGGCGGTGAAGCCCTTGGCCGGCCGGTTGAAGCCATCCACCTTGTAGAAGGCCGGCATCACCGTGTCCGGGAACACATTCTTGGCGTTGACGAGGATCCCGCGCAGCTCCGCCTCGGTATAGCGATCGCCGACATCGTCGAGCACCGGACCGACATTGCCCTGGAACGGAACATCCGCCAGAACCGGCACCTCGTGGCAGGCGATGCAGTTGCCCAGCTTCTTGGTGCCCACGACCGCGGCGCCGTTTTCCGGGTTCCCGGGAACGCCGGTCAGGGATTGCGCGACCGAGCCGTCATCGGCAACCGCCACATCCTTGGGCGCCACAACGCCGGCGAATGCCACGCCGCCGATCAGACTCGCGGCAAGAGTCAGTGTCACAAGTTTCATGGTCCCTCCCGTTGACTGCCACGCTTTGCGCGCGGCGATATTGTTTCTTCCAGCCTAGGCGACAGCGCCCGGTTTACGCAACAACAAATTCATCAATGTGAATTATTTCAGATATTGCTGGAAAACCTTCCCGAATTTCAGGAAATTGCGGGAACCTCTTCCTGCTCCGGCATACCGAATTCACCGCGAATCACTCGGTGTTGCCGTCGTTGCGTTCGCGAATCATCCGGGCGTGATAGCGCTGGAAATCCTCCTCCGACTGGTCGAGATAGCGTTCCTCGACCACCCAGGTGAGCATGTCGAGCGTCGTCCCCGGCCCGAACGCGCCGGGCATCACCGCCACCGCCTGATCGATGACCGACTTGCCCGGTTCCAGTTCCTTCGGCAGGAAGATCAGCGTCGGCGTGAACAGGATGCGCCATTTTCCCATCGCCGCCTTTTCGGTCAGCACCTCGCCATCGGTATCGACCACCTCGGTATCCCCATGCAGGTTGATCTGGATCGGGTAGTAGTGCCCGGTCAGCATCGCGTTCACCCGCGGGTCGGGAAAGGTTTCCTCGTGCATCTTCTTGCAGTAGATGCAGCCGCGCTGCTCGACGATCAGCATCAGCCGCTTGCCCTCGGCCTTCGCGTCGGCGAAATCCTCGCGCAGGTCCTTGAAGGTCTCGCGCAGCCAGGCGGGCTTGTAGAGCCCGTCATCTCCCATCTCCACCTCTACCGCCCGCACAGGCCCCGCCAGCCAGACGGCCAGGACCGGCGCCACCACCAGGGCGATCAGCCCGGTTGCAAGTCTTTTCATGTCTCCTCCTCCCGAAAAAACAGGTTCACCCCAGCTGCAGGAAGCCTGGGAACCAGTCGATCATGAACTGCCCGATCACGTTGACCGCACCGGTCGCGATCAGCACCGCGAACAGAATCAGCATCGCCCCCATCCCCTTCTCGACCCAGGCGAACGCCGCCCGGTGCCGTTGAACGAAGGCCAGGAACGGTTTTGCGAACAGCGCGGCGACGATGAACGGCGCCGTCATCCCCGCCCCGTACACGAACAGCAGCAGCCCCCCGCGCGAGATGTCGCCCATGCCGCTGGCGATCATCAGGATCGAGGCCAGCGCCGGCCCGACGCAGGGAGTCCAGCCGAAACCGAAGGCCAGCCCCATCACATAGGCGCCAAGGATCGTGCTGGCCTCGGCCCGGCTTTCCAGACGCGCCTCGCGGTAGAGCAGCGGCACCCGGATCACGCCCAGGAAATGCAGCCCGAAGATCACGAGAATCCCCGCCGCCACATATGAAAGCGGCTCCAGATACTGGCCGAACAGCCGCCCCATCGCCGTGGCCCCCATGCCCAGGAGCACGAAAATGGTGGTCACGCCGGCCGCGAAGAACACCGCCGACACCACCAGCCGCCGCTGCGCACCGGGCGCGATCGTGCCGTCGCCGCGCAGTTCGCTGATGCTCAACCCGCCCATGTAGGACAGGTAGAAGGGCACCATCGGCAGAACGCAGGGCGTGAGAAAGCTCAGCAACCCGGCAACAAGCGCTCCGACGAGCGTGATTTCGAGCATCTCCCTCCCCCCCGGTCTCCCTCCGGTGATGGCGGTTTCCCTGGTGCGGCACAGCCACGCGCTGCGCCGAAATACCGCGTTCACCTTGTCTCATTCATATATTCAGATTACGTTGTGAGACGTGATTGCGTCAACGGGTGTGAAAACGGGTGTGACATGGCCGCCGTCAGGACAATCCTCGCAATTCTTGTCGCGCTCGTCGTCTCGGTGCCGTCACGAGCCTCCGAAAACATCGAACTGGTCATGGTCATGCAGGAGGGCTGCCCCTGGTGCGAACGCTGGGACGAGGAAATCTGGCCGGCCTATGCCAAGACCGAAGAGGGCCGCTTCGCACCGCTCAGGCGGGTCGATCTGTACGACATCCCCGAGGATCTGACCGTCCTGCGCCGGGTCATCTACACGCCGACATTCCTGCTCGTCCATGAGGGGCGCGAGCTTGACCGGATCGAGGGCTATCCGGGGCCCGATTTCTTCTGGCCGCTGCTGGACGCCCTGCTAACGGAATACACCGATTTCAGCCTTGACGAAGAGACCGGCGGATGAACACCCGGGAGAGAAGGCCAGCGGCCCCGAAGGGGCACAGCCCTTGCCGGAGCGGACCGGATCCTCTAGTTGAACAGCCCGGAAAGGCAACGTGATGCCGCAGAACGACGAGCGAGACGACTTCCCCGCAGGCGACGCGACGGCCGAAGGCGTGCGCGGCAATGGCTTTGCGGGCGAGCCGGGAACGAGGACGGGACGAATGGCACTTCCGACTTTCAGCACCGACATGGATCCGAAGGAGCTGGACCAGCTGGTGGACAGCGCGACCACCGCGTCCAATTTCCTCAAGGCGATCAGCCACGAAGGGCGGCTGATGATCCTGTGCCATCTGGTTTCGGGCGAAAAGTCGGTGACCGAGCTGGAGGAACTCCTCTCGGCCCGACAGGCGGCGGTTTCGCAGCAGCTGTCACGGCTGCGGCTCGAGGGGCTGGTGATCCCCCGCCGCGAGGGGAAGGCAATCTACTACCGGCTGGCCGACGACCGGCCGCGCCGGATTCTTGAAGTGGTCTACGACCTGTTCTGCAGCGACGATTGCTGAGCCCGGCGCGCCGGGCTTGATCCGGCGGCCGGGTTCGGCGACACTGCGGGCAGCGGGAGCATGTCGAGGGAGGAGCGACGGATGCCTGGCTGGTTGACCGACAGCCAGATGGTGGCCCTTGTGGGCCTTTTCGGCGGCGTCCTTCTGGGGCTGGCCGCGCGGCTTGGGCGTTTCTGCACGATGGGCGCGATCGAGGATCTGCTTTATGGTGGCAGCGGCGTGCGGATGCGCATGTGGTTCCTGGCCATCGGCTCCGCGATCATCGGCGCCTTCGCGCTGATGGGTGCGGGGCTGCTGAACGGCGAACAGACCTATTACCTGTCGATCCGATGGTCGCCGACGGCCTCGATCGCGGGCGGGCTGATGTTCGGCTATGGCGCGGCGCTGTCCGGGAATTGCGGCTATGGCGCCATCGCGCGGCTGGGCGGCGGCGACCTTCGCTCCTTCGTGATCGTCCTGGTGCTGGGGGTGTCGGCCTGGGTGGTCCTGATGGGGCCGCTGGCGCCGCTGCGCGATTTCCTCTTTCACCAGGAGGCCGTGACCACCGACACCCCCCCCGGCCTGGCGCACGGGCTTTCGGCGCTGACCGGCCTGCCGATCGCGCCGCTGGGGCTGGCGATCGGACTGGCGATCTGCGCCGGCGCGCTGTCATCGGCCGAACTTCTGCGGCAGCCGAAGGCGATCTTCTGGTCGCTGGTGGTGGGCCTTGCCATCATCTCGGGCTGGGCCGGAACCCAGTGGGTGAACGCCACCGGCTTCGACGGGGTGCCGGTGGTGTCGCATTCCTTCTCTGCCCCGGTGGGCGAAACCGTCATGTATGCCATGACCGGCAGCGTCCGCCCGCTGTCCTTTGCCGTGGGCTCGGTCGCCGGGGTCTGGCTGGGCGCCTTCGTCGGCTCGCTGATCAAGGGCCATTTCCGCTGGGAGGCCTGCGACGACCCGCGCGAGCTGCGCCGGCAGATCATCGGAGCGGCGATCATGGGCGCCGGCGCGGTGATCGCGCTGGGATGCACGGTCGGACAGGGGCTGAGCGCCTTCAGCGTGCTGGCCTACAGCGCCCCGGTCACCTTCCTGTCGATCGTCGCCGGCGCCGCGCTGGGCCTGCGCCAGCTGATCGAAGGTTTCCACCGCCCGGCCGAATGAGGGCACCCGCCGCCTGGTCGCCGAACCCCTGTCGCCAAAACAGGATGCCGATCCGGCATTCGCCCCCGTTGCCCGGTCACCTCCGCCTCTTCCTCTTGCCTCAAATACTTCGGGGGTGAACGGGCCGCAGGCCCGGAGGGGGCAGCGCCCCCTTCCCGCCCTCCACCTCGCGAGAGATCCGGCACGGGACCGCGTGACGCCCGACGCCGGATCAGCCGGACGCGCAGCCGGCGATCGTCCGCGCCATCCCCTCGATCAGGGCGACATAGGATCCCGGGCCCGCCTCAAGCTCCGCCCCGAGCGGGTCGAGCACCCGCGGCACGATCCCCGACCCCTCCAGCACGGTTTCCAGCAGGGCCGGGTTCTGCTGCGGCTCGCGAAACGCGCAGGCAACGCCACGATCGCGGATGACGGCGCGCAACCGGGCCAGCCGCGCCGGACCGGGCGGCGTGGCATCGCCGGCGGCCACGGTGCCGATCAGGGTCAGGCCGAAGCGGCGTTCGAAATACTGGTAGGCGTCATGCATCGCCACATAGGGCGGCGTACCGGCCAGAAGCCGGGCGATCCTCGCCTCGGCGCGCCCGATCCGCGCCTGTGCGGCCGCCGCGTTGGCGGCATAGCGGCCGGCATTGGCGGGGTCGATCCGGGCCAGCTCGGCGGCAATCACCGGCAGCCAGGCGCGGGCATTCTCCGGGTCCAGCCAGGCATGCGGGTCGGAGCCGCCCGAACCGCCGCGCAGCGGCAGCCGCAACGTCGCCGGGTGGTCAAGCAGGCGCAACCGCGACGCATCCCCGGCCAGAGCCGCAATCGGACCGGCCAGCCACGGCGTCAGCTCGGGGCCGATCCAGACCACCAGATCGGCCTCCTGCAACGCGCGCGCCTGCGACGGACGCAGGGAAAACCGGTGCGGCGAAGCGGTCGGGCCAAGGATCACCTCGGGCGTGCCGATCCCGGCCATCACCTCGGCGACCAGCCCCTGGACGGGGGGGATGTCGGTCACCACCCGCGGCGGCCCGGCACGAAGCGGCGCGGCAAGCAGCAGAAGAATCGCCGCAAAGGCGGGCAGAATCGGCATGTCTCGACCTCCGGGTAGTTGTCCTGTCCGTGTCCTGCTGGTAAACGTGATGTTATAACATATCAATCCTTCGCGGAAGGACGCAACCATGACGGCGATCGGTTTTGCCCGCCACGATCACGGCCGCTGCATCGGCGCAGCCATGCGTGCGGCCGAGGCGCTGTGCGCGCGCAAGCGGGTGCAGTTCACGCCGGTGCGCCGGCGGGTTCTGGAAATCCTGCTGGAGGAGCACCGGGCGCTGGGGGCTTACGAGATTCTGGAGGTCCTGTCCCGCGATCGTCTGGGCTCGCAGCCGCCGGTGGTGTACCGGGCGCTGGATTTCCTCGTCGGCCACGGCCTGGTGCATCGGATCGAACGCCTCAACGCCTGGGCTGCCTGCGCCCACCCCGGCGGCGCGCATGTGCCCCTGTTCCTGGTCTGCCGCGACTGCCGGGCGGTGGCCGAGGCCGAGACGACCCCCGATCAGGGCCGGTTGGGGCTGGCCGCGGCCGAGGCGGGATTCATCATCGAACGCGTGGCGGTCGAGGCCGAGGGCCTGTGCCCCGCCTGCGCCGCGACGGGGGAAGGCGCATGAGCGCGCCGCTGATTTCGGCAACCGGGTTGGAGGTCCGGCTTGGCGGCCGGCGGGTGCTGTTCGATGTCGATTTCGCCGTGCATCCGGGCGAGATCGTCACCATTGTCGGCCCCAACGGGTCGGGAAAATCGACCCTTCTGCGGGTGCTGATCGGCGCGGTTGCACCATCGGCGGGGCGTGTTGCGCGTGCGCCGGGCCTGCGCATCGGCTATGTGCCGCAAAAGCTGTTCATCGAGCCGTCATTGCCGATGACGGTTCGGCGTTTCCTCGGCCTGCCGCGCCGGATCGGCGCGGAGGAGGCCGCGGCGGCGCTGGCCCGCACCGGGTTGCCGGATCTGAGTCACCGGCAGATGGCGGATCTCTCGGGGGGGCAGTTCCAGCGGGTGCTGCTGGCCCGGGCGCTGCTGGGGCGTCCGAACCTGCTGCTGCTGGACGAGGCCACGCAGGGGCTGGATCAGCCGGGTTCTGCCCGGTTCTACCGGTTGATCGAAGCGGTACGGCGCCAAACCGGGTGCGGGGTGGTGATGGTCGGGCATGACCTTCACGTGGTGATGGCGGCTTCGGACCGGGTGCTGTGCCTGAACGGGCATGTCTGCTGCGAAGGCACGCCGGAGGCGGTGGCCGACGCCCCGGAATACCGGGCGCTGTTCGGATCGGGGACCAGCGGCGCGCTGGCGCTGTATCGTCATGATCACGATCACGGGCACGATCATGCCGCCCCGGTGGGCGAGGTGGAGAAATGAGCGCGCTTGTGGACGATTTCCTGTTTCGCGCGGCGCTGGCCGGGCTGGGCGTGGCGCTGGCGGCAGCGCCGCTGGGCTGTTTCGTGGTCTGGCGCCGCATGGCCTATTTCGGAGAGGCCACGGCACATGCGGCGATTCTGGGCGTGGCGCTGTCTCTGGCGCTGTCGCTGCCGCTGCTGCCGGCGGTTCTGGCCGCGGCGCTGGCCATGGCGCTGGCGGTATCGGCGCTGACCGGGCGGGGCCATGCGATGGACACGCTTCTGGGGGTGGCGGCTCATGCGGCGCTTGCGGCGGGGCTGGTGGCGGTGTCGCTGCTTTCGGGCCTGCGCGGCGTCCGGCTTGACCTCATGGCCTTTCTGTTTGGCGACATCCTGGCGGTGGGGCGTGCGGATCTGGCGGTGATATGGGGCGGCGCGGGGCTGGTCGTGGCGCTGATGGCGTGGCGCTGGCCGGCATTGCTGATCAGCACGATGAGCCCGGATCTGGCCCGGTCAAGCGGTATCGATCCCCGGCGCGAGGAGGCGGGCCTGCTGCTGGCGCTGGCGGTGGTGGTGGCGGTGGCGATCAAGGTGGTGGGCGTGCTGCTGATTGCCGCTCTTCTGGTGATCCCCGCGGCTGCCGCCCGGCCGCTGGCGCGCACCCCCGAGGCCATGGCACTGGCTGCGGGGGCGATTGGCGCGATCTCGGCGCTGGCCGGGCTGTGGGGGGCGTGGGTTGTGGACATTCCGGCGGGTCCCGGAATCGTCGTCGCGGCGGCGTCGATCTTTCTGCTCAGTGCGCTGGTTTCGGGATTTGCGGGGCGCCGGTGAGGGGGCAAGGGGGCGCTGCCCCCTCCGGGCCTGCGGCCCGTTCACCCCCGGAGTATTTCCGGCAAGAGGAAGGGGCGGTCAGGTGGAAAGGGCCTTGGCGAGGCGAGGAAGCCGGGCCTTTTTCAGCAACGGTCGCATCTGCCAGCCTCCGCCTCCGATCCGGTTGGCGTCGTTCAGGACGGACTGCCCGACTGCCGCCAGCCCCTCGGGGTCGTGTGCGAACAGCCGCATGAGGTAGTTGTCGGGATCAAGGCGGACCAGTCCTTCCTCGGCCAAGATGTTGCGGGGGAAGTCCGAGGCATTGAGGGTCATGATGGCGTCGGCCGAGGACGCGATGGCGAGTGCCAGCACGTGCAGGTCCACCGGATCCGGCAGCCAGAGTCGGCGTTCCAGATCCGGCGCCGGCGGGCATGTGGCGTCGGGCCAGTCGGCCTGCAGCAGGGCGATTTCGGCCCGGGCCTGGATTTCGCCGTCGGGCCCGATCTTGCGCGCCGCGCGGGCCCATTCTTCCAGGATCCGCCGGGACCAGATCGGGGTGAAATGTCCCCGTCGCGCGGCGCCCAGAAGCACCGCGCGCATGATCGTGGGATAGAGGATGCAGCTGTCGAGAACGATTTTCACAGTCGAAAGAACAGTGCCTTGAGGTAGCCCGATTCGGCCAGTTGCGGCAGCACCGGGTGGTCGGGTCCGGCAAAGCCGGTATGCAGCAGTTGCGCCTGTCGCCCGGCCCGGCCGATGCCGCGGATGCAGGCGGCGCGGAAACGGGCGAGATCGGCGGCATGGGAACAGGAGCAGAGCACCAGAAAGCCGCCCCCCGCAACCAGCGGTGCGGCACGGCGGGCAAGACGTTCGTAGGCGCGAAGGCCGGCCTCGAGCGCCTGTTTCGAGGGCGCAAATGCGGGCGGGTCGCAGATGACCAGGTCGAACTGCGCGCCCTCCTGCGCCAGTGCGGCGAGCACGTCGAACGCGTCCCCCCTTCGGGTTTCGAAACGCTCGGCCATGCCGGTGGCGCGGGCACCTGCCTCGGCCAGCGCCAGTGCCGCGGCCGAGCTGTCCACCGCAAGCGCGGATGCCGCCCCGGCGGCGAGCGCGGTCAGAGAAAACCCGCCCACATGGCTGAACAGGTCCAGCACGCGCGCCCCGTTCGCGGCCAGCCGGGCGGCGAAGGCGTGGTTGGGGCGCTGGTCGTAGAACAGCCCGGTCTTCTGCCCTTTGGAAAGGTCGGCCATGCAGGTGGCCCCGTTCATGGGCACCGGGAGCGGATCGGGGGGCGCCTTGCCCCGCAGCACGGCGGGTGCATCGTCCAGCCCTTCGAGCCGTCGTGCCCGGCCGGATGCGTTCTTGAGCAGGTTGCCCACGCCCGTCACCCTGACCAGTGCCTCGGTCAGCGCGGGAAGCTGCGCCTCGGCCCAGGCGGCGTTGGGCTGGATGACGCAGCTGTCGTCAAAGCGGTCGATGATGATGCCGGGCAGCCCGTCGGCCTCGGCATGGACGAGGCGGTAGAAGGGGTGATCGAACAGGGCTTCGCGCAGCTCGAGCGCCCGAGCCAGGCGCGCGGCGAACCAGTCGGGGGTGATCCGCGCTTCCGGGTCGGGGTCGAGCATCCGGCAGATGATGCGCGAGAGCGGGTTCACCGCCACCAGCCCCAGCGGGCTGCCCCCGGCATCCTCCAGCACCGCAAGCGTGCCTGGGGCCAGCTTGCGCGTGCGCCGGTCGGTCACCAGTTCGTTGGCATAGACCCAGGGGAAGCCGTGGCGGATGGCGCGTGCATCCGCCTTCGGCATCAGCCGGACGCGGGGGTATTCGGAAGGGGAAGAGGGCACCGTCATGGCGCCCTCTTATCCCGTTTGCCGGTGGGAGGAAACGGCTCAGATATTGTTCAGCAGCTGGATGAACCCGAGGCTGGCATTGCGATAGCCTTCGGGGTTGCTCAGCTCTTCGCGGATCACTTCGGCCAGGTGGTTGGTGATCCGCACCTTCTGGGTCTCGCCGCGGGCATCGGCCAGAATTGCCTGCTGACCGCCGAAGGCCTCGAGATCGGCCCGGATCCTGCGCACGGGAACCAGCAACTCGCCCGTTTCGGGATCCTTGATGGCCAGGTCGAAGGTGATCGCGTGCACCCCGCCGATGGTATAGCGGGCCTTCTCGGTCAGCGCGTGAAAGCGGCGCACCTGCACGTCCAGATCCACCCGGACCGGCCCGTTCAGATCGGCCACGCCACGGCGCAGCGCGGTCTCGAAGATCTTCTGCACCTGCGCGTAGCGGTCACCGATCGGATCCCCGCGCCAGACGATGTCGGCCCGCGGCAGATAGACATTGCGCTCGGACACCTTCAGGCTGCGCGGCACCCGGACGATGACCGAATTCACCGTCACCGGAGATTCGTAGGGGACGACCTTCCCCTCCACGCCCGGCAGGGCGGCCAGCGCCCTGGTGCCGTGTTCGACCTCGATCCGGCGCGGAGCCGGCTGATCCGCCGCGCGGATCGGCTCATAGCCGGCCGGGGTGGAAAACCCGGATTCGGGCAACTGCTCGTAGGGGGCGCTGCGGGTGGCCACCTCCGCGGCCGAACAGGCCGAAAGGCCGCCAGCCAGCGCCAAAAAGGCAATCCATCTTGCGATCTTCATTGTCTCTCTCCTCGGGTGAGCCTCCGGACGGGCTCTTCTTGCCTGCCGAGGGCAGGGAATCGCCGAAAAATGGGGCGGGATTTCGACAATTTGCGATCAATTTGCGGATTGTTTCCACAATCTCTGCGATCACGGGCGCCAGGGCCGCGCTCAGAAGGCTTCGGGCCGGGCCTCGCGCGCCATGTGATCGAGTACCGCGTTGACGAATTTCGGCTCGCGCCCGTCGGGGAAGAAGGCACGGGCGATGTCCACGAATTCGTTGATGACCACCTTTGGCGGCGTGTCGGTGCGGGTCAGCTCGGCCCCTGCGGCCCGGAACAGGCCGCGCAGGGTCGGATCGATCCGGGCGATCGGCCATTTCGCCACCAGCGCCCGGTCGGTCATCTGGTCGATCAGCGCCTGGTGGTTCACGGCATTCTCGACCAGCGCGCGGAAATGGCCGGCATCGCCCTCGATCATCTCTTCGCCGTCATAGACGGCGCCGAAACGGTGATCGAGGAATTCGCCGATCACCTGATCGGTGGTCTGGCCGGACTGTTCCATCTGGAACAGCGCCTGCACGGCATAAAGCCGCGCGGCCGATTTCATCCTGCGTCTGTCACTGCCCTTTCGGGGCACGCGCGGAGAGGTGGTGGTCATGCCTTGGGTGATCCGTTGCTGTCGCCGGCGATCCGGTAGCTGTCCGAGGGCGGCCTGAAGCCGATACCCTTGCTCCGGGCGCCCCACTTACGGCCCAGCGCGATCAGATGCAAGGCCGCCGCCGCCGCCCCGCCCCCCTTGTTGCCGCGCGCCGGGTCGGCCCGGACCTCGGCCTGATCCATGTTCTCGACCGTGAGGATGCCGTTGCCGATGCACAGCCCCTGAAGACCCAGAAGCTGCAACGCCCGGCTGCTGTCGTTGCAGACGGTCTCGTAATGGGTGGTCTCGCCCCGGATCACGCAGCCCAGAGCCACGAAGCCGTCGAAATTCGACAGCCGGTTGGCGATGCCGATGGCGGTGGGCACCTCCAGTGCACCGGGCACCTCGGCCAGCTCCCAGCTGCCGCCGGCGGCCTCGATTTCGGCGGTTGCGCCGGCGATCAGCTGGTCGGCGATCTGGCGGTAATAGGGGGCCACGACGATCAGCAGCTTCACCGGCTTGTCGAAACGGGGCTGCGGCAGGACGTGATGCGATTCGGATTCAGCCATTTGTCACTCCCGGCTCAGGATCGGACGCGTGCCGACGATGGACAGCCCGTAGGCATCCAGACCGACATAGCGGGTCTCGGGATTGTCGGTCAGAAGGATCAGCTCGGACAGACCCAGATTCGACAGGATCTGCGCCCCCAGCCCGGTGCGCTTGACGATGCGGGGGCCCTCCTCTTCGTCGTCGTAAAGCGAATGACGCGGCTCGCGGAACAGGCAGACCACGCCGCGCCCCTCCTCGGCAATGATCTCCATGGCCCGCGGCAACTCGCGCGCGGGGCTCGGCCCCAGCCCCAGCAGATCCGAGGCCTCGTGCAGCGCATGGGTCCGCACCAGCACCGGCGCGGGCGTGGAAATGTCGCCCTTGACCAGCACCGGATGTTCGACCCCGTGAATCTGGTCGGTGAAGATGCGCATCTCCCACGCCCCGCCATATTCCGAGGTCACCTCCTGCCGGCTGGTCTCGATCACCAGGTTGTCGTTGCGCGAACGATAGGCGATCAGATCCGAGATGGTCCCGATCTTCAGCCCGTGCCGGCGGGCGAATTCCACCAGGTCCGGCAGCCGCGCCATGGTGCCGTCATCCTTCATGATCTCGCAGATCACCCCGGCGGGCTTGAGCCCGGCCAGACGCGAAATGTCCACCACCGCCTCGGTATGCCCCGCACGCACCAGCACCCCGCCACGGCGCGCGCGCAGCGGAAACACATGCCCCGGCGTGGCCAGATCGGCCATGGTGTTCTGCTCGTTGATCGCCGTGGCGATGGTCAGCGCCCGGTCATGGGCGGAAATGCCGGTGGTCACCCCCTCGCGCGCCTCGATCGACACGGTAAAGGCGGTCTCCATCCGCGACGAGTTGTTCACCGCCATCATCGGCAGCCCCAGCCGGTCGATGCGTTCCGCGGTCATCGGCAGGCAGATCAGCCCGCGCCCATGGGTCGCCATGAAGGTGATGACCTCGGGCGTAGCGAACTCCGCCGCGATGCACAGATCCCCCTCGTTCTCGCGATCCTCGTGATCGACAAGAATGTACATCCGCCCCCGGCGCGCTTCCTCGATGATCTCGGTGATCGGACTGATGGCATCACGCAGAGAGGCTTCCACCGGCCCCGGTCTGTCAAAATTCATGCGGCTGCCTTTCCACTTCCCGGTCTGACCGCGCAGATAGCCCACGACGGCAACGAATTCCACCCCGCCCGCACCGGGCCTCTTCCCGCCGGCACCTGCCCGCGATCATTCCCCCTTGCGGTCTTCCTCTTGCCGGAAATACTCCGGGGGGCAGAGCCCCCGCCCCGACCGGATCGCCCCCGCAATCCGGAACCACTGCCCGCAACGCGGAAACCACCGGCAGGCCCCCCCCCGGCAACCGGCACTCCATCAACCGTCATTCCGTCTCGATCAGCCGCGCCACATAGCGCGCAAGCGTGTCGATCTCCAGGTTCACCCGATCCCCGACACCAACCTCGCCCCAGGTGGTGACCTCCTTCGTATGCGGGATCAGATTGACCCCGAATTCCTCGCCGTCCACCTCGTTCACCGTCAGCGACACGCCGTTGAGCGCCACCGAACCCTTGGGCGCGATGAACCGGGCCAGATCCGCCGGTGCGCGCAGGCGAACACGGGTGCTGTCACCCTCCGCCGCGATCGACACCACCTCGGCCACACCATCCACATGCCCCGACACGATATGACCGCCCAGCTCGTCCCCGACGCGCAGCGCCCGCTCCAGATTGACCCGCCGGCCCGGCGCCCAGCTCCCCAGATTGGTCCGTGCCACCGTCTCGGCGCTGACCTGAACCTCGTACCAGTCCGGCCCCAGCGCAACCACCGTCAGGCACACCCCGTCGCTGGCGATCGAGGCGCCGATATCAATGGCCGAGGTGTCATGGCCGGTCGCGATGCGTGCACGCATGTCGCCATCTCGCTCCACCTCGCGGATGGTGCCGATATCGGTGATGATCCCGGTAAACATGCTCGTCCCCTTGCTGTCCGGCCTCACCCCGTCAGGTAGCCCCCCACGGCGGCGCGGGCAAGCCCGAAGCGACGCAACGAAACCGCCGTCGCCGCCGCCCCGCCCTTGCGGCCCCGCCCCGGCAGAGCCATAGTTTCGCCCAACTCGACAGTCAGGATGCGCGCGATGCCATTGTGGAGGCAAGGTGAAACCATGACCCTGTCCGATCGCCGCTTCCTGTTCCTGCAGGGACCGCACGGACCCTTCTTCCAGGGCCTCGCGCGGATGCTGCGCAAGGCCGGAGCGACGGTCCGGCGCGTGGGCTTCAACGCTGGCGACGAAGCCTTCTGGCGCGACCGCAACAGCTACATCCGCCACGACGCTCCGCTCGCGGCCTGGCCCACCACCTGCGCGGCGCTGCTCGACCGCCACCGGATCACCGACATCGTGCTCTACGGCGACACCCGCCCCGTCCACACCACAGCCATCGCCGCCGCCCGGGCGCGCGGGCTGACCGTCCACGTCTTCGAAGAGGGCTATCTGCGCCCCTACTGGGTTACCTATGAACGCGGCGGCTCGAACGGCAATTCGCGGCTGATGGATCTGTCCATCTCCGACATGCAGGCGGCGCTGGCCCAGGCGGACATGGAAACGCCGCTGCCGCCGGCCCATTGGGGCGACATGCGCCAGCACATGTTCTACGGCGCGCTCTATCACTGGTTCGTCATGTTCCGAAACGGGCGCTACCGCAATTTCCGCCCCCATCGCGACCTGACCGTGCGGCAGGAATTCCGCCTCTACCTGCGACGGCTTCTTCTGCTGCCCGCCCACGCGGCCGAGCGGCGGCTGGAAACCTGGCGGGTGCGCTCGGGAGGATTTCCCTATCACCTGGCCCTGCTGCAACTGGAACATGACAGCAGCTTCCGCGCGCATTCCCCCTTCACCTCGATGACCGAATTCCTGGAGCTGCTGATCGAGGGCTTCGCCGCCGGCGCCCCGCCGCATCACCACCTGGTGGTCAAGGCGCATCCGCTGGAAGACGGCCGCGCACCAATCCGGCAGGAGCTCCGCCGGCTGACCCGCGCGCACGGGCTTGCCGAGCGCGTCCATTTCGTGCGCGGTGGCAAGCTCGCGCAACTCCTGGGCGAAGCGCGATCGGCGGTGACGGTCAATTCCACCGCCGGCCAGCAGGTCCTGTGGCGGGGAATGCCGCTGCGCAGCTTCGGCCGCGCCGTCTATGCCAAGCCCGAGCTGGTCTCCGACCAGCCACTGGCCGAATTCTTCGCCCGCCCGCGGCGGCCGGACCTGCGGGCCTATCGCGATTTCCGCCGCTTTCTGCTGGAAACGAGCCAGATCCCGGGCGGTTTCTACTCCCGTCACGGACGGCGCCGGCTGTTGCGTCACGTGGTGGACATGATGCTTTCGCCCGAAGACCCTTACGACGCGCTGCGACTGGGAACAGCGGCACCGCGGCAACAGTTGCGACTGGTGCGCTGAGCACGGCACAAGCCGAGACTGGATTTTCACGCCGGATTCCGATAGCTTGCCTGAAAAAATCGAGGCAGAACCAATACAGGTCGAGGAGACCGAGCAGTGAAATCCGTGTCAATCCGATGGGCGAAGCCCGTCCTCGCGCTGGCCGCGCTGGCCATTGCGGCATCGTGTACCCTGCCGCGCGTCGGCCCGAACAAGCGTGAAATCTATGCCGGCTCGGTGCAGAAGCAGGGCGACGCCTTCATCGTCGCGGTGAACGACCGCGTCACCCGCGCCACCGCCGTGGTGCCCGCGCTGGGCTTTTCCCGGTCCTTCACCAGCGCCGGGAAACTGACCTCGGACATGATCCGGCCCGGAGACGTGCTGGGCCTGACGATCTGGGAAAACGTCGATGACGGGCTGCTGGCCAACCAGGGCATGAACGCCACCCAGCTGCAGGAGGTGCAGGTCGATGGCGAAGGCTACATCTTCGTGCCCTATGCCGGGCGCCTGCGCGCCAGCGGCAACACACCGGACCAGCTGCGCCGGATGATCACCGAAAAACTCCAGGATCAGACCCCCGACCCGCAGGTCGAGGTGCGCCGGCTGGCCGGCGACGGGGCCACCGTGTCGCTGGTCGGCGCGGTGGGGGCACAGGGGGTCTATCCCATCGAACGCCCGACCCGGACCCTGTCGGCCATGCTGGCCAAGGCCGGCGGCGTGACCATCAAGCCCGAAATCGCCCAGGTCACGGTGATCCGCGGCGACCAGCAGGGCAAGATCTGGCTTCAGGATCTCTATGACAACCCGCGCCTCGACATCGCGCTGCGCGCCGGCGACCGCATCCTCGTGCAGGAAGACACCCGCGCCTTCACCGCGCTGGGCGCCACCAACACCCAGACCCGCGTGCCCTTCGAGACGCAGGACATGTCGGCGCTGGAGGCCATCGCCCGGGTCGGCGGGCTGCTGTCGCTGTCCTCCGACCCAACCGGCGTCTTCATCTTCCGCAACGAACCGGCCGAGATCGCCAACCAGGTGCTGGGCCGGACCGACCTGCAGGGGGCGCAGCGCATGGTCTACGTGCTGAACCTGACCGAGCCCAACGGCATGTTCCTTGCGCGCGACTTCGTGATCCGCGATGACGACACGCTCTACGTCACCGAGGCGCCCTATGCGCAATGGACCAAGACGCTTTCGCTCATCACCGGCACGCTGACGCCGTTTGCCAATGCCCGGACCCTGACGCGCTAGGCGATGACCGAACCGATGCAAGCCAAGGCGGCCGGGGGCGCGCGCCCCCGGCTTTTCGTTTACAATCGCGGCTTCCTCTCCCAGCGGCGCCTGCGCCGCATCCTGCAGCTTTCCGGATATGACCTGCGGCTGGGCCTGCCCCGCCGCGCGCGGGGCGACATGGTGGCGGTCTGGGGCAACAGCCCCACGGCGCATCGCGGCCGCGCCATCGCGCGGCGCCGCGGCGTGCCGGTGGTCACGGTCGAGGATGCCTTCTTGCGCTCGTTGCACCCGGGCCGCGCCGGAGAACCGCCCGCGGGCCTGCTGATCGACCGGGCCGGAGCGCATTTCGACCCCTCGGCGCCATCCGACCTCGAAACCCTGCTGGCGCGCGCGCCGCTGGACGATACCGCGCTGCTGAACCGCGCCCGCGACGCCATCGCGCGGCTGCGCGAACTGCACCTGAGCAAGTATTGCGCCTTCGACCCGGCAGCACCGGCCCCGCCCCCCGGCTATGTGCTGGTCATCGACCAGACACGCGGCGATGCCTCGGTCCGCGCAAGCGGCGCCGACCGTGCCCGTTTCCTCGAAATGCTGGTCCATGCGCAGGAAGAAAACCCCGGCGCGCGCATCCTCATCAAGACCCACCCCGAAACCGCCGCCCGGTTCCGACCCGGCCACTACCGGCCCGAGGACGCGGACGGCCGGGTCGCGCTGCTGAGCGAAACGGTCAGCCCCTGGGCGCTTCTGGACGGCGCCATCGCCGTCTATACGGTCTCCTCCCAGATGGGGTTCGAGGCGATCCTGGCCGGCCACCGCCCGCGCGTCTTCGGCACCCCCTTCTATGCCGGCTGGGGGCTGACGCAGGACGAATCCCCCCTGCCCCGCCGCGGCCGCAAGCTGACCCGCGCCCAGCTTTTCGCCGCGGCGATGATCCTCTACCCCACCTGGTACGACCCCTTCCGCGACCGGCTGTGCGAGCTCGAGGTGGTCCTGGACAATCTCGAGGCGCAGGCCCGCGCCTGGCGGCAGGACCGGCAGGGATGGGTCGCCAGCGGAATGCGGCTGTGGAAACGGGCCCCGCTGCAACGCATGTTCGGACGGCAGCGGCGGGTGATCTTCACCGACGACCCCGCCCGCGCCCGGCGCAGCGGCCGCCCCCGCATGGTCTGGGCCAGCCGGGCCGGACCCGAACATGGGGACGCAGTGCGTATCGAGGACGGCTTCCTGCGCTCGCGCGGGCTGGGAGCCGAACTGGTGCCGCCCCTGTCGCTGGTCGCCGACGATCTGGGCATCTACTACGACCCCTCGCAGCCCAGCCGGCTGGAAGAGTTGATCGCCCGCCGCGCCCGCCTGCGCCCCGATCAGCGCGCCCGCGCCGAGCGGCTGATCCGGCTGCTCACCGATGCCGGGCTGAGCAAATACAACACCGGCGCCGGCATCCCCGCCCTGCCCCCCGGCCACAAGCTGCTGGTCCCCGGACAGGTCGAGGACGATGCCTCGATCCGCACCGGCGCCGGCGCCATCCGCACCAATCTGGCGTTGCTGCGCGCAGCGCGGGAGGCCCGCCCCAACGCGGTGATCATCTACAAGCCGCACCCGGATGTAGAGGCCGGCCTGCGCGACGGCGCCATCGCCGCCGAGGGGCTGGCCGACGTGATCGCGACCAATGCCGACCCGGCCGCACTTCTGGCCCAGGTGCAGGAGGTCTGGACCATCACCTCGCTGACAGGGTTCGAGGCATTGCTGCGCCACATCCCGGTCACCACGCTGGGGGCGCCCTTCTACGCCGGCTGGGGGCTGACGACCGATCTGGGCACCATCCCCGCCCGCCGCCGGGCCCGGCCCGATCTGGCCGGGCTGGTCCACGCCGCGCTGATCGACTATCCGCGCTATCTCGACCCGCTCACCGGCCAGCCCTGCCCGGTCGAGGTGGTGGCCGAACGGCTTGCCGCCGGAACCATCCCCCGCCCCGGCGCCGCCAACCGCACCCTGTCGAAACTCCAGGGCCTGCTGGCCAGCCACGCCACCCTGTGGCGCTGAGCCGGCACGTCACCCCGCCCCGGCCCCTTCCTCTTGCCCCAAATACTCCGGAGGGAGGCCGCAGGCCGGGGGGCAGAGCCCCCCGCAGCCCGAAAACGCAACCAGACCCTACTCCGCCGCCCGGGCCGAAGGGTTGTTGGGATGGGTCGTCCAGTTGCCGTATTCCTCGGGCACCACCTTGCCGGTGCGCGGGTCCACCTCGCCGGGCGCCAGGCGTTTCATGGTGATGCAGCCTTCCACCGGGCAGACGTCGATGCACAGGTTGCAGGCCACGCATTCGGCATCATTGACCTCGAAAACGCGGCTCTCCTTCATCCAGATCGCCTGATGCGAGGTATCCTCGCAGGCGATGTGGCAGCGCCCGCACTTGATGCACTTGTCCTGGTCGATCACCGCCTTGGTGATGTAGTTGAGGTTGAGATACTGCCAGTCGGTGACGTTGGGCACCGCCCGGCCGACGAAATCGGACACCCGCTCATAGCCCTTTTCGTCCATCCAGTCCGACAGACCCGAGATCATCTCTTCCACCACCTTGAAGCCGTAGACCATGGCCGCGGTACACACCTGCACGGTGCCGGCCCCCAGCGCCATGAACTCGGCCGCATCGCGCCAGGTGGTCACCCCGCCGATGCCGCTGATCGGCAGCCCGGCGGTTTCCGGGTCGCGGGCGATCTCGGCCACCATGTTCAGCGCAATCGGCTTCACCGCCGGCCCGCAATAGCCGCCATGGCTACCCTTGCCATCGATGGAAGGTTCGGGGCTGAAACTGTCCAGATCCACCGCCGTGATCGAGCTGATGGTATTGATCAGGCTGACCGCATCGGCACCCCCGTTCTTCGCCGCCCGCGCCGGATAGCGGATGTCGGTGATATTCGGGGTCAGCTTCACGATCACCGGCTTGTCGTAATTTTCCTTGCACCAGCGGGTGACCATCTCGATGTATTCCGGCACCTGGCCCACCGCCGCGCCCATGCCGCGTTCGCTCATCCCGTGCGGGCAGCCGAAATTCAGCTCGATGCCGTCGGCGCCGGTTTCGGCCACCCGCGGGAGGATCCGTTTCCATGACGCCTCGTCGCAGGGCACCATGATCGACACCACCACCGCGCGGTCGGGCCAGTCCGCCTTGACCCGCGCGATCTCTTCCAGGTTCACCTCCAGCGGCCGGTCGGTGATCAGCTCGATATTGTTCAGCCCCAGCACCCGCCGGTCCGGGCCGTGCACCACCCCGTAGCGCGGCCCGTTCACGTTCACGATCGGCGGGCCGTCCTCGCCCAGGGTCTTCCATACCACGCCGCCCCAGCCGGCCTCGAAGGCGCGGCGGACATTGTACTCCTTGTCGGTCGGCGGCGCCGAGGCCAGCCAGAACGGGTTGGGAGAAGTGATCCCCAGAAATTCGGTCGTCAAATCAGCCATTGATCCGGCCTCCCTGTCAGAGCGTCTGTTGCTTGCTTGCGGTGCGCATCAGCCACTGCCCGGCCTCAGCCGCGCAGGGCGGCATCGATGTCCAGCGCCGCGTCGCGTCCCTCGGCCACCGCGGTCACGGTCAGGTCCTCGCCCCCGGCGGCGCAGTCGCCCCCGGCCCAGACGCCTTCGATACCCGTCCGCCCGGCCCCGGTGACGGCAATCTTGCCACCCGCGATGGTCAGCCCCTCGGGGGCGCCCATCAGCGTCTGGCCGATGGCCTTGAACACCTGATCGGCAGCCAGTGTCACCGTCTCGCCCGTGCCGGTCACGGTGCCGTTCTCGACGGTGGTGTATTCCAGCTCGATGCCGCTGACCGCACCCTCGCCCAGAACCCTGACGGGACGGACATTGAACATCAGCCGCACCCCGCGAGTCGCGGCCAGATCCTGCTCGTAGCGGCTCGCCGGCATCTCCGCCCGGCTGCGCCGATAGGCGATGGTGACGTTCTCCGCCCCCAGCAGCCTTGCCTGTACCCCCGCATCGATGGCCGTCATGCCGCCACCGATCACCACCACGTCGCGCCCCACCGGCACAGAGGCCAGATCATCGGCCTGGCGCAGCTCGGCGATGAAATCCACCGCGTCGCGCACGCCGGCCAGATCCTCGCCCGGGACGCCCAGGGCATTGACCCCGCCCAGGCCGATGGAAAGGAACACCGCGTCGTGATCGGCGCGCAGCCCCTCCAGCGTCAGCCCCTTGCCCAGAGCGCGGCCGGTCTCGATGCGGATGCCGCCGATCTTCAGCAGCCAGTCCACCTCGGCCGCGGCGAAGCCGTCTACCGTCTTGTAGGCGGCGATTCCGTATTCGTTGAGCCCACCGGGCTTTTCGCGGGCCTCGAAGATCGTCACCTCGTGCCCGAGCATCGCCAGCCGATGCGCACAGGCCAGCCCCGCGGGGCCAGCACCGACAACCGCCACATGCCGCCCCGTGGCGGCAGCGCGGGAGAAGGGGTGCACGCCCTTTTCCATCAGCCGGTCGGTGGCAAAACGCTGCAGGCGGCCGATCTCGACCGGGTGCCCTTCGGCCTCTTCGCGCACGCAGGCGGATTCGCACAGGGTCTCCACCGGACAGACCCGCGCGCACATGCCGCCCAGGATGTTCTGCGACAGGATCGTCCGCGCTGCCCCTTCCGGGTGCCCGGTCTGGATCTGGCGGATGAACAGCGGAATGTCGATGCCCGTGGGGCAGGCCTCGGTGCAGGGGGCATCGTAACAGAAATAGCAGCGATCCGCTGCCACCGCCGCCTCGTGCGGGTCAAGCGGCGGGTGAAGATCGCTGAAATTCGCGGCCAGCTGTTCGGCCGGAACCCGGCCGGCACGAATGCCGGGCGCCAAGGGGCCATTCGCCATCTCGTGTCTCCCTGAAGGTCGTTTCCTTTCCCCCAGAGTGCCACAATCTGAAATTTTATCAATTGGTAAATTTTACCGATCGGTAAAAATCGTCGAGCGGGCCGGGTTTCACGGAATCGGCATTCCCTGCCGGTTGAACTTTCCCCGATCCTTGTCGAGATCGTCGTAGGTCAGCTCCACCTCGACCATCGCCACCGAGCCGGCCGGAAAGGCCCGGTAAGGAAGGCCGTCGGTTTCCAGAACCGCGTTTGGCGTCGCCAGGTCCATGTGGCAGGGGGGCAGCGGCCAGGGCTCGGGCGGATTGCCGTTGATCCCGACCTTCAGTTCGAGCAACCCGCAGCGCCATGCCCAGATCTGGGTGACATAGACCAGGTCCTGCCCGTTGAACGGGCGCACCGTGATCCAGCTGGATTTCGTCGCTCTCAGGATCGGCTTGACCTCGACGGCGGTGGTGAAGCGCCCCGTGGGCACCTGCGGCTCGGGCTGGAGCGCCGGTTTTTTGGGGGCGAGGAAGACCGGCGCGCTGCCGCCCTCCGAAGCGGCAGTGGCGGGCGGGGCAAGGAAAGCCGGCGGCGGGGACGCCGTGGCCTGTTGCGTCCCGGCCCGCGCGATGTTGTCGCCCGCGCCCCCTTCGGGCGAAGCCGGCAAGGCCCGATCGGCGACGGTCGGGGCCGGGGGGGCAGCCTGCGTTTCGGACGCGGTTTCGGAGGGGGCCGTGCCGGGCGCCCCCGCCTGCGGCTGCGCCGCATGAACGGCGGCCGCCAGCATGAAAAGAATGATCTCAAGCATCGACTTGCCTCCGGCGCTTGCCGTTCCCGCCCCTTGCGAAAATCCGAGGGCGAAAATCCGGGGTTTTTGCCTCTTTCCCTTCAATCTATACTGCCCGAAAGATCCCGAACGGGCGCCCTTGCGCGGCGGCCGGGAGATCCCGGGGCGGACAGGGGCAGTATGGCAAAGAAGAGAGCATCACGCCAAGCGTTCAATATCCTCGTGATCGGCCAGCATGGCCGGTTGCAGTACGAGGCGGTGCTTTTCGCAGCTTCCCTGCGCCATTGCAGCCCGGATTTCGCCGGGCGGCTTTTCGTCGGCGTCCCGCAACCGGGGCCGAACTGGCCCGAGGATCCATCGATCCGAAACGGCCAGGTGCTGGAGGCGCTCGACCGGCTGGGGGCGGAGATCCTGCCCTTCGAGAGCCGCGCCTTCGGCGCCAGCTACCCCCATGGCAACAAGATCGAGGCGCTGGCGGCGCTGCCCGCGGGCGAGCCCTTCGTGTTTTTCGACACCGATACGCTGATCCTGGACGATCTAGACCGGGTGCCTTTCGACTTCGACCGCCCCGGCGCCTCGCTGCGGCGCGAAGGGACCTGGCCGCAGCCCACCCTTTACGGCCCCGGCCATGCGGGCATCTGGAAATCGCTCTATGACCGGTTCGGGCTGGATTTCGACAGCAGCCTGGATCTGACCCAGCCCGACGGCTACTGGAAGCGCTATCTCTATTTCAACGCCGGCTGGTTCTTTCATTCCGACCCGCAGGCTTTCGGCGCGCGATTTCTGGAATATGCCCTGTCGGTGCGCGACGATCCCCCGCCCGAGCTGGTGGGGCAGAGCCTTGACCCGTGGCTCGACCAGATTGTCCTGCCGCTGGTCATCCATTCCTTCGGTGGCGGGCGGGACGTGTTGCCGGAGGGGCTCCTGGACGGCGAAGTAACCTGCCACTACCGGCATTTCCCGCTGCTCTATGCCCGCGAGAGCGACCGGGTGGTGGAGGTGCTGGAAACGGTGGCCGCTCCGAACCGGATCAAGAAGGTGCTGAAGGGGCACGAGCCGATCAAGCGGATGGTCTATCAGGGCCGGGGCCGGAAGGTGCGGGCGCTGTTCGACCGGGACAACCTGCCACGCAAGGAGCAGGCGATCCGCAACCGGATCAGGGCGGCGGGGTTCTGGATGCGGTGAGGGCCCGCGCGTGCCCAAGGGGGGCTCTGCCCCCCGCCTTCGGCTCCCCCCGGAGTATTTCAGGCAAGAGGAAGGCGGCGGCGCTTGTCCGGCGCGCTGCATATATCTGAAAAACAGAATGATTTTCGGTGGGCGTTGTGCCGGTTGCGCGAATTCAATAACTGTTGCCGGGACATTCGACATCAGAGGGGATTCACCATGTCCGACGCTGCCGGTTACGGTTTCGACACGTTGCAGATTCACGCGGGCGCCCGGCCCGATCCGGCCACGGGCGCGCGGCAGACGCCGATCTACCAGACCACGGCCTACGTGTTTCGCGACGCCGATCACGCGGCGGCGCTCTTCAACCTCCAGGAAGTGGGATATATCTACTCGCGTCTCACCAACCCCACCGTCGCCGTGCTGCAGGAACGCATCGCCACGCTGGAGGGCGGCGTGGGCGCGGTGTGCTGTTCCTCGGGGCATGCAGCTCAGATCATGGCGCTGTTCCCGCTGATGCAGCCCGGGCGCAACGTGGTGGCCTCGACCCGGCTTTACGGCGGCACGGTGCAGCAGTTCTCCAACACCATCCGCAAGTTCGGCTGGTCGGCGAAGTTCGTGGATTTCGACGACCTCGACGCGCTGCGCGCGGCCATCGACGACGACACGCGGGCGATCTTCGGCGAATCCATCGCCAATCCCGGCGGCTATGTCACCGACATCCCCGCCGTGGCCGAAGTGGCGCAGGAAGCGGGGCTGCCGCTGATCATCGACAACACCTCGGCCACGCCATGGCTGTGCCGCCCCATCGAGCAGGGCGCCACGCTGGTGGTGCATTCGACCACCAAGTATCTGACCGGCAACGGCACCGTGACCGGCGGCGCGGTGGTGGATTCGGGCAATTTCGACTGGTCCGCCGGCGGCAAGTTCCCCTCGATGTCCGAGCCCGAGCCCGCCTATCACGGACTGAAGTTCCATGAAACCTTCGGGCCCCTTTCCTACACCTTCTACGGCATCGCCATCGGCCTGCGCGATCTGGGCATGACCATGAACCCGCAGGCGGCACATTACACGCTGATGGGGATCGAAACGCTGAGTCTGCGGATGCAGCGCCACGTGGAGAACGCGCGCAAGATCGCCGCCTGGCTCGAGGCCGACCCGCGGGTCGAGACCGTCACCTATGCCGGGCTGCCCTCCTCGCCCTGGTACGAGCGGGCGCAGAAGCTCTACCCGAAGGGCGCGGGGGCGCTGTTCACCTTTGCCGTGAAGGGGGGCTACGATGCCTGCATCCGGCTGGTGGATTCGCTGCAGATCTTCAGCCACGTGGCCAATCTGGGCGACACGCGCTCGCTGATCATCCACCCGGCCTCGACCACGCACCGCCAGCTTACGCCAGAACAGCAGGAAGCCGCCGGCGCCGGCCCCGGCGTGGTGCGCGTGTCGATCGGAATCGAGGACCCGGACGACCTGATCCGCGACCTCGACCAGGCACTGGAAAAGGCCACCGCCTGAGACCGGGCCGGGGTGCAAATCCGCAAGGCCGCACCCCGGCATCAAGGCCCGGTGTCAGAGCTTGCGTATCCAGATGCTCTGCGCCCGCCCCTGCATCAGGAACGGCAGGGCGGCCACCGCATCGGGCCGCTGCCGTTGCAGGTAGTAGCCGGGCCAGAGCATTTCGTACCCCCCGCCCTGCAGCAGCGCGTGCAGAAGATACTGCTCCCCCCAGCCGGGGCAGTCGTGGAAGAACCGCTTGGGGTATTCCCAAGGCAGAAACACGTCGTGGACATGGATCACCACGCCGGAGGCCAGCGCCGGGATGAGCCGGCAGAACAGTCGCGCCACGTCATTTGCCACGCGAACCTCGTGACTGGAATCGATGAACAGCACGTCTCCCACCTCCAGTTCCCCGAACAGCGCCGGATCGACCTCTTCCAGCCGCTTCTGCTCGAACCGGTCCACCAGATGAGCAATGTCGGCGCGCGGCCGGGGATCGATGGCGGTGATGACGGTGTCCAGCCCGCCATCGAGCGCCGCCTGCCGGGTGATGCGGGTGGAATTGCCGCAACCCACCTCGATCACGCGCCGCGGCGCAAGGCGGCGGATCATCAGATAAAGCACCTCGGCATCGGGACTGTCATACCAGCCGTTTCCCGACACATAGCCGGTTTCCGTCCCCCCCGGATCGGCCAGCCGGGCCAGGGCCTCGGCATGCTCCCCGCAGGCCGCCACCATGGGCGAGGGATCGAAATCCGCCATCCCCGGTGACAAGGCATAGACCGGCCGATCCAGCCCACCGGCCCGTTCGAAGGCCATCAGCCGGGCGCGCTCTTCCCTTTCGCGCCCGAGATCCGCGATCTTCACATCAAGTTCTTCAAGCAATGCGTTGATCTTGTGAAATTTTCGTCTGGCCATGAAATCATCTCCGGCATTTTCGTCAAGTGACGATCTGCATAGGCAGCTGCACAGCCCCGCGCAAGCCGCTTCCACACCACCCCTTCCTCTTGCCGAAAATACTCCCGCCGGAGGCACGCGCGCAGCGCGTTCCCGGGCCCTGGCCGATCAGCGCTCGGCAATGCGGGTTCCGGTCAGCCGCGCATGTTCCAGAAGCGCGAACCGGTCGGTCATCCCGGCAATGTAGTCGGACACCACCCGCGCAAGCCCGACCTCACCCTCGGCCCGTGCCACGTCGCCCTGCCACGGATCGGGCAGCAGGGCGGGATCGTCCATGTAAAGCGGGAAAAGCTCCTCCACCACCCGCCGCATGCGGGTCCGGATTTCCATCACCGATGGCGCCCGGTACATATGCCGGAACAGAAATGCGCGGATCTGCTCCAGATCGGCCCATAACGCATCCGAAAACCGCACCAGCGACCGCCCGGCCGCCCGGATCCCGCCCGCATCCCGCGCGCCGCTGGCGGCCAGCAGCGCCCGCGAGCTGTCGATCACATCGGCAACCATCACCCCGAACACCCGCCGCAGCGCCTCGTGCCGGCGACGGTGAAGGTCAAGCCCCGGCCAGCGCCGGTCCACCTCGCAATAGGCATCACGGATGATCGGCAGCGCGGCAATCTCCTCGTCGGTGAAAAGGCCCGCGCGCAACCCGTCATGCAGATCGTGGTTGTTGTAGGCGATGTCATCCGCCAGCGCCGCCACCTGGGCCTCGGCGCTGGCATGGGTCTGCAACTCCAGATCGTGCCGGGAAACATATTCCGCCAGCGCCCAGGGCAGTTCGCCCGTGACCGGGCCGTTATGCTTGGCGATGGCCTCCAGCGTCTCCCAGGTCAGGTTCAACCCGTCGAATTCGGCGTAATGCCGCTCCAGCTCGGTGACGATGCGGATGGCCTGCGCGTTGTGATCAAACCCCCCGAAAGGGGCCATCAGCGCATGCAGGGCATCCTCGCCGGTATGGCCGAAGGGCGGATGGCCCAGATCATGGGCCAGCGCCACTGCCTCGGTCAGCTGCTCGTCCAGACCCAGCGCGCCGGCGATCGTGCGCGCCACCTGCGCCACCTCGATCGAATGGGTCAGCCGGGTGCGGTAATAGTCGCCCTCATGCTCGACAAAGACCTGGGTCTTGTGCTTGAGCCGCCGAAAGGCGCTGGAATGGATGATCCGGTCCCGGTCGCGCTGAAAGCAGGTCCGGAAATGGCTTTCCTCCTCGGCCACCAGCCGACCGCGGCTGCGGGCCGGATCGCAGGCATAGGGCGCTCGCATCTGCCGTGTTGTCCTTGTCGCCTGTCCCTGCGGTTTCTATATTGCACCACGCGACAGATGGAAACAGCCGGAGACGCCCCCCATGCAACTGCCCCCCAAGGTTACCGACCGCGCCTTTGCCAGGCTTGCGGAAATCGGCGCCGCCGAGCAGGGCCAGGCCCTGCGCGTCGCGGTCGAGGGCGGCGGCTGTTCGGGGTTCCAGTACGCCATCCAGCTCGACACCCCGAAAGAGGGCGACCTGGTGCTGGAAGGCCACGGCCAGAAGGTCGTAGTGGACAGCATGTCCCTGCCCTTCCTGTCCAACGCGGTCATCGACTTCACCGAGGAACTGATCGGCGCGCGCTTCGTGATCGACAACCCGAACGCCACCTCTTCCTGCGGCTGCGGCACGTCGTTCTCGATCTGAATCCCCCCGCCCGGCCCCGAATCCGATTGACTCCGTACCATGGTACGGGGGCTAAAGCATGTCGCGCGTGATCGGGTTCGGCCACGCCCGCCGCATCAGGCAGGCAACCGCCCGGGCGGTGGGCGCGACCGGGCGGAAGAAATGTGCGGAAGCGCCACATGCCCCGGCGGCACGGGCGGGCGGATGACGGGAGGCACGGGAGCGCATGAAACGATTCGTCAAACGCTGGCTGCTGCCGGTCTTCGGCGCGGGCGTGGCGCTGTGGCTGATCTTTCGCCTCTACGGGGGGCTGGATTTCGCCCGCTTCATGGAGGGGCTGGGCGCCGCGAACCCCCTGTGGCTTGCGGTTCTCGGCGCGGCGATCCTGCTGGAGCAGCTTCTTTCAGGCTGGAAGTGGCGCCAGATCCTGGCCGATGTGAAACTGGTCGGCACGCTTCGGTTGACCGGCGCGCTGCTGGCCGGATATGGGGCCAATGTCCTTGTGCCCGTGGGCATCAGCCCGCTGGTGCGGGCCTGGCTGGTGGCCCGCCTGGACGGGCTCAGGATGGGCACGGTGCTGGCCACCACCGTCATTGCCCGCTTTCTTGACGGCGTGGTCTTTGCGCTGTTTGCCGGCCTGGTGGCGGCTTCGGGGCGCATTCCCCGGATCGAAGGCGACCTGCGCCTGGGGCTGAGCATCGCCGGGGCGCTGAACCTCGCCCTGTTCGGAGGGCTGCTGTGGGTTCTGTTCCGCTACCGTGAGATGTTCCTGCGCGACGGGCCGCTGGCGGCGCGGATCTTCGATCGCATTGCCCGGCGGCTGGGCACCAGCGGCCCCCAATTGCGGGCCGCACTGGCCGACGGCATCATCTGGCCGCGCGAGAGCGCCCGACGCATCGCCGCCATTGCCGCTGCGGTGCTGGGCAAGCTGGTGGCAGCCACCCATTTCCTGTGGGCAGGCCTTGCCGTCGGCGTGGTGCTGAGCCCGTGGGACTATCTGTTCCTGATGGTATTTGCGGGCTTTGCCATGGTGCTGGGTCGTTTCGTGCGGATCCCGGCCAGCTTCGTCTTCGGGGCGGGATTCGCGCTCAAGGCGTTGGGGGTGGCGGACGAGCCGGCGCTGCTGATGATCCTGTTCAGCTACATCTTCACCGTCATCCTGATGGTCGGCGTGGGGCTGGTGGTGCTGTGGCAGTCGGGCATCGACATCTCGCGCGCGCGGGCCGCTGCACAGGCAAAAGCAGAGGCGGAGACGGAACATGCCAGCAGCTGAGCGCGATGCGGTGCTGCTGCGCCGCCGTTTTCGCCGCATCGCCGGGGCGGGAGCCGCCTTTCAGGGCGGCTCGGCCGCCGTGGACAGCGCCACAGTGGTGGCCAGCCTCGTGCACATGCTGACCGGCAGCGCGCTGGCGGTGGGATATGCCAGCGCGGTGCTGCGGCTGGGATGGCTGCTGTCGCAGCTGCCGGTGGGCTACCTGGCCCAGAGGGCACGGCGGCGGATGCCGTTCTACGCCTTCGGCGCCTATGGCCGGGCGGCGGCGGCGGCAGCCATCGCGGCGCTGCTGTGGTGGGGGTCGGACTGGCCGCAATTCGACTGGCCGCCGGTGCCGCTGGTCACCGGGTTCCTGGCGCTGTGGACACTCTACGCCTTCATCAGCGGCGTGGTCGCGGTGCCCTACAACGACATCGTCGGCCGCGCCATCCCCTCGCACCGCCGCAGCCGGATGCTGGCCTGGCGGTTCTTCGGCGGCGGGCTTCTGGCCATCGTGGTGGCCGCCGTCTTGCGAATGACGCTGGAGGTGATGCCGCCTCTGAAGGCCTATGCGCTGGCCTTCGCCATGGGGGCGGTGCTGATGCTGGTCTCCTCCACGCTGTTCGTCTCGGCAGGCGAGCCGGAACCGGCCCCGCGCGCGGGCCGCCCTGCTGCGCGGCCGGCCGGGATCGGGGCCTTTCTGCGCGAGGGGCTTGCCACCTTCCGTGCCGACCGCGACTTCCGGCTGTTCGTGATCTTCCAGTGGCTGGGGTCGGCCACGCTGATGGCGCTGCCCTTCTACATCGTCGCCGCCCGCGAAAGCGGCGTCACGCTGGCCGGAACCGGCACGCTGCTGGGGGCACAGACGCTGGGCGCGCTGGCCTCGAACCCGCTGTGGGGACGGGTCGGAGACCGGATGGGCAAACGCGCGCTTCTGCGCCTGGTGGCAATGGTGCGGCTGGTGCCTCCGGCGCTGGTGCTGGTGGTGGCGGGCACGGGGGCCGGCATGGCGGGATTTGCGGCGCTGTTCTTCGTCATCGGCGCGATGATGAACGGGGTGACGATCGGCTATCTGGGCTATCTGATGGAAATATCGCCCGATGATCGCCGCCCGGCCTATTCGGCATGGTTCAACGCCCTTGCCGCCCCCGCCGCGCTGTCGCCGCTGCTGGGGGCGGCACTGGTGGGGCTGATCGCCACCCCAGCGGTCTTCGTTGCCGCCATTGCCGCGGCGCTGGGCCAGCTCGCCGTGCTGTCGCGGATGCGCCGGAGCTGAGCCCGCCGCGCCGCCATTCAGCCGCGCAGGCGCCGGCCGGGCACCGCCCCCGCAGGAGAGAGGGCAAGGCCTGGCCATCCGGCCCCGGCCCGGCTATTTCGTCACGATCTCGGGCCCCATCAGCGCGTTGGGCAGCACCGTGGACAGCCACGGCACGTAGGTCACGAGGATCAGGAACACGAACAGCACCGCAAGGAATGGCAGGGCCGCCCTGACCACCCGCATCATCGGCATCCCCGCCACACCCGACGTCACGAACAGGTTGAGCCCGACGGGCGGCGTGATCATCCCGATCTCCATGTTCACCACCATGATGATGCCGAGGTGGATCGGGTCGATCCCCAGCTCGATGGCGATGGGAAAGACCAGCGGCGCCACGATCACCAGAAGCCCCGACGGCTCCATGAACTGGCCGCCGATCAGCAGGATCACGTTGACCACCACCAGGAACATCACCGGCCCCATGCCGGCGCCAAGCAACGCGTTGGCCACCTGCTGGGGCACCTGTTCCTCGGTCAGGACCTGCTTGAGAATCAAGGCGTTGGCGATCACGAACATCAGCATGATGGTCAGCTTGCCCGCTTCGAACAGGGTGTTCACAGTATCGCGGTGGAAGAACGCGGTCACCAGCGCCGCGGGCCGCTCCAGCAGCGTCAGGTTGCGCCCCTCGCCATCGCCCTTGAGCGGCCCCATGTCGCGATAGATGAAGCTGGCCACGAAGAACGCGTAGACCGAGGCCACGGCGGCCGCCTCGGTGGGGGTGAAGAAGGCCCCCGTAAGACCGGGAATGCCGTAGATCCCCACCATGATGATGACGATCAGCATCAGCCCCCAGAAGGCCTCGCGGAAGCTGTCCCAGACCTCGCCCCAACCCTGCCAGTCGCCCTTGGGCATGCCCTTGATGCGGGCCATGACATAGATCGCGACCATCAGCATCACCCCGGCCAGGATGCCCGGAATCACCCCGGCCAGGAACATCCGCCCGACCGAGACCTCGACCGAGGCCGCATAGACCACCATCACGATCGAGGGCGGGATGAGAATCCCCAGCGTGCCGGCATTGCAGATCACCCCGGCGGCGAAATCCTTGGTATAGCCGGCCTGGCGCATGGCCGCGATGACGATCGAGCCGATGGCCACCACCGTGGCCGGGGACGAGCCCGACAGCGCCGCGAACAGCATGCAGGCGAACACCCCCGAAATCGCCAGCCCGCCGCGCAGATGCCCCACGCAGGCCACCGAAAAGCGGATGATCCGCCGCGCCACGCCCCCCGTGGACATGAACGAGGAGGCAAGGATGAAGAACGGGATCGCCAGCAGGGTGTAGTGCCCCTCGAAGGCGGAAAACAGCGTCTGCGCGATCGAGGCCAGCGAGCTGTCGGAATAGAGCAGCAGGAAGATGATCGAGCTGAGCCCCAGCGACACCGCGATCGGCACCCCGAGAAACAGCATCCCGATGACAAGAGCGAAAAGCAGAGCAACGGTCATCGGATCAGCCCTCCCCGCGGATGCGGGCATCCGCCACGTCGTCTTCGGCCTCGTGACTGGCGATCAGCCGATCGATCTCGCCCCGCCAGATCCGCGCCGCCGCCTGCACGAAGCGCAGCAGAAGCAGGGCCATGCTGAAGGGAAGAACCGCATAGGGGATGAAACGGGGAATCTTCTCGTAGGCTTCGCCGTCATTCATCGGCCCCTCGATGAAGCGCAGCCAGTCGGGCATGGGGATGTCATTGGTCTCGTACCAGCCCTTGGGGCGGAAGCGGTCCTCGAATCCCAGCGGGAACCAGCGCCCCTCGGTCTGCGGCAGGTTGGCGAAATTGGCCCAGTAGTCCCACGCCCCCTTGAGCAGAAGGAAGGCAAACGCGATGCACAGCGCCACCGAAATCAGCGCCAGCACCCGGCGCGCGGGGCGCGAAAGCATGTTGATCGCCGCATCCACCCCCAGATGCGCGTTCTTCTTGACCAGGTAGGACGCCCCCAGAAGCACCAGCCAGGCGAACAGGAACACGGTCAGCTCCAGCCCCCACAGGATGTTGGAATTGAACGCCTTGCGCGCGATGACATTTGCGAATGTGATGACCGTCATCAGCCCAAGGATCACCGCGATCAGCGTCTCCTCCAGACGGTCGATGAATGAACTGCCACGGCCCTGCATCGGCCCTCCCCCCGTCCTGAACTGTTCGAGAACACGAAAAAATGGGCGCGGCGGACTTCCGCGTTCCGCCGCGCCCGTCTTCGGTGATGGATCACATCTTGGCGTTGATGGCCTGGGCGGCGTCGATGTTTTCCTGCCCGACATCACCCTTGAACTTTTCCCAGACCGGCTTCATCGCATCGACCCATTCCTGGCGCTGCTCGGGGGTCAGGGTGCGCACCACCCCGCCGGCGTCGATGATCGCCTGCTTGGCGGCCTCGTTCACGGCGGTGGATTCCTTGTTCCGGGTCTCGGTGACCTCCTTGAGGATGGTCAGGAACTGCTCGCGCACATCGGCCGGCAGGCTGTCCAGCCAGTCCACGCTGGCCACCACCAGATAGTCGATGATGCCGTGGTTGGTCTCGGTCACGCCGTCCTGGACCTCGAAGAACTTCTTGCCGTAGATGTTGGACCAGGTGTTTTCCTGCCCGTCCACGACGCCCTGCTGCAGCGCGCCATAGACTTCCGAGAAGGCCATCTTCTGCGGGATGCCGCCGATCGCCTCCATCTGTGCCACCAGAACGTCTGAGCTTTGCACGCGGAATTTCAGCCCCTTGGCATCCTTGGGGCTGATCAGCGGCCGGTTGGCCGACATCTGCTTCATGCCGTTATGCCAGTAGGCCAGCCCCTGAAGGCCGCGCTTCTGCATCGAATCGAGCAGCGCCTGACCGGCGGGCGAAGCCTGGAAGGCATCCACCGCGTCGATGTTCTTGAACATGAAGGGCAGGTCGAAGATGCGGAACTTCTTGGTGAACTTCTCGAACTTCGACAGCGACGGCGCAGCCAGCTGCACGTCGCCCTGCAGCATCGCCTCGAGCACCTTGTTGTCGTTGTAGAGGGTCGAGTTGGGATAGACCTCCATGCACATCTTGCCGTCCATCTCGGCGTTCACCCGCTTCTTCAGCAGCTCGGCGGCAATCCCCTTGGGGTGCTTGTCGGTGTTGGTCACATGGCTGAACTTGACGACGATCTCGCCATCGTCACAGCCTTCGGGATTGGCCTGGCCGGTCGTGGCCATGGCGGCCAGCACCAGCGCCGTGGCGGCGGTGGTCAGAAATTTCTTCATGGGTCTCCTCCGGTTCTCAGAATTCAGTTTCGGAATACTGGGCGCGGCAACGGGCGCCGGACGGCCCCGGCCGCGTCGGAGAAAGTGAAGCGAGTCGCGGCGAATCGCTCAACATTTTGTTTGCCGATTCGGCGAAATCATGAATTTTGACGCTACTTCAATGACATGAGAGATCTTCCGCGCATATCCCATCAAAGTGACGCTGCGTCCTGTGCGAAATCCCGCACAGGCTTCAGACCGGTTTGTGCGGAAATCCGCACAGATCAGCGCCGATAGTCCTCGGGGCGAATCCCGTATTTCGCCAGCTTGTCGTAAAAGGTCTTGCGCGGCAGCTTGAGCGCCTTCGCCGCTTCCGAGGCCCGCCCCTTCTGGCGTCCCAGCGCCGCCACCAGCAACGACCGTTCGACCCGGGCAAGCTGCTCGGCCAGCCCCAGTTCACCCGATGAGACCGCCTCGTCCGGCATGCCCAGGACGAACCGCATGGCCGCGCTCATCAGCGAACGGGCGTTGCCGGGCCAGTCCCGCGCCATCAGGGCGGCGACATGTTCGGGGGTGACCTCGGGCGGGTCGATTCCGGCCTGCTCGGCCGCCTGATCCACATAGTGGCGAAAGAGTACCGGGATGTCCTCGGGGCGCTCGGCCAGAGACGGGATGCGTACCTGCCCCACCTGCAGGCGGAAGAACAGGTCGGTCCAGATGACCGATTCGTCCAGCGCCGTGGTCGATCCCGCCACCAGCCGGGCGTCGCACCCCTCTTCCAGCGCGGCGACCAGGGCGATCTGGCTGTCGGGCGGCAGCCGGGCGATTTCGTCCAGAAACAGCGTGCCCCCCGCAGCCGCGGCCAGCGCCCCGGACAGGGCGGCGCGGTAGAGGTCCTGCGCGGCGCGCTTCTCGAACGGCGCCTGCGCGCGGGGCGAGCACAGGTGGATCACCTCGGCCACCTTGGGAATGCCGCTGCCCGGGGGGCCGGTGACCAGAACCTCGGTGGAAAGCTGCGCCAGCTTGCGCACCCGCGCGCGCAGCCCCTCGGCCAGGTCCGATACCCCGAAGATCAGCCGCGCCGCCGGGTCCCCGGATTCGCGCCGGGCACGCTCGGCACGGGCGTCAAGCACCCCCCGGCGACGGTCCAGCGCCGCATGAAGAACCGCCAGCAGGTCAGCGGGGGCACAGGGTTTTTCCAGAAAGTCGAAGGCCCCCTGTTCGACCGCGCGCAGAGCCATCGGAATGTCCCCCTCGCCGGTCAGAAGCACCACCGGCAATTCCTCGTCCACCTGCCGCGCATAGGCCAGAAGGTGAAAGCCGTCGCGCCCCGGCATGCGGATGTCGGAGAGGATCACCCCGGGGAAATCGCGGGTGATGTGATCCTTCGCCGCCACGAACGAGCCGGCCGTGATCGGGTGCAGATCGGCCAGCTCCAGCGTCTGGGCCAGCGCTTCGCGCACCGCGCGGTCGTCATCCACCAGCAGCACGGTTCCGGTCATGCCGCCCGTTCCTCCTCTTGCCAGCGTTCCAGCGTCACCGCGAATTCGGCCCCCCCGCCCGGCGGGTTGGAGCCACGGATGTCGCCGCCGAAGCTTTGCACGATCCCGTAGGAAATCGACAGCCCCAGACCCATCCCCTCGGAGGCGCCGACCTCCTTGGTGGTATAGAAGGGTTCGAACACCTTGTCCGGCATCGCGAGCCCCGGCCCGGTATCGCGCAGCCGTACCACCACGCGATCGCCGCCCGTCTCGATGCGCAGGCCGATCACCTTGCGGGTGCTGCCGGCCATGGCATCGACGGCATTGGTGATGAGATTGACAAAGACCTGCCCCAGCCGCACCTCGCCGCCCCGCACCCAGATCGGCCCGGACGGAGGGGTGTAATCCAGCACGATCCCCTCCTGCCGCAGCCGCGCCCCGGTCAGGTCGATGGCCGAGGCAAGGATGGAGACAAGATCCACCCGTTCGGCCGGCACGCTTTCCTGCCGGGCGAAGGCGCGCAGGTTCCTGATGATCCGCCCCATGCGGCGGGCCAGCTCGGAAATGCGGGCAAGGTTTTCGGCGGCCACATCGGTGCGGCCGCGCTCAAGAAACTGCGCCCCGTTCTCGGCGAACGAGCGGATCGCCATCAGCGGCTGGTTCAGCTCGTGGCTGATGCCGGCGCTCATCTGCCCCAGCGCGCTGAGCTTGCCGGCCTGCACCAGATCGGCCTGGGCCTTCTTCAGCGCCGCCTCGGCCTCGTGCCGTTCGGCAATCTCGCGGCGCAGACGCTGATTGGCCTCGGAAAGTTCCCGGGTGCGCGCAGCGACTCGATCCTCCAGCACCGCATTGGCCCGCGCCAGCGCCCGGCGGCGTTCGGTGACCAGATACAGAACCGCCCCGAAGGCCAGAAAGATCGCCGCCACCGCCGCCGCCTGCAGCGCCGCCAGCCGGCGGGCGGGGGCGACATCGATCAGCACCTCTCCGATCAGGCCGATCACCGGCAGCGCCTTCGACAGGTGCAGCGCAGCGGCAGGAATGTAGGGCCCCCAGTCGGCCTGCCAGATCTCGTGCGGGCCGATGCGCCCGGCCCGGAAGGCGGGCGCCGGACCTGCCGAAGGCGCCAGCCCCCCGCCCCCGGCCGCGCGCCGCCAGAACAGCAGTTCCGAGCGGTTGGAGATGAACACCTCGCCACCCTCGTCGGTGAAGAACACCACCGGCGCGCTGCCGGCCCATGTCTGCTCCACATCCTCCACATCGGCCACCACCACCAGCGCGCCGCGCACGCCGCCTCCGCGGGCAAAGACCGGCGCCGCATAGGAATAGACCCGCCGCCCCTCACGCAGACCGTGGTCCGAGCCCAGCGCCCCCTGCATGGCACGGCGGAAATCCGCGGTCCCGGCCACGCTTTCGCCGCCCGCCCCCCGCGCAGCCACCTGCACCACGCCCGAAGCATCGGCATAGAAGATGTCCCAGGCCGAGGTCTTGTCGGCCACCTTCCGCAATGTCTCCCGCGCCGCCGCCCGGCCCGCCGCATCGGCCAGATCGCGCAGCGCCGGGTGATCGGCCATCAGCACCGCCAACTCGCGATAGACCTGCAGCTGGGTGCTCAGCCGGTCGCTGGCCAGCGCCAGGTCGGCCGCCCCGCGCAGCGCCTGCCGGTCCAGTGCCTGCAGATAGCCATAGCGCCACACCCCGGCGGCAAGCGCCGCCACGGCGACCAGAAAGGCCGGAACGATCCAGCTGAGCCCAGCTCGCAACCCCGTCATGGCGGGCAGGTTAGCGCGACCCGGGCAGAGATTGAACCCGCAGGCCGCGCGCGCCCCCGGCCCTGAGCCATGCGCCGGCAGACCAATCTGCCCCTTCCCCCCCGGCCCGATCCGGTCCATAACGCGGCCATGCTGAAGACCCGCATCATTCCCTGCCTCGACGTGGCTGACGGCCGCGTGGTCAAGGGCGTCAATTTCGTCGATCTGGTGGATGCCGGCGATCCGGTGGAATCGGCCCGCGCCTATGACGAGGCCGGCGCCGACGAGATCTGCTTTCTCGACATCCACGCCAGCCACGAAAACCGCGCCACCATGTTCGACGTGGTCACCCGCACGGCCGAGCAATGCTACATCCCGCTGACCGTCGGCGGCGGCGTGCGCAGTCACGAAGACGTGCGCGACCTGCTGCTGGCCGGCGCCGACAAGGTCAGCTTCAACTCGGCCGCGGTGGCGCGCCCCGACGTGGTGGCCGAGGCCGCCGACCGCTTCGGATCCCAGTGCATCGTGGTCGCCATCGACGCCAAGACCGTGGCCCCGGGCCGGTGGGAGATCTTCACCCATGGCGGGCGCCGCCCCACCGGCATCGACGCGGTGGAGTTCGCCCGCACCGTGACCGCGAAGGGGGCGGGAGAGATCCTGCTGACCTCGATGGACCGCGACGGCACGCGGGCGGGTTTCAACATTCCCCTGACCCGTGCCATCGCCGATGCGGTGGACGTGCCGGTGATCGCCAGCGGCGGGGTGGGCACCCTGCAGCACCTGGTCGAAGGCGTTACCGAAGGCCATGCCAGCGCGGTGCTGGCCGCCTCGATCTTCCATTTCGGCGACTACACCATCCGCGAGGCCAAGGAATACATGGCCGCCGCCGGCATCCCCATGAGGCTGACATGACCGCCGACACGACCATCCTGCACGACCTGGCCGCCACGATCGCGTCCCGCCGCAACGCCGACCCCGACAGCAGCTGGACGGCGAAGCTGCTTGCCCGGGGCCCCGAAAAATGCGCCGAGAAATTCGGCGAAGAGGCGGTCGAGGCGGTGATCGAGGCCGTCCGCGGCGACCGTGCCGCGCTCACGCGCGAGGCGGCGGATGTGCTCTATCACCTTCTGGTCATGCTGGCCGCGCGCGAGGTGGCGCTTGACGACGTTCTGGCCGAGCTTGCCCGCCGCCGCGGCACGAGCGGGCTTGAGGAAAAGGCCGCCCGCCGGCGCTGAGCGACGGCGCATCGACATGGCGGCGGCCGGCAGCCTTTCGACGGAACTCGCCGACCCGAGGGGAAGAGGGGAAGGCAGAATGCTTCCCCCTTCCTCTTGCCCGAAAATACTCCGGGGGTAAACGGGCCGCAGGCCCGGAGGGGGCAGAGCCCCCTCGCCCGAAGGCGTGCGGGACATGTCCCCGCCGGGACCCTTCCCGCAGGCTGCCGTCAGCCGGACGCAACTCCCCGCACGCCGTTTCGCCCGGCCTTCGCGGCCCGGGGCTGGTCGCGCGGTCACAGCTTCGAGGAAATCACCCCGGTATTGAAACCGCCCATGCGCAGTTCTCCGAACAGGCGCTGGTATTCGATCTTCGGGCAGCGGTTCTGGATCACCGTCACCCCGCGCGCCTCGGCCCGGGTCGCGGCCTGGGGGTTTTCGACCCCGATCTGCATCCAGATGGTTTTCAGCTCGGGGAAGACCTCCAGCGCCTCGTCCACGATCGGCCCCACCAGCTCCGATCGGCGGAAAATGTCCACCATGTCCACCGGTCGATCGATGTCGCGCAGCGTGGCGCACACCGTCCGGCCGAACAGCATCTTTCCGGCATGTCCGGGATTGACCGGGATCACGGTGAACCCCTTCAGCGAAAGATAGCGCGCGACGTAATAGCTGGGCCGCACGGGGTTCATCGATACCCCGACCATGGCGATGGTCCTGGTGGTGGAGAGGATCTTCTTGAGCAGCTCGTCGGAATAGTCAGGCATGGGCGCAAACTAGTGCGCGAAAGGGACCACGTGAAGCCGAAAAAGAAAGGCGCCCGAAACTGGGAAATTCCGGGCGCAAGGTATGGAACGAGGGACAGTGAAATGACCTGCGGCAGTTCCGGTCCGCGGTCACTGTGTCATTTAGGCCATCGTTGCGAAAAAAGAAGGGGGGATCGCGGCTTTGTGATTGATTTTCCGGAATATTATTCGATTTCTGACACTTCGCCCGTATCAGCCCCGTATCAGCGCTGCAGAACCATGGGCCAGTTGGCCTCGGCCAGGGCCAGGTTTCCGGGAATGTCGCGTGCCCAGATGCGGAACATCTCGAAACTGTGGACGAGGTAGAGCTTGCCGTTCACGATCTTCCACGCCCTCGGATCGGCGCTGTCCAGATAGCCGCGCGACAGCGCATAGGCGCAATAGCCGCCATATTGCGGCGCATAGGCGCGCGGGTTGGCCTCGAACCTGTCACGGTTGGCCTCCGAGACGAATCGCCAGATCGCCCCCTTCCATTCCAACTGGATGTCCGGCCGCCCCGGCACCGGAAGCCCTTCGGTGAAATAGGCCACCGCATCGTATCCGCCGATGGCAACGCCGCTTTCGGCGTGAAAGAGCGGCGCACCGGCGCGCGCCTCATTCACAGGCGTCAGGGCCGCGAACAGGCTCAGAACCGAAACGATCAGGGCACGAAGAAACATCTCCACTCCTCGGGCGGCGACAGCGCAGGGCAATACTGCCTATTTCAGCCGCCGCCGGAAAGATCGCCTGACACGGATGTGATCAGGTTTTCCCGGACGTGATCCGCTCCGCCTGCCGCCGCGAGGCGTAAAGCGCCACCGCCGCGGCATTGGACACGTTCAGCGACCCGAAACCGCCGGCGGAGTCGATCCGCACCAGCTCGTCCACCACCTCTCTCGTCCGCGCCCGCAGCCCCGGCCCCTCGGCCCCCAGAACCAGCGCCACCGGCTGCGCGCGCCGCCCTTCCAGCGCCTCCTCGATGCTGCGCGGGGCCTCGCCGTCCAGCCCCAGCACCACGAATCCCATGCCTTGCAGCGCGCCGATGGTATCGGCCAGGTTGCGCACACGCAGATAGGGCTGACGTTCCAGCGCGCCACTGGCCGCCTTGGCCAGCGCCCCGGTTTCCGGGGCCGCGTGGTGGCGGGTGGCAATCACCGCGCTGGCGCCGAACACCTCGGCCGAGCGCAGGATCGCGCCCACATTGTGCGGATCCGTCACCCGATCGAGCAGCACCACCCGCGGCGCCGCACGCCCGATCACCACGTCCTCCAGCCGTCCCCAGTCCAGCGGCCGCACCTCAAGCGCCGCCCCCTGGTGCACCGAGCCGGGATCGAGCGGCGCCGGAAAGGCGCGCGCATCGGCCAGTTCGGGTTCGATCCCCGCCTGCGAGATCGCCTCGGCCAGCTTGTCGCGGGCGTTCTTCGTCACGATCAGGCGCAGCTTTTCCCGGCGCGGATTGCACAGCGCATCGCGCACCGCGTGCAGGCCGAACAGCCACACGGTTTCGGCGCCGGCGGCCTTGCGCCGGCGTTCCTTCTCGATCACCCATTTCGGTTTTTTCATCGCGCGCGATCCCGGCTGATTGATGTGGCGGAGCGGACGGAATTTCGCGGATTTTCCTGTTGACGCCCCTGTGCGGCGCTAGTAATCACGCCCCCGCACCGGGTGCAATGGCAACCGGCGCGGGCGACGTGCTGCAAGGTGCGGCAGCGGACTGTAACTCCGCCGGGGAGACCCATGCCTGGTTCGATTCCAGGGTCGCCCACCACTTATCACCCCCGACATCTCCCGCCGGTCACGACCGGGGCCGACCGGTCGCGGTGCCGGCATCCCGGGCCGAAATCCTTGCCGCCGCCGCTTCAGGCGACGTCGGCCACGCCTTTGCCGACAGCGTCCACCACCCATGCCTCCAGCGCATCGAGATCCGCCTCGATCCTCTCGGCCACTCCGCCCGAAAACTCCACGAACCTGTCCTCGTTCAGCCCGTTCACCCCGGCCAGAACCGGGATGCCGCGCAAGATCGCCTCGCCGATCAGCGGACGGAAACCGCGCCCGTCGGCTTCATGCTTGCCGAACTTGTTGACGATCATCAGCTGCGGGTCGTCCTTCTCGATCGTCGCCCCGACCAGCGCCACCGCGCGCTCCAGCTCGGCCGGGTCCAGCCGGCAGCCGCGCGATTCGCTGCCCAGCGACTGCGAAATCCGGATCGTGTCGCCATCGGGCAGAACCCGAAGGTCCATGTCGCACCTGGCATTGTCGGCGCATTCCGTGTTGGTCTGCACCACCCCCGACAGGCGCATCCCCTGCGCCAGAAGCCGCGCGGCCAGCGCGCTCAACAGCCGGTCGGTGGCGCCGCGCGCCTCACAGATCACATAGCCCAGTTTCATGGCCCCATTTCCCCTCTGCATGGCCCGTTCGGACACTGGATATCACCCGGCGGCGGCAACGGCCAGTGACGCGATGCTTGCCCCTCCCCCTTCCCGGCCCCGCCATCGCCGAGCTTCACGGAAGCGGCGAAACCCCGATGATCGCCGGATGCAGCCATATCAGCAGGCCATAGAGCAGCGCCGCCCTGGCGATCTGCCACGGTGTTGCGCGGAACTGCAGGAAACCGCGCAGCGACAGGCGGGCGGTGTTGCGGGAAAGCGCCGCCCAGGTCTCCTCGCCCAGTTCGCGCCGGTAGCGGCGATCGACCGCGGCCATCCCGAACGCGGAAAAGGCGGCGAAAAGGCCGAACAGGATCACATGGGCCAGATCGCCATTGGCCAGCAGATGCGCCAGCGCCCACAGCAGCATCGCCAGCAGCAGCGGGTGCCGGGTAAAGGCCAGAACGCCCGGCCGGTCGGGGTCGAACCGCCCCTTGCCCATGCCGCCGAAGGACAGCGGGTTGACGCCCCCCGCCCCCATCACGGCCAGCAGGCACACGAAGGGCATCACCAGGATCGGAACCCAGCGCAGCCAGTCGGCGGGCGGGATCACCTCGACATAAGGCGCGCGCGCCGCGGCAACGATCAGCCACCACAGCAGGCCCAGCGACAGCAGGCTGTAGGCGATGAAATAGCCGCGCAATCCCAGCCGCGCCACCAGCCACGGCCGCACCGGCGGGCGCACCGGGATGGCGTGGCTGAGCAGGAACAGGATCAGCGCGGCGGCGAATTCGGCCCACCCGGTCATGGCCTGCCCCCATCCGGCACCGGTCGCAGCCGGGGCAGCAGTTCGGCCAGCGCGCCCAGCACGATCAGCACCGCGCCCGCGGCCTGAACTCCGCTGAACGGTTCGTCCAGAAACAGCACGCCCGAAACCACCCCCATGAGGATTTCGGCGGTGAGCAGAAAGCTCAGCAATGCCGGCGGCAGGCGGCGCGCGCTCCACAGGGTCAGGGCAAGGATCGGCAGGACATAGACGATCCCGGTAGCCATGCCCTGGGCCACCGGCCCGGGAGGGGGCAGCGAGACCCCCTCGGCCAGTGCGAACAGCACCCCGACCAGCGTGGCCCCGAAGGCGGTTCCCACGATCAGCGAAGCGCCCGGATTTGCCGGCGCCGAGAAGATCAGCGCCGCCCCGGCCGCCCAGCACATTCCCGACACCAGCGCCAGCACATCGCCCGAGCCGATCGCCACCGCCGAGATGCCGCCCCCCATGACCAGCGCCGCCCCCGACAGCGCCGCCACGATCGCCACCGTCGAGGGCCATCGCCAGGGCAGGTCGAGAAAACGCCACTCGATGAACTTGCTCCAGGCCGGGGCAAGGTAGAACAGCAGCACCACCCGCACCACGTCGCCGTGAACCAGCGCCAGGGAATAAGACCCCACCGCCGCGCCGGCCAGCGCCGTACCCAGCAGCGCCCGGCGATCCAGCCGCAGGGCCTCGCGCCGTGCGGCCACCCATGTCAGCGCACCGACCAGCGCGCCGCCATTCATGGCAATCCCGCCCATGGCGCCGTCAAGACCCCGCGCTTCGAGCCAGCGCACCGGCACCCACCACAGGCCCCAGATCGCCGCCGCCAGCGTGGCAAGGAAAACCGGCTTCAGCGCAATCCCGTTCATGCGTGAACCCCGCGCACTGTCATGACGCGGCCGGGCGGTTGGAAGCGCCGCGGCCGGGGGCTCTGCCCCCGGACCCCCGGAGTATTTTGGGCAAGAGGAAGGGGGGAAATGTCGTAGGACAGTCCGGGAGAGCCACATGCCGGGTTGCAAGATTTGGGGTGTTTCGCATCGTCGTTCACAATCCCAGCGCGCGCCGCCTCTCGGCGGCGAAGCCCTGCACCAGCCGGTCCGAGATGAAAGCGAGAATCGCCATCGCCGCCCCGGCCGAGAGTCCCAATCCCACATCCGCCCGGCCCAGCGCAAGATAGATCGACTGGCCCAGCCCGGTGGTTCCGATCAGCGCCGCGATCACCAGCATGGCGAAGGCGTAGAGGATCGTCTGGTTCAGCCCCAGAAGAATGGTCGGCGCGGCCCAGGGCGCGCGCAGATCGCGCAGGATCTGCCAGTTCGTCGCCCCCGAGGCGACCGCCGCCTCCAGCAGCTCGGGCGGGGTCGAGATCAGCCCGTGCCGGGTATAGCGGATCATCGGCACCACCGCATAGGCGCAGATCGCCAGGAAGGCCGAGAACTCGCCGATCTGGAAGAACATCAGCACCGGGATCAGGAACACGAAGAGCGGAATCGTCTGCAACATGTCGCAGACCGGCCGGACGAGGCGCCACACCGTCGGGCTGAGCGCCGCCCACAGGCCGACCAGCCCCCCCACCACGGCGCAGGCGAGGACCGCCGCGCCGCTCAGATAGAGCGACAGCAGCGCCCGCTCCCACAGCCCCGACAACAGGATGGTCGAGAGCAGCCCCACCGACAATGCCGCCAGCCGCCACCCCCCTGCCATCCATCCAAGCGCGGCCGCGCCCACCAGCACGAAGGGCCAGGGCAGGTCGGCAATGCCGGTCTCCAGAACCCCGGCGCCGATCAGCAGCATCAGCCCCGCCATCACCCGATCGCGCCAGATCAGAACAAGGCACAGCAGCGCGGCCGCGGCAAACAGCACCCCACTCATCGTCGGGGTCCAGGCAAAGCCCCAGGTAAAGGGCAGAACCGCCTGATCCAGCCCGATCCGCAGTGGCAGCAGCACGAAGAACATCGCGCCGTTCTTGATTCCGGCCAGCCAGTCGCCATTGGCGGCGGTGAATTCGCCAAGGCCGCGATCCACCGCATCGGCCAGCGGTGCGAGAAGATCGAAGGCGGTCGCCTCGGGCAGGCGGGCGCCGAATACCACCGCCAGTCCCACCGCCAGCCCCAGCAGGCCCCAGGCGATCCGAGGATCGTGCCGGCGCCGTTCGGTGGCCAGCGCGCCGCTCATGCGGTCGATGACGACGGCAAAGACCACGATCACCAGACCGGCCAGCAGACTCTGCCCGAACTGCGCCTTGCGCATGGTCAGCAGCACCTCCCAGCCGATGTCGTCGAAACCGCCGATGACGGCGGCGATGATGACCATGGACAGCGCCGCCATCAGGGACTGGTTCACGCCGACCATGATCTGTGCAGAGGCCGAGGGGATCTCGACCTCGAACAGCTGCCGCAGGCGACCCGCGCCGGACATGACGGCGGCCTCCCTGATCTCGCTCTCGACCCGTTCCAGCCCCAGGATCACGTTGCGCGCCATGGGCGGGGCCGCATAGATGGCGCTGGCGATGAGACCCACCACCGGACCGAATCCGAACAGGATCAGAAGCGGCGTGAGATAGGCGAAGGTCGGCACCGTCTGCATCACGTCCAGCACCGCCTGGATCGGGGGTTTGAGGCGCGGGAACTCATTGGCCAGAATGCCGATCGCCCCGCCCGCGATCAGCGCCAGCGGCACCGACACCGCCACCAGCGCCAGCGTGTTCATGCTCTGGCTCCAGTAGCCCGAGGCCAGCACGAAGGACAGCCCGACAAACCCCAGCGCCGCCATGGACAGCCCGCCCAGATACCAGCCGATGGCGGTGACGGCGCCGATCACCACCGGCCAGGGGGTTGCCTCCAGAGCAAGATCGGCCCAGCCCATGGGATAGCGCAGCAGATCGGAAAACAGCCTTGCCGCGGGCTTGAGCCAGCCCAGCAGCCAGCCCGCCCCCTCGCCGACCCATTGCGTGGCCGGCAGGGTCCATTCGGCGGGCCACGTCACCACCCACGGAAAGGCGGGCTCCAGCGCAAGGCTCAGCGCCCCCGCCAGCAACACGATCAGCGCCGCCCGCACACCGGGTGTCAGGACGCGCGGCGCGCGCGTCTGATCGGGCGCCTGCCCGGACGTGGCGGTCATGGCTCCTCCACCTGCAGCGCGGCAGCCAGATCGGCCGGGTTCACCGAGCCGATCACCCGGCCCTGCCCGTCATGCACCGGCACCGGCTGATAGAGCGCCATGCAGCGGGCAAGGGCCGCATCCAGCGTCATGTCCGCGCGCAGCCCCGGATCGTCCGGCCCCGGCGCCAGCTGCGCAACGGGCTGCATGACAGAGGCCACCCGCGCATGCCGCCCCTTGGCCACATCGCGGGAAAAGGCGCGCACGTAGTCGTCGGCCGGGCGCAGCACGATATCGGCGGGCGCGCCGATCTGGACGATGCGCCCGTCGCGCATGATGGCAATGCGATCGGCCAGTTTCAGCGCCTCGGCAATGTCGTGGGTGATGAAGATGATGGATTTCTTCAGGCTGCCCTGGATGCGCAGGAATTCGTCCTGCAACTGCCGGCGGATGAGCGGGTCGAGCGCCGAGAACGGCTCGTCCAGAAACCAGATGTCGGGATTGACCGCCAGCGACCGGGCAATGCCCACGCGCTGGCGCTGGCCGCCCGAAAGCTCGCGCGGGAAGGCGCCCTCGCGGCCCTCCAGCCCGACCAGAGAGATCACCTCCTGCGCACGCGCGCGCCGGCGGGCGCGGTCCAGCCCCTGCACCTTCAGCGGGTAGGCCACGTTCTCGGCCACGGTCATGTGCGGAAACAGGCCGAAATGCTGGAACACCATCCCCATCTTTTCGCGCCGCAGCTGCGTCAGCCGCTGCTTCGAGGCGCAGGCAATGTCCTCGCCGTCAAGCGCGATCTCGCCCGAGGTGGCCTCGATCAGCCGCGCGATGCAGCGCAGGATGGTGGACTTGCCGGACCCGGACAGGCCCATGACGACGAAAAGCTCGCCCCGGCCGACCTCGAAGCTCGCATCCCGCACCGCCGGGATCAGGCCCGATTGCTGCAATGATCGGGCGGCCGAATCGACGTCGCCCCCGGACCGCTCCAGCGCCCTGTCGAGCGCCTTGCGCGCATTCGGGCCGAACACCTGCCAGACATTCCGGCAGGCGATCGCCGGCACCCCCACCCCGGTCACGTCGCGCGGCCTATTTCGTCGCCGCGTCCACCACGGGGCGCCACTTGGATTCGTTCTCGGCCATCCATTTGGCGACCACCTCTTCGAGCGAACCGCCGTCCACGTCGATGGCCCCCATGAGCGGCTGCTGATCCTCAACCGACAGCGTGTAGTTGGACAGGATCTCGTAAGCTGCGGGCCACTTGTCCTTCATCCCCGCCCAGGCGCCCTTGAAGATGCGCGAGGCGGCAAAGTCGCAGTCGTTGACCTCGTTCGGGTTCGGACCCCAGGCGGGATCGGTGAAACAGGCGTCCTCGGCCTTGGGCAGATCGACGAATTTCACGTCATAGGCCGACATCGCCCAGTGCGGCTGCCAGAAGGTGATGAGCAGCGGCGAGCCGCGCTCGGTCGAGGCGCGCAACTCGGCGATCAGCGCCCCTTCCGAGCCCGCCGGCACCGCCTTGAACGGCAGGCCCAGCCCCTTCATCCGGTCCGCCCCCGGCGTGCCCCAGTCGGCCGGGTAGTCCACCAGACGGCCCTGAGGGATGGTCTCGGCGGTGGCGAAGACCTGCGCGCAGTTCTTCAGCGCCTGCCAGTCCGGCAGGCCGGGGCACAGATCGGCCACATGCGCCGGATAGGCGATGCCCTCGCGCGCATCCAGCCCCAGATCGCCCAGCTCGACGATGGTGCCCTCGGCCACCTTCTTGGCGTAGTCGTCGCTCACATTCGACGACCACAGCTCAAGCGCGGCGTCGATCTCGCCATCGGCGATGGCCTGAAACATGTTCATGTAGCCGGCGGTCACATATTCGACCTTGTAGCCCGCCGCCCTGAGCATCTCGCCCGCGATGCGCGTGGTCACGTGCTGGCCGGTCCATTCGTTGACGGCCAGCTTGATCGGCTCGTCAACCGCGCCCAGTTCTGCCGCACCGGCCGCCCCGGCAAAGGCGGCAAAGGCAATTCCGAATCCCAGTGCTTTCATCTTCCAGCTCCCGATGAGTTTTTATTGACTGACGAGTCAATAATACGTCCTGCCCGGTTGGGCAACAATTTTGCGCAAACCGCCCACAGCACGACATGATCCACCCTGACCACGCCCCGGCCCTCACCCCGGCCCCACCCCGGTCCGGCCGGTCAGGGCAGAAAGCTGCGCCCCGGCCCCCGCGCCGGCACGCCCAGATGCCGCGCGATGGAGGCGGCCACGTCGGCAAAACCCACATGGCCTGCCGAACCTGATCCGGCCCCGGCCACCAGCACCGGCACCCGTTCGCGGGTGTGATCGGTGCCGGTCCATGTCGGATCATTGCCGTGATCGGCAGTGATGACCAGCAGATCCCCCTCGCGCAGCCGCGGCAGGATCCGGCCGATTTCCCGATCGAACCATTCCAGCGCCCGGGCATATCCGGCAACGTCGCGCCGATGCCCGAAATTGCTGTCGAACTCGACGAAATTGGCGAAGGTGAGGCTGCCCGCCTCGGCGCCGGCCACGCAATCGGCCAGGTGCCGCATCAGCTCGGCATCGGTTCCCTTCACGCTGGTGTCGATCCCCCGCATGGAAAAGATGTCGCCGATCTTGCCGATGGCATGAACCCGCCCCCCGGCCTGCTGCACCCAGTCGGTCAGCACCGGCGCCGGCGGCGCAATGGCGAAATCCCGCCGGTGCGGGGTGCGCACAAAGCCATGCGCGGCATCGCCGATGAAGGGCCGTGCGATCACCCGCCCCACCCGGCGTTCATGCAGCATGGGCGCAATGTCGGCGCACAGCTTCAGCAGCCGCTCAAGCCCGAAGCTTTCCTCGTGCGCAGCAATCTGGAACACGCTGTCGGCCGAGGTATAGCAGATCGGCCAGCCGGTGCGCATGTGCTCTTCACCCAGCCGCTCGATGATCGCGGTGCCCGGCGCGTGGCAGTTGCCGAGGATCCCATCTATGCCCGCCGCGCGCTTGACCGCCTGCACGATCTCGTCGGGAAAGGCGGGCACGGTGTCGGGGAAATAGGTCCACGCCCACGGCACCGGCAGCCCGGCAAGCTCCCAATGCCCAGACGGGGTGTCCTTGCCGCGCGAGACCTCGGTCGCCGCCGCCCACAGCCCCGTCGGCTCGGCCTCCAGTCCCGGAGTCGCGGCGCCGCTGGCCAGCCGGACCGCCGCACCCAGCCCCAGCGCGTCCAGATGCGGCAGCGCGAGGGGACCGCTGCGGCCCTCGTCGGCGCGCCCTTCGGCGCAGGCCTGGGCGATATGGGCCACGGTGTTGGCACCGGTGTCGGGCACATCGCCGTTGAAATAGCGGTCCGCATCGGGCGCGCCGCCGATGCCCACCGAATCCATCACCACCAGAAAGGCGCGCGTCATGGCCCCGGCCTTTCATGTATCAACGCCGGCACCGGTGCGGGATCGGGCGAAATCGTGATCGCCGCCTGCACCGCCGCCACGGCCGCCTGCGAGGCGTCCTCGCGCGCGGCATGAACCATCGCCAGCGGCTGGCCGGCCTCGACCTTCTGCCCCAGCCGCACCACCTGCGCCAGACCCACCGAAGGGTCGATCCGGTCGCATTCCACCTGCCGCCCGCCGCCCAGCGCCACCACCGCCAGCCCCAGCGCCTCGCCGTCCATCGCCGTCACATACCCGCCCTCGCGCGCGGGCACCTCGCGGATCACCACCGCCTCGGGCAGAAAGCGCGCCCAGTCCTCGACGAAGCGCACCGGCCCGCCCTGCGCCGCCACCATGCGCCCGAAACGCTCGGCCGCGCGCCCGTCCCGAATGGCGGCGCGCAGCACCTCGGCCCCGGCATCGGCATCCGCCGCCAGCCCCGCCGCCGCCAGCACCACCCCGCCCAGCGCGACCGACAGATCCAGCAGCGCCCCGCCGGTCTGCCCGGTCAGCACCTTCATCGCCTCGGCCACCTCCAGCGCGTTGCCCAGCGCCGGCGCCAGCGGCTGGTTCATGTCGGAAATCACCGCCTCGGTCCGGCAACCGGCGGCATTGGCGGCATCAGTCAGCGCGCTGGCCAGGGCGCGGGCCTCCTCCATCGTCTTCATGAATGCGCCCGAACCCACCTTCACGTCCAGCACCAGCGCCTCGAGCCCGGCCGCCAGCTTCTTGGACAGGATGGAGGCGGTGATCAGGTCGAGGCTTTCCACCGTCGCGGTCACGTCGCGGATGGCGTACAGCCGCCGGTCCGCCGGGGCCAGGCCGGGGCTGGCCGCAACGATGGCGCAGCCGGTGCGCGCCACCACCTCGCGCAGCCGCTCGGGCGACAGGGCGGTGCGCAGGCCGGGGATCGATTCAAGCTTGTCCAGCGTGCCCCCGGTATGGCCCAGCCCCCGCCCCGAGATCATCGGCACGAAGCCCCCGCATTCGGCCAGCGCCGGCGCCAGCACCAGCGACACGCAATCGCCCAGCCCCCCGGTGGAGTGCTTGTCGATCACCGGCGCATCCGGATCCCAGCGAAGAACCTCTCCCGAATCGCGCATCGCCAGCGTCAGCGCGGTGCGCCCCGCCCCATCCAGCCCACCCATGCAGACGGCCATGGCGAAGGCGCCGGCCTGGGCGTCGCTGATGCTGCCGTCGGCCAGGCCGCGCGCGAACCAGCTCAACTCATCCGGAGACGGGTTTTCGCGGCGGCGAAGCCGGGCGAGGATGCTGCGCGCGTCCATGGCCTCAGACCTCGAAATGATCGGCGCCGAAAGCACCGGGCAGAAGCTCGCCCATGGTCGCCACCCGCTCTTCGCCCCGGGTGGTGGCCATTGTCACCCGCATGTCCGAGCGGGCAAATTCGGCAATCCGCTGCCGGCAGCCGCCGCAGGGCGACACCGGAACCGGCGAATCGGCCACCACGTAGATTTCGGCAATTTCGCGTTCCCCCGCCGCCACCATCGCCGCGATGGCACCGGCCTCGGCACAGGTGCCCTCGGGGTAGGAGACGTTCTCGACATTGCAGCCGGCATAGACCTTGCCAGAAGCGGTGCGCAGCGCCGCCCCTACCTTGAACCCCGAATACGGGGCATGGGCGTTGCGCCGCACGGCAACGGCGGCCCGTTTCAGATCGCTCATGACTGCACCTCGGTTGCGAATTCCCCCGTCGGGCATTCCCCCGGCTCAGTCACGTCGAGCGCCGCCAGGGCGCCCGGCGACCCGGGCAGGCCGGCGGCCGGGATATCGTCGCGCAGCTCCTGCCTGGGCAGACGGATTTCGGCAATGGTCTGTGGCATGGATTCCGTTCTCCTGACCCGCGAGAGTGGCCGCAGCGGCGCCGATTTGCAAGGCAGGGAAAGCCGCCCCCCGCATCGGCCCGCGAAATCGGCGGTTCCCCCTGTTCGGAATATAGTTTAATGCTAAACTACATTCCCAGGAAAGATCCGACCATGTCCGAGAAAGAAACCCTGCGCCAGGCAGCCCTGTTCTATCACGAGCATCCCAAGCCCGGAAAGCTGGAGATCCGCGCCACCAAGCCGCTGGCCAACGGCCGCGACCTCTCCCGCGCCTACAGCCCCGGCGTGGCAGAGGCCTGCAACGAGATATACACCAATCCGGCCGACGCGGTGCGCTATACCGCCAAAGGCAACCTCGTCGCGGTGGTGACCAACGGCACCGCCGTGCTGGGGCTGGGCGATATCGGCGCGCTGGCCTCCAAGCCGGTGATGGAGGGCAAGGCGGTCCTGTTCAAGAAATTCGCCAATATCGACTGCTTCGACATCGAGCTGGACGAATCCGATCCCGAGCGGCTGGCCGAAATCGTCTGCGCGCTCGAGCCCACCTTCGGCGCCATCAACCTCGAGGACATCAAGGCCCCCGACTGTTTCATCGTCGAAAGGATCTGCCGCGAGCGGATGAACATCCCCGTCTTTCACGACGACCAGCATGGCACCGCCATCGTGGTGGGCGCCGCCGCCAGGAATGCGCTGCACGTGGCTGGCAAGTCGTTCGACGCGATCAAGGTCGTCTCCACGGGGGGCGGCGCGGCCGGGATCGCCTGTCTCAACATGCTGCTGAAGCTGGGGGTGCGGCGGGAAAACATCTGGCTGTGCGACATTCACGGGCTGGTTCACGAGGGCCGCGAGGTGGACATGAACCCGCACAAGGCGGCCTTTGCCCAGAAGACCGCGCTGCGCAGCCTCGATCAGGTGATCGAAGGGGCGGACCTGTTCCTGGGCCTGTCGGGGCCGAACGTGCTGACCCCGGAAATGGTGGCGAAGATGGCCCGCCGGCCGATCATCTTCGCGCTGGCCAACCCCACCCCCGAGATCCTGCCCGAGGCGGCGCGCGAGGTCGCCCCGGACGCGATCATCGCCACCGGGCGCAGCGACTATCCCAACCAGGTCAACAACGTGCTGTGCTTTCCCTTCATCTTCCGCGGGGCGCTGGATGTGGGCGCCACCGAGATCAACGATGCCATGGCGCTGGCCTGCATCGAGGGCATCGCGGAACTGGCCCGCGCCACCACCAGCGCCGAGGCCGCCGCCGCCTATCGGGGCGAGCCGATGACCTTCGGCCCCGACTACCTTATCCCGAAGCCCTTCGACCCGCGGCTGGTCGCAGTGGTGTCCTCGGCGGTGGCGCGGGCGGCGATGGAAAGTGGCGTGGCCACGCGGCCAATTGCGGATCTTGACGAATACCGCGCCCGGCTGAACCAGGGGGTTTTCCGCTCGGCCCTGCTGATGCGCCCGGTGTTCGAGGCCGCCCGGGCGGCCTCGCGCCGGATCATCTTCGCCGAGGGCGAGAACGAGCAGGTTCTGCGCGCCACCCAGGCGATCCTGGAAGAGACCACCGAGACCCCGATCCTGATCGGCCGCCCCGAGGTGATCGAGCGCCGCTGCGAGCGCTACGGCCTGCAGATCCGGCCGGGGCGGGATTTCGAGCTGGTGAACCCGGAAAACGACCCGCGCTATTACGACTACTGGACCAGCTACCACGAGATCATGCAGCGCCGCGGTGTCACCCCCGACATCGCCAAGGCGGTCCTGCGCACCAACACTACCGCCATCGGCGCCGTGGCCGTGCATCGCGGCGAGGCCGACAGCCTGATCTGCGGCACCTTCGGCGAATATCGCTGGCATCTGAAATATGTCACCCAGGTTCTGGGCACCGACCGGCTGCGCCCGCACGGGGCGCTGTCGCTGATGATCCTCGAAGATGGTCCGCTGTTCATCGCCGACACCCATGTGCATGAAGAGCCCACCCCCGAGCAGCTGGCGGAAATCGCCATTGGCGCGGCCCGCCATGTACGCCGTTTCGGGATCGAGCCGGCAATTGCCATGTGCTCGCAGTCGCAGTTCGGCAATCACGAGGGCGGCACGGGCAAAAGGATGCGCGAGGCCCTGGCCATTCTGGACAGTGCGCCGCGCGATTTCGTCTACGAGGGCGAGATGCAGATCGACGTGGCGCTGGACCCGGCGCTGCGGGCGCGGATCTTTCCCAACAGCCGGATGGAGGGGCCAGCCAATGTGCTGATCTTTGCCCATGCGGATGCGGCCAGCGGGGTGCGCAACATCCTGAAGATGCGCGCCGGCGGGCTGGCGGTGGGCCCGATCCTGATGGGGATGGGGAACCGGGTTCATATCGTCACCCCCTCGATCACCGCGCGGGGGCTTTTGAACATGGCCGCCATCGCCGGCACCCCGGTGGCGCAATACGGATAAGGCGGCTGACCGTGCGGAGGGGGCTCTGCCCCCTCTGGCGTGCGGGCACGCCATTCACCCCCGGAGTATTTGAGGCAAGAGGAAGGGGGTGCCGGCGGCGGAGTTTGCAAAGTCGCGGCGATTTTGATGGCGGGGTTCTGTCGGGGCGGGGTTTGCAAAGATTTGCAATCTCCAGAATGGGCGGCATGCAAAATTTTCGCGATAATCTGACGCGACGTCCGTCAACGGGGTTGCCCGGACCGCATGGCTTCTCCTAACACCGTGCCAACGTAGCTGGAGGAGCATGCCGTGGCATACAAGGACGTCTATGAAGCCTGGAAATCGGATCCGGAAGGGTTCTGGATGGAGGCGGCACGGGCCATCGACTGGGTCGAACCCCCGTCGAAGGCGCTGTTCGACGAGAACGCCCCGATCTACGAGTGGTTCGCCGACGCCAGGGTCAACACCTGCTGGAACGCGGTGGACCGCCACGTGGAGGCCGGGCGCGGCCCCCAATACGCGATCATCTACGACAGCCCGATCACCGGGCGGGTGCACAAGATCACCTATTCGGAACTGCGCAACCGCGTCGCCACGCTGGCCGGCGCATTGCGTGCCAAGGGTGTGGAGAAGGGCGATCGCGTGATCATCTACATGCCGATGGTGCCGGAGGCGCTGGAGGCGATGCTGGCCTGCGCACGCCTGGGCGCGATCCACTCGGTCGTCTTCGGCGGCTTCGCCTCGAACGAGCTTGCGGTGCGGATCGACGATGCCAGGCCGAAGGCGATTCTCGCGGCCTCCTGCGGGATCGAGCCGGGGCGCATCGTCCATTACAAGCCGCTTCTCGACGAAGCCATCGAGATGGCCGAGCACAAACCCGAATTCTGTGTCATCCTGCAGCGCGAGGAAGAAGTCGCCAAAATGGTCGAGGGCCGCGATTTCGGCTGGCACAGCTTCCAGTACGGGGTGACGCCGGCCGAATGCGTCCCCGTGGAGGGCAACCACCCCGCCTACATCCTCTATACCTCGGGCACGACCGGTCAGCCCAAGGGTGTCGTCAGGCAGACCGCAGGCCAGCTGGTGGCGCTCAACTGGACCATGAAGAACATCTACAATGTCGATCCGGGCGAGGTGTTCTGGGCGGCCTCCGATGTCGGCTGGGTGGTGGGGCATTCCTATATCTGCTACGGGCCGCTGATTCACGGCAACACCACCATCGTCTTCGAAGGCAAGCCCGTCGGCACCCCTGATGCCGGCACCTTCTGGCGGGTGATCTCCGAGCACAAGGTGCGCAGCTTCTTCACCGCGCCCACCGCCTTCCGCGCCATCAAGCGCGAGGACCCCAGGGGCGAGCTGCTGAAGGAATACGACCTGTCCTGCCTGCGGGCGCTGTTTCTGGCCGGCGAGCGCGCCGACCCCGACACCATCACCTGGGCGCAGGAGCATCTGGGCGTGCCGGTGATCGACCATTGGTGGCAGACCGAAACCGGCTGGGCGATCGCCGCCAACCCGCTGGGGATCGAGGAGCTGCCGGTGAAGCTGGGAAGCCCCTCGGTGCCGATGCCGGGTTACGACGTGCGCATCCTCGACGAGGGCGGGCACGAGCTGCCCGCGGGCGAGCTGGGCGCCATCGCGGTGAAACTGCCGCTGCCGCCGGGCACGCTTCCCACCCTGTGGAACGCCGAAGAGCGCTATCGCAAGGCGTATCTGGAGCATTTCCCCGGCTATTACGAGACGGGCGACGCAGGCTACAGGGACGAGGACGGCTATCTCTACATCATGGCGCGCACCGATGACGTCATCAACGTGGCCGGCCACCGGCTGTCCACCGGCGCCATGGAGGAGGTTCTGGCCAGCCACCCCGACGTGGCCGAATGCGCGGTGATCGGGGTGTCGGACGACCTCAAGGGCCAGTTGCCGGTGGGTTTTCTGTGCCTCAACGCCGGCACCAACCGCCCCCATGACGAGATCGTGGCCGAGGTGGTGAAGCTGGTGCGCGAGAAGATCGGCCCCGTCGCCGCCTTCAAGCAGGCGGTGGTGGTCGATCGCCTGCCCAAGACGCGCTCGGGCAAGATCCTGCGCGGGACCATGGTCAGGATCGCCGACGGGCAGGGGTTCAAGATGCCCGCCACCATCGACGACCCGGCGATTCTGGACGAGATCCGCGAGGCGCTGAAAACGCTTGGCTACCCCAAGGGATAGGCCGCCCGGCACTTCCCGGCAGGGCCCCGCCCACGGGCTGGGCCCTGTCCTTTCCGCCCGGCGCTGCCTGCCCCCGAATCGGCGGTTGACAGCACCGCGCCCGCCCGCTTCCCTGCGGGCAAGGGGGAAGGCACATGACCACATCCAGACTTCCGGGCTTTCACAACCTCACCCGCGCCGAGCGGCTGGCGCGGGTAGCCGAGGTGACCGGGCTTGACGCAGAGAGCCTCGCGCATCTGGAGGCCGCCGCCGCCCATGACGGAGATCTTGCCAACCACCTGGCCGAGAACGTGATCTCGGTCATGGCGGTGCCGCTGGGCATCGCCACCAACCTGATCGTGGACGGGCGCGAGGTGCTGGTGCCGATGGCGACCGAGGAAAGCTCGGTCATCGCCGCGGTCTGCAATGGCGCGCTGGCCTGCCGCGAAACCGGCGGGGTGACGACCGATGCCGACCCGCCGCGGATGATCGCACAGGTGCAGGTGACGGGGCTGGGCGACCTCGAAGCGGCCCGCGCGGCGGTGCTGTCGGCTGAGGACGAGATCGCGGCGCGCTGCAACGCCTGCGACCCGATCCTGACCGGACTCGGCGGCGGCTTCCGCGAGGTCGAGGTGCGGGCCGTGCCGCCCTTCCTCGTCGTCCACCTGATCGTGGATGTGCGCGACGCCATGGGCGCCAACACCGTCAACACCATGGCTGAACGCATCGCCCCCTTCATCGAGACCCTGACCGGAGGGCAGGTCGGGCTGCGGATCCTGTCCAACCTGGCCGACCGGCGCCGCGTGCGGGCCGAGGCCACCTGGCCGGCCGCGACGATCGGCGCCGACACCGTGGACGGGATCATCGCGGCCTGGGCCTTCGCCGCCGCCGACCCGTACCGGGCGGCCACCCACAACAAGGGGGTCATGAACGGCATCGACGCGGTCGGACTGGCCACCGGCAACGACACCCGCGCGCTCGAGGCCGGCGCACATGCCTTCGCCGCGCGGAACGGCTACGGGCCCCTGACCCGCTATGAAAAGACCGCACGGGGGGACCTTCTGGGGCGTATCGAACTGCCTCTGGCGGTGGGCATCGTCGGCGGTGCCACCCGCGCCCACCCCACGGCACAGGCAGCGCTCAAGATCATGGAAGCGGAAACCGCCGACCGGCTGGCGCGGGTGATGGCGGCGGTCGGGCTGGTGCAGAACTTCTCGGCCCTGCGTGCACTGGCCACCGAGGGCATCCAGCGCGGCCACATGGGCCTTCACGCCCGCAACGTGGCGATCGCCGCCGGCGCCTCTGGCGACGAGATCGACCGCGTGGCGCGGGCGATGATCGAACGGGGCGAAATCCGCGAAGACGTGGCCCGCAACTTGCTGGCCGAAGAGCGCGCCCGCACCCGCTGACCTCCTGCCGCCAGCCGCCCCTTTCTCTTGCTCCAAATACTCCGGGGGAGTCCGTCCGCCACGCGGGCGGACGGGGGCAGAGCCCCCCTGGCGCCCCCGCCTGCGGCTTTCCCTTGCACTTGCCCGAAAGGCGCTTACGCTGCTCCGCGGGAGAGAATAACCATGCCGAATACAGACCTGTGGCGCCTGGGCGCCGCCGAGATCGCCACCCGGACGCTTGCCGGAGACATTACCGTCGAGGCCGTCACCCGCGCCGCCATCGACCGCATGAACGCGACCAATCCCCGGCTCAACGCCGTGGTCGAAAACCTCGCCGACGAGGCCCTGGAACGCGCCCGCGACCTTGACCGCGCCCGCGCCGAAGGCCGACGCACGGGGCCGCTTTTCGGCGTGCCGGTGACGATCAAGGTCAATGTGGACCAGAAGGGCCACGCCACCACCAACGGCGTGCCCGCGTTGAAGGACCTGATCGCCCCCGCCAACGCTCCGGTGGTGGACAATCTGCTGAAGGCCGGCGCGGTGGTGATCGGACGCACCAACACGCCCGAATTCTCCTTCCGCGCCGATACCGACAACCCGCTTTACGGCCGCACCCGCAACCCCTGGGGCGACCACATCTCCTGCGGCGGCTCCTCGGGCGGGGCGGCGGTCTCGGTGATGGCCGGCATGGTGCCGCTGGGGCACGGCAACGATATTGGCGGCTCGCTGCGCTTTCCCGCCGCCGCCACCGGCGCGGTGGCGATCAAGCCCGGACTTGGCCGGGTGCCCGCCTGGAACCCGAGCCAGAGCGCCGAACGGGGGATGCTGGCCCAGTCGATGTCGGTGCAGGGGCTGATCGCGCGCACCGCGGCCGACCTGGGATTTGCGATGCCGCATCTCGCCGCCCCCGACCCGCGCGACCCCTTCCACGTCCCCCTGCCCTGGCGCGGCGCCCGGCCCGAGATCCCGATTCGCGTTGCCTTCACCAAGGAAACCTGGGAATTCGACCTGCACCCCGAGGTCTCCCGCGCCCTCGACATGGCCCGCGACGCGCTGGTGGATGCCGGATACAAGGTAGAGGAAATGCCCCCCCCCGTGCTGCGCGAGGCGGCACTGGACGGCTATCGCGCGCTGATGGGCGAGATGCAGGCGCTCATGGGCGAGGATCTGCGCAAATACGGCTCGCCCACGCTGAACGCGATCTTCGACGAATATTACGCGCAGTTCCCTCCCTTTCAGGGGGCCGAGCTGTTGCAGGTGATGGCCCAGCGCAGCCATTACGCGCGCGAATGGTCGCTGTTTCTGGAACGCTTCCCGCTGGTGCTGACCCCGTTCCTGCCGCAACCCTTCTTCCGCCCCGACCGCGATACCGAAGGCGCCGACGGCGTGCGCGAGGCGCTGGGATCGGCGCTGTGGTCCTATTCGATGAACTTCATGGGCCTGCCTGCCGCCTGCGTGCCGGTGCGCCTGGCCGAACTTGCCGACGGGCCGGTGCCGATCAACGTGCAGATCGTCGCCCGGCGCTGGCGCGAGGACCTGGCCATCGATGCCGCAGGCGCGATCGAGGCACGGCTGGGGCGGATGTGCGACATGCTCTGGGACCGGATGGGGTGAAGAGGGCGGGCACGCTTCCGGTCGTGCCCGCCTGCCCGCCCGTGGGCGAGCCGCGCGCCGGCCCTGCGGGGTGGGACTGACCGGCGCCCATGTGCCTCGGCCGCAAATCAGCGGCCCCGGAAGAGGCGTGGGTGCCGCCCGGCCACCGGCCCATGCGACCGGCAGCCGGACGGGCTGGGGGGTCAGTCGTCCTCGAAGTAGCCCTTTTCCGCGCCGCGGTGGCAGACATTGCAGTTGGCCCAGGACCCGGCCTTCTTCAGCCAGCGCGGCGACACCTCGCGGCTGTGTTCGCGCCTGAACCACGGCAGTTCGGAAATTCGCATGGGCGTGTCAGCGGCATCCAGCCGCCGCAGCACCCCCGATCGCCGCCCGCCGGCATCGGCGGCATTGGCCACCAGCCAGGCCTCGATCTCGGCGCGGCTGGCTTCGTCCAGCGACGCGTCCTCGCCGAAATGATCCTCGAGCGTGGCCATGATCTTCTGCCACGACCGGGCCGGCAGGAACCCGGCCGGATAGGCCATGTGGCAGGCGCTGCACTCGGCCTGGGTCAATGCGTTCGTCACCGGCCGGATCAGGCGTCCGTCATCGGCAAACGCGGGCATCGCCACGAGGATGAGCGAGGCAAGAAGAATGCTGCGTTTCATGTGTAATCCTTTCCGTTGTCTCATCTGTCCGTCACAGGCTGCTCAGCCAGGCGATGATGTCCGCCTTTTCCTGCGCGCTGCATTCGCGCCCAAGGACCGACTTGCAGTTGCGGCGGAACCATTTCTCGACGAATTTCGTGTCCGTGAACCGGTTGGGGTTCACCGACGGGGCCATGGGGTCGATCGGCTTTCCGGTCCGGGCCTGACCGCCCTTGCGGGGATCGTTCGTGTGACAGGTCGAGCAGGAGGGTGTATCCGGCTTGCCCCCCGTATGCTTGCCCAGGAACAGGGCCTTGCCGTTCTCGGGCACCGGGGCTGAACCGGACTGCGCGCTGTAGGCCTCGATCAGCGCCCTGGGCGAGGTGTCCCCGGCCATGGCCGGAGACGCCATCGCCAGCAGGACGGACAGGATCAGGGCTTTTTTCATTGTGTGTTCTCCTTTGGAATGGAAATTGCGAAGGGGCTGAACCAGCCGCTTTCAGCGTCACGGTGGCAGGCCGCACAGTTCGACCGCGAATAGACCGCGCGCCGCTTGAAAAGCGCCGGATCCACGTTCTCGTGCAGCTCCTGCCATTGCGGGGTGTCGGGCAGGGCCACGACCGGCACGGGCGGCAGATCGCGCCACAGGCTGGCCGGGAAATTGTCCACCGTTTCGGCCGAATGAGCGGTCAGCCAGGCGGTGATCTCGGCGCCCGTCTCGTCGGGCAGGCTGGCATCCTCGCCGAAATGGTCGCCGAGCCGGGCCATCAGCGCCTGCCAGGACGGGGCCGATCTCAGCGCCGGGTGATAGGCCATGTGACAGGCGGCGCATTCATCGGCGTAAACGGGGGGGAAATCGGCCGCCGCCACCGGCGGGTCCTGCAGCGGCCGGCCTGAAAAGGCGACCACCGCCGCACCGCCCGAGGCCAGCAGGGCCAAGACCACTGCCGCCGCCACGATCGGCCTGGCCGGCCGTTGCGGGGCGACCACGTCGCCCGAGCGGGCCTCCTTGCAGCCGGTGACCATGGCCCGAGCCAGGTTTTCGCCACTGCGGCGGCTTTCATGAATCACGCCGCCAAGATGCAGCGCAATCAGGCCGAGGATGACCGCGGCCAGGACTTCATGGGTCTCGGACCACAACCCGGTCTGCGTGGCCGGCAGGAACGTGGCCAGCGGTCCGGTCTTCAGCCCGCCGCCGAGCCAGGCAAGGCCGGTGACGCCCAGCAGCAGAACGATCAGCAGCAGCGCCACCACCATCAGCGCGCCCAGCGGGTTGTGACCGATATGGCGACGATGGGGCGCCCCGGCGAGCTGTTCGCGCAGATGCGCGCGCAGCGCGCCCGGGCGCGGCAGGAACTGCGCGAACCGGGCATAGGTCGGACCGGCAAACCCCCAGACGATCCGCGCCACCACGAGGATCACCGCGAGCGTGCCCGCACTCAGGTGCAGCCGGATCCACGATGCATCCAGAAGAAAGCCGCTCACCAGCGAAACCGTGACCGACGCGGCCAGCGACCAGTGGAACAGGCGCAGGGAAACGTCCCAGACCTGGTGCCGGGCGGCGCGCGCATCGGGGGCGAGGATCTGCGACTGATTCATCATCCGAACGGCCTTTGCTGAACTCGGGAGGAGTTTCGCAAAGGGGCGCTGATCGCTCCCTGATCCGCGCTGTCAGCGAATTGTCAGGTTGCCGCCCGTGGCAGGACGACCCGGATCCGGCAGCCGCCCAGAGCCCCCCGGCCAAGCTCCAGCCCGCCGCCCAGGGCCTCGGCCACCTCGCGGGCGATGGCCAGGCCCAGCCCGGTTCCGGGGCCGCTTTCATCGGCACGCACCCCCCGCGAACCGAGGCGGCCGATCAGGTCGTCGGGCATTCCGGGGCCGTCATCCTCGACCGACAGAACCACGCGCCCGTCCTGCTCGGCGGCGCTCAGGCTGACCCGCTTCCGGGCGTAGCGGGCGGCATTTTCCACCAGCGCGCCGAGGATCTCCAGCACGTCCTCGGCCTCGGCCGCGACAAGGGTTCCGGCCGGGATGTCCAGCTGCCACAGCAGTTCGTCGCCCCTCTCTCCCCCGGCCGCGCGCCGCACCACCGCGACCACCCGCCCGGCAACCTCGGCCAGGTCGCATTGCGCCGAAGCCGCGCGGGCGGCCACGCGCACCCGCGCAAGTTCCCGATCCACGTGCCGGCGCATGGTGTCGGTGATCTGCTCGATCGCATCGGCTGCCGCTTCCTGCCCGGCCGCGCGCAGCCGACCGGCCTCGCCCAGAAGCGCCTGAAGCGGGGTCTTGAGCCCATGCGCCAGATCCCCGGCGCGCCGGCGGGCCTGCTCGATGTCGCGTTCGCGTTGGGCCAGCAATGCATCGACCTCTTGCGCAAGGGGCTGGATTTCGGAAGGGAATTCCGAGCCCAGGCGCGAGATCTCGCCCGAGCGCACCCTGGCCACCTTGCGCCCGACCGTGTCGAGCGGGCGCAGACCCACGACCACCTGGATCCCCGCCGCCGCGATCAGGAACACCGCCAGCAGCCCGGTATAGGGCAGCAGGTCCTCGCGGAATTCCTCGACCGCCTTTTCCAGCCGCCGGGTATCGGTGGCCACCGCCGCAACCAGGGGCACACGGCCCAGCCGGGCGGGCAGGATCACCCGGCGCTGCACCGCCAGCAGCCGCGTGCCCCCCGGCCCCGGCAGGGTGCGGACATGGACGGTGCCGTCGGACAGCTCCTCTGCGGCCAGGGGCATGACGAAATCCCACAGCGACCGCGAGCGCAACTGCCGGCCCTCGGCCTCGACCTGCCAGTAAAGCCCGCCCAGGGGCCGGACGAAGCGGGCATCGCGCGGCCCGTCACGCACCACCAGCCGGCCGTCGGCGTCGCGCTCGATCCCGGCCAGAAGCTGGTCGAGCTGCACGGTCAGCTCATGCACCGCCTGGCGCTCCACATGCGAGGCAAACAGCCGGGTCAGACCGAAAAAGGCCAGCGCCAGCGCCGCCATCACCGAAATCGTGCTGGCTGCGACGAGCCGCAGCCGCAGCGAGCGCCCCTTCACCCGCCGCCCCTCCCGGACTCGAGGAAATAGCCAAAGCCTCGGCGGGTGCCGATCACCCCCTTGCCCAGCTTGCGCCGCAGCCGCGCCACCACCGCCTCGAGCGCGTTGGCTTCGCGCGCGTCGTCGTCGCCGTAGAGGTGCTCCAGCAATTCGCCCGGCGGCACGGTCCGGTCGCGGTTGAGCAGCAGATAGGCCAGCAGGCGATATTCGAGCGCCGTCACCGGCACCGGAACGCCGCGCAGCGCCACCGTCATCCGGTTGGTGTCCACGGTCAGATCGCCCACGCGCTGCACCGGAGCCCCCATCCCGCCCGAACGACGCACCAGCGCCCGCGCCCGGGCGACCAGTTCCTCCATGCGGAAGGGCTTGGGCAGGTAGTCGTCGGCGCCGGCCTCGATGCCCTCGACGCGCTCGTGCCAGGCGCCGCGGGCGGTCAGTACCAGCACCGGCATCTCACGGCCATTTGCACGCCAGCGCTTGAGCACGCTCAGCCCGTCCATGCCCGGAAGGCCCAGATCGAGAACCACCAGAACGTAATCCTCGGTATCGCCGAGAAACCACGCCTCTTCGCCGTCTTCGCAGGTGTCCACGCTGAAACCCGAAGATTCAAGCGCCGCCTTCACATCCGCCAGGATATCGGGGTCGTCCTCGACCGCCAGAACCCGCATCAGTCTTCCATCCCTTCCTCGCTGCGATCTCCTTCGATTTCGATCACCTCGCCGGTGGCCGCGTCAACCTTTACCTCGATCATCTGCCCCGATCCGGTGATCAGTTCGAATTCATAGACCGGCCCGTGGCGGTCGCTTTCGAATTCGGCCTCCAGCAGGCTGGCGTCGAACCGTTCGAGGATGCCGGGCAGGATCTCGGCCAGCGGCAGCGCCTGTTGCGCTTCGACCGCCGCGCGCGCGCGCAGGTTGTCGTCCGAGGCCCGAACCGGCACCGGCTGGGCAGAGGCAAGCAGAAGAATCGGAAGGATGCGCAGCTTCATCGGGACAGTATGGACCTGGCGGCCTGACAATCCACTGACATCGGCGCATCTTCGCACATGTCAGCCGCCGGCCCGGTTCGGATCCTCGGAGACCGGCGTGCCCCATTTGCCGATCAGCCGGGCCACGATCTGGTCGCGCGCCTGGCGGTAGGCGTTCAGCTTGTCCTCGCGCGTCTCGCCAAGGCCGGTGGGATCGAGGATCTGCCAGTATTCCACCTCCAGATGGAAATAGCGGGTCAGCTCCTGGGCCCGGCGCAGGCTGGCCGGGGACAGCGCCACCACCAGATCGAAAGAGGACAGATCATCGCCCCATTGTTCCATGTCGTCGAAAGAGCGCGATCTGTGCCGGGACAGCTCGACCCCGATTTCCTTGCACACGGCAATGGCAAAGCCGTCGATCTCCATCTCGCTGCGCACGCCCACCGACTGCACATAGGTGCCGCGGCCGTAGAACTTCTTCATGATCCCCTCGGCCATGGGAGAGCGGCACGCGTTGTGATCGCAGCAGAACAGGACCGACTGGGGGAGCGGCGCGACCACCTCAGCCCCCGAAATGCAGGACGCAGATCAGGGTGAAGAGGCGCCGGGCGGTGTCGTCGTCGATCTCGGCCTTGCCCTCCAGCCGCTCCTTCAGCACCCGGCTGCCTTCGTTGTGGATGCCGCGCCGGGCCATGTCGATGGTCTCGATCTGGCTGGGAGGCAGGGTCTTGACGGCATTGAAATAGCTTTCGCAGATCTGGAAGTAATCCTTCACCACCTGCCGGAACGGCCCCAGCGAAAGGTGGAACTCGGCCGCCTTGTGGCCCGATTCGGTCTCGATGTCGAAGACCAGCCGCTTGTTGCGGATCGACAGGTGCAGCCGGTAGGGGCCTTCGGGCACGACCCGGCCCTCGCGCGCGGGCAGGTCGAAGCTGTTTTCCTCCAGCAGGTCGAAGATGGCGACCTTGCGCTCCTGCTCGATCTCGGGGGTGGGGGTCGGCAGGCCGGTGTCGTCCAGCGAGATGTCGATGATCCGTGACATGTCCCCGCGCCCCCTACCCCTCCATCCGGTCCAGCCGCGCCCGCACCGACAGGCCATGGGCCTGCAGGCTTTCCGAACGCGCCAGCGTCTCGGCCGCCTCTCCGATGGCGGCCAGCGCCTGCGGAGTCATCCGCGCCAGCGTGGTGCGCTTGAGAAAATCCATCACGCTCAGCCCCGAGGAAAACCGCGCCGAGCGCGCCGTAGGCAGCACGTGATTCGGCCCGCCCACATAGTCGCCGATGGCCTCGGGCGTCCAGGGGCCGAGGAAGATCGCCCCCGCATGGCGGCATTTCCCCGCCAGGGCCTCGGGGTCGGAGACGCACAGCTCCAGATGCTCGGGGGCGATGCGGTCGGACAGCGCGGCCGCCTCGTCAAGATCGCGCACCACGATCACCGCGCCGAAATCGCGCCAGCTGGCCCCGGCGATGGCGCGCCGCTCGAGATCCTGCAGGCGCCGCTCCACCGCCGCCGCCACGGCGCGGGCAAACCCCTCATCCGGGGTGATGAAGAGGGATTGCGCGCTTTCGTCATGCTCGGCCTGGCTGAGCAGGTCGAGCGCGATCCAGTCGGGATCGTTGTCCGCATCGGCAATCACCAGGATTTCCGACGGCCCGGCGATCATGTCGATCCCGACCTTGCCGAAGACCCGCCGCTTGGCCGCGGCGACATAGGCATTGCCGGGGCCGGTGATCTTGTCCACCGGGGCGATGGTTTCGGTGCCCCAGGCCAGCGCCGCAATCGCCTGCGCCCCGCCGATGCGGTAGATCTCGTCCACCCCGGCGATGCGCGCGGCCAGCAGCACCAGCGGGTTCACCTCGCCCCCCGGCGTCGGCACCGCCACCACCAGCCGCCCGACGCCGGCGACCTTGGCGGGGATGGCGTTCATCAGCACCGAGGACGGGTACGAGGCCAGCCCCCCAGGCACATAGAGCCCCGCCGCCGCCACCGGCGTCCAGCGCCAGCCCAGCATGGCGCCGGTCTCATCGGTCCAGCTGTCATCGGCGGGCATCTGGCGCCGGTGATAGGCGCGGATGCGCCGGGCGGCCAGTTCGAGTGCGGCGCGTTCGGCTTCAGGCACGCGCGCGATTGCGGCATCGACCTCCTCGCGCGAAATCGCCAGCCGTTCGGGCGTAAGCTGCAGCCGGTCGAACCGCGCGGTCAGTTCGATGAGCGCCGCATCCCCGCGCGCACGCACATCGGCGATGATTTCGGCCACCACCGCATCCACATCGGGGCTGTCCTCGCGCTTGGCCGCCAGCAGGTCGGCGAAGGCGGCCTCGAAACCGGGATCGAGGCTGTTCAGAAAGGCGGGCATCTCTCTCTCCTGAGCATTTTCAGCGCCACATACAGACCCTGCCCGGCGCAAACAAGGCAACCGGCGGCGCCCACGTCACAGCGGATGCGAGGGAGCCTTGCCCGAAGGCGCGCGATAGGGGCGCGTGACGTCCTTGAGCGTGACCTCCAGCGCCTCCACCTCCAGCCGGATCGCCCCGTCGCCGGCCAGCGTCAGCAGCACCTGCCCGGCGCCGTCTTCGCCCGGCTCAAAGGTGACATCCAGCAGCGACAACACCACCTCGCGGTCGCGCGGGTCCACCCCCTGGCTGGAGACGCGCAGCACGTTGTCCACCACCAGCAACGCCTGCACCCGCTCGAAATCGCGACCGCGCCGGCGGGCGGCGTCGGCATCCTCCCAGCGGAAACGGTTGAGCAGGATCGCGAATCGGCGCTTGCGCGGCAGCCACGACATTTCCGAGGCCGGAAACACCGCGTCCTGCACCAGCGCGGCGAGAACCTTCAGGTCCTCCTCGTCCAGCGCCCCCAGATAGAGCGGCGCCTCGCGCCCCTCCTCGAATGTCGCGTCACCCGTCATTGGCCCCTGATCCGTTCTATCTTCGCACCAACGTTCTGCAGCTTGCGCACCACATGCTCATATCCGCGGTCGAGATGATAGACCCGGTTGACGACGGTTTCGCCCTCGGCCGCCAGCCCGGCAAGGATCAGCGAGACGCTGGCCCGCAGGTCGGTGGCCATCACCGGCGCCCCGCGCAGCCGCTCGACCCCGGTCACCGTCGCCGTGCCGCCATGCACATCGATCTTCGCCCCCATCCGCATCAGCTCGGGGGCATGCATGAAGCGGTTTTCGAAGATCCGCTCCTCCAGCCGGCTGACCCCGTCGGCGGTGCACAAAAGCGCCATCATCTGCGCCTGCAGATCGGTGGGAAAGCCGGGAAAGGGCGCGGTCACCACATCCACCGCCCGCACCCGCCCCTCCCCGCGCGTCACCTTCAGCCCGGCCTCGGTCTCGGTCACCTCGATCCCCGCCTCGCCCAGCTTCTCGACGAAGGCCGCCACCAGATCCAGCCGCCCGCCCACAAGCTCCACCTCGCCGCCGCAGATCGCCGGAGCCAGCATGTAGGTGCCCAGCTCGATCCGGTCGGCCACCACCGGATGGGTGGCCCCGTGCAGGCTGTCCACCCCCTCGATGGTGATGGTCGAACTTCCCGCCCCCTCGATGCGGGCACCCATGGTGTTCAAGCAAGCGGCCAGATCGACGATCTCGGGCTCGCGCGCAGCGTTCTTCAGGACCGTGGTCCCGCGCGCCAGGGTCGCCGCCATCAGGGCATTCTCGGTCGCCCCCACCGAGACGAAGGGAAACGCCACCTCCCCGCCGCGCAACCCGCCGGGCGCGCGGGCATGAACATAGCCATCACGCAGCTCCATCTCGGCGCCCAGCGCCTCCAGCGCCCGCAGATGCAGATCCACCGGCCGCGCCCCGATCGCACAGCCCCCAGGCAGCGACACCACCGCCCGCCCGTGCCGGGCCAGCAGCGGCCCCAGAACCAGGATCGACGCACGCATCTTGCGCACAATATCGTAATGCGCGGTCAGGTTGGTCAGGTCATGGCTCGACATGGCCAGAACCCGCCCGCCCTGAAGACTCTGCACCTCGGCGCCCAGCGATTCCAGCAGCGCCGTCATGGTGCGGATATCCGACAACCGCGGGGCATTGGTCAGCGTCAGCGGCTCGTCGCTCAGCAGCGTGGCCGGCATCAGGGTCAGACAGGCATTCTTGGCCCCCGCAATCGGAATCTGCCCGCTCAACGGGCCGTTCCCCGTCACCACAATGGAATCCATCAGCCCCGATCTCCGTTCCTGCTCTTGCCGGTTTCCGCTTCCCGACCCGATTTCGCATCTTCCGCGCCCGAGGCCGCCCGTGCCCGCGCCTGCGCCTTGCGCCGCGCCAGGTTGGCCTTCAGCGCGGCCTTGAGCCGTTCCTCCCGCGCGGAGGCCGACGCTCCGCTGCTGCCGGATCTGCGTTTCACTGCCATGCCCCCTCTCTACACGCGCGGCAATTCGTGGTCCAGCAGCCAGCACTGCGCACCCGCTTCCTTCCTCTTGCCGGAAATACTCCGGGGGGTTCGGGGGGCAGAGCCCCCCGCCTCACCCTCCGCAACCGCCGCCGGATCTCCCGCGCAGACCCCAAAAATTTTCGCAAATCGATCTTGCACCCCCTGGTGATTGCGTCTAATCACCCGCCCACGGCGCTGCCGTAGCTCAGGGGTAGAGCACTCCCTTGGTAAGGGAGAGGTCGAGAGTTCAAATCTCTCCGGCAGCACCATGAAATCGCGACCCGAAACCAACGGCTTGCAAGAGCCCTGCAAAGGGCCGGAAAACCCCGCACCCCTGTCTGCACGAGAGCATGTCGCATGCTGATCGCATCCGCCCTGCGCGGAGCGGATCCTCGGGGCCAAGCCGCCCCGACATCGCGGAAATCCCGCGACTTCGTTCCAATGCGACCCGGCACTGCCTTGCCGGTCGGCAGAAGAACATGCGGGAAAGGGGGGGAAATGGCGCGGTTGACGGGGCTCGAACCCGCGACCCCCGGCGTGACAGGCCGGTACTCTGACCAACTGAGCTACAACCGCGCATTTTCGCAGGTGGACGAACCACCGCAAGGACATCCGGGCGCCGGATCGGACGGCAGTGGCGCGGTTGACGGGACTCGAACCCGCGACCCCCGGCGTGACAGGCCGGTACTCTAACCAACTGAGCTACAACCGCTCGCTGCCGATCCGGTAACAACCGGAATGTTGGGGTGTATTATGGCGACGCCCCTGCCCCGTCAAGCGGAGTTTCCGAAAAATCGAAGGGGCCGGGAAATTTCGGGCCGGCGGGCAACAGAGCCGCCAGCCAACCGCCCTGGGCACCGGGAAGAGCCCCCGCCCATGGCGCAGCGCCCGGCCCGGCGCAGCGCGGCACTCCCGGCCGGAGACGTCCTCGACCGCCCGGACCTATCCCTGCGACCGGAACAGGCGGGTCGAGGAAAACATGGCTTCCAGCTCCTCGATCCGCTCGCGACTTTCCTCCCAGCGCGCCTCCTGCACCTCGGCGATCAGCGCCTCGATCACCAGCATCAGCGCAATCGTCGAATCCCAGCTCGACGGCGCCTCGACCAGCCCGTTGAAGGTGAAATCCGCCACCCGCCCGATGGGCGAGCCCCACTGATCGGTGAACAGGATCACCGTCGCGCCCCGGTCCCCTGCAAGCTGCGCCAGCCGCTCGAGATCGGCCTCGTAGCGGCGGATATCGAACACCACCAGAACCGAACGGTCATCCATGTCCAGCAGGTATTGCGGCCAGACATTGGCGGAATTGCCCAGCTGCGTCACCTTCGGGCGGATGATCTGGAGGTGGTTGAACAAGTAGTCCGCATTCGACCGCGTGATCCGGCCGCCAACCACGTGAACATGACGCGAGGTATCGGCCAGCAGCCGGACCACCCTGTCGAAAGCCTCGAGATCCAGCCGGTCCAGCGTATGGCGCATGTTTTCCGACACCGCCTCGGCAAAGCGGGTCAGGACATGGCCCGAGGCGGCCTCGGCAGCCCAGGCGTCGCGCTTGGAGATCGGCTTCTTGATCTGCGCGGCCAATTCTCCGCGCAGCGCATCCTGCAGCCCCGGAAACCCCTCGAAGCCCAGCTTGCGCGCCATGCGGATGACGGTGGGCGTGGACACCCCCGCCTGCGCGGCCAGCTTGGTGATCGATTGCAGCCCGGCCATCGGATAGTCCTGCATGAGGATCGCCGCCAGCTGCCGCTCGGACCGGGTGAGATCCTCCATGCGGTCCTGCAGCTTCTGCTTGACGAGTTTGCTTCTGAACGACACCGGCCGGCCTGAAATCTAGCATTTTTTACAGGATATATCCCGGGTGAAGCTATGGCTACAGAAATTTTGTTGACAGGGCGGCCGGAGCTGTAACCAATGTTACACATGATCCCTGCTGCCGATTCATCTACTTCTTCGCTTCTGGCCGAGGACGAACGGCCGGCCGCGCATGTCCTCAACCCGGACGGCGGCGGCGGCATGGTCCTGGTGTGCGAACATGCCAGCCGCTTCATCCCCGCCGCGCTGAACGGGCTGGGCCTGGACGCCGAGGCGCGGGCCTCACATGCAGCATGGGATATCGGAGCGCTGGATCTGGCGCGGGCGCTGTCACGGGAGCTTGACGCGCCGCTGGTGGCCTCGCGCGTCAGCCGGCTGGTCTACGACTGCAACCGCCCGCCTGACGCCCCCGACGCCATGCCGGCAAGAAGCGAACGCTTCGCGGTGCCCGGCAACGCGGACCTGACCCCGGCCGACCGGGCCGCGCGGGTGCGCGAGGTGTACGAACCGTTCTCGGCGCTGCTGTCGGAAACGCTGGACCGCTGTGCCACGGCGCCGGTGCTGGTGACGGTGCACAGCTTCACGCCGGTCTATCTGGGCCGGCGGCGCGAGGTACAGATCGGCATCCTGCACGACAGCGATTCCCGGCTTGCCGACGCCATGCTGGCGGGGGCGGCGCGTCATACCCGGCTGCGCGTGGGCCGCAACGACCCCTACGGGCCCGAAGACGGCGTGACCTGGACGCTGCGCCGGCACGGGCTGGAACGCGGGCTGCTCAACGTGATGATCGAGGTGCGCAACGATCTGCTGGGATCGGCCGCCGCCTGCGGCGAGATGGCCACGATGCTTGGCCGCTGGTTGCGCGAGGCAACCGGGCGGCTGAAGGAAAAGGGAGAGGCATCACATGACGCCTGAGCAACCATGCCCCGCCTGATCGTCGGCTATGTCCGCATCGTGGATGCGATGAACTACCGCATCGGGCGCGTCATCATGTACGGCATCTTCGTCATGGTCGGCGTGCTGATGTGGTCGTCGATCTCCAAGACCTTCTTCTACCCGTCCAAATGGACGCTGGAAATCGCGCAGTTCGCGCTGGTCGCCTATTACCTGATGGGCGGGCCCTACTCGATCCAGCTGGCCGCGAATGTGCGGATGGATCTGTTCTACGGCAGCTGGAGCGCCCGGCAGAAGGCCTGGGTGGACGTGTTCACCATCTGGTTCCTGGTCTTCTACCTTGCCGTGATGATCCACGGCGCCATCGGCTCGACCGCCTATTCGCTGGGCTATTTCGGCGATGCGCCCTATGCGTTCTTCCGCGACCTCATCGCCACCTTCCTGACCGAGGGGACCGAGGCCGCCCGCGCCAAGCTGGGCTTCATCGAGCGCTCGCCCACTGCCTGGCGGCCCTATCTGTGGCCGGTCAAGGTGATCGCCACCATCGGCATCTTCCTGATGCTGCTGCAGGCGATTGCCGAGTTCTTCAAGGACCTGGCCGAGCTGCGCGGCATCGACCTGCGCCGCGACTCACCCGCCCACAGGCATCACGAGGAAGACATCTACGACGATCACGAGGAGGGGACCGCCTGATGTCGCAGGAGATGATCGCCCTGTTCATGTTCTCGGCGATGATGCTGATGCTGCTGACCGGGCAGCGTGTCTTCGGCGCCATCGGCTTCGTGGCCTCGATCTCGGCCCTGTGGCTGTGGGGGACGGGGGGGTCGGACATCCCGTTCTCGGCGGTGATGAAGCTGATGAAATGGTATCCGCTTCTGACGCTGCCGATGTTCATCTTCATGGGCTACGTGCTGTCGGAATCGAAGATCGCCGATGATCTCTACAGGATGTTCCATGTCTGGATGGGGCCGGTCTCGGGCGGGCTGGCGATCGGGACCATCGGGCTGATGGTGCTGATCTCGGCCATGAACGGGCTCTCGGTGGCGGGCATGGCCATCGGCGCCACCATCGCCCTGCCCGAACTGCTCAAGCGCGGCTATGACAAGAAGATGATTACCGGCGTGATCCAGGCGGGATCGAGCCTCGGAATCCTGGTGCCGCCCTCGGTGGTGCTGGTGCTTTACGCCATGATCGCCCGCCAGCCGGTGGGCCAGCTGTGGCTGGCCGGCGTGATCCCGGGGCTGATGATGGCGGGGCTGTTCGTCCTCTACATCTGGTTCCGCTGCCGGATCACGCCGTCTCTGGGACCGGTGCTGACGCCGGAAGAGCGCGCCGAATACGACCGCTACGCGGATCACCCGCTGCGCATCGACCTGCCGCTGACGGGTATCATCATCGGGCTGATCGCGGCCGGAGCGGGCGGCTGGATGGCCGGCGACACGGCGCTGGCGGTGATCCTGATCCTGCTGGTGATATGGTATCCGATGCGCACCCGCCTGCCCTGGGTCAGCGAGCTGCACCTGAAGGAGAAATACCGCCTGCTGACCGCCGGCGCGCTGCCGCTGATCATCTTCTTCGCCATGATGTTTCCCTTCGTGAAGGGCTGGACCTCGCTGACCGAAAGCTCGGCCATCGGGGCGATGACGGCCTTTCTCGCGGCGGTGCTGAAGGGGCGGATGACCTGGAAGGTGTTCGAGAAATCGGTGCGTTCGACGCTCGCCATCAGCTGCATGTTCATGTTCATCATCGTCGCCGCCATGGGCTTTGGCGCGGTGTTCGACGGGTTGGGCGCGGTCAAGGCAATCGAAAGCCTCTTTACCGAGAAGCTGGGGCTGAGCCCGTGGATGATCCTGATCCTGATGCAGCTGAGCTTTCTGCTGATGGGCACCTTCCTCGACGACACCGCGATGCTGGTCATCGTGGCGCCGCTCTACATCCCGCTGGTGGGGGCGCTGGGCTTCGATCTGATCTGGTACGGGGTGCTCTACACGATCACCACCCAGATCGCATACATGACCCCGCCTTTCGGCTATAATCTGTTCCTGATGCGGGCCATGGCCCCGCCGGAGATCACCATGCGCGACATCTACGGCTCGATCGTGCCCTTCGTCGCGGTGATGGTGCTGGCGCTGGCGCTGAACATGATCTTCCCCGAAATCGCCCTGTGGCTGCCGGGGCTGATCTACGGGGACTGACGAGCAAGACAACAACCAGAACTCCGGCAAGGAGCGAGCAAAGCAAGGACCGGACGAGACCCTGTTCAACAAGGAGAGAGACCATGACATCAAGACGCAAGTTCCTGAAGACCGCCGGTATCGGCGCCGCCGCAACGCTGGCCGCCCCGGCCGTCCGCGCCCAGGGGGCCAAGATCAAGTGGCGCCTGCAGACCTATGCCGGCCCGGCGCTGGCCGAGCAGGTGGTCAAGCCAATGATCGACAAGTTCAACGCCATCGCCGGCGACGAGATGCAGATCGAGCTTTACACCGCCGACCAGCTGGTGCCCACGGGCGAGCTGTTCCGCGCCATGCAGAAGGGCACCATCGACGCGGTGCAGTCGGACGACGACTCGATGGCCTCGCCCACCGAGGTGACCGTGTTCGGCGGCTACTTCCCCTTCGCGCTTCGCTACAGCCTCGACGTGCCGGTGCTGTTCAACCAGTACGGGCTGGACCAGATCTGGAAGGAGGAATACGCCAAGGTCGGCGTGCAGCATGTCTCGGCCGGGTCGTGGGATCCGTGCCACTTCAACACCAAGAAGCCGATCAACAGCCTCGCCGATCTCAAGGGGCTGAAGATCTTCACCTTCCCCACCGCCGGGCGCTTCATGTCGCGCTTCGGCGTGATCCCGGTGACGATCCCGTGGGAAGATGCCGAGGTGGCATTGCAGACCGGCGAGCTGGACGGGCTGGCCTGGTCGGGCATCACCGAGGACTACACCGTGGGCTGGGCCGACGTGACCGACTACTTCCTGACCAACAACATCTCGGGGGCGTGGATCGGCCACTTCTTCGTCAACATGCAGCGCTGGGCGGATCTGCCGGACAACCTCAAGACCCTGTTCCAGGTCTGCACCGATTCCAGCCACTACCGCCGGCAGTGGTGGTACTGGGGCGGCGAAGCGGCGCTGCGCGTCAACGGCACCAAGCTGAAACTGACCGCGATCCCCGACGAGGAATGGGCCCAGGTCGAGGCCGAGGCGGTGAAGTTCTGGGACGAAATCGCCGCCGAATCCGAAACCAAGGCCAAGGTGGTGGCCAAGATCAAGGAATACAACGCCATCATGGAGAAGGCCGGGCGGCCCTATCGCTATACCTGACGCCCAGCCGGCCCCGGGACGCCCGCGCGCGCTCCGGGGCCGCCACGAAAACCCCGAGTGGCCCCGGATCTGCGCCGGGGCCGCTCCGTGACCAACAACAGGATGAATGCCGATGTCTGCGCCCTGGAGCTTTGAATATCTGAAAACCCGCGTCGAGGACGGGTCCATCGACACGGTGCTGGCCTGCCTGGTGGACATGCAGGGGCGGCTGATGGGCAAACGCTTCCACGCGCAGCATTTCATCGACGGCGCGTGGGAAGAGACCCATTGCTGCAACTACCTGCTGGCCACCGACCTGGAGATGGCCACCCCCGACGGCTACAAGGCGACCAGCTGGGCCGCGGGTTATGGCGACTACGTGATGAAGCCCGATCTCGCCACGATCCGCCCCATGCCCTGGCTGGAGGGCACGGCGATGGTGCTGTGCGACGTGCTGGATCATCACACCCATGAACCGATCCCGCATTCTCCGCGGGCGGTGCTCAAGCGCCAGATCGCGCGGCTGGAGGAGATGGGATATTCGGCCATGGCCGCGACCGAGCTGGAGTTCTTCCTGTTCGAAAAGAGTTTCGACGAAATCCGCAAGGGCGGCTATCGCGAGCTGACCCCGATTTCGGGCTACAACGAGGACTACCACATCCTTCAGACCACCAAGGAAGAGGCGGTGATGCGCCCGCTGCGCAATCATCTGTTCGCCGCCGGGGTCCCGGTGGAAAACACCAAGGGCGAGGCCGAGGCCGGCCAGGAGGAACTCAACATCCGCTATGCCGAGGCGCTGCTTTGCGCCGATCATCACAGCATTGCCAAGCACGCCACCAAGGAAATCGCCTGGGCGCAGGGGCACGCGGCAAGTTTCCTGCCCAAGTGGCACCACGACCGGGTGGGCTCGGCCAGCCATGTGCACCTGTCATTGTGGCGCGGGAACGAACCGGCCTTTTTCGATGCCGGCGCCGAACACGGCATGTCCACGACCATGCGGCAGTTCTGCGCCGGGCTGATCGCGCACGCGCCCGACTACACTTTCTTCCTTGCGCCCTATGTGAACAGCTACAAGCGCTTCGTGAAGGGCAGCTTCGCGCCAACCCGGATCGCCTGGTCGGTGGACAACCGCACCGCCGGCTTCCGCCTGTGCGGCGAGGGCACCCGCGCGGTGCGCATGGAGTGCCGGATCGGGGGCTCGGATCTGAACCCCTATCTGGCGCTGGCGGCGATGATCGCCGCCGGGATCGCGGGGATCGAGAAGGGCATGGAACTGGCCCCGCCGGTGGAGGGGGATGTCTATGCCGACGATTCGGCGCAGGAGATTCCCCGCACGCTGCGCGAGGCCACCGAGATGCTGAGGGGTTCGGCCATGCTGCGTGCAGCGATGGGGGATGCGGTGGTGGATCACTATGTGCGCTGCGCCGAGTGGGAGCAGGAAGAGTTCGACCGCGTGGTGACGGACTGGGAAATCGCCCGCGGCTTCGAGCGCGCCTGACGGAAATCCGGCCGCGCGGATGCGCGCCCGGATGCCTCCGGCGGGAGTATTTGGAGCAAGAGGAAGGGGGCGGCCCGTGCAGGGCGGCAGCCCGGCTTTGGAGATGGGGACATCATGGTGAAAACGGTCAAGTGCATCTCGCCGATCGACGGGTCGGTCTATCTGGAGCGGCCGGCGCTGGAACCCGCGGCGGCCGAGGGGCGGGCGGCGCGGGCGCGGGCGGCGCAGGCGCAATGGGCGGCCCGTCCGCTGGAGGAGCGCATCGCGCTGGTGCGTGCCGGCGTTGCCGAGGTGGGGCGCGATACCGACCGCATGGCCGAGGAGCTGGCCTGGCAGATGGGCCGTCCGGTGCGCTATGGCGGCGAGTTCAAGGGCTTCGAGGAGCGTGCGCTCTACATGGCCGATATTGCCCATGAGGCGCTGGCACCCATCGTGATCGAGGATTCGCCGACCTTTCTGCGCAAGATCGAGCGCGAGCCGCATGGTGTGGTTCTGGTGGTGGCGCCATGGAACTATCCCTACATGACGGCGATCAACACCATTGCCCCGGCGCTGATCGCGGGCAACACGGTGCTGCTGAAACACGCGGCGCAGACGCTGAAGGTGGGCGAGCGGCTGGCGGAGGCCTTTCATGCCGCCGGCATCCCCGAGGACGTGTTCCAGAACCTGGTGCTGGATCATGCCACCACCGAAGGGCTGATTTCGGGGCGGCATGTGGATTTCGTCAACTTCACCGGCTCGGTGGCCGGCGGGCAGGCGATGGAGCGCGCCGCCGCCGGCACCTTCATCCCGGTCAGCACCGAGCTGGGCGGCAAGGATCCGGGCTATGTGCGCACGGACGCCGATCTCGATGCAGCGGTCGAGGTGCTGATGGATGGCGCGATGTTCAATTCGGGCCAGTGCTGCTGCGGGATCGAGCGGATCTATGTGCAGGAAAGCCTCTTTGACGCCTTCGTGGAAAAATCGGTGGCGCTGGTAAAGGGCTACCGGCTGGGCAACCCGCTGGATCCCGAAACGACGATCGGGCCGATGGCCAGTATCCGTTTCGCCGAAACCGCGCGCCGGCATGTCGCGGATGCGGTGGCGCAGGGGGCGAAGGCGCTGATCGACCCCTTCCCCGAGGACGACGGTGGCGTCTATCTGACCCCGCAGATCCTGGTGGACGTGACCCACGAGATGGAGGTCATGCGCGAGGAAACCTTCGGCCCCGTGGTCGGCATCATGGCCGTGCGCGACGACGAGGAGGCCATCGCGCTGATGAACGATTCGCGCTTCGGGCTGACCTGTTCGCTGTGGACCCGGGACGCGGCGAAGGCCGAAGAGATCGGGCGCCGGCTGCAGACCGGGACCGTTTACATGAATCGCTGCGATTACCTCGATCCGGGGCTGTGCTGGACCGGCTGCAAGGATACCGGGCGCGGTGCGGGGCTCAGCGTCCTGGGCTTCCACGCCCTCACCCGCCCCAAGTCCTATCACCTCAAGAAACAGGAATAAGAACATGAAACTGTTTGGAAACTGGTCCTATCCGACCACCATCCGCTTCGGTGCGGGGCGGATCGTGGAAATTGCCGATGCCTGCCGCGCCGCGGGCATTTCAAGGCCGCTTCTGGTCACCGATCGCGGTCTTGCCGGGATGGAGATCACCAGGAAGACCCTGTCGCTTCTCGATGCCGCCGGCATGGGCCGGGCAATCTTTTCCGATGTCGATCCCAACCCCAGCGAAAAGAACCTCGAAGAGGGGCTGCGCATGTGGCGCGAGGGCGGCTATGACGGCGTGGTGGCCTTCGGCGGCGGCTCGGGGCTGGATCTGGGCAAGGTGCTGGCCTTCATGTCCGGCCAGAGCCGCCCGGTGTGGGATTTCGAGGATGTCGATGACTGGTGGACCCGCGCCGATCCGCAGGGCATCGCCCCCGTCGTCGCCGTGCCCACCACCGCCGGCACCGGATCCGAGGTCGGCCGCGCCGGCGTCATCACCAACTCGGCCACCCGCGAGAAGAAGATCATCTTCCACCCGAAGATGCTGCCCTCGGTGGTCGTCTGCGACCCCGAGCTGACCGTCGGCATGCCCCGCCCCGTCACCGCCGGCACCGGCATGGACGCGCTTGCCCACTGCCTCGAGGCGTTCTCCTCGCCCCATTACCACCCGATGAGCCAGGGCATCGCGCTGGAGGGGATGCGGCTGGTCAAGGACTACCTGCCCCGCGCCTTCGAGGACGGCACCGACATCGAGGCCCGCGCCCACATGATGAGCGCCGCCGCCATGGGCGCCACTGCCTTCCAGAAGGGGCTGGGGGCGATCCACGCCCTCTCGCATCCGGTGGGGGCCATGTATCACACCCATCACGGCACCACCAACGCCATGTTCATGCCGGCTGTGCTGCGCTTCAACCGCCCGGCCATCGAGGGGCTCATCGACCGGGCCGCCGCCTATCTGGGGATCGAGGGCGGCTTCGACGGTTTCTGCAGCTTCGTCGAGGATCTCAACGCCCGCCTCGGCATTCCGAAGACCCTGACCGAACTGGGTGTTGCCGATCCCGACCTCGACGCGCTCACCCGTGCGGCGCTGGCCGATCCCAGCGTCGGCGGCAACCCCGTGGAAATGACCCCGGAAAACACCCGCGCGCTGTTCGAATCCTGCCTGTAGGACAGGATCTTTTTCTGGCCACAAATATCCCGGGGGCGCGGGGGCAGAGCCCCCGCCCTTCCCGCAGGCAACGCCCCGCACGACCCGCCCGCGCAACAGGAAACACCCCGGCGCCGCACCCGGCCCGGTTCCTCCCGCGTCATCCAGTTCCCGAGGATGGTACCGCCTCCCCGGCTCGAACGGGGGACCTCTGGATCCACAATCCAGCGCTCTGACCAGCTGAGCTAAGGCGGCACTGCGCGCGATGTAGCCAACCGCACGCCCGATTGCAAGCGGATAAAATCCACCCCGCGCCGATGAACCGGCCGGCCGCGCGCGCAGGCCACGCCCCCGAACACGGCTTGAATCCCGCCCCCTCTGCGCGTAGCACGAGACCTGCATCAGCGGAGGCAATGATGGGCATCAACACCGAAAGCGACATCGCGGCCAACCTTCAGATCGGACCGACGGACAAGGGCATGGTTCGCCTGTTCGTCGAAGCCGACGGGATCGAGATCCCGATGGATTTCGACCCCGAAGAGGCCGAGGAAATCGCCGATGAAATCCGCGCCGCGGCCCACGCCGCACGCGGGTTGGGCAAGGGCCGCTGACCGGCGCACGGGCCAGCCTTCCGGGACCCGCCTCAGGACGAGTGGCCGAACACCCCGAGCGCGGGGTCGCGCATCGCCTGCAGCCGTCGCGCCGCATCCATGGCGAATCTCTGCATCAGCGCCCTGCGCCGTGCCGGGGCGAGACGCGTCTCGTCCGGCATGCGCAGGATTTTGGCGCCATGGGCATCGGCGATCATCACCCCGCTTTCCCGCGGCAGGATCTCGACCGGGAAATCCACGTCCACTGCCCAGAAATACCGATCGCACCAGCCCAGATATCCGTGCCACTTCGAATCGGAAAGAAAATCGGCGCGGCCCGACTTGCACTCCACCACCCAGAATTCGCCACGCGGCCCCAGCGCCATCACGTCCACCCGCAAACCGCGTTCGGGCACGAATTCCTCGATCGAGGCAAAACCGCGCCCGCGCAGGTGCCGTGTCACCCCGCGGGCAAGCCTCTGACCAGATTGCATGTCCCTTGCCATGGAATCATGGTGAACATTTCAAGAACAACAATCAAGCGAAAATCGCCGTCTCCCCCCTTGCCCCGCGGCGCTGCACCACTTACCTAGGCGCAGGCGGGTTCTGCCCTTCGCGTGACGGGTCGCATTCCGGTGGCCTTACACAATTCCGAGGGAGCTGGCTCTGTTCAGGTCCTGGCCTGATTACCTGGCGCCCACCTGTACATGCAGGTCCTCGGGAATCATGACCGCACGGTTGCTGGTGGTCCCGCCGCACTTGCCGCCACCGACAGGTTTCCGATCATTCGCCTTGGCCAACGGGTCCGCCGCCCGGTCGCCTGCGCGGACCGGACCCTGCACCGGCAGGGTTCTCAACGGCGGGCGGGGTCGGCCTTGGCCTCTGCACGCACCCGAACCGGCCGCCACAGATCGACCACCGGAGATCCGCGCCGCGGCCCGCCATCCTCGCGCTCGGCCATGGCCATCACCGCCAATGCGAATTGCACGCCGGCAAAGACGACACCATGCGCGAACCACAGGATGCCGACCGCCAGAATGCCGGCATCCGACGACGTCACCAGATGCCACAGGTTCATCACGTTGAACCACAACAGCATCCCCACGAAAGCGCCCGCGACGGCAAAGCCGATCAGAACATTGCGAATGTAAAGCTTGACAAGTTTCGGCATGGTTCACCTCTCACACTTCAAATCTAGCATTCACGGGCGACAGGTCCATGGCAAACATTCGAAAACCCGCAGACCTGTCGGATTTGTCGCATGCCCCCGGCCGCCATTTCGCTCGCCGGCTTGCCCCGCGCCCCCTCACCTGCAATAGATCCCGCACCGACGGGAGAGCCGCATGAAGATCGCCACCTTCAACATCAACGGAATCAGGGCCCGCGCCCAGGCACTGTGCGACTGGCTGGACGAGGCCCGCCCGGACGTGGCACTGCTGCAGGAAATCAAGTCGCTGGACGAAAACTTCCCCCGCGCCCTGTTCGAGGATCGCGGCTACAACGTGGAAACCCACGGACAGAAGGGCTTCAACGGCGTCGCGATCCTGTCGAAACTGCCGCTAGAAGACGTCTCGCGCGGCCTGCCCGGCGATGATGGGGACGAACAGGCGCGCTGGATCGAGGCCACCGTGGTCGGCGAACGCGCCCTGCGGCTGTGCACACTCTACCTGCCCAACGGCAACCCCGCGCCGGGGCCGAAATACGACTACAAGCTTGCCTGGATGGAGCGCCTGCGCACCCGCGCCAAAGAGCTGCTCCGCAGCGAGGAACCGGCGCTGATGGCCGGCGACTACAACGTCATCCCCGGGCGCGAGGACGCCGCCCGCCCCGAGGCCTGGGAATCGGACGCCCTGTTCCTTCCCGAAACCCGCGCCGCCTATCGGCGCATCCTCAACCTGGGCTTTACCGATGGCTTCCGCGTCCGCCACCCGGGCCCCGGCCACTATTCCTTCTGGGACTACCAGGCCGGCGCGTGGCCGCGAAACAACGGCATCCTGATCGACCACATCCTGCTCACCCCCCAGGCCGCCGACCTGCTGACCGACGCCGGCATCGACCGCGAAATCCGCGGGCGCGAAAAGCCCTCCGATCACGTCCCGGTCTGGGTGGAGCTCGACCTCTGAAACCGCAGCCCCCTTCCTCTTGCCCGAAATACTCCGGGGGTGAGGCCGCAGGCCGAGGGGGCAGAGCCCCCTCCCCGCTCCGATCCCTCCCCGGGGCTACCCCAGCGCATAACCCGCGCCGCGCACCGTGCGCACGGGATCCTCGCCGCCGTGGCGCGTCAGCACCTTCCGCAACCGGCCGATATGCACATCCACCGTCCGCGTGTCCACATAGACGTCGCGCCCCCACACCCGGTCCAGCAGGCTTTCGCGGCTCCATACCCGCCCCGGCCGTTCCATCAGCGCCGCCAGCAGGCGGAACTCGGTCGGACCCAGCTTCAGCTCGTGCCCGGCCCGGCTCACCCGATGGGTTTCGGCATCAAGGACGATATCTCCGAATTCCAGCCGCACCCCGGCCGAGGCCGGACGAACCCGGCGCAGTTGCGCCTTCACCCGCGCCATCAACTCGACCACCGAGTAGGGCTTGACCACGTAATCATCCGCACCCGTCTCCAGCCCGCGTACACGGTCCACCTCTTCGGTGCGGGCCGACAGCATGATGACCGGAATCGCCCGCGTCTCGGGGCGCAGCTTCAGCCGCCGGCAGACCTCGATCCCGCTCAGCCGCGGCATCATCCAGTCCAGAACGATCACGTCGGGGCGATCCTCGGCCACCAGCAGCATCGCCTCTTCGCCATCGGCGGCGCGGGCCACCCGGAACCCCTCGGCCTCGAGATTGTAGGCCAGGACCTCGCGCTGGGCCGACTCGTCCTCGACCACCAGAACCAGGGGCGGATCGCCTGCCATCGCCGCCCCCTCAGCCGCCCCCGGTCGAGGTGCGGTCCGCCTTGGGCCGTTCCTCGGTCGGGCGCTGCCCGGTCACCTGATAGATCAGCTGCTCGGCAATATTGGTGACGTGATCGCCCATGCGCTCGATGTTCTTGGCAATGAAATGCAGATGCATGGCCGGGGTGATGTTGCGGGCATCCTCCATCATGAAGGTCAACAGCTCGCGAAACAGCGCGTTGTACATCTGGTCCACGTCGCGGTCGCGCTCGATCACGTCCGCCGCCAGCTCCACATCGCGCTGCACATAGGCATCCAGCGCATCCTGAAGCATCCGCGCCACCTCGCGCGCCATGCGCCGCAGCGCCGCGGCGCTGTCGCCGACAGGGGCCACCTGCGCCAGAACCACCGTGCGCTTGGCGATGTTCTTGGCATAATCCCCGATGCGTTCGAGGTTGGCGGCGATCTTCATCACCGCCAGCACGATGCGCAGATCGCCGGCCGTGGGCGCGCGCAGGGCGATGACCCGCGCGGTCTCGGCATTGATGATGTCTTCGAGCTCGTCGATGGCCGCGTCGCCCGCGCGCACCTTCTCGGCCAGCTCCTCGTCGCGGGTCTCGAGCGAGCGCGCGGCGTCCTTGATCGCGGCCTCCACCAGCCCGCCCATCTTCATGATCCGGGCCTGGATCGCCTCAAGATCGCGGTCAAAGGCGGATGCGATGTGATGTTCGGTCATGGCGCGGACTCCCTGCTCAGCCGATGCGGCCGGTGATGTAGCTTTCGGTGCGGGGATCTTCGGGATTGGTGAAGATCTGCCCGGTCTCGCCGAACTCGACAAGATGGCCCAGGTGAAAGAAGGCGGTGCGCTGGCTGACCCGCGCCGCCTGCTGCATGGAATGGGTCACGATCACCACCGAATAGCGTTCACGCAACTCGTCGATCAGCTCTTCCACCTGCGCGGTGGCAATCGGATCGAGCGCCGAGCACGGCTCGTCCATGAGCAGCACCTCGGGCTCGGTGGCCACCGCCCGGGCGATGCACAGCCGCTGCTGCTGGCCGCCCGACAGCCCGGTGCCGGGCGCATCCAGCCGGTCCTTGACCTCGTCCCACAGGGCGCCGCGGCGCAGGGCGCGTTCCACGATCTCGTCCAGCTCTGCCTTGCTGCCGGCCAGCCCGTGGATGCGCGGCCCGTAGGCCACGTTGTCATAGATCGACTTGGGAAAGGGGTTGGGCTTCTGGAACACCATGCCGACGCGGGCGCGCAGCTGCACAGGATCGACCCGCCGGTCGTAGATGTCCTCTCCATCCAGGCGGATGTCGCCCTCGACCCGGCAGATCGGGATGGTGTCGTTCATCCGGTTCAGGCAACGCAGGAAGGTGGACTTGCCGCAACCCGACGGGCCGATGAAGGCGGTCACTGTCTTGTCCTCGATATCCACGCTGACATCGTGAATGGCCTGCGCATCGCCATAGAAGACGTTGACGTTGCGGGCGGCGAACTTGATCTCGGCGGTGGTGGTCACCTGTCTCTCCACAAATCGCATGTCATTCATCGCGCCAACTCCCCGGTCGGCCCCTACCAGCGGCGCTCGAAACGGCGGCGCAACAGGATTGCAATAGCATTCATCGCCACCAGAAACAGCAGCAGAACCGCGATCGCCGCGCCGGTGCGGGCCTCGAAGGCGCGTTCGGGGAAATCCGACCAGCGATAGATCTGCACCGGCAGCACGGTGGCGCTGTCGGTGATCGAGCGCGGCACATCGACGATGAAGGCCACCATGCCGATCATGATCAGCGGCGCGGTCTCGCCCAGGGCGCGGGCCATGCCCAGGATGGCGCCGGTCAGCATCCCCGGCACCGCCAGCGGCAGCACATGGTGGAACACCGCCTGCTGGTGCGAAGCCCCCACCCCCAGCGCCGCCTCGCGGATCGAGGGCGGCACCGCGGCAATCGCCGCGCGCGAGGCGATGATGATCGTCGGCAGCGTCATCAGCGCCATCACGATCCCCCCCGCCAGCGGCGACGAGCGCGGCACGCCCATGAACCCGATCACCACCGCCAGCCCCAGCAGCCCGAAGATGATCGAGGGCACCGCCGCAAGGTTGTTGATGTTGACCTCGATGAAGGCGGTGATGCGGTTGCGGGGGGCGAATTCCTCGAGATAGATCGCCGCCAGCACCCCCACCGGGAAGGCCAGCAGGAAGGTCACCAGCATGGTCCAGAACGAGCCCACCGCCGCGCCGCGGATGCCCGCGAGCTCTGGCTCGCGCGAATCGGAGGCGGTGAAGAAGCGCCAGTTGAACACGCTTTTCACCGCCCCGCGCGCGGCCAGATCCTCGGTCAGCGCCACCGCGAGATCGGAAAACTTGCGCGCCGATTCGGGCAGGTCGGACAGGTAGAAGGACCATGCCGTCTCACCCTCGACCGGCGCGGTCAGGGGGGTGAGCGCCACCGCCTCGGCCCGGTCGGGGGCGATCTTCGTCAGCTTCAGCCAGCCGCCGGCCACATGGATCATCAGCGACCGGTCGCGGCGGGTCAGCTTTTCGGCGCCATCATTGGCGGCGCGCGCCTCCAGCTTCGCCGCCTCGGCCAGAAGCGCATCGCGCCGGGCCGCGCGGGCGTCGGCCTCGGCCAGCGCCTGCGCGCGGGCCTGATCGGTTTCGGCCTCTTCGGCGCGCTGGCGGAACACCGCCGCGCCGTTGTTCTGAAGCGCCGCCTTCACCCGCAAGAGCCGCGCGTCGTTGCGCAGACGGGCCCGGATCTGCTCCATCGCCGCGGCGAAATCGCGGGCGGTGCTGGTGATCTCGTAGACCCGGCCCTTCTTCGCGACGCTCAGCGCGCCCCTGGCGGGCATCGGGCTCAGCCGGCCGAATTCGCCCTTGAGGTAGAGGTCGGTCACGTCCGAGGCGAGAAAGTCGAAGGTAATCCTCTGGCCAAGTAGCGAGGGATCGGCCGCCACCTTCGCGGCCAGTTCGAAGGCGGCGCCGGACGAGACCAGCCCGTAGAGCTGCTTTTTGGCCTTGCGGCTTTTTACCTGCGGGAAGAGCTCGCGCAGCGCCTGCTTGGTGATGGCACCGAAATCGCCGCGAAGGATGACTTTCGGGTCGCCCGTGCCGTCGGGGTCGATCTTCGCCGCATCCAGCGTCACCGGCAGGGTGATGTAGGATTCGGTCAGCGCCTTGCCCGTCTGCACCACCACCGAGGACAGAAGCGCCAGCAGCGCCAGCGCCGAGACCACGATGGCCGCGATGCCATAGGCCTTCAGCCGCCACACCGCGCGGCGGCGCCTGCGCAGGCGCGGATTGGTCTTTTCCGCGTCGATCAGCCTGCCATGGGTGAAACCCGGGGTGGGACGGGCCCGATCCGCCATGTCCGCCATGTCTGCGCCCTCAGTCATAGATTTCGCGATAGCGGGCCACCATCTTCTGGGCCGCCACGTTCATCAGCAGGGTGATCACGAACAGCGTGAACCCCAGCGAAAAGGCCGGGCCGGCGGCAATGGTGGCCTCGGTATCGCCGGTGATCAGCATCACGATCTGCACCGTCACCGTCGTCACCGCCTCAAGCGGGTTGGCGGTCAGGTTCGCCCCCTGCCCGGCCGCCATGACCACGATCATGGTCTCGCCGACCGCCCGCGAAAACCCCAGCAGCCCGGCCGAGACGATCCCCGGCAGCGCCGCCGGCAGGACGACCTTGGTCACGGTTTCCGCCCTGGTGGCTCCCAGCGCATAGGATCCGTCGCGCAGCGCCTGCGGCACCGCGTTGATCACGTCGTCGGAGAGCGACGAGATGAAGGGAATGATCATCACCCCCATGACCAGCCCCGCCACCAACGCCGATTCCGAGGCAATGGACAACCCCAGCGCGCCCCCCCCATCGCGCAGCAGCGGCGCCACGGTGATGGCGGCGAAGAAGCCGTAGACCACCGTCGGAATGCCGGCCAGAAGCTCCAGCATCGGCTTGGCCACCGCCCGCACTCTGGGGCCGGCGAAATCGGAAAGGTAGATCGCGGCGAAAAGCCCGATCGGAACCGCCACCGCCATGGCGATGAAGGTCACCATCAGGGTGCCGGCGAACAGGGGAACCACCCCCACCTTGTCCGGGTCGATCCGGCCGGCGCTGATGCCCGAAAGGGGGCTCCAGGTGGTGCCGAACAGGAACTTGTCCACCCGCCAGCCGATATTGCCGAAAAAGCTGACGGTCTCGAAGATCAGCGACAGCACGATGCCGATGGTGGTCAGCACCGCCACCGCCGCGGTTACCGCCAGGATCGCCTTGATGATCGCCTCGGTCCGGTTTCGGGCCCGCCAGTCCAGCGCGATCCTGCGTTGCGACCAGCCGAAGGCCAGCGCCGTGACCCCCAGCACCACCGCCATCTGGACCCAGCCCCAGACCGTGACCAGCGAAGCATAGCGCGCCGCCACCTGCTGGCGCAACTCGTCGGTGGCCGACGCCACGCGCCCGGCGGCCAGGGCGCGGGCATCGGACAGGATCAGCTGGCGCTCGATGATCTCGGTCCCCGGAGCGGCCCGGGCGATCTGGTCCATCAGCGCCTGTTCCACATGCCAAGCCGAGACGCCTGCCACCAGGATCAGCGCCCCCCATCCCGACAGCAGCACCACCAGCAGGCTGAACGCCCCGTGATAGGCCGGCCGAGAATGCAGTGCCGAAGGCGTGGACCCGGCCAGCCGCACGGCCCGCTGCCGCCCCAGGACATAGGCCGCCAGCGCCGCCAGAAGAACCAGAACTGCCAGGATCATGCTCATGTTTCAGCCCCGTTTGCGCGCCGTGGGATGCAGCCCGGCGGCCGGCACCTCTGCCGGCCGCCTGTCTCTGCCGCCTCAGTGCAGCCCTTCGCCGGTCATCGGGATCAGCCCGGCCACCGCCTCGCGCATCGCGTCATGGCGCTCCTGCGGCAGCGGGATCAGCCCCTTGTCCACAAGATAGCCGTCCTCGCCAGTGGCCGCGTCCGAGAGGAACTCGGTGGCATATTCCCGGATCCCGGGCACCACCCCCACATGGGCGTTCTTGATGTAGAAGTAGAGCGAGCGCGACACCGGGTAGGAGCCGTCCGAGATGTTCTCGAAGGTGGGCTCCACATCGTCCACCCAGGCGCCCTTGATGGCGTCGGCATTCTGGTCGAGGAAGGAAAAGCCGAAGATGCCCAGCGCATTGGGATTGGCCTCCAGCTTGGAAACGATCAGGTTGTCGTTCTCGCCCGCCTCCACATAGGGGCCGTCATCGCGGATTTCCTTGCCTTCCTTCTTGCAGAAGGATTTTTCGTTGCCGGCCTCGCGGCAGCCCTCGATCATCACCAACTCTTCGAAGGCATCGCGGGTGCCCGAAGAGGGCGGCGGGCCGAGAACCTCGATCTTCGTGGCCGGCAGCGAAGGGTCCACCTCGTCCCAGGTCTTCGGACGGGGGCCGGCGGCGGCCAGCGCGGTCCACAGCTGCGCGCGGGTGAGAGAAAACTCGGGCGCGTCCATGGCATTGGCGATGACGATGCCGTCAAAGCCGATGACCACCTCGGTGATGTCGGTGACGCCGTTTTCCTGGCAGGTCCTGAATTCCTTGGCCTTCATCCGGCGCGAGGCATTGGCGATGTCGGGATGTTCCTGCCCGACACCGGCGCAGAACAGCTTGAGCCCGCCGCCCGAGCCGGTGGATTCCACCACCGGGGTCTTGAAATCGGTGGTCTTGCCGAACTGCTCGGCCACGGCGGTCGAGAACGGGAACACCGTGGATGAACCCACGATGCGGATCTGTTCGCGGGCAGCGGCGGCCGAGGCCGAAATGCCGGCGACGACCAGGGCGGAAGCGGCCATTTTCAGGAAAGACATGCGTGTCTCCGTGCGTTGGAAGTTGATACGATCATCCCCGTGACGATCTCGTGGCAGTGGCTACCGATTCCGGTCAAAGCTTTTGTGACGGTTACGTAACAGTTTCATGACAGATCGGGGATCGACCGCGCATTTCGCCGCAAGGCTGCCATTCGGAGACTGCATGGCGCCCGTGGCCGGGGCCGGTCCGCCGGTGCCGCGCCTGTGCGGCGCGCGCTCTCATCCGGGCCGGTTCGCGGGAAGACTCACGGTAAAGGTCGCGCCCTCGCCAGGGCGGCTGTCGATCTTCAGCCGCCCGCGGTGGCGGTTGATGATGTGCTTGACGATGGCCAGCCCCAGCCCGGTTCCACCCAGGGCGCGCGAACGATGCGCATCGGCGCGGTAGAACCGTTCGGTCAGGCGCGGCAGGTGGTGCGATTCGATCCCCGGCCCCCGATCCGCGACCGCCACCCTCACCGCCGGGCCGCGCAGCGCCGGGTCGTGATCGACGCGGGTCAGCGTCACCGTCACCCGGCCGCCCGAGCCGCCATACTTGATCGCATTCTCGACGAGGTTGACAAAGACCTGCCGCAACTGATCCGCGTCCCCCGGAACCTCGACCGCATCATCGGAACCGTCGGGGGTCTCCAGCGACAGCACGACACCGGCACCTTCGGCCACCGGCGCCAGCGTGCGCAGGGTGGAGTCGAGAATGCCGCGCAGCTCCACCCGCGCCTGCGGGCGCACGCGTTCTTCGCTTTCCACGCGGTTGAGCGACAACAGGTCCGATACCAGCCGGTTCATGCGCGCGGCCTCGGCCTCCATGATCGCCAGGAAGCGCTCGCGCGCCGCCGGGTCGTCGCGGGCCGGGCCGCGCAGGGTTTCGATGAAGCCCATGAGCGCCGTCAGCGGCGTGCGCAGCTCGTGGCTGACATTGGCGACGAAATCGCGGCGCATCTCGGTGGCCTGACGCATGTCGCTCACGTCGCGCAGGCACAGAAGCAGCCCGTCGCGCAGTGCCCCTTCGCTGTCCCCGCCGTCGGCCGGGGGGATGTCGCGGACGGGACGGCAGGTCACCTCATAGACGGTTTCTCCGGCCGGCGAATCGGCATGGTGACGGGCTGTGCGGGGGCGGCCGTCGCGCAGGCTGGCCTCGATCGCCGCGATCACCGGCGGCTGGCGCAGGAACAGCGAGACATGCCGCCCGGCCAGCCCCTCGCCCAGCAGCCGCTCGGCGGCGGCATTGGCGGCGAGGACGCGCTCGGCCCGGTCCACCAGCAGCGCCGGCATCGGCACCGCCTCGAGCATGTCGGCAATCAGCCGCCCCGGCACGACCTAACCCCCGGGCGACAGCCGAGCGGGCGCATCCTCGGCGTCATTCGACCTCTACCAGCCGGTCGCGGAACATGCGGGCATGTTCGCGGTAGTGCACGGCGCCGCGGGCGATACGGGCGGCATTGGCGTCGTCGATCTCGCGCACCACTTTGCCCGGCATCCCCATGACCAGCGCGTTGTCGGGGATCACCTTGCCCTCGGTCACCAGCGCGCCGGCGCCGATCAGGCAGTTGCGGCCGATGCGCGCCCCGTTCAGCACCACCGCCCCGATGCCCACCAGCACGTTGTCGGCCAGCGTGCAGCCATGCAGGATCGCCTTGTGGCCGATGGTGCACCCTTTCCCCACCACCACCGGAAAGCCCGGATCCACATGCATCACGCAGTTTTCCTGCACGTTGCTGCCCTCGCCGATGCGGATTTCCTCGTGATCGGCGCGGATGGTGGTGCCGAACCAGACGCTGGCCCCCTCTTCCACCACCACCCTGCCGATCAGGTTGGCATCGGGGGCGACCCACGCGTCGGGGTGGATCTGCGGCACATGGCCGTCAAGCGCATATATGGTCATGTCATCTCCTCGAATTCCCGGTGCAGCCGGCGCACATGCTCGGTCAGGCCGGGCTGCTGGATGCGGCGCAGGCGGGTGGCCTCGACAATGGTGATCAGGCGCCGCTCGGTCAGGTCGAGATCGTCGTTGATCAGCACGAAGTCGTACCCGTCCCAGTGGCTGATCTCGTCCCAGCTTTTCTGCATCCGCCGTGCGATCACCTCGGGGCTGTCCTGGCCGCGACTCTCCAGCCGGCGGCGCAGCTCGGCGATAGAGGGCGGCAGCAGGAAGATCGACAGCGTATGCAGCCCCAGCGACGAGTTGCGGATCTGCTGCGCCCCCTGCCAGTCGATGTCGAAGAGCACGTCCTTGCCGGCCTCGATGGCCTCCTGCACCGCCGCCCGGGGCGAGCCGTAGAAATGGCCGAACACATGGGCATGCTCCAGCATCTCGCCCGCCGCCACCGCACGCTTGAATTCCTCTTCCGAGAGGAAATGATAGTCCCTGCCGTCCACCTCTCCGGGGCGCGGCTTGCGGGTGGTGGCGCTGACCGAAAAGGCGATGGTGGGATCCCACGCCATCAACCGGCGCGACAGGGTCGATTTTCCCGCCCCCGAAGGTGAGGAAAGGATGATGAGCAGCCCGCGCCGATCCGGCATCGTCTTGTCCCCCGTTGCCAGTGTCATTCGATGTTCTGGACCTGCTCGCGCATCTGGTCGATCACCGCCTTCAGGTCCAGCCCCACCGCCGTCAGTTCGGAATTCTGCGACTTGGAGCACAGCGTGTTGGCCTCGCGGTTGAATTCCTGCATCAGGAAATCCAGCTTGCGCCCCACCGGCCCGCCCTTGTCCAGAAGCGCACGCGCCGCGGCCACATGGGCGCGCAGGCGGTCGAGCTCTTCGGTCACGTCGGACTTCACCGCGATCAGCGCCAGCTCCTGCGCCACCCGGTCGGGATCGGCGCCATCGGCATTCTCCATCACCCGCGCCAGATTGGTGCGCAGCGTTTCGGCCATCAGGCCCCGGCGCGCCTCGGCCAGTTCCGCCGCCTGCGCGACCAGCGACTCGACCATGGCCAGCTGATCGCCGAGAATCCGCGCCAGCGCCGCGCCCTCCTCTTCGCGCATGGTCACGAAGGCCCGCACCAGCGCCGGGAACTCGGCCTTCAGCTGCGCAATCAGCGGCGCGGTATCGTCATCGCCCGCGCCGGCCTCGAGCACGCCGCGAACCGACAGGATGTCGCTGGCCCGCGACGGCGCCAGCGCGATGCCGCGGGCCATCGCCTGCGCCTCGACCGCCGCCAGCGCGTCCAGCACCGAAGCCAGCGCCCCCGGGTTGAGGCTGAGCCCGGCAGCCTCGTCGGCGCGGGTCAGGCGCAGGGTCAGCGTGACGTTGCCGCGCGCCACCGACCGGGCAAGCTCTGCGCGCAGGGCCGCCTCCAGCCCCTCGAGCCAGTCCGGCACCCGCAGCCGCAGATCCAGCCCCTTGCCGTTGACGCTGCGCAACTCCCAGCTCCAGCCATGGGCCCCAAGCGCCCCCTTGGCCGAGGCAAACCCCGTCATAGATCTGATCATGCGCGCCGCTTTCCAATATCGCCCGTCGGTGTCGCGCAGCTAATGCCATCACGGGCCACAGGGCAACCCCGGAGCGCATCCCGACACCCCTTTGCCCTCCCGACCGGCGGGCACCGCCCCCCCCTTCCGGTTAACGATCCGTTGGGCGTTAACCAATGGTTAAGGAATTGCTCCAACAGTAGCCCGATCCGTGGCAGACTGGCTCCCGGCCCACGGTTCCGGCGCGTGGCGCCGGGACGGCACCGGAATGCAGGGGCGATTCGCGGGTGGACTGGATGAGTTTCGGGAAAGGAAATCCGGCAACGGGCGGAAAGGTCGTGATGATGGATCGCTTTCGCAGCGGACGCACCCTGTCGCCACTGAAACAGGCCGAGGCCTACTGGGCGGCACGGCGCGACGGCGACGCGGTTCCCCTGCGCGCGCGGATCGACCCGCGCGGGATCGAAAACATCCTGCACCACTGTTTCGTCCTGGAGCGGATCGCCCCTGCCCTGGCCCGGTTCCGGCTGGCCGGGCGGGATCTGAATGCCCTTGCCGGAACCGAACTGCGCGGCCTGCCGGCAGGCGCCCTGGTCACCGCGCCGGCCCGCCCGGTTCTGGGCCACCTGCTGAAGGGGATGTTCGACACCCCCGCCATCGTGGAACTTTCGCTGGCCGCGAAAGGGGTCGAGGCGCGCGCCATCCTCCTGCCACTGCGCGGGGATGACGGGCAGGTGAACCGGGCGCTGGGGGTTCTGCTCGCGGACGGACCAGGCCGGCCGCCGGTGCAACTCGACATCGTCGCCCACGACCTGCGGCCGATCGCGGCCGTGCCGCCGCCCCCCGCCGCCCCGGCCGAGCAGCGCCCGGTTCCCGGGCTGGCCGAATCCCCCGCCACGTTCCGCGGCGCCCCGCGGCTGCGCGTGGTCAAGTGATCGCCGCGACGCCACGGCGGGCTTGCCAGGCGGGACCGGCCACGACACACTCGCCGCCGGAAGCCGCCAGGAGAGGATACCATGGGCGCGATCGACGACGCATTTTCGGAACTGGAAACGAAGATCGGGACCGAGATCGGCGTCAGCCGCTGGATCACGGTCGATCAGGCGATGATCGACGCCTTTGCCGAAGTCACGCACGACGACCAGTGGATTCACGTCGATCCCGACCGGGCCCGGCGCGAGACGCCCTTCGGAGGCACCATCGCACACGGGTTCCTGACGCTGTCGCTGGCCAGCCGCTTTGCCCATGACTGCCTGCCCGAGCCTCCCGGAAAGAGGATGGGAATCAATTACGGCTTCGACAAGCTGCGCTTTCTCGCCCCCGTCCCGGCAGGGGCCCGGATCAGGGGGCGCTTCACTTTGTTGTCGATTCGGAAACGATCGGACACGCAGCTTTTGCGCACGGTCAGGTTGATCGTCGAAATCGAGGGGCAGGAGACGCCGGCGCTGGCGGCGGACTGGCTGGGGCTGATCGTCTTTGCCGAAAACGCCTGAAACGTCCCCCGGGCGGGTTTTCCTGTGGCGAAAACCGCACGCGCCCGCCGGAAGCCTGATGCATTTGCGCGGCAAGGCCCTGCTGACTCTGGACAGCGTCACCCCATGAAGGCTAATACGGCCCGGTATGGGGATATAAGATTCATGTTCAGCGTTCTGGTCCTCAACGGACCCAATCTCAATCTTCTGGGCACGCGTCAGCCAGAGGTTTACGGCGCGACGACGCTGGCCATGATCGAAGAGTCCTGCCGAATCCATGGCCGGGCCATCGGATTGGACGTGACCTGTGAACAATCCAATCACGAAGGCGCATTGATCGACCTGCTTCACGGGGCGCGGGGCCTCCATCACGGCGTGGTGCTCAATGCCGGAGCCTATACCCACAGCTCCATCGCCCTGATGGATGCGATTTCGTCGGTCGCGTTGCCGGTGGTGGAAGTGCACCTGTCCAACATTCACGCGCGCGAAACCTTCCGCCACAAGTCGTTCATCGCCCCGGTCGCGCTGGGGCAGATCTGCGGATTCGGCGCGCAAGGCTATATCCTAGCGCTGGACGCCCTCAAGGCACATCTGGAGAGCGGACAGGCCGAATGACGACCCTGGAATATCTTCACTTCCTGACCACTGCGAAGACGCTCGAAGAGCTGTGGGATGCGCATGTCAAGCAGATGGCGGGCTATGGATTCGACCGCCTGATCTATGGCTACACGATCTTCCGCACGGAGAACTCCCTCGGGCCGATGGACGACTTCCTGATCCTCTCCAACCACGCCAAGGAATACGTGGACGGCTTTCTCAACGGAGGCCGCTATTTCGACGCCCCGATGCTGCACTGGGCGCAGAACAATGTCGGAGCTGCGAGCTGGCGCATGAATCTCGATCGTCTGGCGGCCGGGAAAATGACCCCCGGAGAGCGCCGCGTCCACGACTTCAACCAGAGCATGGGCGTGATCGCCGGCTACACGATCAGCTTTCCCACCGCCAACAACCGGACCAAGGGGGCGATTTCGCTGTGCGGGCGCAAGGGCCTGACCCAGGACGACGTGGACGCGATCTGGGACGAACATGGCGACGAGATCCTGCTCATCAACAATGTCGCGCACCTGAAGATCCTCACGCTGCCGCAACCGGCCACCCGGCGCAGCCTGACCCGGCGCCAGCGCGAGGTGCTGGAATGGGTGGGCTACGGCAAGACCACCCAGGACATCGCCACCATCATGGGCCTGACGGTTGCCACGGTGGAAAAGCATCTGCGCCTTGCGCGCGAGGCGCTCGCGGTGGAAACCACCGCGCAGGCGGTGCTCAAGGCTGCCCTGCAGAACCAGGTCTACGTGCTCGATTCCTGAACTGACGCCGACCCGCGTCAGCTTCCGCAAGGTAAGGATTTCATGACTTTTCCCGGCACCGAAACTGTCGCAAATTGAAACCGTTCCGTGAGTGGTGGCTTTAGCCTGGAACAGCGGGAAATGACCCTTGTGATTGCAAGGCTCTCTGACCCGTCCGGCTCGGGCGTGCATTCCTCCGCGTTCGGGTCGGGAACAGTTTGAAGGGCCCCCGCCATCCCCATCGAACGGGGTCCTTGAAACGGAATGCGGAGCCGCACCTGGTGCGGCTCCGTTTTTTCGTTCGGCGGCATTTCCGTTTTCGGGCCTGACACCGCCATGGCGTGCCTGAAACGAAAGGCGGGGCCGCGTCAGCCGCGACCCCGCCTGGCAAATATCAGAACCGATCTGCCTCCGTCGTCAGCTGCCGGCCATCTTGGCCACTTCGGCGGCGAAATCGTCGCTCTTCTTCTCGATGCCCTCGCCGACCTCCAGCCGGACGAAGCCCTGGATCTCGGCGCCGGCCTGTTTCGCCGCCTCGCCCACGGTCAGGTCGGGATTGACCACGAACTGCTGGTTGACCAGCGTCACCTCGGCCATGAACTTCTTCATCCGGCCGGTAATCATCTTCTCGATCACCGCTTCGGGCTTGCCGCTTTCGCGGGCGATGTCCATCTGGACCTGACGCTCCTTCTCGACCACCGCCGGGTCGAGGTCGCCCTCGTCCAGCGCCGCAGGGTTGGCGGCGGCCACATGCATGGCGATCTGCTTGCCCAGCGCCTCGTCGCCGCCCTTGAGCGCCACCAGCACACCGATCTTGCCCATACCCGGCGCGGCGGCGTTGTGGACGTAGAAGACCACGTTGTCGCCCTCGATCTTCTGCATCCGGCGCAGGGTCATGTTCTCGCCGATCTTGGCGATCTTGTCGGTCAGCACCTCGGCCACGGTCTTGCCGTCCAGCGGCGCGGCCTTGAGCGCCTCCACGTCATCCACGCCGAGCGCCGCCTTCGCGATTCCGGCGACCATCTCCTGGAACTCGGTGTTCTTGGCCACGAAGTCGGTTTCCGAGTTGACCTCGACGGCCACCCCCTTGCCGCCCTCGACAACAACGCCGACCAGCCCTTCGGCGGCGGTGCGGCCCGACTTCTTGGCGGCCTTGGCCAGACCCTTGGTCCGCAGCCAGTCGATCGCGGCCTCCATGTCGCCGCCCGTTTCGGTCAGCGCCTTCTTGGCGTCCATCATGCCTGCGCCGGTCTTGTCGCGCAGGTCCTTCACCATTGCAGCAGTGATAGCCATGTCAGAAATCCTCACATCCGGGATGAAGCGGGACGAGGCTCTCCCCATCCCGCATGTCGTTTCGAAAAGCTCCGATCAGCCTTCGGCCGGGGCATCACCCACCGCTTCGGCCGGGGCCTCGGCAACCGCTTCCTCGACCGGGGCCTCTTCCAGCGCGCCCAGATCGACGCCGGCCGCGCCCAGCTGCGCCGACATGCCGTCCAGCGCCGCGCGCGAGGCAAGATCGCAGTAAAGCGCAATCGCCCGCGAGGCATCGTCATTGCCCGGGATCACGTAGTCGATCCCATCCGGAGAACAGTTGGTATCCACCACCGCCACGATCGGAATGCCCAGCTTGTTGGCCTCGGCCACGGCAAGGGCCTCTTTCTTCACGTCGATGACGAACAGCAGGTCCGGCAGTCCGCCCATTTCGCGGATGCCGCCCAGGCTGGCCTGCAGCTTGGCCTGTTCGCGCTCCAGCCCCAGGCGTTCCTTCTTGGTCAGCCCCTCGGCGCCGCCCTGCAGGGCCTCGTCGATCTCGCCCAGGCGCTTGATCGACTGCGAGACGGTCTTCCAGTTGGTCAGCGTGCCGCCCAGCCAACGATGGTTCATGTAGTACTGGGCCGATTTCTCGGCCGCTTCGGCGATCGGCCCGGCGGCCTGACGCTTGGTGCCCACGAACAGGACGCGGCCGCCCTTGGCCACGGTGTCGCGCACCACCTGCAGCGCCTGATCCAGCATCGGCACGGTCTTGGTCAGGTCGATAATGTGAATGCCGTTGCGCGCGCCGTAGATGTAGGGCGCCATGCGCGGGTTCCAGCGCTGGGTCTGGTGGCCGAAGTGAACGCCAGCTTCCAGCAGCTGACGCATGGTGAACTCGGGAAGAGCCATGTTGCGTTTCCTTTCCGGTTTTCGCCTCGGCGGGGGTTCAATCCGTGACGCGCGCGCGCCCCGGCTCAACCGGCGGTCCGTCGGGGATGTCTCCCCCGAACGGGCCCAAACCCCGCCTGCGGGATTGAATGGCGCGCATATAGAGCACCACCGCCCCCGGCGCAAGTCCCTGCCGTGCCCCCTGCCCGTACCAGAACCCGCCACTTCCCGCACCCCCTCCTTCCTCTTGCTGAAAATACTCCGGGGGAGTCGCGGCTTGCCGCGACGGGGGCAGCGCCCCCGCCCGCATACCGGCGCCGGACCGCCGCCGCACCGGCACGGGGCTCACCTCCCGCCCGGCGCCTCCCCGGCACCGGCATCGCCCCGCCGCGCCGCATGGGCCGCACGAATCGCCCTCTCGCAATGGGCTGCCAGAGCCTTGCGCCCGGCAAAGTCGCGCACCCGCACGGGGGGAAGGAAGATCAGCTCCACCCGGCCCTGGCGCGGCGCCGCCAGCACCTTGAGCAGATGCGGGCCGAACGCCATGTCGCCCCACCAGCCGTAGAACCGCGGCGGCTCACCGGCCGGCGGGTGATAGATCACCGCCACCGGCTGAACCTGCATGAAGTCGCGCAGGTGATCGGAAAAGAAGGACTGGAACAGGGTCGTCTTGAACCGGAGCACCCGCAACCCGTCGGTCGAGGTCCCCTCGGGGAAGAACAGCAGCTTGTGCCCGGCCTTCAGCCTTTCCTCCAGCAGCAGGGTCTGTTCGCGCGCGCGGCGCGGGTCGCGCTCGATGAACACCGTGCCCGTGGCCCGCGCCAGCCAGCCGATGCCGGGCCAGCTGGCCACCTCGGCCTTGGAGACGAAATAGATCTCCATGCAGGCATTCAGCGCGAAGATGTCGAGCCATGAGACATGATTGGCCACCAGCGCGCCCCGCTCGCGCATCGGCGCGCCCGAGGTGGAAAACCCCATGCCCAGAATGCGCAGCGCGTTGCGACAGACAAAGCGGGTGATCCGCGGCGTCCACGGGCGGTGCAGGCCGAACCGGGGGCGCTCGACCAGCCGCAGCACCAGCAGCAGGCCGAGGCCGCCAAACACCAGCACCGACAGCGCCGTCCCGCGCAGCAGCGCCCGCACCCAGCCCGGCGCGTCGATGCGCACCGGGTCGGGGGCAAGGGTCGGGTCCCAGTCGCTCATGCCCCCCGCGCGCCGGTATAGATGCGCCGTTGCCGCTCGTTCATCTTCGTGGTGTCGAGGACAAGGCAGACATCGGTGGTGTTGAAGCCGTGATCGATGAAGGCGCCCTCGCCCACGAAGCCGCCCAGCCGCAGATAGGCCTTGATCAGCGCCGGGGTTTCCAGCATCGCCCGACGCCGATCCAGCGCATCGGGCGCCACCAGGTCCATGCGCTGGAAATGCCGCTTCTGCGCGCACACCCGCAGCTCGGGCGGGGCCAGGTGGTTGTGATGCAGCATCGACAGCGGTTGCGCCAGCGCCGCCGGATCGGTGCCGTGAAAGCTGGCCACGCCGAAGAGGATCTCGATTTCATGCCGCTCCACATAGGCGGCCAGCCCCTGCCAGAGGTGGAACATCGCCGTGCCGCCGCGATAGTCGGGATGCAGGCACGAGCGGCCCAGCTCCAGCAGCCGCCGGCCGCTTCGGCGCAGCACACCCAGGTCGTATTCGTCCTCGGAATAGAACTGCCCGGCCCGTGCGGCCATGTCGTCGCGCAGCAGCCGATACACCCCCGCTACCCGGCCGGCATCCTCGTCGGTAAGAATCATGTGATCGAAGAACGGGTCGAAGCGGTCGCGCTCCAGCCCCGCCTCGTGATCCACCAGATCGCCCCGGGCGCCCAGCTCGCGCACGAAAACCTGATAACGCAGCGCCTGCGCGGCACGCAGATCGGCCTCGGACTCGGCGATCCTGACTGAAAAGGCGGGCCCGGTTGCTGACATCGGCTCCATGTCCAGAGGGCGCGGCGGAGGGTCTCGCGGGCTGATAGCGCAGAGCGCCCACTTGGCGCAACCGCGCCGGCGCATTTCCGCGCCGGAAACGCCCTTGCAAACTTTCCCCTGTTAACCTTTCATCAACCTGTTTTCCGGATCAAGGACGTGCAGCAGTTCGATACGGGATCCATCGATGACGACCTTGCCCTGTTCGGGAAAATTGACGGTCACCTTTCCGCCGATATTCGACTGCACCTGCCCGGTTCCCCATTCGGGAAACCCCGGATGGCGCACGAACATGCCGGGTGCGAGAATGGAGTTGAGATCCGTCATGGGGCGCGTCCTTGCGTGCGTGCGGGCGGTTGCGGCCCGATCGGGCCTGGAAGGGAGGTAGGCATGAACGGAACCGAGGTCAACCTTGCGGCGCTGGTGGGCTCGCGCATCTGCCACGATCTCATCAGCCCGGTGGGGGCGGTGGCCAACGGGCTGGAGCTTCTGGAGCTTGCCGGCACGGCGCGGGGGGAGGAACTCGACCTCATCGCCGGCTCGGTCAGCGACGCCGACGCCCGCATCCGGTTCATGCGCATCGCCTTCGGCGCCGCCGGCGACCAGCCGGTCGGCCGCTCGGAGGTGACCGCCATCCTCGCCGCGAAGGGCCGATCCGGGCGCGTGCAGGTGGACTGGGCGGTTGCGGGCGATGCGTCGAGGGCCGAGGTTCAGCTTGCCTTTCTGGCGCTGCAATGCCTGGAAACCGCCCTGCCCCGCGGCGGGCAGATCCGGGTCGAGATGCAAGGGACGCAGTGGAAACTGACCGGCCGGGGCCCAAGGTTGACGATGGATCCCGACCTTTGGGGGCGGCTGTCCGATGACCGTCCGCAGCCGGGGCTGACGCCTGCGCAGGTGCAGTTCGCGCTGCTTCCGCAGGCGGCGGCGCGGCTGGGCCGGCGCATCCGGGTCACGCCGGAGGAAGAGGGCATCGCGATCGAATTCTGACCGGCAAGTTCCGGCCCGGCGGCAGCGCGGGTAGCGGCCCCCATCTCCGCAGGCCCCGTTCGCGCATCGCCCGGCACACCCGACCGGACGCGCGCCCTTGCGCCGGCGCCGGGCAGACGGCACAAGAGCAGCCATGAATGCCGCCGAATCCCCATCCGTCCTGTGCATCGGAAGCGTCCTGTGGGACGTGATCGGCCACACGACCGGGCACATGCGGCAGGGGGCGGACGTGCCGGGCCGCATCACCCGGCGGCCCGGCGGCGTGGCCCTGAACATCGCCATGACGCTGGTGCGGTTCGGGCTGAGGCCCGTGCTGCTGTCCGCCGTCGGGCGCGACGCCGAGGGGGATGAGCTGATCTCCATCTGTACCCGGCTGGGCATGGTGACCGACCACATCCATCGCTCCGGCGACCTGCCCACCGACCGATACATGGCGATCGAGGGGGCGAACGGGCTGATCGCGGCGATTGCCGATGCCCATTCGCTGGAGGCCGCCGGCAATCATGTCCTGCACCCCCTGATCCACGGGCCGCTGGGCCGGGCCGACGCACCTTTCGAAGGGATCGTCGCGCTGGACGGGAACCTGACCGGGGCGCTGCTGGAGGACATCGCCCGCAGCCCCGCCTTCGCCGCCACCGACCTGCGCGTGGCGCCGGCCTCTCCCGGCAAGGCCGAAAGGCTGCGCCCCTTTCTGACCCACGCCCGCGCAACGCTTTACCTCAACCGCGAAGAGGCCGGGATCCTGGCCGAGCGCGAATTTGCCCACGCGCAGGAGGCCGCGCAGGGCCTGCTGGAGCGCGGCGCACGGCGAGTTATGGTCACCGACGGTCCCCACCCGGCCGCGTGGGCCTCGGCGGACCACGTGCTGACCCTGGCCCCGCCCAGGGTCCGGGCGACCCGCGTCACCGGCGCAGGAGACACCTTCATGGCCGCCCATATCGCCGCCGAACTGGCCGGCGCCGACCCGGAAACCGCCCTGTCGCGTGCGCTGCAGGCCGCCGCGGCGCATGTCTCGGGAGAACCCCCGCCATGATCGATCTGACCTTCTCGGCCGAGGCCCGCGCGGCCCGCACCCGCGGCGCGCCGCTGGTGGCGCTGGAAAGCACCATCATCACCCACGGGATGCCCTGGCCCCGCAATGTCGAGGTCGCCGCCCGCGTCGAACAGGACATCCGCGACGCAGGTGCCGTGCCCGCCACCATGGCGGTGATCGAGGGGCGGCTGCACGTGGGGCTGGAACCGGCGCAACTGCAGGCGCTGGGCCGGGCCGCGGAGGTGGCCAAGCTCAGCCGCGCCGATCTGGCCGCCTGCCTGGCCACCGGCGGCACCGGTGCGACCACGGTGGCCGCGACGATGATCGCCGCCCGGCTCGCCGGGATCGAGGTCTTCGCCACCGGCGGCATCGGCGGCGTGCACCGGGGTGCCGAAACCAGCTTCGACATCTCGGCCGATCTGCACGAACTGGCGCATACGCCGGTGACGGTGGTTGCGGCGGGCGCCAAGGCGATCCTGGACCTGCCGAAAACGCTGGAGGTGCTGGAGACGCTGGGCGTGCCGGTCATCACCTGCGGGCAGGACGCCTTCCCCGCCTTCTGGTCGGCGGATTCGGGGCTGCGCGCGCCGCTGCGGATGGACGAACCCGAAACCATCGCCCGCGCTCATGCGCTGCGCCGCGCGATGGGGCTGCCCGGCGGCCAGCTGGTGGCCAATCCGATCCCGGCCGCCGACGAGATCCCGGCCGGGAAACTCGCCCCGATCATCGCCGCCGCCCAGGCCAAGGCCGACCGGCGGGGTATCTCCGGCAAGGCGGTGACTCCCTTCCTCCTGCAGGAGATATTCGAACGCACGAGGGGGCGGTCGCTGGAGGCCAATATCGCGCTGGTGCGCAACAATGCCCGCCTGGCGGCACAGATCGCCACGGCCCTGACCGGAATAACCGCCTGAGCGCGTCAACGTCGCACGCGCCATTCCCCCATTGTCGCAATCGGGCAAAGAGCTTAGGTTGCCAGACGCAAAACGACGCGAGGAGCCATGACCGGGCAATCGGAAAACGACCCCTTCGAGGAACCCGCGCGCAAACGCGGTCTGTGGGCCAGCCTGCGGGCATCCTTCCTGACCGGTATCGTCGTCATCGCGCCGGTCGGGCTGACCATGTGGCTGATCTGGACGGTGATCGGCTGGATCGACGGCATGGTGCTGCCCTTCGTGCCCGAACCGTTCCAGCCCGAAACCTATATCGGCATCAACCTGCGCGGCGTGGGCGTGCTGATCTTCCTCGTCTTCACGGTCTTCATCGGCTGGGTCGCCAAGGGGTTGATCGGGCGCTCGCTGATCCGCTTCGCCGAAAGCCTGGTGGACCGGATGCCGGTGGTGCGCTCGATCTATTCCGGGATCAAGCAGATCTCGGAAACCGTCTTTGCCCAGTCGGAACGGAATTTCGAAAAGGCCTGCCTGATCCAGTACCCGCGCAAGGGCATCTGGGCGATCGGCTTCATCTCGGCGCCTGCGCGCGGCGAAGTCTCGAACCGGGCCGGAGCAGCGGGCGGGCTGGTCGGCGTGTTCCTTCCGACCACGCCGAACCCGACCTCGGGCTTTTTGCTGTTCGTGCCGGTCGAGGACGTGATCGAACTGGACATGAGCCTTGAAGAGGCGGCCAAGCTGGTGATCTCGGCCGGGCTGGTCTATCCCCATGACAAGCCGAAGATCGAGAAGGAGAAGCCCGCGCAGGCCGACTGATCCCTGCCGCTCCCTGCCGGGCGCGCGGCGAGGGCAGGAGGAGGCAGGATCCCGCGCAACCCGCGCCCCGGCCGCATCGTCACGACCGGGGGAACAGCGTCACTCCACGCATTCCAGCAGCAGCGTCCCCGAGGCGGTGTTCGAGATGGGAATGTGATAGTTGCGCGCCACCTCGCGCACACTGTCGCCCAGCGCCCCCCGCATCATCATCCACATGAGGAATTCCGTGCCCTGCGCGCCGGCCTTCTCGACCAGCTCCATGCGGGTGATCTGCGTCAGTCTGTCGGGGTCGTGGACAATGTGTTCAAGGCAGTAGCGGTCGAATTCGGGGTTGATGAAACCGGCGCGCTCGCCATCCAGCTGATGGCTTAGCCCGCCGGTGCCCAGCACCACCACCTTGATATCCTCGGGCCAGGACAGGATCGCGCGGCGCAGGGTGCGGCCGAAGTTCAGCGCCCGCCGCAGAGTCGGGATCGGGTGCTGCACGGTATTGGCCGAAACCGGAATCGCCCGCGGCATGTCCGGATTGTGCGGCGCGCCCGGCCAGAACAGCTGCATCGGCACCACGAAACCGTGATCCACCGCCAGCTCCTGGCACGAGGTGATGTCGAATTCGTCGGCCACCATGGATTCGATGATGTGCCAGCTCAGCGCCGGGTGGCCCGGAAAGGGGTCGAGCTGCGGAATCCCCCAGCCTTCGTCCTCGTTGCGGTATTCATGCGCCGCGCCGATGGCAAAGGTGGGCATCTGGTCCAGGAAGAAGCCCAGCCCGTGATCGTTGTAGATGTTGATGACCACATCGGGTCGGTGCTCGGCCAGCCAGGCGTGGATCGGGGGGTAGCCGTCGAAGAACGGCTTCCAGTAGGGATCGTCCTGCAGCTTGTTGGCAATCGCGTTGCCCACCGCCGGGATGTGCGAAGTCGAAATACCGCCCAGAATCCGTGCCATCAACCCTTCCCCGCCTCCAGAAGCTTGCGCTTGAATTCCTCGACCGTCATGCCCGTCTGCATGGCGCCCAGATCCTGCACCGACAGCCGGAAGATGCCCGCCAGCTTGGCCAGGTAGTAGATGTTGCCGCCGGCGGCGATCATGGCGAGGATGTCGCGTTCGCGCACCGCCCGCTTCTGTTCCTCGTTCAGGCCGTATTTCTCCATGTAGGCCTCTTCGTCGGCGACGAAGGCCTCGCGGTTTTCCCTGCGGTTGAAGGAATAGCACATCTTGTTGAGCGCATAGCCCTTCATCGCCATCCGCCCGTCGAAGATGGTGGTGCCGGGAATGTGCTGGCGATGGTCGAACCGGGGCCCGTCAACGGGGAGTTCCATGTCGCCTTCCTCCTCTGTTCGGCGGTTCAGCTCCAGTAGAGCCGCATCGGGTTGTCCACCAGAAGCTTGCGTTGCACGGCCGGGGTTGGCGCGATGCGGGGGATGAAATCCACCAGGTCGCCATCATCGGGCATGTGCGATTTCATGTTCGGGTGCGGCCAGTCGGTGCCCCACAGGACACGATCCGGGAAACGCTCGACCACGGCGCGGGCAAAGGGCACCACGTCGTCATAGGGCGGCCCCTGCACGGTCAGCCTTTCGGGGCATGTCACCTTGGTCCAGATGTGGCCGTTTTCCTCCATCAGCCGCAGGAAGTCGCGAAAGCCGGGATCGGCGACGCCGCGGCTCACCTCGGGGCGGCCCATGTGGTCGATCACCACGGTGAGCGGCAGATCGCGCAGGAACGGCGTCAGCCGGCCGAGATCGGCGGCCTCGAAATAGACCACCGCATGCCAGCCCAGCGGCGCGATCCGCCCGATCAGCGGCAGGCAATCGCGCGGGTCGCGCTCGCCCACCAGGCGGCGGACGAAGTTGAAGCGCACCCCGCGCACGCCGGCTTCGTCCATCGCGCGCAGCTGGCCGTCGGAGACGTCCGCATTCAGCGAGACCACGCCGCGGGCGCGCGCGCCGGCGGTTTCCAGCGCGTCCAGCAGCGCCGCGTTGTCGGTGCCGTGGCAGGTCGCCTGCACGATCACGTTGCGTTCAAAGCCCAGATGATCGCGCAGGGCGAACAGCGCCTCCTTGCCGGCATCGCAGGGGGTGTATCTGCGCTCGGGCGCGAAGGGAAAACGCGCGGCCGGGCCGAAGACGTGGCAATGGGCATCCACCGCGCCCGCGGGCAGGCGGAACCGCGGCTTGCGCGGGTTCGGGTGGAAACAGAGCCAGTCGGGATCCATGTCGTCACCTGCCCGGATAGAAGCATTCAACCGCCCCGAACCTAGCGCCCGATCCCTGCGGCCGGCCAGTTGGATTGCTGGCATCCGGCATTGGTTCTTGTTAGAGGATGAGCAAATCGAAGCGACGGAGCCCCGGTCTTGATCCCCGAAATGCCGAACCTGCGGCACCTTCAGGCCTTTCACGAGGTCCTGCGGACCCGGCGGGTGGCACTGGCCGCCGAAAGGGTCCATCTTTCGCAGCCTGCCGTCACCCAGGCGGTGGGGCGGCTTGAAAGGCACCTGGGCGCGCAACTGTTCGAGCGCCGCCCCGAGGGCATGTTCGCGACCCGCACGGGAGCGCTTTTCGGCCGTCGCGTGGGGCGGATGCTGGCGTTTCTCAGGACCGGCGAGGCCCAGGCCCTGCGCCGCGCGGCGCGGCAGGGGCGGCCGCGGCGGGCGGGCTTTCACCGGATGCTGACCACGGTTCAGCTGCGGGCGCTGATCGCCGTCGCCCGGGCCGGCAGCTTTTCCCACGCCGCCCGCCTTCTGGGCGTCAGCCAGCCCGCCGTGCAGCGCGCCGCCCGCGACCTGGAACAGCTGACCGGGCTGGTCCTGTTCGAGCCCGCCCGCCGCGGCATCACGCTGACTCCGGCGGCCGAGGCCCTGGCCCTGAACGCCCGCCTGGCGGTTTCGGAAATCCGGCAGGGCATGTTCGAGGTCGGCGCCGATCTGGGCCGCGATTCGACGCGCATCGTGATCGGCACGCTGCCGCTGTCGCGCAGCCTGCTTCTGCCCGCAGCCATCGACGCCTTCCTGGGCGAAAGCGGCCCGCGCGTGCAGGTGCAATGCGTGGACGGCCCCTATGACCGCCTGCTGCGCGAGTTGCGCCATGGCGAGATCGACGTCATCCTCGGCGCCCTGCGCGACCCGCCGCCCACCGACGACATCGAACAGGAGGCGCTGTTCTCCGACAGGCTGTCCGTGGTCACGTCGGTGGATCACCCGCTGGCCGGGCGCCGCGGGCTGAGCCTGCGCGACACACTGGATTTTCCCTGGATCGCGCCGCCACGCGACACCCCCTCGGGCAGCTACCTGTTCGAACATCTCGGAATTCCCGATCTGCCAGAGACGCCGGTGCGGGTCGTGTCCAGCTCGCTGGCGATGGTGCGCGGGCTGATGATGCGGGGCGATTACGTCACCATCATGTCGCGCCGCCAGATGGCGGTCGAGGAGAAGCTGGGCCTTCTGTGCGCGCTCGACATCGACCTGCCCGACAGCGCCCGCCCCATCGGCCTGACCACGCGCCGCAACTGGGTGCCGACCCGGTCCCAGGCGCGGCTGATCGCACGGATCCGGGCGGTCTGCGGCGCATCCTCGCAGTAGAGCATGTCGCGTCCGGCGAGACAGGGAGTCACGCACGGCAAAGGGCAGGCGACCGCTCGTCCCGGCACCGCAGCCTGACCCGCCCTTCCTCTTGCCTAAAATACTCCGGGGGAGTCGCCCGGCAGGGCGACGGGGGCAGAGCCCCCGCCGCCACGCCAGAGCATGTCGCGTTCATTCACATTCACACGCCTACTCTAACATTTTTCAAACCCCGCGCCGGCAGTGTGAATTGCCGCCCCTCCGCATGGCTGGTAGGAGTGGCCCCGAACGGACCGACTGCACCGCTCAACGGCCCGGAGGTGGAGATGATCAGACTATGCGTCGCCGGCGCGGCCGGCGCATTCGGGACCAAGCACCTTGACGCGCTGGAAGCAATCGAAGGGGTGACGGTCACCTCGGTCGTCGGCGGGCCGCCCGACGACATCGAAGGCTTTGCCGCCGCCCGCGGCATTCCCCATGCCACCAGGGATCTGGACGAGGCGCTGGCGCGCGCCGATGTGGACGCGGTGATCCTGGCCACCCCCACCCCCCTGCACGCGCAGCAGACCATCGCCTGCCTGCGCGCGGGCAAGCATGTGCTTTGCGAAATTCCCATGGCCGACTCGCTGGCCGATGCCCGCGCCGTGGTCCAGGCGCAAGAGGAAACCGGTCTCGTGGCGATGGTGGACCATGTGCGCCGCTTCAACCCGTCGCATCAGTGGATCCACCGGAAGATCCGGGCGGGGGAGCTGACCATCCAGCAGATGGACGTGCAGACCTATTTCTTCCGCCGCACCAACACCAATGCCAGGGGCGAACCGCGCACATGGACCGATCACCTGCTGTGGCACCACGCCTGCCATACGGTGGACCTGTTCCAGTACCAGACCGGTGGCGCGCCCGTGCAGGTATTCGGTCTGCAGGGGCCGCCCCACCCGGAACTGGGCATCGCCATGGACATGACCATCGGCATGAAGGCGCCTACGGGCGCGCTGTGCACGCTGTCTCTGAGCTTCAACAATGACGGCCCTTTCGGCACCTGGTTCCGCTATATCTGCGACAACGGCACCTATGTCGCCCGTTACGACGATCTTTTCGATGGGCATGACCGGCAGATCGACCTGTCGGGGGTAGCGGTTTCGTCCAACGGGATCGAGCTGGCCGACCGCGAATTCATCGCCGCCATCCGCGAGGGGCGCGAGCCGAACAGCTCGGTCGCCCAGGCGCTGCCGGCGATGGAGACGCTCGACCGGATCGAAAGATCGCTGCGCTAAGCCTGCCCGTCAGGCCGCCGACGGGGCCGGCGCGGCACGCTGCAACATGCCGAACAGGTCGCGCGGATCATCCGGGTCGGCCAGTAGGTCAAGCAGCTGGAACAGCCCCGTCCCCGGCAGCCGGTCGCGCACATAGCGCAGCGCACTGAAATCCTCGATGGCAAAGCCCACGCTGTCGAACAGCGTGATCTGCTGCGCGCTGCGCCGCCCCGGCGCCCGGCCGGAAACCACCTCCCAGAACTCGGTCACCGGATGGTCGGGCGCAAGCTGCTGGATCTCGCCCTCGATCCGGGTCTGCGGCGCGTATTCCACGAAAATGTCCGCCCGGTGCAGGATGGCCGGCGCCAGCTCGGTCTTGCCGGGGCAGTCGCCGCCAATGGCGTTGATATGCACCCCCGCCCCCACCATGTTGTCGGTCAGGATCGTGGCATACTGCTTGTCGGCGGTGCAGGTGGTGATGATCTGCGCACCCTCGATCGCCTCTTCCGGCGAGCGGCAGCGGATCACCTCGACCCCCCGCCCGACAAGATTGCGGGCGCATTTTTCGGTGGCCTCCGGGTCGATGTCATAAAGGCGCACCCGTTGCAGCCCGCAGACCGCCTTCATCGCCAGCACCTGGAATTCAGCCTGCGCCCCGTTGCCGATCATCGCCATGCACTGCGCCTGACGAGGCGCCAGCCATTTCGCCACCATGGCCGAGGTCGCCGCCGTGCGCATCGCCGTCAGCAGCGTCATCTCCGTCAACAGCAGCGGATAACCCGTTGCCACATCGGCCAGAAGTCCGAATGCGGTCACGGTCTGAAGCCCCTCGCGCGTGTTCTTCGGATGGCCATTGACATATTTGAACCCGTAAGCCTCGCCGTCCGAGATCGGCATCAGTTCGATCACCCCGACCGGGGAATGAGAGGCCACGCGCGGGGTCTTGTCGAAGCTTTCCCAGCGCCGGAAATCCGCCTCGATATAGTCCGCAAGCCCGCGCAACATCGGCTCCACCCCGATCCGGTGGATCAGTTGCATCATGTGATCGACGGACACGAAAGGCACCAGAGCCTTGCTTGATGATCGGGTCATGACAGGTAACTCCTTGTCGGGCGGTCGAACACGCGCCGCCCCAGTGCCGAGGCGGCAAAATCCACCATCAGCTGCGCCGTGCGGCCGCGCTCGTCCAGAAACGGGTTGAGCTCCACCAGATCCAGAGAGGTCAGAAGTCCGCTGTCGCAGACCATCTCCATCACCAGGTGCCCTTCACGCACGGTGGCGCCGCCGGGCACGGTGGTCCCCACCGCCGGCGCCACCATGGGGTCGAGGAAATCCACGTCCAGCGACAGGTGCAGCATTCCCCCCGCCGCGGCCACCCTCTCCAGAAAGGCCGAAAGCGGCCTGGCGATGCCGCGCTCGTCGATCTCGCGCATGTCGTGATAGCGGATGGCACTGCCCTCCAGGGCCGCGCGTTCGCCCGCATCGACCGAACGCAGGCCGAGAATGCAGATGTTTTCCTGCGGCACCGGGTTGACCACCTTCGGAAAGCCGCCAAAGCCGGGCCGGCCGGTCACGTAGCCAAGCGGCGTGCCATGCAGGTGGCCGGAACTGGTCGTCTGCGGCGTATGAAAATCGCTGTGCGCATCCAGCCACAGAACGAATTGCGGCCGCCCCTTGCGGGCCGCGAAATTGGCCACACCGGCAACCGTGCCCAGGGACAGGCTGTGATCGCCGCCCAGGAAAACGGGCAGACCGCGCGCTATCGCCTCCTCGGCCACGCGGACAAGGCGGCGGGTCCAGCCGATGGTTTCATTGCGCCCGAAGACCTCGGCCGCGCCATCATCCGGCGCATGCGCCTCGGGTGCAAGATTGCCCATGTCCTCGACCCGATGACCAAGATCGCGCAGCGCGGCGGCAAGCCCCGCCGTACGATAGGCATCCGGCCCCATCAGGCAGCCGGGCCGGCGCTTGCCGCTGTCCACCGGAGCGCCGATCAGAATGCACCTCCTGCTCATCTCGCCTCTTCCATGACCGTTCGCGGAATGCCGGTAAAATTTCTCCGAATCGCGTTGAAAGACAGGGATCATTTTGTTCAATACGGGATAGATATGGTCACTCCGGATCATGAAAATGGACAAAACGGATGAACGCCTGATCGCCGCCCTTCGCCACGATGCGCGGGCATCGCTGTCGGAACTGGCCATCCGGCTGGGGCTTTCACGCACCACGGTGCGCGCGCGGATCGAAAAGCTGATCCGCAATGGCGACATCGTCGGCTTCACCGTGGTGCTGAAAACGGATACGCTGCGCGACCCGGTCCGTGCCCTGATGATGATCGGCATCGAAGGCCGCGGCGCCGGCCGCATCACCCGCCAGCTTCAGGGCCTGCCCGAAGTGCGCGCCATCCACAGCACCAACGGCCGCTGGGACCTGATCGTCGAACTGGGCACCGAAACGCTGGAAGATCTCGACGCGGCCCTCACCCGCATCCGCAATCTCGAAGGAATCAGTACCTCCGAAACCAGCCTGCTGCTCTCCACCAGGAAAACCGGCTGACCTGCCCCTTCCTCTTGCCTCAAATACTCCGGGGGAGCGCGAGGGGGCAGCGCCCCCTCGCCCCGGTCGGATCGGCCCCGCCGATCCGAAAAACCGCCGACCGGCTTATCCGCGCACCGCTCCCTCGCCGCGCACCAGATACTTGAAACTGGTCAGCTGCGCCGCCCCCACCGGCCCGCGCGCATGCATCTTGCCGGTGGCGATGCCGATTTCGGCGCCCATGCCGAATTCGCCCCCGTCGGCAAACTGGGTCGAGGCATTGCGCATCAGGATCGCACTGTCCAGCCGCTCGAAGAACCGACCCGCGGCGGCCTCGTCCTCGGTGATGATGCAGTCGGTATGGGACGAGCCATAGCGGCGGATATGGGAAATCGCCTCGTCGATGTCCTCCACCGGCCTGGCGGCAATGATCATGTCCAGATATTCCCGTCCCCAGTCATCCTCCGAGGCCGCTACCGTGCCCTCGATTTCCCGCAACGCACCGGCTGCGCGCACCTCGACCCCGGCGTCGATCAGCGCAGCGATCACCGCCCGGCCGATGTCCTCGACCACGTCGCGATGGATCAGCAGACACTCGACGGCGCCGCAGATGCCGGGGCGGCGGGTCTTGGCGTTCATCACCACGCGCAGCGCCTTCTCGGCATCCGCCGCGCGGTCGATGTAGATGTGAACGATCCCCTCCAGATGGGCGAAAACCGGAACCCGCGCCTCGCGCTGCACCAGCCCCACCAGCCCCTTGCCGCCGCGCGGCACGATCACGTCGATATGCTCGGTCATGGTCAGCATCTCGCGCACCGCCGCACGATCACGGGTGGGAACCAGCTGGATCGCATCTTCGGGCAGCCCGGCGGCGCGCAGCCCCGCGACCAGGCAGGCGTGAATGGCCTGCGAGGAATGAAAGCTTTCCGAGCCGCCGCGCAGGATCACCGCATTGCCCGATTTCAGACACAGCGCGCCCGCATCCGCGGTCACGTTGGGACGGCTTTCATAGATCACGCCGATCACCCCCAGCGGCGTGCGCACGCGCTGGATGTGCAGCCCAGAGGGCATGTCCCACTCGGCCAGGACCTCGCCCACCGGATCGGGCTGGGCGGCCACCGCGCGCAGACCCGAGACGATGCCATCGATCCGCGCCTCGTCCAGCATCAGCCGATCCAGCATGGCCGCGCTCAGCCCCTTCTCGCGCCCATGGGCCATGTCCCTTTCATTGGCGGCGATGATGTCGGCCCGGTTTTCCCACACCGCATCCGCCGCTGCCTCAAGCGCGGTCTGCCGCGCCTCGGCCGGGGCAAAGGCAAGCTCCTGCGCGGCGGCCTTCGCACGGCTGCCGATCTCGGCCATCAGGGCGGGAATGTTGTCGAGATCCTTCATCTTCGATCGCCTTCCTTGCAGTTGGGCACCTGCGGGAGGGGAAACGCAGGCTTCGCGGTGTTTTCGGCCTTTCTAGCCGATCGCGGCCGGTTGTCACAGTGCCATGTCGTCCCGATGGATCAGGACCGCACGCCCGGGATAACCCAGAATCGATTCGATTTCCGAGGATTTCCGCCCGCGGATCGCCGCCGCCTCGGCCGAGGTATAGCGGGTCAGCCCCTGCCCCATGCGCTGCCCGTCGGGGCCGATGATCGCAACCGGATCGCCGCGCCCGAACGTGCCCTCAACCGAAACGATGCCGGCCGGCAGCAGGCTCTTGCCCGAAGCCAGCGCCCGGGCGGCGCCGGCATCCACCCGCAGCTCTCCGCGCGGTTTCATCGCGGCAATCCAGCGCTTGCGCGCCGCCGCCGGATCAAGCCGGGCGGGAAACCAGGTGGCAGGCGCCCCCTCTTCCAGCGCCCGCAGGGGGTTGTCCCGCGACCCTTCGGCAATCGCCATGGCGCAGCCGGACGAGGTGGCCAGCCGGGCGGCCATCAGCTTGGTCTTCATCCCTCCCTTGGACAGGCCGGAGCCGGCATCGCCGGCCATGGCCTCGATCTCGGGGGTGACCGCCTCGATCACGTCGAGCCGCCGCGCCGAAGGGTCCGCGGCGGGATTGGCGGTATAGAACCCGTCCACGTCCGACAGCAGGATCAGCCGGTCCGCCCCAACGGTCACGGCCACCTGCGCGCCCAGCCGGTCATTGTCGCCATAGCGGATCTCGTCGGTGGCGATGGTGTCGTTTTCGTTGACGATCGGCACCACGCCGAAGCCCAGCAGCGTCCCCAGCGTCGCCCGCGTGTTCAGATAGCGCCGGCGGTCGGCGCTGTCCTCGAGCGTCACCAGCACCTGCGCGGCGGTGATCCCGTGGGGGGCCAGTACCTCCTCATAGGCACGGGCCAGCCGGATCTGGCCCACCGCCGCCGCCGCCTGCGCCTGTTCCAGCGAAAGCTGCGAATCGTCCAGCCCCAGCACCCCGCGCCCCAGCGCGATCGAACCCGACGAGACCAGCACCACGTCGCAGCCCCGCCCCCTGAGCCAGGCCACGTCTTCCGCCAGCGAGGCCAGCCAGTCGGCCCGCATCCGGCCGCTGGAACGGTCCACCAGCAGCGACGAGCCGATCTTGACCACGACCCGGCGGGCGTCAGTCAGGGCCGCCACGGTTCGGCCTCCGTCACCGGCCTGCGGCGCAGGCGATCTTCGTCGATCTCGGCCCGCAGCGCGCGCAGCACCTCGGTCAGCCCCTCGCCGCTCACCCCGGACATGGGCAGGACAGGCCCGCCCGAGACCTGCTCCAGCTCGGCCAGGGCCTCGGCCCGGCGGGCGGGTTCCAGCGCGTCGATCTTGTTCAGCACCGTCACCCGCGGCTTTTCGGCCAGCTTGCCGCCATAGGCCTGCAGTTCGTCGATGATGGTCCGCCAGTCGCCGGCGATGTCCTCCGAGGTGCCGTCCACCAGGTGCAGCAGCACCGCGCAGCGTTCCACGTGGCCAAGGAATCGGTCGCCCAGCCCGTGCCCCTCATGGGCGCCGGCAATCAGGCCGGGGATGTCGGCAACCACGAATTCCACCCCGTCCACTCCGACCACGCCCAGATTGGGATGCAGCGTCGTGAACGGGTAGTCGGCGATCTTCGGTCGCGCGTTCGAGGTGGCCGCCAGAAAGGTGGACTTGCCCGCATTGGGCAGACCCAGAAGACCCACATCGGCAATCAGCTTCAGCCGCAGCCACAGCGTGCGCTCCACCCCCGGCTGGCCGGGATTGGCCCGGCGCGGGGCCTGGTTGGTCGAGGACTTGAAATGCAGGTTGCCCCAGCCGCCGTTTCCCCCGCGGGCCAGTTCCACGCGCTGGCCCGCCGCAGTCAGGTCGGCAATCACCGTTTCCTGATCCTCGTCAAGGATCTCGGTCCCCACCGGCACCCGCAGCACGATATCGTCGCCGTCGCGCCCGGTGCGCTGGCGCCCCATGCCGGGGCGGCCGTTCTGGGCGAAGAAATGCTGCTGATAGCGGAAGTCGATGAGCGTGTTCAGCCCCTCGACCGCCTCGGCCCAGACCGAGCCCCCCTTGCCGCCATCGCCGCCGTCAGGGCCGCCATATTCGATATACTTCTCGCGGCGGAAGCTGATACAGCCGTTCCCCCCCGCGCCCGAGCGGATATGGACCCTTGCAAGATCGAGAAATTTCATGAGGATCCTCTATCGCAAAGGCCCTGCAATGGGCAATCACAGTTTCCGGCTGTAGGTCCAGGTGGGGACGGTCGCGCCCCGGGCGACCGAGAAGCTTTCAGCGTCGCCCAGATATTCAAAGCCGCAATTGGTCAGAACCCGCGCCGAGGCCGGGTTGTCCTGAAAGACGCTCGCGAACATCGTGGCATTGCCCAGCGGATTGGACGAAACCAGCGCCTCGACCGCCTGGCTGGCGATGCCGCTGTTCCAGAAGATCGGCGCCACCCAGTAGGACACCTCAGACTGGTTGCGGTCCAGCCGGCGCAGGGAAATGATCCCCTTCAGCTCGGGGCCGCCGGACTTGCTGCCGTCCATGGCCCAGATGTCTTCGTCGCGATCCTCGGACAGGGCGCGGGCGACATAGGCCTCGGCCGCGCCGGGCGGCAGGGGGTGCGGGATGGTCGAGGTCATGCGCGCCACCCGTTCGTCGCCTGCATAAAGCTCGATCAGACCGATGTCCGAGCGCCGCAGCGGGCGCAGGTCGAAGGTTTCGGTTTCGATGACCGGCTGGTTTATGATTGCGTCCATTTTCATTCGGTGTGCTCCTCCTCCGAACACATCGCCCCTACAGGGGAATCCTGTCCTGCCCGTGGCCCGATACCGACCTGTTCGTGGCGTCAGGTAGTCATCCCGTATCGGATCGCAAGGGTGTCTGCCTGGAAACGTGAAGGGGGACCGGCATCTTCAGCCGATCCCCCATGAATGTACATTGCTTCGGGTTACGGCTTACTCGGCGGCTTCCGGTACCGGCAGAACCGAAATGAAGGTGCGGCCCTTGAGGCCCTTGTGGAACTTCACGGCGCCTTCGACGGTGGCAAAGATGGTGTGGTCCTTGCCCATGCCCACGCCCTGGCCCGGCCAGAACTTGGTGCCGCGCTGACGCACGATGATGTTGCCCGGAATCACGCGCTGGCCGCCATACAGCTTGACGCCAAGGCGGCGCCCCGCGGAATCGCGGCCGTTACGGGACGAACCACCTGCTTTCTTGTGTGCCATGGCTGGTTACTCCTTCTCGGCGACCAGTTTCCTGGCCTGTTCGATCCAGCCTTCGCGCTGGATCCGGCCCTTGAACGAAAGCTTTTCGTCCATCGCGGCCACGTCTTCCTCGGTCCAGGCGGCAATCTGGGCGAAGGTGGTCACCCCGGCCTCGTGCAGCTTCTTCTCGAGCGCCGGACCGACGCCGGAAAGCTGCTTCAGGTCGTCGGCAGCGGCCGGCGCCTCGCCCTTCGGGGCCGCCTTGGCCTTCGGAGCTGCCTTTGCCTTTGGAGCCGCCTTGGCTGCGGCCGGCACCGATCCCGCCCCGATGGCGGCCTTGACGCCGGTCTTGTCGGCACCCGATTCGAGGATCTCGGTGATCCGCACCAGCGTCAGTTTCTGCCGGTGCCCCTTGGTCCGCTTGGAACTGTGCTTGCGCCGGCGGCGAACGAAGTGGATGAGCTTTTCGCCCTTGATCTGGTCGACCACCTCGGCCTGAACGGCGGCGCCATCGACGAAGGGCGCGCCGACGACCGGATTTTCGCCGCCCAGCATCAGGATTTCGTTGAACTGGATCTTTTCGCCAGCGTCCGCAGCCAGTTTCTCGACCCGGAGCACATCGCCCGGCTGAACCTTGTACTGCTTGCCGCCGGTCTTGAGGACCGCAAACATGCGCATTTCCTTTTCTCTTCCGCGTCCTGTGGTCCCCGGATCTCCGGGCGTTTCCGGCCAGCGGCCACCTCGAACGGCGCGTCTTTCAAGACGTGGTTGTTTCAGGACGTGTCCGTTGTTTCAGGACGTGCCCGACATATCCGCGCGAACAGATGCCCGGCGGGACGGCGGTGTATCCTCCGATTCCGCGGCAAAGTCAAGCACCCCGCGACCCCCGCCCGCCGGCACGCCCATACGGTGCATTTCCCGCCCTTTCCCCCTTGACGAAACCGAAAAGAAAGAGCATCTAGCCAACCCGGATGGGGCCGTAGCTCAGTTGGGAGAGCGCGTCGCTCGCATTGACGAGGTCAGGGGTTCGATTCCCCTCGGCTCCACCATCCCGCTTCCTGCCGATGAACCCCTGCCGCCCGAACCCTGTCGGCAGATCATGTGCGCAGTTCCGGCAGGCCAGCACCGACACGAATCCGGACCGTCTTGCGGTTGATCGCACGCGCCCTGCCCGGAGCGCGTGGGCGCCGGGCGGGCGCAGACGCGGGAGCGAGGGGCCAGCCCCTCGCGCTCCCGGGGATATTTCAGGCCAGAAAAAGATCCGGAAAAGATATCAGGCCCGGCGGCGATGTCAGGGGGCGGCTGGGACCGCTGTGCTCCCGCACGGACCGGGCCGGCGGGCAAAGGGCGCGCGGGCGTCCGCGATCGGCGGATCTAGCCGGCCGCCTCCAGCGCCTGCCGGATGTCGGCCACCAGGTCCCCGGCATCCTCGAGCCCGACCGACAGCCGCACCAGCCCCGGGGTGATGCCCAGCGCCGCCTTCCGGTCGTCCGGCAGGCGCTGATGGGTGGTGGTGGCGGGGTGGGTAATGATGCTCTTGGCATCGCCCAGGTTGTTCGAGATGCGCACGATCTTCAGCGCGTTGATGAAAGCGAATGCCGCCCGCCGCCCGCCGCGCAGCTCGAGCGACAGCACCGTGCCGCCCTTGCCCATCTGGCGCCGGCACAGATCGTGACCGGGGTGGCCGGGATGGCCGGGATAGATCACCCGGCTCAGTGCCGGATGCCCCTGCAGGGCCTCGCAGATTTCCAGCGCCGCGTCGGCCTGCGCGTTCACCCGCAGGTTGAGAGTTTCCAGCCCCTTGAGCATCACCCAGGCGTTGAACGGGCTCATCGAGCCGCCGGTGTGCTTCATGTAGGGTTCGACCACCTTGCGGATGAAATCGCGCCGGCCCAGAATCACCCCGCCCAGCGCCCGGCCCTGGCCATCGATATGCTTGGTCGCGGAATAGACGACCACGTCCGCCCCCTGGGCGATGGCATCGGAAAACACCGGCGTGGCAAAGACATTGTCCACGATCACGGTGGCCCCCGCCGCATGGGCCAGATCGGCCACCGCGCGGATGTCGATCACCTCCAGCGTCGGGTTGGAGACCGATTCGAAGAACACCGCCCGGGTGTCGGGGCGGATGGCCGCGCGCCACTGGTCCAGATCGGTGCCGTCCACGAAATCGACCGTCACCCCGAACCGGGTCAGCACCTCTTCGAGGACGTAGAGGCAGGACCCGAACAGCGCCCGCGCCGCCACCACGTGATCGCCCGCCTTCAGCATCGCGCTGAGCGCACCGTTGACCGCAGCCATGCCCGAGGCGGCGGCAAAGGCGTCCTCGGCCCCCTCCAGCAGGGCGATGCGTTCCTCGAACATCCGCACGGTGGGATTGCCATAACGGGCATAGATGAACTCATCCTCCCCGGCCTCGATGAAACGGGCCTCGGCGGCTTCGGCGTTGGCATAGTCGAAGCCCTGGGTCAGGAAGATCGCCTCGCTCATCTCGCCATACTGGCTACGGCGGGTGCCGCCATGCACGGCGCGGGTGCGCTTGTTCCAGCTGTCGGTCATGTGTCATCCTCCGGCCCGCCTGCGCGGTACAATGAAAAAACCCCCGACGCGGCCAAGCGAAAGGGGGTTCCTTCATCCTGACCTTTTAGCGGTGTTGTTTAGCGTGGCCCGCAATCCGGTTACAAATCGCCACGTAGCCCGGCGTTTACGGCGCGCCGCTACCAAGGTCAAGGAAATATGTCGGCCCGCACCACCCCCGGCAAGCGGACCGACAGGACGCGAAGCTCCCCCCGCCCGCCATCAGACGGCCCGCCCTTTCGCCACCTCATGCCCCCCTTCCTCTTGCCGCAAATACTCCGGGGGTGCGGGGGCAGAGCCCCCGCGCAGTCCGCAAATCCGCGTCAGCGCCTCCGCATGAAATCGGCCAGGCGTGCAAGCCCCTCCTCGATATCCCCGGTTGCGCGCGCATAGGAAAAGCGCAGCGTGTGGTGGCCGCGCCGGGGGTCGAAATCCAGCCCCGGAGTCACCGCCACCCCGGCGCGGTCGAGGATCTCGGCCGCCAGGGCGCGGCTGTCCTGCGTGATCCCGGAGACGTCGGCATAGACGTAAAAGGCCCCGTCGGGGGGCGCGATGCGGTCGAACCCCGCCCGCGGCAGCCCTTCGAGCATCAGCGCCCGGTTGCGCCGATAGACGGCGAGATTGGCCTGCAGCTCGCCCTCGCAATCCATCGCCGCAAGAGCCGCCACCTGCCCCACATGGGGGGCACAGATGAACATGTTCTGCGCCAGCCTCTCGATCCTGCGGATGTGCGATTCGGGCACCACCATCCAGCCCACCCGCCAGCCGGTCATAGAGAAATACTTGGAAAAGGAATTGATCACATAGCAGTCGTCGGTGATCTCCAGCGCCGTCACGGCCTTCGCCTCGTATTCGAGGCCGTGATAGATCTCGTCGCTGATGAAGGCGGTGCCGGTGGCGGCGCAGGCCTCGATCAGCGCGGACATGGCGGCGCGGTCCAGCATGGTGCCGGTGGGATTGGCGGGCGAGGCCACCATCAGCCCGTCCAGCCCCATCCCCTCGAAATCGGCCGGAACCGGCTGCCAGCGGTTTTCCGGCGCGGCGGGCAGATCGACCGGCACCAGATCGAGCGCCCGCAGGATCTGCCGGTATGAGGGATAGCCCGGCGCCCCGATGCCGACCCGCTGGCCGGCATCGAACAGCGCGGTGAAGGCCAGCAGGAAGGCCCCGGACGAGCCCGGCGTGACGATCACCCGCTCGGGGTTCAGATCCACCCCGTACCACTCGCCGTAAAGCCGCGCGATGCGCTGTCGAAGGGCCGGCATCCCTAGCGCCACGGTATAGCCCAGCGAGTCGCGCTCCAGTGCCGCGCGCACCGCCGCCCGCGCCCCTTGCGGCGCGCCGGTGCCGGGCTGACCCACCTCCATGTGGATGATCCGGCGGCCCGATTCCTCGGCCCGGCGGGCCGCCTCCATCACGTCCATCACGATGAAGGGATCGACCTCGGACCGGGTTGAGTTTCGCATCTGCTTCTCCCATGGTGCGCGCATGGCTATTGACCGCCTCCGCAGGCCGGCGTCAATCCCGGCCTTGCTGATTGCCGTGCTGATCTGGCTGGCCTCGGCACCGCCGTCGGCGGCCATCACGTTGCTGCGCGATGCCGGTATCGAAAACGCCCTGACCCGGATCTCGGCGCCGCTGCTGCGGGCGGCGGGGCTCAATCCGCGCCGGGTCCGGGTGCTGCTGGTCGATGACAATTCGCTCAATGCCTTCGTGCTGGACAACTCCGCGATCTACATCCACTCAGGACTGATCCTGAAGGTGAAGACGGTGGCCGAGCTGCAGGCGGTGATCGCCCATGAGGCCGCCCATATCGCCAACGGCCATATCGGCCGGCGGATGGAGAACCTGCGCAACGCCCAGGGGCTGGCCGGGCTGGGCCTGGCCCTGGCAGTGATCGCCGCCGCCGCCGGGGCGGGCGATGCGGCGGGGGGCATCGCCATCGGCACCCAGAGCTCGGCCCTGCGCGGCTTTCTGGTCCACACCCGCGCCGAGGAGGCCGCCGCCGACCGCTCGGCCATGGCCTACATGCGCAAGGCCCGGGTCGATCCGCGCGGCATGGTTGGCCTGCACGAGATCTTCCGCGGGCAGGAGCTGCTGAACATCGCCCAGCAGGATCCCTACATGCGCTCCCACCCGCTGACCGCCGACCGCATCCGCGCCGCGAAGGCCTTTGTTGCCGCCTGGAAGGGCAGCGCCGCCCCCGACAGCCGGGCGGACTATCTGTTCGCCCGGATGCGCGGCAAGCTGTCCGCCTTCGAGCGGTCCACCAAGTGGACCATGCGCCGGCTGGGCGACGAGAAATACCGCGACGTGAAGCTGATGCGCGAGGCGGTCGCGCGGCATCGCCAGCGCAACCTTTCGGGCGCGCTGGCGGCCATCGACGGAGCGCTGGCGCTCGAGCCCGGGGACCCCTACTACCTGGACCTGAAAGGACAGATCCTGATGGAGAACCGCAAGTGGGACGCGGCCCTCGCGGCCTGGCGCGCGGCCAGGGCACAGGCCCCGAACGATCCGCTCATCCTGGCCGGGCTGGGCCGCGCCCTGCTGGCGGCGGGACATCCCAAGGCCGCCATCGCCGAGATGGAAAAGGCCCGCTCCCGCGACTGGCGCAACCCGCGCCTGCTGAGGGACATGGCCAATGCCTATGCGCGCACCGGAAAACCCGGGATGGCCGCGGCGGTCACCGCCGAACGCTATGCGGTCATGGGGCGCCTCGACGATGCCGGCCTGCATGCCCGCCGCGCGGTGGCAATGCTGCCCGCGGGATCGCCCGCATGGCAGAGGGCGCAGGACGTTCTGATCGCCGCGGAACGGTTCGAGAAGGAAAAGAAGAAGAAGGGCTGGCGCTGATTGGCGCTGGGCCCTGCAGGGGGGCGGCGCCCCCCTGCACCCCCCGGAGTATTTCCGGCAAGAGGAAGGGCCGTACGACGGGCGAAGGCGGAAAGCCGGGAGGGGCGGTACATGCAGTGTCGTATCCCGCGCATCCGCAAGGAGCGGCGCGGGCGGCGGCTGCGGGCGCTGCCGGCTTCAGCCGCGGGGCCGGCCTGGCGTCTTCTGTGCCTCGATCTCGGCGGCGCGTTTCTCGACCAGCTCGACGATGTGGTCGATCATCCGCTCGTTGGACAGCTTGTGATCGGAGCGGCCGGCCACATAGACCATGCCGTGGCCGGCGCCGCCGCCGGTGAAACCGATATCGGTCATCAGCGCCTCGCCCGGGCCGTTGACCACGCAGCCGATGATGCTCAGGCTCAGCGGCGTGTGGATGTGGGACAGGCGGCGTTCCAGCTCGGCCACCGTGGCGATCACGTCGAAGCCCTGGCGCGCGCAGGAGGGGCAGGAGATGATGTTGACGCCGCGATGGCGCAGGCCCAGAGATTTCAGGATCTCGAAGCCGACCTTCACCTCCTCAACCGGATCGGCCGAAAGCGACACCCGGATGGTGTCGCCGATCCCGGCCCAGAGCAGGTTGCCAAGGCCGATTGCGCTCTTGATCGTGCCGGAGACGAGCCCGCCGGCCTCGGTTATCCCGAGATGGATCGGCGCATCCGTCGCCTCGGCAATGCCCTGATAGGCCGCCGCCGCAAGGAACACGTCCGACGCCTTCACGCTGATCTTGTAATCGTGGAAATCGTGCTCTTCCAGAATGCGGATGTGGTCAAGCGCGCTTTCCACCATCGCCTCGGGGCAGGGTTCGCCGTATTTTTCCAGCAGGTGGCGTTCCAGGCTGCCGGCATTGACGCCGATGCGGATGGCGCAGCCATGGTCCCGGGCGGCGGAGATCACCTCGCGCACGCGGGATTCCTCGCCGATATTGCCGGGATTGATCCGCAGGCAGGCCGCGCCCGCCTCGGCCGCCTCGACGCCGCGGCGATAGTGGAAGTGAATGTCGGCGATGATCGGCACCGGGCTTTCGGCGACGATCTCGCGCAGCGCCCGCGACGAGGCCTCATCGGGCACCGAAACACGCACCAGATCGGCCCCCGCTTCGGCCGCCGCGCGAATCTGCGCCAGGGTGGCGGCGACATCGGTGGTGGGCGTGTTGGTCATGGTCTGCACGGCGATGGGCGCGTCGCCGCCGATGGGGACGTTGCCGACCATGATCTGGCGCGACGGGCGGCGCCGGATTGTGCGCCAGGGGCGCAGGTGATCGTGGGACATGGATTAGCGGTCCGTTGCTTGGTGCACTGCAGTCGCTGGATACGCCGCGCCCGCGCGCTGCGCAATGGCGGCGGCTGCCCGGCCGGGAGGGGACAGTCAGTCCGCAGCGGGATCGGTGGTTTCGGCCTCGGCCACCATGCGCGCCAGGTCGCGGTCCTTCTCGAGGTCGGCCAGTTGGAAGCGTTCGGTCACCGCCTCGACCGACAGCGGCAGGTTCGAGGTGACCACGCCGCGCCGGCCCACAGGGCCGTAATGCCTGCCGTTCACGGCGAAATAGACCGCCCCCGATTCGCCCGCGCGCAGGGTCGGGGGTTCTTCCATCGCCGGAACCTCCCAGCTCTGGCCGCCCTCCATGATGCCTTCGAAGATCACCGTGCCGTCAGCGGCGCTGACCCGCACCCATGACGGGCGCACGGCCACGATGGCAAGTTTGGGCGCCTCGGGCTCGACCACCTGCGGCACCGGGTCGGCCGGGCGCTGCTGCTCGACCGTCCGCTGCACCCGCGGCGGTTCGGGCGCGCGGAAGGTGCCCACGCGGCGCGGATCCAGCGTCGAGATCGGCGCATCGCGCGCCACGAGAATCGGCAAGTCCAGCGCCTGCGGCCGATACAGCCGGTCCAGTGCCCTTGCCGAGGCGGCTGCGGCCGCCGGATCCTCCGGCCCGCCCGAGGCCGGCGACAGGGCGCCGTCAAGCGGATCGAGATCGCTCAGAACCACCGGGGCCTGGTCCACCGGCGCAAGCTGCACCTGCTGGATTTCCTTGAGCACCGCCCAGCCACCATAGCCGATCCCGCCGATCAGCATCAGAAGAACCAGCGCCGAGCCGATGGCGCGTGGCTCGATCCGGCTGAAGAAACCTTCGTCTTCGGGGACAAACGGCGTGCGCGCGCCGAGAAACGGGTCGGCCGGGGCGGCGCCGCGCGCGCCGGAAGCCCCCTCGCGGCGGGGGCCGGACGCCTTCGGCGACAGCCCGTGATCGACCGAGAAGCCGCTTTCCCGGCAGAAGGCATCGAAGGCTTCCTCGGGGTCCATGCCCAGATACCGCGCGTAGGAGCGGACATAGCCGGCCACGAAGCCCGGCGTGTCGAACACCGACGGATCGGCGTTTTCGATCGCCGCGATGTAGCTGGCCTTGATCCGCAGGTCGCGCTGAACGTCCAGCAGCGATTTGCCCAGCGTCGCCCGTTCCCCGCGCATCAGGTCGCCAAGGCGTGTCTCGAAATCATCGAACCCCTTGGGGCCCCTGACCTCTTCCGCCTCCGGTTTGCGCTGGAACTTGCGCTTGATCATCCCCGCTGCCCCATAGTGCCTGCCGATCCCCATGTTCCGACATGACGCGCCAGAACCGACACGACTCTCTTGCGCCGTGTTCTGGCTGCAACTCTATCACAGCGCAAGCGATTCGCACGGAAAAGTGAGGTCAGCCGGCCAGTTCGGCGCGATTCAGCGCACAGTGCGACCACAGCTGGTCCATCGCCCGCACCAGCGCATCGATTTCCCCCGGCCCGTGCACCGGCGAGGGGGTGAAGCGCAGCCGCTCGGTCCCGCGGGGGACGGTGGGGAAGTTGATCGGCTGCACGTAGATGCCGAAATCCTCAAGCAGCATGTCGCTGAGCTGCTTGGTATGCACCGGATCGCCGACGATGACCGGAACGATGTGCGACCCGTGGTCGATGATCGGCAGGCCCAGCGCCTTCAGGCGCATCTTGAGGATCTGCGCATGTTCCTGATGTTTTTCACGGATTTCCGGGTGTTTCTTCAACCACCCGACCGAAGCCGCGGCCCCCGCGGCCACCGCCGGCGGGATCGAGGTGGTGAAGATGAAACCCGGCGCATAGGACCTTATGGCATCGACCATTTTCGCGCTGGCGGCGATATAGCCGCCATGCACGCCGAAGGCCTTGGCCAGAGTGCCGTTGATGATGTCGATGCGGTGCATCAGCCGGTCGCGCTCGGCCACGCCGGCGCCGCGGGGGCCATACATGCCCACGGCATGCACCTCGTCCAGATAGGTCAGCGCGCCGAATTCGTCGGCCAGATCGCAGATCTCCTCGACGGGGCCGAAATCGCCGTCCATGGAGTAGATCGACTCGAAGGCGATCAGCTTGGGCGCATCCGGGTCGTCGGCCTCCAGCAGCGCGCGCAGATGCGCCACGTCGTTGTGGCGGAACACCCGCTTGGCGCCGCCATTGCGGCGGATGCCCTCGATCATCGAGGCGTGGTTGAGCGCATCCGAATAGATGATGAGTCCGGGGAACAGCTTGGGCAGCGTGGAAAGCGTGGCATCGTTGGCGATATAGGCGCTAGTGAACAGCAGCGCCGCCTCCTTGCCATGCAGATCGGCCAGCTCGGCCTCGAGCCGCTTGTGATAGACGGTGGTGCCCGAAATGTTGCGGGTGCCGCCCGAGCCGGCGCCGGTGGCGTCGAGCGCCTCGTGCATGGCCGACAGAACCACCGGGTTCTGCCCCATGCCCAGATAGTCATTGCCGCACCAGACGGTGATTTCCTTCCGCGTCCCGTCCGGGCGCGTCCAGATGGCGCGCGGGAAATGGCCCTGGCGGCGCTCGATGTCGATGAAGGTGCGGTAGCGGCCTTCCTCGTGCAGGCGGTTGATGGCGGCGTCGAGTTTCGCGGTATAGTCCACCGGCTCCTCCATTTCTGGTTCGGGCCTTCCGCCCTGCTTTCGACGCGCGCGCCGCGTCGCATTCAGTTTCATGAATTATTGAATGCTTACTACGTTCGCGCGTTTCGATCAATTCCCGGTTTGCTTAGGGGCGCGACCTGCCGGCTTCAATGATCTGGATCAACCGAACTGGACACCGTCGCACACGCTGATAGGGTCGCCTCCGAATAACACTCCCCGAGGCAGAGGACTACATGTTTCTTGATGACGTTTTGACGCGCATCGACACCGACCTTCCCGCCGCGCTGGAGCGGCTGAAGGCGCTCCTGCGCATCCCCTCCATCTCCACCGATCCGGCCCATGCCGAGGATTGCGAGCGCGCCGCGGACTGGCTTGTCCGTGACCTGCAAGACATTGGTATCAAGGCACAAAAGCGCAAGACCCCGGGCCGCCCGATGGTGGTGGGCCATGTCGATGGCGACGGGCCGCATCTTCTGTTCTACGGCCATTACGACGTCCAGCCCGTGGACCCTCTGGAGCAGTGGACCCACCCGCCCTTCGACCCCGAAATCGAGGACACCGCGCACGGCAAAGTGATCCGCGCGCGAGGGGCAAGCGACGACAAGGGGCAGCTGATGACCTTTGTCGAGGCCTGCCGGGCCTGGCAGGCCGTGCATGGCCGCCTGCCCTGCCGGATCACCTTCTTCTTCGAGGGCGAGGAAGAATCGGGCTCGCCCTCGCTGGTGCCGTTCATGCGCGAAAACGCCGACGAGCTGCGCGCCGATCTGGCGCTGATCTGCGACACCGCGATGGTGGCGCCGGGGGTGCCCTCGATCGCCGGGCAGCTGCGGGGGATGCTCAAGGACGAATTCACCATCCACGGGCCGCGCATCGACCTGCATTCGGGCCATTACGGCGGCCCGGCGCTGAACCCGCTGCACGAGATGGCGCGCATCGTCGCCTCGTTTCACGACCCCGAAACCGGGCGGGTGGCGGTCGAGGGCTTCTACGAAGGCGTCCACGAGGTGCCCGCGGATCTGAAGCGGCAGTGGGAGAATTGCGGCTTCGACGAACGCAGCTACCTTGGATCGGTGGGGTTCACCGTCCCTCATGGCGAGAAGGGCTATTCCACGCTCGAGCAGCAATGGGCGCGCCCGACGCTGGAGGTCAACGGCATGTGGGGCGGCTATACCGGCGCCGGCACCAAGACCGTCATCCCGGCCGAGGCCCATTGCAAGATCACCTGCCGGCTGGTGGGCGACATGGACCCCGACCGCCTGCGCGAGAAGATCCGCGCCCATGTCGAGGCGCGCCTGTCCACCGATGCCCGAGTGAGCTGGGACAACGACCTCGACGGCTCGAAAGCGGCGGTGATGAACACCGACCGCCCCGAATTCGAAGCCGCGCGCCGGGCACTGTCGGAGGAATGGAACCGCGAGGCGGTGATCGTCGGCATGGGCGGCTCGATCCCGATTGCGGGATATTTCAAGGATATCCTCGAGCTCGATGCCATGCTGATCGGCTTTGCCAACGAGGACGACGCCATCCACTCGCCCAACGAGAAATACGACCTGCAGAGCTTTCACAAGGGCATCCGCAGCTGGGCACGGGTGCTGGCGGCCCTGACCCGCAGCCCATAGACGGGGGCACGTCTGCATCCGGTTGCGCCGATCCTGCCAGCACGAAAGCCGGCGGGGCGGAAAGTCGTGCAATGAGAACAGGGTCCGGCTAGCGTCCGAAGTCTCGGCCTTCGGGCCAGCGCGACAGACTTGGCGTCCCGGCGGGCGCTCATTGAAAATCTGACTGATTGCTCGTCCCGGCCTTTCACCCTGAATTTCGTGTTGCCGCGATGTGCGGGAAGCGAAAGAGACAGGGGAGGCCGCAGTCATGGCGGGAATTGTCAACGTTCTGGTCGGAAACATCACAACCGGCGTCACCGCGGAAAGTGGCGGCGATGCCTGGGTCCTGACGCGAGATTCGGGAATCTACGCCAGCTTCGGGCTGGGCAACGCGGCCGGTGCGATGGCGCAGCGGTTCCTGATAGAGGGCACGATCTCGACCTACGGCAACGGCGTCGAGGCCGGCACTGGCGGATACAACCAGCTGACGGTGACGGCGACGGGCATCGTCCAAGGCGGCAATTACGGGCTGCGCGCGGCCGGCACCGTCGGAAACAATGGGGTCGTCAATGCCGGGCTGGTCACCGCCGACCTGACCGGCGTCCATGTCGCCGGCGCCCAAAGCGACATCCTCAACACCGGCATCATCGAGGCCCGATATTTCGGAATTGTTGTCGCCAGCACATTTGCCACCCTTTCCCAGCCGGGGGCCACGATCGTCAACAGCGGGCAGATTTCCGCGGCTACCGGGATCTCCGCCGGGGGCGGGCGCAACACGATCACCAATGACGGACTCATCGCCGGCGGGACCATCTCCATCGTTCTCGGCACCGGCTACGGGATACGCGTCAGTGACGACAACAACACGGTCGCCAACAACGGCACGATTTCCGGCGCAAGCTACGGCATAGGCACCTCCGGCAACGACAACACCGTCACCAATACCGGGCGGATCGAGGCTGCCGGCACCGGGATCCGCATCGGCGAAGGCAACCGGAACATGGTGGTCAACAGCGGAGAGATCAGCGTCGGGGTCGTGCCCTCGGGCTACGCCTTGCCCGGTCACGCCGGGGTCATGTTCCAGGGCCTGACAACGGGCCTGTCCGGCACCTTCCGCAACAGCGGGACGGTCCAGGCGGCCTCGGGCACGGCGGTGAGTGGCAGCATCGGCGACGAAATGGTGGTCAATGACGGCATCCTCGGCGGCTCGGTCCTGCTCGGCAACGGGACGATACTATCGTCAACCGGGGGGACATCTCGGGCGCCGTCAACCTCGGCAACGGCAACGACGTCCTGCGCAGCCTGTCGGGCAGCATCGACGGCGACATCCTGGGCGGAGCGGGCGACGATCTGATTCGGGTGACCGGAACCACGGTGACCGGCTTTCTCAGGGGCGGCGCGGGAGACGACGTCTACGTGATCGACCGCGAGATGCCCGGAACTGCGGGAATCGTCGAAAACCTCGATGAAGGTTTCGACATCATCCGCTCTCATGTCAGCCTCAGCCTGCCGAGCAATGTGGAACAGCTCATCCTCAGGGGCTCGGCGGATCTGACGGGTCAGGGAAATTCCGCGAACAACTCTCTGATCGGCAACCTGGGAGCCAACATCCTTGCCGGTCTGAAAGGCGACGATTTCCTTAACGCCGGCGGTGGCAGCGGCAACCTGCTGCTTGGCGGCCGGGGAAACGACCGGCTTTGCGCGACTTCGGGAGACAACGTGCTGCGCGGTGGCGCGGGAGATGACTCCTTCCTGGTCTACGGGGGCGACAACCGCCTTTTCGGCGGTGTCGGGAACGACGATTTCTCGGTCGGCGAGGGCGCCAACCTGATCTTCGGCGGGCCCAGAACGGACAGCGTCTCGTTCAACCTGTCGTCGGTCGGCGTGACCGTCTACATGGGCGCCAACAAGAAGAACGCAGGCGGCGCCGAAGGCGTACGGCTGAAGGGGATCGAGAACCTCTCGGGATCGGATTTCGACGATCTCCTGGCCGGTGACGGGGGAAACAACCAGCTGTCCGGTGGCTTCGGCAACGACACCTTGAGAGGCGGAGGCGGCGACGACACGCTGATTTCAAGCTACGGGACCGATATTCTCAGGGGCGGAACCGGCGCGGACACGTTCCGGTTCGAGCTGGCCCTCTTTCAGGACGGGGCGAACATCCGCAATGTCATAGCCGACTTCGCCAAGGGAACCGACGTGATCGACCTGTCTTCCATCGACGCCGACCGAAACACCTTCGGCGATCAGGCATTCACCTTCATCGGAACCGCGGCCTTCTCGGGGACGGCCGGAGAGCTGCGCAGCTTCCAGAAAGGCGGAGATACACGTTTCGAAATCGATGTCGATGGCGACGGCGTTCTGGACCTGTCCATAACCCTGATCGGCCTTGTCACCCTGACGGCGGATGACTTCATCCTGTGATCCGTACCATTCGCAGGCCGCGACGTGACCGGCGCAGGAACGTCGACTCGTGTGGACGGAAGGCGGTACCGATGGAAGCTTTGGCTCCGGCGGCAGGGATCGAACCTGCGACCAATTGATTAACAGTCAACTGCTCTACCGCTGAGCTACGCCGGAACGGTGACGGCGATATAGCAACAGGAATTTGGGTCGTCCAGAGGGAAGAGACAAAAAATTTCCGGTTTCGCAGCGCGCCGTCGGACCGCCATCGGGTCGGGTCAGGCCTGCCGGGCGAAGCGGGCCGAAAAGGACAGTTCCCGGTCCGGTGCAACGGCGTTTTTCCCAGCCAGGTCAATCAGATGAGCAAAGACGTTGCGTTCGGCCGCAGCCAGCAGTGCGGCCGGCACATCGGTATAGATCCGCGCCGCCAGCTCGCCCGCCGTGGCCGGCCCGTCGGCAAGGGCGGCAAGAATGGCGGCCTCGCGCCCCAGGCGGTGCTCGATCAGCCAGTCGAGCCGGCCCCTAGGGTCCTCCACCGGTGCGCCATGGCCGGGGTGGAACACCTCCCACCGGCGCGCCCGCAGATCGCGGCAGGAGGCCATGAAATCGGTCAGATCCCCGTCGGGCGGCGAGACCAGCGAACTTGCCCAGCCCATCACGTGATCGGAGGTGAAGCACGCCCCCTCCCAGGCCAGAGCGATGTGATTGCCAAGGTGGCCGGGTGTGTGGATGACTTCCAGCTCCCACCCGTCGCCCTCGATGCGCTGGCCATGGGAAAGCGTGACGTCGGGGCGGAAGTCACGATCGATCCCCTCGCCCCCGCCGGCAAGACCCGAGCGAGCCAGTCGCGACATGACCGCGCTGCGCCCCGCGTCGGGGCCGCCATAGGCCAGCACCGGCGCCCCGGTCCGCCGGGCCAGCGGGCGAGCCAGCGGCGAATGATCCACATGGGTATGGGTGACGATGATATGGGTGATGCGCTGCCCGGGGCGCAGGGCGGCAAGGATCGCCTCCAGATGCGCCTCGATGTCCGGGCCGGGATCGATCACCGCCAGCTCGCGCGTGCCGATCAGGTAGGTATTGGTGCCGCGAAAGGTCATGGGCGAAGGGTTGGGCGCGACCACCCTGCGGATACCGGGGGCCAGCTCGATCGCCTCGCCGGGACGGGGGTCGAAATCGTCGGGAAGGGTGGTCATCCTGCGCTCTCTCCTGCCTGGCCTCGGTGGGCGGGCGCGAAAACCGGTTGGCGGTTTGCGCTCCGGCGCCTTAGGCTTAGCCCATGTCGTTGCGGTGGCTCAAACGCTATGTTCCGCGCAGTCTCTATGCCCGCGCGGCACTGATCCTGATCGCGCCGATCATCACCCTGCAGCTGGTGGTGTCGGTGACCTTCATCCGTCAGGATCTGGAGGACGTCACCACGCAGATGACCCTGACCATCACCCGCGAGTTGCGCCTGATCGAGGCCGAGATGCGCGCCGCCCCCGATCGCGAGACCGCCATTGCCCGCATGAGCCCGATTCTGGAGGCGCTTCGGATGAAGGTTCGCTTCGTCTCCCCGGCCGAGGTGCCGCCGCAGGACATGATTCGCTGGTTCGATTATTCCGCACGCATCGTTCGCGACACCCTGCGCCGGCTGGTGCCGGCGACGCTTTCGGTCGCCTTTCCCGACAACCTCGTGGTGCTGCTGTATGTGGACACCCGTTTCGGCCCGGCCGAGGTGACCATCGGCCGGCGGCGGGTGACAGCCGCGGCGCCGCATCAGCTGATCGTCATCACCATATTCTTCGGGATGCTGATGGCGGTGATCGCCTATCTCTACCTGCGCAACCAGCTGCGCCCGATCAAGCGGCTGGCCGATGCGGCGCAGGCCTTCGGGCGCGGGCGCACCGTGCCCTATTCGCCCTCGGGCGCCACCGAGGTGCGCGCGGCCGGCAATGCCTTTCTCGACATGCGCGCGCGAATCGAACGCCACCTCGAACAGCGCACCCTGATGCTGTCGGGGGTCAGCCACGACCTGCGCACGCCCCTGACCCGGCTCAAGCTGGGCCTGTCGATGCTGGACGAGGAAGACGCGGCCCCCCTGATGCGGGACGTGGACGACATGCAGCGGCTGGTGGATACCTTCCTCGATTTCTCGCGCGGCACGGCCGAGGGCGCACCCAAACCCGTCGATCCCCTCGACTTGGTGGATCGGATCGTCGCCGATGCACGGCGCGCGGGCAAACCCGTGAAACTGATCGAGAAAAGCGGTCAGGGCACCCTGCCCCTGCGGCCGCTGGCAATCCGGCGCGCGGTCGAGAACCTGCTGGCCAATGCCGTGCGCCATGGCAGCCGGGCCGAGGTCTCGGTGGTGCTGACCGAGCGCTCTCTGCGCATCCGGGTCGAGGATGACGGCCCTGGCATTCCACCCGATGCGCGCGAGGCCGCCACCCGGCCCTTCATCCGCCTCGATCCGGCCCGCAACCAGAACCGGGGCGGCGGAGTCGGTCTGGGGCTGGCCATCGCGCTGGACATTGCGCGGGCCCATGGCGGCACCCTGCGGCTGGGCGAAAGCGAGTCCTTGGGCGGGTTGCGGGCCGATATCGTGATCGCCCGCTGATCCGCCCGCAACGCGCCGGGATCAGAAGGCCGCAGTCACAACGCGTCGCGTCCGACAGGATTGGCGCTGTGAGCAACAGAGGGCATGCACCCGCCCGGGTGGGCGCGAATGCGCCCGCCATGGGGGCGGGCGGGCGCATGCCCGGGCCACCTGCGCGCGCCCCGGGCGAAACGAATCCGGTCAGGCGCGACATGCCTGGCTTCCACGGTCAGGAGCCGCCTTCCTCCCCCTGATTTCGCAACAGCGGCAGGACCAGCTTTTGCACCGCAGGCACCAGCATCAGCCCCAGTGCCAGCCCGAACAGCCCGCCCAGCGCCGCGCCGGTCGCCCACCCGGCCGCGGCGCGCAGCCCCTCCGGCAACAGCTGCGCCACCGCCTGCGACCAGCCTTCGACCAGATGCGCCGGAGCGCCGACGCCCATCTCCTCCAGCCCGTGCAGGATGATCGCGCCGCCCACCCACAGCATCGCCGCCGTGCCGATCACGGTCAGCGCCTTCAGAAAGCCCGGCATCACCCGCACCACCCCCCGGCCCAGCGCCCGCACCACCCCCAGCCGGGCGTTGCGGGCAAGATACAGCCCCACATCGTCGGCCTTCACGATGATCGCCACGCTGCCATAGACGACCACCGTGATACCGATGGCGACCAGCGCCAGCGAGGCGGCCTCGGTCCAGAAACCGCTTTCCGGCAGGGCCGCCAGCGCGATGGTCATGATCTCGGCCGACAGGATGAAGTCGGTCTTGATGGCGCCCGCGGCCTTGCGCTCTTCCAGGTGGGCTGGATCGCCCGGCGCGTCCTCGGGCAGGATCGGGTGATCGGGGTCGGGGAACAGCGCGTGCCAGATCTTTTCCGCCCCCTCGAAGCACAGATAGGCCCCGCCGATCATCAGGAGCGGCGAAATCAGCCACGGCGCGAAGGCCGACAGCACCAGCGCCACCGGCAGCAGGTAAAGCAGCTTGTTGCGGAACGACCCCTTGGCGATTTTCCAGATGATCGGAAGTTCGCGGCTGGCCGCGAATCCCTGCACGTATTTCGGCGTCACCGCGGCGTCGTCGATCACCGCTCCGGCCGCCTTGGCCCCCGCCTTGGCCGCCTGCGAGGCCACGTCGTCCAGCGAGGCCGCCGCCACCTTGGCGATGCCCGCAACGTCATCCAGAAGTGCCAGCAGGCCGCTCATGCTCCGTCCCCTTCCGCCCGCCCGATGCCGTTCGCCCCAACCTAGCGCGCGCGCCGCCGGGCGCAAGCCGCGCATGCGGACGATCCACCCGCCCGCCCGCTGCGGGCCGGCGGTGCCAGCGTCTGCGCTCCGGCGTTTACGCTCCGGCGTTTGCGCTAACGCCGCGATGTTTTCGCTAACGCCTTCCGGGACGGGCGCTTTTGGCCCTTTTGCCGCCCCTGCCGCACCGCTATACGGCGCCCGGACAACAGCAGTTCGGAGTGACCCAGCATGACCATAAATGTCGGCATCAACGGTTTTGGCCGCATCGGCCGCTGCACCCTGTCCCATATCGCGGCCAGCGGCCGCGACGACATCAGGGTGGTCAAGGCCAACGCGCCGGGGCCCCTGGAGACCCACGCCCATCTGCTGCGCTACGACAGCGTGCATGGCCGCTTTCCCGGCGAAATCCGCATCGACGGCAACCGGCTGGACCTTGGCCGCGGGCCGATCGAGGTCATGTCCTCCTACGACCCAACCGAACTGGACTGGAGCGGCTGCGACGTGGTGCTGGAATGCACCGGCAAGTTCAACGACGGCGAAAAGGCGAAGATCCACCTGGAAAACGGCGCCGGCGCGGTGCTGATCTCGGCCCCGGCGAAGAACGTGGAAAAGACGGTGGTCTTCGGCGTCAATGACGACCGGCTGGCCCGCGGCGACCGGATGATCTCCAACGGCTCATGCACCACCAACTGCCTGGCCCCGGTGGCCAAGGTGCTGGACGAGGCCTTCGGCATCGAGCACGGGATCATGACCACCATCCACGCCTATACCGGCGACCAGCCGACGCTCGACCGCCGCCACAAGGATATCTACCGCGCCCGCGCCGCGGCCATGTCGATGATCCCCACCACCACCGGCGCGGCCCGGGCGCTGGGCGAGGTGCTGCCGCAGCTGAAGGGCAAGCTGGACGGCTCGGCCATCCGCGTACCCACGCCCAATGTCAGCGCCGTGGACCTGACCTTCCGCGCCGGACGCGACGTGACCGTCGAGGAGGTCAACGAAGCCGTCCGCGCCGCCGCCGAAGGGGCGATGTCGCGGGTGCTGGGATACGAGCCGGCGCCGCTGGTGTCGATCGACTTCAACCACACCGAACAGAGCGCCATCTTCGCCCCCGACCAGACCCGCGTCATGGACGGGCGGCTGGTGCGAATCCTGGCCTGGTATGACAATGAATGGGGCTTTTCCGTGCGCATGGCCGACATGGCGGTGGCCATCGGCCGGCTGAACGCCTGAGCGCACACCGTCCGCCCCCTTTTCGGCGCCCCCCTTGAGACCGCCGGCCCGGATGGCTAAAGCTGTCCGGGCCAATTCGTTTCCGGACCGCCGCCATGACCGACCGCATCGCCCTTTACCTAGGCTTGTTCATCCTGGCGGTGATCGCGGGCGACCTGCTGCTGTTCGGCACCGAACACGTGATATTCCTGGGCAAGAAACTTTACGAACTGATCGAGTGGCTGGCCTTCTGGCGCTGAAGCGCGGCACGGACGGGACGGACCCGCGCCGCCCGCCACACCGGGCGCGTCAGTCGAACCGCGCCCTGAGCGCAGCATTCACCCGCGGCGTGACGAATTCGGACACGTCCCCACCCAGCCGCGCGATTTCCTTGACCAGCTTCGATGAAATCGCCTGCCGCCGCGCATCCGCCATCAGGAACACCGTTTCCACGCTGGCATCCAGCACCCGGTTCATGCCAACCATCTGAAATTCATATTCGAAATCAGCCACCGCACGCAGGCCGCGCACGATGATCTGCGCCCCGACATCATGGGCACAGTCGATCAGCAGGTTCTCGAACGGGTGCGCCACGATCCGGGTCCCGGTCTCGGCGCTCAGCTTGGCGCATTCCTCCTCGATCATCGCCACCCGCTCTTCCAGCGGGAACAGCGGGCCCTTGTCCCGGTTGATCGCCACCCCGATCACCAGCTTGTCCACCAGTGCGGCGGCGCGGCTGATGATGTCGATATGACCCAGAGTGATCGGGTCGAACGTGCCGGGGTAAAGGCCGATGCGCATGGGACTGACTCCTGCGGTTCGTTCGCTGCGGGCAGGCAAACATCAACCGCCGCGCCTTGGCAATACCGCAAAAATACGGAAAGGTTCAGAACCCCTTGATCATGCCTTCCAGGGCTTCCTTTTCCATCTCCAGCTTGGTCAGCTGCGCCTTGACCACGTCGCCGATCGAGACCAGCCCCGCCAGCCTGCCGTCCTCGACCACCGGCATGTGACGGAACCGGCCCTCGGTCATGCGGTTCATCAGCTCGTCCGTCGAGGTCGCCCTGGTGCAGGTTTCCACCTTTCGGGTCATGTAGTTGCCGACCGGCGCCTTGAGGCATCCCTCGCCCGAACGGGCCAGCTCGCGCACGATGTCGCGCTCCGACAGCATCCCTTCGACAGTGGCGCCATCGCCGGAAACCACGACCGCGCCGATCCGCTTCTCGGCCATCAGCCGCGCGGCCTCGGCAACCGTCGCCGTGGGCGCAATGGTCACGGTTTCGGAAAACGGCTTGGAATCGAGAATCTGATGAACGAGCATTCGGGCACCCCTGCAATTATCTTTCGTTTTCAACAGCGTCGCCGCAATATGCGTTCAAGTCAAGTCATCGCTTCCAGACGGGCCACTTCTTCGCGCAGGCCCTCGCACAGGGCATCGGCGAAACGGTTGAGCCTTTCGCTGCGCTGGTCGCCCTGATGGCGGACCAGGTAGAAGCTGCGGGTCAGGTTCACCTGATCGGGCAGAACCTTGCGCAGGGGGCGATGAAACGGCAGGGAAAAATCATGTGCCACGCACAGCCCCGCCCCCTGCATCACCAGCTTGAGCTGCACCGGAACCGAGTTCGAGGCCAGCGGCACCCGGCGGATTCCAAGGTCGGACAGGTAGTCCAGCTCGGAATCGAAGATCATGTCGGGGATGTAGCCGATCATCCGCCGTCCGCGCAGATCGTCAAGGCTTTCCAGCGGCGGGTTGTCCCGCAGATAGCGGCGCGAGGCAACCAGGTGCAGGTGATAGTCGGTGATCTTCTGCACCAGCAGCTGCCCGGCGGTGGGGGGGCTGACGGTGATGGCCATGTCGGCCTCGCGGCGCGAAAGATTGACGATGCGCGGCAGGGCCACGATCTGGATGTCGAGATCGGGATTGGCCGTGGAAATCTGCGCGCAGACCTGCGGCAGCAGCCAGTTCGCGCAGCCATCCGGCGCACCGACCCTGATCTGCCCGGAGAGACTCTCGGAAGGGCCGGCAAGAGCCTCCGAAGCCGCGCGCATGGCCTGTTCGGCCGCTTCCGCATGGGCCAGAAGGCGCTCTCCGGCGGCGCTGAGCGCATAGCCCTGGGGCGACTTGGCAAACAGCGGCACCCGCATCGCCGCCTCCAGCCGGGCGATGCGCCGGCCAACCGTGGCCGGGTCCAGCTTCAGCACGCGCCCCGCCCCCGAGAGGCTTTCCTCGCGCGCCACGGCCAGAAAGATCTTCATGTCGTCCCAATGCGGCTCCATGCTGCTACCTGCACGATTGCAAAACCTTTTTGAAATCTTGCCCCTGTTCTCGGCTTTTTTGCAAGTCTATCCTGCGCCCGAGCATTCAGGAGGAGTCCCCCATGAAGGAACTGACCCACTACATCAACGGTGCCCATGTCAAGGGACAGTCGGGCCGTTTCGCCGATGTCTACAACCCGGCCACCGGCGAGGTGCAGGCGCGGGTGCCGCTGGCCAACGCCGAAGAGCTGGCCTTTGCGGTGGATGTGGCAGCCGATGCGCAGCCGGGCTGGGCGGCGGTCAACCCGCAGCGCCGGGCGCGGGTGCTGATGGAGTTCGTCCGGCTGCTCAACCGCGACATGGACAAGCTGGCCGAGGCGCTGAGCCGCGAGCACGGCAAGACCTTCCCCGACGCCAAGGGCGACGTGCAACGCGGGCTCGAAGTGGTCGAATACTGCATCGGCGCGCCGCAGCTGCTGAAGGGCGAGTTCACCGACGGCGCCGGCCCCGGCATCGACATCTACTCGATGCGCCAGCCGCTGGGCGTCAGCGCCGGCATCACGCCGTTCAACTTCCCGGCCATGATCCCGATGTGGATGTTCGCGCCCGCCATCGCCTGCGGCAACGCCTTCATCCTCAAGCCGTCCGAGCGCGACCCCTCGGTGCCGCTGATGCTGGCCGAGCTGCTGGAAGAGGCCGGCCTGCCCAAGGGCATCCTGCAGGTGGTCAATGGCGACAAGGAGGCGGTGGACGCCATCCTCGACCATCCCACCATCCAGTCGATCGGTTTCGTGGGCTCGACCCCGATTGCCGAATACATCTATGGCCGCGGCTGTTCCAACGGCAAGCGGGTGCAGTGCTTCGGCGGGGCCAAGAACCACATGATCATCATGCCCGATGCCGACATGGACCAGGCGGCGGATGCGCTGGTGGGCGCGGGCTATGGTGCGGCCGGCGAACGCTGCATGGCCATTTCCGTGGCCGTGCCGGTGGGCGACGAAACCGCCGACCGGCTGATCGAGAAGCTGGTGCCGCGGATCGAGAAGCTCAAGGTCGGCCCCTACACCGCCGGCGACGACATCGATTACGGCCCGCTGGTCACCCGCGAGGCGAAAGAGCGGGTTCTGGGCCTGGTTAATTCCGGCATCGAACAGGGCGCCAGGCTGGTGGTGGACGGGCGCGACTTCACCCTGCAGGGCTATGAGAACGGCTTTTTCGTGGGTCCGCACCTCTTTGACCACGTGACCCCGGAAATGGACATCTACAAGCAGGAGATCTTCGGCCCGGTCCTGTCCACCGTGCGCGCGGGCTCCTACGAGGAGGCGCTGAAGCTGGCCATGGATCACGAATACGGCAATGGCACCGCCATCTTCACCCGCGATGGCGATACGGCACGCGACTTTGCGCACCGGATCAATATCGGCATGGTCGGCATCAACGTGCCGATCCCGGTGCCGCTGGCCTATCACACCTTCGGCGGCTGGAAGAAATCGGCCTTCGGCGATCTCAACCAGCACGGGCCCGACGCGTTCCGCTTCTACACGCGGACCAAGACGGTCACCTCGCGCTGGCCCAGCGGCATCAAGGAAGGCGGCGAGTTCCACTTCAAGGCGATGGACTGATCCCATCGTCCCGCTTGCGAACGGGCGTCACACGCAGTCGTGAATGTCTGCGGGTGGCGCCCGCCTTGATTTGCACCCGCGCGCCCAACATTTTCTTTCCTGCGACAAAGGGAGGAAACAGATGAGCGCGAACATGAACAGACGCAGGCTGCTGGCCACGGGTGCGGCGGGCATGGCCGGCGTGGCCCTGTCCGCCCTGCCCGCGCGGGCGGGCATGGACGGGCAGTTGCACGAGGTCGAGATCAAGGGCTTCAAGTTCCGCCCGGCGAAACTGAAGGTCCGCCCCGGCGATACCGTCCGCTGGACCAACCGCGACAGCGCCCCGCACAATGCGACGGCGGCGAACGGCAGCTGGCAGACCGCCACCCTGCGCAAGGGCCAGTCGGCCGAAATCAAGGTCAAGGCGGGGATGAGCAAGAACTACATCTGCTCGATCCACCCGAGCATGAAGGCCAGGCTGGTGATCGAAAGCGCCTGACAGGTCCCGGCTACAGGGCGCGGAACTGCGCCTCCTGGCGCGCCGTCCACTCCACGGTCAGGTCGAACCCGTCTTCGACCTGACGTTCGTTGCGCACCACCTCCTGCTCATACAGCCAGGCGCGGCGGCGGCCCTCGTCGAAGCCCAGGTGCATGCGGGTTTCGTGGCGCGCCTCCTGCAGCAGCGCGGCGATCCTGGCCAGAAGTTCGTCCAGCCCCTCGCCGGTGGTTGCCGAAATGGCGACCACCGACTCGTCGCGCGCCGCCCGTGCCAGCGCCGCGGCGCGCGCCTGCCCGTCCAGCCGGTCGATCTTGTTCCAGACCTCCAGCCGCGGCCGGCCCTCGTCCACGCCGAGCGAGGCCAGAATCGCCTCCACGTCGCGGGCCTGTTCCTCTGTCTCGGGGTGCGAGATGTCGCGCACATGCACGATCAGGTCGGCCGAGAGCACCTCTTCCAGCGTCGCCCGGAACGCGGCCACCAGCTCGGTCGGCAGATCCGAGATGAACCCTACCGTGTCGGACAGGATCACCTGCGCCCCGCCCGCCAGCCTGACCCGCCGCATGGTCGGATCGAGCGTGGCGAAAAGCATGTCCCGCGCCATCACCCCCGAGCCGGTGAGCCGGTTGAACAGGGTCGATTTGCCGGCATTGGTATAGCCGACCAGCGCCACGATCGGATAGGGCACGCGGGCACGCGCCTTGCGGTGCAGCTCGCGCGTCTTGACCACCTTGTCGAGCTGCCGGCGCAGGCGCACGAGCTGTTCGTCGATAGCCCGCCGGTCGGCCTCGATCTGGGTCTCGCCGGGCCCGCCGACGAATCCCAGCCCGCCGCGCTGACGCTCCAGATGGGTCCAGGCCCGCACCAGCCGGGTGCGCTGATAGTTCAGCGCCGCCATCTCCACCTGCAGCACGCCCTCCTTCGTGCGCGCGCGGTCGGAGAAGATTTCCAGGATCAGCCCGGTGCGGTCGAGGATCTTGACCTTCCATGCCTTTTCCAGGTTGCGCTGCTGAACCGGCGTGACGGGGCCGTCGATCAGCACAAGGTCGATCTCTTCGGCGGCGAAGCGCGCCTTCAGTTCCTCGATCTTTCCGGCCCCGAACAGAAGCCCCGCATGGGGTCTGGGCAGGGGCACGACCTCGGATCCCGCCACCTCGACACCGGGCAGCGCCCGGGCCAGGGCCACCGCCTCTTCCAGCGCCGGCCCGGGGGCGCGGCGATTTTCCCTGCTGCGGATGTCGGGATGCAGGACCCAGGCCCGGGTCTGCCTCCGGCCATGTTCCCTCAAGCGCCGTTTTCGCCTTCGTAGAGGTTGATCGGCTGCGACGGCATGACGGTGGAAATCGCGTGCTTGTAGACAAGCTGCGACTGCCCGTCCCGGCGCAGCAGGACGCAGAAGTTGTCGAACCAGGTGATCACGCCCTGAAGCTTGACCCCGTTGATGAGGAAAATCGTGACCGGAACCTTGGTCTTGCGCACATGATTGAGGAATGCATCCTGCAGGTTCTGTCTGTCCGAAGCCATGATATGAAAAACTCGCCCTTTTTCTTGTTTCGCGCCAGAACACGGCGCGCCCCCTTTGGCGTGAGTATGTCTTGCCCCGCGCGGAGTTTCCACCACAAAAATTCACAAGTGCAGGGTATTGTCCATGCCCGGCGCCCGAAAGGGCGGGCCCGCCCCCTCAGTGCCGCCACAGATCCGGGGTCAGAAGCGCGATGATGGCCAGCGTTTCCAGCCGCCCCAGCACCATCGCCCCGGACAGGACCAGCTTGGCCGCGTCGCTCAGCTCGGCCAAGCGGATCGGTGTCTCGGCGGCTACCTCGATCAGCGGGCCAGTGGTGGAAAGCGCGGCGATGCTCAGCACCATGGCCTCTTCGAAGCCCGATCCCAGCGCCGCAAGGGCAAGGCTGACCCCGGCCAGGGACAACGCGAACAGCATGAAGAAGATCCAGGCGATGAAGGCGCCATCGCGGCGGATGCGGCGGTTGCCGTCGGCGCCGCTGCCCACCGACGAGGGATGCACCAGGCGTTCCAGCTCGCGCCGGCCGTTGAGATACAGCACATAGACGCGCAACAGCTTCACCCCTCCGGCGGTGGTGGCCACCCCGCCGCCGACCAGCGCCAGCCCCAGAAGGATCAGCCCCGGCGAGCCAAGCCCCGACCATTGCTGCGCCTCGGTCCAGTCGGCGCTGACGAAACCGGTGGTGGTCAGGAAGGACATGACCGTGAACACTCCGCCCCACAGCGCCCTGACGCCCATCATGGGATCGGCCGCGGCGTTCACGTCCAGCGCCGCCAGCCAGTGCCGCACGAACAGCAGCAGCGGCAGGCCCAGCACGATCACCAACCCGGCCCGGAATTCCGGATCGCGGTCGAGGCGCGCCTCGCCCCGGTTGGCCGTGTCCGAAGAAAAGGTCAGCCGCGAGAGCGCGAAGAACATGAACAGGAAGACGATCGCCTCTCCGGTCACGCCCGAAGCGCCGCCCGAAAGCCCGCCCACCGGGGAAATCCCCGACGTCGCCATGACCGACATGGCATGGCTGATCGCCACCAGCGGCGCATCCCCGGCAAGGCGCAGCAGGATCCAGATCACCACCGTCAGCGCCACATAGACCGGGGTCAGCGTCGCGGTGACGCGCAGCAGGCGCAGGCGCGGCTCGACGGCGCGCCCGCCGGAGCTCACTACCGGCGCCTGGCCCGGCTGGCCCCGGGTCGTCACCTCGAACCCGCCCAGCGACAGCGGCGCCAGGATCGCCGAGGCCGCAATCCACATGAGCAGCCCGCCCAGCCAGCCCACCTCGGCCCGCCAGAGGTGAACCGAAGGGTCCAGCCGCCCCGGATCGGTGAACAGATTGGCCCCGGTGGTGGTGATGGCGCTGACCATGTCGAAATAGGCATTGAGGAACGAGGTGGTCCGCACCGCCCAGAACATCGGCAGCGCCAGGAAGACCGGCAGCACCACGAAGGTGGCCAGCAGCACCAGCAGCTGGCCCAGCGTGCCGCGGCGCGAGCGGCGCCCGCGCATGGCCAGCCCGATCAGCGCCACGCAGAACAGCCCGATCAGGCCGGAATAGAAGAAGGCGCGCGACACCGCGTGCTGGCCGCGGATCAGCGCATGGGCGGCCGGGATCCAGGTGCCCAGCGCGAACACCCCCCAGACCAGGAGAAACAGCGGCAGCTCCATGAGAATGCCGACAGGGGCATTCCGGGTTCCGTGAGAGGCGGCACGCCGGGCCATGGTCAGAAATAGTCGAACGACACCTGCAGGAGCCGTTCAAGCTCGGGCACATCCGCCGCCATGGCGAAGATCGCCACCACGTCGCCGGCTTCGATCCGCAGGTCGGAATCGGGGCGCAACACCTCGTCGCCCTTGCGCACCGCGCCGACCAGGACGCCTTCGGGGAAGTCGATGTCGCGCAGCTTCTGCCCGGCCATGGGCGAGGTCGAGAGAACCTCGGCCTGGATGATCTCGGCCTCGGCATCGCCCAGCGAATAGACCCGCTGGACGCGGCCGTGGCGGATGTGGCGCAGGATCGAACTCACGGTCGTGGCCCGCGGGTTGATATAGGCATCGATCCCCAGCGGGGTTGCCAGCGGCACCAGCGTCGGATCGTTGATGAGCGAGATCGCGAAGGGGCAGCCTTCGGCCTTGGCCCGCACCGCGGCCAGCATGTTGGTCTTGTCGTCGTCGGTCACCGCCAGAACCGCATCGGCGCGTTCCACCCCGGCCTCGGCCAGAAGCTGGCTGTCCAGCCCGTCGCCATGCAGGACGATGGTCCGTTCCAGCTGCTCGGCGGCGTGTTCGGCGCGGGCGCGGTTGCGTTCGATCACCTTGACCCGCGGCCGGCCCTTGCGGCTTTCCAGATCCCTGGCCACCGCCAGGCCGACATTGCCGCCGCCGATGATCACCACCCGGGTGAGCGCTCCGGCGGTCTTGCCGAAGATCTCCAGCGTGCGGCCGACATCTTCCACATGCGTGAAGACATAGCATTCATCGCCCGGAAACAGCTGGTCGTCCGCCTCGGGCGCGAACAGGACACCCTCGCGGCGGATGCCGACGACGATCGAGCGCAGGGTGGAGAACAGGTCGGTCAGCTGGCGCAGGGCGGTATTGGTGATCGGGCAGTCCTCGTCCACCTTGATGCCGAGAAGCTGCGCCTTGCCGTCCATGAAGGTTTCCACGTCGAAGGTGGCCGGCGCCGCCAGCCGCCGCATCGCAGCCGCCGCCACCTCGCGTTCGGGGCTGATGACCTCGTTGATCGGCAGGTGATCCTTGAAATTCGGCCCCGAAGGCACCGGGACCAGATAGGACTGCGCCCGGATCCGGGCGATCTTCTGCTTGATGCCGAACACCGAATGGGCCACCTGGCAGGTGACCATGTTGACCTCGTCCGAATGGGTCGCGGCAATGATCATGTCGGCATCCTGGGCGCCGGCACGTTCCAGCACGTCCGGGTGGCTGGCAAAGCCCGCCACCCCCTGCACGTCAAGCCATTCGGTGGCGCGCCGCACCAGATCGGCATCACTGTCCACGACCGTGACATCGTTGTTCTCGCTCGCCAGATGACGGGCGATCTGCCAGCCCACCTGACCGGCGCCGCAGATGATGACCTTCATGACCCGTGGTCCCCTGAATGCGGATTTCTGCATGACAGATGGCCCGGCAGCGGTCAATCTGCTTGTCGGGCCGGGAACGCGACGGCAACACGCGCCCGGGATTGCCCCTGCCCCCCTCGCCCGAGGTAACGGCATTCTCAGGCGGGCACTTTCATGCCTGCCCCTGGCCGCACACGACGCCCGATCCGGTCAGACGCGAGATGCTCTAATGCGCGGCCTCGGCCTTGCTGCGGTCCACATAGGCCACCCGCGCACCGGCCTTGTTGGCGGTCACCACGCCCAGCGACTTCAGCTTGCGGTGCAGGGCGCTGCGCTCCATCCCGACAAAGGCGGCGGTGCGGCTGATATTGCCGCCGAAGCGGTTGATCTGGGTCAGGAGATATTCGCGCTCGAACGCCTCGCGGGCCTCGCGCAGGGGCAGCGTCGCCAGCGCCCCCGACAGAATCACCCGCCCCTCGTTGCCGGCACGGGCATCTTCGCTGGGCAACTCGCGCGCCTCGATCGGCCCCGTGCCGTCACCGAGGATCAACACCCGCTCCACCAGGTTCTTGAGCTGGCGCACATTGCCCGGCCATGACATGGTCTGCATCAGGGCCACGGCCTCCTCGCCGAGTTCGCGCAGGGGCAGGCCCTGGCTTTCATGGAACTGGCGGATGAAATGCCGGGCCAGAAGCGGGATGTCCTCGCGCCGCTCCTCCAGCGACGGCACCCGGATCGGCACCACGTTGAGGCGATGGAACAGCTCCTGCCGGAAACGCCCGGCGCGGATCTCGTCCTCGAGGTTGCGGCAGGTCGAGGAAATCACCCGCAGATCGACCCGCACCTTGGCATTGCCGCCCACGCGCTGGAACTGCTGCTCGACCAGAACCCGCAGGATCTTGGACTGGGTGCCCAGCGGCATGTCGGCAACCTCGTCGAAGAAGATCACCCCGCCATGCGCCTCTTCCAGAAGCCCCGGCTCGACCCCCCGCTCGGGGCTTTCGCGGCCGAACAGGACCTCCTCCATGCGCTCGGGCTCGATGGTGGCGCAGTTGACAGACACGAACGGGGCCTCGGCCCGGTTGGAATGGGCGTGGATGTAGCGCGCGGCGATCTCCTTGCCCGAGCCGGGCGGCCCGCTCAGCATCACCCGCCCGTTCGAGCGCGTCACCTTGTCCAGCTGGCCGACCAGCGCCCGGAAGGCGGCCGACTGCCCGATCATCTCGGCCGAGGCGATCTCGCGCCGCCGCAGCGCGTTGTTCTCGCGCCGCAGCCGCGAGGTTTCCATCGCCCGGCGGATCACCACCATGAGCTGGTCGATGTTGAAGGGCTTTTCGATGAAATCATAGGCGCCCTGCTTGATCGCGGCGACGGCGATCTCGATATTGCCATGCCCCGAGATGATGACCACCGGCACGTCCGGGTTGTCGCGCCGCACCTTCTTGAGGATGTCGATCCCGTCCATGTTGCTGTCCTTCAGCCAGATGTCGAGGATCAGCAAAGCGGGCGGTTCGGCATTGATCGCGGCCATGCACTCGTCGGAATTCCCGGCCAGCCGGGTGGCATAGCCTTCGTCCTCAAGGATGTCGGACACCAGTTCGCGGATATCGCGTTCGTCGTCAACGATCAGTATGTCACTCATGTCGGCCCCGCTGCTTCAATGGTTTTTCCCGCCCGCACCCCCGAGCCCGACCGCAAGCGGTCCGCCCCGGCGTCGGGTGTCAGTGTCACGGGCAGGCGGATGACGGCCATTGCGCCGAAATGCGCCTGCCCCTCGAAGACCGGCGCATCCTCGAGCACGAGAGTGCCGCCATGTTCCTCGATGATCTTCTTCACGATCGGCAACCCCAGCCCGGTGCCCGCGTCGCGCGTCGTCACATAGGGTTCGAACAGACGCACCCGGTCCTCGGGCAATCCGATGCCGTTGTCGGCAATGGTGATCCGGCAGCCGCCCGAAATCTCCTCCAGCCGCACCCGAATTCGTGGAACGAACCCTTCCGGGGCGCCCTTTTCCTCAAGTGATTCAATGGCCTCACCGGCATTCTTGATAAGGTTCGTCAAGGCCTGCGAGATCATCGTCGCATCCACCTCGGCAATCACCGGGTGATCCGGCAGGTCGATCTCGAAGCGCACGCCGGGCTGGCCGCTCTGCTGCAGCAGCGCCGCGTCGCGCAGGATCGCCACCAGGTCCTCGGCCCGGCGATCGGGTTCGGGCATGCGGGCAAAGCGCGAAAACTCGTCCACGATCCGGCGCAGATCGTTGGTCTGGCGCACGATCACGTCGGTCATCGATTCGAGCTTCTCGCAATCCTCCTCGCCCAGGCGCGGGCCGAACTTGCGCTTGATCCGCTCGGCCGACAGCTGGATCGGCGTCAGCGGGTTCTTGATCTCGTGCGCGATGCGGCGGGCCACGTCGCCCCAGGCAGCCATGCGCTGGGCGCTGACCAGATCGGTCACGTCGTCGAAGGCGACCACGTAACCTTCCAGGCTGCCGTCGATCTCGCGCCGGGTGCTCATCCGCACCAGAAGATGCTCGAGCCGGCCCTTGCGCGTCACCTTGACCTCGCCCTGGGCCACCTCGCCCCCACCCTGGCGCAGGCTGTCGAACAGCGGCCCGAATTCCGGCACCGCTACCGCCAGCGCCAGCGAGTGCTCGTCCCCCGACCAGTCCAGAAGCCGCCGGGCCGAGCGGTTGACGAAGGTCACCCGCCCCTGCGAATCCAGCCCCACCACCCCCGAAGTGACCGAGGAGAGCACCGAATCGAACAGCCGCCGGCGGCGCTCGATCTGGCGGGTGGTATCGAGCAGCGATTGCCGCTGCGCCTTGAGCTGCCGGGTCATGCGGTTGAAATAGCGGCCCAGCATGGCGATTTCGTCGTCGCCCTCCTCCTCGGGCACCTGCACGTCGAGATCCCCCGCCCCGACCTGCTGGGCGGCCATGGTCAGCCGGCCCACCGGCCGCGACAGGCGCTCGGCAAACCACAGGCCCAGCCAGATCGCCGCCAGGATCAGGATCAGCGCAAAGCCCAGATACAGCAGCCCGAATTCGAACAGCACCCGCCCGCGCTCGCTTTCAAGCTGGTGATACAGCCCCACCGTGGCCTTGGTGTCGTCGAGAAGGTTGAGAATCTTTCCGTCCACCTCGCGGCTGACATAGAGGTAGCGGTCGGCGAAGGCATCCAGCCGCACCAGCGCGCGGAATTCGTTGTTGTTCCAGTCCCGGATGATCGTCAGCCCCTTTTCGCGGGCCGTGGCCAGATCCTCGGGCGAAGGCCTTTCGAAATCGAACAGGTAGGATCGTTCGCCGCGCGCCCGGATCTCGCCGGTGCCGTCGATCACGTAGGCCTCGCGCAACCCGCGCTGGATCTGCGCCTGGCCCTGCGCCAGCAGCACCCGGAGCTCGGCATCGTTGATGAAGAAGTTCTGCCCCCTGGCCGCGTCGAGAAACCGCGCCAGCGCCTGCGCATCCTGGGCCAGGGCATCGCGCTGTTCCGTCTCGTAGGCCTCGGCCGCCGCCAGCGAGGCGCCCAGCGCGTCGCGGACCCGCTCCGAGAACCAGCCCTCGAGACCGATATTGACGGTCAGCCCGGCAAACACCGCCACGATCACCGTCGGCGCCAGCGCCAGCAGGGTGAAGGCCCCCATCAGGCGCATATGCAGCCGCGACCCGGCCGAATGCGCCCGCCGCGCGGCAAACAGCCGCATCACCTGCCCCAGAACCAGCGCCGCCAGCACCAGCACATAGACCAGATCCGCCAGCAGCACGATCCGCAGCGAGGGAGCCGAAGTGCGCGCCTCGAACGGCCCCATGGCAAGATAGGTCGCAAGCGCCAGGATCGGCCCCAGAACCACCAGCCCGAAGGTGCCCAGGTTGCGCAGCCTGCGCGTCAGCCGCCAGCGGCTCAGCGCGGGGATTGGCCCCTCATGTGACCGGATTGCCACCTGCCGTCCTCATCCCGATGTGCCGCCGAAGCGGCTTACCGCCATATCTCGTGGTCATTTCCGGCACTGACGCCGGTTCGCCACGGTTCTGTGGCAGTATTACATCAATTTGCGGCGGCGTGTCACCTCTATATCGAGATCGCGGATCTTCTTGCGCAAGGTATTGCGATTGATTCCCAGAAGATCGGCGCATTTCGCCTGATTTCCGCCGGTGGCGTCCAGCGCGATCTCAATCAGCGGCGCCTCGACCTCGCGCAGGATGCGCTGATACAGCCCCGGCGGCGGCAGCATGTTGCCATGCAGGTCGAAATAGCGCCGCAGGTGCCGCGCGACCGAGGCCGACAGCTTTTCGGACTCGCCCCCGCCGAGGATCGGCTCCACCTCGGGCTGGCTGCGCAGCATGGATTCGACTTCCGAGCGGGAAATCTCGTCGGTGCGGCTGGTCAGGCTCAGCCGGCGCACCGCGTTTTCCAGCTGCCGCACGTTCCCCGGCCAGCTGTAGCGGCGGAACAGATCCTGTGCCTCGGAGCTCAGCCAGCGCCGCGGGGCGCCGTCGCGCTCGGCCCGGGCAAGGAAATGCTCCACCAGCAGGGGAATGTCGTCCACCCGGTCGCGCAGGGCCGGCAGCTGCAACGTGGCCCCGCCCAGCCGGTAATACAGATCGCGCCGCAGCCGCCCCTGTTCGGTTGCCCGCGCCGGGTCGATCTGGCTGGTGGCCATGAACCGCGGCACATGCTCGCCCGGTGCGTCCATCATGCGCACGATCCGGGCCTGCACCTCGTCGCCGATATCGGGGATCTCGTCGATCAGCAGCGTGCCGCCCTTGACCCGCGCCAGCACCCGGGCCGGCCCCTCGAGATCGCTCAGATCGGCCTCGGTCACCGTGACGAAGGGCAGCGTACGCCGGTCCGAGAAATCGTGAATGGCGCGCGCGATCAGGGACTTGCCGGTGCCGCTTTCGCCGGTGACGATGACCGGAAGATCGGTGTTCATGACCCGGGCCACCACCCGGTAGAGCGCCTGCATGACCGGCGTGCGCCCCACCAACGGCAGCTCGTCGGGACGTTCCCCGGAGAGTCGCTCGCCCGATCCCGGCGCCCGGCGGCGCTTCTGCTCCAGCGCGCGGCGGGTGCGCTTCATCAGGTCGGGCAGGTCGAACGGCTTGGGCAGGTAGTCGAAGGCCTCGGCCTCGGCCGCCTGGATTGCGGTCATGATGGTGTTCTGCGCCGAAATCACTATCACCGGCAGGCCGGGGCGGTCCTGCGCGATCTTCGGCAGCATCTCGAGCCCGTTGCCGTCGGGCATCACCACGTCCGAGATCACCACGTCACCCTTGCCCTCGGCCACCCAGCGCATGAGTGTCGTCAGCGAGCTGGTGGCATGCACCTTGCAGCCGGCCCGGGTCAGCGCCTGGGTCAGAACCGTGCGAATCGTGCGATCGTCATCGGCAACCAGAACCGTGCCATCCATCAGGCGGTCTCCTCTTGCTGGCTTTCACGCGGCGCCCGCGGCAGCGACAGGCGGAACACGGTGCGTCCCGGCACCGAGGTCACCGAGACCCAGCCGCCATGGTCGGACACGATCTTGCTCACCAGTGCCAGGCCCAGCCCGGTGCCGTTCTCGCGCCCCGACACGAAGGGGTCGAAGACATCGTCGCGGATATGCTCCGGCAGGCCGGGGCCGTCGTCGATCACCTCGATCTGCAGGGGCAGATCCTGCCCGGCCCCGTCATTGCGCCGCAGCCGGAAGGAATGTTCGAAAAAGGTATGAAGACGAATGGTTCCGCCTTTTGGATCAGCAGCTTCCGAGGCGTTCTTGAGAAGATTCAGGATCACCTGCAACAGCTGGTCCGGGTCCCCCCAGGCCAGCGGCAGCGACGGGTCGTAATCCTCGATGATGGTCATGTGCGCCCCGAAACCCAGCAGCGCCGAGCGCCGCGCCCGGTCCAGCACGTCGTGAACATTGACCGGACGGAAATCCGGTGCGCTGAGATTTCCGAACTGTTCGACCTGCTCCAGCAGCTTCACGATCCGGCGGCTTTCAGCCACGATAAGATCCGTGAGTTCAAGGTCTTGAGGACCGAGGTTCATGCTCAGCAACTGCGCCGCACCGGTGATTCCGGCCAGCGGGTTCTTGATCTCGTGGGCAAGCATCTCGGCCATGCCGATGGCCGATTGCGCCGCCGAGCGGACCGAATGGCTCTGGGTCATGCGGCCGGCCAGCTCGCGCGGAGAGACCAGCATCATCATCACCCCCGGCCGCCCCAGCAGCGGCGCGATCTGAAGCGCGCATTGCAGCGGCGCGCGCGAGCCGCAGCCCACGTCGATGTCGTTGACGAAAAGCGGCGTGCCATTGGCGCGGGCACGGGCAAAGGCCTCTTCGATCGGCATGTCGACCGCCAGAAGATCCCAGACCGGCGTGCCCTCCACCGATTTCCGCGAGGCGTTCAGGAACCCCTCGGCGGCCGAGTTGACCGCCGTCACCCGGTCCTCGGCATCGATCAGGAAGGCCGGAACCGGAAGCGAAGCCCAGATCGCGTCGTCGCCGGTCATGCCGCCGCCTCCCGCCGGGGGGCCAGCGCTTCGGCCAGCAGGCGCAGGACCTCGCCCGTATCGCCCGCGGTCAGGACCGCCCGGCGCAGCCCCGGTTCGGTGCCGGCATCATCCATGTACCAGCCCAGGTGCTTGCGCGCCACGCGCAGGCCAAGATCGCCCCCGTAGAACATCAATATCGCCTCGTAATGCCTTGATACGACGTCCACAAGATCCACACCCTTCGGAATGCGCGGGGCCGGCGCGCCGAACAGCTCATGGCCGATCTGCGCCAACAGCCAGGGCCGCCCCCGCGCGCCGCGCCCGACCATCACGCCGGCCGCGCGCGACAGGGCCAGCGCCTTGCGCGCGGTCGCGGCGCAGACGATGTCGCCATTGACGATCACCGGGATCGAGACCGCCTCGCGCACTTCGCGCACTGCCACCCAGTCGGCCCGCCCCCTGTAGAACTGGCAGCGGGTGCGGCCGTGAACCGTCACCATCCGCACCCCGGCGGCCTCGGCCCGGCGGGCAATATCGGCGGCGTTGCGCATCCCCTCGTCCCAGCCCAGCCGCATCTTCAGCGTGACCGGCACGGCGACCGCGTCCACCACCGCCTCGATCAGCCGCAACGCATGATCGGGCGTGCGCATCAGCGCCGAGCCCGACAGCCCGTTCGTCACCTTGCGCGCCGGGCAGCCCATGTTGATGTCGATGATCGCCGCCCCCTGCCCCTCAAGCCGGCGCGCGGCCTCGGCCATCCAGCGGGCCTCGCGCCCGGCAATCTGGACCACGGTCCGCTCCGCCCCGGCCCCCAGCTCGGCCTTCTCGCGCACGCCCGGCTTTGCCTGGACCATTTCCTGACTGGCCACCATTTCGCTGACCGCCAGCCCCGCCCCGAAGGACAGCACCAGGTCGCGGAACGGGCGGTCGGTGATTCCCGCCATCGGGGCGAGGATCACCGGCGGGTCAACGGGTTTTCCGGCAATGACAAGCGGCACTTTGCCCAATCCTTGTGCAATTGCGCCTTTCCTAGCGAATCTGGACGAATTTCTCAAACCGAAAGGGCATTTCACGATCACTCCACCTGCGCCTGCTTATTTTTTATGCATACTTGCCGGGATGATTGCCTCATCCCGCGCCACGGCCTAAAGACGGTTCCGAACCGCAGATCGACCGGAGACCCCTTGCATGACCACGGCCGCCCTGATCCTTGCCGCCGGGCGCGGGTATCGCGCGGGTGGCGGGGTGCCCAAGCAGTGGCGCCTGCTGGCCGGGCGGCGCGTGGCCGACTGGACGCTGGAGCGTTTCGCGCAGGCGCCGGGCATCGACCTGGTTGCCCTGGTGCTCTCGCCCGACGACCGCGCGCCGTGGGAGGCGTATGCGAACCGCCCCGATCTGATCCTGGCGAAAGGCGGCGCCGACCGGGCGGCCTCGGTCCGCAGCGGGCTGGCGGCGCTGGCCGGGCACGGGGTGGACAAGGTGCTGATCCACGATGCCGCCCGCCCCTGTGTGCGGGCCGAAACCATCGCCGCGGTGATCGCGGCGCTTGACGACCATCCGGGCGCCGCACCGGGGCTGGCGGTCACCGACGCGCTCTGGACCGGCGAAGGGGGGATCGTGACCGGCACCCGCGACCGCCGCGGCCTGTTCGCGGCCCAGACGCCGCAGGGGTTCCGCTATGCCGAGATCATTGCCGCCCATGCCGCCCATCCCGGCGGCGCCGCCGATGACGTCGAGGTCGCTCGCGCCGCGGGGCTTGACGTGGCCATCGTTCCGGGCGACCCCGACAATATCAAGATCACCCGGCCCGAGGATTTCGCCCGGGCCGAACGCCTGCTGGGAGGAGCGCCGATGGTGCGGCTGGGAAACGGGTTCGACGTGCACAGGTTCGGCCCCGGCGATCATGTGACCCTGTGCGGGGTGCGGATCCCGCATGAGCGCGGCCTTCAGGGCCATTCCGACGCCGATGCCGGCATGCACGCGGTAACCGATGCCATCTACGGCGCGCTGGCCGAGGGCGATATCGGCCGCCATTTCCCGCCATCGGATCCGCAGTGGAAGGGCGCGGCCAGCGAGATCTTCCTGCGCCATGCCACCGGTCTGGCCCGCGATTCGGGCTGGCGCATCGCCAATGTCGATTGCACGCTGATCTGCGAACGGCCGAAGATCGGGCCGCATGCCGATCGCATGCGCGCCGAGATGGCAAGGATCATGGGCATCGGCCGCGACGCGGTTTCGGTCAAGGCGACGACGTCCGAGAGGCTCGGCTTTGCCGGGCGCGAGGAGGGGATCGCGGCACTCGCCACCGCGACGCTGGTGAGGGGATGAACATGAAGGATCTCGCGCGCATCATCGCCACCGTTTTCGGCGTGGGCCACCTCCGCCCCGCCCCCGGAACCTGGGGCTCGCTCGCGGCGCTTCCCATTGCCTGGGGGCTGCATGTCGCGGGCGGATTTGCGCTGTTCGTCATGGGAACGGCGGCGATCTTCATCCTTGGCGTCTGGGCCACGGCCGAGGCGACCGACGGGGCCGAGGATCACGACCCGTCGGAAATCGTCATCGACGAAGTGGCCGGGCAGCTGGTGGCGCTGATGCCGCTCAGTTCGGCCGCCGATCGGCTGGGGATCGACATGACCGTGCTGTGGCCGGGCTGGATCACCGCCTTCGTGCTGTTCCGGCTGTTCGACATCTGGAAGCCGGGGCCGGTGGGCTGGGCCGACCGGAAAAGGACTCCGCTGGGCGTGATGCTGGACGACATCATCGCGGGTGCGCTGGCGGCCATCGGGGTGCTGGCGCTGGCCTTCCTCGCGCACCGGGTTCTGCTGGCGTGAGCGACACGCCCGGCATCCTGGCCCGCGCCCGCGCCGCCGGCGTGATGATCGCCACGGCCGAAAGCTGCACCGGCGGCATGGTCGCCGCAGCGCTGACCGACATCCCGGGATCTTCCGAGATGTTCGAGCGCGGCTTCGTCACCTATTCCAACGCCGCCAAACAGGAGATGCTGGGCGTGCGCGCGCAGACGCTGGCGGCCCATGGCGCCGTCTCGGAACAGGTTGCCCGCGAAATGGCCGAGGGCGCGCTGGCCCGCTCGAAGGCGGATCTGGCCGTTGCGGTTACCGGCATCGCCGGCCCCGGCGGATCGGAATTCAAGCCCGAGGGCCGGGTCTGTTTCGCTCTGGCCCGGCGCGGGCGCGAAACCGAAACCGAAACCGTCGAATTCGGCGCGCGCGGGCGCGGACGGGTGCGGTCGGCCGCCCGCGATCATGCGCTGGCACTGCTGAAAGCGGCGCTTTCTGACCGGCCTGAAAACTAGGCAACTCCCCCGACAGGGCGCATAATTTTTCATCGCTCGACAAAAAGCCCTGAAAATGGGCGCCCGGAACGGCCGGCGCCTCTTTTTTCCTCATCTCCCGCTTGGTTGAAGCCGTCCCGACACTCACGCATCGGACAAAGACCGAAAGGACACGCCAAATGAATGGAGCCGATACCGCATGGATCATCGTGGCCACGGCCCTGGTCCTCTTCATGACATTGCCGGGGCTTGCCCTGTTCTATGGCGGGCTGGTGCGCGCGCGCAACGTGCTCAGCGTGTTCATGCACTGCTTTGCCATTGCCGCGCTGATGAGCGTGCTGTGGCTGGTGGCCGGCTATTCCATCGCCTTCGGCCCGTCCGAGTCGCCGCTGTGGGGCGGGCTGGGGCGCGCCCTGATGCTGGGGGTCGGCCCCGACACGCTGACGGGCACGATCCCCGAGATCCTGTTCTTCGCCTTCCAGATGACATTCGCCATCATCACCCCCGCCCTGATCGTCGGCGCCTATGTCGAGCGCATCGGCTTCGGCTTCGTGCTGCTGTTCTCGGCGCTGTGGATGCTGCTCGTCTATGCGCCGGTGGCGCACTGGATCTGGGGCGGCGGGCTGCTCTCCGATGGCGGGCTGTTCGGCGAGATCGGCGCGCGGGACTTCGCCGGCGGCATGGTGGTGCATGAAACCGCCGGGCTGGCCTCGCTGGTGGTGGCGGTGTTCCTGGGCGCCCGGCGCAACCGTACCACCCCGCCACATTCGCCGGTGCTGGTGGCGATCGGCGCCGGGATGCTGTGGGTCGGCTGGTTCGGTTTCAACGGCGGCTCGCAGCTGGCGGCGGATGGCGGCGCCGCGATGGCACTGACGGTCACGCATCTGTCGGCCGCCACCGCCTCGCTCAGCTGGGCGCTGTGGGAACGCATCAAGTACGGCAAGGCGTCGATGGTCGGCTTGGTGACCGGCTCGATCGCCGGGCTGGCCTCGATCACCCCGGCCTCGGGCTATGTCGGCCCGGTCGAGGCGCTGGTCATCGGCGCGGTTGCCGGCATCCTGTGCCAGGAGGCGGTGAATGTCGTGCGCAACACCTTCAGGATCGACGACACGCTGGACGTGTTCGCGGTGCATGGCGTGGGCGGCATCTTCGGCACGCTGATGATCGCCGCCTTCGGTCACGCAAGCTGGGTGGCGCAGCTGGGCAGTCTGGCCATCGTCGGCGTCTATGCCACGGTCGTGACGGTGATCCTGGTCAAGGTCGCGGCAATGGTCACGACGCTGCGCGTGGATGCGGAAACCGAGACCAACGGGCTCGACCTGAGCGTTCACGGCGAACGCGCCTACGACATCATCAGCTGATCGCCGACGGGGACTGCGCCGGCCACGGCACACCCGGCCCCTGCCCTCGGGCGGGGGCCTTTTCGCGCCTGCCGGCAGGTTCGGCCGGCCGGGCCGAATCGCAGCGGGTCTTGGCAAGGACGGCAATCCGTGATGAGAGGGGGCAGGCAAGCGTCGGATTCTCATGGACACGGCATTCCTCGTTACCGCATTCACGACCCTGTTCGTCATCATCGACCCGATCGGTCTGGCGCCGCTGTTTGTCGCGCTGACCCACGACATGTCGGCGGCCGAGCGGCGCGGGGTCGCGCTGCGCGCCTGCGCCACGGCGGCGGTGCTTCTGGTGCTGTTCGCCACCTTCGGCGAGGCGGTTCTGGGTTTCGTCGGGATCTCGATGCCGGCCTTTCGGGTGGCCGGGGGGGCACTGCTGTTCCTGACCGCGCTGGACATGCTGTTCGAGCGCCGCGCCAAGCGGCGCGAGGACCAGACCGGCGAGGAACGCCCCGACCCGTCGGTCTTTCCGCTCGGGATGCCGCTGATTGCGGGGCCGGGCTCGATCGCCACGGTGATCCTCCTGGCCGGGCGGCAGCCGGGGCTGGAGGGGCTGGCCATGGTGATCGGGGTCATGCTGGCGGTTCTGGCCCTCGTTCTGATGATGTTCTTCGCCTCGGGCCTGCTGGCGCGGGCGTTGGGGCGGACCGGGATCAACGTGGTGACCCGGCTGCTGGGCATGCTGCTGGCGGCGCTGTCGGTGCAGTTCATCCTCGACGGGCTGCGGGATTTCGGCTTTGCCGGCTGAGGCGTGGCCGCCAGGCCGGACGCGGCAGAGGATTTGCGCATGAGCTCATGGGATGTCGGCAGGTTGATCTATCTGGTGCTGCTGGGGGCGGCGCTGGTGCTGTGGTTCGTGGTGCACAACCGCCAGTCAGGCAGCCGCCTCCTGCAGCAGGCCATGGCCTGGGCGCTGATCTTCCTCGGCGTTGTCGCGGCGATCGGGCTGTGGGACGACATCCGCCGGACCGCAAGCGAGGGCATCAATGCGGTCGCGACCGAAAACCGGATCGAGGTACCGCGGGCGCGCGACGGGCACTATTACCTGACGCTGCTGGTGAACGGCGTGCCGGTGAATTTCATGGTCGATACCGGCGCCAGCCAGATCGTCCTGACCGAAGAAGACGCCCGCCGGATCGGGATCGATACGGCCGAGCTGGCCTATGTGGGGCGCGCGATGACCGCCAATGGCGAGGTGCGCACCGCGCCGGTGCGGCTGGAGCGGGTCGAGATCGGCCCGGTGCGCGAGCGCAACCTGCGGGCCTGGGTCAACGAGGGGGAACTGGAGCAGTCGCTTCTGGGCATGTCATGGCTGCGGCGCTGGGACCGGATCGAGATCACCGGCCAGGCGATGGTGCTGAGCCGCTGAAAGGGGGCGCTGCCCCCGTCGCCCTGACGGGCGACTCCCCCGGAGTATTTGGGGCAAGAGGAAGGGGGCGGTCAGGGGGCGGTGCCCGATTCGGCCCGCATTTCCCAGCGCCCCGATTCTTCGGACCAGTACTGGGCGGCGCATCCGGCACCGGTAAGGGTTTTCCATTGTTCGCGGGCGCGCGAGACGGCGGACGGGTCGTGCCCGTCGAAGAGGATGCAGGTGCGTTCGAGGGCGGCGACCTCGGCCGGGTCCACCGGCGCGCCGTCGATCGCCATGAGGCATTCGGGATCATTGGCCGCCTGACTCGCGGTGGTCAGCAGGATCGGCTGGTCGGCATCATGGGGGCCGCCGGCCAGCCCGTGGGGGAGGAAGTCCTCTTCCGGGCCGAGCCAGAGTTTTTCGTCGAGCCAGGCGAGGCGGTCGGCATCGGTGCCGCGCACCGCCACCCGCCAGCCTGCCGCGCGGGCCTTGCCGAGCAGCAGCGGCAGGGTGTGCTCGAGCGGTTGGCGCGTCAGGTGGTAGAAGAAGACTGCGCCCAAGGGATCATTCCCTTTCCTCGAACCGGTCCCGGACCAGGCGGTCGAGGGCGCGCACGCCCCAGCCGGTGGCGCCCTTGGGGGCGAAGTCGCTGTCGGATTTGCGCAGGGCGACACCGGCGATGTCGAGGTGGATCCAGGGGATTTCGTCGCGCACGAAGCGTTTGAGGAACTGGGCGGCGGTGATCGCGCCGGCCGGGCGGCCGCCGACGTTCTTCATGTCGGCGATGCGCGATTTGAGCATCTCGTCATAGGCCTTGCCCAGGGGCATCCGCCAGGCGCCTTCATCCTCGGCGCGGGCGGCCTTGAGGAAGGCGTTGCACAACGCATCGTCATTGGAAAAGACGCCGGCGTTTTCATGCCCCAGCCCGACGATGATGGCGCCGGTCAGCGTCGCGAGGTCGATCAGCGCCGCCGGGTTGAAGCGGTCCTGCGCGTACCACATCACGTCGCACAGCACGAGGCGCCCTTCGGCGTCGGTGTTGATGACCTCGACGGTATCGCCCTTCATCGAGCGCACCACGTCGCCGGGGCGCTGGGCGCGGCCGTCGGGCATGTTCTCGACCAGCCCCACGAGGCCGACCACATTGGCCTTCGCCTTGCGCAGGGCAAGCGCCCGCATGGTGCCGGCCACCACCCCCGCGCCGCCCATGTCCATGGTCATCTCTTCCATGCCGCCGGCGGGTTTGAGCGACACGCCGCCGGTGTCGAAGACCACCCCCTTGCCCACCAGCGCCAGCGGTGCGGCGTCCTGCGCCCCGCCCTTCCATTGCATCACCACCACATGGGAGGGGCTGGCCGAACCCTGCCCCACCGCCAGCAGCGCCCGCATGCCCAGCTCTTCCAGGCGCGCCTCGTCCAGCACCTCGACCGCGACGCCCAGCGCCGCCATCTCCTTCAGCCGCTCGGCAAAGGCGGTGGTGGTCAGCACATTGGCCGGCTCGTTGACCAGATCGCGGGTCATGTGGACGCCCTCGGCCACCGCCCGGAGGGGGGCGAAGGCGGCCTCGGCCTCGTCGGGGCGGGCGCAGGCGACGGTCACTTCCGAGGGGCCCTCGCGGCCGCTGCCGTTCTCCTCATCCTCCGAGGGGGCGGTTTTGTGCGCGTCGAAGCGATAGGCCCGCAGGGCAAGCCCGAAGGCCAGATCGGCCACCCGGCGGCGGCTGCCCGCCATCAGCAGAAGCGGCTTGCCATCCTTCACCTTCGCCAGCGCCGCGCCGGCCTTGCGGATCTCGGAGGCCGGGGCGTTCGGGGCCAGCACCAGCACGTCCAGCGCCTCGGCCGCCATGCCCGCAGGCCAGGAAAGCGTGAACAGCCTGCCGTTCTTCGCCCCGGCGAATCGGTCGCTGGCCAGCAGCCGGGCCAGCGCGCCCCTGCTCAGCCGGTTGGCGCGCCGGGCAGCCGGGTCCATCCGCCCCTCGGGCGAGACGATCACCGCCACCCGACCCTCGGCAGTGGCAAGACGGTCGAGATCGGTGGCTTCGAAGCGGATCGGGATCGGGCTGTTCATGGGAAACTCCTGATAATCTGCCTTGGCGAAGACCTAGCGCGCGGGCGCGGAATTGGCCAGATAGCAGTTTTCCCCGCCTGACAAATGCTTTAAGGTCGCGCGGGAAGAACAGGCAGGTTCTGCGGAGATCTTGGGGGAATCCTGGTGTCGCGATACGACAGATACGTGCTGTCGCAATATCTGCTGTTCTTCGGCTTCTTTGCGCTCGTTCTGGTCGGGGTGACGTGGATCAACCGCGCGGTGGTGCTGTTCGACCGGCTGATCGGCTCGGGCCAGTCGGCGATGGTGTTTCTCGAATTCTCGGCGCTGGCACTGCCGAACCTGATCCGCATGATCGTGCCCATGGCGGCCTTCGTCGCCACCCTGTTCATCACCAACCGGCTGATCCGCGAAAGCGAGATCACCGTGATGCAGGCAACCGGCTCCAGCCCGTGGCGGCTGGCCAGGCCGGCCCTGATCTTCGGGGGGCTGCTGGCAGTCGGCATGAGCATCCTCACCCACCTGCTCCTGCCGGCCTCGATCAAGCAGCTGGGGCTGCGCGAGGCGGAAGTGGCGCGCAACATCTCGGCGCGGCTGCTGACCGAAGGCAGCTTCCTGCACCCGGCCCCGGGCGTCACCTTCTACATCCGCGAAATCGATGCCGACGGAACCCTCAACGACGTGTTCCTGGCCGACCGGCGCGCGCCCGCGACCACCATCATCTACACCGCCTCGCGGGCCTTTCTGGTGCGCGACAGGGGCACGACCACGCTGATCATGGTTGACGGGCTGGCCCAGCGGCTCGACAACCGCAACCGCCGGCTTTCGACCACGCTGTTTTCCGATTTCTCCTACGATATCAGCGCCCTTGTTCAGAAGGAGGAGAAGCGCGCCCGCAACCCCAGCGCGATTCCGACGCTGGAGTTGCTCTTCGACACGGAGATGATCGCCGAAAGGGAAGGACTGGATGCGGGCAAGCTGACCGAAGTGCTGCACCAGCGCTTCGCCCGGGCGCTGGTGGTGGTGCCGATCGCGCTGATCGGCTTTGCCGCGCTGCTGCTTGGGGGGCATTCGCGGTTCGGCGTCTGGCGGCAGGGACTTCTGGCCTTCGTGGTCATGGTCTCCATGGAACTGCTGCGCGGCGTGCTGGCGGACGTGATCCGCGCCAATACCGACCTGTGGGCGCTGAACTATCTGCCGGCGGCACTGGGCATGGCGGTGGCCACGGTCTTCCTGCATTTCGCCGGGCGGCCGTTGTCGCCCCGGCAGTGGATCGCGCGCAGGCGGAACTTCGGGCGGGGGGAAGTGGCACCATGATCCTCGACCGCTATTTCGCACGCCGCTTCCTGCTCAGCTTCATGATGATCGGCGGGGTGTTCCTGACCCTCGTCATCCTGGTGGACATGGTCGAACAGATCAGGCGCTTCCAGGACGTGAACGTGACCTTCGGCCAGATCATGCGCCTGACCCTGCTGAACGCACCGGGCACCATCGACGACATCCTGCCGCTGCTGGTGATCCTGTCCACCATCGCCCTGTTCGTGAGTCTGGCGCGCTCCAGCGAGCTGGTCGTCACCCGCGCCACCGGCCGCTCGGGCATCCGGGCGCTGGCCGCGCCGGCCTTCATGGCATTCCTGATCGGCTTTCTCGCGGTGACGATGCTCAACCCGATCGTCGCGGCCACTTCGGAGCGCTATCAGCGGCTGGCCGACACCTACCGCACCGGCGGGCCGTCCGTGGTGTCGTTTTCGGGCGAAGGCGTCTGGCTGCGCCAGGGCAGCGACCGGGGCCAGGCGGTGATCCACGCCGCCGGCTATGGCGGCGATCCGGTGACGCTGTACGACGTGACCATCCTGGCTTATGCGCCGCAGGGCGGACCGGTCAGGCAGATCCGGGCCCGCACCGCGCGGCTTGACGACGGCGTGTGGGTCCTGTCGGATGCGAAGGTCTGGCCGCTCACCCCGGGGCTGAACCCCGAGACCTCCTCCGAGGTGCACGCCACCCTGCGCGTTCCCACCACCCTGACCGAAGAGCGCGTGCGCGAAAGCCTCGGCTCGCCGGAGGGGATCTCGATCTACGAGATGCCCGAAACCATCCGCGACCTGAAACAGGCCGGTTTCTCGACCCGCCGATACGAGGTGTGGTTCCAGTCCGAACTGGCCCGGCCGCTGTTCCTGACGGCGATGGTGCTGGTGGGCGCGGCCTTCACCATGCGCCACGCCCGGATGGGCGGCACGGGGCTGGCGGCGCTGGCGGCGGTGCTGCTGGGGTTCGGGCTCTACTTCGTGCGTAATTTCGCCCAGATCCTCGGTGAAAACGGCCAGATCCCGGTGCTGCTGGCGGCGTGGGCGCCGCCGGTGGCGGCGCTGCTGCTGACCTTCGGCCTGCTTCTGCACGCGGAGGACGGATGATGCGCGCACGCCGCCTGACATGGCCCTTCGCATTGCCGCTCGCATGGATGGCGGCTACCCTGGCCGGGCTCACCCCGGCCGCTCCGGCCATGGCCCAGGAAACCGCCGCACCGCCCCCGCAGGAGGTCTCCGATCCCGCCCCGCCGGCGATGCTGGTGGCCGACCGGGTCTTTGTCACCGATGACGGCAAGCTGGTCGCCGATGGCAATGTCGAGGCGTTCCAAGGCGATATCCGCCTGCGGGCCGCGCGCCTGACCTACGACCGCGCCACCGGCAAGCTGAACATCGAGGGCCCGATCCGCATCGACCAGGGCGGAGCGGTGGTGCTGGCCGAGGCGGCGGAACTCGACCAGGGGCTGATGAACGGGTTGCTGACCGGCGCACGCCTGGTCTTCGATCAGCACGTGCAGCTGGCAGCGCTGCAGATGTCGCGCTTCGACGGCCGCTATACCCAGCTTTACAAGACCGCGATCACCTCCTGCCAAGTCTGCGGAGCCAAGCGCCCGCCGCTTTGGCAGATTCGCGCCCGCAAGGTCATTCACGACCAGGAGGAAAAGCAGATCTACCTGGAAGGCGCGCAGCTTCGGGTCGGAAACGTGCCGATCATGTACATCCCCGCCCTGCGCCTGCCCGACCCCACGCTCGAGCGCGCGACGGGGTTCCTGATCCCCACCGTGCGCAGCACCTCGCAGCTGGGCCTGGGGATCAAGGTCCCCTATTTCTTCAAGCTGGGCGATGACAGGGATCTGACGCTGACTCCCTATCTCTCGGCCAAGACGAAGACGCTGGGCTATCGCTACCGGCAGGCCTTCCGGCGGGGACGCATCAAGATCGAAGGCGCGCAGACCCGTGATGACCTCTTCCCCGGCGAGGACCGGGGCTATATCTTCGCCTCGGGCCGGTTCGACCTCAGCCGCGGGTTCAAGCTGGGCTTCGACATCCGCACCACCTCGGACAACGCCTATCTGGTCGATTACGGCCTGCCCAATTACGACCGCCTGCGAAGCCAGGTCTCGCTGACCCGCGTGCGGCGCGATTCATGGTTCGGCGCGGCGCTGACCCATTACAAGTCGCTGCGCGACAGCGAGGATGAATCCACCGTGCCGGCGGCAATCGTGGACGTGGCCTACGAGAAGCGCTTCTTCCCTGCCGGGCCGGGGGGCGAACTGCGCCTGGGCCTGGAAGGGCATGGCCACCGGCGCTCATCGACCCTGGACGGGGTGGGGCGCGATGTCGGCCGGTTCACCTTCGACGCCCAGTGGCGGCGGAACTGGGTCATGGCCGGCGGGCTGCGCACCGATGTCGAACTGGGCGCCTCGGCCGATACCTTCAACATCCGCGACGACAGCCTGTATCCGTCCCGCGTCGGCATCGCCACCCCGCGAGCCGCGGTGACCCTGCGCTATCCCATGACCCGCAACAGTGCCCCCGGCGTGACCCAGACGCTGGAGCCGGTCCTGCAACTGGGCTGGTCCCGGGTCACCGGCAGCGCGGTGCCCAACGACGAAAGCGGATTCGTGGAGTTCGATCAGGGCAACCTGCTGGCCCTGTCCCGCTTTCCCGCCCCCGACCGGCGCGAGGATGGCGCGCGCATGGTCTATGGTCTCAACTGGGCCCGCCACGCCGGCAGCAGCTGGGAGGCGGCGGCCACCATCGGCCAGGTCGTCCGGGCCAGCGCGATCCCCGATTTCAGCCGCAGCTCGGGCCTGTCCGGCACGGTTTCGGACCTGCTGCTCGCGGGGCAGCTCAGGTCAGAGAAGGGGCTCTCGCTCGCCGCGCGGGCGCTGATGTCGGGGGCGCTGAGCTTCTCCAAGGTCGAGTTCCGCGGCGACTGGACGCGGCGGAACCTCAACCTGACCGGCACCTATCTGTGGCTGGGCACCGATCCCGCCGAAGGCCGCGCGCAGCCGGTTTCGGAAATCTGGTTCGATGGCCAGTACGGGTTCACGCCCTACTGGACCGCCGGGGCCAACCTGCGCTACGACATCCGCGATGCCCGCGCCACCACGGCCGGCTTCGGCCTGTCGTACCGGAATGAATGCGTGACGGTCGATCTTTCGGTGCGGCGGCGCTATACCTCGTCGACAAGCGTGACGCCATCGACGAGTTTCGGGTTTACCATCGCCCTGAACGGCTTCACCGTGAAGGGGGCAACACAAAGCTACAGGCGACCATGCAGCAGTTCTTCCTGACCTTCCTGAGAAAGCCGGCGCTCCGGCTGTGCCGGACCCTGACCATTGCCGCGGTCGCGCTGACGCTTCTGGCGGGCGCGGCAGGGCGGCCGGCGCTTGCCGCCGATCTTTTCGCCCCGGCCATCACGGTCAATGACGAGGTGATCACCCGGTTCGAACTGAATCAGCGGGTCCTGTTCATGCAGGTGCTGCAATTCCCCGGCGATCCGGAAAAATCCGCGCGCGAGCAGCTGATCGAGGAACGGATCAAGCGCCAGGCGGCCAAGGCCGCTGGCATCACCGCCGACCCGGAAGAGGTCAGCCAGGGCATCGAGTCCATGGCCGCGCGGGCGCAGATGTCGGCCGAAGAGTTCCTCAAGGCGCTGGAGGCGGAAGGAATCGCCCCCGAAACCGTGCGCGATTTCATCTCCAGCAGCCTGGTGTGGCGCGATCTGGTGACCCAGAAATTCCTTGAACAGGCCCGGCCGTCCGAGGACGAGATCAACCGCGCGATGGGACAAGGGGGATCGGGCGGGATCCGGGTGCTTCTGTCCGAGATCATCCTGCCGGTCACCCGGGCGACCCAGGGCCAGACCATGGTGCTGGCCGAGAACATCGCCAAGCTTCGCAGCTTCGATGAGTTTTCGGCCGCGGCCCGGCAATACTCGGCCGCCGCCTCGCGCGACAAGGGCGGGCAGCTGGACTGGATGCCGATCACCGACCTGCCGCCGGGCCTGCAGCCGGTGATCCTGGAATTGCGGCCGGGCGAGGTCACCGCGCCGATTCAGCTGCCCAATGCCATCGCCCTGTTCCAGATGCGCGACATCGGCGAGGCTCCGCCGGGCACGCCGCGCTATTCGGCGATCGAATACGCGATCTACCGCATTCCCGGCGGCCGCAGCCCCGAAGCCCTGGCCGCTGCCCGCGCCATTGCCGATAGGGTAGACACCTGCGACGACCTCTACGGCATCGCCAAGGGCCAGCCCGAGGAGGTTCTGCAACGCCAGAGCCTTCCCCCCGCGAACATCCCCCGCGACATCGCCATGGAACTGGCCAAGCTCGACGAGGGCGAGATTTCCACTGCCCTGACCCGGGACGACGGCAGGACGCTGCTGCTGCTGATGCTGTGCGGGCGCACGGCCGAGATCGCGGCCGACGCCACGCGCGAAGAGGTGGCCAATGCCCTGACCGAACAGCGGCTGGGCATGTTCGGGGAAAGCTATCTTCAGCAGCTTCTGGCGGATGCCCGCATCCGCGAGCAATGACCGCGCCCATCGCGCTGAGCTGTGGCGAGCCGGCCGGGATCGGCCCCGAGATCGCCGCGCGGGCATGGCAGGAGCTGCGCGGGGATTGTCCCTTTGTCTGGATCGGGGATCCGGCGCACCTGCCTGCGGGCACGCCGGTTGCGTGCCTTGACGATCCGGCCGGCGCGCAGGCGGTCTGCGGCGCGGCTCTGCCGGTGCTGGCGCTGCCCTTTCCCGCCCCGGCCACGCCCGGCCGGCCCGATCCGCGCAATGCCGCCGCCGTGGTCGCCGCCATCGAGCGCGGGGTGGAGCTGGTGCGCAGCGGTGCGGCGTCGGCGCTGTGCACGGCGCCCATCCACAAGAAGGCGCTGATCGACGGGGCCGGCTTTGCCTTTCCCGGCCATACCGAATTCCTTGCCGCGCTGGCCGGTGCGCAACGGCCGGTGATGATGCTGGTTTCCGAGCTTCTGCGGGTGGTGCCGGCCACGATCCACGTGGCGCTGGCCGAGGTTCCGCGGGTGCTGACCCCGGCGCTGCTGCGCGCCACCATCGAGACCGCCGCCACAGGCCTGCGCGGGCATTTCGGGATCGCGCAGCCGCGCATCGCCGTGGCCGGGCTCAACCCCCATGCCGGTGAGGGCGGCGCCATGGGGCGGGAAGAGATCGACTGGATCGCGCCGCTGCTGGAAGAGATGCGCATGCAGGGGCACGATATTTCAGGCCCGCTGCCCGCCGACACGATGTTTCATCCCCGGGCGCGGGCGCGTTTCGACGTGGCGGTGGCCATGTACCACGACCAGGCGCTGATCCCGATCAAGACGCTGGATTTCGATCGGGGGGTGAACGTGACGCTGGGCCTGCCCTTCATTCGCACCTCGCCCGATCACGGCACCGCGCTGGACATTGCCGGCAAGGGCCTCGCCCGGCCCGACAGCCTGATCGCCGCGTTGCGTCTGGCGCAGCGCATGGCGCGCCTGTCGGCGTGAGGGATACAGCCTCGACGGCGGTGCCCGTGGCGCGGGCGGGCGCCTCCGGCGGGAGTATTTGGAGCAAGAGGAAGACGCATGGCTGCCATTGACGCCCTGCCCCCCCTGCGCGAGGTCATCGCCCGTCACGGATTGCGGGCGCGCAAGGCGCTGGGGCAGAATTTCCTGCTGGATCTGAACCTGACCGCCAGAATCGCCCGGCAGGCGGGGGATCTAACCAGTTGCGACGTGCTGGAGGTGGGGCCGGGTCCCGGCGGGCTGACGCGGGGACTGCTGGCCGAGGGTGCGCGACGGGTTCTGGCGGTGGAGAAGGATCCGCGCTGCATCCCGGCACTGGAGGAGATCGCCGCCGCCTGTCCGGGGCGGCTGACCGTCGTCCAGGGCGATGCGCTGGAGATCGATCCCATGGAATGGCTGCGCCCGCCGGTGCGGGTGGTGGCCAATCTGCCCTACAACGTGGGGACCGAGCTGCTGGTGCGCTGGCTGACGCCGCCCCGGTGGCCGCCGTTCTGGGAGAGCCTGACGCTGATGTTCCAGCGCGAGGTGGCCGAACGGATCGTGGCCCGGCCGGGGGGAAAGGCCTATGGGCGGCTGGCGATCCTGGCTCAATGGCGCTGTGATGCGCGGATCGTGATGCAGCTGCCGCCCGGCGCCTTCACCCCGCCGCCGAAAGTTGCCAGCGCGGTGGTGCATCTGACCGCCCTGCCCGCGCCGCGCTTTCCGGCCGACGGGCAGATATTGTCGCGCGTGGTCGCAACCGCGTTCAACCAGCGCCGGAAGATGCTGCGGTCAAGTCTGAAAACCCTTGCTCCGGATATCGAGGATCGCCTGCGCGCGGCCGGGATTCGGCCCACCGACCGGGCCGAGGCGGTTTCCCTTGAGAGGTTCTGCGCCCTGGCGCGGGAACTGGAAAAAGGCGTCTGACGGAGCAGGAGAAAGGACATGGCCCGCCGCGCGGAAAGCGGGCGGGCCGGTGCATTCGTCTTTCGCGCCCGGGCCTTCGGTTGGCGTACGGACGGGGCCCCCGCGTCACTCGGCCGCTTCGGGTGCCTCGCCGCCGTTTCCGGGTGCGGACGGCTTGTCGCCATCGGTCCTGTCCGGCTTCGCGTCAGCCGTGGCGCCTTCGCGGTTCCTGCCGGACGGCTTGCGCGATGCGCGACCGCGCGATCCGCGGCGCGGCTTGCTTTCCGGGGTTTCGACAAGACCCGATTCCGCCGTCTCGCCCGTCTCCGACAGGTCGAGAACATCCGGGATTCCGGGTTGCGGCGCGTCGGCCGGATCGACCTGGGCCGAAGTCGCGGCAGCGGCGGCGGCTTCGCGCTCCTGCCGGGCCAGGCGTTCGCGGTCGCGCTCGGCCTGGCGTTCGCGGTTGAGCCGCTCCTGCTCTTCGCGGCGGGCCTCGATCTCGCGCTGGGCTTCGTTCAGAAGCCGTTGATAATGCTCGGCATGCTGCTGGAAGTTCTCGGCCGCCACGCGATCGTTGCTCAGCTGGGCATCGCGCGCAAGCTGGTTGTACTTGTCGATGATCTGCTGCGGCGTGCCGCGGACCTTGCCTTCGGGACCCGAGCTTTCAAAGACCCGGTTGACGATGTTTCCGCCCGAAGGACGGTTGCGGTTCGACTTGGACCGCGAACGTGATTTGGACGATCTCATACCCTGACGTCAGCCTTGTATTCGTTTGCGACGATCCCCGTGCGCGGTCTGCGTCTTGTCCGGCGCCGGATCTTCGACTTTTGGGGCTTGGCATCGCGCGGGAAGTGCGAAAGCATCGACCGCTGCGATACCCCTGAGTAATCACGTTCGGGGCGGGGACACAAGTCGAATCGTGCATTATCGGCATCGATTTGCCGGGAATTGACGTATTTTCGCCGCACCCCGGCGGGGCTCAGCCCGCGCGGGCGCAGATCACCCGATCCCGCCCGTCCAGATCGGCCACCCGCCGGATATCGACAAGACCGGCCTGCGCGAAAAGCGCGATCACCGCCGCCGCCTGGGTGGGGCCGATCTCGACCATGAGGCGCCCGCCCGGCGCCAGGTGATCGGCCACGCCGGCAGCGATGCGGCGATAGGCGCCCAGACCGTCGCCGCCATCGGTCAGTGCCATGGCCGGTTCGTACCGGCGCACCTCGTCGTCGAGGTCTGCCATTTCATCCAGCGCGATATAGGGCGGGTTGGAAACGATCAGGTCGAACCGCCCCTCGACGGCCGAAAACCAGTCGGAGTGGCGGATGTCGGCACGCATCTCGACCCGGTGCAGGATCATGTTGGCGCTGGCCTGAAGGCAGGCGGCCTCGCTGAGGTCCACCCCCAGCCCGGTGGCCTCGCGCCGTTCGGCCAGAAGGGTAACGAGGATGCAGCCCGACCCGGTACCCAGATCGAGAACCCGCGAGAAACGCTCGGACAGGGCAACCTCGATCAGGGTTTCGGTTTCCGGCCTGGGATCAAGCACTTCCGGCCCGACCTTGAAGCGGCGCCCGTAGAATTCGCGCTCACCCACAAGGTGCGAGACGGGCACCCTTATGGCCCGCAGCGCGACCAGTTTCTCGTATCGCTCGGCGATCTCTGGCGAGAGTTCCTCGGGCGCGATCAGGGTCACGCGGGCCGCATCGATCCGCGCCGCATGGGCCAGCAGCAGCCGCGCATCGCGGGCCGGATCGGCCACGCCGGCCGCGCGCAGCCGGGCCGCGGCGGCGGCCATCGCCCTTGCGGCGGTGAGGGGGCCGCTCATGCCCCCATCTCGGCCAGCGCCCGGGCCTGATCGTCGGCAATCAGCGCGTCGATGATCTCGTCCAGATCTCCGGCCATGACCTGATCGAGCCGGTAGAGCGTGAGGTTGATGCGGTGATCGGTCACCCTTCCTTGCGGGAAATTGTAGGTGCGGATCCGTTCCGAGCGGTCGCCGCTGCCCACCTGTGCCGCGCGCGTGGCGCTGCGTTCGCGGTGCAGCCGCTGGCGCTCCAGGTCGTAGAGGCGCGATTTCAGCACCTGCATGGCGATCTCGCGGTTGCGGTGCTGGGATTTTTCCGAGCTCGTCACCACGATGCCGGTGGGCAGGTGAGTGATGCGCACCGCCGAATCGGTGGTGTTGACGTGCTGGCCGCCGGCGCCGCTGCTGCGCATGGTGTCGATGCGGATCTCGGAGGGGTCGATCTGCACGTCCACGTCCTGCGCCTCGGGCAGCACCGCCACGGTGGCGGCCGAGGTATGGATGCGCCCGCCGCTTTCGGTTTCGGGCACGCGCTGGACCCGGTGCACGCCGGATTCGTATTTCAGCCGGGCGAAAACGCCCTCGCCCTTCACATGGGCGACGACCTCCTTGATCCCGCCCAGTTCGGTGGCCTGTTCCTCGACGATCTCGAACCGCCAGCCGCGGCGTTCGGCATGGCGCTGGTACATGCGCAGAAGATCGGCGGCAAAAAGCGCCGCCTCGTCCCCGCCGGTTCCGGGACGGATCTCGATGATGGCCGCGCGTTCGTCGGCCTCGTCCCGGGGCAGGAGCGCCAGCTGCAGGGCGCGTTCGGCTTCGGGCAGGCGGGCCTTCAGCGCCGCCAGTTCCTCTTCGGCCAGCGCGCGCATGTCCGGGTCGGCCAGCATCTCCTGCGCCTCGGCCAGCCCGGCCTGCAGGCGGCGCCACTCCTCGATCCGCTCCACCACCGGGCGGAGGGCGGAATATTCCCTGGCCAGGGCGACCATGTCGCCGCCGCCCTCGGCCATCGCCGCTTCGAGAAAGCGGAACCTCTGCGTGATCTGTTCAAGTCGTTCTTCGGGAACCATTGCCGGGGTGTCCGACATAAGCAGGCTTTGGTCAAGGGGGCGAAGCATGCCACAATGGGGCATGAAACCCCTGATTCCGCTTGTCGGCGCCCTTGCCGCCCTGGCCCTGCCGGGGTGGGCGGATGTGAGCGGTCCGGGCGGGAAGAAGCCGCGCGATTGCTATTGCACCGACGGCAAGGGACGGCGGGTGGAGCTGGGGGAAACCGTCTGCCTGTTCGTGGACGGGCGCATGTTCACCGCGCAATGCCAGATGTCGCTCAACAACCCCATATGGCGCGAGATTCGCGAAGGCTGCCTGTCATCGCGCCTGCAGGGCCCTGACCCAGCCCTCGACCCGGGCGCGGTTGACGCCGAAATCCGCCCGTCCGAATCGTAGCCGGGCGTAGATCACCAGCCTTTCGCCATCGGCCCAGGCTGTGGTGTAGTCGGGAAAGCCGAATGCGCGCGAGCGGGTGATCCAGGTCATCATCCCCTCCTCGGCCGAGCCGGCCAGAAGCCGCGTGCGCGGCGTGGCCCGGGCGATCCGGTCGAGGCGGGCCAGCGCATCCGGCCCGGCCCTGACGATGCGCACCGCGCCGCCCGGCATGTCGCGATCGGCGGTGAACTCGGGCCGCACATGCCAGCGCGCCGGATCGCTGGGCGCAAGCCGGATCCAGGCCAGAAGACCGACCGTCACGGCCAGGAGGATCCACATGATCGCGATCAACCGTTTCATTCCCTTCCCGTTTTCGCCCGCCTCTCAGCGATGCTCCACACCGGGCAGGATGCAGAGCAGTTCGTAAAGGATGTTGGCCCCGGTCAGAGCCGTATTGCCCGAAGGATCGTAGGGCGGAGACACTTCGACCAGGTCGCATCCGACGATCTTGGCCCCCCGCAGCGCCCGGATCAGTTGCAGCGCCTGCGGCGTGGTCAACCCGCCGATTTCCGGCGTGCCGGTGCCCGGGGCGAAGGCGGGATCGAGGCTGTCGATGTCGAAGGTGACGTAGACGGGTCGGTCGCCCAGATGGCGGCGGATCTCGGCGCCCAGCTTCTCCAGCCCCCGGTGCCACAGCTGGTGCGCGGGGAACTGCTGGAACCCCCAGGCGGCGGCCTCGGCAAAGTCTCCGGCGCTGTAGCCGGTTCCGCGAATGCCGATCTGGTAGGTCCGGTCGGGCTGGATCAGGCCCTCCTCGTAGGCGCGGCGGAACACGGTGCCGTGGGTTTCGCGCATCCCGAACATCTCGTCGTTCACATCCGCATGGGCATCCACATGCACCAGCGCCACGGGCCCGTGCCTGCGGGCGATGGCACGCAGGATCGGCAGGGTGATCGAATGGTCGCCCCCCATCGCCAGCGGGACCGGGCCGGCGGCAAGGATCTGGTCGTAACTTTCCGCGATGATGGCCAGGCTGTCGGCCAGGGAAAAGGTGTTGATGGCCAGATCGCCGATATCGGCCACCTGCAGGCTGTCGAAGGGCGCCGCCCCCGTGGCCATGTTGTAGGGCCGGATCATGGCGCTTTCGGCGCGGATCTGCTTGGGCCCGAAGCGCGTGCCCGACCGCCACGAGGTGCCGATATCCAGCGGCACGCCGAGAATCGCCACGTCGAGCCCGTCCAGCCGGTTCACCTGCGGCAGCCGCATGAAGGTATTGGGCCCCGAGAACCGGGCCAGGTCGTTGCCGCTGATCGGTTGATGGCGTCCTGTCATTTCAGCATGTTCCATCCCAGAAGGCAGATGATTTCCACCGCCACATGCGCTCCGGCAATGGCGGTGGCGCCGGTGGTATCGAAGGGCGGCGAGACCTCGACCACATCGCCGCCGCGAATGTTGATGCCGGCAATCTCGCGCAGGATGCGCGCGGCCTGCCAGCTGGCCAGCCCGCCCCAGACCGGCGTGCCCGTACCCGGCGCGAACGCCGGGTCCAGCGCGTCGATGTCGAAGGAAAGGTATACCGGCCTGTCGCCGAGGATGGCGCGGATGCGTTCGGCCACCGCCTCGGGGCCCTCGGCATGGACGGTGGCGGCGTCGATGAGGTTGACGCCCAGCGTGTCCTCGTTGGTGGTGCGGATCCCCACCTGGACCGAGTGCGCCGGATCCACCAGCCCCGACTTCACCGCCTTGTAGAACATGGTGCCGTGATCGACCCGGCCCATGTCGTCATCGGGCCAGGTGTCGGTATGGGCATCGAACTGCAGCAGCGACATCGGCCCGAAGCGTTCGGCAAAGGCGCGCAGGACGGGAAAGCTGATGTAGTGATCGCCCCCCAGCACCACCGGCGCCACCCCGGCCTGCAGGATGGTGCGGATATGTGCGGTGACCCGGCCCGGAAAGGCGGGCACGTCGGCATAGTCGAAGGCCATGTCGCCGTGATCGACGATGGCGAGGCGGCTCAGCGGCCGGTGCGGCCAGCCATAGGGTTCATCCGGCGCCTGCAGGGCGCTGGCCTCGCGGATGGCGCGGGGGCCCAGCCGCGCGCCGGGCCGGTTGGTCACCGCCTGGTCGAAGGGGATGCCGGTCACGGCGATGTCGGCGCCGGTCAGATCCTTGGCATAGCGCCGCCGCAGGAAGCTGGTGGCTCCGGCGAAGGTGTTCTCGAAACTCGGTCCCTTCAGATCCTCGCGGGTGAAGGCGTGATCGACCTGGGTCTTCGCGTCTTCCAGTGCCATTGCGTTCCCTTTCGGTTCAGGCCGCCGGCTGGGCGCGCTCGACCAGCCGGGCGAAGAACGAGGCCCCGTATGGCGCGACTTCGTCGTTGAAGTCGTATTCCGGGTGATGCAGCCCCGCCCCCGGCCCCTGCCCCACGAACAGGTAGGCGCCGGGCCGAGCCTGCAGCATGTAGGCGAAATCCTCGGCCCCCATTTCGCGCCCGGCCTCGGCGATCACCCGGGTCTCGCCGGCGATCTCGCGCGCCACCTGCGCGGCGAAGGCCGCCCTTTCGGGGTCGTTCACGGTGGCGGGATAGCCGACCTCGTATTCCAGACGCGCCTCGACCCCGTAACTCGCGGCCTGCCCGGCAACGATCTGCTCCATCCGTTCCATCACCATCTTCTGCACCCCCGAATCGAAGCTGCGCACCGTGCCGTTCAGATAAGCGGTATCGGGGATCACGTTGTCCACCGTGCCGGCATGGATCTGCGTGACCGAGATCACCAGGTCGTTCAGCGCGTAGTGGTTGCGGCTGACGATGGTCTGGAACGCCTGCGCGATGCCCACCGCCGCCATCACCGGATCGCGGGTTTCATGCGGCATGGCGCCGTGCCCGCCCTGCCCCTGGACATGGACGTGGAACGTGTCCACCGCCGCCATGATCGGCCCCGGCGTGGTGTAGAAGGTGCCCAGATCCAGCCCCGGCACGTTGTGCAGGGCATAGACCTGCGCGATGTCGAAACGCTCCATGATCCCTTCGCGGACCATCACGCCGGCGCCGCCCCCGTTCTCCTCGGCCGGCTGGAAGATCAGCGCCACCCGCCCCGAGAAATTGCGCGTCTCGGCCAGATAGCGCGCCGCGCCCAGCAGCATGGTGGTATGGCCGTCATGGCCGCAGGCATGCATCCGCCCCTCGTGGCGCGAGCCATGCGGCCGCCCGGCGACCTCGGTGATCGGCAGCCCGTCCATGTCGGCACGCAGCCCGGTTACCGGCCCCGGCCCGCGCCCCTCGATGATCGCCACCAGGCCGGTGCGGGCGATTCCCTCGTGCAATTCGTCCACCCCGAATTCGCGCAGGCGCGCGGCCACGAAGGCGGCGGTCTCGGGACAGTCGAGTTCCAGTTCCGGGATGGTATGCAGGTGCCGGCGCCACGCGGCCATGTCGGCAGCATAGTCGGCGATGCGGTTGATGACGGGCATGGTCTGGACTTTGGCCTCCTGCTTGGCGATGGATGCATCTGACACCACAAGCGAGAGAGCCGCAATGCCCGAAAACCCGCTGATCCGCGACCCGGATGCCGGTATCGAGAGACTGCTGGAGATCATGCGCCGCCTGCGCGACCCGCAAACCGGCTGCCCGTGGGACATCGAGCAGGATTTCGCCTCGATCGCCCCCTACACGATCGAAGAGGCCTACGAGGTCGCCGACGCGATCGAGCGCGAGGCCTGGAACGAGCTGAAGGGCGAGCTGGGCGATCTTCTGTTCCAGTCGGTCTTTCACGCGCAGATGGCCGAGGAGGCGGGCCATTTCACCTTTCAGGACGTGGTGCGGGCGATGTCGGACAAGATGGTGGCGCGGCACCCGCATGTGTTCGGCGACCAATCCCGCGACAAGTCGGCCGCCCAGCAGACCCGCGACTGGGAGACAATCAAGGCCGCCGAGCGGGCGGAGAAGGCACAGAAGGGCACGCTGGACGGGGTGGCGGCAAACCTGCCGGCGCTGCTGCGCGCCTGGAAGCTGCAGAAACGCGCGGCACGGGTGGGCTTCGACTGGCCCGATGCGTCCCATGTGCTGGACAAGATCGTGGAAGAGGCAAGGGAGCTGGAGGCCGCGCGGGAGATCAAGAGCCACGACGAGATCGAGGAGGAATTCGGCGACCTGCTGTTCGTCATGGCCAACCTGGCCCGGCATCTGGGGGTGGAGCCCGAAGCCGCGCTGCGGCGCGCCAATGCCAAATTCGTCCGCCGCTTCGAGGCGGTCGAACGCAAGCTGGCCGAACGCGACCGAACTCCGCAGCAGAGCGATCTGGCGGAAATGGACGCGCTGTGGGACGAGGTGAAGGCCGAGGAAAAGGCCGGGGACGGGGACGAAAAGGCAACCGGGCGCGGCTGAGCGGGCCGCGGTTGCGACTGCGCTTCCGGGCCGACACAAGAGCCATTCCATTCTCTCAACCCTCCTGCGCTGGAACCTTTCCGTTCGGGAAATTCCGTCTGAAACATTTGAAAATAAATCGATTTTTTCGGCACTATTTTCTTGAGGCGGCGGCGTCCGCCCGTTAGGCTCGGGATGCGCGAACAATGTCGGAGGGCAGCCTCATGTCCGAGCTCACCCAGTATGCCATTCTGTTCGCACTCGCCGTCGGCATTGTCGGGCTGGTGCTCAGCCTCTACGCGCTGGCCCGGGCCATCGGGCGCAACAGGCCCGAGCCGGGCAAGGACGTCCCGGCCACCGCCGGGCAGCTGTCGCGTGATCCGGTCTGGGTGCGCTATCACGCGCGCTATTACGGCTATGCGCTGCTGTTTCTCGCCTTCGACATGGAAATGGCCTTCATGTATCCGTGGGCAGTGGTCTACCGGCAGGAGGGGCTGGTGGCGCTGCTCGACATGGGCGTGTTCCTGGCGATCCTGTTTCTCGGGCTGCTCTACGGCTGGAGCCAGGGCGCGTTGCGGCGGCAATGACGATGGAGGGCGCGCGCGAATTCACCCCCCTGCCGGTTTTCGGCGCCCTGCGCCGGCTGGTTTCCGGGGCGCTTGCCCGCGACCTGAGGGCGCTGGTGGTGCCGGGCCCGGATGTGGCGCGCGCGCTGGGTCTGGACCTGGAAGCGGCCGGGCTGATCCCGGCCGAGGGGCCGCGCCAGGCCAGCGTTCTGGTTGTCATCGGCCCCCTGCCGCGGAAGCTGCGGGATGCGGCCAGCGTCGCCTATGCCCAGATGCCCCGCCCGCGCGCCGTTCTGGCACTGGGCGAAAACAAGCTGTCCCCGCTTCCCGCCCCCGACATTTCCGGCGAACTGTCGCAGGCGGGGCTTGAGACGGCCGTGCGCCAGCTGCGCGCGCTGTTCGCGCAGGCCTCCTTCGCCGAAAGAGTGAGCGATTACGACGCCCCGACCGTGCAGAGCCGGATCGTCTACACCTGCCCCATGCACCCAGAGGTCATCAGCGATGAACCAGGAAACTGCCCCAAATGCGGCATGTTCCTCGTCCCGCGCGAGACCTCCGCCGCGTCACAACCACTCGCGCATGAACATGGCACGTCCAGCATGGCCGCCGCAGCCACCGCGCCGGACGCGCACGGCGCAGTCCCCGATCATGCGCATGGCGGCAAAGCACGAGAAAGCGCACAGGACCAGCCTGGCCCCTACACCTGCCCGATGCACCCGGAGGTCACCAGCGACGAGCCCGGGAACTGCCCAAAATGCGGCATGACACTCGTCCCCGCGGGAAAGGACGAAGCCCACCCGGGGCATGGCCACGATCACGCCGCCCATCACCACCACGACACGCAGGACCGGCCGGGCCCCTACACCTGCCCGATGCACCCGGAGGTTACCAGCGACGAGCCCGGGAACTGCCCCGAATGCGGCATGACACTCGTCCCCGCGGGAAAGGACGAAGCCCACCCGGGGCATGGCCACGATCACGCCGCCCATCACCACCACGACACGCAGGACCGGCCGGGCCCCTACACCTGCCCGATGCACCCGGAGGTTACCAGCGACGAGCCCGGGAACTGCCCCGAATGCGGCATGACACTCGTCCCCGCGGGAAAGGACGAAGCCCACCCGGGGCATGGCCACGATCACGCCGGCCATCACCACCACGACACGCAGGACCGGCCGGGCCCCTACACCTGCCCCATGCACCCGGAGGTCACCAGCGACGAGCCCGGGAACTGCCCCGAATGCGGCATGACACTCGTCCCCGTCGAGAAGAGCTCCTCCGGTGGGCCGGGCAACCATGCGGCGCAGGGCGGGCATGACCATGCCGCGATGCCGGAGGGCGAGGAAACCGGCTGGATGGACCGGGTCGAGCCGGGTTTCATGTCCATGGTCGAGATGACCCGGGGCGCACCGCGCAGCAGCGACGGGCTGCAGATGGAATGGATCACTGTCCCCTTCGGCCCGTTCTTTCCGGGGCTGCCGGGGGGACTGGTGGTCGAATTCCTGCTGGATGGCGACACGGTGGTCGAGGCCCGCACCACCAGCCTGACCGGCCGGGGCGATCTTCTGGCCGAGGGGCCGATGCCCGCGGCCGGTTTCGTGGACATGCTGGGCACGCAAATGCCGCTGGCGCCGGTTGCCTGGCGCCTGCTGGCCTGTCGCGCGATCGAATCCGCGGCCGGCGCCCGCCCCGGGGCCGAAACCGAAGCCGCGCGCGATGCGGCCCTTGCCCGCGAAAGGGCGGCCAGCCATCTGCTGTGGCTGGCGCAGCTGGGCCGGCAGCTGGGCCTGCCACGGATCGAGTCCCGGGCGGCGGCGCTGCACCGGACCCTGCGTAGGGCCGAACCGCAAGACCTGCGCGCTCAGCAGCCGGCGATCCACCGGCTTTCGCGGCAACTGGGCACGGCCCGCCTGTTGATCCGGCGCCTGCGCGCGGTGGGCGATCTGCCCGACCCCGCCGCATGGACCGGCCCGACCGGCCCCGACCACAGCGCCGCCGGACGGATGGCGGCGCGGCTCGCGGCCATGGAGCAGGCGCTGGAGGCGGCTGCCTCCGCCCCCGCCCTTGCCATTCCCGCTCTGCAGCAGGACATCGGCCCCGCCTCGGGCCATGGCCACGCCATGGTCGAGACGGCGCGGGGCATGGCCCATCTGCACGTGACGCTGAAGGCCGGCCGGGTGACCGAGGCCCGGCTGCAGACGCCCTCGACCGCCCATGCCGCCCTTGTCGGCCCGCTCACCGCCCAGCGCGAACTGGCCGATGCGCTTGTGGCCATCGCCTCGCTTGACCTCGACCCGTGGGAGATCGGCGCATGACCGGCCTCGTTCTCGCGGTTGCGCTGGGCCTTGGAGCCTACGGGGTGGCGGTGCTGGAGCACTGGGCCTCCACGGGGCGCTTTCGCGTGGCCGGCCCGGCGATCTCGGCGCTGGCCCTGCTGGGGCGGGAAAGCATCCTGCCGCGCAAGCCCGACCGGCTGTTCTTCGAAACTGCGCCGGTGCTGCTGCTGGTGGCGGCGGTGCTGTCGCTGGCGGTGATTCCGCTGGCGCCGGGGCTGATCGGAGCCGACCTGGCCACCGGGGCGCTGGCCTTCAACGCGGCCTTGGCCTATGTGCTGGTGGCGCTGATCATGGCCGGGTGGGGGCCGGACGGGGCCTATGGCATGATCGGGGGGTGGCGGTTCCTGGGCCAGCTTGTCGCCTATGCGATGCTGGTGGTGATGCCGATCACCGCCGTGGCCATGCGCGCCGAATCGCTGTCCACGGTTCAGATCGTCACCTCGCAGGAAAGCCTGTGGAACATCGCCTACCAGCCGCTGGGCTTTGCCCTGTTCGCCCTTGCGGGCATGGCCATGGCCTTTGCGCCGCCCTTCGACCTGCCAACCGCCGCGGGCGATCTCGCCGGCGGGGTCGAGGCCGAATACACCGGCGTACGGCGGCTGGTGTTCCGGCTGGGGCGCATGGTGCTGATCCTGTCGGTGGCCTCGGCGATGACGGTCTTCTATCTGGGCGGCTGGCTGGGCCCGTGGCTGCCCGGCTGGGCGTGGAGCGCGACCAAGATCCTGGCCGTGGCAGCGGCCATGCTGCTGGGCGGGCGGATGCTGCCGCGGGTGCGCGAGGCGGCGCTGCTCGAATGGTCGTGGAAGCTGGGCATTCCGCTGGCGCTGGCTAATATCTTCATCGTCGGGCTGATCGTGCTGGTGGTGCCGATATGAGCGCGCAGCTGTTCTTCCTTGCCGCCTTCGGGCTGGCCGCCGTCTGGTTCGGGATCGTGGTGTTCCGCACCCATTCCATGGTGCGCTCGGCGCTGGCGCTGCTGTTCTCGCAGACCGCCATCGGCGCCATGTTCCTGGTCATGCAGGCCGAGTTCCTGGGCATCCTCCAGATCATGATGATGGCCACCGAAATGAGCATCATGGCGATCTTCATGGTGATGTTCATGATGGATCCGGGGGGCCTGGGCGAAATGGACATGAAGCACCAGCGCAAATTGTCGCTGGGTGCGGGGGCGGTGGCATTTGCAGGCGCCGTTGCGGTCGCCTTCCTGGCCGAGTGGGGCCGCCTGCCCGCCTCCATCCCCGACGCGGCCGAGCAGGTCCGCCTGCTGGGGCTGGAACTGCTGGGGCGGTCGATGCTGATCTTCGAAAGCGCGGGCCTGACCATCCTGACCGCCATGATCGCGGCCACGGCGGTGGCGGTGCAGCCCCCGCAGGCCCCGGACACGCCCGCGGGCGGGCCGGGCACGGCGGGGGCGCAGCCCCATGGCGGTCATGGCGGTCACGGTGCCGGCGGGCACGACCATTCGCAGCATGGCGACCATGCCGGGCAGGATCACGCGGGACACGACCATTCGGGACACGATCATTCTGGACACGATCACGGGGGGCATGACCATGGAGGGCATGACCACGCCAGACACGATCATGCGGGGCACGGGCAGGGAAAGCACCGGGCGCATTCCGGTCACGAAGACCACGGTGGGCACGACCGCGATCACGGAAAGGATCACGGGCACGGGGCGGAGCAGGATCGCGCGGCGCCGGCAAGCGCCCAGCGCGGACATCTCCGCAAGAGGCACGAGGAGAACGGGACATGAGCGCTGAACTTCTGACCGTGGTGATGATCGGGGCTGCCCTGTTCGGCACCGGCATCTATGGCGCGCTGAGCCAGACCAACCTGGTGATGATCATGATGGGGATCGAGCTGATCCTCGCCGCCGCCCTGCTCAACCTGGTCGCCTTCTGGCGCTACCTGCATCCCGGCGCCATGGAGGGGCAGATGTTCGTGCTGATCGTGATGACGGTGATGGCGGTGGAAATGGCCGTGGGCTTTGCCGTCGCCATCGCCCGCTTCCGCGCCCGCGGTTCGGTCGAGATGGAAGAAGCGCGGGAGCTGAAGGGATGAGCGCGCTGCTGCCGACGATCCTCGTCCCCATCCTTGCCCCTGTCGCCGCCGCGGCCGTGATCGCGCTGGGCCGCCGCCTGCCCGGCCCGATCGCCCTGGCCGGGGCGGTGCTGGCCCTGCTGGCCAGCAGCATGCTTCTGGCCTGGGCGTTTTCGGGCAGGGTTTCGCTGCTGGTCCTGCCGGGCCTGCCGGAAATGCCGCTGCAGCTCGAGGCCGGCCCGCTGAGCGCGGTGCTGTCGGCGCTGGTGGCGGTGGTCGCCACCTTCGTGCTGGTCTTCGCCGCGGGTTACATGCGCGCCGATCCCCAGCGCAACCGCTTCTTCGCCACCATGCTGATCTTCGTGGCAGCCATGCAGGCGCTGGTGCTGGCGGCGGACTGGATCACGCTGCTGGCCGCGTGGGAGATCATCGGAGCGACCAGCTATCTGCTGATCGGGTTCTGGTATCGCAAACCGGGCGTGGCGGGTGCGGCCACGCGGGCGTTTCTTTATACCCGCAGCGCCGATCTGGGCCTTTACCTGGGGGTCTTCCTGCTGATCGGCGCCGCCGGCAGCAGCGAGATTTCCGCCACGCTGGCGATTTCGGGGCCCGTTGCCGCGCTGAGCGGGCTGCTGCTGCTGGTGGCGGCCATGGGCAAGTCGGCACAGCTGCCGATGCAGGACTGGCTGATGCGCGCCATGGCCGGTCCCACCCCGGTTTCGGCGCTGCTGCATTCGGCGACGCTGGTGGCGGCCGGTGCCATCCTGCTGATCCGGATCTCGCCGATGCTGCCCGGCCAGACGCTGGTGGTCATCGGGCTTGTGGGCGGCGCGACAACGGTGGTGACCGGGATGATCGCGCTGGGCGAGCGGGATCTCAAGCGTCTGCTGGCTGCCTCCACCTCGTCGCAATACGGGCTGATGCTGCTGGCGGTGGGGGCGGGTGCGCCGGTGGTGGCGCTGCTGCACCTGATCGCCCATGCGGCGATCAAGAGCGGCCTTTTCCTGGGCGCCGGAGTGTTCCAGCACCAGCGCGGCAGCACCCGGCTGGAGGATCTGGCCGGGGTCGGGCGCGCGCATCCGCGCATCTTTGCCGGATTCGCGCTGGCGGCGCTGTCGCTGACCGGCATCCCGCCGCTGGCCGGGTTCTTTTCCAAGGATGCGATCATCGCCGCGACCCTGAGCGCCCCCGGCGCAGCCTGGCTGCTGCCTCTGGGGCTGGCGGGCACGGTTCTGACCGGGGCCTACATGGCGCGCGCGATGACGTGGCTGTGGCGCGGCCCGCACACGCCTGCGGCGCGCGGCAATCCCGACCTGGCCTGGATGGGCGTCGGCATGGGCGCGCTTGTGGCGCTGGCGGCGGGGCTGGGGGCCGGCTTCCCGGCGGTTGAGGAGTTGCTGGGCGCGCGCATTGCGACCTCGGCCATGGCCATGGCGCTGGGGCTTGGCGCGGCGCTGGCCGGGCTGGCCCTGGGCTGGAAGGTGGACGGGGCGCGGCTGCTGGGGCCGCTTGCCGGCTGGGCGGGGCGCGGATTCGCCATCGGCGGAGGGATGGATGCGCTGGTCGCCCGCCCCGCGCTGGTGCTCGCCCGGGCCTGCGACGGGTTCGAGACCCGCCTCTTCGGTACCGTCCTGGCGGTGGGGCGCGCCACCGCCACCATTGCCCGGGGCACCCGGGTCAGCGACGAAAGAGGCATCGACGGCGCAATCTTCGGCCTGGTGCGGGGCACCATCGCCACCGGAGCCCGCGCCCGGCGCCTGCAAAGCGGGCTGATCCACCGCGAACTTGCACTGACCGTCATCGCCACCGGCCTGATCGCGGCGGCGCTGTTCGCCGCGCCGCTGCTGCTGTAAGGAAACCGTCCCATGATCCCCATCCTTTCCCTGTCCGTCTTCCTGCCTCTGATCGGCGCGCTGATCCTGCTGGCGATGCCGCGGGCCTCGGCCACGCAGGCACATGCGGTGGGGATCGCCGCCTCGGGCGCGACGCTGATCCTGACGCTGGTCATGTGGTCGCGCGGCGTGGTGGCGGGGGAATTCGTCCAGGTCGAGGAAATCGCCTGGATCGAGGCCATCGGCGCGGCCTACAGGGTTGGCGTGGACGGGCTGAGCCTGCCTCTGATCGGGCTGACGGCGCTGCTGTTCCTGCTGTCCTTCATCCACCAGGCGCGGTCGCAGGACCGTGCGCGCAGCTTCGTCATCCTGATGCTGATGCTCGAGACCGCCTCGATCGGCACCTTCGCGGCGCTGGATGCGCTGCTGTTCTACGTGTTCTTCGAAGTGTCCCTGGTATCGATGTATTTCATGATCGCCGGCTGGGGCGAGGAAGGCCGCCAGCGCGCGGCACTGATGTTCTTTCTCTATACGCTTCTGGGCAGCCTGCCGCTGCTGCTGGCGATCCTGGGCATGTTCCTGGCCTCGGATCCGTGGAGCTTCGACATGCGCCTGTGGATCGACAACGCCCCCCTGGGCGGGGCGGCGGCCATGGTCGCGCTGGTGGCGATGCTGTTCACCTTCGCGGTCAAGATCCCGGCCTTTCCGGTCCATACCTGGTTGCCGGCCGCGCATGTGCAGGCGCCCACGGTGGGCAGCGTGATCCTGGCCGGGGTGATGCTGAAATTCGGCACCTACGGGCTGGTGCGATTCGCCCTGCAAATGCTGCCCGATGCCTTCGCCGCCGCAGGCAACGTGGTGCTGATCTTCGGCGTCGCGGGCGCGCTCTACGGCGCGCTGGTGGCGCTGGCGCAAAGCGACCTGAAGCGGCTGATCGCCTACACCTCGGTCAACCACATGGGCTATGTGGTGATCGGTGTGGCGGTGGCGGCGCTGGCCACCGATCCGGCCATGCGCGCGGTGGCGCTGGACGGGGCCATATTGCAGATGATCAGCCACGGGCTGGTGACCGGGGCGCTGTTCTTCCTGGTGGGGATGCTCAAGGAGCGCACCCACACCCGCGAGATGGCCCGCATGGGCGGGCTGCTCAAGCTGGTGCCGGTGCTGGGCTGGAGCTTCATCCTGTTCGCCTTCGCCTCGCTCGGCCTGCCGGGGCTGGCGCATTTCCCGGCCGAGTTCCAGATCTTCCTGGCCACCCTGAACGTGGCGCCGGTGGCGGTCATCTCGATCCTTGCCATCGTGGTGACCGCGGGGCTGTATCTGCGGGCCATCGGGCTGGTGTTTCTGGGCGAACCCGACGCGAGGTGGCAGGCCCTGCCCGATCTGGACCGGCGCGACCTGGTGGTGCTGGTGCCGCTGGTGGTGCTGACGCTGGCCATCGGCATCGCCCCCGGATGGGTGCTGTCGGTCATTCACGTCACCACCAGCGCGGCGGGGTTCTGAATGTCGCGCGATCTGTCCTTCCTGCTGCCCGAACTGGTGCTGATGGTCACCGCGGCGCTGATGCTGACGGGGGAAATGATCCGCCGGCCGCGGCTGGTGCTGGGGATCGGGCTGGTCGGGCTGGCGCTGGCCACCGGGCTGGCCTGGCCGTTGCTGAAGGCCGACACCACCGTCTTCGGAGGCACCTACCGGATCGGCCCGCTGGCCGTGTGGTCGAAGCTGATCCTGCTGCCGGCCACGGCGCTGTCGCTGCTGCTGGCGCGGGCCGAGCTGGCCGGGAAATTCCGCGAGGGCAGCGTCTACAGCCTGATGGTTCTGGTCAGCATCGGGGCGCTGATGCTTGCCGGGTCGGGCGACGTGATGCTGCTGGTGCTGGGGGTGGTGCTGACCGGTCTTGGCTCGTTCGCGCTGGTGGCCTGGCCGGCGGACGACCCGGCCACCGAGGCGGCGATGAAATTCCTGGTCTTCGGGTCGGTGGCAGGCGCGGTGATGGTCTACGGGCTGACCTTCTGGTTCGCCGGGGCCGGATCGACACTGCTTTCGGCGCTGGAGGGCATCGACCGCGCCCCGGTCCTGGCGGCGGCCGGGCTGGTGGGGCTGCTGGTGGGGCTGGGATACAAGGCGGCGCTGGTACCGTTCCATTTCTGGGCGCCGGACGCCTATGAAGGGGCGCCGGTTTCGGTGGCGGCTTTCCTGTCCGTGGTCACCAAGGTGGCGGCGATCTTCGCGCTGGCGCAGGCTCTGCGCGCGCTGCCGGTGCAGACCGGCTGGCAATGGGCCGTGGCGGTGATCGCCGCCATCTCCATGACCTACGGCTATCTTGCCGCGCTGGTGCAGAGCAACCTCGTGCGGCTGCTGGCATGGTCCTCGGTGGCGCAGTCGGGCTATTTCCTGCTGGGGCTGGTGGCGGTGGGGGGCGGCGCGCTGGCGCGGGAGTCGCTGATCGTCTTTGCCGCGGCCTATGCGGCCATGAACATCGGCGCCTTTGCCATCGTTCTGATCGGCGGGCGCGACATGGAGGCCATTGGCGGCCTCGGCCGCCGCGCCCCGGCGCGGGCGGCGGCGATGTCGGTCTTTCTCCTGTCGCTGACCGGCATTCCGCCGCTGTTCGGCTTTTTCGGCAAAGCGCTGCTGTTCGGCGCCGCGCTGGATGCCGGTTTCCTTTGGCTGGTGGTGGTGGCGATCCTGAACTCGGTTCTGGCACTTGGCGTCTATCTGCGCATCGTGGTGGCGCTTTATGCCCCCGCAGAGGCGGTGCAGCCGGCCCCGCAGGCCGGAGCCGCCGTCACCGCAGTGTGGACCGTCACGCTGGTCATCACCCTGGTCATGGGGGTGCTCACGCGCCTGCTCACCGGCTGAGGCGGGCCGGCCCGGCCGGGCGCGGCCACACCTGGCGGCGCGGCGCTACATGGTCAGGTTCACCCCGCCGCCATCCACGAGGATGTTCTGCCCGACGATATAGCCCGCGTGCTGCGAACACAGGAAGGCGCAGACCGCCCCGAATTCCTGCCGCGTGCCATAGCGCCCGGCGGGGATGGTCGCGGCACGCCGCGCGCGCGCCTCCTCCAGCGTGATCCCCTCGGCGCGGGCCACCGACAGGTCCAGCGCATCGGCGCGGTCGGTGGCGTGGATGCCCGGCAGGAGGTTGTTGATGGTCACGCCGCTTGCGGCCACCTGGCGGGCAGTGCCGGCAACATACCCGGTCAGCCCGGCGCGCGCGGCATTGGACAGGCCCAGAACCGGGATCGGCGCCCGCACCGCCTGCGAGGTGATGTTCACCACCCGCCCCCAGCCGCGCGCCATCATCGCCGGCACCAGCCCCTTGATCAGCGCGATCGGCGTCAGCATGTTGGCGTCCAGCGCCCTGATGAAATCCTCGCGCTCCCAGTCGGTCCACATCCCCGGCGGCGGCCCGCCGGCATTGTTCACGAGAATCTCGGCCCCTTCCGCCGCCTCGAGCACCTCCTGCTGCCCCTGCGCCGTGGTGACATCCACCGCCACGGTGCGCACCTCGACCCCGTGGGCGCGACGGATGGCTTCGGCCGCGGCCTCAAGCGCCTCGGCCCCGCGCGCGTTCATCACCAGGTTCACCCCTTCGGCCGCCAGCGCCTCGGCACAGCCCAGGCCGAGCCCGCGGCTGGATGCACAGACCAGTGCCAGCTTGCCCGAAATCCCCATGTCCATGTCCGATCCTCCGTCCTTTCCTTTCCCGGTCACGCTCATTAACATCGCAACCGGTCGAATTGCCAGCAATTGACCCGTCGCCAGCCAAAGATTGGTCATAATCGGAGAATAATTTCGGGCCAGGGCAGGTCATGTCCGCGGCAGGACAGGCAGGATCAGGATGACGAGAAACCCGATGCCGAATACGCTCCAGCAAAGCATTCCCGTCTATCCGGGCGATGCGCTTTTCGTCTCCGACGGCGCCAATCTGGGCGACGGGATGACCAGCATGGATGATCTCGTGCTCGACGACATCTACCAGCTGCGCGAAGGGGCGCGACCGCTGCGGCTTGCCCTCGCCAGCACCGAAGAGGGCAGCTTTTTCGTCGGCGAGGACAGCGAGGCCGGAACCCCCGGCGCCATGCTCCACCTGGATTGCGTGGTCACCCTGATGTCGCAGGACGGCCGCAATGTCGAAGCCATCATCTTCGTCGAGGTGGACGAGGTCTGGCTGATCTCGGCCGTGTTCGTCATGCCGCTGGCGCCGCTTGCCCCCAAGATCGACTATGCCCTCGTCGGCCTCGACCGCGAAAGCGCGCGGCGGCGCCTGGCCCAGACCGCCTGCGTGTCCTTCACACGCGGCACCCGCATCACCATGGCCACCGGCGAACAGAAACCGGTGGAGCTGATCCGCCCCGGCGACCGCGTCCTGACCCGCGACGACGGCCCGCAGGAGGTACGCTGGATCGGCAGTTCCACCCTGCGCGCCGAGGGCGCCCTTGCCCCGATCGTGATCGCCCCCGGCGTCCTCAACAATGAAAACGAGCTGGTGGTCAGCCCCGAACACCGCCTGTTCGTCTATCAGCGCGACGACCGGCTGGGGGTGGGGCAGTCCGAGATTCTGGTCAAGGCCCGCCACCTGGTCAATGGCGACAGCGTGCGGGTGCGCGAAGGCGGATTCCTGGAATATTTCCAGATCCTCTTCGACCGCCACCACATCATCTATGCCGAGGGCATCGCCGCCGAATCGACGCTGCTGGACCTGCGCACCCGCCCGATGCTGCCGCCCGAGCTTCTGGAGCGGCTGGGCGATCTGCTGCCAGGACATGAGCGCTCGCAGCACGGGCTGGAGGTGCAGAAGGCTCTTCTCGAACGCCCCGACGCCATCGAGCTGCTGCGGCGGGCCTCCTCGGGCTGTTCTGCGGGGGGCTGATCCGCGCGCCGGGTTCTGCCGATATCCCGGAAACGATCCCGCAAATGCGGCCGCGCCCGCCGTTGGGGGAAACGGGCGCGGCCATGCCGGGAAGCGAGGGGGCCCCGGCGCGGGACAGCGGCATCGGGTGCCGCTCTCCCTGTCTCGTGGTCGCGGCGGCCCGGCCACCGCGCCGGCCGGTCCTGCCCGGCCGGGTGAAAATCCGGCGGATCAGGCGAAGATGAACAGATCCGCCGTGATCTCGGCCATGGTGACTCCGCGCAGTTCGATCAGGATGTCGGCCACGTCGAAGCGCCCGCTGTCCCAGAAGATGGTGGCATCGCCCTGCGCATCCTGCCCGATGGTCAGATCGGCCAGCGACGTGACCGAGGCGATCTGCGAAAAGTCCAGCCGGTCCTGCATGACATCGAAATCCTGCACGATGTCCCAGCTGCCGCCGTCGCTGTAGTAATAGGTGCCGTCGAACCAGACCGAGCCATCATTTTCCTTGTAGATCAGTGTATCGGCGCCGGCGCCGGTCCAGATGAAATTGGTGCCCGCATCGCCGTAGATCTGCTCGCCCGCGTCCGAGCCGAAGATGATTTCGTTGGCCGCACCCGAATATTCGTAGAGCGGCGCTCCGCGGTCGTCCCCGATGGCGTCCTTACCGACGCTGAGGATCTGGAACAGCGGCGCGTTCCAGTAGCCGGCCTTGAGCACGATCTGCTCGACGAACCAGCGGGCCGGGTTGGCGGAAAACATGTTCTGGACGAGGATGGTAGATTGCCCGCCATCGAGGCGGATTTCCATGTCGCTGCCCACACGCAGGAACGCGAGCCGGGCATAGGCATCCGCGGTGGTGCCGCTGGGCGGGCCGTACAGCCCCGACAGCGAAACCCTGTCCATGCCGGAGGTTCCGACCGGCCGGTTGCCGGCCTCGCGAATCACGTCATGCCCCCAGCCATTGGCGGGATCGGGGGCGGAGAACTCGTAAATGTCGCCCCCCCGACCGCCGATCAGAAGGTCATCGCCCGCATCGCCCCGGATTACGTCGCCCCCGGCGCCGCCGCGCAGGACGTCGTTGCCGTCGCCGCCGATCAGCCAGTCATTGCCCCCCTGCCCCAGGATCCGGTCATTGCCGGCCTCGCCATACCCCTGGTCGTTGCCGGCACCCAGCCGGATCCGGTCGCCGCCGGAGCCGCCGAATACCGTGTCGCTGCCAGCTCCGGCGACGATCCCGTCACGCCCGGCTCCGCCGAAGACCACGTCATTACCGGCACCCGCATTCAGAACGTCGCGCCCGCCATTACCGAAGATCCAGTCGTCGCCCGCCCCGGCGGACAGGCTGTCAGCCGCGCGACTTCCGGCCATGAGGTCTTCGGTCGCGGTGCCGGTCGTTCCGGTCACGAGGTTGTAGGTCACGCCCCCGGCCTGAAGTGTCTCCACCTGGCCGACGCCGTAATGGTCCTTGATCCTGATGTCATAGGCGGGCCTGGCTGGGCTGTGAAAACGGGCCGGGGTCGAGGGTGTGTGGATCACCAGGTCGTCGCCCTGCCGGACCGCCGTGGCCCAGGCCCTGTAGCCCAGCGACGCCGAGGCATAGAACCCGCCGACATTGACGATCGAATCCGCGGCCCCGTCAGTGCCGCGATCGTCGATCAGGAAGTCGTAATACCCCGACGGGCCACCGCGGCGAAGATCATAGGTATCCGCGCCATCCAGTCCCCGCAGGATCTCGCGCGCCCCCGCCTGCGACGTCCCCAGCGGCACCAGAACATCGTTCCCCGCCGTCCCGATCAGGGTATCGGTTCCCGATGTTCCCGTCAGCGTCGCCATGAGTCCCTCTCCCTGTACCCGTTTCACGCTTGCCAAACGACCGCCCGCTCCCGGGAGACGGGCAGGCGGGTGACGTTCTCCCTACCTGCGGCGGCATGGAGCTGCCATATAACTACGGTTTATTGCCGCCCGCCCAAACCCGCGTTTACGGAAATGCCGGCGATTTTCCGCCCCACGCGCCCGCGGGCGGGGCTGGGGGGATCCGCTTGTTCTCGGGCCGGGCAGGCACTATATGCGCGCCCATGCTTGACGCCCTCCCCAACCGCCCTGACCTGCCCGCCGAAATCGCCCGGCGGCGCACTTTTGCCATCATCAGCCACCCCGATGCGGGCAAGACCACGCTTACCGAGAAGTTCCTGCTTTACGGCGGGGCGATCCAGATGGCCGGTCAGGTGCGCGCCAAGGGCGAGGCCCGGCGCACGCGCAGCGACTTCATGCAGATGGAAAAGGACCGGGGCATCTCGGTCAGCGCCTCGGCCATGTCCTTCGACTATGGCCGCTGGCGCTTCAACCTCGTGGACACGCCGGGCCATTCGGACTTTTCCGAAGACACCTATCGCACGCTGACGGCGGTGGATTCGGCGATCATGGTGATCGACGGCGCCAAGGGGGTGGAAAGCCAGACGCAGAAGCTGTTCGAGGTCTGCCGCCTGCGCGACCTGCCCATCTTCACCTTCTGCAACAAGATGGACCGCGAATCGCGCGACACCTTCGAGATCATCGACGAGATCCAGGAAATGCTGGCCATCGACGTGACCCCGGCAAGCTGGCCCATCGGCCAGGGGCGCGAGTTTCTGGGCTGCTACGACCTGCTGCGCGACCGGCTCGAGCTGATGGACCGCGCCGACCGCAACCGTGTGGCCGAAAGCATCCAGATCGACGGACTGGACGACCCGAAGCTGGCCGAGCACGTCCCCCCCCACCTGCTGGAGCCCTTCCTGGAAGAGCTGGAAATGGCCCGCGGGCTGCTGCCCGCGCTGAACCCGCAATCGGTGCTCGAGGGGCACATGACCCCGATCTGGTTCGGCTCGGCCATCAACTCCTTCGGGGTGAAGGAGCTGATGGACGGGATTGCCACCTACGGCCCCGAACCGCGCCCCCAGCGCGCCGAGCCGCGCCCGATCGATCCGGCCGAGACGAAGGTGACCGGCTTCGTCTTCAAGGTGCAGGCCAACATGGACCCCAAGCACCGCGACCGGGTGGCCTTCGTCCGGCTGGCCTCGGGGCATTTCCGGCGCGGCATGAAGCTGACCCATGTGCGGTCGAAAAAGCCGATGACGGTGTCCAGCCCGGTTCTGTTTCTCGCCGCCGACCGCGAGCTGGCCGAAGAGGCCTGGGCCGGCGACATCATCGGCATCCCCAATCACGGCCAGCTGCGCATCGGCGACACCCTGACCGAGGGCGAGGCGCTGCGCGTGACCGGCATCCCCTCCTTCGCGCCCGAGCTGCTCAAGGGCATCCGCGCCGGCGACCCGATGAAGGCCAAGCATCTGGAAAAGGCGCTGATGCAGTTCGCCGAGGAAGGCGCCGCCAAGGTGTTCAAGCCGATGATCGGGGCGGGCTTCATCGTCGGCGTGGTGGGGGCGCTGCAGTTCGACGTGCTGGCCAGCCGGATCGAGCTGGAATACGGCCTGCCGGTGCGCTTCGAGGCCTCGCAGTTCACCTCGGCCCGCTGGGTCAGCGGCGACAAGGCGGCGATGGAGCGTTTCATCAATGCCAACCGCCAGCACATCGCCCATGACCATGACGGCGACGTGGTCTATCTGACCCGCCTGCAATGGGACATCGACCGCATCGAGCGCGACTTTCCAGAACTGACGCTCTCGGCCACCAAGGAAATGATGGTATAAGCGCGGGCGATGTCCACGCCCTCCCCATCCCCGACCGCCCGCTGGGGCCTTGTCGCGACGATCAAGGCGCCCCTGGACGAGATCCTCGGTTTCGCCGCCCATCACCTCGATCTGGGGGCGCACCGGCTGTTCATCTTCCTGGACGACGCGGATGAACGGGCGCGGGAAACCCTTGCCGCCCATCCCAGGATCAGGGTCTTTGCCTGCGACGCGGCCCATTGGCGCCGGCTGGGGCGCAAGCGCCCGGCAAAGCACCAGGTCCGCCAGAGCGCCAACGCCACCTTCGCCTATGAACGCGCGGGCCAGGTGGACTGGCTGATCCACATGGACGTGGACGAATTCCTCTGGCCAGAGGGCGACGGCGTGACCGCGCAGCTTGCCGCCCTTGCCGACGACACCCTCTGCGCCCGCGTCCGCCCCGTGGAGCAGCTTTGCGGCGATGGCACCCTGTTCAAGGCCTTCATCCCGCCGGGGCCGGAGCGCGAGGCCATCGTGGCGCGGCTTTACCCCCGCTTCGGCCGTTACGTGAAGGGCGGCTTTCTCAGCCATCTGGCGGGAAAGCTTTTCGTCCGCACCGGGCTGGGCCCGCTCAGGATCCGCATTCACAACATCTTTCGCGGCGACGAAATGAACCCCGGCGAGGTGGAGATGGACCACATGGCGCTGTGCCACTGCCATGCCGGAAGCTGGGAGCAGTGGGTCGCCGCCTATCGCTATCGGCTGGAGAAGGGATCCTATCGCGCCGATCTCGCCCCGGCGCGGCCGCGCGAGAAGGGGGGGCTGACCCTGCACGAGGTGCTGACGGCCATCGAGGCCGACAGCGGCGAGGCAGGCTTGCGCGCGTTCTTCGACGAAATCGGTGCGGCCGATGCGGACGTGCGGCAGAGGTTGCGCTCGGCCGGGCTGCTGCGGCATTGCGATCTGGAGCTAGCCCGCAAAAGACGGAAACATTTTCCCGGCATTGACTGAATTGTTCCCGATTCTGAAACATTTGCCCGGAAATTCCGTTCTCGCGCCCAGGTGTTTGACGCTGCCCTCACATTTTGTTATGCGGGCGCCACGCCGTGATGCACATTGATGGTGCAGGGCCAGACGGGCCCGGCGATGACAGACGTGCGGGCCGGATCGTGTCCGCAAAAGCGGATACACATGACAACATTCTCTGAACTGAACCTCAATCCGAAGGTTTTGAAGGCCGTAGAAGAGGCCGGATACGAACGCCCCACCCCGATTCAGGAAGGCGCCATTCCCCCTGCCCTCGAAGGGCGCGACGTGCTGGGCATCGCCCAGACCGGCACCGGCAAGACCGCCAGTTTCACCCTGCCGATGATTACCCTGCTGGCCCGCGGCCGGGCGCGTGCGCGCATGCCGCGCAGCCTGGTGCTGTGCCCGACGCGCGAGCTGGCCGCACAGGTGGCGGAGAACTTCGACACCTACGCCAAATACGTCAAACTCACCAAGGCGCTGCTGATCGGCGGGGTCAGCTTCAAGGAGCAGGAAACCCTGATCGACCGCGGCGTTGACGTGCTGATCGCCACGCCGGGGCGGCTGCTGGACCATTTCGAGCGCGGCAAGCTGATCCTCAACGACGTCAACATCATGGTCGTGGACGAGGCCGACCGCATGCTCGACATGGGCTTCATCCCCGATATCGAGCGCATCTTCGGCCTGACCAACCCGCTCAAGCGGCAGACGCTGTTCTTCTCGGCCACCATGGCGCCCGAGATCGAGCGCATCACCAACATGTTCCTGTCCAACCCGGCCCGGATCGAGGTCGCCCGCCAGGCGACCACCGCCGAGAACATCGAACAGGGCGTGGTGATGTTCAAACCCTCGCGCCGCGACCGCGAGGGCAGCGAAAAGCGCCGCCTGCTGCGGGCGCTGATCGACGCCGAGGGCGACAAGTGCACCAATGCGATCATCTTCTGCAACCGCAAGGTGGATGTGGACATCGTTGCCAAGTCGCTGAAAAAATACGGCTATGACGCGGCCCCGATCCATGGCGATCTGGACCAGTCGCAGCGGATGCGGACGCTTGACGCCTTCCGCGACGGCGAGTTGCGGTTTCTGGTGGCCTCGGACGTCGCCGCCCGCGGGCTGGACGTGCCCAGCGTCAGCCATGTCTTCAATTTCGACGTGCCCAGCCATGCCGAGGATTACGTCCACCGCATCGGCCGCACCGGGCGCGCCGGGCGCGACGGCAAGGCGCTGACCATCTGCGGGCCGCGCGATGACAAGTATCTCGACGCCATCGAAAGGCTGGTGCAGCGGGAAATCCCCCGCATCGAAAACCCGCTGAAAGCGGCAGCACCGGCGGCGGAAAAGGTCGCGGAAAAGACGGGCAAGGCGGAAAAGGCGGAAAAGGCGGAAAAGGCCGAGGATAAACCGCGCAGCCGCACCCGCCGGAAGAAGGGCACCGCCCCCCGGCCCGCCAGGACGGCCGAAACCGGGGAAAGCGCGGCGCCGAGCGGGGAACAGCCCCCCGCCGAGGCCCCCGAGGCCGCCCCCGATGCCCCGGCGCCGGACAGCGGCGAGGGAACGGGCGAAAAGCCCCCCGCCAGCCGCTCCCACGCCAGGTCGAAAAACGCTCCCCGCGAAAGGGCCGCCGGCAAGGGCGATGGCGGCAAGGTGGTGGGCATGGGCGATCACCTGCCCCGCTTCATCGCGCTCAGCTTCGACGAACGCCGCACCGGCTGATCCCCGAGGTCACGGTACTGTCAAATATCTTTCGCACTTTTGGTCATGCGATGGCGGCAAACGCCTTGCCGTCAGCCCATGCGGCTGATGACCACCGTGACCTCGGGGCGCTTGCCGATCTCGGCCTGCGCGGTCTGGCGCACGATGCGCCGCAGTGATTCCTCCAGCCGCTCGTCGCTGGCCAGCGTCTTGGGATTGGCCCGCATCAGGAACTGGGTGAGATCCGCCTCGAGAACCTCGACCACGGACACCTGCGAAGCTCCGACCTCGGGCAGGCCCATCAGTTCGCACCAGGCATCGCCCAGCGGTTCGTCCTCTTCGTCGAGAATGACGGTGACGATGACATGACCATTCAGCGCCATGCGGATCCGGTCGCGCACGATCCCGTCCAGCGCCCCGATCCGCACCGTTCCGTCCAGATAGCTGCGCCCGGTTTCGACATATTCGGCGACCGAGGGCGCGTTGCCGGACAGGTCGATCATCATCCCGTTGACGGCCACGACGCTTTGCAGGCCGGCCGCCTCGGCCAGCCGGGCATGTTCGCGCAGATGGCGATGTTCGCCATGCATGGGGATCAGCATCTGCGGGCGCAACAGCCGGTGCACCTCTTCCAGATCGGGCCGGTTGGCATGGCCCGAGACGTGATAGCGGCCGTTGCAGTCATCGACCACGTCCACACCCTTTTCGGAAAGCTGGTTGATGATGCGGATGACGCTGCGCTCGTTGCCCGGGATGGTCTTGGAGGAGAACAGGAACAGATCCCCCTCGCCGACCTCGATTCCCTGATACTTGCCGCGCGCCAGCTGCGCCACCGCGGCGCGGCGCTCGCCCTGGCTGCCGGTGGCCAGAACCAGGAGGTTCTCGCGCGGGATCTCCTGCGCGTCTTCGGCGCTCACCACCGGGGGAAAATCGCCCAGCACGCCGGTTTCCACCGCCGCCTCGATCATCCTCCGCATCGCCCGCCCCAGCAGCACCACCGAGCGCCCGGCATTGCGGCCGGCCTCGGCCAGGGTTTTCAGCCGCGCGACATTGCTGGCAAATGTGGTCGCCACCACCATGCCACCGGCGCCGGCAATCAGCTCTTCCAGGGCCGGGGCCAGATCGGCCTCGGAGCGGCCCGGCGCGGGGGAAAAGACATTGGTAGAATCGCACACCAGCGCCCGCACGCCGCCCTTGCCGATCTCTTCGAACACCGCCCGGTCGAAAGCTTCGCCCACCACCGGAGTCGGGTCGATCTTGAAATCGCCCGAATGCACCACCCGCCCGCCGGGGCTGTCGATGACCAGCGCGGCGCTTTCCGGGATCGAATGCGATACCGGCACAAAGCCCACCCGGAACGGCCCCGCCTGCACGGTTTCGGGCCAGGGCGAGGCGGTCCGCACCGCGTCAGGATCGCCGCCCCGCTCCTCCATCTTCGCCCGGGCGATATTGGCGGTGAAGGCGCGCGCATGGACCGGCGCGCCCAGGTCCCGGTGCAGCAGCGCCACCGCGCCCACGTGATCTTCATGGGCATGGGTGACGAAGATCGCCTCCAGCCGGTCGGCATTCTCGCGCAGCCAGGCAATGTCGGGCATGATCAGGTCAACCCCCGGCGTGCCGTCCATGTCCGGGAAGGTCACCCCCAGATCGACAAGGATCAGCCGTTCCTTCCCCGGTTGGCCATAGCCATAGACATAGGCGTTCATGCCGATTTCCCCGGCCCCGCCCAGCGGCAAATAGATCAGCCTCTCGCCGCTCATGCCGGGTGCCGGTCGCGGTTGAAGGCGTGGATGACGGTCAGGCCGTGCATGGTCAGGTCTTCCTCCAGGAAATCGAACAGATCCACATTCTGCTGGAACAGCGGCGCCAGCCCGCCGGTGGCAACGATCTTCATCGCGCGCCCGTGCTCGGCCTTGATGCGCGCGCAGATCTCGCGCACCAGCCCGACATAGCCCCAGAACACGCCCGACTGGATGCAGGACACCGTGTTGGTGCCGATCACGCTTTCAGGCCGGGCGATGTCCACATGCGGCAACGCGGCGGCGGCCATGTGCAGCGCCTCGAGGCTCAGATTCACCCCGGGCGCAATCACCCCGCCGATATAGGCTCCATCCGCATCCACCACGTCGAAGGTGGTGGCGGTGCCGAAATCCACCACGATCAGGTCGCCCCCATGCCGGTCGAAGGCCCCTTCCGCATTCACCAGCCGGTCCGGCCCCACCTGCGTGCCCTCATCGACCCGCGGCGGATGCGGCAGCAGGCAGTCGGGCTTGCCCACCACCAGCGGCCGGCACCCGAAGAAACGCTCAGAGAAGACGCGCAGGTTCCACACCACCCGCGGAACCGTGGACGAGATGATCACATCCGAGATGTCGGCATCGATCCCGTAATGCTTCACCAGCGTGGAATACCAGGTGAAATAGGCATCCGCCGTGCGCGCGTGATGGGTCGAGGTGCGCAGCGTGCACAGGAATTTCTCGCCATCCCAGATCGAGAAGACGGTATTGGTATTGCCGCAATCGATGCACAGAAGCATGGACCCCACCCGTTCAGAAAAAGACCTCGGCCGCCGGAATGGCGACGCGGCCCCGCGGCGTCAATAGAACAAGGTTGCCGGCCGCGTCCACCGTCTCGAAGGTGCCGACCACCTCTGCCCGGCCGGTACGCGCCGTGACCGGCTGCCCCAGCCGCGCCGCCCGCGCCAGCCAGGCCCGGCGAATCGGCTCGAACCCGTAGGTGGCGAACTGCGCCTCGTGACGGGCATAGGCAGCCGCCAGCAGGGTCAGGAAATCCTCGGGCTCCACCGCCGCCCCGGTTTCGGGCAGCAGGGCCACCGGGCGAAACGCCCCCGGCTCCACCTCGTCCGCCCCGGGTGCGCGGACAAGATTGACCCCGATGCCGATGGCCAACCACGCCGCCCTTGCGCCCTGCCCCGCGCTCTCCAGAAGAATGCCGGCCAGCTTGCCGCCGTTGAGCAGCACGTCGTTGGGCCATTTCAGCGCCAGCCCGTCCGCACGCCCCGTGGCCGCCACGCAGGCATCATGCAGCGCCAGCGCGGCCACGAAACTGCGCAATGCCGCCCGGCCCGGCTCGTCCGTAACCGGCATCACCAGTGTCGCCGCCAGGTTGCCCGGCGGGTCGGTCCATGCCCGCCCGCGCCGCCCACGCCCGGCCAGCTGCCGACGCGCCATGATCCACACCGGACCCGCAAGTTCCGGCGCCATCCGCGCGGCCTCGTCCAGGGTGCTGTCGACGCTTTCGAGAACGCACAGCGCGTAGCCTTCCGGCCAGTCCGTCATGCGCTTCCTCTTGCCGGAAATACTCCCGCCGGAGGCACGCGCGCCCACCGGGCGCGCAGGAAAGGACGTGCCGCGCCCGCAAGGGCGCGGCGCCGCCGGAAAATGGCCGGATCAGTTGACAAGCACCATCGCCGCGGCAGCGGCCGCGCCCTCGACGCCGAACATGTTGACAATCCCCAGGATCATCACCGCGGCCGATCCCATCAGGAAGGCCCACAGCACCGGCGAACGCGACGTCTCGATCTCCTGCCCCTCTTCGCCGAAATACATGTAGTAGACGATGCGCAGGTAATAGAACGCACCGATCACGCTGGCCAGCACCCCGGCAATCGCCAGCCATGCCAACCCGCCCTCATAGGCCGCGCGCAACACGTAGAACTTCCCGAAAAAGCCCAGAAGCGGCGGCACCCCGGCCAGGCTGAACAACAGGATCAGCATGGCCATGGCGCGGCCCGGCTCGCGCCGGGCATAAAGGTTCAGCGCCCGGATGTCGGTCACCGGCTGGCCGTCCTTCTCCATCATCAGGATGAAGGCGAAGGTGCCCACGTTCATCGCCACGTAGATCGCCATGTAGACCAGCATCGCCTGCACGCCGAAGGCGGTCCCGGCGGCCAGCCCCATCAACGCATAGCCCATATGCGCGATCGAGGAATAGGCCATCAGCCGCTTGATATCGCGCTGGCCGATCCCGGCCACGGCGCCCAGGAACATCGACAGCAGCGACAGCAGCGCAATCACCTGCCCCCAGTCGCCGGTGATGCCGCCGAAGGCATCGAACAGCACCCGCGCCAGCATCCCCATGGCGGCGAATTTCGGGGCGGTGGCGAAGAAGGCGGTGACCGGCGTGGGGGCGCCCTCATAGACATCGGGCGTCCACATGTGGAACGGCACCGCGCTGACCTTGAAGGTCATGCCCGAAATCAGGAACACCAGCCCGAAGAGCAGCCCCAGCGACACCTCGCCCGCCTGCGCGGTCTGGATGATGCCCGCGAAGGAGGTCGTGCCCGCATAGCCATAGACCAGCGACGCGCCATAAAGCAGCAGCCCCGAGCTGAGCGCGCCAAGGACGAAATATTTCAGCCCCGCCTCGGTCGAGCGCACGCTGTCGCGCCGGAACGCGGCAATGACGTAAAGCGCCAGCGACTGCAGCTCCAGCCCCATGTAGAGCGCCATCAGATCGCCGGCGCTGACCATCATCATCATGCCCACCGTGGCCAGCGCCACCAGCACGGGATACTCGAATTTCATCATGCCGCGGCGGGTCATGTAGTCCTGGCTCATCACCAGGACCGAGGCACCGCCCAGCAGGATCGCCACCTTGGCAAAACGGGCAAAGCCGTCATCGACGAACATGCCGCCAAAGGCCGTGCGCGTCGCCCCGTCTCCGGTCGCCGTCCACACCGCCAGCGCCGCCATCAGCCCCGCCGTCACCCAGGTCAGTGCCGGCGCCAGCCCGTCCCTGGTGGTATAGACCGCCCCGATCAGCGCCGCCATGGCGTACACCGCCAGCACGATCTCGGGCAGGATAATGGTCAGATCACCCTGGATCATCTCGCCAAGCTCCCTCAGTTCGCAGCGAACTGGCTGGCGGCCTCGGCCGCGGCCAGCGCCTTGTCGTATTGCTGCACCAGCGCCTCGGTCGAAGGCGCGATGATGTCGGTCACCAGCGACGGATAGACCCCCAGAAGCAGGGTCATCACGATCAGCGGCGCGAAGATCAGCCGCTCGCGCCCGGTCATGTCGCGGATGGATTTCAGGCTTTCCCTGATCAGGTCGCCGAACACCACCCGGCGATAAAGCCACAGCGCGTAAGCCGCCGAGAAGATCACCCCCGAAGTGGCGACCGCCGCGACCCAGGTGTTGACCTGGAAGATGCCGACCAGGGTGAGGAATTCACCGACGAACCCGGACGTGCCCGGCAGGCCGACATTGGCCATGGTGAACAGCATGAACACCATCGCATAGACCGGCATCCGGTTCACCAGCCCGCCATAGGCGGCAATCTCGCGTGTGTGCATCCGGTCATAGACCACGCCGACGATCAGAAACAGTGCCGACGAGATGAAGCCGTGGCTGAGCATCTGGAAGATCGCCCCGTCAACCCCCTGCTGGGTGACGGTGAAGATCCCCATGGTGACGAAACCCATATGCGCGACCGAGGAATAGGCGATCAGCTTCTTCATGTCCTCCTGCACCAGCGCCACCAGCGAGGTATAGACGATGGCAATCGCGCTCAGCCACAGCACCAGCACCCCCAGCACCTCGGATCCGATGGGGAACATCGGCAGGGAAAAGCGCAGGAAGCCGTAACCGCCCATCTTCAGCAGGATCGCCGCCAGCACCACCGAACCGGCGGTGGGCGCCTGCACATGGGCGTCCGGCAGCCAGGTGTGGAACGGCCACATGGGCATCTTCACCGCGAACGAGGCGAAGAAGGCCAGCCACAGCAGCGTCTGCATGCCCCCGATGATGCGCAGGCCCAGCACGCTGAAGCTTTCCGAGGGGAATTCATGGGTCAGCAGCGTCGGAATGTCGGTGGTGCCGGCATCGGCATACATGGCCACGATCGCCACCAGCATCAGCACCGACCCGATGAAGGTGTAGAGGAAGAACTTGAAGCTCGCATAGATGCGGTTCTTGCCGCCCCAGATGCCGATGATCAGGAACATCGGGATCAGCCCGCCCTCGAAGAACAGGTAGAACAGCACCAGATCCAGCGCCATGAACACGCCCAGCATGAGCGTCTCCAGCAGCAGGAAGGCGATCATGTATTCCTTGACCCGGTGGGTGACCTCCCAGCTGGCCAGGATGGTCAGCGGCATGATGAAGGTGGTCAGCAGCACGAACAGGATGGAAATCCCGTCCACCCCCATCTTGTATTTCAGCCCCAGCAGCCACTCGCCCTCTTCCACGAACTGGAAGCCGGTGTCGGAGGGGTCGAACTGGGTATAGATGGCGATCGACACCAGGAAGGTGACCGTCGTGGCCACCAGCGCCACCCATTTGGCGTTGCGCTGGGCCGCTTCGTCCTCGCCGCGCAGGAAGATGGCCAGGATCACCGCCGCCAGCGCCGGGATGAAGGTGACGATGGAAAGAAGGTTGTCCATATCAGTTCGCTCCTCCGGAGACCGACATCCAGGTGATCAGGGCGACCAGCCCCAGCACCATCCAGAAGGCATAGGTGAAGATGAAGCCCGACTGCGCGCGCCCGGCCAGCCGGGTGAAGAAGGGAACCACTCCCATGGCCAGGCCGTTGAGAAAGCCGTCGATGATGCGGCCATCACCGCGCTTCCACAGCACCCGGCCCAGACCCGTCAGCGGACGCACGAAGATGGCGTCATAGAGCTCGTCGAAATACCACTTGTTCTTGAGGAACAGGTAGAGCGGACGCTGGCTCTGCGCCAGGCGGGCGGGCAGCGCCGGGTTCACCAGGTAGAACCACACCGCCACCGCAAGCCCCAGAAGCATCGCGATGAAGGGCGAGATCTTCACCCATTTCGGCGCCGCATGGGCCTTTTCCAGAACCAGGTTGTCGGGCGCGATGTAAAGCGCACCCTCGCCCGGGCTGCCGCCGAAGGGCGAAACCTCGTGCGCGCCGGCCGCGGCCTCTTCGGCCGCTGCCGCCTTGCCATGGCCGCTCTCGCCCTCTCCGGCGGTGGCGGCGGCTTCCTCTCCGGCCGCGACTTCGGCCAGCGGGATGCCGTAGAATTCCGCCACCTGCTCGGCCTTGCCGAAGAAGCTGCCATACCAGACCATGCCGGCAAACACCGCGCCGAGACTCAGCACGCCCAGCGGCACCAGCATGACCAGCGGGCTTTCATGGGCGTGCTCATGCGCGTGGGCATCGCCGCGCGGCTCTCCCCAGAAGGTCAGGAACATCAGCCGCCAGCTGTAGAACGAGGTGAAGGCGGCCGCGATCACCAGCAGCCAGAAGCCATAGCTCGACCCCGCCCCCCAGGCGCTTTCGATGATGGCATCCTTCGACAGGAAGCCGGCGAAACCGATCGAGGTCAGCGGGATCCCCACCCCGGTGATCGCCAGCGTACCGATCATCATCGCCCAGAAGGTATAGGGGATCTTCCTGCGCAGCCCGCCGTAATTGGTCATGTCCTGTTCGTGGTGCATGGCGGTGATGACCGAACCCGCGCCCAGGAACAGCAGCGCCTTGAAGAAGGCATGCGTCAGCAGGTGGAACATCGCCGCCGAATACATGCCCACGCCCGCGGCCACGAACATGTAGCCCAGCTGCGAACAGGTCGAATAGGCGATCACCCGCTTGATGTCGGTCTGCACCAGACCCACGGTCGCCGCGAAGAAGGCGGTCGAGGCGCCCAGAATGGTGATGAAGGCCGCCGCCTCGGGCGCGAATTCGTAAAGAGGCGACATGCGGCTGACCAGGAAGACACCGGCCGTGACCATGGTCGCGGCGTGGATCAGCGCCGAAACCGGGGTCGGGCCTTCCATGGCGTCCGGCAGCCAGGTGTGCAGGATCAGCTGCGCCGACTTGCCCATGGCGCCGATGAACAGCAGCACGCCCACCAGGTTGGCCGCGTTCCATTCCCCCCACAGGAAGGTCAGCTGCGTCTCGGCAATCCGGGGCACCGCCGCGAAGATGTCGTCAAGCGAGATGCTGTCCACCAGGAAGAACAGCGCAAAGATCCCCAGCGCGAAGCCGAAATCGCCCACCCGGTTGACCACGAAGGCCTTGATCGCCGCCGCATTGGCCGAAGGCTTGCGATAATAGAAGCCGATGAGCAGATAGGAGGCCACGCCGACGCCTTCCCAGCCGAAGAACATCTGCACCAGGTTGTCGGCGGTCACCAGCGCCAGCATGGCGAAGGTGAAGAAGGACAGATAGGCGAAGAAGCGCGGCAGATAGCTTTCGCCCTCGCGCCATTCGGGGTCGTCCTTCATGTAACCGAAGCTGTAGAGGTGAACCAGCGCCGAGACCGTGGTGACCACGATCAGCATGATCGCCGTCAGCCGGTCCAGCCGGATCGCCCAGTCGGTGGCCAGGCTGCCGCTTTCGATGAAGCGCAGAACCGGGATCTGACGCATCTCGCCGTCGAAGGTGAAGAACACGATCCACGAAAGGATCATGGCCAGAAACACCAGCCCCGTCGAGATCCACATGCCGGCGCGTTCGCCGATCAGCTTCCACCCGAAACCGCAGATCAGCGCACCGACCAGCGGGGCAAAGAGAATGATGGTTTCCATGGCCCCTTACCCCTTCATCATGTTGATGTCTTCGACATCGATGGTGCCGCGGTTGCGGAAGAAGACGACAAGGATGGCCAGCCCGATGGCGGCTTCGGCGGCCGCGACGGTCAGGATGAACAGGGTGAAGACCTGCCCGGTCAGATCGCCCAGATAGCTGGAGAAGGCGACGAAGTTGATGTTCACCGCCAGCAGCATCAGTTCGATCGACATCAAGAGGATGATGACATTCTTGCGGTTCAGGAAGAGCCCGAAGATGCCAATGACGAATAGCGTTGCCGCCACCGTCAGGTAATGTTCCAAGCCTATCATGTCGTCCCTCGGTTCCTGGTTTTCGGCCCGGGTGCGGCCCCGGTTCCGGTATTTCTGTTTCGGGCCCCCGGCCCGGCATCGTCTGCTCCCGCCGCCCCGCAGCCGGCCCGGCGGGCGCGGCTCAGCGGCTCAGCCCCTGCCCCGGCTTCACGTCCTTCAGCTTCACCGCCTCGGCCGGGTCGCGATACATCTGGGCCAGCACGTCCTGGCGCTTCACGTTCTCGCGGTGGCGCAGGGTCAGGACGATGGCGCCGATCATCGCCACCAGCAGGATCAGACCGGACAGCTGGAAGATCAGGAAATACTGGTCGTAAAGAATCCGGCCCAGCGCCACGGTGTTCTGCACGTCCTCCGGGATCGGGCTTGCCCGCAGGCCTTCGGCGGCGGCGTCGGCCTCCCACGCGCCATAGGCGACGGAAAACTGCATCAGGAGGATCAGCCCGATCAGCAGGGCAATCGGCATGTATTGCGCCATCTGTGCCTTCAGCTCGGCGAAATCCACGTCGAGCATCATCACCACGAACAGGAACAGCACCATCACCGCGCCCACATAGACGATGACCAGAAGCATCGCCACGAACTCGGCCCCCAGCAGGACGAAAAGCCCGGCCGAAGAGATGAAGGCCAGGATCAGCCACAGCACCGAGTGCACCGGCTGGCGGCTGATCACGGTGAACAGCCCGCCGACGATGGCGCTGATCGCGAATAGGTAGAAGGCAAACACGCTCATGATCCGTTTTCCTCGTTTTCGTCCATGACCTGGCGGGCCAGCTCAAGCGCCCGGGTCATGGCCGGGATGCCGGCAAAGACCGACATCTGACCGATCGTTTCCACGATCTCCTGTTTCGTCGCCCCCGCTTCCAACGCATGGCGCACGGTCTGGCGCAGGGCCAGATCCGCCTGCGCCCCCTGGCAGACCAGCCCCGCCAGCGTCAGCAGCAGCCGCGTCTTCGCATCCAGCCCGCCCCGATTGACGGCATTGCCGAAGAGCATCTCCATCACGTCCTTCGGCATGGTCGGCCACAGCTTCTCAAGCTCGCCCGGGCTCATGCCCTCCATGGCCGGCGCAAAGGCGCGGGCCATCTCCTGGGCCTGGCTCAGCATCGCCTCGAAGGGGTTTTTCGGCGCGTCGGTCATCTGTAGGGGGCGTCCAGCTCGATATTGCGGGCGATTTCGGCCTCCCACATGGCGCCGTTCTCCAAGAGCTTCTGCTTGTCGTAGAACAGCTCTTCGCGGGTTTCGGTGGCGTATTCGAAATTCGGCCCCTCGACGATGGCATCCACCGGGCAGGCCTCCTGGCAGTAGCCGCAATAGATGCATTTGGTCATGTCGATGTCGTAGCGCGTGGTCCGGCGCGAGCCGTCGTCGCGCGGCTCGGCGTCGATGGTGATGGCCTGGGCAGGGCAGATCGCCTCGCACAGCTTGCAGGCGATGCAGCGTTCCTCGCCATTGGGATAGCGGCGCAGCGCGTGTTCGCCGCGAAAGCGGGGGCTGAGAGGCCCCTTCTCATGCGGGTAGTTCACCGTCGCCTTGGGGGCGAAGAAGTACTTCAGCCCCAGCCGAAAGCCCTGGATGAAATCCCACAGCAGGAAGTATTTGGCCGCGCGTGCGTAATCGATCTGGGTCATGGATCAGCCTCCCACGGTCCAGCGGGCGAAGATGCCCCAGAACCATCCGAATTTCGCCGCGAAGGACACGAACACCACCCAGAACAGCGAAAACGGCAGAAACACCTTCCAGCCGATCCGCATCAGCTGGTCATAGCGGTAGCGGGGCGTGATCGCCTTGACCATCGCGAAGATGAAGAAGAAGAACGCCATCTTGCCGACCATCCACAGCACCCCGTCGGGCAGGCCCGGGATGGGCGACAGCCAGCCGCCGAAGAACAAGAGCGCCACCAGCGCGCACATCAGGAAGATGGCGATGTATTCCCCGGCCATGTAGAGCAGGAAGGGCGTGGCCGAATACTCGACCTGATAGCCGGCGACCAGTTCCGATTCGGCCTCGGGCAGGTCGAAGGGCGGGCGGTTGGTTTCCGCCAGCGCCGAGATGAAAAACAGGAATACCATCGGGAAATGCGGCAGCCAGTACCAGCCGAAGAAGCCGTAAGACGTATCCTGGGCGCGCACGATGTCGCCGAAATTCATGCTGCCGGTGGAGATGATGATGCCGATGATGATGAGCCCCAGCGACACCTCGTAGGAGATCATCTGCGCGGCCGAGCGCAGCGCCCCGAGGAAGGGATATTTCGAGTTCGACGCCCAGCCGCCCATGATGACGCCGTAAACTTCCAGCGAGGAAATGGCGAAGACGTAGAGAATCGCCACGTTGATGTCGCTGAGCACCCAGCCGTCATTGAACGGGATCACCGCCCAGGCGATCAGCGACAGCACGAAGCTTATCAGCGGCGCCAGCATGAACACGGTGCGGTCCGCCCCGGCGGGGATCACGACCTCCTTGACCACGTATTTCAGCGCATCGGCCACCGATTGCAGCAGCCCGTAGACGCCCACCACGTTCGGCCCGCGGCGCATCTGCACGGCGGCCCAGATCTTGCGGTCGCCATAGACCAGGAACAGCAGCGAGATCATCACGAAGGCGACGATGGCCAGAACCTGCGCCAGGATGATGATGGCGATGCCGACCGGAGTGGAAAAGAATTCAGCCATTGCTCCTCACACCGTAGGTATTCCGTTTTCCGCGCAGTCGGCCACCGTCACCTCGGCGTCGATGGCCTTGCGACCGCGGGGCAGTGATGGCGAGATGGTGTAAACAGCATCTGCCGACCACACGCCACCCTTTTCGTCGATATTCGTGCGCAAATGCCGGGCGAATCCGTAGCCGCGGATCAGCGCATATTGCGCCGCCGCGCATTCGGCATAGGCCACCACGTCGCGGCCCGTCCGCGCGCCCTTCATCGCCACTCTGAACTGCACCAGATCGCCCTCGAGCAGACGGGTTTCCACGCCCAGATATTCGGGCGCGAAAGCCTCGCCCTCGGCCGGTTTCTGCACCGCGCAGGCGGCCACCAGGGCCGGGGATATGAGCGCCGCGCGGATCATTCCGCCGCCAGCTTCCCGCTGTTGCCGGTCCGCGCCAGCGCCGACAGTTCGGCCATCAGCACCGAGGCCCGGGCAATCGGATTGGTCAGGTAGAAATCCCCGATCGCGTTGCGGAAATCGGCCTTGCCCAGGGGGCCGCGCTCCAGCGCCTCGCCGTCATTTTCCGGCACCCGGTCGATGGCGCCCAGATGCGGCACCGCCTCGACCAGTGCCTGGCGCAGCTGCGCCAGCGAATCCCAAGGCTGGGGCGCGCCGAGCTCGCCGCTGAGCGCACGCAGGATGGCCCAGTTCTCCTTGGCCTCGCCGGGCGGGAAATTGGCCCGCATCGCCAGTTGCGGCCGGCCTTCGGTGTTGACGAAAAGCCCGTCTTCCTCGGTCCAGGCCGCCCCCGGCAGGATCACGTCGGCGCGATGCGCGCCCCGGTCGCCATGGCTGCCCTGATAGATCACGAAGGGTCCGCCCCGCTCGGCGCTTTCGATCTCCACCTCGTCGGCCCCGAGGTTGAAGATCACCTCGGCCCCCTCGATCGCCGCCTCGATGCCGCCCTCGGTCACAGCGCCCACATCCATCGCGCCCACCCGCGCGGTCGCCGTGTGCAGGACCAGCATCCGCCCCGACAGCGCCTGCGCCGCGGCCAGCACCGCCAGCCCGTCGGCCTCGCGCAGCGCCCCCTGGCCGATGATGACGATCGCCCCTTCGCCGGCCGTTGCCGCCGCAAGCGCCGCGCGGTCGGTGCCAAGATGGTCGTAATCATAGGTCAGATCGACCGCCTGGCCGATCAGCTTCACCTTCGCCCCGTTCAGCCACGCCTTGCGGATGCGGGCATTGAGCACCGGCGATTCATCGCGCGGATTGGTGCCGATGAGGATGATCTCGGACGCGGTGTCGATCTCTTCGATCGCCACATTGCCCACGTAACCTGCGCGGTTGCCGATCGGCAGGCGGGCATTGTCCACCCGGCATTCCACCGAACCGCCCAGCCCCTCGATCAGGTTCTTCAGCGCAAAGGCCGCCTCGACCGGGACCAGATCGCCGATCAGCCCGGCGACCTTCTTCCCCTTCATCGCCGCCGCCGCGGCCGCCAGGGCCTCGTTCCACGAGGCCGGGCGCAGCTTGCCGTTCTCGCGCAGATAGGGCCGGTCCAGCCGCTGCCGGCGCAGCCCGTCCCAGACGAAGCGGGTCTTGTCCGAGATCCACTCCTCGTTCACGCCGTCATGGTTGCGCGGAAGGATGCGCATCACCTGCCGGCCCTTGGTATCGACCCGGATGTTCGCACCCAGCGCATCCATCACGTCAATGGTTTCGGTCCTGGTCAGCTCCCACGGCCGGGCGGTGAAGGCGTAGGGCTTCGAGGTCAGCGCCCCCACCGGGCATAGATCGATGATGTTGCCCTGCAGGTTCGACGGGATCAGCGCCCCCAGATAGGTGGTGATCTCGGCATCCTCGCCGCGGCCGGTCTGGCCCATGACCGACACCCCGGCGACCTCGGTCGTGAAGCGCACGCAGCGGGTGCAGGAGATGCAGCGCGTCATCTGCGTGGACACCAGCGGCCCGAGGTCGAGATCGTCCACCGCCCGCTTTGCCTCGCGGTAGCGGCTGAAGGAATGGCCATAGGCCATGGCCTGGTCCTGAAGGTCGCACTCGCCCCCCTGGTCGCAGATCGGGCAGTCCAGCGGGTGGTTGATGAGGATGAACTCCAGCACCCCCTCGCGCGCCTTCTTCACCATGGGCGAGTTGGTCTTCACCTCGGGCGGCTGGCCCTCGGGGCCGGGGCGCAGGTCGCGCACCTGCATGGCACAGCTGGCCGCGGGCTTGGGCGGGCCGCCGACCACCTCGACCAGGCACATGCGGCAGTTGCCGGCAATCGACAGCCGCTCGTGATAGCAGAAGCGGGGCACCTCGACGCCCGCCACCTCGCAGGCCTGGATCAGGGTCATGGCCCCGTCCACCTCGATCTCGGTTCCGTCGATGATGATCTTGCGCAGGTCAGTCATGGGTTCACTTCGCCCTCAATAGCGCGCCGATCGCGCTGTTTTTCTCGATTTCCGCGCGCCCGAACGCGCAATAGCTCTGCGGGTCGTCCTCGGGGCCGTAGGCCTTGAGAAGCTTCATGCCCTTCTTCAGCACGCGCTGCTTCTCGACGGGGGATTTCACATAGGCCTTGATCTCGGCATGGCTGTAGCCCAGATCGCGCGCCCGCCAGTACAGTCTTTCCAGCTGGAACACCCCCTTCAGCCGCCGGGCCGAGATGGTGGGGCATTTCTCGCCAATCACGTAGGCCACGACGATCGCGAACAGCGGCTCGTCGATCTCGGGGATGTCGCGCAGGGACAGCTTGTCGGTGGCAGCCGCGGCGGGCAGGCCGAAAGCGGCGAGCATCGCCGCAAGGCGCAGGATCGAGCGAATCTTCGTCATCATGGAGTCCTCCTTCAAAGGCCTCCAATCACGACGCCGCCCGCCACCGTTATTCAATAACGGCCCGGCGAATGCGCAAGGATATGCCGAACAGCCCGTCATGGCCGGATGCATGCCCCCCGCAAGGTGATCCTGTCGTTCACGACGGCCAGCTTGTCGGTCTCGGTGTCCGGGCCCACCGTCCAGTCGATCCGCGAAGAGCCGAAATTGCGGATGCAGTAGCGGATGCCTTCGTATTCGCCCGCTGCCCGCGCACCATCCAGCGAAACCGACACGTCGGGCACCGTCACCACGAATTGCCGCCGGTCCGACTTCTTGTCCACGGGGGTGGCCTTGGCCTTGTAGTAGTGGCCCTCGAAAAGAACCCGGTCCTCGCGCTTGGTGCAGGCGGCAATCACCACCACCGCGGCGAACGCCCCCAACAGAACCAGTTTGCGCCTGCGGATCATCTCTTGCCCCCTTGCCCGGTCAGTTGTCCGTTCCGCCGCTGCTCTCACTCGGCCGCCACCGCGGTGACGCGGCCGGCCTTCTTCGCCCGGATCCGGTCCTCGATCTCGTCGCGGAAGTTGCGGATCAGCCCCTGGATGGGCCAGGCCGCCGCATCGCCCAGCGCGCAGATGGTGTGCCCCTCGACCTGCTTGGACACCTCGTAGAGCATGTCGATCTCCTCGATCTCGGCGTCGCCAGTCACCAGCCGCTCCATCACCCGCATCATCCAGCCGGTGCCCTCGCGGCAGGGCGTGCACTGGCCGCAGCTTTCATGCTTGAAGAACTTGGACAGCCGCCAGACCGCCTTCACCACGTCCACCGACTGATCCATCACGATCATGCAGCCGGTGCCGAAGGAGGACTGCTTTTCCCGCATCCCGTCGAAATCCATGATCGCATCTTCCAGCTGATCGCGGCGCAGGATCGGGCAGGAGGCGCCGCCGGGGATGATGGCCTTGAGATTGTCCCAGCCGCCGCGGATGCCGCCGCCATGCTTTTCGATCAGCTCGCGCACCGACAGGGACATGGAGTCCTCGAACACGCAGGGCGTGTTGACGTGGCCGGTCAGCGCGAACAGCTTGGTGCCGGAATTGTTGGGCCGCCCGAACGAGGCGAACCATTCCGGCCCGCGCCGCAGGATGGTGGGCACCACGGCGATCGATTCGACATTGTTGACCGTGGTCGGGCAGCCGTAAAGCCCCGCCGCCGCCGGGAAGGGCGGCTTCATCCGCGGCATCCCCTTCTTGCCTTCGAGGCTTTCCAGCAGCGCGGTTTCCTCGCCGCAGATATAGGCGCCGGCGCCGTGATGCAGGTAGAGGTCGAAATCCCAGCCCGACTTGCAGGCGTTCTTCCCGATCAGCCCCGCGTCATAGGCCTCGTCGATCGCCGCCTGCAGCGCCTCGCGCTCGCGGATGTATTCGCCGCGGATGTAGATGTAGGCCACATGCGCCCCCATGGCGAAGGAGGCAATCAGCGCCCCCTCGATCAGCGTGTGCGGATCGTGGCGCATGATCTCGCGGTCCTTGCAGGTGGCGGGCTCGGATTCGTCGGCGTTGATGGTCAGATAGGCCGGGCGGCCGTCGCTTTCCTTCGGCATGAAGGACCATTTCAGCCCGGTGGGAAAGCCCGCCCCGCCGCGCCCGCGCAGGCCCGAATCCTTCACCTGGCTCACGATCCAGTCGCGTCCCTTGGCAAGGATCTCCTTCGTGCCGTCCCAATGGCCGCGCGCCATGGCGCCCTTCAGGGTGCGGTCATGCATCCCGTAGAGGTTGGTAAAGATCCGGTCCTGGTCCTTGAGCATGTCTCGGCTACCCTCGGTGATTGTCCTGGCGCATGCGCCAGAGTTGAAAGATGTTGACGAGCGCATAGATGAAGCCGGCAATGGCCGCCAGATCGAACAGCACCGCATAGCGCCCGGCCAGGCCCAGCGCCGGCCCGACCCACAGCGTCGCCAGAATCCACAGGACCATCGTCACGGCGATGACCACCGCGATATGGCGCCCCTTGCGGGAAATGGCCTGTTCGCGTTCCGCATCCATGCCTTCGTCCTGTCATCCGGCCCGCCGGTCCGCGCGCCGACTGTTTCCTATGCCCCGGCGCCCTGATAGCGCCACGTTCCCTTGCGTTCGGCCAGTTCCCGCTGCCCCGGCAGCGATTTCGACGGCTTGATGATGGAGCTGGCCGACACCGGCGCCGGCTCGTCCCCGTCTCCGGCCCCTTCCGAGACCGCGCCCGAGGCCGTGTCGGCCGCCGGTTCCTGCGCGGGCTCTTGCGCCGCCTTGCCGTCCTCGTCCGAAAAGACCGCGTCAACCACCGTTTCCGGCCCGGCATCGACCTCCTGCAGGGCCGCGTCGGCCGCCATCGAATCCCCATCCCGGTTCCCCGCCAGACGGGTCAGAACCAGACCGGCGGCAATGGCCACCGCCGCGCCGGTGATCGCGGCCGAGGTCAGGCTTGCGCCGTTGAATCCCATCAGCAGGGCCGCAACCACGAATCCGCCACCGATCGACTTCTTCCAAAGCCGGCGCGCATTGCCTTCGTTGTTCGTCGAATTCGTCATGGTTCGCTCCTTCCCTGTGGTTCGATGGTTTCAGGTCTTCTTTCTCTCTTGGTCTTCTCTCGCGTATGTTTTTCGTTCACTTCCAACGGTTTGCCGGGAAATCCGGGCCGTCACCCCTTCGCCGCCAGCTCCTTCGCCTGGGCGATCCAGCCTTCGCGCTCGATCCGGCCCTTGAAGGAAAGCCGCTCATCGACCCAGGCCACCTCTTCCGGCGTCCAGGCGGCGATCTGATCGAAGTGGAACACGCCCAGCTCGTGCAGCAGCGCCTCCAGCTTGGGCCCCACGCCCTTGAGCTTCTTCAGATCGTCCGGCTTGCCGTCGCGCGGAGCGGCAAGGGTTTCGGGCTGCTTTTCCGCAACCTCCGGCGCCTCTTTCGCCGCCTGCCGTCCGGCGGGCGCCGCCGAGGTTTTCGCGCTGGCTTCCGCGCCCCCCTCGCGCCCCTTCAGCCAGGGGGTCAGGATCGGAACCTCGGTGCCGTCGATCCGCTTGACCGTATCGCCAAGGGTGGTGGCCAGTTCCACCGAGGCGTTGACCTTCTGGCTGCCGGCACCGCCCTCGGTCAGCACCTTGGGGCCGCCCAAGGGCTCGGCCCCGAAGCGCCCGTTCTGCGGACCCGGCACCGGCACCTTTCCGGCGGCCAGCTCGTCGAGGATCTCGGCCAGGCGTTCGGCGGTGAGATCCTCGTAATAGTCCTTGCCGATCTGCGCCATCGGCGCGTTCGAGCAGGAGCCGAGGCATTCGACCTCTTCCCACGAGAACTTGCCATCCGCCGAAAGCATGTGCGGCCGCGGCGCGATCTTTTCGCGGCAGACCTCGATCAGCTCGCCCGAGCCGCAGATCATGCAGGTGGTGGTGCCGCAGATCTGGACATGGGCGACGCTGCCCACCGGCTGCAGCTGGAACATGAAGTAGAAGGTCGCCACCTCCAGCGCCCGGATATGGGCCATGCCCAGCATGTCGGCCACATATTCGATGGCCGGGCGGGTCAGCCAGCCCTCCTGCTCCTGCGCGCGCCACAGAAGCGGGATGATGGCGCTGGCCTGGCGTCCTTCGGGGTATTTGGTGATCTGCGCCTTCGCCCATTCCAGATTGGCGGGCGTGAAGGCAAAGCTTTCGGGTTGCTCGTGGTGAAGGCGGCGGAGCATCAGACAGCCTCTCCTGAAAGGGTCAGGGCCGCAAGCGCGATGCCCAGGGCACCCAGCGCCAGCAGGCCGGTGATCGTGTGCTTGAAGTGCGGCAGGCCGCGGCGCCTGTAGACCCAGCCGTCATGCAGCCCCAGATAGGCGCAGACGGCGAAGTAATAGGCCGCAACCCGGATATCGGCGAGGATGAGTACCCCCACCGTCAGCAGGAACATGACGACATAGCGCCCGGCCATCACCTGCGGCAGCAGGTCGAGGCGATGGGTCGCGCGTTCCATCGCGGTCTGCGGGTCGCGCACGAAGATATACGCGTACCAGCCGGTGATGAGCACCGTCACCACGATGGTGAGATATGACAGCGTGGCCAGCATCGGTCAGCGGTCGATCTCTCCGAACACCACGTCCAGAGAGCCGATCACCGCCGAGCAATCCGCCAGCATGTGACCATGCATGAGCGGGTCCATCGCCTGAAGATGGGCGAAACCCGGCGCCCGGATCTTGGCGCGATAGGGGCGGTTGGTGCCGTCGGCCACCAGATAGACCCCGAATTCGCCCTTGGGCGCCTCGACCGCGGCATAGACCTGGCCTTCGGGCACGCGGAAGCCCTCGGTATACAGCTTGAAGTGGTGGATCAGCGCCTCCATCGAGGTCTTCATCTCGGCCCGTTTCGGCGGCGCCAGCTTGCCGCGGGCCAGCACGTCGCCCTCGGCCCTGCGCAGCTTGTCGATGGCCTGGCGCATGATCGAGATCGACTGGCGCATCTCCTCCATCCGCACCAGGTAGCGGTCGTAGCAGTCGCCGCGGGTGCCGACGGGGATCTGGAAGTCGAACTCGTCATAGCATTCATAGGGCTGCGCCCGGCGCAGATCCCAGGCCAGCCCCGAGCCGCGCACCATCACCCCGGAGAAGCCGTATTTCTGGATCGTCTCCTCGTCCACCACGCCGATATCGACATTGCGCTGCTTGAAGATCCGGTTCTCGGTCAGCAGCCCGTCGATGTCGTCGAGCACGGCCGGGAAGGTTTCGGTCCAGGCCTCGATGTCGTCGATCAGATCGGGGGGCAGATCCTGGTGCACGCCGCCGGGGCGGAAATAGTTGGCATGCAGGCGCGCCCCGCAGGCGCGCTCGTAGAAGATCATCAGCTTCTCGCGTTCCTCGAAGCCCCACAGCGGCGGGGTCAGCGCGCCCACATCCATGGCCTGGGTGGTGACGTTCAGCAGATGGTTGAGGATGCGGCCGATCTCGGAATAGAGCACCCGGATCAACTGCGCCCGCCGCGGCACCTCGACCCGGCACAGCTTTTCGATCGCCAGGCACCAGGCGTGCTCCTGGTTCATCGGCGCCACATAATCGAGCCGGTCGAAATAGGGCGTGTTCTGCAGATAGGTGCGGCTTTCCATCAGCTTCTCGGTGCCGCGGTGCAGCAGGCCGATATGCGGATCGCAGCGCTCGACCACCTCGCCGTCAAGTTCGAGCACCAGCCGCAGCACGCCATGCGCCGCCGGGTGCTGGGGGCCGAAGTTGATGTTGAAGTTGCGGATCTTCTGCTCGCCGGCGAGCTCGTCTCCGAATTTCGAACCGTCCATCACGAATTGCCCCCGTCAAGACCGTCCTTGAAGGCCACCACCCACAGCAGGATCAGCGCGCCCAGCGGAATGACCGCGATCAGCGCCACCCAGGACGGGATCCCGTGACGCGGAAGGATCTTCCAGAAGGGAATGACGACGAGCGCTGCAAAGATCAGCAGCCAGATCAGGCCGCCGCCGCCCATGCCGAATCCAACATACATCATGTGCCCGGTCCTTCCTTCTCATCGCCCGCCTTCTCGTCACCCGGCAGGATGTATTTTGCACCCTCCCAGGGACTCATGAAATCGAACTGGCGATATTCCTGCGTCAGCTTCACCGGCTCGTAGACCACGCGCTTGACCGCCTCGTCATAGCGTACCTCCGTGTAGCCGGTGGTGGGGAAATCCTTGCGCAGCGGATGGCCGCGGAAGCCGTAATCGGTCAGGATCCGGCGCAGGTCCGGGTGCCCGGAGAACATGATGCCGAACATGTCGAAGACTTCGCGTTCGAACCAGTTGGCGCCGGGATGCACCTCGGTGATCGAAGGCACCATCTCGTCCTCGCGCACCGAAAGGCGCAGGCGGATGCGGTGGTTGAGATACATCGACAGCAGATGATAGACCACGTCGAACCGCTTGGGCCGGTCCGGCCAGTCCACCGCCGTCAGGTCGATCAGGGTCGAGAAGCGGCATTTGGGATCCGCCTTCAGAAACTCGACGAAGGCGACGATGTTCGACGGCGCCACATCCACGTTCAGCTCGCCATGGGCCACTTCCCAGGAGAGCACGCAATCGGGGCGCTGTTCGGCGATGAATGCGCCCAGTTCCTTCAGTGCCTCGCTCATCTTACGATCGTCCCCGTCCGGCGGATTTTCCGTTGCAACTGCAGCAGGCCGTAAAGCAGCGCCTCGGCCGTGGGCGGGCAGCCGGGCACGTAGATGTCCACCGGCACGATCCGGTCGCAGCCGCGCACCACCGAATAGCTGTAGTGATAATAGCCGCCGCCATTGGCGCAGCTGCCCATGGACAGCACATAGCGCGGCTCGGGCATCTGGTCGTAGACCTTGCGCAGCGCCGGCGCCATCTTGTTGGTCAGCGTGCCGGCCACGATCATCAGATCCGACTGGCGCGGGCTTGCGCGCGGGGCGATGCCGAAGCGTTCGGCGTCATAGCGCGGCATCGAGGTGTGCATCATCTCCACCGCGCAGCAGGCCAGGCCGAAGGTCATCCAGTGCAGGCTGCCGGTGCGGGCCCAGTTGATGATGTCTTCGGTCGAGGTCAGCAGGAAACCCTTGTCCTGCAGCTCGGCATTCAGCGCCCGCGTCGCGGCCTCCTTGTCGGCCTGTGCGGCGTTGGCTGAGGTGCTCACTCCCATTCCAGCGCCCCCTTCTTCCACTCGTAGGCGAAGCCGATCGTCAGAACGGCCAGAAACACCATCATCGACCAGAACGCCGCATCCGAGAGATCGGCAAAGCCGGTCGCCCAGGGAAACAGCATGGCGATTTCCAGATCGAAGATGATGAACAGGATCGACACGAGGTAGAACCGCACGTCGAATTTCATCCGCGCGTCGTCGAAGGCATTGAAGCCGCATTCATAGGCGCTCACCTTCTCGGGGTCCGGGTTGCGGACCGCGAGGACAACGGCGGCAAGGATGAGGACGATACCAAGGCCGGTTGCGACGACCAGAAACACCAGGATCGGGAGGTATTCCCGCAACAGCTCTTCCACGAGTGGCTCCTTTCCCGCGCCGGCGCGGGCGCGACGTGACTCGCCGTGACTTGGCGTGTTGACCTGCGCCTCTCTACTCCCGCGCCACATAGGCGTCAACCGAAGCAGGGGCGATTCGGGCGACAGAATCGCCGCAGTGCGGCACGAGATTAACATTCGCAATTTTCAATATGTTTTTTCCCTCCCCGCCGCTGCGCGGGCAGGAAATCGCCCGGCCGGGGCAATGGCGCGCATGACCGGATTCAGGCCATGCGGCCGGCACCGGAGCAAGACCGGGGGGCGAGACCGGGGCGGGACGGATGCGATCAGACGCAAAATGCCGGGGCATTCGCAGTTTTTTCCATTCGCTGCCACTGCGCGGAGAGGCAGCCGCCCGGTTTGCGGCGTCACGCCCCGCGCGCCCATGCGGGCTTGCGTCGCTCGAAGAAGGCGGCGATTCCCTCGGCGGCCTCTTCCCCTTCCCAGCGCTCCACCAGCGCACCGATGGTCATGTCGATGACCGCATCGTCGATGCGCGGCCCCAGCGCCCGGGCCAGCCGCTTGGCCGAGGCCACCGCCCCCGGCGCGCAGGAGAGATAGGGCGCCACCTCGGCCTCGACCGCCTCGGCAAGCGCCCCGGCCGGCACCGCCCGGGCCAGAAGACCCAGATCGACCGCCTCGGCGGCGTCGAAGGCGCGCCCCGACATGAACACCCGCCGCGCCCGCGCCTCGCCCATGCGGGCGATGACATAGGGACCGATGGTGGCCGGGATCAGGCCCAGCCGGGTCTCGGTCAGGGCCATCTTCAGATGGTCGGCGCCGATGGTCACGTCGCAGACGGCGGCCAGCCCCACCCCGCCCCCGAAGGCATTGCCCTGAAGCGCCCCGATCAATGGTTTCGGCAGGGTGTTGAGCGCCTCCAGAGCCTCGGCCAGCTTGCGCGCCTCGCGAAAGCGGGCCTGCGCGTCGGCGGCCATCTGGTCCTTCATCCAGCCCAGATCGCCGCCGGCGCAGAAGGTCTTGCCGGCGCCGGTCAGAACCACCACGCGCACCGCATCATCGGCCGCCAGCCGGGCCGCCGCCTGCGCCAGCTCCTCGATCATCCGGCCCGACATGGCGTTGTGCTTGTCGGGGCGGTTCAGCATCAGCGTCGCCACCCCGCGATCATCGGTGGAAATGGAAATCGTCTCGAACATCGGCCCGTCCCTTCCCTCTATCGTCTCTCAGCCGCCGCGCATCGCCCGCGCCATCGCCGCGGCTTCTTCCACAACCGCCATGTCCAGCCCGGTCTCGAAGCCCAGCCGTTCCAGATGCGCGGCCGCCGCCTCGGTCGCCACGTTGCCGGCCGCCCCCGGCGCATAGGGACAGCCGCCAAGGCCGCCCACCGCCGCATCGAAGACCCGCACGCCCATCTCCAGGGCGGCGTCGATATTGTCCAGCGCCCGCCCCGCGGTGTCGTGGAAATGCCCGGCCAGAGCCCTCACCGGCACCACCTCGGACACCGCCTTCAGCATCCGCGCCACCGCCTCGGGCGTGCCCCGCCCGATGGTGTCGCCAAGGCTGATCTCGTAACAGCCCAGCGCAAACAGCTGCCCGGCCACCCGGGCCACCTGTCCCGGCGGCGTGGGGCCGTCATAGGGGCAGTCCGTCACGCAGGAGACATAGCCCCGCACCGGCAGGCCGGCGTCGCGGGCGGCCTCCAGGACGGGGCGGAAGCGTTCGATGCTTTCGGCGATCGAGGCGTTGATGTTGGCGCGCGAAAAGCCCTCGCTGGCGGCGGCGAAGACCGCAACCTCGTCGGCACCGGCGGCGCGCGCATCCTCGAAGCCGCGCATGTTCGGCACCAGCGCCGCATAGCGCACCCCCGGCGCCCGCCGGATGCCCGCCAGCACCTCGGCCGAGCCGGCCATCTGCGGCACCCATTTCGGGCTGACGAAGCTGGCGCATTCGATGCGGGCAAAACCTGCCCGGCTCAGGCAGTCCACCAGCGCGATCTTCTCGGCCACGGGAATTTCCCGCCGCTCGTTCTGAAGCCCGTCGCGGGAGCCTACCTCGAAGATCTCGACCCGTTCGCGCATTCTTCTCCCCTTCCCTGTCCCTTGGGCCGCCGCGCCCCGGCCCGGCCCGCGCCGCAGCAGCGGCGGGGCCGGCGATGGTCGGGCTCAGCCCTCGTCGTCCTCGAGCCGCACCAGGGGCGCGCCGGATTCGACCTGCGCGCCGGGGGCGACCAGCACCTCGGCCACGACGCCGTCGCGGGCGGCCTGGAGCGCATGTTCCATCTTCATCGCCTCCAGCACCGCCAGCCGGTCGCCCGCCTTTACCGCCTGGCCCGGCTCGGCCAGGACCGCCTTGACCAGCCCCGGCATCGGCGCCGCGATCACGTTGCCGCCCGCGCCTGCGCCGGCATCGCGCGCCAGCGGGTCGGCCACGGTGAAGACATGACCGCTGCCCCGGAACACGGTTATCTCGCGCCCCGCGCGCGCCACCCGGGCGTCGGATCTGGTGCCGTCCACCCACCACAGCCCGCCCTGCCGCTCGACCCGAAGCGGGGCCGCGCCATCCAGAGACACGTCGAAGCAGTCCGGGCCATGCACCACCACCCGGGCCGAGATGTCCTCGTCCAGATGGGTCAGGGAGACGTCCCAGCCGAGCGGCTCCCACAGGGTGAAGCCGCCATGCTCACCGGCGCCCTCGTCCAGCCCCAGCGCCGCCAGCGCCGCGATGGCGCGGGTGCCGGGGCAGGCCACCGGCACCGGCGCAAGGGCCGCGATGTTGCGTTCGATCAGGCCGGTATCGACATCGCCGCGGACGAAATCGGGCTGTGCGGCCAGCGCGGCAAGAAAGGCGACATTGGTCACCGTGCCGCCGATATCGGTGTGCTGCAAGGCGCGCTCCAGCCTTTGCCGCGCGGCGCCGCGGGTGGGGCCGTGCACCGTGATCTTGGCGATCATCGGGTCATACCAGGGGCTGATCGCATCGCCCTGCCGCACGCCGCTGTCGATGCGGGCGCCTTCGGGAAAGGCCAGGTGGGTCAGCGTGCCGGTCGCGGGCAGGAAGCCGGCGGCGGCGTCCTCGGCATAGATGCGGGCCTCGAAGGCGTGGCCGGAGATCGACAGATCCTCCTGCCGCGCGGGCAGGGGTTCACCGGCGGCCACCCGCAGCTGCCATTCCACCAGATCGACGCCGGTGATCCCCTCGGTCACCGGGTGTTCCACCTGCAGGCGGGTGTTCATCTCCATGAACCAGAACCGGTCCGGGCGCAGCCCGTCCGAGGCATCGACGATGAATTCCACCGTCCCCGCCCCGCGATAGCCGATGGCCTCGGCCGCGCGCACCGCCGCCTGCCCCATGGCGGCGCGCATCTCGTCGGTCATGCCCGGGGCGGGGGCTTCCTCGATCACCTTCTGGTGGCGGCGCTGGAGCGAGCAGTCGCGCTCGAACAGATGCACGGCGCGGGTGCCGTCGCCGAAGATCTGCACCTCGATATGGCGGGGTTTCTCAATGTATTTCTCGATCAGCACCGCGTCGTTGCCGAAGGCGGTGCGAGCCTCGGCGCGGGCGCTGTCGAGCGCGGCGGAGAAGTCCTGCGGGCGTTCGACCAGTCGCATCCCCTTGCCGCCGCCGCCCGCCACCGCCTTGATCAGCACCGGCCAGCCGATCGCATCGGCCGCGCCGGCGAGATGTTCGGGATCCTGGTTGTCGCCGTGATAGCCCGGCACCACCGGCACGCCGGCCTGCTCCATCAGCACCTTGGCCGCGTCCTTGAGCCCCATCGCCCGGATCGCATCCGCCGAGGGACCGATGAAGGTCAGCCCCGCGGCCGCGACCGCCTCGACGAAATCGGGGTTTTCCGAGAGGAAGCCGTAGCCGGGGTGGATGGCCTGCGCCCCGGTTTCGAGTGCGGCGGCGATGATCGCCTCGCCCCGCAGATAGCTGTCGGCGGGGGCCGGGCCGCCAATATGGACGGCCGCATCGGCCATGGCGACGTGTTTCGCGTTCGAATCGGCGTCCGAGAAGACGGCAACGCAACGGATGCCCAAGGCCTGGGCGGTCTGCATCACCCGGCAGGCGATTTCGCCTCGGTTGGCGATCAGGATCGTGTGGAACATGGGTCGGGTCCCTTTCGGTCGGCCGGGCCGGGGGCTGCCTGCCCCCGGACCCCCGGGGATATTTGAAGCCAGAAAAAGATTACATCCTGAACACGCCGTAGCGGGTTTCGGGGATGGGAGCGTTGAGGGCGGCCGAAAGGGAAAGGGCCAGCACCTCGCGGCTCTTGCGCGGGTCGATGATGCCGTCATCCCACAACCGCGCCGAGGCGTAGAGCGGGTGCGACTGGCGCTCGAAAAGCTCCAGCGTGGGGCGCTTGAATTCGGCCTCTTCCTCGGCCGACCAGGTGCCCCCCGCGCGTTCGATGGCGTCGCGTTTCACCGTGGCCAGCACCCCGGCCGCCTGTTCGCCGCCCATCACCGCGGTGCGCGAATTGGGCCATGTCCACAGGAAGCGGGGCGAATAGGCGCGCCCCGACATGCCGTAATTGCCCGCCCCGTTGGAGGCGCCGATGATCATGGTGATCTTGGGCACCGCCGTGCAGGCCACCGCCGTCACCATCTTTGCGCCGTGGCGGGCGATGCCTTCGTTCTCGGCCTTGCGGCCGACCATGAAGCCGGTGATGTTCTGCAGGAACACCAGCGGGATCTTCCGCTGCGAGCACAGCTCGACGAAATGGGCGCCCTTGGCGGCGCTTTCGGAGAACATCACCCCGTTGTTGGCGATGATCCCCACCGGCCAGCCGTCCACATGGGCAAAGCCGGTGACCAGGGTTTCGCCGAAGCGGGGCTTGAACTCGTCGAAGCGCGAGCCGTCCACCACCCGCGCGATGACCTCGCGCACGTCATAGGGGGTGCGAGTGTCGAAGGGCACCACGCCAAGGAGCTCTTCGGGATCATATGCGGGCGCTTCGGAGGATTGCCGGGTGACCGTGCGGGACCGGCTGCGGTTGAGGCTTTCCACCGCCCGGCGGGCCAGCGCCAGGGCGTGGGCGTCGTCCTCGGCCAGGTCGTCGGCCACGCCCGACAGGCGGGTGTGGACGTCGCCGCCGCCGAGGTCTTCGGCGCTGACCACCTCGCCGGTGGCGGCCTTCACCAGCGGCGGGCCGGCGAGGAAGATCGTTCCCTGTTCGCGCACGATGATGGCCACGTCCGACATGGCCGGCACATAGGCGCCGCCGGCGGTACACGACCCCATGACCACGGCGATCTGGGGAATGCCCCTGGCGCTCATGTTGGCCTGGTTGTAGAAGATGCGGCCGAAATGGTCGCGGTCGGGAAAGACCTCGTCCTGACGCGGCAGGTTGGCGCCGCCCGAATCGACCAGATAGATGCAGGGCAGGTTGCACTGTTCGGCGATTTCCTGGGCGCGCAGGTGCTTCTTCACCGTCATCGGGAAGTAAGAGCCACCCTTCACCGTGGCGTCGTTGCACACCACCATGACCTCCTGCCCGTGCACGCGACCGATGCCGGCGATGAGGCCGGCGGCAGGCGCGTCGCCGTCATACATGCCATGGGCCGCCGTGGCGCCGATCTCCAGAAAGGGCGAGCCGGGATCGAGCAGGTTCGCCACCCGCCGCCGCGGCAGCATCTTGCCCCGGGCCTCGTGCCGGGCGCGGGCCTTCTCGCCACCGCCCAGGCGCGCCGCGGCCGCCGCCGCGCGAACCTCCTCCAGCGCCTTCAGATGAGCCTCGCGATTGGCGCGGAAAGTTTCGGACGATGGGACCGCCCGCGATGTCAGCTTCATCCTTCTGCCTCCGTTTCGGCCGCCGCGCGGCGCTTGAGTTCCTTGCGGATCACCTTGCCCGTCACCGTCATGGGCAGGGCATCGACAAAGGTGATTTCCCTTGGGTAGGAATAGCTTGCAAGCCGATCCTTCACATATGCCTGAAGTTCCTCCGCCCCCACCTCGGCGCCGGGCTTGCGCACCACATAGGCCTTGACGATCTCGGTGCGCAGCGGATCGGGCTTGCCCACCACCCCGACCGTGGCCACCGCCGGATGGGTGAGCAGGCAGTCCTCGATCTCGGCCGGGCCGATGCGGTAGCCCGAGGAGGTGATGACATCGTCCTCACGGCCGATGAAGCGCAGGTAGTCGCCCTCGCGGATGCCGCGATCGCCGGTGAGCATCCAGTCGCCGCGGAACTTTTCCGCCGTGGCCTGCGGGTTGCGCCAGTATTCCAGCATCATCGAGGGCGAGCCGCGGCGGATGGCGATGTCGCCCTCGCCGTCCGTGGGGCGTCCCTCGGCGTCGATCACCTCGACCTCGTGGCCCGGCACCGGCTTGCCGATGCAGCCCGGCCGCGGCGGGAAATCGGCAGCGCAGGAGCTGACCACCATGTTGCACTCGGTCTGGCCGTAGAATTCGTTGATGGTCAGGCCGAAGGCGCGCCGGCCCCATTCCAGCATCTCCGCCCCCAGCGGCTCGCCCCCCGAGGCGACCGAGCGCAGGCCCGGAATCCGGGTGTCGGAGGCCTTCAGCATCCGCAGCGCCGTGGGCGGGAAAAACACGTTCCTGACAGTGCCTTCACGGATGATGTTCACGCACGCCTCGGGGCTGAACTTCGACATCCGCGCGGCGACCACCGGCACGCCCAGCGCCAGCCCCGGCATCAGGACGTCGAAAAGCCCGCCGATCCAGGCCCAGTCGGCTGGCGTCCACAGGCAGTCTCCGGGCCGGCCCAGGTGATCGTGGCTGATCGCCACGCCCGGCAGATGCCCGGCAAGTACCCGGTGGCCGTGCAGCGCGCCCTTGGGCTTGCCCGTGGTGCCCGAGGTGTAGATCAGCACGGCCGGATCCTCGGGGCCGGTATCGGCAAAGGGCAGTGGCGCGTCCCCCGCAAGCCGCTTGCAAGCGGCTTGCACAGGCGGTTGCGAAACCGCGTGCGGAAGGCGTTTCGAAACGCCTTCCCCGGCGGCGGCAGGATCCTGCTCCAGCGCCTCGGGCAGCACCAGCGGCACCGCCAGATCGCCCAGCAGCGCCGCGCCCTCCGCGTCGGTCAGCACCAGCCGCACGCCGGCATCCCCCAGCCGGCTGGCCAGCGCGTCATGCTTGAAGAGCTTGAACAGAGGCACCGAGATCGCGCCGATCTTCCAGATCGCCAGATGGGCGGCCGCGGTCCAGGGCGACTGCGACAGCAGCACCCCCACCCGGTCCCCCGGCGCCACCTCGCGCAGCAGGCGGCGGGCCAGCGCATCGGTCATGGCCGAAAGTTCGCCGAAGCGCACATCGCGTCGCACGTCTCCGGTCAGGTCGATGATGGCCAGCCGTTCGGGAGGCTGCGCAAGGCACTGCCGGGCCATGTTCAGCTGCTCCGGCAGGGCGATATCGAGGGCCGATGCCGGCATCGTCTATTCCCCCAGCCATGATCGCTGGAGATACAGCACCTGTTCGCCCGTCCGCCATGCCAGACAGGACAACAGCGCCGGACCGCCGCCCGAGCCGCCGCCCCACTGCGCCATCTCGTAGTCGCAGCTGGCATCGCGCCAGGCGATCCAGGCCCGCTGCGCCCGGCGCAACGCCTCGGCCAATGACGGAGCCGCGCTTCCGATTTCCGCCATCTCGGCGTCCAGCGCGCGTGCCTTGTCCATGTAGTATTGATAGGTCTGGTTCAGGTAGCGATCCCAGTCCTCGCGCTCGCGATCCCAGCAATACCCCATCCCGACAGTGGTCGAACCGTCGGGGGTGGCGTTCATGCAGGCCTCGGCCGACCGGCCGATACAGGCACGCCGCTCCGTGTCCGACGCCGCCCCAGCCAGGCAATCGGCGGTGGCCTGCGGCGAATAGCGCAGATCCTGGGCCGCGGCCGCAAATGCGGCCGAAACGGCGACGAGTACGGACAGGATCCGTTTCACGTCATCTTTCCCATCAGTTCGCGCCCGATCAGCATCCGGCGGATCTCCGAGGTGCCGGCGCCGATCTCCATCAGCTTGGCGTCGCGGAAGATGCGGGCGACCGGGTTGTCCGACAGATAGCCCGCGCCGCCGAAGGCCTGCACCGCCTGATGCGCCTGGGTCATCGCCGCCTCGGAGGCATAGAGCACGCAGGCCGCCGCGTCCTGGCGGGTCACGTCGCCCCGGTCGCAGGCGCGCGCCACCTCGTAGACATAGGCACGCGCCGAATTCATCGCCGTATACATGTCGGCGATCTTGCCCTGCATGAGCTGGAAATTCCCGATCGGCTGGCCGAACTGGCGGCGCTCGGCCATGTAGGGCATCACCTCGTCCATGCAGGCGGCCATGATGCCCAGCCCGATGCCCGACAGCACCACGCGCTCATAGTCAAGCCCGCTCATCAGAACGCGCACGCCGCGGTTTTCCTCGCCCAGGACGTTTTCGAACGGCACCTCCACATCCTCGAAGATCAGCTCGGCGGTGTTCGACCCGCGCATGCCCAGCTTGTCGAAATGAGGCGAGGTGGAAAACCCCTTCATCTGCTTCTCGATGATGAAGGCGGTGATGCCCTTCGCCCCGGCCTCGGGGTCGGTCTTGGCATAGACCACCAGCGTATCGGCGTCGGGGCCGTTGGTGATCCAGTACTTGCTGCCGTTGAGCAGGTAGTGGCCGTTGCGCTTCTCGGCGCGCAGCTTCATCGACACCACGTCCGAACCGGCCGACGCCTCGCTCATGGCCAGCGCGCCCACATGCTCGCCCGAGATCAGCCGCGGCAGATATCTGCGTTTCTGCTCTTCGGTGCCGTTGAGCCTGATCTGGTTCACGCACAGGTTGGAATGCGCCCCGTAAGAGAGCGATACGCTGGCCGAGGCGCGGGCGATTTCCTCGACCGCCACCACATGCGCCAGATAACCCATGCCTGCGCCGCCGTATTCCTCGGGCACGGTGATGCCCAGAAGGCCCAAATCGCCCATCTCGCGCCACAGCTCTTCGGGAAAGGTGTTGGAGCGGTCGATCTCGGCAGCCACGGGGCGGATCCGCTCCTGCGCCCAGCGATGCACCATGTCGCGCAGGGCCTCGATGTCCTCGCCCAGGTCGAACTTCATGGAATGATGGAACATGGCGCCGACTCTCCAGTTATTGAACAGTTGTTCATATAGCTACGGCATGTCATGCAGGCGATCAAGAGATTTCGCAACACCGCGCCCCGGGCGGACAGACGGACGGACAGGCACATGCACGCCAACAGGCCACCCGATGCACCGCCGCTGAGGCTGCCCGAACTTGTCGCCATCGCGCTGGGCGGCATGGTGGGCGGCGGCATCTTCACCATTCTCGGCATCTCGGTGGCCACGATCGGCATCTGGACGCCGCTGGCCATTGCCCTGGGCGGCGCGGTGGCGGCGCTTGCGGCCTATTCCTACGTGAAGCTGGGCGTGCTCTACCGCGACGAGGGGGCGACCTATGCCTTCTTCAAGCGCTCCTTTCCGGGGCATGATTTCGGCGCCGCGCTGATCGGCTGGTGGGTGATCTTCGGTTATATCTCGACCATTGCGCTTTATGCCTACACCTTTGCCTCCTACGCCATCAGCGGCTTCGCCTTCGCCGACAGCGACCTGATCCGCAAGGGCGTGGCGCTGGCGGTGATCGGCGCCTTCGCCGCCGTCAACCTGTGGTCGGTCCGGGGGATGGGACGGCTCGAAGACCTCATGGTCTATACCAAGATCGTCATCCTGCTGGTGGTGGCGGGGGTGCTGTGGGGCAATGCGCGCCTGACCCCGCCCCAGTTCGTCGCCGCCCATGACGGGGGCGTTCCGTTCTTCGGCATCATCACCATCGCCGCCGTCACCTTCGTCGCCTATGAGGGCTTCCAGCTGGTCATCAACGCCACCCATGACATGACCTGCCCCGAACGCAACATCCCGCGGGCGATCTATGCGGCAGTGGCGGCGGCAACGGGGCTCTATGTGGTCATCGCCATCGGGGCGATCCTGGCCATCCCCTTCCAGGACATCGTGGAAAAGCAGGAATATGCCCTGGCCGCGGGGGCGGCGGATGTCCTCGGCCCGGTGGGCGAATATCTGGTCATCGCCGGCGCGCTGCTGGCCACCATGAGCGCCATCTCCGGCACGCTCTACGGCGCCTCGCGGCAACTGGCGGCGATTGCCCGCGACGGCTATTTCCCGCCCCGCCTGGCCGCGCCCCCCGGCACCATCCCCCGGGGCGCGGTGGCGGCCATGGCCGCCTGCGCCATGGGGCTGATCGTGATCGGGAACCTGCGGCTGATCCTCGAATTCGGCTCGGTCACCTTCCTGCTGGTGTCGTTCCTGATGGCCTGGACCAATCACCGGCGCCGCGCCCAGACCCGCGCCCACCCCACCGCCACGGTGCTGTCCATGGTCGGGCTGGGGGGCGCCACCGGGCTGATCCTGTTCTACGAAGCCCGCCACAGCCCCGAACAGCTGGTCTTCATCCTCTCGCTCTACGCGGTTCTGACGGCACTGGCGGTGATCTATTCGCGCCTGTCGGGCCGGCTCAGAGCCTCCGATGCGCCGCCGCCACCTCGTCGCGGATGATCCGCGCGATCAGCGCGCAATCGGCAAGGGAAAAGGTCAGCGGCACCCGCATGTCGAGAAGCCCCGCCAACACCCGGTCGGTCCGCGGCATGACAGGCGCCGCGACATAGCGCCAGCTGTCATAGCGCGAGGTAAACCCGTGCGGATCGGGCGCCCCGAACCACTTGAGCTCGACCCCCCGCGCCGCGCAGCCATCGACCACCGCCCGCACCGCCTCGCCCGGCCAGTCGAGCAGCAGAAACTGAAACGACGAGCCCACGAAGGCCTCCTCCCCGGGCCGCTCGATCACCGTCAGACCCGGCGTGCCGCGCAGGCCTGCCTCGGTCACCCTGTAACGCGCATTCCAGCGCGCCACCTGCTCGTCCAGCCGCCGCAGCTGCGGGCGCAGAATGGCCGCCCGCAGATTGTCCATCCGCCCCGAAACATTGGGCGTGTCATACTTGACCCGGTCGAACACCTCCGCCCCCGGCGCTGCCAGATGACGATCATGCAGCATGTAGGAGCCCGACAGCAGCACCGCCCGCGCCGCCAGCGCCTCGTCATCGGTGACCAGCAGCCCCCCCTCGCCGGAATTGAGATGCTTGTAGGTCTGGGTCGAGTAGCACCCCGCCACCCCGTGCCGGCCGCTGGGCACCCCGCGCCAGGCCGCGCCCATGGTATGGGCACAATCCTCGATCACCGCCAGCCCGGCGCGGTCGCAAATCGCCATCAGCCGATCCATGTCGCAGACATGCCCACGCATGTGGCTCAGCAGCAGCACCCGCGCCTGCCCCGCCTTCGCCGCCAGATCCTCGAGGTCGATGGTCAGCGCCTCGCTCACTTCGACGAAAACCGGCTCTGCCCCGAGGCTGGCAATCGCCCCCGGAACCGGCGCCAAGGTAAAGGCATTGGTCAGCACCCGCTCGCCGGGCCGAACCCCCACCGCCCGCAGCGCGGTGGCCAGCGCATACCCCCCCGAAGCCACCGCCACACAGTATTTCGCCCCGACCGTGGCGGCGAATTCCTGCTCCAGCAGAGCAACCTCGCCCGCCTCGCCCGGCGCCAGGTTGTAGCGATGCAGCCGCCCCGAGCGCAGCACCTCCAGCGCCGCCGCGATCCCCTCTTCGGGGATCGGCTCGGCTTGCGTGAAACTGCCGGTAAAACGCTCGACCATGGACCGTTTCTGCGCCTCCTCCGCAGCAGGGTCAAGCCACCCCTGCCGCCCCGCCCCCTTCCTCTTGCCGGCAGGGTCTATACAAGCTGAGCATTCCTGATCCCATGCTAGGTCATGTTGACAAAAGGCGAAGCCAAAGTCGGATTGACGTGATGTCTATGAAACCCAGGAAGCTTTCGGCGGTCTTGTCGTAGCGTGTGGCGACGCGCCGGGCATTTTTGAGCTTGTTGAAACACCGCTCGACAAGATTGCGCAGGGCATACAGAGAGTGATCGACGCCGACGCGCATCTTGCGGGACTTGCGCATGGGAATTTGGGTCAGAACATCACGCGCATTCATCTTTTCCCGAATGCTGTCAGCATCATAGCCCCTGTCCGCCAGCAGAACCCTCGGCTCGGGCAGGTTGTCGGCCATGACCAGGTCGAACCCGAGGTAATCGGATGTCTGACCCGGAGTAATCTCGGTTCTCATGGGCAGGCCTGCCGCCTTGACGCGGAGGTGGATCTTGGTCGTGAAGCCACCTCTTGAGCGGCCAAAACCCTGTCGCGGAGTCCCCCTTTAGCGCCCGCTGCCTGATGATGGGCGCGAACCACGGTGCTGTCGATCATCTGCAGCGCGTCTGGAACGGCACCGCTCTCGTTCAAAGCATCCATGATCTGCTCCCACAACCCGGCCAGCGTCCAACGTCGGAACTGGCGGTAAACGCTGGACCATTTGCCGAACTCTTCGGGCAGGTCACGCCATGGGGCTCCGGTTCGCGTGATCCAGAAAATCCCATCAAGAACAAGGCGATGGTTGGTGGGTTTGCGCCCGTTGGGGGCGCGGATCGCATGAATGAAATGTTCAAAGAACGCCCATTCCTCGTCCGACATCAGGTCTCGTGCCAAGCTGACCTCCATTGAAGATACCAGCTTGAATCACGTCTACAGCTCCGTGTGAATCCTTTTTGTCAACACGGCCTAAGGTGCTCATATGGCTCGGAAAAACCGCTATCTGTTTCGGGGGAGAATTTCGGAGCGCAAATTCCGCGATTTGCTTCGGCTTTTTGCCCTCGACATCACAGCCGACCGCGCCGCCCTTCTCACCGGGCTCAGCCACAACACGACGGCCCGTCTTTACACCCTCCTGCGCCGACGCATGGCCGAGCTGGCCGAGGCCGACTGCCCCTTCCAGGGCCAGGTCGAGATCGACGAGAGCTACTTCGGCCCGACCCGCCAGCGCGGCCGTCCGGGGCTGGGCCGCGGGCGCGGGGTCGCGGGCAAGGTGCCGGTCTTCGGCATCCTTGAACGCGGCGGAAGGGTGCACTGCCAGATCGTGAAAAACTGTTCGAAAACAACGCTTCAGGCGATCATCGAGGGCCGCGTCCACCTCTCGGCCGAGATCAGTTCCGACGGGTTCCGCAGCTATGACGGGCTGGTCGAGGCGGGCTTCAGGCGCCACCACAGGATCAACAAGTACTGGCAGCGCGACCGTGCCATCTTCTCCGAAAACGGCGTTCACATCAACGGCATCGAGAGCTTCTGGAGCTACGCCAAGCGCCGTCACGCCAAGTTCAACGGGCTGCGGAAAACCTCTTTCCCGGTGGTCCTGAAAGAGACCGAATTCCGCTTCAACAACCGTAAAAACGACCTCTACAAGATCCTGCTCAGATCGTGCAGAATGAAACCGCTCAGGCGCTGAGCTTGTATAGACCCTTCCGGCAAGAGGAAATTTCAGGGCCGGTCCGCACCGCCCAGCAGATCCCGCGCCGCCGCTGCCGGGGTGAGTTCGCCTCGGGCGACACGTTCGCCGAGTTCGTCCATCCGGGCCCGGATCTGCGGCTGATCGAGCCGGGCCAGTAGCGCCTGCCGGACTTCCTGATCGAACCAGTAGCGGGCCTGTTGTGCCCGGTTGGCAGCCCAGAAGCTGTGCGCCTTGCGCCATTCGGCGAGTTTCCGCATCTCGGCCCAGGCCTCGGCCAGGCCGTGTTCCTCCACCGCCGAGACGGTCATCGCCTTCGGAAATCCGTCGGGGTCCTGCGGGCGCCTGCGCAGGAGGCGCAAGGCCCCGGCATAATCGGCGCAGGTCCGGGTGGCGGCGGGTTTCAGGTCGCCATCGGCCTTGTTCACGAGGATCATGTCGGCCATTTCCATGATCCCGCGCTTGACCCCCTGCAACTCGTCCCCGCCGGCCGGCGCCAGCAGCAGCAGGAAGATGTCCGACATCTCGGCCACCGCGGTTTCGGACTGGCCGACGCCGACAGTCTCGATCAGGATCACGTCGAAGCCGGCAGCCTCGCACAGCGCCACGGCCTCGCGCGTGCGGCGGGCGACGCCGCCAAGGTGGGTCTGGCTGGGCGAAGGCCGGATGAAGGCGTTGGGGTCGCGCGACAGGCGTTCCATCCGGGTCTTGTCGCCGAGAATCGACCCGCCCGACCGCGCCGAACTGGGATCGACCGCCAGCACCGCCACTTTCAACCCCTGCCCCGTCAACATGCAGCCGAATCTTTCGATGAAGGTGGACTTGCCCACCCCCGGCGTGCCTGAAAGCCCGATCCGCAGCGCCTCGCGTCGGCTGCGCTTCACCTGCGCGCGCAAGCGGTCGAGCAGCTCGGTCGCCTGCGCGCGGTGATCCTCGCGCCGGCTTTCCACCAGGGTGATGGCGCGGGCCAATGCCCGGCGGTCGCCTGTCAGGATCCTGTCAGCCAGTTCTTCTATGTTCATCGTCACCGGTCCGGGTTGCCGCCGCGTTCATGCCGTGCGACTGATCGGTTGTCCAGTATCGATGCGGAGAGGTCATGCGCTCACGGTTCGGTCTTGTCCTGTCGCTGATCCTGTCGGCGTGGTGGCCCGGCGAGGCCACACCGGCAATGGCGGGCGAACAGGCGCTGTCGGCGCGGTTCGATGTCACCGCACTGGGCTTCAAGGTCGGGGAGTTGATCATCGACGGCCGCCTGGACAAGGCCGACTACGAAGTGACCGCCCGTTTCGGCACCACCGGGCTGGTACGGCTGTTCCGGGACATGGGATTCGTGATGCGCGCGCGCGGACGCGGCAATGGCGGCAGGCTGTGGCCGGATGAATATGTCGAGCAGGTCAATACCGGCTCGCGCATATCCAACGCGCGTCTTGTCTATGACGCCGGCGTGCCGCGCCTCGTCGGCGGCAGGGTGGAGGATGGCGAGGTCGAACCGCTGGACCCCACCACGCAGGGGGGCACCATCGACCCTCTGACCGCCCTGTTCACCGTGCTCCGCGACCGGCCCGACCGGGAACTGTGCTCCACGGATGTGGACATTTTCGACGGCGGGCGGCGCACGCGGGTCATCCTGACCGGGCGCGTCGAGCAGCGTGGAACGGTCACCTGCGTCGGCCAGTTCCGGCGCGTTGACGGCTATCCGGTCAAGGACATGAAGAAACGTCGCGTGGTGCCGCTGACCATCAGCTACGAGAAGGGCGAAAACGGGCTGATGCGCGCCACCGGCGCAAGCCTTCGCACCACCTACGGCCCGGTCGGCCTGACCCGGCGGGAGTAACCCGTCTCCGAACCACGCTGGCCCTCGAAAGCCCCCCACGCCCTTCCTCTTGCGAAAAATACTCCCGCCGGAGGCCCCCGCCGCCAGCCACGGGCGCACGCGCCGGGAACCGGGAGATACCCGGCGCAGCCGCCACCTCCGGCGCTGGACGCGGCAACAGGCTTCGGCGATAAGGCGGCGATGATCCCGCCACTGCCCATCGACGAAGCCCTGCCCGAACTTCTGGCCCGCTTGCGCGCGCGGGGTCGCGCGGTGCTGCAGGCGCCACCCGGCGCGGGCAAGACCACGCGGGTGCCGCTGGCGCTGCTACAGGCCGGGCTGGTGCACGACCGGATCGTGATGCTCGAACCTCGCCGACTGGCCGCCCGGGCCGCCGCCGAGCGCATGGCCGAAACCCTGGGCGAAACGGCAGGACAGACCGTCGGTTACCGAATGCGCGGGGCCACGAAGCTGTCGCGCCGGACCCGGATCGAGGTGGTCACCGAAGGCGTCCTCACCCGCATGCTCCAGGACGAACCCGACCTGCCCGGCATCGGCGCGGTGATCTTCGACGAATTCCACGAACGCTCCCTCAACGCCGATCTGGGACTGGCGCTTTGCCTTGAGGTCGCGGATGCCCTGCGCGACGACCTGATGCTGCTGGCCATGTCGGCGACGCTCGACGCCGCCCCGGTAGGCGAACTGATGCAGGCGCCGGTGATCACCGCGCGCGGGCGCAGCTTCGCGGTGGAAACCCGCTGGCTCGACCGCCCCGCCGGGTCGGGCCGCCAGCGCGAGGCGGCTCTCGCCGATCTGGTCGTGCGCGCCGAAGCCGAGACCCGGACCATGGGCGGCGGCATCCTGGTCTTCCTCCCGGGCGAGGCCGAAATCCGCCGCGCCCAGGCCGCGCTGAAAGGCCGCCTGCCCGCCGATTGCGCGCTGCGCCCGCTGTTCGGGGCCATGCCCTTTTCCGCCCAGCGCGCGGCCATCGCGCCACAGGCCGAGGGCCGCAAGGTGGTGCTGGCCACCTCGATTGCCGAAACCTCGCTGACCATCGAGGACGTGCGCGTGGTGGTGGACATGGGGCTTGCCCGCCGGGCACGGTTCGACCCCGGATCGGGCATGTCGCGGCTGGTCACCGAACGGGTGACCCGGGCCGAGGCCGACCAGCGGCGCGGCCGCGCCGGGCGGGTGGCCGAAGGAATCTGCTACCGGCTGTGGACAAGGGGGGAAGAGGGCGCGCTGGCCGCCTACCCTCCGGCCGAGATCGAATCCGCCGACCTGACCGGTCTGGCACTGGAACTGGCGCAATGGGGCGGCCATGAAGACGACCTGCCCTTCCTCACCCCGCCCCCCGTCCCGGCCATGGCCGAGGCACGCGCGCTGCTGCGGCTGCTGGGGGCGCTGGACGACCGCGACCGCATCACCGACCACGGCCGGAAACTGGCCGCCCTGCCCCTGCACCCGCGGCTGGGTCACATGCTGACGCAGGCGGGCGCACAGGCTGCACCGCTGGCGGCACTGGCCGAATCCCGCGACCCGCTGCGCGGCGCGCCCTGCGACCTGTCGCTGCGGCTCGAGGCCCTGAACGATCCCGACCGGTTCCGGCGCCAACGCCCCTACCGGCTCGACCGCGAAGCACGCGACCGCATCGCGGTCGAGGCAGGACGGCTGTGCAAGGCCCTGACCGCCCCGCCCCGGCCGGGCATGAGCCCCGGCGCCATGGCCGCCCTGGCCTGGCCCGACCGCATCGGCAAACGCCGCAAGGGCGATGCCCCGCGCTATCTGCTCTCCGGCGGCAAGGGGGCGACACTGCCCGACGACGACCCGCTGGCGGCCACCCCCTTCCTGGTCGCCATCGACACCGACGGCAACCCGCGCGAGGCCCGCATCCGCCTTGCCGCCGCGATCACCACGGCCGAGATCCGCGACCTGTTCGCGGACCGCATCGAATGGCACGAGATCTGCGAATGGTCGCGGCGCGAACGCCGGGTGGTGACGCGGCGGCAGGAACGGCTGGGCGCGCTGGTGCTGGACGACCGCATCTGGAAGGACGTGCCCGCCGATGCGGTGGCATGGGCCATGCTCGACGGCGTGCGCGATCTGGGCCTGCGACTGACCGGCGGCGCCAAACGGCTGGCCGCCCGGGTCGAACTGGCCCGGGCACAGGGGGCCGATCTGCCCGATTTCTCGGAACCCGCCCTGATGGCGCGGCTGGAGGAATGGCTGCTTCCGGTGCTGGATGGGGTGCGCAGCGCCGAGGACTGGAAACGCTTCGATCCGCTGCCAGCGCTCGAGGCCGCGCTGACATGGGATCAGCGACAGACGCTCGACCGTCTCGCCCCGCCCACCTTCACCACCCCGCTGGGACGCAAGGCGCCCATCGACTATGGCGAGGACGGACCGGAAATCGCGCTGCGCCTGCAGGAACTCTTCGGCGTGACCGAACACCCCCGCAGCGGCGGCGTGGCGCTGAAGATCACCCTGCTGTCGCCGGCCGGACGCCCGGTGCAGGTCACCCGCGACCTGCCGGGGTTCTGGCGCGGCTCCTACGCCGATGTCCGCAAGGAGATGCGCGCCCGCTATCCCCGCCATCCCTGGCCCGAAGATCCGACACGGGCCGCCCCCACCCTGCGGGCAAAGCCCCGGCGCTGACGGCGGCTCTTGCCCGCAAGGGGCGGGCATGGCTAAGTTCGCGGACATGGAAACGCGAGAATGCCGCAGATGACACCGGAACGCGCGCACAGGATCCTGTCGGAGAACTTCGCCGACTGGGTGCAGGCGCTGGATCTGACCATCGCCGAAATCGACGCCGATCACGTGCTGGTGCGAATGCCGCTGGGCAACCACCTGGCACGGGTGGGCGGGATCGTCTCGGGGCAGGCGCTGGCGGCGCTTGCCGATACGGCCATGGTGCTTGCCGCCATCGCCCATACCGGCACGCTTGGCCCCTTCGCCACCACCGACCTGCACACGCAGTTCCTTCGCCCCGGCGTGGGCACGGCGATCTGGTGCCGGGCCGAGGTGGTCCGCGCCGGCCGCGCGCTGGTCTTCGCCCGCGCCGAAATGACCGAAGAAGACACCGGCAGGATCGTCGCCACCGCCACCGCGACCTTCTACGCGCCCCCGGGAACGGCCGATGCACAGCCCTGACCGGAGACATGCGATTGTCGCCGCGCGCCATGGCCGCCTCCAGCCGCCAAAGGCGCCCCTGCCCCGCCCGAATCCCGGGACAAGGCGCGATGACCTCGGGCGGCCGATCAGAACCCGACGCATCTTTCACGCCGGATTCCGGGGATGAGCCTGCAATGTCCGTGAAACCGTCCATCCGAACCGGCCTGAAGTCCGACGCCGCCCGCACCGAAGGGGCGGCCATGATACCGCGCCTGCTGCTGCTTCTGCTGCTCCTCCTCCTCGCCGCCTGCGGCCGCCGGCTCACCGAAACCGAGACCGCCCTTGCCCGCACCATCCAGGGCGACGCGCTCGATCCCGCAAAGGTGCGACTGGTCGAGGGTGCCCCGGTGGGCAGCTTCACCTTTCGTCGCAAGGCCCGCCCGCGCCTGACCTGCCGCGAACGCATCCTGCCCCCCCCGAAGGACGAAATTGTGATCACCCGCCCGGCGGCGGTCACGCTGTTCAACAGGATCTTCTTCACCAGGGACTGGTACACGGACAATTACGCCCCGGGCTGGCCCGACCGGATCTACCTGGTCCGGGCAATGCTGCTTTCGCACGAACTGACCCATGTCTGGCAGTGGCAGAACCGGAAACTCACCGGCTATTCGCCCCTGCAGGCAGCGGCCGAACATGGCGAGAGCGACGATCCCTACCTGTTCGACCTCTCCGGTTCCGGCAAGGCCGATTTCCTGAGCTTCGGCTATGAACAGCAGGGCGCCATTGTCGAGGAATACGTCTGCTGCCGCTCGCTCGCCCCGCAGGCGGCGCGCACGAAGCGCCTGCATGACATGCTTGCCGCGGCCATGCCCGTCGCGGACCTTCCCGACCGCCGGACCAGCGACGTCTACCTGCCATGGAAGGACGCCGACCTGAAAGGCATCTGCGACTGAACCGGCACGCCCTCCACCCTTCCTCTTGCCGAAAATACTCCGGGGGTGAGGCCCGCAAGGGCCGAGGGGGCAGAGCCCCCTTCCCACGCCGGAACCGGCCGCCCCGATATTCCCTCAGGGAACCTGCAGGGTCTCGAGATAGGCGACGAGATCGGCGATCGGTTCGCTGGTGATGATCGGCTGCCCGTCCGGCGCCTTGAGCACCACGTCGCGCCCCTCGAAGAACTGCCCGAAGATCGGCATCGGGCTGCCATGGCTGACCAGCGGGTCGCGCCCGTCGATGCGGCGGATCACGCGCCTGAGCGGAAACACGCCGCCATTGTCGGCCGCAAGGAGGGTCAGATCGGCGGGTTTGATGACCAGAACGCCGGCCATCGGCCCCTGCCCGGTGGCCTCGATCCCGTGGCAGGTGGCACAGTTGGTCCGGTAATATTCGCCCCCCCTCTCGACATCCTGCGCCAGGGCGGCCGAACCGGAAACCGCAAACACCGCCCCTGCAATGATGGAAAGGATCCGCATGGCGGCTCTCCTTTGCTTGCCCTCCTCCGCCGGGAATCCATCCCCGCGGTTCCATCTTCTCCCAAGCATCACCCGCGCGACCGGCAATGGCAATGATTCAGGTCAAGGCGCTCATGCCCCGTCGCGCAACCGGCCCGCCTCCAGCCGCACCACCCGGTCCATGCGCGCCGCAAGGCCGTGATTGTGCGTGGCAATCAGCGCCGAAAGCCCGCTGTCGGCCACCAGCTCCATCATCGCCGCTAAAACCTGCTCCGAGGTCTCGGGGTCGAGATTGCCGGTCGGCTCGTCCGCCAGCAGCAGCCGCGGGCGGTTGGCCAGAGCCCGGCAGAAGGCCACGCGCTGCTGCTCGCCCCCCGACAGCGCCGCCGGGCGGTGGTCGGCCCGCCCGGCCAGCCCGACCCGATCCAGAAGATCATGCGCCCGCGCCTCGGCCTCGGCACGGGTCACGCCATCGGCCAGCTGTGGCAGGATCACGTTCTCGGCCGCGGTGAACTCGGGCAGAAGGTGATGAAACTGATAGACGAAACCGATGTCGCGGCGCCGGGCGGCGGTGCGCACCCGATCCGACCGGCCGGCCATGTCCTGCCCGCCAATCTCGACCCGCCCGGCATCGGCGGTGTCAAGAAGCCCGGCAATATGCAGCAGCGTGGATTTTCCCGCCCCCGACGGCGCCACCAGCGCCACCGCCTCGCCCGGCCGCAGCTCCAGATCGACGCCGCGCAGCACCCGGACCTCGCCGGGGCGGCCGCGATTGTAGGTCTTTTCCACCCCCGACAGGCGCAGCACCGCCTCACTCATAGCGCAGCGCCTCCACCGGGTTGAGCCGGGCCGCGCGCCGGGCGGGGAAAATCGTTATCACGAAGGACAGGCCCAGCGACAGCCCTACCGCCCTGAGCACATCCGCAAGGCGCAACTCCGCCGGCAGGGCATAGATGCCACGGATCGCCGGGTCCCACACGCCCCCCCCCATGGCCCAGTTCACGAAGGAAAAGATCGGGTCGATGTAAAGCGCGAACAGGCTGCCCAGCACCACGCCTGCGGCGGTGCCGATCAGGCCGGTAAAGGCGCCGCAGATGAAGAACACCCGCAGCACCGCCCCCTCGGACAGGCCGATGGTGCGCAGGATGCCGATGTCGCGCCCCTTGTTCTTGACCAGCATGATCAGCCCCGAGACGATGTTCATGGTGGCGATCAGAACCAGGATCGAGAGGATCACGAACATCACGTTGTCCTCCACGTCCAGCGCCCGCAAAAACCCGCCCGAGGCATCCCGCCATGTCCAGATCCGCAATCTCCCGCCCGCCGCCTGCTGCAGTTTCGGCGCCAGCGCGTCCACCGCCTCGGGGTCGGCCACCCGCAGCTCCAGCTCGTCGGCCGCGCCCTCGCGGTTGAAGAAGGACTGCGCTTCAGCAAAAGGCATGTAGACGCGGGTGCGGTCGATGTCGTAGCGCCCGGCGGAGAACACATGGACCACCTCATAGGCCTTGATGCGCGGACTGGTGCCCATGGGGGTGCGCACCCCGTCGGGCGAGATCAGCCGCACCCGGTCGCCCACGCTCACGCCCAGCGCCCGCGCCACCCCCGATCCGATCGAGATCCCCTCGTCAAAGCGGTCGATATCGCCGTAAGAGCCCGCACCCCCCACGATTCCCGGCAGCGCGGCCAGGTCGGAGGCACGGATACCCACCACCTCGACCCCGGCATTGCGGCTGCGCGACGAGATCATCACCTGCCCCCGCACCACCGGCGCCACATGGGTCACGCCGGGCACCGCGGCAATGCGGGCGGCCAGCGCATCGTAATCGCGCAGGCTGCGATCGATGCGCCCGCGCGCATCCACCACGCCGCCGCTGTAGATGGTGACATGGGGGTTGGCGCCCAGAATGGTGCGCACGAATTCGGCCCGGAACCCGGCCCGCACCGCCAGCGTGGCGATCAGGGCAAATACCGCCAGCGTGATGCCGATGATCGAGATCCAGGTCATTACGCTGACCCCGCCCTCGGCCCGGCGGGCGCGCAGATAGCGCCAGGCGATCATCCACTCATGGGCGGCAAAGGGGGGCGGGGCTGCGCGCATGGCCAGATCATTTCCTGTGGAAATTGCGCCGCGACCATGGGGGGCGGAGGGGCAAAGGTCAAGCAGGGCCGGCCATCGCCTGCGGCGGGCGGATCAGGCCACCAGCGCCGCCGCCTCATAGCCGCGCAGAACGGTGCGCGCAGTGGGCCAGTCGGCAGCGCGCCCGATCCGCAGCTCGGGGAACAGCGAGGTCAGCTCCACCATCAGCGCCCGGTCGCCGGCCAGCACGAAATCGCCGGGGTGGAAGCTTTCGCTGGCCGCGCCCTCGGCAAGGATCACCTCGTGGCGGTCGAACATCAGGTGGACATATTCCACCTCGCCGCAAGGCGCGGGCAGGATGGAATGGCCATTCACCAGGTGCTTTGCCGCCACCAGAAGCTCGCTTTCGCCGAACAGAAGTTCGGCCCGCCAGCCCGAGACCAGCATCCGGTGCTGCGGCGACACCAGCAGATCGCGACGGTTGCCGATCGCCCCCTTGCGGATCAGGATCGGGGCGAAATCGCCCTGTCCCCGCACCGCGCGCCGCCCGATCCAGCGCACCGGCTGCGCGCCGCGGTCCAACGTCACCACTTCGTCCCCCACCTGCAATGTCTCGATCGGCCGCTCGCCCTGCGGCGTGCGGATGCGGGTGCCCGCCACGAAGCAGGTCAGTTGCAGCTGGGAGTTTGTCACTGAGGAACTGGAAGGCGTCCATGTGGAGCTGACAAAGGTCGCGTCCTGAAGCGTGCTGCCGTCGATGGGCGAGAACACCTCGCGCCCGTCGAACAGGTAGAAGGTGACCCCGGTGATCGTTTCCTGCGTTCCGTCGGCATACTGGACAGTCACCGTGTCGCCCACATAGGCCGAATAGACCCGGGATCCGTCGATGTAGTCGCGCCAGGCGCTGATCGAGCCGTCATTGTTGGCGTCATTGACGACAAAGTCGTACCGCGTCAGCGCCGTACCCGGCGACGGCGGAGAATAGGGGTCGATGATGTAGAAATTGTCGATGAACGTCGCCATCGCGCCTGCTCCGAAACTGCCTCTCGCCGCCCGGATCGTTTTCGGTGTCCGTGGTCGGCGCAAGCAGGACTAGCACGCCGCCCACGGCTTTTCCACCCGTCTGCCTGCCGATGATGCGCAAGCGGGATCCCGCCTGCCGGAAGGCCCCGCGGGAAAGCCCGCCCCTTCCTCTTGCCAGAAATACTCCGGGGGTGAACGGGCCGCAGGCCCGGAGGGGGCAGAGCCCCCTGCCACGCCGGTCAGGCCGAAGGCGCGAAGCCGGCACTCGCAATGCGATACGGGGCGTAGATCTCCCCGATCCGTGCCACGGCCGCCTCGGGGGAGAGTTCCTCGCTTTCGCCGCTGCGCCGGCAGGTCAGCTCCACCACCCCCTTCTTCAGCCCGCGGGGCCCGACGGTGATCCGCCAGGGCAGACCGATCAGGTCCATGGTGGCGAACTTGGCGCCGGCGCGCTCCTCGCGGTCGTCGTAGAGCGGCTCGAGCCCCGCCGCGACCAGCGCCGAATAGAGCCCTTCGCAGGCCGCATCCGCCTGCGCGTCGCCCTGGCGCAGGTTGACGATGCCGCAGTGGAAAGGGGTCACGCCCTCGGGCCAGATGATGCCGGCCTCGTCATGGCTGGCCTCGATGATGGCACCGACAAGGCGGCTGACGCCGATGCCGTGGCTGCCCATGTGCACCGGCACCTGCGCCCCGTCGGGCCCCTGCACGGTGGCCCCCATCGGCTCGGAATACTTGGTGCCGAAGTAGAAGATCTGCCCCACCTCGATGCCGCGGGCGCGGCGGCGGCGCGCCTCGGGCACCTGGGCGGCGAAGGCGGCCTCATCATGGGTCTCGTCGGTGCGGGCGTAAAGCGCGGTGAACTCCTCCATGATCGCCCGGCACTGCGCCTTGTCGTCATAATCGATGTCGCGCGCGCCAAGACGGATGTCGGTCACCGCGCTGTCATAGAACACCTCCGATTCGCCAGTTTCCGCCAGGACCAGGAATTCATGCGTGTCCTCGCCCCCGATCGGCCCGGAATCGGCGCGCATGGGGATCGCCTGCAGCCCCATGCGCTCATAGGTGCGCAGATAGCTGACCAGGTGGCGGTTGTAGGCATGCAGCGCGTCCTCGCGCGTGAGGTCGAAATTGTAGCCGTCCTTCATCAGGAATTCGCGCCCGCGCATCACCCCGAAGCGGGGGCGGATCTCGTCGCGGAACTTCCACTGGATCTGGTAGAGCGTCAGCGGCAGGTCGCGATAGCTGCTCACATGGGTGCGGAAGATGTCGGTTATCAGCTCTTCGGCGGTGGGGGTGTAGAGCATGTCGCGCCCGTGCCGGTCGGTGATGCGCAGCATCTCTTCGCCATAGGCGTCATAGCGCCCCGATTCCCGCCACAGATCGGCCGATTGCAGGGTCGGCATCAGCATCGGCAGGTGGCCGGCGCGGATCTGCTCCTCGTGGATGATGTTCTCGATCCGGCGCAGCACCTTGAAGCCAAGCGGCAGCCACGAATAGATGCCGGCGGCGGACTGCTTGATCATGCCCGCGCGCAGCATCAGCCGGTGGCTGACGATCTGGGCCTCGGCGGGGTTTTCCTTGAGGACGGGAAGGAAATAGCGGCTCAGGCGCATGTCGGCTGTCCCTCGTGACGGATTGCGTTTGAGGCGGTCTATGACAAAGCCGCCGGGCAGGCAATCGGACTGTGACCGAACGGGGCGGGAAAAGCGCCAGCGCCGGACGATCCCGCCCGCCGGTTTCGCGGGGCCGGGCCTGTCTGCCCTTGCGCGGGGACGGGTCATGGGCCAAGAAAAGGCGGGAGCCGGGCCAAGAGGGGCGCATGTCCTTGAGCGTGAAAGAGCAACTCAGATACTGGGGCGTAGGGCTCATCGCCTTTGCCGTCGTCCTGTGGCTGCTGGGCGACGTGCTGCTGCCTTTCGTCCTGGGCGGAGCCATTGCCTATTTCGTGGACCCGCTGGCGGACCGGCTGGAGGCGCTGGGCCTGTCGCGGGTGGCGGCCACGGCCATCATCACGGTTCTGGCGCTGGCCGTCTTCGTGGTCATGGCGCTGATGGTGATCCCGACCCTGATTGCCCAGGCGCAGGAGCTGGTCCGGATCCTGCCCGACCTGTTCCGCGATCTGCGCGCCTTCGTGGAAGAGCGCTTCCCGTCGCTTCTGGACCGCAACAGCGCCGCGCACCAGACGCTTGCCCTGATCGGCGAACGCCTGAAGGAACGCGGCGCCGAGATCCTCCAGACCGCCATCGCCTCGGCGATGTCGCTGGTCAACATCCTGATGCTGATGGTGATCGTGCCGGTGGTATCGGTCTATCTGCTGCTGGACTGGGACCGGATGGTCGCCCGGATCGACGAGCTGCTGCCGCGCGACCATGTTTCGGTGATCCGCCAGCTGGCTTCCGAGATCGACGCCACCCTGTCCTCGTTCGTGCGCGGCATGGGCACGGTCTGCATCATCCTCGGCACCTATTACGCCATCGCGCTAATCGCGGTGGGGCTCGATTTCGGGCTGGTGGTGGGCTTCGTCGCGGGGCTGGTGACCTTCATCCCCTATCTGGGCGCGCTGATCGGCGGGGTGCTGGCGATCGGGCTGGCGATGTTCCAGTTCTGGGGCGACTGGACGGCGATCGGGCTGGTGGCGGCCATCTTCGCCGCCGGCCAGGTGATGGAGGGCAATTTCCTCACACCGCGGCTGGTCGGCCATTCGGTGGGGCTGCACCCGGTCTGGCTGCTGCTGGCCCTGTCGGTGTTCGGGGCGCTGTTCGGCTTCGTCGGCATGCTGGTGGCGGTGCCGCTGGCCGCGGCACTGGGGGTGCTGGCGCGCTTTGCCGTCGGACAATACCTGAAAAGCCGCCTCTATCTTGGCGCAACCGGGGCGGACGATTCCTGACATGGCCGAACAGCTCAGCTTCGATCTTCCCCGCCGGACCGCGCGGGGGCGCGCGGATTTCTTCGTCTCGCCCGCCAACGCCATGGCCGTGGCGCTGATCGACGCGCCCGACAGCTGGCCCGGGGCCAGGCTGGTGCTGACCGGACCGGCCGGGGCGGGCAAGACCCACCTGGCCCATGTCTGGGCGGGGCGCAGCGGCGCGCGGATCGTGGCCGCCGCCGAGTTGACCGAAGACGCCGTTCCGGGGCTGGCCACGGGGGCGGTGGCGGTCGAGGACGTGCCGGCCATCGCCGGAAACGGCCCAGCCCAGGCGGCGCTGTTCCACCTGCTCAACCTGGTGCAGGCCGAGGGCCACGCGCTGCTGCTGACGGGGCGGAAGGCGCCGAAGCTGTGGGGCCTGGCGCCGGCCGACCTGCAAAGCCGCATCGAGGGGGCCCAGCATGCGCAGTTGGCGCCGCCGGACGATGCGCTTCTGGCCGCGGTGCTGGCCAAGCTGTTCGCGGACCGCCAGATCGCGCCGCGGCCGGATGTGATTCCCTATCTGCTGCCGCGCATGGACCGCTCCTTCGCCGCCGCCGCCGACATCGTCGAGCGCCTCGACCAGCTGGCGCTGGCCGAGGGGCGGAGCATCTCGCGGGCGCTGGCGGCCCGCCTGCTCGGGGACCGTGGCAAGGATCAATCGCCCCATGACGGGCAGGATCCGGGGTGATTGACCCGGCCGCCGCAATCCCGCATCCTTGGCCCGCGCAACCGGGGGAGTCATGAACCTGCAACCGCACCAGGAACTCGCGGAAGGAGGGCCGTTCGGCCGGCCCCTGTTCGACGACCCCAGCGCCCGCGCCCTGTCGCGGGTGGGGGTGGTGGATGTGGGCTCGAACTCGGTGCGCCTGGTGGTGTTCGATGGCGCGGCGCGTTCGCCGGCCTATTTCTACAACGAAAAGATCATGTGCGCGCTGGGCGATGGCCTGGCCGAGACGGGACGGCTGAACCCGAAGGGGCGCGAACGCGCGCTCAACGCCATCCGCCGCTTTCAGCACCTGGCGCGGGGGATGCGGCTGGGGCCGCTCACCGCGGTGGCGACGGCCGCCGTGCGCGACGCGGCGGACGGGCAGGATTTCTGCGACGAGGTGGCGCGCGAAACCGGACTGCGCATCTGGATCATCGATGGCGACGAGGAGGCGCGCCTCTCTGCCCAGGGGGTGCTGCTGGGCTGGCCCGGCGCCTACGGGCTGGTCTGCGACATGGGCGGGGCGTCGATGGAGCTGGCCGAGATCGACGGCACCGGCGTGGGCCGATGCATGACCTCGCCGCTGGGGCCGCTGAAGCTGCGCCACGTCAAGGGCGGGCGGCGCGCGCGCAAGGCGGTGATCCGCGAAACCGTGGAAGAGATGCGCGCCCATATGGGCAAGCAGCGCGACCGCCTCTTCCTGGTCGGCGGCAGCTGGCGGGCGATCGCCCGCATCGACATGGCCCGGCGCAACTATCCGCTGACGGTGCTGCACGAATACCGCATGACCGCGAAACAGGTCCGCGACACGCTGCATTTCATCGAAAAGGCGGACCTGGAAAAGCTGCGCCTGCGCGCCGGCGTGTCCGAGGCACGCATGAGCCTGGTGCCCATCGCCATCGACGTGCTGCACCGGCTGGTGCGGACCTTCAAGCCGCACGACATCGCGATCTCCAGCTACGGCATCCGCGAGGGGCTGCTCTACGAACAGATGCCGCAGGAGCTGCGCGACCGCGACCCGCTGATCGAGGCCTGCTGGTTCGCCGAGGCCAAGGACGCGCGGATGCCGGGCTTTGGCAAGACGCTCTACGAGTTCGTCCTGCCGCTGTTCAAGTCGGCCAAGCCGTCACGGATCCGGCTGATCAAGGCCGCCTGCCTTCTGCACGACGTCAGCTGGCGGGCCCATCCCGACTACCGGGCCGACGCGTGCTTCGACTATGCCACCCGCGCCAACCTGGGCGGGCTGAAACATTCCGAGCGCGTCTTTCTGGGCCTGGCGCTGCAATACCGCTATCGCAACCGCCGCCCGGCCGACCGCTTCGGCGCCTTCTACGAGCTGCTGGACGAACGCAGCCTGAAAGAGGCCGAGATCCTCGGCAAGGCCATGCGCTTCGGGGCGATGCTGTGGATGCAGCCCGACCACCCCATCGGCACCCTGAAATGGCAGCCCAAGAAAAAGCGGCTGGAGCTGACCCTGCCGCCCGAGGCCCAGCCCCTTTTCGGCGAAGTGGCCGAGGCGCGGCTGAAATCACTGGCCGAGGCGCTGAAATCCCAGGTCAGCGTTCGGATGACCGGCTGAAACCGCCCTGCCGCCCCCCGGGACCGGTGCGCCACGGGCCGGTCACAGATCGGTTCCCCCCGGCGGGGGCGCGTCCGGCGCCTGCTGCGGGTCGGGGGCGGGCTCTGCGTCGGGATCGGGCTTCCTGCGGATGATGATGTCGCCATTGGGCAGGATCTCGGGCGGCTCGTAGCGGCTCCAGTCCTTCACCTCGTCCAGCAGGGCCATGAAGGCCGGTCCCATTTCCTCGAAGAAGCTGCGCATCGAGGGGCCGTACTCCCCGGCCATGTCGCGCAGATCTTCCAGCGCCGGTTCCAGTTCCCGGCGCAGGCCTTCGAGGAACATCTCGGCGCCGCGTTCCATCAGCGACCTGCCGTCGTCTTCCTGCGCCGGGGTCGAGGCCGGCATTGCCGCCAGCGCCAGCGCGAATAAAATTGCGACAGGGTACCTCATGCCCGCCATATACGGGAATGTCCCGCACGGGGGAAGGGAAAGGCTCAGATGTCGATATCCAGCGACACCGGGAAGTGATCCGAGGCCGTCAGCAGCGCATCGCGCAGCTCGGGTATCCGCCAGCAGCGCAGATCGTCGAACGGGTGCCAGATACGCCAGGACGGCCGCCGCGCCATCAGGTCCTGCGATACCATGATGTAGTCCAGCAGCGCCTCGAGGTAGCGATCCTCGTCCGGCAGCAGAAAGCGCGCCGTGGTGGGAACCGCCCCGGCAGTGCGCGGCTGCACCGCCCTGCGGGCGTGGGGGTCGAACATGTCGTCCCCCAGAAGTACCTCGACCGAAGAGCGCCCGAACAGGTTTTCGAACTCGTCCAGACCGGGCCCGTCATTGAGATCGCCCATGAGGATCACCGACTCGCCCGCCGCGATGTGTTCGTCGATCCGCGCCCGCAGCCACACCGCCTGTGCCAGCTGCTTGCGCCGGTTCTCGATCGCCGCGCGAATCATGCCGTTGCGGGTCTTCTCGCCATGGGGCGCCTTCGACTTCAGATGCGCGCCGATCACCCGCAGCCGGGTTCCCCCGGCGGTGGTCACCTCCAGTTCCAGCGGCGGCTTGGAGAAGGTCACCAGGTCTTCGGTCGCGTCGATGTCGAGGTCGATGCGGAAGGTCCCGTCGAAACGCGGCGACCCGCGGCGACCCTTCTTTCCGGTCTCCTCGCCCTTCGGGTCGTGCCGGGCGGTCAGGCGGTCGGGATCGTAGAGCAGGGCGATTTCCTGATGGGTGTCGTTGGCAAACCCCATCACCGCCCGCCGCGTGCGCAGATCGAAGGCGGCGGCAAAGCCCTCCAGCGCCCGCACCGTGTCCTGCCGCCGGCCGGTGTTGGGGGCCTCGATGACCATCACGGCATCGGCATCCACGGCCGTGAACACCTTGCCCAGCGCCTCGATCTGGGCGGCCCGGGTGACGCCTTCGCGCCCGGACGGTTCGTCATCGACCATCAGCCGGTCGGCGTGATCGAACAGATCGGCGAACCATTCCACGTTGTAGGTTGCCAGACGCATGCCTCGCCCCTCCTCCGCCCGATCATGCACCGGGCACGCGCCCCGCGCCCAACCACGCGGCACGGGATCAGTCGCCAGAACAGCGCCCCGAATCAGTTCCCGGATTCATTCCCGGCCCGACCCCGGGCGCCATTGATCTCGTCCCAGGCGCGGTTGAGATCAACCATCCGTTTCTCGGCCAGCCGCACCGCCTCTTCCGGCAGGCCGCGCGCAATCATCGCGTCCGGATGGGTCTGGCGCACCTGCCGGCGCCAGACCTTGCGGATTTCCTCCTTCGGCATGTCCGGGCTGACCCCGAGCACCGTGTAGGGATCGGGCTTTTCCTCGGGCACGAAACGGGCCCGAAGCGCCCGGAAGGCGCTTTCGTCCAGCCCGAATATCCCGGCCACGTCTTCAAGAAAGGCGTTCTCGTCCGGGTGATAGAACCCGTCCGCCATGGCGATGTGGAAAAGCCCCTCCATCAGGTCGCACAGCATGCCGGGGTCGTTCTCGAACATGCGCCGGATCGAGGCGGCATATTCCCGATACCCGGCCACATCGGTGCGCGCCAGGTTGAACACCCGCGCCGCGTTGGCCTCGTCGCGCGGCGCGATCCGGAACACCTCGCGAAAGGCGGCCACCTCGTCCCGGGTCACCTGGCCGTCGGCCTTGGCCATCTTAGCCCCCAGGGCAATCACCGCGATGGTGAACGCCACCGACCGCTCGGGCGGGGTGCGCAACCGCTCGAAGACGTGACGCAGGGTTTCCCCCTTGCGCAGGGCGGCCAGCGCATCGGATATGCGGCTCCAGATCGACATGGTCCGCACCCTAGCGGCCCCTGCCCGACATGTCAGGTGCGTCACGCGGCACCGCCAGCATTTTCTGCATCAAGACCAGATCCAGCCACCGGCCGAACTTGAACCCCACCTCGGGCAGCCGGCCCACCACGACAAATCCCAACGCAGCGTGAAAAGCCAGGCCGCCCCGGTTGGCCCCGCTCACCCCGGCGATCAGCGAATGCACCCCCCGCGCCCGCGTCTCAGCCTCCAGACGCGCCATCAGCGCCCGCCCGACACCGCGGCCGCGCGCCCCGGACGCCACATGCACCGTGTGCTCGGCAGTCCAGGCATAGCCCGGCCCCGGCCGGAACGGCGAAACGGTGGCAAAACCGATCACGTCATCACCTTCCTGCGCGACAATGAACACCGGGCGGCGAGCGGCGATCTCGGCCGCGATGCCGCTCTCCGTCTTCTCTTCGGTGGTGAAGGTAACAAGCGTCTCGCGGATAACCGGGTTCCAGATCGCGCAGATCGCAGCGGCATCCGCCGTCATGGCCGGCCGCAACTTCACGTCAAGATCCTCCCTCCCTGCGGCGTGTCGAAACGGGCCGACAGCGCCGGCGGCCCTGCCTCGAACGAAATCCGGGGATCGCTGATCCCGCCCAGCACGCGCGCCAGTTCGCACGCGTCCGGATGCCTAACCGTCAGCCGGATCAACCGGCACCCCGATGGCGACAGCATCGCCTGGGGGCGCAGATCCCCTCGCCACTCGATCAGCGCCGGAAACAGATTGTCGAAAGGCAACCGCCCGCTCTCGGGTACCGCCATGCGCCAACGCAACGCCCCGCGGCTGACCTCCACAGGCCGCCCCGCGCCCGGAGGCAGCCCCGCCAGAACCGCATCCAGATCATCAACCCGGCACACCCAGTTGCTCAGCCGCGCCGGCCCCGCGAACAGGTCCAGGTCGAACCACCGCGCCCGCCCCGGATCCCGTGCCCCGGGGTCCACCGCGATCGCCTCCAGATACACCCCCTCCGCCAGCCCCAGCAGGCAGTTGTGGGTGCCGAACAGCACATGCTTCCCCCCCGGCTGCATGGCCACGCCCAACGCGCCCTCGACGGCAGCCCGCGCCGCCTCCAGCGTCTCCCCGGCCACCGCCAGATGATCCAGCTCCATGACCTGCCTGCGCATCAGCACCCCCTCCCCTTCCTCTTGCCGAAAATACTCTCGGGGGTGAATTGGCCCGGCACGGGCCAAGAGGGGGCAGACAGCCCCCTCGACCCCACCATCACCCACGCGCCTCGCGGATCAGGCGCAACACGTCGCGTGCCGCCTCGGGAATATTGGTGCCGGGTCCGAAAATCGCCTTCACCCCGGCCCCGTAAAGGAATTCGTAATCCTGCTGCGGAATGACGCCACCGCAGATCACCACGATATCCTCGGCACCGGCCGCCTTCAGCGCCGCCACCAGCTGCGGCGCCAGCGTCTTGTGCCCGGCCGCTTGCGAGGAAATCCCCACCACATGCACGTCATTGTCGATGGCATCCTGCGCCGCCTCTTCCGGCGTCTGGAACAGCGGCCCCACATCGACGTCAAAGCCGATATCGGCAAATGCGGTGGCAATCACCTTTGCGCCGCGGTCATGCCCGTCCTGCCCCATCTTGACCACCAGCATCCGCGGCCGGCGCCCCTCTTCCTCGGCAAAGGCCTCGACCTCCTTCTGGATCGCGGCGAACTCCTCATCGCCCTCATAGGCCGCGCCATAGACGCCAGCCAGCGTCTTCACCTCGGCCCGGTGACGCCCGAACACCTTTTCCATCGCCATGCTGATCTCTCCCACCGTCGCCCGCGCGCGGGCCGCCTCGACCGCCGCCTCAAGCAGATTTCCACCCTCGCGCGCGCGCCGGGTCAGCTCGTCCAGAGCCGCATCGCAGGCCGCCTGGTCGCGCTCGGCGCGGATCTTCTCGAGCCGCGCAATCTGCGCCTCGCGCACCTTGCGGTTGTCCACTTCGAGAATCTCGATCGGCTCTTCCTTCTCACGCCGATACTTGTTGACACCAACGATTACCTCCTCGCCGCGGTCAATCATCGCCTGCCGGCGCGCCGCGGTTTCCTCGATGCGCAGCTTCGGCATGCCGCTGGCCACCGCCTTCGTCATGCCGCCCATCTCCTCGACCTCTTCCATCAGCGCCCAGGCCTTCTCGATCAGCTCGTTGGTAAGGCTCTCGACATAGTAGGATCCGGCCAGAGGATCGACCACATGGGTGATGCCGGTCTCCTCCTGCAGGATCAGCTGCGTGTTGCGCGCGATACGGGCGGAAAAATCGGTGGGCAGCGCGATCGCCTCGTCCAGCGCATTGGTGTGCAGCGACTGGGTGCCGCCCAGCACCGCCGCAAGCGCCTCATAGGCGGTGCGGATGATGTTGTTGTAGGGATCCTGCTCCTGCAGGCTGACGCCGCTGGTCTGACAATGCGTGCGCAGCATCTTCGAGCGCTCCTCCCTGGCACCGAACTCGGTCATCACCCGATGCCACAGCGTGCGCGCCGCGCGCAGCTTGGCCGCCTCCATGAAGAAGTTCATGCCGATGGCGAAAAAGAAGCTCAGCCGCCCGGCAAAGCGGTCCACATCCAGCCCTGCCGCGATCGCCGCGCGCACATATTCGCGCCCGTCGGCCAGCGTATAGGCCAGCTCCTGCACCAGATTCGCCCCGGCCTCCTGCATGTGATAGCCCGAGATCGAGATCGAGTTGAATTTCGGCATCTTCTCCGAGGTATAGGCGATGATGTCCGACACGATCCGCATCGACGGCTCGGGCGGATAGATGTAGGTGTTGCGGACCATGAACTCCTTGAGGATGTCGTTCTGGATGGTGCCGGCCAGCACCGCCTTGTCATGGCCCTGCTCCTCGCCGGTGACGATGAAGCTGGCAAGGATCGGAATCACCGCCCCGTTCATGGTCATCGACACCGACACCCGGTCCAGAGGAATGCCGTCGAAGAGGATCTTCATGTCCTCCACCGAATCGATCGCCACCCCCGCCTTGCCCACATCGCCCACCACCCGCGGGTGGTCGCTGTCATAGCCGCGATGGGTGGCCAGGTCGAAGGCCACCGACACCCCCTGCTGGCCGGCCGCCAGGTTGCGCCGGTAGAAGGCGTTGGATTCCTCGGCGGTGGAAAACCCGGCATATTGCCGGATCGTCCAGGGCCGGCCGGCATACATGGTGGCGCGCACGCCGCGGGTGAAGGGGCCGAAACCGGGCAGGCTGCCCATGTGCGGCAGACCTTCGATGTCGGCCTCGGTATAGAGAGGCTTGACCGTGATGCCTTCCAGCGTCGTCCACTCCAGATCCTCGATCGCGCGGCCGCGCAGCTCCTTTTCGGCCAGTGCCCGCCAGTCATCCAGCGTCTTGCTCATCGCTTCATCCTCTCGTCATCCTTGCGCGGCCACCGCCGCACCCGTATTCGTTCCAGTGTTCAGCCCGCAAGGGGCGGGAAATATGTGCGTCACGTTCATCCTGGCGGTCGCAATCCCTGCCGTGACGCATATATTCGACCTGACAGGAGATCGCATGACCCGCTTGTTCGCCCTTGTTCTGGCAGTCTTTTTCCCGGCAGCCGCACCGGCCACCGCCCAAGACGCGGCCGGGCCGGCGGCGGCGCAGGCCGAACCGACAGCCGAAACACCGCCGGAAACGGCAGCCGAGCCGCTGATCCGCCCTGCCGGAGAGTCCGACCTGTCGGAATTCAAGTGGGCAAGACGGGTCCTCGTCGTCTTCGCCGACAGCCCCGCCGATCCCCGCTTCCAGGACCAGATCGAGTTCCTTCGGGACGGCGAAGACATGCTGCGCGACCGCGACGTGGTGGTGCTGACCGACTCCGACCCTTCCGCCCGCACGCCAGTACGCCAGAAGCTGCGCCCGCGCGGCTTCCAGCTGACGCTGGTGGACAAGGACGGCGAGGTGAAGCTGCGCAAGCCGCTGCCCTGGACGGTGCGCGAAATCGCCGCCTCCATCGACAAGACGCCCATGCGCCTGCGCGAGGTCGAAGAGCGCCGCCGCAAGAAGGCCGGGGCCGCCGCCGGCGGCAACTGATCTTCCCGCCCCCGAGCGCCCTCTTCCTCTTGCCAAAAATACTCCCGCCGGAGGCGTCCCCGAATCTGCCGGCCCGCATCGGCGCCGAAAGCGGCGCGCCAACGCACAGGGCAGCCTCCACGACCGCCCGCGCGCCGCACGGCCACCGCCCTCTGCCGTGCACCGCTCACTCGAACTCCATGATCACGTCATCGACGCCCAGACTGTCGCCCGGGCCCACATTGATGCGCACCACCACGCCGCGGCGTTCGGCGCGCAGGATGTTTTCCATCTTCATCGCCTCGACAGTGCACAGCGCCTGGCCCTCCTGCACCTCCTGCCCCTCTTCCACGTCGATGCGCACGATCAGGCCGGGCATCGGGCACAGCAGCAGCTTCGAGGTGTCCGGCGGCAACTTTTCGGGCATCAGCTCGGCCAGTTCCGCCTGCCGCGGCGTGCGCACATGCACCTTCAGATCGGCGCCCCGGTTGCGGATGCGGAAACCGCCGGGAATCTTGCCGACCTTGAGCACCAGCGCCCGCCCGTCCACGTCGAGCCGGGCCAGCCGCTGCCCCGGCGTCCAGTCGCTCTGCACCCGCCGGCTGGTGCCGTCCTCGAAAGTGATGGTGGAGCCTTCCGGGTCGGCATCGATCGTCACCGCGAAACGCGCCCCCTGCAGCGTCACCACCCAGTCGGTCCCGACCCGGCGTTCGTGATTGTCCATCCGCCCCGAGATGCGGGTGCGGCGGATCTCGGCCACCCGGTTCATCGCCGCCACCGCCGCGGCGATGTCGCGCAGCGCCGCCTCGGGCAGTTCGACCCCGTCAAAGCCCTCGGGATATTCCTCGGCGATGAAGGCGGTGGTGATGTCGCCAGCGACGAATTTCGGATTGTCCATCACCGCCGAAAGGAAGGGCAGGTTGTGGCCAATGCCCTCGACCTCGAAGGAATCGAGCGCCACCCGCATCGCCTCGATGGCACCGGCGCGGTCGGGCGCCCATGTGCACAGCTTGGCGATCATCGGGTCGTAATACATGCTGATCTCGCCGCCCTCGTAGACGCCGGTGTCGTTGCGAACCGCAGCCTCTCCGGACGGCGCCTCGCCCTGCCACTTGCCGCTGTCCAGAAGCGGCCCCGCCGCCACCTCGGCGGGCGGGCGATAGCGGGTCAGGCGTCCGGTCGAGGGCAGGAAACCGCGATAGGGATCCTCGGCGTAAAGGCGGCTTTCGATGGCCCAGCCGCGCAGCTGCACGTCGTCCTGGGTGATGGAAAGCTTCTCTCCGGCCGCCACCCGGATCATCTGCTCCACCAGATCGACGCCGGTGATCAGCTCGGTCACCGGGTGTTCGACCTGAAGGCGGGTGTTCATCTCGAGGAAGTAGAAATTGCGCGCCCCATCGACGATGAATTCCACCGTGCCGGCGCTGGCGTAATCCACCGCGCGGGCCAGGGCCACCGCCTGTTCGCCCATCGCCTTGCGGGTCGCCGCGTCGAGAAACGGCGAGGGCGCCTCCTCGATGACCTTCTGGTTGCGGCGCTGGATCGAGCATTCCCGCTCGCCCAGGTAAACCCCGTTTCCGTGGCTGTCGCACAGGACCTGGATCTCGATATGGCGGGGGCTGGTGATGAACTTCTCGATGAAGATGCGGTCGTCGCCGAACGAGGCCGCGGCCTCGTTCTTCGAGGCGCGGAAGCCCTCACGCACCTCCTCGTCGTTCCAGGCGATGCGCATCCCCTTGCCGCCGCCGCCCGCGCTGGCCTTGATCATCACCGGATAGCCGATCTCGCCGGCAATGCGCACGGCCTCGTCGTCATCCTCGATCAGCCCCATGTAGCCGGGCACGGTGGACACGCCCGCCTCCTGAGCGATCTTCTTCGAGGTGATCTTGTCCCCCATGGCCTCGATCGCACCCGTGGGAGGACCGATGAAGGACACGCCTTCGGCGGCCAGCGCCTCGGCAAAGCGCGGGTTCTCGGACAGGAAGCCATAGCCGGGATGGACCGCATCGGCGCCGCTGCCCCGGATGGCGGCCAGCACCTTCTCGATCACGATATAGGACTGGCTGGCCGGAGGCGGGCCCACATGCACGGCCTCGTCGGCCATGCGCACATGCAGCGCGTGCCGGTCGGCATCCGAATAGATCGCGACGGTGGATATGCCCATCCTGCGGGCGGTCTTGATGACCCGGCAGGCGATTTCGCCCCGGTTCGCGATCAGGATCTTCTTGAACATGCTCTGTCCTTCGTCTTGGGGTTTTGCGCAGGCAAAGAACCGCCCCGGGGCGCATCCCCCGGGACGGTTCTTCGCAGATCGACGGCCCGCCCGGTCGCGGGCGGGACTGTCAGGAAACGGGCCGGCCGGCCCCGATCAGTTGCACTTGCCGGGGTTGGCCTGGCAATAGGCGAGGTTGGCCGCCCCGCCGGCCAGCGCGCCCACCACCGGGTCGCCATCGACCAGCAGCGCCGTTGCCAGCCCCGCGCCGGCGCCGTAAAGCGTCTGTTCGGTCGCGGTCTCGCCGCAGGCCGCCAGCACGCCGAGTATGGCAAAGACACCGAAAGTTCTGGAAATTCTGGCTGCTCGCATCTTTCCCATCCTTTTTTCCGGTTCGGGTTTTCCGATTTCAGAAAACGCCTCTTTGGCGGCAACCGCAAGCCGAAACCGCCCCGTCGCAGGGCCTTGGCGGGTCTTCGCCGAAGCGCGCCCGACCGACCGGGCCCGATGCCCCCCCCCGGCAAAAGATCGGCAGACGGATCCGCGCCGCAGACGCCGACCCGCCCGCCAGTGGAAGGGGTACGAAAAACAAAGTCGGCAGGCCGCCGAGGGACAGGGTGGCAACCCGCAGGACCGAGGTTGCAGAAAAGTCCTGCCCCTGCCAAGCGCCCGCCGCGAGCGGGCCGCGTTCGGGCCAAATCCCGCCGGTCGCGCCGAGGCCTGGGCAGATTCATGCCGATCACCGCTGAAATACCTCCGGGAAGGAGGCGCGGGCCGCGTCCACGTCGATGCGCAGGAGCGCCTCGTAGCTTTCGGGGTCGAACGGGTCTTCGGCCGGCACCACCTCGCGCCCGAACAGCCAGCTGAGCCGGCCGGCATCGAGATTGCCGCGCGCGAAGGGCTGGTCGCCGAAATGCTCCCACAGGGCCGCCATGAAGGCGGCGTCCACCTTGCGGTCGATTGCCTTGCGGTCGGCGAAGCGTTCGCGCCGGATGAGCCGGGTCGCGCCCTTCGGGTTGGCGCGGCGGATGGTGAACTGGTAGTCCGAGCCGGGATAGCGGCCCGGGAAGCCGCGATGCTTCAGCATGGAACGCCCTCCCGCCGGATACGGTATCGAGCCCCGTATCGGGTATGGTATCGGACAGAGGGCCGGGTCGGTGCGCCGCGTGTCGTCATCAGAAGGCCTCCCACACGCATTCGCCACCCGATACGCGATAGGTTTCGAAGATCTGCGTGGCCTCGGGGTTGGTCTCTCCGAAGGGTACCGGGCGGTCGGAGATCGAGAGGACCACGCGAACGGGGCGCAACCGGTATTTCTCCAGATAGGGCAGGACGAGGTTGCGGCACAGCCAGTCCATGTCGTCGGCCGCGGCCTCCAGCCCGGTCGAGTCCGAGCCGCGGGACAGGTCGGGCGCGAGAAAGCGGAACCGCAACCACATCTCGCCGGGGTTTTCGTCGGTGAGAACCTCGATCAACTGCACAGACAGCCCCGAGGGCACGCGGATTTCGGGATCCTGCCCCCAGGCAGCGGTCGCCGCCAGCAGCAGCGCCGCCACGGGTCCACAGCCCCGACCCCACCGCTTGCGGCGGGCTCCTCCCGCCGGGGCTGCGGGCGCTGCGCCACCGGCGCGCGCGGTCCCGTTCGCGGTGCGCTCGATCATGGGGCAGACTCATCCCTTGTGTCAAATGTCGCGGGCGAGGTGATCTCGATCAGTTCCATGTCGTCGGAATGGCGCAGCTCGCGATGGCGGATCCCCGGCGGCTGCAGCACGCACGAGCCCGCGCGCAGCAGATGTTCCCCCTGCCCTTCATATTCGAACACGACCCAGCCCCTGAGAACGAAGACCATCTGGAAGTCGAGATCGTGGGAATGCCATTCGCCGGGGCTTTCCATCCCCGGAACCGCCCGGATCACATGGGCGCCGAATTTTCCCCCCGTGGCGGCGGCGATTCCGAGGTCGCGATACTGGAAGAATGCGCGCAACCCGTCGCCGGCGAACGGAGAATCGTCGGCGTGGGAGACGGTGAATGCCTGGTTCTTCCACAATCGGGTCATGTGTTGTCCTGTCGGTCCTGTTCCTGCCTCGGTACCTGTTGCGATGGCGGGCGCCTCCGGCGGGAGTATTTCCGGCAAGAGGAAGGAGCGCTCACAGCGGGATATTGTCGTGCTTCTTCCAGGGGTTCTTCAGGTCCTTGTTGCGCAGCGAGGCGAAGGCGCGGCAAACCCGGCGGCGGGTGGAATGGGGCATGATGACCTCATCCACGAAGCCGCGCTCGGCCGCCACGAAGGGATTGGCGAAGCGCTTTTCGTAATCCGCGGTATGGCGGGCGATCTTTTCGGGGTCGTCGAGGTCGGCGCGGTGGATGATCTCGACCGCGCCCTTGGCGCCCATCACCGCGATTTCGGCCGAAGGCCAAGCATAGTTGAAATCGCCCCGCAGGTGCTTGGAGGCCATCACGTCATAGGCGCCGCCATAGGCCTTGCGGGTGATCACGGTCACCTTCGGCACGGTGGCCTCGCCATAGGCGAAGAGCAGCTTCGCCCCGTGCTTGATGACGCCGCCATATTCCTGCGCGGTGCCGGGGAGGAATCCGGGCACGTCCACGAAGGTGAGGATCGGGATCTCGAAGGCGTCGCAGAAGCGCACGAAGCGTGCCGCCTTGCGCGAGCTGTCGATGTCGAGACAGCCGGCCAGCACCAGCGGCTGGTTGGCCACCACGCCCACCGTACGCCCTTCGAGCCGGATGAAGCCGGTGATGATGTTCTTCGCGAAATCCTCCTGGATTTCGTAGAAGTCGCCTTCGTCCGCTACCTTCAGGATCAGCTCCTTCATGTCGTAGGGCTGGTTGGGATTGTCGGGCACCAGGGTGTCGAGCGACATCTCGACCCGGCCGGGATCGTCGAAGAAGGGGCGGACGGGGGGCCTGGCGCGGTTGTTGAGCGGCAGGAAGTCCACCAGCCGGCGGATCTCGGCCAGCGCCTCGACGTCGTTCTCGAAGGCGCCGTCGGCGACCGAGGATTTCTTCGTGTGGGTGGCGGCGCCGCCCAGTTCCTCGGCGGTGACCTGTTCGTTGGTCACCGTCTTCACCACGTCGGGGCCGGTGACGAACATGTAGGAGGTATCCCGGACCATGAAGATGAAATCGGTCATGGCCGGAGAATAGACCGCCCCGCCCGCACAGGGGCCCATGATGACGGAAATTTGCGGCACCACGCCCGAGGCCATGATGTTGCGCTGGAACACTTCGGCATAACCGGCGAGGCTGGCCACGCCCTCCTGGATGCGGGCGCCGCCCGAGTCGTTGATGCCGATGACGGGGGCGCCGTTCTGCACCGCCATGTCCATGATCTTGCAGATCTTCTGGGCGTGGGTTTCCGAGAGCGAGCCGCCGAACACCGTGAAGTCCTGGGAAAACACGTAGACCATGCGGCCGTTGATGGTGCCCCAGCCGGTAACCACCCCGTCGCCGGCGATCTTCTGCTTCTCCATGCCGAAATCGGTGCAGCGGTGGGTCACGAACATGTCGAATTCCTCGAAGCTGCCCTCGTCGAGAAGCAGCTCAATGCGTTCGCGCGCGGTCAGCTTGCCGCGGGCGTGCTGCGCCTCGATCCGTCGCGCGCCGCCCCCCATCCGGGCTGCCTCGCGGCGGGTCTCCAGCTGGGAAAGAATGTCCTTCATGGTCGGGTGCCCCTTTGTCGATTTTGCCGGACCATAGTGGCAACATCGGAGGGACCAAAGCGAAATTCGGCAAATTTGCAAATTATTGCAAATAGTAGTCAGCAAATGTGAATATTTGCGAAAGCGGCAGATTGCCGCTGCGCCATGGCGGCTTTGTGCCGGCGAGGAGGTCTGCTAACATCGCCGGGCGGGGCATGGAAAGGAGCAAAAGGAACAATGGTCACAAAAGCGCAGATTCTGGACGCGATGCAGTTCAGCAACTTTACCGCCTTCCCCCCCATCAACACCACCGGATCGCCGCGACAGGTCATCACCTACCAGTTCGCAGGCAACTCCGAACCTGTTGACTGGGAAGGGACCTATTGGGTCACCTACAACAACTGGACTGCGCTGTCGGCGGCGGAAAAGGCCGCATTCCGCACCGCTCTTGCCCATATCGAGACCTTCCTGAACGTGACCTTCCAGGAGGTCACCGGCGATCCGGATCCGGATATGAACGTGGGCAAGGTCACGCTGCCCGCGGGCGTGGCCGGCTTTGGCGGCTCGCTGGTCTGGAACAATGGCAGCGTCATCACGCAGATCGATTCCTATGTCGTCTATGACCGCAACCTGGACCTGTCCTCGGGGCAGACGAATCTGATCCTGCACGAGCTGGGCCATGCCGGCGGGCTGAAGCATCCCTTCGACGCGCCGGCGCTGCCCACGAATCTGGACAGCAACAAGTACACGGTGATGTCCTACACCGCCAACCCGGACAATGGCGCACGCAGCGACGCGATGATGCTGTACGACATCTTCGCCCTGCAGGATATCTGGGGTGCGGCAGACTACAATACCGGCAATGACAGCTATACGGGTCCCCGTACCAGCACCATCGACGCGATCTGGGACAGCGGCGGAATCGATACGTTCACGGCCGGCGCACGGACCACCCCGGTCTCCTTCGACCTGCGGCAGGGAAAGTTCTCGACCTTCGACAACACCGACGACGTGGCCATCACCTTCGGCACGAAGATCGAGAACGCCACCGGCGGCAAGGGCGGCGACACGATCATCGGCAACGGGCTGAAGAACAAGCTTTCGGGCCTGGGCGGAGCCGACACGATCAAGGGTGGCGGCAATGTGGACGTGATCCGTGGCGGAAAGGGCAATGACAAGGTGAACGGCCAGGCCGGCAACGACAAGCTGTTCGGAGATGGCGGCCGGGACGTGATCCATGGCGGCAAGGGCAAGGACGTCATCAACGGCGGCAAGGGCAACGACAAGCTGTTCGGGGACGCCGGCACCGACACCTTCGTCTTTGCCGCAGGCGGCGGCAAGGACGTGATCAGGGATTTTGCCGACAACGTGGACACGGTAAAGCTGAAGGGCTTCGGCTTTGCCACGGTGGCGGATGCGCTGGCAACCGCGACCGATGTGGGCGCGGACGCCATCTTCGCCCTGCCCGATGGCAGCCAGTTGAAGATCCTCGGCATCACCGTCGCCCAGCTTGCGGACGACCTGATTATCGCCTGAGGGACGTGACGTCGCTTCCTCGCCGGCGAGGATGGACAAGACGGGATCGGCGGGCTACCCGCGAAGGATGGACAGTTCGACCGGGGGGCAGAGCAAAAGCCCCCCACATATCGCCACGCTGATTCTTCTGGCCGGCCTTTCGGCGCTGAGCATGAACGTGTTTCTGCCCAGCCTGCCGAACATGACCGCCTATTTCCAGACCGACTACCGGCTGATGCAGCTTTCGGTGGCGCTCTATCTGGGCGTGAACGCCGTCATGCAGGTGCTTGTCGGACCGGTCGCCGACAAGATGGGCCGGCGTCCGGTGATCCTGTGGGGGCTGGGGCTGTTCCTGCTGGCGACTCTGGGCTGCATCCTTGCCCCCACGGCGCAGGTCTTCCTTGCCTTCCGCATGGCGCAGGCCACCATCGCCATCGGCATGGTGCTCAGCCGCGCCGCGGTGCGCGACCTCTACCCTCAGGACAAGGCGGCCAGCATGATCGGCTATGTCACCATGGGCATGGCCGTGGTGCCGATGGTCGGCCCGGCCGTCGGAGGGCTGCTGGACGAGATGTTCGGGTGGCAGGCCAATTTCTGGCTGCTGTTCGGGCTGGGCGGACTGACGCTGGCGCTGGTCTGGGCCGATTTCGGAGAAACCGCCCGCAAGAGCGGCCTGACGCTGGCCCGGCAGTTCCGCGAGTTCCCCCAGCTGCTGCGCTCGCCCCGGTTCTGGGGCTATTCGCTGGCCTCGGGGTTTTCGGCCGGGGCCTTCTTCGCCTATCTGGGCGGCGCCCCCTTCGTGGGGACGCAGGTCTATGGCATGAATCCCGGGCGGCTGGGATTGTGGTTCGGAGCCCCGGCGGTGGGCTATTTCCTGGGAAATTTCCTCAGCGGAAGGTTCTCGGTCCGGTTCGGCGTCAACCGGATGGTGCTGTGGGGGGCGCTGGCCTGCACGCTGGGCGTCGCGCTGTCGCTGCTGCTGACGCTGGCGGGGCTGGGTTCGGCAGCGGTGTTCTTCGGTTTCATGTCCTTCGTGGGGCTGGGCAACGGAATGGCGATCCCCAACGCCACCGCCGGGGCGCTGTCGGTGCGACCGCACCTGGCGGGGACCGCCTCGGGCCTGTCGGGCGCGATCATGCTGGGCGGAGGGGCCGGGTTCAGCGCACTGGCCGGGTCGATGCTGACCCCGCAGACGGGCGCGACACCGCTGCTGGTGCTGATGCTGACCACCTCGGCGCTGGCCATCGCCGCCATTGCCGCGGTGATCGCCCGCGAACGCCGCCTTGGCCTGTGACGCTTGCCTCCGATCATTTGCAAATATAAGCTTCGATATATGCTAATCTGCAAAGAACCCTGCCCGAACGCTCCGTGAAAGGCACCGCATGCCCACCCAGAAACTCTATGCCGGGGCGAAGCTGCGCGAGATCCGCACGCGCCTGGGGCTGACGCAAAAGGATTTCGCGGCCAAGCTCGGCGTCTCGCTGCCCTATCTGAACCAGATGGAAAACAACAACCGCCCCGTCAGCACCACCGTGGTGCTGGCACTGGCGCAGGAATTCGGGCTGGACGTGACGGAGCTGTCGGCCGGCGACAGCGAACGCCTGGTCAGCGACATGCGCGAGGCGCTGGCCGATCCGGTCTTCAGCGACGACATCCCGCCGCTGGCCGATCTGCGCCTGACCGCCTCGAATGCGCCGGCGCTGGCGCGGGCGTTCCTGGCGCTCCATCGCAGCTATCGCCAGACCCATGAGCGGCTGGCCTCGCTGGACGAGGCGCTGGGGCGCGAAGACGCCCGCATCCAGGCCAGCCCCTGGGAGGAGGTGCGCGACTTCTTCCACTACTGCGACAACTACATCGACGCGATGGACCGCGCCGCCGAGCATTTCGCGGCCCGCCGCAACGGCAGCACCGACATCCGGGCCGTGGCGCTGGACTGGCTGGAATCGCGCGGCGTGCGGGTCGAGTTCGCCGACATGCAGGCGCTGCGGCGCTTCGATCCGCAAACGCGCAGGCTGCGGCTTTCGACACGCACCGCCCCGCAGACCCGGACCTTCCAGATGCTGTTGCAGGTGGCGCTTCTGCAGCAGGACAAGCTGATCGAGGCCACGCTGGATCTTGCCCGCTTCCACAGCGAAGAAGCCCGCGCCATCGCCAAGATCGGCCTGGCCAACTATTTCGCCGGCGCGGCGCTGATGCCCTATGGCGAGTTCCTGGACGCGGCGCAGGCGTGCCGGCACGACCTGGAGATCCTCTCCAACCGCTTCGGCGCCTCGATCGAGCAGGTCGCGCATCGGCTTTCCACCCTGCAGAGGCCGGGGGCAAAGGGCATCCCCTTCTTCTTCGTCCGGGTCGATCAGGCCGGCACCATCACCAAGCGCCACAGCGCCACGCGGCTGCAATTCGCCCGTTTCGGCGGCGCCTGCCCGCTGTGGAACGTGCATCGCGCCTTCGAGACGCCGGGGCGGTTCCTGCTGCAGCTGGCCGAGACGCCGGACGGGGTGCGCTATATCTCGCTGGCCCGCGACGTCTCCAAGCCGGGCGGCTCCTACGGCGCGCCGGTGCGGCGCTATGCCATCGCGCTGGGCTGCGAGGTGCGGCACGCCGGCTCGCTGGTCTATGCCGACAATCTGGACGTCTCGAACGCCGCCGCCTACGAGCCGATCGGCATTTCCTGCCGCATCTGCGAACGCTCCGATTGCCATCAGCGCTCGGTCCCGCCGCTGGAGCGGCGTCTGTCCATCGACGGCAACGAACGCGGGATCCTGCCCTATCGGGTGAACTGATCACCGCTGCGCCACCTGCCAGCGGGGGTGGATCCAGGGGGTGACATCGGCACGCGGCAACGGATCGCGGCCCAGAACGTGATCGGCGATCTTTTCGCCGACCATGATCGAGGGCGCGTTGAGATTGCCGTTGGTGATGCGCGGAAAGATCGAGCTGTCGGCCACGCGCAGCCCCTCGACCCCGATCACCCGGCCCTGGGGGTCCACCACCGCGCGCGGATCGTCCGCCCGCCCCATCCGGCAGGTGCCGCAGGGGTGAAAGGCGCTTTCGGCATGTTCGGCGATGAAGGCGTCCAGCTCGTCGTCGCTTTGCACCTGCGGGCCGGGTTGGATCTCGTGATCGGCATAGGGGGCAAAGGCGGGCTGGGCGAAGATTTCCCGCGTCAGCCGAATGCAGGTGCGGAAATCCTGCCAGTCCTGCTCGCTGGACATGTAGTTGAAGCGGATCTCCGGCGCCACCGCCGGGTCGGCCGAGCGCAGCCTGACGGACCCGCGCGAGGGCGAGCGCATCGGCCCCACATGGGCCTGGAACCCGTGCCCTTCGGCCGCCGCCTTGCCGTCATAGCGCACCGCCATCGGCAGGAAATGATACTGGATGTCGGGATAGGGCACTCCCGCACGCGAGCGGACAAAGGCCGCGCTTTCGAACTGGTTCGAGGCCCCCAGCCCGGTCTTCGTGAACAGCCATTGCGCCCCGATCAACGCCTTGGAGACCGGATTCCAGTGCCGATACAGCGTGATCGGCTGTTTCGCCGCCATCTGGATATAGAGTTCCAGGTGATCCTGCAGGTTGGCGCCGACGCCAGGGCGGTCGGCGATCACCTCGATCCCGTGTTCGGCCAGATGCGCGCCCGGACCGATCCCCGACAGCATCAGGAGCTTGGGGGAATTGATGGCCGAGGCCGCCACGATCACCTCGCAGCGCGCGGTCACGGTTTCCCGGCGGGCGCCACGGATCACCTCGACCCCTCTCGCCCGGCCGTCGCGGATGCGAATGCGCGCCGCCAGCCCGCGCAGCACCGCGCAGCGCCCGGTCCTCAGCGCCGGCCTGAGATAGGCGTTCGCAGCCGACCAGCGCCGCCCCTTCCAGACGGTCTGTTCCATCGGGCCGAAGCCTTCCTGCTTTTCGCCGTTGTAGTCGTGGGTGATTTCGTAGCCCGCCTGCCGGCCGGCCTCGACAAAGGCGTGGAAAAGCGGGTTGCGGCGCGGCCCGCGGGTGACATGCAGCGGCCCGTCGGTGCCGCGCCATGACGGATCGCCGCCATGTCCGCCGTCGTGCCAGCATTCCATGCGCTTGAAATAGGGCAGCACGTCGGCATAGGACCACCCCTCGGCGCCCTGTTCGGCCCAGTGGTCGAAATCCATCGCGTGGCCGCGCACATAGACCATGCCGTTGATGCTGGACGAGCCGCCCAGCACCTTGCCGCGCGGGCAGACAAGACGGCGGTTGTTCAGGCGCGGTTCGGGTTCGCTGCGATAGCCCCAGTCATAGCGGGCCATGTTCATGGGATAGCTCAGTGCCGCCGGCATCTGGATGAACGGCCCGGCATCCGAGCCGCCATATTCGATCACCAGGACCGACCGCCCGGCCTCGGCCAGCCGGTAGGCCATGGCGCAGCCGGCCGATCCGGCGCCGATGATGACGAAATCCGCCTCGTAGCTCATGCGCGGCCCCCATGCAGGGCGAAGAACAGGCAGGATGCGCCCATGGCCGGCCTCACCCCGACGCCTCGGTCAGCAGCGCCAGCACGCGCAGGGCATGGCCGATGGCACGCCCGGGCGCGTCCGGTTCGTGCAGCGCCGCGCGGATGTAAAGCCCGTCGATCAGCGCCACCAGCACCTGAGCCGCCTGCCGCGGGTCCCGGCAGCGGCCGCGCAGGGCATGGGTCAGGTTCGAGGTCAGCCGGCGCTGATAGATGCGCCACAGCCGCAGCGCCGCGTCATCCGACTGGGCCAGGACATAGAAGGTCATCCAGGCGCTGATCGTCACCGGATCGAAGCTGGCGGGGGCGAAACTGGCCCGAATGATCGCCTCGGCCCGCCGCTGCGGCGGGGCGGCCTTCAGCTCGCGCCGGGCCTCGGCCCCGAAATCCGAGAGAATGCGCCGCATCGCGGCCAGAAAGATCTGGTCCTTGCCGCCGAAATAGTGATGCGCAAGCGCGCTCGACATGCCCGCGCGCCGGGCGATCCGGGCTACCGTCACGTCGAGCGAGCCCTCCTCGCCGATCTCGGCGATGGTCGCCCTGACCAGCGCCTCGCGGCGGACGGGTTCCATCCCCAGCTTGGGCATATGCATCGCCTCCGTTGAAAACGCAGGCGATCCTAGATTTGGTTTATTGACTCGTCAATCAATAACGCGGCATCAGATCTTGGTGGCCGGAACCGGCGGCGTTATGGCACGCCGATGCAGGACCGCCTCACGCCAGGTGATGAAGGTGACGGCGCCCAGGATCACGCTGCCGCCGAGAACCACCCAGCCGTCCACCGGCTCTGCGAACACCAGCGCGCCAAGAGCCGTGGCCCAGACCAGCTGCAGGAAGGTGACCGGCTGGGTCACCGTCACCGGCGCGGCGCGGAAGGCGAGCGTCATGGTATAATGGCCGGCGGTGGCGAACAGGGCCACGCCGAAGAGAATGCCCAGTTCGGCCGGCGTGGGCGTCACCCAGACCGCCGCCGCGAAGGGGGCCAGGGCCACCGTCACCCAGATCGAAAGCTGGCTGACCACCAGCGCCGGGCTGACCTCGGAGGACAGGATCTTGGCGGTCAGGTAGGAGCCGCCGAAGATCACCGCCGCCAGCAGCATGGCCAGATGGCCCGGGCCGATTTCCCGAAATCCCGGGCGCAGGATGATGAGGGCACCGACCAGCGCCGCCACCACCGCCGCGATCCGGCGCGCGGCCATCCTTTCGCCAAGGAACAGGGCCGCGCCGATGGTGACATAGACGGGGGCGAGGTAGTTCATCGCCGTGACCTCGGCCAGGGGGATGCGGGTCATGGCGAAGAACCACAGCATCACCGCCCCCGCGTGCAGAAGCCCGCGCCCGGCAAACAGCGCCCACAGCCGCGGCGTGGGCCGGCTGCGCAACAGCGGCCGCAGGGCGGGCAGAAGCAGTATCAGCCCCAGCACATAGCGCAGGAAGGCCTGCTCCTGCGGCGGAATCCGCGGGCCGAGATATTTCACCAGCGCCGTGACGGCGACAAAGCACAGCCCCGTCACCAGCATCCAGAAGATGCCGGCAAGCGGGCGGTTTGCGGGGGCAACGGTCATGGTTCAGCTTGAACACCCAAACGGGCGTGGAGACAACCCTTCACATGACAACCAGTTCGCCGCAAGCGCGCGCATGTCGCCGCCGGCGGCGGGCGTAGCCCGCCTCGCGCGGCCCTCAACCATGGCCCGTGACCCGAAGCGGGTGCGGGCCCGGTCAGAGCTGGGCCAGAACCTCGTCGGAGGCCTCGAAATTGGTCGTCACCCGCTGCACGTCGTCGTCGTCTTCAAGCGCCTCGATCAGCTTCATCAGCTTGCGCATGCCTTCGAGGTCCAGCTCGGTCGTCGTCGTCGGCTGCCAGATCAGGCGGGTCGATTCCGACGGGCCCAGGGCCTCTTCCAGCTGGGTCGAAACGGCGGCCAGCTCGGTCGGATCGGTATAGATGAAATAACCGTCGTCGGTATCCTCGACATCCTCGGCACCGGCCTCGAGCGCCGCCTCGAACACGGTCTCGTAATCGCCCACGCTGAGCGGATAGACGATCTGGCCCATGCGCTCGAACATGAAACCGACCGAGCCGGTTTCGCCCAGGTTCCCGCCATGCTTGGCAAAGATCGACCGGACGCTTGAGGCGGTGCGGTTGCGGTTGTCGGTCATCGCCTCGACGATCACGGCAACGCCGCCCGGCCCGTAGCCTTCATAGCGAATTTCCTCGTAGGCCTCGGCCTCGCCGCCGGTGGCCTTCTTGATCGCGCGCTCGATGTTTTCCTTGGGCATGGACTGGGCGCGGGCCTCTTTCACCGCCAGCCGCAGGCGCGGGTTCTTGTCCGGGTCCGGGTCGCCCATCTTGGCCGCGACCGTGATCTCCTTGGACAGTTTCGAGAACAGCTTGGAGCGCGCGGCGTCCTGGCGCCCCTTGCGGTGCTGGATGTTTGCCCATTTGGAATGGCCGGCCATGATCTATTCCCGTGATGTTGCCTCGATCGGACCCATATAGACCGCGCCCGGCGGGCTGTTCAAGTCGCCGCTTGCGGCGGGGGGCGGCGGCGTTAAGGTCGTGCCCATGACCTGGGACCAGATCACCCTTTTCGCCCTTTTCGCCGCGGTGTTCGGTTTGCTGCTGTGGGGCCGGTTCCGCTATGATCTGGTGGCTTTCACTGCGCTGCTGGTGGCGGTGGTGCTGGGCGTGGTGCCGGTCGAGCGCGCCTTCTCGGGCTTCGGCCACCCGGCAACACTGGTGGTGGCGCTAGTTCTCATCGTGTCGGCAGGGCTGGTGCGCTCGGGTGCGGTGTTCCTCATCACCCGGACGCTGGTCGATGCAACCCGGCCGCTGGCCGCGCATATCGCGCTGATGGGCGGGATCGGCGCGGTGCTTTCGGCCTTCATGAACAACGTGGCGGCGCTGGCGCTGCTGATGCCGGTGGACGTGCAGACCGCGCGCAAGGCGGGCCGCTCGCCGGCGCTGTCGCTGATGCCGCTGAGCTTTGCCACCATCCTCGGCGGCATGGTGACCCTGATCGGCACGCCGCCCAACATCATCATCGCCGAGATCCGCGCCGAGGCCCTGGGCACCCCCTTTGCCATGTTCGACTTCGCCCCCGTGGGCGGGGTGGCGGCGATTGCCGGGCTGGTTTTCGTGGCGCTGATCGGCTGGCGGCTGATCCCCGCCCGGGGCGGCGCGGGCGACCGGGCGGCCGAGATCGCTCAATACATCGCCGAACTGACGGTGCCGGCGGATTCGCCCCATATCGGCCGCCGCCTGGCCGAACTCTACCCCGAGGCCGACCGGGCGGACGTGGCCATCCTGGGGCTGATCCGCGATGGCAAGCGCCGCTACGGCCGGGCCGCGAACGCCATTCTCAGGGCCGGCGACGCGCTGGTGATCGAGGCCACGCCCGAGGCGCTGGACGAATTTCGCGCGGCACTGCGGCTGGATTTCGCCGATCCCCGCCGGAAAGCGCAGCTGAGCGCCGCCGGCGAAGGCCTGGAGGTGATCGAGGTGGTGGTGCCCGAGGGCGCCCGCATCGCCGGCAAGACCGCCCAGGGCGTGGGGCTGGCATGGCGGCGGGGCACGGTGCTTCTGGGCATCTCGCGGCACGGCAGGCGGATCTCGGCCCATGTGCGCCAGACGCCGATCCGGCCCGGCGACCTGCTGCTGCTGCTCGCCCCGCAGGGGACGGCGCAGGACGTGGCCGAATGGCTGGGCGTGCTGCCCCTGGCCGAGCGCGGCCTGAGCGTCACCGCCAACGAAAAGACATGGGCCGCCATCGGCATCTTCGCCGCGGCAGTGGCGGCGGCAAGCTTCGGGCTGATCTACCTGCCGGTGGCGCTGGGGCTGGTGGTGGTGGCATATGTGCTGACCCGGATCCTGCCCATTGCCGAGATCTACGAACATGTGGAATGGCCGGTGGTGGTGCTGCTTGGGTCGATGATCCCGCTGGGCGCCGCGCTGGAGGCGGCGGGGGGCACGGCGCTGATTGCCGATGCGCTGGTGGGGCTGACCGCGGGCTGGCCGGCCTGGGTGGCGCTGAGCGTGCTGATGGTGGTGACGATGACGCTGTCGGACGTGCTCAACAACACCGCAACCACCATCGTGGCCGCGCCGGTGGGCATCCAGATGGCCAGCTCCCTGGGGGTGTCCCCCGATCCCTTCCTGATGGCGGTGGCGGTGGCGGCGTCCTCGGCCTTTCTCACCCCCATCGGGCACAAGAACAACACGCTGATCCTGGGGCCGGGCGGCTACCGCTTCGGCGACTACTGGCGCATGGGCCTGCCGCTGGAGGCGCTGGTGATCGCCGTCAGCATCCCCGCCATCCTGATCTTCTGGCCGCTGTAGGCCCGGCCCCTCACCCGGCCCGTCAGGCCATCCAGAGGATCTCGGCGCCCTCGAAAGCAGCCACCGCGCGGGCGAAGGCGTCGCGCTCCATCAGGCAGCCGGCGGTAGACAGCCCGTCGGCAATCGCCGCCAAGGGCGCCAGCACCGACACCAGCCGCCAGCGCGCCGGCGCCGGCCGCCCGGTCGCGGGATCAAGCACATGGCCTACCCGCCCCTCGTCATCCAGGACCGTGCCCAGGGGGGCAGAGCTGGCCAGCGCCCGGTCGCGCAGGGCCACCGCGTCGGGGATACGCTCGGCGCCGGCCTGCAGCGAAACCGGCCAGCCGCCACCTTCCGGCATGCCCCCCAGCGCGCGCATCTCGCCGGTGTCCACGAGGATGTCGGTCAGCCCCTCGGCCCGCAGCAGCGCCGCCACCCGGTCGGCCACATATCCCTGCGCGATGCCGTTGAGCGTCAGCGCCATGCCCGGTCGCGCCAGCCGGATTCCTCCGGCGCCGTCATAGGCCACATGCTGCCAGCCGGTGCGGGACAGGGCCCGCGCCACCTGCTGCTGCGGCGGCCGGCCGCGATGCGCGGCGTAAAGGCGCCACAGCGGCTGCACCGTCGGGTCGAAGGCACCCCCGGTGGCCGCATGAACCGCTCCGCACTGGCCCAGGCATTCCAGAAGCTCGAAGGGCGGGTCGGCGAGCTGCCCGTCGCGGTTGAGCCGCGCCAGCGCCGAGTCGGGGCGGTAGAGGCTGAAGATGCCCTCCAGCCGGTCAATCTCGGCCCGGGCGCGGGCGATGATGCGCGCCGCGTCCGGATGCGCCAGCGTGATCGTGGCCCGCGCCCCCAGCGCGATACCCTGCCAGCGGGTCAGCTGCGCGGCCCGCGACGGCCCGGCCGGCGCCGCGCCCAGAGTTGCGGCCGCGGCGCTGATGGCCAGAAATCGGCGGCGAGACAGGTTCTTCATGTCAACCGTTTCCTTCCTTTTCCACCGCCTTCAGGCGGTCGAGATAATCTTCCCCGTCCATGCCGGGCATCCCCTGCCCTTCGGGGGTCAGCACATCGCTGTCGGCAATGCCCGACAGGCGGACCACCCGCCCGCCGCGGGCGGCGGCAAAGGCCTCGGCATCCTCACGGCGCGAAAACGGCACCACCTCGGCCGCGCCCATGCCGCCCACCGCGTCCGAGCCGACCACGTAGAAGGCCTCGTCCGCGGGGATCCAGTTCTCGGCCCCCGGATCGTCCCAGCTGGGGGCACGACTCATGTCGCTGACATAGATGACCACGATCTGCGCGCTCTGTTCGGGCATGCGCTGATAGGCGATGGCGTCGCGCACCTGCGAGAAGAACAGCGGCGCCGGCGCATCGCGAAGGTGGATCTGCGCCTTGGGGCCGGGATGTTCGGTCATCGCCATCTGGCAGTAATAGCCAAGCGCGTCCTCGGTCATGGCCACCGGCGGAGGAAGGGCTGCGCGTTCTTCCTCGTCCTTGCAGGCGGTCAGCGCCAGCAGCGCCGCGGTCAGCATGATGGCGGCCTTCACGGAACGACCCTCCGAAACCGCCAGGCGGCCAGGCCGAAGGCGAGAAGCGGCCAGACCAGGATGCTGGCCAGCGCCTGCGCCGGCATGATCGCACTGGCCGCCCCCGCCACGCCCGAGGCGGCGGCAGTGGCCTCGGATGCGGCCAGGTTGAACAGGCGGAAGGCATCGGCCGGATTGCCGATCAGAAGCCACGGGAACAGCTTTTCGGTGAAGGTGCCGCCGTCATCGGCCACGATCGCCGCCAGCAGCCCCAGATCGTAAAGCACGATCGCCACCAGCCACAGCCCGATCACCAGCCCCGCCGCCGTCGCCGGCCGCCGCGAAAGCCCCGAGGCCAGGTAGCCCAGCCCCACGAAGCCCGCGCCCAGCAGCACCGACGACCAGTAAAGCCGCCCCAGCGCGACCAGCCCGCGCCCGGCGTCCTCGTCCAGCGCAAAGGCGGTGAGCGCGGCCACGCCGTAGCCCACCAGCAGCGCCAGCGCAAGAATCCCCACATGGGCCACGAACTTGCCCAGCAGCACCGACCAGCGCGACACCGGATAGGCAAGCGTCAGCGCCAGCGTGCCGCGCTCGACCTCGCCGGCCACCGCGTCGAAGGACACCAGCAGCGCCATCAGCGGCACCAGATAGACCGCCAGCCCGGTCAGGCTGGCCACCGTCACCGACAGCTGATCAGCACCCAGCGTGCCGGTGGGTCCGCTTCCCGCCAGCGTCAGCACCAGCGCGAACAGCGCCATGGTGACGGTCAGGATCAGGATCCAGCGGTTGCGCAGGGCGATGCGGAATTCCGCCCCCGAATACCCGATGACGCCGTTCATTCCCCGGCCCTCCGGCTGAAATGTTCATAAATGTCGTCAAGGCTGGGCGGCACCACGTCCAGATCGCGCACCTTCGCGCCCAGCGCGGTGATCTCGCGCAGCCGCTCCAGCTTGTCCTCGGGCGAACAGGTCAGATCCACCAACACCCCGTTGCGCCGCCCCGCCTGCAGGGTGCGGGCCACCTCGTCGGCGGCGCCGGGGCGGGCGGCGACCTGGATCCTTGTCGGCAGCCCGGCCGCCGCGCGCAGCCCGGCCAGGGTGTCGTCGGCCACCACCTGCCCCTTCGACAGGATCACGATGCGGTCGGTGCGGGCCTCGACCTCGGTCAGGGCGTGGCTGGAAAGCAGGATCGCCGTGCCCTGACGGGCCAGCTCGTCGAGGATGGCGTAGAATTCGCGCCGCGAGACCGGGTCCAGCCCGCTGGTGGGTTCGTCGAGGATCATCAGCCGCGGCGCCCCGATCAGCGCCTGCGCCAGCCCCACCTTCTGCCGCATGCCCTTGGAATAGGTGCCGATGCGCCGGTGCGCCGCCGGGCCCAGGCCGACCCGCTCCAGCAGCTCGTCGGCCAGTTTCACCGGCTGCCCGCGCAGCCGCAGGTAAAGCCGGATCTGTTCGCGTCCGGTCAGCGCCGAATGGAAGGCCACGTTTTCCGGCAGGCAGGCCACCTGCCGGCGGGCGGACAGGCTGCCCGGCGCCGCCCCCATCACCACGATGCGGCCGCTGTCGGCCGGCTGCAGCCCGAGGATCGCCTTCATCAGCGTGGTCTTGCCGGCGCCGTTATGGCCCAGAAGGGCGACCTTCTGCCCCGCGCCGACGGTGAACGAGACATTCCGCAGCGCCGCAAAGCCGCCAAAGTTCTTGCAGACGTTTTCGAGGACGAGATTGTCCATCTCAGGATCCTTCCTTGCGCGCCCGGCGCGCGGCATGTTCGGCTTCGAGAGCCCGGATCTCGGGCGGCACGGAGATCTCCACCGGCGCCATCAGGGGGTGGCTGTCCACCACCCCGCCCGGCAGCGTCGCCGGAAAGCTCGACTGCGTCCAGCGCACCAGCTGCACCGCGGGCGAGCCCAGCAGCAGCCGCGCGGCCGGCTGCGACCACAGGATGTGGTCCATCAGGTCGTTGGGGCGATAGACCCCGTCGGCAATGCCGTCGCCATCGAGATCGAAGGCGGGATTGTCGGACCAGTAGTTGCCGCGTCCGTTCAGGCTCCACTCCACCATGCGCGAGCCCACATATTTCACCTGCGTGCGATTGCCGATGAAGGCGTTCCCGGTGACCGCGTTGCCCTCGGAGCCAGCGGTGAAGTGGATGCCGATCCCGCAGCCCTCGAAGCGATTGCCGGCGATCAGGTTGCGGTTGGCGTTGTAGATGAAGGTGCATTTCTTTGCCCCGCCGCGCACCAGATTGCCGGTGATGTCCGAGCGGTTGGCATAGTTCAGCATCACCCCGTGATCGCGGTCGGCGAGCGACAGGTTGTCGCGCACCTTGATCCGGTCCGAGAACATCAGCGCAAAGCCCAGGTGATTGCCGATCGAGACGTTGCCGATCACCTCCGAGTCGTTGGTATACATGTAGTGCACCGCAAAGCGCAGGTCGCGCATCAGGTTGCGGGCAAAGATGTTGCGTCTGGAGGAATTGGTGAAGATGCCGTCGCGCCCCCAGCGGATGTCGTTGCCGATCACCCGGGCACCCGGCGCGTTCCAGACATAGACGCCGTTGCCGCGGCTGTTCATCCGCGCATCGCGCCGGCCCAGGATGGTGTTGCCGGATACCAGCGCGTCGCGGGCGCCGTGGATGTCGATACCGTAAAGGTTGCCCTCAAGCCGGTTGTCCACGATCTGCGCGCCGGTCGCGCCCTTCAGCAGCTGCACGCCGCTGTCGATGGTGTCGTGGGACGAACCCGATCCGCGGATCGTGCAGCCCTTCACCGTCACGTCGGGCGCGGTCACGGTGATTACGCTGCCCTGCCCGCCGCCGTCGATCACGGCACCGGGCGCGCAGACCAGGGAAAGGGGCCGGTCCAGCACCACCGGACCGGCATGGATGCCCGGCGCGAGGCGGATCTCGTCCCCCGCGCCGGCGCTTCTTGCGGCCCGTGCCAGCGCCCCCTCGCCCGGCGTCACCTCGACCACCGCCGCCGCGGCAAGGCCGGGCAGGATGGTCAGGGCAGCGATGACGAGAGAGCGCAGCATCGGGATCACCTTACGCCGGTTCGACCAGCATCCGGCCGCGCATCTCCATGTGGAGCGCGTGGCAGAACCACTGGCAGTAATACCAGTAAACGCCCGGACGGTCCGCAGTGAAGGTGACCGAGGCGGTCGCCTGCGGCGCGATCTCCATGGCGATGCCGTGGTTGGACAGGGTAAAGCCGTGGGTCACGTCGTCCACGTCGTCGAGGTTGGTGATGATCACCGTGACCTCGTCGCCCTGCTTCACCGTGAACTTTTCATGGCTGAAGACGGGCGCGGTGGAGGTCATGTAGACGCGCACCTTTCTGGGGTCGTCCTTGTCGCGGATCGGCTCTTCCGCGCCTTCCTCCAGATCGACGCCGTCGATCTCGGCCTGCTTGCGGATGTCCTCCCACATGGGATCGTTGCGATCCCAGACTCGTTTCGGGTTCACGATGTCGGCGCGCACGATGATCGAATCGTGCGGCTCGGCAAAGGTGGGGCCGTCATGGACCACCTTCATGGTCTCGCCGGTGATGTCGATGAGCTGTTCGTTCTCGGGCTTGAGCGGACCGACATTGATGAAGCGGTCCTTCGAGAACTTGTTCATCGACACCAGCCACTTGCCGTCGGCCTCTTTCGTTTCGCCCATCGAGGTCGAGTTGTGGCCGGGCTGATAGTGCACGTCCACCTTGTCGAGGATGGGGTCCACGTCCTCGCCGGCGTAGGCGCGAATCGCCTTCTCGATGTTCCACTTGACGATCTGGCTGTCGAGGAACAGCGTGGTATAGGCGTTGCCCTTGCCGTCGAAGGCGGTGTGAAGCGGCCCCAGACCCAGCTCGGGCTCGGCCACCACGCAGGAGCGCGGATCGGCATTTTCGGTGAACAGCGCATCCACCTTGGTCACGTCGATCACCGACACCGTGGGCGACAGCTTGCCGTTGATGCAGATGTACTTCATGTCCGGCGCCGCGTTCACCCCGTGGGGCGAGTTGGGGATCGGCACATAGCGGGTGTAGTTCTTGTTGCGACCCTTGCGCCCGTCGATGACCTTGACACCGTTGAGCTCGATGTAGTCGCCGGCGGCGATACCCTTTTCGATCTCCTTGATGTTGAAGATGACCACATGGTCCATCTCGTTGGCGGTCATCTCGGCCAGGTTCATGCCCATCTCGGAGTTGTAGGAGGTCGAGAAGGCATATTTGCCCTGATAGTCGCAATCCACGTTGTCGAGGTTGCCCGAGACGATCACCTGCCAGGCCACTTCCATCTTGTCGCCGTCGATGGCGGTGAAGATGTTGACGTATTCGTCCACGTTTTCGAGGTCGCGCCCGTCATTGATGAGTGGCGCCTCGTGTTCCGAGTTGGCGAAGACGTAGCCCGTGCGCGGATATTTCTGCGGCCGCATCCCGTGGATGTCATGGGCGTTGGGGATCTCGATGATCTTGTCGCACTTCATCACGTCGCAGCGCACCCGCGCCACGCGGGTGTTGGCCTTGTCGTTCATGAACAGATAGCGCCCGTCATAGGTGCCGTCGGTGAACGACATGTGCGGGTGGTGCAGGTCGCCATTGTCATAGGTAACCTTGCCGCGCTTGGCGAGGAAGGCCTTGGTTTCCTCGGTCAGTCCCTCGGTCAGGATCTTGAGCGATTCGTTGGTCTGGCCCCAGCCGGTGGCGCTGTCGCGGTTGAACACCGGCACCCGCATCAGTTCACGCATGGAGGGGAAGCCCAGGATGCGCAGCTCGCCCGTCTGGCCCGAGGACCAGAAGCCGTAATATTCGTCCAGCTCACCCGGCGCCTTCTCCGCCTTGCCGGCGGCCGCACGGGCCTCCTTGGCCATTGCCAGCCAGCTGCCCGCCGTCACGGTGGCCACTGCGCCGGCCGCTGTCGCGCCGAACAGTCCGCGCCGCGAGATTCCGGTTTTCTTATCAGAGTCAGACATTTGGGATCTCCTTTTTCCCGATGTTTCCGCCCAGGGCCTGGTTCATCCGGCCCCCGGCGGCTTCCAGAGCGGCACGGTCCCGTTCGCGCCGCTTCATCTTCTTGATGACAACCGGGCACTTGGCCTTGCTCTGGTAGAGCACCTGGCAATGCAGGCAGTTGACACATTCATTGGGGTTGATTTCGCCCGTCGGGTGGATCGCCTGAACCGGGCATTCGATGGCGCAGGTCTGGCAGGGGCTGCCGCATTCGCGATAGCGCTTGAGCCAGTCGAACATGCGCATCCGCGCCGGGATCGCCAGCGCCGCGCCCAGCGGGCAGAGGTAGCGGCAGTAGAAGCGTTCGATGAATAGCCCCGCCACCAGCAGCGCCACCGCGAACAGCACGAAGGGCCAAGCGCGCGCGAACTTGAGGATGATCGCGGTCTTGAAGGGTTCGACCTCGGCATAGTGTTCGGCCAGCGCCAACGACACGAAGGACAGCGCGAACAGCGCCATAAAGATGATGTATTTCACCGCCCAGAGCCGTTCATGCAGCGGCCACGGCACCTTGAACTGGGGCACGTGCAGCGCCCGGGCGATGCGGTTGGTCAGCTCCTGCAGGGCGCCGAAGGGACACAGCCAGCCGCAGAAGGCCCCCCGCCCCCAGAACACCAGCGCCGCCGCGACCGAGCTCCACAGGATGAACACCAGCGGGTCCATCAGGAAGGCCTCCCAGGTGAAGCCCTCGCGCAGCGAGGCGGCCAGCGCCATCAGGTTGACCACCGAAAGCTGCGCGTTCTGCATCCAGCCCACGAAGACCAGCGTCATGGTCAGAAAACCCATGCGGAACCAGAAGAAGATGCGCTCGTTCCGCGTGGCCCAGATCTGGAAGAAGAAGACGCCGGTGAGCACGCCGATCATCGCCAGCAGCAGGCCGATCTCGACCTTCTTGCCCAGCCAGATCCGCTTCCACAGCCCGGCGCGGGCGGATTGTTCCTCTTCGGCGCCGGCGGCCGTGTCGGGATGGGCGACGGCAGGCTGCGAGGCCGGGATCTCGCGCAGGAAGCGGTCGGGAAGCTGATAGCCCAGCGCGAAAGTGGTAAAGACCTTCTCCACCGCCCCGACCCGGCGCTGCACCAGCAGTTCCAGCCGCCACGGCCTGGTCGGGTCGAAGCCGCTGTCGGCGGGGATGCGGAAGATGTCCAGCTCGGTGAATTCCGGCGCACCCGGCACGGCCAGCGAACCGATGCGGCGATTGTCGCGGTCGTGGAACCGCACCGTCACGTCGCCCTGCACCAGCGCGATGCGGTCGAAGATGCCGCCTCGCACATAGCCCGAGCCCTTGTAGGAGTACCGCCCGCGCCCGGCCACCAGGATGGCGTGATCCCCCGGCTTGAGGAACTTGTCCTGGTTGGCAAATTCATGCTCGCCCAGCAGCGCACGGCCGATCTGCGGCACCGAGACCAGCGAGACATACATGTCGATGAAGCGCTCGTCCGGCTCGCCCCGCTCGGGGCGGCGCGCGGCGCGCGGATCGCCCAGGGCCTCGAAGGCGGCATTGACCTGTCCCACATCCAGCGACAGCCGCCGCACGGTGCCGTCGCCCACAAGCCCAAGCCAGTCTCCGGCGACTTCGGCCTCGGGGTTGAGCTCGACCTTCGGGCCGGTATCCACCAAGGCCGCCAGCCCGCCCAGCCCCAGCGCGCGGGCCACCTTGACCGAGGCGCGCAGGATCGAATCGTCGATGATCATCACCGTGACGGTAGCCCCCGACACGATGTTGAGGTCATGGGCACTGCCGCGCTCGGCCGCCTCCTTCACGATATCGGTGCCGACATAGCTTTCGGTCAGCGCCACCATCTTGCTGTTGGGAATGCCCACCAGCACGATCGGTTCGGAATGGTGCAGCAGCTTCGCGCCGATGATTCGCGCGTCCTTGTCCAGCGCGACCATGACGTCGATCGGCTTGCCCGAATAGCCGATGGTCGAAACGAAATCGGTGGTAACGAAGGCCTGGCCGATTACCTCGTCGCCGCGCAGCACCGGCGCCACCGGCAGGTCGCTGCGCACCGGGCCGAATCCGGTGGCGCCCTCGACGATCTCGCCGGCGGTGATCTTCTGTTTTTGCAGGTAGCTGCCGAGGACCGAGCCGGCGGCGGCAACGGTCGGGGCCAGTCCGATCAGGACCACGGCCAGCAGCGCGAAAAGCCGGTGAAGAAGGAACTCGGCGGAGGCAGGGCGGCGTCGTGTCAGGACCATGCCGATGCCCCCATGGTCCGGGCCGTCGCACCCGCCGGGCGGCGGGTCGCAGGGAATTGATGGAACATGTTTCCTCTTTCGGTTTCAGGTGGGCCACGCGGGGCCGGCCCGAAACCGCCGGCACGCGCGGCAGGGATTTCTGTTTCAGGGAGCACAAGCTTGGTCACCCGCAGCACCGGGAGCACGACCCCGATGCCTCGTGGCAGGGGCGCGCCGGTCCGTTCGTTGCCGGGCAGACAACACAGGCAGAACTGGCAGGAACACTGATCCGGATCCGTTTCGCCGCCGATCTCGACTGTTTTCGATCCGCCTTCGCTGCAGATCTCGATCGTGACCGCCTGCCCCCCGGCGCTTGCCGCGGCTGCAGGCGCCGCGAAGGACAGCGGCAGCATGACGGCGGCCAGCAGGGTCAGCACGAAGCCGAGGACGGAGGCATGGCCTCCGCGTCCGGTCGGTCTGGCTGCGCGCTTCGCTGGCATGGCGTTCCTGATGATCCGTGTCGGTCGCCACCTAAGCCGCCGGGGTGGAGGTGAACCTTGACTTATGTCAACGAATTTCACGGAACCTCGCCCTTCCCCGGGAAGGGCCGCGGCATTGCGTCACGCCTCGCGGCCGGCACCTCGTTTTCCGGCTGCCGGACCGCCCCGATAGCGGGCAGGCGGCCGCCGCCGGAACGGAGGCCATCGGGGTCCGGCCCGTGCCGGCGCGGTCCGCTCGTCCAGCCTCGCCCGGTGATCCCGGGCACCGGTTCCGTCACCGGCTCCTGCATCCGGGCGGGCCTGCCATCCGGATGCACGGCCGCGACGCGGATCGGGCTGGACTGGAACATGAGCGGCGCGTCCTCGGCATGGGCGGAAACCACGTGAATGATGCGGGTACGGCGCATGACGGGGTGCTCCTGCTCCGGTTGTTCGGATACCAGAAAGAATGCGCGATGGTTGCCCGTCCTGTCCACGATTTTCGTGACCGGCGCAGGAATGGCGGCTCCGATTCCCGGCGCCGGGGCCTGCAGGCTTATCTTGGACACGATCCTGGCATATATTTCCCGCCGCCAGTTCAGGGAAACTGCCCGCCCGGCCGCGATCTGCCGGGCTCGGAGGGGAAGAATGAAAATTCACGCCGTTGACATCGGGCGCACCGCTTCGGCGGCGAGCATCATCTTCGACGCGCTGCGCAAGGCGATCATCATGGGCGAGCTGAAGGATGGAGACCCCCTGCGCCAGGACGAACTGGCAAGGATGTTCAACACCAGCCGGATCCCGGTGCGCGAGGCGCTGACCCGGCTGGAACAGCACGGCCTGGTGCACACCGTCCGCTACAAGGGGGCCGTGGTGGCCGGGCTGACACCCGGGCAGGTCGCCGAGATCTTCGATTTCCGCATCCTGGTGGAGGGCGAAATCATCCTTCGCGCGGTCCCGAACATGACGCCCGCGATCATTGCCGAGGCCCGCCGCCACTGCGATGCCGACGAGGACGATCCTGACACGGCAGACTGGGGTGAGCGCAATCGCCGCTTTCACGCGACGCTCCACTCGGCCGCTGCCCTGCCCTATCATCTGAACGCGGCCACCGCCGCGCTCGACCAGATCGACCGCTACCTGCGCGCGCACCTGCTGCTGAACGAGACCCGGCAGCGATCGAACGATCAGCACCAGGCGATCCTCGCAGCCTGCGAGAGGGGCGACGCGCGCGAGGCCCGGCGCCTCATGCAAGCGCATATAAGGGCAGCGCGGGATTCGCTTGTCGAACAGCTGAAGTGACCGGCGCCGGGTAATCCCGGCTTGACACAGTCCGGCGCCGGACGTAGCCCATTTGCATGTCGAAATTGGATACAATATGCGAGTTTCCGCAAGGGAACCCTGCGCCAATCCGATGAAGATAAGCATTTAACCTTCGGAAAATGGGGAGATTTTCCAAATGTCAATCAAGACGACTCTTCTGGCCGGGGCGGCTGCCCTGATGCTGGGATCGACCGCGGCCTTCGCCGGCGGCAACCTGATCTACTGCTCGGAAGGCTCGCCCGAAGGGTTCGACCCGGCGCTGTTCACCGCCGGCACCACCTTCGACGCGTCCTCGCAGCCGATCTACAACCGGCTCATGGAGTTCGAGACCGGGACCACCAACGTCATTCCCGGCCTGGCGGAGAGCGTCGATGTCTCGGACGACGGGCTGGAATACACCTTCCACCTGCGCAAGGGCGTCAAGTTTCACGCGAACGCCGAATTCACGCCGACCCGCGATTTCAACGCCGATGACGTGATCTTCACCTTCGACCGGCAGATGAACCCGGAAAACCCCTACAACAAGGTGTCGGGCGGTACCTGGGAATATTTCGCCGGGATGGGCATGGGCGATCTGATCAAGGAGATCGTCAAGGTTGACGACTACACGGTGAAGTTCGTCCTCAACTACCCCGAGGCCCCCTTCGTCGCCAACATGGCGATGGATTTCGCCTCGATCATGTCGAAGGAATATGCCGATGCGATGCTGGCCGCCGGCACGCCGGAGAAGCTGAATACCGCGCCGATCGGCACCGGCCCGTTCCAGTTCGTGGCCTACCAGAAGGATGCCGTGATCCGCTACAAGGCCAATCCCGACTACTGGCGCGGCAAGGCCGACATCGACAACCTGATCTTCGCCATCACGCCCGATGCCTCGGTCCGCTATCAGAAGCTGAAGGCCGGCGAATGCCAGATCATGCCCTATCCGAACCCGGCCGACATCGAGGCGATGAAGGCCGACCCGGAGGTGGTCGTGCTCGAACAGGAAGGGCTGAACGTGGGCTATCTGGCCTACAACACCCGGCAGAAGCCCTTCGACAACCCGAAGGTGCGCAAGGCGCTGAACATGGCCATCGACAAGCAGGCGATCATCGACGTGGTGTTCCAGGGCTCGGGCCAGGTGGCCAAGAACCCGATCCCGCCGACCATGTGGTCCTACAACGACGCGATCCAGGACGATCCCTACGATCCCGAAGCCGCGAAGAAGATGCTGGAAGAGGCCGGCGTCAAGGATCTGAGCATGAAGATCTGGGCGATGCCGGTGCAGCGGCCCTACAACCCCAACGCCCGCCGCATGGCGGAACTGATCCAGGAGGATTTCGCCAAGATCGGGGTCAAGGTCGAGATCGTCTCGTATGAATGGGGCGAGTATCTTTCGCGCTCGAAGGACCTGGACCGCGACGGAGCGGTGCTGCTGGGCTGGACCGGCGACAATGGCGACCCGGACAACTTCCTGGCCGTGCTGCTGGGCTGTGACGGCGTCGGTGCCTCGAACCGGGCGCAGTGGTGCTACAAGCCCTTCGACGACCTGATCCGCAAGGCCAAGACCATCTCGGACAAGGCCGAACGGACGAAGCTGTATGAAGAGGCGCAGGTGATCTTCAAGGAGCAGGCGCCCTGGGCCACCATCGCCCATTCGGTCGTCTACATGCCGATGCGCCCCGAGGTGAAGGGCTACAAGGTCCACCCGCTGGGCAGCCATATCTTCTATGGCGTGAGCCTCGAAAAGTAATCCCAAGACCCGCGGGGCCGCTGTAACCAGCGGCCCCGCCCCCTTCCGGAGCCGGCCCCATGACCCCCCGCCTTGAAGAATACGCCCGGGTCGCCCGCGACCTGAGCGTCGATGCCGTGGCACTGGTGCCCGGCCCGAACCTTACACGCGCGCTGGGCCAGGCCTTCATGAGCCATGAACGCCCCTTCGTCCTCGTGATCCCCGCGGACGGCCCGCCCGCCGCGATCGTGCCCAATCTCGAACTGCAAAGCTGGGCACAGGTCGGCATGGAGGGCACAACCCATGACTGGCGCGATCAGGACGGCTACATGGGCGCCTTTCACGCACTGGCTGAAAGCCACCCCATGAAACGGCTGGCGGTCGAGGGCCAGGTCATGCGCGTCTTCGTGCACCACGCGCTGAAGGCGGCGATGCCGGATCTGGAAATCATCGACGCCGAGGCGGAGATCTCGGCCCTGCGGATGGTCAAGACGGCGGATGAAATCGCCGCGCTGGAAGAGGCCATCGCCATTTCCGAGCGCGCCTTGGCCCGCGTGCTGGAAGGCGTGCGCATCGGCCAGACCGAAAAGGACGTGGAACAGGCGCTGATCCAGGCGCTGTTCGCCGAAGGTGCCGACGGCATGGCCTTTCCACCGATCGTCGCCGCCGGCGACAACTCGGCCCGCCCGCACGCCCATGCCCGCCCCAATTACGCGATCCGTCCCGGAGATGCGCTGCTCTTCGACTTCGGCGCGACGAAGCACGGATTTTGCGCCGACATCACCCGCACCGTGTTCGTGGGTCACGCCACCGACGAGGGGCAGGCGGTCCACGACACGGTGCTGCGCGCCAACCTGCGCGGCTTCGAAGTCACTCGCGCCGGCGTCACCGCCCACGAGATCGACGACGCGGTAACCGGCGTGCTGGAGGGCTCGCCCTTCGCCGACCGCATCCGCCACAAGACCGGCCACGGTCTGGGCCGCGACGTGCACGAAGCGCCCTGGATCATGCGTGGCAACCACACCGCGTTACCCGCCGGCACGGTTTACACCAACGAACCGGGGCTGTATGCCCCCGATCGCTTCGGCGTCCGGATCGAGGATGACGTGCTTGTCACCGAAACCGGCTGCCGGTCGCTGACCACCTTTCCAAAAGATCTCATGATCGTGGGCTGACACATGCTCGGATACTTCCTGTCCCGCCTCCTGACCTTCGTGCCGACATTCTTCGGGGTCACGCTGATCTCTTTCGCCTTCATCCGGGTGCTGCCGGGTGATCCGATCATCGTCATGGCCGGCGAACGCGGCCTGAGCGAGGAACGCTACAACGAGCTGGTCAGACAGTTCGGTTTCGACAAGTCGATCCTGACCCAGTACATCGACTATCTCGCCGGCGTCCTGCAGGGCGACCTGGGCCAGTCCTTCGTCACCAAGAAACCTGTGTGGGACGAATTCTTCTCACTCTTCCCGGCGACGCTGGAGCTGTCGGTCGCGGCGATGATCTTTGCCGTCGCGCTGGGCATCCCCGCCGGCGTGATCGCCGCCGTCTACCGCGGCAAGCTGCCCGACCGGGTGCTGATGTCCTCGGCACTGGTGGGCTATTCGATGCCGATCTTCTGGTGGGCGCTGCTGCTGATCATCCTGTTCTCGGGGATACTGGGCTGGACCCCGGTTTCGGGACGCATCAGCCTGCTGTACTATTTCGAACCCGTCACCGGCTTCATGCTCATCGACAGCCTGCTGTCGGGGCAGGAAGGCGCGTTCCGCTCGGCGCTGAGCCATCTGATCCTGCCGACCATCGTGCTGGGCACGATCCCGCTGGCGGTGATAGCGCGCCAGACCCGCTCGGCGATGCTGGAGGTTCTGGGCGAGGACTATATCCGCACCGCCCGCGCCAAGGGGCTGTCACCGGCGCGCATCAACGGCGTGCACGCGCTGCGCAACGCGCTGATCCCGGTCGTCACCGTGATCGGGCTGATGGTCGGCACGCTGCTGGCCGGCGCCATCCTGACCGAAACGATCTTCAGCTGGCCCGGCATCGGCAAATGGATGGTCGATTCGATCTTCCGCCGCGACTACCCGGTGGTGCAGGGGGGGCTGCTGCTGATCGCGTCGATGGTGATGATCGTGAACCTGACCGTGGACCTGCTCTATGGCCTCATCAATCCCAGGATCCGGAGGCGCTGATGACCGCAACCGCCCCCACCACGACCGCCGCCGAACGCCCCGGCCGCTTCCGCGAGTTCTACCACTATTTCAGCGAGAACCGCGGCGCAGTGTTCGGCATGTGGATCTTTGCCGGCTTCGTCTTCGTCGCCGCCTTCGCGCCGTGGCTGGCCCCCTACGATCCGGCCGAGCAGTTCCGGGACTTCACCCTGATCCCGCCCGCCTGGGCCGAGGGCGGCACCTGGGCGCACCCGCTGGGCACCGACCCGCTGGGCCGCGACATGCTCAGCCGCCTGCTGACCGGTGCGCGCTATTCGTTCTTCGTCGGGGTGGTCGTGGTCACCGTCTCGGCCACGGGCGGCATCATCGTCGGGCTGGCCTCGGCCTTTGCGCCGAAATGGCTGGACGCGATCATCATGCGGGTGATGGACATCATTCTGGCCTTCCCCTCGTTGCTGCTGGCACTGGTGCTGGTGGCGATTCTGGGGCCGTCGCTGACCAACGCGATGATCGCCATCGCCATCGTCGCCCAGCCCCATTACGTGCGCCTCACCCGCGCTTCGGCCATGGCCGAATTGCAGAAGGACTACGTCACCTCGGCCCGCGTGGTCGGCGCCGGGCTGCCACGGCTGATGTTCCTGACGGTGCTGCCCAACTGCCTTGCGCCGATCATCGTGCAGGCGGCGCTGTCGTTTTCGACCGCGATCCTGGATGCCGCGGCGCTGGGATTTCTGGGCATGGGGGCGCAGCCGCCGACCCCGGAATGGGGGACCATGCTGGCCGAGGCGCGCGAATTCATCCTGCGCGCCTGGTGGGTCGTCACCTTCCCCGGCCTCGCGATCCTGGTCACCGTCCTGTCGATCAACCTGATGGGCGACGGGCTGCGCGACGCGCTCGACCCCAAGCTGAAGCGGAGCTGAGCCATGAGCCTTCTGGAAGTCCGCAACCTCACCGTCGAATTCGCAACCTCCGCCGGGCAGTTCCGCGCCGTCGAGGGCGTGGACGTGACCCTCGACCGCGGCGAAGTGCTGGCCATCGTCGGCGAATCCGGCTCGGGCAAATCGGTGTCGATGCTGGCAGTCATGGGGCTGCTGCCCTGGACCGCCACCATCACCGCCGACCGCATGGCCTTCGAGGGCCGCGACCTGCGCGAGATGACCCCGTCCCAGCGGCGCCGGATCATCGGCAAGGACATCGCCATGATCTTCCAGGAGCCGATGTCGTCGCTGAACCCATGCTTTACCGTCGGCTTCCAGATCAAGGAGGCGCTGCGTCAGCACATGGGCCTTGACCGCAAGGCCCGGCACAGGCGTGCGATCGAGCTGTTCGAACAGGTCGGCATCCCCGCCCCCGAAAAGCGCCTGAACGTGTTCCCGCACCAGATGTCGGGCGGCATGAACCAGCGGGTGATGATCGCCATGGCCATCGCCTGCAACCCCAAGGTGCTGATCGCCGACGAACCGACGACCGCGCTGGACGTGACCATTCAGGCGCAGATCCTCGATCTGCTGATGGACCTGCGCAAGCGGCACGGCATGGCGCTGGCGCTGATTACCCACGACATGGGCGTGGTGGCCGAAACGGCCGAGCGCGTCTCGGTCCACTATGCCGGCCAGAAGGTCGAGGAACAGCCGGTGGAGGGGCTCTTCAACCGTCCCTTCCACCCCTATACGGGGGCGCTGCTGGCCGCACTGCCCGAGCGGGCCACCTCGCGCATCCTGCCAACCATCCCCGGCGTGGTACCGGGCCAGTTCGACCGCCCCCGAGGCTGCCTGTTCGCGCCGCGCTGTGCCCATGCCTCGGCCATCTGCCACGACCGCCCGCCGGCACCGCGCGGGGCCGATCAGGGCTTTGCCCGCTGCCACACGCCGCTTCTGCCCGACGGGCGAGGCGTCGAACGCCCGCTCGAGGAGGCGCGCCAATGACCGAGCAGATCGTCACCGCCCGCAACCTCGCGCGGCACTATGAAGTGAAACAGGGGCTTTTGTCGAAACCCGCCACGGTGCGCGCCCTGTCGGATGTGAGCTTCGACCTGCGCCCCGGCCAGACACTGGCGGTGGTCGGAGAATCGGGCTGCGGCAAGTCCACGCTGGCCCGCCTCGTCACCATGATCGAGGAACCCACCTCGGGCGAGTTGCGCATCCGCGGAGAGCCGGTCACCCGCGACCACTGGGCCAGCCTGCGCAGTTCCGTGCAGATCGTGTTCCAGGATCCCTACGGCTCGCTCAACCCGCGTCAGCGGATCAGCACGATCCTGCAGGAGCCGCTGAAGATCAACCGCCCCGACATGAGCGCCGGGGAACGCGACCGGCTGGCGCGCGAGAAACTGGAACTGGTCGGCCTGCGCCCCGAACATTACGACCGCTTCCCGCACATGTTCTCGGGCGGCCAGCGCCAGCGGATCTCGATCGCGCGGGCGCTGATGCTGGACCCTGCGATCCTGGTGCTGGACGAGCCGATCTCGGCGCTGGACGTGTCGATCCAGAGCCAGATCCTGAACCTTCTGGTGGAATTGCAGGACCGGCTGAAGCTGGCCTATCTGTTCATCAGCCACGACCTGTCGGTGGTGCGTCACTTCTGCGACGACGTGATCGTGATGTATCTGGGCCGCGTGGTGGAACAGGGGCCGTCGAAAGAGGTCTTCGCGAACCCCCGCCACCCCTATACCAGGGCGCTGATCTCGGCCACGCCGCGCGCGGTGCCCGGCTCGGGTCGCCAGCGGATCAAGCTCAAGGGCGAGCTGCCCTCGCCCATGGACGTGATCGAGGGCTGCCCCTTCGCGCCGCGTTGCTGGCGCGTGACCGGGCAGTGCCGGAAGACGCGGCCCGCCCTGTCCGGGGGGGCGCATGCCTTCGCATGCTTCAATCCCGACGACTGAACGCCTTGAACCCGGCATGGGCGGCAGGCTAAAGGGCCGCCCATGAAACTCTTTCTGATCCTCCAGCTGCGCCCGGAAACCGACGCCGCCGATGCCGAGTTCGCCTCGATCCTGAACCGGTCTGGGCTGTCGGAGGACCGCACCCGGCGCGTGCGGCTGGACCGCGAGGCCCTGCCCGAAAGCCTTGATGTCACCGATTTTTCCGGCGTCATCGTCGGCGGCGGCCCCGGCTGCGTGAGCGACCCGCCCGAAGAGAAATCGCCGCTGGATGCGCGGATGGAGGCGGCAATCATGGGGCTCATGCCGCAGATCGTTGCCGAGGATCACCCCTTTCTGGGCTGCTGCTACGGGCTGGGGATTCTGGCCGCACATCTGGGCGGCAAGGTCGGCAAGGAGAGGTTCTCGGAACCCGTCGGCCCCTCGACCTGCGAACTGACCGAAGCGGCGGCGGAAGATCCGCTCATGGCTGGGCTGCCCGCCCGCTGGGAGGCCTTCGTCGGCCACAAGGAGGCGGTGCAGGCGCTGCCGCCGGGCTGCGTGCATCTGGTCCGCTCCGCCCCCTGCCCCTTCCAGATGATCCGCCGGGGCGAGAACATCTATGCCACCCAGTTCCACCCCGAAGCGGACGCCCGCGACTTCGAACAGCGCATCCGCATCTACCGCAATCACGGCTATTTCCCGCCCGAACAGGCCGACGCCCTGATCGAGCGCTGCCATGCGGCCACCGTGACGGTTCCGGGCGAGATCATGCGCCGATTTGCGCGGCGCTACGGCGGCTGAAAGGCGCCTCCCGCCACTTCATGCCGGTTCTTTTCCTCTTGCAATGATCTGCATCAGGGCGGGCCGGGCAATGGTATGCTATCCAGTGCCGTTCTTCGGAAGCAGGAGGGAAAAAGATGTCGAAAACATTCGCAGGACTGACGATAGCGGTCTTTGTCGGGGCGATGATGACCCCGCTTCCCGTGCTCGCCTCGGAAGACGAGGAAGAAGACGCCATGCCCGAGGCGGCAATCGTGATTCCCATGATGAACGCGGTCCGTGGCCGCGCGCTGTTCGCGGAAAAGGGATGCGTCGTCTGTCACCAGGTCAACGGGATCGGTGGCGAGGACGCGGAATCCTTTGACATCGAAGAGTTCTCCATCCCGGTGAATCCCTTCCACGTCGCCGCCAAGATGTGGGACCACGCCGCCGCCATGATTCCGGAACAGCAGGAGGAGCTTGGCGACCAGATCGAGCTTTCCGGTCAGGAGCTTGCCGATATCGTCGGCTTCCTCGCCAGCCCCGACCTGCGCAAGGGCTTCTCCGTGGACATGGTGCCCGAGCGGATCCGCGAGATCATCGAACACGAAAAGGAAGAGAGCGAAGAGGAAGAATCGAAGGAACACGACTAGAGCATGTCGCTCAAAAGCGGGAACCGGTCCTGAGCTTCTCGGACACGCGAAAACAAGGAGTTGGAGCCTGTCGTGTGAATGTGAATGAACGCGATACGCTCCAAGCGTCGGCACCGTCCCGGCGGCCGGACCCTCCGGCGGGCGGAGTCGGGACGAGACGAATCCCCGCGCCTGGCCCCTACAGCGGCCACATGAGCGGGATCAGGGCCGAGGCCAGCAGGCCGACCGTCAGGTTCAGCGGAATGCCCACGCGCAGGAAATCGGCAAAGCGGTAGCCGCCCGGGCCATAGACCATCATGTTCGTCTGGTAGCCGACCGGCGTGGCGAAAGAGGCCGAGGCTGCCACCATCACCGCAACGACGAAGGGCCTGGGGTCGGCCCCGATCGCATGCGCCAGCCCGATGGCGATGGGCGTCAGCACGACGGCAACGGCATTGTTGGACACCATTTCGGTCAGGACCGACGTCATCAGGTAAACCGCCCAGATCACGAGAAACGGGGGCAGTTGCGACAGGGGGGCGGCCATCGTCCCGGCGATCAGTGCCACCGCTCCCGATCTTTCCAGCCCCGCACCGATCGCCAGCATGGCAAAGATCAGTGCCAGAAGCCGGCCATCGACGAACGAGAACGCCTCGTCCGAATCGATGCAGCGGGTGAGGAACACCACCGCCATCGCCAGCACCGCAAGCAGCAGGATCGGCGCGACACCCAACGCGGCCAGCACCACGATCCCGGCCAGCGCCGCCAGCGCGACCGGCGCGTGGCTGCGCCGGTAGGCCCGCGCCGAGGGCTGAGACACGTCGGTCAGTTCCATGTCGGCCGCCAGCCGCTGAATGTCCTCGGCCGCGCCCTCCAGAAGCAGCGTGTCCCCGACCCGCACCACCAGGTCGTCAAGCTGGGTGCCGATATTCTGGTTGTGCCGGTGCACGGCCAGAACATAGACGCCGTAGCGCCGCCGCAGGCGCAACTCGCCCAGTTTGCGCCCGACCATCCGGCAGCCCGGAGAAATCAGCACCTCGACCGTGGTGGTCTGGACCGACCCCAGCTTGTCCACCATGCGCAGTTTCGGGTTCTGCTGCAGCCCGAGGATCTCGGTCATGCCCGAGCGCAGCACCACCCGATCGCCGGCCTGCAGGATGACGGACGGCAGGTCGCGGCGCAGCGAGGCATCGCCACGCAGCACATCGATGAGCCGCACCCCGCCGCGTCTGAACAGGTCCACCTCGACCGCCCTGCGCCCGATCAGCTCGCTGCCTTCCGGGATCGCCACCTCGGTAAAGAATTTCAGGCTCCGCCTTTCCCCCAGAAGATTGGCCATGCTGTCGCGCTCGGGCAGCAGCCGCGGCGCGATGAAGCGCAGATAGATCCCGCCCCAGGCCACCAGGACGATGGCCAGCGGCGTGATCTCGAAGATCGAGAAGGGCGCCTGCCCGCCGGCGCGCGCGACACCGTCCACCAGCAGGTTCGTCGAGGTACCGATCAGGGTCAGCGTGCCGCCCAGGATCGCCGCATAGCTGAGCGGGATCAGCAGCTTGCTGGCGGAAACGCCGATCTTGCGCGAAAGCTGGACGAATACCGGGATCATCACCAGAACCACCGGCGTGTTGTTGACGAAGGCCGAGGCGAGAACGACGAACACCATCAGTGCGCCGATTGCCAGGCCGGGGCGGGACTCGGCCTGGGACTCGGCCAGTTGCGTGAACCAGTGCAGCGCGCCGGTCCGCACCAGCGCCCCCATGACGATGAACATCGCTGCGATCGTCCAGGGCGCGGGGTTGGACAGCACGCCCAGCGCATCGTCATAGGGCAGGATGCCCAAGACCAGCATCGCCGCCACACCGCCGATCGCCACCACTTCGGCCGGGTAGCGCTCGCGCAGGAACAGGATGAACATCACCCCGACCACGACAAGAGCCGCGATGGCAGCGCCGGTTTCGGAGAGTGAAAAGAGGGTCATGTTCCCACCCGCTTCCTCATGTCGTCGTCGCTTCCGCCCGGCACCGGTCCGGCGCGCGCGCCCTTCGGCCGAACCGGGAACATGCCGACGAACATCTGACCCATCGCCGCCACACATAGCCCGAGTCCCGCTCGCCGAGAAGGGACATTGCCCATGTCACGCCAGATCCCGTGACCCGACAACTGACCGGCGGGTCCGACGCCGCCCACTGCCCGGAAATGGGTCGAGAGGGCCGAACAGGCGGCGACGTGGAGGGTCGGGGACAGCAGCCGCCGGATCCGGCGCCCGATATCGGCGCACAGCACTTCTTGTCCTCGCGAGAACCGCGCCGGAATCGAACCGGGAAAGATGATGGTTCCGCTCGAACCGCACGGGCGCCGCAGGCTCGCCGCCCCGATCACCGCCCGGCCTCGCACCTCATGGAGTGGCCGGCTCCAGCCGGCCGCCAAGCCGGACCATGCGAACCCTTTTCGCGACCCCCGAACGATCGTCGGTCTCCACGAAAAAGCCCGACAGCGTCGCCTCCCCCTTTGCCGGGGAAAATCTCCCCCCCGACATGCCGGTGACGAAACGGCGCATGGGTTCCTTCTTGTCCATGCCGATTACCGAATCGTAATCCCCGCACATGCCGGCATCGGTCAGGTACCCGGTCCCGCCCCCCAGTATCTGCGCATCCGCCGTGGGCACATGGGTGTGCGAGCCCACCACCATGCTCGCGCGCCCGTCGCAATAATGCCCCATCGCCATCTTTTCCGAAGTCGCCTCGCAATGCATGTCCACGATCACCGCCTGCACCATCCCGCCGCGGGGATGTGCCTTCAGGGCCGGCTCAATGACCGAAAAGGGATCGTCGAAAGGGCGCTTCATGAATACCTGTCCCAGCACCTGCGCAACCAGAACCTTGCGCCCGCCCCTGGCCTCGAAAACCCGATGCCCGCGCCCCGGCGCCCCCTTGGCAAAGTTCAATGGGCGAAGAATGCGCGGCTCGCGCTCGATGAACTGCAGCATGTCACGCTGGTCAAAGGCATGATCGCCCAGCGTCACGCAATCAGCCCCGGCCTCCAGCAACACCCTCGCATGATCCCCACTCAAGCCCATGCCGTTGGTGGCGTTCTCGCCATTGACCACGACGAAATCCAGCCGCCACTCGTCGCGCAGCCGGGGCAGGTTCTCGGCGACCGCCCGCCGCCCGGCACGGCCCACCACGTCTCCAAGGAAAAGCAACCTCATGGACCCGTCCTAGGCGGATGCCCGCCCGGGAACAAGGCCCCACCTTCCTCTTGCCTCAAATACTCCGGGGGGAGAGGCCCGCAGGGCCGAGGGGGGCAGAGCCCCCCTTTCCCCGCAGATCGATGATGCGGCTTTCGGTCACGATCATGTCCATGGGCTGATCAGTGGGCTCCAGTGGCAGATCCTCGACCTGCTGCACGTCATAGGCGAAACCGATGGCCAGCACCGCACCCCTGCCGCGCAACAGCTCCAGCGTCCGGTCGTAGAAACCGCCGCCATAGCCCAGCCGCCCGCCGCGCAGATCGAACGCCACCAGCGGCACGATCAGGATCTCGGGATCGAAAAATTCCTCCACCTGCGGCACCTTGGCACCGAACGGGCCGTCGCGCATCGCCATGCCCGGCTCCCACCGGCTGAACTTCAGCGGCTGCCCCGCCGCGATGATGACCGGAATGCCGACCGGCCCGTAAGCGGCGGCCTCGGCCATGGCCGGGCGCGGATCGATCTCGGAGCGGATGGGCCAATAGCCGGCCAGCGGCGCGCCGCGATAGCCCGCCAGCACTTCCGACAGGCGCCCCGCACGCCCTGCCCCGCCCCGCTCGTGCGCAGCCCTGCGCCGGGCCAGCGCCGCCTTGCGGGCTGCGGCCTTGCGCGCCTCCAGCCCGTTCACAGCAGCACCCATGACGCCAGCCCCAGGAAGGCGAAGAAGCCCACCACGTCGGTCACCGTGGTCACGAACGGCCCCGATGCCAGCGCCGGATCGATCCCCACCCGGTCAAGCAGCATCGGAATGGCGATCCCGCCCAGGGCCGCCGCCAGCTGCGTCAGCACCATGGCCGAGCCGATCACCACCGCCAGCATCGGCATCCCGAACCACAACGCTGCCACCACCGCCATCACCAGCCCGAACAGAAGCCCGTTCAGCGCCCCCACCGAAACCTCGCGCCACACCACCCGCATGGCATTCTGCGCGGTCAGGTCGCGCGTGGCCAGCGCCCGCACCGCCACCGTCATGGTCTGGGTGCCGGCATTGCCGCCCATCGAGGCGACGATGGGCATCAGCACCGCCAGCGCCACCATGCGGTCGATCGTGTCCGCGAACAGGTCGATGACCACCGAGGCCAGAATCGCCGTCAGCAGATTCACGAACAGCCAGGTCGCCCGCCCCCTGGCCGCCTCCAGTATCGTGTCGGAAAGGCTTGATTCGTCGCTCACCCCGGCAAGGCGCAGGATGTCCTCCTCGTGCTCTTCGTCCAGGACGGTCATGGCATCGTCGATGGTGATGACACCTACCAGCCGCCCGTCCTGATCCACCACCGGGGCCGAGATCAGGTGATACTGGTTGAAGGCATAGGCCACATCCGCCTCGTCCTGGTCCACCGGGATCACCTGGAAGACATCCTCGACGATGTCCTTCAACGGCACCTCCCGGCGCGAGGCCATGATCCGCCCCAGGGTGACATTGCCCACCGGGTGCATCCGCGGATCGACGAGGATCACGTGATAGAACTGGTCGGGCAGATCCTCGGCCTCGCGCAGGAAGTCGATGGCCTGCCCCACGGTCCAGTGCTCGGGCGCGGTCACCACCTCGCGCTGCATCAGGCGGCCGGCCGAGCCTTCGGGGTAGGTCAGGGCCCGGGTCACCGCATCGCGGTCGGCATCCTCCAGAACGTCGAGGATGGCCGCCTGCTGCGGCTCTTCCAGATCCTCGACCAGATCCACCACATCGTCGGTTTCCAGCTCGCGGACCGCCTCGGCCAGGACCTGCGGGCGCAGGATCTCGAGGATCTCCTCGCGGACGCCCTCCTCGAGCTCCGACAGGATGTCGCCGTCGAAGCCGGTGTCATACAGCCGCACCAGGCGGGCGCGCTCGTCGCTGTCGATCTGCTCCAGAAGGTCGGCGATGTCGGCCGCGTGCAGCGGCTCCATCAGGCGGGTCAGGCGCGCGCGGTCGCCGGTCTCGACCGCGTCGAGAATCGCCGCGACCATGCGCTGGTCGAGCTCATAGGCCCCGTCTTCGCGAGGCTGTTCGAGTGTGATCTGGTCCGCGCCCGCCATTCCATCCGCCCCCGCTGTCGGTTAGCCGGCATATAGAAGAAGCTGCTCGTGGAAAACAATGAAAATGGCGCGATTTACGGCGGGAAACCGCGCAGCTACCCTGACCGAGAGCAGAGCCGGGAGGAGCGTGCAGGCAGATGGGTGGCGAAACGATCCTGAAGGGGCGGGTCCTGTCCTTCACCGCCGATCCCTTCGCGGTGCCTGCGCATGAGGCCGCGCGGCTGGACGAGGCTCTGGCGATCAGCAGCGGGCGGATCGTCGGGCGCGGCGGGTTCGACCAGCTGAAGGCGCACTATCCACGGGCGGCGGTGGCCGATCACGGCGAGCGGTTGATCATGGCCGGATTCGTGGACGCCCATGTGCACTATCCCCAGACCGCGATCATCGCCAGCTGGGGCAAGCGGCTGATCGACTGGCTCGACGGCTATACCTTCCCCGAGGAGATGCGATTCGCCGACCCCGCCCATGCCGCCGAAATCGCCGCGCGCTACCTGGACCTGACCACCCGCTGCGGCACCACCACCGTGTGCAGCTTCTGCACCATTCACCCCGAAAGCGTCGATGCCTTCTTCGCCGAGGCCCGCCGGCGCGGCCAGCGGGTGGCGGCGGGCAAGACCTGCATGGACCGCAACGCCCCCGAGGGGCTGCGCGACACGGCCCGGACCGCCCATGACGACAGCAAGGCGCTGCTGGAACGGTGGCACGGGGTGGGCCGGCTGTCCTATGTCATCACGCCCCGCTTCTCGCCCACCTCCAGCCCCGAACAGCTGGAGGCGCTGGGCGCGCTCTGGGCGGAACATCCCGATTGCCTGATGCAGACCCATCTGAGCGAACAGGTCGAGGAGGTCGCCTGGGTGAAATCGCTGTTTCCTTCGGCGCGCGACTATCTGGATACCTACGAGGCGCACGGGCTGCTGGGGGCGAACGGGCTTTACGGCCATGCGATCCATCTGGAGCCGCGCGAGCGCGACCGGCTGCGCGAGGTGGGCGCGGCGCTGATCCACTGCCCCACCTCCAACAGCTTCATCGGTTCGGGACTGTTCGACATGGCCCGCGCCATGGCCGAGGGGCAGCGGGTGGGGCTGGCGACCGATACCGGGGGCGGGTCGTCCTTCTCGATGCTGCGGACCATGGCGGCGGCCTACGAGGTGGCACAGCTTCGCGGCCATGCGCTGCACCCGGCGCAGCTGCTGTGGCTGGCGACGGTAGGTTCGGCGCGGGCGCTGCGGATGGCAGACCGGATCGGCAATGCCACGCCGGGGATGGAGGCGGACCTGGTGGTGCTGGACCTGACCTCGACCCCGGCCATTGCACAGCGGGCGGCGCGGGCCGAGGATCTGTGGGAAGAGGTCTTTCCGACCATCATGATGGGCGACGACCGGGCCGTGGTCGAAGTCTGGATCGGCGGGCGGCGGGTTGTCGAAAGGTGAAGGATGAAGGCGACGCGCGCAGGGCGCGCGTCACGCGGGCGAGCCGCGCCTTTGGCGCGGCAGTGCCTCCGGCGGGAGTATTTGGGGCAAGAGGAAGGGATCAGTCGCGCAGTTTGCGCGCCAGCGCGTTGTGGCGTTCGAGCACGCGCGGCAGGTCGATGGTGACGATCCGGCCGTCGCGGACGATCTGGCGTCCCTCGACGAACAGGTGACGCACCCGGGCGGGGCCGGCCAGGAGCAGCGCCGCCGGGTCCCAGCTGCCGGCGGTGTCGATGCCCGAGATGTCCCACAGGGCCAGATCGGCGCGCTTGCCCGGGGCGAGACGGCCGCAATCGGGGCGGCCCAGCACGTCGGCGCCGCCACGGGTGGCGATCCGCAGTGCTTCGCGCGCGTTCATGGCACCGGCACCGCGGGCCACCCTTTGCAGCAGCATCGCCTGGCGGGCCTCGGCCAGGAGGCTGGCCATGTCGTTGGAGGCCGAGCCGTCCACCCCCAGCCCCACCGGCACCCCGGCGTCGCGGAGCGCGCGCAGCGGGGCAATGCCGCTGCCCAGCCGGCAGTTCGAGCAGGGGCAGTGCGCAACCCCGGTGCGACTGCGCGCGAAAAGGGCGATTTCCTGCCCGTCCAGCTTCACGCAGTGGGCGTGCCAGACATCCGGGCCCGTCCAGCCCAGGTCCTCGGCATATTGCCCGGGGCGGCAGCCGAACCGTTCGAGACTGTAGGCCACGTCCTCGTCGTTCTCGGCCAGGTGGGTGTGCAGCATCACGCCCTTGTCGCGGGCCAGCAGGGCGGCTTCGCGCATCAGGTCGCGGCTGACCGAAAAGGGCGAACAGGGGGCGATGCCGACGCGGCACATGGCGCCTTCGGAGGGGTCGTGGAAGGCGTCGATGACGCGGATCGCGTCGTTCAGGATGGCGGTTTCGCCCTCGACCAGGGAATCGGGCGGCAGCCCGCCGGCGCTTTCGCCGATGCTCATGCCACCGCGGGTGGGGTGAAAGCGCAGGCCGATTTCGGACGCCGCCGCGATGGTATCGTCCAGCCGCGCGCCGTTGGGGTAGAGGTAGAGGTGATCGGCGCTCAGCGTGCAGCCCGACAGCGCCAGTTCGGCCAGCCCGGTCAGGGCCGAGACGTAGATCTCTTCGGGGCCGAAACGGGCCCAGATCGGATAGAGCGTCTTCAGCCAGTCGAACAGCGGCGCATCCTGCGCCCCCGGCACCGCGCGGGTAAGGCTCTGATACAGGTGGTGGTGGGTGTTCACCAGCCCCGGCGTGACCACGCAGCCCCGGGCCTCGACCACCGGTCCGGAGCTGCGCAGCCCCGGGCCGATGGCGGCGATGGTGCCGTCGCGCACAAGGATGTCGGTCTCGGCGAGTTCGCGCCCGTCATCGTCCATGGTCAGGACGAGGTCGGCCTTGCGGATCAGGATTTCGGTCATGGCGGGCATGGCAGGGTCCACACTTCACTTCCGTTGCGGCCCGCCTCAACGGCGAAGTGCGGGCGCCGGCGGAAAGCGGGCGGAAGAACCGGCGCGGGGGAAAAATGGCGCGCCGGCGCAGATGCGTCAAGCCTCCGGCACGCGCGAGAGGATGGAGAGCGCCTCGGCATGGAGGGTGGGATTGGCCGCTGCCAGCACCCGACCGCCGCTCTCGGCCGGCCCGCCGCGCCAGTCGGTGACAACACCGCCCGCGGCCCGGATCACCGCCATCGGCGCGAGGATGTCGTAGGCGTTCAGCCCGGCCTCGATCACCAGGTCCACATGCCCCGCCGCCAGCAGCGCATAGGCATAGCAGTCCATTCCGAAGCGGGTCAGCCGGACGCGCGCGGAAACCTCCTCGAATCCTGCGCGTTCGTCGTCGGTGCCGATCTCGGGAAAGGTGGAGAACAGGATCGCGTCGGCAAGGTGCCGGGTGGCGCGCGTGGTCAGCGCCGTGGTGCCGAACGGCCCGCTGAGCGCCGTCGTCCCCGGCGCCCCCACGAAGCGTTCACCGGTATAGGGCTGGTCGATGATGCCGAGAACCGGCCCGCCCGCCTCGGTCAGTGCGATCAGCACCCCCCAGCTGGTGGTGCCGGAGATGAAACCGCGCGTGCCGTCGATCGGGTCCAGCACCCAGGTCCGACCGCTGGTCCCGAATCGCCGGCCCAGTTCCTCGCCGAAGATCCCGTCCTCGGGACGATGCTCGGCCAGCACCGCGCGCATGGCCCGTTCGCCTTCCCGGTCGGCCACCGTCACCGGGTCGAACCCGCCGGCGGCCTTGTTCTCGGCCGTCAGGTCAGAGCGGCGGAACCAGGGCAGGATCGTCCGCCGGGCCGCATCCGCCATCAGGTGAGCCACGTCGAGGTCGGTCAGATCGGCAATGCTCATGGCAGTCGTGCGATCATGCTCTGCCCCCGGATGCAAAGGCTTCGGGAACCGCCGGCCTGCCGCGTCATGCACTGCGACCGAAACGCAACGACGAACCGTTCAGGCCACTTCGCTGAGAACACGGGCCAGTTCGAAAAGCCGGCGGCGCTGGTTCTCGGGGATCGCATAGTACGAGCGCACGAGATCCAAGGCCTCCTTGTCGCCCATCAGATCGACCGGCATGGCGGGTTTTTCCCCGGGGGATTTCGCGCTCTCTTCCAGCCCTTCGAAGAAGAAGCTCACCGGCACGTCGAGCGCCTCGGCAATGTCCCACAGGCGCGACGCACTGATTCGATTGGCGCCGGTTTCATATTTCTGGATCTGCTGGAACTTGATGCCGACCTTTTCGGCAAGCTGCTGCTGAGTCATGCCGATCATCCAGCGACGGTGCCGAACTCTCTTGCCGACATGAACATCTACAGGATGTGGCATCGGTTCCTCCTCATATCGATTAACAGCGGCCGACCGGCGCCGGGACCCGGGTATTTCCATCCCCCGCATCTGTCGGTGCGGACCGGGCCATCCCATCCCCCGTCATGGGCCAGCCGGCACCATGACCTGCAGTCTAAACCCTTTTTCCGCCATTTCAAGCCAGTTGATTCCGATCCGGGCCTTCAAGGCTGGTGGTTGTATCAGGCACCGGGCCACCCCCGGACAGCCCCGGGGCGGACCCGGCGACCCTCCGGCCGTGAAACACGAGGCAATTCGGCGCATCCCCGCCCGGACCTTTGACGAGAGCCACCGAATACCGCCTTTATACGCCGGGAAATACGGGAGATCCCACATGCGGGCAATACGGATCGCGGCGACAGGGGCCGCGGCAGAGATGGTCGATATTCCGAAACCGCGCCCCGGGCCGGGGCAGATCGGCCTGCGGATCCGGGCCTGCGGGCTCAATTTCGCGGATCTGCTGATGCAGAAGGGCACCTACCAGGACACGCCCCCCACCCCGTTCACGCCGGGAATGGAGGTCGCCGGAACGGTCGAGGAGCTGGGCGAAGGCGTCACCCGATTCGCCCTCGGAGACCGGGTGGCGGTCTATGCCGGGCATGGCGGGCTGGCCGAGTTCGGCGCCTTCGACGCCGCCCGCGCGGTGCCCATTCCCGATGCCATGAGTTTCGAGCACGCGGCCGCCTTCCAGATCGCCTATGGCACCAGCCACATCGCGCTGGATCACCGGGCACGGCTGCAACCGGGCGAGACGTTGCTGGTCACCGGGGCCGCCGGCGGCGTCGGTCTGACGGCGGTGGAAATCGGCCGGCTGATGGGCGCGCGCGTCATCGCCCAGGCGCGCGGCGGCGACAAGCTGGCGGTGGCCCGCGCCGCCGGGGCCGATCACCTGATCGACGCCGGAGATGACCTGCGGGCGCGGGTGCTGGAGCTTGGCGGTGCCGATGTGGTCTATGACGCGGTAGGGGGCGATGCCTGGAAGGCCGCCTTCCGGGCCTGCAACCCCGAGGCACGGCTGCTACCAATCGGGTTTGCCTCGGGCGAGGTGCCGCAGATCCCGGCCAATCACCTGCTGGTCAAGAACCTGACCGTCATCGGGTTCTATATCGGGGGCTATCTGAAATTCCGGCCCGAGGTGGTGCGCAACAGCCTCGGCACCCTGATCGGATGGTATCTCGAGGGGCGGCTGAAACCGCATGTCAGCCACGTCCTGCCGCTGGAGCAGGCGGCCCGCGGGCTGGAGCTTCTGCGCAGCCGCCGGTCCACCGGCAAGGTGGTGATCACGCCCTAAACGCCGCGCGGATTCCCCCGGCCCGCAGCCTGCCCGCACGCCTTGATTCTGCCCCTTTCCGGACCGGTTTCGGACAAGATTGCATCCCCATTGCATCCCCCGGGACAAATCGCGCCGATTTGCGCCCAAAATGCTTGAAACCCCCGGTCGAGGCTCCAATATTCCAAGGGAACGCCACCCGAACGGGCCTGGCGGACCAATAGAGATGGATGGAGATGATGAATGGCTGAATTCGACACTCGCCAGATGACGGGCCGGACGGCTGCCGGCGTACGCGCGGCCCAGATCGACGAGGGTCTGCGCGCCCACATGAACAAGGTCTACAGCACCATGTCGGTCGGCATGCTGCTGACCTTCCTGGTGGCCTGGGCCGTAGGAAGCAGCCCGGCGCTGCTGGGCATCTTCCGCGATCCGCTGACGCTGAAGCCGAACATCCTCGGCTGGATCGCGATGTTTGCGCCGCTGATCATGGTCTTTGCCTTCAGCGCAACGATCAACCGCATGTCGGCCGCCGCCGCGCAGCTTTTCTTCTACGCCTTCGCGTCGCTGATGGGGCTTTCGCTCAGCTGGATCTTCGTGGCCTTTACCGGCATGTCGATCGCTCAGGTCTTCCTCGTGACCTCGATTTCCTTCGCGGGCCTGTCGCTGTGGGGCTACACCACCAAGAAGGACATCTCGGGCTGGGGATCGTTCCTGATCATGGGCGTGATCGGCCTGATCGTGGCCTCGGTCATCAACATCTTCCTGGGCAGCCCGGCGATCTATTTCGCCATCAGCGTCATCGGCGTTCTGATCTTTGCCGGCCTGACCGCCTATGACACCCAGAACATCAAGGTCACCTACCTTCAGCACGCCCAGTCGGGCGACAGCGAATGGCTGGGCAAGTCCGCGATCATGGGCGCGCTGCAACTGTACCTGGACTTCATCAACATGTTCATGTTCCTGCTGCAGCTGCTCGGAAATCGAGAATAAGCGCGGCCTGAATTCAGGCATCGACAGGGGGCCGGTCCTTGCGACCGGCCCTTTTCGTTTTCGCGCCCCGTCCGTGGCCTTGCGCCGAGACCTTCCAACGGATCAGCGGGACGCGTCCCGGCCGGGCGGCGCCGTCAGGGGATAGCTGGCCAGTTCCTCGTGCTGCGCGCCTTCGGGGCGCAGGATGGAGCGAAAAAGCCCGAACTGCGCGACCCGAAAGGGCGGCAGGGCGAAACCGGCCTGTTCTTCGAGAAATCCGGCGATCTGCCGCGCCTCGGCCCGGTCCAGCCCCTTACCGAAACGGGCCAGAGTCACATGCGGGCGATAGCGCCGCCTTTCGGGTTCGATCCCGACCCGGCGCAGATCGGCCAGAATCGCCCGATGCAGCGCCATCAGGTCGGGGGCGGGGTCGGCCGCCACGAACAGCGCCCGCGGGCTGCGGCCGCCGAAGACGCCCAGCCCGGCAAGGCGAAGCTCGAAACCCGGGCGGACGGCCGCCTCCAGCCGCTGGTGCAGCGCGGCAAGCGTCTCCTCGTCCTGTTCGCCCAGAAAGGCCAACGTCAGGTGCAGGTTGTCCGCCGGCATCCGCCGGCCCGGGCGGATTTGCCGCCCCAAGCGGACCAGTGCGGCCCTGGCCTCATCGGGCAGGTCAATGGCCAGAAAGGCCCGCATCCTCTGCCCCGGTCACAGCATCGATGGCAGAACCAGGTCCGGCGGACGGTGGCCATCCTCGAAGGTCTTGATGTTGATGATGACCTTTTCGCCCATCTCGATGCGCCCCTCGACCGTGGCCGAGCCCATATGCGGCAGCAACACCACATTGGGCAGCTGACGCAGGCGCGGATTGACCTGGGCGCCGCGCTCATAGACATCCAGCCCGGCCCCGGCGATCTCGCCGGCGCGGATCATGCGGGTGAGCGCGTTCTCGTCGATCACCTCGCCGCGCGAGGTGTTCACGATCACCGCGGTGGGCTTCATCAGCTTCAGCCGCCGCGCGTTCATCAGGTGGAAGGTCGAAGGGGTGGAGGGGCAGTTGACCGAAATCACGTCCATCCGCGCCACCATCTGGTCGAGGCTCTCCCACCAGGTGGCCTCAAGCTCTTCCTCGATCTCGGGGCGCAGGCGGCGGCGGTTGTGATAATGGATCTGCATGCCGAAGGCCCGCGCCCTGCGCGCCACCGCCTGGCCGATGCGGCCCATGCCAAGGATGCCCAGCCGCCGCCCGCCCAGACGCCCGCCCAGGAAGGCGGTGGGCGACCAGCCGTGCCATTCCCCCTTCTGCATCACCGCCATCCCCTCGGGCAGGCGCCGGGTGACGGCCAGAATCAGCGCCATGGTCATGTCCGCGGTGTCGTCGGTCAGCACGCCGGGGGTGTTCGACACCAGGATCCCGCGCTGGCGCGCGGTGGCCACGTCGATGTGATCGACCCCGGCGCCGTAATTGGCGATCAGCTTGAGCCGGTCGCCGCAGCGGGCCAGGAAATTCGCATCGATTGCATCGGTCAGCGTCGGCACCAGCACATCGGCCCCGCGCGCGGCCTCGACCAGTTCTTCGCGCGACATCGGCGCGTCATCCTCGCGCAGCCGGACATCGAAGAGTTCGCTCAGCCGCGTTTCCACGACCTCCGGCAACCGTCGCGTTACGACAACACTCAGTCGTTCTCTTGGCACGTCCGCTCTCCCGCCGCTTTGCAAATCAGGTGTCGTGATGGCATCAAAGCGCAGGAACCGGCGGGGCACAAGAACGCACGAGTTGGCCGGGCAGAAATGACGCAGCCTTTTTCGGCGAAAGATCGGGCAGGCAGAACATGACGGTTTCGGCATTGCGAAGGCGCCTTGGCGCGGCGGGTGCGGTCGTGGCGATTGCGCTGGCGGGCATGGCCGCGGCGGATCCGGGCGAGATCCCCGAAACCGGCACCCGCGGGCCGGTCACCAACCTGCCCCTGCCGCGTTACGTTTCGCTCAAGACCGACGAGGGTAACGTGCGGCGCGGCCCGTCCCTGACCCACCGCATCGACTGGGTGTTCAAACGCCGCGGGATGCCGCTGCGCGTGACCGCCGAATACGGCAACTGGCGCCGGGTCGAGGACCGCGACGGCGCCGGCGGCTGGATCCATTACGCCCTGCTCTCGGGGGTGCGCACGGTTCTGGTGGAACGCGACATGCTGCCGGTGCGGGCCCGCCCCGATCCCCGCGCACCAGTCAATGCCACCTTCGAGCTGGGCGTGGTGGCCCGGCTGGGCAAATGCCTCCGCGACTGGTGCCGGATCTCGGCCAGCGGCTATCAGGGCTGGGCCCCGAAAAAGGACCTCTGGGGCGTGGATCCGGACGAGATCCGCAAGTAGAGCAAGGCATTTCTTCACCCACGCGCACCGGGCAACCGATGCGGCCGCACGTGGCGCAGATCAAGGCTTGGCGGAAACGGAAAATCGGGTGAATTTTTTTGCCGATGGCCCTTGAACAGAAAGATCAAGGCGCGTAATTAGCCGCCACCGTTGGGGTGTAGCCAAGTGGTAAGGCAGCGGTTTTTGGTACCGTGTACCGTAGGTTCGAATCCTACCACCCCAGCCACGCACTGCCGGACATCGTGACCGATACGCGCCGCCGAGATTGCCAGGCACGGCAACACCGGCTGACCCGCCTTCGCCAGGGTTTCACCACGCAACCTTTCCCCGACGCGGATCACACTGCGAGGAAGCCCTGCCCGCAGGCCGGGTGAAACCGAGCCAGCTTGGCCAATTCCTTCTTGAACCGGCCCCCATTTCGACCGGACACCTAAGCCCAACCAAGGAGGCTTAGGCACAGGCTTAAGCATATGCTCATGTCCGATGTTGAGATCATCACCGATGGTGGTCGTCGCCGCCGCTGGTCGGCGGCCGAGAAGCTTCGAATTGTCGAGGAAACACTGCAAGGTCACGACAGCATATCGGCCGTTGCCCGGCGCAATGGCGTTGCCCCCAATCTGCTGTATCGTTGGCGCAAGTTGATGTTGGAGGGAGGAAGCATCGCCGTGAGCGGGGATGACAGCGTGACCAGCAACCGCACCGTGCGCGAGATGGAGGCGCGCATCCGCGAGCTGGAGCGCCAGCTCGGGCGCAAGACGCTGGAGGTGGAGATCCTCAAGGAAGCTTTGAACAAGTGACCTGCCCCCCGCCAACGCCCGCATTTTGAAGTAGAGTCTGCCCGATCAGAAAGGAGCAGACGAATTCGAAAGAGCCGTTTTACGGAGGCGCAAATCATTGCGATGATCAAGGAACAGGAGGCCGGAATGCCGACGGTGGAGGTTTGTCGCCGGCATGGGCTGAGCCCGGCGACGTTCTACAAGTACAAGTCGAAATACGGCGGCATGGGGCTTTCGGACGTGAAGCGCCTGAAGATGCTTGAGGACGAGAATGCCAAGCTCAAGCGCCTGTTGGCCGATGCGATGCTGGACAACGCGGTCCTGAAGGATCTCCTGGGAAAGAACTGACGACGCCGAGCGCGCGGCGTGATGCAGCGCTGCGGGCGATGCGGGATCATGGCATCTCGCAGCGCCGGGCCTGCAGGCTGGTCGGTGTCGATCCCAAGACGGTCCGGCGCGAACGCCCGCCGGACCATCCGGAGATCCGCGAAGCGATGAAGCAGATTGCGGGCAAGCGCCGCCGTTTCGGTTACCGACGGATCGGCGTGTTGCTCGAACGCAAGGGAATGATCATGAACCACAAGAAACTCTATCGCCTGTATCGCGAAGAAGGGTTGTCGGTGAAACGGCGGCGCGGGCGCAAGCGCGCCAGAGGCTCGAGGACGCCAATGCCCGAGGCGATCAGGCCAAACCAGCGATGGAGCCTGGACTTTGTCTCCGACACGTTTGGTGCTTCGCGTCGGTTCCGCATCCTGGCGGTGATCGACGATTGCTGTCGCGAGAACCTCTGCCTGGTTGCCGACACCAGCATCTCGGGCGCGCGTGTGGCGCGCGAGCTTGATGCTCTTGTCCGCCTCCATGGCAAGCCTGAAAGCATTGTTTCTGACAATGGGACCGAGTTCACCAGTCGGGCGATCCTCAAATGGGCGGACGACAATGACGTCGACTGGCATTACATCGATCCTGGCAAGCCTCAGCAAAATGCCTTCATCGAGTCGTTCAATGGCAGCCTGCGTGACGAGCTTCTGAACGAGGAGCTGTTCGATACTCTCGATGACGCCCGCCGAAAACTGGCCCTGTGGCGCTATGATTATAACAACGTCAGGCCCCACTCATCGCTGGGGAACCAGACGCCGGCCCAAGCGCGCCGGACGCTTGAGCGACCCAAAGGCTCCGCGCCCGGCGCGCTTGCCCAAACCGAAACCGCAGATTATGAAAACCAAACCCGCAGACTCTCGTTATGAATGAGGGACCATTGGGGGGCAGGTCATAGCCCCTACACAGCCCGCGAAACCAGGACCTTCGCCCGACAGCTGGGGTTGAAACCCTGCTTCACGCCGGTGAAAAGCCCGCAATCCAACGGCATGGCCGAGGCCTTCGTCCACACGTTCAAGCGCGATTATGTCCAGGTCAACCCGCTGCCCGATGCCCAAACCGTTCTCGAGTTGATCGGGGGCTGGATCGAAGACTATAACGAAAACCACCCGCACTCGGCCCTCAAATGGCGCTCGCCACGCGAGTTCCGAAGGGCCCAAACCGAAACCGCTTAGGTGTCCGGTGAAACGGGGGCAAGATCACTTCTGCGGCATGCCCCCCCGAAGCAGCCCTGCAACCGCCGTCGGGGGCGATCCGCTCAACCTCGCGATCTTCGGCCGGGGCAACGCTCGCGCGCCGGGGCTGGCAGCCCGACCACACCGATGGCAAGCGCATGATCCTGATCCTGTCGGAAAACCGCATTCCCACCAGCCGGATCGGGTATCTCGACCGGGCCGACCCTGATTGACGAAGATCGACGGGGGCCTTGCGTGGTGCCCCCGCATAGGCCGGGCCGGACGCTCCTCCGTCCCGGGATGCGGCGTGGTGCCCAAGGCGAGACTCGAACTCGCACGCCCTTGCGGGCGGGGGATTTTGAATCCCCTGCGTCTACCATTCCGCCACTTGGGCCACAACGAACGGATTACCGCCGCCCGCGCCCAAGGTCCAGAGCCAAATCCCGCCCGCCTGACCCTGCCCCGTTGACGCCCACGCCCCGGCATGGTTTGCCTGCCGGCGACTTTCGGACACGACCGGATCAGGGACCGCAGGACCGCCACCACATGCTCAGACGCCTTTACGACACCACGCTGGCCTATGCCGATCACCCGCGCGCCCTGTGGGTGCTGTTCGCCGTGGCCTTCGTGGAAAGCTCGGTCTTTCCGATCCCGCCCGACGTGCTGATGATCCCGATGATCCTTGCCCATCCGCGGCGGGCCTGGGTGATCGCCGCGGTCGCCCTGATCGGCTCGGTTCTGGGCGGGATGCTGGGCTATGCGATCGGAGCCTTCGCCTTCGAAAGCCTCGGCCAGCCGATCCTGTCGGCGCTGGGCAAGGAAACCGCGATGGAGGCATTCAACGCGCGCTTCAACGATTTCGGATTCTGGGCGGTTCTCACCGCCGGCGTCACGCCCTTTCCCTACAAGGTCATCACCATCATGTCGGGCTGGACGGCCATGCCCCTGGGCACCTTCGTGGCCACCTCGATCCTGGCGCGATCGCTGCGCTTCTTCACCGTTGCCGGGCTGCTCTACCTGTTCGGCGCCCCGATCCGGGATTTCATCGAAAAGCGGCTGGGGCTTGTGTTTACCGTCTTCATCGTGCTGCTGATCGGCAGTTTCATGCTCGTGAAATACCTGTGAGGGCCAGATGGCGAACCGACGCAACCTCCTGATCCTTCTTGCAGCCGGCGGATCGGCGGCGCTTCTGCTCGGGGCGTTCGGGTTCCAGTACCTGGGCGGGCTGGCGCCGTGCAAGCTGTGCCTGTGGCAGCGCTGGCCCCATGCGGCGGCGGTGGCGATCGGGGTGCTGGCGCTGTGGCTGCCCGGCCGCGCCCTGCCGCTGGCCGGCGCGCTGGCGGCGCTGACCACCGCCGGCATCGGCGCCTGGCATACCGGGGTCGAGCGCGGCTGGTGGGCGGGGCCGGACAGCTGCACCTCCGGCCCGGTCGGGGGGCTGACGCCCGAGCAGCTGATGGAGAAGATCCTGGCCGCACCACTGGTGCGCTGCGACGACGTGCCGTGGGAGCTGTTCGGCCTGTCCATGGCCAGCTGGAATGCGCTGGCCTCGGCCGGGCTTGCGCTACTGTGGCTGGCGGCAGCGGGCGCCGAGCGCCGCAGCTGACGCGCCCCGTTCGCTCACCCCCCCGCATGTCACCGGCCGGGCGGCGCCGACGCCCCCCTTTCGCCGCCGGCGCGCTTGCCCTAAAAGGCGCCAGACTCCGGCCACCCAGAACAGGACATGCGATGAACGAGCCCGCCATCACCCCCGACCTGATCGAGAGCCACGGCCTGAAACCGGACGAGTACCAGCGGATCCTCGACATCCTCGGGCGCGAACCGACATTTACCGAGCTGGGCATCTTCTCGGCCATGTGGAACGAGCACTGTTCCTACAAGTCCTCGAAGAAATGGCTGCGCACCCTGCCCACCGAGGGACCGCAGGTGATCTGCGGCCCCGGCGAGAATGCCGGCGTGGTCGATATCGGCGACGGGCAAGCGGTGGTGTTCAAGATGGAAAGCCACAACCACCCCTCCTACATCGAACCCTACCAGGGCGCGGCCACCGGGGTGGGCGGCATCCTGCGCGACGTGTTCACCATGGGCGCGCGCCCCATCGCGGCCATGAACAGCCTTTCCTTCGGCGCGCCCGACCATCCCCGGACGCGGCACCTGGTGCATGGCGTGGTCGAGGGCATCGGCGGTTACGGCAACTGCTTCGGCGTGCCCACCGTGGGCGGCGAGGTCCGCTTTCACCACGCCTACAACGGCAACTGCCTGGTCAACGCCTTTGCCGCCGGTCTGGCCGATGCGGATGCGATCTTCTACTCGGCGGCCTCGGGCGTGGGCATGCCGGTGGTCTATCTGGGCGCAAAGACGGGGCGCGACGGCGTGGGCGGCGCCACCATGGCCAGCGCCGAGTTCGACGACACCATCGAGGAAAAGCGCCCCACCGTGCAGGTGGGCGACCCGTTCACCGAAAAGCGGCTGATGGAGGCCTGTCTGGAGCTGATGGCCACCGGCGCGGTGATCTCGATCCAGGACATGGGCGCGGCCGGGCTGACCTGCTCGGCGGTCGAGATGGGCGACAAGGGCGGCCTTGGCGTCAAGCTGCAGCTCGACCGCGTGCCGCAGCGCGAAGAGAACATGACCGCCTACGAGATGATGCTCTCCGAATCGCAGGAGAGGATGCTGATGGTGCTGCGCCCCGAGAAGGAGGCCGAGGCCCGCGCCGTGTTCGAGAAATGGGACCTCGACTTCGCCATCGTCGGCGAGACCATCCCCGAGGACCGCTTTCTCATCATGCAGGGAAACGAGATCAAGGCCGACCTGCCGCTGTCGAAACTGTCCTCGGAGGCGCCCGAATACGACCGGCCCTGGGTCGAAACCCCGCCCCCCCCGCCGCTGGGCGAGATCCCGCCGCTGGATCCGATCGAAGGTCTGAAGGCGCTGATCGGCTCGCCCAACCACGCGGCGAAACAATGGGTCTGGGAACAATACGACACCATGGTCATGGCCGACACCGCCCGCATACCCGGGATCGGCGCCGGCATCGTGCGGGTGCACGGGACGACCAAGCACCTGGCGTTTACCTCGGACGTGACCCCGCGCTATGTGAAGGCCAACCCCGAGGAAGGCGGCCGCCAGGCGGTGGCCGAGGCCTTCCGCAACCTCTGCGCCGTGGGCGCGCGCCCGCTGGCCTGCACCGACAACCTCAATTTCGGCAACCCTGAAAAGCCCGAGATCATGGGCCAGTTCGTCGGCGCGATCAACGGCATCGGCGCCGCCTGCAGGGTGCTGGACATGCCGATCGTGTCGGGCAATGTCTCGCTCTACAACGAAACCGACGGCGAGGCGATCCTGCCCACCCCCACCATCGGAGCCGTGGGCCTGCTGGCCGATGCGGACGAAATCATCGGCTGCGAGGTCCGCGAGGGCCATCTTGCGCTGGTGCTCGGGGAAACCTCCGGTCATCTCGGCCAATCGGCCCTGCTGGCCGAGATGTGGAACCGCGAGGAAGGCGACGCCCCACCCGTGGACCTTGCGGCCGAGCGCCGCCATGGCGAGTTCATCCGCGCCCACCGCCAGTGGATTGCCGCCTGTACCGACCTTTCCGACGGCGGGCTGGCGCTGGCCGCCTTCGAGCTGGCCGAAAACGCCGGGCTGGGCGTGCAGATCGACGAGGGTGACATCGCCTTCCTGTTCGGCGAGGATCAGGCGCGCTACCTGATCGCCTGCGATTTCGACCAGGCCGAGGCCCTGATGGCCGCCGCCGCCAGGGCCGACCTGACCATCGCCAAGGTCGGCAGCTTCGGCGGCGACAGCCTGCGCCTGGGCGAGAGCGAGGCCCCGATGGCGGAACTCTCGGCGCTCTACCGCTCGGCCTTTGCGCGGGCGGTGGGATAGAATGGCATGAATTGCCCCCCTTCCCTTGCACGGCGGGGGGCGCGGCTCTACATCTACACCCGAACATTCAGGAGAGCGCATACATGGCAATCGAGGCCCACGAAATCGAGGAACTGATCCGCGCCAGCTTCCCCAATGCCAGGATCAAGGTCACCGACATGGCCGGAGACGGCCGGCACTACGCCGCCGAGGTGATCGACGAAAGCTTTCGCGGGCTGAACCGGGTGCAGCAGCAGCGCGCCGTCTACGCCGCCCTGAAGGGCAAGATGGACGGTGCACATGGCGAACTGCACGCGCTGGCGCTGACCACCCGCGCCCCCGACTGAACCGACACTCCCCGAAAACCCACTCCCACGGAGACAGACATGACCGACGTGAACGACCGCATCAAGGAAACCATCGAGGGCAACGACGTGGTGCTCTACATGAAAGGCACCAAGACGATGCCGCAATGCGGGTTCTCCTCGCGCGTGGCCGGGGTGCTGAACTACATGGGCGTCGAATTCAAGGACGTGAACGTGCTGGCCGACGAAGAGATCCGCCAGGGGATCAAGGATTTCTCGGACTGGCCGACGATCCCGCAGCTCTACGTCAAGGGCGAATTCGTCGGCGGCTGCGACATCGTCACGGAAATGACGCTCTCGGGCGAACTGGACCAACTTTTCGACCAGAAGGGCATTTCCTACGACAAGGACGCCGCCAACAAGATCCGCGAAGCCAACGCGTCCTGATCCGATCCCGATCCTCCGAAGGAGCGCCCCCGCCCCTTCCCTTCCTCTTGCCGCAAATACTCCGGGGAGCGCGAGGGGCAGCGCCCCTCGCCGCGACATTGCACATTGTCGCGAACGCACTGTTGCGAACGCGCCGGGGCAGAAAGCTCAGCTCTGCGCCGGCTCCCCGTCTTCACCCCCCGATGCCGCCCCGGCCCGCTCTTCCACCGAATCCGCCAGCGCCTCGGCCCGGGCGGCAAGCTCGGCCAGCGCCTCGGTGACGGTTTCGGGCACCACCGGCACCTCGATCCGCTCGGGCTGGGGCGCAGGCGCCGCGCGCAGCCCTTCCAGTTCGGCCTCCAGCTCGCGGATACGATCCGCATAGGCCGCGGTCTTGTCGGCCAGCATCAGCCCCGCCATCAGCAGCATCCGCGCCTCGGGCACCCGGCCGACCTGTTCGGTCAGCACCCGCGCCTCGTCGTCCAGCAGCTTCGCCGCAGCAAACAGATATTCTTCCTCTCCCGCGCGGCAGGCGACATCGAACTTGCGGCCACCGATCTCGATGGTGACTTCGGGCATCATTCTTCCTCCCCTTCCGGCAGGTTGGCGGCATTGGACAGAAGCACGTCCAGCCGGGCAAGGATCGCCCCCGCCTCGGCCGCATCCGCGGCCTGGGCGGCGCGCAGGCCTTCAAGCTCGGCCAGCATCGCCTTGTTGACGAGATCCGGATCCCCCACCTTCTCCTCGGCGGCCTTGCGCAGCGCCGCGTTGACCTCGCGCAGCTGCCGGTTGGCTTCGCGCACGCGCTGCACGTCCCGGTCAAGCTGTGCCATCGCCGCGGCCTGGGTTTCGGCTTCGCGGCGCAGGGTCTCGACCTCCTGCTGCAGAGCCGCGCCGCTGTCCTTCTCCCCACGGGCGGCGTCCTGCAACTGTCCAAGCTCGGCACGGGCCGTCTCGAGCTCCTCCCGAAGGGTGCGAGCCTCGTCGCGGGCCGCCTCGAGATCGGCGCGCAACCGCTCGACCTCTTCCTTCAGCGCATCCGCCCGCCCGTCATCCGCCGCTGCGGCCTTCAGCGCCTCGATCTCGCGCTCGTGCCGGGCCTTGACCGCCTTGAGACGCTCCTGCAGCTGGGCGTTGGCCATCCTTTCGTCTTCCAGAAGCGCCGCCAGTTCCGATGCCGGCTGCTCCCCCTCTGTCTCTGTCTGCGGCAGCTGGGCAGGTCGCGCGGCCAACGCCTCGACCCCCGCCCCGATACGGTCCATCGCGGCCGAGAGCCGGCTTTGCAATTCCTCGATCTGGCTCATGCCCTTCACCTTCCGAAAATCTTCCGCGCAACCCGGCCGGCAAGTCGAATCACACCGGCGCGGTTTCGGATGCTAGACTACACAACAGGACGGAAAAATACCCCCCTTTGCTTTCAACGGCTTGGGCCGACCTCTTCAGGTAACCGCGCGGGGCCGTGCCGCGTCGTGCTTGAACTTCCACCCTTGGCTGCTATTGAGCCGCCATCGCCGCCAGACAGCCATAAGGAACTTGTCCCGTGGATCTCACCGCTCTGAGAAATGCAAACCCCGATCACTGGGCCAAGGCGACCGCCATCCGCGCCCTGACCCTCGACGCCGTGGCCGCGGCCAGCTCGGGCCATTCCGGCATGCCCATGGGCATGGCCGACGTCGCCACCGTGCTGTTCGAAAAGCACCTGAAATTCGACGCCGCCAACCCCGAATGGCCCGACCGCGACCGCTTCATCCTGTCGGCAGGGCACGGGTCGATGCTGCTTTATGCGCTGCTTTACCTCACCGGAAACCCCGACATCACGCTGGACGAGATCCGCAACTTCCGCCAGTGGGGCGCCCGCACCGCCGGTCACCCCGAATACGGCCACGCCCGCGGGATCGAGACCACCACCGGCCCGCTGGGACAGGGGATCGCCAACGCCGTGGGCTTTGCCATGGCCGAGGAGATGCTGCGCGCCCGCTTCGGCCGCAAGGTGGTGGACCATTACACCTGGGTCATCGCCGGCGACGGCTGCCTGATGGAAGGCGTCAGCCAGGAGGCCATCGCGCTGGCCGGGCGCCAGCGGCTGGGCCGGCTGATCGTGCTGTGGGACAACAACAACATCACCATCGACGGCACCGTGGAGCTGGCCGACCGCACCGATCAGCTGGCGCGCTTTCGCGCCTCGGGCTGGCATGTGCAGGAGATCGACGGCCATGACCCGCAGGCCATCGACGAAGCCATGACCAGGGCCAGATCCACGGCGCGGCCCAGCATGATCGCCTGCCGGACGCATATAGCGCTGGGCCACGCCGCCCAGGACACGCCGAAGGGCCACGGCGCGCTGACCGACCCGCAGCAGCTGGCCGAGGCCAAGGCCGCCTATGGCTGGGCCTCCGAACCCTTCCACGTCCCCGCCGAAGTCAAGGCCGCCTGGGAGGCCATCGGCAGCCGCGGCGCCGCCGAGCGCACGGCCTGGGAGGCGCGCCTTGCCGCCCTGCCCGAACGGCGCCGCGCCGAATTCGAACGCATTCTCGCCCGCGAAACTCCCGGGCGGCTGCGCGCGGCCATCCGCGCGGTCAAGAAGGAGGCCGCCGAAACCGCACCGAAGATCGCCACCCGGCAGAGTTCGCAGAAGGTGCTGGAGGCGGTGAACCCGGTGATGCGCGAAACCGTCGGCGGCTCGGCCGATCTGACGGGGTCGAACAACACCCGCTCATCCGACATGACCGTGTTCGACATCGGCAACCGCAAGGGCCGCTACGTCCACTGGGGGGTGCGCGAACACGCCATGGCCGCGGCGATGAACGGCATGGTGCTGCATGGCGGCATCCGCCCCTATGGCGGCACCTTCATGGCCTTTACCGACTATGCCCGCCCGGCCATGCGCATGGCGGCACTGATGCGCATCCCCACCGTCTTCGTGATGACCCATGATTCGATCGGCCTGGGCGAAGACGGCCCCACCCACCAGCCGGTCGAGCACCTCGCCATCAGCCGCGCCACCCCCAACACATGGGTCTTCCGCCCCGCCGACACGGTGGAGACCGCGGAAAGCTGGGAGCTGGCGCTGTCGTCGAAGGAAACGCCTTCGGTCCTGTCGCTGACCCGCCAGAGCCTGCCGACCCTGCGCCGCGAACACAAGGCCGCGAACCTCACCGCCCGCGGGGCCTATGTCCTGGCCGAGGCCACGGGGAAACGGCAGGCGATCCTGATCGCCACCGGCTCGGAGGTGAACATCGCGCTTGCGGCGCGCGAGGCACTGGAGGCCGACGGCATCGGCACGCGCGTGGTTTCGATGCCCTGCATGGAGCTCTTCGCGGCGCAGGATGACACATACCGACGCCGCGTGCTGCCGGCCGGACCGGTGCGCGTCGGCATCGAGGCGGCCACGCGGCTGGGCGGCTGGGACCGCTGGCTGATGGGCGAAAGGGGGCGCGAATCGAAGGCCGCCTTCATCGGCATGGAAATTTTCGGCGCCTCGGCCCCGGCCGGCACGCTGTACGAGAAATTCGGCATCACGGCGCAGGCGGTCGCGGACAGGGTCAAGGCCCTGCTGGGCTGAGCCGACATCCGGGCGGAGGGCGGTTTCCCGCCTGCCCCCCGCCTGTCTTCCTGCGTGCAAGATCCTCGGCCGGTGCTCAATCGGCGATTTCGAACACCATCCGCACCGAGGCCCGAATCGTGATCTCGCCCGGCGCGACGGGGGCGCCTTCGCGCATCGCCGCCGCCTGCATCATCCCCGGCGCCCGCGAGGCGGCGCCGGCCTCGCTCAACTCCAGCAGCGGCCCCAGGCGAACCCCCGCCGCCTCGGTCAGCACCTCGGCCCTGGCCATCGCATCGGCCACCGCCGCCCGCCGCGCCGCCTCCAGCAGCGGGGCGGGATCCTGCACCCCGAAACTCAGCCCGCGGAAGTCGTTGCCGCCCGCGGCCGAAACCTCGTCCAGTATCCGGCCCAGCGCCGACAGGTCGCGCAGGTGGACCTGAACCGTGTTGGAGGCGCGGTAGCCCACGACCCGTCGCCGCCCGTCCGCGGTGTTGTCGCTCCAGACCGGGCTGAGAAGCAGATCCCGGGTCTGCACGTCGCGCCCGGCGACGCCCAGTGCCTCGAGCCGCGCAAGGATCCGCGCCGCAGCCTCCGAAACCGCCGCCATCACCGCCCTGGCCTCGCGCCCCTGGTCGCTCACGCCAAGCGTCAGCGTGGCCATGTCCGGCACGGCCTCGACCCGGCCTTCGCCGGACACGATGATGCGCCGCGGGCCTGTCTCGCCGGCAAGGGAGCCCCCCCCGGCCAGCGAAATCGCCATCACCGCCAGCAGAAAAAACCTTTTCACATCCGTTCTCCGAAATGCAGCTGCCCGCCCAGCATGGGCGCCATCGCCTCCTTCGGCAAGATATTGCCACCGCGCGCGCTTTCCCTCGGCGAAGACCTGCCGTAATGTCGGACGGGGCCGAGCGGGGCCCGGAACCGAAACGGACGACGTCGCCTCGAAATGAAGCCGAATTTCGCGCTTTCCCTGCTGCCGGAAGGCATCACCCTGCTGCATCGCGCGGCGGGCGGGTGGCGACGCGTCGGTACGGTGGCGCTGGATGCGCCCGACATGGGCAAGAGGCTGGAGGCCATGCGCAGGCTGGCGCTGGCGCTTGAACCCGGGGGGCTGCGCAGCAAGGTGGTCATTCCAAATGACCAGATCCGCTACATGTCGCTGGATACCGGCGCGATCAATGTCGATGCCCGCTGGCAGGCGGCGCGCGCGGCGATGGACGGGGCAACGCCCTACGCGCTGGACGAGCTGGTACTCGACATTTCCGTGGACGGTCCGACGACGCATGTGGCGGCGGTGGCGCGCGAGACCCTGCAGGAGGCCGAAGCCTTCGCCGTCCAGCACCTGTTCCACCCTGTCAGCTTCGTCGCCATCCCCGGCGACCACCCCTTTCTGGGCGAGCCGTTCTTCGGCCCCTCGGAACATGCCGCCACCCTGCCCGGCGGCTCCGAGATCGAGGCCGACGGCGTTGCGATCGTGGTCATCGGCGATGCGATTCCGCCCTCGCCCCCGACCGGAGATGACGCGACGGGGGACGACGCATCGGCCGCGCCCGACGACACCGGCGCGGCGATGCCCGATCCTGCCGCGGAAACGGGGACGGCCGGTCCGCTTCCGGGTTTTGCCAGCCGCCGCAGGAGGGACGCCGGATCGGCGCCCGACAGCAGCGCGGCACTGGCACCGCTCCCCGAGGCGGCGCCCCGGCTGAGCATCACGCCATCGGTCGAGGATGCCCAGGCCCCGGTAAACGGACCGGATGCGACCGCAGAGGCGGCGGCCGACCCGGAAAAGGAGCCCGCGCCGACGGGGTTGCCCAAGGCCCCGCCCCTGGCAAGGCCGGACCTGCCCGACACGCCAAGGCCCGTCCTGATTTCGCCGCGCATCGAGGATCTGGCGCCCGACGACGAAAGGGGGCGGCTGACGCTGTTCGGTGCGCGCCGCCCGGCCGAACCGGGTGCGGCGCGTGGCGGCCCGGGCCTGGGGCTGATCGTGACGGCGGGCCTGCTGGTGCTCCTGCTCCTCGTGGCGGCCTGGGCGACTCTGTTTCTCGATGACGGCCTGTCCGGGCTGCTTCGCCGCGAGCCGGCCACTGCGCCCGCCTCCTCTCCTGCCGCGGTGGAAGCCCCCGCTCCGGTGGACACGGCCAGGGAGGGACCGGCCGGCGGGGAACCGACCGGGGCCGCTGCGCCCGAAACCGCCGTCGCAACGGGGGGCGACATGCCGCCCGGCCCCGAAGTGGACGGCACCGGGCCGCGGCAACCGGTTTCGCAATCCCCGGACGACGGCCCGCCGCCGCTGCCCATCGCCGGCCTGCCCGCCCCGCGCCCGGTGCCTCTGGTGCCGCCGCAAGGCGCGGCTGAAGACCCCGCCGCGACCCATGCCCCGGCCCCCGCGGCTTCGCCCGGGGATACCGATCCGGGCCTGACACGCGCCGATACGGCGGCGCTGGATGCGATACGCGACCGGCAGGACGAAGAAAGCGCAGCCGACACCGCCGCCGGAGACATCGACGTGGCCGCAGCGCTTACGCCGGAACGCGCCGATGCGATCTATGCGGCGTCCGGCATATGGCTGACACCGCCGGACGTGCCGGAGACGCCCTCGATCATCAGCCTGGACGATCTCTACCTCGCCTCCATCGACCGCACCGACCTGTCGAACGATGCCGTGGCACTGCCTGCCCCGGCGGAACTGGATACCGACCGGCCGCCCGCGGCCACAGACGCGCCTTCCGTTGCCGGCAGGGCGTTCGAACCGGACAGCCGGGAGCTTGTCACGCCCTCGCCCGAAGGCACGCTCAACCCCGACGGCGTCCTCGTCTATGCCGGCCGCCCGCCGGTGGTGCCCCCGCCGACGCCGCCCCGCGCCGAACCCGAGACGGAAGCCGAACGCCTGCGCAAGCGGCTGGCCGGCTTCCGCCCGCGACCGCGCCCGGCCGAACTGACCGAGAACGTCGTGACCGAGCTGCCGCAGGCCGCCGACCGGGCGAGGCTGGCGCAGATCCGGCCAAGGCCACGCCCCGAGGCGCAGGCCACGGCGCAGACCGCAGCGGCCGATGCCGAAGGCACGGAGCTGGCGGTTCGCACCGCGTTGCGGCCGCGCCCGCGGCCCGCCGGCCTTGCCGCGCGTCCCGCCGTCGCCCGCCCCGCCGTGGCAACCGCAACCGATCCAATGCCAAGGGCCGCGCCCCCGGCCCAACCCGACGGGCGCACCCCGGCCACGGTGGCCCGCCACGCCACTGCCGAAAACGTCATCTCGCTGCGCAAGGTCAACCTGATCGGGGTCTTCGGGACACCTGCGAATCGGCGCGCGCTGGTCCGCCTGCCGTCGGGGCGCTACAAGAAGGTCAAGGTCGGCGACCGGCTGGACGGCGGCCGGGTCATCGCCATCGGCGAGAGGGAACTGCGCTATCAGAAGAAGGGGCGCAATCTGACGCTCAGGCTGCCCAGGGGGTGAGAATCCACGCGGGCCGGGACAAGCGGGCCGCCCGGCAGGGACGGCCCGCGCGCGTCACTCGGCGGCGACGTCGCCCAGCTCGCCATTGGCGATCTGCTCGCGTTCGATCGATTCGAACAGCGCCTTGAAGTTGCCCTCGCCGAAGCCGTCATCGCCCTTGCGCTGGATGAACTCGAAGAAGATCGGGCCGATCACGGTGCGCGAGAAGATCTGCAGCAGGATCTTCGTCTCGCCCCCGTCCACGACCCCTTCGCCGTCGATCAGGATACCGTGCTTCATCATCCGCTCCACGGGCTCGTCATGGCCCTTCACCCGCTCGTGGGACATCTCGTAGTAATGCGCGTTCGGGCCGGGCATGAACTGCACCCCGCGCTCGGCAATGGCATCCACCGAGGCGTAGATATCGTCGGTGCCGATGGCGATGTGCTGGATGCCTTCGCCGTTGTATTTCTTCAGATAGGCGACGATCTGACCCTTTTCGCCCCGGTCCTCGTTGATGGGAATGCGGATGCGCCCGTCGGGCGAGGTCAGCGCGCGGCTGTAAAGGCCGGTATACTTGCCCTCGATGTCGAAGAACCGGATCTGGCGGAAATTGAACAGGCGGCCGTAGAAGTCGAACCACTTGTCCATGTTGCCCCTGTAGACGTTGTGGGTGAGGTGATCGAGATAGTAGAACCCCACGCCGCGCGGCTTGGAAGGCCTGAGCCATTCGAATTCCTCGTTGTAGGGCGAGGTGTCGTAATACTGGTCGGTGAAATAGATCAGCGACCCGCCGATGCCCCGGATCGCCGGCCAGTCAACGGTTCTGTCTTCGGCCTCGTAGGGCTCGGCCCCCCGGGCCACCGCGTGGCGGAAGGCATGTTCGGCATCGGCCACGCGCCAGGCCATCGACGGCGCGCAGGGACCATGTTCGGCGACGAAGCGGGCGGCGAAGCTGTCCGGCTCGGCATTCAGAAGGTAGCTCACGTCGCCCTGCTGCCACAGCTCGACATTCTTCGTCCGGTGCCGGCCGACCATCTCGAAGCCCATGCTGGCGAACAGCGCGCGCAGATGGTCCGGGTCGGGATGGGCGAATTCGACGAATTCGAACCCGTCGGTGCCGGCGGGGTTGTCGGCGGTGATCTCGGCGCGCGGCGCGTCGTGCGGGAACGGTCCCATGGGTGATGCTCTCCTTGCAGGTCGGGGTTTTGCCTGCTTGCGAAAATAATGCCTCTTGGACACTTGTTTTGCGCATACTGTCGCGCCAGTATTCGACAATACGCGCCGTTTTCACGAACATGACCAGAAATTCATGAATTTTTCGCACCCCCTCGATGAAACGGACAAGCGCATCCTGTCCGCGCTGCAGAAGAATGCCCATCTCACCGCCCAGCAGCTGGCCGAGATCCTGAACCTGTCGCCCAGCCAGGCGGCGCGGCGGCGGCAGCGGCTGGAGGCGCGCGGGATCATCCAGGGCTATTCGGCCCGCCTCGACCCGCAGCGCCTGGGCCTCAATGTGCAGGCTTTCGTGCAGGTTCACCTGGGCACCCACCGCCCCGAGCAGGCCAGAAGCCTTGCCCGCCTGATCGAAACCCGGCCCGAGATCACCAGCGTCTGGACCATGACCGGCGAAGCCGATTACCTGCTGCGCATCTGGTGCGCCGATCTGCCCGCGCTCAACCGCTTGATTCACGAGGTCATCCTGCCGCACCCTGCAGTGGCGCGGGTGCAAAGCCAGATCGTCATGGATCAGCCCAAACGCGACGCGCCCCTGCCCACCTGACGCCCGGAAAGGCCCGAATGGAAAACTTCCTCTACCAGGCCTCGATCTACCTCGCCGCCGCGGTGATCGCGGTCCCCATCGCCGCCCGGCTGGGGCTGGGGTCGGTGCTGGGCTATCTGGTGGCGGGGATCGTGATCGGCCCGGTGCTGGGGCTGGTGGGCAGCAACGCCGAGGATCTCAAGCAGTTCGCCGAGTTCGGCGTGGTGATGATGCTGTTCCTGATCGGGCTGGAGCTGGAGCCGCGGGCATTGTGGGGGATGCGGCACCGGCTGGTGGGGCTGGGCGGGCTGCAGATCGGGCTGAGCACGCTTGCCATCATGGTGGTGGCGCTGGCCGCCGGTCAGCGCTGGGAGGCAGCGCTGGCCATCGGGCTGACGCTGGCGCTGTCCTCGACCGCGATCGTGCTGCAGACGCTGGACGAGAAGGGGCTGATGCGCACCCGCGGCGGGCGCTCGGTGTTCTCGGTGCTGCTGACCCAGGACATCGCGGTGATCCCGATCCTGGCCTTCCTGCCGCTGCTGGCCGCGCCGTGGGGAACGCGGCTGGCCAATGACGGCTCGATCACCCGCGGGGCCGGGGCGGCGGGCGGCGCCCATGGCGGGCTGTCGCTGGTTGCCGGGCTGCCGGGATGGGGGGTCACGCTGATCACCATTGCCGCGCTGGCCTTCATCATCCTGGCCGGCATCTTCCTGACCCGGCCGGTATTCCGCTACATTCACGGCAGCCGCCTGCGCGAGATGTACACGGCGCTGGCGCTGCTGATCGTCGTCGGCATCGCCTTTCTGATGGAGCTGGTCGGGCTGTCGCCGGCGCTGGGGGCGTTTCTTGCCGGCGTGGTGCTGGCCAACAGCGAATTCCGCCATGAACTGGAAAGCGACCTGCTGCCCTTCAAGGGGCTGCTGCTGGGGCTGTTCTTCATCACCGTGGGCGCCGACATCAACATCCGGGCCTTTCTTGCCGATCCCGGCGACCTGCTGGGGCTGGCGCTGCTGCTGGCGGTGACCAAGGGGGTGGTTCTCTACGGGCTGGGCCGCGCCTTCCGGCTGCGCGGGCGCGACCTGTGGCTGTTCACGCTGGGGCTGGCGCAGGCCGGCGAATTCGGCTTCGTGCTGCTCAATTTCTCGGGGCGGCTGAACGTGCTTCCGCAGGCACTGGCGGAAAAGCTGATGCTGGTGGTGGCACTGTCCATGCTGATCACGCCGCTTCTGTTCATCCTGCACGATTTCATCGCGCGCCGCCTGAAAGAGGCGGCGCCGCTTCAGGAACCCGACGAGATCGACGAACAGGGCCCGGTCATCATCGCCGGGATCGGCCGCTTCGGCCAGATCGTCAACCGGCTGGTGCGGGCCAGCGGCTTTCGCACCGTGGTTCTGGATCACGACATGGAGACGATCCAGCTGATGCGCCGCTTCGGCATCAAGGGGTTCCTCGGTGATCCCACGCGGCCGGAGCTGCTCAAGGCGGCGGGTCTGAGCAAGGCGCAGGTGCTGGTGGCGGCGATGGATCAGCCGGCGCATGTCACGCACCTGGTGCGGTTTGCCCGCCAGGAACGCCCCGATCTGCACATCATCGCCCGCGCCCGCGACCGGGCGCATGTGTTCGAGCTGTTCCGCGCCGGTGCCGACGACATCGTGCGCGAGGTGTTCGACAGCTCGTTGCGCGCGGGGCGCTACGTGCTGGAGAATGTGGGGCTGAGCGAATACGAGGCGGCCGAGGCCGAAAAGACTTTCTATGCCCATGATCGCCGGGCGCTGAAGGAACTGGCCGAGCTGTGGGATCCGAACCTGCCCGGCAGCGAGAACGAAGCCTACATCCAGCGCGCAAAGGAACTGGAAAAGGAGCTGGAACTGGCCCTGCTGGCGCTCAATGAAAAGCGCCGGGAAACCGCCTGAGCCCTCACGCCCCCGCCCTGTCCAGAAGCCGCCCGACCAGCCCGTGCCAGCCGGCCCCGAACAGCGCTACATGCACGATCGCGGGCCAGATCTGATAGACCGGCAGGCGCTCGTCCGCGCCCGGCGCAAGCGGGCCGTAACCATGAGCGAACCCCGGCCCCGGTGATGCGAACAGGTGCAGCATGGCCAGATCGACCTCGCAATGGCCATGATAGCAGGCCGGGTCGATCAGCCCGGACAGGCGGCCCCCATGGGCCAGCACGTTGCCGACCCACATGTCGCCATGCAGAAGCGACAGCGCCGGGCGCGCGGGCAGCCGGTCGGCCAGACCGCGCGCCAGCCCCTCGACCCGGCGGGCCAGGTCGGCGGGCAGGAACGGGATGCCGGGAAGCAGCCGGCGCTCGGCCCAGAAGGCGGGCCAGTCGTCAAGCGGCCGGTTCGGGATCGGGACCGGGCCGAAGGCGTAATCCTCGGGCCAGCCACAGGCCGGTCCGGTATGGCCGTGCAGCCGCCGCAGCGCCGCACCCAGCTCCGCCCAGCCATCCCCCGAAAGCCCGCCATCCTCGGGCAGGCGCTGCAGGACCAGAACCCGGTCGGACACCGCCAGCACCTTCGGCACCGTCACCCCGGCCGCGCCCATGGCAACCAGCATCGCCGCCTCGGTCCGCGGCGCCGGGCCGGACTTGACCACCGCCTCGTCCCCCGGCGCCAGCCGCAGCAGCAGCACCGACGACAGGTCACCCCCAGCCAGCGCCCGCCAGCCCCGCAGGTCCTTCCCCAGCAGCGCCGCACCGGCGCGGGCCAGTCGTTCCGGCGTCATCGCGTCATCCTCCTGCCCTCATCCGTGACCTCCCGGCGCGGGCGTGGCAAGTCCGCCCTGCCGGGGGCGGGCGCATGGTCGCATGATTGACCGCCGCCCCGGCTCGATTTAGCAAGAGCGCGAAAGGGGAACATGTCATGCTTTATGCCTCGGCCCGGGACTGGCGCGCGGCCCGCAAGAAGCGGGTGCTTCTGTTCGGCATGTCGGGACTGGGCAAGACCCATGTCAGTCAGATGCTGCGCGATTCGGGCAACTGGTTCCACTATTCCATCGATTACCGCATCGGCACCCGCTACATGGGCGAATACATCGCCGACAATGCCAAGGCCGAGGCCATGAAGGTGCCCTTCCTGCGCGATCTGCTGCTGTCGGACTCGATCTATATCGGCTCCAACATCACCTTCGACAACCTCACCCCGGTCGCCGCCTATCTGGGCAAACCGGGCAACCCCGACAAGGGCGGGCTGCCGATGGAGGAATACCGCCGCCGGCAGGAGCAGTTCCGCCATGCCGAGATCTACGCCCTGCTGGATACCGAGTATTTCATCCACCGGGCCGAACGGCTCTATGGCTATCCGCATTTCGTCTGCGACACCGGCGGGTCGATCTGCGAATGGGTGGACCCCGACAACCCCGAAGATCCGGTGCTGAGCGAGCTTTCGCGCCGGACCCTGATGATCTGGATCAGGGGCGACGAGGCCCATACCGCCGAGCTGATCCGCCGCTTCGACCGCGCGCCCAAGCCGATGTCGTACCAGCCCGCCTTCCTGGAGCGGGTCTGGGCGCAGTATCTGCGCGAATACGACCTCGAAGAACGGGATGTCGACCCCGATGCCTTCATCCGCTGGACCTATGCCCAGGCGCTGGCCCATCGCCAGCCGCGCTATGAATCCATGGCCCGCAACTGGGGCATCACGGTGACCGCCGACGAGGTTTCAGCCCTGCGCGATGCGGCCGATTTCGACGATCTGGTGGCCGCGGCCCTTGCACGAAACGGCTGATTGCCCCATCTCGACCGATCAGGACACGAACCGGAAAGCCGCCCATGCCCATCAAGATACCGGCCGATCTTCCCGCCTACGAGGTTCTCTCGCGCGAAGGCGTGATGGTCATGTCCGAAGACGACGCACTGCGCCAGGACATCCGCCCGCTGCGGATCGGGCTGCTCAACCTGATGCCCAAGAAGATCCAGACCGAAAACCAGTTCGCCCGCCTGATCGGCGCCACGCCCTTGCAGATCGAGCTCAGCCTGATCCGCATGACCGAGCACAAGACGAAGAACACCGCCGCCGAGCACATGGCCGAATTCTACCGCCCCTTCCAGGAGGTGAAGGGCGAAAAGTTCGACGGCCTCATCATCACCGGCGCCCCGATCGAGCATCTCCCCTTCGAGGAGGTCACCTACTGGGACGAGCTGCGCGAGGTGTTCGAGTGGACGCAGACCAATGTGCATTCCACCTTCGGCGTGTGCTGGGGGGGAATGGCGATGATCCACCATTTCCACGGGGTAAGGAAGCACATGCTGAAGGAAAAGGCCTTCGGCTGTTTCCGGCACCGCAACCTGGCGCCCGCGTCCCCCTATCTGCGGGGCTTTTCGGATGATTTCGTGATTCCGGTCAGCCGCTGGACCGAAGTGCGCCAGGAAGAGGTCGATGCGATCCCCCGGCTGCGCACGCTGCTGGGCAGCGACGAGGTGGGTCCCTGCCTGATCGAGGACCCCTGCCACCGGGCGCTCTACATCTTCAACCATTTCGAATATGACAGCGACACGCTGAAACAGGAATACGACCGCGACGTGACCAATGGCACGCCGGTCAAGGTGCCGGTGAACTACTACCCCGATGACGACCCGTCGAAACCGCCGCTGAACCGCTGGCGCAGCCATGCGCATCTGCTTTACGGCAACTGGATCAGCGAGATCTACGAAACCACCCCCTACGACATCGACCGGATCGGCATCGACTCCACCGACCTGCGCGCGTGAACAGCGGCCATCGGCCCCGGGGCCCGGGCGTTTGCGCAAATCCGCCCGAGGCTCCATATTGCCATTGCAGGTCAACGAACAAGGCAGGCAGATGGAACTTCCCTTCGATGGTGCGATCACGCGCTTCTTCGAGAACGACGCGCCCGAGGAAATCCGCGCCGCGATCCGGGGGGCGGGCAAGGACGACATCATCAACCCCACCTGGCCCCATCGCGAACGCCTGCGGCGCAAGGACTACGAAAAGGCGCTCGGATCGCTCCAGATCGAGCTGGTCAAGCTGCAGGCGCATGTGAAGGCGCGGGGGCTGCGCATGGCGATCCTGTTCGAAGGCCGCGACGCCGCCGGCAAGGGCGGCACGATCAAGCGGTTCCGCGAGCACCTCAACCCCCGCGGCGCGCGGGTGGTGGCGCTGGGCAAACCCTCCGAGGAAGAGCGCAGCCAGTGGTATTTCCAGCGCTATGTGGACCAGCTGCCCTCGGGCGGGGAAATCGTCTTCTTCGACCGCAGCTGGTACAACCGGGGCGTGGTGGAAAAGGTCTTCGGCTTCTGCACCGAGGCCCAGCGCGAACGGTTCTTCCGGCAGGTCCCCGGCTTCGAAGAGGCCCTGGTCGAAGACGGTATCCACCTGTTCAAATTCTGGCTGAACGTGGGCCAGGCCGAACAGCTGCGCCGCTTTCTGGCGCGCGAGCGCGACCCGCTCAAGCAGTGGAAGCTGAGCGAGATCGACGTCAAGGGGCTGGCCCGGTGGGACGACTACAGCCGGGCGATTGCCGAAACCTTCGCCCGCAGCCATACCGACGCGGCTCCCTGGACGGTGATCCGCGCCGATGACAAGCGCCGCGCCCGGCTGGCGGCGATCCGCCACGTGCTGCGGGCGATGGAATACGAGCACAAGGACAAAGAGGCCATCGGCCCCGCCGACCTGGCGATCTGCGGCGGGCCGGAGATCTGGGAATGACCAAGCGCGGCTATCATCACGGCAATCTGCGCCAGGCGCTGGTCGATTCCGCCCTGAGCCTGATCGAGCAGAAGGGCCCCACCGGGTTCACCCTCTCCGAGGCCGCAAAACGGGCCGGCGTGACCCCGGCGGCGGTCTATCGCCACTTCGAGGGGCGCGAGGATCTGATCGCCGAAGCCGCGCGCCAGGGCTACGAGATCTTCGCCGATCTCATGCAATACGCCTATGACAAGGGCCAGCCCTCGGCGCTGGCGGCCTTCGAGGCCACGGGGCGGGCCTACCTGGCCTTTGCCCGCAAATATCCCGGCCATTACATCGCCATGTTCGAAAGCGGCATATCGGTCAACCGCACGCCCGAGCTGGCCGCCGTTTCGGCCCGCGCGCGCGGGGTGCTGGAGCGGGCGGCCACCGATCTTTCGCGCCACATCGCCCCCGACAGGCGACCGCCGGCATCCATGGTCAGCGCCCATATCTGGGCCATGAGCCACGGCGTGGTCGAACTGTTCGCCCGCAACAGCCCCGGAACCGCCTCGCCGTTTTCGCCCGAGGACCTCCTGGAAAGCGGCATCGGCATCTACCTGCGCGGGCTGGGCCTGATCGCACCGGACGGCTGAACCGGAAAGGCACCATTCGCTGTTGTGCGATGCCCCGCCGGGGCGCTAGAGTCGGGCCAGTCCCAGTGCGCACCCCACCGGAGGCCACGCACGTGTCCCACCGCCTGTCAAACACGACGCTGACCCGAAAGGATCGCCTGCATCAGCTCAAGGAGCGCGAGCAGGGCTGGTTCGACCTGCGCTTCGTCAAGGCGATGGAGCCCGCCCACCGCAGCACCTGCATCGACCTTCTGGACGTCTCGCCTTCGCTCTTGCGGCAGGACCTGTTCGCGCTTGCCCGAACCGGGTTCCGCAAGGGGGGGTACTTCGTCGAGTTCGGCGCCGCAGACGGCGTCCGGCGCAGCAATACCTGGCTTCTGGAGAAACGCTTCGGCTGGAAGGGGATTCTCGCCGAGCCGGGGCCGGACTGGCACGTGGCGCTGAAGGCCAACCGCTCCTGCGCCATCGACACCCGCTGCGTCTGGCGCGAAAGCGGGCAGAGCGTTCCCTTCACCGGGCTGACCGCCGCCGACAAGGACGACCCGCAGCCGGATGCCGTCTGCGAAGTCGAGACGGTTTCGCTCGGCGACCTGCTGGAAACCCATGGCGCACCTTCGGTCATCGACTACCTGTCGGTGGACACCGAAGGCAGCGAATACGAGATCCTCGCCGCCCTCGATTTCGACCGCTGGTCGTTCCGGGTCCTGACCGTCGAACACAACTTCGCCCGCCAGCGCGAGGACATCCACGCGCTGCTGACGGGCAAGGGGTATGTGCGGGTTCTGGAAGACGTGTCGCGTTTCGACGACTGGTACGTGCCGGCCGGGTGAGATGCGCTTTCGGCAGGGGCCGCGCTACCGCTCGCCCCCCCGGCCCGATGTCGTCCCTTCCTTCGCCGGCGGTCTCGCCGGTTCGGCCGCATCCGGCACGGTTGGCGCGGCGCCGCGGAAAATCTCGCGGAACATGCCCGGCGCAAGCCCGGAGAGGGGATTCACTTCGACGACCGGCGAATCGGACGGCCCCCGCAGCGTGTAGTTGAACCCGATCAGCCCCTCGCCCCGCCGGGTCAGCACGCTGCCGAAGGCATTGAACAGGTAAACCGGCGAAATCACCCCGCGCATGGCCATCCGCCCTTGGGAAAGATCATAGACCCCGTCCATCGACAGGCCGATGGATGGCCCCTCGGCGCTGGCCTCGTAGAGCGTGAGGACGGTTGGATCCAGACGGAAACGCGCATCCACCCGCGCGAACGGAATCCCCTGCCCGGCCAGTTCGTTCAACAGCCCCACCACGCTGATCGCGTTCAGAAGGGCGGCCATGGCGGGGGCGTCCCTGACCCGGGTGTTGCGGACGGTCAGCTCGCCATCGAAAGAGCCTTCCTCGCCCACCGGCACCAGCGTCATGGTGAACGCCCCGCCCTCTCCCCGCCGCAGGATGCCCATGGCACGGAACACGGCACCGGCATCGGCCGAACGGACCCGCACAGCGCTGCGACCGGCTTTCGGCACCACCGTTCCCTCGATTGCGACCTGGCCGTTGAGACGCGCCGAAAAGATGCCATTGAGCCCGCCGAAAGTGTCGAACTGCCCCTCGAAATCGTTCAGCACGATTGCATCCGTCACCCGCAGCCGCGACAGCCGGACCGCCAGCGGCCCCGACTCGCGGGCGCCGGAGGCATTACCCGCCCCCCCGCCGAACGTGGCCTTGCGCATGTCCACGGTTCCGTCGAGAATCCGGATTTCCGGCGCCTTGTCGCCGCGTCCGACGATCTCGGCCTGCACGTCCAGCCAGCCGCCCAGCCGGACCGAACTCAGGCTCGCCCGGTCCAGCCCGCCACCGGGGTGGTTCGCCACCACGCCCCGGACCTTCAGCCCGGCCGCCTCCAGCACCAGATCATCCACGCGCGTGCGCGCGCCCAGCGTGGCCGTCAGCCTCAGATTGCCCCTTGTCGCCGCCGGCTTGGCCCAGCCCAGTTGCGGGATCCGCAGGCGCAGCCCCACCAGATCCGATGCGAGCGAAAGTTTCGGCCTTTCGCCGCGGGCGAAATCCAGCACCAGCCGCGCCCGGCCCTTCCCGGTCACGCTGCCCGGCGGCAGGCCGACGGCGAAGGCGGCCAGAAGGCGGGGCGACAATTCGATGTCGCCCTCAAGCCGGCTTGTCTTCTTCGCGCCCTTGCCGATCGGCTGGCGCCAGGTAATGTTGGCCGGCACGTCATCGATCTTCACTGCCCCCGACAGGCGGACTTCCCGATTGTCCACCGACACCGACAGGACCGGCGACGTCGCCACATGGCCGGGAACAAGGACGGTGCTGCGCGCGGTCACCACCTCTCCGGTGGCGCGCAACGTCATCTCATCGAACTGTGCCCCCTTCTTCAGCGGCAGCTTCAGCGTGCCGCTGGCGCGCACCAGCCCCTCGGCCAGATCCACCGGCAGCGGCGTGTCCTTGAGCACCCGCAGCGGCGGCCGGTCAAGCAGCGACATGAACGCCGCCACCGGACCGGAACCGTTCATTCGGACCTCGCCCGGCGCGGCCACGCGGATGCCGATGTCGGGGATGATGAAGGAAGTCCCCGCGACATTCACCGCGCCCCCCTTGTCCGCCTCGATCCGCCCCCTGGTGGCGGTGACGGAAAACCGCCTGTCCACAAGCTGGGCATGACCGGCCGCGCCCCTGATCGGCGGCATCGTCCGCAGGAAACGGATCGTGTTGCCGCTGAAATCGAAATCGGCGCGAATCTTCGGCTTGCCCCCCGGGCGCAGGCGCAGGGCGAAATCGGCGTTCTCGATCCGGCCGTCGGAGAGGTTCATCTCCACCCAGCGGCGCGGCTTGGGCGCCAGCCGCAGCGGCCAGAATTCCAGTACCCGTTCCGGCGTGAGCCCCTCGGCCCGGCCGTCGATGCCCAGCCGCCACCCCTCATCCCCTGCGGCCACCTCTCCCGAAACCCGCAGCGCCGTCTCGCCGCGCAGAAGATACAGCTCGTCCAGCGCCAGGCGGAACGGTTCGGGGGTCATGCGGAAATCCAGCCCCGCCTTGTCCAGCGTGAGCGGGCCGGCCAGTTCGCCCCCCGGATCGAGGCGCAGCCCGGTCAGCGTGAGATGCCCCTCCAGCTCGGTCAGCCGACCGTCGCGCACGCCGCTCAGGATGGCCTGCCCCTCGGCCCGGCCCGACACCCATGCGCTGGAGACCGACAATTCGTCGAAACGCAGCACCTGTTCCTCGGGGGAATAGGTGAAATACGAGCGCGCGCCTTCGAAGGGCACCGGCCGCGCCGCCGGGTTCGGCTGCAACACCCCCGCGCCGATCTGCAAGGTGGCCGAGACCGGACCCAGCCTGCCCGTCGCGTCGATGCTGCCGCGCAGCGCCCCCGAGATCGGCGCGCGCAACACGCCCAGCCAGGACAGGGCGATGCTTTGCGTGGCGATGTCCTCGGCCGGGAAATCCTGAACGGAAATCCCGAATTCGGTTGCCTTGCCGCCCGGCCGGCTCTGAAAACTCACCTGCAGCGCGCTGGCGTAGTCGCGCCCGCTGAGCAGCGACAGCGCGGCCACGAGGGTCAGCCCGTCCTCTTGCCGCTGCATCCGCACGGTCCCCCCGTCGAGCGTCCACGCCCGGCCCGCGCGGGCATCTTCATAGCGCAGGGTCAGGCTCTCCATCTCGACTGAGGTCAGCGCCGACAGCGCGGGCCTGTCCAGCGCCCCTTCCAGGGCGCCGACCAGCTCGGCAAGGTTCGCCGCGCGCCCCACCGGCACCACCCCGCCAAGGCTCAGCTCCACTTTCCCGTCGCGGGCACGCCGCAAGGTGGCCTGCGCGCCGCTCAGGGCGATGCGCCGCGGCTGCACCCGACCGCCGACCAGGGCCGACATGACCAGGCTGGTGCGCACATCCGCCAGCCTGAGGATTTCGCGTCCCTCGGTGTCGAAAAGGGTCAGGTCCAACAGCCGCAGGCGGGGATGCCACCCCTTGTCGATCACGAACTGGACGTCCGAGAACTCGACCCCCATGCCGCCGAGGCTGTCCTCGATCCGTTCCTCCAGCGCCTCGCGCAGCCATTCCGGCGCGTGCAGGCGCTGACCGATCAGCATCACCAGAACGACCATGGCGGTGACCAGGGCGACGTTGAACAGCCGTATCGTCCACACCGCGACCCGCCGCGCGAATACCAGCCGGCGCCGGGCCGCGCGGGCCGCCTTCAGGCCGCTCTCCTGCTGACCGGGGGGGTGATCGCTCATGCGCCCGTCCCGCGCCGATGAACTTGCCAGCCGCAAGACTTTGTGGAACTCAACCCTTCGAACCCTTCAGGAGTTGCAACATGCCAGATCTCAACGAACCCGCTCCCGACTTCACGCTGCCCCGCGCCGGCGGTGGCGATGTGACCCTGTCCGACCTGCGCGGCAAGCCTGTCGTCCTGTTCTTCTACCCACGCGATGATACGCCGGGCTGCACGAAGGAATCCATCGGATTTTCCGAACACCTGCAATCCTTTGCCGATGCCGGGGCCGAGGTTTTCGGGATTTCGAAAGACCCCCTCTCCAAACACGAGAAATTCATCGCCAAACACGGCCTCACCGTGCCGCTGCTGTCGGACGCCGAAGGCCATGTCTGCGAGGACTACGGCGTATGGAAAGAAAAGGTGAATTATGGCCGCCGCTACATGGGAATCGAGCGCTCCACCTTCCTGATCGACGCCGATGGCCGGATCGCGCGGATCTGGCGCAAGGTCCGCGTGGCAGGTCATGTCGAGGAAGTGCTGGAAGCGGTGCGCGCATTGTGACCGGCTCGCTGACGCAGATGGCGGAGGAGGTGCTGACCACTGCCGATCCCCGCGAAAAGACCGCACTGTCGCGGCGCCATGCGGCCGCCTGGCTGACCTCCCGCGAAGGCCGGGCGGATCCGATCCCGGTGGGCACGGCCACCCCGCCTTCCGCCCCCGCACGCCCCGACCGGCCCGAACTGCTGCCGCCGCGCGAGGTACCGCGCCGCCGCCCCGGCACCGCTGCCGGACGGGTGGCGCTGCTGCATGCGGTGGCACACATCGAGCTCAACGCCGTCGACCTGCACTGGGACATCATCGCTCGCTTCGGCCATGTATCGATGCCGGCGGGGTTCTACGACGACTGGGTGCGGGCCGCGGATGACGAATCGCGTCATTTCCTGATGATCTGCGACTGTCTCGAATCCCTGGGCAGCCATTACGGCGCCCTTCCCGCCCATGCCGGCATGTGGCGCGCCGCCCGCGACACCGCCGGAGACCTGATGGGCCGCCTCGCCGTGGTGCCGATGGTGCTCGAAGCCCGCGGGCTCGACGTGACGCCGGGGATGATCGAGATCTTCCGCCAGGCCGAACTTCCGAAGGTGGTATCCGCTCTTGAAGTGATCTACGCCGAGGAAGTGAGCCATGTGGCCTATGGCTCGAAATGGTTCAACTTCCTGTGCGGGCGCGAAAACGCGGATCCGAAAGAGCGGTTCCACGACCTCGTCCGCCGCTATTTCCACGGGCCCCTGAAACCGCCCTTCAACGAGGAAAAGCGCGCCGAGGCCGGCCTGCCCCCGGATTTCTACTGGCCCCTGGCCGATGGTGGCAATGTAAAGGACTGACCGACCCGAAACCGGCCCCCTTCCTTCCTCTTGCCGGAAATACTCTGGGGGGTGCGGGGGGCAAAGCCCCCCGAATACTCTGGGCGTGGGGCCGAACCGCCACGCGGTTTCGGCAGCCCCGCGCCCCGAACCGGCACGCCCCGTCACCTCGCCAGCATCGCCATCAGGCGGGCCTTTTCGCCCATATCCTCGGGGCGGGAAATGACCTCGGCCAGCTCTTCCAGCGAAGCGATGGAATGACCCGCGCGAAAGCTGTCCACATGCGGCAGCATCGCCGCGATGCCGCGCGCCTTCGGGGCGAACCCGTCCCAGCGCAACAGCGGGTTGATCCAGATCAGGCGGCGCGAGGACAGCTGCAGGCGCTCCATCTCCCGCGCCAGCTGATCGGGGTCGTCGCGGTCCAGCCCGTCGGTGATCAGCAGCACCACCGCCCCCTGCCCCATCACCCGCCGCGACCAGTCTCGGTTGAAGGCGTGCAGGCAGGCGCCGATCCGGGTGCCGCCCTCCCAGTCCTGCGCCTGCGCCCCGGCCGCCGCCAGCGCCGCATCCACGTCGCGCTGAGCCAGGTGGCGGGTGATGTTGGTCAGCCGCGTGCCGAAGGTGAAGGCATGGACCTTCGCCCAGCCCGACCCCTTCGCATTGGATACCGCATGCAGAAAATGCAGGATGACACGGCTGTATTGGCTCATGGAACCGGAAATGTCGCAAAGAACGACAAGGTTCGGCCAGCGCGGGCGCAGCTTTTGCCGATGCAGGTTGCGCATCTCGCCGCCCGTGCGCATGGCGGCGCGCAGGCTGCGCCGCAGATCGTAGCGGCGGCCCAGATGGCTGGCCTGCCCGCGCCGCGACGGAATCGGCCTGACCGGCAGGGACAGCCGCGCCAGCATCCGTTTCGCGCGGGCGATTTCCTCGGTGCTCATCTGTTCGAAGTCGAGCGTGCGCAGGCGCTCCTCGGACGACATGGTCAGCGAGGCGTCGATTTCGATCTCGGCCCCGTCGCTGTCGTCCTCCCCGCTCTGCGGCGCCTCCGGCAGCATCCCGTCAAGCAACGCCTCGGCCGCGCGCCTTTCTCCGACCTCGGCCGCGCGTTCTTCCTGCACGCCGCGCATGGCAGGCAGCAGCATCGCCATCATGTGCTCCAGATAGCGCGGATCGCGCCAGTACAGGCGAAACACCTGGGCGAAGATCATGCGCTGTTCGGGCCGGTTCACGAAACAGGCGTGCAGCGTCCAGTAGAAATCGGTGCGCGAGGTGAAGCCCGCGGCCGCCACCGCGCGGATCGCCTCGATCACCCGTCCCGGCCCGATCGGCAGCCCGGCCTTGCGCAGCGCCCGGGCGAAATGGATGATGTTCTGCGCCAGTTTCGGGTTTTCGGGCAGATCGAGCGGGGCGTATTCGGGCATGTCAGCGTTGCGGCAAAGCCGGTTCACGGGGGCTCTGCCCCCGCACCCCCGGGATATTTTCGGCCAGAAAAAGCATCAGGCAGGTTCCAGGCTGGCGCGGGCCTGGTCGAGGATGCGGCGGGCCTCGGAGCCCTGCAGCTTCTGGATGTCGTCCTGGTATTTCAGGATCGCGCCCAGCGTGTCGGAAATCACTTCCGGGCTGAGGTCGATCACGTCCAGCGCCAACAGGCATTTCGCCCAGTCGATGGTTTCGGCCACGCCGGGTTTCTTGAACAGATCCTCGGTGCGCAGCTGCTGGACGAAGGCGACCACCTCGCGCGAAAGCTGTTCGGCCGCTTCCGGAGCGCGGGCATGCAGGATTTCCAGCTCGCGCTCGAAGCTGGGGTAGTCGACCCAGTGGTAGAGGCACCGGCGCTTGAGCGCGTCATGCACCTCGCGCGTGCGGTTCGAGGTCAGGACGACGATGGGCGGCTCGGGCGCCCTGATGGTGCCCAGTTCGGGAATGGTCACCTGGTAGTCGGACAGCGCCTCGAGCAGGAAGGCCTCGAAGGGTTCGTCGGTGCGATCGATTTCGTCGATCAGGAGCACCGGCGCGCCGGCCGGATCGGGCTCCATCGCCTCGAGCAGCGGCCGGCGGATCAGGTAGTCACCGCTGAAGAGTTCCTCCTGCAGGGCCTTGCGGTCGCTGCCGCCGGCGGCCTCGGCGGTGCGGATGGCCACCATCTGCGCCGGGAAGTTCCACTCATAGACGGCACTGGCCGCGTCCAGCCCTTCATAGCATTGCAGCCGGATCAGCCGGCGCCCCAGCGCGGCGGACAGGGCCTTGGCGATCTCGGTCTTGCCGACGCCGGCCTCGCCCTCCAGAAACAGCGGCCGGCCCAGCCTGAGCGACAGGAACACCACCGTGGCCAGCGCCCGGCCGCAGACATAGCCCTGCCCGGCAAGCATCTTCTGAACGGCGTCAACGGATTGCGGTATCTGCATGCGAAATCTCCCGCGCCCAACAGGTCACGACTTGCTGCGCAGGTCAAGCGGGCCATATGTCGAAGAAGACTCAGGCCGGCCGTTCCGGCATTGTCTCCGATCCAGAAACGGGCCCGAGTTTTTCCAATTTTGGCCGCAATCGCCGGCTAGACCGGGGATGTGAACCGGTCCGCAAGTGGCCGGAGACGAGGACGAGCGCAATGCAGGACGCAGAGAACAACGATCTGTCCCTTGCCGGACTGCCGACCCCGGAATGGCGGGATCGGCTGATGACGATTGCCGACGACAACGGCATGTCGCAGCGCCTGGGCGAAAAGCATTTCGCAACCTTTCTCGACCAGAACGGGACGCTCCTGGTCAGTTTCGAAACCGTCCAGGGGATCCAGGCGCTGTCGAAGGCGGCGCTGCCGCTGGGCATGGAGATCGCGCAGGCGCAGGGCTGGTCGCATCTGTGCCTCGTCTCGGACGGTGACACATGGTTCCGCGATCCGCGCGTCTACGGGTTCTTCGACCAGCTTGTCGATGACGGATTCTTCGAGGAGTTCGACCAGGTTCTGTTCTACGGCGCCGGCCCCTGCGGCTATGCCGCCGCTGCGTTTTCGGTGGCCGCCCCCGGAGCGACGGTGGTGGCGGTGCAGCCGCAGGCCACGCTGGACCCGCGCATGACCGAGTGGGACAACCGCTTTCCCGAGATGCGGCGCACCTCGTTCACCGATCGTTACGGCTATGCCCCCGACATGCTGGACGCGGCCGAGCAGGCCTTCATCCTCTACGATCCGGCGCAGGAGCTGGACGCCATGCACGCGACCCTGTTCCAGCGGCCGAACGTGACCCGGCTGCGCATGCGGTACATGGGTTCGGCCCTGCAGACGCGCCTGCTGGAGATGCGCCTTCTGCACCGGGTTCTGGTCCAGGCGCGCAAGCGGCGGCTCAACCGGCTGATCTTCGCGCGGCTCTACCGGGCGCGGCGCGACAACCTTTCCTACCTGCTTTCGCTGTCGAACACGCTGGACGCAAGGGACCGATCGGCGCTGAACGTGATCCTTTGCCGGAACGTGATCGCGCGACTGAACGCGCGCCGGTTCCGCCGCCGGCTGGTGGCGCTGGAAAAACGCGCCGAGGCCGGCGAATTCGAGATGCCCGCCGCCACCTAGCCCGCTGCCAGCAGGCGCAGCCGGACATGGTGGCGCCAGCGATAGGTCAACCAGGCCAGCACGGCAGCCAGCGGCGTGAGCCAGCCCGCGTCGATCTCGATCTCGTCGATCAGGCAGGCGCCGCCGGAGACCGGGCGAACCTCCAGCCGGTGCGCAAGCGACCGCAGCCCGGCCCCTTCCTCGCGGGTGGCCATGCGGCGCGCGGCCCGATCCATCTGCACGATGCGCATCTTGTAGGGCCGGACCGGCGGAAAGCCGAAAACCTGCAGGGCCATGTCGATCACCTGGCCCTCATGCACCGGCCCCGAGGGCAGGTGATGGAACCGGATCCAGGGCCGCGTCACCGCCTCCAGCGTATCCAAGTCGGTGACCAGCGCAAAAACCCGGTCGGGATCGGCTGGATAGAACTGTTCGAATCTCAGCGTTCTGGTCATGCACCCTCCGCGCGACAGCCTGCCCTGCGATCGCCCACCGGGGAAGCGCGCAAAACGTCTCGCCCCTCTGGCCGGAGCGTCGCAGCTGTGCTAGCCGGGGCCCATGATCGCGACCCTGACCATACGCCGCCCCGACGACTGGCATCTGCACCTGCGCGACGGCGCGATGCTGGCGGCCGTCCTGCCCGAATCGGCCCGCCATTTCGCCCGCGCCATCATCATGCCCAACCTCGTGCCCCCCGTGACCACGGGCGAGCAGGCCGCCACCTATCGCGACCGCATCCGCGCCGCCCTGCCCGAAGGCGCGCGGTTCGAGCCGCTGATGACGCTCTACCTGACCGAGGAAACCGATCCCGACGACGTTGCCGGCGCCGCCCGGACCGGGCTGGTGACAGCGGTCAAGCTCTACCCCGCCGGGGCGACCACCAACTCGGCCTCGGGCGTGCGCGATTTCGACCGCATCCGCGCGGTACTCGAACGCATGGCAGAAATCGGCCTGCCGCTGTGCGTCCATGGCGAGGTGACCGACCCGGATATCGACATCTTCGACCGCGAGGCGGTGTTCATCGACCGGGTGCTGGACCCGCTGCGCCGGGCGACACCGGGGCTGCGGGTGGTGATGGAGCATGTCACCACCTCGCAGGCGGTGGATTACGTGACCTCTTCCGATCGCGACCTGGCCGCCACGATCACCGTCCACCACCTGGTCATCAACCGCAACCACATCCTCTCGGGGGGCATCCGCCCGCATTACTACTGCCTGCCGGTGGCCAAGCGCGAAACCCACCGCCGCGCGCTGCTGGCCGCCGCGACGGGGGGAGATGCGCGTTTCTTCCTGGGCACCGACAGTGCCCCCCATACCGACGCCGCCAAGGAAACCGCCTGCGGCTGCGCCGGCTGCTTCACCGCCCCCGTCGCCATGCCGCTGCTGGCCGAGATCTTCGAACGCGAGGGCGCGCTCGACCGGCTGGAAGCCTTCGCCTCGCTCAACGGCCCGGCATTTTACGGGCTGCCGGCGAACGAAGGCAGGCTGACGCTGACACGCGCCCCGACCCCTGTCTCCTTCCCCGCGAAGATCGAAACCGCCCACGGGCCCGTGACCGTATTCGACCCGGGCTTCCCCGTGCATTGGCAGGCAAGCTGATCCACTTCCTCTTGCCCCAAATACTCCCGCCGGAGGCCCCCGCCCCCTCAACCACAGCCAAGGTCCGAACATGATCCCCACCTCCTACCCGTCGCCCGAGGAAATCGCCCGCCTCTCCGCCCGGATGCTGCTGGAAATCGAGGCCGTCCACCTGAACGCGGCCGCCCCCTTCACCCTGGCTTCGGGCCTGCCCAGCCCGACCTATATCGACTGCCGCAAGCTGATCAGCTTCCCCCGCATCCGCGCGACATTGATGGATTTTCTCGCCATCACGGTGATGCGCAATGCCGGATTCGAGGCCTTCGACAACATCGCCGGCGGCGAAACCGCCGGTATCCCCTTCGCCGCGCTGATGGCCGAACGGCTGGGCCTGCCGATGACCTATGTCAGGAAAAAGCCCAAGGGCTATGGCCGCAACGCCCGAATCGAAGGCGTGATGAGCGAGGGCCAGCGCGTCCTTCTGGTCGAGGACCTGACCACCGACGGCGGCTCCAAGATCTCCTTTGTCGATGCCATTCGCGCAACCGGGGCCCGCTGCAATCACACCGCCGTCATCTTCTATTACGGCATCTTCCCGCAAACGCCGGAGATGCTGGGCCGACACGGGGTGACACTGCACCACCTGTGCACCTGGTGGGACGTCCTGGCCGAGGCAAAGTCCTCGGGCGCCTTCGACGGCGAAACCCTGCGCGAGGTGGAAAACTTCCTGCACGACCCGCGCGGATGGCAGCAGGCGCACCGCCCCTGACGGCGCGAAACGCCCCGTCGCACACCGGGACAAGCTGTGAGCAACCCCGGCTCGAATCACCTGCCTCACTCTACATCTTGTCGTCTGACGATCCTGTGCTACTCTATCTGCGGCAGGACGCAGGCATCCACAGCCTTCTTCAAGGGACAATCCACAGAGATTTCCCGATAGGAATCCACTGCCCGATCTGGCAGACCCGGATGGTGCAGGGGGACGGGACAGCAGATGAACGAAATCGCGAATATCGAAACCGGCAAGACCGAAATTCAGGACGCCGATGTCATGCCGCATTCGGTCGAGGCCGAGCAGCAGCTTCTGGGTGCGATCCTGACCAACAACGACGTCTACGACCGGGTCGCCTCGATCATCGGGCCGCAGCATTTCTACGACCCGGTCCATGCCCGGATCTATGAAATCGCGGCCGCGCGGATCGCCAAGAACGCGCTGGCCTCTCCGGTGACGCTCAAGGCGTTCATGGAGGATGACGAGGGGCTGAAGGAACTGGGCGGGCCGGCCTATCTGGCCCGGCTTGCGGGGTCGGCGATTTCCGCCTTTGCCGTGCGAGACTACGCGCAGATGATCTATGACCTCGCCATCCGGCGCGAGCTGATCCGGCTGGGCCACGACATCGCCGACAAGGCCGCGCGCGTCGAGATATCCAGCGAGCCGAAAGAACAGATCGTCGAAGCCGAACAGAAGCTCTACAAGCTCAGCGAACAGGGCAAGACCGAAGGCGGTTTCCAGAGCTTCCTCAAGGCGGTGACCGATGCGGTCAATGTCGCCAACGCCGCCTATCAGCGCGACGGCGGGCTGGCGGGCCTGTCCACCGGGCTGATCGACATGGACAAGAAGCTGGGCGGCCTGCACCGGTCCGACCTGCTGATCCTGGCCGGCCGCCCCTCCATGGGCAAGACCTCGCTGGCCACCAACATCGCCTTCAACGTGGCCAGGGCCTACAAGCGCGGCCAGCTGCCGGACGGAACCGAAGGGGCAGTGGAAGGGGGCGTCGTCGGATTCTACAGCCTCGAGATGAGCGCCGAGCAGCTTGCCGCCCGAATCCTGTCCGAGGCGGCCGAAGTCCCCTCGGAGCAGATCCGCCGCGGCGACATGACCGAGGCCGAATTCCGCCGCTTCGTTGATGCCGCCAAGGCGCTGGAATCGTGCCCGCTCTACATCGACGACACGCCGGCGCTGCCGATCAGCCAGCTTGCCGCCCGCGCCCGGCGGCTCAAGCGAACGCACGGACTGGACCTGCTGATCGTGGACTACCTGCAGCTGGTCCGCCCCGCCTCGGCCAAGGACAGCCGCGTGAACGAGGTGTCCGAGATCACCCAGGGGCTGAAGGCCATCGCCAAGGAGCTGGACATCCCGGTTCTGGCCCTGTCCCAGCTGTCGCGGCAGGTTGAAGCACGCGAGGACAAGCGGCCGCAGCTTTCGGACCTGCGCGAATCGGGCTCGATCGAGCAGGATGCCGACGTGGTGATGTTCGTCTTCCGCGAGGAATACTACGCCGAACGCGAAAAGCCTTCGGACGACAAGCTGGAAGAGATCGCCGCCTGGCAGGAACGGATGGAGCGCCTGCACGGGAAGGCCGAGGTCATCATCGGCAAGCAGCGCCACGGCCCGATCGGCACCGTCGAGCTGAGCTTCGAGGGGCGCTTCACGCGCTTCGGCAACCTCGTCAAGCCGTGGCAGCAGGGTCAGGACGAAGGCTTCTGAACATGGGCATCCGCGATTTCATGGCCGCCTACAAACGGGTCTGGGAGACGCGGGACAGCCAGGGCTTCGCCGCCCTCTTCGCCCCCGGCGGACGCTACTGGAACACACCCTTCCAGTGCCAGGACAGCCGCGAAAAGCTCGCCGCCTACTGGGACCGGATCCAGCTCCAGGAAGACATCGCGCTGAGCTACGACATACTGTCGGACGGGCCGCACGAAGGTATCGCCCACTGGAACGTCACCTACCGGGTCGCATCCGAGGAGTTGTTCGAGATCTGGGCGAAATCCACCGGCACCAGCCTGCCCGACCGCCGCCCCGGCGACCCTCTGCCCCGGATGGAGCTCGACGGCGTGCTGCTGGCGCGCTTCGCGCCCGACGGGTTGGCGCGTGAAGTGCGCATCTGGTGGCATTCCATGCCGCTTCCTGCCTGAACCCGGCGGGACCAGAGGCGCTGCCCGTTGCGCCGAAGGCGCACCAATGGTGCGACGCGCTCCCCGGAGTATTTGGAGCAAGAGGAAGAACGAGCAGGACGTCCTCGTGCCCTTTCCTCTTGCCGGAAATACTCCGGGGGAGTCGCGGCCTGCCGCGACGGGGGCAGAGCCCCCTCTGCGTCGCCACGCCCTGTGCCGCAACTCCTTGACCCTTGACCTTGCCAGCCATCCCGTCAACAAAGCCGCATGAGCACCGGACGTCTTGCAATCGACCTTTCGGCCGTAGTCGCCAACTGGCGGGCGCTCGATGCCATGACCGCCTGCGAAACCGGCGCCGTGGTCAAGGCGAACGCCTACGGGCTGGGCGCCACGGAAGTGGCCCATGCGCTGGCCCGCGCCGGCGTGCGCAAGTTTTTCGTCGCCGTCGCCGAAGAGGGTGCGGAACTGCGCCGTGCGGTCGGCCCGGGGCCCGTGATCATGGTCTTTTCCGGGCACATGGAAGGCGATTCCGACCTGATCCGTGACCATGACCTTACGCCGATGATCAATTCGGTGGACCAGATGCTGCGGCATGTGGAGCGCACGCCGCGCCAGTCCTTCGGCATCCAGCTCGATACCGGCATGAACCGGCTCGGCATCGAGCCCGAGGAATGGGCCGCCCTGCGCGACATCGCCATCGCCCAGATGCCGATCCTGATCATGTCGCACCTGGCCTGCGCGGACGAGCCCGACCATCCCATGAATGCGAAACAGCTTCGCATTTTTAGGGAATTGACCGCCGGAATCGATGTGCCCAGGTCGCTCTCGGCCACCGGCGGCATCCTGCTGGGGCCGGAGTGGCATTTCGACCTGACCCGCCCCGGCATCGGCCTCTATGGCGGGCTGCCCTTCGCTCAGGCCCGGCCGGTGGTGAGGCTGGATCTGCCGGTGATCCAGATCCGCGAACTTGCCCCCGGCGAAACCGTCGGATACGGCAACACGTGGACCGCGCCGCGCCGAAGCCGCATCGCCACGGTCGCCGCCGGCTATGCCGACGGGCTGATCCGCGCAATGGGGCCAAGGGCGTGGCTGTATCATGGCGATACCGCCTGCCCGGTGCGCGGCCGAGTGTCGATGGATCTCATCTCCGTCGATGTCTCGGGGCTCGCTCACGAGCCCGAATGGCTGACGATCCTCGGCCGGCAACAGGGTGTGGACGAACTCGCCCGGGCCGCCGGCACGATCGGCTACGAGATATTCACCTCGCTGGGTCCGCGCTATGTCCGGAGCTATACGGGATGAACCCGATCGCGGCGCTCGAACGGCTGGGCCACGCAACTCTCGGCTCGCTGGTGCTTGTCGGCCGGATGACGATCTTTGCCCTGAGCGCCTTCTCCCACATCCTGCGCCCCCCCTTCTATCCTCGCGAAATCGCCATGGCGCTGCTGAACATCGGCTGGCTGTCCCTGCCCGTCGTGGGGCTGACGGCCATCTTCACCGGCGGCGCACTGGCGCTACAGATCTATGCCGGCGGATCGCGATTCAACGCCGAATCGGTGGTCCCCCAGATCGTCGCCATCGGCATGGTCCGCGAACTGGGCCCGGTGCTGGTGGGGCTGATGATCGCCGCCCGCGTGACCTCCTCCATCGCCGCCGAAATCGCCACCATGAAGGTGACCGAACAGATTGACGCCCTGGTGACGCTCTCCACCCACCCGGTGAAATACCTCATCGCCCCGCGCGTTCTGGCGGCGCTGGTGATGGTGCCGTTTCTCGTGGGCGTGGGCGACATCATCGGCATCGCCGGAGGCTACGCGGTCGGCGTCCAGAATCTCGGCTTCAACGCCGCCGCCTACCTGCAGAACACCGTCGACTTCCTCGAGATGCGCGACGTGGTGTCCTCGCTGGCAAAAGGCGCGGCCTTCGGCGTGATCGCGGCACTGATGGGATGCTACTATGGCATGGAATCGGGTCGCGGCGCCCAGGGCGTGGGACGCGCCACCAAGAGCAGCGTCGAAGCCGCCGCGATCCTGATCCTCGCTGCCAATTTCGTGCTCACGGGGGTGTTCTTCTCGCTATGATCCGCATGGAGAACATCCACAAGTCCTTCGGCAGCAACCACGTGCTGCGCGGGATGACGCTCGAGGTCGAAAAGGGCACCTCGATGGTCATCATCGGCGGATCCGGCACCGGCAAGTCGGTGGCGCTCAAGATCATCCTCGGCCTCATCAAGCCGGACTCGGGGCGCATCCTCGTGGATGGCAAGGACGCCACCACCGGCGACCGCGACGCATTCCTCGCCCGCTTCGGAATGCTGTTCCAGGGCGGCGCGCTGTTCGATTCGCTCAGCGTCTGGCAGAATGTGGCCTTCCGGCTTCTGCGCGGCTCACTCAAACGCCCCCCTGAAGAAGCCCGCGCCATCGCCATCGAGAAACTGCGCCGCGTCGGGCTCAAACCCGAGGTCGCCGACCTCTTCCCGGCCGAACTGTCGGGCGGCATGCAGAAACGCGTCGGCCTCGCCCGCGCCATCGCCGCCGAACCGGAAATCATCTTCTTCGACGAACCGACGACCGGCCTCGACCCGATCATGGCCGGAGTCATCAACGAGCTGATCCGCGAGATCGTCACCGAGATGGGCGCCACAGCCATCACCATCACCCACGACATGACCAGCGTCCGCGCCATCGCCGACAACGTCGCCATGCTGCATGACGGGGTCATCAAATGGACCGGGCCGGTCGCCGAGATGGACCACTCGGGTGACCCCTATCTCGACCAGTTCATCCACGGCCGCGCGGAGGGCCCCATCGAGGCCGTCCGATGACTTCCCGCCTGCTGCCCCTTCCTCTTGCCCCAAATACTCTCGGGGGGGGGCGCCGCAGGCGGCGGGGGGCAGACAGCCCCCCGGCGGCGCCGATCACGGGGCACGACAGATGATCCGGCCGCTGCTCATCACCGCCAACCTGGCGCTCATGGTGCTGTTCCCCATCTCGTGGTTCGCCCCCCTCCTGCGCGCCGGCCTGCTGCCCCTGTTCGGGCTCAGCGAAATCTCGGTGATCTCCGGCCTCCAGGTGCTGTGGGACACCGATGTGGGGCTGGCGCTGCTGGTCACCTTCTTCGCCATCTTCGCCCCCACCCTCAAGACCATCGGGCTGGCGCTCATCCATTTCGGCCTGCTCGCCCCATCCACCCTGCCCGCGCTCACATGGCTGGGCAAGCTGGCCATGGCCGATATCTTCCTGATCGCGCTCTATGTGGTGGTGGTCAAGGGAGTGGGCTATGCCACCGTGGAAACCGCCTGGGGGCTCTACCTGTTTGCCGGCTGCATCCTTGCCTCGCTGGCCCTGTCACTGTTCGGCACCCGGATTTCCCCATGAAAAAGACGGCTTCCTTCACCTGCAACGCCTGCGGCGCCACCCACAACAAGTGGTCGGGGCGCTGCGATGCCTGCGGGGCATGGAACACCATCACCGAAGATGCCGGCCTTTCCACGGGCCCCTCCGGGAAATCGCTGGGCGCGCGGCGCGGCCGCACCGTGCCGCTGAGCGATCTTGCCACCGAAGAGGCCCCGCCGCCACGCGCCCGCAGCGGCATTGCCGAGCTCGACCGCGTGCTGGGCGGCGGGCTGGTACCGGCCTCGGCCATCCTGGTGGGCGGCGATCCGGGGATCGGCAAATCGACCCTGCTGCTGCAGGCCGCCGCACGCTTTGCCAGAGCGGGACTGAAGACACTCTACGTCTCGGGGGAAGAGGCCGGCGCACAGGTGCGGATGCGCGCCCGCCGGCTGGGCCTGGCCGAGGCACCGGTGAAGCTGGCCGCCGAAACCAACCTGCGCGACATCCTCACCACGCTCGAATCCGAACGCCCGGGCCTCGTCGTCATCGACTCGATCCAGACCATGTGGGCCGACAACGTGGAAAGCGCCCCGGGCAGCGTGGCCCAGGTGCGCGCCGCCGCGCATGAGCTGACCTCCTTCGCCAAGCGCCGCGGCGTGTCGGTCATCATGGTCGGCCATGTCACCAAGGACGGGCAGATCGCCGGCCCGCGGGTGGTCGAACACATGGTCGATACCGTGCTCTATTTCGAGGGCGAACGCGGCCACCAGTTCCGCATCCTGCGCGCGGTCAAGAACCGTTTCGGCCCCGCCGACGAGATCGGGGTCTTCGAAATGACCGGCGCGGGGCTTGCCGAAGTGACCAACCCTTCGGCGCTGTTTCTGGGCGAACGGGGAAAGCCCACGCCCGGTTCGGTGGTCTTTGCCGGGATCGAGGGCACCCGCCCCGTGCTGGTGGAATTCCAGGCGCTGGTCGCACCCTCGCCGCTCTCGCAGCCGCGCCGGTCGGTGGTGGGCTGGGATGCGGGACGGCTGGCGATGATCCTGGCGGTGCTCGAGGCCCGCTGCGGCATCCCCTTTGCCGGGCTCGACGTCTACCTGAACGTGGCCGGCGGCATGAAGATCAGCGAACCGGCCGCCGACCTGGCCGTCGCCGCCGCCCTGCTGAGCGCGCGCGAGGACGCCCCCCTGCCCGCCGAAACGGTGATTTTCGGCGAAATCAGCCTCTCCGGCGCGCTGCGCCCGGTCTCGCAGACCGAAAACAGGTTGAAAGAGGCGCGAAAACTTGGTTTCACCCGGGCGATCGCTCCGGCCGGGGACAAGGCCGCATCGATCGGCGGTCTCGCGCTCATGCCGGCGGCGACGCTCGCCGGCCTTGTTGGCGAAATCTTCGGCGCCGGCTAGAACGCCGCCAGGACAAGGATGGGGACAGGCAGGAAACCATGGAAGGCTTCACCATCATAGACGGCGTGGTGGCGATCATCATCGTGATCTCCGCGCTGCTGGCCTATTCGCGCGGCATCGTGCGCGAACTGATGGCCATTGCCGGCTGGATCGCGGCGGCGGTTCTGGCCTTCATCTTCGCGCCGCAGGCGGAACCGCTGGTGCGCGAGATCCCGGTGATCGGCGAATTCATCGGCGACAGCTGCGAACTAAGCGTGATCGCGGCCTTCGCCTCGGTCTTTGCGGTGGCGCTGATCGTGGTGTCCTTCTTCACCCCGCTGTTCTCGGCGCTGGTGCAGCGTTCGGCGCTGGGCGGGGTCGATCAGGGGCTGGGCTTCCTGTTCGGCGTGCTGCGCGGGATCATCCTCGTCGCGATCGCCTTCTTCGTCTACGACAAGGTCATGTCCGGGCAGAACTACGCGATGGTGGATGACAGCCGCTCGGCCAGCGTGTTCTCAAGACTCAACGACAAGATCGCCGAACGCGACCCGGAACAGGCGCTGGGCTGGGTGACCGCCCAGTATGATCAGCTGGTGGGCGTCTGCGACAAGGCGAACTGAACCGCCTCCCGCGCGCCCTGCCCGCCGGCCCTGCCGGCCGCCCGGCCCCGGTCAGGCGGCGGCATGTGATAGTTTCGTGACAGTCCCCGGAACAGGGGTTATTAGGAACCCGACGACAATCGCCGGGATTCGGAGCCGCCATCCATGCGCCAGATGCCCCCCGCCCACCCCTTCGACGACGATCACCTGAAAGAGGAGTGCGGCATATTCGGCATCATCGGTGTCTCGGACGCCGCCAATTTCGTGGCGCTGGGCCTGCATGCGCTGCAGCATCGCGGGCAGGAGGCCGGCGGCATCGTCTCGCACGACCCCGAGCACGGTTTCAACAATGCCCGCCGCTTCGGCTATGTGCGCGACAACTTCACCTCGCAGAAGGTGATGGAGACCCTGCCTGGCCCGCTGGCCATCGGCCATGTGCGCTATTCCACCGCCGGATCAAAAGGGCAGACGGCCATTCGCGACGTGCAGCCCTTCTTCGGCGAATTCGCCATGGGCGGGGCGGCGATCGCCCATAACGGCAACATCACCAATGCCGAGGCGCTCAGGCGCGAACTGATCGAGCGCGGCTCGATCTTCCAGTCCTCCTCGGACAGCGAATGCATCATCCACCTGATGGCCCGCTCGCTGCAGCGCGACATCCCCGAGCGGATGGAGGATGCGCTGCGCCGGGTCGAGGGGGCGTTCTCGGTGGTGGCCATGACCGCGAACCAGCTGATCGGCGTGCGCGACCCGCACGGGGTGCGGCCGCTGGTTCTGGGCCGGCTGGGCCCCGAAGAGGATGGCGCCTGGGTGCTGGCCAGCGAAACCTGCGCGCTGGACATCATCGGCGCCGATTTCCTGCGCGAGATCGAGCCGGGCGAGATGGTGGTGATCGACGAAAACGGCCTGGACAGCCGCCACCCCTTCCGCCCGCGCCCCTCGAAATTCTGCATCTTCGAGCATGTCTATTTCTCGCGCCCCGATTCGATCCTCGGCGGGCGCAGCGTCTATGAAACCCGCGAGGCGATCGGGCGCGAGCTGGCCAAGGAGGCCCCGGTCGAGGCCGATATCGTCTGCCCGGTCCCCGATTCGGGCACACCGGCGGCGATCGGCTATTCGCTGCAGTCGGGCATCCCCTATGCCATGGGGATCATCCGCAACCAGTACATGGGCCGCACCTTCATCGAACCGACCGAGCAGATCCGCAACATGGGCGTGCGGCTGAAACTGAACGTCAACCGCGCCCTGATCCGCGGCAAGCGGGTGATCCTGGTGGATGATTCGGTGGTGCGGGGGACGACCTCGCGCAAGATCAAGGAGATGATCCTGGACGCCGGCGCGCGCGAGGTGCATTTCCGCATCGCCTCCCCGCCCACCGCCTGGCCCTGCTTCTACGGGGTGGACACGCCCCAGCGCGAGAAGCTGCTGGCCGCCACCATGTCCGAGGAGGAAATGCGCGAACACCTGGCGGTGGACAGCCTGAAGTTCATCTCGCTGGACGGGCTTTATCGTGCGGTAGGCGAGGCGCAGGGGCGCAACGGCGATTGCCCGCAATATTGCGACGCGTGTTTTTCGGGCGAATACCCGGTCGAACCTTCGGACATGATCGAGAAGGGCTTCCGTCTCAAGGCCGCGGCGGAATAGGCGGAATAGATCGCGCGCCCCGTCCCCGGACCGGCCGGAGTCCGCTCTTGTGCGGGGCGGGTCGGCAAGAATTCGCTGCATCGCAGAAAACCCCGCTTCCGATCGTCGGCCGCGCCTGCTAGACGCCCTGCGGATCACGGGAATCCGGCAGATGGAAGGCCGCGACACGGGGCTGCGAGCACATTCATGAACCTGACGAGAAAGACGGGCGAGACGCCCGCGAACGTGGCGCAACATGCCACCGAGACCGAAATTCTGCCGAAAGGGGAGCCGGTCCTTGTCGGTGTGTTCGGATCCACGGGAAAGATGCGGGCGCTGCTGCGCTATCCCGGAGGGCGGATCGTGAGGCTTCGGGTCGGATCTCGGGTCGGATGGGGGCGCGTGGTCGGGATCGATTTCGACGGGCTGGCGATCGAAAGAAACGGGCGATTGCGGCGCCTCCGGGTGCCGCGCGGCTGATCCGGGGTTGACCCCGGCGGGGCGGCGGTCCAAACCCGCCCCATGACGAAAATCGCCCTCATCACCGGAGCCTCGCGCGGTCTGGGTGCCGCCCTGGCCGAAGCCCTCGCTCCCAGCCATCACATCGTCGCCGTGGCCCGCACCACCGGTGCGCTGGAAGAGCTGGACGACCGCATCCGCGCGCGCGGCGGCAGCGCCACGCTGGCGCCGATGGACATCACCGTGCCCGAGGCCATGGCCACGCTCTGCCGCGGCATCTACGACCGCTGGGGCAGCCTCGACATCTGGCTGCATACGGCCATTCATGCCTCGCCCCTGAGCCCGGCCAGTTCCATCGATCCCAAGCACTGGGAAAAATCGGTGGCGATCAATGCCACCGCCGTATCGGTCCTGATCCCCTATGTGGCGCCGCTGCTGGGGCAGGAGGGGCGCGCGGTGTTCTTTGACGATCCCCGGGCGGGGGAAAAGTTCTTCGGCGTCTATGGCGCGACCAAGGCGGCGCAGATCGCGATCGCGCGCAGCTGGGCGGCCGAGACCGTGCGCACCGGGCCGCGCGTGCATGTTCTGCAGCCCCGTCCGATGCCCACCGCCACGCGGGCGCGGTTCTTTCCCGGCGAAGACCGGGCGGCGCTGGCAAAACCGGCCGACGAGGCGGCGCGGCTTCTGGCGATGCTGTGACCCCGCATGCCGGGAATGGCCCCTGCGGGGCCATGCCTCCGGCGGGGATATTTTCAGCCAGAAAAAGACCGGGTTCTTGCCCGCGCCGGGACCCGGGTCTATCAAGTTGCAAACGAGGCGGGGCGGCATGAGAATTCTTCTGACCAACGACGACGGGATCAACGCGCCGGGTCTGCAGGTGCTCGAGGAGATCGCGGCGGCACTGGCCGGGCCGGAGGGTGAGGTCTGGATCGTGGCGCCGGCCTTCGAGCAGTCGGGGGTGAGCCACGCGATCAGCTATACCCGCCCGATGATGATCGCCAAGCTTGACGAACGCCGCTATGCCGCCGAGGGCAGCCCGGCCGATTGCGTGCTGGCGGGGCTGCATGACGTTCTGGGTGGCCGGCGGCCGGATCTGGTGTTGTCAGGGGTGAACCGGGGCAACAATTCGGGCGAGAACGCGCTTTATTCCGGGACGCTGGGCGGGGCGATGGAGGCCGCGTTGCAGGGCATTCCGGCCATTGCGCTGTCACAGTATTACGGGCCACGCAATCTGGGCCTGGCCAACCCGTTCGAGGCGGCCGCCGTCCACGGGGCCGAGTTGATCCGGAGGGTTCTGGATGCAAATCCCTGCGCGGGCGAGGATTACCGGCTGTTCTTCAATGTCAACTTCCCGCCGGTCCCTGCGGCCGAGGTGCGCGGGGCGCGGGTGACAGCGCAGGGGTATCGCCGCAACACCTGCTTTGCGGTCGAGCCGCATACCTCGCCTTCGGGGCGGCGTTTCCTGTGGATCAAGGGCGGCAACCAGCACGAGCCGACCGCGCCAGGCACCGATGTGACGGCCAATCTCGAGGGCTTCATCTCGGTTACGCCGATGCGGGCGGACCTGACGGCTCATGACGTGCTTGATGCGATGAAAGCCATCGAACGGGCGGGCGAATGAACGGGCCGACGCCAGAGATGCGCATGCAGTTCCTCTTCGCGCTGCGGTCGAAGGGGGTGACGGATTCGCGGGTCCTGGAGGTGATGGAGCGGATCGACCGCGGCCTGTTCGTGCGCGGCCTGTTCGCCGAGCGCGCCTATGAGGACATGCCGCTTCCGATTGCCTGCGGCCAGACGATCAGCCAGCCCTCGGTGGTCGGGCTGATGACCCAGGCGCTGCAGGTCAGCCCGCGCGACAAGGTGCTGGAGGTAGGGACCGGCTCGGGCTATCAGGCGGCGGTGCTGAGCCGGCTGGCACGGCGGGTCTACACGGTGGACCGGCACGCGCGGCTGGTCCGCGAAGCGCGCGAGCTGTTTACGCGGCTGGACCTGGTGAACATCATTGCGGTGACGGCGGACGGCTCGTTCGGGTTGCCCGAACAGGCCCCCTTCGACCGGATCATCGTGACCGCCGCCGCCGAGGACCCGCCGGGGCCGCTCTTGGCGCAACTGAAAATCGGCGGTATCATGGTGGTGCCGGTCGGCCAGTCCGACACGGTACAGACGCTTATCCGCGTGCGCCGGACCGAAATCGGGCTGGAATACGACGAACTGCGGCCGGTTCGCTTCGTACCGTTGGTCGAAGGGCTGGGCAAGGACGGCTGAGGCAACAGGTGAAGAGCGACCAGCCCCCGGACACAAGGGGGCATATCGAGGAACGAGACATGTCAGACTCCAAGCCACAAGCAACCTTCCGCGCCCCCGCTGCGGTCTTGGCGCTGGTTGTCGTGGCAGGCTGTACCGGGCCGCTGGACTACGACCTTCGCGGCAATGCCGGGGCCTTCAGCACCGCCGACGCCGCGCGCGCGGTGAGCACCGCCGAACGGCCCGCTCCGGATGCGCGGGGGGTCATCTCCTACCCCAGCTATCAGGTGGCCGTGGCCCGGCGCGGCGACACGGTGGCGGACGTCGCCGCGCGGGTCGGCCTGCCGGCGGAAGAGCTGGCACGGTTCAACGGGCTCGAACCCGACACCGGCCTGCGAGCGGACGAGCTTCTCGCCCTGCCCCGGCGCGTGGCTGCGGCTCCGGCGGCCGGTGTGGGCGGCGGCGGAGTGGACATCGCCGCGCTGGCCGGAAGCGCGATCGAGAGCGCCCCGGCAACGCCGTCGGTGCAGGCCACACCGCTTGCGGGCGCGGCGCAAAAGCCGAAATCGGCCGGATCACCGAAGGGGGCCGAGCCGATCCGCCACAAGGTGGTGCGCGGGGAAACCGCCTATACGATCTCGCGCCTCTATCAGGTGCCGGTCAAGGCGCTGGCCGAATGGAACGGGCTGGGGCCCGACTTTGCCATTCGCGAAGGGCAATACCTTCTGATCCCGCTCAAGGACACGCCCGCGCCGGAACCCGAACCGGTCGCGAAGGTGACCCCGCCGGGACAGGGGTCGCCGACACCCGTGCCGCCCAGCGCGTCGAAGCCGCTCCCGGACGAGAAGATCGACCCGACCCCTCCCGAACCGCCCAGGATATCCGTGGGCGAACCCAGCCGGGCGGCAGATTCGGCCATGGCCATGCCGGTCACCGGCAAGATCATCCGCACCTATTCCAAGGCAAAGGGACGCGAGGGCATCGATATCGCGGGCGCTCCGGGAACCCCGGTGGTGGCCGCGCGGGACGGGGTGGTCCGCGCCATCACCAAGGACGCCGACAACGTGCCGATCATGGTGATCGATCATGGCGACAACCTGCTGACGGTCTATGCCAATCTTGACCGCATCACGGTGAAGAAAGGCGACCGGGTGACACGCGGCCAGACCATCGCGCAGTTGCGCGACGGCGAGAACGCCTATGTCCATTTCGAGGTGCGCAAGGGCTTCGACAGCGTCGATCCGGCCCCCTACCTCGAATAACGGAGTTGCGGACAGCGGTCGGGGCGGCGCGGTTTACTGCCGCAGCCTGCCGTCGTGGCCGAGGTTTCGATGGACGCGACGACCCGAAACAGGTATCGGGTGCTCATGTTTGCGGGCCCGCCCGCCGATCGGGCCTGACGGTCCCGGCCTCTCCGCCGCCCGGCCACTCGCCCGGATCCGGCACCCGCACCACCAGACCACAGAGACGACCATGCAGATCGACCAGCAGCCCGCCATCATTGCCGACACCATGCCCGAACGCCCCATGGGACAGGCCCTGTGGCGGGGATTCCGCACCCGCTGCCCCAATTGCGGCGAGGGCCGGCTTCTGCACCACTACCTCAAGGTACACGACACCTGCCCCGAATGCGGGGAAGAGCTGTTTCATCATCGCGCCGATGACGGGCCGGCCTACCTGTCGATCCTGATCGTCGGTCACATCATGGCCCCGCTGCTGCTGCTCACCTTCAAGACGTTCCGGCCCGAACCGCTGGTGCTGTTCGCGATTTTCGCGGTTGGCAGCATGGCGCTGGCATTCTACCTTCTGCCGCGACTGAAAGGCATCGTGATCGCTTTTCAGTGGGCGCGGCGCATGGGCGGTTTCGACCGGCCGGCCTGACATTTCCGATCCGGGCAGAGGGGCCATGAGCAGCGACAAGACCGCAATCCGCAATGCCGCAACCGTCATCGTCCTGCGCGACCGCCTCACAAGGCCGGCGGTGCTGATGGGGCAACGGGGGGCAAAGGCTGCCTTCATGCCCAACAAGTTCGTCTTTCCCGGCGGCGCCGTGGACGCGGCGGATGCGGATGTGCCGCTGGCCGCCCCCCTGCCCGAACCGTGCCGGACGCGCCTGCAGGATCACGCGCCCGCCGGCCTGCACCACGCGCTGGCCGTGGCGGCCGTGCGCGAACTGTGGGAGGAAACCGGGCTGATCCTCGGCCTGCCCGGAGAATGGCCCGGCCCCGTGCCCGCGGACTGGCAGGGCTTTGCCGCCACCGGGCATCTACCGGCCGCCCACGCGCTGCAATTCGTGTTCCGGGCGCTCACGCCCCCGGGCCGGCCGCGCCGTTTCGATGCCCGATTCTTCCTGGTCGATGCCTCGGAAATCCGGGGCGATCTCGACGATTTCACCCATGCCTCGGACGAACTTTCTCACCTGCAATGGATCCCGCTGGACGAGATCCGCCGCTTCGACCTGCCCTTCATCACCGAGGTCGTCCTGGCCGAGGTCGCCGAACGCGCCGCAGACCCCGAACCACCCGCCAGCGTCCCCTATTTCCGCAATGACGACGAGGCCAGCCTGTTCCTGCGCCTGCGCGGCATCCCGATGCCGGAAACCGGCTGAGGCCAACGGTCAGATTACCGCGACCAGCAGGACGATGCTGAGCCCCAGAAGCGCCATGCCGGCCACTTCCCGCGGGGTGATCCGCTCGCGGAAGAACAGGACCGACGCCGTCAGGCTGAGGATCAGTTCCACCTGCCCCAGCGCCTTCACATAGGCCGCGTTCTGCAGCGTGAAGGCGAGAAACCAGCAGAACGAGCCCGCCATGCTGAAGATGCCGATGAACACCGCGCTGCGCCGGGCCCGCCACACCGCGTGCAGTTGCGGGCGATCGCGCCAGCCCAGCCATGCGGCCATGGCCAGCGTCTGCATCAGGACCACCGCCGCCAGTGTGACGGCCGCGCGCAGCACCGGCGAATCGCTGGCAACCTCGAGCGTCGCGGCCCGGTAGCCCACGGCCGAAAAGGCGAACAGCACCCCCGATCCCAGCCCCAGCGCCGTCGCGCGGTTGCCCAGCTGGCGCCACCACACCCCGACCTCGCCCGGCGTCCTCGACAGCAGCAGCACCGCGACCAGCCCCAGCAGGATCGCGCCCAGCGCCGCCGCGCTCACCCGGTCGCCCAGGACGATCAGGCCGACGATGGCGGTCTGGATCACCTCGGTCTTCTTGAAGGTGATGCCGACCGCGAAATTGCGCTGCCTGAACAGCAGCAGCACGCAGATCGTGGCCAGGATCTGGGACAGCCCCCCGATTGCGCCATAGAGCCAGAAGGCCGGCCCGACCGGCGGCAGGGCGCGCCCCGTGGCCAGCGACCACGCTGCCAGCGCGGCGAGGATGAAGGACGCCGAATAGACGAAGCGCGCAAACGTCGCGCCCTCGGCCGAGAGCATCTCCGCGCTGAGCGATTTCTGCAGCATGAAGCGCACCGTCTGGAACGCAGCCGCCGCGATGGTGATGGGAATCCACAGGGGCATGCCCCCCTATGGCGCGAAATCAGGATCGATTCCAGAGCGGATGCGGAACCGGATCCTTGGCGCGCAGCAGATAACGCCGGATGATCTCGGCGTATGAGCGATAGACGTAACCGTCATTGCTGGCGACATAGCGGGCGCGCCCCTCGCGATAAAGCCGGGGCAGATCGTACCACGGCGCCCCCGGGTGCATGTGATGGACGACGTGGAGGTTGTTGAAAAGGAACAGAAGGGCCAGCGGCCCCCGGTCCTCGACGATGACGGTCCGCCCGCGCGCCCGCTCATGGGCGCGGTGCTCCAGGAAGGTGCGTATCTTGATCAGGCCCAGTCCCAGCCAGGCACCGATCAGATAAGCCGGGATGGACATGGGCGACAGCGCGACCAGCCACAGAACCACCGCCACGCCCGGCAGGTGCAGCGCCCAGGCCAGCCACACCGCCCGGTCGCCGGACCGCGCCAGGCGCCATTCCTGTGCCATGAACCGCGCCTGCCCAAGCAGCGGACCGATCAGAACGCGGCCCAGAAGCGTATTGTTGGCGCGATAGAGCGCTTTATGCCAGTTCGGCAACGCCTCCCACACCGCCGGGTCGAGAAAATTCGACTCCGGGTCGTCATGGGGATCGGTCAGGCGCGAATCGCGGTGATGGGCAAGATGCAGGTCGCGGAAGCGGCGGTAGGGAAAGGCCAGCGACAGCGGCAGCGCCATCAGTGCCTCGTTCACCGCCCGCCAGCGGGTCGGATGCCCATGCAGCGCCTCGTGGGTAAGCGAGGAGTGCAAAGCCGCGAGGACCGCCACGGCGGCAACGGCCGCCACCCCGGACAGCTCGGCCAGCCGGAAAACCGCCAGAAGCCAGAGCGCATGGCAGACCACGATCAGCGCCAGGGTCGGCCATTCCACGGCCTCCGATGCGGGACGGCGCGGATCAGACATGCCGCCCCCAGCGGATCCGCGCCCAGATCCGTTCATAGATGACATACATCACCAGCCCCAGCGCCGTATTCGCCACGGCCAGCGTCCCGCCCACCGCCGCCGAGCCGGTCGCAACCAGCCCCACAACGGCCATCGTCACCAGACCGATGAGGTTCCAGATCAGCGCCTTGACCAACGATCTCTGTCGCGATTCCATGGGTTTCCCGGTTGGTTGCCTCGCATATCCGTTACCCCGAATGCGGTTTCCCGAACATTCCGTTTCCGATTAACAAAAATCTGCAAACATGATATTTCTCAACGTATGGCGGAAAAAATCGACAAACGTCTGCGCGCCGCGCTGTTCCGCGACCGCCTGTCCCGCGCCATGCAGGAAACCGGCCGAAGCCAGAGCGCACTTGCCCGACAGGTCGGCGTGGACCGCTCGACCATTTCGCAACTGCTTTCGGGCGACGGGGCGCGGTTGCCCAATGCTCAGGTGGTGGGGGCCTGCGCCGGCGCGCTGGGGGTGTCGGCTGACTGGCTGCTGGGCCTTTCCGACCGGCCCGAAAGCGCGGCGGAACTGCTTGCCAGCAGCCTGACCCTGACCGAGGCCCCCCGGGCGCTGGTGGACGAACGCATCTTCGAATGGCACCGCGAGGCGGCCGGCTACAAGATCCGCCACGTTCCCGCAGCGCTGCCGGACATGCTCAAGACCCGCGCCATGCTGGAATGGGAATATGCCCCGCACCTGGGCCGCACGGCCGACCAGGCCATTGGCGCCTCGGAGGACCGGCTGCAATGGATGCGCCAGGCCCGGTCGGATTACGAAATCGCCATGCCGCTGCACGAACTGGAAAGTTTCGCCCATGCCTGCGGCTATTATGCCGGCCTGCCGGCCGGGGTTCGGCTGGAGCAGATCGATCATTTCCTGGCGCTTGCCGACCAGCTGTATCCGCGCCTGCGCATCTACCTGTTTGACGCCCGGCGGCTGTATTCGGCTCCGGTCACGGTGTTCGGCCCATTGCTGGCGGTGTTCTATGCCGGCGGGCACTACATGGCCTTTCGCGACCGCGACCGGATCGAAACCTTCAGCCTGCATTTCGACCGGCTGGTGCGCGAGGCGGACGTGACCGCGCGCGGCTTTGCCGAATATCTGCGCGGGTTGCGGGGTCAGATCGGCTGACGGGCCGCGGCGGAGCGGCCTGTTCCGAAGGCCCAGAACGCGGGCCGAAAACCGCCTGTCGCAAGGTGCTTCGAAACGCCTTGCGCCTGCCTCACGGCTTCGGGTCGGAGTTCACCATGTGCCCGTCCACCGCGATCACCTGTCCCGACATCAGTCGCACCGCATCCGAGGCAGCGCGCGTATCCGTTTCCGCCACCCACGCCCGCGCCCCGGCGGTGATCAGCACCCGGCGGCTCATCCCGGCGCCCGGATCGACGATCCGGCCCCGTCCGGCCAGGGCAGCCCCGCCTGCGCCGAAGCAATCCGTGCCATGCCGGCCTCGATCTCCGCCGAGGGGGCGCAGGGGCGGCGGGTTTGCAGATCCACGTGCAGCAGGAAATGTTCGCCGGTGGCGATCAGATCGCCGCCGCGCATCATCCTGTGAAACAGGTGCAGCTTCTTGCCCCGTCCGAACAGCATCTGGGTGCGCACCTCGATCCGGTCCCCGGCCCGAGCCTCGTCCAGGTGGCGGATATGGGTTTCGGCGGTGAAATAGCTGTGCCCGCCGGCGATGTACTCGGCATCCGCCCCGATCAGTTCCATGAACCGATCGGTCGCCGCGCAGAAGGAATCGAGATAGCGCGCCTCGTTCATGTGCCCGTTGTAGTCGGTCCAGTCGAGCGGCACCGCCCGGGCCAGCGTCAGGATCGGTTGCGACTGCGCCGCCGCCGCGTCGCTCCGCTGCGCCAGCGCCGTACCGGCCCTCAGCCGCGAGTCCTGCGCCTGCAAGACCGCACCCGCGCCCCAGCCGGTGCGCTTGAGCGCCCGCATCATGCCGACGAGGTTGTCGTCGCGGATGCGTTCGAGTTCGCGGATCGAATACGCCCCCGACTGAGCATCCGACTGACCGGCGATCATGTCCACCAGGTCGTCGGTGAACTCGGGCACATCGGTCAGCCGCGTCCACGGCGATTTCAGACAGGGGCCGAACTGGGCCATGAAATGGCGCATCCCGGCTTCGCCCCCGGCGACCCGGTAGGTTTCGAACAGGCCCATCTGCGCCCAGCGAATCCCGAAGCCCATGCGGATCGCCTCGTCGATCTCTTCCGTGGTGGCAATGCCGTCGCGCACCAGCCACAGCGCCTCGCGCCAGACGGCTTCGAGAAAGCGGTCGGCCAGGTGGGCGTCGATCTCGCGCCGCAGGTGCAACGGGAACATGCCCAGCCCCTGCAGGATCTCCTTCGCCCGTGCCACCAGCGCCGCATCGTTCGCCGGTGTCGTCACCAGCTCGACCAGCGGCAGCAGATAGACCGGGTTGAAGGGATGCGTCACCACGATCTGGCCGGGACGCGCCGCGCCCTGCTGCAACTGCGAGGGCCGGAAACCGCTGGTGGACGACCCGATCACCGCCTCCGGCGGGCAGGCCGCCTGTATCGCCCGATATGTTTCGCGCTTCAGTTCCAGCCGCTCGGGCACGCTTTCCTGCACCCACTCGGCGTCGGCGACCGCCTCGGCCAGGCTGCCGTGAAAACTCAACCGCCCCTCCGGCGGCATGGGCGCATCCGCCAGCCCCGGCAGCGATCGGCGGGCATTGTCCAGAACCTCGCCCAGCCTGCGCTCGGCCTCGGGGTCGGGATCGAACACGCGCACGTCAAAGCCGTGCAGCAGGAACCGCGCGGCCCAGCCGCCCCCGATTACGCCGCCGCCGACAATCGCTACAACCCGTGCCATCCCGGCCCCCCTTCCACCGATTTTCCCAATGCCCGCCGAGGGCTTCTCAGCGCGCCCGCGGGGCCCGCTTCACCAGCCCCAGCTTCTCGCGCACCTCCCCTGGGCCGATCACCCGGGCGCCCATGTTCTCGATGATCGTCGCGGCGCGCTCCACCAACTGCGCGTTGGTCGCCAGCACCCCCTTTTCCAGCCAGAGATTGTCCTCCAGCCCGACCCGGACGTTGCCCCCGGCCAGAACGGCGGCAGCCACATAGGCCATCTGGTTGCGGCCCAGGGAAAAGGCCGAGAAGGTCCAGTCCTCGGGCACGTTGTTCACCATCGCCATGAAGGTGTTCAGATCGTCCGGCGCCCCCCACGGTACGCCCATGCACAGTTGCACCAGCGCGGGACTTTCCAGTACACCGTCCTTCACCAGTTGCCTTGCGTACCACAGGTGGCCGGTATCGAAGGCCTCGATCTCGGGCTTCACGCCCAGCGCCGTCATCATCCGCCCCATCGCCTGCAACATGCCCGGCGTGTTGGTCATCACGTAATCGGCCTCGGCAAAGTTCATCGTGCCGCAATCGAGCGTGCAGATCTCGGGCAGGCATTCGGCGACATGCTCGACCCGTTCGGCAGCGCCGGCCATGTCGGTGCCGCCCTCCATCAGCGGCAGCGGAGCCTCGGGCGGACCGAAGACCAGATCGCCACCCATCCCGGCGGTGAGGTTGAGCACCACGTCCACCTCCGCGTCCCGAATCCGGTCGGTGACTTCGCGGTAGTATTCAACCTTGCGCGAGGGCACGCCGGTTTCGGGGTCACGGACGTGGCAATGCACCACCGCCGCGCCGGCGCGCGCCGCTTCGATCGCGGCCTCGGCGATCTGCGCGGGGCTGCGCGGGACATGCAGGCTGCGGTCCTGGGTGCTGCCGGATCCGGTCACGGCACAGGTGATGAAGACCTCGCGATTCATGGCAAGCGGCATCGGATCCTCCTTCCTGTCGATCTGCCGGGAAGGATGCCGCAGGCTTGTCCGCAACAGTTTTCGTGTTACGAATCCGATTTGATGAAATCCGCAAAAAACATTCTTGCCCCGAGCTCCGGGCCGCTGCGGGTGGCGGTGCTGGTTCTGGATGACAGCAACACGCTGTCATTCGCCAGCGCGGTGGACCCGATGCGGGCGGCCAACCGCATGGCGGGCCGGCGGCTGTTCGACTGGACCCACGTCACCGCGACCGGCACGCCCGCCCGGCTGACATGCGGCGTCAACGTGCCGGGGCCGGCGCTGTCGCGGCTGCACCGGTGCGATCTGCTGATCGTGGTGGCGGGGTTTCACCTGGAGCGTCACGCGAGCCCTGCCCTTTGCGCGGGGCTGCGCCGCCTCGCGGCCGCGGGCGCGACGGTGGCCGGGATCGACGGGGGTCCGTGGCTGATGGCCGAGGCCGGGCTGCTCGACGATCGCCGGGCAACGACCCACTGGGAGGATCTGGACCGTTTCGCCGCGCGGTTTCCTCGCGTCACGGTCCTGCGCGACCGGTTTCATGTCGATGGCCCTGTGATGACCAGCGGCGGCGCCATGCCCGCCATCGACATGATGCTGCACCTGGTCGAACGGCGCCACGGAGCGGACCTTGCCAGGCGGGTGGCCGGGGTCTTCATTCACGACACCCGCCCCGACCCCGACCGGGCCCAGAGCCGCGCCGGCGCCCTGCCGCGCCACTCCCGGCTGACAGCGCGCGCCGCCGCGTTGATGGAGGGGCATCTGGACACGCCGCTCTCCGTTGCCGACATTGCCCGCCGCTGCGGGGCCAGCGCGCGCGCGCTAGAAGCGCAGTTCCGCGCGCGCCTTGGCACCACGCCGCGGGCGCACTACCTGTCCCTGCGACTGGACGAGGCGCACAGGCTGGTCACGGACACCGAAATGCCGCTTCTGGACGTGGCGCTGGCCACGGGCTTTGCCTCGGCATCCAGCTTCGCCCGCGCCTTCCGTGCCGCGCATGGGACATCGGCCCGTGCCCTGCGGGCCAGGCGCGGATCGGTGCAATAGCTTGCCGAAGATGCCGGTTCGGGGTATCGGAGCGGATCGAAACGGAGGGCACCGGGATGGCACGGAACACGTCCGGGCGCGGGCAGCGCGATCTCAAGGTCAAGGTCAAGACCGCGCGCGGGCGCAAGCTGAGTTCGACCCGATGGCTGCAGCGGCAGCTCAACGACCCTTACGTGAAACGGGCGCGCGCCGAAGGCTATCGCGGCCGGGCGGCGTTCAAGATCCTCGAACTCGACGACAGGTTCCGTTTTCTCGTGCCCGGCGCGCGGGTGGTGGATCTGGGCTGTGCCCCCGGCGGGTGGTGCCAGGTGGCGGTGAGGCGCGTCAATGCGCTGGGCGAGAAAAAGGGCAAGGCGGCGGGCCGGGTCCTGGGTATCGACCTGCAGGAGGTGGAGCCGATCCCTGGGGCGGAAATTCACCAGCTCGACTTCATGGAGGACGGCGCCGACGAGAAGGTGAAGGCGTGGCTTGCCGGCAAGGCCGATGTGGTCATGTCCGACATGGCTGCGGCCTCCTCCGGCCACAAGCAGACAGATCATCTGCGCATCATCGCCCTGTGCGAAGCGGCCGCGCATTTTGCCTTCGACGTGCTGGAGCAGGGCGGCACCTTCGTGGCCAAGGTGCTGGCCGGCGGCGCCGAAGGCGAATTGCAGAAGCTGCTCAAGCAGAAATTCACGAAGGTCGCCAATGTGAAACCGCCGGCCTCGCGGCCGGACAGTTCCGAGAAATTCGTGGTCGCAACCGGATTCCGGGGCTGAGACCCTCAGCCGGGCGGCAGACGGCGGGAGGAATCCGGCCGCCTCCATGAGCGGGCGGTCAGCGATTGCAGCAGGATCGTCTCACCCGGTCCCAGGGTCGGGCGCGCCCGCCAGCGCAGGCGGGATGCGGTGCGCTCGGACAGGTTCTTCTGGCGGATGAGTTCGAACAGCCGATCATGACGGCGACGGGGAATATGCTGAAGCATGAATGGTCTCGTGGCAGCGATGGGCGCCCCCGCCCGCATCAGTCAGGGTAACGGGCAATATTGCAAATCTGCAGGCCAGATTCGGACATGAAAGAAGCAATTTGCGCAAAATGCGGTGCGGCCATGGCAAAATTGCGGCGCCGGTAGCCACATTTCTGCAAGATCCGGGCCCCGAGCCTCTGCATCCAGCCGCGTAAATGCCCGTCTCGACCGGGGCGCGCCCAGGCCCGGGCGTCGCACGCCCTGCGTTCTTCCTGCAGATGAGATCGGTCAAGCGCGAGATGCGCGATGCGCCAGCGGGTTCTGGAAATCCGCCACCCTACGGGGCCAGCGCCGCCCCGAACTCCGCCGCCATGCCGTCCCCGTTCAGCAGTGTCCAGACGGTTTCGGCCTGCTCGCCCCCGATCAGGGCGGCGGCCTTGTCACGCAGCCGGGATTCGCGCACGGCCAGAGGCATCGGCGCAAGCAGATCGTGCCGTGCCTCGGCGCGCCCGCCGTCATGGCGCACGAGTTCGACCACCGCTTCGGTTTCGGCCAGGCTCGCGTCGGCCTCCACATGGATACGTTCGCGCAGGGCGCGAAGCGCCGGATCGGCACAGATCGCGTCCGAATAGCTTTCCAGCCGCGCGGTGTCGTGCCCCAGCGCCTGCATCGCCAGCACCGTGCCATAGCTGAACTTGGCGCCAAGCCCGGTGGTGGGTGCGGGCTGGTTGCACACGCTCATCCAGCGCGGATGGGTGCGCACCCGCAACGTGGCAATCTCTGCCGCAGTGACGCCCAGCTCGCGCGCGGCCTCCAGTGCCGCGTGCAGCCCGTGGCAGCAGGCATGGAACTTGTGGCTGACCTGTTCGAACAGCCACCGCTCACCCAGGCCGTCCAGCGCCGTGGCTTCGTCCCCGGCTCCGTGATGGGTTGCCCCGAACCCGTATTCGCCCTCCAGCGCCTCGGGGTTCGATTCGAACCCGCGCCGGGCGAGAAGCGCCGCCTCGACCCCGCCAGAGGCGGCAAGCCCGGCATTGTACGGCTTGCCCATGGTTCCGAACTGCGCCTTGAGCCCGGCCGCGCGGGTCGCCGCCAGGCCCAGGGCGTGCCGCATGCCCGTGCCATCCAGCCCCAGCAGCCGCCCCGCGGCCATCGCAGCGCCGAAGGTGCCGGCGGTCGCGGTCTGGTGGAAGCCTGCCTGGTAGTGTCCCCGCCCCAACCACAGGCCGACGCGAATGGAAATCTCGGCCCCGATCAGCGCGGCCTCAAGCAGATCGGCGATGGAGCGGTCGCGCCACTCGGCCACGGCGAGCGCGGCCGGGAAGACCGCGACCGAGGGGTGGCCGATATGGGCGAAATGGGTGTCGTCGTAGTCGAGCGCATGGCTTGTCGTGCCGTTGACCAGCGCCGCCATGCGCACCGGCGCCATCCCGCCCCCGAACAGGTGTGCCTGCGGCGCGCCGGCTTCGTCCATGGCCTGTGCGTGGAGGATGCGGGCGACGGGTTCGGTCGCGCCGGCGCGGCCCACGGCGAACCAGTCCAGGGCCGACAGGCGGATCATCCTTCGTGACGCCTCTGACAGGCGTACCGGGCCGGTGGCAAAATCGGCAAGGATCAAGGTCAGGGGCATGCAGCCTTCTCCGTCGGTGGTGTCGTTCTACGCGGTCTTACCCGAAGCAGGCCGTTCGGCAATGGAAAAGTCGTGGCGACCCGTCGGGACGACCGGGGGCGCTGCCCGTCGCCATTGTCGCTCGGACCAATGGCGCGACAATGGCAACCCCCCGGAATATTTTGGGCAAGAGGAAAGGGGTGTCAGCTCTGGCCGTAGAGGGTTTGCGCGCGGGTCTCGAAGGCGCGCACGATGCGCTGCATCGCCTCGTTGAACACCACTCCGATCACCTTTCGCAGGATGGCGTTGCGGAATTCGAAATCCACGAAGAAGGAGACCTCACAGCCGCCCTCCGGCAGATCGCGGAAGCCCCAGTTCGATTTCAGGTAGCGGAAGGGGCCGTCCAGATATTCGGTGTCGATCTTCAGCGCCTCGGGCCACAGCGTCACCCGGCTGCCGAAGCGTTCGCGGAAGACCTTGAAGCTGATGACCAGGTCCGCCTCCATCAGCACGTGGTCGCCCTGGGGGGTGGTGCGACGGATACGGGCGGCGGCGCACCAGGGCAGGAATTCCGGATACGAGGCGACATCGGCCACCAGGTCATACATCTGGCGGGCGGTATAGGGCAGCCGGCGGGTTTCCGAATGGGTTGGCATGAGAGACGTCATCGTTTGAGGCGTGACAGTGGCGCGTGATGTCCTATGGTTGGCGACGAAGATCAAGGGGGAAGCCATGCCGAAGCGTCCATATGTCATAGAGGAGATGATTTCGGCCAAGGCCATCGCCGCGCGGGTTGAGGCGCTGAGCCGCGAGATTGCCGAGGAATTTTCCGATACCGACAAGCTGGTGGTGGTCGGGCTGCTGCGCGGCAGCTTCATCTTCATCGCCGATCTGGTGCGGGAACTGGACCTGCCAATCGAGGTGGATTTCATCGAGGCCTCGTCCTACGGTGATTCGATGGAATCGAGCCGCGAGGTGAAAATCCTCAAGGACATGCGCGGCACGGTCGAGGGGCGCGACGTGCTGGTGGTCGAGGATATCGTGGACACCGGGCACACGCTTTCCCATGTCACCCGGCTTCTGCAAAGCCGCGAGCCGGCCCGGCTGCGGACCATCGCGCTGCTCAACAAGGCCAGCCGGCGCGAGGTCGAGTTCGTGGCCGACTGGGTCGGGTTCGAGATCCCGGACGAATTCGTGGTGGGCTATGGCATCGACTTCGCCCAGCGCAACCGCAACCTGCCCTTCATCGGCAAGGTGAGCTTCGTCGAATGACCCGATGGCTCCTTCGCATGGCGAAATGGGCGCGCAGGCCGCCGCCGATGTGGAAAGTGAAGCTGGTGCTTCTCATTCTGGCCGTGAGCCTCGCCATCGCCGGGGCCGAGAAGATGGGCTGGTGGCCCGACTGGGCCACCGCCGCGAAGATGCGCCGCTGAGACGGCCATCTGGTGCATCGCCGGAGGCATGAGGAACGCGTGCGCCCCCCCCCCCCGCCCCGGAAAGGGAAACCGATCCGCCCGGAACCGCTCCCCTTCCGCTTCGGCGTGACCGCGCCCCTGATCAGGGGCGGACGTAGGCGTATCCCTGCTCCTGCAACTCGACCAGCCGGACGACACCGGAGGTCACGATCCTGGCCTCTTCCATGATCGGGATCTCCTTCCCGGCCTTTTCGCTCATCTTGCGCAGCGTGTTGCCGCAAGCGGCGAAGGAGACATTCTCCATGCCGAGGCTCATCACCGAAATGCGGTCGGCGACGGGGCTCTTGCCTTCGACGAACATGGTCAGTCCCGGGCCGTAGGCGACCACCTCGATCACCACCTTGTCGCCCTTGGACTCGTAGTATTTCGTCACGTTCTGGACATTGTTGAGCGTGAGGTTCATCACCTTGGGGTCGTTTTCATCCACATGAAAGGCGATGTAATGCGTCTGTCCCTCGGCCAGGGCTGAGGTCGCAAGACCGATGGCAAGTGCGGTTGTCGCAAGTATTTTCATTTTATCCTCCCTGTCTGTGGCCGTGACCTGCCCCCCGCCAACGCCCGCATTTTGAAGTAGAGTCTGCCCGATCAGAAAGGAGCAGACGAATTCGAAAGAGCCGTTTTACGGAGGCGCAAATCATTGCGATGATCAAGGAACAGGAGGCCGGAATGCCGACGGTGGAGGTTTGTCGCCGGCATGGGCTGAGCCCGGCGACGTTCTACAAGTACAAGTCGAAATACGGCGGCATGGGGCTTTCGGACGTGAAGCGCCTGAAGATGCTTGAGGACGAGAATGCCAAGCTCAAGCGCCTGTTGGCCGATGCGATGCTGGACAACGCGGTCCTGAAGGATCTCCTGGGAAAGAACTGACGACGCCGAGCGCGCGGCGTGATGCAGCGCTGCGGGCGATGCGGGATCATGGCATCTCGCAGCGCCGGGCCTGCAGGCTGGTCGGTGTCGATCCCAAGACGGTCCGGCGCGAACGCCCGCCGGACCATCCGGAGATCCGCGAAGCGATGAAGCAGATTGCGGGCAAGCGCCGCCGTTTCGGTTACCGACGGATCGGCGTGTTGCTCGAACGCAAGGGAATGATCATGAACCACAAGAAACTCTATCGCCTGTATCGCGAAGAAGGGTTGTCGGTGAAACGGCGGCGCGGGCGCAAGCGCGCCAGAGGCTCGAGGACGCCAATGCCCGAGGCGATCAGGCCAAACCAGCGATGGAGCCTGGACTTTGTCTCCGACACGTTTGGTGCTTCGCGTCGGTTCCGCATCCTGGCGGTGATCGACGATTGCTGTCGCGAGAACCTCTGCCTGGTTGCCGACACCAGCATCTCGGGCGCGCGTGTGGCGCGCGAGCTTGATGCTCTTGTCCGCCTCCATGGCAAGCCTGAAAGCATTGTTTCTGACAATGGGACCGAGTTCACCAGTCGGGCGATCCTCAAATGGGCGGACGACAATGACGTCGACTGGCATTACATCGATCCTGGCAAGCCTCAGCAAAATGCCTTCATCGAGTCGTTCAATGGCAGCCTGCGTGACGAGCTTCTGAACGAGGAGCTGTTCGATACTCTCGATGACGCCCGCCGAAAACTGGCCCTGTGGCGCTATGATTATAACAACGTCAGGCCCCACTCATCGCTGGGGAACCAGACGCCGGCCCAAGCGCGCCGGACGCTTGAGCGACCCAAAGGCTCCGCGCCCGGCGCGCTTGCCCAAACCGAAACCGCAGATTATGAAAACCAAACCCGCAGACTCTCGTTATGAATGAGGGACCATTGGGGGGCAGGTCAGCCGGTATCCGGCAAGGGAAGGATAGTGAAAAATTCGCAACCGGAATAGACATTTCTGAATATGTGAATGCACCTGCGAAAACCGGGCGCGGAGGGCCGGGGGCATTGCGCCCCCGCGCCCCCGGCAAGGGATCTCAGGCGCCCAGGCGCATCCGGGACAGGATGTTCGTTCCCAGGATGAACTGGTGGAAGAGCGCGCCGGCCACGTGCAGGCCGATCAGCGCCAGCAACAGGCTGCCCAGCGCCTCGTGCAACTCGCCCGCGGCCTCGATGCCGCCGAACCACACGCCCATGCCGACCAGCGGAATCAGCACCAGCAGGGCGTAAATCCCCCAATGCGTCCACCTGGCGATGCGCTTGAGGATATCGGGCTCTTCCTCGGGCGGCTGCGGTGCTCCGATCACGAGGCGCAGCCCAAGGCGCACAAGCGCCAGGATCAGCACGGTGATGCCGCCATAGACATGCAGCCCGGCCAGCAGCCCGGCCGAGGATGCCCCCGTATGGGCGATGCTCTCGAAAGCGTCCCCGATGGCCTCGCTGTTGAGATACTGGGCAGCCAGAAGAACGACCACCGCCCAGTGAAGGATGATCTGGATGCGGGAATATGCCTGCGTCATGTGCAACCTCGGTTCGGTTTCTCTACTTCTCCGCGCCCTTATACCGGCGTGGCCTGACGGATCGCTGACAGGGTCTTTCCCGGTACCCGCCGTCGGGCCGGGCATGACGGAAAACCGTGGCGCGGGCCCGGCGCCCTACTCGCCGCGCATCGAGCGGGCAATCGCCCGTGCAAGCGGAAAGGCCAGAACGAAACCGGCGACGATGACCGCGATGAGCGGACTTGCCCCGGTCATCCCTGCCAGAAGAACGGTGACGATTCCGATGCCGGACAACACGGCGCCGATGAACAGGTGCAGAATGAAAAGCAATTGAAGCATCAAGAATTCCCGAAACCGGTTGCGTGCGCATGAAACAGAGCGCTCACCCTGTGGTGGTATGAAGCGGATCGATATCGAAATCAAGCAATTTGTGCGATTATCGCACGAATTTTTTGGCGACTTCAGCCCCCGGCGATCACCTCGGCCGCGGCATCGACGGCCCCGCGCCCGTGCGAAATGTCCAGCGCGGTCAGCCCTGCCTCGATCCCGCCCAGAAGGCCAAGGATCATGTGCCCGTTCACATGCCCCATGTGACCCAGCCGGAAATGGCCGTGCCATTGCGGGTCATCCGGCGCCGCCATGCCCAGCCCGATGCCCAGCGTGAGACCGAGGTGGCGTTCCACCCAGTTCCGCAGCGCGGTGCCATGGGGGGCCCCGATGTGCAGCGCCGTGACCGCATGCGACCGATGCGCCGGATCGGCCACGTTCAGCGCCAGCGGCCCGCCCCGCCCCCAGACCTCGCAGGCCGCCCAGATCGCCCGCGCCAGCCTTTCGTGGCGCGCCCAGACATGCTCCATCCCCTCGGCAAGGATCATGTCCAGCGCCGCGCGCAGGCCGTAAAGGTGGTGGGTCGGCGCAGTGCCCGCAAAATGCTGGTAGAAGCTTTCCGGCGCCACCCGCGGCGCCCAGTCCCAATAACGGCTGACCCTCGGCATGGCGGCCCGGACCTCGGCGGCGCGGTCGTTGAAGAACACGAAGCCCAGACCGGGCGGCACCATCAACCCCTTCTGGCTGCCGGCCACCATCACGTCCACACCCCAGGCATCCATCTCGAACCGGTCGCAGGCCAGCGAGGCAATGCAATCAACCATCAACAGCGCCGGATGCCCGACCTCGTCCAGCACCCGGCGCAGCCCGGCAATGTCGTTGCGCACCGAGGACGAGGTATCCACATGCACCGCCAGCACCGCCTTGAACCGATGCGCGGCATCGGCCCGCAGGACTTCGGCGATGCGTCCCATGTCCCACGGTCCGGCCCGGCCGAAATCGAGAACCTCGACCTCGACGCCCAACCCCTGCGCCATCTCGGCCCAGCCCAGTGCAAAGGCGCCGCTGGCGGGCACCAGAACCCGATCGCCGGGCGCCGCGACATTGGCCAGCGCCGCTTCCCACGCGCCGTGCCCGTTGCAGATGTAGATGGCCGCATGCCCCCCGGTTCGCGCCACCCGCTTCAGATCGGGAAACAGGCCGCGAGTCATCTCGATCAACTCGCCCTCGTAGATGTTCGGCGCGCCGCGATGCATGGCACGCAGGACGGCCTCGGGCACCACCGAGGGACCGGGGATCGCCAGATAGCCGCGCCCCTGGGCAAGGGTGATATCGTCCTTCATGCAATCTTCCTGCCTGACTCGCCCCCACACTACCGCCACCGCCTGCCACGTCAATCCGCGCGCCCCGGGCGGCTCGCCGTTCTTCCTCTTGCCCCAAATACTCCCGCCGGAGGCCCCCGCCCCCTCCATCCGCGCAAGGCTTGCCATCTTGCCAGCCACCTTGCGCCGCCGGACGGGGCCGATTAAATGGCGCGGACATGAACGGTTCCGCCACCCCCTCCCGCTCCGCCCCGGAGCCCGCCGCATGAGCCAGCGGGGGGAATCGTCGCGCGTGCTGGCCCGCTGGCTGTGGCGCGGCTATCTGCGCCAGCACATGGGGCTGCTCTTCGTCGCAGTACTGTTCATGCTGCTCGAAGGCGGCATGGTCGGCGCGGTCAGCTACATGATGCAGCCGATGTTCGACGACATCTTCATCGGCGGAAATACCGACGCGCTGTTCTGGATCAGCCTCACCTTCCTGGTACTGTTTTCCGTCCGCGGCCTGGCCAGCGTGGCGCAAAAGGTCCTGCTGACCCGCATCTCGCAGAAAATCGCGGCAACCATGCGGCTGGACCTGCTCAACCGGCTGATCCGGCAGGACACGTCCTTTCACCAGCTCAACCCGCCCGGCTTCCTGCTCCAGCGCGTGCAGGTCGATGTCAACGCGGTCAACGACGTCTGGCGGGCGATCATCACCGGCGCGGGGCGGGACCTGATCTCGCTGATCGTGCTGCTGGGCGTGGCCATCAACGTGGATTGGCGCTGGACGGCGATCATGCTGATCGGCGCGCCGCTGACGCTGGCCCCCATCGGCATGGCCCAGCGCTATGTGCGCAAGAAGGCAGCCCAGGCCCGCGACATTGGCGCCGCACTCGCCACCCGGCTGGACGAGATCTTCCACGGCATCGTTCCGATCAAGCTCAACAATCTGGAAAAATACCAGGTCAGACGCTTCGAGGAACAGACCGACCGCTTCATGCGCTCGGAGATCCGCACCGCCTTCGGCGCGGCGACGATCACCGGCATGATCGACATCATGGCCGGCATCGGCTTCATGGGCGTGCTGCTCTATGGCGGGTCGGAGATCATCGAGGGCGACAAGACCGTCGGCCAGTTCATGAGCTTCTTCACCGCCATCGGCCTGGCCTTCGACCCCATGCGGCGCCTGGCCGGGGTCAGCGGCACCTGGCAGGTGGCGGCGGCGGCGCTGGAACGCCTCAAGGGGCTGATGGAGGCACCGGTCCGCCTGGGGTCACCGGCCCGGCCGGTCCCGCCACCGAAGGGGCTGCCCGAAATCGCGCTGGAAAACGTCTCGCTCAGCTATGGCGATGCGCAGATCCTGCACGACCTGACCCTGCGGGCCGAGGCCGGAAAGACCACGGCGCTGGTGGGTGCATCCGGGGCGGGCAAATCCACCGTGTTCAACCTGCTCACCCGGCTGGTCGATCCGCAGCACGGCTCCGTCACCGTGGGCGGCGTGCCGGTGCGCGACATGGCCCTGCCCGAGCTGCGCAACCTGTTCTCCGTAGTCAGCCAGGAGGCAATGCTGTTCGACGAAACCCTGCGCGAAAACATCCTGCTGGGCCGCACCGATGTCAGCGACGAAGAGTTGAAGAAGGTCCTGGATGCGGCCCATGTCTCGGATTTCGTGGCCCATCTGGAACACGGGCTGGACACGCAGGTGGGGCCGCGCGGCTCGGCGCTCTCGGGCGGCCAGCGCCAGCGGGTGGTTATCGCCCGGGCGCTGCTGCGCGACACCCCCGTGCTGCTTCTGGACGAGGCGACCAGCGCGCTGGACGCGCAGTCAGAGAAGGTCGTGCAGGACGCGCTTGACCGGCTGGCCGGCGGGCGCACCACCATCGTCATCGCCCACCGCCTGTCCACCATCCGCAATGCCGACAGGATCGTGGTCATGGATCGCGGCCGGGTGGTGGACGAGGGCACCCACGAAGAACTCCTGGCGCGCGGCGGGCTTTACGCCGACCTCTACCACCTGCAATTCCAGGCCGGCAAAGAGGTGATCGACCCCGCCGGCGCGGCTGCGCTGGCACAGCATGTACCGGAAATGGCCGCGCCGCGGGAATCCTGGCTGCGCCGCTTCGCGCGGCGCCTTCTCGGCTGAACCGGGAGAGGCCGGCCAACCGAAAACCGAAAACCGAGCATTCAGCGGCGATAACTGGCATCCAGCCGCGCGGGATCTGCCCCCGCGAAATAGCGCGCCAGCGTCCACAGGTTCCGCGCACCGCGCCGCAACCAGCCGTCGCGCAGATAGCGCTCGGCCCCGGTCCACGCGACGACCGGCAGCAGGGCGACGGGCCGCCGCAATGCCCGCACCAGCGCCACATCCTCCATCAGAGGCTGGTCGGGATAGCCGCCGGCGCGCGCATAATCCTCGCGCCGCAGCAACAGCCCCTGATCGCCATAGGGCAGCCGGAACAGCCACGTGCGCAGATTGGCCCAGCCGGCAACCCAGCGCGGCGCCAGCCCTTGCGCCCGGAAAGCCAGCCGGAAACAGGCCGGCCCGGCCTCGCGCCGCCGGATATGGGCCGCAACGACCTCCGCCCAGCCCGGCTCCAGCACCGTGTCCGCATGCAGCACCAGCAGCCACGCCCCCCGCGCCGCCGCACAGCCCCGCCGCAACTGCCCCCCGCGCGAAGGTGCCCGGCGGATCAGCTCTGCCCCTGCCGCCTCGGCAATCTCGGCCGTGGCATCCCGCGACCCGCCATCCGAGATGACGAGTTCGCAGATCAGCCCCGCCTGCACTCCCTCGATCAGTGCCGAAAGGCAGGCCGGCAGCGCCCCTTCGGCATTCAGCGTCGGAATCACCACCGAGATCGCGGCCGGCATGGAACGGCTCCCCTGTTCATTGCCCGGCATTTTCCTATATGACCGCAGGGGAAACGCAAGGATGACCACGACCATGACCAACCAGCGCCGCGTGCTCCGAATTGGCGGAGCCGATGCCGAAAGCTTCCTCCAGGGCCTGATCACCAACGACATCGCCCGGCTGAAGGATGGCCTCGTCTACGCCGCCCTGCTCACCCCGCAGGGCAAGTATGTCGCCGACTTCTTCCTCGCCCGCGACAATGGAGACGTGCTGCTGGACGTGGCCGAACCGCTGGCCGATGCGCTGGAGCAGCGTCTGAACATGTATCGGCTGCGCGCAGACGTTCAGATCGCACCCTCGGGGCTGAACCTGCAACGGGGCTCCGGCCCGGCACCGCAAGGCGCCCTGCCCGACCCGCGCCATCCCGAAATGGGCTGGCGCGCCTACAGCCCCGCCCCTGAAAGCGACGACGGCACCGACTGGGACGCGATCCGCGTGCGCCACTGCATCCCGGAAACGGGGATCGAACTGACCCCCGACACCTTCATCCTCGAGGCAGGGTTCGAGCGCCTGCACGGCGTCGATTTCCGCAAGGGCTGCTATGTGGGCCAGGAAGTGACCGCGCGGATGAAACACAAGACCGAACTGCGCAAGGGGCTGACCACGGTCGAGATCGACGGCACCGCGCCGCCGGGCACGGCAATCACCGCCGACGGCAAACCCGCCGGCACGCTGTTTACCCAGTCCGGCGGCCGGGCCATCGCCCATTTGCGCTTCGACCGGGCCGGGGGAGAGATGCGCGCCGGCGATGCAGTGGTGCGGTGGACCGGCTGACCTCGCCGCCGGGCATCGCCTTGCCTCGCCCGGCGATCCGGGCCAGATTGCCACGGCAAACGCCAAGCAACCCGAGGCATCTCTGCCCGTGATCCAGCTTTATGCCGCCATCTGGCAAGCCAGCGACCGCCGCCAGATCATCCTGATCCTGCTCTCGCTGGCCATTGCGGGACTGGCGGCGGTCCCGCTCGAATTCCAGAAGAATATCGTCAACCTGCTGGCCGACGGCACGCTCGCCGCGCGCGAGCTGTATCTTCTGGGAGCGGGAATGATGGCGGCGATCCTGCTCAGCCTGACGCTGAAGGGGATCGCCGGCTATCGGGCGGGAGTTCTGGGAGAAGACCTGATCCGGCTGATCCGCACCCATCTTGTCGAAGAGGCCAAGACCCAGGCACCGGGCCGGCGGGTGCCGGCAGGAAGCCTCGCAACCGCGGTTTCGGCCGAAGCGGAAGAGCTGGGAAAGTTCGCCGGCAGCGCGTTCTCCGAACCCGTCGTGCAGATCGGCACCCTGATCAGCGTGATCGGCTACATCGCCATGACCCAGCCGGGGCTCGGCCTCATCGCCCTGGCGATGATCGCGCCGCAGGTGGTTCTGGTGCTGGTCACGCAAAAGCGCATCAACCTGCTGGTCGCCGAACGGGTCCGCCTGCTGCGGCGGGCGACCGATGTCATCACCTCGGCCGACCTGGACGAGGCCGCGCGCCGGGTAACGAACGAGTTCGACGCGATCTTCGAAGCGCGGCGAACGATGTTCATCTGGAAACTCTCGACCAAGTTCCTGCTCAGCACGATCAACGGCGCAGGCGTGATCGCCGTCCTGATGCTGGGCGGATGGCTGGTGCTGAAGGGGCGAAACGGATGTGGGCACCGTGGTCGCCGCAACCGTGGGCCTCGGTCGCATTCAGGCGCCAACCAGGTGAAATTCGAGCTTCTGCGCGGACTGCTGCGAGACCCCGAAGAGCCCGCGCCGGACCGCGCCACACGGCGGTAAGCGCCCGCCCCTTCCTCTTGCCCCAAATACTCTCGGGGGAGCGCGAGGGGGCAGACGGCCCCCTCGCCCCTGCTTCGCCTTCCTGCCGAATTCCGTCAGACCGGCCCCGGCCAGCCTCAGGCCCGTTCGGCGTATTCCATCGTCTCGGTATTGACGACGATCATTTCATCGGGCCCGACGAAGGGGGGAACCATCACCCGCACCCCGTTGTCCAGAACCGCCGGCTTGAAGCTGTTGGCTGCCGTCTGCCCCTTCACCACCGGCTCGGTCTCGACAACCTTGCAGGTCACCTTCTGCGGCAGCGTCGCGCTCAGCGCCTCGTTCTCGTAATACTCGATCTGCACCACCATGCCATCCTGCAGGAACGGACGCCGCTCGCCGAGAATCTCGGCCGGCAGCTCGATCTGCTCGAAGGTTTCCTGGTCCATGAACACCAGCATCCCGTCGTTCTCGTACAGGAACTGCTGGTCCTTCTGCTCCAGCCGGACCCGCTCTACCTTGTCGGCGCTGCGAAAACGCTCGTTCAGCTTCGAGCCGTTGCGCAGGTTGCGCATCTCGACCTGAGCATAGGCCCCGCCCTTGCCGGGCTTGACATGATCGACCTTCATCACCGCCCACAGCCCGCCGTTATGCTCCAGCACATTGCCGGGGCGGATTTCATTGCCATTGATCCTGGGCATGACACATATCCCTTTGCATATGCTTGATGATTGCTTGGCCGCTCCTATATCTGGCGGGGCCGGACCTGGCAAGACAACGACATCTCGTGCTGCAGGCGCAGAAAGCCATGCAATACGCGCAATGCTGATATGCGTTTTAGGGGTATCCGAATCACCCAGGATCGGTCATAAGCGACGCCACGCCGGAAATTGCAAGAGCAAGAACAACCAAGGGAAACGAGATGAAAGATTTCGTTGACGGCACCGCCTTCAACAACGAGCAAGGCAACCGTGCCCGCAAACTGTTCGCGGCTGTTGTGCTGGCCGCGCTGGACGATGCCATTGCCGACGACAAGAAATACGGCAACGGCCCCGAGCAGATCGCCCGCTGGGCCCGGTCGCGCGATGGGCGCGAGGTGCTGACCTGTGCCGGCATCGACCCGAACGAACGCGTCGTCAAGGGATTGATGGAATTCGTCGCCAAGGGCGTGCGGACCTCTGTTGCGCTGTCGCGCGAAGAAAGCGAGCGCCGCAACGCGGCCGCACAGGCCGAGGCCCGGGCCAAGGCCGCCTGAGCCCGCGGCAGCAGGACCGCTCAATGCAGGGCGCGCCGGTGGCGCGTCCTTTTTCCTTGCCGGAATGGCAACACGGGTCGGGACGTCGGTCTCGCCGTCCCGGCAGGGCCCGCCTATTCGAAATTCCGCATGGTCAGCGCGCGGTGAATTTCACGTCGCACCAGCTTGCGGACGTTTCGGGTGATGCGTTCGCCCAGCGCCCCCTGCAATTCCTCGCGCACGATCTCGGACACCAGTTCGCGCAGGCTGGCTTCGTCGAGAACGGCCTCGTCGGCGGCAAGAATGTCGGTTTCGCTCTCGGGGTCGGTCTCCGGCGCATCATCTGCCCCGGTGCCCTCGTCGTGATCTTCCCACGCAATCGTCTGCACCGGCGTTCCGGCATAGTCGTCACCGCCAGCGCCATCGGGCTCCCACATGTCGCGGCTGCGGCCGATCGCGGCCTCCAACGCCTGAATCTTCGCGGCAAGCGTCTCGGCCCGGGCCGCTGCGGCGGCCGGATCATCCTCCGCCGCGCCGGCTTCGGTGACGGCTTCCCCGGATCGGTCGGTGTCGTCTTCGGGCGCTGCAAGGTCGTCATCCCCGACATGGTCGTCCCGCAGACCCACTTCGACCTGCTCACCCCCATCCGCAGCAGGTTCATCCGCAATCACGTGGACCGAAGCAGCGGTGCCATGGGAGTCGTCTTCTTCGGCCATCGAGGCAGCTTCGCCCTGCCCCCCGGAATCGGATGCGGGCAGCTCTTCGCCACCGGCTTCGCGCGCGGATCCCGCGGCGATGTCGCCCAGCAGCCCAGCCGCGACCGAATCCGCCCAGTCCGATGACGCCTCGGCCGAGGCAGGTTCGCCGCCCCCTTCGGCGGTGTCCCCGGTCCCGTCCTGCACCGAAGGCTCCGAGATGCCCGCCTCGTGCAGAATGTCCTGGAGAATCCGATCCGCCGAATCCGGCGGCAGCGACTCGTCGCCTTTGGCAGGTTCCGCGCTGCCCCTGCCCTCCCAGGGCTCGCTGTCCGGGAACGCGGCGCGCGCCACTTCGAAAAGCGTAGCCTTGGGATCCGACCACGGCTCATCGCCCAAGGAAGCGTCGCCCTGCCGATCCTCTGCCGCCTCGTCGGTCAGTTCAGCGGGGGCCGATGCCTCGGGGGTCTGGCGGTCGCCGCCCTCCTCCGGCGGTGGCGCCGCCACGCGAAGTGCCGGCGTCAGCACCAGGCGATCCTTCTCGGGCGTCGCGGAGCGCGACCCCTTCGCCGGCGACCGACTCCCCGGTGCCCGGCGCGATTCGAACCGGATATCCTCGCTGACAAGTCTGCGGATCGAGGAAAGAATATCCTCGATTTCTGATTTCGATACGGGATCAGACATCGGCCTCTACCACTCTCGCCTCGGGGTGGAGTGTAGCGGCACTATCGGATTCTCACAACCGCGCCTTGCCCGGTTCACTCACGGCGCAAGGCTTTCAGGACACGGTCCAGATCCTGCCCCCGTTTGCTCAGCCGCGCCGGCGCGTCCTTGACCATGTTGTAATAGAGCGTCGGATCATAGATCTGCACAGCCAGACCAAGGCGTTCGGCGGTCAGAAGCCCCTGTGCCGCAAGAACGCTGAAGGCCGCCAGGGACTGCCCCGCACGGGCGGTGATCAGCAGCGTCTCGGCGTCCAGGAGGTTCTGTTCGGCGGTCAGCACGTCCAGCGTGGTCCGCGCGCCAAGCTTGGCCTCTTCGCGCAGCCCGTCAAAGGCGATCTGGGCCGCCCGAACCTGTTCGCGCGCCGAAACCAAGCTGGCGCGGGCCACCCGCAGCTGCACCAGCGCATCCGACACGCCCTGCCGGACATTCTTCTGCACGCTCAGAAGGGCGGCGCGGGCGGCATCGCGCGACGCGATGGCGCGGCGATGCTGGGCGGCCAGCGCGCCACCCTGATAGATGTTCTGCCGAAGACTCAACGAGATGTCGGCCGTCCGGTTGTAGTTGCTGCTGCCGATATTTTCGGTCGCGCCGATCTGGGCACGAAGATCGATCCGCGGGCCATAGGCCTTGGCCGCGCGCTGCACCAGCAACTCGGCCGCCGCCACCTGGTGCTGCGCAGCCAGGAGATCGGGATGGGTCTTCATGGCAATGGCCACAGCCTTCTCTTCCGATTCGACCACCTTCGGCAGCTTCGGCTGTCCGGCCAGCTTACCCGGCGCATGGCCGACCGCGTTGACATATTCGGCCTTGGCATTTTCCAGGTTGCCGCGCGCCTGCACCAGCCCCGAGCGGGCATTGGCCACCCGCGATTCCGCCAGCGCCACATCGGTGCGCGTCACCTCGCCGACCTCGAACCGGTCCTGTGCCGCCCTCAGTTCCTCCAGCAGGACACGCACGTTGTTTTCCCGCAGCCGCACGGTTTCCGAGGTGAGAATGACGTTTAGATAGGCCCGCACCGCACGCAGCAGAACCTGCTGCTCGATCGAAAGCAGCGACTGGCGCGTGGCCAGAACCGATTCCTGCCGCGCCTGCCGCAGCAGACGGGTCGCGCCGCCGTCGTAAATCAGCTGGTTGAGCACGAGACCGGTGAAGAAGTCGGAGGTAAACACCCGCGACGAACCAAAGCCGAGATCGCGTTCGTTCAGCGCCCGGCTGATCGAAACTGTCCAGTCGATGATCGGCCGCAGCGCCGCCGTGGCCGCGGCCGCATCTTCATCGGCCGCCCGCAGCAATGCGCGGTTCTGCTCCAGCAATCCGCTGGTGTTGTAGGCGCCCACCAGCGCATCGGCCAGATTGTCCGCCCGGGACCCGGTTGGCGCCAGGGCCGCCAGCACCATCCCCCCGGCGACCACGGCCGCCTTCGCGAAACCCGATTTGACTGCCTTGCGCATCTTCACCTCTCCGCTCCGTGCAAGCTGCCTGCTCCGACTCCGGGCCTGCAATGCCCGAGTTTGCGTCCTGTTGCCCCCCGGGGCAACCCCTGACGCTCCGGCCTCCGGTCACGTTACAGCGCGAAGGCGCGCCGTTTCTCGAATCCCGGCAGGACCGGCGCCGTCGCGTTGAACTCGAATCGCCACGACACCGGACCGTCAAGCTTGTAGCCCACGCGAACCGCGCCCAGCGTCTCGTCCATGAAGATGCAGGCGATCCGCCCGCCTTCCTTGAGCTGATCGATCAGCGCGGCGGGCACCTCCTCCACGCCACCTTCGACGATGATCACGTCATAGGGCCCGTGTTCGGGCGCGCCCTCGGCCAGCGGGCCGGCGTGAACGATGGCATTGTCCGCCCCCGCCTCGGCCAGCAGGCCGGTGGCCTCTTCGGCCATGGTCTCATCCTCTTCGACCGCGACCACTGCCTGCGCGAGGCGTGCCACCACAGCCGTGGAATAGCCGTAACCGCAGCCGACATCGAGTACCAGCTCGTCCTCGGCGATGTCGAGCGCATCGAGCATCTTGGCGAAGGTCCGAGGCTCGAGCAGCACCCGCCCGTTGCCGAGATCGAGATTGGCATCGGCATAGGCGGCCTCGCGCTGCGCGTCGGGGACGAAGATTTCCCTTGGCACTTCGAGCATGGCCGCGATGATGGGAAACCTGGTCACGTCCGAGGGACGGATCTGCGTGTCGACCATGAGCTGTCGACGGCTTGCGAAATCGGTCATTTCTGCACTCTTCCCGTCAGGTGGTTGCGGGGCTTTTGCCACATCCCCACCCTACCGGCAACGGGCAGCGGCGAAAAATCGGCGCCGCAGGCCGGGGTCGTTTGCCGCAGCCCGACGGTACAGCGGTGCCGCGGGCCGGGACTGCCGCCTGCCCGGCCGGATCACTTTTCCGGGCCTCACCGTTCGGCCCCGGTCGCTTCAGGGGGAATGCGTCTGACGAGGGGCTGGACAAGTCCCGAAAAAGCGGCAATAACCCCGTCGGTCGCAGGCCCTGCCGGGGCTGGAGGCGATCCTGTCTTCCGGTCGGCAAGTTTCCGGCCCAACACCACGAGAGGCGAGTTGGCGGAGTGGTGACGCAGCGGATTGCAAATCCGTGTACACCGGTTCGATTCCGGTACTCGCCTCCAATAAAATCAAAGACTTAGCGGATAGGCGGCGCGCAAAGGGCGGATGTTTTCACATCCGTTTTCACGTTTCCCGGTTTGTTTGTGGTTTGTTCGGGGAGGGGTGTGAGGGCCGGGCAAAACGGCAACGGCTTCCGGTCATTCCTGAAATCCCTGTCCGCCTTCACCCGAATGACGCACCTCGTCGGCGGCAACGGCCTCGGGCATGTCCTCGTCTTCGGCCGGCTTCACGGGTTTGGGCGGTGCGGGCTGCCATTTCCGCAGTTTCGCACCTGCCAGAGCGTAGAATTCGGGGACGATCCTCTCGAGGTCCTCGATGAAGGTTTTTCGGCCCCCGAAGCGTTTGCCGGTCCGTTCCAGCAGAATGACCTCGAAGGAATTCGGCGCGACCGACGGATTGTCCGGCTGGATCGCGTCCGGGCTCTCCCGCAACTCGGCGACGGGCTTCGTCGTGTGGGGAATGCGACCCGGCCAATGCGCACGCACCAGAAGGCGCTCGTCATCTTCGCCGAGCATCCTCAGCAGCCAGTTGACGCGGGCCTTCGTGCTCTTGCGGTCAGTTGGTGCGGCCAGCCGCATGCCAGCCGATATTGTCCGTGGTCCCAAGCTTGCGCAGACCGTGATCTCCGCAGCGGCGTTCGGCACGGTGAAAGCAGCCGAAAGCGTCTGCTGCTCCACCAGTTCGGTGATGCCGGCCCGCAGCCTGGCGGCGGGATCGGCGATCAGACTGCGCGGGATTTTCTCGGTCACCGGAACACCGAGGCGGCTGGACAGATGCAGGGACAGGTCGCGGGTTTCGGCGAACCAGCAGGCAACTGCTTCCTCGGTTTCCGGCGCGCCCTTCTTGAGCGTCGCGCCGTTGGTCACGTCCTGGACGACCGATTTCCAGTTCGGACCCATCTGCGTGAAACGCTCCACCCCTGTGGACGAGTGCCGCAGGAAATCCAGGAACTGGGCCAGAAGATAGGCCTGCTCGGCGTCCTCGACCACGGACTGGAGATGGAGGATCTCGCACTGCGTGGTCAGCCATGACCATGACCAATGGAACAGCCGGGTCTTGCGCAGCAGGGTCTTCGGGAGCCGCACTGGGGAATGATCTGCGCGCGCCACGAACTGGTTCGAGATCGTGATAACGGCATCGATCCCGTTGGCGCGGGCGAGACGGACATACCTCTCCACCTGGTCTTCGCCGAGATCGTTGCGCGCGATCTTGGTTTCCAGCAGCGCGGTCCATATCTTCGAGCCATTCCGGACCACCAGCAGCCCGTCCGGGCGGTTGTCGCTGTCGATCCTTTCCTTCAGCACCACCTCCGTGAAAGCCTCGATTCGCGTTCTCTTGCCGACGTTTACGCCGATGCTCCTGAGCGCCGTTTCCGCGAGTGCAGGAATCTGGGTGAGAACGGCCAGAAAGATGCTTGTTACTCTGCGCTCGCGGTTGGTCTCCGCGAGAACCGGGAACAGACGGGCACGGTCGCCATATTCAACGCACTCGGGAAGGTCGGTCATGTGTGTGATCCTCGTACAATGCTGCTTAAAAAAGGTATCGTATTCCTTGCCTTCGAACTCTTTGTTCTCTTCCATACATGTTCCGTCCCAATCCTGCCCCCGTGCAAGAGCCTTGTCCAGTTTACCGGTTTGTTTGCGGTCTGATCCGCGCCTCCTGCGCCATCATCGCCCGTGCCTTCTGCCGCGCGGCGCCGGCATAGCGCGCCACCATTGCCCGGCTGGTATGGCCGGTCACGGCCATGATCGGCTCGTCCGACAAGCCCAGCGCGGCCAGGTCTCTGGCGCAAAGAATGTCGTCCGGTCGGAATGGCTTGCCAACCGTCGGTGGAGCCATCAACCGAGCCAGCGTTTCAATCAGACGCCGTTTGACTTTCAATTGGTCGGGCTCGCGCTTTCAATTGGGCGGGTTTTTCCGCGCTGGCATCCGTGCCTTCTGCCGCGCAGCCCCGGCATGGCGTGCCACCGTCGTCCGGCTGGTGTGTCCACCAACCATCATGTGTCCAGCCAACCATCAGAAGATATCCTCGATCTCAACCGAGCCGCCACGTTTCGCCAACCGAAATTCGAGCCCAAGCACGGCCATGATGGCCATCACCGTGGCAAGCTTGGTCCCTGCACTGCCATTCTCCAGCGACGAAATCGTTGCAACACGCAGATTGGTGCGCGCACTGATATCGCTTTGGGTCCACCCGCGTGCTTTGCGCGCTCGCTTGAGCGCGTGACCGAGTTGTCCGGCCGTTCGTGCTGTAAGATCCATATTGAGGCTCCTGTTATGGCGCAACGCAAATCACCATATTTTACGCTGCAGCGTCAAAATCGGAAATTTACGCTGTGGCGTAAAGAGAATCAATTTTGCACCCCCGACAAAGGGCCGAATTGGATGGAGATATACACCTGCAACACCGGGATGCCGGTCAAGGACGCGTTTTGGTACGCGCCTCCTGTGCCATCATCGCCCGCGCCTTCTGCCGCGCAGCACCCGCATAGCGCACGACCATCGCGCGGCTGGTGTGGCCGGTCACGGCCATGATCAGTTCGTCCGACAGGCCCAGCGCGGCCAGTTCCGACGCGGTGGTGTGGCGCAGGGCGTGGATGTCGTAGTCTTCGGCGCCGATCTCCTTGCGCACCTGCATCACCGCGTAAGCCGCGACGCGATAGCTGAGCGGGAAGCCGTCTTCGGCCGCCACGATCGTCTCCCCGGTCCGCAGGGTGGCCTCCAGCACCGCGGCCAGGCGGGGCGTGAAGGGAACCCACAGCTCGGCGCCCGTCTTGTTCTGGCGCACGTTGATGCCGTCGCCCTCGATATCGTCCCAGCGCATTTTCAGCACATCGCCGATCCGCTGCCCGGTGCCAAGGCACAGCTCGAAGATCAGCAGCGCCCGGCCTGTGGCCTTTTCGCGATAGGCCGCGATCATCTCGGCCGGCCAGGGCTTGCGCGGTGATGTCTTGCTTTTCAGCATCGAGACGCCGCGGGCCGGGTTGCGCTCGGTCCAGCCGATGTCGATGGCATGCTCGAACAGCACCCGGAGCACCTGCACGAGGTAGTTCGCCCAGCGCACCTTTTCGGCATTGTCCATCTGCATCTGGATGACATGGCGCCGCTTCATCCGGGTGGGATCAAGCCCGCCAAGCTTTTCCTCGAAGAACAGCAGGCACCTGTCGTAGTCGCGCCTGGTCCGGGGCGCGAGCTTCTCGAAACGGTAGCTGCGCTTGTAATGGGCGATCAGGACCTTGAAATTGCGCTTAGGCGGTGTCGCCTCCAACCCCCTGCGGGCCGCCTCGTAGCGGGCGAGGAAGTCGGGAGAGTCCGGCGGGGGCAAGCGCGTGCGGTTGCCCAGTCGCTCGAAATACCAGTAGGTTTTCCCGCGCGAAACCTTCTTGCGCAGATGGGGAAGCTGGACCTTCTTCAACTTGAGAAGTCCACTGCATCGAACAGGTCGCTCAGCGCCTCGCCTCCCTTGGTGACGACGCGAATTTCCTGTCCCTTCACGGCATAGGCCGAAACGTCGAGTCCCGCCTTCTTTGCCGCCGACAGAACGCGCATGATTTCGGCCTGCGTCGGGGCGCGCCTGGGCTTGTCAGTGTCGTCCATCTTGATCCTCCTCGTTTTCACGGGCCGCCAGCACATTCCGCGCCGCCCGCATCCAGTTTCTCGGCAATTCCTCCAGCGTTTCCGCCATGGCGTGCACTCCGAACACCTGCAGCGAGACCAGTGCCGGGCGGTAGATGCCGGGCAATTCCGACGGCAGGTCCCATCGTCCTCCGTTCGTGATCACCGCCCGCTTGAGGGCATCGAGGCGATGGGCGGCCGGCAATGCGGCCAAGGCATCGACCAGCGCGCCAAGCGCCGCGGTTTCAGGCTTGTCGTCCATCAGCCGTAGCGGTGTTTCACAGTCAACAGGCATCCGCAGACAAATCCCTGTTTTTCATCGGTTTTTGCTGACAACGGCCCGCATTCGCGCGGCGTTTTCCGGCCGTTTCCGCCGGTTCGCCCGAAAACGCCGGGAAAAAGTGGCAAACGGGGACATTCAGGGCCCTGGCGGCACGCCACAGGCGCGACGCCGCGATGCGGTTCTGGCCGGTTTCGTATTTCTGGATCTGCTGGAACCGCACACCCACCGCCCTAGCCAGTTCCGGCTGGGTCATGCCCAGCTCAAGGCGGCGTTCGCGTATCCTCCGCCCCACATGAAGATCGACCGGGTCCGTCATGGCGATACCCCGTCCAGCGCCCGCACCGCGCGCCCGATCGCCTGGGCCTCTTCATCCGGACGCACCAAGGTGAGGCCGCTGAGCACCTCGCCATCGGCGGTTTCGACGTCAAAGAACTGCCGGCCGAAGGTGCGCGCAACCACGCGGGCGTGAAACTCGGGCTCGCCGGGCCCGCGACGGGCGATGACCGGGGCTCCCAGGTTGATGGTGTGGCGCATTCGGTGTCGGGCCGGCCTGCGCTCTGTCTTCTTTCTGCTCATCTCGATTTTACCCATTTCGCCACGTTTGCGAGAAAATCGACGGGCGGGCATGTCCGTGAGTGGTGCTCTTGCGGCCCGCCCGTCAGGTGTCGGGGCGCTCAGTGCCGCGCCCCGCAGAGGCATCTGCAATCCGTCATTTCACGTTGCCCGCAGGCTGCCGCTGGACGACGACCAATCGGTTCAGCCCGGACTGGCTGATCGTCTGCCCTCGGGCAGCCTTGAGAACCGCCCAGGCCCAGCGCCGCAGGCTCTGTTGTTGAACCTCGTCAGGTCTGGCGATGACCGCCCTTGCCCTTTGGATGATCGGCCCGGTGATCGCCGGGCTTGTGGATGCGCCCCTCAAGCCGAAAACTCCTCGTTGCCGGTGTGTTCTCACACCCGCATCGATAACTGGAGAATTTTTCCAGTGTCAACAAAATTCTGGAAACTTTTTCGAGAATTTTTTTGTTGACGCTCTCCCATATGGAGAAAATGATGCCGCAATCATGCGAGCGATTCTTGGAAAATTTGTCGTAATGATCCACGAGAAGTTGTTGTTCGGCTGGTGCAACACCTTCGGCACATCCCTTGATCGTACCTTTCAGTCGCCCGCATTCAGATTGTTGAGAATGCTGGAGCGCAGATGCTCTGGCAGATCTGACAAGCGGCCACGGAACAGATAGTCCATGCTGACCCCCCAACGTTCTGCGATAATGAAAGCCGCTTCCGATCTGAGCTGCTTCTCGCCGTGCACGGTCTTTGTGTAGCTGCTCGGGTCGAGGCCGAAACTATCGGCAAACTCCTTCCGGGTCAGACCCAGCGCGCGCCGCAAGGCCTCCAGGCGGCTCCCGACGCCACGCATGTCAATCCGGGGCATATCTTTGCGATTCTTCATACATACAGGTAGGCGCATAATCGAAAAAATTTCCATAGAATTTTCGCTACATCTTGACGGCCGGAAAATTTTTCCAGTATCCAGAGGCATGGACGTAATTTCCAGCATACGTGACCTCATCGGCTGACCTGCCCCCCAATGGTCCCTCATTCATAACGAGAGTCTGCGGGTTTGGTTTTCATAATCTGCGGTTTCGGTTTGGGCAAGCGCGCCGGGCGCGGAGCCTTTGGGTCGCTCAAGCGTCCGGCGCGCTTGGGCCGGCGTCTGGTTCCCCAGCGATGAGTGGGGCCTGACGTTGTTATAATCATAGCGCCACAGGGCCAGTTTTCGGCGGGCGTCATCGAGAGTATCGAACAGCTCCTCGTTCAGAAGCTCGTCACGCAGGCTGCCATTGAACGACTCGATGAAGGCATTTTGCTGAGGCTTGCCAGGATCGATGTAATGCCAGTCGACGTCATTGTCGTCCGCCCATTTGAGGATCGCCCGACTGGTGAACTCGGTCCCATTGTCAGAAACAATGCTTTCAGGCTTGCCATGGAGGCGGACAAGAGCATCAAGCTCGCGCGCCACACGCGCGCCCGAGATGCTGGTGTCGGCAACCAGGCAGAGGTTCTCGCGACAGCAATCGTCGATCACCGCCAGGATGCGGAACCGACGCGAAGCACCAAACGTGTCGGAGACAAAGTCCAGGCTCCATCGCTGGTTTGGCCTGATCGCCTCGGGCATTGGCGTCCTCGAGCCTCTGGCGCGCTTGCGCCCGCGCCGCCGTTTCACCGACAACCCTTCTTCGCGATACAGGCGATAGAGTTTCTTGTGGTTCATGATCATTCCCTTGCGTTCGAGCAACACGCCGATCCGTCGGTAACCGAAACGGCGGCGCTTGCCCGCAATCTGCTTCATCGCTTCGCGGATCTCCGGATGGTCCGGCGGGCGTTCGCGCCGGACCGTCTTGGGATCGACACCGACCAGCCTGCAGGCCCGGCGCTGCGAGATGCCATGATCCCGCATCGCCCGCAGCGCTGCATCACGCCGCGCGCTCGGCGTCGTCAGTTCTTTCCCAGGAGATCCTTCAGGACCGCGTTGTCCAGCATCGCATCGGCCAACAGGCGCTTGAGCTTGGCATTCTCGTCCTCAAGCATCTTCAGGCGCTTCACGTCCGAAAGCCCCATGCCGCCGTATTTCGACTTGTACTTGTAGAACGTCGCCGGGCTCAGCCCATGCCGGCGACAAACCTCCACCGTCGGCATTCCGGCCTCCTGTTCCTTGATCATCGCAATGATTTGCGCCTCCGTAAAACGGCTCTTTCGCATTCGTCTGCTCCTTTCTGATCGGGCAGACTCTACTTCAAAATGCGGGCGTTGGCGGGGGGCAGGTCACGGCCTCTGGCCCACCCGGTCCAGTCTTGCCGATGACCTCCGCGCCCTCTCACCTGGCATCGACGTGACCACGGCCCGGGTTCACAAATGGGCAGAGAATGGCGCGATTCCTGCCAGATACCAGCTCCCGGTTCTGATGGCCGGACGCCGAAGGGGGTTCGACCTGTCCGCGGAACTGATCCTCAGACTGCATGCGCCACGTAGCGGTGAACCGAAGCCGAGGCGATGATGAGCGGGCGGGATGGCATGACTGACGCAAGTGCAAAGGCTCACAACGACCGCCTGCTTCTTCACGATTCAGCCGACCTGCCGGAATATCCCATTGCCCCGGACGAACGCCTGGAAGGCCACTATTTCGTCCCCTTCTGGTTCAACCGCTGGCTCAACAGCGACTTCCGCCTGCGCGCCAGCGCCGAGGTTCGCGGCTATGGCCTCGACCTGTTCTTCATCGCCCAGAACCAGTCGCCGGTGGGCACCCTGCCCACCGATGACGCCGTATTGGCCAAGCTCCTGATGATCGACCTCGCGACCTGGAAGGATCTGTGCGCGCGCGAGATCGGCCCGCTCTATAACTGGCGCCCCTGCCGCTGCGGCGACGCGGTGCGGCTGATGCACCCGGTGGTCACGGAACAGGCGCTCGATGCGCTGAAACGACGGCGGGATCAGTTCGCGGCGCGCGAGCGCGAGCGGGAACGCAAGCGGCTGATCGCGCTGAAACGGCAGATCGTCGAGGCGGGCGGGCATGCCGGCATGACCCGGAACCCCGAATACCTCGGCCGGCTCGATGCCTGGCTGCTCGAAAACTGCCCCGGCAACCGGACCCCGGCCCGGGTGCGCGAAGCGATGGAGGCGCTCGACCAGGGTTTCTGAAACGCGCCGTTTCCTTCCGGCGGAAGAAATCGGGAAGGACGGCGGAAGAAAACAGGAAGGACCGGGACGGATTTCGGAAGGAAGGGGAAAGTCCGCGCGCATTCTCTCCGCGGAATTCCGCTCTGACAGGACAAGAAATGACATGAAAAGAAAGAACAATTCCGCGCCGCACCCGGAACCGAGCAGCAAGACCAATGAAGCCGAAACAGGCTGAGAAAAACAAAGGCATCCTGTCCGACTGGATCGAACGGGCCGCGCTGGCCGAAGAACTCGGCCTCACCCCCGACACGCTGGCGCGCTGGGCGACGACAGGTTTCGGCCCGCCGCGGGTGAAGGTGGGACGGCGCGTGTTCTACCGCCGGTCGGCGGTGCGCAAATGGCTGGAAAAACAGGAAAGGGGGAATGAAAATGGGTGATGTGAGCACGGCGGGATCACCCTATGCCTTGCCTGACGGCCATGTGCAGATCGCCTTTTCCGGCGGTCGGACCTCCGCTTTCATGCTGCATCAGATCCTCGAGGCCAACGGCCCCCTGCCAGATCGCGTGCAGGTCACGTTCCAGAACACCGGCCGGGAAATGCCGCAGACGCTCGATTTCGTGGCAGAAGTCGGCCGGCGTTGGGCGGTGCAGATCGTGTGGCTGGAATACCGGTCCGACGCGCCATTCTTCGAAATCGTCAGCCACAACCGCGCGGCGCGCAGTGGCGAACCGTTCGAGGCGCTGATCCGCAAGCGCCGATACCTGCCAAACCAGCAGGCGCGGTTCTGCACCACGGAGCTGAAGATCAGGACCGCAAAGCGGTATCTCCGCAGCCTGGGCTGGGACCATTGGACCAACTGCGTCGGCCTGCGGGCCGATGAACCGCGACGCCTGAACAAGCCCGCCCCGAAGGATCGCTGGACGGTCTGGACCCCGCTCGCCGATGCCGGCGTGTCCCGGCACGATGTCGCCGCCTTCTGGCGGAGGCAGCCGTTCGACCTGCGCCTGCCGAATGTGGGCGGCCGATGCTGGCTCGGCAACTGCGACGGCTGCTTTCTCAAGAGCGAGGCCAATATCGCTGCCTTCACACGCGAATTCCCGGATCGCGCGGCATGGTGGGAACGGATGGAGGCGCTGGCGTCGGGCCTGACCTCCGGGTCGGCGGCGCATTGGTCGAAGCGATACTCGCGCGCGGAAATGCGCGACTTCATGGCGCGACAGGGAGATTGGGCGCTCGGGACCGAGGGCGCCCTGTGTCAGGCCGATGGCGGGGAGTGTTTCGCATGATCCGAAAACGCAGGAACAAGTTTTCCGCCAAGCGCACCGTGCTCGACGGGATTCCGTTCGATTCCAAGCGCGAAGCGAAGCGCTGGGCCGAGCTGTGCCTGCTGGAGAAGGCTGGCGAGATTGCCGACCTGCGCCGGCAGGTGCCGCTGGACCTGGAAGGCCGCGACGGGCCACTGTTGACCCGGACGGGACGGCGCATGCGACTGACCGTGGATTTCGCCTACACCGACCTGCGCACCGGGCTGACGGTCTATGAGGACGCCAAGGGCGTGCCGACTCGCGACTACGAGGTACGCCGGGCAGTGGCGGCGGCGCAGGGGATCGAGGTGATCGAGATATGAAACAGCGGCAGTACACGCTGCGCGAGGTCGAGGACCGGTTCGAGGACGCCGCCCGCACCCTCCGCCGTCTGCCCGACCCACCGGGCTCAGGCCCCAGGGGCTACGGCCGCTCCTGGCCGGAATACGTGCATGAAGCCAAGCACGCCTATGGCTGGCACCAAGCGACGATGAAGATTGTGCCGTCGGCGGCCGAGATCGCCCGGATGGAGGAATGCCTCGAATGGCTGAGTCTCGTCGATCCGGTCGATGCCAAGATCATCTGGCTGCGCGCCGAGGGCTATCGCTGGCGGCAGGTGTGCATCCAGACCGGCCTCGTCCGACAGACGGCCTGGCGGCGCTGGGTGGCGGCGTTGCAGACCGTCACGAACCGGCTCAACGGTCGGGTCAGGTCCGGGCAGAGCGCTGGTGGGGTAGAACGGAACGCTTCGTCCGCGTCTCGGCACGCATCGACGTAATGCTGTCCTCCTGATGAATTGCGTTCACAGGGGGTAAGGCCACAGCCATGTTCAACGTCTTTTATTTTTGTTGAACACAGGCTATGCTCAACAAACCGGAATTTTGTTGAACACGAAAGGCCGCCCCTTGTTCAAGCGCCACTCGCCCACGGCTCACGCTGCCTATCACGACCTGCTCCGGTCGCTTCAGGATGATGCGGCCTCGGAAATCCGCGGCACACCGACGCGCGTCGAGCGCAACGGCAAGGTCTACTGGTATGATACCTACCGTGTCGGCTCGGACGTGAAAAAGCGCTATATCGGCGAGGACAGCGACGAACTGCGCGCCCGCCTGAAGAAACACGAAGCCCTGAAAGCCGAGACGGAAGCCCGCCGCAAGGCACGAACCCGCCTTGTCCGCCTGCTGCGCGCCGAAGGTTTTCTAGGCGTGGATGCCGGCACCGGCAGCCTGCTTGCCGCCATGGCGGCGGCTGGTGTGTTCCGGCTTGGCGGAACAATCGTCGGCACACACGCTTTCCGGCTTTACGAGGGTGAACTTGGTGTCCGGTTCGATCTCGACATGGCTGCGCAGACCGGCGACATCGACATTGCAAGCTTCTCGCGCCTGTCACTGGCATTGGGGGATGTGGCATCGCCACCTTTGCAGGAGGTTTTCCGAGACTTTTCCTTCGTTCCACAGCCTGGTTTGCGGAAAGGACGCACATGGCGCTGGAAGCAGACAGCGGGCGACACTCTGGTGGAGTTCCTGACCCCATCCTTCGAAGCGGACGAGGGGCTTCGCGAACTGCCCGCGCTGGGCGTGGATGCACAGGCCCTGCATCACCTGAACTATCTGATCGCGGAACCGATCAGGGCGGCCGTGACCTATCGCAGCGGTGTGCTCGCCCAGATCCCGCGCCCCGAGCGGTTCGCGATCCACAAGCTCATTGTCGCGGATCGCCGCCGCGTGGGAGAAGAGGCACTCAAGTCCGAAAAAGACCGGCGCCAAGCGGCGTTCCTGATCGAGGTGCTTGCCGAGGACCGCCCGGACGAGTTGCGCGAGGCTCATGAGGATGCGTTGTCGCGTGGACCTAAATGGCGCGAGAGAATCGCGGCCTCGCTGGAACGCATGCCGGAAACGCGGGCGATATTGGAGGGCTTGTGACGGCTCCCACCGACCGGGAAACGGCCAAGGTCACGTCCTGAACGTTTGAAGCGGAGAAACCACCAAACCGGTGAGAATGGCCTATTTCTCAACAGGCTGAGAAGCAAAGATATTCTGATCGTTCGTCGTCGTTCGGATGGCGCTGGACGTGGCGAAAGCGGATGAAACCGTCGAACTTTGGGCGCGACATTTTCGGGCGTTTCGTGGCAGAAAACGGATAGGCTCGAAGAAGCCTGCTCTCCTCAAGCCACGCCATTCCCCCACCTTGGGTCCTCCCGGGCCGAGATCGTATACGGGGGGGCTAGGCGCGGCATTTCTCTAGCGACAGGGTGTTGTTTTGGGTCCGCGGTCCGCGGGTCCGCACCCCTTGTTGGAAACAGGAAACCTCAAGTTTTACAGGGCCCTGAGCCAATCGCGACCGGGTGCGGACCCAGGCATTTGGGTCCGCACTTTGGGTCCGCGCGTCCGCACCCGGGTCCGCGGGTGGTCCGCATCCCCAAGAGATACCGCCTCCCTGCTGGCAACTTTGGCCCCGCCTTTGCGCGGGGCCGTTTTCTTTCGGGGCCAGGCAAACGCAAGGAAAGACCGTGAAGATCAGGATGACACCGCTGGGCGACCTCACCCCCTACGCCGGGAACGCCCGCACCCACTCCGATGCGCAGATCGCCCAGATTGCGGCCTCGATCGAGGAATTCGGCTTCACCAACCCGATTCTTGCCGATGGCGAAGGCGTGATCATCGCAGGCCACGGTCGTCTGCTGGCCGCGCAGCGCCTCGGGATGGACAAGGTGCCGGTCATCACGCTGGACCACCTGAGCGAGGCCCAGCACCGCGCGCTCGTGATCGCGGACAACAAGATCGCCGAGAATGCCGGCTGGGACGAGGAACTGCTGCGGGCAGAACTGCAGGCCCTGCAGGAGATGGACGTCGACCTCGACCTGGTCGGGTTTTCCGACGAGGAACTGGACGAGCTGTTCGACGGGCTGGGGGACGACGACGAACCCGAGGGCGACATCGCCCCCGCCCCGGTGCCCCAGCCGCCCGAAGACCCGGTCACCCGTCCGGGCGATCTCTGGCTGCTTGGCAACCACCGCATTCTGTGCGGCGACAGCACCAACCTGAAGGACGTCGAGCGCCTGATGGACGGCCAGACCGCCGCGCTGTTCTCCACCGACCCGCCCTACCTGGTCGACTACACCGGCGCTGGGCGGCCGGGCGGCGCCGGGCATGACTGGTCGGACCTCTACCGCGAGGTGGACATCAAGGATGCCGAAGGCTTCCTGCGCGCCGTGTTCCGCAACGCGATCAAGGTCACCCGCAAGGACGCCGCCTGGTATTGCTGGCACGCCCACAAGCGCGCCGCCCTGATCGAGGCAATCTGGACGGAACTCGGCATCCTCAACCACCAGCAGATCGTCTGGGTCAAGCCCGCCGCCATTCCCACCCACAGCTACTACCCCTGGCGGCACGAACCCTGCCTGATGGGCTGGCAGCAGGGCAACAAGCCGCCGCACCTGGGCGGGAATGATCACAACGTCACCAGCGTCTGGGAACTGGACTGGGAGGGCGCGGCGCGGCCGGCCGGGGCCGAGCACCCGACCCAGAAGCCGCTCGAGGTATTTGCCATCCCCATGCGCCTGCACACGAAGAAGGGCGAGATCTGCTTCGAGCCGTTCTCGGGCTCCGGCTCGCAGATCGTCGCCGGCGAAGCGCTGGGCCGGAAGGTCTTTGCCATGGAACTGCAGCCGGCCTTCGTGGATGTAGCGATCAAACGTTGGCAGCAGGCAACCGGCCGGCAGGCCGTGCTGGAGGAAACCGGTCAGACCTTTGCCGATGTGGCCGACAACCCGCGCTGATTGCAATCTGATCGGAGGATTTCCATGGGACTTTCTCGTCGCGCCTACGCCCAGCACCGGGGCGTCAGCGAAAAGGCGGTGCGCAAGGCCATCGCCACGGGTCGCATCACGCTGGAGCCAGACGGCACCATCGATCCGGTGAAAGCCGACCGGCAGTGGGAGGCCCAAACCGACCCGGTCAAACGGCATTCCAAGACCGGCCCTGTCTCTGGTGCCGCTCGGAAAACCGTCGATGACACCCTGCGCGAGGCCGGCACAACGGCCCCGGGCGGCCCGGCGGCCTACATGCGCGCGCGTGCGGCACGGGAAATGATCGGCGCCCAGGTCGCCAAGGTGAAGCTCGCGAAGATGAAGGGCGAACTGGTGGATCGGGCCAAGGCCACGGCCCTTGTCTTCGACCTCGCCCGGCGCGAGCGGGACGCCTGGATGAACTGGCCGCCCAAGGTCGCAGCCGACATGGCGGCCGAGCTTGGCGTTGACGCCCATCTGATGGAGCAGGTGCTGGAGCACCACCTCCGCCGGCACCTCGCGGAGCTGGCGGAGATCGAGATTGAGCTCGGATGACGGCGATGGAACAGGGGAGATCAGGAAGGCCTGGCTGAGGGGCCTGGCCCCTGACCCGGCGCTGACGGTGTCCGAGTGGGCCGACCGACACCGGATATTGTCATCCCGTGCAGCCTCGGAAGCCGGCCCCTATCGCACCGCGCGCACCCCCTACATGCGGGGGATCATGGATGCGCTCTCGCCCGGCGATCCCGCCCGGCGCGTGGTGTTCATGAAACCCGCCCAGGTGGGGGCCACCGAGGCCGGCAACAACTGGATCGGGTTCTGCATTCACCGCGCACCGGGGCCGATGCTGGCGGTGCAGCCGACGGTGGATCTGGCCAAGAGGTTGAGCCAGCAGCGCATCGATCCGCTGATCGAGGACAGCCCGGCGCTGAGGGACCTGGTCAGCCCGTCGCGCTCACGCGACAGCGGCAACACGGTGCTGGCCAAGCGCTTCCCGGGCGGGCAGCTGATCCTGACCGGGGCGAACTCGGCGGTGGGCCTGCGCTCGATGCCGGCGCGCTGGGTATTCATGGACGAGGTCGATGCCTATCCGGGCGACGTCGATGGCGAGGGCGACCCGGTGGCGCTGGCCGAAGCCCGCACCAACAGCTTCGGGCATCGGGCGAAGATCTTCCTCGCCTCGACCCCGACGGTGACGGGGCTGAGCCGGATCGAGCGGGAGTTCCTGCTCTCCGACCAGCGCCGGTACTTTGTTCCCTGCCCCCATTGCGGCGGCCTGCAATGGCTGAAGTTCGAGCGCCTGCGCTGGGAGAAGGGCAAGCCGGAAACCGCGGTCTATGTCTGCGAACATTGCGAAGAGCCGATCGAGGAACGCTTCAAGACGCAGATGATGGCCGAGGAGAACGGTGCCTGCTGGCAAAGTACGGCCGACGAAGAAACACGAAAGAAAGCCGAAGCCGCTGGCATTGTCGGCTTCCACATCAACGGCCTCTACTCACCGCTGGGCTGGCTGAGCTGGGCCGCGATTGCCCGCAAGTGGGAAGAAGCAAAGGGCAACGATTCCGCCTTGAAGACGCTGAAGAACACCATCCTCGGTGAGACCTGGGCCGAAAGCGGCGAGGCGCCCGACTGGCAGCGGCTCTACGAGCGCCGCGAGCGCTGGGCGGCAGGCAAGGTGCCGGAACGCGGCCTGTTCCTGACCGCCGGGGCCGATGTGCAGAAGGACCGCCTGGAAATAGACGTCTGGGCCTGGGGACGGGGCCTGGAAAGCTGGCTGGTGGATCACATCGTCATCGACGGCGGGCCGGCCGAACCCGGGGCCTGGGAAGAATTGTCGGGTCTTCTTGGCCACACCTGGCCGCATGAAAACGGCGCCCAGATGCAGATCGGCAAGCTGGCGATCGACACGGGGTATGAATCGGCCGCCGTCTACAGCTGGGCACGCCAGCAGACCGGTGCGCAGGTGTCGCCGGTGAAGGGCGTCGAGGGCTTCAACCGGGCCTCCCCTGTAACGGGCCCGACCTTTGTCGATGCCACCGAGGGCGGCAAGCGCATCCGGCGGGGCGCAAAGCTCTGGACCGTCGCCACCGCCACCTTCAAGGCCGAGACCTATCGGTTTTTGCGCCTGCGCCGGCCGACGTCCGAGGAACGGAAACAGGGCGCCGCCGATCCCCCGGGCTTCGTTCACCTGCCCGACTGGGTGGATTCCGAATGGCTGAAGCAGCTGACCGCCGAACAACTGGTCACCCGCCGAGACCGGCGCGGGTTTGCCAAGCTGGAATGGCAGAAGATGCGCGAGCGCAACGAGGCGCTGGACTGCCGCGTCTACGCCCGCGCCGCCGCCTGGCTGTTCGGGGCTGACCGCTGGGCCGAAAGCACCTGGCAATCGCTGGAGGCGCAGGTGGGGATTGTGCCGGAGGAGGAGGTGACCGGTGCCGAAGAGACGGCCCAGCCGCCCGAACCGACCGCCGGCCAGCCGCGCACCCCGCGGCGCAAGCGGCGGGTCTATACACCGAACATGATGAGGTAAACGATGACCCTTGCAGAGATGCAGGCACAACTGGACGCATTGCTGGCGGCCAGATTCCGCGGCGTGCGCTCGACCAGCTATGACGGCAAGACCGTGACCTACGGCTCGGACGCCGAAATGGCGCGTGCCATTGCCGACCTCGAAGCCCGTATCGCTGCCGTAAGCGGCACAACCGCCAACCGTCGCGTGACCCGCGTCACCGCATCCAAGGGCCTCTGAGATGGCGGTGATGACAGGCCTGCGCAAACGCATCGGTGCCTTCATCGGCGGCTTCGAGGCCGGGCTGCAGGGCCGGCGCCTGCTGCGCTTTCAGGCCAGCCGGGCGCATGTGAACACGCTGATCGCGCAAGCCGGCCCCACCATTACCGCCCGCGCGCGCTGGCTGGTGAGGAACAACGGCTATGCGCTGAATGCACTGGAAAGCTGGACCGGCAATGCGGTAGGCGACGGGGTCAAGCCGACCTCGAAAGTCGAGGACGATGCCCGCAAGGCCGAGATCCAGGCGCTGTGGCAGGAGTGGGTAGCGGAAGCCGATGCCGAAGGCCTGACCGACTTCTACGGGTTGCAGCGGCGCGCCGCGCGGGAGCTGTTCCTCGCCGGCGAGGTGTTCTTCCGCTTCCGGCCGCGCAGGCCCGAGGATGGTCTGTCGGTGCCCTTGCAGCTGCAGATGATCCCGGCCGAGATGCTGCCGCTCGACGACAACCGCGATGTATCTGGTGGCGGCATGATCCGGCAGGGGGTCGAGTTCGACCCCATCGGCCGCCGCGTGGCCTATCACTTCCTGCGCCGGCACCCGGGCGATGTGACGGAAACCGGGCAGGCCGGCGAGAAGGTCCGCGTGCCCGCCTCCGAGGTCATCCACGTCATCGACCCGGTGGAAGCCGGCCAGGTCCGCGGCGTCTCGCGCTTTGCGCCGGCCATCGTCAAGCTGTTCTTCCTCGACCAGTACGATGATGCCGAGCTCGAGCGAAAGAAGGTCAGCTCGATGTTCGCGCTGTTTGTCACCTCGCCGCAGGTGGATGCGCCGCTCGATTCCCCCGACGAGCCCTTGGCGGTAGAGCCCGGCCAGGTGGTGCGGCTCGACCCGGGCGAGGCGATCGATACGCCCTCGCCGCCTGACAGCGGGCCGACCTATGAGCCGTTCCAGTACCGCACGCTGCTGCAGGTCTCGGCAGCCCTGGGCGTGCCCTACTCATATGTCAGCAATGATCTTGCCAAGGCCAACTTCGCGAACTCGCGCCTGTCGATCATCGAGTTCCGGCGGCGGCTGTCGGCCTGGCAGCACCGGGTGCTGATCCACCAGCTGTGCAAGCCGGTCTGGGCCCGCTGGATGGACACGGCCGTGGTGGCGGGAGCGCTGGACCTGCCGGACTACGCCGCCAAGCGCCGCGCCTGGCTGAAATCCGACTGGCTGCCGCCCAAGTGGGACTGGGTCGATCCGCTGAAGGACATCTCGGCCGAGGTGGCCGAGATCGAGGCCGGTCTCAAGAGCCGCTCGATGGCGATGGCCCAGCGTGGATACGACGCCGACCGGGTGGATGCAGAGATTGCCGCCGACCGGGCCCGCGAGGCAGCCCTCGGCCTTGACTTCCGCCGCCCGGGCTCGCCGGCGCAGGGGGCGGCACAGCTGGTCGATGCCCCGAGCGATACCACGGACACTTTGAGCCCATGACCCGAACCGACATGCTTGCCCGCCGGCTCGCCGCCCGCCCGCTGGCGCTGGCGCCGCGCGCGCTGGAGGCGCTTCTGGGCGAAACCCCGGCACCGCAAGCCACCGCCCCCGGCTGGCAGATGACCGAGGGCGGGATTGGGCATCTGCCCGTTCTCGGCCCGTTGATCCAGCGCGGCGACTGGCTGACCGAGATGTTCGGAATTGCCAGCTACGACGACATTGCCGCCGCGGCCGAGGCCGCCTTCACTGAGCCCGGCACCCGCGCGGTGCTGATGGAGATCGACAGCCCCGGTGGCGAGGTTGCGGGGCTGTTCGATCTTGTTGATCGCCTTGCGGCGCTGAAGGCCGAGACCGGCAAGCCGCTCTGGGCAATTGCCCGGGAACAGGCACTGTCGGCGGCGTATTTGGTTGGGGCCGTTGCCGACCGGTTGTTCGTGACGCAAACCGGCGAGGTCGGTTCGGTCGGCGTGATTGCCGTGCACGTGGACCAGAGTGCCCATGACCAAGCCGAGGGCCGCAAATACACCCTGATCCATGCGGGTGCGAAGAAGGCGGATGGCAATCCGCATCTTCCCCTCTCGCCCGAGGCCCTCGCCGACATCCAGGCCGATGTCGATGATCTCTATGCCAGGCTCGTGGCCCGGGTGGCTCGCGCCCGGGGCATGAACCCAGAGGCCGTCGCTGCCACCGAGGCCGCCATCTTCCGCGGTTCGCACGCGGTGGCGGCCGGGCTGGCTGACGGCATCGCCACGCTCGAAAGCGCGCATGCCGACCTGCTGGCCGCGATTGATGCTTTACCACTCACCAGAACCCCCACACGCAAAACCTTTGACAAGGAAAGGACCGACACCATGGCAGTGAAAGGCAAGACTGATGCAAAACCTGCGGCATCGGAGGAAACGACGGAGGCGGGAGCGACTGCGCCCGAGATGGGGGCAACGCCCGAGGCAACTGCCCCGGTCGAAGAACCGGTTCCCGCGCAGGCTCCGGCAATGCGCCCGGCTGGTGGGCCCGCCACGGTGACCCCTTCGGCACCCCCGTCTACCACACCCAATGCCGAGACCGCCGAACAGATCCGAGCCCAGGCAGCCGAGATTGCCGAAATCGCGGCTCAGGCAAGCCGGCTGGGGCTGACCATCGATGCCGCCGAGGCCGTGCGGGCCGGCACGCAACCCGATGCCCTGCGCCGTGCCGTGCTGGAACAACTGGCGAAGACCACCGATGTCACCATCGTCGCCTCCATCGCCCCGCCGACAGTCGAGCCCGCGCCGAAGGAAAGTCCGCTGATTACGGCGGCAAAAGCGGCCGCGGCTGGCGCCACCACCTGAATACTTGCAGATGAAGGATCCCCACCATGCCCGTTCTCACCCAGCCGCCCTCCATGGGCGATCTCCTCAAATACGAGGAAAACCCCGACTATTGCCGCGAGACCGTTACCCTGCTCGCCGGCACGAACTATCCGCTTGGCGCCGTGCTCGGGAAAATCACCGCCAGCGGCAAATACAAGCTCTCGCCCGATACCGGCACCGATGGCGCGGAGGTCGCCGTCGCGGTGCTGATCGAGGCGGTGGACGCCAGCGCCGCCGATGCCGTGGGCCTGATCGTGGCACGCGGCCCCGCCATCGTCTCGAAGGCCCAGCTGAACTTTGACGCCACCGTCGGCACCGCCGCCAAGATCGCCGCCAAGGAAGGCCAGCTGGCCGCCGCCGGGATCGTGCCGCGTGATGCGGCCTGATCCATCCCCCATTTCCACCCGGAGACATTCCCATGCCCACCATCATCAACCCGTTCGACGCGGGCGGTTATTCCCTCGCGGAAATGACCCGCGCCATCAACATCCTGCCCAACATCTATACCCGCCTCGGCCAGCTCGGCCTGTTCCGTTTCGAGGGCATCACACAAAGGACCGTGGTCATCGAGGCCCGGGAAGGGGTGCTGTCGCTGCTGCCGTCCGTTCCCCTTGGCGCGCCCGCCACCGTCGGCACGCGCGAGGGGCGCACCATGCGTTCCTTCGCGGTGCCGTGGATCCCGCACAACGACGTCATCCTGCCGGCCGACATCCAGGGCGTACGCGCTATCGGTTCCGGCAGCGATGCCGACCCGCTGGTTGCCGTCATGACCCGCAAGCTGACGCTCATGCGCAACAAGCATGCCCAGACCCGCGAGTACATGGAGATCAACGCACTGCGGGGCATCGTCAAGGATGGCGCCGGCACCACGCTCTACGACTACTTCACCGAGTTCGGGATTGCCCAGCAGCAGACCGACTTCGTCCTCGGCACCGCCGGGACCAAGGTGCAGCAGAAGGTGCGCGCCGTTTTGCGCCAGATCGAGACCGAGCTGAAGGGTGAGACCATGACCGGGGTGCGCGCCCTGGTCTCCCCGGAGTTCTTCGACAAGCTGATCGGGCATGCCACCGTGGAAACGGCGTATCAGTACTACGCCTCGGGCGCCCAGCCGCTCCGCGAAGACATGCGCCGCGCCTTCCCCTTTGCCGGCATCCTGTTCGAGGAATACAACGCCTCGGTCACGCTCTCGAACGGCACCACCGAGCGGCTGATCCCGGCGGGCGAAGGAATTGCCTTCCCGATGGGCACGATCGACACCTTCACCACCTACGGGGCGCCGGCCAACCTGATCGAGACCGCCAACACCGTCGGCCTGGAGCTCTACGCCCGCCAGATGACCCGCGAGCGCGGCGACGGGATCGATCTGCTCACCGAGGCCTCGATCCTGCCGGTCAACAAACGCCCCGCGCTGGCCGTGCGGCTGTTTTCCTCGAACTGAGGCGGGGTGACATGACTGCCTTTGCGGCGGCACTGGATGCGCTCTTTGCGGATATCAACATGGCAGTGGACGCCACCTGGTATCCGGCAGGTGGCGCGCCGCAGCCGGTCCGCGTGATCCGCAAGGCGCCGGATGACGTCACCGCATTCGGGTCTGCGCAGATCCTGTCGGAGACCACGATCATCGACGTGCGGGTGTCAGAGATGCCAAACCCGAAGCCGGGGGATGGGATCAGCATCGGTGCCGAAAACTTCACCATCCAGGGCGAGCCGAAGCGGGATCGGGACCGGCTGCTCTGGACCGTTGAGCTGGTACCGGCATGAAGCTGACGTTCCACACCGAGGAAGATCTACAGGCGCAGCTCCATCGCGAGTATCTCGTGGGCGAGCGGGCCGTCTCGCTGGCGATGGACAAGGCGGGCAATGCCGTAAAGCGCGGCTGGCGCGGGCAGATCACCGGGGCCGGGCTCGGGCGCCGGCTGGCCAACACCATCCGGGCGAAGCGCTACCCGGAAGGTACCGCAAGCATGAACGCCGCGGCCCTGATCTGGTCGAAGGCGCCGGAGATCGTCGGCGCGTTCGAGCGCGGGGCGCTGATCCGCTCGAAGGACGGGTTCTGGCTGGCGATCCCGGTCGACCGGGTGGCGAAGCGCATGCGCGGACCTAGAGGCGCCCGCATCATGCCACACATCTGGGAAGAGCGGACGGGCCGGCGGCTGCGGTTCGTCTACCGCCGCGGTCGCCATCCGCTGCTGGTGGACGATGGCACGGCGCGAGCGCGGAAAACGGCAGACCCCCTGCATTGGACGGCATCCAGGCGGCGGTTCCGGAAGAATGTAACGATCCCGATCTTCATCCTCGTTCCGCAGGTGAAACTGCCCAAGCGGCTGGACCTAATGGGCGAGGCAGAACGGGTGGCGGGTGAAGTCCCGAGTCTGATTGTGAAGAGGTGGGGGAATTGATCGCAACAGGCGTCGCAGAGCATCGCTCGGCGCAGGGGAAACGGGGGCTTTGCCGGTCACAGACCCAGCGCGTAGTCCAGATCCCCATGTTCGAACGCTGGCGCCATCCGGTCCATCTCGGCCGCAGGAGCCTGCCTGCGCCTCGCATAGCTGCGCCAGTTGCGGACCACGGCGGCACATTCCCGGATGATCTGCGCCCCCTCGGCAGGGCGCAGAAAATATTCGGCCACCTCCTGCAGCAATCGCAGCGATGCGGTCGCGTCATCAAAGTCGATCCGCGTCTTGAGAATGCGCGGGGCGTCCGCCACGGGGTTCAGGTCGTAGCACGGGCTGAGCGTCCAGCCGTGGCGGCCGCTCCAGAGAAAGCCATGGTTGCGCAGGTGGTCGTCGGTGTTGCTGATCAGGATGTTGAAGGCGATACGGCGAAACAGTTCGGTGCGGTCCTGCACGGGGTTGGCGCCGTGATCCGTGATGACGTCGACGATTTCGAGATAGCTGCCGTCCTCGTCGCCATCATCATGTTCGGTCATCGCCATGGCGCTGACGAACGGGATGCGAATGTTGCCCCTGCGGTCGAAACGCCGGGTGAGGAAGATGGGCCCGTGTGGGCTTGGCAGCAGATCGTAGTCGATCGTCGTGATGCCGCAGTCCCGGGCCATGTCGAGCGCGATGGCCTCCCACCGCGAGATCGAATAGCGGTCGGTTTCCTTGGGAAATTTCGCGATCGACAGGTGGCCGTGCTGGTCGAAAACGCTCGCCTTGGGCCGTGCGCCGCCCAATGACGAACCCGGCGCAAAGATCAGAAGAAGGTCCTCGTCGGTTTCCTCGCCACGCAAAATCCGTTGCGAGGCGGCAAGCAGGTCGCCGAGCGCAAGTGTCGTTGGAACGCCCCGCGTCTGAGGCGCCTGAAATTCGTCCTCGCCTTCAAACCGGAAACGCAGCGCACCAAGCCGGGTCTCGTCCGAGACGCCAAGCAGGTAGTCGGTTTCATGCAGGGTTCTGACAGATCGGCCTTCGCGCTCGGCCGCGCGGCGCTCGGCCCGGCGCATGAGCTCGCGCCCCCAGGTGTCCGGTGCGCTGTCCCCAAGTGCTGCGAACATCTCCTTGCCGCCGGGCGGAGAAATGGGGCCGTGCACAAGCGGCAGGGTGGGATCGTACTGGAATGCTTCGGGCGAGGTCAGCCAATCGGGATCGTGTTCGTAGGTCACGCGTTCCCGGCGGGCACCGGCATGGCGTCTCAGAAGGCCGATGCGGCGCAGCCTGCCATACGCGTCGAGAAAGACTTCGATGTTACTCACGGCTGCGGGCCCGTTTGGGAAGAAGCTCGGCGCCGAGCTGTTCGCTCAGAGCATCCTTGACGTCGCCAAATCCCTTGAGCAGGCCGAGCGCCTGCAGCACCAGCATGTAGGCGCCGATGCGCACGTTGGGATCACCACGTTCAATGCGATAGAGCGTGGCCCTGCTGGTTCCGGCACGCTCGGCGACCAGCTCCATGGGCAAGCGCCGCAGCAGGCGGGCCCGCTTGATGCGCGCGCCGAGCGTTCGCAATTCCCGCTTGACGGCGGGTGAAATATTCAGCGTCGGGGCCGGCATACTGTCTTACCTGTGATGCGAAGTCGCCGTTTATGTAATACAGGTAATTCAAAATGGCAAGATATACGGACTTGGCACCCACCCGGAAAACCATGCAGCGGCAACGTGAATATCAAACTGAAACGCAGCAGCGATAATGCCCACCCCCCGCGAAACCATCCTCTCCGCCCTCCACACAACCCTGCAAACCGTGCCCAACGCCACCGTCCTGCGCGGCGAGGTTCTGCCCGAGCGCGTGCCGACGGGCGGCCTGGTGATCCTGCGCGACGGCGAACCGGGCGAGCCGGAAGTAACGCTCTCGCCCCTGCAATACCACTGGCAGCACCGCGCCGAGGTCGAGGTGATCGTACAGGGCCGGACGCAGGAGGCCCGCGATGCGGCCTTTGATGCGCTCGCCGCCGCCATCGGCGCGACCTTGGCCGCCGACCGCACGCTGGGCGGCTTGTGCGATTGGTCCGAACCGGACGCGCCGCAACCGGCGGACCTGCCCATCGAGGGCGCGCAGGCGCTGAAGGCCGCGGTGATCGCGGTGACGCTGATCTACACGACGAGCGACCCGCTCGGCTGAAACGACAACGAAAGGATTGACGCATGGCACGCGCACAAGGCGCGCGGTCGCAGCTTGCGGCCGCGTTCGAGACTTCCTATGGCACCGCGCCCACCAGCAGCTTCTACCAGATGCCCTTTGCCACCGTATCGCTGGGCGCCGAGCAGCCGCTGCTGGAATCGGAACTGCTGGGCTACGGGCGCGACCCGCTCGCCCCGATCAAGGATGCGGTGACGGCCGACGGCGATATCGAGGTGCCCGTCGACCTCGAGGCGCTGGGCTTCTGGCTGAAGGCCGCATTCGGCGATCCGGCGACCACCGGTACCGCGCCGGATTACACCCATACTTTCACCTCCGGCAGCTGGTCCCTGCCTTCGATGTCGATCGAGGTGGGGATGCCGGAAGTGCCGCGCTTTGCCATGTATTCAGGCTGCGTGCTCGACCGCCTCGGCTTCCGGATGGAGCGCGCGGGGCTGCTGACCGCAACGGTCGGGCTGGTGGCCCAGGGCGAGGCAGTGGCCACGTCCAGTCAGGCCGGCACGCCCACCGCATGGGCGCTGCAGCGCTTCGGCCATTTCAACGGGGCGATCACGCGGGACGGCGCGAGTCTCGGCAACGTGGTCTCCGCCGAGCTCACCTATGCCAACAACCTCGACCGGATCGAGACCATCCGCAGCGACGGGCGCATCGACGGGGCGGACCCGTCCATTGCCGCGCTCACGGGCCGGATCGACGTGCGCTTTGCCGATACCACGCTCATGGATCAGGCGCTGAACGGCACGGCGGCCGAGCTGGAGTTCTCCTGGACGCTCTCGGCCACCCAGAGCCTGACGATCACGGCGCATGCCGTCTACCTGCCCCGCCCGAAGGTGGAGATTCAGGGCCCGCAGGGCATTCAGGCGAGCTTCGACTGGCAGGCGGCCTATGACAGCGTGGCCGGGCAGATGTGCACGGTGGTCCTCAACAACCAGGTGGCGGCATACTGATGATCAGGCTGGAGCTTTCGACCGAGCCGAAATGGCTCGACCTCGGGCGCGGCGTCCGCGTGAAGGTGGTGCCGCCCGTCAGCGCCATCGCCGCGCAGGTCTGGCAGGAAATGGCAGAGGCCGGCGCCTTCGAGGACGATGCCGAGATCGACGCCGGCGTTCTGGAGGCGAAAGCCTGGGCGCGGCGGGTAATCATCGAATGGGAAGGCGTCGGCGATGCCGAAGGCGCGGTGCTGGAAAAGCCCGCCCCTGCCCTGATCGACGCGCTGATGGACGTGCCCTGGGTCTATCTCGCCTTCCGGGCGCTCTATCTGGCGCCGTTGCACGCGCTGGAATCGGAAAAAAACGCCTCACCGCCCTTGCCGAATGGGAGTTCGGCGGGGGCGGCAGATACTGCGAATCCTGCGAAGGGCCGTGCCCGGAATGCCCCCGAAGCCTGAATGCGCCGCAGACCGTTGAGGGGTGCCAGGTCTGGGATTTGGTGGGCCGGCTCGGCGGGCAACTGCGTGTCTCGCCCTCGGGCGGGATCATCGGCTGGGACATGGGCGCGGCGCTGGCTCTGGCCCGGGCGCTGGGGTGTGAGGCCGCGGCGGTCGGCCACCTGCTGCCCGCGATCGAGGCGGTGATGGTGCGCTCCATGAACGAAAAGAACGAGGAATGATCCATGGCCGAAAAACGCGTTAGCGTGCGGATCGGCGCGACGGGCGGCAAGCAGGTGCGGGCCGAGTTTCGCGGCATCGGCGACGAGGGCAAGCGGTCCTTCGCCATGGTCGAACGCGAGGTCGACGGGCTGAACCGCCGCCTCGGCGTGCTCGGTCGCACCTCGCGCGGATCGCGCAATGCGCTGCGCAACATGGGGCTGCAGCTCAACCAGGTGGCCCAACAGGGCGCGGTGACGGGCGATTATTTCCGGGCCCTGACCATTCAGATGCCCGACCTGCTGCTGGGCTTCGGGGGCCTCGGCATCGCCATCGGCATCGTCGCGGGCGTACTCGGCCCTTTCATCGTCGACATGCTCAAGGCCTCGGATACCAGCAACAGGCTGGCCGACAGCATCAAGGGGCTGGAGTCCGCTGTTTCCGCCTATGCCTCGAGCGCGAAAAACGCGGCCGCCCCCACCAGTGATCTGGTCAAGAAATACGGCGCGCTGGCCGGCGAAGCCCGCGCCCTGCTGGTTGTGCAGCGCGATCTGGCCAAGCTCGAGGCGCTCGACCAGATCGCCGTCGGCATGACCGCCGCCCGCGATGCGCTGGGCGAAATCGGAAGCCTGACCCGCGCCGAGTTCGAAAAGGCGGCAGGCGAGGTCAGCAGGGTCAATGCCGAAATCGAGCAGCTGCGGCAGGAGCAGCGCCGGCTCGTTAGCAAAGGCCTGGACCTGGGCGACAACGCCCGGCGCAACCTCGAGATCATGAGCCGAATTTCCGAGCTGCAGACCAGCCTGATCTCGGTGGGCGATCTGACCGGCCCGGTCTATGAACTGAGGGACGCGCTCGGCATCACCATGAAGGATGCCGTCGCCCTTGCCGGGGCGATGGCCGACCTGCGGGACGCCAAGGGCATTGAGGACCAGGCGGCGGCGCTCGAACGCTTGCGCGAGTCCTACACCGCAGCGCTGGGCGGTGTCGAGAACATGACCGCCGAGCAGCGCACCCTGCTGAAGCAGCTCACCGACGCGGCGCTCGCCACGATCCGGTTCCGCGCGACCATGGACGATGCATCGGACTCGGTGGGCGGCGCGGCGGCGCAGGCGACCACGCTGGCCGACGAACTGGCCCGCGCCGCCGGCAACGCCATGTCGCTGGTGGCCCAAAGTCTCTCGTCGCTCCGCCAGAGCGAAATCCGCCTGAAGTTCAAGGACGACCCCACAGGGCTGGCGAAAGCGCTGGCGGGCGCGCGGTTCGATGCCCGCGTGGGCGACATCTCCGGGGCCGATCCGATCCTGCAGGAAGGGCTGCGTCGGCAGCGCGAGGCCTACGTCGCCAATGCCGAGGCCGTGGCCCGCAACCAGAAGACCTTGGCCGCGTGGAACCGCGAACAGCGCCGCGCCGCCGCTTCGGTGCGCGCCGCAAAAAAGGCGCTCGAGGAACAGGCCACCGGACTGGATGCGGCGAAGGAAACGCTGACCGCTTACGCCGAGAAGGCGGCCGATCTCGGCAAGGGCATCGGCGACAGCCTGGTGGGCGCCTTCCGCAGCGCCGAGCAGGCCATCGGCAATTTCGTGCGCACCGGCAAGCTGGATTTTCGTTCGCTGGTGACCTCGATGCTGGCGGATTTTGCGCAACTCTCGGCCCGGCGGTTCCTGCTGGGGCCGCTGGCGAACGTCCTGTCCGGCGCGCTGGGCGGGCTTGGCGGCACCGGCGGGCTGCTGGCCAATGTGCTGCACTCGGGCGGCGTGGTCGGCGCTGGTGGCCCGACGCGGGCGGTTCCGGCCCTGGCCTTCGCCGGTGCTCCTCGGATGCACAGCGGTGGGTGGGCCGGACTTCGGCCCGACGAGATCCCGGCGATCCTGCAACGCGGCGAGCGGGTGCTGTCGCGCCGCGAGGTTACGTCAGGCACAGGTCAAGCCGCCCCGGTCAACATCACCATTCAGACCCGTGACGCCGAGAGCTTCCGGCAGTCGCGTGCCCAGATGGCGGCCGACATCGCGCGGGCGGTCGCACTGGGCCGAAGGGGGATGTAGGTCATGGCTTTCCACGAAGTCAGGTTTCCCGACGACATCAGCCGAGGAGCCCGAGGAGGCCCCGAGCGGCGCACGCAGGTGGTCGAACTCGCGAGCGGCGACGAGGAACGCAACGCCAGCTGGGCCAACTCGCGCCGGCGCTTCGATGCGGCCTATGGCATCCGGCGGGCCGACGACCTGGCGGCGGTGGTGGCGTTCTTCGAGGCGCGGAACGGCCGGCTCTACGGCTTCCGCTTCAAGGACTGGGCGGATTACAAGTCCTGCCTGCCGTCCGAGATGCCGGCGGCAACCGATCAGGCCATCGGCACTGGGGATGGCGCCACGACCACCTTCCAGCTCGCCAAGGACTATTCGTCAGGCTCGCAGACCTGGACCCGCACGATCACCAAGCCGGTAGATGGTACGGTCCTGGTCGCCATCGACGGCGTGGAACAAGCCTCCGGCTGGTCGGTGGACACCACCACCGGGCTGGTCATCTTCACCACGGCGCCGGCATCGGGCGCCGCGATCACCGCCGGCTTCGAGTTCGACGTGCCGGTGCGCTTCGATACCGACCAGATCGACGTGACGATGGATATCGAGCGGCTCGGCTCGATCACCTCCATTCCGCTGATCGAGGTCCGGCGATGAACGACGATACCGGTTTTGTTGCCGCGGTGCTGCGCGAGCTTGCCGCCTCGACCGCGGTGATCCTCGCAGCCTGGGGCGCGCTCGGCGGCGCCACGAACGCGCTGACCACGAAGATGCGCCTGCGCGATGCGCTGCGTCACATCCTGCTCGGCGGGCTGATCGCCGCCGGGATGGGCAGCCTGTCCATGGCCATCATCACCCGCTGGCTCGGCCTGCCGCCGCAGGCGATACCGGCCGGCGGCGCCGCCGGCTCCGCAGCCTATCTGGTCGGCGTGTTCGGCCCCGCGGTGATCGAACTGGTGCTGGCCCGGTTGCGCCAAGCCCGGGAGGGCGACGATGACTGAACTCGTTCGTGTCCTGCGCAGCCTGCGCCGTGCCACCAACGATCCGCGTGCGGCCTTCACTCACCGTCTGCGCGTCGGCCTCGCCATCGCTGCGCTGATCCTGTTTCTCTCGCTCCTGAGGTAATCCCATGCAGATGACAGACCGGGGCCTTCTCGCCCTGGCCCGGCACGAGGGTATCGTGCCCGGGCCCTATCGCGATGCCACCGGCACCTGGACCTTCGGGATCGGTCACACGGCCGCCGCCGGAGATCCAGCCCCGACAGAGATGCCGCGGGGTATGCCCGATGATCTGGACGCCGCGATCCGCGAGGTGTTCCGGCTGTTCCGCGAGGACATCGGAAGCTACGAGGCTGACGTCCGGCGCGCCTTCATGGTTCCGCTCGAGCCCCACGAATTCGATGCGCTGGTCAGCTTCCATTACAACACCGGCGGCATAGCCCGCGCGGTTCTAACCCGGCATCTCAATACGGGCAATCGCGTTGCGGCCGCCAACGCGTTTCTGAACTGGCGCAGACCGACCTCCATCATTCCCCGCCGCAAAGCCGAGCGGGATCTGTTCCGCGAGGGACGTTATCCGACGGGTCCGATCCCGGTCTGGGGCGTGGACGCGCAGGGCCAGGTGGATTTCTCGCGGCCCGTCCGCCGGCTGAACGAAGAAGAGGCGCTGGCATTGTTGCGGCCCACGCCTCCCGAACCTGTTGCGCCAACCGGCTGGCTTGTCCGGCTGCTTGCTTTCCTAACCCGCCTGTTTCGAAGGAGCTGATCCTATGCGCTACATCCGACCCAATTCCCTGACCTGGTGGGCGGGGTGTCTCGCCATGCTCACCGGCATCGCCTCCGTGGCGCTGCCCGCAACCGGCCCGCTTGGCGAACTCTCCCGCCTCGTGGCGCTGCTCGCTGGCACCGGCGATGCCTCGCCCGCCGGGCTGATCTTCCTCGGTCTCGGCCTGATCGGTCTGCGTGACCGGATCGAACGGGGGTTCCGGGGCGATGATTGAGTTTCTCGCAGGCTTCATCCTGGGCGGCTGCCTTGGCGTTCTGGTCGTCGCCCTTTGTGTCGCCGCGGCCCGCCGGGAACGGGACGATGGCTGATGTCCTGATCTGGCTGATGGCGGCACTGGGCGCAATCGGCGGCTTGGTGCTCGGCCGCATCTGGGGCCGTGTGGAAGGAAAGCGCGCACGTAAACGGGAGGCCGAACGCGATGCATATGAAGAGACGCTCAGAAAGCTGGAGCAGGGCCGCCAGGCGGTTCGCGACGGTCGCAATTCTGATCCTGCTGAGCGGTTGCGCCGCAACGATGGGCGCTGGTGATGCGGGCTGCGCGGCCTATGGCGAGGCGCGGCTCGCGCGACCTCCGGCGCAGACCATTGCCACCGTCCCGCCAATTTGGGCACGCTGGATCGCCGATCTCGACGACCGCATGACGGGAACCTGCCGATGAAGACCCTCCCCACTGGCCTGCAGGCCCATCTCGACGGCGGCACCACCACACTTGCCTGGTGCTGGCGTCTGACCCGTGCGGACGGGCAGGTGTTCGGCTTCACCGACCACGACCTGCCGCTGACCTTCGATGGTGCGACGTTTCAGCCGGAGAGCGGCTTCACCGCCTCGGAAATCCGCGCGGGCTCCGATCTTTCGGTCGATGCGCAGGACGCCGAGGGCGTGCTGACCTCCACCACGATCACCGAGACCGATATCCTCGATGGGCGCTGGGACAATGCCGCCGTGGAAATCTGGCGGGTGAACTGGCAGGATACTTCGCAGCGGGTGCTGATGCGGCGAGGCGCCATCGGGCAGGTACGGCGCGGGCGGGTGCAGTTCGTGGCCGAGATGCGCTCGCTCGCGCATGTGCTGAGCCAGAGCGTCGGACGGACGTTTCAGGCCAGCTGCGACGCCATCCTCGGCGATGCCCGCTGCGGCGTGAATCTGAACGATCCGGCGAACATGGGCAGCGGATCGGTGGTGACGGTGTCGGGCGCGCGCGCCTTCACCGCATCCGGTCTGGCGGGCTTCGCCGACGGCTGGTTCGCGCTGGGCACACTCACCTGGACCAGCGGCGCCAATGCCGGGCGCAAGGCCGAGATCATGACCCATGCGCTCGCGAGTTCCACCGTCACGATCACGCTCATGGAGATCCCGGTGCGCCCGCTCGGCACCGGCGATGCCTTCGACATTTTCGTCGGCTGCGACAAGGCGTTCGACACCTGCAGGACGAAATTCGCCAACGCGACCAATTTCCGGGGCTTCCCGCACATTCCGGGCCAGGACACCGTAATTCGCATCGCCTCGAGCGGCGATCCCAATACCGGAGGCGTGTTGTGACGACCCGGAAATCCAATATCATGCCCGCGCGCATCGTGAAGGCGGCGCGCGGCTGGATCGGCACGCCCTATCACGACCAGGCGTCGGTCAAGGGGGTGGGCTGCGATTGCCTCGGGCTGATCCGGGGCGTCTGGCGCGAAGTCGTCGGCCCGGAACCGATGCCCGTGCCGCCCTATTCGCGCGACTGGGGCGAAGCGGGGCCGCAGGAGGTGTTGGCCGAGGCTGCAAGGGCTGCGATGGTCGAGATCGACGTGGCCGAGGCCCGCACCGGCGACGTGGTGCTGTTCCGCATGCGCGCCGGCGCCATCGCCAAGCACGCCGGGATTCTCACAAACGGGCGACATTTTTTGCAGGGTTTCATTCACGCCTATGAGCGCACGGGCGTCATTGAAGAACCGCTGACCGAGGCCTGGGCGCGGCGCATCGCCTTCGCCTTCCGTTTCCCCGTCCCCGAGCGCGGGAAGGGCTGAGCGATGGCGTCCATCATTCTCGCCTCCGCCGGTTCGGCTATCGGGGCATCCATCGGCGGCGGTATTCTCGGCGTGTCTTCGGCCGTCATCGGCGGGGCCATCGGCTCCATGGCGGGATCGCTGGTGGACAGCTGGATCGTTTCGTCGCTGGCACCCGGCCAGACCGTCGAGGGGGCGCGGCTCGAAAACCTCGCCGTCACCACCTCCACCGAAGGCGCGGTGATCCCGCGCGTCTGGGGCCGGATGCGCCTTGGCGGCAACATCATCTGGGCCACGGATTTCACCGAACACGTCAACACCAGCACGACCGGCGGCGGCAAGGGGGGCAGTGGGCCGAAGGTCACCACCACGACCTACACTTACACCGCGTCCTTCGCGGTGGCGCTCTGCGAGGGGCCGATCTCCGGCATCGGGCGGGTGTGGGCCGATGGCAAGCCCATGGACCTGAGCGGTGTCACGTGGCGGCTCTACAAGGGCGACGAGACCCAAACGCCCGATCCCTTCATCGAGGCGAAAATGGGCACGGGAAATGCCCCGGCCTATCGCGGCACGGCCTACGTGATGTTCGAGGGTTTGCCGCTGGAAAAGTTCGGCAACCGCATCCCGCAGCTGTCCTTCGAGGTGTTCCGGCCGCTGGTGGAGGCTGCCACCGCCGAGGGGCTGGTAAAATCGGTCACCATGATCCCCGGATCGGGCGAATTCGTCTATGCGACCGAGCCGATCACCCGCGGCACCTCGGGCAATACGACCTCGGAGAACGTGAACAACGCTATCGGCAAGCCGGACATTCTGGCCTCGCTCGACAACCTGAAATCCTCGGCGCCTGCCGTGCAGAACGTCTCGCTCGTGGTCAGCTGGTTCGGCCTCGATCTGCGCGCGGGCAACTGCCAGATGAAGCCGGGCGTCGAGACGGCGACCAAGACCACCGCGCCGAAGACCTGGGGCGTGAACGGCGTGACCCGGTCGGGGGCGCATCTGATCAGCACCGATGGGCAGGGCAAGGTCAACTACGGCGGCACGCCGGCGGATTTCTCGGTGGTGCAGGCGATCAAGGAGATGGAGGCGCGGGGCTATCGCGTGACCTTCTACCCGTTCCTGTTGATGGACATCCCCGCCGGCAACACCCTGCCCGATCCTTACAGCGACAATGCCGCCACGGTCGGCCAGCCGGCCCACCCCTGGCGCGGGCGCATCACCTGTTCGCCTGCGGCGGGATATGTGGGGACGGTCGACAAGACCGCCGCCACCACCGGCCAGGTCAACGCCTTCTTCGGCAATGCGCAGATCTCCGACTTCGCGGTGAGCGGCGAGACGGTTTCGTGGACCGGCGGCAACGACTGGGGCTACCGGCGGATGATCCTGCACTACGCCCACCTGTGCAAGGCGGCGGGTGGCGTCGATGCCTTCCTGATCGGCTCGGAACTGCGCGGCCTCACCACCATCCGTGACAGCGCAACCGGCTTTCCGGCGGTCACCGCACTGAAGCAGCTTGCGGCGGACGTGCGCACGATCCTCGGGGCCGGCCCCAAGATCAGCTATGCCGCCGACTGGTCGGAATACTTCGGCCATCAGCCCGCCGATGGTTCCGGCGACCGGCTGTTCCACCTCGACCCGCTCTGGGCGGATTCCGCCATCGACTTCATCGGCATCGACAATTACCTGCCGCTCAGTGACTGGCGCGACGGCACCGCCCACCTCGACGCGCAGGCCGGCTGGTCCTCGGTGCGCGACCTCGACTATCTGAAATCCAACATCGAGGGCGGCGAACGGTTCGACTGGTACTACGCTTCCGCCGCCGACCGCACCGCGCAGACCCGCACCGTCATCTCCGACAGCTTCTATGGCGAGCCGTGGATCTGGCGACCGAAGGACATGCGCGGCTGGTGGCTGAACCGGCACCATGATCGCCTGGGTGGTGTGCGCTTCGGCTGGTTCCAGAATTGCGCCGATGTGACGTCCTACGCGAAGAACCCGTCCTCGGTCACCATCACCGCCACCACCGGCAGTTTCGGGCCGTTCAAGACCCCGGCCCGCATCGCCTCGGGCGGCGCCACATGGCACGGGGCCACGCCGGGCTATCGCACGCTGGCGGTGGGCGAGCGCGTGGTGATCACGGCCTATGTGGCGGCGGGTACGTCGGGGGAGTTCTCCCTCAACCTCACGCTCGGATCGGGCAGCCAGCATGCCGGCTTCTTCGGCGCGCTGGGCGGGTGGAGCAGCACCGTCGCCGGGGCGCACACCATCAACGCCACGAGTCGCGCGGAAATCTCGCCGGGCCTCTGGAAGATCACGCTCGACGTGACGGCAGGCCTCGCAGGCTCTTCCGGCTTCCGGATCGGGCCGCGCTCGGCCACGGTGGGCGACGACATCATCGTTTACGGCGTCGAGGTGCTGCCTTACGGCAAATCCACCACCGGCTGGGTGCCGGAGATGAAGCCGATCCGCTTCACCGAATTCGGCTGCCCCACCGTCGATCGCGGCACCAACCAGCCCAACGTGTTCTTTGACCCGAAGAGCTCCGAGAGCGCCCTGCCGTACTTCTCGCGGGGCTGGCAGGACGAGGCGATCCAGCGCGCCTATGTCGTCGCGATTCTGGGCTATTGGGGCGATACGGCGAAGAACCCGGTCTCGAGCGTCACCGGCGCGCCGATGATCGAGATCGCCGAAGCCGCGCTCTGGACCTGGGACGCCCGGCCCTACCCGGATTTCCCGGCTCGTGCGGATATCTGGTCGGATGCCGCCAACTGGCGGCTGGGGCACTGGATGGGCGGTCGGCTCGGGCAGGTGTCGCTGGGCGCGCTGGTGCGGGACCTGTGCCGGACGGCGGGGCTCGATGCCGACTTGGTGGACGTCTCCGAGCTCTCCGACATCGTACCCGGCTTCACCGTGGCCGCACTCGAAAGCCCGCGCGCCTCGATCGCGGTGCTGGCCCGCCATTTCGGCTTCGATGCCGTCGAGAGCGGCGGGAAGATCGTGTTCCGGGTTCGGGGGCGGGCGGCGGCCATGACCATCACGCCGGACCAGCTGGTCGGCAATGGCCGGGCCGAGGTCATGGAACTGACGCGCGGGCAGGAGACCGAGCTGCCCCAGGCGCTCAAGTGGCAGCTGGTGCGGGCCGACGAGGAGTATGACGCGGCCACGGTCGAAGCCCGCCGCAGCACCGTCCAGGCCGCACGGGTGTCCTCCGAGACTTTCCCGCTTGCCGTTTCACTCGAGGAAGCCGACCGGCGCTGCCGCCAGGCGCTGCTGGAAGCCTGGGTGGGGCGCGAGACGCTGACGGCAAAGCTGCCGCCCTCACGCCTCGCGCTCGACCCGGGCGATGTGATCGCTCTCGAGCATGACGGGCGCAGCATCGACTACCGCCTCACCCGCATCGCCGATACCGGTTCGCGCGCCATCGAAGCAATCCGTGCCGATGCCTCGCTTTACGACCTTCCGCCGGGCAAAGCCCGCGCGCCACAGCTCTCAACTCCCACCGTCTTCGGCCCGGCCGATGTGGCGCTGATGGACCTGCCGCAGCTGAGTGACTCCGTGCCGGCGCATCGCCCGTATGCGGCGGTGTTCGCCCGGCCGTGGTACGGCAACGGCGCCGTCTGGCGCAGTGCCGACATCTCCGGCTTCCAGCTGCTCGACACCATCGGCGCACCGGCCCGCACGGGAGTTCTGACGGCCGATCTGCCGGCCGGTCCTGTAGACCGCTTCGACGCAGGAAACGAACTTCTGGTGGACCTCACATCGGACACGCTCGCCAGCGTCACCGATACCGAGCTCTCGAACGGCGCCAACGTGCTGGCCATCGAAAGCGCGCCGGGCGCCTGGGAGATCGTCCAGTTCGGCAATGCGGAACTCGTGGCAACAGGTCGGTACAAGTTGACCCGGTTGCTCAGGGGGCAGCGCGGCACCGAAGATGCCATGGGCAACCCGACACCCATCGGTGCGCGGGTGGTGATTCTCGACAACGCTGTTGCGCCGCTGTCCATCGCCGAGGCCGATCTCGGCATCCCGTGGAACTGGCGCATCGGGCCGGGCAATGCCGCGCCCTCCGACGCCATCATGCAGGCGCTGACCTTCAGGCCGAACGGGCGCGGTCTGAAACCCTTCGCCCCAGCGCAGGCCAGGATGCGGCGCGAGGCGAACGGAGATCTTGCCATCCGCTGGCTGCGCCGCGACCGGGCGCTCGCCGCCGACAGCTGGGTGTTGGCGGAGGTGCCAATGTCGGAGGCGAACGAGGCCTATGAACTGGAGATTCTGAACGCCGGCACCGTGGTGCGCACAGTCACCGGACTCTCAGCACCGGCCTTCACGTACACCGTCGCCAACCAGACCGCCGACTTCGGTGGGCCGATCGCCAGCGTTGACCTGCGCGTCTTCCAGCTCGGTTCGCTGGGCCGCGGTGTGCCGCTTGCCGCCACCCTCACCGTCACGGAGACGACCCCATGACCAGCCCGAACCTCGCCCTGCCGCTGCTTTCCGCTGCCCAGGCCCAGAAGCATGTCACCGTCAACGAAGCCCTCGCGCAGCTCGACGGGCTGGTGCAGCTTGTCGTGAAGGACCGGGATCTCGCCACGCCGCCGCCCAGTCCCGTCGAGGGAGACCGCTACATCGTTGCCACCGGCGCCACCGGGGCCTGGGCCGGCTGGGATAGCGACGTGGCTCTGTTCACCGGTGGGGCATGGGTGCGTTTGCCGCCGCAGGAGGGGTGGCGGGTCTGGGTCGAGGATGAAGGGGGGCTGCTGGTGCGCGCGGGCGGGGCGTGGCTCACGCTCGATGCCGCCCTGAACCTGCTGGTACGCGGCCCCGCCGTCGAGGTGGCTCGGGGGCCGAATGGCGCTGCCATCGGGCTGCACGTGGAGGAAGAGCTGCTGGCCGGCCTCACCGGCACCTCCGTCACCTCCGCCATCACCATCCCAGACCGCGCCATCGTGCTGGCGGTCTCGACGCGTACCGTCACAGCAATCACCGGGGCCGCGTCATATGATTGCGGCATTGCCGGCACATCCGCCAAGTTCGGCGGCAGCCTCGGCATCGCCGCCGGCAGCACCAATGTCGGGGTGATTGGCCCGCAGGCCTTCTATGCGCCGACGCCGATCGTGCTCACCGCCAATGGCGGTAGCTTCACCGGTGGCGATGTGCGCATCGCGATCCAGTACCTGCTGCCGACAGCGCCGACCGCCTGATTTCAGACCACTACAAGGAAACGACCATGACACCAAGGTCATAAGACGCAGGTTTCGTCTGCATGTAGGGTGTAAGGGATTGGAGAGAAAAAAGGGGATATGATCCCAAACCGAACAGGCGGGCCACGCCAAAACTGGGCCCAGAACTGGAACTACACAACAGCTTTCAGGATGGCTGCCATGCGCTCCGCAAGGACCGCCCGATCGTAATCTAGGGCAGCCTTTGGTCCTGCTTCGTGAAACGCGGCCAAGCGGTTGGGTTCGTTCACAAGACCAGCTATCGCGTCAGCCAAAGCGTCCGAGTTTTCAGGTTCAATGGAGATCCCGATACCCGTTCGGTTGACGATATCAGCGGATTCGCCCTCTACCCCATGCAGTATCGGGATTCCTAACGCCATACATTCGAACAGTTTCGATGGAATCACCGACTTGAACAGATCGGAACGGCGCAAATGGATGATCGCCACGTCAAGAATCGACCAGTAGCGAATGACCTCTTCTCGTGGAACGCGGCCGAGCAACAGGACGTTATCAATACCTTCATTGCGGATGCGGGCTTCCAGATGGTCACGCACTGCGCCATCGCCAAGGATGACCAGGCGGACGTCGCGCATTTCGGGCCTTGCGGCCAGGCGTTTTGCCGCGTCGAGCAGGGTATCGAGTCCGTGCGCCATGCCCAAGGTTCCAACATAGCCGGCAACAAACTTGCTTTCGAGGCCAAGGTCTGCGAGCAGGCGCTCATCCTTGGGGCGCGGTTCGAAGCTGGTCATGTCGGCGCCGTTGGTGACCACTTTCACCTTCTCCCTAGGAATGCCGCGACTGGCGAGGTTATCCACGAAGGAGTGGGTCACGCTGACCACAACAGCGGCGCGTCGATAAAGGAACAGCTCGATCCGTTCGAGAAAATCCAACAGCCGGCTTTCTTTCATCGCACTGACTGCCCGTATCGATTCTGGCCAGATGTCGCGCAGCTCGAACACGAAGGGCCGGCGTTTAAGGGCGGCTGCGCCCCAGGCGGCGCAGGCGGTGAAGAACTGGGGTGAGGTTCCGACGATCACGTCCACCTTTTGCACCGGCAGGGAGGCGAAAAATGCCATCACCATGAAGCTGAGATAATCGAGAATACGCAGCGCAAAACCTTCGTTGCGTGTCATGTATGTCCAGACACGGATCACCCGGACCCCGGCCATCTCCTCGCTTTGCCAAAGCCTGTTTTTGTATCCCTCGAAAACCTTCCCGGTCGGGAAATTCGGGGCGCAGGTGATCACGGTGACCTGATGCCCGGCCTTCACCCATTCACGAGCGTGCTCAAACGTCCGGTTTGCCGGCGCGTTTGTTTCAGGCGGAAAGTTGTCAGTCAGAAAGAGGATGTGCACGGGTCAGGTCCAGTCCAGTGTCAGCCGTGCCTGCCCTTGTCGGAGTGGCACCACCAAGCATTTTGTCGGCACACATTGGCCGAATTCCGGGTGCCAGCTTGCCTCCTCGATACGGGCAGGCCCTCCCGAAGCCGACCATCTTGCTTCCTGTCCGGTTTCAAGGGTGATCGTGCCCTCGTCCGGGCTGGTTTGCGAAAGCTGCGCGCTTGGGGCTAGATGATAGCGTGCTTCGGCTTCGACAACGGGGGATACACGATCTTCGACAACCAGTGAGCCTGAATTCAGGATCCAGCGCCGGAAGTGGACCGGTGCGCCCGGCAGGCGGCGGTAGCCATCATGAGAGCCGGAAACGATGAGGGCATCGGATGGCTCGCGGGATATGACGATATCGCGTGGTCTGGCCCGCCTAGCGACCCTGAAACCTCCCCAGACCTCGCTTGAGTCCTCGCCCGCGACGATGACGGTGTTATGCGCAGCTGTCCCACGCTGGCGCAGCCGTTCGGTGCCGGTGCCATAGACTGAGGTGCCGGAATTCACGAAAACGCGCTGACCGAAAAGCGACAGTTCGAAGCTCAGCGTATCTGCATGGGCGTGGCCAGGAAGGTAGTCCGGACCGATCCGGGCGAGGTCGGCCAGCAGCACCGCTGGCCCTGCCTCAAGTCGGGAATAGCCGCTGTCCGGTAGCAAGGTCAGGTTTTCGGGTGCCGGAGGCGCTGCAAAGCCCAGCCGCCTAGCATAGGCCAGCAGATCCGCCGGATCAGGCGCTATGCCAAAGGCTGCATCGTTGAAAAAAGCGATCTGCCCATCGGGATGGCACATCGTATCAAGCCAGCGCAGCATGTCTGGCACTACAGCCTTCGCGGTCTCGCCCAACGGGTCGTCAGTGCCACTTGCAGCGATCAGGTTGACGAGATCCAGCACATCTTCGAGTGCCAGGGCGTGATACATGGTGGAGAGCTCGAAATGGCCGCCATCGGGCAGGATCTGCTCTGGAAACTGGCGCAGGAGGATGCTTCGGCCGCGACGCAGCCATCCTTCCGCCTCAGCCCCCTCGAAGAACATACCGGCGAAGACCAACGCCTTGGCATTGGCAAAAAGATGGTTGCCCTGCAGGTGATGTTCCAGCCGCCGGGTAAGCCAGCGTGCCTGCACCGCCAAGCTGCCGCGGCAGGTGCCGGGCAGGTCGTTTCCGGCCATGGCCCATTTGACCCAGTTCACGATCCTGAGTGAGGTCGGATAGGGCTCCCAGCCGGTACCTTGCCCTGGCGGGTTACGCTTCACCCAATCTTCCAGCAGCGCTTGGTGCCAGCCGGTTCTTTCGGCGGCCCCTTCTGCGTTCAGGTCATCGAAATAATGCTGGTTGTAGCGCCAGAGCTTGTCGCGCTCGGGGCCGTCCCATCCGATTTGGTCCAATTTGCCAGTTTGTCCAAGGAAGGAAAACTCTCTCGGCGATATCACGCTGGCCCGGCGCGTTGCCGGTGTGATCCAAGTCCCCGAAAGGGTGCGAATGTTTGGAGGGGGTGAATGGTCTGGCCGGGGGCGTGCCATGCGAAACCACAACCGACCGTAGAGTTGCACCGATTTGAGGTGCCGGATCGTATGCCAAAGACGAAGAAAAGAAGCGGCGTTCACCGGGACAGGAGCCTTACGCCGAGCCGTTGGCCGACTCGATCGATATTCGGCTGGATTCAAGCACTTCATCAAGTGCGATGGGGGGTTTTCCCCCATTTTGGATCGCATTGACAAATTCCCGAACCGCCGCTCCAGCGCCTTTGTCTTGTCGCCACAAGTTCATTTTTTTGAACCCCGACCAGCCCCAGCCGCGCAGGCTTCGGAAATTGTCCAGTTGCAACACCCTGCCGCCGGCAAAGACTTCGACCCGCTCCTTGGGAAAGCTTTTGTGGCCATTGGCAAGATAGTGGACTGTTGCCATCGATCCGTCGGCAAAGCCCAAATTGATCGAGGCGGTATCTTTCGGTGCACCCCCGTTTTCCGATCGGCCCATTTCCAGTATTGAATGTTGGGTAATCGGTGCGCCGGCCAGGTGGCGGGCAAGGTCGATGAAATGGCAGGCCTCACCAATGATGCGTCCCCCGCCAACCTTTGGATCCTGTGTCCAGTGATCGGCCGGGATTGCGCCGGCATTGACGGTGATGACAATGCTTTTCGGCCCCTGTACCGGGCTGAGAAGTTCCTTCATCCGCACCACATGTGGTGCGAAGCGGCGGTTGAAGCCTACCATCAAAAACTGCTCGGGGCGGGCGCGGGCCTCGGTCTCGATTTCCTCCAGTTCATCCAGTGTCAGGCACAGCGGCTTTTCACAATAGACGTGCTTACCGTTCCGCAAGGCGGCAAGCACTTGGCGGGCATGAGCATTATGGCGAGTGGCGATCACTATGGTATCGAGGTTGGACGACTCGAGGCAGGCGTTTTCATCGGTTGAAGCCTCGGCAGCGCCATTCCTGCGCCCAGCATGAACAGCGCTGACGCCGCCCGCGCTGACGACGGTTGCAATGTCGGCCCCGGCTTGCCTGAAGGCAGGGATGAGCGTTCGCCGGGCGTAATTTCCGGCACCCAAAAAGCCGACGCTTGCCTTTGCCTTGGCAATAACCGGCGGGCTGGAAATCGGCTGGAGCGGTACGTGACGACGTGAAAGTGTTTCGCCGTTGGAATCAGGGGCGTACTCCAGAACAATCCCCATCGCGGATCTGTCCTCGGTCAGGAGGCCCAGCGCTTCGTCGGCGCGGTCGATGGGGAAACGATGGGTGATCAACGGTTCGACATCCAGCCTACCCGTAGCCATCATATCCAGCACCGCCTCGAAATTGCGCTGCTCGGTCCAGCGGACAAAGCCGATCGGGTAGTCGTTCCCCCCCTCTTCATAAGCGGAATCGTAGCGCCCTGGCCCGTAGGAGCATGAGACCTGGAACGTCAGTTCCTTTTCGTAAAAATCGGCCCGGCTCAGTTCCAGCCCGGTCACTCCGACCAGCACGATCCGCCCCCGCTTGCGGCACATCTTCGCGGCTTGGGAGACCGGCTCGCTGCTTTGCGTCGACGCAGTGATCAATACCGCGTCAACTCCAACACCCCGCGAGAATTCCAAAGCTGCGGAGACCGGATCTTCGCCAGCGCCAATGTTTACCGTCTCGGCTCCGAATTCACGTGCGAGGGCCAGTCTGTCGGGATCGAGGTCGATTCCCATAACGCGGCATCCCTGAGCGCGCAGCATCTGCACCGTCAGAAGCCCGATCAGCCCCAGTCCGGTAACCACCACGCACTCACCCAGTGTCGGATTTGCCAAGCGAATGCCCTGCAAACCGATCGAGGCCAGCACGGTGAAACTGGCAGATTCATCGCTGACAGTGTCGGGAATTTTTGCGCACAGGTTCTTCGGTACGCAGACGACTTCGGCGTGATTGCCGTTGGAAACCACTCTGTCGCCCGGAGCAAACGCACTGACACCGGCTCCGACTTCCGCGACGTGCCCAACGTTGCAATATCCCAGCGGGATCGGCTGATCGAGCTTGCTGCGCACCGCCTCCATGGTTGCGCCGACACCGTCGGTTCGCATCTTGTCCAGAACCTCGCGCACCTTGTCAGGCTGCTGACGGGCCTTGGACAGCATGTTGCCCTTGCCGAACTCGATCAGCATTCGCTCGGTTCCGGCCGATACCAGAGAGCGGGTCGTATGAATTAACAGATGACCAGGTCGAGCTGTGGGCGAAGGAATATCAGCCACTTCGGTCTTGCCGTCCTTGAGGGATTGGAGAACCTGTTTCATGTAGGCAAAAAACCTTTGTAGTGATTTGTGTCTAGAACATTGCCCCGAAGCGTCGTTTGCGAAGCATCATCGACAAATCTTTGAAACCACAGTTCAATGCACAGCAACGAGAATACCGTGTAACTGCCATCTACTTGCCCGAGCCGAGTTCTTTCAATGAGGGATCTAACCGCTCTCGGGTCGAAAATGCCTCGAAGGTTGATTTTTTCCATCGAGAGACTGGCATCCACCAAGTCTCTAAGCTCATGATTTATCCAGCGCCGAAGAGGTGCACCGAAACCGGTTTTGGGCCGATAAATCGCGCTTTTTGGTAATAACGGTTCCATAGCCTTCTTGAAAATCCACTTGCCTTCACGCCCCCTCTGTTTAAGAGTGTTGGGGAGGGTTGAGGCGAAATCAATCACCTCGGTGTCGAGCAGTGGCACACGCGTTTCGACACCCGCAGCCATCGACATCTTGTCCGTATAGCAAAGATTGTGATCGGCCAGGAAAAACCTTTGTTCGAGAGCCAGTATTCGGTCAATATCATCGCATTCCGGTTCCAGCTCTGACAGATGCGTAAACATTGGTAACGCAGGATCTGTTTTCTTCAGGCGGGTGCGGAATTCAGGACGGAAAAGAGCAAGCACGTCACTGCGACGGGACCAACGAAAATAGTTCACGATTGCCTCATCACCGTCATACGGAAGGGCTTCGAGTAGTTTGGACAGTTTGCGTAGCACTGGTTTGCGCTTGTCTAGTCGGGCGGCTTGGCTGGCGATTCCTTGACGCAGGCCGATTGGAAGCCATGACCACAGATGACGATAACGGATTGCAGCGTGGCGACGGTAGCCAGTGAAAAGATCGTCACCGCCCGCTCCCGACAGCAGAACTGTACAACCATTCTTCCGTGCCAGTTGGCTTATGAACAGCACATTGACTGTCGCCGGATCGGCCAGCGGCTCATCGAGAATGTAGACCATTTCATGCAGCTGCGCGACGAGTTGTTCAGAAGTGACCGTAACAACTTCGAGGGGGACGTTGAGGTGTTCGGCTACGCGGCGTGCATAGGGCAAGTCTTCTACCGTTCCATCCTGACGGTCGGAAGCGGTTTCAATTGTAAAGCACTGCAGGTTCGGCTGCAGTTCCCTTGCGAAGGCGACCACTGCGCTTGAATCCAACCCGCCCGAAAGAAAAGCACCAACAGGCACGTCCGAGACCATTTGGCGATGCACGGCTGTGCGCAATACATCGCGCAACTCTTTGGATGCTTCCTCAACGCTAGTCGCTCGCTTACGGCAATTCCTAGGCGGAGAGAACCATTGCCATTGTTTCTCGACCTTGCCGTCCTGGAGGACCATCGCTTCACCCGGCGCCAGTCGTTGCACAGAGTTTACGGGTGTTTCTGTTCCGGGGCACCAGAGAAAGCTCAGATACCGGCTCAGCGCTTCAATGTTCGTTGTTCCGAGATTTGCTCCGAGGGCTAAGAGGGCTTTCAATTCACTGGAAAAGCACACGCAGTCATTATCGACATAAACATAGAGCGGTTTGACGCCCATACGATCCCGCACCAGCGTGATCTTGTTTGTATCATGATCGCATAATGCGAAGGCGAAGATGCCGTTCAGCCTAGGTAAGCATTCGAGCCCCTGAGTTGCCAGTAGCCACAGCAATACTTCAGTATCGCTATCGCTCCGAAAGCTGCGGCCCTGCGCTTCCAACTCCTTTCGCAACTCCAGATAGTTATAGATTTCGCCATTGTAAACGATGCTATAGCGCCCGCAGTGGCTCTTCATAGGTTGTCGGCCGGCGTCTGACAGATCGATAATGGATAAGCGAGTGTGACCAAGACCGATCATCGCCTTTTCGTCGACAAGGTATCCTGACTGATCTGGTCCGCGATGTGCAATACAACTGAGCGCCGCGGCCATGTTCGGAAACGTAGCCAAGCCTGAATAACCAACGATCCCGCACATTAATGTGGCATATCCTCATGCAAATTAGAGGGAGTCAGGGGTTTGATCCCACTTATCAGCATGAATAGTCCTGCCCGAGGCAATAGGCGGCGTATTAACTTGCGCGGCAATAATCTTCTTCCTAGCGCTAACAGGATACCCCTATGCCTCTGACCTGCGGCCCCCTCAAGTAAATCTCCGTGGGTTAACACAGTTTCAATACGCAAGTTTTCGGCGCCGCTGAAGAGGTTGGCTGCTTCCGTTCGAGTGTAGGCTTTGGTCCCAGGGCTTTCGAGGTGATGGGCATAGATGTCATCCAAAGATCGGAAAGGCCTACCGATCATCAGCGCGTATCGTATCCAAAGCATGAATCCGACCAAGGAATACTTGTGGTAAATCATAACACGAAAATGGCCTCCGGGTCGCAAGACTCGTAGAATTTCCTGTACAGCTTTTGCAGTGTTTGGGGAGTGATGAATTACGCCCCAAGAATAAACTAGATCAAAGAAGTTATCGGGGTATTCAAGTCGTTCCGCATCACCTACCTTCAGTTTCGAGTTAAGGTTAAAGCATTTCAAGCGCGCGGCTGTTAGTTGTATGGCGCGCTCCGTTAAATCAATTCCAAACATATTGGCACCAGCCTCAGCGAAACGCTGATGATCTGAGCCAAGACCAACACCTATTTCAAGCACCCGCGCTTTTTCCCAACGCGAGAAATCCGCAAAGTCAGAGATATAAGGTTCCAACTCATATCTCTTTGTTGCTTGATAGAGAAAGCTCGCAGCGGTGATCTCTGGTAGGTAAAGATTTTCGCCGCATGCAGCTGACTCCCAAAATGCTTTGACCTTTTCCTTTTCATCTATCATTGGTTCTGACCTACCGGGAAAATTCCATCTGTTTCAGAGCAGCGCCATACACCGCGCGTGTCAATTAGCATGCCGTCGGGTGCAGAGCTCCGTTTGAATATGGCGTGGTCGACCAGCATCACATGGATATCGGCCTCTTCAAGGGCAACTTCGAGTGATACAAGGGTTCCGCAATTGACAACTTCTTTTGGCAAACTCGAAATATATGGCTCAACCACCAACAATCTCCCGTTCAGTTCCTGGCCAATCGACCGGGCAATCTCTAGTGCCGGACTTTCACGAAGATCGTCGATATCGGGCTTGAAGGTTAAGCCATAGCAAGCGACCGTCACTTCCTGAGGTGCGGTGTCGGGGTGCGCGGCCAGATGATGGGCCAGCGCCGCGCGGACTTGGTCCACCACCCATCGGGGTTTGCCGTCGTTGACCTCACGCGCGGTCCTGATCAGGCGGGCTTCGTCCGGGGCGTTGGCGACGATGAACCACGGATCGACCGCAATGCAGTGCCCGCCAACGCCCGGACCGGGTTGCAGAATGTTCACCCGAGGGTGACGGTTGGCGAGTTTGATCAACTCCCACACATCGATATCTTGCCGCGCACAGATAAGAGATAGTTCATTGGCAAAGGCGATGTTGACATCGCGAAAACTGTTTTCGGTCAGCTTGACCATCTCGGCAGTTCGTGGGCCAGATGCGTGAATACACTCGCCAGCGACGAAGATGCGATAGAGCCGGGAAGCAAGTTCCGAACAGCGTGGCGTCATGCCTCCAATAACCCGATCGTTGGTCACCAATTCCCGCATTACCTTGCCGGGTAGAACCCGTTCGGGACAATGCGCAATGCGAATGTCGGATGCTTCGCCATCGCTCCGCGGGAAGGTTAGATCGGGTCGCGCTTGGGCCAGAATATCCGCCATCCGCTCGGTGGTTCCAACTGGTGAAGTCGATTCAAGTATTACCAGGTTCCCTGGAGCCAGAACCGGCGCGATGGAGCGAGCCGCTGCCTCAATATAGCTAATGTCGGGCAGGTGGTTCCCATTGTCGAAAGGCGTTGGTACCGCGATCAGGAAGGCATCCGCCGGTTCGGGCGTTGTGCTGGCCGTCAAGTACCCCGCGGCTACGGCCGACCGTACAGCGATATCAAGGTCCGGCTCGACAATGTGCACCTCGCCGCGATTGATCGTTCTGACAGTCTTTTCGTTCACGTCGACGCCGATCACCCGGTATCGGCGCGATGCGAACATTGTTGCGGTGGGCAGGCCAATATACCCCAAACCTACAACCGAAATGCGCTCAAACTCGGAAATTCTCAAACCATCCTGGCTCACGGTATCAACAGTCCTTTTTGTTTTCGTACCAAGCGTGCAAGGCGTCAATAATCCGCCCTGTTGCCTTGCCATCCCCATAGGGGTTATGCGCAATACTCATCTGACGATAGGCTTCATCATCGTCGAGAAGCCTCGTTGCTTCACCGGCTATTTTCTGGACATCCGTGCCAACGAGCTTCACGGTGCCGGCCTCCACAGCCTCAGGCCGTTCTGTGGTTTCCCGCATCACCAGGACCGGCTTGCCGAGCGCGGGCGCTTCTTCCTGTACGCCACCAGAGTCGGTCAGGATAATGTGGGCCCGACTCATGAGATACACAAAGGGCAAATAGTCCTGGGGCGGCAGAAGATGAACGTTGGGTAGATCCGACAGGTTTTCCTCAACCGGGCCTTTGACGTTGGGGTTCAGGTGGACCGGGTAGACGATCTCGACATCTTGACGCTGAGCAAGTCGGCGAAGCGCCTCGCAGATGCGCTGAAAACCGTCGCCGAAGCTTTCACGGCGGTGGCCGGTAACCAGGATCATCCGCCTCTCGGGATCAAGTCGAAACTCACGAGCGAGCGCGTTACTCTTCTCCTGATCTACATCGAGTAGGGCGACGACCTCATGGAGAGCATCGATTACCGTGTTTCCTGTAACTTGGATACGAGAATCCGGCACGGCTTCGTCTAGAAGAGCACGGCGCGCCCGCTCAGTCGGGGCGAAGTGCAGTTCCGAAATCGCACCGGCGACCTTGCGGTTCACTTCTTCAGGCCAAGGCGAATAAATGTCATGGGTCCTAAGACCCGCCTCGACATGCCCCACTGGAATCCGGGCATAATATGCTGCCAATGTTGCGGCGAGTGTCGTGGTTGTATCACCGTGGACCAGAACGACGTCGGGGCGAACCTGTCCAAGCACTGGAGCAAGACCGCTCAGCACGCTGGATGTGATGCCGGTCAGGTTCTGACCCGGCCTCATCAGATCGAGATCGTAATCGGGACTGAGCCCGAAAAGCTCAAGCACCTGATCCAGCATATTCCGGTGCTGGGCGGTCACGCACAGTCGTGCCTCGATTCCGGGCCGCCGCAGCAGCCCTTTGATAACCGGGGCCATCTTGATGGCTTCGGGACGCGTACCGATTACCGTAAGAACGCGCATCAGAGTAGTTTTCTTGTCGAGCCTACGACCATGCTCACACCTCGGTTGTGGAAAAGGTAACTGGACCTGTAGGCCACAGGCTGAAAAGCAGGTATCGCTTCATTCAGAAGATTTCCGGCCCCAAAATGGGGAAAGTCCAAAGACGGCTCACTCGGTTGAAACAGTCGAAGCCTGAATAGCTTCTGGATTTGGGTCGCCTAAGGGGACGCGCGGTGGTTTGTAAACCGTTCCGAGAAGTTTCATCTCTTCGGCTTTTAAATCAATCATGCGATATACGTCGGCCCGACACCTGGCCCAGACAAAGCCCGCCCGCCCGGCACGCCATACACCTAGCCAGAAGTAACAATAAAGAAACATTAACAGATTTCGGAATGGCAATCTGTGACGAATGGATTTTAACCACATGCGCCGTTGCAAAGCCGACCCGAAAATTTCAGGCTTTTCTGCATATCCGGCTTTCTCAATCCGCATCACTGCTTCCATTGTAGAGTACCGATTTTGTTTGTCATACCAGTGATGCAAGTTGGGGCTGTCGTGATGTTCCAAATCACCTTTTAGATGCGCAACTCCACCTTCTACCAGAAGGTGTTCATTAACTGACACGTCAGAAAAACGACCGGTACCGGTGCGCCAAAGGCGAAGGATCTTCATGCGAACAGGTAGTGGCGTTCCCATGAACCAAAGTCGTCTGTTCATCAAAAATCCGTTAATTTCGTTCTTGGTAATCGCCCTTTCAATAGAAGTCTTTAATTCGTCCGTCAGCCTCTCATCCGGATCAAGCTTCATTGTCCAAGGAGCTGTGATTGGCAAATGGCTGAGGGCGAAATTCCACTGGTCTCCAAAGTTAGTGAACCGTCTCTGCACTACATATACCCCGCGTGCGAGGGCAATATTTACGGTTTGATCCGAACTGAAACTATCGACAAGGAAAACCTCCTGCGCCCAGCCCTCGAGGTTATCCAGAACATCTTCCATATTGTGTGCCTCATTGAGGCTGATTATTATCACTGCGATCGGTACTTTGCCCTTTGGCCGTGGAGATTGGGCGGATTTGTCGGCAGCTTGGGTCATGAGCTTTTCAGTATTGCAAGACAGTTTTGTGGCCAGCCCCAGTTCGCCCTTCATTGATTATGAGGGTCTGCGGGATGACAGTCATTGGTTTCAATTTGAGCGCACGCTAATCTTTGCGCACGCAGTTCGGCAGATTACCACCATTGATTAGCCATTCATAAAATGCCCCCATATCAGCAGCAATTTTATCCCAAGAAAAATCGCGGATCATCCACTCGCGGCCCAGACGACCCATCTCCTCTAGTGTTTCTGGTTCTGTTGCTAGGGCCTTTTCCAAAGCCGCGACCAAAGGCTCAACGCCAATATCAATCCACCAGCCCGCGCGCTGTGTTGCCAATCCTGCCCAAGGTGCGCCTTTGGTAACGATGGCCGGTGTCCCGGCAGCCAGTGCTTCCGCAACCGTCATGCCAAAATTCTCACTATAAGTTGGCAGCACAAAGATATCTGCCTGCCTATAAGCATTGAGCTTTTCCTCGCCATAAATAGGACCGGGAAATATGCATCTCTGCAAGCCCAGCTCCTCCGCCAGGACTTTCATCTTTTGCAAGTAACCACCATTATCGGGTCCCGCAACGACAAGCTGCCAGTTAACATGTCGAGCCTGAACCCTCTGCCAAGCTTGCAGCAGCTGGTGGATACCTTTTTTTTCGTGAATACGCCCGAGAAAAAGTAATTTCCGCATTTCTTTCCGGCACGACTTCGGCTTCTCGATTTCCGGTATGTCAATGCCGTTTGGAATGATCGCAATCGGCTGGTGAAAGCCCAACCGCCGAATATCGATATATTCAGAATCCGCAGTTACATGAAATGCGGTTGCCTGGCGCATCACAGGCTCGACGAACACCGGCCAAAGTATTTTCTTGCGCCACTTAGAATGCTCTAGCGCCCATTCAGACAAACTGCCACGGGGTGAAACTACTAATCGGCAGGCTGAATTGCGGACAGCTTTAGCCGGATACACATTGGTGGCCATCCATAGGCTATGATTATGAATGATGCCGATATTGCCCGCATGCCCCATGTGACGCAGCCAGTGTTTCATTTTGGGGGACACCCCCAGCCTTTTGGGGCCCAAACCATAAGGAAAGTGTTGTACGAAATCGAACGTTTCTTTTTCTTGCTGGGGTCCGAGTACGGCTAGTTTAGTCGTATGACCAGCGGCGACAAGTGCGCTACAAAGCCTTGGGACGGTGTACGAAGGCCCACTCGCTTCATGGCCAATGTGTGGAACTATATGGACAGAACTTGTTTTCACCCAATACCTCCACCTAATCTCGGAAACACCGATTGCCATGGCGGATTTGGCCTTGGGCCCATTTCGTATACGGAGGCTAGGATCCCAGTAATATAGGCGGCACCGGCTTCAGGGCCGAAGCAGCGCGCCCATTGTGCAAGTCTTTTCCGTTCATCAGCTGTCGGTGGGCCCTTATCCATTGCCTGTTTCAGAAAATTTTGCAGAGCCCGGACATCTCCCTTTGGGAAAACCCCGCCAACTCCTGACGCCTTCACCGCCTCAGAAGATCCACAAGCGTCACTGCAGATCGCTGGAACACCGGCCATGAGCGCCTCGGTGACAACTGCCCCCCAGCCGTCGTGGTCACTTGGCAGAACCAGACAATCCAGATCTGTCAAAATGGCGCGCGTTTTGTCCATAGACAACATTCCACGCATGGAAAATCCATTTTCTCCCAACTTTTCGACCGCAAGTTTTTCGATCGTTGACGCTAGCGGACCGGATCCGATAATCACGAATTCAAATGCATAATCTGACAAGCCCGCGAGGGCATCGACCACCAACTCGACGCGCTTGAGGGGAATGAGTCGGCCAATAAATCCAATGCGAAAACGGTTTTTGGAAACCTGTCTTGGTCCATCTTCACCCGATGGAAGCTGAATAAAATAAGTCATCGGAAATATGAGATTTTTCGGAAAGCCCCGTGCGGTCACCCAATCGCTTGTCCGCTCGCCTATCGCCAAAACGAAATCTGGGCGTACCGCCCACCTCCACAAACGACTGCGATAAACCAAGCGTTTGAGTGGCCATTTCCACGATCGTTCATCAACCGTTTCCATGATCGCCCCCCATTTCGCGCCATTGGACTTTAGCGCGCGGCGAACACTTTCCATAATCCCATTCGAGAAAACGCCCTGAACAAGGTGGACCGTATCGGAAGGCACGTCTGCAATTATGCGGTGAATATGCGCTTTATCTTCAATGAGGATGACCTCGACATCCTCTGGCTTTTCACTTTTCCAGCCCATTTCGGATCTTTGCCGGGACATTAACTCCTCAGCGACATACCGAACTTCGTACCCCTCGTCTTTCAAAGCCGAAGCTAGAGAAAACATATGAGGGCTGACAATTCGTTGCCAGAAAACTATCCGATCCATGATCGCTTTTTTACCACCCGAGCGGTCCCAGCCGGACTTGCCGCCCATGTCACAAGTATCATTACCAACATGCCTTGCCCCCCGGCCGAGAAAAACACGTTTTCTCCCAAATTCACAAAAAGACTTGTGAGAATGACTACCAGAGAAGCGAAGCCTGCCCGGCTGGCTCGGGCAATTAACATACCGATCCATGAAAAAAGAAGCAGTGCTCCAGGCACTCCCAATTCTTCAACTATGGCAACCGGCATGACACCCTTTTCGATACTGGCGCCAATTGGCAGCCCTGTGAAAGCGTCCCGCGCCACCGTCATGGTTTCCGGGAAGGAAGCAATCCCGAATCCAATTCCACTTATCGGATAATTTCTAATGTTGGCGATCATGTTGGTAACAAGCAAGCCACGCGATTCCTGATAGGCTCCAGCCAAATCCGAACCGGCCATTGATCGCCCGGACTTTGAAATGTACTGGCTGATTTCTGTCATAAAAACAGATCCAAAAGCGATCAATCCGAAGACAGCAACCCAGAGAGCGAGCGCGAATTTTCCCGTCCGAATTCCGGGTAGAATCGACCTCAATTCATGGATGCGAAAAACAAGAACGAAAAGAAACGGAAAGCCAAATCCAAGGACAAACGCGCCACCTGCTGTCCGAGCTTCGGAAGCAAAAATCATTACCAAAAGAAGTATGAGCAGACCAAAATGCCATGACGGCGGCTTCTTGTTACTGACAATTTGAGCCGCCAGCCAGCCTGCGAGCAAGGCTGCGAAGGGGCCAAAGGCTTGAGGATGGTTAAGGATGCCCTGAAACCCGGTACCATTGCGCAGATATCCAACCCCGCCAGAAATAAAGGGCAAGCTCACCAGCGCGACGGCGATCATTCCGCCAAAGACAAACATTTCAGTCTGCATTCGCTCGTCTGGATTTAGCGCGCCCCAAGCCGCGAGTAAGGATGTAAACGCGATCAAAAAAGAAATCGACTTAAGCAGGGATACATCGGGGATGGGGCTGACAAGCAATGAGTGGATAATGAGGAAAAGGCCTATAAGTAATGTCGCCACGATATGCTTTTTTATTGTCAGCTGGTTCTTGGAAAAATATCCCAACAATACAGAGGCCATTGCCCCGAAGATCACCGCATAGCGCCCTATGGCACCAAGAGAAGCCTCTGAGGCAAGACCTGGATTGAACATGGTGAACAACCAGGACATGAACAGCGCCTGGATGGCTTGCCGAGGGCCAAACAAGGCCCACGCAGCCAGGACCAGGTAACTCAAATTCGCGGTCGGCCCACTGGCTAACCGCAAGAACAGCGCCAACAATGGCACGATGAGTGACTTGGGCAGATGGTATCTGTGTTGTTTTCCTATTGGATACTGTCGGTAATTGGTCAAGCTCTGCACCGGCAACACTATCCTTCGCCTTCGCCGGCAAGAAACCGGATGATCTTTGCAGGGACACCTCCGATTATTGCCCCTTGCGGGGTGTCGCTGTGGACTACAGCCCCTGCCGCAACGACTGTTTTGTGTTTTACAGTTACACCGGGCAATATGGTTGACGTCGCTCCAACCCAAACACCATCCTCGATATTAATCGGTTCGCTAATGCCTTTTCCCGCAGTGCGAGGGCCACTTTCATCAATTTCATGCGTTCCGGTTCCAATATAAACCCTAGGGGCAATATCTACGTTACTACCGATATGCACCGGCGCGCTACAGACAATCAGACTCTGCGGGCCGATCCAAACATGGTCGCCAATTGTGAGCTTTCTGTGCCCGAGTATTGTAACGGATGAGCAAATATTAACATCTCTCCCGATCTCTGCTCCCGCCCAACGCAACAGGAGTGCCTTCAGTTTGAACAGTCGGGTTTCGGGGAAAAAAAAGAACAGTTTAAGAACGACGAAGAGGCGAAAAGGTCTCATATTTTTCGGACCGCCATGCGAGCATGGGCCTGCACCAACTTTTCTGACTTGATACTATAAACTGACAAAGCCAGCATAACGAAATACGAAATAGATAAAGAAAGCGCTCCCGCCCAAGCCCCATAATCCATAGCCATAGCCATGACGGCTACACCAATCATAGCGAGCAGAAAAACTAAATTTATCTTCAGCCATGTCCACTGATGGTTGGAAAATACGATAAGATTCCCGAGCATTTGCGAGGTGGCCGCCAGCATTGCAATCACCAAGAACACACTCAGTAACAGTATTTCGTCTTCGTACATGCGGCCATACAGCGCCATGATTTGACGCCCAAACAGCACGCCAAACACAACAAGAAGGCCAGAGGTGGCAAGTGACAACTTGAGTCCTAACAGGAGGTGTTTTTTCACTGGATCGTCAATGCTGGGCCGGTCGATGCTCCGCACCAATCGCGGTACGGAAACACGCGAGACACTACCCGGCAGGAACATGCCGAGCGCAAACCACTGCAGGCCTATTGAGTAAACCGCCAAAGCATACTCGCCACTGCTTCCGCTCAAGATGACCCGCCCCACGGCCCACGGTCCGGTGCTAGCGACCAAAGATATCAGAAACATGGGAAGGGAAAAACCGAAAACATGAAACAAATCAGATCTAGCGAATGGAAACCCTTTCCGTAAATTCTGCCAACCAATAACCCTGATGACAATGGCCCAGCAGCCAACGACCCTGATGAGACTGCCCACAATCAATCCTACCAGGGTCAGCGTAAGACTTTGAATTGTTGCTGCATAGAACGCCATACCAACGACGAACCCGCCGCTCAATATGGAAAGAAGGGCATCCTGGCGATATTTTTCCAGCCCATTCAAAGCATTTTGCGGCACCACCTCCAGTGCAAAAACCAATACTCCAAGCGCCAAAGCCCATGCCGGCAAAGGGAGGTTATCGGCCAGCCAATTCATTGGCAGCAAGAGTAGTCCGAGCGCCGGGAGTAGAGAAAAAATGGTGGAAACGCTCACCATAGCCGCAATCACTCGGCTCTTCGCCTGATCCATGTTGTCCGCGCCAACAAAATACCGGTTGGCTGTCACGCCCAACCCCATTGCGGAGTAGGTTGCCAACATATTCACAGTCAACAGGAAAAAACTGTACGCAGCGAAAACTTCAACGTCGAGATTTCGCGCGAGTATAATGGATGTTGCCAACAAGCCACCACGCGACAGCAGTCGACCAGCTGTCACCCAGAATATTTGTGATACAATAAATTTGCTCACCGCTATCGCCACGCGAGGTCTACAGGAGAGATTCGGAAATTGTGTTTCAACTCTTTGGCCCCCTCACAGCCGTCGCGCTGTATTCTTTTCTTTCACGGCCCGCCCCCATCTCCGCCCTCACCGCCTCAATCTCCGCCTTCAGCGCCTCATACTCCCGCATCTTCCGCGCCAAGAAGCGTCCGGTCAGGGCCGCCTTCTCGGCCACCCCCTTGGGTGTCAGCAGGTACATATACTTCCGCTTGTTCTCGGCTTCCTGGAAGTTCCGCATCTTCACGAAGCCCTTCTCGACCAGCGCGTTGAGGCAATAGTTGACGCCGCCGAGGCTGATGCCCAGCGCCTTGGCGATCTCGCGCTGGCTGGCGGTGGGGTTTTCCTCGAGGAGGCGCAGGACGCGGAAGCGGATGTCTTCGGCTTTGGCCTGGTTTCTATTGGGCATGGGGAATGGGTGGTGTGTGGCCCTTGAGCGAAGTCACGGCTACCGCACGGAGGCTCGCGCGGGGGGCCTCGGGGGTGGAATGGGCAGCGGTGTCAGCGAACCGAAAGGCATGATGGTTCAAGATTGAACATTTAGCCGATTCCTGTTGCGAGGGGAAGGCCCAATGTCACCTTCCCCGAGGGTTTGCGCGTGACGCAGGCGGCCCTACGGTTCCAGGCAAGGGCCGCCAGCCGGTGGTGCCACACTCTCGAACTCGAAAGACGGGTGAGAGACGCCGAAGATACGTCAACCTGAGCGCGCTGGGCGCTGCTCCTTCCCGGCGATGTTTTCAGTGTGTTTCGGTTACGAACAACCCCAAAACCCCCGAAAACATCCCCCAAATACCGTTGTCACATTTCGCCATATGTTCCCGATACGTCCCGCCGGAATTTTCCACTTACCCTTTGATATAACGCGATATTCCTTCCGGCTTGCAAATCTCCCGACACTGGTTCCGTTTTCGAGACAATCATGCCAGAATACGTCCGCATGCCAACAAATTGGAGACGACTGCCCGCTCACGATCATGACGGCCTGTCACCTGTTCTCCGCCCAGACAGTCTTGGCCCAGCCAAAGGCCTCCTCGATCCGCTTGCGATGTTTCAGGGACAGCCCATAGCCTTCATGCCGGGTGGTGCGCCCGTCGATGGCCGAGTGCCGCGATTTCCGTGCGACATGCGGGGTCACGCAGGCCTGCCGCAGTTCGGCGATGAAGCCGGTGGCATCATAGCCCTTGTCCGCACCCAGGGTCAGCCGCCGTGTCGATTCGGGGGAATGGCGGTGGATCATGTCCAGCGCCGCACGCCGCTCGGCATGCCCGTCGGCCCGGGTCGGGTTGCGGGAGGGGTGTCGGATGTGGGCGGGTCGCCCGGGTCGTCGTCATCGGGGCCATCGGGCGGTGCACTCCCGGCTTTCGCCTGAAAGCTCTTCATCGAGGCCCAGGCCTTGACCAGCGTCCCGCCGACCGAGAAATGCTCGTCCGACAACAGCGGTGCCACCTCGCGGTGGGCCAGGATCGCCGCCATGACCTTGCGCGACATCTCGGTCATCAGCAGCCGGTCGCGGTTCTTGCTGAACACCGTGGGCCTTCGGCCCGGGGCTCCGCCCGTTCAGGGCTGAAATCTGTCCACCGGACAGATTTCCGGGCGCCCTTCACCCCAGACAGGGTCGTCGATCCCGAGCCCTTTGAGCCAGCCAAACAGCAGGTTATAGTGCATCTGCTCCATCAACTGCCGCTCGGAGCGCACGGAAAACAGGATCTGGTGCAGGCTGGCCCGGATCAGCCGCTCCGGCGCGATCGAGGGGCGACCGAAAGCGGTGTAAAGCGCCTCGAACTCGGCATCCAGGCTGGTCAGTGCATCGTTCACCACCTGCCGGATCTTGCGCAAAGGATGCCGCGCCGGGATGCGCTCTTCCAGGTCAACATAGCTGAACAGCGACCCGCTCATCTCCTCCGTACCGCGCGGCATCACCCCCTGCGTTGCCCTGAACCAGAGTGAATCATGGTCTCAAAGCCGCAGCAAGAGATGGCTTTGTGTGGATGCCGCTCTGAATGCAAGGACATTTTGAACCTCCTGGATGTGTGATCGAGTGCGAGCTTGTGTCAGGCCTTTGATGTGCGGCTCTTTCACTTGCCGCTGGCCGGGATGGCGATCCGCAGGCCGGGTCCAACACTTTTCACCGGGCTCGAAGCCCTACGCATCTCGCTGGTTTTCCCAACCCCGATCTGATCGATCAGTTGTCCATTCAGTTCTTGCCTCCCTCACATCCCCGACACCCAGCCTCAGACCAACGGATGATCGATGATCATGCCGCCGCCATGGCCGGATCCCGGTAACTCTCGTTCTTCGTCAGCATTGCCCAGATCCGCCGGGCCATCTTGTTGGCAAGCGCGATGGCGACAAGGATACGGGGTTTTCGCAGCATCAGCTTGCCCAGCCAGGTGTCCTCGGGGATGCCACGTCGGCAAGCCCCGACCATTGCCGCCATGGCTCCGATGATCAGCAGCCTTCGGATGTCATGCTGCCCGGCCTTTGATATTCGTCCAAGCCGCGCCTTGCCACCGGACGACCTTTGTCGCGGGACGAGCCCAAGCCAGGCCGCGAAGTCGCGCCCGCGCCGGAAGCTCTCCATCGGTGGCGCAAATGCCTCAATGGCAAGAGCCGTGACCGGACCGACCCCGGGCATGGTCTGCAACAGTCGCGCGGTCTGGCCCTGCTTGCCCAACTCGTTGACCTGGTCGTTCAAGCCTTCGAGATGTCCGGACAGGTTGTCGATCTGATCCAGAAGCTGCTGACAGGCGACGCGTGCGACCTTTGGCAGGTCGCTGGTCTCATCCGCGATGACCTCTGCCAACCGGGGCAGATGCTGCAAACCGACCGGTGCGATATAGCCGAACTCATAGAGATGCGAGCGCAGCGCATTTATCAGCTCGATCCGTTGGGCGACCAGCTTCTGGCGGATACGGAACACGACCGCGCGAGCTTGCTGTTCGGCGCTTTTAGGTTCGACAAAACGCATGTTGGGACGCATCGCCGCCTCGACTATGGCCTCCGCATCGGCCGCATCATTCTTTTGCCGCTTCACGAACGGGGTCACGTACTGAGGCGAAATCACCCATACGGCATGACCCATGTCAGCCAGTTCCCGTGCCCAGTAATGCGACCCCGGACAGGCCTCCATCGCCACGGTGCAGGCGGGATGCCTGGCCATGAACCGCTGGAACTGTGGCCGTGACAGCCGTTTTCGGAACACCGCAGACCCGTCTGCCGCCCCGCCGTGCAACTGAAATACATTCTTTGCAAGATCAATTCCAATGATGGTAACATTTTCCATGGATGCCCTCTCCTTTTCCTTGTGTTTCTCAACATCACAAGCTTGGCACATTGCGATGCCGTCGGGGAGAGCGGCATCCACCCCATCTTTTCAGCAGCCTGTTAGATACTCGTTGGAATGATCGAAGAAAGGAAACGCTGCACATGGGCACCGCCCGACCACTCGCCGCGAAGCCCGACCAGAACCTGCGCGATCGCCTGCAGAATCTGGCCGCGACACGCGATCGATCCAGTGACCGGTTGCTGCTCCAGGATGGCCTCAGGGCCCGGGCCGAATACCCGGAAACCAACCTTCACGTCACCCGTTACGAGGCCGATGCCTGGCTGGCATGCCCGATCCTGCGGTGCAAAACCTATCGAGGCATGTCCGAAGGTGACTTCCCGCCCCTTCGCAAACTGTCAAAACATCGCAGTCCCGCCGGGAATATCTGGTGCCGGCAGAGGGACTTGAACCCCCGACCCCGAGATTACAAATCACGTGCTCTACCAGCTGAGCTATACCGGCCCGACGGCTTTCCATTACCCGACCGGATTTGCCGCTTCAAGCCGCATCTTCCGCCCGTTCCGCCCTCGCCACCACGTATCGGCCGGGGCGGCGCGGCAAAGACGTTTGACGGGCCGGGGGCGAAAGGATAACTCAGTCGGAACGCCGATCCGGCACGGAGCACGCTTGGAAACATGCAGGTCATCTTTCACGCCGGCGCCCATTGCACAGACGAAGACCGCCTGCTGAAATGCCTTCTGCGCAACAAGGCGCAGCTGGCCCGGCACGGCACCGCCGTGCCCGGGCCGGGCAAGTATCGGACGCTGCTGAAGGAAGCCTACAAGGCGATGCTGAACGCCCCGCCGGCCGAGGATGCCCGGGAGGTTCTGATCGACGCCATCCTCGACGAGGAAACCGCCGACCGCCTGGTCCTGTCCAACGAGAACTTCTTCGGGTCGCAGCGTTACGCGCTCGACGGCAACACGCTATACCCCCTGGCCGAAGAGCGTCTGGACCAGACCCGGCAGCTGTTCCACCTCGACCGGATCGAACTGTTCCTGGCGATCCGCAACCCGGCCAGCTTCCTGCCGCTGGTGCTGCGCAAGGCCTCGGCCAAGCGCCTGCACGAGGTCCTTTCGACGACCGACCCGGCCGCGCTGCGCTGGTCCGACCTGCTGACCCGCATCCGCGCCGCCCTGCCCGAAATCCCGATCACCGTCTGGTGCAACGAGGACACGCCGCTGATCTGGGGGCAGCTGCTGCGCGAGATGGGCGGGCTAGACCACGGCGCGCCGGTCGAGGGCGAGCTTGACCTGCTGGCGGAGATCATGTCGCCCGACGGAATGCAGAGGCTGAAGGCGTATCTTGCCGCGCGCCCCGAGCTGACCGAGATCCACCGCCGCCGCGTCTATGCCGCCTTCCTCGACAAGTTCGCCATCGATGAAGCGGTCGAAGAGGAACTCGACCTGCCCGGCTGGACCGAAGAGCTGGTGGACGACCTGACCGAGCGCTATGACGAGGACCTGCTGCGCATCCAGCGCATCCCCGACGTGACCCTGATCACGCCCTGAGAAGGGGCACGCATCGGCCCTGTTCGCTCTTGCGCGACGGGGGACAGGGCTGCGATACATCCGGGTAGATCCGGAGCGACACGAGAGAGCCGATGCCCCGCCCCCAGCCCCGACAGATGATCCTTGTCCTGGCGCTCTGGGCGTTCGGCGTCCTTGCCGCGGCCGGCAGCGCGGTGGCGGGCACGGTCACCGTTTTTGCCGCGGCCAGCCTCAAGACCGCCCTGGACGAGATCGCCGCCGCCTTCTCCGACGAAAGCGGCAACCGGGTCCGGCTGGTCTATGGCGGCAGTTCGGCGCTGGCCCGCCAGCTGCAGCATGGGGCCCCGGCGAACCTGTTCCTGTCCGCCAATGCCGCGTGGATGGATGCGGTCGCCGCCGACGGGCTGCTGGCGGAAGGCACGCGCAGCGACCTGCTGACCAACCGGCTGGTGCTGATTGCCGGCACCGGCGAAGAAGGTGGCGCACTGACGCTGGAGTCCGGGGTGGATTTGTTGGCGCGGATGGAGGGCGGGCGGCTGGCAGTGGCACTGGTGGATGCGGTGCCGGCGGGGATCTATGCAAGGGCCGCGCTGCAATCCCTGGGACTATGGGACGTGCTGGCTGACCGGCTGGCGCAGGCCGGCAGCGTGACCGGGGCGCTGCGGCTGGTGGCCAGCGGTGCCGCACCCCTCGGCATCGTCTATGCCACCGATGCGGCGGCCTCGCCCGATGTGCGGGTGCTGGGCGTCTTTCCCGAAGACAGCCACCCGCCGATCCGCTACCCGGTGGCGGTGCTGGCCGATGGCGACGGCGCGCAGGCGCGCGCCTTCCTCGACTTCCTGAAGGGTCCGCGGGCGGCGGACATCTTCCGCGCCACGGGCTTCGGGCTGGTGGAGGATCCGTCTTGAGCAACTGGCTCGGCCCCGACGAGTGGGAGGCGATCGGCCTTTCGCTGCGCGTCTCGATCTGGGCGGTGCTGGCCAGCCTGCCTCCGGGGCTGTTCACCGCCTTCGCGCTGGCGCGGTGGGAGTTTCGCGGCAAGCAGTTGGTGAACGCGCTGGTGCACTTGCCGTTGATCCTGCCGCCGGTGGTGACCGGCTACCTGCTGCTGCTGACCTTTGGGCGCAAGGGACCGGTGGGGGCGTGGCTTTACGATCTGTTCGGCGTCACCATCGCCTTTCGCTGGACCGGCGCGGTGCTGGCGGCGGCGATCATGGCCTTTCCGCTGATGGTGCGGGCAATGCGTCTGGCGATCGAGGCGGTCGATCCCAGGCTGGAGCAGGCGGCGGCGACGCTGGGCGCATCAAGGGTCTGGGTCTTCGTGACCGTCACCCTGCCGCTGGTGCTGCCCGGCATCATCGCCGGGGCGGTTCTGGCCTTTGCCCGCGCGGTGGGCGAGTTCGGGGCCACCATCACCTTCGTCTCCAACATCCCCGGCGAAACCCGGACCCTGCCGCTGGCGATCTACACCTTCCTGCAGGTGCCGGGCGGCGAGACGCGGGCGCTGCACCTGGTGGCGATTTCGGTGGCGCTGGCGGTGGCGGCGCTTCTGGTATCCGAAATCCTGGCCCGCCGCGCCGCGCGCAGGGTGGCCGGAGCATGAGCCTGCGGGTGGAGATCACGCATCCCTTCGCCGGGTTCCGGCTGGATGTCTCCTTCGAGGCGCCTTCGGGCATCACCGCCCTGTTCGGCCGCTCGGGGGCGGGCAAGACCACGGTGGTCAATGCGGTTTCCGGCCTGCTGCGGCCGGCACGCGGCCGGATCGAGCTGGCCGGCGAGGTGCTGTTCGATTCGCGCACGCGAGTGAACCTGCCGGTGCACCGGCGGCGGCTGGGCTATGTGTTTCAGGACGGGCGGCTGTTTCCGCATCTTTCGGTGCGCCAGAACCTGATCTATGGGGCGCGCTTCGCCCCGCGCGGGGCGCAGGGCCCGTCGCTGGAGGAGGTCTGCGCGCTGCTGGGCATCGACGCGCTGCTTGAACGCCGACCCGGATCGCTTTCGGGTGGAGAAAAACAGCGGGTGGCGATCGGCAGGGCGCTGCTGTCGCGTCCGCGGATGCTGTTGATGGACGAGCCGCTGGCGGCGCTGGATACCGCGCGCAAGGAGGAAATCCTGCCCTACCTGGAGCGGCTGCGGGACCGGACCGAGATCCCGGTTCTCTATGTCAGCCATTCGGTGGCCGAGGTGGCGCGGCTGGCCACCTTCGTGGTGGTGCTGGAATCGGGGCGGGTGGCACGGGCGGGCACGGCCGAGCGGGTTCTGTCCGATCCGGCCACAGTGCGCCAGATCGGCCTGCGCGAGGCCGGCGCGGTGCTGGGCGCGACCGTGATCCGGCATCACCCGGACGGGCTGACGGAACTCGCGGTCTCGGGCGGGCGGCTGTTCCTGCCTGAGACGGATGCGCCGGAGGGGGCGCGGCTGCGGGTGCGCATTCTTGCCCATGACGTGATCGTGGCGCTGGAGGCGCCGCACGGGCTTTCGGCGCTCAATGTCCTGCCCTGCGAGGTGCTGGCGCTGCGCTCGGGCGGCGGGCCCGGCGTCATGGTCCAGCTGCGTTGCGGCAGCGACCGGCTGCTGGCGCGGATCACCCGCCGGTCGGCCGAGGCGCTGGGACTTGCGCCGGGGATGAGGGTGTTTGCGGTGGCCAAGTCGGTTTCGGTGGCCCGCACCGATATCGGCAGCGGCTGAGGGGGCAGTCAGGGGCTCTGCCCCTCTGCGCGCCTGCGGCGCGCATTCACCCCGAAGTATTTGGAGCAAGAGGAAGGGGAAGAGGCGTGGTCACATGCCCAGCGCCTGCTTGTAGAGTTCCAGGACCGCCTCCTCCTCGGCGATTTCGTCCTTGTCGCGCTTGCGCAGCGCGATCAGCTTGCGCATCACCTTCGTGTCGTAGCCGCGGGCCTTGGCCTCGGCCATCACCTCTTTCTGCTGATCGGCGATGTCCTTCTTTTCGGCCTCCAGTCGTTCGATGCGCTCGATGAAGCTGCGCAGTTCGTCCGCGGTCACGCGATAGGTGGCGTCGGGGGAATGATCGTCCATGAACGGGCTCCGTCCGGTTGCTGTCTGGGTTGGGTGGGACTGCGGGATACAGGCGCGCAAACCGGGCCGCAAGGCGCGATTGCGTCATCGCCGGTCGCAATCGGTTCTTGATCGGCGCGCCGTCTGGCCCTATGAGCGGCTTGCTCTGGTTCGGCGGCGCGAGTCGCCGGCAAAAGGGAACGCGGTGCGGCCCGGGGGTGAGGAACCTCCCGCCAACGGCCAATGCCGCGACTGCCCCCGCAACTGTAGGCGGAGAGCGCCACCGGTTGATGCCACTGATCCCCCGGCGGGATCGGGAAGGTCCGGACGAGGCGCTGTGACCCGCGAGTCAGGAGACCTGCCAGAGCGATCACCTTCCACCGGCGCGGGGGGCGCCGGCAGGGCGGCGTCTGTTCCGTAGTGGTGACACCCTTACTCACCCGTTCGTGGACGGCGCTTCCCGTGCCTTCCGCGGCAAAACCGTAACAGAAGGTCTGGAAGGAATCGGGACCATGAAAAAACTCGTTGCCACCGTCTCTGCACTTGCCGTGGGCTCTGCGCTGGGCGCGGGCTTGCGTGGCGCAGCGGCGCAGGAAGCATTCGACCTGGGCGAGATTGCCGTTTTCGCCAACAGGTCGGGACAGGAAACTGAACTGAAACGCACCGGCGCCACGATCGAGGTCGTGACCGGGGAAGATCTGGGACAGGCCCCCGAAACCACGGTGGCGGATTACCTGTCGCGCCTGCCCGGCCTGTCGGTCAGCGCCAATGGCGCGCTTGGCGCCAGCACGCAGCTGCGCATCCGGGGGCTGGACGGAAAATACATCAAGGTCCTCGTGGACGGCATCGACGTGACCGATCCCAGCCAGCCCCAGACCCAGTTCAACTGGGCCGGGCTGACAACGACGGCCGTGAGCCGGATCGAGATCCTCAAGGGCACCAGTTCGTCGCTGTACGGATCGCGGGCGATCGGCGGCGTGGTCAACATCACCACCGCCCCGCGCCGGGATACGCCGGGCACCCGGACCACGCTGACCGCCGAAGGCGGCAGCTACGACACCTTCCGCACCGGAGCAAACATCGTGCACCGGGGCCAGCGTGGCGGGCTGAGCATCAGCCTGAACCATGTGAACACCCGCGGCTTCTCGGCCAAGGCCGGGGCTGCCAACACCGAACCCGACGGCTACCGGGGCACGCAGCTGAACCTGAGCGGCGATGTCCAGGCAAGCGATGTCCTGAATCTCGGTTTCTCGGCCTATGCGCTCAACGGCAACGGGGATTATGACGAATGGATCGGCGACGGCGCGCCGCCCTATGACGAGACATTCAGCACCCGGACCCGCGCCGCCCGCGGTTTTGCCGAGATGCAGACCGGTGGCGTGCAAAGCACGCTGTCCTACACCTATTACCAGAACGACCGGGTCTTCAATTCCAATGGCTTTTCCTCGCCCTTCTTCGGCAAGCGTCAGAAGCTCGACTATACCGGTGTCTATCGCCAGTCCGACGCGCTGCGCTATACCTTCGGCGCCGACTGGCAGCGGGAAAGCTTCAACACCGGCTTCGACCGCGGTTCGGAAGACAATTCCGGCCTGTTCGGAGAAGTCCTCTACGCCCCGCGTGAAGATGTCGATCTGGCCGCATCGCTGCGCTATGACAACTACCAGTCCTTCGGTGGGAACCTGTCGGGCAGGCTGGCCGCCGCATGGCAGCTGAGCAATGCCACGACGCTCAATGCCGTCGCGGCGACCGGGTTCCGGGCGCCGTCGCTTTACGAGCTCAACAGCACGCTTTACGGCAACCCCTCGCTGCGCCCCGAGGAAAGCACCAGCTTCGAGCTGGGCGTGACCCATCAGTTCGGCCCCGGCAGCTATCTGCGCGGCACCGCCTTCTACAACCGGATCGACAACCTGATCCAGTTCGTCGTCCTGTCATTCGTGCCCTTCTCTGGGCAGTATCGGCAGGTCGCCGGGACCTCGACCACCAAGGGGGTCGAGCTTGCCGGGGAGTGGGCGATCAGCGACCGGGTCAGGCTGTTCGGCAATTACACCTATACCGAGACTTCCGACGCCACCGGCGCGCGGCTGCTGCGGGTGCCGGGGCATGACCTGGTGGTCGGGCTGGACGCCGATCTGTCCGACAGGTGGCGGGCCAACCTCTCGGTGCAGCACGTGGCCGACCGCCCCGACGAGTTCGGCACCGCCATGCCGAACTACACGGTTGTCAATGCCGGCCTGTCCTACCAGCTGACCGACAGCGCGGCCGCCTGGCTGCGGGTCGAGAACCTGACCGACGAAACCTACCAGACCTCGGCCGGGTATAATGCCTCGGGGCGGGCGATCTTCGCGGGGCTGCGTGCGGCCTTCTAGGATCATATCCCTTGCCGCCGCGTTCGCCCTTGCGGGCGCGGCGGTGCCGGCCGGGGCGCAGGAGCCGCCGCCCCCCCGCCGGGTGGTGTCGATCAACCTGTGCACCGACCAGCTGGCGCTGATGCTGGCGGCGCCGGGGCAACTGGTTTCGGTGTCGCGGCTGGCCCACGACCCCGACAGCTCGGCCATGTTCGAGGCCGCGCGGAAACTGCCCGCGAACGGATCAGGGGCCGAGGAGGTCTATCTGCTCGCCCCCGACCTGGTGCTGGCCGGCACCTACAGCTCGGATGCCACCGTGCAGATGCTGCGCCGCCTCGGCATCCGGGTGGAACGCTTCGCCCCGGCGCAATCGCTGGCCGACATCCCCCGGCGCATCGCCCGCATGGGCCGGGTGCTGGGGCGCGAGGAGGCGGCCGCGCGCATGATCGCGCGCTTCAATGCCGATCTGGTGGCGCTGCGGCAGGCACCGAAGCGGCGGCCGCGCGCGGCGCTCTACTACGTCAACAGCTTCACCCTGGGCGACAGGTCGCTGGCCGGCGACATCCTCAAGGCCGCCGGCTTCGACAACATCGCCGACGAGGCCGGGCTGGACTGGGGCGGAACGCTGCCGCTGGAGCGGCTGATCCTGCTGGCCCCCGAGGTGATCGTGAAGGGGCGCGACTATCCCGGCCAGGCCCGGGCGGAAGAGCCGCTTTCCCACCCTGCCCTGCGGGCGCTGGAGCGCAGCCGGGTGATCGGCTCCCTCACTGATCGCGACTGGATCTGCGGCACGCCGCGGGTGCTGGAGGCCATCCGGTCGCTGCAGCAGCTGGCGGCGGGGCCGGGAACGGAGCGCGGGGCGCAGAGGGGAGCGGAGCCATGAAACTCGCCCTCGCCGCGCTGTGCGTGGCCCTTTTCGCCCTGTCGCTGGTGACCGGCTACGCCGAGGCGCCGGCGCTGCGCAGCCTTGCCGCGCTGGTTGCCGATGACGGCACGCCGTTGTCCATCGTGATGCGGGAAATCCGCCTGCCGCGGGCGCTGCTGGCGGCGATGGTGGGGGCATCGCTGGGCCTGTCGGGGGCGGCGCTGCAGGGCTATCTGCGCAACCCGCTGGCCGAGCCGGGCCTGATCGGCGTGTCGGGCGCGGCAGCACTGGGCGCGGTGCTGGCGATCCAGTCGGGTCTGGCGCTGCAATTCGCCCTGGCGCTGCCGCTGTCGGCGCTGGGCATGGCGGTGCTGGCGGTGCTGCTGATCCTCGCCCTGGCCGGACCGCGGGGCGGGTCGATCACGCTGATCCTGGCCGGCATCGCGATTTCGGCACTGGCCGGGGCGCTGACCTCGCTGGTGCTGAACCTCTCTCCCAACCCCTTTGCCGCCGCCGACATCGTGTTCTGGACCATGGGTTCGCTCGCCGACCGCTCCTTCACCCATCTGTGGCTGGCGCTGCCCTTCATGGCGGCGGGCTGGGCGATGTTGGCCGGGCTGGGGCGGGGGCTGGACATGCTGACGCTGGGCGAGGACGCGGCGCAGGCGATGGGGACCGATCTGGTCCGCCTGCGGCTGCTGCTGATCCTGGGCACCGCCGCCTCGGTCGGGGCGGCAACGGCGGTCGCGGGCGCCATCGGCTTCGTCGGGCTGGTGGTGCCGCACCTGCTGCGCCCGCTGGTCGGCGCGCGGCCCTCGGCGCTCTTGTGGGCCTCGGCGCTGGGCGGGGCGGCGATGGTGCTGGCCGCCGATATCGCCGTGCGCGTGCTGCTGCCCGAGCGCGACCTGAAGCTCGGGGTGCTCATGGCGCTGGTGGGGGCGCCGCTGTTCCTGCACCTGATCTACCGCACCCGGAAGGAAATGCCATGAGCCTGCTTTCGCTGGACCGGCTGACGGTGCGACGCGGCGGCCGCGCGGCGGTGGATGGGGTCAGCCTGACCGTGAACCCCGGCGAATGCATCGGCCTGATCGGCCCCAACGGCGCCGGCAAGACGACCCTGATGCGGGCGGCGCTGGGCCTGCTGCCGGCGGAGGGGCATTCGTCTCTGGCGGCGATGCCGCGGGGCACGCGCGCCCGTGCCGCCGCCTGGATGCCGCAAAGCCGCGACATCGCCTGGCCGGTCACGGTCGAGACGCTGGTGGCGCTGGGCCGGCTGCCGCACCTGCCGCGCGGCGCCCGGCTGCGCCCCGCCGACCGCGCCGCCGTCGAGGCCGCCATCGCCCGCATGGAGCTGGCGCCCTACCGCCACCGCATCGCCACCCGGCTTTCGGGCGGCGAACAGGCGCGGGTGCTGATCGCGCGGGCGCTGGCGCAGGAGACGCCGCTGCTTCTGGCCGACGAACCGATTGCCGGGCTCGATCCGGCCCACCAGATCGCCACCATGCAGGTCTTTGCCGGTCTCGCCCGCGAGGGGCGCTCGGTGATCGTGTCGCTGCACGATCTGGGGCTTGCCGCGCGGCACTGCTCGCGGCTGCTGCTGATGCAGGACGGGCGGCTGGTGGCCGATGCGCCGCCGCAGGAGGTGCTCACCCCCGCCAATGTCGAAGCGGTGTTCGGCGTCACCGCCTTCTACGGCTCCACCCCGCAGGGGCCGGTGTTCCAGCCCGTCGAGGTGGTCCGCCGATGAAGCTGACGCTGGAACGCCCCTGGCTGGAGCTGCGCCTGCCCGCGCCGCAGCGGGTGCTGAGCTGGTCGCTCACCCGGCCCGGCTTTGCCATGGCGGATCTGATCCTGTGGCGCCAGGTGCGCAATGCCGACCTGCCGCCGGGGCTGGACGTGGCCGCCTGGCTGCGCCGCGAGCTGGCGGCGCGCGGCCGCGACCGGGCGGTGGCGATGCTGACCTCGCGCGACCTGGACGCCTTCGAGCGGACCGAGGCCGCCGCCGAGGGAATCCGCGCCCGATGCGTGGCCACGGTGGGGCTGTCCAATGCCGAACGCGTCGGCGTCCGGCTGGCGCGCGACGGCGCCCGGGAATGGGGCACCATCAACATCGCCGTGATCCTGTCCGCGCCGCTCTCCGAGGCCGCCCAGATCGAGGCGCTGAGCATCGCCGCGCAGGCCCGCACCGCGGCGGTGATCGACACCGGCCTGCGGATCGCCACCGGCATCGCCACCGGCACCGGCACCGACTGCATCGCCGTGGCCGCCCCCGCCGGCCGCGTCCCCTTTGCGGGGCTGCACACGGCGGCGGGCGAGGCGGTGGGGCGTGCGGTCTATGACGCGGTGCGCCGCGGCGCGCAGCTGTGGATGGAAACCGTGCACCGCAAGCAGGGTGTTTCCCGATGTCCCTGATGCCCCCGATGTCCCTGCCGGCGCTCCGCGCGTGTTGCGACCTGCCCCCCCGCCGCCATATCTTCCGCCCCGCCGGCCCGACCCGGCATTTCGACAGGAGGTGCCCCGGATGCTGCCTGATTCGCTTCTGACCTTTCTCGACCGCGGCGGGCCTGTGCTGTGGCTGATCGCGCTGCTCAGCGTGCTGACGCTGGCGCTGATCCTGTGGAAGACGTGGCGCCTGGCGCTGATGGGGGCGTGGTCGGGGCGGGCCACCGCGCAGGCCGTCGCGCTGTGGTCGCAGGGCCGCCACGACGAGGCGCTGGCGACGGTGGCGGGCCGGCGCAGCCTGCGGGCGCGGCTGGCCCACGCCGCCATGAGCGCCCTGCTGGACCCGGCCCTGACCGAGGCGCAGGCGCGCGAGGAAACCGCCCGCCGCGCCCGGGCCGATCTGGTCGCCGCACGGGCCGGGCTGCGCGGGCTGGAGCTGATCTCCACCATCGCCCCGCTGCTGGGCCTGCTGGGCACCGTGCTGGGCATGATCGCGGCCTTCCAGACCCTGCAGGAGGCCGGCAGTCGCGCCGATCCGTCGCTGCTGGCCGGCGGCATATGGGAGGCGCTGCTGACCACCGCCGCCGGCATGGCCGTGGCCATCCCCGCCGGCGTCGCGCTCAGCTGGTTCGAAAGCGTCACCGATGCGCTTCAGGCGGACATGGAGGATGCCGCGACCCGCATCTTCATTCGCGGGGGGCGCGGGTGATGTTCTCCTTCGCCGAACCGCGTCCGCGCCGGCGACCCAGCCTCACGCCGATGATCGACGTGGTGTTCCTGCTGCTGGTGTTCTTCATGCTGGCCGCGCGCTTCGGCATGGAAACCAGCCTGCCCCTGACCGCGGGTGCCAGCGGCGACGCGCCGTGGGAAGGGCCGCCGCGGCTGGTCGTGGTCCTGCCCGAGGCGGTGACGCTCAACGGGCAGCCCCTGGCGCTTGCGGATCTGCCCGCCCGGCTGGCGCCGCTGATGCCGGACGCGGATGCGCCGGTGCTGCTGCGCGCCGGCGACGGGGCGGATCTTTCGCGGCTGGTGGCGGTCATCGACGTGCTGCGGGCGGCCGGGTGGCGGCGGCTGATCGTGGTGGAGTGACGCCCCATGCGCCTTGCCCCCCCGCTTCTTCCCCCGCCCCGCCGCCGGCACGCCAGGGAAAACGTCGTGCCGATGATCAACGTGGTCTTCCTGCTGCTCATCTTCTTCCTGATAAGCGCGCAGATCGCCCCGCCCGACCCCTTCGAGGTCACACCCCCCGAATCGGCCAGCGATGCACGGGCCGGGACAGGGGCGGTCCTGCTGATCTCGGCCGAAGGGGAACTGGCGCTTGGCGATGCCCGGGGCGAAGAGGCGGTTCTTGCCGCCCTTGCCGGGCTGGACCCGCGCCAGCCGCTGACAATTCGCGCCGATGGCCGGGCGCCGGCGCGCGTCCTCGCCCGGGTGCTGCCGCGGCTTGCGCAGGCGGGGTTTGCCCGGATTTCCCTGGCGACCGGAGCCGCCCGATGATCCGCGCCGCCGAAGCCGCCGCCTTTGTCGTGCTGGCCGCCGGGCTGCATGTCGGGCTGTGGTCTCTGGCGCCGCAGCTTCCGGGCGCGGCCACGGGCCGGGGCGGGCCGGCGCCGGTGGCGCTGATACCGGCAAGCGCCGAGCAGGCCACACTTGCCCGCGCCTGGTCGACGCCGCCCGAACTGGCCGAGGCCGTGGCACCCCGCCCCACCCCGTCCGAGACCACCCCAGCGCCCGCAACCGCCGCCCTGTCCTCCCGCGCCCGGTCGTTGCCCCTCTCGCTTCCCCCGGCGCCGCGACTGCCGGCTCTGGTGCCGGTCGCGCTGCCGCGCACAGACGCCCCGCCCGCACCACCCCCACCGGGACCCGAAGCCGCGCCCGCCACCGCCGCCCTGCCCCAGCCCAGCCCGCCCGCGCCGGAACGGGCCGCCCCGCGCCCGCCCCGGAATGCCGATCGCAAGGCGCCCGCGCCGACCGCGCCCCGGCCGCTCTCCCCGCCCGAACCCGAAACCCCGACCCGGGCCGATACCGCCCCGCCACCTGCTCCGGCACGACGCCCCGCGCCCGGCACAACATCGGCGACGGCCAGAGGCGGGGTGGAATCCGCAACCCGTTCCGGAAACGGCGGCAGGGGCGTGTTACCGAACGCCGCCTCGAATGCGGCGGCGCGACAGCTGCAGGCGCAATGGGGCGCACGCATCCTGCGCAAGGTTCACCGCCGCCTGATCTATCCTCGCGGAGCCTCGGGCACCGGAACCGCCCGCATCGCCCTGACGGTGGCGCGCTCGGGGCGGCTGGTCGGGCTGCGCCTTCTGCGCTCTTCGGGCAACGACCGGTTCGACCGCGCCGCACTGGCCGCGGTCCGGCGCGCCGGCCGCTTCCCCGCCGCCCCCAAGGGCCTGACCCGCGCACGCTACGACTTTGCGCTGTCGCTGACCTTCCGGCCCTGACCTTGCCTGCGGCCACGCGATCCGCTAGACGCGCGGCGACGGAAACGGCCACGCGGTGGAGACATGTTCGAGATGATGATCTGGGTCGGAACCGGCCTGACCCTGCTGGGCATCGGCGGCCTGATCTGGTGCGTCCTGCGCGCCAACCGCATCCGCCGCGACGGGCTGAAGGACGAGGAACTGCGCGCCGCGCTGATGGCGATCCTGCCCTACAACCTCGGGTCGCTGCTGCTTTCGGCGGTGGGCCTGATCCTCGTGGTCATCGGGATCATGCTGGGCTGAATCGCGGCGCCGGCACTCAGACCGGCATGTTGTCGAACCGCGCCTCGATCGCCTCGTCGGCCAGTTCGGCCTCGAGCCGCTGAAGTCGCGCTGGCACGTGGATACCCTCTATCCGCATACCCTCGACCAGCCGGGTCAGTTCGGGCTGCATCCGGATGCGCGTAGCGACATCTGCCGCTTCCGCCTTCCTTGCGAGCCGTTCGGCCTGCTGCAGAAGACTGCCTGTGGACATTCCGATTCTCCTCCTTGCAGTTCCGCCTTTCCCATGGCGCCTTCTTTTCTGGAAACGGGCCGGCAAGTCCGTATTGTCGAACCTGCAGAATGACACACCCCCGGCGGACACGCCTTGACCGAGGTCAAAAGGGGCCTCCCGCCGGGGTTGATACATATTCCACCCGCCATATATGAAGATGGAGACAGCCGGATGGAGAGCCTCATGTCGCCTCAAGTGAAAGCATTTTTCGACACCGATACCTGCACCGTCTCCTACGTGGTCCGGGACCCCAACGGCACCGCCTGCGCCATCATCGACAGCGTGCTCGATTTCGATCAGGCGGCGGGGCGGACAAGCACGAAATCGGCCGATGCGATCATCGACTACGTCCGACGCGAAGGGCTGAACGTCGAGTGGATCCTGGAAACCCACGTCCATGCCGACCACCTGTCGGCCGCGCCCTACATCCAGGAAAAGCTGGGCGGCAAGATCGGCATCGGCGAACGGATCACCGTGGTCCAGGAAACCTTCGGCCGGATCTTCAACGAGGGCACCGAGTTCCAGCGCGACGGCAGCCAGTTCGACCGGCTGTTCCGCGAAGGCGACAGCTTCCACATCGGCCAGATGCGCGGAGACGTGCTGCACACGCCCGGCCACACCCCCGCCTGCCTGACCTATGTGATCGGGGATGCGGCCTTTGTCGGCGACACGCTGTTCATGCCCGATTTCGGCACCGCGCGCTGAGATTTCCCGGGCGGTTCGTCGGAAACGCTCTACGAGTCGATCCAGAAGATTCTGTCCCTGCCCGACGAGACGCGCATCTTCGTGGGCCATGACTACAAGGCGCCGGGGCGCGACGAATATGCCTGGGAAACCACCGTGGCGGAAGAGAAGGCCCGCAACATCCACGTCGGAGCCGGCCGCAGCAAGGAAGAGTTCACCGCCATGCGCGACGCCCGCGACCGTACGCTGGGGATGCCCCGGCTGATCCTGCCGTCGCTGCAGGTCAACATGCGCGCCGGACACATGCCGCCCCCGGACGACTCCGGCAAGGTGTTCCTGAAGATCCCGGTCAACGTCCTGTAGGCTTGCACCGCGCAGGGAAGCGAGGCAATCTGCCCCGCCGCCCCCGCTGGACAGGACCGTGGGCTGCGACTAAGCACGAGAGACCAGACAGACCCGGCTGCCGAGGAAGCGATCATGGACCCCCGCCCGATCACGCCCAGCTACTACGTGTCGCCGCAGATCAGTGCCCAACACATGCCCGCGATCGCGCAGGCAGGTTTCGGACTGGTGATCTGCAACCGGCCCGACAGCGAAGTGGGAGACGATCTGAAATCCGACCTTCTGCGCGCAGCGGCCGGCGAGGCCGGGCTGCGCTTCGAGGTGCTGGAGCTCACGCACCAGACGCTGACCCCGGAAAATGCCGCGATTCACCGCGAACTGATCGAATCGGCCGACGGGAACGTTCTGGCCTATTGCCGCAGCGGCACCCGTTCGTCGGTGATCTGGGCGCTGGCACATCTGAACGAGCTGGGCGTCGATGGCGTCTTGGCCCGCGCAAGGGCCGCCGGCTATGATCTCGAAAAATACCGGCCTCTCTTCGAACAGGCCGCCGCAGGCGCCGGCTGAGCGCACACCCCCCTCATTCGTCCGCGCGCGCTGCCACCCGGTCAGCCGGGGCGGTGTCCGGGGTGTCCAGCCCGGCAAGCTGCGAGATCTCGGCCGCAGCCTCCTCGGGGCTGAGTTGCCGCAGGTGACGCTCGAACGCTTCGGCCTCCTCCGTCCTGTCGGGCACCGGCCCCATCGCCGGAGAGGGCGGCGGCACCTCTGCCTCGCCCGTCACGGCCTGCGGCACGGCGCGGTCGGCACCGGACGGCAGATCGGCCGGGGCAAACCCGGCGCCAGTCGCCCCCTCCGCCCCATGCGGCGCCGTGGAGCCTAGGCGAATGGCACGCATCCCGTCGCATTGCCCGAGTTGCCCGGAGGCAATCCTGCGCCCGTCGATCGCCACCAGCTCGGCCCTGTCGAAAGGGCCCGGCGCAAGGGGCAGGACATCCCCCGGCCGCAGCGCCTCCAGCCGCGCCAGCGGAACCCGCAACCGGCACATCACCGCCGAGAGCTCGGCCCGGATCGTCCCGATGCAGCGGTCCAGTCCGGGCCCGTCCTCCCCCCCGGTCTCGTCCGCCCCGTCTTCCGCCCCGGCCCGGTCGGGCAGGACCAGCGTCACCCCGCCCTGCCATTCGGCACCGGGGATCTGGACGGTCAGGGAAAAGACCCGGAAACGATCGTCTTCCAGCGTCAGCGCCAGATCGCGCGCCGACGCCATGCGGGCACCGAACCGGTAGCCTTCCAGGCAGGCCGCATCGGCCGGCGAGGCGGCAAGAGCGCCGGCCCGCGTCATGATGTCATCGACCAGCGGCGCGACAAGGGCGGCGTCGGCCTCGGTAAAGGGGCGGTCCGGCGGCTCCCCCTCCCCCACGGTGCCGGTGGTGAGCTGACGCACCACCGCCACCACGACGGCCCGGCCAAGGCAAATTCCGCCGATCCGGCCGTCGGGGCCATCCAGAAGCAGCGGCAGATCGCCGGACGGCAGGTGATCGGCCAGATCGTCCTGCCCGCACCACCCCTGCGTTCCGCCGAGAACCGCGAGAGGCAGCCCCGCCCGGGCCGAAGAGGCACGCGTGATCGCCTGCCGCAACGCCCGCAGCGCCGACTTCGCCTCGGCCCGTGCGCCCTGCCGCGCCGAAGCCAGCTTGCACGCGATCGCGTTGTTCGTATCGGTTTCGGGTTTCATCGCCTCCGACCTGGCCCTGCGCCCTCTCGGTTCCGGGTTTAGCGCGCGGTTGGTTACGAATGCGTTGATGCCCCTCTACTGGGCGGCCACTTTCTCCCGCGCCGAAGTCAGCGTCACCCGGAAAGCGCCCCCCTTCTGACCGCTCAGATAGGTCACCTCGCCGCCTAGGCGGTGCATGATCTCGCGGCAGATGGCCAGCCCCAGACCGGCACCGCCGGCCTGGTCCGACCCCACGCGCGCGAATTTCTCGAACACCATCGCCTGGGCCTCGGGCGGCACACCGCTGCCATTGTCGAGGAAGTCCACCGTCACCTGACCGTTCAGGTCGTGCACGGAAATGCTCAGTTCCGGTTTTTCCGCATCGCAGTATTTCGCGGCGTTCGAGATCAGGTTGATGAAGACCTGCGCCAGCCGGTCCAGGTCGGAATGCACGACGATACCCTCCCTGGCGCGGCGGCGATTGACCTTCAGCGGCCGCTCGACCCCGGTCAGGGCGGTGGCCACCGCGCGGTCCAGCACATCGCGCAGAAGGCCGGTGCTCATGTTCAGGGTCACTTCGCCGTTCTCCAGCACGCTGAGGTCGAGCAGATCGTTCAGCAACCGCGTCAGCCGCAGCGTCTCGTCGTGGATGATCGCCGCATAGCGGGTCTTTTCCGCGGCCGAGAGCCCCTCGGTATCGCGCAGGATCTCGGAAAAGGCGCGGATCGAGGTCATCGGCGTGCGCAGCTCGTGGCTGATCTGGCTCAGGAAGGCGTCCTTCTGGCGCGAAATCTGGGTCAGCTTCTCGTTGGCCTCCTGAAGCTTGCGGGCGGTGCGGGCAAGTTCGGCCGATTTCGCCTCCAGCCGGCTGGAATATTCCAGCAGTTGCGCGCTCTCGTCGGCCACGGCCAGAAGATCCTCGACCGACACCGATGAGCCGCCGACGATCTGGCCGATCATGGCATGCGCCGTCGCCGCCCCCACCGAGCCGGCCAGCTTGCGCTCGAGCCGCTCCAGAAAGGCCGGGGTCGGCTCGGGCAGGTTGCCGCGCACCCCCTGCATCTGCGCTTCGCGCCGGAAGAACTCCTGCGCCTCGCCCGCGCCCATGATGCGCTGGGACATGATCATCAGATCCTCGCTTTGCGCGACCGAGCCGGTCCAGCCCCGCGGGCCGGCGGAATGTTCGAACACGTTGACGAACTGGGCGCCCTGAAGCCGTTCGAGCGGGCCGGGGAAGGACAGCAGCGACACGATGCAGAACGCGGCAGTGTTGAGCGCCATGCTCCACATCACCGCGTGCACGGTGGGATCCAGCCCTTCGATGCCGAACAGCGCCTGCGGCCGCAGCCAGCCGATCCCGAACGGCCCCTGGGAGAGCAGGCTTTCGGGCACCAGCCCACCGCCGATGCCAGGCAGCAGCAGGGTATAGACCCACAGCGCGAACCCCGTGCTCAGCCCGGCCAGAGCGCCCGCCCGCGTAGCCCCGCGCCAGAACAGCCCGCCCACCAGCGCCGGCAGGATCTGGGCCACGCCGGTGAAGCTGACCAGCCCGATGGTGGCCAGCGCCGCCCCGCCGCCCGACAGTTCGAAATAGAAATACCCCAGCGCCATGATCACGCCGATGGCGATCCGGCGCGAAATCAGCACCAGATGCCGCACATCCCCCGACACCGAGGCTCCGCCACCGCGCCGGCTCAGCCAGATCGGCATCACGATATGGTTGGACACCATGGTCGAAAGCGCCATCGCCGCCACGATCACCATGGAGGTCGCCGAGGAGAACCCGCCCAGAAACGACAGCATCGCCAGCCCCTCGCGCCCCTGGGACAGCGGCAGGGTCAGCACGAACATGTCGGGGTTGGAGCCCGCAGGCATCAGTTCAAGCCCCACCGCCGCGATGGGAATGACGAACAGGCTGATCAGCAGCAGATACAGCGGAAAGGCCCAGGCGGCGGTGCGCAGGTGGCGCTCGTCATCGTTTTCCACCACCATGACCTGAAACATCCGCGGCAGCGTCACGAAGGCGGCGGCCGACAGGAAGGTGATCGCCGCCCAGCGCGAACCATCCACCTGCCACGTCCCGATCCGCGACTGGTCGATCCGCGCCAGCGTCTCGCCGACCCCGCCGGCCAGCCCCCAGACCACGAAGATCCCCACCGCCAGCAGCGCCACCAGCTTCACCACCGCCTCGACCGCCACCGCCGTGACCACGCCGTGGTGGCGTTCATTGGCATCAAGGTTGCGGGTGCCGAACAGGATCGCGAAGACCGCCAGCCCCGCCGCCACCCACAGCACCAGCCGCGTATCGTTGTAATGCGCGACCTGCTGGCCCTCGAAGAAGTTGGAAAAGGACAGGGTGATGGATTGCAACTGCAGCGCGATATAGGGCGTCACCCCCAGAACCGCCAGCACCGTCACCCCGATCGCCAGCATGTTCGACTTGCCATAGCGGGACGAGATCAGGTCGGCGATCGAGGTCACCCGCTGGCTGCGCCCGATCCGCACCAGCTTGCGCAGCCCGTACCACCAGCCGACCATGACCAGCGTCGGCCCCAGATAGATGGTGACGAATTCCAGCCCCGAGCGCGCCGCGTACCCCACCGCTCCGTAAAAGGTCCAGGCCGTGCAGTAGATCGACAGCGACAGGGTATAGACCAGCGGCGTGCGCAGCCAGGTGCTGCGCCCGGTGGCGGCAAGCCGGTCGGCAATGAAGGCCACGGCGAAGAGAAACGCCACATAGACGAGGCTGACGACGATCAGGACGTTGACCGTGGCCATCAGACGCCCCCCGGTTCCCCGGCCCCGCCACTGCCCCCGTCATCCCTCTCGTCACCGCTCGCGACATCGGACCGCTCCTGCCCGCGAACCAGATACCCGAACAGACCGCTGAGCACGATCAGCCCGGCCCAGACGGCGAAAATGTAAAGGCTGGCCGATGACGTGGGCACGGGATCCGCGCCCCCGCCCTGCCCCCGCGGCCACAAGAGCGGGATCGCGAACAGCACCCCGCCCAGAATCGGCAGCAGCCGGGCCGCGTCGATCAGCCGGCGCCGCCGATAGCTCTGCCGCTCGAGGAACACCGGCGGCGGCGCGGCTGGGGATCTGCCCCGCCCGGCGCCCGCGCCGGTCATGTCCCCGTCGCCCGCTTGTAGAGATCGCGCACGGCGTCGAGCACCTCTTCATTCGAAAACGGCTTGGTCATGAAGCGGCTCACCCCCGCCTTTTCCGCCATTTCCCGGTCGCGGGCCTGGCCGCGCGCGGTCAGCATCAGCACCGGCAGATCCCGGCATTCGGGGCTGTGGCGCAGATCGCGGATGATCTCGATCCCGCTACGGCCCGGCAGCATCACGTCGAGGATCACCAGATCGGGGCGGGCCTTGCGGATCACCTCGACCGCATCGGCGCCGTTGGCATGGGCATCGACCCGCCAGCCGTCGCGCGTCAGCAGAAAGCGGATGGCCTCGGTGATGTTGGGCTCATCCTCTATCAGCAGAACGTGTCGATTCATTTTCCGGCATTCCTCCCCGCGTTGCACAAACCTTGTGCAGGTGCAACGCCTCTGGCGAATTTACTCACGACGGAACGCATGTGTCAAAACTCTTCGCTCAGGATCGAGGGCTCGCGCCGCGCCGGGCAGCCGTCGCGGGGACAGACCCGGCAGGAACTGCCCACCGGCTGAACCGTGGCCGCGCCGTTCCCGCCCGCGTTCCCGTCCATGTCCGCCGCGCCCTCGGCCGGCACGATCAGCATGGCCGAGCGATAGACCGGGTCGGCATCGAAATCGGGCTGGAACTGGGGCCACGAGACCGCGAAGCAGTCGAAATCGACCGTGATCCGCCCCAGTTGCGACACCCGTCGCCGAATCGGCGCCAGGGGGCGGTTGAGCGCGGTGAACAGCGGCCAGAGCGGGCATGATTCGCCGTGCCGCGGCATGGCGAAACCCGTCACTGGCTTGCGGAACAGGATGCTGCCCGACGCGTCGCAGATCACCAGCCCGGGATCGAAGGGCAGCGCGCCCTCGGGCATCATCGCCAGGCGCCGGAACACCGCCGGAAGATCGACCGAGAGATGCCGGGCAAGAGCGACGGGTTCGACCCCGTGCGCCTCGAGCGCGACCCGAAACCCCTCCAGCGGCATGGCCCGCGCATCCGCCTGGTAGATCCGCAGCGTGGCAAGGCACAACTGTCGCGCCGCATCCGAACTGAGCCCCTTCGCCCCCTGCACGATCGCCTGCGGATCGGCCTCGCCGGTTTCCAGTTCGGGCAGATGAAACCCCCGCGCCAGGAAGAAGGCCTCGACCTCCTCCTGGGGCACGCCGCGCCGTTCTACGGCGGCATCGCTGTCATCCAGATAGGCCACCAGCGCCTTGGAGCTTTCCGCCAGCCGCAGGCTGTCCTCGTTCAGGTTGCGGTGGAAACGCTCGCGCCATTCCGGTTCCAGCTCGCCGGTCTCGGCCAGGATCGAGGCGGTGGACCGGATCGAGGCGGCGGTGGAAAGAACCTCGTGCAGAGAGGCCGCCAGATGCGGATCGTGGGTCAGCCGGTCCGACAGCGCCTCGACCGTGCGCTCCAGCGAGGCGATGCGGCGGTGGCACGAGGCCAGCACCTCGGCCCAGCCGGGAAAGCGGCCGGCAAACTCCTCGACCCTGTCGATCTCGGCGGCGATGGCGCCGGCATCGGCGGCCGCCTCGCGCAGGGTCGAGATCAGCGCCGCCTCGGCCCCTTCGGTCAGCATCGACGGCTCCACCCCCAGCACCTGCGCGATGTCCACCAGCAGCTTGCCGCCGATTCTGCGCCGGTTGTGCTCGATCAGGTTGAGGTAGGAGGCGGATATGCCCACCTGCCGGGCCAGATCTGCCTGCTTCAGCCCGGCGATCGAGCGCCGCTCGCGGATGCGGCTGCCCGTCAACGTATCCCGCGCCATGCCGCGCTCCTGTTGATTCTTAACGGTTTTTCAACGTCTTGCTGCAACGCGACATAACAGATTTTACAATTCCGCCGCGTCACCTGTTGAATTATTTACAAAATTATCCTTTTCCGCAAGGGACTTATTGCGAAATTTTCGGTCTCAGACCCATAATGAATTTGCACAATCGTGCTTGCACCGCGCGGAAGAGGAACCGTGGGGTGCGCTTCACGCAATGGGAGGATTTTCATGTCCAAAAGCAATCTCACGCGCCGTGGCGTTCTGAAGACCGGCGCCGTCGCCGGTGCCGGCGTCGCGCTGCCCACCATCTTCACTTCGGCGGCCCGTGCTCAGAGCTTCACCAACGAACCCACCGGCTCCACCGTCACGCTGGGCTTCAACGTGCCCCAGACCGGCCCCTATGCCGACGAGGGCATGGACGAGCTGCGCGCCCAGCAGCTTGCGGTCGAGCACCTCAACGGTGAGGGCGATGGCGGCATGCTCAACACCTTCAGCTCCAAGGTGCTCGACGGCACCGGGATCCTGGGCAAGAAGGTCACCTTCGTCACCGGCGACACCCAGACCAAGTCCGACGCCGCCCGCGCCTCGGCCAAGGCGATGATCGAAAAGGACGGCGCCATCATGATCAATGGCGGGTCGTCCTCGGGCGTGGCCATCGCCGTGCAGGGCCTGTGCCAGGAGGCCGGGATCATCTTCATGGCCGGTCTGACCCATTCCAACGACACCACCGGCAAGGACAAGAAGGCCAACGGTTTCCGTCACTTCTTCAACGCCTACATGTCGGGTGCGGCGCTGGCGCCGGTGCTGGCCAAGGCCTATGGCAAGGATCGCCGCGCCTATCACCTGACCGCCGACTACACCTGGGGCTGGACGCAGGAAGAATCGATTGCCGCCGCCACCGAGGCGATCGGCTGGGAAACCGTGCAGAAGGTGCGCACGCCGGTCGGCGCGGGCGATTTCTCGTCCTACATCACGCCGGTGCTGAACTCGGGCGCTGACGTTCTGGTGCTGAACCACTACGGCCGCGACATGATCAACTCGATCAACCAGGCGGTGCAGTTCGGCCTGCGCGACAAGATGGTCAACGGCAAGCAGTTCGAGATCGTCGTGCCGCTCTACTCCGAGCTGATGGCCGAGGGCGCCGGCGAGGCGATCAAGGGCGTTTACGGTTCGATGAACTGGAACTGGCAGCTGACCGACGCCGGCACCAAGGCCTTCGTCAAGTCCTTTGGCGAGAAATATGGCCGTCCGCCGTCCAACTCGGCCCAGACCTGCTATGTCCAGACGATCCTTTACGCCGATGCGGTGCAGCGCGCGGGTTCGTTCAACCCCTGCGCCGTGGTCGAGGCGCTGGAAGGCTTCGAGTTCGACGGACTGGGCAACGGTCCGACGCTCTATCGCGCGGCCGACCACCAGTGCTTCAAGGACGTGCTGGTCATGAAGGGGAAAGAGAACCCGACCAACCAGTTCGACATCCTCGAAATCGTGGACGTCACGCCGCGGGCACAGGTCGAGTATGCCCCCGACCACCCGATGTTCGCCGGCGGCGACCTGGGCAAGTGCAACCCGGGCGCCTGATCGCGCGCCTCGTTCCGGCCGGCCGCGCACCCGCGCGGCCGGCTCTTTCACGCCACGCCGGGGAATGATCCCGGCAGGCCCTGACCAATTCCGAACCGGCCAACCCGAAGGTGGGGACCATGGATGCAATCCTTCTGCAAATTCTGAACGGGCTCGACAAGGGCTCGGCCTATGCGCTGATCGCGCTGGGACTGACACTGATCTTCGGCACGCTGGGCGTCGTCAACTTCGCCCATGGCGCACTGTTCATGATCGGTGCTTTCTGCGCCGTGACACTGAACCGGATCCTGAACCTGTCCTACGTGACCATCGACCCGACACAGAAGGATTTCCTGGGCAATCCGCTGAAGGTCAGCGTGCCCTATGTGAAGGGATGGTTCGGCGACGACTTCGGCGGCGCCATCATCGACTGGGCGGTACCGCTGTCGATCCTGTTCTCGATCCCGGTCATGCTGGCCGTCGGCTATGCGATGGAGCGCGGGCTGATCAAGCATTTCTACAAGCGCCCCCATGCCGATCAGATCCTTGTCACCTTCGGGCTGGCCATCGTGCTGCAGGAGGTGATCAAGTACTTCTTCGGCGCCAATCCGATCCCCACGCCGGCGCCCTCGGCCTTCAAGGGGTCGATGGATTTCGGCGTGATGCTGGGCTTTGATCCCAACGTCATCATCTACCCCGCCTGGCGCTTCGTCTATTTCCTGTTCTCGGTGCTCATCATCGGTGCGGTCTTCGCCTTCCTGCAGTTCACCACCTTCGGCATGGTGGTCCGCGCCGGCATGGCCGACCGCGAAACCGTGGGGCTGCTGGGCATCAACATCAACCGCCGTTTCACCATCATGTTCGCCATTGCCGCCGTCGTGGCCGGGCTGGCGGGGGTGATGTACACGCCCATCAACAGCCCCAACTACCACATGGGCATGGATTTTCTGGTCCTCAGCTTCGTGGTGGTGGTGGTCGGCGGCATGGGCTCGCTGCCCGGTGCCGTGCTGGCGGGCTTTCTGCTCGGCATTCTCGAAAGCTTCGCCTCGATGAACGAGATCAAGGCGATCGTTCCCGGTATCGACCAGATCATCATCTACCTGGTCGCCATCATCATTCTGCTGACCCGTCCGCGGGGCCTGATGGGCCGCAAGGGCGTGATGGAGGACTGACCCGATGTTCGGACTGAACAAGAAAGACACGTTCCTGATGCTGGTGGTGATGGCGCTGGTGCTGCTGGCCCCGTTCATCCTCAACCCCTTCCCCACCGACAGCGCCATGGCGCAGTTCAATGCCGGCTATCCGGACCTGATGCAGCGCTTCGTGATCTTCGGGATCTTCGCCATCGGCTTCAACATCCTGTTCGGGCTGACCGGCTACCTCTCTTTCGGGCATGCGGCCTTTCTGGGCGTGGGCTCCTACGCCGCAGTGTGGATGTTCAAGCTGCTCAGTTACAACGTGGTGCCGGCGATCATCCTGTCGGTGCTGGTGGCCGGGCTGTTCAGCGCGCTGATCGGCTTCATCAGCCTGCGCCGCTCGGGGATCTACTTCTCGATCCTGACGCTGGCCTTCGCCCAGATGAGCTACAACCTCGCCTATTCGGTGTTCACCCCCATCACCAATGGCGAAACCGGCCTGCAGGTCTACACTTCGGACCCGCAATATCTCAAGGGCGATGGCCCCGACGTGACCCATTTCTTCGGTCTCGAAATGGGATCCAGGTTCACGATGGAAATCGGCCCCTGGGCCTTCGACTTCTCGGCCGGTTACTATTTCAGCGCCATCATCATGCTGGTGTCGTTCTACCTGGCCATCCGCATCTTCCGGTCGCCCTTCGGGCTGATGCTGCGGGCAGTGAAGTGCAACCAGCAGCGGATGACCTATACCGGCCTCAACACCCGGCCCTACACGCTGGCCGCCTTCGTCATCTCGGGCATGTATGCCGGCCTGGCCGGTGGCCTGCTGGCGGCGATGGACCCGCTGGCCGGGGCCGAGCGGATGCAGTGGACGGCCAGTGGCGAGGTGGTCCTCATGACCATCCTCGGCGGCGCCGGCACGCTGATCGGCCCGGTGCTGGGGGCGGGCTTCATCAAGTATTTCGAGAACATCTTCTCGAAGATCAACGAGAACGTCCTCGAGGCGTGGTTCTCCTTCCTGCCCGAATCCCTGCGCGAGTTCGTGATCACCATCGTCAGCCCCTTCGTCGGCGAAGGCTGGTCGCTGACGCTGGGGCTGATGTTCATGCTGGTGGTCATCTTCCTGCCCGGCGGCCTTGTCGAGGGCGGCCAGCGCATTGCCGCCTGGATCCGCGGCCGCGGCAGAAAACCCGACGAGGGCGATGCCGGGCATCAGCCCAAACCCTCGCCGCATGCGGCCGAATGAGAAGGAGCGACTGACATGGGTATCCTCGAAGTCAAGAATGTCAGCAAGAACTTCGGCGGCCTCAAGGCGCTGAGCAACGTCAACCTCAGCGTTCAGGCCAACAGCGTTCACGCCATCATCGGCCCCAACGGCGCGGGCAAGTCCACGCTGCTGAACGTTCTGGTGGGCAAGCTGATCCCGGACACCGGCAGCGTCATGTTCGACGGCCAGTCGGTGCTGGGGCGGCAGCCCTACGAGATCAACCAGATGGGCATTTCGCGCGTCTTTCAGACGCCGGAGATCTTCGGCGAGCTCAGCGTGCTGGAAAACATGATGATCCCGATCCTCGCCCGCCGGGACGGCGCCTTCCGCCTGCGCGCGCTGGAGCGCATGTCGGGAGAGCGCGACATCATCGAGGCGGCCGAGCGCATGCTGGACGAGATGAACATGGCCGACAAGCGGCACATGAACTCGGCCTCGCTGTCGCGCGGCGACAAGCGGCGGCTGGAAATCGCCATGTGCCTGAGCCAGAATCCGCGGCTTCTGCTGCTGGACGAACCCACCGCCGGCATGGCGCGGGCCGATACCAACAACACCATCGACCTGCTCAAGCAGATCAAGGAAGAGCGTGACATCACCATCGCCATCATCGAACACGACATGCACGTGGTGTTCAGCCTGGCCGAGCGGATCACCGTGCTGGCCCAGGGCACGCCGCTGGTCGAGGACACCCCCGAGAAGATCAAGGGCCATCCCAAGGTACGCGAAGCCTACCTGGGCGAGTCGGCGTAAGGAGACAGGAAAATGAACGTCAAACCCGACTTTTCCAAGAACGCCAACATGGCCGAAACGGCCCCGGCCTTCCTCTCGGTCTGGGACATCCACGCCTATTACGGCGAAAGCTACATCGTCCAGGGGATCAGCTTCAACGTGCACGAGGGCGAGATCCTGGCCCTTCTGGGACGCAACGGGGCGGGCAAGACCTCGACCCTGCGCTCGATCGCGCGCATCGGCAGCCCGCTGGTGACCCATGGCGAAATCTGGCTGGACCACCAGCCGCTGCACCGGATGGAAAGCTGGCAGGCCTCGATGGCGGGGCTGGGTCTGGTGCCCGAGGACCGCCGCATCATCCCCGGTCTCACGGTCGAGGAAAACCTCAAGCTGGCCCAGATCGCCCCACCCATCGGCTGGGAGCTCGACCGTCTCTACGAGCTGTTCCCGCGGCTGGGCGAACGCCGCAACCAGGAGGGGGTGACGCTTTCGGGCGGCGAACAGCAGATGCTGTCGATTGCCCGGGCGCTGGCGCGCGACATCAAGGTGCTGTTGCTGGACGAACCCTACGAGGGGCTGGCCCCGGTGATCGTGGACGAGATCGAAAAGACGCTGATCCACATCAAGGAACAGGGCATGACCACGATCATCGTCGAACAGAACGCCGTGCGCGCGCTGGAGCTGGCCGACCGCGCGGTGATCCTCGACACCGGCAGCATCGTGTTCGACGGCACCGCGGCGGAGGTGCTGGGCGACGCCGAACTGCGGGCGGAATACCTGGCGATCTGAACAGAGTGGGATTCTCCCCGTCGCGCTGGCCGGACGGCCGGTGCCGACAACTGGGCCGGTCCGCTGCGACCGGCCCTTTCTTTTGCGCCCTTGCCCACCGGTCGCGGCCCTCGGGGCACGATGCGGGGGCATCTCACCCCTTGGGTCTGGACAAGCGGTCGGAAATCACCACATTGGCCCGAAAATCGCGAACCCACCGGCCGACCGACCGCCCCTGCACCAATCGGAGAACGACCCTTGTCCCTTTTCCTGATCGTGGCGCTTCCCTTTCTGGGCGCGATCTTCCCGGCACTGCTGATCCGCGCGGGTCGTCAGGCCGCCGCCATGTCCACCGCCGCCGTGTCGCTTCTGGCGCTGATCGGGCTGCTGATCCACGCCCCGGCGGTGATGCGGGGAGAGGTGATCCTCGCCCGGCTCGACTGGCTGCCCGGCCTCGGCCTGAATGTCAATTTCCGCCTCGACGGGCTGGGCCTGCTGTTCGCGGGGCTGATTCTGGGCATCGGCATCCTGATCATCATCTATGCCCGCCACTATCTGTCGCGCCGCGACCCGATGGGGCTGTTCTATGCCTATCTGCTGCTGTTCCAGGGCGCGATGGTGGGCATCGTGCTGTCGGACAACATCCTGCTGCTGCTGATCTTCTGGGAACTGACCTCGCTGTCGTCGTTCCTGCTGATCGGGTTCTGGCGGCACCTGCCCGAGGGGCGGCAGGGCGCGCGCATGTCGCTGGCGGTGACCGCCGGAGGCGGGCTGGCGATGATCGCCGGGCTGCTGATCCTGGGCGACATCGCCGGCAGTTACGACCTGACCGACATCCTGCAGAACCGCGAGGCGATCCAGGCCTCGCCCCTCTACCTGCCGGCACTGGTGCTGATCCTGCTGGGGGCCTTCACCAAGTCGGCGCAGTTTCCGTTCCACTTCTGGCTGCCGCACGCCATGGCTGCGCCGACGCCGGTCTCGGCCTATCTGCACTCGGCCACCATGGTGAAGGCGGGGCTGTTCCTGATGGCACGGCTGTGGCCGGTGCTGGCCGGCACCGACGCCTGGTTCTACCTGGTGGCCACGACCGGGCTGGTGACCATGCTGATCGGGGCGGTGATCGCGCTGTTCAAGGACGACCTCAAGGCGCTGCTGGCCTTCTCGACCGTCAGCCAGCTGGGGCTGATCACCATGCTGCTGGGCTTCGGCACCAAGATCGCGGCGATCATCGCCATCTTCCACATCATCAACCACGCCACCTTCAAGGCGGCGCTGTTCATGTCGGCCGGAATCGTCGATCACGCCACCCATACCCGCGACATCAAGCGCCTGGGAGGGCTGGCGCGGCTGATGCCGATCACCTTCACCATCGCCCTGATCGGAGGGCTGTCCATGGCCGGCGTTCCGCCCTTCAACGGCTTCATCTCGAAGGAAATGATGCTGGAGGAGGCCGCCCATACCGCGTGGTTCGGCATGGACAGTTTCGTGCCGGTGCTGGCGACCCTGGCGGCGATATTCTCGGCCGCCTATTCCTTCCGCTTCTTCGCCCACACCTTCCTGGGGCCGCGGCGCGGCGACGCCCCGGCGCAACCACACGACCCCGGCCCGGGGCTGTGGCTGCCGCCGACCGTCCTGACCACGCTGGTGGTGCTCATCGGCCTCTTCCCCATGGTCTTCGCGGCCCCGATCCTGGAGACCGCGGCCGGGGCCGTCGTGGGCGGCGGGCTGCCCGAATTCAAGCTCAAGCTGTGGGCCGGGATCTCGCCGGCACTGATCATGTCGGTGATCGCGCTGAGCGGCGGGCTGTTCCTGCTGGCCGGACACCGGGGCCTGGAGCGGACCTGGAATGCCGTTCCGCGCCCCGAGGCCAAGCGGATCTACGACGCCGCCATCTCGGCGCTGACGGCGGCCAGCCGGGTGGTGACCGACCGGTTGCATGACGGAGCCATGACCCGCTATGCCGCGATCCTGGTTGCCTTCACGCTTGGCCTGACCGGCTATGCCTGGCTGACCGGCGGGATCGGGCCGCAGACGCGGCCGATGATCCCGATCACCCCGATCCCGCTGGCCGCATGGATCGGCATCATCACCGCCACCGGCTGCATCGTCGCCTGCCACCGCAACCGCCTGCTGTCGCTGGTTCTGATCGGAGTTGTCGGGCTGGTGGTGTCGCTGGCCTTCAACTACCTGTCGGCGCCCGACCTTGCGCTGACGCAGATCTCGGTCGAGGTGGTGACCATCATCCTGATGCTGCTGGCGCTGAATTTCCTGCCCAAGGAGACCCCGCGCGAAAGCAGCCCCGCCCGGCGGATGCGCGACGGAACGCTTTCGGTGGCGGCCGGGCTGGGGGTCGGCGGGTTGGCCTATGCGCTGATGACGCGCGATTTCGCCTTTCCCACGATTTCGAAATACCACCTGGACAATTCCTACAGCCTTGCCGGCGGCAAGAACGTGGTCAACGTGATCCTGGTGGACTTCCGCGGCTATGACACCTTCGGCGAAATCACCGTTCTGGGCATCGCCGCCATCATCATCTACGCAATCACCCGCGCGGTGCTGGCCAGCCCGGTGCGCGCCTATCTTCTGAACCGCAAGCCCGACGCGCCGCAATCAGGGGACGCACACCCGCTGATCATGGTCGTCGTCACCCGCATGATGATGCCGGTGGCGCTGATGGTGGCGGTCTACATCTTCTTCCGCGGCCACAACCTGCCGGGCGGCGGCTTCATTGCCGGCCTGATCGCCGCCATCGCGGTCATCATGCAGTACATGGCCTCGGGCTTTTCCTGGGCCGTCGAGCGCCAGCGCTATCCCTATCACGCGATCATCGGCTCGGGGGTGCTCATCGCCGCGGTGACCGGCATGGGGGCGTGGTTCAACGGCAAGCCGTTCCTGACCAGCGATTTCGGCAAGTTCCTCTATCCACCGCTGGAGGAGTTCGAACTGGCCACCGCCGCGCTTTTCGACCTGGGCGTGTTCCTGGCGGTGGTCGGGGCAACGCTGCTGGCTCTCGACAGCCTGGCCCGGTTCGCCTGGCAGCCGGGAATGGAAAGCGAACACCCCATGGACATCAACCCGGCCCGCGAAGAAGAAGATGACGACGACGAGGCCGCACAGCCGATCAAGGAGGCCGTCTGAGATGGAAATGCTTGTCGCCTCGGCCGTTGGCGTGCTCACCGCCGCCGGGGTCTATCTGGTGCTGCGGCTGCGCACCTTTCCGGTGATCCTGGGGCTGTCGCTGCTGTCCTACGCGGTCAACGTGTTCATCTTCGCCTCGGGGCGGCTGATGCTGAACGCGCCGCCGATCCTGGACCCCTACAGCGAGGGCATGACCTATACCGACCCGCTGCCGCAGGCGCTGGTGCTGACCGCGATCGTGATTTCCTTCGGGATGACGGCGGTGACGGTGATGATCGCGCTGGGCGGGTTCCTGTCCGACCGGGATGATCGCATCGACATGCCCGAAGAGGCCGGAGAGGACGCATGAATCACCTCATCATCCTGCCCGTGATCCTGCCCGCCCTGCTGGGACCGTTCATCGTCATGGTGCTGCGCCATCACATCAGCCTGATGCGCATCTTTTCCATTGGCGGCACGGTGCTGCTGACTGCCATCTGTTTCGCGCTGCTGGCACAGGCCTCGACCGGCGTCGTGCAGGTCTATGAACTGGGCGACTGGATCGCACCCTTCGGAATCGTCCTGGTGCTGGACCGGCTGTCGGCGCTGATGATCACCCTGACCGCGGTTCTGGCACTGGTGGTGCTGCTGCATGTGGTGGGCACCGGAAAGGATGCGCGCGGGCAGCTGTTCCACGCGCTCTACCAGTTCCAGCTGATGGGGATCATGGGCGCATTCCTGACCGGCGACGCCTTCAACCTGTTCGTCTTCTTCGAGGTCCTGCTGATCGCCTCCTACGGGTTGATGATCCATGGCGGCGGCGGGCAGAGGTTCCGGGCCGGGCTGCAATACGTGGTCTACAACCTGCTGGGATCGACCATCTTCCTGTTCGCGCTGGCCACGATCTACGGGGTGACCGGCACGCTGAACATGGCCGACCTGGCCCAGAAGGTGGCCCAGATGCCGCCCGAGGACACCGCACTGCTGCGGGTGGGGGCGGTCCTGCTGCTGCTGGTCTTCGCGATCAAGTCAGCGGTGCTGCCGCTGCATTTCTGGCTGCCGGCCACCTATGCCAACGCCCCCTTCGCGGTGGCCGCGCTGTTTGCGATCATGACCAAGGTCGGCGTCTATTCCATCCTGCGCATGTTCACGCTGGTTTTCGGGCCCGACATTGCCGCCACCGCGGGCCTTGCCGGCGACTGGCTGCTGCCGGCGGCACTGGCCACGCTGGCGGTCGGGTCGGTGGGCATTCTCGGCGCCCGAGAAATCGGACGCCTCGCGGCCTTCGCAGCCATCGCTTCGGTCGGAACGCTGCTCACGGCCGTGGCGCTGTTCTCGCCACAGGCGGCGGCGGCGGCAGTCTATTACGCGGTCCACTCGACCCTGGCCGGGGCGCTGCTGTTCCTTGTTGCGGACCTGGTCAAGTCGCGCCGGGGCGGCGCCATCGACCTGGCCCCGCCCATGCCCCAGCGGGGGATGATCGCCGCGCTGTTCTTTCTTGCCGCCATCGCCGCCGCAGGAATGCCGCCGCTGTCAGGTTTCGTGGGCAAGCTGATGGTCCTGGACGCCACGAGGCAGCAGGATTACGCGGCCGCCATCTGGGGGGTGATCCTGGTCACCTCGCTGGTCACGATCGTGGGCCTTGCCCGCGCCGGCTCGATCCTGTTCTGGAAACCGCATGACCCGGCCTGCCAGTTCGCCGGGCCCGAGCCGCGCCGGGCACCGCAGGAGGATGCCGCGCGCGAGCGGGCAGCGGCCCTGCCGCTGGTGGCAACATCGACGCTGGCGGTCGGCATCGTCGCCCTGACCGTCTTTGCCGGTCCGGCGATGAACTATGCCACCGCCACCGCCGAACAGCTCTTCGATCCCTCGATCATGATCGACGCCGTGCTGAGGAGGCCTTGACCCATGCGTTTCCTGCAAAGGCTTTTCCCCCATCCGCTGCTGACCGGCCTGCTGACGCTGATCTGGCTGCTGCTGGTCAACCGCTGGTCGCTCAACTCGCTGCTGTTCGGCTTCTTCCTCGGCATCGTCATCCCGGTGGTCACGAACCCCTACTGGCCCAGCCGGCCAATGCTGAAGCGGCCGATGAAGATTGCCGAGTATCTCTTGATCGCGCTGTGGGACATCCTTGTGGCCAATGTGGTGGTCGCCCGGCTGGTTCTGTTCCGGCGGGCACAGGATCTGCAACCGCACTGGATCTCGATTCCGCTGGAACTGCGCCGCCCCGAGGCGATCACCGCGCTGGCCGCGACGATCACGCTGACCCCCGGGACGGTCTCGGCCGACCTGTCGGCAAAAGGACACTACCTTCTGGTCCACTGCCTGCACGCGCCCGACCCGGATTCGGTCGTGGAAGAGATCAAGTCGCGCTATGAACGCCGCCTGCTGGAGATTTTCGAATGATGATCTACGCCGCCTATTTCGCACTGGGCTGTTACGGTCTGGCCATGCTGATGAACCTGTGGAAGGTGGCCACCGCCGACCATATCGGCGACCGGATCCTGGCGCTGGATACCATGGTCATCAACGCGATCGCGCTGCTGGTTCTCTACGGGCTCGCCTATGGCACCGAGGTCTATTTCGAGGCCGTCCTCATCATCGCCATGCTGGGATTCGTCTCGACCGTGGCCTATGCGCGCTATCTGCTGCGCGGCAACATCATCGAGTGATCCCATGGCCAGCCTGTCCGAATTCCTGATCTCCGCCCTTCTCGTCATCAGCGGCATCTTCGGTTTCGTGGGCTCGTTCGGCCTGATCAAGCTGCGCGATTCCATGTCGCGCCTGCACGCGCCCACCAAGGCTACCACGGTCGGCGTGGGCGCGGTGCTGATCGCGTCGATGATCCATGCCGCGGCCTTCGAGGCCCACCCGTCATTCCACGAGCTGCTCATCACCCTGTTCCTGGTGCTGACCGCGCCGGTCACCGCCTTCTTCATCGCCAAGGTGCACATCCACCGCCACGAAACGCCGCAAAGCATGCCGCAGCCCGGAGAAGATCGGCTCTGGGCCACCCATGACACCGACGAGGGGGAGCAGGCCGACGACGACAAGGCGGACAAAGGGGGAAGCAACCGGAAAGGCGACGGGCCGGGCACGCCCTGACGCCCCTGCGGCGCAGCGCAGTCTTGCAGCCCGCGCCGCTTTGGTCCACCACGGAAGGCACACCCGCCCGCTCCAAAGGCCGCAATCGGTTCGGAACCCGGAATGCACGCCCCGCCCCTTCCTCTCACCCGCGATCTCGTCCTCGTAGGCGGCGGCCACAGCCATGCGCTGGTGCTGCGCAAATGGGGGATGCAGCCGCTTGCCGGGGTGCGGGTCACCGTCATCAACCCCGGCCCGACGGCCCCCTATTCGGGAATGCTGCCCGGATTCGTCGCCGGCCACTACGCGCGCGACGAGCTGGACATCGACCTGGTGAAGCTGGCCCGTTTCGCCGGCGCGCGGCTGATTCCGGGGACGGTGGAGGGGCTGGACCCGGTCAACCGGCTGGTGCATCTGCGCGGTCGGGCGCCGATCGCCTATGATGTAGCCTCGGTCAATGTGGGCATTACCTCGGCCATGCCCGATCTGCCGGGATTTGCCGAAAATGCCGTCCCGGCCAAGCCGCTGGGCCCCTTCGCGCAGCGTTGGGCGGCCTGGCGTGACGAAGGCGGGCCGGCCCGGGTGGTGGTCATCGGCGGCGGCGTGGCCGGGGCCGAGCTGGCCATGGCCATGGCCTTCGCCCTGCGCGAACGGGGCCGGGAATTTCAGCTTCACCTGATCGACAGCGCCCGGGCGCTTTCGGCCCTGGTGCCGCGCGCCGCGCGGCTGATCCGGGCGGAAATGGCACGGCTGGGCATCACTGTGGTCGAACATGCGCCGGTTGCGCGGGTTGCGCCCGATCACGTGGCCCTGGCCGACGGGCGCCGGATCGCGGCGGATTTCACCACCGGCGCCGCCGGGGCGCGCCCCTGGCCCTGGATCGCCGAGACCGGCCTTGCCCTGCACGAGGGCTTCATCGCCGTCGATGCCTTCCTGCGCAGCTCGGACCCGGCGGTGTTCGCCGCCGGCGACTGCGCCCACCTCACCCATGCCCCGCGCCCCAAGGCCGGGGTCTATGCAGTGCGCGAGGCGCCGGTGCTGTTCGACAATCTCCGCGCCGCGCTGTCGGGAGGGCGCCTGCGCCACTACCGGCCGCAGAAGGACTACCTCAAGCTGATCTCGCTGGGCGGGAAATCCGCGTTGGCGGAAAAATTCGGCACCGCGCTGCGTGGCGCGCCGATGTGGCGGTGGAAGGACCGGATCGACAGGCGCTTCATGGAAAAGTTCCGCGACCTGCCGCAGATGGCCGCCCCCAAGCTGCCCGCGTCCCATGCGCTGGGCCTGGCCGAGGCGCTGGGTGACAAGCCGCTTTGCGGGGGCTGCGGCGCCAAGGTGGGGCGGGCGGCGCTGCGCGGGGCTCTGAACACGGCGGGCTCGGCCGGGCGGGACGACATCACCCCCCTGCCCGGAGATGATGCGGCGCTGCTGCATACGGGCGGGGCACGGCAGGTGATCAGCACCGACCACCTGCGGGCACTGGTCGAGGATCCGGCGCTGATGGCGCGGATTGCCGCGGTGCATGCCCTGGGCGACATCTGGGCAATGGGCGCCGCGCCCCAGGCGGCCACGGTCAGCCTGATCCTGCCGCGCATGAATGCGGCCCTTCAGCAACGCACAACGGCCGAGATCATGGAGGCCGCCGGCGCGGTGATGCGCGCGGCGGGGGCGGAAATCGTCGGCGGCCATACCTCGCTGGGCCATGAGCTGACCATCGGGTTCACGGTGACGGGGCTGTGCGAGCGCGCTCCGATCACCCTGGCCGGAGGGCGCCCGGGCGATGCGCTGATCCTGACCAAGCCCCTGGGCAGCGGCGTACTGATGGCGGCGGAAATGGCCGGCAGGGCACGGGGCGAATGGGTCGTTGCGGCCTGGAAACAGATGACGCAGCCGCAGGATCGGGCCGCCCGGATCCTGCGCGGCGCCCATGCCATGACCGATGTCACCGGTTTCGGGCTGGCCGGGCATCTGCTGGGCATCTGCGAGGCCTCGGGCACCGGCGCCGAGCTGGATCTCGGCGCGATACCGCTCATGGACGGGGCTGAAGAGCTGGCGCGGGCTGGGATCCGGTCCTCGATCTTTGCCGACAACCGCGCGCTTGCCCCCGAACTGCCCGAGGGCGGCCGGGCGGATCTGCTTTTCGACCCGCAGACGGCCGGAGGCCTGCTGGCGGCGGTGAAGACCGAAGACGCGGATCGGCTGGTCGCGGCGCTGCGCGCATCCGGCCATGGCGCCGCAACGGTCATGGGCCGGCTGGTCGAAGGGCCTCCGCGCCTGTCTCTGACCTGACCCCGACCGCCCCTGACCCCGACCGCCCGCGCCGCCGGATCAGGAGCCAGCCGCCCGCGTTCACTCCAGCCGCTTGCGGATGCGCCGGACCGACCACCACACCAGCGCAAAGACCGGCAGCACCAGCGCCGCCGTCAGCATCCCCTTCGATATCCCCAGAGGCCCGGCCAGGGGGTAGAAGAGATAGCCCGCCAGCGACACGGCATAATAGCTGATGGCCACGGTGGACAGCCCCTCGACCGTGTGCTGCAGGCGCAGCTGCAGCGCCGCGCGCCGGTCCATCGAGGACAGGAGCGCCTGGTTCTGGGCGCTGCGCTCCACGTCCACCCGCGTGCGCAGCAGGTTTCCGGCCCGCATCGCCCGGTCCGCCAGCTTGCGCAACCGCGCCTCGGTGGCCTGAACCGTGCGCATGGCCGGGTCGTAGCGGCGGGTCATGAATTCGGCGAAGGTCTGGCGCCCGGCCAGGCGCTCTTCGCGCAGCAGTTCGATCCGTTCGCGCACGATGGCCTGATAGGCGGCGGTGGCCTCGAAGCGGAAGGATTCCTGCGCCGCCATCGCCTCCAGCTCGGCCGAGATTTCCAGCAGCCCGTTCAGCGTCTCCTCAGCCGAGGCGCTCTCGAGCGTCATCGCCGTGGTCAGCCGGGCCAGCGCCGCGCCCTGTTCGTCAAGCCGGTTCCACAGCCCCTTGGCGCGGGCAAAGCCCAGCATCGACATGGACTTGTAGGTTTCGATGTCGCACAGGCGCTGGACCACGCGACCCACCCGCCGCGGCCCGGTGTCGGGGTTGACGAAGACCGCCATGCGCACATGGCCCGCCGGGTCGATGCGGAAATCGCTGGCCACCACCGCCTGGTCGTCCAGAACCCGGGCGGCGGCGACGCTTTCGGCCACGAACCACTCGTCCAGCGTCGCGCGCAGCGCGTCCTCGTCCGGGCGCGGGCAGATGCGCATCATCAGCGAGGTCACCCGCGTGCCCGGCGCGGCCTTCAGCCAGTCGCTCGGGAAGACCTCGAAGTCCACCGGATCGAAGGGGCGGCTGCCGTTCCCGTCGCAGAAGGCCATGAAGGTGACGAATTCGCTGTGGCTTTCCCATTTCAGCGTGTGGCGCCCGATCCGCACCATGTGGTGGCTGGCCCCCGGTTGCGGGTGCGGCGCGCCATGGCGGTCGAGCAGCGCCTGGAGATGCGCAAGATCCGCCGCACGGCCGCCGGACGCGTCCTCGGGGCGCTTGATCGCCAGAAAGACCAGCGTGGCCGGTGCCTTCAGCGCCGGAAAGGGGCGGGCGTGCAGTTCGTTGGCAAGCTGATAGCGCAGCGGATGGTCTTCTATCGGCGGCATGGCGGCTCCCTCGTCATGGGGCCACTATACGGTCTGCGCCCCGGTTGAAAACCGGCCATCCGGTCGCCCCGGTCAGCGCCGCGCCGGGGCGCGCAGCATCGCCACCACTCCCAGGGCGGCAATGCCCGCGCCGGACAGGAAGGTGAGAGCCGGACCGCCAACGGCCCAAAGCGCCCCAGCCAGAAGGCTTGCGCCCAGCAGCGTCAGCCCGGAAACCAGGTTGAAGATGCCGAAGGCCGTGGCCCGCAGATCTTCGGGAGCGGTATCCGCGACCATTGCCTGCAACAGCCCCTGCGACAGCCCCAGGTGCAACCCCCACAGCGCAATGCCGGCAAAGACCGCCACGAGGCCACCCGCGAAGGCCAGCATCAGGTCGGCCGCGATCAGCGCGGCAAAACCCGCGGCAAGGATGCGGCGCGGCGGCATCCGGTCGCCCAGCGCCCCGGCCGGGTAGGAGCTGAGCGAGGACACCACGTGCACCGCCACCAGAACCAGCGGCGCCAGTGCTACCGCAAGGCCCAGCCCCTCGGCCCGGAGGATGACGAAGGCCTCGCTGAACCGGGCCAGGGTGAGCAGCCCGGCCACGCCCACGACCGCCCAGAAGGGCCCACCCATGCGCCGCAGCGTTGCCGGGTCCAGCGGCAGCCGCCGGCGCTCGGCCTGCCCCGCGCGGGGGGCAGGTTCATGGACGAAGAGAACCAGGACCGCCACCGCCGCCATCCCCGGAACCAGCGCCACCCAGAACACCGCGCGGATATTGCCGGCAAACAGCAGCATCAGTCCGATGGCGGCCAGCGGTCCCACGAAGGCCCCGACATTGTCCAGCGCCTGGCGCAAACCGTAGGCTGCTCCGCGCATTCCCGGCGCCACCAGGTCGGCCACCAGCGCATCGCGCGGCGCACCGCGAATTCCCTTGCCTGTCCGGTCGGCAATGCGCGCGCCTGCGACCCACAGCGCCGTCGGCGCAGAGGCGAAGACCGGCTTGGACAGGGTGGACAGGCCATAGCCGATCACGGCCAGCAGCTTGCGCCTGCCCAGCCGGTCGCTGATCACGCCCGAGAACAGCTTGACGATCGAGGCAGTGGCCTCCCCGATCCCCTCGATCAGGCCCACCGTTACCGTGCTCGCGCCCAGCGTGCCGACCAGAAAGACCGGCATCAGCCCGTGGATCATCTCGGAGGAAACGTCCATCAGAAGGCTGACTACACCGATGGCCCAGATCGCGCCGGGCAGGCGCCGGGCGGCAGATCTCGTGGGGTCGGGCATGGGGCACGTCCTTTCCGCGGCCGACGATCCGCTCTGCCAGGCAAAATGGCAAGAGAAAACCCGGCCCCTTTCGGGACCGGGTCTGCGGGATTTCGCATCCCTGCCGGATCAGTCGATCAACGGCAGCAGCTTGTCGAGACTCTCGCGGGCGTCGCCGTAGAACATGCGCGTGTTCTCCTTGTAGAACAGCGGGTTCTCGATCCCCGAATAGCCGGTGCCCTGGCCGCGCTTCATCACGAAGACCTGCTTGGCCTTCCACACCTCCAGCACCGGCATGCCGGCGATGGGGCTGTTGGGATCCTCCTGCGCGGCCGGGTTCACGATGTCGTTCGAGCCGATCACGATCACCACGTCGGTGTCGGGGAAGTCGTCGTTGATCTCCTCCATCTCCAGCACGATGTCATAGGGCACCTTGGCCTCGGCCAGCAGCACGTTCATGTGCCCCGGCAGGCGGCCCGCCACCGGGTGGATGCCGAAGCGCACGTTCTTGCCGGCATCGCGCAGCTTGCGGGTCAGTTCGGAAACCGCGTTCTGCGCCTGCGCCACCGCCATGCCGTAGCCGGGCACGATGATGATGCTGTCGGCATCGTTCAGCGCAGCGGCCACGCCGTCGGCGTCGATGGCGACCATTTCGCCCTCGACCTCCATCGCCGGGCCGGAGCTGCCGCCGAAGCCGCCCAGGATCACCGAGATGAAGGACCGGTTCATGGCCTTGCACATGATGTAGGACAGGATCGCACCGGAAGAGCCCACCAGCGCGCCGACCACGATCAGCAGATCGTTGCCCAGACTGAACCCGATCGCCGCCGCGGCCCAGCCCGAGTAGCTGTTGAGCATCGACACCACCACCGGCATGTCGGCCCCGCCGATGCCCATGATCAGGTGATAGCCGATGAACAGCGCCGCCAGGGTCATCACGATCACCGGCAGCAGGCTTCCGGTATTGAAGTACCAGATCAGGCAGACCAGCGAGAGCGCCGCCGCGGCCGCGTTCAGGGCGTGCCCGCCGGGCAGCTTGGTGGCGGCCGAGCTGACCTTGCCGGCCAGCTTGCCATAGGCCACCACCGAGCCGGTGAAGGTCACCGCCCCGATGAAGATGCCCAGGAACAGCTCGACCCGCAGGATGTTGTGTTCGACCGGAGACTTCTCGGCCAGAACGGCGGCAAAGCCGGCAAGCGCCTCGCGCGCCGCCTCGTCCATGGCCAGGACGCGGACCTGCTCGAAATGGGCGTTGAAGCCGACGAACACGGCGGCCAGGCCCACCAGCGAATGCATCGCCGCCACCAGCTGGGGCATTTCGGTCATCTGCACCCGCCGTGCCACGTACTGGCCGATGACGCCGCCGGCCAGGATCAGGATCAGAGACAGCCCCCACAGCCCGGCACCAGGGCCGATCAGGGTGGCCAGCACCGCCAGAGCCATGCCGACGATGCCGTACCAGACCGCGCGCTTGGCGCTTTCCTGGTTGCTCAGCCCGCCCAGCGCCAGGATGAACAGAACGGCGGCAACCACATAGACCGCAGTCGTGAAACCGTAACTCATTGCTGCCGCCTCCTCAGGATTTCTGGAACATGGCGAGCATGCGCCGGGTGACAAGGAAACCGCCGAAGATGTTGATCCCGGCCATGAATACCGACAGCGCGGCCAGCACGATCACCAGCCACGACCCGGACCCGATCTGCAGCAGCGCGCCCAGAATGATGATCGACGAAATCGCGTTGGTCACCGCCATCAGCGGCGTGTGCAGGGCATGGCTGACATTCCAGATCACCTGGAAGCCGACGAAGACGGCCAGCACGAAGACGGTGAAATGCTGCATGAAGCTGGCCGGCGCCACCGCACCCACCAGCATCAACAGCACCGCACCCACGGTCAGCAGCGTCACCTGCTGCCGCGTCTGGGCGCGAAACTCGGCGATCTCCTGCGCCCGCCGCTCTTCCGGCGTCAGTTCCTTGACTTCGGCCTTCTGCGGCTTTTTCGACGCGATCGCCTGCACCTTGGGCGGCGGCGGCGGGAAGGTGATCTCGCCCTGATAGGCCACGGTGGCGCCGCGGATCACGTCGTCTTCCATGTCGTGCACGATCTGGCCGTCCTTGTTCGGGGTCAGATCGGTCATCATGTGGCGGATGTTGGTGGCGTAAAGCGTCGAGGCCTGCGCCGCCATGCGCGAGGGGAAATCGGTATAGCCGATGATGATCACACCGTTGTCGGTGACCACCTTTTCGTCCTTGACCGTGCCTTCGACATTTCCGCCGCGCTCGGCCGCAAGGTCCACGATCACCGAGCCCGGCTTCATCGAGCGAACCATGTCCTCGGTCCACAGGACCGGGGCGGGGCGGTTCGGGATCAGGGCGGTGGTGATGACGATGTCCATGTCGGGCGCCATCTCGCGGAACTTGGCAAGCTGCGCCTCGCGGAACTCGGGGCTGGAGGGCTTGGCATAGCCGCCGGTCTCGGCCCCGTCCTGATCATCCTCGAAATCGAGATAGACGAACTCGGCCCCCATCGATTCGACCTGTTCGGCCACCTCGGGGCGCACGTCGAAGGCATAGACCACCGCGCCCAGCGACACGGCGGTTCCGATCGCGGCCAGCCCGGCCACACCCGCCCCCACCACCAGCACCTTGGCCGGCGGCACCTTGCCGGCGGCGGTGATCTGGCCGGTGAAGAAGCGGCCGAAATTGTTGCCCGCCTCGATCACCGCGCGGTAGCCGGCGATATTGGCCATGGACGAGAGCGCATCCATCTTCTGGGCCCGGCTGATCCGTGGCACCATCTCCATCGCGATGACGTTGGCGCCCTTTTCCTTCGCGATCTCCAGCCCCTTTTCGTTCCCTGCGGGATCGAAGAAGGAAATCAGCGTCTTGCCCTTGTTCAGGCGCTTGAGCTCGGTCTCGGTGGGCGGGCGCACCTTGGCGATGATGTCGGCCTCTTTCCACAGTGCGGCGGCGGTCTTGATGACGGTCACGCCGGCCTCTTCATAGGCCGCGTCCGAAAACCCCGCCTTCGCCCCGGCGCCCTTCTCAATCAGGCATTCATAGCCCAGCTTCTGCAGCTGGCGCGCCGAATCCGGGGTCATCGCGACCCGGTTCTCGCCTTTGCGAACTTCCTTAGGTGTCCCTATCTTCACCCGTCGGTCCCCCTTCTCGTTCAACCCGGGTGCAAACCTGACAGGTTTGCCGGGTTTTTAGCTACCCTTCCCCCCGCAAATCCGCAAGCATCAGGAAACATGATTGCTCCATTTGTCGCATTTGCGATGGATTTATTCGCGACACCCGGACCAGATCCGACACCGCCGGCGCCGGCCTCAGATCCAGCGCCGCACCTTTCTTTCGTAGCGGGCGAATTCGGCCTTGAAGGCGCGCCTCATGCGGTTTTCCTCGGGGATGATGAAGCGACGCTCGATCACCCAGACGAAGATCGGGATCAGCACCAGCGCCAGCACCGCGTCGAACCACAGGATCAGCCCGGCCAGAATCATTACGTCGCCCAGGTAGATGGGGTTGCGGGTGCGACTGTAGATACCGCTCTGGATCAGGGCCGTGGGCGTGTTGTGGGGAATGACCGTGGTGCGGTGGCGGCGGAACTCGACAAAGGCCAGCACCATCAGCAACACCCCGCCCCCCACCAGCATCCCGGCCAGCAGGTCCACCACCCACAGCCTGCCGAAATCCAGGCCGGCGGGAAAATACTGCACCTGCGCCCAGGCCAGCGCGATGAACGCCGCAAGCCAGACCGGCGGCAAATCGATCCATTTCATGATGTCCATCCTGCCCTCTGCCTGTCGGTTCCGGCACAGATTGCGCCGGAAGCCGGGCCAAGTAAAGAAGTGACCCGACGGCGCATCTTGCCAGGCCAGCTCGATCCCTTACCCTGCACGCGGACAGAGGGAGGAGTCGCACATGACATCGCTGCAGGGCAAACACGCGCTGGTGACCGGGGGCGGAACGGGGATCGGGCTGGCCATCGCCCGGGCGCTGGCGGACGAGGGCGCCCGGGTCACCATCACCGGCCGGCGGCGCGAGGTGCTCGACGAAGTCTCGGGCGCGGGGCTGCACGGCATGGTCATGGACGTGCGCGACGAGGCCGGCGTGGACGACACCATCGCCCGCGCCATCGAGGCCCGCGGCCCGATCCAGATCTGCGTCGCCAATGCCGGCATCGCCGAGGGGCGCGCCCTGCACAAGACCTCGCTGGAGTTCTGGCGCAACATGATGGCGACCAACCTGGACGGGGCGTTCCTGACCATCCGCGCCTGCCTGCCGGGGATGCTGAGCACCGACTGGGGGCGGGTCATCACCGTGGCCTCGATCGCCGGGCTGCGCGGGCTGAAGGGGGCGGCCTGCTATTCGGCGACGAAACACGGGCTGGTCGGCCTGACCCGGTCGCTGGCCGAGGATTTCCTCGGCACGCCCTACACCTTCAACGCGCTCTGCCCCGGCTACGTGGACACCCCCATCGTGGCCCGCAACACCGAAAGCATCGCCGCCCGCGCCGGCATCAGCCCGAAGGACGCTCTGGCGCTGATGGTCGAGGCCAACCGTCACAAGCGGCTGATCGCCCCCGAGGAAGTGGCCGCCGCCGCGCTGTGGCTGGTGCGACCGGGATCGGAAAGCATCAACGGCCAGTGCATCGAGATCGCCGGCGGGCAGGTCTGAACAGCGCGCAGGACTGGACAGCCCGGGGCCGGCCGCGCTATCCCGCGAAAATGCTTCAAGCCTGAAATGTTTTTCGCGAGACCCACCGCCATGACAGACTTCTCCGCCACCCGCGCCATGTTCGACCTGCCCGACGGGGTGATCTATCTCGACGGCAATTCCTTGGGCCCGCTGCCGCGCGCCGCCCGCGAGCGGGTGGACCGGATGATGGCCGGGGAATGGGGCGGGATGCTGATCACCGGCTGGAACCGCGGCTGGAACGGCGAGGGCTGGATGGCCATGCCCACACGCCTTGGCGACCGGATCGGCCGGCTGATCGGGGCGGAGCCGGGCCACACGGTGGTCGGCGACACGCTTTCGATCAAGGTCTACCAGGCGCTGGCGGCGGCGCTCGAGATGCGCCCCGACCGCAAGGTCGTGCTTTCCGACAGCGGCAACTTCCCCACTGACCTCTACATGGCCGAGGGGCTGCTGCGGTCGCTCGACCGCGGGCACGAGCTGCGCGTGGTGGCCCCCGACGCGGTCGAGGCCGCCCTGACCGACGAGGTGGCGGTGCTGATGCTGACCGAGGTGGACTACCGCACCGGGCGGCGCCACGACATGCCGGCGCTGACGGCGCGCGCCAATGATGCGGGCGCGCTGGCGATCTGGGATCTGGCCCATTCCGCCGGGGCCTTTCCGGTTGACGTGGCCGCGGGCGGGGCCGATTTCGCGGTCGGCTGCAGCTACAAGTATCTCAACGGCGGCCCCGGCGCGCCCGCCTTCATCTATGTCGCGCCCCGTCACGCGGATTCCGCCCGCCCGGCCCTGTCGGGCTGGCTGGGCCACGAGGCCCCCTTCGCCTTCGACCTCGACTACCGCCCAGGCGCCGGGGTGGAGCGGATGCGCGTAGGCACGCCCCCGGTGATCCAGATGACCGCGCTAGATGCCGCGCTGGACGTCTGGGATGGCGTGAGCCTCGACGATATCCGCTCAAGATCGCTCGAACTCTCCGACCTCTTCATCGCCGAGGTCGAAGCCGCCTGCCCCGGCCTGACGCTTGCCACCCCCCGCTCCCATGACCGGCGCGGCAGCCAGGTCTCGTTCCGCTTCGAACACGGCTATGCCGCCATGCAGGCCCTGATTGCCCGCGGAGTGATCGGCGATTTCCGCGCCCCGGACATCATGCGCTTCGGCATCACGCCGCTCTATATCGATGACTCCGACCTGCGCGCGGCCGCCGCCATCCTCGCCGACATCATCGAAAACCGCCTCTGGGACCACCCCGACTACCGGCACCGCCAGAAAGTCACCTGACCCGGCCCTTTTTCTGGCCCGCAAATATCCCGGGGGTGAACTGGCCCGCCAGGGCCAGGAGGGGGCAGAGCCCCCTCCTCCCCGTATCTTCAGATCCCGCCAGATGCGTCCCTTGTCGTTCTGGTCATGTTTCCTGACCACCGAGTTGCCTGCCACCCGGTTTCGTTCTATCAGAACCGCAACGGTATGCAGCGGCACACATTTGACGGGGAGCGAAGGCACATGACCGACAGGACGTTGCGGCACGGCTTGCAGGTTGCAGGCGTTTTCGCCGATTTCATCGAGACCCGGGCCCTTCCCGGAACCGGCGTGACGGCCGAAACCTTCTGGGCCGGGCTGGCCCGGATGGTGCGCGAGCTGACCCCGAAGAACCGCGCGCTGCTGCAAAGACGCGCCGAGCTCCAGTCCCGCATCGACGCTTGGCACCGCGACCACCGCGACCGGCCGCAAGATCCCGTCGCCCACGAGGCGTTCCTGCGCGAGATCGGCTATCTGGTGCCGGAGGGGCCGGATTTCGAGATCGAAACGCAGGGCATCGACCCCGAGATCGCCCACGTGGCCGGGCCTCAGCTGGTGGTGCCGATCACCAATGCGCGCTTTGCGCTGAACGCGGCGAATGCGCGCTGGGGCTCGCTTTACGACGCGCTTTACGGCACCGACGCGCTGGGCGAGCTGCCCCCGCCGGGCGGCTACGATCCGGCACGCGGGGCACGGGTGGTGGCCCGGGCCAGGGCGCATCTGGACAAGACGGTGCCGCTTGCCGGGGCGTCCTGGGCCGATGTCACCGGGATTGGCCGCGACGAATCCGGGCTGGTGCTGCATACCGCGACCGGAGCCGCGCGGCTCACCAATCCGGCGCAGTTCGCCGGGCTGAAGGAAGACGGCTCGGAATACCTGTTCACCCGCCACGGGCTGCACATCCGCTTGGTCATCGACCGCGACCACCCGGTGGGGCGCGACGACCCGGCCGGCATCGCCGACGTGATCCTCGAATCGGCGGTCTCCACCATCATGGATTGCGAGGATTCGGTGGCCTGCGTCGATGCCGAGGACAAGGTGCTGGCCTATGGCAACTGGCTGGGCCTGATGCGGGGGGATCTGAAGGCGCGGGTGGACAAGGGCGGGCGCAGCTTTGACCGGGTGCTGGCCGGGGATCTGGAGTTTGTCACACCTGCCGGCGCGCCGCTGCGGCTCAAGGGGCGGTCGCTGATGCTGGTGCGCAATGTGGGGCACCTGATGACCAACCCCGCGGTGCTGGATGCGAACGGCAACGAGGTGTTCGAGGGGCTTCTGGACGCGCTGTGCACCACGCTGATCGCCCTGCACGACCTGCGCGGGGCGCGGCGCAATTCGGCCGCCGGTTCGGTCTATGTGGTCAAGCCCAAGATGCACGGCCCCGAGGAGGTCGCCTTCGCCGTGGAGACCTTCGACATGGTCGAGGACATCCTCGGCCTGCCGCGCAATACGGTCAAGCTGGGCATCATGGACGAGGAGCGGCGCACCTCGGTCAATCTCAAGGAATGCATCCGCGCGGCGAAGGCCCGGGTCTGCTTCATCAATACCGGCTTCCTCGACCGCACCGGAGACGAGATCCACACCGGCATGGAGGCCGGTCCGATGCTGCCCAAGGGCGAGATGAAGACCCAGCCCTGGATCCTGTCCTACGAGGACCGCAACGTGGATATCGGGCTGGCCTGCGGCTTTCAGGGGCGGGCGCAGATCGGCAAGGGCATGTGGGCGATGCCGGACATGATGGCGGCGATGCTGGAGCAGAAGATCGCCCACCCGCAGGCGGGGGCGAACTGCGCCTGGGTGCCCTCGCCCACTGCCGCGACGCTGCATGCGACCCACTACCACCTGGTGGACGTGAAGGCCCGGCAGGCCGAAATCCGCGCCGGCGGGCCGCGCGGCAGCCTGCAGGATCTTCTGACCGTCCCGGTGCTGGGCGGCCGCAACCTGAGCGAAGACGAGATCACCCGCGAGATCGAGAACAACGCCCAGGGAATCCTGGGCTATGTGGTGCGCTGGATCGACCAGGGGGTGGGCTGTTCGAAGGTGCCCGACATCAACGATGTCGGGCTGATGGAGGACCGCGCCACCTGCCGCATCTCCAGCCAGGCCATGGCCAACTGGCTGCATCACGGGGTGGTGTCCGAGGATCGCGTGATGGAAGCAATGCGCAAGATGGCCCGGGTCGTGGATCGCCAGAACGCCTCGGACCCGGCCTACCGGCCGATGGCCCCCGGCTTCGACGGCATCGCCTTCCGCGCCGCCTGCGATCTGGTGTTCAGGGGGCGGGAGCAGCCCTCGGGCTATACCGAGCCGATCCTGCACGCCCGGCGGCTGGAACGAAAGGCACAAGCCGGGGCGTGACGGCCCTGCCCCCTGCCCCGGCCCGCGCGGGTGCCGTCAGCGGCCCGCAGCCGCCTCAGCGCCGCGATCCGTTTCCCGGCCCGTATCCCGGTCCGCGGCGCGGGCCTCCAGCGCCGGATAGCGCAGCCCCAGCGTGACACCGCGGGCGACGAAGGACAGCAGCAGCGCCAGCCACAGCCCGTGATTGCCCAGCGCCGGCACCAGCGCCGCCAGCGCCGCGGCATAGATGGCAAAGCTGAGGATCATCATGTTGCGCATGTCGCGGGTGGCGGTGGCGCCGATGAAGATGCCGTCCAGCATCCACGCCGCCCAGCCCAGCAGGGGCGAGGCCACCATGTACGGCAGAAAGACCCGCCCCTGGGCGCGGACCGCCCCGGATTTCGCCATCAGGTCGATGATGGCGCCGCCCGCCACCGCAAAGAGGACCGCCAGCAGCACCGCCGTCACCAGCCCCCACAACCCGGTCATGGCCGCCGCCCGGCGCAGATCGGCCCGCCGGCGCGCGCCCAGCGCCCGGCCCACCATCGCCTCGGCGGCAAAGGCGAATCCGTCCATGCCATAGGCGGTGATGGCCAGAAACTGCATCAGGACCTGATTGGCCGCCAGCGTCACGTCGCCGAACCCGGCGCCGAAGAACATGAACGACACGAACATCGCCTGCAACAGCAGCGACCGGATCAGGATGTCGGTATTGACCGCCGCCATGTGGCTGAGCCGCGCGCGGTCGAAGATCAGCGCGGCGCGGCGCCAGTCCCGGCCGCGAAGGGCATCGCGGCACAGCCACAGGCCCAGCGCCAGCCCCGACCATTCGGCCAGGAAGGTCGCCAGCGCCACCCCCTCGACCCCCCAGCCCAGCACCGGCACGAACAGCAGGTCCAGCCCGATGTTGAGCCCGTTCGTCCACAGCTGCACCGCCAGCACCGCGCGGCTGCGCTCATGCGCGATCAGCCAGCCGGTGATCCCGTAGATGGCGATCGCCGCCGGCGCCGACCAGATGCGGATGCCCAGATAGCCGCGGGCCAGCGATTCCACCTCGGCGCTGGCCGGAGCCAGGGCGAAGGCGGCGGCAAAGATCGGCAGCTGCATGGCAATCAGAACCGCCCCCGCCGCGCCGCCGATCATCAGCGCCCGGATCAACAGCGCCGCCACCTCGGCCCTGTCGCCCGCGCCCAGCGCCTGCCCGGCAAGGCCCACCGTGCCCATGCGCAGGAATCCGAACATCCAGTAAACCGAGGTCAGGATGATTGCCCCCAGCCCCACCGCCCCGATCGGCGCGGGCTGACCGATCTGGCCGACCACGCCGGTATCCACCGCCCCCAGAAGCGGCACCGTCGCATTCGACAGCACGATCGGAAGGGCGATCTTCAGAACCCGGCGGTGGGTGATGGCGGCGGAAGTTTCAGTCACCGGACCCGGAGATCGGCGGCGGCATCAGGAAATGTCCGGTGGCCTGCGCGAAATGCTTGTTGTGGTGATCCTGCCATGCCTCGACATGGACCGAGGCATAGCGCCGGCCCGAGCGGGAGACGCGGGCGCGCGCATAGGCATCGCGCGGCAGGCCCGAGCGCAGGTAGTCCACGGTGAAATCGATGGTCCTGGGCAGGCGCGGCAGATCCCCCCTGGCCAGCGCCTCGGCGTCGATCTCGCCCGATTCGATATGCGGGAACAGATGTGTCCAGCTGAGCGTGATGATGGCCGTGACTTCGAGAAAGGCGGCGGTCACGCCGCCGTGGATCGCGGGCAGGAACGGGTTGCCGATCAGGTCGTCGGAATAGTTCAGGACGGCGGTCAGCTCGTCGCCGCGGCGGTCGAATTCGATGCCGAGAAACCGGATATAGGGCACCCCATGCACCAGCGCCGCCAGCGCCGCGTCGCGGCGTTGCTTGACCACCTGCATGGGCTCGGGGCGTTTGCGGGTCAAAAGCGTTTCTCCACGGTAAAGGCGCCGGCGGCGGTGGCGACCGGGCGGTCCGTGTCGTCATCGGTGGCGGTGGCGCGCACGAAGGCCACGTTGCGGGTGACGTGATAGCAGGTGGCCGTGGTGCGGATTGCCTGGCCCGGCGTGGCCGCCCGCATGTAGTCGATGCGCAGGTCGATGGTCGCGGTTCCCCCCGGCGCCGAGGGGTGGCTCATCACCGCCGCGCCGCAGCAGGTATCCATCAGCGCCGACACCGCGCCGCCATGGATCACCCCGGTTTTCGGATCGCCGATCAGCTTTTCGTCCCAGGGCATGGAAATCACCGCCGTGCCGTCTCCGATCTCGACCAGTTCCATGCCCAGCGCCCGCGCATGCGGGATTGCCTCGATGAATTGCCGTGCCAGTTTTGACTTGTCCACCACCGGGTCAGCTCCTGCCCAACCGCGTTTTCGCCTGATGCCCTCCTTATGGGCCCGGTCGCGGGGCGAGGGCAAGCCCGCCGGTTGCGCTCGGGGTTGTCCCGCCCTAGTTTGCCCGCGAGGAGAAGCTGGTATGTCCGACACGCGACTTTCGTTCAAGGAAATGTGCGCCGAGTTCGACGTGACCCCGCGCACGCTGCGATACTACGAGTATATCGAGCTGCTCCAGCCCGATCGCGAGGGCCGGTCGCGTTTCTATGGCCCGCGCGAGAGGGCGCGGATGAAGCTGATCCTGCGCGGGCGGAAATTCGGGTTCCAGCTTGAAGAAATCCGCCAGTGGCTGCTGATCTACGAAAACGAGGGCAACGAGGCGCAGATGAAGGCCTTTGTCGAGATGGCGGATCGACAGATGAAGGAACTCGAATCCCAGCGTCGGCAGATCGACGAGGCCCTGGAAGAGCTCAAGGCCCTGCGCGAAGTTGCGGCAAGGGGCGCGAAATAGGCCGCCGCGCACCCCGCAACGGAAGAATCGCCACCTGCTTTTCCGGCCGGGCGCCCCGTCGGCACGGGGCCGATGCCGGGGCAAGTTTGTTGCGCACAGAGAAGTTGACGTGAAGTGATCTTACGTCACCTTTTTCGTGACGTGACGTCTGACTTACGTCAACGTGGGGCCGATGTTGTAAAACCCGCCTGAGCGAAACACCTGTCGCCCATCCGGCACAGGTGAGATGAGATGCAATGATGACCGATGAACTGATGACCATCCGCGAAATGTGCGATGCGTTCGGTGTGACCCCGCGCACGCTGCGGTTCTATGAATCCAAGGAACTTCTGTTTCCCATCCGCGAAGGGCAGAAGCGGCTGTTCACCCGGCGCGACCGCGCCCGGCTGAAACTGATCCTGAAGGGCAAGCGCTTCGGCTTCAGCCTGGAAGAGATTCGCCAGCTGCTGGATCTGTATCACGTGGGCGACAGGCAGAAGACCCAACTCGAACGCACCTGCATGGTTGCCCGCGAGCGTCTGGACGAGCTTGAACGCCGGCGCGACGAGCTGAACGGCGCCATCGCGGAACTGCAGGACCAGATCCGCCTGGTCGAACAGATGCTCGCCTCGCTCGAACAGCCCAGGCGCGCCGCCGAATAGGACGGCCGCCCGTCGCGGCCCGAAAAACGAAACGTCACGGAGATCAGGAAGATGCCCAGCTACACCGCCCCCACCAAGGACACGCAATTCGTCCTGCATGACGTTCTGAAAGTGTCCGAGGCCGGCATCCCCGGCTATGACGAACTCGAGCCCGAATTCACCGGCGCCATCCTGGAAGAAGCCGGCCGGATCAGCTCCGAGGTGCTGGCGCCGCTCAACATGGTGGGCGACACCGAGGGTTGCGTGCTGGAAGAGGGCGTAGTGCGCACGCCGACAGGCTTCCGTGACGCCTTCGAGAAGATGAAGGAAGGCGGCTGGCCCGGCATCGACCTGCCCGAGGAATATGGCGGCCAGAACATGCCCTACGTGATCGCCACCGCCGTGGGCGAGATGTTCTCGGCCGCCAACCATTCCTTCACCATGTATCAGGGGCTGACCCACGGCGCCGCCTCGACCATCCTCGCCCACGGCACCGAGGAGCAGAAGAAGACCTGGGTGCCGAAGATGGTCTCCTGCGAGTGGACCGGCACCATGAACCTGACCGAACCGCACTGCGGCACCGATCTGGGTCTGATGCGCACCAAGGCCGAACCGCAGGAGGACGGCTCCTACCGCATCACCGGCACCAAGATCTTCATCTCGGCGGGCGAGCACGACATGGCCGAGAACATCGTCCACCTGGTGCTGGCGAAGATCCCCGGCGGGCCGGAGGGCATCAAGGGCGTGTCGCTGTTCATCGTGCCCAAGTTCCTGGTCAACGCCGATGGCAGCCTCGGGCCGCGCAACGGCGTCTCCTGCGGCAAGCTGGAAGAGAAGATGGGCATCCACGGCAACGCCACCTGCGTGATGAACTATGACGGCGCCACCGGCTGGCTGCTGGGCGAGAAGCACAAGGGCATGCGGGCCATGTTCACCATGATGAACGAGGCCCGCATCGGCGTCGGCATGCAGGGGCTGAGCCAGGCCGAGGTCGCCTACCAGAACGCGCTGGCCTATGCGAAGGAGCGCCTTCAGGGCCGCGCGGTGACCGGGCCGAAGAACCCCGACGGCCCGGCCGACCCGATCATCGTGCACCCGGACGTGCGGCGGATGCTGATGAACCAGAAGGCCTTTACCGAAGGGGCGCGGGCCTTCATCCTGTGGGGCTCGACCCTGATCGACCGGCACATCCGCATGGGCGACGAGGACGCGCACGGGCTGATCTCGCTGCTGACCCCGGTCATCAAGGGCTTTCTCACCGACGAGGGCTACGACATGACCGTGCAGGCCCAGCAGGTCTTTGGCGGGCATGGCTATATCGAGGAAACCGGGATGAGCCAGTTCACCCGCGATTCCCGCATCGCCATGATCTACGAGGGCGCCAACGGCGTCCAGGCGCTGGATCTGGTGGGGCGCAAGCTGGGCTCGGACGGCGGCAAGCACGTGATGGCCTTCTTCGATCTGGTCAAGTCCTTCATCAAGGAGAATGCCGGGCAGGACGAGGCCTTCGACCGAGACTTTCTCGACCCGCTCAAGGCCGCGTCCAAGGACCTTCAGGCGGCGGGGATGTATTTCATGGCCGAGGGCATGAAGAACCCCGACAACGCGCTGGCCGGATCCCATGACTTCATGCACCTGTTCGGCCATGTCTGCCTCGGCCTGATGTGGGCACGGATGGGCAAGGCGGCGCGCGAGGCTCTGGCCGCCGGCACCCCGGACCCGGCCTTCCACGAGGCCAAGCTGGCCACCGGGCGCTACTACATGGCCCGCCGGCTGCCCGCGACCGCCCTGCACCTGGCCCGCATCCAGAGCGGCGCCGGCACGGTGATGGCGCTTGATGCCGATCAGTTCTGACCTGCGGGCGGGCGGATTCCCCGCCCGCTTTCAACCCCGAGAGGTGACATGCCGAAACGTTTCCGCCTGACCCGCCGCTTTCCCGTCGCCATGACCGAGGACGGCTATCGCCGGCTGAAACGCTTTGCCGCCGAGGCCGGGCTGGACGAGGGCGAGGCCCTGTCCTTCCTGTTCGAGAATTTCGACAGCGTCACCGATCGTGAAAACCTGACCCACCGGCTGCGGCTGTTCAACTCCGAGCTGGAAGACCGCAAGCGCTGAGCACAGGGGGAGGAGGCACCATGTCCCAACTGTTTCCACGCAAGGCCGGCTGGATGACCGACGAGCATCGGATGCTGGCCGAGATGACTGCCCAGTTCATAGCCGAGCAATGGGCGCCGCATTTCGAACGCTGGCGCAAGCAGGGCCAGATGGACCGCGAGATCTGGACCCAGGCGGGGGAGCTGGGCCTTCTCTGCCCTTCGATCCCCGAGGAATACGGCGGGGCGGGGGGTGATTTCGGCCACGAAGCGGTGATCATGATGGAAGCCCCCCGCGCCAATATCGCCAGCTGGGGCAACCCGATCCATTCGGGCATCGCCGCCCATTACATCCTGGCCTACGGCACCGAGGAGCAGAAAAGGCGCTGGCTGCCGAAAATGGCGACGGGCGAGATGGTGGCGGCGCTGGCCATGACCGAACCCTCCACCGGCTCGGACGTGCAGGCGATACGGACCCGCGCGATCCGCGAAGGCAACGGCTACCGCCTGAGCGGGCAAAAGACCTTCATCTCCAACGGCCAGCACGCCGACCTGATCATCGTGGCCGCCAAGACCGACCCGACACAGGGCGCGAAGGGCATCACGCTGGTGGTGGTCGAAACCGAAGGCGCCGAGGGCTTCACCCGCGGGCGGAACCTGGAAAAGATCGGCCTGCACGCGGCCGACACGTCAGAACTGTTCTTCGACAATGTGGAAATCCCCCCCGAAAACATCCTTGGCGGGGTCGAAGGCCGGGGCTTCTATCAGATGATGGAGCAGCTTCCCCAAGAGCGGCTGATCATCGCCTGCGGCGCCGTCGGCGCGATGGAAGGCGCGGTGGAGCGCACCGTCGCATATTGCAAGGAACGCGAAGCCTTCGGCGGGCCGCTCACCCAGTTCCAGAACACCCGCTTCAAGCTGGCCGAATGCATCACCAGAACAAAGGTGGCGCGGGCCTTCCTGGACGAGTGCATCATCGAACACCTGCGCGGCGTGCTCACCGTGGAAAAGGCGGCAATGGCGAAATACTGGACCACCGACACCCAGTGCGCGGTGATCGACGACTGCGTGCAGCTGCATGGCGGCTACGGCTACATGCAGGAATATGCGGTCGCCGAAATGTGGGCCGACGCAAGGGTCCAGCGCATCTATGGCGGGACCAATGAAATCATGAAGGAACTGATTGCGAGGTCGCTTTGAAAATGCAGCCGACAGCGCCCGTGGATAGGGCGGGAGCCTCCGGCGGGAGTATTTGGAGCAAGAGGAAGGATGGGCACATGATCCGGCTCTTCCTCTTGCCGGAAATACTCCACGGGGGTGCGGGGGTGTGAAACCCCCGCCGCGACATCGGTCAAAGGGAGGCATGCCATGACCATTCAACTCTACTGCTTCGGAGAAAGCGGCAATTCCTACAAGGCGGCGCTGGCGCTGGAGCTGGCCGGCCTCGACTGGGAGCCGATCTTCGTCGATTTCTTTGGCGGCGAGACGCGCACGCCCGAATATCGCGCCAATATCAACGAGCTGGGCGAGGCGCCGGTGCTCGTGGATGGCGATTTCCGGCTCAGCCAGTCGGGCGCGATCCAGACCTGGATCTCCGACAGGACCGGCAGATTCGGCGGCCGGACCACCGAGGAACGCTACGAGGTCCTGCGCTGGGTGCTGTGGGACAATCACAAACTCAGCTCGATGGCCGGCATGACCCGGTTCCTGATGAACTTCCTGCCCGAAGAGAAGCGCCCCGAACCGGTAATCCGCTTCAACCAGGGGCGGCTGAAATCGGCCTATCGCATCCTGAACGACCATCTGGAGGGCCGCGATTGGATCGTCGGCGACGGCATCACCAATGCCGACCTGTCCTGCTGCGGCTACCTCTACTATCCCGAACCGTTCGGCTTTGACCGTGCCGAATGGCCCAATATCGATGCCTGGCTGACCCGGCTTTCCGAGCAGCCCGGCTGGAAACACCCCTATGACCTGATGCCCGGCAACCCGTCGGACCGAATCTGAGGAGAGCATCATGACCGAAGCCTATATCTATGACGCCGTGCGCACGCCCCGCGGCAAGGGGCGCAAGGATGGCAGCCTGCACGAGGTGACCGCGCTGCGGCTGAGCGCGCTGACGCTCAACGCGGTGAAGGAACGCAACGATCTTGACGGCCATGCGGTCGAGGACGTGATCTGGGGCAATGTGACCCAGGTCGGCGAGCAGGGCGGCTGTCTTGCCCGCTCGGCGGTGCTGGCCTCGGATCTGGACGAGTCGATCCCGGGGCTGTCGATCAACCGCTTCTGCGCGTCCGGCATGGAGGCGGTGAACCTGGCCGCCAACCAGGTGCGGGGCGGCGCCGGCGAGGCCTATATCGCCGGCGGGGTCGAGATGATGGGCCGCGTGCCGATGGGCTCGGACGGGGCGGCGGTGGCCGTGGACCCGACGCTGGCGATGGAAAAGTATTTCGTCCCGCAGGGCATCTCCGCCGACATCATCGCCACCGAATACGGGTTCTCGCGCGATGATGTGGACGCGCTGGCGGTGGAGTCCCAGCGCCGGGCGAAAAAGGCATGGGATGAAAATCGCTTTGCCAGATCCATCATCACCGTGCGCGATCAGAACGGTCTGCCGATCCTCGATCACGACGAATTCATGCGCCCCGAGACCGACATGCAGACCCTCGGGGCGCTCAAGCCCTCCTTCCAGCAGATGGGCGAGGTCATGCCCGGCTTCGACGCCGTGGCTCTGCTGAAATACCCGCATCTGGAGCGGATCGAGCATGTCCACCATGCCGGCAACTCCTCGGGCATCGTGGACGGGGCCGCTGCCGTGCTGGTCGGCAACCGGGAATTCGGCGAGAAATACGGGCTCAAACCCCGTGCCCGCATCCGCGCCACCGCCAAGATCGGCACCGACCCGACCATCATGCTGACCGGTCCGGTTCCGGTGACAGAGAAGATCCTGCGCGAAAACGGCCTTCAGATCGGCGACATCGATCTGTTCGAGGTCAACGAGGCCTTCGCCGCGGTGGTGCTGCGCTTCTGTCAGGCCTTCGACGTGGACATGGACCGGGTCAACGTCAATGGCGGCGCCATCGCCATGGGCCACCCGCTGGGCGCCACCGGGGCGATCATCATCGGCACCCTGCTGGACGAGCTGGAGCGCCAGGACAAGGAGCTGGGCCTGGCCACGCTGTGCATCGCATCCGGCATGGGTGCGGCCACGGTGATCGAGAGGGTGTGATGGCGAAGCTCGATCTCTCGCGGATCCCCTGGCGGACGGGCTCGGCCTATCCCGGGCGGCTGGCCGAGGCGGTCTCGGGGCGCAGCTCGCAAAGGCTGGGCGATGCCGGGGGGCTGACCCAGTTCGGCGTCAATCTGGTTCGCCTCGCCCCCGGCGCGGCCTCGTCCCTGCGCCACTGGCACATGGAGCAGGACGAGTTCGTGATGGTCACGGAAGGGGTCTGCACCCTGATCGACGACGACGGCGAACACGAGATGCGCCCCGGCGACTGCGCCGCCTTCCCGAAGGGCGTGGCCAATGGCCACCACCTGGTCAACCGCAGCGCGGCGCCGGCGGCCTTTCTGGTGATCGGCACCCGCACCCCGACCGAGACCGCCTTTTACAGCGACATCGACATGATGGTGACCATCGATTCCGATGGCACCCGCTTTACCCGCAAGGATGGCAGCCCGCTGACGGCTGACCAGATCGGAGAACAGAACAATGGCTGACTTCACGCTGACCACCGATGCCGAGGGCATCGCCACCATCACCTGGGACGTTCCCGGCAAGTCCATGAACGTCATGACCTTTCAGGGGCTCGAAGAGCTTGGCAACTGCGTCGACGCGGCGCTGGCCGACGATGCGGTGAAGGGCATCGTCATCACCAGCGGAAAGGAGGGCTCCTTCGCCGGGGGGATGGACCTCAACGTGCTGGGCAGCCTGCGCGAGCGCGCCGGCGATGACCCCGCACGCGGCCTGTTCGAGGGGGTGATGGACATGCACCGCCTGCTGCGCAAGATCGAGCTGGCCGGCATGGACCCCAAGACGAAGAAGGGCGGCAAGCCGATCGCCGCCGCCCTGCCCGGCACCGCCGCCGGCATTGGGCTGGAGCTGCCGCTGGCCTGCCACCGCATCTTTGCCGCCGACAACCCCAAGGCCCGCATCGGCCTGCCCGAAATCATGGTCGGCATCTTCCCCGGCGCCGGCGGCACCACGCGGCTGGTGCGCAAGCTGGGCGCCATGGCCGCCGCGCCCTTCCTGCTGGAGGGCAAGATGGTCAGCCCCGACAAGGCGAAGGCCGCCGGGCTGATCGACGAGGTGGTGGCCGACCCGGTGGCCGCCGCCCGCGAATGGGTGCTGAACGCGAAGGATGCCGATCTGGTCAAGCCGTGGGATGCCAAGGGCTACAAGATGCCCGGCGGCGCCCCCTATCACCCGGCGGGCTTCATGACCTTCGTGGGCGCCAACGCCATGGTCAACGGCAAGACCAGGGGTGCCTATCCGGCGCCGAAGGCGCTGCTCAGCGCGGTCTACGAGGGGGCGCTGGTCGATTTCGACACCGCGCTCCGGATCGAGGCGCGCTGGTTCACCAGCATCATGCTCAATCCCTCCTCGGGGGCGATGATCCGCTCGCTCTTCCTCAACAAGGAAGCGCTTGAGAAGGGCGCCGTGCGCCCGGCCGGCATCCCCGATCAGCGGGTCAGCAAGCTGGGCGTTCTGGGCGCCGGCATGATGGGGGCGGGCATCGCCCTGGTCAGCGCGCTGGCCGGCATCGAGGTGGTGCTGATCGACCGCGACCAGGAAAGCGCCGACCGCGGCAAGGCCTATTCGGAAACCTACATGGACAAGGGGATCAAGCGCGGCAAGGCCACCCCCGAGAAGAAGGAGAAGGTGCTCTCCCTCATCACGCCGACCCCGGATCTTGAGAAGCTGGAAGGGTGCGACCTGATCATCGAGGCGGTGTTCGAAGACCCCAAGGTCAAGGCCGAGATGACGCAGAAGGTGGAAAGGATCATCCCCGAGGACTGCATCTTCGCCACCAACACCTCGACCCTGCCGATCACCGAGCTTGCCGAGGCCAGCCAGCGCCCCGACCAGTTCATCGGCATCCACTTCTTCAGCCCGGTGGAAAAGATGCTGCTGGTCGAGATCATCAAGGGCCAAAAGACCGGCGAGCGGGCGGTGGCCAAGGCGCTGGACTATGTGCGCCAGATCCGCAAGACCCCGATCGTGGTCAACGATGCGCGGTTCTTCTACGCCAACCGCTGCATCATCCCCTATCTCAACGAGGGCATGCGCCTCGTGACCGAAGGGGTGGCGCTGCCGCTGATCGACCACGCGGCCGAGCAGCTGGGCTTCCCCGTCGGGCCGCTGCAGCTGGTGGACGAGACCTCGATCGACCTTGCCGCCCGCATTGCGCGTGCCACGAAGGCGGCGATGGGCGCGGCCTATCCCGAAAGCCCGGCCGACGAGCTGGTGTTCTGGATGGAAGAGCAGGGCCGGCTGGGCCGCAAGGCGAAAGCCGGGTTCTTCGACTATGACGAAAAGGGCAAGCGGCAGGGCTACTGGAAGGGCATGGCCGAGAAATACCCCCTCGCCGATCCCCAGCCCGCGCTGTCCGAGGTCCAGGACCGGCTGATGTTCGCCCAGGTGCTGGAGGCCGTGCGGGCCCTGGAAGAGGGCGTGCTGGAGGACATCCGCGAGGGCGATGTGGGCGCCATTCTCGGCTGGGGCTTTGCGCCGTGGTCGGGCGGGCCGTTCTCGTGGCTCGACATCAAGGGCGCGGCCTGGGCGGCGCAGCGCTGCGACCAGCTGGCCGAAAAATACGGCGCGCGCTTCGCCTGCCCCGTGCTGCTGCGCGAGATGGCCGAAAAGGACGAAAGCTTCTACGACCGCTTCGCCCCGGAAAACAAGGCCGCCTGAGCGGCCCCGGGCAGAGCGGACGCAATATGCTCCGGGTGAAAGGGCGCGCCCCGCCGGCGCGCCCTTTTTCGTCCCTTTGCCTCGCGCCGAATCCGCCCCCTGCCCTCAGCCCTCGAAGCGATAGCCGAAGCGGGCGATGTCCTCGGCGCAGTCCTCGGCAACCATCTGCGCCGTGGCTGCATCGAAATAGCCGCGCCAGTCGCGCCGGCGCCGCGACGGATTGACCCGCGGCAGATCGAAGCGAAATCCCAGATGCGCGAACAGCGGCGCGGCGTCCTCGGCGAAATGCTCCAGCCGGATGAAGGCCGCGCATTGCTCGCGCCCGTCCGAGCGGCGCATCCAGGCCGATGCCGGCCAGCGACGGAAGGCGCCCCGGATCAGGGGATGGGCGATGAAGGCGGCGAAGTCCAGCTCGCGGGCCAGTGCCACCGCCGGGTGGTCGAAGCCCTGATCCCGCGCCCAGTGGTAGTAGCTCACCGCCCGGTCCCAGGGGTTGCGCACCAGGGTGAAGGCGAACAGGCGGTCCAGCACCGCATCCGGCACCAGCCCCTCGATATCGGCCAGCGTCGAATGCTTCCACAGCCGCCCCTGCGCCGGCGCGCCCCGCAGCCGGCGGCGGCGCCGGCGCGCCTTGGGGGTGTCGCCGGCCATGATGTCGTCCTTCATCGCCCGCGCCTCCAGCGCCAGCGCCAGCGCCGTGCCGCCGGTCTTGGGGGCGTGGATGAAGACGTAGCGGCGGCCGGGCGAAAGGATCATGCGCCGCAGGCTAGCCTATCGCGCGCGGATGGCAATGATGGCCCCCGCTCCGGCGATCAGCACGATCCCCACCATCTGCCAGGCCGTCACCGGCTGACCGAAGGCCGCCCAGGCAAAGACGGGGCCGAACAGCATGACCGAGTATTCGAAGACGCCCACATGCGAGGGCTCTCCCATCTGGTAGGCCCGGATGATGAGGAATACTGCCGAAACCGCACCCAGAACCTGTACCACCACCCAAGGTGCGGCCTGCCACATGGGCCATACCCAGCCGCGGGTGACGAAGCCCTCTGCGCCTGGAGGCGACGCGACGGGGAATAGCTCAAGCGCCACCACGCCCAGCGCCCCGAAGGCGCCGAGTGCCAGCCACATGCCCATCAGCAGGGCCAGGGCGCTTTCGCCCGCACAAAGCGTGCGTGTGGATATCGCCCCCAGCGCATAGAAGAACCCCGCCGCCACCGGGATCAGCACCGCAAGGTCGAAATCTGCCGGGTCCGGCTGCAGGACGAACAGGATGCCGGCAAAGCCGATCCCCACCGCCATGATCCGCCACGGCCCGACCGGTTGGCGCATGAACAGGGTGGTGATCAGAAGGATGAAGATGGGCGAGGTGAACAGCCCTGCCAGCGCCTGCGCGATGGGCATGATCGCCAGCGCGCTGAAATAGAACATCATCGACAGTGCGACGAACAGGCTGCGCGCGGCCACCGCCCACCACCTTCGCGGCCGCAACCCGCCCAGCCCCGTCAACGACAGCGCCGCCACCAGGGGCAGTGCCAGAACTGCCCTGGTGAAATGGAACTGCCACAGGCCGATCTGCTCCGCGATGCGCGGAATCAGGTTGTCGATGACGCCGATGATCGCCATGGCGCAGACCATGAGGACGGCCGCCTTCAGCGTTGTTCTGTCGGTCCCGGAATTCATGCCCTTCCCATTGCTGCATCATCGGCGCAATATCTGCTTCCGTCGCGACATGCACGATGATTCAGGGGAGGAAATCAATGGGCTGGATGGCCGACGAAACCGGGCTTGAGAAATGCGCGGCAAATCATGTGCCGCTGACGCCACTGTCGTTCCTGAAACGGGCCGCCTGCGTTTTCCCGAAGGATCCGGCGGTCGTCTATGGCGACCACCGCAAGAGTTACGCGGAATATCACGAACGCTGCACCCGGCTGGCCTCGGCCCTGGCCGGGATGGGCGTGAAACCGGGCGAGGTGGTGGCCACCATCCTGCCCAACGTGCCTGCCCAGGCCGAAGCCCATTTCGGCGTGCCCGCCTGCGGAGCGGTGCTCAACACCATCAACATCCGCCTCGACCGCGACACGGTGTCCTACATCTTCACCCATGGCGGGGCGAAGGTGGTGCTGGTCGACACCCAGTTCCTGGAGCTGGCCGAGACCGCCATCGCCGACATGGAGGGCGAAGGCCCGCGCATCATCGAGGTGCCGGACCCGGCCGCCGGTTTTCCCGCCAGCGGCAAGTATCCCTGCTACGAGGACATCCTTGCCGACGCCGACCCCGGTTTCGACTGGATCATGCCGCAGGACGAATGGGAGAGTCTCGCGCTGAACTACACCTCGGGCACCACCGGGCGGCCCAAGGGCGTGGTCTATCACCACCGCGGCGCCTATCTTCTGTGCTTCGGCACGGTGGTGTCCTGGCGGCTGACGCTCAGGCCGGTCTATCTGACCATCGTGCCGCTGTTTCACTGCAACGGCTGGAACCACACCTGGATGATGCCTCTGCTCGGCGGCACGCTGGTGTGCTGCCGCGACATCACCGCGAAGAACATCTATGACGCCATCGCCGACGAGGGCGTGACCCATTTCGGCGGCGCGCCGATCGTGCTCAACATGATCGTCAACGCCCGCGACGAGGAACGCCGCCCCTTCGATCACGTGGTCGAGGTGTTCACCGCCGGCGCCCCGCCCGCCGCCGCCACGCTGCAGGCGCTGGAGCCGCTGGGCTTCAACGTCACCCAGGTCTACGGCCTGACCGAGACCTTCGGCCATGTCACCGAATGCCTCTGGCGCGAGGAATGGGACGCGCTGCCCGACGATGAACGTTATGCCATCAAGGCCCGCACCGGCATCCTGATGCCGATGATGGAGCACATCACGGTCATGGACGAAAACATGAATGAGGTGCCCTGGGACGGCAAGACCACCGGCGAGATCATGATTCGCGGCAACGCGGTGATGAAGGGCTACCTGAAGAACCCCGAAGCCACCGCCGAGGCCTTCGCGGGCGGCTATTTCCATTCCGGCGACGTGGCCTTCATGCACGAGGACGGCTACATCAAGATCACCGACCGAGCCAAGGACGTCATCATCTCGGGGGGCGAGAACATCAGCTCGGTCGAGGTCGAGGGCGTGCTGATGAAGCACCCCGCCGTGCTGCTGTGCGCGGTGGTGGCCAAACCGGACGAGAAATGGGGCGAGGTGCCCTGCGCCTTCGTCGAGTTGAAGGAAGGCGCCGAGGTGGACGAGGCCGAGCTGATCGCCTTCTCGCGCAAGACCCTGGCCGGGTTCAAGGCGCCCAAAAGGATCGTGTTCCGGGAATTGCCCAAGACCTCGACCGGCAAGATCCAGAAGTTCCAGTTGCGCGAGATCGCCAAGGCCCTGTAACGCAGGGTCATTTCCGGCATTCTTGCGCCGGCCCTTGTCACCGCCAATCATATTCCTATATTCGAATGTGATTGGCGGCGAATCCCCTCCCGCCCGGAACAAGAGGATGATCAAATGACGGTGAACAAGGCAGTCACGGCTTTTGCCGGATTCATGGTTCTGTTGTCGGTGGTTCTGACCCAGTTCGTGTCGCCCTATTTCGTGTGGCTGACGGTGTTCGTGGGCGCGAATCTTCTGCAATCGGCCTTTACGGGCATCTGCCCGGCGGCCAGCTTCTTCCGCATGATGGGCCTGAAATCGGCCTGACCCGAAGAAAACGCGCGAACCTTCCCGACCGGCGGCAATTCGCTTTGCCGCCGGTCTTTGCTGCGTGGTAGGGTTGCCCGAAAGAGGCCAGAGCAACCCCGGACAACATGACAGCGCTGAAGAAATACCAACGGCTCGAAGCCTCCGGCCTGTGGCGTCCCTCTCCCGACGACCAGCGCCGCGAGGTGATCGTTTCCATCGGCGATGCCACCCTGACGATTTCCGACCTCAACGACCGCGCGCTCGCCCACTGGTCGCTGGCGGCCATCGAACGGCTGAACCCCGGCGCGCGGCCTGCGATCTTTCACCCCGACGGCGACCCGGGCGAAACCCTGGAACTTGCCGCCGACGAGGCCGAGATGATCGACGCGATCGAACGGCTGCGCCGTGCCATCGCCCGCGCGCGGCCGCAGCAGGGCCGCCTGCGGCGTTCGATCATGCTGACCACCATGGCCATTCTGGTCGGGCTGGCGGTGTTCTGGCTGCCCGATGCGCTGCGCCGACAGGCGGTCGGGCTGGTGCCCCCGGCCACCCGCCAGGAAATCGGAACCGCGCTGCTGCAGCGCATCCAGCGCGTGGCGGGCCGCCCCTGCCAGTTGCCCGAGGCAACCGGCCCGCTGCAACGCCTCGCCCGGCGCACGGGGGTCGCGCAGCTGGTGGTTCTGCGCGAGGGAATCGCCGAAACCCTGCTGCTGCCCGGGGGCGTGATTCTGATCAACCGGTCGCTGATCGAAGGTTACGAGGATCCCGCGGTCGTGGCGGGATTCATCCTGGCCGAACGCGCCCGCGCCAGCCACGTGGACCCTCTGCGCGCGCTGCTCGACAAGGCGGGGCTGATCGAGACGGTCCGGCTGCTGACCACCGGCGCGCTCACCCGCGCGGCGCTGGACCGCTATGCCGAAACCATCCTGGCCCGCCCCCGCCCCGGCGTTCCCGAAGGGCCTCTGCTGGCACTGTTCGCGGCCAGCGAGATCCCTTCGACGCCCTATGCGCAGGCGCGCGGGCAGCAGGGCGAACCGGCGCCGGCACTACTGATCGATGCCGACCCCATGGCCGGGCGCTCCTTCGCTCCGGTCCTGCCCGACAGCGACTGGGTCAGGCTGCAGAACATCTGTCTGTGACGGGCATTGCCGCAACCGGACGCCCCCCCGCCCGCGCATCGTGGCCGGGGCTCAGCGTCCGGTGTCCCGGTCAGGCACCCGTGGCGCCCCGGCGCCGCCGCTCCCGGGCAGGGCCGTGCCCGGTGCGGCGCGACTGGTGACGCGGATGTAATAGGGGGCGGTGGCCTCGGCCGGCGATGCAAGGGTTCCGGCCGGCACCCGCACCACCCGGGCCGGGGCGGGTGCCGGAACCAGCCGCCGCGGCACGGTCCGCGTCCAGATCATGTCGGTCTGAGCATCCCCCGCGGCCGAGCGCACGCCCCGTTTCGGATTATAGCGGTCATCCTTGCGCGACACCGCGCGAAAACCGCGCGGCACCACCGCCCGGTTGCGGATCACGCTGGGCCTGAGGGTGCGCTCCGCCCGGCGCGGGTTCAGGCGTCCGTCCTTCCACACGGGTTTGTAGCCACGCGGAATCGAGACATTGGTGGTGTTTCGGCGCTGCTCGTAGATGTGGCGCGGGATGATGACGGTATCGGGCGGCAACGAGGCCACGTCCACCGCCGCCCTTCCCCGGGCAGAGCCACGTGCCGAGCCGGTCACATAAGTCACAGGCGGTTCGGATTGCGGGCCGCAGCGCACGCCGGTCCTGTTGATGAACTGCTGGCTGAAGGCCGATGCATTCGGGCAGGTCGGCACCTGCGCCTTGCGTGGCGCGACGACAGGGGCGGGCTTCACCCCCGTCTTCGCCGTTGCCGTAGAAGCGGGCGGCACGCCTGCCACGGGACGGGCCGTGGTCGTGCGCCGTGCCGATGGCGCCGCCACGACGACCCTTGTCGCCGTCCCGGTGGCGACAGCCGACCCGGTGGGAGCCGGCCGCGCAGACGCGGCACGGACGGTGCGCGCGGTCCCCTTGGCCGCCACGGGAGCCTTCTTCTTCGGGCCGGTTGCCGCCGGTGCCGCCTTGCGCGCGGGGGCAGAGGCCACGGCGGTCACGGGCCTGGTCCGCGCCTTTGTCGGCGCAGGCGCTGCCGGTTTCGCGGGCGGGGCGATGGTGATTACCGTGGGCGCAGGTCCGGTCCGCGCCGGCTGCGCGGTCGTACCAGCCACGGCGGTCGGCTTGTAGCCGCACAGCTGCTTGCGCGCGCGCGTCACCCGCGGCACCCATGTTACGCGGCCATCGACACCGGCGCGCACATAGATGCAGCCGCGGCTGTCCACATATTGCTTGCCCTTGAAACTCGCCGGCGGGAACTCGGTCGGCGGCTGCGCATCGCGCAGCGTCTGGGCATTGGGGGTCGAGACCGCAAACGACCCCAAGATGACGGCGATCGCCGCAAGTCTGGTCGGTTTCATTACATCCCCCCACAACATCTGGTGGGAAGGATGCCGGAAATCCGGGTCCGAGTAAAGCCGGCAGTTGGCTTATCTGGTGCCGAACATGCGGTCTCCGGCATCGCCCAGACCGGGCAGGATATAGCCCTTTTCGTTCAGCTGGCGATCGATGGCGGCGGTCACGATGGGCACGTCCGGGTGGGCCTGCTGCATCTTCGCAACCCCCTCGGGCGCGGCCAGCAGGCACAGGAAGCGGATGTTCTTCGCCCCCGCCTTCTTGAGCAGATCGACCGCCGCCGCCGAGGAATTGCCGGTGGCCAGCATCGGATCGACGACGATCACCAGCCGCTCGTCCAGCGCATCGGGCACCTTGAAGTAGTATTGCACCGGCTGCAGCGTCGCCTCGTCCCGGTAGAGGCCGACAAATCCCACCCGCGCCTGGGGCACCAGTTGCAGCACCCCGTCGAGCATCCCGTTTCCGGCCCGCAGGATCGACACCAGCGCCAGCGTGCGCCCGGCAAGGGTCGGCGCCTGCATCCGCTCCAGCGGGGTTTCGATCTCGCGCGTGGTCATGGGCATTTCGCGGGTGATCTCGTAGGCCAGAAGCATCGTGATTTCGCGCAGGAGCTGGCGGAAATCGGCGCTGGTCGTCGCCTTTTCGCGCATCAATGTCAGCTTGTGCTGGACCAGCGGGTGTTCGACGACGGTGACGGTCCCGGACATGGCGGCTCTCTCTCCATTCTCTCGCGGCTGGGGCCCGTTGTGGAACAGTCGCGACGCGGCTGCAAGCCCAACCTGCGCATCCGCCCTGCCGCCGGCGGCCGGTGGATTGGCATTTGCCGCGCCTGCCCCTATGTTGCGGGAAAGAGACAGGACCGTTCGGCCAACGAACGGGTGGCAGGCAGGCACGAAAGTTCCGCAATGAATGACATGATATCGAAGAGACGGTCCGGGGCCGGAGCCTCGGACAGCAGCAGGCGCAAGCCGCGGCAGGTGGCGGCGCTGTGCCGACGGCGCGACAAGGGTGGCCGTTGCCGAATCCTTCTGATCACCAGCCGGGAGACCCGGCGCTGGATTCTGCCGAAGGGCTGGCCGATTCCGGGCCGCAGCGACGGCGAGGCGGCGCTGACCGAGGCCTGGGAAGAGGCCGGCGTGCGCGGGAACCTGGAAAGCCCGCGGCCGGTCGGGCGGTTCAGCTATGAAAAGCGCATGAAGGACGGCACGTCGCGCACCGTCGAAACCGAGGTCTTCGCGGTGCGGGTGTCGGAGCTGGCCGAGGACTACCCGGAGGCCGGCCAGCGCCGGCGCAAATGGGTCAGCCCCGAGAAAGCCGCGCAGATGGTCGAGGAGGCACCGTTGAGGGCATTGCTCGCCGGCCTCTGACGCGGCCGCCTTGTTGCGGCAGCGCTCAGACCTCCAGGCACCAGCGCATGATCGCCTTCTGCGCATGCAGGCGGTTTTCGGCCTCGTCGAAGATCACCGAATGGGGCCCGTCCATGACTGCGCTGGTGGCCTCTTCCTCGCGGTGGGCGGGCAGGCAGTGCATGAACAGCGCGTCCGGGCGCGCGTGGCGCATCAGCTCTTCGTTCACCTGGAACGGGCGCAGCATGTTGTGGCGGCGTTCGCGGGTGGACTGGGCATCATGCATGGACACCCAGGTATCGGTGACCACCAGATCGGCACCTTCCACCGCACGCACGGGGTCGCGCTCGATCACCACCTTGCTGCCCTTTTCACGGGCGAAGCGGATGAATTCCTCCTCGGGGTCGAACTGCGGCGGCCCGGTGAAGGTGAAGTCGAAACCGAACTGGCCCGCCGCGTGCAGGAACGAGGCGCAGACATTGTTGCCGTCACCCGACCAGACCACCTTTTTCCCCGCGATCGGACCGCGGTGTTCCTCGTAGGTGAGGATGTCGGCCATGATCTGGCAGGGGTGGGTGCGGTCGGTCAGCCCGTTGATGACCGGCACGTCCGAATACTCGGCCATCTCCAGCAGCACGCTTTCGTCGAAGGTGCGGATCATGATGAGGTCGACGTAGCGCGAGAGCACCCGGGCGGTATCGGCGATGGTTTCTCCGTGCCCCAGCTGCATGTCCGAGCCCGACAGCACCATGGTCTGCCCGCCCATCTGGCGCACGCCCACGTCGAAGGAGACGCGGGTTCGGGTCGAGGGCTTTTCGAAGATCAGCGCCACCATGCGCCCGGCCAGCGGCTGGTCGTCGTCCGGGGCGCCCTTCGGGCGGCCTTGGCGGGCACGCTTCATGGCCGCGGCCTGATCGAGGATGGCCCGCAGCGACTGGGGATCGGTCTTGTGGATATCGAGAAAGTGGTTCATGTCGGTATCGCTTCTTGATGTTCGGGAGGCGGGGGCCAGCCCCCGCACCCCCGGAGTATTTGGGGCAAGAGGAAGGTCAGGAGCTTTCAAGCTGGGCGGCGGCGTGGTCGAGGCGGTCGATGCCTTCGGCGATCTCGTCCTCGGTAATGGTCAGCGGCGGCAGCAGGCGCACCACGTTGTCGCCGGCCGGCACGGTGAGCACCAAGTTGTCGTGGCCTGCGGCCACCACGTCGGCCGCAGGCAGGCGGCATTTCAGCCCCAGCATCAGGCCGCTGCCGCGCACGGTCTCGAAGATGTCGGGGTGGGCTGCCACCAGCGCTTCGAGTTTCTGCTGCATCAGCCCCGCCTTGCGGCCGACCTCGGCCAGGAAATCCGGGTTGGCGACGTGGTCCATCACCGCGCAGCCCACGGCGCAGGCCAGCGGGTTGCCGCCATAGGTGGAGCCGTGGCTGCCGGCGGTCATGGCCGCGGCGGCCCGTTCGGTGGCCAGCACCGCACCCAGCGGGAAGCCGCCGCCGATGCCCTTGGCGACCATCATGATGTCGGGTTCGATCCCGGCCCATTCATGGGCGAAGAGGCGTCCGGTGCGGCCCATGCCGCATTGCACCTCGTCGAGGATCAGCAGCATGTCGTGTTCGTCGCAGATCTCGCGCAGGGCCCGCAGATCGGCGTCGGGCAGCGGGCGGATGCCGCCTTCGCCCTGGATCGGCTCGACGATGATGGCGCCGGTGGTTTCGGAGACGGCCGCGCGCAGGGCGTCGAGGTCGCCCCAGGGGACATGGACGAAGCCCGGCAGGAGGGGGGCAAAGCCGGCAGTGAGCTTCTCTCCCCCGGCGGCGGCGATGCCGGCGGAGGAGCGGCCGTGGAAGGCGCCCTCGAAGGCGATGATGCCGGTGCGCGCGGGCCGGCCGCGGTCGTGCCAGTAGCGGCGTGCCATCTTGATGGCGAGTTCGCAGCTTTCGGTGCCGGAATTGGTGAAGAACACCGTGTCGGCGAAGCTGTGTTCCACCAGCATATCGGCCAGCGCCTGCTGTTGCGGGATCCGGTAGAGGTTGGAGACGTGCCAGAGCTTTTGCGCCTGTTCGTTCAGCGCCTCGACCAGTGCCGGGTGGGCGTGGCCCAGCACGTTCACCGCGATGCCGGCACCGAGGTCGAGGAAACGTCGCCCGTCCGCCTCGGTCAGCCAGGCGCCTTCGCCGGAGACGAAGGACAGAGGCGCGCGGTTGTAAGTGGGCAGGACGGACGGGATCATGGGGTCATCCTCTTTGCAACATGGGACCCGTGAGTGCATCACGGGCGCGGTTTCGTCAACGATCGGGGGAAAGGGGCGCCAGCACTGTGGCGCAATTGATCACGGGACGCGCCAGTCAGGCGCGGCGTCGGCGTTCGATGATGCGGGGCCGTGTGATCATGCGGGGGCGTCTACTGCAACCGCGCCGGAATGAAAAGCGGGAATTTCCGGGCTTGGTCATGAATGCGCGCGCCGGGCGGGGCGGGCAGTGGATACGGCCTTGTATCTCGGGGCGCGAAGACTAAAATATATGGGTGCTACGGAATTCCGAGGCGGTCGCTTTGCGGTGACCGCTTTTCAGCTTTGAAAGGGTGCTCATGTCCTGGACAGACGAGCGTGTCGAACTGCTCAAGAAAATGTGGAGCGAAGGCCAGTCGGCCAGCCAGATCGCCAAGGAGTTGGGCGGTGTCACCCGCAATGCGGTAATCGGCAAGGTGCATCGCCTGGGCCTGTCGAACCGCAATGCCGGGGCGGCGGGCAAATCCGAGGTCAAGGCGAAACCCGCCGCGTCCAGGCCCGAGGCCAAGGCCAAGCCCGAACTGAAGACCGAACCGGCCCGCCCGGCCCCCGAAGCCGAGGCCAGGCCCGACCCCGAGGCCAAGCCGGCCACGCCTGCGCGCAAGCAGATCATCCCCGCAGGCCAGCCGCTGCCGCCGCAGCCTTCCGCGAACGAGATCAGCCCCGAGGCGCTGGCCAAGGTCAACGAGGTCGAGAAGAAGGCGCGCAAGCTCAGCCTGATGGAGTTGACCGAACGCACCTGCAAATGGCCGGTGGGCGATCCCGCGACCGAGGATTTCTGGTTCTGCGGCCTGCCGGTGCAACCGGGCAAGCCCTATTGCGAGGCCCATGTGGGCGTGGCCTTTCAGCCCATGAGCGCGCGCCGCGACCGGCGGCGCTGAGCGCTCCGCCCGTTGCCGCCGCCTGCATCCGGGCAGAACCCGCCACGGCCGGGGTGGAATTCGGGGCGGAATTCGGGGCGGGATTGTCGTTTGCCTTTCCCGCGCAACCGGGTTTGGATGCCGCCAATGCGACGGGCGCGATGGGGCGGGAAACACGCCCCCGGAGCCCATTGTCAAGGACCGGAGACCGACATGACCGACAAGCCCGAGACCCCCGAGGCCCCAGAACCCCTCGAGACCGACGAATACACTCCGCCCGAAGTCTGGACGTGGGGGCGCGAGAGCGGCGGCCGTTTCGCCAATATCAACCGCCCCGTGGCCGGAGCGACCCACGAACGGGAGTTGCCCGTGGGTCGGCATCCGTTCCAGCTCTATTCTCTGGGCACGCCGAACGGGGTCAAGGTCACGATCATGTTCGAGGAGCTTCTGGCCGCAGGCCACAAGGAGGCCGAATATGACGCGTGGCTCATCAACATCGGCGAGGGCGACCAGTTTTCCAGCGGCTTCGTCAAAATCAACCCGAACTCTAAAATCCCGGCGCTGGTGGACCGCAGCGGCGAGAAGCCGGTCCGGGTGTTCGAATCCGGTGCGATCCTGCTGTACCTGGCCGAGAAGTTCGGCGCCTTCCTGCCGTCCGATCCCGGCAAGCGGCCGGAAATGCTGTCATGGCTGTTCTGGCAGATGGGCAGCGCCCCCTTCCTTGGTGGCGGCTTTGGCCATTTCTACGCCTATGCGCCGAAGAAATGGAAATACCCCATCGACCGTTACGCGATGGAGGTGAAGCGCCAGCTTGACGTGCTCGACCGGCACCTCGCCGAAAACCGGTTCATCGTGGGCGACGAATACACCATCGCCGACATCGCCATCTGGCCGTGGTACGGGCAGCTGGTGCTGGGCCGGCTTTACGATGCCGCCCGGTTCCTTGACGTCGAATCCTACCGCAACGTGGTCCGTTGGGCGAAAGAGATCGACGCCCGCCCCGCCGTGCTGCGCGGGCGGATGGTCAACCGCACCTTCGGCAAGCCCGAGCTGCAGTTGCGCGAACGCCACGACGCCTCGGATTTCGAGACGAAGACCCAGGACAAGCTGGGCGAGGCCGGCAACTGACGGGACGGCGCCGGGCAGGCAGCCTATCGCAGAATCGGCGGCTTGTCCGGGTCGGAGCCGGGGGCTGCGGGCGCCTCCGTCTGCGGGCGGGGCGGCTGCGGCAGGTCAAAGCCGCGTCCCACCGCAGCCAGCCGCTCGACTATGGCGTCGTCCGAGGAAAAGAACCCCACATCCAGCACGCCCGTCTCCAGCCCCGAAAAGGCCAGCGCCTCGCCTGCCGCCTTGGCCAGCGCCGGGCTGGCCTTGGCCACCGCATCGACGAAGACCAGAAGATGCCCGCGCCCGCCATCGCGGTAGGTCACCCCCACCAGCCAGGCGGCTTTCGCCAGGCCGCCGGCACCGGCCAGCTTGTCCTCGAGCGCGGAAAACAGCGCCTCGGGCAAGCCCTCGGGCGGGGCGAGCGCGGCGATCCGCGCCTCGATTTCAGCCGGTGCGGTTTCCAGCAGCTCGGCCAGCCAGGCCATGCCCTCGGCCGGGATCAGCACCGCCGAGGGCGCCACGTCCAGGTTCAGCCCCAGCCCGATCCCCTGCCCGGCCAGCATCTGCGCCAGCACCCGCCCCGAGAGCGCCGCATAGGGCGCCGGACGGCCCGCGAACCGGGCAAGGCGTTCGACGGTGTCGAAGGCCAGGACGAAACGCCCCTCGTCAAGGTCGAACAGCTCGGGGGAAAGGGTTTCCCCCTGCGCCTCTTCGGTCAGCATCAGGAACAGTTCGCTGTCGGCCACCCGCTCGAAGAAGCGCAGCCGGGCGGTGTCGTCGTCGGGGTCGGCCTGCATCAAGGCATGGGCATCGTCAATCGGTGTCGTCTCGGTCATCCAGAACCTCCCGGACCCGGGCGCGCAGGACCGGCAGCAGGTCGGCCTCGAACCACGGATTTCTCTTCAGCCATGCCGTATTGCGCCAGGACGGGTGTGGCAAGGGAAACAGCCGCGGCGCATGGTCCCGCCAGCCCGCAACCACGCGGGTGACGGGGGCCTTCGTGCCCAGGTGCCAGCGCTGCGCATACCCGCCGACCAGGATGGTCAGCCGCAGCTCCGGCAGCGCCGCCATGACGCGGCGGTGCCATGTGCGCGCGCAGAGCGGCGGGGGCGGCAGATCCGCGCCGCGCCCGTCCTGACCCGGAAAGCAGAAGGCCATGGGCACGATCGCCACCCGCTCGCGGTCGTAGAAGGTCGCCTCGTCCATCCCCAGCCAGTCGCGCAGGCGCACGCCCGACGGGTCGGTGAAGGGGCGCCCCGAGGCATGCACCCGCGTCCCCGGCGCCTGACCGGCGATCAGGATGCGGGCCTGCGCGCGGAACCACACCACCGGGCGCGGCGCATGTGCCGTCGCCGTGGCCGCGAAACGATCGGCGCACAAGCGGCAGCGGCGGATCTCATCGGCAATCGTTTCCATTTTGTCGTCAGTCAATGAATATACCCCAGGCCCGTCGCCAGAACGGAAACAAATATCGAGTCTTGACCCCGACCGCCCACTCTGCACACGCTCACGCGACAAACCCGCTGAAACATTGGCATTTTGTTTCACATTCCGACATAATGTAGCCCAATTCGACTGTTACAAGACCGACGTTCCCGAAACGGGGCGCGCCGGATGCCCCGGCCGCCCGGGGTGGCAAGAACCGCGACAAACGCGACGAGCAGGGCCGAAACGAGCGATGTTGGAATTTGCGAATGTCAGCAAGTCCTTCTGGACCGGCACCCGGCGCAAGGTCATCCTCGACAATGTATCCTTCCGAATCGAGCTGGGCAATTCGCTGGGCATCCTCGCGGCCAACGGCACCGGCAAGACCACACTCATCAACATGATGGCGGGGCTGGAAAAGCCGGACGAGGGCGAGATCCGCCGCATGTGCCGGGTGTCCTTTCCACTGGGCTTCATGGGTGGCGTGGTCAGTCGCCTCTCGGCCATGGAAAATGCCCGCTACATCGCGCGCCTCTATGGGCTCGATCCCGACTATGTCGAAGCGTTCTGCCGCTGGCTGTGCGGCCTCGACGAATATTTCGACCAGCCCATCGGCACCTATTCCTCGGGCATGAAGGCGCGGTTCACCTTCTCGCTCATGCTCGCGCTCGACTTCGACATCTACCTGATCGACGAAGGCATGCCCAGTTCCACGGATGTGGAATTCAACCGCAAGGCCGGCGCCATCCTGCAGGAACGCCTGCGCACCACCACCATCGTCATCGTATCGCACAAGCCCGCGGTGCTGGAGAAATTCGCCCGTTCGGCGGCCGTGCTGAAAAACGGCCAGCTGTTCATGTTCGACACCTTGGAAGAAGCGAAACAGCTCTATGACTACCAAGCCCAAGGCTAAGAAATTCCGCATCCGCCGCAGCCCGGCGCAGGCCCACCCCGCGCCCGAAACAGCGGCCGGAACGGCCGCGCAGAGGCAGCCGGCCGCGCCCGCCGATGCCCGACCCACGGAGGAGCCTGCGGCACATCCCCGGGCGGCGACCGCCATGCAGGGACAGGTGGCCTCAGCCCGCGAGATGAGCGCGGACGAAGAGATCGACGCCATCCGCCGGGAGGGCCTGACCGGGCGACAGCTGCGCATGGCCCGGCGCGTGGCGCAGAAGCACGGAATCGCGGCGACCTCCGACTTCGACGCCGTACGGCTGCTGCGCAAGGCCGGAATCGACCCGTTCAAGGGGTCGAACATGCTGGAACTGGTGGTGCCGGGAAACCGGTCGAACGCCCCGCAGGAAGGCGCGGAACAGGGGCGCATCCAGCTGCCGCAGACCGTGCCCGCGGGCGGAACCAACCTGCCATCGACCGAACTGAGCCCGATCGAGCAGCGGATGCGCGAGATCGGCGAGATCCAGCGCGACATCGCCCGCCGGCGCCGGCGCAAGCTGATCATGCTGGCCACCCGGCTGGCCTTTTTCGTGCTGCTGCCCACCATCATCGTCGGCTGGTATTTCATCAATGTCGCCACGCCGATGTATTCGACCAAGTCCGAATTCCTGATCCTGAAAGCCGACAATGCGGGCGGCGGCGGGCTTGGCAGCCTGCTCAGCGGCACCCAGTTCGCCACCTCGCAGGATTCCATTGCCGTGCAGTCCTACCTGCAATCCAAGGACGCCATGCTGCGGCTGGATCGCGACGTGGGCTTCAAGTCGCATTTCAGCCAGGAATGGATCGACCCGATCCAGCGGCTGGCACCCGACGCCACCAACGAGGCCGCCTACAAGATCTACCGCAAGAACGTGAAGATCGGCTATGACCCGACCGAAGGCGTGATCCGCATGGAGGTGACCGCCGCCGACCCGGAAGTGGCGGCCGAGTTCTCGCGCAAGCTCATCTCCTATGCGGAGGAGCGCGTGAACGTGCTGTCGGAAAAGAAGCGGGCCGACCAGATGAAGGATGCCATGGCCGCCTTCGAGGCCGCGCAGGAGGCCCGCCGCAAGGCGCAGGAGGCGCTGGTGCAGCTGCAGCAGAAGGGCGCGCTTCTGGACCCGGAGGGGATGATTGCCTCGCTGCGCAGCCAGATCAACAATGTCGAGATCCAGCTGCAGGACAAGCAGCTGCAGCTCGAGGCGCTTCTGGACAACCCGCGCCCGAACCGGGCCAAGGTCGATGGCGTGAAGGGCGATATCCGGCGGCTGGAGGCGCTGCTGGCCCGGCTCAACCGCAAGATGGTCGATGCCTCGCAGGGGGAAAACTCGCTGGCCGAGCTCAGCGTGCGCATCCAGATGGCGCAGGCCGATCTGGCCACCCGCGACCTGATGCTGCAATCGGCGCTGCAGCAGGTCGAGCAGACCCGGTCCGAGGCCAACCGGCAGGTGCGCTATCTGACCACCTCGGTCCAGCCGGTGGCCAGCCAGGAGCCCAGCTATCCGCGCAAGTTCGAGAATACGGTTCTGGCATTCCTGATCTTTTCGGGTATCTACCTGCTGATCTCGCTGACCGCGTCGATCCTTCGCGAACAGGTCACATCGTAAAGGGCGCCATGAAACATGTCGAAACCGCCGGTGTCCGCATCGGCAATGACCAGCCGCTGACCGTGATCGCCGGCCCCTGCCAGCTCGAAAGCGCCGCGCACGCGCAGATGATCGCCGGCCGGATGAAGGAAATCTGCGATGCGGCCGGGGCGCAATATGTGTTCAAGGCCTCCTATGACAAGGCCAACCGCACCAGCCTGTCGGGCCGGCGCGGGCCGGGGCTGGAGGCGGGGCTGAAGATCCTCTCGGACATCCGCGCGGGGATGGGTCTGCCGGTCCTGACCGACGTGCATGCGCCCGACCAGTGCGCCGCCGCGGCCGAGGCCGTGGACATCCTGCAGATCCCCGCCTTCCTGTGCCGGCAGACCGATCTTCTGCTGGCCGCGGGGCGCACCGGCGCGGCGGTCAACGTCAAGAAGGGGCAGTTCCTGGCGCCGTGGGACATGGTCCATGTGGTTGCCAAGATCGAAAGCACCGGCAACCGGCGCATCCTGCTGACCGAACGCGGGGTCAGCTTCGGCTACAACACGCTGGTGGCGGACATGCGGTCGTTGCCGCAGATGGCGCAGACCGGCTATCCGGTGGTGATGGACGCCACCCATTCGGTGCAGCAGCCCGGCGGGCGGGGCGGCGCCTCGGGCGGGCAGCGCGAATTTGCCCCCGTCATGGCCCGTGCGGCGGTCGCGGTGGGGGTCGCGGCGGTGTTCATCGAAACCCATGAAGACCCCGACAGGGCGCCCTCGGACGGGCCGAACATGATCCCGCTTGACCGGATGGGCGCGCTGATCGACACGTTGATGGATTTCGACAGGCTCGCCAAGGCCGACCCGATTGAACTGTGACCTGCAAGCAACGGATTTCAGACATGAATATGAAGAAGCCTGCCCCCGAGGTGAAGCCGAACACCTGGGAGTTCCTGCGCGACCCGATGATCGCGCCCACGGGGTTTCGCGAATATGACGCGCGCTGGAAATATCCCGATGAGATCAACCTGCCGGGCATGACCGCGCTGGGGCTGGGGCTGGGCACCCAGATGCGGCGGCGCGGGATCGAGCCGGTGATCGCGGTGGGCAACGACTATCGCGACTATTCGCTGGCGATCAAGAACGCGCTGATCCTCGGCCTGATGCAGGCCGGCATCCGGGTGCGCGACATCGGCCCGGCACTCTCGCCCATGGCCTATTTCGCCCAGTTCCACCTTGACGCTCCGGCGGTGGCCATGGTCACCGCCAGCCACAACCCCAATGGCTGGACCGGGGTGAAGATGGGCTTCGAGCGCCCCCTCACCCACGGCCCCGACGAGATGGCCGAGCTGCGCGACATCGTGCTGTCAGGCGATTTCGAGCCCGCGCCGGGGGGGGCCTACGAATTCGTCGAGGGCGTGCGCGAGGCCTATCTTGACGATCTGGTGGGCGATTTCCGCATGACCCGCCCGCTCAAGGTGGTCTGCGCCACCGGCAACGGCACTGCCGGCGCCTTCGCGCCCGAGCTGTTCGCCCGCATGGGCGTCGAGGTGGTCCCCAGCCACAACGAGCTGGACTACACCTTCCCCAACTACAACCCCAACCCCGAGGCCATGGAGATGCTGCACGACATGGCCCGGACGGTCCGGGAGACGGGCGCCGACCTTGCGCTGGGCTTCGACGGGGATGGGGACCGCTGCGGGGTTGTGGATGACGAGGGCGAGGAGATCTTCGCCGACAAGGTGGGGGTGATCCTGGCCCGCGATCTCGTCCGGCTGCATCCCGGGGCAACCTTCGTCGCGGATGTGAAGTCGACCGGGCTGTTCGCCTCGGACCCCGAGCTGCTGCGCCACGGGGCCAGGGCCGATTACTGGAAGACCGGCCACAGCCACATGAAGCGCCGGGTGAAGGAGATCGGCGCACTGGCCGGGTTCGAGAAATCCGGCCACTACTTCCTGGCCGAGCCGATCGGGCGGGGTTACGACGACGGGCTGCGGGTGGCGGTGGAGATCTGCAAGCTGATGGAGCGCAATCCCGACAAGTCCATGTCGGACCTGCGCCGGGCCCTGCCACGCACTTGGTCCACCCCCACCATGTCGCCCTATTGCGCCGATACCGAAAAATACCAGGTTCTGGAACGGCTTGTGGCGCGGCTGGTGCAGATGCAGCGCGATGGCGACTCCATTGCCGGCCGCCCGATTGCCGAGGTGGTCACGGTCAACGGCGCCCGGGTGATCCTGGACAATGGCGCCTGGGGGCTGGTGCGGGCTTCGTCCAACACGCCCAATCTGGTGGTCGTGTGCGAAAGTCCCGACAGCGAGGCCGAGATGCGTGCGATCTTTGCCGATATCGACAAGGTGATTCGCACCGAACCCGCCGTGGGCGAGTACGATCAGGTGATCTGAGCGGGGCGCGGCGGTGCGCCCCGCCACGCGCGCGGGTTGCGCGCGTGGCCTCCGGCGGGAGTATTTCTGGCAAGAGGAAGAGGTGCGGGCGGAACGGACTTGCGCGGCGGGCCTGCCCCCCTGTATGCGGGCGCCCATGAGCACCAATCCTCCCCGTCTGCGCCCCGATATCGCCCCTGCCGCCCGTCCGGATACCGCCAGCGCCGGGCGCCGCCCCGATCAGCCGAGCATCGGCATGGTCAGCCTGGGCTGCCCCAAGGCGCTGGTGGACAGCGAGCGCATCCTGACCCGGCTGCGCGCCGAAGGCTACGGCATCTCGCCCGACTATGCAGGCGCCGATGCGGTGATCGTCAACACCTGCGGCTTTCTCGACAGTGCCAAGGCCGAATCGCTGGAGGCCATCGGCGAGGCGCTGAAGGAGAACGGTAAGGTGATCGTCACCGGCTGCCTGGGGGCGGAGCCCGAGTACATCCGCAGCCGTCACCCGCGCATTCTGGCGGTGACGGGTCCGCATCAATACGAGCAGGTTCTGGACGCGGTTCATGCCGCGGTGCCGCCCGCGCCGGATCCCTTCGTGGACCTGCTGCCCGCCACCGGCGTGCGCCTGACGCCGCGCCATTACAGCTATCTGAAGATTTCCGAGGGCTGCAATCACAAGTGCCGGTTCTGCATCATTCCCGACATGCGCGGGCGGCTGGTGTCGCGCCCCGCGTCGGCGGTGCTGCGCGAAGCGGAAAGACTTGTCGAGGCGGGCGTGCGCGAGCTTCTGGTCATTTCGCAGGACACCAGCGCCTATGGCCTTGATCTGAAGCATGCGCGGCAGGCGTGGAAGGGGCGCGACATTCGCAGCCACATCTCCGATCTGGCCCGCGAGCTGGGGCAGCTTGGGGTCTGGGTGCGGCTGCACTACGTCTATCCCTATCCGCATGTGCGCGAGCTGATCCCGCTCATGGCCGATCCCGAAAGCGGTGTTCTGCCCTATCTGGACATCCCGTTCCAGCACGCCCACCCGGAGACGCTGAAACGCATGGCGCGGCCGGCGGCAGCGGCGAAGGTTCTGGACGAGATCGCCGCCTGGCGGGCGCTATGCCCGGATCTGGCGTTGCGTTCGACCTTCATCGTCGGCTTCCCCGGCGAGACGGAGGAAGAATTCCAGACCCTGCTGGACTGGCTGGAGGCGGCGCAACTCGATCGCGTGGGCTGTTTCAAATACGAGAATGTCGAGGGCGCGCGCTCGAACGCCCTGCCCGGCCATGTGCCCGAAGAGGTCAAGCAGGAGCGCTGGGAAAGGTTCATGGCCAAGGCGCAGGAAATCTCGGCGGCGCGGCTGGCGGCCAGGGTCGGGCGGCGGCTGGAGGTGATCGTGGACGAGATCGGCGAGGACGGCATCGCCACCTGCCGCACAATGGCCGACGCACCCGAGATCGACGGCAACCTGTTCATCGACGAAAATGCGGCGGGCCTTTCGGTCGGCGACATTGTCACGGTCGAAGTGGAAGAAGCAGGCGATTACGACCTGTGGGGCCGGCGGCTTTGAGGAGGGGAATGCACAATTTCCGTGCATTCGCGCGCAGCAATGCCTCTTGCAGAATTTTCTTTTCCGGTCACAACCTGCGTCATCGAAACTGCAACCGAAAGATGAAGAGGAATTCTCCATGGCCGACAAGCCCGTGATCGCGCAGAAAGAGCCCATCCCGGTCGAGGTGAGCGCAGGCAAGACCTATTTCTGGTGCGCCTGCGGCAAGTCGAAGAACCAGCCCTTCTGCGACGGGTCCCACAAGGGAACCGCGTTCGAGCCGATGAAATACACCGCCGAGAAGGACGGCAAGGTCTTCTTCTGCGGATGCAAGCATAGCGCGAAGGCGCCGCTTTGCGACGGCACGCACAACCGGCTGTGAGCGCGCGGCCGCCCGGGACCTACTCGTCTCCGGGCGGCACTTCGCGCAGCTGGTAGATGCCTTCGGGCAGGTCCAGGGCCGCGGCCAGGTCGCGCAGTTGCGCGGCCGAAAGCGTGATCTTCTGCACCGAGTCGCTATGCGGGTCGAACTGTTCGATGGTGACGCATTCGGCGAAACTGTTGATGATGACGTCCTCCTGCAAAGGCGGGGCGCCTTCGTCCATGAGGACGATCTCGGTCGAATCAAATCCGTGTTCAATGGTAAACATGCCCAACAGTGACGCCCGCAGCACGTGTCTGCAAGCGCCGGGATCGTTGTGCCCGCCGCACCGGCCGGGTTAGCATGGCATCGCACCGGGCGACAGGTGCGCCCCGGAACGCGCGCGGGGCCTCCGGCGGGAGTATTTGGAGCAAGAGGAAGATGGGGCGCAGCGATGCATCCGCACCCACCGGGAATGGCCCGCGATGCGGCCGGTAGGGCCGGTTCTTGCGCTGGTGGCCGGGGCCTGTACCGCCCTGCCCCCGGCGCCGCCATCCGGGCCGCTCACCCCGGCACAGGCAGCGGAGGCCTTCGTCGAGGTGGTATCGCGGGTGGAACCCGTGGCCGAGCGGGAATGCCGGCGCCTGACAGTCGGGGTGAACTGCCATTTCGTGATCCTCGTCGATCGCGACCCGCGGGCCGAGCCGAACGCCTACCAGAGCGTCGATGCCGCCGGGCGGCCGGTCATCATCTTCACCATCGCCATGATCGCCGATGCGCGCAACGCGGATGAAATGGCTTTCGTGCTGGGACATGAAGCGGCGCATCACATTCTCGGTCACCTGACGCGACAGGCCGAGGATGCGGCTCTTGGCGCGGAGATTTTCGCCCGCCTGGCCCGTCTCACCGGCGGCGACCGGACCGATGTGGAAAATGCACGCCAGATCGGCGCGGAGGTCGGAGCGCGCAGCTATTCGAAGGAATACGAACTCGAAGCCGACCAGCTTGGCACTGTCGTGACCGTTCGGGCCGGATACGATCCGCTGAAGGGGGCGGGCTATTTCGACCGCCTGCCGGAGCCGGGAAACCGCTTTTTCGGAACCCACCCACCGAACGAGCTGCGCAAGCAGGTGGTCATGGAAACCGCGCGCCGGCTGAGGGGCGGCGGCTGAGCGGCGCACCCGGCCCGTCCGAGGCGCGATCTTGACCTGCATCAATGGTGGTGGAATCCGATGCGGCTATGATCGCGGCAGGAGTTGAAGGCCGCCGGCTGCGCCCGCAACCGAAGGGAAAGGCACGGAAGGCAGGTCGGCGCTTCGACAGTGCCGGCGGTACGAGACGGAGGCCTGAAAGGTGGACGGCCAGACGACCGGTTTCGGAAAGATGGATGAACATTTCTGGCTTTGCCGTTCGGTTGCCCGTGTCATGGGCATCAACCTTTCCGAACGTATGGCCCAGGGACGGCTGAGCCCGGAAGATCTTGCCGAGATCGTCGCATGCTGTCGTGCGGGGGGCTGCGCGCCACTGTGCAAGGCATGGCTGGCCAATCAGGCCTTGCGCCCGGGAAAGGCGCCGCGGCACTGCGCGGTTGCCCACATTCTTGACCGCCTGATCTGAGGCACGGCATTCCCCGGCCTGGCGGAGCCGGACGGCCCCGGGCCGGGCCGGATCGGATGGAAACAATCGCCGTTGATCCGCCTTTGGAAACGGTGGATCGGGCGGGTGTCTGCAAAACCTCCACTTTCTTGCACAGTTTCGGCACATTTCATGCCAGCCGGTCGGGTTGCAACCCTTGGGAAGGCAATATTTTTCATTGTTTTTTAGCAACTTGAAATATCCCGACAATGGCTGTCGGGAAAATGCGGCCAACCTGCGCAAGTCACCCCCCGGCCACGGCATCGCCTCTTTGTCGGCGAAATCCGCAATTATTCGTTAACCGTAGATTCGTGAATGAGGGCGACTGAATCATGACGTTTCCTGCTCAGACATCGACCGGCCCCGAGAGTGCGCTCGCGGGCAAGGCGCAGAAGATGAGGATTCTGGTCGTGGACGACGAGGCCAGCATTCTCGAACTGTTGAAGACGGCGCTCAATGCGCTGGGAACCTATGACGTGTCGATTGCCTCCAGCGCCGAGGATGCGCTGCGGCTGATCGACAAGACCCACCCGCCGTTCGACAGCTTTCTTCTCGATATCCAGATGCCGAAGATGAACGGCATCACGCTTTGCCGCGAGATCCGCAAGGTGCCGGAATACACCCATACCCCGATCATCATGCTGACGGCGATGTCGGACAAGAAATACGTGGACGACGCCTTCACGGCGGGCGCGACCGACTACCTGACCAAGCCGTTCGACTTTCTGGAGCTTCGCACCCGCCTGAGCACTGCGCGCAAGCTGGTGCAGGAACATTCCATCGCCACCGACAGCATCGAGGTGGCCCGCAAGCTCAAGAAGGAGCTCGATACCACGCTTCAGTTCAGCATCGAGGATCCGATCCGCATCGAAGGGGTCGAACGGATGCTGGGATATGCCCAGTTCGAGAACTACGTGCTGCAGCTGTCCAAGGGGCGGCGGTTCACCTCTTACGCCACCGCGATCAAGATCGCACAGGCCAAGCAGTTGCATGAAAGCATGACCTCGGGTGACTTCCGCGACCTGCTGCACGACGCGGCCTTCGCGCTTTCCAAGCTGACCCGAAGTTCGGGCAACATCATGTCCTACCGGGGCAACGGCACCTTCCTGTGCATCAGCGATTCGAAGAAGAACGTGCCGATTCCGGGGATGGAAACCCAGATGAACCAGATGGTGGCCACCGTGCTGGCCCGGCGCAAGATCGCGGCCGAGGTGCGGCTCCTGGTCGGAGACAGCTTCCCCATGCGGTCCCTGACCAAGCTGGGCGCGCTCTACGCGCTCAACCGCGCCATCGAGAACGTGGAACTGCGCGACCAGGACATGGAACAGGTGGCCTCGATCTCCAAGCGAATGCTCAAGAGCCGGGCATTGAGTACGGAAGAGGCACATCTGGAGCGCCGTTCCTACGAGGTGATTCTGCAGCAGCTTCTTCGCGAGGACCAGTCGCTGCGCAAGATCTGACCGTGGGACAGGCGACATGCCCCGGCTGTCGCCCGCCGGGGTCTTCCTTGCGCGTTCACGAATGACCCGGCGCCGCCCTTGCCCGAAAATCTCCTGAATGCGGACCAAGTGTTTCCCAACTCGGCAGGTAGAACGAAACAATGACAAGCAAACCGGGAGCAGCGCGCCGCCATGGAACTCGTGGGTAGGGCATTTGGGTTCGGATGGCTGAAGCACGAGCTGCTCGAACGCCAGTTGAAGGACTATATCGGCGGAGTTTCCCGTCTCATCTGGCAACGCCAGTCGATCTTTTTCGCGGCAACGACACTGACCGCCTTCTATTTCGATCCGGCAAAATCCTTTGCCTGCTACGCAGCCGTGCTGTTCACCGAGATGCTGGACCTGATCCTTGCACGCCGGATCAACCAGTGGACCGATGGCGATCCGGCCACGGCGCGCAAATTTGCCCTGTGGGTCATGGTCAACACCGTCCTAAGCGCTGCCGCGATCAGCCTTTTCGTCATCATGATCGCCCTGCAACAGGGCGTTGGCGGCCATTTCACGCCGCTCTTCTTCCTGTTCGCCGCCGCCCTCTTCGCGGCAATGAACAACCACCAGTTCCTGCCCGCGCTGGTGCTGCGGCTCATCATCTACAGCGGGGCATTCTTCTTCATCGCCTTCCTGGACATCTGGCGCGTGGCACCGCCGATCACCTCGGTGCTGTGGCTGCATTTCTTCACGGTGGTCTTCGTCCTCTATTTCATCATCGACTGCTCCTTCATGTTCCTGCAGCTCTACCGCAACCGGCTGCGCCAGTTGGAAGAACTCAGGCGCGAACATGAACGGACCATGGCGGCCTATGAAATCAAGTCGCAGTTCGTGTCCGTCGTCAGCCACGAGCTGCGCACGCCGCTGACCTCGGTGAAGGGCTCGCTCGATCTGCTGAAATCCGGGGCGGTGGGCGAGATGCCCGAGTCGGTCGCCGCGCTGGTCGATCTGGCCTCGAAGAATGCCACGCGGCTGTCGAACCTGATCAACGACATTCTCGACTTCCAGAAGATCGAGGCCGGCGAGATGACCTATTCCTTCGATACGGTGGATGTCGGGGCGCTGGTCAAGGAAGCGGTCGAAAGCAACAAGGGCTATGCCGACAGCCATGGCGTGACGCTGCGCGCGGCGCTGCCGGAAGGCGGCAACGCGAAGGTTCTGGGCGACGAATCCCGCCTGATGCAGGTCATGGCGAACATCATCTCCAACGCCATCAAGTTCTCGCATGAAGGCGACGAGGTGATCGTGGGCTACGAGATCGAAGAGGGCCGGGTGCGGATCTTCGTCGAGGATCACGGAGAAGGTATTCCGCCGGGCTCCAAGAACAAGGTGTTCGAACGCTTCAGCCAGGTCGACAGTTCCGACCAGCGGAAGGTGGGCGGCACCGGGCTGGGCATGAGCATCTCCAAGCAGATCGTCGAACAGCACAACGGCGAAATCGACTACGAAAGCGAGCTCGGCGTCGGCACGACCTTCTACGTCACGCTGGACCTGATCGACTCGGACGCGCCCGAATTCACCGACGACGAGGTTCTGGTCGCCGCGCAGTAGCGCCGACCCTTCCTTCCCGTACCCGCTTCACCGGCTGCCGGCCCCCGGCGGCCGGTTTTCCCTTGCACGAACTCACACCACCTGCCGGCACCAGTGTTGCCGAATGACCCGCATTGGGCGTCTTTTTGCCGGCCCGCTCTCGGAATGCGGCAAAATTGTGTGGACACAATGGCATTGGTGGGGTTTTCTCATGCACAAAAGAGCAATACGAACGAGTGCAGGACATGAAACAGACGCGCATGCCGGTGGGGGCCATGCCGGCGTGGACCGTATTTCCAGAGCTCGAACCCGCCGAAAGGGTCGAGCCGGTCTCACGCAAAGCAAACAAGAGTTCCCATGAAAATTCGCAGATCCGGATCGACCGGAAGGCACTGCCCGCAGGCGTCGGGCATCTTCGTGCGAGCGTGTTGTCGTTCACGAACATGCACGAATACGGCAGTCTTCTGGTCAACTACCTGAAGGCCCGGCACAAGGTATTCATCGAACGCCTGAAATGGGATGTGCCGCATGTGGACGGGCTGGAATTCGACCAGTACGACACCCCCTTGTGCCGCTGGGCGATCATCCACGAATATGGCGAGGTCCTGGCCGGCGTGCGGATGATGCCCACCACGGCGAAATGCGGCATCTATTCCTACATGCTGCGCGATGCCCAGAGGGGACTTCTGGAGGGCATTCCCACCGACGTCCTGTTCTTCGAGGCCCCGGTGGAAAACCGCGTCTGGGAAGCCTCGCGCCTGTTCATCACCGATGCGGTTCCGGCCAGTCGCCGGGCCGCCGTCCAGAACCTGCTGATGGAGCAGATGAGCAACATCGCGCGCGAGGCCGGCGCCACGCATGTGATCGGCATCGTGCCGGCGCTGTTTGCCCGCTGGCTGCGCCGGCTGGGCCTGGGCGCGGTCCCGGTAGGTCCGAAATTCACCATCGACCGCACCTCCAGCCAGGCCGCCCTGTTCAACGTGACGCAGAAATTCGTGATCTGACTGTGGCACCCCCGGCCTGGCGGGGCGCGCCGGTCAGGCCGGGGCCGGCGCACCCACCTTGTGCACCGCCCCGCCCCAGAACCGGGCCATGAGCAGAACGCCGGCACAACCCAGCCCCAGCACGAGACCCAGCCAGATGCCGACGCCACCCATGCCGAGGACGAATCCCAGGACATACGAAGCCGGAATGCCCACGCCCCAGTAGGCCAGCGCAGCAATCAGCATCGGCACGGTGGTGTCCTGAACCCCGCGCAACAGGCCCAGCGCGATGACCTGCGCGCCATCCACCAGCTGAAACAGCGCCGCCATCGCCAGAAGCCCGGTCCCGATCGCCAGTATCTCGCTCCGCTTCGGGTTGTCCGCGTCCATGAACAGCGACAGCAGCGCCTCGGGAAACAGCAGGAAAGCCGCCATCGCGATCGCGGCCATGCCCAGCGACATGGCGATCACCACCACCGCGCCCCGCTTCATGTGCTGCCGGTCGCCCCGGCCGAAGGCATTGCCGGCCCGCACCGTGGCGACGCTGCTCAGCCCGAGGTGCACCATGAAGGTCAGGGATGCCAGTTGCAGGGCAATTCCGTGTGCCGCCAGGGGCAGCGCGCCAAGCCAGCCCATCATCATCGCCGATGCTGTGAACAGGCTGACCTCGGTCAGGTTCGTCAGTCCGATCGGCACGCCCAGGCGGAAGACCCGCGCCATCATCCCCCAGTCCGGCCGCCACAGCCGCTCGAACAACCGATGCTGCGGCAGCACGCGCGCCGCATAGAGGACGACCGCCAGCACAGAGACCGCCTGCGTCAACACCGAGGCGACCGCGGCACCTGTCACGCCCAGCCGCGGCGCCCCCCAGTTGCCGAAGATCAGCGCATAATCCGCCGCCGCATTCACCAGCGCGGCAAGGATGGTGATCCACAGCACCACCTGCGTGCGTTCCAGTGCGGCAAGATAGGATTTCATCACCATGACCAGCAGGGCAGGAAAGATCCCCCACCCGGCCACCGACAGATACGCGGCCGCCAATCCGGCCACCTCCGGTTCCTGCCCCAGGGCGATCAGGATCGGCCCGGCCCACCAGAACAGCGGCATGGCCGCCATGGAATAGGCCACCGACAGCCACAACCCCATCCGGGTGGACCGGCGCACACTGGTCTGGTCGTCGGCCGATTCGGCGGCCGCCACCAGCGGCATCACCGCCCAGCCGAAACCCGCACCCATCAGGAAGAACACGAAAAAATAGCTGCTGGCCAGCGTGACCGCAGCCAGCGCCTCGACTCCGTACCAGCCCAGCATGACCGTATCGGTCAGCCCGATGGCCATCTGCGCGAGATTCCCGCCGATGAGCGGCAGGCCGAGAACGGCGACCGCCCTTGCATGGGCGACATATGACATCCGCGTCGTCATCGCCCCTGCCTAGACGCAGATCGAGACCGGGACAAGCCGGGGGATCGGGCCGCCTCAGCCCCCCCGACCGACCCGCGCATCGGGGTGCAGCGCCGTGCCCAGGATATGATCCGCCCGGTGAATGACATGATGCGCCTGACCGACGATCAGCGGATCGGGCTGGCCCACCACCCCCTCGTCCTTGCCCGGATAGTCCAGCGAAGCCAGGAAGTGCCGCATGCAGTTGAGACGGGCGCGCTTCTTGTCGTTCGACTTGATGATCGTCCAGGGCGCGTCCGCCGTGTCGGTATAGAAGAACATCGCCTCCTTCGCCTCGGTATATTCGTCCCACTTGTCGAGGCTGGCCTTGTCGATCGGGGACAGCTTCCACTGCTTGAGCGGATCGGTCTCGCGCGACTTGAAGCGGCGCAGCTGTTCGTCGCGGGTGACAGAAAACCAGTACTTGTAAAGCCGGATACCCGAACGCACCAGCATCCGCTCAAGTTCCGGCGTCTGGCGCATGAATTCGAGATACTCGGTGGGTGTGCAGAAGCCCATCACCCGCTCCACCCCGGCGCGGTTGTACCAGGAGCGGTCGTAGAAAACCATCTCGCCCCTTGTGGGCAGGCGGCAGATATAGCGCTGGAAATACCACTGGCCGCGCTCTTCGTCGGTGGGCTTGCTCAGTGCCACCACCCGCGCCCCGCGGGGATTGAGATGCTCCATGAACCGCTTGATGGTGCCCCCCTTGCCGGCGGCATCGCGGCCCTCGAACAGCAGAACGAATTTCTGGCCCGTCTCCTGGGTCCAGTGCTGGACCTTCAGCAGCTCGGCCTGAAGGCGGGCCTTCTCCTCCTCGTAGACGCGGCGCGACAGCTTCTTCCGGTACGGATAGACGCCGTTTTCAAATGCCTGCCTGATGCTTTCCCTGGTGGGTTGAAGCGATTGCATGCCCACCGGCACCTCCACGCCGTCCACGTCTCCCCCTGGCTTCCCGGCGCCAGCGGCGCCCGCCTTTCGGGGTTCGGGGGTCTTCCCCTTTTCGGATCTGGCTGCGGGTGCGGGCATGTTGTTCCTCCTCCGATAACGGATCGGCCTTGCCGGGTTTCCATTCGCGCCCGTTTCTACCCGATTCCAAGGCCCGCCGCCTTGATCCGGGTCAAAAAGAAGAGGCTGACAGTAATGTTTTCAAGACAGCCTCCGACGCCTGCCCCCCGCGTGCGCCGACATTCAGCCCGGCGGGCCGGCCAGTTCCGTGGCCACGGCCTCCACTGCCGCTACCGCCGCCACCACATCCCGTTCGGTGGTGCGGTGATTGGTGATTGCGGCGCGCAGCACCGTCACGCCGTCCAGATCGGTGGTCGAGAACACCGCCTCTCCGCGTTCCTGCAGGATCCGGGCAATCCGGGCATTGAGCGCCGACTGCGCCCGGCCATCCAGCCCGCCACGGGCGGAAAAGACGCAGATATTGGCCACCGGCCGCGGCCCCGGCGCCATGGCCGGGCGGGCGCGCACCTCCTCGTGCATCCGCAGCGCCGCCCGGCAGTTACCGGTGATCGCCCGCCCGAAGACCTCGCGCCCGAGGCTTTCCAGCGCGCACCACACCCGCAGGGCGCGGTTGCCGCGCGACAGGTCGATGCCGTAATCGCAATACCACGGCTCGCCCCCGGCCAGGCCGTGCTCGGCCCCTTTCAGATAGGCCGGGCGGGCGGCAAAGGCGGCGCGGTGTTCGGATTCGTCGCGGATCAGGACAAGGCCGCAATCATAGCCCACATACATCCATTTGTGGAAATCCAGCGCGATGGAGTCAGCCCTCTCGATCCCCTCGCCCAGGTCGCACCACGGCGGATCGGCCAGCCGGATCCATGCGCCGAAGGCACCGTCCACATGCAGCCACAGCCCTTCATCAGCGGCCACATCCGCCACTGTGTTCAGGTCGTCGAACAGCCCCAGATCGACCGAACCGGCCGTGGCCACGACCAGGAACGGGATGCGCCCCGCCGCACGGTCGGCCGCCACCTGCGCGCGCAGGGCCTGCGGGTCCATCCGCCCCCCTTTCAACGGCACCAGCCGCAGGTTGTCAGAGCCGATTCCCAAAAGCTCCACCGCCTTGCGCGTGGCGTTGTGCACGCCCTGGCCGGCATAGGCCACCAGAGGCGCCCCGGCCTGCCCGCGCCGGCGCACCTCCGCGCCCAGCGCCCGCAGCCGCGCGGCGGCAAAGGCAATCACCGTGGCCTGAGAGGTGCCGCTGACCAGAACCCCGCTGGCCCCTTCGGGCAGGCCCATCTGGCGCCGGGTCCAGTCCACCACCGCGCGTTCCAGATAAACCGCGCCGTGGTCGCGCCCGCCGACATTGGCATTGATCGCCGCCCCCGCAATCGCAGCCAGCATGTCGCTGGCCAGCCCGGTACCCTGAACCCAGCCCCAGAACCGCGGATGCGGATTGCCGCCGTGATAGGGCAGGACCTCGGACACCAGCCTCTCGGCCAGGCCGCCCTTGCCGGCCCCGATGGCACAGGCCCGGCGCACCGCCTCGGGGACCGGCTGCCAGGGGTGGGCAGCCGCATCGCGCATCCGGTCGATGGCTGCGTCCAGAAGCCCGTGCGCTTCCTGCCGGAAGCGCTCCCAGTCATCCGGGTCGAGGCCGGCCCTGTCCGTCATGCGAATCCTCCGCTTTCCCCGCAGCCCAGCGCGAAGCGCCGCCAAGGTCAACGGCCCGAGGCGTCATTTCGGCCGAACAAATCGCCAATTCGCCTTTTGCCATGCCCGGCAACCCGGCGAACGGGGAACTCGGCCCTTTTCCCGTTCCGGCCGACCTGCCATAATGGCCGCCAACCAATCAACAACAGAGCAGCACGCCGATGCCCGACGACCTCCTCGCGCAATCCCAGGACGATTACAATGCCGCCTCGATCGAGGTTCTCGAAGGGCTGGAGCCGGTCCGCCAGCGGCCCGGCATGTATATCGGCGGCACCGACGAACGCGCGCTGCACCACCTGGTGGCCGAGATCCTCGACAACGCCATGGACGAGGCCGTGGCCGGCCACGCCACCCGGATCGAGGTCGAGCTGCACGCCGATCACGCCGTCACCATCCGCGACAACGGCCGCGGCATCCCCATCGATCCGCACCCGAAATTCCCCGACAAGTCGGCGCTGGAGGTGATCCTGTGCACCCTGCATGCGGGTGGCAAGTTTTCCGGCAAGGCCTACCAGACCTCGGGCGGCCTGCACGGGGTGGGATCGTCGGTGGTCAACGCGCTGTCGGATTCGATGGTGGTGCAGGTGGCCCGCGGCCGCGAGCTTCACGAGCAGCGCTTTTCCCGCGGCAAGCCGCTGGGACCGCTGCAACGGATCGGCAGCGCGCCGAACCGGCGCGGCACCACCGTCACCTTCCACCCCGACGCCGAGATCTTCGGCCATCACCGGTTCAAACCCGGGCGCCTCTTCGCCCTGGCCAAGTCCAAGGCCTACCTGTTCTCGGGCGTCGAGATCCGCTGGAAATCGGAAATCGACGATGGCGAGACACCGCGCGAGGCGACATTCCATTTCCCCGGCGGACTGGCCGACTACCTGAAAGAGGTGCTGGGCGCGGCCTCTACCTATGCGGAGGCGCCCTTCTCCGGACGGGTGGAATTCACCGAGAAATTCGGCCAGCCCGGCCACGTGGAATGGGCGATCAACTGGACGCCTGCGCGCGACGGCTTTGTGCAATCCTACTGCAACACCGTCCCCACCCCCGAAGGGGGCACCCATGTGCAGGGCTTCTGGGCGGCGATCCTCAAGGGAATCAAGTCCTATGGCGATCTGGCCGGCAACCGCAAGGCGGCGCAGATCACCCGCGAGGACCTGATGGCGGGGGGCTGCGCGCTGGTCAGCTGCTTCATCGCCGACCCGTCCTTCGTCGGTCAGACCAAGGACCGCCTGTCCACCGAAGCGGCGGCGAAGATGGTCGAGGGCGCGGTGCGTGACCATTTCGACCACTGGCTGGCATCGGACACGAAATCGGCCGGCGCGATCCTCGATTTCCTGGTGCTGCGGGCCGAGGAACGGCTGCGCCGCCGGGCCGAGAAGGAAACCGCCCGCAAATCCGCCACCAAGAAGCTGCGCCTTCCGGGCAAGCTGGTGGACTGCACCGCGCAATCGCGCGAAGGCACCGAAATCTTCATTGTCGAGGGCGATTCGGCCGGCGGCTCGGCCAAGATGGCGCGCGACCGCAAGACCCAGGCGCTGCTGCCGCTGCGGGGCAAGATCCTCAACGTGCTGGGCGCGGCATCGTCCAAGCTGGGCACCAACGCGGAAATCCGCGATCTCACCCAGGCGCTGGGCGTGGGGCTGGGCGCGAAGTTCGACATCGACGACCTGCGCTATGAAAAGGTCATCATCATGACCGACGCGGATGTGGACGGGGCGCATATCGCCTCGCTTCTGATGACGTTCTTCTTCACCCAGATGCGGCCGCTGATCGACCACGGGCATCTCTACCTTGCCTGCCCGCCGCTTTACCGGCTGACGCAGGGGGCAAGGCGGGTCTATGCCCTTGACGAGGCCGAACGCGACGAATGGCTGGCAAGGGGCCTGGGCGGCAAGGGCCGGATCGAGGTGAGCCGGTTTAAGGGCCTGGGCGAGATGGACGCCAAGGATCTGAAGGAGACCACGATGAACCCGGCCACGCGCAAGCTGATCCGGGTGACCATCGACGAGGACGAGCCGGGCGAAACCGGCGATCTGGTCGAGCGGCTGATGGGGAAGAAACCCGAATTGCGGTTCCAGTACATCCAGGAAAACGCGCGCTTCGTGGAAGAGCTGGACGTGTGACCGGATCGATGGTGCGGGCGGTGGGCGCCAATTTCAAATTGCACCAATTTGACCCTCGCATTATTGTGCGCAATGACGCGCAAAGACCTTGAAGTCTTCCACCGAAAAAACCAAAATCCAACTAGGTCATGTTGACAAAAGGCGAACCCAAAGTCGGATTGACGTGATGTCTATGAAACCCAGGAAGCTTTCGGCGGTCTTGTCGTAGCGTGTGGCGACGCGCCGGGCATTTTTGAGCTTGTTGAAACACCGCTCGACAAGATTGCGCAGGGCATACAGAGAGTGATCGACGCCGACGCGCATCTTGCGGGACTTGCGCATGGGAATTTGGGTCAGAACATCACGCGCATTCATCTTTTCCCGAATGCTGTCAGCATCAGTAACCACCCGATTGCTACCGCCTGCCTGACCGCGAGAGCAGATCTTATACTGCGTCGTTATTGACGTCATTAACGACGTCGTATCAGGCAGGAGCGGGATATGCGTCATGAGGTTATTGTCGGTGTTGAACGGCGTCGGCACTGGTCGGATGAGGAGAAATGACCTGCCCCCCAATGGTCCCTCATTCATAACGAGAGTCTGCGGGTTTGGTTTTCATAATCTGCGGTTTCGGTTTGGGCAAGCGCGCCGGGCGCGGAGCCTTTGGGTCGCTCAAGCGTCCGGCGCGCTTGGGCCGGCGTCTGGTTCCCCAGCGATGAGTGGGGCCTGACGTTGTTATAATCATAGCGCCACAGGGCCAGTTTTCGGCGGGCGTCATCGAGAGTATCGAACAGCTCCTCGTTCAGAAGCTCGTCACGCAGGCTGCCATTGAACGACTCGATGAAGGCATTTTGCTGAGGCTTGCCAGGATCGATGTAATGCCAGTCGACGTCATTGTCGTCCGCCCATTTGAGGATCGCCCGACTGGTGAACTCGGTCCCATTGTCAGAAACAATGCTTTCAGGCTTGCCATGGAGGCGGACAAGAGCATCAAGCTCGCGCGCCACACGCGCGCCCGAGATGCTGGTGTCGGCAAGTTAGTGTCCGCGCACGTGGTGTAATTTCTGCACCTTCGACGGTGTAACCAGGGTGGCCATCGAGGTGTATGGTTGCGGTGGAGTTTCAGAGCTTCAACCACGAACCACACGGAGACCCCGATGACCAAGACGAATATGGACCTTTCCGAACTTTTGGCCAAGCAGGACGGTGGCGATTTTCTTCGCGCCGTTGCTGAGGCCGTGCTGCAGCTTCTGATGGAGGCCGATGTCGAGGGCCTGATCGGCGCCGGCAAGCATGAGCGCAACAGTGAACGCACGACGTGGCGCAACGGGTATCGAGAGCGCGCTCTCGATACCCGTTTGGGCCGGCTGAACCTCAAGGTGCCCAAGCTGCGGCAGGGCAGCTACTTCCCGGGCTTTCTGGAGCCGCGCAAGACATCCGAGAAGGCGTTGGTCGCAGTGATCCAGGAGGCATGGATCGGTGGCGTCTCGACCCGCCGCGTGGACGAACTGGCACAGGCGATGGGCCTGCACGGCATCTCCAAAAGCACGGTGTCGAAGCTGTGCAAGGACATTGACGAACGGGTCAACGAATTCCTGAACCGGCCGCTTACCGGTGAATGGCCCTATGTCTGGCTGGATGCCACCTATCTCAAGGTGCGCCAAGGCGGGCGCATTGTCTCTGTAGCGGCCATAATCGCCGTCGCCGCGAACACGGACGGACGCCGTGAAATCATTGGCCTGGGGCTGGGACCGTCGGAGGCAGAAACCTTCTGGATGGATTTTCTCCGCGGCCTCAAGGCCCGGGGGCTTGACGGGAGCAAGCTGGTCATCTCGGATGCCCACAGCGGCCTGCGCGCGGCCATCGGGCGGGTCTTCGACGCTACCTGGCAACGCTGCCGCGTCCACTGGATGCGCAACGCCCTGGCCCACGTCTCGCGCGGCCAGCACACCGTCGTCGCCGCCGCCATCCGCCAGGCCTTCGATCAACCCGACCGAAAGCAGGCCGGCGAGACATGGCGCCGCGTCGCCGACCAGCTACGCTCTCGCTGGCCCAAACTGGCCGAGCTGATGGACGAGAGCGAGCACGACGTGCTGGCCTACATGGCCTTCCCCCGCCAGCACCGCAAGAAACTGCACAGCACCAACCCGATTGAACGTTTGAACAAGGAGGTGAAGCGCAGGGCCGACGTCGTCGGGATCTTCCCCAACGAGGCCTCCATCACCCGCCTCATCGGCGCCGTCCTGTTCGAGCAGAACGACGAATGGCAGACCGCAAGCCGCTACATGCAGGTCGAGGCCTTCGCCCAGATCGACAACGAGGAGACCGACCCCATTCTCAGCATAACAACTCAGGCCGCATGATCATGACACGAGGCCACCCAAATTACACCACCTTGACGGACGTGACCGTCGGCAACCAGGCAGAGGTTCTCGCGACAGCAATCGTCGATCACCGCCAGGATGCGGAACCGACGCGAAGCACCAAACGTGTCGGAGACAAAGTCCAGGCTCCATCGCTGGTTTGGCCTGATCGCCTCGGGCATTGGCGTCCTCGAGCCTCTGGCGCGCTTGCGCCCGCGCCGCCGTTTCACCGACAACCCTTCTTCGCGATACAGGCGATAGAGTTTCTTGTGGTTCATGATCATTCCCTTGCGTTCGAGCAACACGCCGATCCGTCGGTAACCGAAACGGCGGCGCTTGCCCGCAATCTGCTTCATCGCTTCGCGGATCTCCGGATGGTCCGGCGGGCGTTCGCGCCGGACCGTCTTGGGATCGACACCGACCAGCCTGCAGGCCCGGCGCTGCGAGATGCCATGATCCCGCATCGCCCGCAGCGCTGCATCACGCCGCGCGCTCGGCGTCGTCAGTTCTTTCCCAGGAGATCCTTCAGGACCGCGTTGTCCAGCATCGCATCGGCCAACAGGCGCTTGAGCTTGGCATTCTCGTCCTCAAGCATCTTCAGGCGCTTCACGTCCGAAAGCCCCATGCCGCCGTATTTCGACTTGTACTTGTAGAACGTCGCCGGGCTCAGCCCATGCCGGCGACAAACCTCCACCGTCGGCATTCCGGCCTCCTGTTCCTTGATCATCGCAATGATTTGCGCCTCCGTAAAACGGCTCTTTCGAATTCGTCTGCTCCTTTCTGATCGGGCAGACTCTACTTCAAAATGCGGGCGTTGGCGGGGGGCAGGTCAGGCGGTATCGCAGGGACAATACTTTATTCAATAGGATCAGCCATAGACGGAGACTGAATTTCTAATCCAAACGCTTGGCCAGTTCCTCCGCGCTCTCATTGTAATAGACCTGCAACATGCGCAGATCCGAGTGCCCCACCATCCGCGCCAGCGCCAGAACATCCAGCTTCTTCGCCAGCCTTGTAATGGCGGCGTGGCGGCTGTCGTGGAATGTCAGGCCCACCACCCCAGCCCGATCCCTAAGCTTTCTGAACAACACGTCCAGCTGCCGCGGCTTGAGACCAAACACCGGGTCGTCATGCGGTAGAGTCAGCAGCAGCCGCACCGCCTCCGATGATAACGGCACATCGCGCGGCCGCCCGTTCTTGGTATGGACCAGCCGCACCACCCGCCGCTCCAGATCCACACGGCCCCATGTTAGCCCTGCAATCTCCCCCGCCCGCATGGCAGTCTCCAGCGCGAAAAGGAAGGCGTGGAAGGCGCGCGCCGTGGCTTTGGTCAGATCCTCACCCGCGCTGTGGCGCATCCGCTCGATCTCGACATTGGTCGGCAGCCTGTCCCGCGGCGGCGGCTTGCGCGGCCTCGATACATCCGATAGCGGGTTGGCAGCGATCAATCCCCATTCCTTCCGTGCGGTGTTCAGGACACTGCTCATCAGCTGCATTTCGCGGATCACGCTGGCCGGCGCCACTTCCTGCAATCTGCGGTCGCGCCACTCAGCCAGATGACGCGCTTTCAGGTCACCCAGCCTGATGCGGGCCAGAGGATCGCGGCCCAGCTTCTCAAGCCGGATGACCTCCCACCGCTCGCCACGCTTCTTCGGGCTGACCTCTCGGGCATAGCGGTCCATGACCTCGCCCAGCGTCATTTCAGCCGCGATCTGTTCGCCGTTCAGGATCTCGTATTCGACCCGTGCGGCCCAATCCTTGGCCGCCTGCCTGGTCGGGAAGACCTTGCTCTTGCGAATCCCTTTACGCTGAACCTGCGCCCTGTATCCTCGCTTGTGCCTTGTGATCGAGGCCACAGAATCCCCCACGGTGTGTGATTTATGGGTGAATGAATGCGCAAAAGTGCTTGCAAAGTCAAATCATGGGGGCGCGGAGCAGGCGGAAAGGCCGTTGTTTTTCACGCAGTTGCGCTCATACAGGCACATTTCAGATCGGGGTTCTGGTGCGGGCGGTGGGACTCGAACCCACACGGGCATAGCCCTTCGGATTTTAAGTCCGATATGTCTACCATTCCATCACGCCCGCCGATGGCGCGTCTGTCTGCGCGCCGGGCGCGGTCAGGTCTAGCCGCTGGGCGCGGCAATCACAATCTTTGCGAACCGGAAATTCAGCCACCATCGCACGTCCCGTACCAAGACCATCGCCCCTTCCCCCGGGTCAGGTCGCGCCTTCGAGCGTGCCCAGCGGCCCGCCCTCCTTCACCGCCTGCATGGCCACATAGGTCGAGGTCGAGGCCACATGCGGCAGGGTCGAGATCTTCTCGGCCAGAACGATGCGGTATTCGGACATCGAGCGCGTGCGCACCTTCATCAGGTAGTCGAAACTGCCGGCGATCAGGTGCACCTGTTCGATTTCCCCGATCCGCGCCACCGCTGCGTTGAAGGCCGCCAGCGCCGCCTCGCACGTGTTGTCCAGCCGCACCTCGACAAAGGCCACGTGGTCCAGGCCCAGCCGAATCGGATCCACCAGCGCGCGATAGCCGGTGATGACGCCCCGGCGCTCAAGCCGCCGAAGCCGCGCCTGCGTGGGCGATTTCGACAGCCCGATCCGGCGCGCCAGATCGGCAATCGACATGCGGCCATCCTCGCTCAGTGCCTGCAGGATCGCACGGTCGAAGCGGTCCAGATCCGGGAAGTCCTTCTGCATCATTTTCCCCTTTGATTTCGGTCCATCGTTTCCTGTATTCCATGATTTCGGTCCATTGTCCCGCAAATACGGCGCTATACTGGCGCAAACGACTTTCATGACAGGTTCGACCATGCCCGACCGATCCCTGCGCTTTCGCATCGATGCCGAAACCTATGCCGACGAGGGCGCCGTCCTTGCCCGCCTGATCGATCAGGCCGCCCTGTCGCCCGCGGACCGGGCCGCCATCTGCGCCGAGGCGGCGACGCTGGTCCGCGACATCCGCGCCAGCACGGCGCCGGGGCTGATGGAGGTCTTCCTGGCCGAATACGGCCTCTCGACCGACGAGGGCGTGGCGCTGATGTGCCTGGCCGAGGCGCTTCTGCGGGTGCCCGACGCCGACACCATCGACGCGCTGATCGAGGACAAGATCGCGCCCTCCGACTGGGGCCGGCATATCGGCAGGTCGTCCTCGCCGCTGGTCAATGCCTCGACCTGGGCGCTGATGCTGACCGGCAAGGTTCTGGACGACGACGCGCCCGGCCCCGCCCAGGCCCTGCGCGGGGCCATCAGGCGACTGGGAGAGCCGGTGATCCGCACCGCCGTCGGGCGCGCCATGAAGGAGATGGGCCGCCAGTTCGTGCTGGGCGAAACCATCCGCTCGGCGATGAAGCGCGCCGCCGGGATGGAGGCGCGCGGCTATACCTACTCCTACGACATGCTGGGCGAGGCCGCCCGCACCGAGGCCGACGCCGCCCGCTATCACCTGGCCTATTCGCGGGCCATCGCCGCCATTGCCGAACGCTGCACCCGGGACGACATCCGCGACAATCCGGGGATTTCGGTCAAGCTCTCGGCGCTGCATCCGCGCTACGAGGTGGCTCAGGCCGACCGGGTGATGGACGAGCTGGTGCCGCGCCTGCGGGCGCTTGCGCTGCTGGCCCGGGACGCGGGGATGGGGCTCAACGTCGATGCGGAAGAGGCCGACCGGCTGGCGCTGTCGCTGGAGGTGATCGCGGCGGTCATCGCCGATCCGGCGCTGCGCGGATGGGACGGGCTGGGCGTCGTCGTCCAGGCCTACGGGCAGCGCGCGGGGGTGGTGATCGACACGCTGCACGACATGGCCGAACGGCATGACCGGCGGATCATGGTGCGGCTGGTCAAGGGCGCCTACTGGGATACCGAGATCAAGCGCGCACAGGTCAAGGGGCTTGACGGTTTTCCGGTCTTCACCGCCAAGGCCGCCAGCGACATTTCCTTCATCGCCAATGCCTGCAAGCTGCTGGCGATGGGCGACCGGATCTATCCCCAGTTCGCCACCCACAACGCGCACACGGTCGCGGCGGTGCTGCACATGGCCGGCGAAAGCCCCGGTGTCCGCTTCGAGTTCCAGCGCCTGCACGGCATGGGCGAAACCCTGCACGAGCTGGTCCGCGAACGGACCGGCGCGCGCTGCCGGATCTATGCGCCGGTGGGGGCGCATCGCGACCTTCTGGCCTATCTGGTGCGGCGGCTTCTGGAAAACGGCGCCAACAGCTCCTTCGTGAACCGGATCGTCGATGAAACCGTCCCGCCCGAGATCGTCGCCGCCGATCCGTTCGAGGAAATCCGCAAGCCGTCGAGGAAAATCCCCACAGGCGCCGGGCTTTTCCTGCCCGAGCGGCGCAATTCGCGCGGCTTCGACCTCGCGCACGCACCGACGCTGGAGGCGATCGAGGCCGCCCGCAGGCCCTTCCGCGACCACCGCTGGCAGGCCGCGCCGATCCTCGCCGGCAAGGCCCGGCCCGAGGCGGCCCTTCCCGTGGCCAACCCCGCCCGCCCCGAGGACAGCCCCGGCAGCGTGGCCTTCGCCAGCCCGGCGGATGTGGAAACCGCGCTGGCCTCGGCCCGGCCCTGGGAGGCGGATGCCGCAACGCGCGCACAAATCCTCAACCGCGCCGCCGATCTCTACGAAGAAAGTTTCGGCGAAATCTTCGCCCTTCTCGCCCGCGAGGCCGGCAAGAGCCTGCCCGACGCGGTGGCCGAGCTGCGCGAGGCGGTGGATTTCCTGCGCTACTACGCCGCCAACATCCCCGACGGCGACCCCGCCGGCCTCTTCGCCTGCATCAGCCCGTGGAACTTCCCGCTGGCCATCTTCACCGGCCAGGTGGCGGCGGCGCTGGCCACCGGCAACGCGGTGCTGGCCAAGCCGGCCGAGCAGACCCCGCTGATCGCGCATCTGGCGGTGCGGCTTCTGCATCAGGCGGGCGTGCCGCGCGCGGCGCTGCAACTGCTGCCGGGAGACGGGCGCGTGGGCGCGGCGCTGACCTCCGATTCGCGGGTGAACGGGGTGGCCTTTACCGGATCGACCGAAACCGCGCAGGCGATCCGCGCCGCCATGGCCGAGAACCTGGCCCCCGGCGCGCCGCTGATCGCCGAGACCGGCGGGCTGAACGCGATGATCGTTGATTCCACCGCCCTGCCCGAACAGGCGGTACAGGCGATCGTCGAAAGCGCCTTCCAGTCGGCGGGCCAGCGCTGCTCGGCCCTGCGCTGCCTCTACCTGCAGGAGGACATAGCCGACGAGGTGCTCGAGATGCTCATGGGCGCCATGGATGCGCTACGGCTGGGCGATCCGTGGGACTTGGCCACCGATTGCGGCCCGGTGATCGACGAAGAGGCCCGCGCCGGCATCAACGCGCATGTGGACAGGGCCCGCGCCGAGGGCCGGGTGCTGAAGGAACTGCCGCCCCCTGCGGCGGGGCTGTTCATCGGCCCGACCCTGATCGAGGTTCCCGGCATCGAGGCGCTCAGGCGCGAGATCTTCGGCCCGATCCTGCATGTGGCCCGCTTTGCCGCGGCGGATCTGGAGCGGGTGATCGAGGCGGTGAACGGAACCGGCTACGGGCTGACCTTCGGCCTGCATACCCGCATCGACGACCGGGTGCAGAAGGTGACCGAGGCGGTTCACGCCGGCAACATCTATGTCAACCGCAACCAGATCGGCGCCGTGGTCGGCAGCCAGCCCTTCGGCGGAGAAGGCCTCTCGGGCACCGGACCCAAGGCCGGCGGACCGCACTACCTGCCCCGCTTCTGCGCCCCCGACCGGCAGCGCGTGGCCGGCGGCTGGTCCGAGACCATGACCGAACTTCCGGCCCCCACCGGCGCGCCGGCGCCGCCCGCGGCCAGGCTGATGCCCGGCCCCACCGGCGAATCGAACCGCCTCGGCCTGGTGCCGCGGGCGCCGCTGCTGTGCCTCGGGCCGGGGCCCGATACGGTGCGCGCCCAGGCCCGGGCGGTCGAGGCGCTGGGCGGGCAGGCGATCCGGGCCACGGGCATGATCGACCCGGCACGTCTGCGGGAAATCGACGACTTCTCCGGCGTGCTGTGGTGGGGGGATGAAGATACCGGGCGAGCACTGGAAATCGCCCTGTCCCGTCGCGACGGTCCGATCCTGCCGCTGATCCCCGGCCGGCCCGACCTGATCCGGGTGATGGGCGAACGCCACGTCTGCGTCGATACCACCGCCTCGGGCGGAAATGCGGCACTGCTGGCGGGGGCGGGCTGAGCCCCCTTGACCTTCGCCCGGTTTCGACCCAGCGTTCCCCCATGTTCCCGATCCGCGACCACAACCCGTCGGGGCGCACGCCCTATGTCGTCTATGGCCTGATCGCGGTCAACGTGCTGGTCTTTCTCAGCTACCTGCCCCTGTCCGCGGATCAGCGGGCGCTGGATCATTTCTTCTACAACTGGGCCCTGATCCCGGCCCGCGTCAGCCAGGGGGACGGAGCGGTGACGCTCGTCACCTCGATGTTCCTCCATGCCGGGTTCCTGCACCTGGGGGGCAACATGCTGTTCCTGTGGATCTTCGGCGACAACCTCGAAGACGAGATGGGGCACTTGGGTTTCCTGCTGTTCTATCTTGCCAGCGGCATCGGCGCCGGGCTGGTCCACATGCTGATCGCGCCGTATTCGACAGTGCCCACGGTCGGCGCCTCGGGCGCCATCGCCGGGGTGATGGGGGGATACCTGCTGCTCTATCCGCGGGCGCGCGTGGACGTGCTGGTGATCCTGGTCATATTCTTCTACGTCTTCACGGTACCCGCCTGGCTGATGCTTGGCCTTTGGTTCCTGTTCCAGCTTTTCGGCTCGGCCGGGGCCGATCCGAATGGCGGCGGCGTGGCCTACTGGGCGCATACCGGCGGCTTCGTCGTGGGGTTCGTGCTGACGCTGCCCATATGGCTGCGCCGCGGCGGCGCCGGCTACTGGGGCCAGACGCACGGCCTGCCGCCGCACCCGGAACGCGAATACCGTTTCCGGACCTCACAGGTTCCGCGGATCCGGCGCAGACATACCCGAATCCCGCGAATCCGGCGGCGGCGCCGGTAGGCTTGCCGGGGCATGCCTCAAACGTCCTGCCGGCATGGCCGCCCCGGTATGGCAAATCCGCCTGCGGCGCGGCAATCTGCGGGGGCCAGCCCCCGCACCCCCGGAGTATTTGGGGCAAGAGGAAGGAAACAGCCTGCTCCGGGTAATGCGCCCTGCATTGCATCGCCGAGCGGGTAGGCTGCGCCCACGCGGAACCGCGGCGGTGGCGCTGCGCGATCAGCCGCGGATGATCCTGGCGAACTTCTCGAACAGCTGTTCGTTGGCGCAGACCACCTCGCCATCGTCGAGAATGCTGCCGCCGGGCCTCAGCGGCTCCACCAGCCCGCCCGCCTCGCGCAGGATGACGATACCGGCAGCCAGATCCCAGGCGTTCAGGCCGCGCTCCCAGAAGCCCTCATAGCGGCCCGCCGCCACATAGGCCATGTCCAGCGCCGCCGCCCCCCAGCGCCGCACCCCGGCGCAGACCGGCATCAAGCGCGCCAGATCCTGCAGCGTCTCGGGCAGATCGGCCCGCCCCCCATAGGGCAGGCCGGTAGCGAAGATCGACTCGATCAACCGCTTGCGCCCCGACACCCGCAGCCGGGTGTCGTTGAGCCACGCCCCCTGCCCCTTCTCGGCGAGGAACATCTCGTCCTTGGCGGCATCGAAGATCACGCCGGCCACGATCTTCCCCTTGTGCTCAAGCGCGATCGACACCGCCCAGTGCGGCAGTCCGTGCAGGAAATTGGTGGTCCCGTCCAGTGGATCGACGATCCAGCGCCGGGTCGGATCCTCGCCCTCGATGGCGCCGCCTTCTTCTGCCAGCCAGCCATAGCTGGGACGCGCGCCCAGAAGCTCCTCGCGCAGGATCTTCTCGGCCGCAAGATCGGCGCGCGAGACGAAATCGCCCGCCCCCTTCATGCTGACCTGAAGGTTCTCCACCTCGCGGAAATCCTTGACCAGCGACCGCCCGGCCTTGCGGGCCGCCTTGATCATGATGTTGAGGTTCGCACTGCCGACCATGCCACGGGCTCCAATATCGATCAGACCGCGCGTATACGCGCCCGCCCCGGCTTTGCCAAGACCCGCCCGGCCCCGCCATTCCTGCCGTAACGTTGCACCCCCGCACCCCTTGCCAACGGCCCCCCCCGGGCCCACCGTTGCGGGGAGACCGGGACAGGGAGACACGCCAATGACCGAAGAGATGACACGCATCGTGCTGGCCAGCCGCCCCGAGGCTGAGGCAACGCGCGACAACTTCCGCCTGGAAACCGCGCCCATCCCCACCCCCGGCGCGGGAGAGGTGCTGGTGCGCGTCCACTACATGTCGCTCGACCCCTACATGCGCGGCCGGATGAGCGACGCGAAATCCTACGCCGCGCCGGTCCCCGTCGGCGGCACGATGGAGGCCGGCGGCGTGGGCGAAGTGATCGCCTCCAACCACCCCGACTTCCGCCCCGGAGACTTCGCCTTCGGGATGTTCGGCTGGGCCACCCATGGCTGCCTTCCGGGCGACCAGCTGCGCCGGATCGACCCCTCCATCGCTCCGATCACCACCGCGCTCGGCGTGCTCGGCATGCCGGGCTTCACCGGCTGGATCGGGCTCAACGAATTCGGCCGACCCCGGCCCGGCGAAACCCTGGTCGTGGCGGCCGCCACCGGCCCGGTCGGCTCGATGGTCGGGCAGCTGGCGCGCCTTGCCGGCCTGCACACGGTCGGCATCGCCGGCGGCGCCGAAAAATGTCGCATCGCCACCGAAACCTTCGGCTTCGACGCCTGCATCGACCACCGCGCCTTCGACAACGCCCGCGACCTTCGCAAGGCCATCGCCGCCCAATGCCCCGACGGCGTGGACATCTACTTCGAAAACGTGGGCGGCACGGTGCTCGAAGCCGTCCTGCCGCTGATGAACAGTTTCGGCCGCATCCCCGTCTGCGGGATGATCAGCTGGTATGACCCCGCCCCCCATGAGGGAGCAGGCCTCACCGCCCCGATGATCTGGCGCACCATCCTGGTCAGGTTCCTGTCGGTCAACGGCTTCATCATCTTCAACCATTTCGACCGCTACCCGGAGTTCCTGACCGAAATCGCCCCCAAGGTGACCAGCGGCGAAATCCGCTACCTCGAAGACATCGCCGAAGGCCTGGAAAACGCCCCCGCCGCCTTCCTGTCCATGCTCAAGGGCGGCAATACCGGCAAGCAGATCGTCAAGCTGATCTGAGCCCCCCTTCCTCTTGCCCGAAATACTCTCGGGGGGAGTCCCGGCCCGCGGGGGCCGGGACCGGGGGGCAGACAGCCCCCCGCCCGATCAGAACGCTTACGGCCCGCCCGCCCCGTCATCCCCCTTCAATGCCCGCCAGCCGATATCGCGCCGGCTGAACCCTTCCGGCCAGTGAATCGCATCGACCATGGCATAGGCGCGCTCGCGCGCCTCGCGCAGGCTGGCGCCGCGCGCGGTGGCGTTCAAAACCCGCCCGCCCGCGGCCACGATGCGCCCGTCGCGCTCGGCGGTGCCGGCATGAAAGCACATCTCGAAACTGCTCTCCGGCAACCCCTCCAGCCCGCCGATCTCGCTGCTCTTCTCATAGGCCCCCGGATAGCCCTTTGCTGCCAGCACCACCGTCATGGCGTGATCGTCGGCCCAGTTCACCCGAACCCCGGCCAGCCGCCCCTCGGCGGCCGCATGCATCAGGTCGAAGGCCTGCGCCCCCAGCCGCATCATCAGCACCTGGCACTCGGGGTCGCCGAAACGCACATTGTATTCCACCAGCCGCGGCTGCCCGTCGCGGATCATCAGCCCGGCATAAAGCACCCCCGTATAGGGAAACCCGCGCCGGGCCATCTCGTCGATGGTCGGACGGATGATCCGGTCGATCGCCAGGCGCTCCACCTGCGGGCTCAGAACCGGCGCCGGAGAATAGGCCCCCATGCCGCCAGTATTGGGGCCGGTGTCGCCTTCGCCCACCCGCTTGTGATCCTGGGCAGTGCCCACCGCAACGATGTCGCGCCCGTCGCAGAGCACGAACAGCGAGGCCTCCTCGCCCTCCATGAACTCCTCGATCACCACCTCGGCACCGGCCTCGCCGAAGGCACCGGAGAACATGTCGTCGATGGCGGCCAGAGCCTCATCCACCGTCCCGGCCACGATCACGCCCTTGCCGGCGGCAAGACCGTCGGCCTTGACCACGATCGGCGCCCCCTGCGCCCGCACATGCGCCTTTGCCGCCTGCGCATCCGAAAACCGCGCCCAGGCCGCCGTGGGCACGCCGGCAGCGTCGCAGATCTGCTTGGTAAAGCTCTTCGACGCCTCCAGCCGCGCCGCTGCCGCCGAAGGTCCCAGCACCAGGATCCCCGCCTCGCGCAGCCGGTCGGCCACGCCGGCCGCCAGCGGCGCCTCAGGGCCGATGATGACGAAATCGATCGCCTGCGCCTGCGCGAATTCCGCCACCGCGCCTGCGTCATTGATGTCAAGCGCGGCACATTCGGCAATCCGGGCGATACCGGCATTGCCCGGCGCGACGAGCAGCTTGTCGCATTTGGGATTTTGCATCACCGCCCAGGCCAGCGCATGTTCGCGCCCGCCGCCACCGAGGATGAGTATGTTCATGGGGGAAGCCCTCCGTTCCGCTTGGCCTTGCCTGCGGCGCGTTCTAAGCTGAGCGCCAATGCAGAACAAGGCGAAGACATGTCCGACCTGATCGACGACCCGCTGCCGGGGCGGAACCTGCCGGAATACACAGTCTCGGAAATCTCGGGCGAGGTGAAGCGCACGCTCGAGGGCGCCTTCGGACGCATCCGCGTGCGCGGCGAGGTGGGGCGGGTGTTCCGGGCGCGCTCGGGGCATCTCTATTTCGACATCAAGGACGAACGCAACGTGCTGGCCTGCACCACGTGGAAGGGGCAAATCGCCGGGCTGTCGGTGATGCCCGAAGAGGGGCTCGAGGTCATCGTCACCGGCCGCATGACCGCCTTCGGCGGACAGTCGAAATACAACCTCAACGTAGACGAGGTGGTCATCGCCGGCCAGGGCGCGCTGATGGCGCTGCTTGAAAAACGCAAGAAGCAGCTTGCCGCCGAAGGGCTGTTCGACCCCGCCCGCAAGAAGAAGCTGCCCTTCCTGCCGCGGGTGATCGGGGTGGTCACCTCGCCTTCGGGGGCGGTGATCCGCGACATCCTGCACCGGCTGCGCGACCGCTTCCCGCGCCGCGTGCTGATCTGGCCGGTGGCGGTGCAGGGCAGGGACTGCGCGGGCGAGGTGGCCCGCGCCATCGAGGGCTTCAACCGGCTTTCCCCCGGCGGCCCCCTGCCCCGGCCCGACCTGATCATCGTCGCCCGCGGCGGCGGATCGGTCGAGGATCTGTGGGGATTCAACGAAGAGATCGTCGCCCGCGCCGCCGCCGCCTCGCGGATCCCGCTGATCTCGGCGGTGGGGCACGAAACCGACACCACGCTGATCGACTACGCCGCCGACAGGCGCGCGCCCACCCCCACGGCGGCGGCCGAAATGGCCGTGCCCGTGCGGCTGGAGCTGGTCTCGTGGTGCGACGACATGGGCGCGCGGCTGCGACGCGCCGCCACCGACGCCATCGCCCGGCGCCGCCAGCGCCTGGCCGACCTTGCGCGCGCCTTGCCGCGCCCCGATTCGCTGCTGGAGGGGCCTCGGCAGAGGCTGGACCGGGCGGCCGAGGCCCTGCCCGCCGCGCTCATCCGCGGGGTCCAGGCCCGCCGCCTGCGACTGAGCGAGATCAGCGGCACCCTGCGCCCGGCCACGCTGCGCCGGATGGCGGCGCAGGAACGGCGGCGACTGCAGGATCTTTCGGCGCGCCTGTCCCCGGCGCTGGCGCGCATGACCGCCACCCGGCGCGAAAGGCTGCAATCGCTGGGCCTGCGGCTGGCCGCGGCGCGGCCCGAGCGGGACATCCGCCGCGCCAGGCTGGATCTGGAGCGAATCGCGCAGCGTCTTTCGACGGCGGCGCGGGGCGGGCTGGAGCGATGGCGGCGGCAGCTGGAAGCCACCGACCGGCTGCGCGAGACGCTGAGCTACAAGGCCACCCTGGCGCGCGGCTATGCGGTGGTGCGCGCAAACGGCAAGGTGATCACCACCAGAGCAGGGGCGGCACGGGCGCGGGTCCTCGACATCGAGTTCCGCGACGGCCACCTGAACGCCCGGCCGGAATCCGCGGGCGGGACCGCCCCGACAGACGAGCCCGAACAGGGCACGCTTTTCTGAAACGGCAAGGCGCCGGCGGGCACACGCCCCGGATCCCGCTTCGGCCCGAAACGGGAACCCCCGGCACCATCCGGGAAAGGCCGCCAGAAAAGGGAAAGACCCGCCCGGGTCAGGGGCGGGTCTTCCTGTCGCCATCCACGCCTGCCGGCGCCGGGCCGGAAGCGGCTCAGTCGTTGTCGAGCGCCTCGACCGCCTTCTGGAGGTCTTCCTTCGACACCTCCCTTTCGGTGATGGAGGCCAGTTCGAACACGTAATCCACCACCTTGTCCTCGAAGATCGGCGCGCGCAGCTGCTGCTGCATCTGCGGGTTCTGCTGGACGAATTCGAAGAAGGCGCGCTCCTGCCCCGGATACTGGCGGGCCTGGTTCATGATCGCCTGGGTCATCTCGGAATCGCTGACCTCGACCTCGGCCTTCTGGCCCAGCTCGGCCAGCAGCAGCCCCAGACGCACCCGGCGCTCGGCCAGCTTGACGTGCTCTTCGGTCGGCTCGATCTCGTCGTGGTCATGGCCCTCAACGTCGGGGTTTTCCTCGTGCCACAGCTGATGGGCGATCTGCTTGGCCTCGGCCTCGACCAGGCTGGGGGGCAGCTCGAAATCGACCATCTCGTCCAGCCGGTCCAGAAGCGCCCGCTTCATCACCGCCCGCGAGGCGTCCGCATATTCGGCCTCAAGCCGCTCGGCGATCTGGGCCTTGAGCTGATCCAGCGACTCGGCGCCGAACTTCCTGGCCAGTTCGTCGTCGATCTCGGCGGCGACGGGTTCCTTCACCTCCTTGACGGTGCAGGTGAAGACGGCCTCCTTGCCGGCCAGATGCTCGGCCTGGTAGTCCTCGGGGAAGGTGACGGTCACGTCCTTTTCCTCGCCCACCTTCACGCCGACCAGCTGCTCCTCGAAGCCGGGAATGAAGCTGCCCGAGCCCAGCACCAGCGGGTAGTCCTCGGCCGCGCCGCCCTCGAAGGGCTCGCCATCCACCTTGCCCACGAAGTCGATCACCACCTGATCGCCCTCTTTCGCCTTCGAGCCCTTGCGGCGCGGCTTGAAGTCCTGCGCCGTCTCGGCCAGCGACTTCAGGGCCTCGTCCACGGCTTCGTCATCGGCCTTGACCACCAGCCTTTCCAGCTTGATGGACTTCAGGTCCAGCTCGGGGATCTCGGGCAGGGCCTCGTAGGACATCTCGATATGGACGTCGTCGCCCTCTTTCCAGTCCTCGTTGGTCATCCTGACCTCGGGCTGCATGGCCGGGCGGTCGCCGGTTTCCTCGAAATGCTTCGCCATGGCGCTGTCGATGCTTTCCTGCATCGCCTCGCCCAGCAGGCGCTTGCCGAACTGACGCTTGAGCAGCGCCAGCGGCACCTTGCCCTTGCGGAAGCCCTTCATCTCGATATCGGGCTGTGCCTCGGCCAGTTTCTCATCGACCTTGGCCTCCAGTTCCGCAGCGGTGACGGTGATGGCGTAGCCCCGCTTCAGACCTTCTTTCAGCGTCTCGGTGACCTGCATATGTTTCCCCATGAGTTCAGGGGGCGCCCGCGGATCGCGCGCCCATGCGAATTTGGGGCCTTCTATTTGCCCGCGCCCGGCTTCGCAAGGGGGATTGCACGGCAGGGCCGCCCGACAGCCCCCCACCGCCCGGATTCGGCCCGATTTCCGCCCGCGCACCAAACAGACGGGCGCGCGAACGAAAGACGGCGGCGCAGGACGCCGCCGCCGTTTCCTTGGCGAAATCGCCTCGGCTCAGAACTTCCAGCGGGCACCGAACAGGATCGATGACGCATCCCGGTAGGCGACGGCCGTCTCGGAAAGACTGTAGTCGCGATAGCCCAGGTAGGCCTCGACATTGGCGTTGTCGAATTTCTGCACCGCGCCGATGCCCAGCGACTTGGACGTGGACCCGACCGAGTTGAAATCGCTGCCCCGGTAGTAATCCACCGAGATGGCGGTGCTGCCGACGGCGAACCAGTTGCCGATATAGCCGACCTTGCCATAGGTGTAGTCGCCGCTGTTCTTGCGGCTGCCGGCGGCGACGGTCACGTTGAAGCCGGACGGGAACAGGGCGCTGAACGACCCCATCGTGTCGTCCTGGTTCACACCATTGCGGTCGCGCCGGGAAAACCCGATGGCCCCCTTCATCTTCACGCCCCCCGCTTCGCCGGAGTAGCGCAGCGCAATGTCGGTGTACTTGTCGTTGCTGCCGACGGTCAGGATTTCCTCGCCATAGGCCACCGCCACCGAAAACCCGCCGCCAAAGGTTGGCGTGTCATAGCGGATACGGCCGCGCCGGCCACCGTCGAGATCGGGGAAGACGTTCTTGATGGCGACACCCGAAAGCGCCCCGGCCGCGGTACGGAATCGGAAGCTGCCGGCAGTATCGGGGACACCCGCATAGGCGACAAGCGTGGTGCCCGACAAGTCGGTATTGGCGGCGCCATCCGTTGCCATGCTGCCCTGGCCGACATAGATCTTGCCGTAACTGCCCGTCTGCCAGGCGAAATCGACCTTGCGCAGCTTGGTGCGAGACCAGTCGAACGCCTTGGGCGTACTGGTCTGCGACAGGCCGCTGGATGGGCGCAGCCCGAGGGCGGTTTCGAAATTGAAGGAAAACTCGCCATTCGCCATCGGCTGACGCAGCCAGATGCCGACGCGGCTGTTGGAGTTGACGTTGTCCACCAGCTTGCCGGTCGAGGACACGCCATCATCGAAAGTCAGGTAGGCCGGGTCGAACTGGCCATAGAACAGGGCAGAGCCACCATTGCCGTTTTCATAGCGCAGTTGCGCCGTAGCCGGGACAGCTGTCCCGACCGCGATCGCAGCTGCGATCAGCGGAGTTGCATAGGATCTGGACATTATCTTCGCCTTTTTTGTCTTGGAAACAGTGCCGTTCCCTTCGGAAATCGGACGAAGGTGACAACATGACACAGACTTTGACATAGGGCGCGAAAACCGGTTGGTTAGGGGCGGGCCGGGTCGCTGCCCAACTTTCGCCATCATGTTGCAACATTGCACCATGATGTTGCCGTAAGGTCACGCACTCCACAAGGCCGGCCCCCGGTGCGCCAGATCAGGTCCGGTAGTCGCTCAGCATCGCATCGACGACGCTGTCGCGGGTGATCACGCCCTTAACATTGTCCACATGTGACGACCGGGTGTTGCCGAGAACAAGCTCGGCCACGTGGCCATGCGCCTCCATGCGCTTGAGCACCGATTCCAGCAGGTTGCCTTCCAGTGTCACGCCCACGGGCCTGAGGATCGGCGACAGCGGGATGGTAGGCCGGTCGGGGTGGACCTCGACGATGCCGACCACGTGCTTGCCCCGCGCCACCAGCGCATGGGCGGGGCGGGACGGCATGTCCGAGACGCGCACCGGATCATCGGGCATCTCGGTCACGTCGATGACCGCGACGATCGGCTCCATCACTTCCGAGGCATTGCGGATCGGGAACATGTGCGAACGGCGGTCCTTGGGAATGTTGTGGCCGCGCCGGGCAAGTTTCATGGTGTAGATGTTCTCTTCCGACAGGGTCCGGCGCACGCCGATGGCGCAGGCCACGGCGATGATCGCGGCGACGGTGATGTTGTAATCGCCGGTCATCTCGAAGATCATCATGATCGCGGTCATCGCCGCCCCGGTGCCGCCGCCGACGATGCCGGCCATCCCCACCAGGGCGAAGGTCACCGGGCTGAAGCCGAGATTGGGCCACAGCTCGCCCAGCACCGCGCCAAAGGCCCCGCCCAGCGTCGCCCCCAGAAACAGCGAGGGCGAGAAGATCCCCCCCGACGCCCCGGCGGCCAGGCTGACGCAGGTGGCGACCAGCTTGGCCACGAAGAGCAGCCCCAGCAACCACCAGACGGTCAGCGCATCGTTGAGGATGGCCTGGATCGTGGCATAGCCGACGCCCGCGGTGTGATACATGCCGGTCCAGGTCACGAAGCCGTACATCATGACCCCGAGAAAGCTCATGCCGATCACGTTGCGCACATAGGGGTTGGCCGGAATCGCGTCGAAGCGGTCCTCGATCCAGTGCAGAAACCACACGAACAGCCACGACGCCACGCCGCACAGGACGCCGAGAATGACGAACAGCGGCAGCATGTCCACCGACAGCGGCACGAAGGGGTCGTGCTGGGTATAGGAGATGACCAGGAAGGCCGGCTCGTCCCCGAAGGCCAGGCGGCCGATATAGGTGGCCGCGCCGGTGGACAGCACCACCGGCAGGAAGGTGCGGGCGCTGAACTCGGGCAGCATCAGCTCGATGGCGAACATCACCGCGCCCAGCGGCGTGTTGAAGGTCGCGGCGATGCCGGCCCCGGCCCCGGCGGCGACCAGCGTGATGACCTGCCACGGCCGCAGCTTCAGCCACTGCCCCAGGACCGAGCCGATGCCGCTGCCGATCTGGATGATCGGGCCTTCGCGCCCCACCGAGGCGCCCGACCCGATCGACAGCGCCGAGGCCAGCGACTTGATGACCACCACCTGCGGCCGGATGCGGCCGTTGCGGAAATAGATCGCGTCCATCACCTCGGGCACACCGTGACCGCGGGCCTCGGGGGCGAATTTCGACACCAGGAACACCACGATCAGCCCGCCGATGACCGGAGCAAGGATGATCCACGCGCCGAAGGGGCTTTCGGGGGTGGGCAGATTGGCGTCATATTCGAACGAAAACGTGCCGAGGAAAAACAGGTTGTGGATGATCGCGATGAGATATCGCAACGCGATGGCGCCGAAGCCGGTGATCACGCCGATCACCACGGCAATCACCGAAAGCACGATCAGGTTGACTTGTCGGTTGTGCACGCCCGCTGTCTCTGGCATGGGATACCCTCGATATATTCGCGATCCTGAATCGGTGTCGGCGCCGCCTGTAGTAATGGCTATTCGGTGCAAGTGAAAGCACCCCGATCAAGGCGGCGTCGAGGGCAGCCCCGCGGCTGGCGGGGCAAGGCCCGCGAACGGGGTGACGAGGGAGATTTGGCAAATGGCAGCACAGGCGGTGCGTTCCGGAATTCGCGGACTGCGGCGCAAGATGCTCAGGCGGCGCCTGCCCGAGATCGTTCTCGGCGCGCTGGCGCTGGCGGGATACGTGTTCTACCTGAACCAGCAGGACGCCCGGGTGCAGGCCCATTTCGAGAAAACCCGCCGGGAGGCGCCACAGACATACCTGGACGAACTGCGCGTCGTGCGCGGCTTCAACGCCTACCTCGAAGCCTACGCCGAAATTCACGGCACCGACCGCTTCGGCGACCGGGCGCCCGAGTTCCTTCTTGGTCGCTGGGCGGTGTTCGACCGCCCGCTGCGGGTCGATGACCGCTTCAGCACCACCTCGTGCCGCAACGCGGTTCTGGTGGAGAACGGGCGGTTGACGCTGCCGGACGCGACAGGCGCCGTGCCGGCGGAATACCGGCTGTTCGGGAATCGCGTCTTCATCAGGACCAGGGATCGGCAGGACGAGATCATCATCCGCCTGATCGCTTCGGGCATCTATCTGCACCACCTGGAATTCGACCGGGGCGACGGGCGGGGCATCGGCTACGCCTATCGCTGCGCCTGAGCCGGTCGCGCCGCCGGCTCAGCCGGCAAGAAGCGCCCGCGCCGCCTCGCGCGCGGCGTCGGTGACGGTGTCGCCCGCCACCATGCGGGCGATCTCGTCCACCCGCGCATCCGCATCCAGCGGCGTCACCGTCGAAAGGGTGGCCCCGTCCACGATCTTCTTTTCCACCCGCCAGTGATGCGCCCCGCGCGCCGCCACCTGCGGCGAATGGGTGACGACCAGAAGCTGCCCGCCGGCCGCCAGCGCCTCGAGCCGCCGCCCCACCGCATCGGCGGTGGCCCCTCCGATACCGCGGTCGATCTCGTCGAAGATCATGGTCACGCCCCGGTCGGGCCCGGTCAGGCAGACCTTGAGCGCCAGAAGAAAGCGGCTGAGCTCCCCCCCCGATGCGATCCGGTTGAGCGGACCTGCCGGCGCACCGGGATTGGTTGCGACGGTGAAGGTCACCGCGTCGCGCCCGTCCGGGCCGGGATCGGTGGGGGCGAGATGGGTGGAAAAGACCGCCCGCTCCATCTTCAGTGGCGCAAGCTCGGCCATGACCGCCCGGTCCAGCCGCCCGGCGGCTTCGCGGCGCGACTCCGTCAACGCGGCGGCCGCGGACTCGTAGGCGGCCTCGGCCGCACGCAGAACCGCGCGCCGCGCCTGAAGATCGGCATCGCCCGCCTCCAGTGCCGCCAGCCGGTCCCGCAACTCCGCGGCCAGCGCACCCAGATCGTCGGGCAGAACCCCGTGCTTGCGCGCCAGCGCCCGAATCGCGAACAGGCGTTCCTCGACCCGTTCCAGTTCGAAGGGGTCGAAATCCAGCGCCTCGAGGCAGCGCGCCACGCCATCCTGCGCCTCGGCCAGCTCGATCAGCGCCCGGCCCAGCGCGGCAATCGCCTCGTCCAGCATGTCGGGGGCGCCCTCGCCCACCCCCTCGAGCCAGCGCAGCGCATCCGCCGCCGCCCCCTCGGCCCCGTCGCTGCCCAGAAGGGCAAACGCGCGGCCTACGTCATCGCGGATGCGCTCGGCCCCCTGCATCATGCGCCGGCGGGCATCAAGTTCCGCATCCTCCCCCGGCTGCGGATCCAGCGCGTCCAGCTCTGCCACCGCATGGCGCAGAAAACCCTCTTCGCTGCGGATCCGCTCCAGCGTCTCCTGCGCATCCGTCACCGCCCTGCGCGCGGCCTGCACTTCGCGCCAGGCATCGCGCACCGCGGTTACCAGATCGCCATGCCCGGCGAAGGCGTCCAGCATCGCCCGATGCCCGCGCGGGTCGAGCAGCCCCCGATCGTCCTGCTGCCCATGCAGCTCGACCAGCGTTGCGCTGAGCGCACGCAGCACCTCGCCCGAGCATCGCCGGTCGTTAACCCAGGCCGTCTTGCGCCCCTCGGCCGTGTTCACGCGGCGCAGGATCAGCTCGTCGCCCGCCGGAAGCCCGGCCTCGTCCAGAACCGCGCGCGCCGGATGCGCCGGGGGCAGGTCGAAAACCGCCACCACCTCGCCCTGCGCGGCGCCTTGGCGGACCAGGTCGGCCCGCCCCCGCCAGCCCAGCACGAAGCCCAGCGAATCGAGCAGGATCGACTTGCCGGCGCCGGTTTCCCCCGTCAGCACGTTCAGCCCCGACCGGAACGCCAGTTCCAGCCGGTCGATGATGAGCATGTCGCGGATGTCCAGTGCGCGCAGCATCTCCGCCCCTGGCGTCAGGTCGCCGCAGCCGGAGCCGTGCGCGCCGTTCCCGTCACAGCCATTCGCCCTTGATCGACTGGCGATAGATCTGCGCGAGCCAGTTACCCGAGAAGAGCCCCGGTTCAAGCCCCTTGCCCGTCAGAAGGTCGTAGCCGTCCTTATACCAGGGGCTGGACCGGTAGTTGTAACCGAGGATCGCACCTGCGGTACGCGCCTCTTCCTCCAGCCCCAGTGCCAGATAGGCCTCGATCAGGCGATACAGTGCTTCGGGCGTGTGGCTGGTGGTCTGGTAGTCCTCGACCACGGAACGGAACCGCTTGATCGCCGCGGCATAGTTCTTCCGGAGCAGGTAATAGCGCCCCACTTCCATCTCTTTCGCCGCCAGGTGGTCGAAGGCAAGATCGAATTTCAGCATCGCCGAGGTGGCATATTCGCTGTCGGGATAGACCTCGATCACCTTGCGCAGCTCCTGAAGCGCCTGGAAGGTCAGACCCTGATCGCGGCCGACCTCGTCGATCTGGTCGTAATAGCTGAGCGCCAGAAGATACTGCGCGTAAGCCGCATCCTCGTCAGTGGGATAGAAATCCAGATACCGCTGCGCGGTCGAGCGGCTGTTCTCGTAATCCTGCCCCTTGTGATAGCTGAAGGCCTGCATGATCAGCGCCCGCTTGGCCCAGCTGGAATAGGGATAAAGCCGCTCGATCTCGGAAAAGTACCAAGCCGCATCGTCTGTGCGGCCGCGGTTGAGCTCGAATTCCGCACGCTGGTAGATCTGCTCGGGCGTGAAGCCGTCCAGCCCCTTGGTGCGGTCGGCAGCGGGACCGCCACCGATGCCGCTGCACGAGGCCAGAAACAGAAACACGATGACTGCGCTGAGACGTTTCACCACTGTCCTGCTGCCCGTCATGCTTGCCAAACCCTTGCCGACCCCCGGCCTTCCGCCGGTTCGCGGCACGGTCTAGCACATTAATTCGCGGTGCAAAACGCCTTATCGGCGTCCTCGGCAAGATCGCACATGAGGCGCGGCGACCTGCCGCCAGGCCATGCCGTCACGCCACGCGGGGGATCTCGCTCAGCGCCAGCCCCCTGCCCGGCAGCCGGGCTGAGACGCGCGGATCGCAGATCACCGGGCGGACCGCGCCGGGCGTCGCGAACAGCTTGCGCAAGAGCGTGTTGGTCAGTGCGTGGCCGGCCTTCTCGCCCACGTAATGGCCCAGAAGGGGACCGCCCGCCAGCGCCAGATCGCCCAGCGCATCCAGCATCTTGTGGCGCACGGCTTCGTCGGCGCGCCGGAAACCGCCAGGCGTCAGCACATGGTCGCCATCGACGACCACGGCGTTTTCCAGCGACCCGCCAAGCGCAAGCCCGTTGCGCTGCATCCCCTCCACGTCGGAGAAGCGGCAGAAGGTTCGGCAGTCGCTGAGTTCGCGCGCGAACGCGCCATTGCCCATGTCGAGCGTGCGGCTCTGCCGGCCGATCGCGGCATCTTCGAAGTCGATGTGAAACTCGATCACCAGGCGGTCCGACGGCTTCAGCGTCGCCCGCGACCCGTCCTTTTCGACGCTCACCGTTTCGCGCACCTCGTAGGCGACCACGGGCGCATCCAGCGGCCGCACGCCGCGCGTCATGATCCCGTGCACGAAGGCCAGCGACGATCCGTCCATGATCGGCACTTCCGGTCCATCGATCTCGATCAGGGCGTTGTGAACGCCGGTCCCGGCCAGCGCCGCCATCAGGTGTTCGACCGTGGAGACGGACACGCCCGCCCGGTTGACAAGCCGGGTACAGAGCGGCGTGCGGTCCACCGCGTCATAGAGCGCCGGGATCATCGCGTCGCCCACCTGGATGTCGGTTCGCCTGAACCAGATACCATGTCCTGCGGCGGCGGGCCGGATCGTCATCCGCACCTTTGCGCCACCGTGCAGGCCGACGCCTTCGAACGTGACCGGCGATTTGAGCGTGTTCTGCAAAACGAGCCTCTGGCAGCGATGTCCAGCCTCGCGGGCTGTGTTGCGCAATGAGGTAGCGATGCCCCCCCGGCGGCTCAACTCAATCTTTGTAACGGAATGAAACACGGCTGTAACAAATCGGCAATTCCCTGCCGACGCCCCTGCAACCTGCCGTCAAAAAAGGAAAAAAGGCCGCCCGGCGGCGGCCTTTCCGGTTTCGAATGTGACCCGGTCAGTTCGCCTGACGGCGCAGGAAGGCCGGAATTTCGATCTTTTCCTGCTCGGGATCGGGCGCCGGCTCGGGCGTTTGCGCAACGCCGCTCCGCTGAAGGCGCGGCTGCGGGCGCGCCTCGGCCTGGTTGTCATGCGCGTGACCCGTCATCCGCCCGATCAGCCCGTTCAGACCGAAGCGCGAGCGCTCGGGTTTTTCCTCCGGCGGCCTCGCCTCAAGCGGCGGATCGGTCCGGGGGACGTTGCGAACGGCCGCCCGAAGACGCTGCTCGGCCTCGGGCGAGGGGGTGCCCGGCGCCGGGGCGCGCGGGGCGACGAAGCTATCGGCCTCGTCCTCAGCCATGGCGTCGGGGCGCGGCTCGAAAGCCGGCGCCTCGGGGGTATAGGCCGGCGGCGGCAGGTCGTCCTGCCCGACCACCGAGGGGGTTTCCTCTTCGAAGATGTCCTCGAACTGGTCGCTGGCGGCGACGTCTTCGGCCGCGACCGCATCGAACAGGGACGGCTCTTCGGCGGCTTCCGCCACCACCGGCTCCTGAAGATCGAACGGTTCCTCCCCGGCGGCCTCCTCGGCCGATACGCGCGGCTTGAGCGGCTGGGCAAGGGGCCTGCGCTCGACCGGAGCGGCCTGCACCGCCGAGGCATCGATACCGGTGGCGACCACGCTGACCCGCATGATGCCCTGCATGTCGGGATCCAGCGTGGAGCCCACGATGATGTTGGCTTCGGGGTCCACCTCCTCGCGGATGCGGTTGGCGGCCTCGTCCAGTTCGAACAGGGTCAGATCGTGACTGCCGGTGATGTTGATGAGAACGCCCCTGGCGCCCTTGAGGCTGATTTCGTCCAGCAGCGGGTTGGCGATGGCCTTTTCCGCGGCCTGGACGGCGCGATCCTCGCCCTCGGCCTCGCCGGTCCCCATCATCGCCTTGCCCATCTCATCCATCACCGCCCGCACATCGGCGAAATCGAGGTTAATCAGCCCCGGCTTGACCATCAGATCGGTCACGCCCTTGACGCCCTGGTAGAGAACGTCATCGGCCATGGCGAAGGCCTCGGTGAAGGTGGTCTTTTCGTTGGCCAGACGAAACAGGTTCTGGTTGGGAATGATGATGAGGGTGTCCACCACCTTCTGCAGCGCCTCGACCCCTTCCTCGGCCTGGCGCATCCGCTTGGCGCCCTCGAACTGGAACGGCTTGGTCACCACGCCGACGGTCAGCACGCCCAGCTCGCGCGCGGCCTGGGCGATGATCGGCGCCGCCCCGGTGCCGGTGCCCCCGCCCATGCCGGCGGTGATGAAGCACATGTGTGCCCCGGCCAGGTGATCGACGATCTGCTCGATGCTTTCTTCGGCGGCCTTGGCCCCGATCTGCGGACGCGCCCCGGCGCCCAGCCCCTCGGTCACCTTGACACCCAGCTGGACGCGGCTTTGCGCGTGGCTCTGCTGCAGCGCCTGAGCGTCCGTATTGGCCACGACGAAATCGACGCCTTCCAGCTTCTTCTCGATCATGTTGTTGACGGCATTGCCGCCGGCACCGCCGACGCCGAAAACGGTAATGCGCGGCTTCAACTCTTCCTGTCCGGGCATTGAGAGGGTCAATGTCATGCTCTGATCCGCCTGTCCTGCCGCCCCGAGCGGGCGGGCTTGATGCTTACCTGTCCTGTCCGATCCTACCCGGATGTTGCGCCGAGGTCACGAAAAAAACGCGAATTGAGCCCAATTTGCAGGCGGTTTTTCGCCTCTTTACACTGGATTTTGGGCGACTCGGCAACATCTGGGGGCTACCAGTTGTCCTTGAACCATTTGACCGCACGACGCAGCGACCGGGCCGGGTAGCGGTCCACCGGCATCTCGAAGTCCCACCACTCGTCCTGCGGGTGCGCGGCAAACAGGCTCAGCCCCACCACGCCCGAGAATCCCGGCCCCGTGGTCGATTGCGGCAAGCCGTGAACCCGCAGCGGCCGACCCAGACGCACCTGCTGGCCGAGGATGCGGCTGGCCAGGCCGTCGAGGCCCGTCACCTGGCTGGCACCGCCGGTCAGGACGATCTGCTGGCTGGGCATGTGATCGAAGCCGGCCGCGTCCAGCCGCGCGCGCACCTCTTCGAGGATCTCCTCGACCCGCGGGCGCATGATGCCGATCAGCTCGGCCCGGCTGACGGTGCGCCGGTCGCGCTCCCAGTCGCCGGTATCGCCGCCGATGTCGATCATTTCCCGATCATCCGCGCCGGTAGCGTGCACCCCGCCGCAGAACGTCTTGATCCGTTCGGCATTGGCCATGGGCACGCCAAGCCCCATCGAGATGTCCTTGGTCACATGCTCGCCGCCCATGCGCACGCAATCGGCGTAGATCATGTGCTTCTTCATGAAGATCGAGATGCTCGTGGTGCCGCCGCCCATGTCGATGCAGGCCGCGCCCAGTTCCTGTTCGTCCTCGACCAGCGCCGAGATCCCCGACACGTAGGCCGACGAGGCGATCCCGGCCAGCTCCATGTCGCAGCGCTTGATGCATTGCACGAGGTTCTGGATGGCGGTGGCATCCACGGTCAGCATGTGCATGTCCACCGCCAGCGTCTGCCCCAGCTGGCCGCGCGGATCGATCAGCCCCGAGCGGTTGTCCAGCGCGAAGTTCACCGGCTGGGCGTGCAGCACCTCGCGCCCGTCGCCGTATTCGGGGACATCGCAGGCCGCCAGCACCCGGGCGATTTCCTGTTCGGTGACCACCTGTCCTTCCAGATCCACCTGGGCATCCAGACCGTAGCTGCGCGGACGGGCGCCCGAGAAGCACGCGATCACGTGATCGACGCGGATGTCGGCCATCTTCTGCGCCGCCTGCAGCGCGGTGCGGATGGCCCGTTCGGTTTCGCGCATGACGGCGACCTCGCCGAACGCCACCCCGCGCGAACGGGTCGTGGCCGCGCCGATCACGCGAAAACCGCTCTGCCCGGCAAGAGAGCCGATCGAGCCGTCCTCGCTGAGCGGCCCGGTGCCGTCGAAACGCAGCACCAGGCAGGCAATCTTCGAGGTGCCCACGTCGAGAATGGCGACGACGCCACGCTGCATCGCCTGCTTGCGCATCTGCCGCATCGCGCGCTGAGACTGGTAAAGATCCTTCATCGCCTTCTACTGCCTGCCTCCGTTGATCTTTCTTGCCTGCCACCAATTTTCGACGGCGGCGCTGCTCATGCGGATGGTGGGCCGGTCGCCCAGCCGCATGTCCACCACCGTCACGTCGCGTTCGAGCAGATCCTGCGCCTCGCCCAGCGCGATCACTCGTTCCAGCGCCCGGACCGGATCGGCTTCGGGCAGCAGGATCCGCTGGCCACGGTCCAGAACCACGTCCCAGCGGCGCTCGCCCATCCGCACCAGCCCGCGCAGCCGCTTGCCCAGGGGGCGGGCGGCGGCGAAGATCGCCAGCGCCTCGGGTACCTTTTCGTCGGCCCCGTCTCCGGCGATCAGCGGCAGATCGGGTCGGTCGGCGCGCCGCATCAGGTCGTCCACATGCGCCCCGGTCGCATCCAGCATCTCGACCCCGTCGCGCGAACGCCAGACCACCGCCGGCCTGCGTTCCACCACGTCCACCTGCAGGATGCCGCCCGGTCGGGTCCTGACCGAGGCCGATTTCACCGGATCGAGGCCGGTGATCACCTCGCGGATGCGCGCAATGTCCAGATCGAAGCTGCTTACGGGGAAGTCCAGCGCGACCACTTCGCGGATATCCTCGGCAAGGTTGTCGCCGGCCCCGTCCACCACCATCACCCGGATCATGAATTCGGGCCTCTGCTCGAAGCTTTCGCGCAGTTCCGTCACGAAAAGGTTGAGCGCATCGCGCCGTTTCTGGTCGGCGAGGAACCCGCTGGCCAGCGCGAAGACCACAAGCGACGGCACCCCGATCCGCAGGCCCAGGCGCACACCCGGAGTCAGCAGCCACCGCTGCAGGCGATAGCTCAGCCGCGACGGCGCCGGATCCTTTCGTGACGGGCGCGGGGGGCGGGGCGGGAGCGGAGGCGTCACCTGTTGCATGAGGCATCCTCCACGATCCAGCGGCACAACGCGCCGAAGGGGATCCCCGCCACCGCCGCCTGTTCGGGGCTGAGCGATGTGGGCGTCATGCCCGGCTGGGTGTTGACCTCGAGCAGCACCAGCCCCTCGGCGCCGCGCGCCTCGTCCCAGCGGAAATCCGCCCGGCTGAGCCCCCGACAGCCCAGCGCCCGGTGGGCACGCAGGGCGTGATCGAGGCAGAGGCCGGAAATGTCGTCGGGGATCTCGGCCGGCACCACGTGGCGCGAACCGCCGGGGCGATACTTGGCGTCGTAGTCGTACCAGCCATCGGTGATGATGTCGGTCACCGCCAGCGCGCGCTCGCCCATCACGGTCACGGTCAGTTCACGCCCCGGCACGAAGGTCTCGACCATCACCACCTCGGGCATGTCGTCGGTCAGCGCCGGCGGGGCATTGGCCGCCTCGGGCACGAGATAAACCCCGACCGAAGACCCCTCGTTGTTAGGCTTGACCACATAGGGCGGCGCCATCACATGGCGCGCCGACACCTCGGCACGCGGATGGAGCCCGCCTTGCGCCACCGGCAGCCCGGCGGCGCGGAACACCTCTTTGGAGCGCTGCTTGTCCATCGCGAGCGCCGAGGCCAGCACGCCGGAATGGGTATAGGGGATGCCCAGCCACTCCAGCAGGCCCTGCACGCAGCCATCCTCGCCCCAGCGGCCATGCAGGGCGTTGAATGCGACATCGGGGGCGATTTCGCGCAGGCGTTCGGCAAGGTCCGGGCCGGCGTCCAGCTCGACCACCTCGAAACCTTCCTCCCTGAGCGCGGCGGCGCATTCGCGCCCGCTTGACAGCGATACCTCGCGTTCGGCCGAAGGGCCGCCCATCAATACCGCCACCCGGAGGATCGTCCTGCCCGACTGATCCACGTCAAGTGCCTCGTTTCCGCCGGATCTTTCGTGCGACCCGGTCCTGTTATCGTTCGTCTTTCCCCGTCTCCGCGCCCGATGAAATGCCTGTCCGTGCCGCGCGGGCGGGGTCATTCGTCCTCACGCGGCTCGCCGACCCGCATGATTTCCCATTCTAGCGTGATGCCGCTTGAATCGTAAACCTTTTTTCGCACCTGCTCGCCCAGCGCCTCAAGCTCGGCAGCGGTCGCACCGCCGGTATTGACCAGGAAGTTGGCGTGCTTCTCGCTCATCTGCGCGCCCCCCAGCCGGACGCCGCGCATGCCGGCATCGTCGATCACCTTCCAGGCCTTCAGGTCGTGCACGTCATCGGCCCGCCCGGTCGAGGAAAACCCCGCCGGGTTGCGGAAGGTGGAGCCGGCGCTGCGCTCTTTCACCGGCTGGGTCTCGTCCCGTTTCTTCAGCTGCGCGGCCATCCTTGCGGCCAGTTCGGCCGGCTCGCCGGGCGGGCCCTGGAAGGTAGCCTCGATCAGCACCGCGCCCTCCGGCAGATCGGTCCGGCGATAGCGGAAGTTCAGATCCTCCGCCCCCAGCGTGACGATCCTGCCCTGCCGGGTCACCGCCCGGGCCGAGACGAACACGTCGGCCACGTAGGTGCCGTAGCAGCCGGCATTCATCCGCACCGCGCCGCCGATGCTGCCGGGGATGGTGCGCAGGAAGGTCAGGTCCACGCCCGCCTCGGCCGCGCGACGGGCCACATGCGCATCCAGCGCCGCCGCCCCGGCGGTGACGCGGTGACCCGCGACCGAGATGCCGTTGAAGCCCCGTCCCAGCCGGATCACCACCGCGCGGATGCCGCCGTCGCGCACGATCAGGTTCGATCCCACCCCCATGGGAAAGACCGGGATGGACGGGTCCAGATCGCGCAGGAAGGCGGCAAGGTCGTCCTCGTCGGCGGGCTGGAACAGCCAGTCGGCCGGCCCGCCCACCCGCAGCCAGGTCAGATCGGCAAGGCTGCGGTTCGGGGTCAGCCTGCCGCGGGGGGTGGGAAGCTGGGTCATGTCGCGCCCCTGCCCGCCCATGCGCGCACGGCTCCCCCGCCGGGGCGCCGGTGAGCAAGCCGCAGCAGCACGGGACTAGCCCCGTCTTTCACCGCGCCGGGCCAGCGCGCGGCCGCCAAGCCCGCCGACGATGATCCCGAATATCCCCGGAAACAGCACCCCGGTCAGCAGCGCGAAGGGCAGGAATGCCTTCTCTTCCTCGCCCTCGCCCACTGCCGCAAGGCGAATGATGATCACCAGCGCCACCAGGCTGGCCAGCCCAAGCAGCCACAGGAAGCCGCGCGTGCCGCCATGGCGCCCGGCCAGCAGCCCTGCCGCCGCCCCCACCAGCAGCCCCGCCAGCGGCACCAGCGCGTAAAGTCCCACATTTTCCATTCCGCTTCCCCTTTGTCGCGGCGCCTATTGCCGGGCCTTGCCGATCCCCTCCAGCCGCCGGCGCAGCCAGCGCGCGAGATAGATCACCGGCCAGCGCAGGACCGACATCGCACCGGCCAGCACGATCAGGCCGACCCATGGTCCATTCTCATAGGTCACGAAGCCCAGCAAGGGAATACCGACGGCAATCAGGACATAGGCGTTGCGCCAGTGATTGTCCTTCGACGGGGTCATGGCCAGAAGATTGGCAACCACGGCCCAGGCCGCCGCAAGGATCAGCGACAGGGTCATCCACGAGCCTCCTTCTTCCTTCCGCGCAGCCTGCGCCACAGATGGCGCAGCGGGCGGCGGAATATCGACACGAATGCCGCAAGCGCGGCAACCGACCACCCCCAGCCATGGTCGAAACCGAGCCGGACGATCAGGACCGGCGCGGCCAGCAGCAGAACGAAACCGGGCGCGAACTGCCAGCGCACGGGCAGAAGGGCCACGACCGTCGCCGCAACCGCCCACAGCGCCGCCGCGATCACCGAGGCGCTCATGGCCGCACCCCCAGCGTCAGCACCAGCGCCGACAGCGACAGGATCAGACCCAGCACCGGCACCGCCATCGGCACCCGGAACGGAGCCTGCGGGTGGCGGCGCTTTTCGAGGATGAGCGCCAGATTGACCAGCGAGAACACTCCCAGAAGGATCGCCGAGGTCATCTCGGCCAGAAACGTCACGTGCAGGAACAGCGCGAACAGGATCACCACCGTGCCGATCAGGACGGTTGCCAGAACCGGGGTGCCAAAACGGGGATGGGCGTGGTGGAACGCCGCCAGCGCCGGCGTCCGCCGCCCCAGCCCGAACAGCACCCGCGCCGCCATGACGATCTGCGCCAGCACCCCGTTGAGCGCGGCGAAGACGGCGATGGCCGACAGGAATGCGGCATCGCCCCCCCGCGCGGTCTGCCAGACCAGGGCCAGCGGGCTGGAACTGCCCGCAAGCCGCTCCAGCGGCACCGCGTGGACCGCCGCCCATGTCACCAGCGCGTAAAGAACCGCGGTAATGGCCAGCGAGGCGAGGATCGCCAGCGGCAGGGTCCGCTCCGGGCGCTCGACCTCTTCGGCCATGTTGACGATGTCCTCGAAGCCGATGAAGGCGAAAAAGGCCAGCACCGCGCCCAGCCCGACCCCTCCCGGCACCAGCGCGGCCGGGGCGGTCCAGTCGGGCGAAGGCTCGGCCGACAGCCCCGCCCAGATCACCAGCCCCAGGCCGGTCAGCTCGATCAGGGTGAATATCGCCGCCAGTGCCAGGCTTTCCAGAACGCCGATCACCGCGACCGCCACCAGGGCGGCGCCCAGCCCCACGATCGCGGGCGCCGAGGGCACGCCGAACCCCTGTGAAAGATACCCCACCCCACCGCCCAGCACCGCGCCGGCCGAAACCGTACCGGCAGCCACGATGCCCAGCCCGACAACAAGGCCCAGCCAGCGCCGACCGAACCCGCGCGCCACATAGGCGGCCTCGCCCGCGGCTTCGGGCAGGCGGGTCGAGAACTCGGCATAGGACAGAGCCGCCGGCGCCGCGATCAGCCCGGCGACGAGGAAGGAAACCGGCGCCCAGACCCCGGCCCGGCCGGCGATCGCGCCGACCAGAACGTAGATGCCCGCCCCCACCATCACGCCGACACCGTAGGCCGTCAGAAGGCCCGGTCCGATCCGGCGTCTGAGGCGGTCTTCGGTCATGTCTGCCAGTCCCGCAATCGTTCCACCAGGCCGCTGGCCCAGGCGCTGATGGTGCCGGCGCCGAGGCAGACGACGATATCGCCGGGGCGGGCCTGTTCGCGCACCAGGCGCTCCAGATCGTCTTCGTTCAGGATCGCACGGGCGTGGCGGTGGCCATGCCGGATCAGCCCGGCCACCAGATCGTCGCGCGAGGCGCCGGGGATCGGGTCCTCGCCAGCGGGGAAGACCTCGGCGATGGCGACCACGTCGGCCTCGTTGAAGCAGGCGCAGAAATCCTCGAACAGGGTGGACAGGCGGGTATAGCGGTGCGGCTGGTGCACGGCGATGACACGCCCCTCGGTAGCCTGGCGTGCGGCGCGCAAAACGGCGGCGATTTCCACCGGGTGATGGCCGTAATCGTCGATGACGGGGATGCCGTTCACCTCTCCGACCTTGGTGAACCGCCGGTTGACCCCGCCGAAAGCGGCCAGGGCGGCGCGGATCTCCTCGCCCTTCATCCCCAGTTGCCGCGCCACCGCCACCGCCGCCAGCGCGTTCGAGACGTTGTGATCGCCCGGCATCGGCAGGGTGCAGCCCTCGATGGTGATGTCCTCGGCCTGCAACGCCACGTCGAAATGCGCAACCCCCTTTTCATAGCGCAGGTTCACCGCCCGCACATCCGCCTGGGCGTTGAAGCCGTAGGTGATCACCCGGCGGTCGGTGATGCGCCCCACCAGCATCTGCACCTCGGGGTGGTCGGTGCAGCAGATGGCAACGCCATAGAAGGGAATGTTCGAGACGAATTCGTGAAACCCCTGGCACAGGTTGTCGATGGTCCCCCAGTGTTCCATGTGCTCGGGGTCGATATTTGTGACGATGGCGATGGTCGCCGGCAGGCGGTTGAAGGAGCCGTCGCTTTCGTCGGCCTCGACCACCATCCATTCGCCGGTGCCGAGGCGGGCGTTCGAGCCATAGGCATGGATGATGCCGCCATTGACCACGGTGGGATCGAAGCCCCCCGCATCCAGCAGCGTCGCCACCATGGTCGTGGTGGTGGTCTTGCCGTGGGTGCCGGCGACGGCGACATTGGACTTCAGCCGCATCAGCTCGGCCAGCATGTCGGCGCGCCGCACCACCGGCAGGCCGCGGGCGCGGGCCTCGTCCAGCTCGGGGTTGCCGGGCTTGATGGCCGAGGAGATCACCACCACCGCCGCGCCGTCGAGGTTTTCGGCCTTCTGCCCGATGAAGATGCGCGCCCCCAGCCCGGCCAGCCGATCGGTGATCTTCGACGCCTTCAGGTCCGACCCCTGCACGTCATAGCCGAGATTGAGCAGCACCTCGGCAATCCCCGACATGCCGATGCCGCCGATCCCCGTGAAGTGGATCGGGCCGACGTCGCCGGGAAGCTTGGTGGCGGGGGTCATGCGGTGTCCTTCTCTGCCAGTTCCTCGACCAGGGTCACGAGCCGCTCGGTCGCGTCGGGGCGGGCCGCGGCAAGGGCGGCATGGCTCATCTTCACGGCCGCGTCCGGGTTGGTCAGTACCGCCGTCATCTGCGCGGCCAGCGAGGCGGCGTCAAGGGCGCTTTCGGGAATCATGATCGCCGCACCCGCCTGCACCAGTCCGCGGGCATTCGCCGTCTGGTGATCGGCCGCCGCCGCGGCAAAGGGCACCAGGATCGAGGGCCGCCCGATCACCGTCAGATCGGCGATCGAGGAAGCCCCGGCGCGCGAGATCACTAGTTGCGCCTCGGACATGCGCGCCGGCACGTCGCGGAAGAAGCTGCGCACCTCGGCCCCGACGCCCGCCTGCGCATAGGCCGCGACCACGCGCTCTTCGTCTTCGGGGCGGGCCTGGTGGCTGACCCGCAGGTTGCGGCGGAGTGCCTCGGGCAGCGCCGCCACCGCCGCCGGCACCACGTCCGAGAGTATCCGCGCGCCCTGGCTGCCGCCCATCACCAGGATCGACATCGGGTAGTCGCCCGGCGGGATATAGGGGGCGCCCGCACGCTCCAGCACCGCGCGCCGCACCGGGTTGCCCACATGCACGCCCTGCGCGCCCTCGGGCAGATCCGTCGGCCAGACACCGCAGGCCATACAGGCAACGCGCGGCGCGAAAAGCCGGTTCACCCGCCCCAGAACGCCGTTCTGTTCATGGATCATGCGCGGGATCTTCAGCAGCACCGCGGCGGACAGCGCGGGAATGGTCGGATAGCCTCCGAACCCCACCACCACGTCGGGACGGTCGCGGCGCATCAGCCACGCGGCGCCCAGTATCCCGGCGGCGATCTTCGGCCCCGCCGCCGCCTTCGCCGCCATCCCGCCCCGCGCGAAGGTGGCCGACGAAACCTGCGTGATCTCGGTCGTGTGCGGAAACCCGCCGGCAAAGCGGGCACCGCGCACATCCGTGGACAGCCGCACCCGCCAGCCCCGGTTGAGCATCGCCTCGGCCAGCGCCTGGGCGGGGAACATGTGTCCACCCGTGCCGCCCGCGGCCAGCAGAAGAAACCGGCCCTGCGTCATCGGTGCCCCCGCAGGATGTCGCCGATCTCGCCCTGCGGCCGGGTCCGGGTGAAGGCCAGCAGCATCCCCACCGCGATGCCGCCGGCGATGATCGACGATCCGCCATAGCTGACAAAGGGCAGCGTCATCCCCTTGGCCGGCAGCAACCGCACCGCAACCCCCATGTTGATCATCGCCTGCACGCCGAAGATCGCCGCCAATCCGGTCCCCGCCAGACGGATGAACGGGTCGCGCTCGCGCATGAGGCGCACCAGCGACCGCACCACCACGATCGCGAACAGGGCGATGATGATCAGCACCAGAACCAGACCGTATTCCTCGGCCGCCACCGCAATGATGAAATCCGTGTGCGCATCGGGCAGCGACCACTTCACCTGCCCCTCGCCGACACCCACGCCGAAAAGCCCCCCCTCGCGGATCGCATTGGCGGCATAGCCCAGCTGGGTATTGGGATCCACCTCGGGGTTGAGGAACCCGTCGATGCGGCGGGCGAAATGCTCGGACAGCGAATAGGCAAGCGTGCCGCCCGCCACCGCCAGCCCGGCCATCAGCGCCAGCAGGAACAGCGGCGCGCCGGCCACGAAATACATCACCCCCCAGCTGAACAGGATCAGGCTGGCCTGCCCGAAATCGGGCTGCAGCACCAGCAGCCCCATGACCAGAAGGCAGAGCATGAACGACCACAGCGTGCCCGGCGGGCCGTTGATCTGCTGGCTGGCCGACATCAGCCAGGCCACGGCGATGATGAACCCGGGCTTGAGAAATTCCGAAGGCTGCAACGCCGCGAAGCCCAGCGAATACCACCGCACCGCCCCCTTGCCGTAATCGGTGCCGAAAAACGGTAGCAGCACCAGCGCCACCAGAACCGCCAGAAACCCGATGACGCCAAGCCGCCGCACCAGCGTGGGCGACATCATCGAGGTGACGAACATCGCCACCATTGCCAGGCTGCCGAACACGATCTGCCGCTGGAAATAGTGAAAGGGCGTGAACCCGTTGCGCTCGGCCAGCGGCACCGAGGCAGCCAGCCCCAGCAGCAGACCGACCGCAAACAGCATCAGAATGCAGGACATCGACCACTTGTCCACCGTCCGCCACCACTTCGGAAGAATCGGTTCACCGGCCCGCTCCGGGACCGCGCCGTATACCATCTCAGTCATGGGTAACTGCCACCTTCTGCCTCGCCCTGTCCCGGTTTTCCGGGATCTTGCGCCAAGTCTAACCGCAAACGGCCGATCACGCCAGCCTCATCCCCCGGCAAGGCCGATCCCCCCGGCCTTGCGCCCCGGCCGGAGCCCCCCTCTTCCTCTTGCCCCAAATACTCCGGGGTGAATTGCCCCGGCACGGGGCAAGAGGGGCAGCGCCCCTGCGCCGCGCCATCCACTGCCGCCACACGGCTGCAAACCTTCCCGTCGGCACGAGATGCCTTGCCGCCAGGCACCGGAATTCCTAGGGTCGCGCCAACGCTCGGCTCAGACAGGCAGCAGAAAGGCACACCCATGCGCGACGCGGCTCCGACAACCGTCCGCCTCCAGGACTACCGGCCGTTCGGCTTTCTCGTGGACAGCGTGCAGCTGACCTTCGACCTCGACCCCCAGGCCACCCGTGTCCGGGCGCGCATCGCCTTCCGCCCGAACCCGGCCACACCCGACCGCAGCTTCTTCCTGCACGGTGAGCATCTCCAGCTCATCAACGCGGCCATCGACGGCGAACCGGTCACGCCGAAGATCACCGACGAAGGCCTCACCTGCACCGTTCCCGACCGCCCCTTCACCTGGGAGGCTGAGGTGCAGATCGCCCCGGCCGCCAATACCGCCCTGGAAGGGCTCTACCTGTCGAACGGCATGTACTGCACCCAGTGCGAGGCCGAAGGCTTCCGCCGCATCACCTTCTACCCCGACCGGCCCGACGTGATGAGCACCTTTACCGTGCGCATCAATTCCAACCTGCCGGTGCTGCTGTCGAACGGCAATCCGGTGGCAAGCGGCAAGGGCTGGGCCGAATGGCACGACCCCTGGCCCAAGCCGTCCTACCTCTTCGCGCTGGTCGCCGGCGATCTGGTCGCCCACCGCGACCGCTTCACCACCCTGTCCGGGCGCAAGGTCGATCTGGCCATCTGGGTCCGCCCCGGCGACGAAGGCAAATGCGCCTTTGCCATGGACTCGCTGAAAAAGGCGATGAGATGGGACGAAGAGGTCTATGGCCGCGAATACGACCTCGACGTGTTCAACATCGTCGCGGTGGACGATTTCAACATGGGCGCGATGGAAAACAAAGGACTCAACATCTTCAACGCGTCGGCCGTGCTGGCCAGCCCGGAAACCGCGACGGACGCCAATTTCGAGCGGATCGAGGCGATCATCGCCCATGAATATTTCCACAACTGGACCGGCAATCGCATCACCTGCCGCGACTGGTTCCAGCTCAGCCTGAAAGAGGGGCTGACCGTCTTCCGCGATGCCCAGTTCACCGCCGACCAACGCAGCGCCGCGGTCAAGCGCATCCAGGACGTGATCGACCTGCGCGCCCGCCAGTTCCCCGAGGACGACGGCCCGCTGGCCCACCCGGTCCGCCCCGAAAGCTATCAGGAGATCAACAACTTCTACACCGCCACCGTCTATGAAAAGGGCGCCGAGGTGATCGGCATGCTCCGGCGCCTGGTGGGCGAGGAAAAATATGCCGAGGCCCTCGATCTCTACTTCGCCCGCCATGACGGGCAGGCCTGCACCATCGAGGACTGGCTCAGGGTGTTCGAGGACGTCACCGGGCGCGACCTGGGCCAGTTCAAGCGCTGGTACTCCCAGGCCGGCACCCCGCGGCTGCGGGTCGAGGAAAGCTGGCAGGAACAGGACGGCACCTATACGCTGACATTTTCCCAGCATACCAGGCCCACCGCCGCCACCCCGGACCCGCAGCCGCTGGTCATCCCCATCGCCGTGGGGCTTCTGAGCCCCAATGGCGACGAGGTGCGGCCCACGGAAATCCTGGAAATGACCGAGGCCAGGCAGAGCTTCCGCTTCTCCGGGCTGGCGGCACGGCCGGTGCCGTCGATCCTGCGCGGCTTCTCGGCCCCGGTGATCCTGGAACGCGACACCGACAAGGCCGAGCGCGCCTTCCTGCTGGCCCACGACACCGACCCGTTCAACCGCTGGGAGGCCGGCCGCGCGCTGGCGCAGGAGACGCTGATCGCCATGGCCACCCGCGGCGCGGCGCCGGATGCGGAATATCTCGACGCCATCCTGTCGGTGCTGCGCGACGACCGCCTCGACCCGGCCTTTTGCGCCCTGATGGTGAAACAGCCCACCCAGTCCGAACTTGCCGGCGCGCTGCATGATGCCGGCATCACCCCCGACCCGGACGCGCTGTGGCAAGCGGGCGAAGACCTGAAGACGGCGCTGGCCCGGCACGCCCGCGACCTGCTGCCCCTGCTGCACGCCGAGGCGCGGATCGACGCCCCCTACAGCCCCGACGCCGAGCAGGCCGGCAAACGGGCGCTGGGGGCGGCAGCGCTGGCACTCACCACGCGGCTGGACAAGGGCGAAATGGCGGCCGCGCAGTTTGCCCGGGCCGACAACATGACGCTTCAGCTTTCGGCGCTGGGCTGCCTGCTCTCGGCCGGCAGGGGCGAGGCCGAACTGGCCGCCTTCCGCGAACGCTGGCAGGACGACCGGCTGGTGATGGACAAGTGGTTCGCGCTGCAGCTTGCCCATGCCGCCCCGGACCGGGCAGTCGAAACCGCGCAACGCCTGAGCCGGCACCCGGATTTCAACTGGAGGAATCCCAACCGTTTCCGCGCGCTCTTCGGCGCGCTGGCCATGAACCATGCGGGCTTTCACCGGGCGGACGGGGCGGGCTATGCGCTGCTCGCCGACTGGCTGATCCGGCTCGACCCGGTCAACCCGCAGACGGCGGCGCGGATGTGCAGCGCCTTCCAGACCTGGCGGCGCTATGACGAGAACCGCCAGGCGATGATCCGCGCTCAGTTGGAACGGATCGCCCGGACGCCGAAGCTGAGCCGCGACATGTCCGAGATGGTCGGCCGCATGTTGCAGGGCTGACCCGTCAATGACCCGGCCAACGCATGATTCCGCCCCGGGCGGCGGCGCGGGATCGGACGCCCCGCCCCCCATCCTGACCTTTCTCCGCAGCGCGCGATCGCCGGGGGTGCTGCTCGTGCTCGCGGCGGTCTACGCGGCCCTGGGCGCGGCGCTCGTCATCCTGCGCGCGGCGCCCTGGATCATTGCGCTTTTCGCCCTGCCGACCCTGCCCGCCCTGTTCGGGGCGGCGACCGGCGCCACCGCCGGGCTGGTGGTCGCGCCGGACCGCATCGCATGGCACACCGGCCACAGGACCGGCGAAGCCCGCGTCGGACAGATCGATCACGTGCGGCTCGACCGCCGCTGGGACTTCTCTGCCCGGGCGACACTGGTGATGAACGATGGCAGCCGGCTTCGGCTCCCATCCGACTGCCTGCCGCGCTTCGCGGTGCTGGCGGACGCGCTGGAACGCGCCGGTGTGCGGGTCGAGCGCCACCATTTCGCCGTGTTCTGAACGGCACCCGCCCCTGCCACGGATTTATCCCGATTGCTGTCCCGAAACTCCGCAACCGCGCCACGATTGCGCCCCATTGCCCGGCCACTGTGCGAACAGCACCAATCGACAACCAGAGATACAAGCTGCCAGGAGCCGACATGCTCAATCGCACCCGCCGCGTTTTCACCGCCCTCCTGTCACCGAAACCGATCCGGCAGGCGCTTCGGGGGGATGGCGGAGGCGGAGGGTCGGACCGGGGCCGCCGCAAGCTTCTGCCGGGGCAACGGCCCGAGGAATTCCTTTCCATCCCCATCCGCGACATGAGCGAAGATGATGAAGCCTGCCGCGACGCCCAGAAGCGCGGGCAGTTTCTTGCCCGGCAGGACATGTGGGAAGAACTGGCCGAAGAAATCGCCGAGGCCGACGGGAACCGCGAGACCACCCCCGCCGGAATGCCGGTCGCCGATCTTCTGGCATGGGGGGCCCGGGCCGACGTGGTGCGGGCGGTCGAACATGCTCTTCTGGACGAGAGCAGCCCTCAGGGCGATGCACCGCTGGTCGAGGGCATTCGCGGGCTTGAGGCGGTGCGGGCCGAGATGCCGGACAACCCCTGGATCGCGCTGGTCGTGGCGCTTGCGCATATCGACATCGGCTGGGCCTGGCGCGGACCGACGCACGGCGACAGCGTGCCCGGGCGCAACCGCAAGCAGTTCGCCGCGCATTTCGACCGCGCCGCCGCACTGCTTGCGCCCCATCGCGATGTCGGGCTGAGCAGCCCGGCCATGGCCGCGGCGCGCTGTGCGGTGCTGGCCGGCCGGCGCGATCCGCGCGCGCGACTCGCCGATGATTACGAGAATCTCATCGACCTCGATCCCCACAACTACCGGCACATGCGCGCGCTGGGCAATCACATGCTGCCGCGCTGGTTCGGGTCGCACACGGAACTGGAAATCGAGGCCCGGCGCATTGCCGCCCGCACCCAGCACATCTGGGGCGCCGGCGGCTATGCCTGGGTCAATTTCGACGCCATCGCGATCGACGAGGGCGCCTGTGCCCGGGTCGACGTGGATTTCTTCCTCGACGGGCTGCGCGACATCATTGCCGCGCGCCCGGAACAGGCCATGGTCAACCTGCTGACCGCCTACTGTTCCGTCGCCATCCGCAAGGGAGAAGGCCGCGACCCGCAAGCCGACCTTCAGCGCGAGCGGATCTCGGCGGCCGCGTCGTGGCTGATCCGCGACCACCTGACCGAGCTGCACCCGATGATCTGGGCCCATGCGGCGGACGGGTTCGACAACAGCGCGCGCATCACCTCGCCCAGCCGGTTCGCGGCGCGCGGGCGGGCGGATGCGTTGCGCATCATCGCCGACCAGTTCCGCGACGACATCGAACGGGGGCACCTGGTCGTCTTCTCCGCCGACGGTCCCGAATTGCGCCGGGTCTAGGAAGGGGGCTCTGCCCCCTCCGGGCCTGCGGCCCGTTCACCCCCGGAGTATTTGGAGCAAGAGGAAGATTCTGAACGCTGGCGCGGAATGCGGGCAGGCGACGTGTGCGCCTCTTGCCCCCGCCACGCCCCTGCCCTAGAACGCGGCCGGACGAGATGCGGAGAAGAGGCGCCTGTCGATGCTGGACCTGACCCACGAATCCCCCAAGCCCAGGACCATTGCCGGAGCCCGGCATGACTGGGAACTGGTGATCGGCATGGAGGTGCATGCCCAGATCTCGTCCAGGGCCAAGCTGTTTTCCGGCGCCTCGACCGAATTCGGGGCCGAGCCGAATTCGAACGTCTCGTTCGTCGATGCGGCCATGCCGGGGATGCTGCCGGTGGTCAACGAGTTCTGCATCGAGCAGGCGGTGCGGACGGGGCTGGGGCTGAAGGCGAAGATCAATCTCGTCTCGGCCTTCGACCGCAAGAACTATTTCTATCCCGACCTTCCGCAGGGCTATCAGATCAGCCAGCTGTATCATCCGCTGGTGGGCGAGGGCGAGGTGCTGGTCGAGATGGGGCCGGGGGTTGCCCGGCGCGTGCGGATCGAGCGGATTCACGTGGAGCAGGATGCGGGCAAGTCGATCCATGACATGGATCCGCACATGTCCTTCGTGGACCTGAACCGCACCGGGGTGGCGCTGATGGAGATCGTCTCGCGCCCCGATATCCGCAGCCCGGAGGAGGCGGCGGCCTATGTGTCGAAGCTGCGTCAGATCATGCGTTACTTGGGCACCTGCGACGGCAACATGCAGAACGGCAATCTGCGCGCCGATGTGAACGTGTCGGTCTGCCGCCCCGGCGATTACGAAAAATATCGCGAGAGCGGCGATTTCAGTCATCTCGGCACCCGCTGCGAGATCAAGAACATGAACTCGCTGCGCTTCATCCAGCAGGCGATCGAGTACGAGGCGCGCCGGCAGATCCGGATTCTCGAATCCGGCGGCACGGTCGAGCAGGAGACCCGGCTTTACGACCCCGACAAGGGCGAAACGCGTTCCATGCGCTCCAAGGAAGAGGCGCATGATTACCGCTATTTCCCCGACCCCGACCTGCTGCCGCTGGAGATCGAGCAGGAATGGGTGGACGGGATTGCCGCCACGCTGCCGGAGCTGCCCGACGAAAAGAAGGCGCGGTTCATCACGGAATACGGGCTGACGGACTATGACGCGTCGGTGCTGACGGCGGATGTGGAATCGGCCGCCTATTTCGAGGAAGTGGCGAAGGGCCGCGACGGAAAGATGGCAGCCAACTGGGTCATCAACGAGCTTTTCGGCCGGCTGAAGAAGGAAGACCACGGCATCACCGAATCGCCGGTGTCGCCGCAGCAGCTGGGCGGAATCATCGACCTGATCCGCAAGGGCGACATTTCCGGCAAGATCGCCAAGGAGCTGTTCGAGATCGTCTATACGGAGGGCGGCGACCCGGCCCGGATCGTCGAAGAGCGCGGCATGAAGCAGGTGACCGACACCGGCGCCATCGAGGCGGCAGTGGACGAGATCATCGCCGCCAACCCCGCACAGGTGGAAAAGGCAAAATCGAACCCGAAGCTTGCCGGCTGGTTCGTGGGGCAGGTGATGAAGGCCACCGGCGGCAAGGCCAACCCCAGGGCGGTGAACGACATCGTCAGGGCGCGGCTGGGGCTGTGAGGCCCGACGCGATGGCGCCGCGCTTTGAATACAGGGTGGTTCCGGCCCCCGCGAAGGGGAAAAAGGCGAAGGGCGTGAAAACGCCGCAGGCCCGCTTCGCGCTGGGGGTCGAGGCGGTTCTGAACGAAATGGCCGCGGACGGGTGGGAATATCTGCGCGCCGAGCTTCTGCCCAGCGAAGAGCGCAGCGGGCTGACCGGCACGGTCACCCGCTGGCGCAACGTGCTGGTATTCCGTCGCCCCATGGTCGTGCCGGTGGTCACGCCCGTGGACGCTTCGGCACCGCCCGCCGTCGAGGAACCGCCGCTGACGGGGGGTGCCGAGCCCCCTTCGCTCTCTTCCGGGGCCGTCAGTGCCGAAGGAACCGGAGATGCCGCCCCCGAAAACGGCAATCCCGAAGACAAGCCCGATATCCCCGGGCCGCGCGGCGACGGCTGAGGCCGCTCAGACCCCGATATCCAGCGACAGCGCGTGGATCCGGCCCACCAGATCGGGGCCCAGCGCCTCGTGGACCGCGCGGTGCCGGGCGATCCGCGACTGCCCCTCGAAGGCCGCGGCCCGGATCTTCACGTTGAAATGGCTCTCGCCTCCCTCGCGGTATCCCGCATGCCCGCGGTGGCGTTCGCTGTCGTCCACCACTTCCAGCAGGGTCGGCCGGAACGCATGCTCCAGCCGGTTTCTGATCTCGTCCGTCACGCTCATGCCTGATCCTCTCCGGGAAAAAAATTCCCGCCCCCTCTTCTATCTGTCGCCGCACAGACTAAACTGCTGCCTCCGAGTCGAAAAGATGTGCCTTGCAGGAGTTCCGTCATGCCCAGACCCGACCCCTTCGGCTTTGATATTTCCGTCTCTGCGGCGAAAAAGAAAAACCCCCGCGGACGACGCGGCATGTCGGGCGCGTCGGAAACCTCGACCCGGATCTGCGATCACGAAGGCTGTGACGAACCGGGCAAGTTCCGCGCCCCCAAGGCCCCGGACGTCCTGGACGACTATTACTGGTTCTGCCAGAAACACGTGCGCGAATACAATCAGAAGTGGAACTTCTTCGAAGGCACGACCGAGGCCGAGATCAACGCCCAGCAATCGCGCGACAAGGTGTGGGAACGCAAGACCCGGCCGATGAGCGACCCCGAGGCGCGGGCCTGGGCGCGGCTGGGCATCGAGGATCCGCACCAGGTTCTGGGCCCCAACGCCACCCGCAACCCCGGCCGCGCGGCGGGGGGCGGGCGGCGCCTGCCGCCGACCGAACGGCGCGCCATCGAGATTCTCGACGCCAAGGACACCTGGACCAAGGCCGAGGTACGCGCCGCCTACAAGAAGCTGATCAAGGTTCTGCACCCCGACATGAACGGCGGCGACCGCAGCCAGGAAGAGCAACTGCAACAGGTTGTCTGGGCCTGGGACCAGATCAAGGACAGCCGCTATTTCAAATAGGGCGCCGCCCCCGAAAACGGGGCAGGATGCGACTTCACTTCGTCCCTCCCGGCCCCCATATCAAGGCCAAGGGCCGGCATCGAGGCCGGCACGACAGCGCATGGCAGCCCTGCCGCGGATGCGCCCGCTCGCAACGTTCCGGCCCGATCGGCGGCCGGGCGCGGGTGAGTCTCTTGCCCTTGCCCGAGATATGTTGCACCACGGGCCGGGCAGCATGTGCCCGAAGGAAAAGGACGAATACCGATGGCCGACGGCGTGATCGACATCAACGCGAAACCCACCGAAGAGATCTCGGTCCGCGAGACTTTCGGGATCGACAGCGACATGAACGTCAAGGCGTTTGCCGAACGCAATGAACGCGTGCCCGAAATCGACCCCACCTACAAGTTCGATCGCGACACGACGCTGGCGATTCTCGCCGGCTTCACCCACAACCGCCGGGTGATGATCCAGGGCTATCACGGCACCGGCAAGTCCACCCATATCGAGCAGGTGGCCGCGCGGCTCAACTGGCCCTGCGTACGGGTCAACCTCGACAGCCACATCTCGCGCATCGACCTGATCGGCAAGGACGCCATCAAGCTGCGCGACGGCAAGCAGGTGACCGAGTTCCACGAGGGCATCCTGCCCTGGGCGCTGCGCAACCCCACCGCCATCGTGTTCGACGAATACGACGCCGGCCGGGCCGACGTGATGTTCGTGATCCAGCGGGTGCTGGAGCATGACGGCAAGCTGACGCTTCTGGACCAGAACGAGATCATCACCCCCCACCCCTATTTCCGCCTCTTCGCCACCGCCAACACGGTGGGGCTGGGGGATACGACGGGGCTCTATCACGGGGTGCAACAGATCAACCAGGCGCAGATGGACCGCTGGTCGCTGGTGGCGACGCTGAACTATCTCAGCCACGATGCCGAATGCGCGATCGTACTCAGCAAAGTGCCGCACTACAACACCGAAAAGGGCCGCCGCACGGTCAGCCAGATGGTGACGGTGGCGGATCTGACCCGCACCGCGTTCATGAACGGCGAACTCTCCACCGTGATGAGCCCGCGCACGGTGATCACCTGGGCGCAGAACGCCGACATCTTCCGCGACATCGGCTATGCTTTCCGCGTCACCTTCCTCAACAAGTGCGACGAACTCGAACGCCAGACCGTGGCCGAGTTCTACCAGCGCTGCTTTGACCAAGAACTGCCGGAAAGTGCGGCCAGCGTGAGCTTGGGGTGAACGGACACAACGCCACCTCCGCCGGCCGGACAGCCCCATACCGGCACTTTTTCTGGCTTCAAATATCCCCGCCGGAGGCAGGCGGGCGCCAGCCCGCCTCCCCGTCCCTGACGCCCCCGGCCCGCGACCGCGGCCCCGCTAATGCCCGACCTCGAGGCGACGGTTTCCCGACCCTTGCCATTTTTCGCGCCATGCCCGACAACATCGTGAGCAGACCTGCCAGCGCGGGATGAGTTTCAAGCCCGCAAGGACCGAACCCGCATGAAGAGATCCGATAACCCCGCCGATCCGTTCAAGAAGGCCCTGGCCGAGGCCGCCCGGGTGATGGCGGACGACCCGGAACTGACGGTGAACTACTCCATCGACCCCTCCGGGCTTTCGGGGGACACGATGCGCCTGCCGCAGGTCAGCCGCCGCATGGGCCGCGACGAGGTGATGCTGGCGCGCGGCACGGCGGATACCCTGGCCCTGCGTCACCGCTATCACGACGAGGCGGTGCATCTGCGCTACGCGCCCAGCGGCGACATGGCGCGGGATCTTTACGAGGCGATGGAAAATGCCCGCTGCGAGGCCGTGGGGGCACGCCACATGCCGGGAACCGCGACCAATATCGATGCCAGGATCGGTCACGAGGCACGGCAAAAGGGCTTCGACCGGATCAAGGATCCGGCCGAGGCGCCGCTGGCCGCCGCCGCCGGCTATCTGATCCGCCATCTCGCCACCGGGCGCGACCTGCCGCCCGGCGCCGACAACGTGATGGAGCTGTGGCGCGCCCACATCGAACGGCACGCCGGCGAAGCGCTCGCCGATCTGGACAAGGTGCTTGAAGATCAGGCGGCCTTTGCCCGGCTGGCACGCCAGGTGATAGCCGATCTGGGCTATGGCGACCAGCTGGGCGAGGATCCCGACACCGAAGACGACGATCGCGACGAAGAGGCCCAGCAGGACGAGGATCAGTCGGAACCGGATTCTTCGGGCAGCGAGGACCAGGACGACAGCGAGGCCGAGATCGACCCCGACGCCGAGCCCCAGGACCAGCCCGATCAGATGCAGGTGACGGCCGACGAGATGTCCGACGAAGAGATGGGCGACGAGGCTGACATGCCCGAGGCGGATGCGCCGCTGGAGCCCCCTCCCCCGCCGCCGGCTTCCGAGGCCGATCCCGAATATCGGGTGTTCCTGTCGGACCATGACGAGGAGGTGGCAGCCGAGGACCTGGCCGAGCCGGTCGAGCTGGAGCGCCTGCGCGCCTATCTGGACCAGCAGCTGGAGCCGCTCAAGGGTGCGGTGGGGCGGCTGGCCAACAAGCTGCAGCGCCGCCTTCAGGCGCAGCAGAGCCGCAGCTGGGAATTCGACCGCGACGAGGGGATCCTCGATGCCGGGCGGCTGGCGCGGGTGGTGGCCAACCCGACCACGCCGCTGAGCTTCAAGGTCGAGAAGGACACCGACTTCCGCGACACGGTGGTGACTCTGCTGCTGGACAATTCGGGCTCGATGCGGGGGCGGCCGATCTCGATCGCCGCGATCTGTGCCGATGTTCTGGCGCGCACGCTGGAGCGCTGCGACGTGAAGGTGGAGATCCTCGGCTTTACCACCCGGGCGTGGAAGGGCGGGCAGGCGCGCGAGGCGTGGCTGAATTCGGGCCGGCCGCAGCAGCCGGGGCGTCTGAACGATCTGCGTCACATCATCTACAAGAGCGCCGATGCCCCCTGGCGGCGCACCCGTGACAATCTGGGTCTGATGATGAAGGAGGGGCTGCTGAAGGAGAACATCGACGGCGAGGCGCTGGAATGGGCGCATCGGCGGATGCTGGCGCGGCCCGAGGCGCGCAAGATCCTGATGGTGATTTCCGATGGCGCTCCGGTCGATGACAGCACGCTGAGCGTGAACCCGGCGGATTATCTGGAACGGCATCTGCGCAAGGTGATCGACATGGTCGAGCGGCGCAAGGCGGTGGAGTTGCTGGCCATCGGCATCGGCCATGACGTGACTCGCTATTACGAGCGTGCCGTGACCATCACCGATGCCGAGCAGCTGGCCGGCGCCATGACCGAGCAGCTGGCGGCGCTGTTCGATTCCGATCCGCGGGCGCGGGCGCGGGTGATGGGGATCAGGAAGGCGAGTTGACGCTCGCCTGCCTCCGGCGGGGATATTTGGAGCCAGAAAAAGGACCGGCATGTTCCAGACGTTCGAGGTAACGGCCCGTCCCGAACAGGGGCCGCCGCGGCTGGCGGCGCTGAGGGCCGAAATGGTGCGCGAGGGGCTGGACGGCTTCCTGGTGCCGCGGGCGGATGCACATCAGGGGGAATATGTCGCCCCCCGCGACGAACGTCTTGCCTGGTTGACGGGGTTTACCGGCTCGGCCGGGTTTTGCGCGGTACTGGCGCAGGTGGCCGGGATTTTCGTGGACGGGCGCTATCGGACCCAGGTCAAGGCGCAGGTGGCCGAGGTTTTCTCCCCGCTGCCCTCGCCCGAGGTGAAGTTGTCCGACTGGCTGGCGCGGCACCTGCCCGAGGGCGGGCGGGTCGGATTCGATCCGTGGCTGCATGCCACCGGGCAGATCGAGACGCTGAGGGCCGAACTTTCCGGATCGGGGGTCGAACTGGTGGCGAGCGCGAATCTGATCGACCGGATCTGGGAGGATCAGCCGCCAGCGCCGATGGCACCGGTGCGGCTGCATCCGCTGGAATTCGCTGGCGAGAGCTCCGGGGACAAGCGCGCACGTCTGGCCGAGGATCTGCGGGCGGAAGGGCAGCGGGCAGCGGTCATCACCTTGCCGGATTCGATCATGTGGCTGCTCAACATTCGCGGCGGCGACATTCCCCGCATTCCGGTAGCGCATGGTTTCGCCGTTCTCCATGATGACGCCCGGGTGGATCTGTTCATGGCCGCGGCCAAGCTCGAAGGCATCCGGTCGGGGCTGGGCGAGGGCGTGACGGTTCGCGACCCCGGCGGGTTCGAGACCTTCCTGCGCGGGCTTTCCGGGCCGGTGCGGCTTGACCGTGCAAGCGCGCCGCAGGCGGTGGCCGACGCGCTGGGGGATCGGGCGGTGGAGGGGCAGGATCCCTGCCTGCTGCCCAAGGCGCGGAAGAACCCGGTCGAAATCGCGGGCAGCGCGGCGGCGCATCTGCGCGACGGCGCGGCGATGGTGGAGTTTCTCAGCTGGCTCGATGCGCAACCAGCAGGAACCCTGACCGAGATCGAGGTGGTCAAGCGGCTTGAATCCTGCCGGCGGCGCGACCGGCGACTGATGGATATCAGTTTCGAGACCATCGCCGGCACCGGCCCGCATGGGGCGATCATCCATTACCGGGTGACCGAGGAAACCGATGCGGTGCTGGAGGACGGTCAGCTTCTGGTTCTGGACAGTGGCGGGCAGTATCTGGACGGCACCACCGACGTCACGCGCACCATTGCCATCGGCACCCCCGGCGAGGAAGAGCGCCGCGCCTTCACCCGCGTGCTTCAGGGCATGATTGCCATGTCGCGGCTGCGTTGGCCAAGGGGGCTGGCCGGGCGGCATATCGAGGCCCTGGGCCGGGTGCCGCTGTGGCTGGCCGGGCAGGATTTCGACCATGGTCTTGGCCACGGCGTGGGTTCGTATCTGAGCGTGCATGAGGGGCCACAGCGGCTCAGCCGTCTTGGCGACGTCCCGCTGGAGCCGGGCATGATCCTGTCCAACGAACCGGGATATTACCGCGAAGGCGCCTTCGGCATCCGGATCGAGAATCTACTGGTCGTGCAACCCGCGCCCCCTTTGCCCGGCGGCGACGAGGGGCGCGAGATGCTGTGCTGGCGCACGCTGACCTTCGTGCCGATCGACCGGCGGCTGGTGGTGACCGAGATGCTGACGCGCGCCGAACGCGATTGGCTCGATGCCTATCACGCCGAGGTTGCCGAGCGGATCGGGCCGCACGTGAACGCGCAGGCCCGGCTGTGGCTGAACGCCGCGACCGCGCCGCTTTGACATTGCAGCAGCTTGGCGCGAGTCTGCCCCTCACCGTGCGAACGCCGGGGCGGGCCCGGGCCGTGGGCGAAACAAGGCGGGCTGACGCTCGCCTGCCTCCGGCGGGAGTCTTTCCGGCAAGAGGGAGCGGCGAGGAATCGCCAAGGGGAGGAGAACGAATGGCGGGCGAGATCAGTATCCGCAGGCTTGACGGGGTATGGACGGTGCGAACGGGGGGCGCGGTTCTGGCAGAGACCCGCAACGCACTGGAACTGCGGGAAGGGGACATGCCCCCGGTCGTCTATTTCCCGCGCGAGGACGTGGCGATGGCGATGCTGGACCGGAGCCGGAAGGTCACCCGTTGTCCGCACAAGGGCGATGCCAGCTATTTCACGATCGTCAATCGCTCGGGCCGGCTGGAAGACGCGGCCTGGAGCTACGAGGCGCCGCTGGAAGCGGTCGCGGCGATCAGGGGGCATCTTGCCTTCGATACCGGCGATGCGGTGACGGTGGAACGCTTCTGAGCCACCGGAGCGGGACGGCCGGGGCCCGGGTCAGCTGGCGATGTTGACGGTGCCACTGAGCTGTGCGCGCAGGGCATGGCGCACATCGTGGTCATCCACCGGAAGCCGCATCAGCAGGGTTCCGTCGACGTCGAAGATCTCGACCACGCGGTCGCTGAAACGGGCGCAGCCCAGCGTGTCGTAGCTGCGGCGCAGCACCGCTTGCGGGCGGCCGCGCTTGTCCTTGCGCAGCACGCGCACCTCGTTGCGAATGGGATCGAAATAGGCATCGGGCCGGTTGTCCACATGGTGGATCATCAGCATGGCCAGCCCGCACAGAAGGAAGGTCACGGACAGGCCGAGCTTGATCAGCAGGATGTCGGGGCCGACCTCGCCGCCCGGCACCACCCACATCATCCCGGCCCCGAGCACCAGCGCGGTACCGGCAATCCTGAACAGCGTCGCAACCAGCGGCCAGCTTGGCGCGAAGGAAATCAGGAGCGGCATCGCCTCCTGGAACCGCGGTGCCGGATCGGCCATTACCCGCGCATGGCTGGCGGCCATTTTCATCGTCGCGGCCATCTGCTTCATCCTGTCCCAATATCGTCGTTTTCCGGTCCGACGCCGGATTGTTTCCAGTTCAACATCGCAAAACGTCAGGAATTGGGCACGGGTTGGGAATTTGCCTGGCAAGGCACCGAATCCGGGCCGCGGGGCTTGTCCGCGCGGGCAGAGCGTGTATATGGGGCCATCCTTTCGCAAACGACATGAACCGCGCATCCCTCGTGGTGGGGCCGCGGAAGGACATCGCCCCGCCTTTGAAATGCGCCCGGACAGAAGAACAGGAGTGCACATGCCGCTGTACGAGCATGTAATGATCGCGCGCCAGGATCTTTCCAGCGCGCAGGCCGAAGGGCTCATCGAACATTTCAGCGCCATTCTTGCCGACAATGGCGGCAAGGTCGTGGACAGCGAATACTGGGGCCTCAAGACGATGGCCTACAAGATCAACAAGAACCGCAAGGGCCATTATGCCTTCATGAAGACCGACGCGCCGGCGACGGCGGTGCAGGAGATGGAACGCCTCATGCGCCTGCACGAGGACGTGATGCGGGTCCTGACCGTCAAGGTCGATGCCCACGAAGAGGGCCCGTCGGTCCAGATGCAGAAGCGCGACGAACGCGACGGCCGTCGCGACCGCCGCTGAACGCCAGCCTGAAGGAAAGGATGTAAACCATGGCCGCAAGACCGTTTTTCCGCCGCCGCAAGGTCTGCCCCTTCTCGGGCGACAACGCGCCGAAGATCGACTACAAGGACACCCGCCTGCTGCAGCGCTACATTTCCGAGCGCGGCAAGATCGTGCCCTCGCGCATCACCGCCGTATCGGCCAAGAAGCAGCGTGAACTGGCCCGCGCCATCAAGCGTGCCCGCTTCCTCGCCCTGCTGCCCTATGTCGTGAAGTAAGGAGTGGGTCAGATGCAAGTCATCCTTCTTGAACGCGTGGCCAAGCTGGGCCAGATGGGCGACGTCGTGGACGTCAAGCCCGGCTATGCCCGCAACTACCTGCTGCCCCAGGGCAAGGCGCTGTTCGCGTCCGAGGCCAATATCCGCCGCTTCGAAGAGCAAAAGGCGCAGCTGGAGGCGCGCAACCTCGAAACCCGCAAGGAGGCCGAGGCGCTGGCCGAGAAACTCGACGGTCAGCAGTTCGTCGTGATTCGTTCGGCCTCGGATACCGGCGCGCTTTACGGTTCGGTTTCGTCGCGCGACGCGGCCGAAGTGGCCACTGCCGAGGGCTTCTCGATCGACCGCAAGCAGGTGGTGCTTTCGGGGCCGATCAAGGAGCTGGGCCTGCACACCATTTCGGTGGTTCTGCACCCGGAGGTTTCGGTGGAAATCACCCTGAACGTCGCGCGTTCGGCGGAAGAGGCCGAACTTCAGGCCTCGGGCAAGTCGATCCAGGAACTGGCCGCCGAGGAAGAAGCCCAGGCAGAATTCGAAATCTCCGAACTGTTCGACGACATCGGGTCGGCCGCTTCGGACGAAGGCGAAGCACCGACCGAAGTCGCCGAAGATGCCGGCGAAAAGGAAACCGACGCCTGACCCTGAGTCACCGGTTGAAAGAATCGAAGCCGCGCGAGACTTCGCGCGGCTTTTTCGTGTTCGGGAGGTATCACTCGGCATGATCCGGCCCATGAGCCCGACAACCTCCCGGTGACGGTTATCGAATCAATTCACCATATGGTAAATTCTGCCCTGCAAATTGAGCCGGTCAGGTGCTATGACTGGAAAACTTTCACAGTACGGGGCCACCTTTCCGCTTGTGCGCAGGAACATTGATTGATCGATCGGGTACGACATGAATGACGTGGATATTTTCGTAGGAGCCCGGATACGTGCTCAGCGGATTGCCCTGGGGATGAGCCAGACCGAACTGGGCGACATGATCGGCGTGCGCTTCCAGCAGGTGCAGAAATACGAATCCGGCATCAACCGGGTCAGCGCCTCGCGCCTGTGGACCATCGCCGATGCCCTGGGGGTGGACATCAGCTATTTCTTCGACGGGATCGACAATCCGCCGGCCGAACGGATCGAGGCCGGGGAGGACTCGAATTTTCTTTCGGATCCGCGGGCGATCGAAACCGCCCGGCTGTTCCATTCCCTCCCCGAGAACCAGAAAGACGCGGTTCTCGGATTCCTTCGGAGCTTGACGCCGGGGCGCAAAGGCGAAAACCTGTCCGGACAGGAGGGAACGGACTAGCCTGCGGGCGGGGGAAAGGGGGCCCTGGATGAAACTGATCGATCTGGCCACGCGGAAGGACATCGCCGACAATGCGACTGCCTTCCTCGAAGACCTGTGCGATCGACTGGGCTTCGACTATGCCTCGTACGCGACGGTGAACCCGGTGACCGGCGACGTGCAGGGCTATGCCACCTATTCCGACGAATGGAAGCAGCACTACGGTCGCAAGGGGTTTCACCATTTCGACCCGACCCTGTACCAGGCCGCGAAAAGCATCGCGCCGGTGGACTGGGCGCGCTTTGCGCAGAACGAGAAGTTCCAGATCATCTTTCGGGATGCTGCCGATTTCGGCATCACCGACCGCGGCATGACGGTTCCGATCCGCGGCCCCTACGGGGATTGCGGCCTGCTGAACGTGACTCGCGACTGCAACGAGGGCGAATGGAAGCAACTGGCCGCACGTGTCATGGGCGACCTTCAGGTTTCGGCCGTCAATCTTCACGATACCATCATGCGCTCGGGCACGCTGTCGGCGACCCTGTTCCATCCGAACCTGTCCACCCGCGAACTGGAAATCCTGAAATGGGCCGCCGACGGCAAATCGCAGCATGACATCGGCGATATCCTGTCCATTTCGCACCGCACGGTCGAGGTTCACCTGCGCTCGGCCCGGGACAAGCTGGGCGCACTCACTACGACGCAGGCGGTCGGTCGGGCCGTCGGGCTGGGACTGATCCTGCCCGGCTGACCCAGCGGCACTTCCACCCACGCGGGTATCAAATAATCCATACGGGAATCCCCTAATAGTACGCTGGTTAATGATCGGTAACGATCACGATGCGTAATCAACTGGTAAGGGGGATACCATGATCATCGCGATCGACGGAATGAACAAAGGGCAATTCGGCGGCATCCTCGCCGACATGCACCGGCTGCGCGCGCGCGTTTTCCAGGACCGGCTCGGCTGGGAAGTCGAGGTGAGGGACGGCATGGAGATCGACAGCTTCGACGCGCTGGACCCGACCCATATCGTCAGCCTCGACGACCACGGCCGGGTAGTGGGCTGCATGCGCCTGCTTCAGACGACCGGGCCGCACATGCTGGCCGATGTCTTCTGCGCCATCCTGGACGGAGAACCGCCCCTGCGCAGCGCCCAGCTGTGGGAGGCGACGCGCTTTTGCGTGGATACCGAGCGGCTGGTGCGGGGCAAGTCGCGCAATTCCATTTCCTACGTCACCAGCGAAGTGATGATCGGCGCCTTCGAATACGCCCGGCGCGCGGGCGTTCTGGATGCGATCGCGGTGATCGACCCGGTGATGAACCGGGTGCTGATCCGGTCCGGCAACGCGCCGGTCGGTCAAGTGGGAACTCCGAAACCAATGGGAAAGGTCAAGGCCATGGCAGTATTGATGGATTGCTCGGAAGAACGCATCGCGGCGATCCGCGCCCATGCGGGAATCGAACACGACGTGTTTCTGAGCGACGACGAGGCGCTGGCGCTCTACCGGAGGTCGGAGAGCGAATCCGCAACCGCGGGCCGGGGCGAGCTTTTCGGCTATTTCGCCGAACAGCTGCAAAGCGCCGAAACCGCCGAAGAGCGCCATGCGGTAATTCGCCTGATCGAGGCGGTGCCCATAGCCGGGGCGGACCGCAAGGCCCTGCAGGCCATGGCCGCCACGCCCGCCGCAACCGGCGGCTGAGGATACACGGATACCGGGTTACCCCCGGCAGCAGTCACCCCTGCGGGTGGCCTGCCCGAAGGGATCGCGGCGCACTCCCCCCGCGGTCCCTTTGCCTTGCCGCCGCTCAGACCCCGACCCTGGGGCCGAGGCAGGTCATCTCCTCGCCCAGTTCCTCGGCCTCGTAAAGCTCGGTCGCCTGCGCGTCGTTCTCGAAGCGGGCGATCAGCCGGCCGGCTTCGAGTTCGAAACTCCAGCACTGGGGATCGGGGCGATCCTCGTAGATGAAGCAGATCAGGCCATCCTCGGCTTCGTACCAGAAACCCTTCCGGCACGCGCCATCGAGAAACGACCAGATCACCCGCCGCCCGTCCAGATAGCGTTCGGCTCCGTAGGGCGTTCCCTGGTAGCCGTAGAACAGCGTCTTGCCGCGGGTATAGGCATCGAATTCCTCGGCCGACATGGGCTGCCCTGCCACGGCGGGGCCGGCAAGGGCGAGAAGGAGAATCACGAAAGACGCGCGCATGGGGCGATTGTCGCAGATCGAAGGCCCCGAGAGCAACCTGCCTCGCCATGCGCGGCCTTCGACGAATTTCCTCTCCTGCCGGTTCGTTCGGTCTTGGCGGATGCGGGCGAAGCCGGCAGATTGCGCACATGACCGCCACACTCTTTCTCGCCGCGCTCTGCGCCGCCGCCTACCTGGTTCTGACAACCCGTCCCCCGGGGCTGCTGCGCTCGCTGGTCAAGACGGCCTCGGTCGCGCTTCTGGCGCTGGCCGCCGGGCTTGCCGGCGGACCGACGCTCCTCGTGCTGGCGCTGGCGCTGTGCGCCGTGGGTGACTGGCTGCTCTCGCGCGAAACCGAAACCGCCTTCGTCGCCGGCGTGGGCGCGTTTGCACTGGGGCATCTGGGCTATGTCGCGCTGTTCCTGACCCGGGCCGAGGCCGATCCGGCGCTGCTCGGCCAACCGCCGCGCCTTGCGATCCTTGTCGCCCTGGCGCTGTTCGGCGGCGGGGTGACCGCGCGGCTTGCCCCGCGCGCCGGCGATCTGCGCGGCCCGGTGCTGGCCTATGTCCCGGTTATCATCGCCATGGGAATTGCCGCGCTCACCCTGCCATTCGAGGGGCGGCTTGCGCTTGTGCTGCCGGCCGCGCTGTCCTTCATCCTGTCCGACCTGGTACTGGCGGCCGAGAAATTCCTGCTGCCCCCAGGGCACCCCGCCCTGCGGATCACGTCGCATGTGATCTGGCTGTTCTACTGGGGCGCACAGGCCGGATTTCTCATCGCCTTCACCTGATCCCTTTGCAACCGCGCCCGTTCGGGATTAGGTGAAGGGAAATCCACGCGGGAGTGCTGCAATGGCGTTTTTCTCGAAACTCAAGGAGCGGCTGTTCAAGTCCTCCTCCCGGATCGAAAAGGGCCTCGACGCCATTGTCGAGGAAGGCGGAACCGTCGAGAACGATCCCGAACCGGCGATCCCCGAACCCGAACCGCAACCTGGCCCGCCGCAACCCGAGGAACCGGCACCGACCCCGGAGCCGACCCCCGTCCCGCCGCCGGAAGAGCCGGTCACCGTGCCTGCGCCCGAGCCGGCCCCCACCGATCCGCAGCCCGGCCCCGCCCCGGTCGAGGTTCCCCTCCCGCCGCCGGAAACCCCGCCCGAAGCGCAGGCCGGTTCCGGTCTGCTTGGCCGGCTGCTGCGCCGGCGCGAAACCGGACCGGTCCTGCGGCGCAGGCTGGACGACGACATGCTGGAACAGCTCGAAGAGCTGCTGATCGCCTCGGACATGGGCGTGGACACCGCCATGCGCGTCACCGCCAACCTGGCCGAAGGGCGCCTCGGGCGGAAACTTTCCGTCGCCGAGATCAAGGAGCTCCTGGCTGCGGAAATTGCCCGCATCATGGAGCCGGTCGCCCGCCCCCTGCCGCTTTATCCGAAAAAGCCCCAGGTGGTGCTGGTGGTGGGGGTGAACGGGTCGGGCAAGACCACCACCATCGGCAAGCTGGCCAGCCAGCTCAAGGCTGCCGGCAAGAAGGTGGTGATCGCGGCCGGCGATACCTTTCGCGCCGCCGCCGTCGAGCAGCTTCAGGTCTGGGGCGAGCGCGCCGGCGTGCCGGTGCTCACCGCCCCCGAAGGCGCGGACCCGGCAAGCCTTGCCTTTGACGCCATGACGAAGGCGCAGGAAGAGGGGGCCGACCTGCTGATGATCGACACCGCCGGGCGGTTGCAGAACCGCGCCGACCTGATGGAAGAGCTGGCCAAGATCGTCCGCGTGATCCGCAAGAAGGACGAAACCGCCCCGCACAACACGATCCTGGTGCTGGATGCCACGACGGGGCAGAACGCGCTCAATCAGGTCGAGGTGTTCAGGAAGATCTCGGATGTCTCGGGGCTGGTGATGACCAAGCTCGACGGGACTGCCAAGGGCGGCGTTCTGGTGGCGCTGGCCGACCGCTTCGGCCTGCCCATCCATGCCATCGGCGTGGGCGAGAAGATCGACGATCTTGCCCCTTTCGATCCGCAGGAATTTGCCGCCGCACTGGTGGGGATCGATCGGTGACAAGGGCCGAAGCCGCCCGCCCGGGCCGTCGGTGCCTGTCAAAAACCCCTCTCAGGGGTGCCCCGAGCCGTCTCCGGCTCTCTCCGCGGTGCCTCTGCCCTGCGGGCACCGACGCAGGCGGCGGCGCTCCATCCATGCGTCCACCATCCGCAACAGCAGCAGAACCACGAGAGTCATCGCGGTGACGAGAACGGCCAGCGACAACCGGCCTGCGCCGCTGGCCATGCCGATCCCGCCCACCATCCACAGGCTGGCCCCGGTGGTCAGCCCGTGCACGGACCCGCCCGAATGGATGATTGCCCCGGCGGCCAGGAAGGCCATGCCGGCAGTGACCGCCTGGATCACCCGGATCGGATCCGAGCGGATCACTTCGGCATTGCCGGCCCCGGCGGCGGCCACCGCGTCGAAGGCCACCAGGGTGAACAGGCAGGCCGCCAGCGCGACCAGGATATGGGTTCTCAGGCCGGCGGGCTTGGCATGGATCTCGCGCTCGATCCCGACAAGGCCGGCAAGAAGGCCGGCCACCAGCAGGCGCAGCCCGGCAACCGCCAGCGGCAGGTCGGTTTCGGGCGGGGTGAATTGGGCAACGATGGCGTCCCACATGACGGCGCCTCCTCCTGATACATCAAGGGGTCGCGCCCGGGCGCGGAACTGTCAAGGGAAACGGCCGGGATGAGCGCGTGGCTGATCGGGCTCGAAGGGACCGAGGCCGGCCATCAGCTTGCACTGGGCCTGGCGGTGATGGCGGCCTTTCTGCACGCGGTCTTCGGCGCGCTTCAGAAGGGGCGGCACGATCCCTGGCTCAGCCGCGGCGCGATCGACGCGGCCTACGGGCTGATGGCGGCGCCATTCGCGTTGTTCGTCGTGCCATGGCCCGAACCACACATGTGGCCGATCTTCGCCGGCGCCTTCGTGATCCACGGGGCCTACAAGCTGCTTCAGGCCACCGCCTATTCCCGCGGCGCCTACACGGTGGTCTATCCGGTGGTGCGGGGAACGGGCCCGTTCTTCGCCGTGATCGGGGCGTGGATCGTGTTCGGGGAAACCTTCACCCCCGGCCAGTGGATCGGCGTCGCGGTTCTGCTGAGCGGAATTTTCGGGCTTGCCGGCTACAATCTTGCCTATCTCACGGCCGAACGCGACACCTTGCGTTCGGCGCTGGCGCTGGCGGTGCTTACCGGCATGTTCGTGGCGCTCTACACCACCTATGACGCCTATGGCATCCGGGCCACGGCCGATCCGTTCACCTTTCTGGCGTGGTTCTTCATGATCGACGGGCTGATCATGCCGCCCATCGCGTTCCTGCGCTGGCGCAGCCTGATCACGCGTCCCGCCGCAGGCCCGCTGATCCTGCGCGGCATCATCGGCGGGCTGGTGGCCTTCGCCAGCTTCGGCGCAATCATGCTGGCCACGCGGCTGGACAAGGTGGGACAGGCCGCCGTGCTGCGCGAAACCTCCACCGTGTTTGCGGCGCTGATCGGCTGGCTGGTGCTGCGCGAAACCGTCGGCCCCCGCCGGGTCGCCCTGATCGCCCTGATTGCGGCCGGTGCGGTTCTGGTTGAGATGGGCGGCTGAAGCGACTACATGGCAGGAATCATGGCAGAGCAGAAACAGATCAACCCGATCCTCAAGCAGGTGCTGGAGCTGGGGCCCCCGCTTGCATTCTTCGCGATCTACATGGCGATCCGCGACAACAGCTATACCTTCGGCGGCACGGAATATTCCGGCTTCATCGTCTCGACCGTGGCCTTCGTGCCGATCATGCTGGGGGCGATGGGGGTGCTGTGGTGGCTGACGGGGCATGTCAGCCGCCTGCAGATCTTCACCGCCTTCATGGTGATCTTCTTCGGCGGGCTCACCGCGTGGTTCAACGATGAACGCTTCTTCAAGATGAAGACCTCGATCGTCTACGGCACCTTCGCCGGGATCCTCGGCGCCGGGCTGGTGCAGGGCAAATCCTACCTGGCCTGGGTCATGGCCGAGATGCTGCCCATGCGCGATGCCGGCTGGATGATCCTGACAAAGCGCCTGACGCTGGGCTTTGCGGCGCTGGCGGTGGCCAATGAATTCGTCTGGCGCACCATGTCCACCGATCTGTGGGTCAAGATCGAAACCTTCGGCTTTCCCGCGGCCCTGTTCGCCTTCCTGTGGTGGCAGGTGCTGGCCCTGCAGCAATACATGATCGACGACTCCGACGGGGACAGCTGAGCAAGACCTGCAAGCAACGGGGCAACGCAACGGGGCCGCCCGCCCACGGCGCACGGCCCCTGTTTCCATCTCCGGGCGTTGCCGCCCCGCCCTGACGGGCCGGGCGCGCCCCTTCAGTCCCGAAGCGCCAGTGCCACGAAGCGCGGCTCGCCCCCGCGGCGCACCAGAAGCAGGATCGACTTGCGTCCGGCATCCCTGGCCTCGTCAATCCTCTTTTGCAGATCGCGGATCGTGCGCACCTTCTGCTGACCGGCCTCGGTGATCACGTCACCCGCGCGCAGCCCCTTCTCAAAGGCCTGCGAGGTTTCATCGATGTCCATGACCACTAGGCCCTGCGCATCCTCGCCAAGCCCGAGCTGCCCGCGCAACTCGTCATTCATCGGCACCAGCGTCATGCCCAGAACCTCTTTCGGGGTTGCTTCGGGCTTTGCCCCGCCATCGCGCGGCCCGGCGGCTTCGGCCTCTTCGCGCCGGCCCAGCGTCACCTTGAAGGTCTGCGTGCCGCCGTCGCGGAAGACGACGACGCGCACGGTCTTGCCGACCTCGGTATTGCCGACGATACGAACCAGAGAGCGGGTGTCCTTCACCTCGATCCCGTCGAAGGACAGGATCACGTCGCCGGCCTTGATCCCGGCCTCTTTCGCCGGCCCGTCGGGAACGTCCGTGACCAGCGCCCCGGCAACCTTGTCCAGGCCGATCGCATCGGCCACGTCCTCGGTCACGTCCTGGATGCGCACGCCAAGCCACCCGCGGCGGGTTTCGCCGAACTGCTTGAGCTGATCGACCACCCGGGACACCACGTTGGAAGCCATCGAGAAGCCGATGCCGATGGAGCCGCCATTGGGCGACAGGATCGCGGTGTTCACACCGATCACCTCGCCCTCCATGTTGAACAGGGGCCCGCCGGAATTGCCGCGGTTGATGGCCGCGTCGGTCTGGATGAAATCGTCATAGACCCCGGAGAGGGCGCGGTTGCGGGCGGACACGATGCCGGCACTGACCGAAAACCCCTGCCCCAGCGGGTTGCCCACGGCAATGACCCAGTCGCCAACCTTGGCGGTGTCGGAGTCGCCGAAGGTCACGAAGGGCAGCGGCTTGTCCGCCTCGACCTTGAGCAACGCGATATCCGTGGTCTTGTCGGTACCGACCACCTCGGCCTTGATCTTGCGGCCGTCGAGAAACTCGATCGAGATTTCGTCGGCACCCTCGATCACGTGGTTGTTGGTGACCACATAGCCATCTTCAGAGATCACGAAGCCCGAGCCCAGCGCCGTCGAACGGCGCGGACGGTTCTCGCCGCCATTGCGGTCCTGAAAATCCTTGAAGAAGTCCTCGAAGGGCGAGCCCTTGGGCACGATGCCCTCGAAGCCGGGACGCCCCTCGATCAGCGTCGTGGTGGTGATGTTGACCACGGCCGGGCTGACCCGCTCGACCAGCGGGGCGAAGCTGTCGGAGCGGGCCTGAACCATCACCGCCTGCGCCAGAACCAGAAGCGTGGCGAGAAAACCCAGCCACAGGGCCCTTGCCCGCGCCGGGGAAAGCCCCCGGACCATCGAAATTGAAACTGCGACGTGCTGCAACGGAATCCTCCTCATACCCGCGGCCGGGGCGGTGGCCCCGTGCCCTTGATGTCCTTTCTGCAAAGATGGGGCGAAAGCGGCAGCAATGCCAGCCCCGCAATCATTACAATCCTGTAATCCTGCGCCCGATCCCGCAACCGGAACCGTCGGTCAGGCGCCGAACTGCTTGGCAATCCAGACGAGGATCAGCCCGATGACCAGGCCGAGCAGCCCCAGCTGCCGGCGCGCCGCCTCTGGCAGGGCGCGCATTTCCTGCAGCAGCCTCTCGACGAGAGAAGGGGCCAGTGCCCAGACCAGCCCCTCCACGATCAGCACAAGTCCCAGCGCCAGAAGCGCAACCGCCATTACTCGGACCGGCCTCGCGCCGCCTTCTTCCCGGCCGTATCCGCCGTGTTCAGGTAGTTGAAGAACTCGGAGGTCGGCGACAGGATCAGCGATGAATTGTTGCCCGCAAGCGCCTTCTCGTAGGCATTGAGCGAACGGTAGAATTCGAAGAACTCGGGATCCCGGCCATAGGCCTCGGCAAAGATCGCATTGCGCTTGGCGTCTGCCTCACCGCGGATGATCTCGGCCTGGCGCTTGGCGTCCGAGACCAGCTCGACAACCGTCCGGTCGGCCTGGGCGCGCACCCGTTGCGCCGCTTCCTTGCCTCGGGCGATCTCGTCGGCGGCCTCGCGTTCACGTTCGGCCCGCATCCGGGAGAAGGTCGCCTCGAGGTTGGCCTGCGGCAGGTCGGTCCGCTTGAGCCGCACGTCGATTACCTCGAGTCCGAGATCGCGCGCCTCGGTAATGGCGCCGTTACGGATGCGCAGCATGAGCGCGGCCCGATCGGAACTGAGAATGTCGTTCGAACTGACCGAACCCAGCACTTCGCGGGTCTGCGCCCGCAGGATCGAGTCGAGCCGCGATTCCGCAAACGCCACACCGCCCGCACCGACCGCTTCGCGGAACTGCATGATATCCGCGATGCGATAGCGCGCGAAGGCGTCCACGACCAGCCGCCGATCATCCAGCGGCGTCACTTCCAGCGGCCCCACCTCGCGGCTGAGGATACGGTCGTCATAGGTGACGACCTGCTGGATCAGGGGGATCTTGAAGGCCAGTCCGGGATCTTCCTTGACCGCGACCACGCGGCCGAACTGGAGAACCAGCGCCTTTTCCCGTTCATCGACGATATAGATCGACGACAGGGCACCGATCGCCGCAAGGATCAGAACGGGCAGTATCAGGGCCGTTTTCCGCATCACTTCGTCTCCCCGCTCTTGCGCAGTTCATTGAGCGGCAGATAGGGCACGATTCCCTGTCCCTGCCCCTGTCCCAGCACGCTCTGGTCGATGAGGATCTTGTCCACGTTGCTCAGGACATTCTCCATCGTCTCGAGATACAGGCGCTTGCGCGTCACCTCGGGCGCCTTGCGGTATTCCTCGAGCACGGCGAGGAACCGGCTGGCCTCACCCTCGGCCTCGTTGACCACCTGCGCGCGATATCCTTCGGCCTCTTCCAGCGTCTGCGCGGCCTCGCCCCGAGCACCGGCCAGCACCTGGTTGGCATAGGCGTCGGCCTTCTTCTGCAGCCGGTCGCGTTCCTGGCCGGCGGACTGCACGGCGCGGAAGGCGTCCTTCACCGGTTCGGGCGGGTCGGCGCCATCGAAGTTCACCCGCACGATGTTCACGCCGCTGTTGTAACTGTCGAGCGTCGCCTGGGTCAGCTCCTTGAGCTTTTCGGCAATGATTCCCCGATCCCGGTTCAGGATCGGCGCGAGGTTCGATTGCGCGATGATCTCGCGCATGGCCGATTCCGACACCGCGCGGATGGTTTCGCGCGGATCACGCAGGTTGAACAGGAACTTGGCCGGATCCGAGATGTTCCAGACCACCTGAAAATCCACGTCGATGATGTTTTCGTCGCCGGTCAGCATCAGCCCGGCCTCGCTCCCGCGCGAGCCGGCGCCGATCTCTTCGGTTTGTTCGACCTTCACCGGAATCACCTCGGCCGTCACGACAGGCCAGGGGGCGAAGTTCAGGCCCGGATTGCCGATGGCCGAGAACTTGCCCAGAAACAGCTCCACCGACTGTTCCTCGGGCTTGACCGTGTAGAAACTGGCCAGCCCCCACAGGATGACCGCGGCCACCACACCAAGGCCGATCGTCCCGCGGGTCAGCATCGGACCGCCACTTCCGCCGCCCTTCCCCGGGCCGCCATTGCCGCGACCCGAACCGCCGCGCCCGCCCATCAGCACGCGCAGCTGTTCCTGCCCTTTCTTCACAAGCTCATCGATTTCCGGAATCTGCGGACCGTCCCTGTCCGGTCGGCGACCACCGCCGCCTCCGCCGGGCTTGCCCCGATCACCACCGCCACCGGAAGAACCTCCGCCCCCCCAGGGGCCACCGCTGTTACCCGCCATGTGCCCTCTTTCTGTCTCTCATGTCCACGCCGCTCGGGCGCCATTATTAAACTGTGCTCGGCAATCCGCAATTCAAGCGGTACGTACCGGGCTTCGCATCGTCACGATCTCTTCGGCCATGGTCGGGTGCACCGCCACGGTCCGGTCGAAATCCTCCTTGGTCGCCCCCATCTTCACCGCGATACCGGCAAGCTGGATCATCTCGCCGGCGCCGGGGGCGACGATATGACACCCCAGAACCCTGCGCGTGGCCCTGCTGACCACCAGCTTCATCAGGATGCGATTGCTGCGGCTCGAAAAGCAGGTCTGCATCGGCTTGAACGAATTCGAGTAGATCTCGATCGGCTCCTGCTCGCGCGCGTCCTCCTCGCTCATCCCGATGGTACCGAACTCGGGCTGGGTGAAGATCGCGGTCGGGATCAGCTCGTGATCCACCGGCGTCGGGTTGCCCCGGAACACGGTTTCCACAAAGGCCATGCCGTCACGGATTGCCACCGGGGTCAGGTTGGCCCGGTTGGTCACGTCGCCGATGGCATAAACCGAAGGCACCGAGGTCTGGCTGTATTCGTCCACGACGATCTCGCCATGGCGCCCCAGCTCGATCCCCAGATCCTCGAGCCCCAGCCCGGCGCTGTTCGGAACCCGGCCGGTGGCCAGAAGCACCTTCTCGAAGACCCGCTCGCTGCCGTTGGTGGCCCGCACGCGCACGCCGCCCGCGTCGGGCTTCATGTCGATAATCGTGGTGCCCACATGCACGTCGATGCCGTTCTGCACCATCTCCTCGCACACCAGCCCGCGCGCTTCGTCGTCAAAGCCCCGCAGGATCTGGGCGCCGCGGTAATACTGGGTCACCTCGACCCCGAGGCCATTGAGGATGCCGGCAAATTCGCAGGCGATATAGCCGCCGCCTGCCACCAGCACCGATTTCGGCAGTTCCTCGAAGTGAAAGACGTCATTCGAGGTGATCCCCAACTCGTCCCCAGGCAGCCCCGGCAGTGACGGCCGCCCGCCGGTGGCGATGAGGATATGCCTTGCCGTCTTGCGGGTGCCGTCGGCCAGTTCGACCGTGTGCGGGTCCACAAGGCGGGCACGCTGATCGAAGGTTTCGACACCGTTCGACTTCAGGATGTTGCGATAGACGCCTTCGAGCCGATCGAGCTCGGCGTGCAGCATGCCCCTGAACCTCTCCCAGTCGAAGCCGCCCCTGCTCACGTCCCAGCCATAGGCACGGGCATCGTCGACCAGGCTGCCGTATTCGCTGGCGAACACCATGAACTTCTTGGGCACGCAGCCGCGGATCACGCAGGTACCGCCATAGCGGTCCTCTTCCGCCAGCCCCACCCTGGCGCCAACCTCCCCGGCCGCCACGCGGGCTGCCCTCACGCCGCCGGAGCCGCCTCCGATGACGAACAGATCATAGTCGAAATTCATGCAGTCCTACTCCTGGTCGGCAAGATCGGTGAACAGGTTGTCGCTTTCCAGAAAGTCCAGCCGGTCATGTTCGATCGTGCCCTCGTTGATGTCGCGCAACTCGACCCGTCCATCCCCGTAGCCGACCACGACGACGTCACAGATATCCATGAACAACCCGTTTTCAACCACGCCGGGCATCTGGTTCAGCACCAGCGCCAGCTGCCGCGGCTCGCCGATGCGCCGCAGATGCAGGTCGATGATGTAATTTCCCTCGTCGGTCACGAACGGCGCCTCGCCGTTCATCCGCAACGTCCCGGTGCGGCCCAGCACGTCCATCGAGGTCAGCGTCTCCTCGATCAGCGCCAGCGTCGTCTGCCAGCCGAAGGGGATCACCTCGACCGGCAGCGGAAAGGCGCCCAGCGTCTCGACCTCCTTGCCCACATCGGCGATCACCACCATCTGGTCCGAGGCCGTGGCCACGATCTTTTCCTGCAGCAACGCCCCGCCACCGCCCTTGATCAGGTTCAGCTCGCTGTCGAACTCATCGGCCCCGTCGATGGTCAGATCAAGCCACTTCGCCTCGTCCAGCGAGATCACCTCGATCCCCACTTCCCTGGCCAGCTCCGCCGTCCGGGTCGAAGTCGGCACGCCACGAAACTTCAGACCGCCCTCGCGCACCATCTCGCCCAGGCAGCGAACCAGCCATGCGGCGGTCGATCCGGTGCCCAGCCCCACCCGCATCCCGTCCTCGACGAAGTCGGCAGCGCGCTTGGCGGCGACGAACTTGGCCTTGTCGATGGGCGACAATTCTCCGGTCATGGCAGAAACTCCCGTAACTGTTGCCGGCCTTATACGGAATGTCGCCCCCAAGCGCGAGGCCGTATTCGCATTCCCCCTTCACTCGCCCCCTCTTCCTCTTGCCCCAAATACTCCGGGGTGAATTGCCCCGGCACGGGGCAAGAGGGGCAGCGCCCCTCCCCGAAGGACGCCCGGCTTTGAACCACGGCCGCCTTTCCGATAGGAAACGTCGCAAACCGCCCTCCAACGGCCCAGGATACGCCCTATGACCCGTTCCATGACCGCGCCCTACCGCCTGCACTACGCCCCCGACAACGCCTCGCTCATCGTGCGGCTGGCGCTCGAGGAAATGGGCCTGCCCTACAGGACCGTCCTCGTGGACCGCACCCGCGCCGAACAGCGCAGCGCCGAATTCCGCACGCTCAATCCGACCGGGCTGATCCCGGTCCTGGTGACACCGCAGGGGCCGATCTTCGAAACCGGGGCGATCCTGTTGTGGCTGGCCGACACTCACGGCGCGCTGGCGCCAGCCCCACAAGACGACACGCGCGGGCCTTTCCTGAAATGGCTGTTCTTCACCTCCAACACGCTGCATGCGGATCTGCGGATGCTGTTCTACCTGGACAGATACGCCGGCCCCGACCCCGCAGCCCAGGCCGGGCTGCGCGCCAACCTCACCCCGCGCCTGCGCGAACACCTGGCCCACCTCGACGCGGTCGCCGCCGGCACGCCCGACTGGCTGCGCGAAGGGCAGCCCTCGGTCCTGGCCTTCTACATCGCCAGCCTGATGCGCTGGATGGCGCTCTACCCGCGCGGCTTCGACCGCACATGGTATCTGCCCGGCGACACGCCCCACCTGCTGCGAATCCTCGAATATCTCGAAACCCTGCCCTCGGTGCAGGCCGCGCAGAAGGCCGAGGGGCTGGGGCCCACCCCCTTCACCGCTCCGGTCCTCGCCAGACCGCCCGAAGGGAGCGCCACCTGACATGTTCCTGTCGGTCTTCGACATGTTCAAGGTTGGGGTCGGACCGTCCTCGTCCCACACCATGGGGCCGATGGTGGCGGCCGCGCGGTTTCTCGACCGCATGCGCGCCTCGCCCTTCGCCTTCGCCGGGTTGCGCGCCAGCCTGCACGGCTCGCTCGCCTTCACCGGCGTGGGCCACGCCACCGACCGCGCCACGATCCTCGGGCTGGCCGGCTTCACCCCCGACAACTACGATGCCGAGGCCGCCGAGGCCGCACTGGCCGAGATCCGCACAACCCGCACTCTCCGCCCCGAAAACCTGCCCGTGCTGCGCTTCGATCCCGCCCACGACCTGATCTTCGACCATGACCGCCCCCTGCCCGGACACGCCAACGGCATGATCCTCATGGCTACCGACGCCCAGGGCGACGTGATCCTGCAGGAAACCTACTACTCCGTCGGCGGCGGTTTCGTCCTGACCGAACGGGAACTGGCCGAGGGAAAGGATGCCAATGACGGCCCGCCCGTGCCCTGGCCCTTCGAAACCGCCGCCCGGATGCTGGAGATGGCACGAGAAAGCGGCAAGTCCATCGCCGCGATGAAGCGGGAAAACGAGATCGCGCGCGGCTGCGCCACCAGCCTGTCCAGCGGCACGGCGCGCATCTGGGAGGTGATGAACGCCTGCATCGAACGCGGCCTGAATGCGACAGGCACCCTGCCCGGCGGGCTGAAGGTCAGGCGCCGGGCCGGGGAAATCTACCGGAAGCTGCTGGCCGAACGTGGCACGAATCTCGCTGCACCGCACATGATCAACGACTGGATCAGCGTCTACGCCATGGCCGTGAACGAGGAAAACGCCGCCGGCGGACAGGTGGTCACCGCCCCCACCAACGGCGCCGCGGGGGTGCTGCCGGCGGTGCTGCGCTACTACCTCGAACACGTCCCCGGCGCCGTCCCCTCGCAGGTCGAGGACTTCCTCCTGACCGCCGCGGCCATCGGCGGGCTGATAAAATACAACGCCTCGATCAGCGGCGCCGAGGCCGGCTGCCAGGCCGAGGTGGGCAGCGCCTCCGCCATGGCCGCGGCGGGGCTGTGCGCGGTGATGGGCGGCAGCCCCGAGCAGGTGGAGAACGCCGCCGAGATCGCGCTCGAACACCACCTGGGCATGACCTGCGACCCGGTGAAGGGGCTGGTGCAGGTGCCCTGCATCGAACGCAACGCGCTGGGCGCGATCAAGGCGGTCAGCGCCGCCTCGCTGGCCCTGCGCGGCGACGGCACCCATTTCGTGCCGCTCGATGCCTGCATCGAGACCATGCGCCAGACCGGGCGGGACATGCATGAAAGATACAAGGAAACCTCGCTGGGCGGGCTGGCGGTGAACGTGCCCAACTGCTGAAGCGCCCGCGCCGCCCGGGACACTGCGGGGACCCGGCGGAGCCACGTCTCAGGGCAGCGCCACGCCCGGCGCGATGGCCCGGATCGCCGCATCCAGCGCCCGGCGCGGCACCATCACCAGCAGCCCCGGCCCGTCCAGCTCCAGGCGCACCTCGCCCAGCGCCCGGTTCGAGGTGCCCACCCGCCCGTCGGGCGCCAGCTCCAGCCCGTCGATCGGCCATTCCAGCCCGCGCGAACGCCCGCGCAGGCGGCGCATCGGGAACAGCGACACCACATCGCCCGGCACAACCCCCAGCCGCAGCCGCGAAGGAGCGTGAAACACCACCTCGCGCGCACCCAGCAGCAGGCAGGGCCGCTCGGCGCGGCGCACCAGCGCATTGAAGGCGGCCAGCTGGTGATCGACCCGCGCCCCGGTGAACCCCACGCCGATGATCAGCGGCGCATCGATATTGCGCAGGGCCTTGTCGAAATCGGTGCTGTCCTGTTCACGGATCGGAAACAGACGGGCGGCCGGAATCCGCGCGCGCAGGGCCGGAGACAACGAGTCGAAATCACCGATCACCGCCTCGGGGACATGCCCCGCGGCCAGGACCGCACCCGCCCCGCCATCCGCCGCAACGATCCTCGGCGCGCGCAATATCGCCATGTCAAGGTCATTTTCGCCAATCCAGCCGCCACCAACCAGCGTTATCGGCTCCGAACTGCGAACAATGGCTGATGAATCGGGCAATTTATCGCCCATATTGGAAACAGGCCACAATCAGGCCACAAAATGATACGGTGATGCGCATAGATTCGGTCCGCTTTTGTCGCTGTTAACATGGTAAACCGCGGCAACAAAACTGTTAGAGGACGAGCATCCGATGGTACAGAGCAACAAGGTCCTGACCGTTTCCTACGGCACGTTTTCCTGCACGCTGGAAGGGTTCGAGGACTCCTTCGAGACCATGAAGGCGATTGCCGAATACTTCCGGGATCTTGCTGCGGACGACCGGTATTTCGGGGCTGAACCTCCGCAGCCGGATGCCGAGATGCTCGCCCGGATCGCCGAACGCGAGATCGCCCGCCAGGTCGAGGCCCGGCGCGAGGGCAGCGGCATCGTGCTGCGCGCGGCCCGGCCGCTGCCGGGCAAGGCCGCAACCGAACCCACCTCCGGGTCCGCTGGCGAACCGGCCCCCGAATCACCCCCCGTCGAATCACCCCCCGTCGCGCCGTCCATCCCGCGTGAGGCGCCGCAAGCCGGAACCGTCTCTGAAAGCGGGACCGGGCACACCCCCGAAAGCGCCGCCGAAATCGCCGCCGAACCAGCGCCGGAACCGGCCCCCGAAACCGTCGTCGAACCCGCGCCCACGGCCGAGCAGGCCGCGCGACCGGCGGCAGACGAACCCGCGCCGGAAACCGCCCGGGCCGAGACCACCGAGCCCGAAACCCTCGTGGTCGAACCGGTCGCGCCCCGGCCAAGGCCCGCCCCCGACAGCATCGCCGCCAAGCTGGCCCGCATCCGCGCGGTCGTGGCCCGCAACGAACAGGCGGCGCAAGACGAAACCTACGACGAGGATTACACCGAGCCCGTCCCCGCCGGCGATTTCACGGCCATGGTGGCCGAGGACATGACCCGGGCGCTCGAGGCCGATGCCGAAACCGCCGAGGACGGGGCCGAACCCGCAGCCGGCGAAACCGGTGAGGCAGCGCCGGAAACGGCCGAAGGCGAAACCGCGGAAGACATCCCTCCCGAAGAGGACATCACCGACGAATTCGAGGCCGCTCTTGCCGAGGCCGAGGCGCCCGCCGCCCCGGAAGAGACGCTTGCCGCCGAAATCGAATCCCTTCCGCCGGTGACCGCCGCCGAAGACGCCGCCCCCGAACCGGCCGAAGCGATGGAGGAGCAGGAGCCGCAAGAGGTTGCGCAGGCGCCCGAGACCGCCGGGCCGCTTGGCGATGACACGGTCCTGAGCGAAGGCGAATCCCCCGCCGACGCCGCCCCGGAACCGGGCGAGGAAGACAGCCTGTTCGGCGATCTGCAGCAGGATCTGCCCGAGGACGAGGCCAGCGAGGACGCGGCCGGGGACGGCATGTCCAACATCCTTGCCGAAGACGGCGAAGAGGGTGAGGAATACGAGGACGAAACCGACACCGCCGAGGACGGAGAGAGCCGCGAAAGCATCGCCCGTGTCCTGCGCATCAAGCGCAGCCGGATCGAAGCGGCCATCGAGGCGGGCGAACTGGAAGAAGTGACCGAAGACGCCGGGCAGGAAGAGGCGACCGAAGAGAAGGGCGCCACCGAACCGGAGCCGCACGCCGAGGTCGAACCGGAGACCGAACTGCAGGCCGGACCCGGGCCCGAACAGGCCGCCGAAACCGTGGCGACCCCGACTGTCACCTCGCTTTCGCCCGAGGACGAAGCGGATCTCATGCGCGAACTGGCCGAGGTCGAAGCATCGTTCATCGGCGAACAGGCCGCGCAACCGGAACAGCCCGTCGAACAGAAGGAACCGCGCGACGCGGCCGCACCGCTGCTCACCGAAGACACCGATAAGGATGTCGCCCGCCTGCTCGACGAGGCGGACGAGAAGCTGAGCGATCCCGAGGCCGCGGCGCGGCACGAAACCTACGATCACATGCGCGCGGCCGTGGCCACGACCAGGGCCGAACGCATGGCCGGCGGCACCATGGGCACCTATGCCAGCGACGACCCCTATCGCGAGGATCTGGCAAGCGTGGTCCGACCGCGCCGCCTCGAAGAGGAAGAGGGAGAAGCCCCCCGCCCGCAGCGACCCGCAATCGGACGCCAGGCCCCGCTGCGGCTGGTGGCCGAGCAGCGGGTCGATACCGGCGCCGGCATTGCCGCCCGCGGAGCGGTCCGCCCGCGCCGGGTGTCATCGCGGATGATTGCCGCAGACTCCGAGGGCACGGCGATCCTGGGCCGCGGCTTTGCCGAATATGCGGCACAGACGGGCGCGCGCGAGTTGGCCGAGCTGCTTGAAGCCGCGGCCGCCTATCTCACCTATATCGAGAGGCGCGAACAGTTCTCGCGGCCGCAACTGATGTCGATGGTTCAGCAGGTCGCGACCGACCGCTTCAACCGCGAGGACGGCCTGCGCGCCTTCGGGCAGCTGCTGCGCGACGGCAAGATCGAACGCCGCGGCGGCGGGCGCTTCTCGGTCTCCGGCGAAATCGGCTTCCGCCCGGATCAGCGCGCCACCGGCTGAGCCCGCATCGCGCCATCCCTGACGAAAACGGCGGCCCGGCAACCGGCCGCCGTTTTCATTCCCTCCTTCCGGCCTCCTGAACCCGGATCAGTCCCGACCTTCGGTCTCGTCCGGATCCGCGTCCGGGTCAGCCTGCCCGATCCCGCGAAACACGAATTTGAACGGCGTGATCCACAGGAATCCCAGCACCACGTAGACGATCAGCTCTACCAGCAGCGGCGGGCGGTCCAGCCAGTTCACAACGGTGATCGACGCGACGACATAAATCGGCAACCCGACCAGCAGGATCACCAGCGACCAGCGTTTGCGGGCTTTGTACGACAGTGCCATCAGTCTGCGAACGGATCGGTGACGAGGATGGTGTCCTCGCGCTCGGGGCTGGTGGACAGAAGCGCGACCGGGCAGCCGATCAGCTCTTCGACCCGGCGCACATACTTGATCGCATTGGCGGGCAGATCGGCCCAGCTGCGCGCGCCCTCGGTCGATTCCGACCAGCCGGGCATTTCCTCATAGAGGGGGCGGCAGCGGGCCTGATGGTCGGCCGCCGTGGGCAGGTGGTCGATGCGCTGCCCGTCCAGCTCGTAGCCCACGCAGATCTTGAGCGTCTCGAACCCGTCAAGCACGTCGAGCTTGGTCAGCGCGATGCCGTTGATGCCGGAAATGGCGCAGCTCTGGCGCACCAGAACCGCGTCGAACCAGCCGCAGCGGCGCTTGCGCCCGGTGGTGGTGCCGAATTCATGGCCGCGCTCGCCCAGGCGCTGGCCGTTCTCGTCGTCCAGCTCGGTCGGGAAAGGGCCCTCGCCGACGCGGGTGGTGTAGGATTTGACGATGCCCAGCACGAAGTCGATGGCGCCCGGGCCGATGCCGGTGCCGGTGGCCGCCTGCCCCGCGATCACGTTCGAGGAAGTGACGAAGGGATAGGTGCCGAAGTCGATGTCCAAGAGCGCCCCCTGCGCCCCCTCGAACAGGATGCGTCTGCCGGCGCGGCGCTTTTCGTTCAGCACCTTCCACACGGGAGCGGCAAATTTCAGGATTTCCGGAGCTATCTCCCGCAGCGCGGTAATCAGCGCCGCGCGGTCCACCGGCTCCAGCCCCAGCCCCGCGCGCAGCGCATTGTGATGCACCAGCGCCCGGTCCACGCGGGCCTCCAGCGTCGCCGCATCGCCCAGATCGGCGACCCGGATCACCCGCCGGCCCACCTTGTCCTCGTAGGCCGGGCCGATGCCGCGGCCGGTGGTGCCGATCTTGCCCACCGAGGCCTGCGCCTCGCGCGCCCGGTCCAGCTCGCCATGAAAGGGAAGGATCAGCGGCGTGTTCTCGGCAATCATCAGCGTCTGGGGGGTGATCTCGACCCCCTGGGCGCGCAGCGTGGCGATTTCCTCCAGAAGGTGCCAGGGATCGAGCACCACGCCATTGCCGATGACCGACAGCTTGCCCCCGCGCACCACCCCCGAGGGCAGCGCATGCAGCTTGTAGGTCACCCCGTCGATGACCAGCGTGTGGCCCGCGTTGTGCCCGCCCTGAAAGCGCGCGATCACGTCCGCGCGCTCGCTCAGCCAGTCAACGATCTTGCCTTTCCCCTCGTCGCCCCACTGGGCGCCGACAACGACGACATTGGCCATGTCCGGTCCTTCTTGCGGTTTGAACGAAAACCCGCGCCCGTATAGCGGTGCGCGGGCCACAGTGAAACCGCTAATTCGACGCGGGCCCCGCCGGCAGCCCCGATCACGTTTGCGCGAGCCGGCCGGCAGGCGGGTCACGCCCACGAAATACCCGGCCGCCGGCCTGTTGACGCTGACATCGGGCCGGGTCAGTCTGACTTCATTGGTTATTTTGCTCAGTGCAACAGGGAAGAGGATTTCTGAACATGTTCGACCGTCGCCGGTTCCTGATTGCGGGAATTGCCTCGGCATCGCTTGGGTTCGCCGGGCGCGCCATGGCACACAAGAAGGGCGACGCTTACGTCCTTCCCGAAGAATACCAGCCCCGCGAAGTCAGGCTGAAGACGAAGCTTCCCGCCGGCGAGATTCACGTCGATCCGAACCAGTTTGCGCTGTTCTGGACGCTGCCCGGCAACAGGGCGATCCGCTACACTGTCGGGATCGGCCGCGGCAACCTGTACCATGCCGGCGTGTTCCATGTGGGCCGCAAGGAAAAATGGCCGCGCTGGATCCCCACAAAGGACATGATGGAGCGCCAGCCCGAGGCCTACAAGGATTTCCTCGAAGGCGGACGCTTCGAGAACGGCCAGCCCGGCGGCATCAGCAACCCGCTGGGCGCGCGGGCGCTGTATCTGTATTCGGCGACCGGACGCGACACCTATCTGCGGATCCACGGCACCAACGATCCCAGAACCATCGGCATCCCGGTGTCGAACGGCTGTGCGCGGCTCATCAACCCGCATATCGAACAGCTTTATGAACTGGTGCCGCTGAACACGCGGGTGGTGCTTTACAAGCGGGCCGGCGTGGGGCCGGCCCATTCCACCATTCCCGGCACCGAGTTCGACCGGCAGAGCTGAGCGGCAACTGGGCGGAAAAAGCCGCTTCCAAGCGGCTTTCCACGCGGTTTGCAAACCGCGTGTGCAAGGCGTTTCGAAACGCCTTGCCCCGAACCGCCGCGAAGCAGCCCTCCCGCGTCGCCCCTATACGAGACGCGAGGATTCAATGGCCGCGCGCACGAAATCCGCAAACAGCGGGTGCGGGTCGAAGGGCTTGGATTTCAACTCGGGGTGGAACTGCACGCCGATGAACCAGGGATGGTCGGTCCATTCCACGATCTCGGGCAGGCGCCCGTCGGGGGACATGCCGGAAAAGCGCAGCCCGCATTCCTCCAGCCGCTCGCGGTATTTCAGATCCACCTCGTAGCGGTGGCGGTGGCGTTCCTCGATCCGGGTCGAGCCGTAGATCTGCGCCACCTTCGACCCCTCGGCCAGAACCGCGCTGTAGGCGCCCAGCCGCATGGTCCCGCCCTTGTCGTCATCGACATTACGCTGGACGGTGTAATTGCCCTGCACCCACTCCTTGAGGTGATAGACCACCGGCTCGAACCGCTTTCGGCCGGCTTCGTGGTCGAACTCCTCGGATCCGGCGGCGGCGATCCCGGCCACGTTGCGCGCCGCCTCGATCACCGCCATCTGCATGCCCAGACAGATGCCGAGATACGGCACCTTGCGTTCGCGCGCGAACTGGGCGGCGCGGATCTTGCCCTCGGTCCCGCGTTCGCCGAACCCGCCGGGAACAAGTATGGCGTCGAACTTCTCCAGCCGGGGCGCGGGATCCTCGGCCTCAAATATCTCGGCATCCACCCATTCGACATTGACCTTGACCCGGTTGGCGATGCCGCCATGGGTCAGCGCTTCGGCAATCGACTTGTAGGCATCCTCAAGCTGGACGTACTTGCCGACGATGGCGATGTTGACCTCGCCCTCGGGGTTGAAGATGCGGTCGGCCACGTCCTCCCAGCGGTCGAGATTGGGCTTCGGCGCGGGGGTGATGCCGAAAGCGTCCAGAACCGCCTGGTCCAGCCCTTCACGGTGATAGGCCAGCGGTGCCTCGTAGATGGATTTCAGGTCCATGGCGGCGATCACCGCCTCGGGACGCACATTGCAGAACAGCGCCAGCTTGTCGCGCTCCTTCCGGGGGATGGGATATTCCGACCGGCAGACCAGGATGTCGGGCGCCAGCCCGATCGAGCGCAACTCCTTCACCGAATGCTGGGTCGGCTTGGTCTTCAACTCGCCACTGGCCTTGATGTAGGGCAGAAGGGTCAGATGCATGAAGATGCACTGCCCGCGCGGGCGGTCCTGGCTGAACTGGCGAATCGCCTCGAAGAAGGGCAGCCCCTCGATGTCGCCCACGGTGCCCCCGATCTCGCAGAGCATGAAATCGACCTCGTCGTCACCGATGGCGATCCAGTCCTTGATCTCGTTGGTGACGTGGGGAATCACCTGGATGGTCTTGCCCAGATAATCGCCGCGGCGCTCCTTCTCCAGCACGTTGGAATAGATCCGCCCCGAAGAGACCGAGTCGGTCTTGCGCGCCGCCACGCCGGTGAAGCGTTCGTAATGGCCCAGATCCAGGTCAGTCTCGGCGCCGTCATCGGTGACGAAGACCTCGCCATGCTCGAAGGGGCTCATGGTGCCGGGATCGACGTTCAGATAGGGGTCGAGCTTGCGCAGCCGCACGGAAAAGCCGCGGGCCTGCAGCAGCGCCCCCAGCGCGGCCGAGGCCAGCCCCTTGCCCAGAGACGAAACGACACCGCCGGTGATGAAGATGTAACGCGCCATGTCTGTCGGCTGCCCCCCGTGAAATGGTCAATTCTGCGAGTGCCCAGAACGGTCGGACCGACCGCAGCATCACGGGACTCCATTGTTGCAGGATTCGCGCATCCGCGCAAGTGGACCGCAAGATGCTGTTGCGATCACCTTTGTATTTTCAAGGTCTTGTGGATCAGTCCGCCCGCGGCACCTTCGGCGCGTTGTCCCCCGGCACCGGCGGAAGCAGCTCACCCGCCGGCGGCACCGCCGGCGCCGCGGGCTCTTCCGTGGCCGGCACGCTCGTGCCCAGCCGGTCGAGCACCGACGTCCCGGCGGATTTCTCGGCCGCGAGAATCGTCAGCGTGATCGACGTGCCGATGAAGGCGATGGCGAAAATCCATGTCACCTTGCTCAGCGCCGTGGCGGCCGCGCGGCCCGACATGACGCCGCCACCGCCGCCGCCCATGCCGAGACCGCCGCCCTCTGACCGCTGAAGCAGGACGACACCGATCAGGCCCAGGGCCAGCAGCAGGTGAATGATGAGAACGACGTTTTCCATGAAGACTCGCGGCGGTTGGACGTGTCGCGCGGTATGTAGGCAAGTTTGTCCGCAGGGGCAAGTGACGATTGCCGCCGCCTGCCTGCGGCGCGGTCGAGGCGCCCGAAGCCGGGGCGGCACCGGCGGGGCTGGACATGCGCACCTTTGCGGATCACACTCCGGCCCATGCCGCACGATCATCATGACGACCACCCGCACGCCCTTCTGCCACCCGAGCCGGCTCTGCGCGTGAAGGCGCTGGAAACCATCCTTGCGCGCAAGGGGCTGATCGACCCCGCCGCGCTGGATGAGATCATCGACACCTACCAGAACCGCATCGGCCCGAAGAACGGCGCCATGGTGGTGGCGCGGGCTTGGACCGACCCGGAATTCCGCGCCCGGCTGCTGGAGGACGCAACGGCGGTGGTGGCCGATCTGGGCTTCTTCGGGCGCCAGGGCGAACATGTCGTCGCGGTCGAGAACACGCCCGAGGTGCACAACATGGTCGTCTGCACGCTGTGCAGCTGCTACCCGTGGCCGCTTCTGGGCATCCCGCCGGCCTGGTACAAATCCGACGCCTACCGCTCCCGCGCGGTGCGCGAACCGCGCAAGGTGCTGGCCGAATTCGGCGTGACCCTGCCCCCGGAAACCACCGTGCGGGTGTGGGATTCCACCGCCGAGGTCCGCTACCTGGTGATTCCCATGCGCCCCGACGGCACCGACGGGCTCGGCGTCGAGCAGCTCGCCGCCCTCGTGACCCGCGACAGCATGGTGGGCACCGGCCTGCCGAAGGCCCCGGCATGAGCCGCATCCACGACATGGGCGGCCGCTTCGGCCATGGCCCGGTGGACCCCGGCCACCCCGACGATCCGCCCTTCGCCACCGACTGGCACGCCCGCGCGCTGGCGCTGACCCTTGCCGCCGGCGCGCTGGGGCAATGGACGCTGGACGCCTCGCGCCATGCCCGCGAACGTCTTGCCCCCCGCGACTATCTGAACTTCTCCTACTACGAAAAATGGCTGGCCGCACTGGCCGACCTGCTGGTGGAAACCGGCGTGCTGACACAAGAGGACCTGGCCGCCACCGACCTGGACGGCGGCACCGACGCCCCGCATCCACTCTCGACAAGGAAACTGAAGGCCGAGGACGTCAGCGGGGTCCTTGCCCGCGGAGGCCCGGCCGACCGCCCCTGCCCGGCCGAACCCGTCTTCACCACGGGCCAGAAAGTGCGCACCCGCCGCCCCGCCGAAAACCACCTTGTCGCTGGCGGCCATACCCGCCTGCCGGCCTACGCCGCCGGCGCCACCGGCCGGATCATCCGCATCCACGGCTGCCATGTCCTGCCCGATTCCAACGCCCACGGGCTGGGCGAGGCACCCGAACCGCTCTACACGGTCGCCTTCCCCGCATCCCGGCTCTGGGCCCACCCCGAGAACCCCCGCGACGAGGTGACACTGGACCTCTGGCAATCCTATCTGGAGCCCGCATGACCCGCCCTACCCTTCCTCTTGCCCGAAATACTCCGGGGGAGTCCGCCGCAGGCGGACGGGGGCAGAGCCCCCGCGACACCGCCGCCCCGAAAGCCGCGGAAATCCCGGAACCGGCATTCTCCGAACCCTGGCACGCGCAGGTCTTCGCCCTGACCGTGCACCTCAATGAATCCGGCCTGTTCGACTGGCCCGACTGGACGTGGCGCTTCGGCGAGACGCTGGCCCGACACGGGCTGAAGCGGGAACTCGACGGTGGCGACGACTATTTCAACGCCTGGCTGGAAACGCTGGAAACCCTTCTGGCCGAGATGGAAAAGGCCCCGCCGGATGAGGTAGACAGCATCCGCGATGCGTGGGAACGCGCCTATTTGTCCACGCCTCACGGCGCGCCGGTGCGACTGACCACGTGAGGCGCAGCGCGCATCGCGCCGGCCCGGCGCTGGCGGCTCTGCTCGCCGCCGGTCCGGCCCTGTCGCAGATCATGCCCGAAAGCTACGACCTGCTCGCCCGCGAGCTCGACGGGCGGATCGGATTTGAAACCCTGCCGCAGCGGCCCGAACCCGGCTTCAACCTCGACGCCCCGCTGCGTGAACCCGGCGCCTGGATCGGCGAACGCTTCGAGGGACGCGCGGTGTCGGGCCGGCCGCAGGATCGCCTCTCGGGACAGCCTGTCGCCCCGCTGGTAATTCGCGCCGGGGCGCCGGGGCGCAACCTGTCGGTCGCCTTTCACCGCGGTTTCGGCTCGAACGCCCTGTTCCCGCTGGGCCCGGCCGGCTTTCCGGCGCTGGAGGGGCGCGGCGAAGGCGCCGCTGCCATCCTGTTCGACCGCGACCAGGCCGCCATCGGGCTGATGGTGCACAGCGACTACCCCGACCCGCTGGGCACCCGCGCCCCGCAGGGCGCGGCAATCCTGCGCCTCTACACCCGCAAGGGGCAGCTCATCGCCGAAATCCGCCTTGCCCTGCAACCGGGCATCAACCGGATCGGGTTGCGCCGAGAAGGCGGCATTCCCGACATCGCCGGCATCGAGATCACCAATACCGATCCGGGCGGGGTTGCCATCGACGGCATCCTGTTCCAGCTTATCGCCCTGACCGGCTGAAACGGGAGGCGATACATGGCCAAGGGTTACTGGGTTGCACATGTCGACGTGGACGACATCGAAACCTATCGCAAATACATCGAGGCCAACGCCGCCCCCTTCGCCGAATACCGCGCCCGCTTCCTGGTCAGGGGCGGGCGACACATGATCCCCGAGGGGCACGCGAAATCCCGCACCGTGGTGATCGAATTCGACAGCTACGACAAGGCCGTCGCCTGCTACGAAAGCGCCGCCTACCAGGCCGCCAAGGCGATCCGCGATCCCGTCTCGAAGGCCGATCTCGTCATCATCGAAGGCCACGAGGGCTAGTTCCCGCTTGGCGCAGCCCCGATTGCAGGATATTTTTTCCGCCATGCCGCTGCTGAGGAAATTCTTCCAGGCCTTCCGCCCCGCCGCGCCGCCCGAGCTGCCCGATCCGGATGCGGAACTGGCGCTGGGGGCCCTGCTGGTGCGGGTGGCTCAGGCCGACCGCGACTATCAGGTCGAGGAAATCAGCCTGATCGACCGCATCCTGCAACGGCTCTACGGCCACAACGCCATCGAGGCCGCCAAGGTGCGCGCCACCTGCGAGAAGCTGCACGCCGCCGCCCCCGAAACCGACACCTTCGGCAAGCTGATCCGCGAAACCACCGGGCTGGAGGAACGCCTGGCCGCGATCGAGGCGCTGTGGGAGGTGGTCCTGGCCGATGGCGAGCAGAAGGAAGGCGAACTGAAGATCGTCGAGGACGCCCGCAAGGCCATGGGGCTGAGCTACAACGACAGCCAGGCGGCCCGCGAAAGGGTGCTGCAGCGGCGCGAGGGCTGATTCACGGTTGGCTCGGGCGGGAAGTCGGCATATATCGCCCCCATGTTCGGTGACTTCATCAGACGCCTGACCGGCCCCGATCCCGCGCCGCTTGGCCAGGCGGATGCCCGCCTTGCCCTGACCGCCCTGCTGGTGCGGATCGCGCGCTCGGACAACGACTATGCCGCGGCCGAGATCGACCGCATCGACCGCATCATCGCTCGGCGCTACGGGCTCAGCCCGTTCGAGGCAACCGCGCTGCGCCGCAAGGCCGAGGCGCTCGAATCCGAGGCCCCCGACACCGTGCGCTTCACCCGCGCCATCAAGGATGCGGTGCCCTACGAGGATCGCCGCGCCGTGGTCGAGGCCGCCTGGTCGGTCGTGCTTGCCGATGGCCGGCGGGCACAGGAAGAGGACGCGCTGATGCGCATGGTCGCTTCTCTTCTGGGGGTGAACGACCGCGACAGCGCGCTGGCAAGGCAACGGGCTGCAAGGGAATGATCGCCGCTCTGGGTATGTATGACATCGCCCCCCTGCGGGGCGCCAATGATCGATTCTGGGCGCTGATTCGCGACACACTGGGCTATGGGCCGCACCGGCTGACCCGCAACGCGGACCTGCGCGAGGTCTGGGACTCGCCCGACCTGCTGCTTGCCCAGACCTGCGGCCTGCCCTACCGGGCATGGCTGCACGGGCGGGTGCAGCTTGTCGGCACGCCCGATTACGGCCTGCCCGGCTGCCCGCCGGGGCATTACCGTTCGGTGATCGTGGTCCGGGCCGACGACCGGCGCGAGAGCCTCGACCAGTTCGCCGTCGGCACCATGGCCTTCAACGACCCGCTCTCGCAATCAGGCTGGGCGGCGGCGGTGGCGCATCTGCAGGCGCGCGGCCTTGCGCCGGCCCGGCTGCTGCGATCGGGCGGGCACGCGCTGTCCGCCCGCGCCGTGGCCGAGGGGCGCGCGGATTTCGCAGCTCTGGATGCGGTGACATGGATTCTCATGCGCGAACACGACCCGGTTGCGCGGGAGCTGCGCGAAATCGACCGCACGGAGCCGACTCCGGGCCTTCCGCTCATCACCGGACCCGGCCGCAACGCCACCGCCATCGCCGCGGCCGTGCGCCGGGCCATCGCGCTGCTTTCGCCCGAAGACCGCACCTCGCTGCACCTTCAGGCGTTGATCTCCATCCCCGCCGAGGACTACCTGTCTCTTCCCCTGCCACCGGAGCCCGAACGCGCCGCCTGAACCATCATCCCCGCTTCAGCGCCGTTTCACCGCCTGCTTCTGGCCAATTCGGCGCATTCCGATCGCCATTCGCCGTTTTGCAAGTTGCAATGCGACGGATTATCCGCCCTAGTAGCGGCCCAGACCAGACAACATGACGATATCGACCACAACCACCGGATCACCGCGTTGCAGACTTCCAGCCAGGACACGCCCCCCGTCATCGAGATCCGCGACCTGCACAAGAGCTTCGGGTCGCTGGAGGTGCTCAAGGGGGTCAACATCACCGCCCGGCGCGGCGACGTGGTGTCGCTGATCGGATCGTCGGGGTCGGGAAAATCGACGCTGCTGCGCTGTGCCAACCTTCTGGAGGACAGCCAGCAGGGCGAGATCCTTTTCAAGGGCGAGGCCGTGAAGTGGCGGGGCTCGGGCAACCACCGCCACCCAGCCGACCCCGCCCAGGTGCTGCGCATCCGCACCAACCTGTCGATGGTGTTCCAGCAGTTCAACCTGTGGGCGCACATGACCATCCTGCAGAACGTGATGGAAGCGCCGATCACCGTTCTCGGCCGCGACCGGACCGAGGTGGAACGCGCCGCCCGCGCCTATCTGGACAAGGTGGGCATCGGCGACAAGTGCGACGCCTGGCCGGCGCAGCTGTCCGGCGGCCAGCAGCAGCGCGCCGCCATTGCCCGCGCCCTGTGCATGGAGCCCGAGGCGCTGCTGTTCGACGAACCCACCAGCGCGCTGGACCCGGAGCTGGAACAGGAGGTCATCCGGGTCATCAAGGATCTGGCCGCCGAGGGGCGCACCATGATCATCGTGACCCATGACATGAACCTTGCCGCCGACGTGTCGGACCACGTGGTGTTCCTGCACAAGGGGCTGATCGAGGAGGAAGGCCCGCCCGAAACGCTTTTCGGCGCGCCGAAATCGGAACGGCTGAGGGGGTTTCTTTCCCACTCTCAGCCCGCATAATCACAACACAACAGAACCTGAGGGAGTCGATCCATGAAGAAACTGATCCTTGCCACCGCCGCGCTTGCGCTGAGCGCCGGCATGTCGCTGGCCCAGACCGTCCGCATGGGCACCGAAGGCGCCTATCCTCCGTACAACTTCATCAACGACAAGGGTGAAGTGGACGGGTTCGAGCGCGAACTGGGCGACGAGCTGTGCAAGCGCGCCAGCCTGACCTGCGAATGGGTCACCAACGACTGGGATTCCATCATTCCCAACCTGGTGTCCGGCAACTACGACACCATCATCGCCGGCATGTCGGTCACGCCCGAGCGCGACGAGGTGATCGATTTCACCCATGAATACGTCCCCGCCTCGCCCTCGGCCTATGTGGCACTTTCGGATGGCGTGGATCTCAAGGGCGGCGTGATCGCGGCCCAGACCGGCACCATCCAGGCCAACTATGTCGCCAATTCCGGCGCCACGCTGGTCGAGTTCGCCACTGCCGACGAAACCATCGCCGCCGTGCGCAACGGCGAGGCCGACGCGGTGCTGGCCGACAAGGACTACCTTGCCCCGATCGTGGCCGAGAGCAACGGCGAGTTGAAATTCGTCGGCGACGACGTGGCGATCGGCGGCGGTGTCGGAATGGGCATTCGCGAATCCGATCAGGAGCTGCGCGAGAAGTTCAACAAGGCGATCGATTCGATGAAAGCGGACGGTTCGCTCAATGCGCTGCTGAAGAAGTGGTTCGGCGAAAAGGCGCTTTTGTGGTAAATCCCTGAAACCCTGACAGGGGGCGGCCGCGGCCGCCCCCCGCATTTTCCGGCATCTCCGGCATGTTCTCCTTCTGCTCAGATCCCGACAGCCTGTCCGCCCTGCCCTGGTTTTCCTGCTACCTGACCACGGGCAAGCACATGGCGTTCTACTGGTCCTTCGGCACCGTGCTGCTGCTGCTGGCGATCACGGCGCCGGTGGCGCTGGCCTTCGGCTTTGCCGGGGCCTCGGCGGCACGGTCGCATTTTCCGCCCCTTCGCTGGCTGGGCAAGGGCTATATCGCCATCGTCCGCGGGGTGCCGGATATCGCCTTCTTCCTGTTCTTCGTGATCGCGCTGGACCAAGGCTTCGAATACATCCGCCACAAGATCAAGTGCCCCGACTGGGACCAGCCGATCCGGCAGGGCAACGACTTCATCGTCTGTCCCGAGGCCAAGCTGCCGCTGTCCACCTCGCCCCAGATCTGGCACGAAATCTACGGCTTCTCGCTGGCGATCCTGACCTTTGCCCTCGTCTATGGCGCGTTCTCGGCCAATGTCCTCTATGGTGCCATGCGCGCGGTGCCGCGGGCGCAGATCGAAACCGCCGAGGCCTACGGCATGACCCGCCGCCAGACCTTCTGGCGCATCCTCGTGCCGCAGATGTGGGTCTATGCACTGCCCGGCCTGGGCAACCTGTGGATGGTGCTGATCAAGGCCACGCCGCTTTTGTTCCTGCTGGGGGTCGAGGATATCGTCTACTGGGCGCGCGAGCTGGGCGGGGCGAAGATGGCCAAGTTCTCCTCGTACCCGCACCCGGACTGGCGGATGTGGTATTTCCTGGCGCTGCTGGTCTTCTACCTCGGCTTCACTAGGCTGTCAGAAATCGTGCTGGAGCGGATCACCCGGCGCCTGTCGCGCGGGCAGGCCACGCTGGCCGGCGAAGCGCAGAGAAAGGCCGCCGCGTGATGGAGTGCCTCGACACCATCGCGGCCTACGGGCTGCGCGCCATCGGCATCGGAGAGCGGCTTCTGCCCCGGTCCGACTTCACCCTGTGCCAGCAGTTCACGCTGATCGGCTCGGGCATGATCTGGAACATCTATTTCGGCACGCTGGCGCTGCTGTTCGGTTTCTTCCTGGCCACGGCGGTGGCGGTGGCCAAGGGGTCGCGCCGGCGCTGGCTGCGCAAACCGGCCGAATGGTTCATCTTCATCTTCCGCGGCTCGCCGCTCTTCATCCAGTTCTTCTTTGCCTATTTCCTGTTTCTCAGCCTCAAGGGCGTGAACCCGTTCTTCGACCCGTTCACCTCGGCCTGGCTGGGGGCGCTGATCGTGCTGTTTCTGAATACCTCGGCCTATTCGGGCGAAATCTTCTACGGCGCGCTTCAGTCGATCCCCAAGGGCGAGGTCGAGGCGGCAGATGCCTATGGAATGTCCGGCTGGTCGCGGTTCCGGCGGATCATCTGGCCGACCATGCTGCGCCTGGCCTGGCCGGCCTATACCAACGAGGCGATCTTCATGTTCCATGCCACCACGCTGGTGTTCTTCTCGGGCTTTCCGGCGTGGCGGCAGAAGGGGGATGCGCTCTATTACGCCAACTACTTCGCCGACAAGACCTTCAACCCCTTCATCCCCTATCCGATCCTGGCGATGTATTTCATCCTGCTGACCCTGGTCATCATCTGGATCTTCGGCCGCGCCAACCGTTACCTGAACCGCCACCTGCCGCAGGAACGCCGGGCCAGAATGCGATTCCGCCCCAATTTCCTGCGCTGATCTGCCACCACCCCGGACGGCGCGCAATGCAGGCCCGGACGGGCGCGGGGAAATTCCGCTTGCCATTTCCCCGTTTCGGATATTAGAAATTTGATCAAATTATTCAGCACGCGCGGCGGTGTCCCATGAACACGCATGACTGGCTTCGGCACAATCCCCGTATCCGGGCCGTGCATGTGGCCGCATCCGACCTCAACGGCCAGCCGCGCGGCAAGCGGATCCCTGCGCATCGCGCCGACAAGGCAATCGGAGGCGGCATCCGGTTCCCGCTTTCGGCGCTCAACCTCGATATCCGGGGCGAGGACATTCTCGGCAGTCCGCTGGTGCTGGAAACCGGGGACCGCGACGGGGTGCTGCGCCCGACCGAGCGCGGCTTCGTGCCGATGCCGTGGCTCGAAACGCCCTCGGCGCTGCTGCCGATCTGGATGTTTCACGATGACGGGCGCCCTTTTGCCGGCGATCCGCGCCATGCCCTTGACCGGGTGGTGCGGCGATACCGCGAACACGGGCTGACCCCGGTGGTGGCGGTCGAGCTGGAATTCTTCCTGATCGACGATTCCGGCGAGAGACCGCAGGTGCCGCGCTCGCCCCGCTCGGGCAGGCGGCGACGGGCGGGCGAAATCCTCTCGCTCAGGGCGCTTGAGCGTTTCGACCCGTTCTTCACCGCGCTATACGACGCCTGCGAGGCCATGGACATCCCCGCCGATACGGCCATTTCCGAAGCCGGCCCGGGCCAGTTCGAGATCAACCTCATGCATCGCGCCGATGCGCTGCGTGCCGCCGATGACGCGTGGCTGTTCAAGATGCTGCTCAAGGGCATGGCCCGGCGCCACGGGTTTGCCGCCTCCTTCATGGCCAAGCCCTATGAAGACCGTGCCGGATCGGGGATGCACGTGCATTTCTCGGTCCTGGACGAGGAGGGGCGCAACGTCTTCGACGATGGCAGCGCGCGGGGCAGCGACAGTCTCATGCACGCCATCGCCGGCTGCCTCGCGGCCCTGCCCGGAACCGCGCTGGTCTTTTTCCCGCACGATAACAGCTATGCCCGGATCGTCCCCGGCGCACACGCGCCCACCGGCATCTGCTGGGCGCATGAAAACCGCACCGCCGCGCTGCGCGTGCCCGGCGGCGATCCGGCGGCGCGGCGGATCGAACAACGGGTGGCGGGGGCGGACGTGAACCCATATCTGGTGATCGCGGCAGTGCTGGGCGCGGCCCTGAACGGGATCGAGGACGCACGCCTCCCCCCCGCCCCGGTGACCGGCAATGCCTATGAGCAGGACCTTCCCCGCATCCCTTCGCAATGGGCAGACGCCATCGACCGCTTCGAATCCGATGCCGAGGTGGCGCGGATATTTGCGCCGGATCTGATCCGCAACTATGTGATGACCAAGCGGCAGGAACTGGGCTACATACCGGACCTGTCGCCGCCCGAACGCATCGATATCTACCTCGAATCGGTCTGACGCAGCGCCCCACGGCGCCCGGCATGGGCCGAAAGCAATGGTGAGACATGAAGATCGGCATTCTCCTGACCGGACACGCCCCCGATGACATGATCGAACGGACCGGCGATTACGACCGGATGTTCCGCGAGCTTCTGTCGGGGCATGGATTCGACTTTAAAACTTGGGCGGTGGTGGACGGGCAGTTCCCCCCCGGCCCCGGCGCCGCCGATGGCTGGCTGATCACCGGATCGCGCCACGGCGTCTATGACGAGCTGCCCTGGATCGCCCCGCTCGAGCAGCTGATCCGCGACATCCACGCGCGCGGGCTGCCGCTCATCGGCATCTGCTTCGGCCACCAGATCATCGCCCGCGCCCTGGGCGGCCGGGTCGAGAAGTTCTCGGGCGGCTGGGCGGTGGGGCGGACCAAATACGATCTGGGCGGGCGCAAGGTGACTCTGAACGCCTGGCACCAGGACCAGGTGACCGAACCGCCCGAAGGCGCCCGGGTGGTGGGCAGCAACGATTTCTGCAGATACGCCGCGCTGGCCTATGGCGATCACGTCTGGACGCTTCAGCCCCACCCCGAATTCGACAACGCCTTCATCCGCGGCCTGATCGAAACGCGTGGTCGCGGCGTGGTGCCCGACGCGGTTCTGGACGATGCGGCGGCGCGGCTTAACGGGCCGAACGATGCCGCGGCGATGGCCGAAGACATGGCCCGATTCTTCCTCCGGCACGCCGGAACCGACACAACCGACACGACCAAACGGAATGCGAGGGCCTGATGGCCAAGACATGGACAGACCAGTTGCCCGAAGCCGCGCGCGCCTATCTGGACGGCAGGCGCCTGGACGAGGTGGAATGCATCATCCCCGACCTGCCGGGCATTGCCCGCGGCAAGGCGGTGCCGGCCTCGAAATTCGCCCGGCAGGCACAGTTCCACCTGCCCGACAGCATCTTCTTCCAGACCATCACCGGCGAATGGAGCCGCGCCGCGGGCGATGAGGGCTATATCGAACGCGACATGGTCCTGACCCCGGACATGAGTACCGCCAGCGCCGCGCCATGGACCGCCGACTGGACGCTGCAGGTGATCCACGACGCCCATGATCGCGACGGCAACCCGATCCCCTTCAGCCCCCGCAACGTGCTCAGGAAGGTGGTGCAGCTCTACCGCGACCGGGGGTGGGAGCCCATCGTCGCCCCCGAGATGGAGTTCTACATCGTCGCCCGCAACCTCGACCCGGCCCGCCCGATCGAGCCGATGATGGGCCGCTCGGGCCGTCCGGCGGCGGCGCGCCAGGCCTATTCGGTAACCGCTGTGGACGAATTCGGCCCGGTCATCGACGACATCTACGACTTTGCCGAGGCCCAGGGCTTCGAGATCGACGGCATCACCCAGGAGGGCGGCGCCGGCCAGCTGGAGATCAACCTGCGCCATGGCGACCCGGTGAAGCTGGCCGACGAGGTGTTCTATTTCAAGCGCCTCATCCGCGAGGCGGCGCTGCGCCACGACAGCTTCGCGACCTTCATGGCCAAGCCCATCGAGGACGAGCCCGGCAGCGCCATGCACATCCACCACTCGGTGGTGGACATCGAGACCGGGCGCAACCTGTTCTCGGGCCCCCAGGGGGGCGAGACCGACCTGTTCTTCGGCTTTCTCGGCGGGCTTCAGACCCACATGCCCGAGGCCATCGCCATCATGGCCCCCTATGTGAACAGCTATCGCCGCTATGTGAAGGACTTTGCCGCGCCGATCAACCTGGAATGGGGGCGCGACAACCGCACCACGGGGCTGCGCATCCCGCTTTCGGGCCCCGAGGCGCGGCGGATCGAGAACCGCATCGCGGGCATGGACTGCAACCCCTATCTGGGCATCGCCGCCTCGCTGGCCTGCGGCTATCTGGGCATGGTCAACGAGCTGTGGCCGCGCAAGCAGTGCAAGACGGATGCCTACCGCGGCGAAGGCGACATCCCCCAGGTGATGGGCGACGCGCTGGACCAGTTCGAGGCTGCAAGCGCATTGCACGACATTCTCGGCCCCGAATTCGCCCGCGTCTATCTGGCGGTGAAACGGGCCGAATACGAGGAATTCCTGCAGGTGATCTCGCCCTGGGAGCGCGAGCACCTGCTTCTGAACGTCTGACCCCGCCGCCGGCCGAGAGAGGCACGCCATGAACCTTCTCCACTCCAACGACCGGCGCGGGGAATATCCACGCAGCTGGTACGCCGCGACCGCCCGCCCGCTGGACCCCTTCCCGCCGCTCAGGGGCGAGACGCGGGCCGATGTCTGCGTGGTGGGGGCGGGCTATACCGGGCTGTCGGCGGCGCTGCACCTGGCCGAAGCCGGCCTCGACGTGGTGCTGATCGAGGCCCACCGGGTGGGCTTCGGCGCCTCGGGGCGCAATGGCGGACAGCTGGGCAGCGGCCAGCGGGTGGAGCAGGACCAGCTGGAAAGGCTGGTCGGACGCGACGATGCCGCGAAGCTGTGGCAGATGGGCGAGGACGCCAAGGCGCTGGTGCGCGATCTGATCGCGCGCCACCGCATCGACTGCGACCTGAGGCCGGGCATCCTGTGGACCGGCTCGACCCCGGCGGATGTACGCCACCTGCACGAATACGGCACGCTGCTGCGCGAACGCTACGGTTATGAGCAGATCGAGCTGCTCGACGAAGATGCCTGCCGCGCCATCTGCCCCTCGCCGGACTATCGCGGCGGCTGCCTCGACATGGGCGGCGCGCATCTGCACCCGCTCAACTTCGCGCTGGGGCTGGCGCGGGCGGCGGCGAAGGCGGGGGTGCGCATCCATGAGAACACCGAGGTCCACCATATCGAGGAACACCGCCCGGCGGTGGTGCGCACCGAGAAGGGGCGGGTGGTGGCCGATCACGTCATCCTCGCCTGCAACGGCTATCTGGGCGGGCTGAACCGCAAGGTGGCGGCACGGGTGATGCCGATCAACAACTTCATCGTCGCAACCGAACCACTGGGCGAGGATGCCCGGCAGGTGCTGGCCCGCGACGTGGCGGTGGCCGACAACCGCTTCGTGATCAACTATTTCCGCCTCAGCTCCGACGGGCGGCTGCTGTTCGGCGGCGGCGAAAGCTATGGCTACCGCTTCCCGCGCGACATCGCGGCGGTGGTGCGCAAGCCGATGACGAAGGTCTTTCCGCATCTGCGCGACGTGCGCATCGACTACGCCTGGGGCGGCACGCTGGCCATCACCATGAAGCGCCTGCCCTACCTGGCGCGGGTGGCGCCCAACATCCTGTCGGCCTCGGGCTATTCCGGCCACGGGGTCGGCAACGCCACCCAGGCGGGGCAGCTGATGGCGCTGGCGATCCGGGGCGAGACGGAAGGATTCGACACCATGGCGCGCCTGCCCGTGCCCCCCTTCCCCGGCGGGCCGGGGCTGCGCACGCCGCTCCTGGTGCTGGCCATGACCTGGTTCGCCCTGCGCGACCGGCTGGGGCTCTGAAGACCGACCGGAAACGAGACGCTCTGCCCCCCCGCGAACACCCCGGCAACACCCCCTCCTTCCTCTTGCCTGCAAATACTCCGGGGGTGAATTGCCCCGCAGGGGCAAGAGGGGGCAGCGCCCCCTCCCCGGCTCCCCCGCCCCCGAACGCCACCCGCACGGGAAAGGACCCTTGGCTTGACAGGACATCTGATTTAGAATTTCCGAAGGACGGATTAAGGAAAACGAAATATGCAACAGGCTCCCGACGTTCATCAGGCCGAACCCATCCCCGAGGCCGCGCGCGAGGCGATCGAGGCGCTTTTGCAGTCGGGCGACCTGTTCCGCTACACCGCGCCTGAAAACGCCCCGGTATCGCTGCTGGAGGCCGAATTCGCCGCGCTGATCGGGGCGCGCTATGCGCTGGCGGTGTCGTCCTGCTCGGCGGCGCTGTTCCTGTCGCTCAAGGCGCTGGGGCTGCCGCGGGGGGCGCGGGTGCTGATCCCCGGCTTCACCTTTGCCGCGGTGCCCTCTTCGGTGATTCATGCCGACTGCGTGCCGGTGCTGTGCGAAGTGGGGGACAACTACCGCGTGGACCTGCCCGATTTCGCAGCCAGGCTGGACGGGGTGCAGGCGGTCATCATCAGCCACATGCGCGGGCATACCTCGGACATGGACGCGATCATGGAGCTGTGCTCCGCGCGCGCCATTCCGGTGATCGAGGATGCGGCCCACTCGCTCGGCACCACCTGGCGGGGGCGCAATATCGGCACCATCGGGCGGGTGGGCTGCTTTTCCTTCCAGTCCTACAAGATGATCAATGCCGGCGAAGGGGGGATTATGGTCAGCGACGATGCCGACCTGGTGGCACGCGCGGTGATCCTCTCGGGCGCCTACGAGCACAACTGGAAAAAACATCCCGTCCTGCAGGACGCCTTTGCCCGGTGGCAGAACCGGCTGCCGCTGTACAATCTGCGCATGTCCAACCTGGCGGCAGCAGTGATCCGCCCGCAACTGCCCGAACTGGCGCGCCGCGTCCGCCAGGGCCGGGCCAACCACGATCACGTGGCCGCGCGGCTGAACGCCTCGCCCTGGATCGAGGTGCCCGCCCCCCTGCCCGGCGAGGAACGAGCGCCCGATTCCATCCAGTTCAACCTGCGCGGGCTGAGCGACGACCAGACCCGCGCCTTCGTCGAGGCGGCGGCGGCGCGCGGGGTGGGCGTGCAGGTCTTCGGGATGAGCACCGACAATGCGCGCGCCTTCTGGAACTGGCAATTCCTGCCCGACCTGCCCGATCTGCCCCGCACCCGCGCCATGCTGATGCGGGCCTGCGACGTGCGCCTGCCGGTGCATCTGAACCGCGCCGATCTGGACCTGATTGCCGACATCATTCTGGACGCGGTAACCGAGGCGACAGGACCGGCCCGCGCCTTCGGGACCTGACCCAGAAGACGAAACTTCAACTCAGCCTGGACAGCTTCTCCTGCAGCTCGGCAAGCTGCTTGCGGATTGCCTCCAGGTCTTCGGCGCTGCCACCGCCCTTGCCGCCCTCGTCTTCCGCGCCTTCCTGCCCTGGCCCCGACCACTGGCCACCCAGCCCCTTGGTCATCGCCTTCAGGAACGCCTGCTGCTGGGCCTGGATCGCCTCGAATCCCGGCATCTTCGACATCGGGTTCAAGGCGTTCATGTTTTCCATGATCCTGGCCTGGCTCTCGCGCAGCATCTCGAAAGATTGCTGCAGGAACTGCGGCATCACCCCGCCGCCGGGCAGCATGTAGGCGCGCACCAGATCGTTGAGCACGTTCACCGGCAACACGTTCTCGCCCCGGCTTTCGTGTTCGGCGATGATCTGGAGCAGGTATTGTCGGGTCAGGTCGTCGCCGGTCTTGAGATCGATGATCTGCACTTCGCGCCCGTCACGGATGAAACCGGCGATATCCTCGAGCGTCACGTAATCGCTGGTCTCGGTATTGTAGAGCCGCCGGCTCGCGTAGCGTTTTATCAGAAGCGGTTTGTCCTTGTCGGCCACCTCGTTTCCTCCCCGACATTGCGATGCAGAAAACACTATGCGAGCGCAGAACAAAATGAAAGACCGGCGCGAACGGGCAGATCCCCTTCCCCGCCCCACCGCGCGAATGGCCGTTCCCGGGCCGGACAAGAAAATGGGCGGGCCAAAGGCCCGCCCTTACAATTGCACCGACTGGGAGGAGGAGGGTTGGTGCAATGTTGTCCGTATTCTTACTTCGCAGCCGCTTTCCTGGTGGCAGCGGTGACTTCGCTGGTCGCCTTCTTGACTGCGGCGGTCGCGTCCTCGGCGGCGGTCTTGCCGGCAGACATCAGAAGCTCGACGGTATCCATCTGAACCTTCTTTGCGATCTCGGCGAAGGCGGCCATGTTCTCGGCAGCCACTTCGGCCGAAGAGCTGGCGAAATCGGCGAAAGCCTTGGCGTAATCGGCGGGTTCGGCCTTGGCCTTGGACACTTCGGCCAGCTTGGCGATGGTGTCCTTGGTCCACTTGTTCGACAGCTCGACCGATTTCTCGGCGGCGTTCAGCGCCACGCCGGTCAGTTTTTCGTTCAGTGCCGCGGTGTTCCTGAAGGCGCCTTCCAGCGCCGATGCGTCAACGGGGAATGCACCCATGAAGTCTTTCATGATCCCGGTGAAATCCTGAGTCTTTGCCATGTCCTGATCCTTTCATGCTTTCCGGGATCGTCCCGGATCGCGTCATCCTGTCTGAGGACAATATGCATTCTGCAACGCAGCATTTCAAGAGGAAAATGCCGCGTTGCAGCAAAAAAGTTTCAACTCGATATCAACGGCTTGCCCGCGCCCTCACGTAGGTGCCCGGCGCGGGGCACAGTGGCGGGTGAGTCGAATCACCCGGTTTCCGGGCAGGAACCTTCTTGCCCGAGCGCGGTCGCAGCCATGCCTCCCAGCGCGGCCACCACGACCCCTGGTGATAGGTGGCCCCTTCCATCCAGCCTTCGGCATCCCGGCCCAGGTCGTCATTGGTGTAGTGACCGTATTTCTTCTTGCTGGGCGGATTCACGATCCCGGCGATATGCCCCGATTCCGAGACGACAAACGTCTTGTCCTTCGCCCCCATCATCTGCACGCCGCGATAGCAGTCCTTCCACGGCGCGATGTGGTCGCCTTCGCAGGTAATCGCCATCAGCGGCACGCTCACGTCGCGCACGTGCAGGCGATGGCCCATCAGTTCGAACCCGTCGGTGACGAACGCGTTGCGCTGGCACAGGCCGCGCAGATACTGCATCACCATCCGGGCCGGCAGGTTGGTCCCATCGCCGTTCCAGTAGAGCAGATCGAAGGCCGGCGGCGTCTCGCCCAGCATGTAGCTGCGAATGGCCGGCAGATAGACCAGATCGTTGGGCCGCAGATAGCTCATGGTGCGGGCCATGATGAACGAGCGCAGCATTCCGTGCTCCTTCACCTCCTTTTCGATCTCGTCGATGAAATCCTCGTGCAGGAAGGGGGTGAACAGGCCCTGATCGGAAAAATCGGTCAGCGCGGTGAAGAAGGTCGCCGATTTCACCGACCGATCGCCGCGCTGCTTGAGCAGCGCCAGCGTCAGCGCCAGCGTGGTGCCGGCGATGCAGTAACCCACCGCATTCACCTGGCGGACGCCGCAGATCTTCTTCGCCTCCTCGATCGCGGTCAGGAAGCCTTCCTCGATATAGTCCTCCATGCCTGTATCGGCGAAGGATGCGTCGGGGTTCACCCAGCTGACCACGAACAGGGTATAGCCCTGATCGACGATCCAGCGGACGAGACTGTTTTGCGCCTTCAGGTCGAGGATGTAGAACTTGTTGATCCAAGGGGGGAAAAGGACGATCGGAATCCGGTACACGGTATCGGTGGTCGGCGCATACTGGATCAGCTCCATCAACCGGTTGCGAAACACCACCTCGCCCGGCGCGGTGGCAATGTTGCTGCCGATCTCGAAGGCGCTTTCGTCGGCCAGCCGCACCACCAGCTCGCCGTCATTGGCCTCGAGATCCGCCACCAGGTTCTCCAGCCCCCGGACCAGCGATTCGCCATTCGTTTCCAGCGCCTTCTGCAAGGCATCCGGGTTGGTCGGCAGGAAATTCGTCGGCGCCATCATGTCGATGATCTGACGGGTGAAATGGGTCAGCCGCCGCTTTTCCTTCTCATCCAGATCCTCGACCGAGTCGACCGCCCTTTGCAACGCCTCGGCATTGGTCAGATACTGCTGCTTGATGAGATTGAAATAGGGGTTGGAATTCCACAACGGGTTGGAAAAGCGCCGGTCGCCCCGGCTCTCGCCTTCCTCATCCTCTCCGCTGCGCAGCCCTGTCAGCGCCCGCTGGGCCTCGGCGAAATTCAGAACCGACCGGCTCCAGTATTCCACCTGCTGCTCCATCAGCCTGGCCGGGTTCTGCATGGCCTGCGTCCAGAACGCCATGGCCGCCTTGGCAAGCACTTCGTGATCGGGCGCGGTCAGGGCCGGATTGTGCGAGGTCTTGCGGGACATCACCTCGATCAGGCGCCTGGAAAGCTCCTCGACCCGGGCCATGTTCTCCTTGAGCTTCTCAAGGTTCACGGCGGCCGGAACAGCTGCGCCATCTTCGCTTGTTGTCATTTTAACAAATCCCTCATACTCTCGCTGCTGTGCAGAATAACGTGGCCGTCGCCGGGGGGGAAGCGGCGAATGGCCGGGTGGTTTGTGGACGCGCGAAGGAGCTCCGAATGCGTTACCTGATGACCTATGACCTGATGGAGTCGGCCCGCAACGCCAACCAGTGGCTGGGCGCGACGGCACTTTCCTTCGCCTCCTACCCGGTGTTCAGCATGGTGCCGAACCCGATGCTCGACTGGATGGCCGCCTGGGGGGAAGTGACCGAACGCACCTATCAGCGCATGGTCGCCAGGCCCGACTGGGGAATCCGCACCTTTACCTGCGAGGACGGCAAGGATCACCTGGTGGAAATCGTGCCGGTGGTGGAACGCCCCTTCGGCGACCTAATCGAATTCCGCGTCAATGGGCGCAAGCCGATGCCGCGCAAGGTGCTTCTGGTCGCACCCATGTCCGGCCACTACGCCACGCTGCTGCGCAGCACGGTCAAGAGTCTGATCGTCAACTGCGACGTCTATATCACCGACTGGCACAATGCCCGCGACATTCCCGTGTCGGAAGGCAGGTTCGACATCGAGGACTATACACTCTACCTTGTCGATTTCATGCGCGAACTGGGGCCTGACACCCACGTGATCGCGGTATGCCAGCCGGCGCCGCTGACGCTGGCCGCGACCGCCTACCTGGCCGAGCGCGACCCCAAGGCACAGCCGCAGACGCTGACCCTGATCGGCGGCCCGATCGACCCCGACGCCACCCCCACCGAGGTGACTGATTTCGGCCGCCGCGTGACCATGGGCCAGCTCGAGGAAATGGCGATCCAGCGCGTGGGCTTCAAGTACAAGGGCGTGGGCCGGATGGTCTATCCGGGCCTTCTGCAACTGGCCTCGTTCATGTCCATGAACATGGAACGCCACGCCACCGCCTTCAGCGAACAGATCAATCGCGTGATGCGTGGCGAGGCATCGGATCACGATGCCCACAACCGGTTCTACGACGAATACCTCGCGGTGATGGACATGACCGCCGAGTTCTACCTTTCCACGGTCGAGCGCATCTTCAAGAATCGCGAAATCGCCCGAAACGAATTCACGGTGAAGGGCCACCGGGTGGATATCGGCAAGATCACCGATGTCGCGGTGATGACCGTCGAAGGCGGCAAGGACGACATTTCCGCCCCCGGGCAGTGCATCGCCGCGCTTGAACTCACCACCGGCCTTGCCGACGACCGAAAGGCCCATCACCTCGAACCCGAGGCAGGTCATTACGGCATCTTCGCCGGGCGGTCGTGGCGCGACAACATCCGCCCTCTGGTGATCAGTTTCATGGACGCCAACAGCCGTGGCAAGACCCGCACACGCAAGCCTGCCAACCACAACGCCGCTGCGAAATAGCCCGATGGCAAGGCCCGGACAGGACGAACCGCTCGGCTTCTCATGCACCTGCGGGGCTGTCCGCGGCCACCTCTCGCCACGGGCCGCTGCCCGGGGCACGCGGCTGACCTGCTTCTGCCGCGACTGCCGCGATGCGCAGCGCCTTCTGGGCCAGCCCGACCCCGCCCCCGATGGAGTCGATCTGCTTCAGATCACACCGGACATGATCACCTTCGAGACAGGGCTGGACCGCGTCGGCCTGCTCCGGCTGACGCCCAGGGGTCTAATGCGGTGGTACGCAACCTGCTGCGGGGCCCCGCTTTTCAACACGCTCGCCTCGCGCCGGCTGCCATTTGCCGGTGTGGCGGTTGCGCGGCTCGACGACCCCGGCCGCCTGCCTCCGGCGCGCATCCGGCTGTTCCGGCGCGACGCGGCCGGCAAGGTCCGCACCGAAGGCGGAGGCCGCATGGCCGCCGGGGTCTTCGCGCGCATGGCCACGGCCGCCCTGTCCGGCCGCTGGCGGGACAACCCCTTCTTCGACGAGGCCGGCAAACCGATCGCGCCCGCCCGCATCCCCGCCCCCGACGAACGCGCCGCCCTGCGCGATCACGCGGGCGACTGATCCAGCCACGCCCGCATAGCCCGCGTCACCTCCTCGGGCCGCTCCAGCGTCGGCAGGTGACCAGCGCCGGAGATGATCTCCAGCCGCGCATCCGGGATCAACGCAGCCATGAACTCGTGGCGTTTCACCGGGGTCAGCGCATCATGTTCGCCGCACAGCACCAGCGCCGGCGCCTTGCACTTGCGCAAGGTGCCCTGCTGATCTGGACGCCGCTGCAGCGCGCGCGACTGGCGGATGAACAGCTCCGGGCCCAGCTCTTCGGCCATGGCATACATCTTTTCAAGTATCGCCATCCGCTGCGGCCCCGGCGCCAGGAAGGACGGCCTCAGCGCTTCGCGCATCACCTCGCCCAGCCGCCCGGCCCGCGCCTGCGCGATCCACGGCTCGCGCAGAGCAGCGATCTGCGGCGGCTCGGCCAGCGGATCGGTGTCCATCAGGCAGATCCGCGCCACCCGCTCGGGCACCCGGCGCAGAACTTCCATCGCCACGATCCCGCCCATGCTCAGCCCGGCCAGCGCGAACCGGCGCGGCAGCTGATCCAGAATCGCCTCGGCGATCGACTCGATCCGCTCGCCCAGGGAAATCGGCGCCACCATGACCGCGCGCTCGCGGGAAAACTCGGTAATCTGCGGCTCGTAGAGCCGCGCGTCGCACATCATGCCCGGCAGGAAAACCAGAGGTTCGACCATTCTCACCCGCCCCCCAGAACGTCCAGAACGGCGCGCTCGATGATCCCCAGGCAGCGCTCGTCGGAAAAGCGGTGATCGGCCCCCTTGACCAGCGTCAGCCTCATGTCGGGGCACTCGGTATGCTCCAGCAAGCGCAGCGCCGTCTCGACCGAAACCGCCGTATCGGCCGTCCCCTGCAGGCAGCGCACCGGAAACGGCAACCGCAGCGGTGCACGCAAAACCAGATGCCGCCGGCCATCCTCGATCATCCGCGCGGTGACGATATAGGGCTCCATGTAGTCCGAAGGCAACTCCACGTGCCCCACCTCTTCCAGCGCCCGCTTCTGCGCCTCCGAAAAATTCGCCCAATACCCGTCCTCGGTGAAATCCGGCGCCGCGGCGATGGTCACCATGCCGGCAATGCGCCCGGGCATGGCACGGGCCAACAGCAGCGCCTGCCACCCGCCCATCGACGAGCCCACCGGCACCACCGGCCCCTCGGTCAGCGCCGAAACCGCCGCCACCGTATCCTCGTGCCAATCGCCGATGCAGCCCTCCTCGAAACGGCCACTGCTCTCGCCATGCCCGGAATAGTCGAACCGCAGAAAGGCCCGCCCCTGCGCCTGCGCCCAGGCCTCCAGATGCACCGCCTTGGTGCCCTCCATGTCCGACTTCAACCCGCCCAGGAACACGATCCAGGGGCCCCGCCCCTCGCTGCGGTGATAGGCCAGCCGCCGGCCCTGCGGAGTCTCCAGAAACGCCTCGGCAACCATTGCATCTCCCCCTTGCCCGCGCCCATCATGCACGCAGGGCCGGGATGCGCAATTCCCCTTCCTCTTGCCGGAAATACTCCGGGGTTCGGGGCAGAGCCCCGATCCGCGCGCAGCGCAGATCGGCGCGCGCCGCAGGCGCTCCGCCCGACCGCAGCCGCCTCAGCACCCCAGCCCCAGCCGCTCGAGATGCGCCACGCCCTCCACGACCCGGTCGAACTCGCGTACCTCGACGATCAACCGCGGGCGCGCGGCGCACATCTGAAGCGCCTCGAACACCGCATGCCAGCCGATATTGCCACACCCCGGCGGCCAGTGCCGGTCGGCATAGCCGTCGGTGTCGTGCAGATGCACATGCCCCAGCAGCGCACCGGCATCGCTGATGTAGCGATCCGCCGGAGCCGCACCGCACATGTTGTGCGCCCAATGGGCGTGACCGACATCCACCGACAGCCGAAGCGCCGGGCTGTCCGCCGCCTCCACCACCGCGCGACGATCGGCCGGATCGCAGTCCTGAATGTTCTCCAGCACCATCTCCACGCCGATATCCTCGGCGCGCGCAATCGCCGGCTCCAGCGTATCCAGAATCGCCGCGACGCGACGTTCCCGATCCTTCGGCGCATTGTCCAGATTGTGCGCATCCCAATAATCATAGGGCGAATGAATCACCATCTGGGTCGCCCCCAACGCCTCGCAGACCGCCAGCGCCTGATCCAGCCGCGCCTGCACCAACGAGCGGATCTCGCGGTCCTTCACGTCCAGTTCGAACCCGGCAAAGGGGCCGTGGATGCCCAACCGCCCATCCCAGCCGTCCAGCTTCTCCTTGGCCATGGCGATGAAGGGTTCCGGCGCGCGCAGGATGTCCACCATGCTGAATTCGGGCAGCTCCAGGTCGCGATCCCTCTCGAACAGCCAGTCGCTGTGACGGTCGAGATCCAGCACGCTGAGCTGCGCGCCAATCACGGGAAGCTCGGCCATGAACCAACGTCTCCTCACTCGGGGCAGTTTCGGCCATCCTGACCGACACGCCCGCAGAGGCAAGGGAAAAGACAACCGCCCGGCGCCTCCGCATCGGGCGACATGATCGCGGCAATTGCCTCGCATGACCCCCCGCCCCGAACACCGAGGAGACGCGGGGGCCGGGCCTCGGTCAGCCCTTGCCCTTCCAGGGCACCAGCCGGCGCTCCAGCCAGCGCATCAGGATGTCGATGCCGAAACCGATCACCCCGATCAGGATGATCCCCATGATCACGATGTCGGTGTTCTGGAATTTCGATGCCACCATGATCATCATCCCCGCGCCCTTCTCGGCGGCGACAAGTTCGGCGGCAACCACCGTGCCCCAGCACACGCCCATCGCGACCCGCGCGCCGGTGAACAGCTCGGGCAGCGAATTGGGCACGATCACGTGGCGCATGATCTGGCTCTTGCTTGCCCCCAGAGAATAGGCCGCATGGACCTTGGAAATCCGCACCCCGGACACACCCGACCGGGCCGCAATCGCCATGATCCACAGTGCGGCAAGAAACAGCAGCACGATCTTGCCCAGCTCGCCGATGCCGGCCCAGATGATGACCAGCGGAATCAGCGCCAGCGGCGGAACCGGGCGCATGAATTCCACGATCGGGTCGAACCAGCCACGGAACCAGTTGGACAGCCCCATGGCATAGCCCAGCGGAATGCCCACCAGCGAACCGAAGAAGAAACCGACAACCACGCGCATGAGAGAAAATCCCAAGTGCTCCCACAGGGTCGCACCGCGGAATCCCTCGCTGGCGATCTCGATCAGCCGCTTGACCACATCCTCGGGCGGGGGCAGCCAGATCGGCTCCATCTGCCAGCCCGTATAGGGGGTGATGATCAGCGCCCCCTTGTCCGAAAGCGTCACGGTGGCGTTTTCCACCGCAACCACCGGCTTGGGCCGGTCGGCCGCATCGGCCTCGCCCCGCCGGGCCGGGTCATAGTCCACCGACACGCCCGCAATCTCGACGATCCGCGCGCCGGCCTTGCGCCTGAAGCCTTCCTCGTCGTTCCTGTCCCAGCTCAGCTGCGCGCTGCGATAGGCTCGAATGACGATCCCGTCATTTTTCGCCGGCCCCTCGCCGGGATCGATTTCCGGCTTTTCCCCCTTCTTCCCCGGCGCCGCGACCCGCCAGAACACCGTCGCCTCGTCGCGCCGGCCGTCTCGGGCCTCGACGACATAGGTGAACCGGCCGTCGCCGATATAGGGGCCGGGCATGTGCAGAAAGGCCGGAACCAGCGCCGAGCCGGTAAAGATGCCCCACAGCAGGAACAGGGTGGCAATCGAGATGACGCTTGCCACGCGATCGGGGATCACCGCGCTTTCGTCCCCGAACGTCACGGTCTTGCGCGCCGTCAGCCCGGTACGCACCGCGCGCCGAATCGCCCTGTTCACGACGAGATACGAGCCAGCGAAGATCGCCAGATAGATCAGGAACGGAACCATGCTGGTCATGTCGCGACCTCCGCCCGGCCCATGATCTCCTCTTCCATGTTCCAGATCATGTTGAGGATTTCCTCGCGGGTGGGATCGTAATCGGGATGTTTCTTGATCTCGCGCAGGTCCGCGCCGACGCCGAGATCGGCAAAGGGCAGCCGGTATTCCCTGTGGATCCGCCCCGGCCGCGGCGCCATCACGATCAGCCGTTCACCCAGAAGCAGCGCCTCCTCGACCGAATGGGTGATGAGGATGATCGTCTTGCCGGTCTCCTTCCACAGCCGCAGCACCAGAGACTGCATCTTTTCGCGGGTGAGCGCATCCAGCGCGCCCAGGGGTTCGTCCATCAGGATCACGTCCGGGTCGTTGGCCAGGCACCGGGCCAGCGCGACCCGCTGCTGCATCCCGCCGGAGAGCTCGTAGATCGCCTTGTCCTTGAAGTCGGCAAGTCCCACCACGTCGAGCAGGTGATCGACGATCTGCTGCATCTCGGCCTTCGGCATGCCCTTCATGCGGGGGCCGAAACTCACGTTTTCCCGCACGTTCATCCACTCGAACAGTGCCCCCTGCTGGAACACCATGCCACGTTCCGGGCCGGGCCCCGTGACCGTGCGCCCGTTGATCGCGACCCGCCCCTCGGTCGGGGCGAGAAATCCTGCGACGATGTTGAGAAGCGTCGTCTTGCCACAGCCCGAGGGGCCGAGGACGCTCATCAATTCACCCGCCTTCAGGTGAAGCGTGACATCCTTGAGCGCCTGAATCGACGTGCCGCCCGGCAGGTCGAAGCGCATGGAAACGTTGTCGATCGAAAGTTCGGCCATGTCCTTCCCTGTCCCGCGGCCTGCCGGGGCGCGGCGGCATGCCACCGGCCCGCAGCGCCGCTTGAACGTTGCAACGGCCGGCCCGCCCGGGACAGGGCGGGCCGGCCGATTTTCCGGACTACATCCTGCTGGCCGCCGTCAGCGGACCGACATTGACCGCGCCCTCGTAGGATTCGAGCGCCTTGTCGATGCTGCCGGCCTTCACGAACACGTCGGCCACGCCCTTCATGAATTCCTGCGCACCGCCGCCCAGCCACTTGGGCGAAAGCTGCTCTTCGATCGAGGGGAAGACGAAGGTGGCGATGGTTTCGGCAGTGGCGTCCACATCCATGCCGGCATCCCTGGCGATGACCGGGATCATCTCGTCCTTCATCTTGCCGCTGTTCCACATCTCGTTGGCATCCGCCGTGACGCGCAGGAACTTTGCCACCAGATCGCCGTTTTCGGCGATGAAGGATGCCGGCGCACTGGTCACGTCGAAGACCAGGATGCCCAGTTCCTCCTTCTCGGCGCCGGTCAGGAGCACGTTGCCGTGTTCCTTCATCCGGCGCAGCGCGCCACCCCAGCCGCAGGCCATGTCCACATTGCCCTGCGCCAGCGCCGCCGCGCCTTCGGCCGGGGCCATGTCCACCACCGTCATGGTGCCGATATCCACACCGAAGTGGTTCATCTGCTTGAGGAAGCCGTAATGCGCAGCGGTGCCCAGCGGAACGGCGACCTTCTTGCCCTCAAGCTCCTTCGCGTTGGTCTTGTCGATCTCCAGGTCCGAGCGCACCACGCAGTTGTCATTGTCGGAATAGGAGACCGCCACGTCGAGGATCTGCAGATCCTGCCCGGCGCTGACCGCCACGACGAAGGGCGGCACGCCCTGGCTGACGCTGATCTGCACGTCGCCCGACGCCATTGCCGCGCTCATCGCAGTGCCGGTGTCGAAGCTGACCCACTTGACCGGCACCCCCAGCTCCTTGTCATAGGTGCCCATCTGCTTGGCGTATTCGAACGGCATCGGCCATTCGAGGAAATACCCCACCGTGAGTTCCTGCGACAGCGCCGGCAGCGCCCCCGCGAATACGGCAAGTCCGGTCACCGCACCCAAAAGCCTGGCCTTGATCTTCATCGTCATCTCCCTTGTCGCTTCTGACGCCCCTTCCGGGCGGATTTGTTGACGGCGTCCCGTCCGGCGCACGGCCCCTTTCACGGCATTGCCGTACGGACCATGCCCTCGGCCATGATCGGAACGCAATTCCGGTAACCGATCAACGATTTTTCCCGCGGGCCCGTGACCGCCTTCCCACCCCGCTGCCCGGCGCCACGAAAGGAACGGGAAACATTTCCCCGGATTTTCAATCGACTATCGGTGCCCCCAAGTCCGCCGCGACAAACTTCTCCATAAAACTGGCCCCAAATCACGGCCGCAACTGGACCTATAGACGGGCGGCGATTTGGCGTTTCTGATAGGGGAACGACTCTGGCCGCGCTGCGGGCCTGCGGTCGCGCCCGATTTCCTGAACCGAAAGGACATGTCATGGACGGCACGTTCAAGCAAAACGACATTCGCCACATCGTCGAGACCGACAAGGCCCGCATCTGGCACCACCTGACCCAGCACAAGCCGTTCGAGACCACCGACCCGAGGATCATTCTCGAAGGCAAGGGAATGCGCGTTTGGGACCAGAACGGCAAGGAGTACCTCGACGCGGTGTCGGGGGCGGTCTGGACCGTCAATGTCGGATATGGCCGCGAATCCATTGCCAGGGCGATCCATGACCAGCTGATGAAGCTGTGCTATTTCGCCCAGTCGGCCGGTTCGATCCCCGGCTCGCTGTTCGCCGAGAAGCTGATCGAGAAGATGCCGGGGATGAGCCGGGTCTACTACACCAATTCCGGCTCGGAGGCCAATGAGAAGGCCTTCAAGATGATCCGCCAGATCGCCCACAAGAAACATGGCGGGAAGAAATACAAGATCCTCTACCGCGACCGCGACTATCACGGCTCGACCCTTGCGGCGATGTCGGCCGGCGGGCAGGACGAGCGCAACATGCAGTATGGCCCCTTTGCCCCCGGCTTCGTCCGGGTGCCGCATTGCATGGAGTACCGCAAGGACGAGTTGGGTCTGGGCCATCTTTCGGGGCGCGATTTCGGCATCGCCGCCGCCAATCTGATCGAGGAGGTGATCCTGCGCGAGGGCCCCGAAACGGTGGGGGGCCTGTGCCTTGAGCCGGTGACGGCGGGTGGCGGCGTCATCACCCCTCCCGAGGGCTACTGGGAGCGGGTGCAGGAGATCTGCCGCAAATACGACATCCTGCTGCATATCGACGAGGTGGTCTGCGGCATCGGGCGCACCGGCAGGTGGTTCGGCTATCAGCATTACGGGGTGCAGCCCGATTTCGTCACCATGGCCAAGGGGGTCGCTTCGGGCTATGCGGCCATTGCCTGCTGCGTGACCACCGAGGAGGTGTTCGAGATGTTCAAACAGGATCCCTCGGACAAGCTGGACTATTTCCGCGACATCTCGACCTTCGGGGGGTGCACGGCAGGACCGGCGGCGGCGCTGGAAAACATGCGCATCATCGAGGAGGAGGGGCTGCTCGACAACTGCACGGCCATGGGCGAGCGGCTGATGACCAACCTGAACGCGCTGATGGACAAGCACGAGGTGATCGGGGACGTGCGCGGCAAGGGGCTGTTCTGCGGGGCCGAGCTGGTGCGCGACCGCGGCACGAAGGAGCCCGTGGCCGAGGCCGATATTGCCCGGGTGGTGGCCGAATGTGCGGCGCAGGGGGTGATCATCGGAGCGGCCAACCGCTCGATCCCCGGCCGCAACAACGTGCTGTGCTTTTCGCCGGCACTGATTGCCACGGCCGACGATATCGACGAGATCACCGGCGCGGTGGATGTGGCCCTGGGCCGGGTGTTCGGCTGAACCCCTGCATTTCGGACCGTCATGGCCGGTCCGACCGGGGCGGGGGGCTCTGCCCCCCGCACCCCCCGGAGTATTTCGGGCGAGATGAAGATGCGGGGCAGGGCCCCGTGTCACGGCACCGGCCGGACGGCCGGTGCCGCGCATCTGTCGGGGCACTGCCTCAGCCCTTGAACACCCGGTAGATTGCCGGGATCACCAGCACCGTCAGCAGGGTCGAGGACAGCAGGCCGAACAGCAGCGAAATCGCCAGGCCCTGGAAGATCGGGTCCGCCAGGATCACGAAGGCCCCGATCATCGCCGCCACCGCGGTCAGCAGGATCGGCTTGAACCGGATCGAACCGGCGGCGATCAGCGTGTCGATCAGCGGAATGTCCGGCCCGCCCTCGTGGCGGATGAAGTCCACCAGCAGGATCGAGTTGCGCACGATGATGCCCGCCAGCGCGATGAAGCCGATCATCGAGGTGGCCGAGAACGGTGCCCCGAACAGCCAATGGCCCCCGATGATGCCCAGGAAGGTCAGCGGGATCGGCGTCAGGATCACCAGCGGCAGCCGGAACGACCCGAACTGCGCCACCACGAGGATGTAGATGCCCAGCATCGCCACCGCGAATGCCGCCCCCATGTCGCGGAAGGTGACCCAGGTCACTTCCCACTCGCCGTCCCACAGGAGCGTCACCCTGCTTTCGTCCTCGGGCTGACCGTTCAGGCGGATTTCGGGCTTGAGCCCCTCGGGCCAGTCCATCCTGTCCAGCTCATCGGCCACGGCCAGCATCCCGTAAAGCGGCGCCTCGAAGGTGCCGGCCAGCTCGCCGGTCACCATCTCGGCCGCACGGCCGTTGTGGCGGAAGATCGGGAACGAGGCGCGTTCTTCGCGCAGCTCGATCACGTCCCCCAGTTCGACCACACCGCGCGCACCCGGCAGCACGTTGGCCGGGATCGGTGTGGACAGGAAGCGTTCGTCCAGCACCCTGTCGGCCTTGTCGCGCTCGACCCGGATCGGGATCGGACGGCGCCCGCCGCCGCGATGGGAATAGCCCACGGTCCGGCCGCCGTTGAGGATGGCAAGCGTCGAAAAGACGTCCTGCTCCTGCACGCCAAAGAACTCCAGCTGGTCGGTCGAGATGGTCACCCGCAGCCGCCGGCTCTGGGTGCCGAAGCTGTCATCCACGTCCACCACGAAGGGCACCGATTCGAACGCCTGCCGGATCTTGCGCGCTGCCGCCCGGCGGGTTTCCGGGTCTGGCCCGTAGACCTCGGCCAGAAGGGTCGAGATCACCGGCGGTCCCGGCGGAGATTCGACCGTCTTCAGCACCGTGCCTTCGGGCAGGTCGAGCTTCGCGATCCGTTCGCGGATTTCCAGCGCGATTTCGTGGCTGGTGCGTTCGCGTTCGTCCTTGGGCAGAAGCTTGATCTGAACATCGCCCAGCTGCGGTTCCTGGCGCAGATAGTAGTGGCGTACCAGCCCGTTGAAGTCGAACGGCGCCGCCGTACCCGCATGGGTCTGGGTGGTCACCACCTCGGGCATGTCCAGAACCGCCCGGGCCACGTCCTGCGCCACCCGGTCGGTGGCCTCGACCGAAGCGCCCTCGGGCAGGTCGATCACCACCGAAAGTTCGGACTTGTTGTCGAAGGGCAGCAGCTTGACCGTCACATCGCGGGTGTAGAACGCAGTCATGGATCCGAAGCTGAGCCCCGCGGTGATCAGCAGGAAGGCGAGCGAGCGGAACTTCGTCTTCAGGATCGGCCGCGCCACCACGGCGTAGATCCGCCCCAGGATGCCGCCGGGATGGCCGCCATATTCATCGTCCTGGGCATGGGCCGACATGTCCGCCTTGCCGGCGAATTTCAGCATCAGCCAGGGCGTGATGATGACCGCCACGAAGAAGGAAAAGATCATCGCCGCAGAGGCATTGGCGGGGATCGGACTCATGTAGGGCCCCATCAGCCCGCTGACGAACAGCATCGGCAGCAGCGCCGCCACCACCGTCAGCGTGGCGACGATGGTCGGGTTGCCCACCTCGGCCACCGCCCGGATGGCCTTGGTCTTGCGGTCCTCCTTGTCCTTCATCCCCCAGTGCCGGGCGATGTTCTCGATCACCACGATGGCGTCATCGACCAGGATACCGATCGAGAAGATCAGGGCAAAAAGCGACACCCGGTTGAGCGTGTAGCCCATGATCCACGCCGCGAACAGCGTCAGCAGAATGGTCACCGGGATCACGATGGCGACGACAAAGCTCTCCCGCCAGCCGATCGCCACCAGGACCAGGAACACGATCGACACTGTGGCCAGCCCGAGGTGGAACAGCAGTTCATTGGCCTTGTCATTGGCGGTTTCGCCATAGTTCCGCGTCACCTCGACGGCGACGGTCTCCGGGATCAGCTGGCCCTCGAGGCCCTCGACCCGTTCGAGGATCTGCTCGGCCACGACCACGGCATTGGCGCCGGCCCGCTTGGCAATGGCCAGCGTCACCGCCGGCGTGCGGATGATCTCGCCGTTCTCCTCTCGGCTGACATTGGCCACGATCTTGTCCGAAGTGTCGGGAACATAGCTGACATCGGCCACATCGCGCACATAGACCGGACGGCCGTCGCGGGTGGTCAGCAGCAGGTTGCCGATTTCGGCCGGCGCGCGCAGGGTCTCGCCCGCCACCAGCGGGATCTGCTCGCCCTTGTCGCGGATGAGCCCGGTCGAAAACGCCCGGTTGGCGGCCTCGACCTTGCCGGCCAGCTGCTGCAGCGTCACCCCGTAAAGCGCCAGCCTTTCCGGGTCGGGCGCGATGCGGATGGCCTCGGGGCTGTCTCCGACCAGATAGGTCAGCCCCACATCGCCGATCTTGGCGACCTCGACCTGGAGTTCGCGGGCAATCCGCGTCAGGTCGTTGGCGGTCATCTCGCCCGCTTCGGGTTTCGGCGTCAGCGTCAGCGTCACGATCGCCACGTCGTCGATTCCGCGCCCGACGATCAGCGGCTCGTCGATGCCAACCGGGATGCGGTCCATGTTGGCGCGCACCTTGTCATGCACGCGCAGGATCGCGGCATCGGCCGAAGTGCCCACCTCGAAACGCGCCGTGACCATGGCATAGTCGTCGCGGGTCGAGGAATAGACATGCTCGACCTCGTTGATGCCCTGCACGATGGTTTCCATCGGCTCGGTCACCAGCTTGACCGCGTCCTCGGCCTTGAGCCCCGGAGCCTGCATGTGGATATCCACCAGCGGCACCGAGATCTGCGGCTCTTCCTCGCGCGGCAGGCTGATCAGGGCCACAAGCCCCATGGCCAGCGCGGCAAGGATCATCAGCGGCGTCAGCGGCGAGCGGATGAACGCGCGCGTCAGCCCGCCGGCGATGCCCAGTGGCACCGGCTTTTTCTGCTGCTCACTCATCTTCCGTCACCACGACGTCGTTCTCGGTCAGTCCGCTGAGCACTGCGACCATCTCGACCCCGTCGATCTCGTGCCGTTTGCCGAGGACGACGGCGCGATCGACCGGTTCGCCGCCCGGCCCCTTCACCTTCACGAAATCCAGGCCCATGCGGGTCGTCACCACCTCGGCGGGCACCAGCAGCGCCGTGTCATAGGCCACCGGCAGGCTGACAAGGACACGCGCGTTGACGAATTCGCTCGACAGGCCCTCGACCTCGACATCGGCGATCACGCGCCCGTTCTCGATCTTGGGATAGACCTTGGCCAGGCGCCCGGTCTGGCTTTCTTCGCTGCCGCCGATGCGGATATCCATCCCTTCCTTGAGAAAGCGCGCGTGGCGTTCGGGCACCGCCAGGCGCAGGAAGAAGCCGCCGCCGGCAATGGAGGCGACCACTTCGCCCGGCATCAGCACCGACCCGGCCGTGACCGGCACGCGGATCACGCGGCCGCTGATCGGAGCCAGCACGGCCCCTTCGGCAACCCGCTCTTCCAGCACACGACGTTCGGCGCGGGTCGCCTTGATGTTGTTTTCCAGAACCTCGACCTGGGTACGCAGCGAATCAAGCTGCTGGGCGGTGGCCACTCCGCGCTTGAGCAACCCCTCGCCGCGGGCCAGCTCGGTCCGGGCGTTTTCCAGCTGCGACAGCAGCGCCTCGGTCTTCGAATCGATCGACTGCATCTGCAGCGCCAGCTTCGGATCGTGGATAACCCCGATCTGCTGCCCCTTCTCGACAAGGTCGCCCTCTTCGATGGTGATCTCCTGCAGCGTGCCGCCGATCCGCGAGCGGGCCGGCACCGTATCGCGCGCCTCGACCCGACCGAACACCGACTTCCATTCCGTTACCAGCATTTTCCTGACGGGCACTTCGGCCGCCGCCGCCAGGGGCACCAGCGCCCCGATCAACATTCCAAGCATCAGCCTGCGCATCGTCTCAACCCCGCGTTCCAAACTTCGCCGCCCTCATATGCGGTTTCGTGAATATATTTCAATCCCGGTTTTCATGGTCGCAGGAAACAACCGGCGCGAAAACCGGAAAAAGACCGGAAAACCGCCCGGCACAAGGAAATGTTACGCTGCGGCACGGGAAATGGCGGCATCTGCCTCAGGTCGCGCCCGGAAGGTATTTCCCGGTATTTTCCACGATCCAGTCCAGCACCGAACGAACCGCCTGCGCAGGTTCGCTGTCGGCGCGGTGAACGATGAACCAGTGCCGCACGATCGGCATGCCCCGCGCCCGCACCGCCACCAGCCGGCCCGACTCGAGCTCCTCATGCATGGTATGAGCCGACAGGATCGCGACCCCCAGCCCGGCGATGACCGCCTGCTTGATGGTCTCGTTCGATTCCATCTCGGTATAGGCATATTCCCGCCCGCGCCCGATCTCGTCGAGATAGCGCATGGTCAGGATCCGCGTGCCCGAACCGGGTTCGCGCAGCACGAAATGCTGCGACAGGATGTCCTCGGCGCCGACCGTTTCCCCGCAGGCCAGCGGATGTCCCGGCGGTGCAACCAGAAGGTGGGGATGCTCGCCAATCGACTGGGCGGTGACCAGAGGCGCCCTCGGCGGGCGGCCCATGATGACCAGGTCCAGCTCGTCGCTTTCCAGATACTGCATGATCCGTGCCCGGTTGCCGATGCGCAGCACCACGTCGATGTCGGGGAAGGCCTCGCGCAGCTTCACCACCAGCCGCGGCGCATAATATTTCGCGGTGCTCACGACGCCCAGCGTCACCGTTCCCGACAACCCCCGGGCCAGCGTGTCGATCTGCCGGATCGCCTTTTCCAGCGCCGAGTGGGAAATGTGATGGGCACGCAGAAGCGCCCTGCCCTCGGGCGTGGGCTGAAACCCGTCGGCGGTGCGGGACAGAATCGGACGGCCGATGATTTCTTCCAATGCTTTCAACTGGCTGTGAACCGCCGGCGGTGTTAGCGACAACATTTCCGCCGCGGCCGAAATCGTCCCTGTCTCGCAGACCTGCGACAATGCGCGCAACTGCTTGATTGTTATGGCGTTGAGACGCTGCATTCAGAAAAATCTAATCCACATTCAGAAGATTAAAATTTATTAGAATACTGGAACGGCAATATCAACCTTCCTGGAACCCGAGGTTGGGAGGCCTCTCCACAGATGGATCACACCCCTGTCATTTCCGACGACCTGATTCCCGAAAACCTGCGCCCCGTCATCCGGGCGCTGGCCGGGATCGCGACCGAACTGACCCGGACCATCGCCCGCGGCCCGCTGGGCGGCGCGCTGGGGGCCGAGGTGGGCGAAAATACCGACGGCGACCACCAGAAGGCGCTGGACGTGCTCGCCGATGAACGCTTCGCCGCGGCGCTGGCCGGCGCTGGCGTGCGCTGGTATGCCTCGGAGGAACGCGAAGACGTGGTCGAGATCGATGCGGGCGGCACGCTTGCGCTGGCCATCGACCCGCTGGACGGCTCATCCAACATCGACGTCAACGTGTCCATCGGCACGATCTTCTCGATCCGGCCGGCGCGGGAGGGGGGCGAGGAAAGCTTCCTGCGCCCCGGAACCGAGCAGATCGCCGCCGGCTATTTCATCTACGGCCCGCAGACGGCTCTGGTGGTGACCTTCGGCGACGGCGTGCAGCACTACGTGCTCGATCCGGAGGAGCGCGTCTTCAAGCTGGCCGACGCGGGAATGAAGATCCCCTCCAGCTCGACCGAATTCGCGATCAATGCCTCGAACTACCGCCACTGGTCGAAGCCCATCCGCGCCTATATCGACGACTGCCTCGCCGGCAGCGAAGGCCCGCGCGGGCAGAATTTCAACATGCGCTGGGTGGCCTCGCTGGTGGCCGAGACGCACCGGATCATCTCGCGCGGGGGGATCTTCCTCTATCCCGGCGACGCCCGGCCCGGATACGGGCAGGGGCGGCTGCGGATGGTCTATGAATGCGCCCCCATCGCCATGCTGGTCGAACAGGCCGGCGGGCGAGCCACCAACGGGACCGACCGCCTGCTGAACCAGACGCCCGACAAGCTTCACGCGCGCACGCCGCTGGTGTTCGGATCGACCGACAATGTCGATCGCGTGACCGCCTATCACGACCTGCCCGACGAAGAGGTCTCGGCCCTCTTCGGTTCGCGCGGGCTGTTCCGCACATGAGGTGAACAAAGACATGTCCAGGAAGCACCCGATCATCTCGGTCACCGGCTCGTCCGGCGCCGGCACCACGACCGTCAAGGAAACCTTCATGCAGATCTTCCGCCGCGAGGGCGTGAAGGCGGTGACGATCGAGGGCGACGCCTTTCACAAGTACGACCGCGCCGCGATGAAGGCCGAGCTGGAGCGCCGCAAGGCCGCCGGCGACGAGACCTTCAGCCATTTCAGCTATGACGCCAACGAGCTGGAAGAGCTGGAGAAGGTCTTTCGCAGCTATGGCGAGACGGGCAAGGGCTACACCCGTCACTACGTCCATGACGAGGCGGAGGCCGAGATGTGGGGCGCGCCCCCGGGCACCTTTACCGAATGGGAGGAATTCGAGGAAGGTTCCGACCTTCTCTTCTACGAAGGCCTGCATGGCGCGGTGGTCAACGACAAGGTGAACCTGGCCGAACTGGCGGATCTCAAGATCGGCGTGGTGCCGGTCATCAATCTGGAATGGATCCAGAAGATTCACCGCGACAAGGCCGCGCGCGGCTATTCCACCGAGGCTGTGACCGACACCATCCTGCGGCGGATGCACGCCTACGTGCACTGCATCTGCCCGCAGTTCATCCAGACCGACATCAACTTCCAGCGGGTTCCGGTGGTGGACACCTCCGACCCCTTCATCGCCCGCTGGATCCCGACCCCGGACGAAAGCCTCGTCGTGATCCGCTTCAGGAACCCGCGCGGCATCGACTTTCCCTATCTCGTCTCGATGATCCAGGGATCGTGGATGAGCCGGGCCAACTCGATCGTCATTCCGGGAAACAAGCAGGACCTGGCAATGCAGCTGATCTTCACCCCGATGATCGAACGTCTCGTTTCCGAATCAAGGCGCGCCTGAGGTAGACCTAATGAACCAGCAAAGCCGGATCAGCACCGACAGCGAAAAGCTGATGGCCAATGCCATCCGCGCCCTTGCCATGGACGCCATCCAAGCCGCGAAATCCGGCCATCCCGGCGCGCCGATGGGGCTGGCCGACGTGGCCACGGTGCTGTTCAACCGCTTCATCAACATCGACCCCGCGGCCGACCGCTGGCCCGACCGCGACCGCTTCGTGATGAGCGCGGGGCACGGCTCGATGCTCGTCTATGCCATCAATCACCTGCTGGGCTATGACGACATGGGGATCGATCAGCTCCGGCATTTCCGGCAGTGGGGCTATCGCACTGCCGGGCACCCGGAATACGGCCATGCCAAGGGGATCGAGACCACCACCGGCCCGCTGGGCCAGGGGATCGCCACCGCCGTCGGCATGGCCCTGGCCGAGCGGATGCACAATGCCCGCTTCGGCGATGCGCTGGTGGATCACTGGACCTATGTCATCGCCGGCGACGGCTGCCTGATGGAGGGCATCAGCCACGAGGCCATCGACCTGGCCGGGCATCTGCGGCTGGGCCGGCTGGTGGTGCTGTGGGACGACAACCGCATCACCATCGACGGCTCGACCGATGTGTCCACCTCGATGAACCAGCAGATGCGCTTCGAGGCCGCCGGCTGGCATGTGCAGTCGGTGGATGGCCATGACAACGAGGCCGTCGCCGCCGCCATCGCCGCCGCCCGCGCCGACGCGCGCCCCTCGATGATCGCCTGCCGGACGATCATCGGCTTCGGCGCCCCCAACAAGCAGGGCACCGCCGCCACCCACGGGGCGCCGCTGGGGGACGAGGAGATCGCCGCCACGCGCCAGGCGCTCGGCTGGCGCTGGCCGCCCTTCGAGGTGCCGCAGGAGGTCCATGACGCCTGGCACGCGATCGCCGCCCGCGGCGCCGCCGCCCGCAAGGCGTGGGAGGAGCGCCTCGCCGCCCATCCCCGGCGCGCGGCCTTCGAGGCCTCGCTGGCCGCGCCCGATGCCGAGGCGCTGGGCCGGGCGATGAGCGAATACAAGGCGCGGCTGTCGGCGGATGCGCCCAGAGTGGCCACCCGCAAGGCCAGCGAAATGGCGCTGGAGGTGGTCAACGCCACCCTGCCCAACACGGTGGGCGGCTCGGCCGATCTCACGGGGTCGAACAACACCCGCACCGGGGGCATGACCGATGTCACCCGCGAGGATTTCTCGGGCAACTACATCCGCTACGGGGTGCGCGAACATGCCATGGCGGCGGCGATGAACGGGATCGCGCTGCATGGGGGATTCGTCCCCTATGGCGGGACGTTCCTCGTCTTTGCCGACTACTGCCGCCCGGCCATCCGCCTGTCGGCGCTGATGAAGCAGCCGGTCACCTATGTGATGACCCATGATTCCATCGGCCTGGGCGAGGACGGCCCCACCCATCAGCCGGTGGAGACCATCGCCAGCCTGCGGGCAATGCCGAACCTGACCGTGATCCGCCCCGCCGATGCGGTGGAAACGGCCGAGGCCTGGGAAATCGCCGCCACCGCCACCGCCACGCCGACGGTGCTGTGCCTGTCCCGCCAGGGACTGCCGACGGTGCGCACCCGCCATGTCGAGGCCAACATGGTCGCCCGCGGCGCCTATGTGCTGCGCGATCCGGGAGGGGCGCGCGACGTGACGCTGATCGGAACCGGCTCGGAGGTGGAAATCGCGCTCGACGCGGCCGCGACGTTGACCGCCGAAGGGCTGCGCGTGGCAGTGGTCTCGGCCCCCAGCTTCGAGCTCTTCGCCGCCCAGCCCGAGGCGTGGCGCCGCGAGGTCCTGGGCATCGCCCCCCGGGTGGGGGTCGAGGCCGCCATCCGCCAGGGCTGGGATCTGGTGCTGCGTCACAAGGACGCCTTCATCGGCATGACCGGCTTCGGCGCCTCGGCACCGGCGGCCGATCTCTACCGCAATTTCGGCATCACCGCGCAGGCGGTCGCGCAGGCGGCCCGCGCGCTCATCGAACGGGGAAGCGACAAATGACCGTGAAAATCGCCATCAACGGCATGGGCCGCATCGGCCGCTGCACGCTGGGGGCCATCGTGGAATCGGGGCGCAACGACATCGAGGTGGTCCGCCTCAACGCCACCGGCCCGATCGAGACCAACGCCCATCTGCTGAAATACGACAGCGTGCACGGCCGCTTCCCCGGCGAAATCCGCGTCGAAGGCGACACCATGGATGTCGGCCGCGGCCCGATGAAGGTCTTTTCCACCTACAACCCGACCGAACTGGACTGGGAAGGCATCGACGTGGTGCTGGAATGCTCGGGCAAGTTCAACTCGAAGGAAGCGGCCTCGGTCCACCTCGCCCGCGGGGCGAAGAAGGTGCTGGTCTCGGCCCCTGCGAAGGGTGCCGACCGCACCGTGGTCTTCGGCGTCAACAATGACGCGCTGCGCCCCGACGACCTGATCGTCTCCAACGGCTCATGCACCACCAACTGCCTGGCCCCGGTGGCCCGGGTGCTGCATGAGGCGGTGGGCATCGAGCACGGGATCATGACCACGATCCACTCCTATACCGGGGACCAGCCGACGCTGGATCGCCGCCACAAGGACCTCTACCGCGCCCGCGCTGCCGCCATGAGCATGATCCCCACCACCACCGGCGCGGCCAAGGCGATCGGGCTGGTCCTGCCCGAGCTCGACGGCAAGCTGGACGGCTCGGCCATTCGCGTGCCCACGCCCAATGTCTCGGCCGTCGACCTGACCTTCCGCGCCGCGAAATCGGTCACCGCGGCGGATATCAACGCGATCATCGAAGAGGCCGCCAGCGGCGCCATGCGCGGCATTCTCAGCTATGAAACCGAGCCCAAGGTGTCGGTGGACTACAACCACAACACCCACTCTTCGAACTTCGCCGCCGATCAGACCCGGGTCATGGACGGCCGTCTGGTGCGGGTGCTGGCCTGGTACGACAACGAATGGGGCTTTTCCTGCCGCATGGCCGACAATGCGGCGCTGATGGGGGGGATGTGATGGCCCTGCCGCAGCTTTTCGACATGGAGATCCGCGGCCGCCGGCTGCTGGTGCGGGCCGATCTGAACGTTCCGGTCGAGAGCGACCGCATCACCGACAGCACCCGCATCGACCGCTTTGCCGCCGGCATGAAGCCGCTGCTGGCGCGCGGCGCCCGCCTGGTGGTGCTGACCCATTTCGGCCGCCCCGACCCGGCCGCGCCGGCGGCGGAGTTCTCCGTCGAGAAACTGGCCGAACCGCTGGCGAAGGCGCTGGGCCGGCCGGTGCGCTTCGCCCACAGCTGCATCTCGGCCCATGCGGTGGCCGCTTCCGAGATCCTTGCCGATGGCGAGGTGCTCCTGTGCGAAAACCTGCGCTTTCATGCCGGCGAGACGGCCAACGATCCCGCCTTTGCGGCGGCGCTGGCGCGGCTGGGCGACATCTATGTGAACGACGCCTTTTCCTGCGCGCACCGGGCCCATGCCTCGACCGAGGCGCTGGCCCGCCTGCTTCCGGCCGCCGCCGGGCCGCTGCTGAGCGCCGAGGTCGCCGCGCTTGAGGCTGCGCTGGATTCCCCCCGCCGCCCCGCGGTGGCCATTGTCGGCGGAGCCAAGGTTTCGACCAAGATCGCGGTGCTGAAGAATCTGGTGGGCAAGCTGGACCACATCATCATCGGCGGCGGCATGGCCAACACCTTCCTGTTTGCCGAAGGCGCGCCCATGGGCCGTTCGCTGCACGAGCCCGACCGGGTGGAAACCGTCCACGAGATCCGCCGCCTGGCCGGCGAATCGGGCTGCACCCTGCACCTGCCCCGCGACGTGGTGGTGGCGCGCGAACTCAAGCCCGGCGCCCGCAAGCAGGTGGTGGGCGCCCGTGAATGCCCTTCGGACGCGATGATCCTCGATGCCGGGCCGCGGGCGCTGGCCGATTTCGACATCGTGCTGTCGGAATCGGAAACCATCCTGTGGAACGGCCCGCTGGGCGCCTTCGAGGTGCCGCCCTTCGACCAGTCCACGATCCTGCTGGCGCGCTCGGCCGCCGATCTCACCCGCCAGGGTCTGGCCGTGACGGTGGCCGGCGGAGGTGATACGGTGGCGGCGCTGAATCTCGCCGGCGTCGCCGACGACTTCACCTGCGTCTCGACCGCCGGTGGAGCGTTTCTGGAATGGCTGGAGGGCAAGACGCTTCCCGCAATCGCGGCCCTGGAGGGGCCGGCCAAAGCTGCCTGAAGAAGGAAACACCGAAGATGGCTCTCATCACGCTTCGTCAACTTCTCGACCACGCCGCCGAGCATGGCTATGGCGTGCCCGCCTTCAACATCAACAACATGGAGCAGGGCTTGGCGATCATGCGCGCGGCCGATGCCTGCGACGCGCCGGTGATCCTGCAGGCCAGCCGCGGCGCGCGCGCCTACGCCGGCGACATCATGCTGCGTCACATGGTTACCGCTCTGGCCGAGATGTATCCGCATATCCCCGTCTGCCTGCACCAGGACCACGGCAACAACGAACAGACCTGCCTGTCGGCAATCCGCCACGGCTTCACCTCGGTGATGATGGACGGCTCGCTCGAAGCCGACATGAAGACGCCGGCAAGCTACGAATACAATGTCGAGATCACCGAGCGCGTGGCGCGCATGGCGCACTGGGTCGGCGCCTCGGTCGAGGGCGAGCTGGGCGTGCTGGGCAGCCTCGAGACCGGCGAGGCGGCGAAGGAGGACGGCTCGGGCGCCGAGGGCAAGCTGTCGAAGGAGGATCTGCTGACCGATCCCGATCAGGCCGCCGATTTCGTGGCGAAGACGAAGGTGGACGCGCTGGCGATTGCCTGCGGCACCAGCCACGGCGCCTACAAGTTCTCGCGCAAGCCCACCGGCGACATCCTGGCCATCAGCCAGATCGAGGCCATCCACGCCCGCATCCCCGATGTGCACCTGGTCATGCACGGCTCTTCCAGCGTGCCGCAATATCTTCAGGATCTGATCAACGAATATGGCGGCGACATGCCCCAGACCTACGGCGTGCCGGTCGAAGAGATCGAACGCGGCATCCGCTCGGGGGTGCGCAAGGTCAATATCGACACCGACTGCCGCATGGCCATGACCGGCCAGTTCCGCAAGGTGGCGCAGGAAAACCCGTCGCAGTTCGATCCGCGCAAGTTCCTGATCCCGGCCATGGAAGAGATGGAAAAGCTCTGCCGCGACCGCTTCGAGCGCTTCGGCACCGCCGGCAACGCCGCCAAGATCACCGTCATCGACATGGACGAAATGGCCCGGCGCTATGCCGACGGCGCGCTCGATCCCGCGGCAAGCCCGGCGAGCGCCGCCTGAACCCGTCGCCGGGCGGGGCGCGGCCGGGCCCGGCCCGCCGACGCCCGCGCTCCGCCCCCATATCCCTTGCGAGGCTGCCCATGACCATCGACCGTTCCATCAAGATCGCCCCCTCGATCCTGTCTGCCGATTTCGCCGATTTCGGGCGCGAGATCCGGGCCATCGAGGCCCAGGGCGCCGACTGGGTGCATGTGGACGTGATGGACGGCCACTTCGTGCCCAACCTCACCTTCGGCCCGCCGGCGGTGAAGGCATTTCGCCCCCATGTGACGACCTTCATGGACGTGCATCTGATGATCGCGCCGGTGGACCCCTGGATCGAGGCCTATTCGCAGGCCGGCGCCGACATGCTCACCGCCCATGTGGAGGCCGGCCCGCACATCCACCGCACGCTCCAGGCGATCCGCGCGGCCGGCATGAAGGCGGGCGTGGCGCTCAACCCCGCCACCCCGGCCGCGGCGGTCGAGCACCTCCTCGACATCTGCGACATGGTGCTGGTGATGACCGTGAACCCCGGCTTCGGCGGGCAGAGCTTCATCGACATGACCGAGAAGGTGCGCCGGCTGCGGACGATGATCGGCGAGCGCCCGGTCCATATCCAGATCGACGGCGGCGTGACGCCGCAGACCGCACCGCTGGTGGCGGCGGCCGGTGCCGACGTGCTGGTGGCCGGCTCGGCCGTGTTCCGGGGCGGCTCGGCCGACAACCCCGGCGCCTACGGCGAAAACATCCGCGCAATCCGCCAAGCCGCCGAAGGGGCGCTTGCCGGTGCGGCCTGATCCTTTTCATTGTGCAACATTCACCAATGCGCAATCATGAATGGGTGATGACACCGCTGGAAGGGGAGGACCGGCATTGGAACTGACACGCAGATTCCTGTTGCAAGGCGCGGGTGCGGGGCTGGGCCTGGGCGCCCTGGGCATCCGCCCCGCCTGGAGCGCCACGACATTGCGCCTGGGCCCGATGGAGCTGACGACGCTTTCGGACGGCTACCTCGTACAGCCGGCCTCATTCGTTCTGGCCGAGCTGCAGGAAGAAGACTACCAGCCGATCCTCGAACGCTACGGCATCTCGTTCGAGGAGTTTCGCCCCGAATGCAACGTCACCCTGCTGCGCGACGGCGAGCGGGTGGTGCTGTTCGATGCCGGCTCGGGCTCAGGCTTCGTGCCAACTGCGGGTGAGCTGCCGCAGGCGCTGGAGGCCATCGGGCTGGATCCCGTGGAGGTCACCCATGTGATCTTCACCCACGGCCATGCCGATCACCTGTGGGGCATTCTGGACGATTTCGACGAGCCGTTCTTCGCGCAGGCGCAGCACATGATGGGCCGGGCCGAGTTCGACTTCTGGTTCGACCCCGACACGGTGAACAGGGTGCCGGAAAACCGGACCGGCATGGCCGTGGGCGCCAAGCGGCGACTCGACCTGATGGGAGATGCCTTCACCCTGTTCGAAGACGGCGACGAAATCCTGCCCGGCCTCGCCGCGCGGATGACCGCCGGGCACACCCCGGGGCACATGTCCTTCGAGCTGCGCGCGGGATCGCAGTCGGTGATGATCCTGGGAGACGTGGTGACCAACCACCACCTGAACTTCGAACGCCCCGACCTGCCTTCGGCGCCCGATCAGGACAAGCAGATGGCGGCCGCGACCCGCCGCCGCCTGCTCGACCGCCTCGCCGCCGAACAGATACCGGTGATCGGCTTTCACCTGCCCGGCGGCGGTTTCGGCCGGGTCGAGCGGCGGGAAAGCGGTTTCCGCTTCGTGCCGGCCGAGGCCTGAGCGAAAGGCAGGAGACCACCATGGCCGCCATTCCCCCGGTCTGCGAATTCGGCCTCAAGGCCCCCGACTTCACCCTGCCCGGCACCGACGGCCGGACCTGGAGCCTGCGCGACGTGGCCGGCCCAAGAGGCACGCTGATCATGTTCATCTGCAATCACTGCCCCTATGTGCTGGCGGTGATCGACCGGATCGTGCGGGATGCGAAGGATCTGCAGGCGCTGGGGATCGGCGTGGCGGCGATCAGTTCCAATGACGCGACTGCCTACCCCGCCGACAGCTTCGACAACATGAAGAAGCTGGCCGCGCGGCACGGATTCACCTTCCCCTATCTCTACGACGAAAGCCAGGAGGTGGCGCGCGCCTATGGCGCCGTCTGCACGCCGGACTTCTTCGGCTACAACGCCGATCTCGAACTGCAGTATCGCGGCCGGCTGGACGCCTCGCGCAAGCAGACCGGCCCGCCCGACCTGCGCCGGGATCTGTTCGAGGCGATGAAGCAGGTGGCCGAAACCGGCCGCGGCCCGGCCGAGCAGATCCCCTCCATGGGCTGTTCCATCAAGTGGAAGGAATCCGCGTGAGCGCCATCGTCTTCGACCTTGACGGCACGCTGGTGGACAGCGCGCCCGACATCCGCGACATCGCCAACCGGGTGCTGGCCGAACAGGGGGCCGGGCCGATCTCGCTGGAGCAGACCCGCAGCTACATCGGCAATGGCGCCGCCGTCTTCGTCGAACGCATGAGCGCCGCCCGCGGCATCGCCCCCGACCCCGATCGCCTGGCCGCCATGCACGCCCGCTTCGAAGAGCTCTACAACACCGCCGCCGGCCTCTCGCGTCTCTACCCCGGCGTGGCCGAGGCCCTGCGCGGCCTCAGGGAGCGGGGCTTTGCGCTGGGCCTGTGCACCAACAAGCCGATCCGCCCGGCCCGCTTCGTGCTTGCCCATTTCGGGCTGGAGGGGCTGTTCGACGTGGTGCTGGGCGGCGACAGCCTGCCCAAGCGCAAGCCAGACCCGCAGCCGCTGCTTCATGCCTTCGACAGCCTCGGCCGCAGCGCCCGCATCTATGTGGGAGACAGCGAGGTGGACGCCGAAACCGCCCGCCGCGCGGGCATCCCCTTCCTGCTGTTCACCGAAGGCTACCGCAAGAGCCCGGTGGCCGCCCTGCCCCACGCGGCCAGCTTCTCCAGCTACGCCCTGCTGCCCGAGCTGGCGGAAACGATCCTCGAAGACGCCACATGACCCCGAAGGCCCTGATCTTCGACGTGGACGGCACCTTGGCCGAAACCGAAGAAGCCCACCGCCGCGCCTTCAACGAAGCCTTCGCCGCGGCCGGGCTGGACTGGCACTGGAGCATGGCCGACTACGCCGAACTCCTGCGCACCACCGGCGGCAAGGAACGCATGCGCGCCCATCGCGAGGCCACCGGACACGGCCCCTCGGACGCGGAAATCGCCCGGCTGCACGGGGAAAAGACCGAACGCTACGCCCGGATCGTCGCCACCGGCGAACTGGCGCTGAGACCGGGCGTGGCGGCGCTGATCGCGACGGCCCGCACGCGCGGGCTGCGCATCGCCGTGGCCACCACCACCAACCGCCCAAATGTCGAGACCCTGTGCCGCGCCTGCTGGAGAAAACCCGCAGACGAAATCTTCGACGTGATCGCCGCCGGCGACGAGGTCAAGGCCAAGAAACCCGCCCCGGACGTGTATGAACTGGCCCTCGCTCGACTGGGAATGCCCCCGACCCGGGCCATCGCCCTCGAAGACAGCCGCAACGGCGTCCTCTCGGCAAAGGCCTCTGGTCTCCGGGTCGTGGTCACTCCCTCTGCCTACACCGCCGACGACGATTTCGCCGATGCCGACTGGATCATCCCCTCGCTCGAACCGCCGAACCTGCCGCCACCGCTGCACATGACCGAATAGCCCGTCCGGCCCCTTCCTCTTGCCGGAAATACTCCGGGGGAGTCGCGGCCTGCCGCGACGGGGGCAGCGCCCCCACCCCCCCTTCAGATCCACTTGGCAAGGGGGGGCAGGCTCATCAGCACCGCGTCCGGGTCGTGCCCGGTGGCCAGACCGAACTTCGTCCCCCGGTCATAGACAAGGTTGTATTCGGCATAAAGGCCGCGATGGATCAGCTGGACGTCCTTCTCCGCCTCGCTCCAGCCCTGCACCCGGCGCCGCTCCACCAGCGGCAGGTAGGCCGGCAGAAAGGCCCGGCCGATATCCTGTATCAGCGCGAAATCCGCCTGCCAGTCACCGGTGCAGTAATCGTCCATGAAAATGCCCCCCACCCCGCGGGCGCGCCGGCGATGCGGGATGTAGAAATATTCGTCCGCCCAGGCCTTCAGCCGCGGATAGAGCCCCTCTCCATGCGGATCCAGATGCGCCTTCTGCACCGCGTGGAAATGCGCCGTGTCCTCGTCATACTCGATGCAGGGGTTGAGATCGGACCCGCCGCCGAACCACCACCCGTGCGGGGTCCAGAACATGCGCGTGTTCATGTGCACGGCCGGCACATGCGGGTTCTGCATATGCGCCACCAGGCTGATGCCCGAGGCCCAGAAGCGCGGATCATCCTTCATCCCCGGCATGCCCTTGCGCGCCATCATCGCCTTTTGCGCGGCCTCGCCCAGCACCCCGTAAACGGTCGAGACGTTCACCCCCACCTTCTCGAACACGCGCCCGCCACGCATCACGCTCATCAGCCCGCCGCCGGCGTCCCCCCCGTCCTCGGCCGCCCGACGCGTCTTCTTCACCTCGAAGCGCCCCGGCTCGGCCCCGGACAGCGGGCCCTCCGCATGGCTGTCCTCAAGCGCCTCGAAAGCCGCCACGATCTCGTCGCGCAGCTTGCGGAACCATGCCGATGCGGTGGCCTTCTCGTTATCCATCAGGTTGGTCATTCGGGGCCTCCTTGTCGGCGAGCATGTCAGTGGGCAGGAACGGAGACCGCGTCCAGAAGGCTGCGTCCCCCGTCAAGAGTCAGGATCTGGCCGGTCATGAAACACGATGCCTCCGAGGCAAGGAAGCGGGCCGTTTCCGCCAGTTCCCGGGCGTCGGCAATGCGGGCCAGCGGCGTGCCGCCGGCAATTTCCTCGCGCCAGTCGCGCCTGTCGCGCAACACCGCCTGGAGCGAGGCGCTCATGACCGACCCGAAGGCCACCGCGTTGACGCGGATACGGTGCGGCGCCAGCGCCACCGCCAGCGACCGCGTCATCTGGTCCAGCGCGGCGGCGCTGATGGAATAGCCCAGCAGATCGGGCAGGGTCCGGTGCGCGGCGATCGAGCCCAGGTTGATAATGGTTCCGACCGGGCCCTCCTCGCGCCCCTCGGCCTGCCGGATCATCCGCCGGGCCACGTGTTGCGACAGGCGCAGCGCCGGTATCAGGTTCTGCTGCAGCAGCCCCATGACCGAATCATCCTCCGCATCCAGCGGATCTGTGGTGCCGAACTGGCGCGCGGCATTGACCAGGATGTCGATCTGCTCGAACGCGTCGATCGTGGCCGACAGAAGGTTGGCGATGGTCAGCTTCTCGCGCAGGTCTCCGGCGAAATAGCGGACATTCCCCTCCTCGGCCTGCGCGCCGAGTTCCTCGACAAGCCCCTTCTCGTCGATATCGGCGAACATGACATTGGCGCCGGCTTCGGCGAAATGGCGCCCGATGGCCAGGCCGATGCCGTTTGCGGCCCCGGTGACGATGGCGGTCTTGCCGGCAATGGAAAGGGACATGGGTTTTCTCCGTGTTGGCGGGCGGCAGCTTAGCCCGGTTCACCCGCCCGCGCGAGAGGATGTGCGAGAGGGCGCCCGCGAACCCCGCCGCAGGGGGCGGGCCGCGTACAGGATCTTGAAGCGGTTGTCGCCGCCGACCTTCCGGATCTCGCGGAACAGTGCCGCAAGCGTGGCCTCGTAGGGAAGGTGACGATTGGCCACCAGCCACAGGCTGCCCGAAGGCGACAGCACCCGCGCCGCGGCCTCGGCAAACGCCCGGCCCAAGTCCGGGTCAGCGGCGCGGCCGGTGTGAAACGGCGGATTGGTCACCACCGCATCCAGCGGCTCCGGCGGCTGCCATGCGCACGCATCGGCCCAGTGGAACCGGGCGCGCGGGTCAGAGACGTTGATGCGCGCGCAATCCAGCGCCACGCGGTCGGCCTCGACCAGGTGCAGGGTCTCGATGTCCGCGCAGCCGGCCAGGCGGGCGGAAAGATAGCCCCACCCGGCGCCGAAATCGGCAACCCGCCGCCCCGGCCGTTCCGGCAGCGCATCGGCCAGAAGGCGCGAGGCCGGGTCGATCCCGTCGGCCGAAAACACCCCCGGCGCGGTCACGAAGCCGTCGGCGCGCTGTTCGCCGGCGGCCCGCCAGTCGGCGAAGGCGCGCGCGTCCGGGCGGAACCAGAAGATGCGGCCGTGCGCCTTGACCATCGCGCCCGCTACGGCGACGCGGCGCCGGACCTCCTTCAGCAGGCTGTCGATGCCGTCGGTCTTGGCCCCGTCCACCACCACCAGATCCGAAGCGCTGCGGCAGCTTTCGGCAATCATCGCCCGCGCCAGCGCCCTGGCCCGCGGCAGGAACAGGATCGCCGCAGCACATGGCCCCTCCGCCGCGGTGGCACAGTCGAACCCGGCGGCGGCAAAATGATCATGGAAGGGCCGGAAAGGCTGCACCACCCGCAGCCTCTCGCGCGGCAGCGGCGCAAGATCGTGCTCCGGCGTCGGCAGCAGCACCGCAACGGTGCCCTCGGCCGGCAGCACCAGGCCGCCCCCGTCAAGGGCCATCTTCAGGCGACGCGTGTTCATGGCCGGCGGCTCAGTCCTCGCGCTCCATGGTGCACTGGAGCGGGTGCTGGTGACGGCGGGCGAAATCCATCACCTGACCCACCTTGGTTTCGGCAATCTCGTGACTGAATACCCCGACGACGGCAAGGCCCTTCTTGTGCACGGTCAGCATGATCTCGAACGCCTGGGCGTGGTTCATGCCGAAGAACCGTTCCAGCACATGCACGACGAACTCCATCGGCGTGTAGTCGTCGTTCAGCAACAGCACCTTGTAGAGCGGCGGGCGGCGCGTGCGGGTCCGGGTTTCGACAAGAACCGAAGTCCCGTCGCCTCCCCCCCCCGGCTTGTCCGACATCTTCAATGGCTGTAGCAACATCGTGCGTATCGACTTGTCTGCGCCTGGTTTCTGCAGCGTCCCTTATACAACCTTCGCACGCCTTTGGAAAAGAGAAAGCGAACAGCCGCGCCATGACCGCCCCCCTGACCACCATCGCCTTCGACGCGGACGATACGCTGTGGCACAACGAACGCTTCTTTCGCCTCACGCAAGAGCATTTCACCGCGCTGCTGCGCGATTTCGCCGAGCCCCAGCAGCTGATGCAACGCCTGCTGGCAGCCGAGAGGCGCAATGTCGGGCGCTATGGCTACGGGGTGAAGGGGTTTGTCCTGTCGATGATCGAAACCGCCATCGAGGTCACCGACGAGCGCGTGCCGGCGCGGGTGATTCGCGAACTGGTCGCGGCGGGACAGGACATGCTGGCGCATCCGATCGAACTTCTGCCCCATGCGCGCGAGGCGGTCGAGGCGCTGGCCGCTGACTACCGCATCCTGCTCATCACCAAGGGCGATCTGCTGGACCAGGAACGCAAACTGGCGCAGTCGGGGCTGGGCGAGCTGTTCCACGGGGTCGAGATCGTGCCCGAGAAAACCGCCGCCACCTATGCGCGCATCTTCGCCCGCCACGGCGAAGGGGCCGGGCGCGCCATGATGGTCGGCAATTCGATCAAATCCGACGTGGTGCCGGCGATCGAGGCCGGCGGCTGGGGGGTGCATGTCCCGCACGGCCTGACATGGGAGCTGGAAAAGGCCGAGGCGCCGACCGGAGCGCGGCGCTTTCGCATACTGCCGGATCTGGGCGCGCTGCCGGAACTGGTGGCCGAGATCGGCCGGGACGCGGGCGCCTCCGGCCCCTGAGCGCGCCGGATCAGTCGCCGCCGCGCGGCAGTGTCAGCGTTGCCCGCAACCCGCCCCCGGCCCGGTTTTCAAGCGTGATGCGCCCGCCCTGCGCGGTCAGGATCGAACGCGCGATGGACAGGCCCAGCCCGGTGCCTCCAGTTTCCAGCGAGCGCGACTTTTCCAGCCGCACGAAGGGTTCGAACACGCGGGCCAGCTCCTCTTCGGGGATGCCGGGGCCGTCATCATCCACGATGATGGCCCCGTCGGGGCGCAGGCTGACCCGGGCACGCCGGCCATAGCGCACGGCATTGCCGATCACGTTGCGCAACGCCCGCCGCGTGGCCCCGGGACGCAGCCTTGCGGTGACAGGTTCGGACGGCGGCGTGAAGGTCACGTCCTCGCCGGCCTCGGCCATCTCGGCGCACAGCGCCCCCACATATTCGCCCAGATCGACGGTTTCGGCCGACTCGTTCACCGCCATGCCACGGGCGAAGGACAGGGTGGCCTCGGCCATCTGCTGCATTTCCTCGATGGAGGCGATCAGCCGCTCGCGGGTCTCGTCGTCATCGACCATCTCGGCCTGCACCCTGAGCGCCGTCAGCGGCGAGCGCAGATCGTGCCCCAGCGCCGCCAGCAGCTGGGTGCGATCCTCGACGAAGCGGTGGATGCGCTGCTGCATCTCGTTGAATGCGCGCGTCAGCCGCTGCAGCTCTTCGGGGCCGGTGGGCGGCAGCGGCGCGACCGCCTCGCCGCGTCCGAAGCGGGCGGCGCTGTCAGCCAGCGCCCGCAGCGGCCCGATCAGCCGCCCCAGCGCCACCCACACCGCCACGGCGATCAGCACGGCGCTGGTCACGAAGGTGAACACCGCCGGCAGCGCCCATTGCGGCGGCGGGCGGTGAAAGCGGGTCTCCACATTCAGCCAGTCGCCCCCCGACTTTCCCTCCGACAGGCGGATCGATATCGCCATTTCCACCGCCGCCACCGGCAGATCTCCCATCATCCGGCGGTGCATCCGGCGCATCTCTTCGGTCGTCCAGCGGCGAAACCGGCCGTTCGGAGCCTGGCTGCGCGCGTGTATCTCGACCCGGACATCCGCCCCCGGCGGGCGGCCCAGATAGCGCGCCAGCCGCGCCGCCATGTAGGGGCTGGCATGTTCGTCGCCCTGCACCACCGGATCGGGATCCAGCGAAAACTGCACCAGCGGCGAATTGGCGGCACGCAGGATGGCCGGGACGTTGGCGGGATCGGCTTTCTCCAGCAGCATGGCCACATTGGCCGCCCGTGCTGCCGCCTCCTGCCCCAGCGCCGCCTGCACCGCCAGGCTGCGCTCGCCGGCGAAGAACCACAGGCTGGTGAACTGCGCCAGCGCCAGAGCGGCAAGAATGATGAGCAGAAGCCGCCCCCGCAGGGACCGCGGCACCAGTTTCATTCCAGCACCTCGACATCGCAGCTCAGGCAGTATCCGCCGCCGCGCACGGTGGTCAGGATCTCGGGGGTGGAGGGGTCGCGTTCGATCTTGCGGCGCAGGCGACTGACCTGGTTGTCGATGGTGCGGTCGAAGACATGAGCCTCGCGCCCCGTGGTCAGATCCAGCAGCTGGTCGCGGCTGAGCACGAAGCGCGGCCGCTCAAGCAGCACGCTGAGCAGGCGAAACTCGGCCGTGGTCAGGCGCTCCTCGTGGCCCTGCTCGTCGGTCAGCACCCGCCGGTCGGTATCCAGCGTCCAGCGATCGAAGCGGATGCGGCGGCCCTCGATCCGCTCGGGTTCGTGGTTGCGCCCCGCCCGGCGCAGGATCGCCTTGATCCGGGCCAGCAGCTCGCGCGGGTTGAAGGGCTTGGGCAGGTAGTCGTCGGCCCCGATCTCCAGCCCGACGATGCGGTCGGTCTCTTCGCCCAGCGCGGTCAGCATGAGGATCGGCGCCACCCCTTCGGCCGAGAGGCGCCGGCACACCGACAGCCCGTCCTCGCCCGGCATCATCACGTCCAGCACGATCAGGTCGAAGCGCGCGGCCCTGAGGCGTGCGTCCATCTCGACCGCATCACGGGCGGTGGTGGTGCGATAGCCGTTGCGCTCCAGATAGCGGCTGACGGCGTCGCGGATTTCCCGGTGATCGTCGACGATGAGGATATGCGGACGGTGTGTCATGTTTGTCTCTCTAGCGCGTTCCGCCACGCGCGGCACCTGCGGGGGCCGGCGAATTTGTCGCGGAATGTATCAAGGCCGGATCTTGCGACAATTCGATACCAAAATGATCCCTGGCCGGCATTCCCTTGCGACTGAAGCAGCTTAGATTCGTGTCACGGGAAACGAGGCAACTTATGAAAGGTGATGCCATGAAACGCAAAGGCTTCCACGCACTGAAACTGGCTGCGACGACCGCGATCGTGACCGCTCTGGCGGTTCCGGCACTGGCCCATGGCATGAGCGGTTCGGGCTGGTCCACCGGCCCCAAGGGCGGCCAGATGATGGGCCCGCAAGGCGGCAGCATGATGGGCGGCGGCCAGGGCGGCATGATGGGTGCCCAGGGCGGCGGCATGATGGGCCCGCAAGGCGGCAGCATGATGGGCGGCGGCCAGGGCGGCATGATGGGTCCGCAAGGTGGCGGCATGATGGGCATGATGGGCATGATGCGCGGCATGATGGGCGGCGGCATGATGGGCCCGCAAGGCGGTGGCATGATGGGCGGTGGCATGATGGGCATGGGCGGCATGGGCGCCATGGCCGAAAAGTTTGACGCCAACGGCGACGGCAAGCTTACCCCTGACGAACTCCGCACCGGCCTGACCGCGAAGCTCAAGGAATTTGACGCCGACGGCAACGGCTCGCTCTCGCTCGAAGAATTCGAGGCGCTGTACGCCGCCATGATCCGCAACCGGACCGTGGACAAGTTCCAGTTCCTCGATGATGACGGCGACGGCCAGGTGACCGAGGACGAGATCGCCAAGCCCGCGAAAATGCTCGAGCAGATGCAGAAAAAGCGCAAGCAGATGCACGAGCGGTGGGAAAAGAAACATGCCAAGAAGGCCGGCGGCCAGGGCCGGATGATGCAGGGCAACGCCCAGGGTCAGGGCAGCGGCATGATGCAGGGCAACGGCATGATGAAGAATGACGACATGATGAAGGATGACGGCCAGGGCCAGATGATGCAGGGCCAGAAGAAGAAGCAGGGCGACAACTGACGCCCTCCAGCGGGCGGTGGCGGGTCGCCGCCGCCCTTTTGCGGTGACAGGAGGCGGCCATGATGGGTTATGGTTTCGGAGGCATGGGTTTCGCGGGGGGACTGATCGGACTTCTGGTCTTGATTTTCCTTGTCCTCGCCATAGCTGCCCTTATCAAGTATCTTAGAAGCTGAATGTGAAAGGAAACGGACATGTCCTATACCATCGACCGGTTGATCGCCGACGGCAACATCGACACCGTCGAGGCACGTGTGCGCGAGGTGCTGGGCAAGCACGGCTTCGGCGTGCTGACCGAAATCGACGTGAAGGCGACGATGAAGAAGAAGATCGACAAGGACATGCCGGGCTACAAGATCCTTGGCGCCTGCAATCCGAACATGGCCTGGCAGGCCATCGGGCTTGAGCCGCGGGTGGGCGCCATGCTGCCCTGCAACGTCATCCTGCGCGAGGTCGAAGGCGGCGTCGAGGTCAGCGCCATCGACCCGGTCGCCTCGATGCAGGCGATCGACAATGACGGGCTGAAGAACGTCGCCAGCCAGGTCCGGGACATGCTCGAGGCGGTCGTGGCCGAACTCTGAGCGCCACGGGATTGAACCGGATCGAGGGCCGTCCCGAAAGGGTCGGCCCTTTTCGCTGCGTCCCCCCGGTTGCCGGGTGTCGCATCGCGGCAATGGTTCTGCCGCGCTTTCCCGGCAGACCGATTGCGAAGTGGGAAAATTCCGGCCGGCGCGATAGATTGAACCTGCCACCGCGAAATGCTTTCGCGGATCCGTGTTGCAAAAGGTTCAAGAGGTTCCATGAACGCCACCCGACGCTTCTCCGCCCGCTTTCCCGGCCTTGCCGCCCTGACCATCGCCTTCCTGCTGGCCGCCATGCTGCCGGGGGCCCCGGCGCAGGCCCAGTCGGCGCCGTTCAGGCAGGCCTTGGCACAGGCGGTGGCAGGTGATCCCGAAATCGCCGCCTTCTATGCCGCGCGCGACTACAGGCCGATCTGGACCTCGAAACGCGACCGCAAGCGGCGCAACGCGTTCCTCGCAGCGCTTCGGCAGGCCCCCGCGCACGGCCTTCCCCGCGGCATCTACGACGCCGCCGCCGTCCGCGCGGATTTCGCGAACATGCGCGGCGCCAGGCGCGCAGCACAGGTCGAGGCCCGCACCACGCGGCGCTTCGTGGCTTATGCCCATGACATCCAGAGCGGCATCGTCCTGCCCGCGCGGGTGGATCCGAACATGACCCTGCCTCCGCCGCGGCGCAGCACGCGGCAGCTTCTCGAAGCCTTCGCGAAAAGCTCGCCCGCCGGTTTCCTGCGGGCACTGCCGCCGCAGGGCAGCGGCTACGGAGCCCTGCTGCGCGAAAAGGCGCGCCTGCAGAAGATCGCGGCAAATGGCGGCTGGGGGCCGCAGGTCGGCGTCCGGGGGCTGAAACCGGGCCAGTCGGGCGCGGCGGTGGCCAGGCTCAGGGCGCGGCTGGGCCGGATGGGTTATCGGTCCGGCAGTGGCGCCACCTATGACCGGGCGCTCGAACAGGCGGTGGCCCGGTTCCAGGCCGATCACAGCCTGATCCCCGACGGCGTGGCCGGCCCGGCGACGATGGCAGCGGTCGATACGCCGGCCTCGACCCGGCTGATGCAGGTGGTTCTGGGGCTGGAGCGGATGCGCTGGCTGAACAAGCCGCTGGGGCGGCGCCACATCATCGTCAACGAGGCGGCGTTCAAGGTCAACGTCTTCGATCGCGGCCGGTCGGTCTACGAAAGCCGGGTCGTGGTCGGTCAGCCGGGGCGCTGGCGCACGCCCGAATTCCAGGACCGGATGACCCACATGGTCGTCAACCCGTCATGGTATGTTCCGGCCTCGATCGCCGGGCGGGAATACCTGCCGCTGCTCAAGCAGAACCCCAATGCACTGGCCCGGCAGGAGATGGAAATGACCGACGCCTCGGGTCGGGTCGTCAACCCGGCGACGGTGGATTTTTCGCGCTATGACAAGGACAACTTCCCCTTCAGCCTGCGGCAGAAACCTTCGGCCGGCAATGCGCTGGGCAAGGTGAAGTTCCTGTTTCCCAACAAGCACGCGATCTATCTGCACGACACCCCCGCCAAGTCCCTGTTCAACCGCGACCTGCGCGCCTTCAGCCATGGGTGCGTGCGGGTGCACAAGCCCACCGAACTGGCCTACCTGCTGCTGAGCTGGCAGACTTCCGACCCCAGGGGACTGTTCGACCGCACGGTTGCCTCGGGCAAGGAAACCCGGATCGATCTGAAAGAGCCGGTCCCGATCTATCTCGTCTATCGCACGACCTACGTGGACCCGGACGGCAAGGTGAAATTTGCCGCCGATACCTACCGCGTCGACGCAAAGCTGTGGAAGGCAATGCAGGCGCAGGGCGTGTCTCTGGGAAGCTGATCCCGCTGCCCTCAATCCGGTGGCAGGCGGTCCAGCTCGTTGAGCAGGTCGAGCAGTTCCTCGTAGCGCTCAGCGCCCATGCGCCGGCGCACCTGCTCCATCAGGGCCACCGCATCGGCAAGGTTGGCGGCGATCAGCTCGGCGCCCTGGGCGGTGATCTCGACGATCTGCCGGCGCCCGTCATCAGGGTCGGGCTTGCGCCGGATCATGCCCTTGTGCTCCAGCTTCTGAAGGATGCGCGTGAGGCTGGGCAGCAGCAGGCAGGCCAGCTCGGCGATGCGGGTGGGATCGAGGGGCCCGGATTCGTCCAGAACGCGCAGGACGCGCCACTGCTGTTCGGTGATGCCGACATCGGCCAGCATCGCCCGGATCGGTCCCATCACCCGCTCCCGCGCGCGCAAGAGTGCGATCGGCAGCGAGCGGTCGGTGCTGGGCAGTGATCTGGTCATGCCTCCGTCTTACCCATGCCGGGCCGGGATGCAAAGCGCGAACCCGGTTGTCACCCTCCTTGACACCCTCCTTGACACGGGCGCGCCATTCCGTGAACTTGTTAAAGACAGCCTGCGGGAGAGCCGGCGATGCCGCATGTGATCGTGGATTACTCGCCCAACATGGAAGACCGCGTGGACATGGCCGCGCTGTGCGACGTGCTGCGCCGGGCGGCGATCGAGACGGGCGTCCTGCCGATGGCCGGGCTCCGGGTGCGGGCGGTGCGCGCCGATCACGTGTCCATTGCCGACGGCGACCCCGTCCATGGCTATGTGGACATCTCGGTGCGGCTGCGCGGCGGGCGGCCCCTGGCGGCGCGCAAGGCCGCGACCGAACATGTATTTGCCGCCGCACGGGCCTTTCTGGAACCGGTCATGGCACGATATCCGGTGGCCCTCTCGTTCGAGATGCGTGATATCGACCCCGAGCTGTCACCAAAATGCGGAACCATCCGCGACCACCTGCAAGGGAACGCCTGATGGAATGGGAGGAATTCGGCCGCTGGGGTCGGCGCATTGCCGACTGGGCGCGGCAATACCGTGAGACGGTGGCCGCGCGCCCGGTGCGCGCGCAGACCCGCCCCGGCGAGATCCTGAACGCCCTGCCCGCCACACCGCCCGAGGCGCCGGAGGATATGGAGCGGGTATTTGCGGATTTCGAACGCATCGTGATGCCGGGGATCACCCACTGGCAGCATCCACGCTTCTTCGCCTATTTCCCGGCCAATGCCGCCCCCGAATCGGTACTGGCCGAATTCCTCGTCTCGGCCATCGCGCCGCAATGCATGCTGTGGCAGACCTCGCCGGCGGCAACCGAGATGGAAACCCGGATGATGGACTGGCTGCGCCAGGCGGTGGGCCTGCCCGAGGGCTTTTCCGGGGTCATCCAGGACAGCGCCTCGGGTGCCACGCTGGCGGCGGTGCTGACCATGCGCGAGCGCGCCCTGGGCTGGGCCGGCAACCGCGACGGCCTGGCCGGGCAGGCGCCGGTGCGGGTCTATGCCTCGTCCGAGGTGCACAGCTCGATCGACCGGGCGATCTGGATTTCCGGCATCGGGCAGGAGAACCTGGTGCGCATCCCCGTCCGCGGAGAGCGCCGCGGCATGGACCCGCAGGCGCTGGAGGCCGCGATCACCGCCGACCGGGCGGCGGGACGACTGCCGGCGGGGGTGATCCTGTGCGTGGGCGGCACCGGCACCGGCGCCACCGATCCGGTGGCCGAGGTGATGGAGGTGGCCACGCGCCACGGACTTTATACGCATGTGGATGCGGCCTGGGCGGGGGCGGCGATGATCTGCCCCGAATTTCGTCCGCTCTGGGCGGGGGTGGAGCGGGCCGATTCGGTGGTGCTCAACCCCCACAAATGGCTGGGGGCGCAGTTCGACTGCTCGGCCCATTTCCTGCGCGCACCCGAGGATCTGGTGCGCACGCTGGCGATCAGCCCCGAATACCTCAAGACCCATGGCGCCGAGGGGGTGATCAACTATTCCGAATGGTCGATCCCGCTGGGCCGGCGGTTCCGGGCGCTCAAGCTGTGGTTCCTGATCCGCGCCTACGGGCTTGCGGGGCTGCGCGCGCGCATCCGCGATCACGTGCGCTGGTCGCAGGCGCTGCATGAGCGGGTGGCGTCGATGCCGGGTTTCGAGATCGTGACGGCTCCGATGTGGTCGTTGTGGACGTTCCGTTTTGCACCCGGGGGGGCGGCCGATCTTGACGATCTGAACCTGCGGCTGGTCAATGCGGTGAATGACGATGGCCGGATCTATCTGACCCAGACCCGGGTGGATGGCCGGGTGGCGATCCGCTTCCAGGTCGGTCAGTTCGACACCACCGAGGCGGATGTGATGCAGGCCGGCGACGTGATTGCGGAAATCGCGGCCGGGCTGGAGCGATGATCCGGCCGGACGGCCGGCAGAGGAGGAGAGGCAGATGTCCGCACCCGAAAACACGTTCAAGCAGGCGCTGGCGCGCGGGGAGACCCTGATCGGCTGCTGGCTGAGCCTTGCCGACGCGCAGGCGGCAGAGATGATGGGCACGGCCGGTTTCGACTGGCTGGTGATCGACGGCGAGCACGCGCCCAACGACATCCGCTCGATCCGCGACCAGCTGATGGCGCTGGCGGCCAGCCCGTCGCATCCGGTGGTGCGGGTTCCGGTGGGCGAGGCGTGGCTGATCAAGCAGGTTCTGGATGCGGGCGCGCAGACGGTACTGGTGCCGATCGTGGAGAGCGCCGAACAGGCGCGGGTGCTGGTGCGGGCCTGCCGCTATCCGCCGCAGGGCGTGCGCGGCGTGGGCGGGGCGGCAGCGCGGGCGACGCGGTTTTCGGCGATTGACGACTACATCGCCACGGCCGATGCGCAAATGTGCCTTCTGGTGCAGGTGGAGACCCGCGCCGGGATGGCGGCGCTGGACGACATCCTTGCGGTGGAAGGCGTGGACGGCGTGTTCATCGGCCCTGCCGATCTGAGCACCGACATGGGATTTGCCGGCAATTCGGCCGCGCCGGAGGTGCAGGAGGCGATTGCCGGGGCGATTGCCCGTATCCGGGCGGCGGGGAAGGCGCCGGGTGTGCTGGGCGTGACCGAAGCGGCGATCGGGGGCTACCTGGACATGGGCGCCCGGTTTCTTGCCATCGGCATCGATGCGCTGATACTGGTGCAGAATGCGCGTGCCCTGGCTGCAAGGTGGAAGGCCCGTGCGCAGGGTTGATGGCGGGGGCCGGTTTCACGGGGGGCTCTGCCCCCCGTGCCCCCCGGAGTATTTCCGGCAAGAGGAAGAGGCAGGCGCGACCGGGGCAGGGCGCCAAGGGGGAGTGGACGGAGAGCAATGCAGGCAGGTCTGATCGTCTTGTGTCTGGCATATGTGCTGAGCCAGTTCTTTCGCGCCTTTCTGGCGGTACTGGCCGGGCCGCTGCTGCGCGATCTCGGAGCGCGACCAGAGGATCTGGCGACGGCATCGGGGCTGTGGTTTCTGGCCTTTGCGCTGATGCAGTTGCCGGTGGGCTGGGCGCTGGATCATCTGGGGCCGCGGCGGACGGCGGCGGGGCTGCTGTTGCTGGGCGGCGGCGGTGGTGCGGCCCTGTTCGCCCTGGCCACGGCGCCCGTTCATGTCAGCATTGCCATGGCGCTGATCGGGATCGGGTGTTCGCCGGTGCTGATGGCCTCCTATTACATCTTTGCCCGCGAATACCCCCCGGCCCGTTTCGCCACGCTGGCGGCGCTGATGCTCGGGGTCGGCTCGGCCGGCAATCTGGTGGCCTCGTGGCCGACGGCTCTGGCGGCCGAGCTGATCGGCTGGCGCGGCACGCTGGCGGGGCTGGCCGCGCTGTCGGCACTGGTGGCGGCGGGCATCTTCGTGACCGTGCGCGATCCTGTCCGCGCGCAGGGCGGCGAGAAGGGGTCGCTTCTTGATCTGCTGAAGCTGCCCGCGATCTGGCCGATCCTGCCAATGATGTTCGTCAACTACATGCCGGCGGCAACCATTCGCGGGTTGTGGGCCGGCCCCTATCTGTCCGACGTGTTCGGGCTGAGCACGACGCAGATCGGGCAGGCGACGCTGCTGATGGGGGCGGCGATGATTGCCGGCACCTTCGCCTACGGTCCGCTGGACGGCATTCTGGGCAGCCGGAAATGGGTGGTCGTGGGCGGCAATCTGCTGGGACTGGCGGCGCTGGCGGGGCTGGCGGTGATGATCGATGATCACGTCTGGCTGTCGGTGGCGCTGATCGCGGCGGTCGGTTTCCTGGGCGGCTCGTTCCCCGTCATCATGGCGCATGGGCGGTCGTTCTTTCCGCCGCATCTGGTCGGGCGCGGGGTGACGCTGCTGAATCTGTTCGGGATCGGTGGGGTCGGGGTGATGCAGTTCGCCTCGGGGCGGGTGCACGAACGGTTCTCGGGCGGGTCCGAGGTGGCCGCCCCCTATGTGGCCATCTTCACCTTCTTCGCGGTGACGCTGGCGCTGGGGGTGGCGATCTACCTGTTCAGCCGCGACCGGATGGACTGATCTGCCCCTTTTCCCCCGCCGGCTTTCCCGATAGAGAAGCGCAGCCGGCCCGGGCGGCCGGCGCAACTGGACCCGCAGCTGGAGATGGAAAGATGGGTTACCGAGTCGTCGTCGCAGGCGCCACGGGCAATGTGGGCCGCGAAATGCTGAACATCCTGGCCGAGCGCCAGTTCCCGGTGGACGAGATTGCCGCGCTGGCAAGCCGCAAATCGCTGGGCACCGAAGTCAGCTTTGGCGACAGGACGCTGAAGACGCAGGATATCGCGCAGTTCGATTTCGCCGGCTGGGACATTGCCCTGTTCGCCATCGGATCCGAGGCGACGCAGAAATACGCTCCCATCGCGGCAGGCGCGGGCTGCGTGGTGATCGACAACTCCAGCCTGTATCGCTATGATCCCGAGGTGCCGCTGATCGTGCCCGAGGTGAACCCCGAGGCGATCGAGGGCTACGCGAAGAAGAACATCATCGCCAACCCCAACTGCTCGACCGCGCAGATGGTGGTGGCGCTCAAGCCGCTGCACGACCGGGCGCGGATCAGGCGGGTGGTGGTGAGCACCTACCAGTCGGTCTCGGGCGCCGGCAAGGAGGCCATCGACGAGCTGTGGGACCAGACCAAGGGCATGTATGTGCCGGGGCAGGAGGTCGCGCCGAAGAAGTTCACCAAGCAGATCGCCTTCAACGTGATCCCGCATATCGACGTCTTCATGGATGACGGCTCGACCCGCGAGGAATGGAAAATGGTGGCCGAGACCAAGAAGATCATGGACCCGGCCATCAAGGTCACCGCAACCTGCGTGCGGGTGCCGGTCTTTGTGGGCCACGCCGAGGCCATCAACATCGAGTTCGAGGACTTCCTCGACGAGGACGAGGCCCGCGACATCCTGCGCGAGGCCCCGGGCATCCTGGTCGTGGACAAGCGCGAGGATGGCGGCTACGTCACCCCGGTCGAATGCGTGGGCGACTATGCCACCTTCGTCAGCCGCATCCGGCAGGACGGCACCATCGACAACGGTCTGAACCTGTGGTGCGTGTCCGACAACCTGCGCAAGGGGGCGGCGCTGAACGCCGTGCAGATCGCCGAGGTTCTGGGCAACCGGGTGCTGAAAAAGGGCTGACCCGGCGGCATCCGTCCGGCCCGCCGGCACGCAAGGCGGTGGCAGGCCGGGTTGCCGATCAGACCGGAACGAAGGCGTCGCTTTCGGGGTCGTAGCACTCCAGCGTGCCGTCGCCGATATCGGTGCGCAGGCCGTGCAGGCTGAGAACGCCGTTCTCGACCGCTTCGGCCACGAAGGGGAAGGTCATCAGGTTCTCAAGCGAGGTCAGAATCGCCTGCCTTTCCATCTCGCGCGCCCGTTCGGCCGGGTCGGAGATGCCCTCGACCCGGTCATAGCGAGGCCGCAGAAGGTCGATCCAGCGGCCCACGAAACTGTCCTGCCCCTCCAGCTGGGGGGCCTCGCCCCGGCACATGTCGATGCAGCCCTGCACCCCGCCGCACTGGGCATGCCCCAGCACGATCAGGTGCACCACCTTCAGCACCGTCACCGCATATTCCACCGCGGCCGAGGTGCCGTGATGGCGGCCGTCGGCCTCGCAGGGCGGGACAAGATTGGCGATATTGCGGTGGATGAAGAATTCCCCCTCGTCCGCACCGAAGATCGAGGTGACATGGATCCGGCTGTCGCAGCAGGAAATGACCATGGCGCGTGGGCGCTGCCCCTCGGTTGCAAGACGCTGATACCAGCCGCGGTTTTCCTCCCACGAGGTGGCCTTCCAGCCATGATAGCGCTGCACGAGGTAGCCGGGCAAAGGCTTGGCGTGTTTCATGTCATCCCCCTCATCCTGATCGGTTCCTGCGCAGATAGGATGCATTGGCGCAAAATTCGAGAGTTTTCCGGCAAGCGGCGCAACCTTTTGCAAACTTCTTCCCTGTCACATTGAACGCGGTCGTGGGGGCCGGGAAATCGGGGTGACGTGGTGGAAAGATTGTTGACGCTTGCGATAATGGAATCGGTTCGGCTCGATCCGGACCGGCTGGAACAACTCTACCGGCAAATGGGTCCCGGCGCGGCCGAGGACGTGATCTGCCGCGCGGTCGAGGAACTGGCCATACGCCTGACCCGCTGCGAACGGGACTGGCGCGGCGGCGACATGACCGCGCTGCGCAAGCATGCCCGCTCGCTGATTGCCATAGCCGAGCAGATCGGCATGACCGCGCTGGCCCGCGTTGCCGGCGACGTGACCCGGACCATAGATGCCGGCGACTGGCCGGCCATCGGCGCCACGCTGTTCCGCCTGATCCGGGTGGGCGAGCGGTCCCTGACCGCGGTGTGGGACACCCAGGATCTGTCGGTCTGACCGGAGGCGCGGCGTCCTGCCCGGCTTTGGGGGCTTGCGGGCGCCGCCGGTCGGGCTACCTTGTCACCGACTCAGGCAGGAGAGCGACACCATGCCCCCGACCTTCGCCCCGCGCGACGACAGGACCCTTCCCCTTCACGTCATCGACAAGGGCAACTGCCCGGAATGGCTGAAGGAACAGCCCGACCGGCTGCGCAGCTGGGCCGAGGCCAACGGCTTTGACGGCAGCGCCGGGAAGGTGCTGGTGGTGCCGGGCACGGATGGCCGGCCGGAGATGGCGCTGGCCGGCTACGGCTCTGCCGCCGACCGGGCGCGCAAACGCTTCATCCTGGCCGAGGCCGCCGCCCGCCTGCCCGCGGGCAGCTATGACATTGCCTCGGGCCTGACGGGTGCGGCGCTGGAGGTGGAATGCTTCGGCTGGCTCATGGCCGGCCATGCCTTCGACCGCTACAAGGACCGGTCCGGTGCCGCCGCCCGGCTGGTGGCCCCCGAAGGTGTCGATGCGGCGCGCATCGAGGCTTGGGCCGCGGCCGAGGCCCTGACCCGCGACCTCATCAACACCCCTGCCGCCGACATGGGCCCGGCCGAGCTCGAATCCGCCGCCCGCGAGCTGGCAGAAGGCTTCGGAGCAACCGTCGCGGTGACCGCCGGAGAGGCGCTTGCGCGGGGCTTTCCCATGATCCATGCGGTCGGGCGCGCCGCCGCCCGCGACCGCGCCCCGCGGCTGATCGAGCTGCGCCGGGGTGATGCGGGGCCGCGGCTGACGCTGGTGGGCAAGGGGGTGTGCTTCGACACCGGCGGGCTCAACCTCAAGCCCGGCAACAGCATGGCGCTGATGAAGAAGGACATGGGCGGGGCGGCCACGGTGCTGGGGCTTGCCCGGGCGATCATGGCGCTGGATCTGCCGCTGCGGCTGCGGGTGCTGATTCCGGCGGTCGAGAACGCCGTCTCGGGGGCGGCCATGCGTCCGGGCGACATCCTCACCTCGCGCAAGGGGCTGACGGTCGAGGTCAACAACACCGACGCCGAAGGCCGGCTGGTGCTGGCCGACGCGCTGGCGCTGGCGGACGAGGAGGCGCCGGATCTGCTGATCTCCATGGCCACGCTGACCGGGGCGGCGCGGGTGGCGGTCGGCCCCGACATCGCGCCCTTCTATACCGATGACGATCAACTGGCCCGGGCGCTGTCCGAGGCCGCCGCGCGGATGGCCGACCCGGTCTGGAGGATGCCCTTCCACGCCCCTTACGAGACGATGATCGAACCCGCCGACGCCGATCTGGACAATGCGCCCTCGGGCGGATTTGCCGGGTCGATCACGGCGGCGCTGTTTCTGCGCCGGTTCGTCTCGGCCCCGCGCTATGCCCATTTCGACATCTATGCCTGGCAGCCCAAATCCGCTCCGGCCCGCCCGCGCGGCGGTGTCGGGCAGGGGGCACGGGCGATCCTCGACGCCCTGCCCCGGCTGCTGGGGGGGTAAGGCCCGTGCCCACCCCCAACCCGTCGCCCGACACGCTTGCCGACACCGGCCCCGCCGGGCGCAGGCGCCGGATCATCCGCCCCCTGGCCGACCTGCGCGCGGCACCGGACGGTCCGCGCGACAGGCAGCTGCTGTTCGGCGAAACGGTGACCGTGCAGCGCGAAAGCGACGGCTGGGCCTTCGTCCGGGCCTGCCGCGACGGCTACGAGGGCTGGCTGCGCAGCGACCTCCTCGGCCCGGAGCGCGCCGCCACCCACCAGGTCGTCGCGCGGGCCACACATCTCTATGACGCCCCGGACATGAAATCGCCCGAGCGCGCGGCGCTGTCCTTCGGCAGCCGTGTGACGGTGATGGCCGAACATGATGGCTTCCTCGAGACCCCCGAGGGCTTCGTGCCGCGCCCGCATCTTCAGGCGCTGGACAGGCCCCTGACCGATCCGGTCGAGGCCGCGGCCAGGCTTCTGGGCACGCCCTATCTGTGGGGCGGCAACAGCTGCTGGGGGATCGACTGTTCCGGCCTGGTGCAGGCGGCCCTGCTGGCCTGCGCCCGCCCCTGCCCCGGCGACAGTCACCAGCAGCAGGCCGCGCTGGGCACCAGCCTGCCAGAGGGGACCGAGCCGATCCGGGGCGACCTGCTGTTCTGGAAGGGGCATGTGGCAATTGTCGCCGGACCCGAACTGCTGCTGCATGCCAACGCCTTTCACATGGCCGTCACCTATGAACCGATGCGCAGCGCGCTGGCCCGGATCGCGCGCCAGGGCGACGGTCCGATCCTGGCGCACAAGCGGCTGTGACCTCCCCCCGGCGGGGCGGAAAATTGCCGCGCTTGGTGACACTGTCACCGACAGCGCCCGCGTCACCGCGCGACAAGGGGCAGTCACCCTAAACCCGAACGGAAAGGACATCTCATGTCGCACAACGAAGGAACCCTGGACCGCGTGATTCGCATCATTGTCGGGCTCGTACTGCTGTCGCTGGTCTTCGTCGGCCCGCAGACACCCTGGGGGTGGATCGGCCTGGTGCCGCTGGTCACCGGCCTGATCGGAACCTGCCCGATCTACAGCGTCCTCGGCATCCGCACCTGCAAGACCCGAAACTGACGCAGGCAGCGGGGGAACAGCAGAACCGGGCGGCCTGAAGGTGGCCGGCCCGGGCGTTGTCCTGTCTTCCCCGCGGCAGGCCGGGGGCGGCTCAGTCGTGCCGGATCATCGCACGCAGCCGCGCCCAGCCACCGGGGGATACCACCCAGGACAGCCCGTATCCGGTTACGAACCCGCCCAGATCGGCCACCCAGTCGCGGCTGCCCCCGAAGATCAGCCCGAACAGCAGCTGAATGCCCATCAAAAAGGCAATCAGCGTGAACGCCCGCATCTGGTTCGCCCCGATCCGTGCCAGCGAGAACTGCAGCAGCCAGGTGAAGGCCCCGATCAACCCGTAAACCGCCGGGAAACCTCCGATCAGCGGCATCGGATCGTTCAGCAGCACGGCATAGGCCAGCGCGCCGCCAATGGCCGAAACGAAGAACACCGCCAGCATGGCCAGAGCTCCGAAGGATTCGGCCACCATCTTTCCCATCGCCAGAAGGAACACGCCCACGAACAGCGCATGGGTGAACGAGGCATGCACGAAGGGATAGGTGACGAAACGCAGCACATGCTCGGCCGGCCAGCGCCCGTTCTCCCACATCCAGTCGAAGATCTCGCCGGAAAAGGCCCATGACTGGATCGCCGCCAGCCGCCAGCCCACCGCCTGCGCTCCGCCGACCAGCCCCCTTTCCCCAAGGGAAAATGCCGCCTCGATGCCGACGATGATCACGAAAAGCGCCACCACCACCGGAGGCAGCGGATTGACCGGGGCATGAAGGCCCTGCCTGTCGTCCTCGTCATTCATGCCTGTCACCTCCTGGCCTCCTGCGACGCACGCGCGTGCCCCGCGCCGGTTGACGATACCGGGCCCCATGGGTAAGCGACACGCGGCCATATTACCAGACGGGAGTTGCCGCCATGAGCGAAACCAGTTTCACGCCGCGGGTGTTCTCGGGCATCCAGCCCTCGGGCGGGCTGACGCTCGGCAACTATCTGGGCGCGATGAAACGCTTTGTGGACATGCAGGAAGAAGGTCGCTTCGAAACCATCTACTGCATGGTGGACCTGCACGCGATCACCGTCTGGCAGGACCCGACCGCCCTGGCACGCAACACGCGCGAACTCTGCGCGGGCTTCATCGCCGCCGGCATCGACCCGGAACGATCGATCCTGTTCAACCAGTCCCAGGTGCCCGAACACGCGCAGCTGGCCTGGATCTTCAACTGCGTGGCCCGCATGGGCTGGATGCAGCGCATGACCCAGTGGAAGGACAAGGCCGGCAAGAACCGCGAAAATGCCTCGCTGGGCCTGTTCGCCTATCCGGCGCTGATGGCCGCCGACATCCTGATCTACCACGCCACCCACGTCCCCGTGGGCGAGGACCAGAAGCAGCATGTAGAGCTGACCCGCGACATCGCCGCCAAGTTCAACCACGACTACAAGGTGGACTTCTTCCCGCTGTGCGAACCGGTGATCGAGGGCGCCGCAACCCGGGTGATGAGCCTGCGCGACGGCTCGAAGAAGATGTCCAAATCCGACCCCTCGGACATGAGCCGGATCAACATGACCGACGACGCCGACACCATCGCGAAAAAGATCCGCAAGGCGCGCACCGATCCAGACCCGCTCCCCTCGGAGGTCGATGGCCTGAAAGGCCGCCCCGAAGCGCGCAACCTCGTCAACATCTACGCCGCCCTCGACGACACCACCCCCGAAAAGGTGCTCGCCGAGATGGGCGGCAGGCAGTTTTCCGAATTCAAACCCATGCTCGCCGAACTCGCGGTTGCCAAACTTGCCCCGATCTCGGCGGAAATGGCCCGGCTGATGGCCGACCCGGCCGAGATCGACCGCATCCTGACCCGCGGTGCCGAACGCGCCCGCGCAATCACCGCGCCGATCCTGCGCCGCACCTACGACATCGTGGGCATGGTCGGTCCAGCTACCTGAAACCGACCCCTGCCCGAGCTGGACCTCACCCTGCCCCCCTTCCTCTTGCCCCAAATACTCCGGGGGTGAATGGCGTGCTCGCACGCCAGAGGGGGCTGAGCCCCCTCCCCCGCACCACCCACAGCCCGCCTCATGCGGCCGCGCAGGAAAGAGCCTCCCGCACGATTTCCTCGGCCACTTCCTCGGGGCCGACACTGCGACTCCTGGCCCGGTTCAGAATACGCTCCAGCGTCCGGTCCAGCGCCGCCAGCTTCTCGCTCACCCAGACCTCGCGATCCTCGATGCGCAAGATCTCGGTCGCCACATTGATGATCCCGCCACCATTGGCCACGAAATCCGGGGCATAAAGAATTCCGCGCGCATGCAGACGCGCCCCGTCGCCAGCCTGGGCCAGCTGGTTGTTGGCACCACCCGCCACCACCCGAGCCTGCAACCGGGGAATGGTACCGGCGTTCAGGATGCCACCAATCGCACAGGGGGCGAAGATATCTGCCTCGGCCGCCACGATCTCCGACGAAGAAACGACCTCGGCACCAAAGGCCGCACGCGCCCGCTCAGCCGGAGCAGACTCCACATCCGCCACGATCAGCCGCGCCCCGGCCCCATGCAGCAGCCCGCACAGATGCATCCCCACATGGCCCAGACCCTGAACCGCGACGACGCGGCCGCGCAGATCACTGCTGCCCAGCGCATGCCGCGACGTGGTGCGGATGGCGTTGAAAATGCCGCGCGCGGTCACCGGAGACGGATCGCCGCTGGCAAAAGGCCCGTCGGCCAGCCCGGCCACGTAACGGGTCTCGGCCCCGATCAGCCCCATGTCGGCCGGGGTCATCCCCATGTCCTCGGCGGTCCAGTAGCGCCCACCCAGCGACTCCACCACCCGGCCGAAGGCGGCCAGCAGCGCCGGCGACTTGTCGCGCGCCGGATCGCCCATGATCACCGCCTTGCCACCGCCCAGCGGCAGACCGGCCGCGGCGTTCTTGAACGTCATGCCCCGCGACAGGCGCAGCGCATCCTCCAGCGCCTCGCCCTCGCCATCATAGACACGCATCCTGACCCCTCCGGCCGCGGGGCCAAGCTGCGTCGAATGCAACGCCACGAATCCCCGCAATCCGCTGTCCGCATCCTCGAAACGGATCACCCGCTCGTGGCCAGGGGCATCGATTTCGTCAATCTTCATCACTCTCCTCCATGGTCGCGGCACGAGTTTGCCACGCGCAGAAGAGTGATTTTCACCAAGCTTGCCGTTCTTCGCGCCCAGCATTAGTGATATCATCTAAAATCTGATATGATTTTGGAGTCTATCTCCATGGACGCCATCGACCGCAGAATCGTCGCCGCGCTCCAGCGCGACGGACGCATGAAGATCACCGAGCTGGCACAGGCGGTCGGGCTGTCCCCCACCCCCTGCGCCCGCCGGCTGGAACGGCTGGAGCGGGAGGGGGTCATCACCGGCTATGCGGCCATCGTCGATGCCGCCAGGCTGGGGCTGCCGGTGACGATCTTCGTGTCGGTCGAGCTCGACCGACAGGACCGCGACGCCATCGGCGCCTTCGAACGCGCCATTCGCGACTGCAAGGAAGTGATGGAATGTCACCTGCTGACCGGATCGCGCGACATACTTCTTCGCGTGGTGGCGGCGGATCTGGCCGCCTTCGACGCCTTTCTGGAAAACCGCCTGATGCGCATCCCCGGAATCAGCCGGCTGCGCTCGAATTTCGCGCTGCGCACCATGCTGCGGCGGGACGTGCTGCCGATGCCCGACTGACCGCCCCACACGGCCCGGCAGATGCAGAACATGTCTGGACTTCTGACCCATTCCGGCCTTACCCTGCCCCGGTCATCACGGGAGGCACACACAATGGCGACCGGCACCAATATCCGCACCTGGTTCGACGGCAAGTGGCACGACGGAGACGTGCCGATCATGCGCGCGGCCGATCACGGCGCCTGGCTGGGATCGGGCGTGTTCGACGGGGCGCGGTATTTCGACGGGCTTGTCCCGGACCTGGACAAGCACTGCGCGCGGGTCAACAACTCGGCCGAGGCGCTGATGCTGACACCCACCGTCTCGGTCGAAGAGATGGTCGGCATCATCCACGAAGGCCTTGCCGCCTATCCGCGCGATGCGGCCGTCTATATCCGGCCCATGTACTGGGGCATCAATGGCGACCGTTCGGCAATCGTGCCGGACGGGGGCGAAACCGGCTTTGCCATCTGCCTCGAGGAAATTCCCATGGCCCCCGCCGACGCCTCGGTGACCCTGACCCGGACCCGGTTCCGCCGCCCCGTGCTGGAAAACGCGGTGGTCAATGCCAAGGCCGGCTGCCTCTACCCCAACAACGCCCGCATGCTGGTCGAGGCCCGCGCCAAGGGATTCACCAACGCGCTGGTGGCCGATGCCATGGGCAACGTGGCCGAAACCGCCACCGCCAACATCTTCATGGTGCGCGACGGCGTGGCCTTCACCCCGATCCCCAACGGCACCTTCCTGGCCGGCATCACCCGCGCCCGGCACATCGCCAACATGCGCGCCGACGGCATCGAGGTGGTGGAAAAGGTGCTGACCTTCGAGGATTTCGAGGCCGCCGACGAAATGTTCATGTCCGGCAACATGTCCAAGGTCACCCCGGTCACCGCCTTCGAGGAACGGCGCTACCAGATCGGCCCGATCACCCGCCGGGTGCGCGAACTCTACTGGGACTGGGCCGCCTCCACCCGCTGAAGCCACGCAAATGACGCGTTGCCTGACCGCAGGTCCTGGTGCATGATCCCCGCAAAAGGGAACGAATTACCATGCGCAAATTCCTTGTGGTTCTGGACAACAGCACCGAGTGCCTGAACGCCATGCGCTTCGCGGCGATGCGCGCCGCGCATACCGGCGGGGGCGTCACCATCCTGGCCATCATCCCGCCCGAAGAGTTCAATCACTGGCTGGGCGTGGGCGAGGTGATGCGCGAAGAGGCGCGCGAGCGGATCCACGCGCATTTCGAGGTGTTTGCCAAGTGGATGCGCGACAAGCAGGGGGTGGACCCCGAGCTGGTGATCCGCGAAGGCGAAGCGGTGCCCGAGATCCTCGGCCAGATCAAGGACGACCCGGAAATCGGCGTGCTGGTTCTGGGCGCAGGCACGGACAAGAGCGGGCCGGGACCGCTGGTGACCCAGCTCAGCCGTGCCTCGGGGACGCTGCCGATCCCGATCACGCTGGTGCCCGGGCACCTCAGTAAGGAACGGCTGGAGGCCATCACCTGACCACCTGCGGGTCACGCCACCGCCCCCCCACGGCGCATGCCGAAAAAGTCGGGAAATTCCGCCATCCGCCCTTGAAGCTATAGTGACTATAGCTCCTATCTTCCGCGCAATCGGATGATTCGCGCGAGGAGATCATGAATGGCGCATGATGGGCACCGGCACGAGGCCACGGATGGGCATGGGCATGACCACGGGCACGACCACGGGGCGGGCGGCGGCTGCTGCGGGGGCGGCGACGGCGCCATGTGCGGCGACATCGGTCCTGTCGGCAACGTCGATGCACAGGGGCGCAGCTTTCGCGTCAACGGGCTGGACTGCGCCGAGGAAGTCGCGATCCTGAGCAAGGTTCTGGGCCCCGAGCTGGGCGGCACCGAACATCTGGCCTTCGACGTGATCAACGGCCGGATGACGGTGCTGGACACGGCCGGGTCCATCGGCGACGACAAGATCATCAAGCTGGTGGCCTCCACCGGCATGAGCGCCAGGCCGTGGGATGCAGATTCCGCCGAGGCCGACCGCGCGGCACATCTGCGCCGGCAGGGCCGCTTCACCGCCGTGTCGGGCGGGTTCTGGGGGCTGGGCCTGCTGTGGCACATCCAGGAAAACGGCCTGTCCGGGGCAATACGGCTGTTTGCCGGCCACGGACAGGCCCCGATGCCCCTGCCCGAGGCAGTTCTTTTCCTGGCTGCGATCATTGCCGGGGTCTGGCTGGTGGCGCCCAAGGCGTGGTCCTCGGCACGCCGCCTGTCGCCGGACATGAACCTTCTGATGATCATTGCCGTGACCGGCGCCATCTGGCTGGGCGAATATTTCGAGGCCGCCACCGTGGCCTTCTTCTTCGCGCTGTCGCTGTATCTGGAAAGCTGGAGCGTGGGCCGGGCCCGCAACGCGGTTGCCGCGCTTCTGGACCTGGCGCCGCCGGTGGCGCGGATCATCCGCGAAGATGGCTCCGAAGAGGAGGTTCCGGCGGCTTCGGTCACGGTTGGCACCCGCTTCGTCGTGCGCGGCGGCGACCGGATCCCGCTGGACGGCGAGGTGGTCGAAGGCGTGGGCAGCGTCAACCAGGCGCCGATCACCGGGGAAAGCGCCGAAGTGCCCAAAGAGCCGGGCGACGAGGTCTATGCCGGCACCATCAACGGCGTCGGCACCCTGGTGATCCGCGCCACGAAGCCGGCCACGGATACGGTTCTTGCACGCATCATCCGCATGGTTGGCGATGCCCATTCCCGGCGCGCCAATGTCGAACAATGGGTGGCGAAATTCGCCCGCATCTATACGCCCATCGTGATGATCGCGGCCATCGCGCTGGCGGTGCTGCCGCCACTTCTGGCCGGCGGTGCGTGGGATTACTGGTTCTACAACGCGCTGGTGCTGCTGGTCATCGCCTGTCCCTGTGCGCTGGTCATCTCGACCCCGGTGTCGATCGTGGCGGCGCTGGCCTCCTCGGCCCGGCACGGGGTGCTGATCAAGGGCGGCGCCTATGTCGAGGCCCCGGCCAGAATCACGGCGCTGGCCATGGACAAGACCGGCACCATCACCGAGGGCGAACCCGAGGTCGCGTCCCTCCACCCGCTGGGCGAGAGCTCGGAGGAAGAACTGCTGCGCGTGGCGGCGGCGCTTGAATCGCGTTCGTCCCACCCGCTGGCACGGGCGATCCTGGCGCGCGCCAAGGTCGGCGGGCTGGAGGTGGCCGCGGCGGACGAAACCGAAATCGTGCCGGGGCGCGGCGTGCAGGGGCGGATCGACGGGCGCGCAGTATGGCTGGGATCGGACCGTTTCGCGGCCGAAAGGGGCCTCGCCGCACAGATGCCGGAAGAGCTGCGCGAGCGCATCGAAGGCGCAGGCAGCACGCTGGTGGCGGTGGGCGATGGGGAGCGCCTGCTGGGCGTACTGGAGCTGCGCGACCGGATCCGCCCCGATGCGCGCGGGATTGTGGCGCGGCTGCACGATCAGGGCGTGCGCACCATCGTGATGCTGACTGGCGACAATGCCCGCACCGCGCAGGCGGTCGCCCGCGCGGTCGGGATCGACGAGGTGCGCGCCGAGCTTCTGCCCGAGCAGAAGGTCGAGGCCATCGAAGAGCTGGTCGCCAGCCACGACATGGTGGCGATGGTGGGCGACGGGGTGAACGATGCCCCGGCCATGGCGCGGGCGCATCTGGGCATCGCCATGGGCGCGATCGGCTCGGACGCGGCGGTGGAAACGGCCGATATCGCGCTGATGACCGACGATATCGGCAAGCTGCCCTGGCTGATCGGCCATTCCCGCCGGACGCTGGCGATCATCCGCCAGAACATCGCCTTCTCGCTGGGGGTGAAGGCGCTGTTCTTCGGTCTCACCGCCTTCGGCATGGCCAGCATGTGGGGGGCGATCGCCGCCGATGTGGGGGTATCGCTGCTGGTGGTGATGAACGCGCTGAGGCTGCTTGACGGCAAGGCCGAGGGCGCCGCGCCCGGCGGCGGAGAGCCAGCCCGCCGCCCTGCCCCCGCCAAGGAGGCGCTGGCACCGGGGCAGTGACCCCGGCACAGCCGGGCGAGCTGCACAAGGCGAAGACACGCCCGCGGGCGGACCGGAGCCGGAGCCGCGACACCACCCCCCCCGTCCTTCCTCTTGCACCAAATACTCCGGGGGTGAACGGGCCGCAGGCCCGGAGGGGGCAGCGCCCCCTCCCCGCCCCCTAGCTCGCCGCGAACCAGGCCAGCCCCCCACTCCACAGCACGTAATCCGCGATCAGCGCCACGAAATGCAGGAACAGATAGCTGAGCGACTGCCGGAAATAGCGTTTTTCGGCGGCGAATTCGTCCGCCTTCGCCGTTGCATCGTCACGCCGCATCAGCATCCACGCCCCCAGCACGAAGCGCAGGTTGAGCACCCCCGCGGCCGCCAGATAGACCGGCCCGGCGCTGCCCCAGGCAACCGGCAGGAACGCGGTCACCGCCAGCAGGCAGGCGTAGATGAAGATCTGCCGCCGGGTGGCCGGGTGGCCGTGGGTCACGGTCAGCATGGGCACGCCGGCGCGGGAATAGTCATCCTTCATGAACAGCGCCAGCGACCAGAAATGCGGTGGCGTCCACATGAAGATCAGCAGGAACATGAACACGCTTTCCGGCGCGATGCTGCCGGTCGCCGCCGCCCAGCCGATCATCGGCGGCAACGCGCCCGATGCCCCTCCGATGACGATGTTCTGCGGCGTCCGGCGCTTCAGCCAGATCGAGTAGATCACCACGTAGAACAGGATCGTGAAGGCCAGCAGCGCCGCCGCCAGCCAGTTGGCAACCAGCCCCAGCGCTATGACGGAAAATGCCGACAGGGCCAGGCCGAAATTCAGCGTCGCCTGCCGCGAAATCCGGCCCGAAGGGATCGGCCGGTTGCGGGTGCGCTTCATCAGGATGTCGATATCGGCATCCCACCACATGTTCAGCGCCCCCGCCGCCCCGCCACCCAGCGCGATCAGCAGGATCGAAAGAAGGCTGGGCCAGAACTGCAATGGTGCGGGCGCGACGATGTATCCGGTCGCCGCCGTGAACACCACCAGCGCCATGACCCGCGGCTTCAGCAGCAGGACCCAGGTCCGCAGCGTCGGCCGCGCGGGCGGAGCAGGGGCGCGGGCTCCGGTCAGGATTGTCGTGTCGGTCATCGGTATATTCACCTCTTGCGTGCCGGTGCGGGCCGCAGCGCCCGTGCAGGCGCTCCGGCCCGGTATCGGTCACATCTTCATCGCCATGCCTTCGGTGGCCATCTGGCCCATCATCCCCATCTGCATGTGATAGGGCAGCATGCACATGAACATCCACGAACCGGGCTCTTCGACCTCCATCACGAAGGAGAACTCGCCCCCCGGCAGCACCAGGGCCCGCTCGTAGAGCGCCTCGTGTTCGTAGAGGTTCCAGTCGGCCCGGATCGCCCGGTAGGTCACCGCGTTCATCAGCGGCGGCGACATGAACATGAATTCATGCGGGATCTGGCCGCCGTTCTTGACCGTGAACTTGATGCGCTCGCCGGGTTTGACGTCGATCATCATGTCCGAGAATTTCCACTCCGACATGGTCAGGGTGATTTCCCGGTCATAGGCGCCATCGGGCATGAACAGAAGGCCGCCTTCGGCCTCTGCCTTTTCCAGATGGGCCCCGGCCTTCGGACCGGTGGCGGACTCGTCCATCTTCATGCCGCCGGACTGATCCCCCTGCGCCATCTGCATCGTCCCTCCGTCAGACCCCTGTTCCATCTTCATGGAACCGTCAGAGCCCTGCTCCATCTTCATGGAGCCATCGGAGCCTTCGCCCATTTTCATGGAGCTGTCCGAACCCTGATCCATCTTCATGCCGCCCATGTCCATGCCACCCATCATCTTCTCATAGGCAGCCATGGCGATTTTCAGCTGCTCTTCGTCGGATTCGGGCACCTCGAAGACATGCATTTCCTCGACCGCCTCATCCTCCTCCAGGTTGACCTCCTCGGGCAGGACGCCCTGCTCGCGGAACTCGGTCACCAGGCTCTTGGGCGGTGGCAGCTGGCCGATCGGCCCCACCCCCAGCGTGGTCAGCCAGGCGACAAGAAGGCCGCCGACGATTCCCAACAGAACAAATCCTCTGATCATGATTCCTGTCTCCTCATTCTGCCGGTTGCGCGGCGGCTTCGCCGGGGGCCGGATCGGTTTCCACGGCCCACGGGTCTTCCGGGGCCTCGGTGCCGTAACGGGCGCTCCAGGCGATGTTGACGATGAAGGCGATGAAGCCCAGGCCGATCAGGAATCCGCCGATGGTGATCGCCAACTGCGCACCCGGCCAACCCGAGATCGGAAGGTAGTCATAGACCCAGCGCGGGAAGTAGAGATACCCCGCCACGCCCATGCCGGTGACCTTGGTGAACAGGCCTACCTGCCACAGCCAGAAATGCCAGTTGGCCAGGCGCTGGTTGAACATCCTGCCCGTGAAATACGGATACAGATAGTAGAACCCGGCAATGGCCATCTGCCCGGTGAAGCCGAAGAACATGGCGTGGAAATGCGCCGGGATCCAGTAGCTGTTGTGGATGAAGTCGCTGTCGGGCGCGATCTGCGCGTTCAGGAACGCCGTCGCCCCGCCATAGACGATGAAGGCGATCGAGAAGATCATGAACTTGAACGGGATCGCCCGCCGCGCGCTGTCCGGGATCGGCGCCATGAACAGCGTCGAGATCCAGTTGAACACGTGCAGCACCGACGGGATGAAGACCAGCATCGTCAGGATCTGCACGAAGCGCTGATAATCCCCCGACACGGTATAGACCGGCTGGAAGTGGTGCGGCCCGATCGGCATGGCGCCCAGCGCCAGCAGGATGAAGGCCACCACGCCGGACCAGTAGCTCCACATGGGGTGGCCCAGAAAACGCGGCATGATCGTGTAGATGATCGCGATTGCCGGCACGAAGGGCAGGTAGACTGCCGGGTGGCCATAGGTCCAGAACACGTACAGGAAGAACTGGACGCTGCCGCCGCGCGAGGGATCGAAGAACGCCGTCTGCGTCCACCGCAGCCCGTCGGCCAGCAGCCCGAAGCCGGCAAAGCCCAGCGGGATGACCGAGATCATGAACAGCAGCCCGATGGTGCCCGCGGCCCATGCCATGAGCGGCGTCTTCGCGAAGCCGCCCTTCCAGGAAATCGCGTTGCGGAACAGCACCGCGCCGGCCAGGAATTCCGAGATCGCCACCAGGATGATCGCCAGATGCCCCATCCAGATCAGCGGATTGCCGGTTCGGAAGGACATCGGCGCATAGGCCGTCCAGGTGAAGTCGGGCCGGCCGATCACCAGCAGCACCGCAGCGACGATCAGAACCCAGTAGCTGGCCTGTGCCGCACCTGTCCACAACAGCCGGTCATTACCCAGAACCTTGGGCAGCATGAAGTAGTTGATCGACACCACGAACGGGATCAGGAAGCCGAACACCATGACCATGCCATGCAGGGTCATCAGCGTCATGTAGACCCGCGCGCCATTCGATTCCCCCAGAACCTGAACGCCGGGAAATGCCAGCTCCGATCGGAATACCAGCGCGAAGAATCCGCCCAGCGCCAGCATGATCAGCGAGGTGAACATGCCCTTGAGCGCGATGTGCCGGTAGTCGTTCGAGAACATCAGTTCCTTGAACGAAACCTTCCCAACAAGGTTTTCCGGTTTCCAGTGCGCCGGGTTGCCCCGGACCACGTTGTCTCCAGCCATCAGATATTCCCCCCTGTCACGGCGATCGAGGCCGTCTTTTCCTCATCTTCGACAACCAGCCAGGCCTTCATCTGGGCATGGCCGACGCCGCAGTAATTGACGCATTGAATCAGGTACTTGCCCGGCTCGTCCGGAGCCTTGATCCACACTTCGCGCTTGCTGTCGGGATCGATTTCTGCGGTGATCTGCGCCACCGGGATGTTGAACCCGTGGATCACGTCGTTGCTGACGATCTTGAACAGGACCTTTTCACCCGGCTTGACGATCGCTGCGTTGCGGGCAATTTCCCCGTTTTCGTTGATGAAGGCGAACCCCCACTGAAAGGCAATCACGCTGTAGACCCGGTCGAAGGCTTCTTCGCCGGCGCCGTCATAGTTGCCGGACACCTTCTTCACGTCCGAATTCAGGTTCTGCTGGTAGGCGGTGTAGGTATTGGTGCTGAGCCGGTCCGCATACCAGACCAGCCCCAGCATCACCGCGACGAACGCGAATTCGAAGGTGTAAGTCGGCTTCCAGCGCCGTTTCATGAGGACGGCGGCCAGCAACATCACCATCCCCAATACGGTGAATGATGCCGTTATCGCCATCATGATTGCTTGGGGGCCCCATATTCCCAGTGCATTTTCCATTCTGATCTCCTCCCCGATGGCAGAGGTGCCGCGCACCATCCGCATCAGGACTTCCCTGTCGGTTGAATGACGCTGATGTGCGTCCGGACATGCGCCCGGCCGAGGCGGGGCGCGCCGGCGCCGGCTCCCGTCTTCGGGAGGGACGGCGCCTATGTTTCAGCTTCGTGGTGGCTGAAATCTGGTATCGGGCGGCGATGGCCAGTGGCGGCTGATCTCGGCCCGGCGAACCGGCCGGGTGCCGCTTTCGAACGGAAGCGGCTCGACCGAGCTCACGGCCGCATCGCAGGCGCAGCAGGTGCCGCCCGCCTGAAGCATAAGGAGTTTCTCGACAAGAAGACCGCCGGCGTTTTCGGCGCAATAGGCCGTTTCCGTCGGATCGCGACGCACATGAACGGCATTCACGTCTTCGGGACCGTGCCCGCCAGGCAGGTCCGCCCACCCCATGGTCGCCGTGGCGACGGTGAGAAACAGCATCAGACCAAAGCTGACGCCCTTATGGAGCAGCGAATTCATTAATCGCTATGTAACATTTAAAATTCCAGCCCGCAACTATCGTCTTATCAAGTCCCGATTTGAGAAACATTCTTCCCCTCAACCGCCGAATTCGGCCACGGAATTTCTCTGATCCTTGCCGGATGCGGCGCGACGGCGCACCCGCCCGGGGGAAATGCGCCTTGACCCGCACTTAATGATATAACTATATGTCATTAGGACATTCTGCCGCCACTGCTCCGGAGGAAACGATGGCAACGGCCGGATCCGGCAACGCTGCATCCCTTGCATCGCTGATCGACGAACGTCTGCCGACGCCGCTCTATCACCAGGTTTACCTGGTGCTGCGGAACAAGATCCTGTCGGGCGCCTACGCCTTCGAGGAAACGCTGCCCGGGGAACAGGAAACCATGGAGCTGTTCGGGGTTTCGCGAATCACCGCCAAGCGCGCGCTCGACGAACTTGCCGAGGACGGCTTCGTAAAGCGCGAGCGCGGCCGCGGCACCAAGGTCATCTACCGCGCCCCGACCCCGCCGGTCGAAGCCAGCATCGAGGGCCTGCTGGAAAACATCCTTGCCATGGGCCTGGAAACGCAGGTCGACCTGCTGGAATTCGGCTATGTGCAACCCGATGCCGAGGTCGCCGCGCTGCTGCGCTGCAAGCCCGGCGCCCCGGTCCAGCGCGCAATCCGCATCCGGCGCATCGAGGACGAACCGTTTTCCCACCTGACGACCTACGTGCCCGAGGACATCGGCCGCACCTTCGGTCGCGAGGACCTGGCCTCGCGGCCCATGCTGGCACTGCTGGAACGCAGCGGCATAGTGATCGGTCGCGCCGAACAGACCATTTCCGCGACCCTTGCCGATGCCCTCGTGGCGCGCACGCTCGATGTTCAGCTCGGGTCGCCGCTGCTCAGCATCCGGCGCATCGTCTTTTCGCGGGACGAAAGACCTGTCGAATACATTTCCGCGCTCTACCGCCCCGATCGCTACCAGTACCGGATGAACCTCACCCGGGTCGGCGAGGATGGCAGGCGATCGTGGTCGATGGACGGAACGTGAGGGGAAACGACAAGAACCGGCACATCAATCATGGGAGGATGGAGATGGCCAAGGATATCACGACAACGACAAGACGGACATTCATCAGGAATGCCGCCGGCGGCGCCGTCGCGGTCGGGGCGCTGGGCCTGCCGATGGTGGCGCGGGCCGCCGCCGCGGTGAAGGTGGGGATCGTGCACCCGGTTACCGGCTGGGCGCAGTATTCCGGCAGCCAGTGCCGGGCCGGCGCGATGATGGCGGTCGATGAAATCAACGCCGCCGGCGGCATCAGGTCGCTTGGCGGCGCGATGATCGAACCCGTCCTGGGCGACGCCCAATCCAAGCCCGAGGTCGGCGCGGCCGAGGTCGAGAAGATGGCCGAGGCCGGCGTGTCCGCGATCGTCGGGGCCTATGCGTCGAACATCAGCCTCGCCACCACGCAGGCGGCGGCGAAATACGGCATCCCGCACGTGGTCGATGTGGGTGTGAGCGACAAGATCGTCAGCCGCGGACTGACCAACACCTTCCGGTTCGGCCCCGGTTTCGGGGCGATCACCAAGACCGGCGTCGCCAGTTTTCTGGCCATCAACGAAGCCGCCGGCAGCCCCACCAGGACCGTGGCCATCGTCAACGAAGAGACCACCGGCTTCGGCGCGGGCATCGCGGGGATCATGACCAAGGGGCTGGAGCCTGCCGGGATCGAGGTGGTCGAGGTGCTCTCGCACCCCACGCCCAACAAGGATTTCCGCAACATCGTGCTGAAGCTGAAGGAGATCGACCCGGACGTGGTGATCCCCTCGCATTACTACAACGAAGGCGTGCTGTTCCTTCGCACCCTGCAGCGCCAGAAGGTGACACCGAAGGCAATCTACTCGGTTCTGGGCGGGGCATCGTCGCAATACCGCTTCCTGGCCGAATTCCCCGACGCGGCGCAATACGTGATGGACTGCAACCACTGGTTCGACCCGAAAAACCCCGCCGCCCTGGCACTGAAGAAGAAGACTGAGGATGCAGGCCTGTTCTACAGCTACGAGGTGTTCCTGGCCTACACGGCAATGATGTTCACCGCGGACGCGATGGAGCGTGCGGGATCCGCCGACCGCGAGGCGATCACCGAGGCGATGGCGTCGAGCACCTGGTCGGGATCGATCATGCCCTACGGCCCGACGAAGATGGAGAACGGCCAGAACACCGGTGCGCGGCCGCTGGTCATGCAGGTGCAGGGCGACAGGATCAACGTGATCCACCCCGCCGAATACGCCGAGGCAGAGGCCATTTTCCCGCGCCCGATGTAGGGACCCACGCTTTCCGCGCCGCCGGCCGCGTCCGGCACACCACTCACGGGGCCGGGATGTCCGGCGGGGGTGCGCCCCTGCCGGACGGTTCCGGGGCGGCCGGCGCGGAAAGGCAGATGACACGACCGGGGCCGCACAGGCAGCGGATGGACCGGGCAGGCATGGCGAGAGGACATGGAGTTTTTCGGACTGACACTTCCCTCCTACGGCTGGGAGACGGTTCTGGGATCGGCCGTGAGCGGCGTTTTCCTGGGCGCGATATACGCCCTGGTGGCGCTGGGGCTGACGCTGATCTACGGCGTGCTGCACATCATCAACTTCGCCCACGGGGCGCTGCTGATGCTGGGCATGTACGGCGTCTTCTTCCTCTGGAAACTGGCCGGGATCGATCCCTATCTGGCCATGCTGATCGTGGTGCCCGGCGGCTTCGCCTTCGGCTATCTGCTGCAGCGGTTCGTCATCGGCAAGGCCAGCCACGGCCGCGACGAGATCATCCTTCTGGTGACGCTGGGCCTTTCGATCGTCATCGAGAACGGCGCGCTGTTCTTCTTCTCGGCGACCGAGCGTTCGGTCCTGGTGCCCTATGATCTCGACGGGATCGACCTGGGCGTGACCTACGCCGTCTGGCCCGAGATCGCGGCGCTGGCGGGATCGCTGGCGATCACCGGGGCGCTGTGGGTGTTCATGATGCGAACCGATACCGGCCGGGCGATCCGTGCGGTGGCACAGGAACGCCGCGGCGCGCAGCTGGTCGGGATCAACGTGGATCACATCTTCGCCGTCACCTTCGGCCTCGGCACCGCCATCGTCGCCGCCGCCGCCAGCCTGCTGGCGCCGACCTACCCGGTGCATCCGCAGATCGGCAACCTGTTCGTGCTGATCGCCTTCACCGTGGTGGTCCTCGGCGGCATGGGCAGCTTCGTCGGCGCGCTGGTAGGCGGGTTCCTGATCGGGGTCACCGAACAGCTGGGCCGGCTCTACATGGGCGAAAGCCTGGGCGTCATCACCGTCTCGGTGATCTTCATCCTGGTCCTGCTGCTGCGTCCGACCGGGCTTTTCGGGCAACGCTCGGGTCAGGGGTAAGGAGATGACGGATCGTTCCCGCATGGCCGGATGGGTGATCATCGCGCTGGCGCTGACGCTGGCGCCGGTGGCGCTGGGATCGGGCCGCTGGGTCGAATTCCTTGAACTGACGCTGTTCGTCGCCGTGCTGGGCCAGGGCTGGAACGTGCTGGGCGGCTATGGCGGGCAGTATTCGTTCGGCAATGCAGTGTTCTTCGGCACCGGCGCCTATGTCCAGGCGTTACTTCAATACAGGTTCGGGATCAGCCCCTGGATCAGCCTGTGGTTCGCGATCGCGGGCACAGCCGCCGTCGGCGCCGCCATCGGCTGGCTTTCGTTCCGTTACGGTCTGCGCGGTTCCTATTTCGCGCTGATCACGCTGGCCTTTGCCGAGGCCTTCCACGTCCTCGCCCGGTCCTTCCCCTCGATCACCGAGGGCGGGCGGGGGGTGCAGCTGGCGCTCAACCAGGATCCCGGCCGCGCCCTCGCCACGTTCCAGTTCAATTTCGCCGGCAGCTTCCTGGCCGAGAACGGATTCTACTACACGATCCTCGCCGTGTTTCTGGCCAGTGCCTTCGCCACCTGGCGGATGGAGCGCACGCGCTTCGGCGCACAGCTGATCGCCGTGCGCGAAAACGAGGATGCGGCGCAGGCGCTGGGCATCGACGCCTTCCGGGTCAAGCTGGGCGCGATCTCCATGAGCGCCGCGATCACCGCCGCCGCGGGCGTCTATTACGTCCAGAAATATCTCTTCATCGAACCGGGCATCGCCTTTGGCACCTCGAAATCGGTCGAGGCGCTGTTTGCCCCGATCATCGGCGGGCTGGGCACGGTGGTCGGGCCGCTTCTGGGGTCGTTCTTCATCCATGGCGTCGGCGAGGCGGCGAAGGCCACCATCGGACAGGCGCTGGGCGACCGGCCCGGCGTCGATCTGATCCTGTTCGGCACGATCCTCATTCTCGTGCTTGCCTTCCTTCCGCGCGGGCTGGCCGGGCTGTGGGCAGCGCTGTGGCGCAGGCTGACCGGGGGGAACGGGAATGCTTGAGGTGCGGGGCCTTTCGCGCAGTTTCGGCGGGCTGAAAGCCGTCGATGACGTCACGCTGAGCGTGCCGCGCGGGCAGATCGTTTCACTGATCGGCCCCAACGGAGCCGGCAAGACCACCCTTTTCGCCCTGATTTCGGGATTCCTGAAACCGGACTCGGGCCGCGTGTCCTTCGAGGGCCGCGACATCACCGGCCACAAGCCCCATGCCATCTGCCGGGCGGGCATCGTGCGCACCTTTCAGGTGGTGCAGCCCTTCGCGGGCCTCAGCGTGCACGAAAACATCGCCGTGGGCGCCCATACCCGTCTGCGCGATCGCGACCAGGCGCTGGAGCGGGCGCGGGAGGTGGCGCACCGGGTCGGCATGGACGCCATGCTCGACCGCCCTGCCAGCGCGCTGACCATCGCCGGCCGCAAGCGGCTGGAACTGGCCCGCGCGCTGGCCACTGTTCCGCGGCTTCTGCTGCTGGACGAGGTGATGGCCGGGCTCAATGCCACCGAGATCGGCGAGTTGGTCGAGGTGATCCGCGCCATCCGCGACGAAGGCGTGACGATCTTCCTGATCGAACATGTCATGCAGGCGGTGATGCGCCTGTCGGACTACACCTATGTCCTCAATCACGGTGCGATGATCGCAAGCGGCACCCCGCGCGAGGTCACCAGCGCGCCGCACGTGATCGAGGCCTATCTGGGTCATGGCGCCGCGGCGCGGCTGGCCGAGTTGGAGGCCGACCATGCTTGAGCTGCGCGACCTGCATGCGGGCTATGGCCAGATGAAGGTCCTGCACGGGGTGTCGCTGCACGTCGGCGAAGGCGAGGTCGTCGCCCTGCTGGGATCGAACGGAGCAGGCAAATCGACGCTCAACAACAACATCTCGGGCATTTTCCGCCCCACCGCCGGCGAAATCCTGTTCGATGGGGCCGACATCGCCGGACTGCCGCCACAGGCGGTGGTGGAGCTGGGCATCGTGCAGGTGCCCGAGGGGCGGCGGATCTTCCCGAACCTGAACGTGCGGGAGAACCTCGAACTGGGCAGTTACCGCCGGGCGAGATCCCGGCGGGGGGCCAATCTCGATCATGTGCTGACGGTGTTTCCGCGCCTTGGGGAACGGATCGGCCAGATCGCCGGCACGCTGTCGGGCGGCGAACAGCAGATGCTGGCAATCGGTCGGGCGATGATGGCCGAGCCGCGCCTGCTGATCCTGGACGAGCCGTCGCTGGGCCTGTCGCCGCTGATGGTCGAAGAGATGTTCGAACTGATCTGCAGGCTCAACCGCGAGGGGCTGGCAATCTTCCTGGTCGAGCAGAACGTGGTGCAATCGCTGGAAATCGCCGACCGGGCCTATGTGATGGAAAACGGGCTGGTGACGCTTGACGGTCCGGCATCGGCGCTGCTGGCCGATCCCGAACTGAAGAAATCCTATCTGGGGCTGTGACGGGCATGGGTGTGACGCTGGCGGAAAGGATCATTGCCAAGGCGGCGGGAAGGGACCGGGTCCGCCCCGGTGAATTCGTCACCTGCGCGGTGGATCTGGCGATGATCCACGACAGCGGTGGGCCGCGCCGCGTCGCGCCGATTCTCGACCGCCTTGGGGCAGGCGTGTGGGACCGCGACCGGGTGGTGCTGATCTCGGATCACTTCGTGCCGGCGGTCGATGCGCAAAGCGCGGAGATCCTGGCGCTCACCCGCGGTTGGGCCGCCGACAACGGGATCCGGCATTTTCACGACATGCAGGGCATCTGCCATGTCGTCCTGCCCGAGCGCGGCCACCTCCGCCCCGGCATGTTCGCCGTAGGCGGTGACAGCCATTCGCCCACAGGTGGCGCCTTCGGGTGTTTCATGTTCGGCGTCGGCGCCACCGACATGGCGGCCGTTCTCGTGACCGGGAAGACATGGGTGAGGGTGCCGGAAACGATCCGCATCCACATCGAGGGCGCGCTGCCCGGCGGCGTTTCGGCCAAGGATGTCAACCTGCATCTTTGCGCCCGCCTCGGGCTGGGCGGCGCGGGCTACAGGGCCGTGGAATACACCGGCTCGACGGTGCGCGCGCTGGACATGGACGAGCGCATGACCCTGACCAACATGTCGGCCGAGCTGGGCGCGATGGCCGGGCTGATCGAGGCGGACGAGACGACCGCCGCGTGGATCGAGGCCGCCGGGGGCGATCCGGGCGACTGGCGACGGTGGCGCTCGGACGCGGACGCGCAGTTCGCGCAGACCCATGCGGTCGATGCCGCGCGCCTGACGCCGCATGTGGCAGCGCCCCATTCCCCGGCAAATGCCGGACCGGTCGCGGACGCCGCCGGCGAAGCGGTGGACCAGGCCTATATCGGGGCCTGCACCGGCGCCAAGCTGGCCGATCTGCGCATGGCGGCGAGAATCCTGCAGGGGCGCAGGGTGGCCCCCGGCACACGGCTTCTGATCGCCCCGGCCTCGACCCGGATCACCGCCGCGGCCGCGGCCGACGGCACCCTGGCCGCACTGACGGCCGCAGGCGCGATCCTGCTGCCCTCGGGCTGCGGGGCCTGCGCGGGCTATGGCGCGGGGATCCTGGCCGAAGGCGAAACCTGCGTCGCCTCCACCTCGCGCAACTTCCAGGGACGGATGGGGGCGGCGTCGTCGCGGGTGTGGCTGGCGTCACCCCTTACCGTGGCAGCCAGCGCAGTCGCCGGCTGCATTGCCGATCCGCGCGATTTCCTGGCGGAGGGCGGGACATGACCGGGAAAGCCTGGGTCTTCGGGGACGACCTGAACACCGATGCAATGGCGCCGGGCCTCTGCATGAAGGCCCCGCTGGAAGAACTGGCACGGCACTGCCTGGAGTCGGTGGACCCCGATTTCGCCGCGAATGTCCGCGAAGGCGATGTGCTCGTGGCAGGTGACAACCTGGGCGTGGGCTCGTCGCGCGAACAGGCGGTGCAGGCGCTCAAGGCGCTGGGGATCCGGGCGCTGGTCGCGCGCTCTCTGGCCGGGATATTCCACCGCAACGCGCTGAACTTCGGGCTGGTCGCGGTCGCCTGCCCCCAGGCGGGCCGGATCCGCCCCGGCGACCGGGTCGAGGTCGATGCGCGCGCGGGGCGGGTCTTCAACCGCACCCGCGGCGAGGAATATGCCTGCGATGCGCTGCCGCCCTTCCTGCTGGAGATGATCGAGGATGGCGGCCTGGTTGCGCATCTGGAAAAAACGCTGCGGCGCGGCGCGAAACGGGAGTCGTCAACATGACCAACGCCGACGGGCTGAGACAGAGGCTGCACGGGGCACCGATCACTGTGGCGCCGGGTGTGGCGGATGCGCTGGGCGCACTGATCGTGGAGCAGGCAGGCTTCGACACCGCCTACCTCTCGGGCGCCTCCATCGCCTATGCCCGTTTCGGCCGCCCCGATATCGGGCTGGTCACGATGAGCGAGGCGCTGGACGCGCTCTCGGCCATCACCGAACGCACCGGCCTGAAGCTGATCGTCGATGCCGACACCGGCTTTGGCAATGCGCTGAACGTGCAGCGCACGGTGCGCCTGTTCGAGCGCGCCGGCGCCGCGGCGATCCAGATCGAGGACCAGACCCTGCCGAAACGCTGCGGGCATCTGGGCGGCAAGACGCTGGTAGAGGCGGCCGAGATGGTGGGCAAGATCCACGCCGCGCTGGACGCGCGCCGCAGCGACGACACGCTGATCGTGGCCCGCACCGACGCCATCGCGGTAGAGGGGCTGGACTCCGCGCTGGCGCGGGCCGAGCGCTACCGCGCAGCGGGCGCCGACATGCTGTTCATCGAGGCGCCGCAGACCGAGGTCGAACTCCGCCGCATCACCCGCCGTTTCGCGGGCAAGGTTCCGCTGATGGCCAACATGGTCGAAGGCGGCCGGACGCCGCAAAAAACCGCCGCCGAGCTGGAAGAGCTGGGGTTCTCGGTGGTCATCTTCCCCGGCGGCATGGTGCGCGCGGTGGCCCGGACCATGCAGGACTACGTGGCCAGCCTCGCCCGGCATGGAACCAACCAGCCGTTCCGCGACAGAATGCTGAGCTTTGACGAGATCAACAGGCTTGTGGGCACGCCGGACATGCTGGCACTGGGTGCGCGCTTCGACGCCGTGCAGTTCGGAGGCGACGATGATTGACCCGGTCACGCTGGCGGTGCTCAAGGGCCGCCTGGAGCAGATCGCCGACGAAATGGACGCGACGCTATTCCGCTCGGCCTTCAACCCGATCATCGCCGAGGCCCACGACGCCAGCCACGGCATCTATCACGCACGGACCGGCGACACGCTGGTGCAGGGCAAGTCGGGGCTGCCGATCTTCGTCGGGGCCATGTCCTTCGCCGTGCGCGCGGTGATCGAGAAGGCGAGCGACGACATGGCGGAGGGCGATGTGTGGATCTTCAACGATCCCTATGCCGGGGGCACCCATCTGTCGGATTTCCGGCTGGTCATGCCCTGTTTCCACCAGGGCCGCCTGTTCTGCTTCCTCGCCTCGGTCGGGCACTGGCACGACGTGGGCGGCAACGTGCCGGGCAACTACAACCCCGTGGCCACGGAATGCTTTCAGGAGGGGATGCTGATTCCGCCGGTCAGGCTGTTTCGCGCGGGCGAACTGCAACAGGACGTGGTGGACATCCTGCGCGCCAATTCCCGCCTGCCCGGCAGCCTCTACGGCGACCTGAACGGCCAGATCAACGCGCTCGGGCTGGGCCGGCAGCGGCTGGGCAGCCTGCTGGAGGAATACGGCGCCGACACGGTCAGCGAGGCTCTGGGCGAACTGCGCGCCCGCGCGGCGCGGATGATGGCCGCCAACATCGCCGAGCTGCCGGACGGGCGCTGGTCGGCCGAGGACTGGCTGGACAATGACGGCATCGAGGATGTGCCGCTGAAGATCGCGCTGGACCTGACCATCGAGGGCGACCGGATGGTGCTGGATTTCTCGCGCTCGGCCCCGGCCTGCGCGGGACCGGTCAACATCGCGCTCTCGACGACCGTGGCATCGGTCTACGTGGCGCTCAAGCACCTGTTTACCGAGGTGCCGGCCAATGGCGGGGTTCTCGATCCCATCGACATCGTCGTGCCCGAGGATTCCCTGCTGGCGGTCAGGGCGCCCAAACCCGTGGGCGGCTATACCGAGACGATCCTGCGCATCATCGACGTGGTGTTTCAGGCGATGGCCGGGGTTGCGCCCGAACGCGTCAACGGCTGCGCCTACGGCACCATCAACGCCCTGTCGCTGGCCGGGCACCGGCGCGACGGCAGCCGCTGGGTGATGTTCTCGTTCTTCGGCGGCGGCCATGGCGGCCACCCGGAAGGGGACGGGCTGAACCACGGCAACGCGCCCATATCCACCGCCACCATCCCGCCGGCCGAGATCCTCGAAGCGGCCTATCCGGTGATGTTCACGCAATGGGCGCTCAGGCCGGGCAGTGGCGGGCCGGGGCGCAACCGCGGGGGTCTTGGCGCCATCTACGAGATCGAACTGCTGGAGGAAAAGGCCGACGTGTTCCTGTTCGGCGAACGCGGCAGGTTCCCCCCACCCGGCGTTCTCGGCGGGAAACCGGCGGCGCTCGACCGTTTCACCTGGCAGGACGAGGACGGCGAACACAGCCCGCCGATGGCCTCGAAGATGGTGGGAATAAAGCTGGCGCGGGGGCGGCGGCTGCGGCTGGAAACACCGGGCGGCGGGGGCTTCGGCCCACCCTTCGAACGCGAGCCGGAAAGGGTGCTGCGGGATCTCGCACTCGGCTATATCGACGCCGAGGCCGCGCTGCGCGACTACGGGGTGGCGGTCACGGCCGACGGAAGCCTCGACCGGGAGAAAACACGACAGCTGCGCGAGGCGGGGCAGACATGAACGCAAGCAGGGCAAGATACGTCGTCGGCGTCGATGTGGGCGGCACCTTCACCGACGTGTTCCTTCTGGACGAGGCCTCCGGTCGGGTCGCGGTGACGAAGGTGCCCTCGACGCTCGACGACCAGTCGCGCGGGTTCATCGAAGGTATCCGTCGCCATGCCGCCCTTTCCGAGGTGGCCACCATCATCCACGGCACCACGACCGGCACGAACGCGCTGCTGGAACGCAAGGTTGCGCGCACCGGCATCATCACCACCAGCGGCTTTCGCGACGTGCTGGAGATGCGCCGCCGCGACCGTCCCACCACCTGGGGGCTGTGGGGGCGGTTCGAACCGGTGGTCCCGCGCGACCTGCGGCTGGAGGTGGACGAACGCACGCTGGCCGACGGGACGATCCGCCAGCCGGTCGATCCCGAACAGGTGAAGGCCGCGGCCGAGGCCCTGCTTGCCAAGGGGGCCGAGGCTGTGGCGATCTGTTTCATCAACGCTTATGCCAACCCGCACAACGAACGGGTCGCGCTGCACGCGCTGCGCGAGGTCTGGCCCAACGACTTCTCCGAGATCTCCTCGAACATCCTGCCCGAAATCCGCGAGTTCGAACGGACCTCCACCACCACGCTGAATGCCTGCCTGCAACCGCTGGTCGGGCGTTATCTGCACCGGCTGGAGGATTCCCTGGCCCGGCAGGGCTTCGACGGGCAGGTCCTGATCGTGCAGTCCAACGGCGGCGTGATGACGGTCGAGACCGCCCGCCGCCTGCCAGTACGCACGGCGCTTTCCGGTCCGGCGGCTGGGGTGATCGCCAGCGCCCACATCGCCCGCGAGGCCGGGTTTCCAGATGTCATCACCTGCGACATGGGCGGCACCAGCTTCGACGTGTCGCTGGTCACGGGCGGCGAAAGCACGCTGGCGGCACAGACCGAAATGGCATTCGGCATGACCGTACGCACCCCGATGATCGAGATGACGACCATCGGCGCCGGCGGCGGATCGATCGCGCAGATCGACCGGGGCGGGTTGCTGCAGGTGGGACCCGACAGCGCCGGCTCCGACCCCGGCCCGGTCTGTTACGGCCTGGGCAACACCCGGCCCACGGTGACCGATGCCAACGTGGTCCTGGGCCGGATCAACGCCGCGCGCCCCATCGGCGGCAAGCTCGACCGGCTGGACGTGGAAGCCGCACGGGCGGCGATTGCCGAGTATGTCGGCCGCCCGCTCGGCCTGTCGGACATGGAAGCGGCCGAAGCGATCATCCGCGTGGCGAATTCGCGCATGGCCGGTGCGATCCGGCTGGTGTCGATCGAGCGCGGGCACGACCCCAAGCGGTTCTCGGCCATGCCTTTCGGCGGCGGGGCCGCGCTTCATGCCGGCGCCCTGATCCGCGAGGTGGGGCTGCACGGGGCGGTGGTGCCACGCTATCCCGGAGTCAACTCGGCGCTGGGCTGCGTCATCGCCGACATGCGCCACGACTTCGTGCAGACCGTGAACCGGCTGCTCGACGACTTGGACCCGGCCGAGCTGCGCGACCGTTTCGCGGAGCTTGCGGCGAAGGGGCACGACCTTCTGGACCGTTCCGGCCTGCGGTTCGAGCGTGCCGACACGCTGCATGAACTGGACATGAGCTATCTCGGGCAGACCCATACCGTAAGCGTCCCGCTGCCGCTGGAACCGGGGCAGATGCCCACCCGCGACATGATCCGCGAAGCCTTCGAACGCCGCTACCGGGCCAGCTTCGGCCAGCCTCTGGAGGGCATCGCCATGCGCGTCCTCAACATGCGGGTGTCCGCCATCGGACGAAGGCCTCGCTTCGACCTGTCGCTGCTGGCGCCGGCCGGCGGCGTCGATCCGGAGGCGGCCCGGACCGGCACCCGGCAGGTGTGGTTCGACGGCGCCTTTCACGACACGCCGGTTTTCGACCGGCTGGCGCTGCGGGTGGGCGCGGTCCTTGCCGGCCCGGCAATCCTCGAACAGCCCGACACAACGATCTGGATCGAACCCGGCCAGAGCGGCAAGGTGGACCGCCTCGGCAACCTTGTCATCACCGAAGCGAAGGACTCCCCGGCATGACGACGATTACCCCCGAAACCACGGCACTGGTTCTCGTGGACCTTCAGAACGACTTCCTGCACCCCGAAGGCGCCTATGGCCGGGCGGGTCAGACATCGCCGGCCATTGCCGCCCTGCCCGGGCGGCTGCGCCCGGTGGCCGATGCGGTTCGCGCGGCCGGGGGCTGGATCGTCTCGACCCATTTCACCCTGGTGCCGGGCAAGGGGGGCGACCCATTCATCTCGCCCCACCTGAAGGCGCTGCGCCCGTTCCTGGGCAAGGGCGATTTCGCACCGGGAAGCTTCGGCCACGCGCTTGTCGATGAATTGCAGCCCGCCGAGCTGACGGTCGAGAAGATTGCGTTCTCGGCCTTCTATCAAAGCCGGCTCGACTGGGTTCTGCACCGGGCCGGGGTGAAGACGCTGGTTTTCGCCGGGATCGTCACCAATGGCGGCGTCGCCTCGACCCTGCGCGACGCGCATGTGCGCGACTATCACTGCCTTCTGCTGAGGGACGGCTGTGCAGCTTTCTCGGACGACACCCACGAGGTCGCGGTCGAAGCCCTGTCCGGCATCGCCGGGATCGAAACCTGCGACAGCTTCATGTCGATGATGTCCGGCGAGAGCGGTCAGGCAGGCAGGAGCAACGGCGCATGACCCGGCACGACGCCAACCGCATCAGCCGAAGCGTTCCGACAGTTCCCGGTTCACCCCTTCCAGGAACCGCGCTGCCGCGACCGGCAGGGTGCGCCCGCGCAGATAACCCGCCACCAGCATCCCGCCCGGCACCCCGCGCAGATCCAGCGGCACGGCGATCAGCCCGTCGCGCTCCATCTGCGGGCGCAGGTTGACCTCCAGCGCGAAACTCAGCGACAGGCTGTCCTGCGACATCAGGCGCAGCAGGTCCAGGCTGTTCGATTCCAGCGCCGGCGCCAATGTGAGCCCCACCTTTTCGGCCGCGCTGTCCAGAACCTCGCGGATGCCCTCGGGCCGCTTGGGCAGCAGCAGCGGATAATCGATGCAGTCATAGATCTTCAGCCGCTGCCTGCCGGCCAGCGGGTGATCGACCGACATGATGCAATATGCCCGCTGCCCGACGGAGCAGACCGTCTGCAGTTCATGCAGGCGCATCGGCTGGAACACGATCGCGATGTCGTTGGTCAGGTCCTGCAGCGACGCCTCGGCCTCGCCGCGTTCGTAAAGGTTCACCCCGAAGCTCACCGCCGGAAACTCGGCCAGGTGGCGCCGGATCAGCTCGGGCAGGAAATACTGCACCACCTCGCGCGTTGCAGCGATGTTGATATGGCCCGCGCGCATGCCCGACAGGTCGGCGATGCGGGACCTGACCCGCTCCATGTCGGCCAGCTGATCGCGGATGTGCTTGAGCAGGATCTCTCCGGCGATATTGGGCCGCAGCCCCGAGGGGTGGCGCTCGAAGATCTCGACGCCAAGCTCTTCCTCGATGGCCAGAACGCGCCGGTTCAGCGCCGAGGGCGTAATCCCCAACTCTTCCGCCGCCCGGCGCAGCGAGCCGGTGCGGGCGATCTTCTCGATATAGCGCAAGACCTGAAGATGACGCATGCGCGGCCCCCATCTCTGCCTGTTGCGTTTTTTGCAACTGGTTGCTGATTTCTTAGCAACAGACAGCAACACCTTCAACCGCTATGCAAGGTGCGAGGCGGACGAATCCGCGCTGAAGGAAGGAAAGATCCCGCATGAGCCGCAAACTCGTCATCATCGGCGCCGGCATGGCCTCGGGCCGGCTGCTGGAACACCTGGTGGAGGACGCCCCCGGCGCCTTCGACATCACCCTGTTCGGGGCCGAACCGCGCGGCAACTACAACCGCATCATGCTCAGCCCGGTGCTGGCCGGCGACCGGAGCTATGACGAAATCGTCACCCATGACGCGGACTGGTATCGCCGCCACGGCATCACCACCCGCTTCGGCGAGGCGGTGGTGAAGATCGACCGCGGCGCCAGGCGGGTCCTGAGCGCCGGCGGGGTGACGGAATACGACGATCTGGTGATCGCCACCGGCTCGGCCTCGTTCTTCATCCCCGTCCCCGGCAACGACCTGCCGGGCGTGGTGGGTTTTCGCGACATGGACGACGTGGAAACCATGCTGGCCGCGGCCCGGCGCGGGGGCGAGGCGGTGGTGATCGGCGGCGGGCTGCTGGGGCTCGAGGCGGCCGCCGCGCTCAAGGCGCAGGGCATGGATGTGACGGTGGTGCATCTGATGGGCCACCTGATGGAACGCCAGCTGGACGAGGCGGCGGGCTACCTCCTGCAGAAGGAGCTGGAATCGCGCGGCATCACGGTGCTGTGCAACGCCCATACCCGGGCGATCCTGGGCCACGACCGGGCCGAGGCGGTGGCGCTGGAAGACGGCCGGGTGATCGGCGCCGACCTGGTGGTGATGGCCGCCGGCATCCGCCCCGAAACCCGGCTGGCGGTGGATGCGGGTCTGCATGTGGAACGCGGCATCGTGGTGGATGACGCCATGCGCACCTCGGACCCGTCGATCTTCGCCCTTGGCGAATGCGTCGAGCACGACTCGGTGGTCTATGGGCTGGTGGCGCCGCTTTACGACATGGCGGCGGTGCTGGCGAAGACCCTGACCGGGCAGGAGGCGCGATTCCGGCCGCCGGCGATCTCGACCCGGCTGAAGGTGACCGGGGTGGACCTGTTCTCGGCCGGGGATTTCGCCGAAGCCCGGGGGCGCGAGGACATCGTCTTCCGCGACCCGGCGCGCGGCATCTACAAGCGGCTGGTGCTGCGCGACGACCGCATCATCGGCATCGTCATGTATGGGGACACCGCCGACGCCAGCTGGTTCTTCGACAAGCTCACGACCGGCGAGGACATCGCGCCGATCCGCGACACGCTGATTTTCGGCCCTGCCCTGCAGCCGGGCGACGCGCCGGCCTCGGCCACGGCAGCGCTGCCCGAGACGGCCGAGATCTGCGGCTGCAACGGGGTCTCGAAGGGCAGCATCGTCGAAGCCATCCGCGCCGGCGCCGACAGCCTGGCCGAGGTGAAGGCGCGCACCGGCGCCTCGGCCTCCTGCGGGGGCTGTGCGGGGCTGGTCGAGCAGATCCTGGCCGACACGCTGGGCGCGGATTTCGAGGCCCCGCAGGTCGCGCCGATCTGCCCCTGCACCGATCTGGGCCATGACGACATCCGCCGGCTGATCCGGGCGCAGGGGCTGAAATCCATCCCCGCGGTGATGCAGGAGGCCGGCTGGAAGACCTCCTGCGGCTGCCATGTCTGCCGCCCGGCGCTGAACTACTACCTGCTGTGCGAATGGCCGCTGGAATATCGCGACGACGCGCAAAGCCGGCTGGTCAACGAACGCAACCACGCCAACATCCAGCGCGACGGCACCTTTTCGGTGATGCCGCGCATGTGGGGCGGCATGACCACGCCGGCGCAGCTGCGCGCCATCGCCGACGCGGCCGAGAAATACGACGTGCCGGCGGTCAAGGTCACCGGCGGGCAGCGCATCGACCTGCTGGGGGTGAAGCGCGAGGACCTGCCGGCGATCTGGGCCGACCTGAACGCCGCCGGCATGGTCTCGGGACATGCCTATTCCAAGGGGCTGCGCACGGTGAAGACCTGCGTCGGCACCGATTTCTGCCGCTTCGGCACCCAGGACAGCACCGGGCTGGGGATCCGGCTGGAAAAGATCCTCTGGGGCTCGTGGACACCGCACAAGGTGAAGCTTGCGGTTTCGGGCTGCCCGCGCAACTGCGCCGAGGCCACCTGCAAGGACGTGGGCATCGTCTGCACCGAAGCGGGCTACGAGGTGGGCGTGGCCGGTGCCGCCGGCATGGACCTGAAGAAGACCGAACCGCTGGCCAAGGCCGCGACCGAGGACGAGGCGGTGGCGCTCACCGTCGCCTTCATCCAGCTCTACCGGGAAAATGCCCGCTATCTTGAACGCCCCTACAAATGGGTGGAACGCATCGGCATGGACTGGGTGCGTGCGCGCGTGGTCGATGATGCCGCCGAACGGGCGGCGCTGATCGAGCGGTTCGAAATCTCGCAATCCGTCTATCGCAAGGATCCCTGGGCCGAACTGGCCCGCCCCGAACACGGCCCGCGCAAATGGCAGCCGCTGGCCGATCTCACCCTGGAGGCCGCCGAATGAGCAACTGGATCGACATCGCCGCCCTGGACGACATCCCCCCCCGGGGGGCACGGGTGGTAAAGACCCGCCTGGGCTGCATCGCCATCTTCCGCACCCATGACGACCGGGTGTTCGCGCTTGACGACCGCTGCCCCCACAAGGGGGGCGCGCTGTCGGAGGGGCTGGTGCACGGGCACGCCGTCACCTGCCCCCTGCACGCCTGGGTGATCTCGCTGAAGGACGGGCGGGTGCAGGGCGGCGGCGAAGGCCGGGTGGACACCCACATGGTGCGGGTCGTGGCCGGGCGCATCGAGATCGACGCCTCGCTTGCCGCGCGGAGCGCCGCATGAGCGAAACCCGAACCACCTGCCCCTATTGCGGTGTCGGCTGCGGGCTGATCGTCGATGCCGCAGGCCGCGTCCGGGGCGACCCCGACCACCCGGCCAACGGGGGGCGGATCTGCTCGAAGGGGGCGGCGCTGGCCGAAACCATCGGCCCCGAGGGCCGCCTTCTGGCTCCGCGGGTGAACCGGCGCAGCACCGGTTGGGACCAGGCGCTGGATCTGGTGGCCACGCGGTTTTCCGAGGCCATCCGCGCCCACGGCCCGGACAGCGTGGCCTTCTATGTGTCGGGGCAGATGCTCACCGAGGACTATTATGTCGCCAACAAGCTGATGAAGGGCTTTGTCGGCAGCGCCAATATCGACAGCAATTCGCGCCTGTGCATGGCCTCGGCCGTGGCCGGGCATCGCCGCGCCTTCGGCTCGGACACGGTGCCCGGCACTTACGAGGATCTCGAACGTGCCGATCTGGTGGTGCTGGTGGGCTCGAACCTGGCCTGGTGCCACCCGGTGCTGTTCCAGCGCATCGAAGCCGCCCGCGCCGCCCGGCCGGGGATGAAGCTGGTGGTGATCGACCCCCGCCGCACCGCCAGCTGCGCGGGCGCCGATCTGCACCTTGCGGTGGCGCCTGAGGGCGAGCTGGCCCTGTTCAACGCCCTGCTGGCCGAAATCGACCGGCGCGACGCGGTGGATCACGCATATGTGGCGCGCCATGTTGACGGGCTCGACGCCGCGTTGCAGGCCGCCCGCGCCTCCGACCCGGAGGCCAGCGGGCTCGCCGCCGCGGAGCGGGCGCGCTTCTTAGACATGTGGATCGGCACCGAAAGGGTGGTCACGCTCTGGTCGCAGGGGGTGAACCAGTCGGCCTACGGCGTGGACAAGGTGAACGCGATCATCAACTGCCACCTTGCCACCGGGCGGATCGGGCGGCTCGGCTGCGGACCGTTTTCGGTCACCGGCCAGCCCAACGCCATGGGCGGGCGCGAGGTGGGCGCCATGGCCAACATGCTGGCCTGTCATCTGGACATCGAAAACCCCGCCCACCGCGACACCGTGCAGCGCCACTGGCACGCGCCGACGATCTGCACCCGGTCGGGGCTGAAGGCGGCCGAGCTGTTCGAGGCCTGCGACGCCGGCCGCATCAGGGCGCTGTGGATCATCGGCACCAACCCGGCGGTGTCGCTGCCCGACGCCGATTTCGTCTCCCGCGCCATTGCCAAAGTGCCCTTCACGGTGGTTTCCGACATCACCGATACCGACACCACGGCGCTGGCCCATGTGCTGCTGCCAGCCGCGGGCTGGGGCGAGAAGTCGGGCACCGTCACCAATTCCGAACGCCGCATCAGCCGCCAGCGCGCCTTCATGCCCGCCCCGGGGCAGGCCCGGCCGGACTGGAAGATCATCTGCGACGTGGCCGCCCGCATGGGCTGGGCGGACGCCTTCTCGTACGATTCTCCGGCGGCCATCTTCCGCGAGCACGCCGCCCTGTCCGGCAAGGCCGCAGCATTCGGGCGCGGTTTCGACATCTCCGGCCTGGCCGGGATCGGTGACGACGAATACGACGCGCTGGCGCCCGTGCAATGGCCGGTGCCCGCACAGGGCCCCGCCAGCGGGCGGTTCTTCGCCGCAGGCGGCTTCTTCCACGAAGGGGCGCGCGCCCGGATGCTGCCGGTCACCGCCCCGGCCCTCCCGGAGCAGGATGCGGAAGGCACGGAGGGGCTGCGGCTGAATACCGGGCGCATCCGCGACCAGTGGCATACCATGACCCGCACCGGCCGCACCCCGCGCCTGTCGCTGCACGAAAGCGAACCGCGGGCCGAAATCCACCCCTCCGACGCGGCCCGGCTGGGCATCGAAGACGGCGCGCTGGTGGAAATCGCCTCACCCGGCGGCCACGCGGTGCTACGGGCCCGGATCGAACCGGGCGCCGCGCGCGGGGCCGTCTTCGCCCCCATGCACTGGAGCGCAAGGCATGCCTCACAGGGGCGGATCAACGCTGCCCTGCAGGTGGCGCGCGACCCGATATCGGGGCAGCCGGCGCTCAAATCGGCCCGTATCACGCTGCACCCCTTCGCGGTGCGCTGGCACGCGCTGGCCTTTTCGTCCCGGCAGATGCGCCCCGATCACGACTACGCCGCGGTCATGCGCTGCCAGACCGGCTGGATGGGAAGCTTCGCCGGCCAGGACTACCCCTCGGACTGGGAATCCCTGGCCCGCCGGGTGCTGAACCTGCCCGGCGGCACCGCCAGCATCCTGCTGGACGAGGGGCGGTGCATCGTCCGGCTGGCCATCCATGACGGGCCGGTGCTGAGGGGGCTGTTCTTCGCCGCCCCGCAACCGCCGCGCCTGCCGCGCGCGCAGCTGGCCGGGCTGATCGGGGAGGAGGTGCCCGCATTGGCGGCGCTCGCCGGCCACCCCCCCGGCGCGCGCCCCGACCCCGGCCCGGTGATCTGCGCCTGCCGGGGCGTCGGCGCCGGAACCATCGCCGAGGCCATCGCCGCCGGCGCCCGCGACATCGCTACGCTGGGCCAGCGCACCGGCGCCGGTTCGGGCTGTGGCGCCTGCCGCCCCGAGCTTCTCTCCATGCTGGATGCCGCCGCCCCGCCCGCCGCCGCCGAATAGATCGACAAGACCGCACAGGACCGGACAGAACCATGACCGCAAACCGACCCGCCCCTGCCCCCGCCCCGGAGCAGTATCGCGCCCTTGCACTGAGCACCTTCGCCTTCACCGTCTGTTTCGCCGTCTGGACGCTGTTTTCCATCATCGGCGTGAGCATCAAGGAAGAGCTGGGGCTGAACGATACCCGGTTCGGCCTGCTGGTTGCCACCCCGATCCTGACCGGATCCGTCAGCCGCCTGTTCCTGGGGCTGTGGACCGAACGCTTTGGCGGGCGGGTGGTATTCCCCGCCCAGATGCTGCTGACGGCGGCGGCGGTGTGGCTGCTGACGCTGGTGCAAAGCTATGCGGTGTTCCTGCTGGCGGCGCTGGGGCTGGGGCTGGCAGGGGGGTCCTTCATCGTCGGCGTGACCTATGTGGCGCGCTGGTTCGAGAAGGAAAGACAGGGCACCGCACTGGGTATCTTCGGCGCCGGGAACATCGGCGCGGCACTCACCAGCTTCGTCGCGCCGGTACTGGTGCTGGCGCTGGGCTGGGAGGGAACCGCGCGGATCTATGCCGCCGTGCTGGCGCTGACCGGGATCGGGTTCCTGCTGCTGGCCCGCACCGACCCCGAACATGCCCGCCGCCGCGCCAACCCCGAGGCCAGACCATCCATTGCCCGGCAGCTGGCGCCGCTGAAGGATGCCCGCGTGTGGCGGTTCTCGTTCTACTATTTCTTCTTCTTCGGCGCCTTCGTGGCACTGGCCTCGTTCCTGCCGCGCTACTACATGGGCGCGCACGGGGTGGACCTGGCCACCGCCGGCACGCTGGCCGGCCTGTTCGCCCTGCCCGGATCAGCCTTCCGCATCCTCGGAGGCGTATTCTCGGATCGCTGGGGGGCGCGCAACGTGATCTACCTGTCGTTTTTCGTCTCGCTGGTGGCGCTGTTCGTGATGGGCCTTCCCGGAGGCCGGCTGGCACTGCAGGCGACCGGCGGCGTGATCGAATTCAACCTGCGCGTGCCGCTGGGCGTGTTCGTGGCACTCAGCGTGGTGCTGGGCTTCGTGATGAGCCTGGGCTCGGCCGCGGTGTTCAAGCACGTGTCGGTCTACTACCCCGGGCATGTGGGGGCTGTAGGCGGCCTTGTCGGCATGATCGGAGGCCTGGGCGGTTTCGTCCTGCCGGTGGCCTTCGGCCTGTTGCTGGACACGAGCGGGATCTGGAGCACGCCCTTCATCCTGCTGTTCTTCGTCGTGGCGGGCACCGCGATCTGGATGCACCTGGCGATCCGCAGATTCGACCGCTTCACCGCACAGCCCATCCCCGCCGCCCACCCCGGCCGCGGCGATGGCGGGTCCGGCCGGAGCGCTCCCTACGGGTCCTGAAAATCCAGGCCCAGGTCGATGCAGCGGGCGGAATGGGTCAATGCCCCGGACGAGATGTAGTCCACGCCCGTGGCGGCAATCTCCGCAATCCGGTCCAGCGTGACATTGCCGCTGGCCTCGGTTTTCAGGCGACCGCCAACCATTCCGACCGCCTCGCGCAGCGTGTCGTTGTCCATGTTGTCCAGAAGCACCGCACTGGCGCCACCGGTGGCGAGAACCTCTTCAAGCTGCTCCAGCCGGTCCACCTCGATCTCGACCGCCATCATGTGCGAGGCACGGGCGCGGGCGGCCTCCAGCGCCGCACGCACGCCGCCGGCGGCGGCGATGTGGTTGTCCTTGATCAGGATCGCATCCGACAGGGAGTGACGGTGGTTGGCCCCCCCGCCGTGCAGCACCGCCAGCTTCTCGACCACGCGCAGCCCCGGCGTGGTCTTGCGGGTGCAGGTGATGCGGGCCTGCGTGCCCCGGGTTCGGGCGACGAAAGCCGCGGTCAGGGTCGCGATCCCCGCGAGGCGGCCGGCAAAGTTCAGCGCCACACGCTCGGCCGACAGGATCGAGGCCGCCGGACCGGCGATTTCCATCAACGTATCGCCCTTGCGACAGGGCTGCCCGTCCCCGATCCGGGTGACGATGTCCAGCCCCGGATCGATCAGCCGGAAGGCCAGCGCCGCCACCTGCATTCCCGACACCACCGCGTCCTCGCGGGCGTTCAGGCGGGCCGCGCAAACGGTGCCGGGCGGAATGACCGCGCGGGTCGTCACGTCGCCATGGCTGCCCAGATCCTCCATCAGTGCATTGCGGACGATCGGTTCCAGAATGAAATCGGGAAGGGTGGCGTGAGTCATGAAACGTCCTCGCAAAGTTGCGCCCGTACGTCCCGCGCCTCGGTCAGGGTCATGCGAGATCGCCGACCCGGACCGAGCCGCGTTGCGGGAAAATCCGCGCGGGCATGGGCGCCGCGGCTTTCCTCGCGCAGCAGGGCCGAAGCCGCGATCAGCGTCGCCGTGGCGCACATGTTGCGTAACGACGGGCAGTCGGGATGGGCATTTTCCAGCGCGGTGATCCGGCGCAGCGCCTCGCGCAGCCCGTCAGCCGTGCGCACCACGCCGACAAGGCGGGTCATGGTCCGGCGCAATTCGGCCACCGCCCGCGGGTCGGGCGCGCGCCCTCCCGGTTCGAAACGGATCTCGACCGGGGGTGCCGTGGCGGCCGGCGAAACTGCATCCATGATGCCGCGGGCGCAGATGCGGGCAAAGACCAGCGCCTCCAGCAGCCCGTTCGAGGCCAGCCGGTTGGCGCCGTGCAGCCCGGTCGAGGCGGCCTCGCCGCAGACCCACAGGTTGTCGAGGCTGGCGCGCCCCTCGCTGTCGGTGGCGATTCCGCCCATGTGGTAATGGGCCGCCGCCGCCACCGGGATCGGCTCGCGCGCCGGGTCGATCCCGTTGCGGGCACAGGCCTCGGACAGGGCGGGGAAAAACGTGCCGATCCGCCCGCCCAGCGCCGCGCGCGTGTCCAGCATCGGGCGCCGGCCCGCCATCCACTGCGCATGCACGGCGCGGGCAACGATGTCGCGCGGGGCCAGCTCGGCATCGGGGTGAAGCGCCTGCATGAACCGTTCGCCCTCGGCATTGACCAGAACCGCCCCTTCGCCGCGCAGCGCCTCGGAGGCGAGCGGCGCCGGATCTTCGCCCACGTCGATGGCGGTCGGGTGAAACTGGACGAATTCGGCATCAGCGATCACCGCGCCGGCGCGCGCGGCCATGCCGATCACCTGCCCCCTGATCCGCGAAGGATTGGTGGTCAGCGCATAAAGCCCCGCCGAACCACCCCCCGCCAGCAGGAAGGCCGCGCCACGCAACATGACCGGGGCCGAGGGCGGGTTGCCGGTGCGCCGAATGGCGATGCCGCTGACATCGCCGGACGCGCAATCCAGGGCAACCGCTTCCACCCCTTCCAGCACCTGTATCGAGCGGCAGCGGCGTACCTCGTCGACCAGCGCCCGCATGATCGCCGCACCGGCCCGGTCGCCGCGGACCCGGACGACGCGGGCAAGACCGTGCGCGGCCTCGCGCGAGACGACATATCCGCCATCCGCCGTCCGGTCGAACGGCGCACCCCTTCGGGTCAGGTCGAGAATGCGCGCGCGGGCGTCGCGCGCCACCAGCGCGGCCACCTGCGCATCCACCGTTCCCGCACCGGCCCGCACCGTGTCGGCGGCATGTCTTTCGGGGCTGTCGCCGGGACTCACGGCGGCCGCGATACCGCCCTGCGCCATTGCCGAGCTGGCCCCCTCTCCGGGCCGGTCCGGCGAAATCAGCACCACCGGACGCGGCGCCAGCTGCAACGCGGCGTAAAGCGCGCCAAGCCCGGCCCCGACGATGACCACTCGATCGGTGCGGACCTCCTTCATCGGCGGGTCACAGGCCCAGCCTGCGCGAGAGATCGATCATGCGCTGCACCGACTGGCGCGCCCTGTCGGCAATGGCCGCGTCGATTTCCACGCGGTTCTCCATGCTGTGCAGCACGTAGAGGATCTTTTCCAGCGTGATCCGTTTCATGTGCGGGCACATGTTGCAGGGCCGCGCGAAATCCACCTCGGGCAGCTCGTCGGCAATGTTGGAGGCCATCGAACACTCGGTCACCAGCATCGCCCGGGCGGGTCTGTTCTCGTGCACCCACCTGATGATCCCGCCGGTCGAACCGGTAAAGTCGGCCTCGGCCACCACCTCGGGGGTGCATTCGGGGTGGGCGATGATCTTCACCTCGGGATCCTGTTCGCGATAGGCGCGCAGATCCTCGGCGGTATAGAGTTCATGGACGATGCACGAGCCGGGCCAGAACACGACGTTCTTCTTCGACCGGGCGGCCACGTTTTGCGCCAGATACTGGTCAGGCGTCATGATGACGGTATCGGCGTCCAGCGCATCCACGATCTGCACCGCGTTGGCCGAGGTGCAGCAGATGTCCGAGGCCGCCTTCACCTCGGCCGTGGTGTTGACATAGGACACCACCGGCGCACCGGGATAACGGGCGCGCATCTCTTCGATGCCGTCTGCGGTGATGCTTTCGGCAAGGCTGCATCCCGCCCCCATGTCCGGCATCAGCACGGTCTTTTCGGGGCTGAGGATCTTCGACGTTTCGGCCATGAAGTGCACGCCCGCCTGCACGATCACATCGGCCTCTACCTCGGTCGCCCGGATCGCCAGCTGCAGGCTGTCGCCAACGAAATCGGACACGCCATGAAAGATTTCGGGCGTCATGTAGTTGTGGCCCAGGATGACCGCGCCACGCTCTTTCTTCAGTTCGTTGATCGCCTTCACGTAGGGGGCGTAAACCGCCCAGTCCGGCGGAGGCACCACGCGTTCCATGCGCGCATAGATGTCCTGCATGGATGCCGCCAGTTCCGGCGAGGGCGCCAGATCGTAACATTCGGACAACTCGGAACGAACGTGAGCAAGGTCGAACACCGTTCACATCTCCTGTCTTCGAGATCGGCGCGTTCAATACCGGCATTCCGGGCACAAGCCCACCCGGAAAAGCAACCGGACGATGAGCCACAATGACGCGAGGTCAGCCGCCAATCACCGGGTTCCGTCCTCGAACGCCTCCATCGCCGTCAGCCCCAGGCGCCGGAACAGGGCCGCGTCCCTGTCCGCTTCGGGATTGGCGGCGGTCAGCAGCGTATCGCCCATGAACAGCGAACTGGCGCCGGCAAAGAAGCACATCGCCTGAAGCTCGTCACTCATTTCCGTGCGGGCCGCCGACAGGCGCATGCGCCGGACACAGGCCCGGGAAAAGCCTGGCACCGCGAAGAGCAATTTTCGAATCGCGCAACGGTGCCGGGCCGGATCGCCGCCGCACCGGAGCCCGCGAAAAATGCATGGCCGGACCCATGCCGCCGGGCGGATCCGGATTTGTTACAAATATTACCATTAAAAATCAAATCGGTAACTCCAAACTGCGCAAAAAGATTACTCTGAAATACTCTAACAGAATGGATTTTCACAAAAATCTGGCATTTCCGCGCATAAACCTGCATAATAGTACTGATATACCTGTTAAGTTCTCGACGCCGGGAGGAGGCAATCTGATGACAGGTCAACTCAAGGTCGGAGACAGCGAAACCAGAACCGTCACGGTGGATGCCGGGCGAACCATCGACTTCATGGGCGATGAATGCCGGGTCTATGCCACCCCGTCGCTGGTGCGCGACATCGAACACACCTGCCGCGACATGATCGTGGCCCGCCTGCCCGAGGGAAAGGATTCCGTGGGCACCCTGGTCAACATCGCCCACCTGGCGCCGACGCCGCTGGGCATGGAGGTGACGATCACTGTCACCGTCGTCGAGGCCGAAGGGCGCAGGATCGCGCTGGAGGTCACCGCCTCGGACGCGGTGGAGCGGATCTGCAAGGGGCGCCACGAACGTTTCATCGTGGATGTGGAACAGACCCGCCAGCGATTGCTGAAAAAGGCCGCCAGCCTCGCCGGCGCATAGAAGGGGGCCCGCACCATGAAGGACCATGCCGGCACCATCACGAAAAGCGTCTTCTCCTACTGCTATCAATGCGTGGCCGGCCCCGACCTGATGAAGGTGGACGTGATCGACGGGGTGCCGGTGCAGATCCGCCCCAACGGCGCGGCGGCCGAAATCCACCCCGCCCATGGCAAGGTCTGCGTCAAGGCCTTCGGCCTGATCCAGAAGACCAACACCCCCCACCGCATCACCCGACCGATGATCCGCACCAACCCGAAGAAGGGGCGCGACGAGGATCCGCGCTGGCGCGAGGCGACATGGGACGAGGCGCTGGAGCTCATCTGCGACAAGCTGCGCGAGATCCGCCACAAGGGCCTGACCGACGAAAGCGGCTATCCGCGGCTGGCCGCCAGCTTCGGGGGGGGCGGCACCTCGACGGTCTACATGGGCACCTTCCCCGCCTTCCTGAAGGCCTGGGGCGGCCCCGTGGACATGAGCTTCGGCAGTGGCCAGGGGGTCAAGTGCTACCACTCCGAGCACCTCTACGGCGAATTCTGGCACCGCGCCTTCACGGTCTCGCCCGATACCCCGCTGGTCGAGATGATCATCTCCTTCGGCGCCAATGTCGAGGCCTCGGGCGGGGTCTGCGGCGTGCGCCGCCATGCCGATGCCCGCGACCGTGGCGTGAAGCGCGTGCAGGTCGAGCCGCACCTGTCCGTCACCGGCGCCTGCTCGGCCGAATGGGTGCCGATCCGGCCCAAGACCGACCCGGCCTTCATGTTCGCCATGATCCATGTGCTTCTGCACGAGGCCGAACGCGAGCGCCTCGACCTGCCCTTCCTGAAAGAGCGCAGCTCCTCGCCCTATCTGGTGGCGCCGAACGGCTTCTACATGCGCGATGCGGACAGTCGCAAACCGCTGATCTGGGATCTGCGGCGCGGCGCGGCGGTACCCTTCGACACCCCCGACACCGACCCGGCACTGGAGGGCGAGTTTGCTGTCTCGGGGATCGAGATCGGCCCCGACGATGCCGAATGGCGCCATGACGCGGCCCCCTGCCGGACGGCCTTTTCCCATCTGGTCGAGCATGTCCGCCCCTACAGCCCCGAATGGGCCGCGCGCATCTGCGACGTGGATGCGCAGGTGATCCGCCGCACCGCGCGCGACTTTCTCGACCATGCCCATGTCGGCGAGACGATCGAGGTGAACGGGCGCACCCTGCCCTTCCGGCCGGTGGCGATTTCGCTGGGCAAGACGGTCTCGAACGGCTGGGGCGGCTATGAATGCGCCTGGGCGCGGACGGTGATGGCGGTTCTGGTGGGCGGGCTGGAGGTGCCCGGCGGCACGCTGGGCACCACGGTGCGGCTAAACCGCCCCGCCGACAACCGCTGGTCCTCGGTGGTGCCGGGGCCGGACGGCTTCATGAACTATCCCATGAACCGCACCGGCAAGGGCGAATGGGCCGACCACCCGGTGGCCCGCCACGCCCATCAGGCGCTGGTGCCGCTGGCGGCCAATTCGCCCTGGAGCCAGGCCCTGGGTCCGACCCATCTGGCCTGGATGGCCCAGCACGGGCAGAGCTTCGACCATCTGCCGCCCCCCACCCTGCCGGATGTGTGGTTCATCTACCGCACCAACCCGGCGATCTCGTTCTGGGACACGAACGCCGTGAGCGAGACGATGGCGAAATTCCCCTTCACCGTCTGCTTCGCCTGGACCCATGACGAAACCAACCACATGGCCGATGTGCTGCTGCCCGAATGCACCGACCTCGAAGGGCTGCAGCTGATCCGCATCGGCGGGTCGAAATATGTCGAGCAGTTCTGGGACCACCAGGGCTTTGCCCTGCGCGACCCGGCCGCCGCGCCGATGGGCGAGGCGCGCGATTTCACCTGGATCGCGACGCAGCTGGCCAAGGGGGCGGGGATCCTCGAAGCCTATAACGAGGCCATCAACCGCGGCGCCGCCGGCATCGCCCTGCGCGGCGAGGGCTGGGATTTCTCTCTGGACCCCGATACCGAACATGATGTCGAGGAGATCTGGGATCGCGCCTGCCGCGCCGCCAGCGCCGAGATCACCGACGGGCGCGAGGACCGGGGGCTGGAATGGTTCCGCGAGCACGGCTTCCTCACCCGCCCCTTCCCGCGCGAGAGGTGGTATCTCTACCCGGTGATGGTGGAAAAGGGCCTGCGCTTCGAGCTGCCCTATCAGGAGCGGCTTCTGCGCATCGGCCAGGAGTTGCGCGCCCGCCTGCACGAGGCGGGGATCCACTGGTGGGACGCGCAGCTGCGCGAATACGAGGCGCTGCCGCACTGGCAGGACCTGCCCGCGCTGTGGGAGGGCGCTCTTGAACGCCGGTTCGGGGTGAAGATCGAGGACTATCCCTTCTGGCTGATCACCGCCCGCTCGATGCAGTATTCCTGGGGCGGCAATGTCGGCATCCAGATGATTCACGAGGTCGCCGCCAATGTCGCCGGCCATGGCGGCGTGGTGATGAACCCGCAGGCCGCGCAGCGGCTGGGCATCACCGAGGGCGAGCGGGTCGAGATCGTCTCGCCCCTGGGCCGCACCACCGGTGCGGTGATCCTGCGCAACGGCATCCGCCCCGACGTGCTGCTGATGATCGGCCAGTTCGATCACTGGAAAACGCCCTTCGCCCGGGATCTGGCCACGCCTTCCATGAACGCGCTGACCCCGATGTCTCTGGAGCTGACCGACGCCACCGGCTCGGGCGCCGATCTGGTGCGGGTGGCGGTGCGCAGGATCGCGGCAGACGGGGAGGGCCGGCCATGACCCGCTGGGCGATCGTTGTCGATCTCAACCGCTGCGTGGGCTGCCAAACCTGCACCGCCGCCTGCAAGCACGCCAACGCCACCGCGCCGGGGGTGCAGTGGCGCAAGGTGCTGGATTTCGAGGTCGGCGCCTTCCCCGAAGTGCGCCGCGCCTTCCTGCCGGTGGGCTGCATGCATTGCAACGCACCCTCCTGCCGCGAGGTCTGCCCCTCGACCGCCACGCGCAAGCGCGACGACGGGATCGTGACCATCGACTACGACATCTGCATCGGCTGCGCCTATTGCGCGGTGGCCTGCCCCTACCAGGCCCGCTTCCGCGTGGACGAGCCCGCCTCGGCCTATGGCCCCGGCCGCCGGATGCGCCATGAAAAGCAGCGCGAGGATCCCCGCCGGCTGGGCGTGGCGCAGAAATGCACGCTGTGTGTCGAGCGCATCGACGCCGGGCTGGCCGCCGGGCTGACGCCGGGGGTGGACATGGAGGCCACGCCGGCCTGCGTGGCCTCGTGCATTTCCGGGGCCTTGCAGATGGGCGATCTCGACGACCCGGACAGCAATGTCTCGCAGCTGCTGCGCACGCACCGCCATTTCCGCATGCACGAAGAGCTCGGCAACGGGCCGGGCTTCTACTACCTCTATGACGGCGCAATCGCCGACGCGACCCCGATCGAACCCGCCCCCATGGAGCCCGACCCGGTGGGGCTGGCCGCCGTCTCGCCGCAGCTGCAACGCAACTGGGACTGGCGCGCGGCGGCCAACTTCACCCTGGGCGGCACGGGCACCGGGCTGTTCGCGGCAACCATGGTGGGGGGGCTGTTCGCGCCAGTGCTGTGGGCGGCGGCGCTGGTGGCCCTGGCGCTGGTGGCGGCAGGGCTGTTCTGCGTGTGGCTGGAAATCGGCCGGCCGTTGCGGTTCCTCAACGCCTTCCGCAACCCGGCCAGCAGCTGGATGTCACGCGAGGCCTGGGCCGGCATCGCCTTTTTCGCCCTAGGCGGGCTTTCATGGCTCACCGGCTCATGGCCGCTGGGGCTGGCGGCGGCAGCGGCGGGGCTGGGCTTTCTTTACTGCCAGGGGCGGATCCTGCGCGCGGCCAAGGGCATCCCCGCCTGGCGGCGGCCGGAAATCGTGCTGCTGATCTTCCTCACCGGCCTGACCGAGGGCGCGGGGCTGTGGAACGTCGCCGCCCTGGGCGCCGGCATCGGGCCGGTGACGGGAATGGTGCTGGCCCTGCTGGCGCTGGCGGCGCTGCGGCTTGCCGCCTGGCGGCGCTACCGGGGCGCGCTGGGACGGGCCGGCGCACCGACACGGGCCCTGCAGGCACTGGATGACGCGGCAACCGGGCTTGGCTCCCCGGCCGAGCCCCTGGTGCTGGCGCTGGCGGCGGTGGCGCTGATCCCCGCCCTGCCAGCCGCGCCGGCGACGTGGCTGGCGGCACTGGCGGGGATGATCGCGGCGGCCATCGGCTGGATGTTCAAGTACCGGCTGATCACCCGCGCCGCCTACAACCAGGGATACGCGATCGAACGCATGCCCGCACGCGGCGCCGGTCGCAGCGCAGCGGGTATCCGGCCCGGCTGGGCGCGGGCCTGACCCGCCCGGCGTCCACCCGGCAGCAGCCGGAACAAGGGAACAAAAGGTCAGGGAGGAAAATAACGATGCTGGACAAGGACCGCTCCGATTCAGGTTTCATGTTCGACCGGGACATCGAAACCATGCCCCGCGACAGGCTGGCCGAGATGCAGCTTGACCGGCTGCGCCAGTCGCTGAAACATGCCTACGACAAGGTGCCCCATTACCGCGCGGCCTTCGACAAGGCGGGCGTGGCGCCCGAAGATCTGAAGACGCTGGACGACCTGCGCCGCTTCCCCTTCACCGTCAAGGACGACCTGCGCGACAACTACCCCTTCGGCATGTTCGCCCTGCCCCTGGACAAGGTCCTGCGCGTGCACGCCTCCTCGGGCACCACCGGCAAGCCGACGGTCGTGGGCTACAGCGCCGGCGACCTCGACCGCTGGGCCGACCTGATGGCCCGCTCGATGGCCTGCGCCGGCATCCGCCCCGGGGATCTTGTGCACAACGCCTATGGCTACGGGCTGTTCACCGGGGGCCTGGGCGCCCATTACGGGGCCGAGCGCCTGGGCTGCACCGTGGTACCGGTCTCGGGCGGGGGCACCGAGCGGCAGGTGACGCTGCTGGCCGATTTCGGCGCCGCCGCGCTGTGCGCCACCCCTTCCTATGCGCTCAACATCGCCGAAGTGGCCCAGCGCATGGGCGTCGACATCGCGTCATTGCCCGTGCGCCGCGGCCTGTTCGGGGCCGAACCCTGGTCGGAATCCATGCGGGCCGAACTCGACCGCCGGCTGGGACTCCGCTCGGTGGACGTGTACGGGCTGTCCGAAATCATGGGCCCCGGCGTGGCCTGCGAATGCGACCGGGCCCGCGACGGGCTGCACGGGTGGGAAGACCACTTCCTGTTCGAGGTCATCGATCCCGAAACGCTGGAACCGCGCGCCCCGGGCGAAGAGGGCGAACTGGTCATCACCACGCTGACCAAACAGGCGATGCCGATCGTCCGCTACCGCACCCGTGACATCACCCGCCTGTCGCTTGATCCCTGCCCCTGCGGGCGGACGCATCTGCGCATCATGCGGGTGACCGGGCGCGACGACGACATGATGATCATCCGCGGCGTCAACGTCTATCCCAGCCAGATCGAGGCGGTCCTCGTCGGGCTGGAAGGGCTGGCCCCCCACTACCAGATCCGCCGCTACCGCGACGGCGCGATGGAGGCAATCGCGGTCGAGATCGAGGTTCTGCCCGACACTCCCGCCGCGCCCGAGGCACTTGCCGCCCGCGCGGCCGAGGCCCGCCACCATATCAAGTCGGTGATCGGCATCACCTGCGAAGTCCATGCCCGGCGGCCCGGTGAAATTCCCCGCTCGCAGGGGAAGGCCGTCCGGGTCATCGACGAACGCTGATCCGCGCAACCGGCGCGCAACACACGGCTGGCTGCGCCCCGGCATCGCGACCTGGTGACATGCCGCCCCCGGCCCCGGTTGATCCGGCCCTTCCGGATCGGTTCAAATGCGGCCGAGCGCGCGGCCACACATTCGCGGGAAAGGCATGTCAATGTACATATCGCCGAAACCATCGTCGCAATATCCGTGGTATGTCCGCCTGTTCTTCCGGAAGCAGAAGAAGACCTACGGGAAGGTCCTGGAACCGGGAATGCTGTGGGCGCGCTCGCCTCTGGTTTTCATCGGCGTGGCACTGCTCTACGGCGCGCTCAACCGGCGGCGCAGCCCGATCAACCCTGCCCTGCGGTCGCTGGTGACGGTACGCGTGAGCCAGATCAACCACTGCGCCTTCTGCATCGACATCAACGCCTCGGTCCTGCTCGGACGCGGCGTGCCCGAAGAAAAGGTCGCGCTCCTGTCCGACTGGCGGGCACAATCATGTTTCTCGGAGCTCGAGCGACTGGCGCTGGAGCTGGCCGAGGCAATGACTTTCACCGACCGCAGCGTGGACAGGGGACTGATCGAACGCCTTCTGCGTCACTTCGACGAAGACGCCCTGACCGAGCTGTGCGGCCTGATCGCGTTCCAGAACATGTCGAGCAAGTTCAACGCCGCGCTCGACGTCCCGGCGCAGGGATTCTGCTTGCGCCCGATCACCTCCGCATCCGGTGACACGGATGCCGGCGGCACGGGCTGACCACCGCCCGCACTTCCTCTTGCCGGAAGGGTCTATACAAGCTCAGCGCCTGAGCGGTTTCATTCTGCACGATCTGAGCAGGATCTTGTAGAGGTCGTTTTCACGGTTGTTGAAGCGGAATTCGGTCTCTTTCAGGACCACCGGGAAAGAGGTTTTCCGCAGCCCGTTGAACTTGGCGTGACGGCGCTTGGCGTAGCTCCAGAAGCTCTCGATGCCGTTGATGTGAACGCCGTTTTCGGAGAAGATGGCACGGTCGCGCTGCCAGTACTTGTTGATCCTGTGGTGGCGCCTGAAGCCTGCCTCGACCAGCCCGTCATAGCTGCGGAACCCGTCGGAACTGATCTCGGCCGAGAGGTGGACGCGGCCCTCGATGATCGCCTGAAGCGTTGTTTTCGAACAGTTTTTCACGATCTGGCAGTGCACCCTTCCGCCGCGTTCAAGGATGCCGAAGACCGGCACCTTGCCCGCGACCCCGCGCCCGCGGCCCAGCCCCGGCACGATCTGGCAGTGCACCCTTCCGCCGCGTTCAAGGATGCCGAAGACCGGCACCTTGCCCGCGACCCCGCGCCCGCGGCCCAGCCCCGGACGGCCGCGCTGGCGGGTCGGGCCGAAGTAGCTCTCGTCGATCTCGACCTGGCCCTGGAAGGGGCAGTCGGCCTCGGCCAGCTCGGCTATGCGTCGGCGCAGGAGGGTGTAAAGACGGGCCGTCGTGTTGTGGCTGAGCCCGGTGAGAAGGGCGGCGCGGTCGGCTGTGATGTCGAGGGCAAAAAGCCGAAGCAAATCGCGGAATTTGCGCTCCGAAATTCTCCCCCGAAACAGATAGCGGTTTTTCCGAGCCATATGAGCACCTTAGGCCGTGTTGACAAAAAGGATTCACACGGAGCTGTAGACGTGATTCAAGCTGGTATCTTCAATGGAGGTCAGCTTGGCACGAGACCTGATGTCGGACGAGGAATGGGCGTTCTTTGAACATTTTGACCTGCCCCCCAATGGTCCCTCATTCATAACGAGAGTCTGCGGGTTTGGTTTTCATAATCTGCGGTTTCGGTTTGGGCAAGCGCGCCGGGCGCGGAGCCTTTGGGTCGCTCAAGCGTCCGGCGCGCTTGGGCCGGCGTCTGGTTCCCCAGCGATGAGTGGGGCCTGACGTTGTTATAATCATAGCGCCACAGGGCCAGTTTTCGGCGGGCGTCATCGAGAGTATCGAACAGCTCCTCGTTCAGAAGCTCGTCACGCAGGCTGCCATTGAACGACTCGATGAAGGCATTTTGCTGAGGCTTGCCAGGATCGATGTAATGCCAGTCGACGTCATTGTCGTCCGCCCATTTGAGGATCGCCCGACTGGTGAACTCGGTCCCATTGTCAGAAACAATGCTTTCAGGCTTGCCATGGAGGCGGACAAGAGCATCAAGCTCGCGCGCCACACGCGCGCCCGAGATGCTGGTGTCGGCAACCAGGCAGAGGTTCTCGCGACAGCAATCGTCGATCACCGCCAGGATGCGGAACCGACGCGAAGCACCAAACGTGTCGGAGACAAAGTCCAGGCTCCATCGCTGGTTTGGCCTGATCGCCTCGGGCATTGGCGTCCTCGAGCCTCTGGCGCGCTTGCGCCCGCGCCGCCGTTTCACCGACAACCCTTCTTCGCGATACAGGCGATAGAGTTTCTTGTGGTTCATGATCATTCCCTTGCGTTCGAGCAACACGCCGATCCGTCGGTAACCGAAACGGCGGCGCTTGCCCGCAATCTGCTTCATCGCTTCGCGGATCTCCGGATGGTCCGGCGGGCGTTCGCGCCGGACCGTCTTGGGATCGACACCGACCAGCCTGCAGGCCCGGCGCTGCGAGATGCCATGATCCCGCATCGCCCGCAGCGCTGCATCACGCCGCGCGCTCGGCGTCGTCAGTTCTTTCCCAGGAGATCCTTCAGGACCGCGTTGTCCAGCATCGCATCGGCCAACAGGCGCTTGAGCTTGGCATTCTCGTCCTCAAGCATCTTCAGGCGCTTCACGTCCGAAAGCCCCATGCCGCCGTATTTCGACTTGTACTTGTAGAACGTCGCCGGGCTCAGCCCATGCCGGCGACAAACCTCCACCGTCGGCATTCCGGCCTCCTGTTCCTTGATCATCGCAATGATTTGCGCCTCCGTAAAACGGCTCTTTCGAATTCGTCTGCTCCTTTCTGATCGGGCAGACTCTACTTCAAAATGCGGGCGTTGGCGGGGGGCAGGTCAACAGCATTCGGGAAAAGATGAATGCGCGTGATGTTCTGACCCAAATTCCCATGCGCAAGTCCCGCAAGATGCGCGTCGGCGTCGATCACTCTCTGTATGCCCTGCGCAATCTTGTCGAGCGGTGTTTCAACAAGCTCAAAAATGCCCGGCGCGTCGCCACACGCTACGACAAGACCGCCGAAAGCTTCCTGGGTTTCATAGACATCACGTCAATCCGACTTTGGGTTCGCCTTTTGTCAACATGACCTAGCATGGGATCAGGAATACTCAGCTTGTATAGACCCTGCCGGAAATACTCCCGCCGGAGGCATGGCGCGCAGCGCCATTCCGCCAGCCGGCTCAGACCTCGAACGCCCGCTCCAGCGGCGCCACGTCATCCAGCCGCTCGGCGACCGAGGCAAAATAGGGCTTGCGCCGGCCACGATAAAGGATGCCGGTGTTGAAGCCGTCATCGGTCATGATCCGCCGCGCTGCACGGGCCGGATCGTCGGTGGCCTCGACGACCGCCTTGTGCACCTGGGTCTTCCATTCGCGCTCGTCGGGGCGGAAGGTCACGCAGGGGCTGAGAATCTCGACGAAGGAAAAGCCGGGATGGCGGATCGCCTCGACGATGGTGGCAGTGCAAGCCTTGATGTTGCCCGAGAACTCGCGCGCCACGAAATTGGCCCCCGAGGCCAGCGCGATCACCAGCGGGTGAAAGGGCGACAGCCCCGTGCCGCCGGGCGAAAGCGCCGAATCCCAGTCGGGTTCCGTGGTCGGCGAGGGCTGGCCCTTGGTCATGCCGTAGACGCGATTGTCCATGACGATATAGGTCATGTCCACGTTGCGCCGGCAGGCGTGCAGGAAATGGTTGCCGCCGATCGAGAACCCGTCGCCGTCGCCGCTCATGGCCAGCACGGTCAGGTCGGGGCGCGCCACCTTCAGCCCCGCCGCCACCGCCAGCGCCCGCCCGTGAACCCCGTGGAAGCCATAGCAGCTGGTATAGGCGGGGATGCGCGACGAACAGCCGATGCCGGAGACCACGGCCACGTCTTCGGGCGCACGGCCAAGCTGGGCCAGCGCCTTGGTCAGCGACAGCAGCACGTGATAGTCGCCGCAGCCAGGGCACCAGATCGGGTCGATGTCGGATTTGAAGTCGCTCGCCTTGCGGTTCGGGATGTTCATTTGCTGTTCCAATCGCGGATTTCACTGGCAATCTCGTCGGGTCCGATCAGGTCCGGCCCCTCGCGGTTCAGGCTGCGGATCTCGAAGGGCAGCGCCATGTGGGCGCGCACATGGTGCTGGAACTGGCCCGAATGGCTCTGTTCGACGAACAGGACCCGGCGCGCCACCGCCAGCGCCGCCTCAAGCCGCGCCTTCGGAAAGGGCAGGATCTGACGCAGTGAGACAAGACGCGCGTCGATCCCTTCCCCCGCCAGCACCTCCTGCGCCTCGCGCGCCGCCCCGGTCAGCGACCCCCAGGTCAGGATCACCATGTCGCCCTGCCCTTCGTCGATGCCCCAGTGATCGCCATAATCGAAGGACTCGATCTTGTGCAGGCGCTTGTCCATCTGCGCCTTCTGGTCGTGGCGGGAACTGGACGGAGCGCCGCGCTCGGTATGGGTCAGCCCGTCGGCGGTGTACTGCCCGCCGGGCTGACCGGGAATCGCCATCGGCGACACCCCGTCGGCGGTGACCGCATAGCGGCGGTAATCCGTCTGCACCGCCGGATCATAGGCCTTGCGCCGGGTCAGGAAGGCCACGTCTGCCGGCCGGTCGATCAGCACCCGCGACTGACCGATGGACTGATCCGACAGCACGATGACCGGCGTCTGCAGGCTCTCGGCCACATGCATCGCCCACTGACCCGTGAACAGGCAGTCGGCCACCCCCAGCGGCGCCAGCACCACATGCGGCGCATCGCCATGGAACCCGTAGACCGCGATGTTCAGGTCGGACTGCTCGGACTTGGTGGCAATGCCGGTCGAGGGGCCGGCGCGCATCACGTCGATGACCACGATCGGCGTCTCGGACGCCGCCGCAAGGCCAAGGCTTTCCATCATCAGCGACAGCCCCGGCCCCGAGGTCGCGGTCAACGAAGGCCGCCCGCCGAAGGAGGCGCCGATGATCATGTTGATCGAGGCCAGCTCGTCCTCGGCCTGGACCAGCGCGCCGCCGATCTTCGCCAGCGCCGGCGCCAGATATTCCAGCACGTCGGTGGCCGGCGTGATCGGATAGGCCGCCGCGAATTGCAGCCCGCCACGCAGCGCGCCCAGCCCGATCGCCTCGTTGCCGGTAATCAGCCAGCGCTTCGCCTCGGGCGGAGAGGCCCGCTCCAGCGGCAGGCGGCGTCCGATGCCCTGCGCCGCCGCACGCCCGGCGGCGATGCCCTCCAGGCTGGTCGCCACCGCCGCCTCGCCCTTGCGGCCCAGCTTGCGGGCGATGACCTCGGCCAGTTCGTCATCGGGCAGGCCGAGAAGCTCGGCTACGATGCCCGCGGCAATCATGTTCTCGCGCCCGCCTTCAACCGATTTCGCCAGCGCGCCGATCGGCACCTCGACGACGGTGCAATCGCCCTCCTGCACCTCGCGCGGCGGTGCGCCGGCGTCGGGGTCGCAGATCACCAGCCCGCCCGCGGCGACCGGCATCGCGTGGATGAACCGTTCGGCGTTCTTCCAGTCGATGGCGACGAGCACGTCGAAGCGCCGCGACATGCAGCTGACCGGCCGCGGCGACAGCCGCACCAGCGCGGCCGCTTCGCCGCCCCGGATCTGGGGCCCGACCGAACGGTTCATCACCCCGTACCAGCCGGCCTTGCCCGCCGCCTCGAGCAACAGCGAACCGGCAGTGACGGCGCCGGCGCCGCCGGTGCCGACGATGGCGAACGAGACGCTCCTTGCAACGGTGGGGGGAGAGGATGAGGCATTCATGTCCGTTCCGATCCTTCTGGGCGCTGCCTTGCCGGGAGGTCTGCCTGGGCTCCGGCCGGGGTCGCATTGGTGGTTGACGCAATTTCAGTAATCGAGTACTGATTTACGGTAATAAAGATCGAAAGCCCTGTCAACACGCGCCGAATCCTCTCTCTGCCGGCGCCTGCAGGGCCAGGACGGGAGATGGCGATGCCGAGACGATGGATGATGGTTTCCCCTGGCGAGCCCCTCAGGGAAGAGGAATTCGACCTTGCCCCCCCCGCCGCCGGCGAGGTGGTGGTCGAGGTCGCCGGCTGCGGCGTCTGCCATACCGACCTGGGATATTTCTATGACGGCGTGCGCACCAACCATCCGCTGCCGCTGACTTTGGGCCATGAAATCAGCGGCCGCGTGGTCGAGGCCGGCGAGGGCGCCGCCGAGTGGCTTGGCCGGATGGTCATCGTGCCGGCGGTGATCCCCTGCGGAGAATGCGATTCGTGCAAACGCGGCAAGGCCACGATCTGCCCGAATCAGAAAATGCCCGGCAACGACATCCAGGGCGGATTCGCCACCCATGTCACGGTGCCCTCTCACGGGCTGTGCCCGGTGGACATGGACCGGCTGCAGGCGGCGGGGCTGGAACTGGCCGACGTGTCGGTGGTGGCCGATGCGCTGACCACGCCGTACCAGGCGGCGGTGCAGGCGGGGGTGGGCCCCGGTGATCTGGTGGTGGTCAACGGCACCGGCGGAGTCGGCGGCTATGCCGTGCAGGTCGCCGCAGCGCTGGGGGCCACGGTGGTGGCCATCGACGTGGTCCCCGAAAAGCTGGCCGCGGTCGCCGAATCGGGGGCCGCGCTGACACTGAACGCGCGCGAACACGACACCCGCGCGCTGAAGAAGGCCATCGCCGCCTTCGCCCGCGAAAACGGCCTGCGCACGCGCGAATGGATCATCATGGAATGTTCCGGCACCAAGGCCGGCCAGACCACGGCCTTCGGGCTGCTCAACCATGGCGCCACGCTCTGCGTGGTGGGCTTTACCATGGACAAGGTGGAAATCCGCCTCTCGAACCTCATGGCCTTCCACGCCCGCGCCCTGGGCAACTGGGGCTGCCCGCCCGAGCTGTATCCCGGCGCGCTGGAGCTTGTGCTGAGCGGCAAGGTCAGGCTTGCCCCCTTCGTCGAGCGCCGGCCGCTCGACGACATCAATGCCGTCTTCGAAGCGGTCCATGCCGGGAAGCTCACCCGCCGGCAGATCCTCGTGCCCGACAGTTGAAGGAGAGTCAGATGAATGACGCCAAGTTCGATTTCGTATCCCACGACCTTGTTTCCGATGCCGCGCGCGAGGCAATCACCGACCAGGTGATCTTCGAGCGCCGCCCGGCAAGGCTGCCCGACGGAACCGTGGCCGAGGGGCTCTACAACGCCTGGATCATCCTCAACAACCCCAGACAGTACAACTCCTACACCACCGACATGGTGCGGGCGGTGATCCTGGCATTCCGGGCTGCCTCGAACATGCGCGACGTCAACGCGGTGGTGTTCACCGCCGTGGGCGACAAGGCGTTCTGCACCGGCGGCAACACGAAGGAATACGCCGAATACTATGCCGGCCGGCCCGAGGAATACCGCCAGTACATGCGGCTGTTCAACGACATGGTTTCGGCCATCCTGGCCTGCGACAAGCCGGTGATCTGCCGCGTCAACGGCATGCGCATCGGCGGCGGGCAGGAAATCGGCATGGCCTGCGACTTCTCCGTGGCCCAGGATCTGGCCCGCTTCGGCCAGGCCGGGCCGAAACATGGCAGCGCGCCGATCGGGGGCTCGACCGATTTCCTGCCGGTGATGATCGGCTGCGAGCAGGCCTTCGTCTCGGGCGTGCTGTGCGAGCCCTTCTCGGCCCACAAGGCGATGCGGCTGGGGATCCTGACCGACATCGTGCCGGCACTGAAGGTGGATGGAAAATGGGTGCCCAACCCGCTGGTCGAAACTGAAATGAAGACCGACGCCTGGGGCCGCATCCTGCATGGCGAGCCGAAGACCGGCAAGGCGCTGGAAGAGGGCAAGGCCCTGATGGCGCGCGGCGAGGTGGACCTTTCCCTGCTGGACGCGAAGGTGGAGGAGCTGTGCGGCAAGCTGCTGCTCACCTTCCCCGGCTGCACCACCAAGACGCTGGAAGAGCTGCGCAAGCCCAAGCTCGACGCCTGGAACGCGAACAAGGAAAACGCCCGCGCCTGGCTGGGGCTGAACATGCTGGCCGAGGCGAACCTGGGTTTCCGCGCCTTCAACGAAGGCAACCGCGAGGTCGGCCGCGAAGTCGATTTCGTGGCCCTGCGCCGCGAACTGGCCGAGGGCGCGCAATGGAGCCGGGACTTCATCGACAGCCACATCCCCGGAGCGCGGAAATGAGCGACTGCCTGGCCATCAGCCACGACCTCGACGGGGCGCTGCTGCGGCTGCGGTTGAACCGGCCCAAGGCGAACATCGTCGATGCCGAAATGATCGCGGCGCTGGACCGGACTCTGGCCGATCACGCCGACCGGATCGACCTGGCCGCCGTCCTGGTCGAGGCCGAGGGGCCGCATTTCAGCTTCGGCGCCTCGGTCGAGGAGCACCTGCCGCAGCAGTGCGAGGCGATGCTGAAATCGCTGCACGCGCTGATCCGGCGGATGCTGCAATACCCCGTCCCGGTGCTGGTGGCGGTGCGCGGCCAGTGCCTGGGCGGCGGGCTTGAGGTCGCCATGGCCGGGCATCTGATCTGGGCCGCACCCGATGCGCGGCTCGGCCAGCCCGAGATGACGCTGGGTGTCTTCGCCCCCGCCGCCAGCGTGCTCATGCCCGAACGCATGGGCCAGGCGCTGGCCCAGGATCTGCTGCTGTCGGGCCGCGCGATCGCCGGCGACGAGGCGCTGGAGGCGGGGCTGGTCGATCACCTCTCCGACACCCCCGAGGCCGCCGCCCGCGCCTGGGCGGAAAAATACCTTGCGCCGAAAAGCCGCTCGTCCCTGCGCCTGGGCGTACGGGCCGCCCGCGCCCCATATCTGGCGCGCGTCCTGCCGCAGCTGGATGCGGTCGAGACGCTCTATCTGAACGAACTGATGTCAACCCGCGACGCGGTTGAGGGGCTGGAAGCCTTCATCGCCAAGCGCCCGGCAAGATGGGAAAACAGATGACCGACAAGAGCACAGCCGACATCGTCGCCCGCTGCGAAGATCTGTATGACGACGTCAACTTCACCGCCGCGCGGGAATGGAAGGCGGCGGGCGAGAACCGCCATGTGATCGGCCACCTGCCGATCTATGTCCCGCGCGAGCTGATCCACGCCGCCGGCATGCTGCCACTCGGCATCATGGGCGGGGGCGACCAGCTGGAGGTGATCCACGGCGACGCCTACTACCAGTCCTATATCTGCCGCATCCCGCGCTCGACCATCGAGCTGGGGCTGTCGGGGCGGCTCGATTTCGTCTCGGGGATGATCTTTCCCTCGATCTGCGACGTGATCCGCAACCTCTCGGGGATGTGGATGACGCTGTTTCCGGGGGTTTACGTCAAGTATTTCGACACCCCCCAGACCTTCGAGGACGAAATCGGCGGCCAGTTCTACATCGGCGAGATGCGCGAGTTGCTGGAAGGGCTCGAAGGCATCTCGGGGCACAAGGTCACCGATGACGCGATCAACGCCTCGATTGCCCTCTACAACGAGAACCGCCGCGCCATCCGCGACCTCTACGAACATCGCGCCGCCCGGCCCTGGCAGTTCCCGGCCTGGGAATCCTACCTCCTGATGCGCGCGGGGCTGATCCTGCCGGTCGAGGAGCACACCCGGATGATCCGCGACTACATCGCCGCCGCCGAGGCCGAGAGCCGCCCCGTCAAGGACAATGCCCGGGTGGTGGTGACGGGGATGTTCTGCGAACAACCCCCCCTCAACCTCATCAAGTCGCTGGAACTGGCCGGCTGCTATGTGGTGGATGACGACTTCACCCTGGTCGCCCGGATGCTGACCGAGGAGGTGCCCGAAACCGGCGATCCGCTGGAGAACCTCTCGCGCGCCTTCCTGCATCACTCCATGTCCACCGCCCCCAAATACGAACCCGAAGAGGCGAAGAAGGGCCGCTTCCTGGTGGACGCCGTGCGCCGGACGGGGGCCGAAGGCGTCATCTTCGCCGCCACCAGCTTCTGCGACCCGGCGCTGCTGGACCGGCCGATGCTTCAGAACGTGCTGGCCGAGGCCGGCATCCCCTACATCGCGTTCAAATACGCCGAGAACTCCGGCCAGATGCAGCCGATCCGCGAGCAGGCCGGAACCTTTGCCGATTCCATCAAACTGTGGAGCGCCGCATGAAACCCTCAGCCGCCAGACCCGCATCCGCCCCGGCGCAGGACGTCCTCAAGGACGCCTCGATGCTCAAGCAGAAGGAAATGGTCAACGCCCATTACGAGCGCCTGTGCGCCGCGCCCGAGACGGGCGAGAAGGTGTGCTCGACCTTCGTTCCGGGCAACCTGAACGAACTGATCATGTGCTTCGACCTCGTGAACAACCTGCCCGAGGTCAACGCCATCCAGTCGGGCCTGCGCCGCAAATCGGGCGCCTACATCATGGAGGCCGAACGCGCCGGGCACTCGGAAGACGTCTGCACCTATGTGAAATCCGACATCGGCATGATGCTGAAGGGCAATATCGGCCCCACCGGCAAGCCGCTGCCCGAACCGGACGTGCTGCTTCTGTCCTATACGGGCTGCTTCACCTTCCTCAAATGGTTCGAGCTTCTGCGCGAGCAGTACAAATGCCCGACCATCTTCCTGCAGACGCCCTATATGGCCGACGGGAAGATCACCCCGAACATGATCCAGTACATGGTCAAGCAGCTGAAGGAGGACGTGATCCCGACGCTGGAGGAGGTCTCGGGCGTCAAGTTCGACATCGACCGGCTGCGCGAATATCTGAAGAAATCGGCGAAAGCCGAGGATGACCTGGTGGCCGTGCTGCAAAGCGCGAAGAACAAGCCCAGCCCGATCGACGCCTATTTCGGCGGCATCTACTATATCGGGCCGATCTTCGGCGCCTTCCGCGGCACCGATGACGCCATCGACTACTACCGTTTCCTGCGCGAAGAGGTCGAGGAGCGGATGGAAAAGGGCTTGGGCCCCGTCACCCCCGACGGCACCATGGAGGAAGAGAAATACCGCCTCGTGGTGGAAGGGCCGCCCAACTACACCAATTTCCGCCAGTTCTGGAAGATGTTCTACGACGAAGGCGCGACGGTGGTGGCGTCCAGCTATACCAAGGTTGGCGGCACCTACGACTTCGGCTTCCGCCACGATCCCAACCGGCCGCTGGAAAGCCTCGCCGAATACTGCCTGAACGTCTACACCAACCGCTCGCTGCCCATGCGCATCGACATGCTGGTGAACTACATCAACGAATACGAGGCCGACGGGCTGCTGATCAACTCGATCAAGTCCTGCAACTCGTTCTCGGCCGGGCAGCTGCTGATCATGCGCGAGGTGGAAAAGCGCACCGGCAAGCCGGCCGCCTTCATCGAAACCGACCTTGTGGATCCGCGCTATTTCTCGGCCGCCAACGTCAAGAACCGGCTGGAGAGCTATTTCCAGATGGTTGAACAGAAACGCAGCGGGAAAGGAGTGGCGGCATGAAGACCTTTGTCGGAATCGATCTGGGATCGACCACCACCAAGGCGGTGCTGCTGGACGAGGATCAGCGCGTTCTGGGCCGGGGCATCACCAATTCGCGGTCGAACTACGAAACCGCCTGCGCCGTGGCCACTGAAGAGGCCAAGGTGGATGCCCGTTTCACCCTGTTCCGGCGCGAGTTCGGCAGCGAGGGCAACATTGACGAAAAGGTTGAGGATTTCCTGGCCGCGCTGGAACGCTCGTTCCGGCTGGAGCAGTTCCTCGAACAGCTGGCGGACCTGGAGGAAACCTGTACCCGGCTGGTGCGCGGGGAACGCTTCGAGAAGAACGCCGACGGGGTCAGGGCGGCGCTGGCCGAGGTCTTCCGCCGCATCCGCGAGGAAGCCCCGGCCATGTATGCGCCGGGTGCCGCGCGCAAGTCGGATTTCTTCCGCGACATCGCCGGGTCGCGATTTCTGGCGCTGGCCGAGGAGGTCGGGCGCGAGTCCGGCATTCCCTATGACCTGCTGATCAACATCTACGACAAGTCGATCATCGCGGTCGAGAACCGCCCGCCCTCGGGGTCTCTGGACGAGAAGTTCACCCGCGCCATGCGCCGCGTGACCGAAGGCGACGCGGCCGGCACCGCCGCGGAACTGGCCGCCAAGGCGAAACGCGCGCTGGGGATCGAGCTGGAGGAAAGCTATCTGGTGGGTACCGGCTATGGCCGCGTCACCCTGCCCTTTTCCAAGGAGCATATCCGCAGCGAGATCCTCTGCCACGGGCTGGGCGCGCACATGATGTATCCGGGCACGCGCACGGTGCTGGATATCGGCGGGCAGGATACCAAGGGCATCCAGGTGGACGAAAACGGCATCGTGGTGAACTTCCAGATGAACGACCGCTGCGCGGCCGGCTGCGGGCGCTATCTGGGCTATATCGCCGACGAGATGAAGATGGGCCTGCACGAGCTGGGCCCGATGGCGATGAAGTCGGACAAGCCCGCGCGTATCAACTCGACCTGCACGGTATTCGCGGGCGCCGAGTTGCGCGATCGTCTGGCACTGGGAGAGAAGCGCGAGGACATTCTTGCCGGGCTGCACCGGGCGATCATCCTGCGGGCGATCTCGATCCTGTCGCGCTCGGGCGGGGTGACGGACGAGTTCACCTTTACCGGCGGCGTGGCCAAGAACGAGGCCGCCGTGCGCGAGCTGAAGAAGCTGGTGCACGAGAATTACGGAGAGGTGACGATCAACATCAATCCCGACTCGATCTACACCGGCTCGCTGGGGGCGGCGGAATTTGCCCGGCGCGCAGCCGAGGGGCGCATGGAAGGAGTGGAAGCATGACACTGGCAGCGGGAATTGACGTCGGCACCGGCGCGGTCAAGGCCGCGATCTTCCGGGTCGAGGACGGGCGCGAGGAGTGGCTCTCCAAATGCACACTGCGCATCCGCCAGCGCGATCCGATGCAACTGGCGCGCGAAGCCTTCGACCGGGTGCTGGAGGATGCAGGCCTGGAGGAGGCGCAGATCGACTACATCGCCACCACCGGCGAGGGCGAGGCGATCCCCTTTCACACCGGTCACTTCTACTCGATGACCAGCCACGCCCGCGGGGCGCGCTACCTCGACCCCGAGGCCAGGGCGGCGCTGGATTGCGGCGCGCTGCACGGACGTGCCATCATCACCGACGAGAAGGGCAAGGTGCTGAACTACAAGATGACCAGCCAGTGCGCCTCGGGTTCGGGTCAGTTTCTGGAGAACATCGCCCGCTATCTGGGGATTGCGCAGGACGAGATCGGCCAGCTGTCCATGCAGGCCGACGACCCCGAGGAAGTGTCGTCGATCTGCGCGGTGCTGGCGGAAACCGACGTGATCAACATGGTGTCGCGGGGGATCAGCGCGCCGAACATCCTGAAGGGCATCCACCTGTCGATGGCCAGCCGGCTGGCGCGGCTTCTGAAATCGATCAAGGTGCGCGACGAGGTGATCATGATGACCGGTGGGCTGGCCCGGGACGAGGGGCTGTGCCAGGCGCTGCGCGAGCAGCTGGCGAAGATGAAGGGGATGGAGGCGCGCGTCACCAACCATCCCGATTCGATCTATGCCGGTGCCATTGGCGCGGCGCTGTGGGGCGCCTTCCGGCATGACAAGCTCGCCGCTTCGGGGCAGTTGCTGAAAGCATCCTGATCGAGGGAAGGGAGAAAATCACATGGCACTGATGATCATCGAAGGCTGTACCGCCTGCGACGCCTGCGAACCGGTCTGCCCGAACGAGGCGATCAGCGCGGGCGATCCGCTCTACATCATCGACCCGATGAAATGCACCGAATGCGTCGGCGCCGAGGACGAGCCGCAATGCAAGCTGGTCTGCCCCGAGGACTGCATCGTTCCCAACCCGGACTGGGAAGAGACGGAAGAGGAGCTTCAGGCCAAGTACGACGCGCTGCAATAGCGGTCGGCGGGACCGGGCGGGGGGCTCTGCCCCCCGCGCCCCCCGGAGTATTTATGGCAAGAGGAAGGAGGGAGGGCCGGGCTATGTTCCCGGCTCTTCCGGGTGGTCACCTCCCGGCCAGGGCGGTCAGGCGGGCCCAGTTGGCATCGACCTCGGCCTGCAGCGCGGCGCGGGTGGCGGCGTCAAGGTGGCGATAGCGTTTCTGGCTGTCGAGACAGGAGCCGATGTCGGTTTCAGTCCGCTCTGCGTTCAGGGTCCAGGTCTCGCCGCTCTCGATCTCGATCAGCGGGAAGATCCCGGCGTTCACCGCCAGGCGGGCCGTGCGTGTGGCCGCGTCGTCGGCCAGCCCCCAGCCCGGCAGGCAGGGAATGAGGACGATCAGCACCTTCATGCCGCGGATCGCCTTGGCCTTTCGCACCTTGGCGGCCATGTCGCCCGGATGCGAGGGGCTGGCGGTGGCGATATAGGGGATGCGGTGGGCGGCGAGGATCTCGATCAGGTTCTTCTTGCGCGTGGTCTTGCCCAGCGGCGTGCTGCCGGTGGCGGCGCCGGCCGGAGTGGAGGAGCTCTTCTGCCCGCCGGTGTTCATGTAGCCTTCGTTGTCGAAACAGACATAGAGGATGTCCTCGTTGCGCTCGGCCGCCGAAGAGAGGGCCTGCAGCCCGATATCGTAGGTGCCGCCATCGCCGGCCAGGCACAGCACGGTGGTGTCGTCGCGCCCCTGTGCCGCCAGCGCACGGCGCACCCCCGTCGCCGAGGCGGCGGCCGATTCCAGCGTGCCGTGCAGGAAGGGGATGCGGGCCGAGCTCATCGGGTGGCCGCCCAGAATCACCGCGGTGCAGGAGGGCGCGACCACGCCGATGGCGTTTTCGCCCACGGTGTTGAGGATGATGCGCATGCTCAGCGCCTCGGCGCAGCCGGCGCAGGCCACATGCCCGGGGCAGAACAGGCCCTGATCGGTATAGGCGGTATCCTTCATGGGGTCACTCCAGCCATTGCGGGTTCGGGGCGGGCCGGGCCCCGGCCAGGTCACGGGCCAGCGCCGTCAGCCTTTCGACCGGCACGTTGACGCCGCCCACCCCGGCGAGGCAGCCATGCAGGCGCGGGGGTGCGGGGGCATCGAACAACGCGGCCCTGAGTTCCTGGTGCAGTACGCCGCCCGTGCCCGGCGCATGGTTGCGGTCGAGCACGATGGCGCAATCCACCCCCACAAGCGCCGCGCGCAGCGCCTCGGCCGGCAGGGGGCGGAACAGGCGCACCCGCAGCAGCCCCGCGGCCACGCCCTCCGCGCGCAGGCGATCCACGGCCTCGCGGGCAGTGCCGGCCATGCTGCCCATGGTCACGAAGACCACCCCGGCCCCTTCGGTGCGGTAGGGGTCAAGGGCGCCGCCCGCCCGCCCTGTGATAGTGCCCCACAGCCTGCCTGCCTCGTTCACCAGCGCCTCGACCCCGCCCATGGCCCGTTCGAGGTTGCGCCGGGTGCGGTTCCAGTCCGCCTGCCCGATCGGTGCCCCCAGCGACTGCCCGCGGGCAGGGTCCAGCGTGAAGGACCGCGCGGGGCGGGGCAGGAAACTGCGCACGGCCTCGGGCTGCGGCAGATGGACCGGTTCCACCGCGTGGCTGACATAGAAGGCGTCGTGGTTGACCATGACCGGAAGCTCTGCCGCCTCGGCCACGCGGAAGGCCTGGATCACCGTATCGAGCGAATCCTGCGGGCTTTCGCTGTAAAGCTGCACCCAGCCGGTATCGCGCTGGGACAGGCTATCGATCTGGTCGGGCCAGAAGCCCCAAGGCGCGGCCGGGGTGCGGTTGACGTTGAACATCACGATGGGCATGCGTGCGCCGGCGGCATAGTGCAGGAGTTCGTGCATCAGCATCAGCCCCTGAGAAGAGGTGGCCGTGAACACCCGCGCCCCGGTGGCTGCGGCGGCGATGCAGGCGGCCATGGCCGAGTGTTCCGATTCCGGCGTCACCAGTTCGGCCTGAAACGCGCCTTCGGCCTGAAACGCGATCAGCTTTTCCAGAATTGGGGTCTGCGGCGTGATCGGATAGACCGGGGCCACGTCGGGCGCCGCCAGACGTACCCCCCAGGCAACGGCGTGGTTGCCGCTGAGCAGTTGCATCTCGTGCAGCCGGGCCGCCTCGTGTCTCGCCGGGACGTTCATGGGGTCTTCTCCTCGCGCATGAGAACCGCGCCGGTGGGGCATTCGGCAACGCACAGCCCGCAGCCCTTGCAATAGTCGGTATTCACCGCATAGCCGCCCTCAAGCCGGGCAACCGCCATGTCGGGGCAGTAGAAATGGCAGTTGTCGCAGAAGATGCAGGTGCCACAGCTGAAGCAGCGGCGGGCCTCGTTGCGGGCTGCGTCCGCGTCCAGCGCCTGCTGCACGAGGGCGAAACCCGAGAGGCGTTCGGGAACAGGCAGTTCCGCGGCGCGCTGTCGGGCAAGGCGTTCGTGATGGGCGGTGTTGATACGGTCGAAACCGACCGGCTCGGACGCTGCGGTCCGGACTTCGGCGGGCGCAATCTCCAGTTCCGCGGCAATCGCCTGCGCGGCCCGCTTGCCCATGCCGATGGCGGCAGTGACGAAACGGTCGTGACTGGCAATGTCGCCGCCGGCGTGGATGCCATCGACGCGGGTGCGCCCGCCGGGGCCGGCGGCGATCACCCCGCCCCTGGCGCCCAGCATCGTGCCCCAGCGCTCAAGGTCGGCTTCCTGGCCGATGGCAGGGATGATCGTGTCGGCGCGCAGGCGGAAGGCGCTGCCCGGCACCGGCTCGGCGCGGAAGCTGCCGGGCCGGTCGCCGGGGCGGAAGGTGACGCGCTCGCATTCCAGCCCGAGCCCGCCCGGCCCGGGCGTGGCGTGCACAAGCCGGGCGCCGGTTTCGAAGCGCACGCCTTCCTCCCGCGCCTGGGCAAGCTCGACCGGCTGGGCCGGCAGCTGCCCTTCGGATTCCAGTGCCAGCACCGTCACCTCGCGCCCCAGCCTGCGCAGGGTGCGGGCCACATCCATCGCCGCACTGCCACCGCCCACGACCACCACATGGGCGCCGGCCCGTTCGGACTGAAGTTCGGGCGGGGCGGCCAGGAACGCGGCGCTGTCCACGACCCAGGGCGCATCATCGTCCAGCCCCGGCAGGCGCCGGGGCAGGCCTGCCCCCGCAGCCAGGAACAGCGCGTCGTGACGCCCGCGCAGATCGGCGAGCGCGGCCGCATCCGTCACCTCGGAGTCAAGCTTGACCTCGATCCCCAGAGCGAGGATTCGGGCGATCTCGGCCTCGAGCACCGCGCGTTCCAGCCGGTAGGGGGGAATGGCGTGGCGCATCAGCCCGCCCAGCGCGCGGCTGCGTTCGTAAAGCACCACCCGGATTCCCCGCCTGCGCAGTTGATAGGCCGCCGACAGGCCGGCCGGGCCGCCGCCCACCACCGCCACCGACAGGTCGCGTTCCTGCGCGGGTGGGGGAAAGGCCCAGCCTTCGGCCAGCGCCGCATCGCCCACGAAGCGCTCCAGCGCGCAGATGCCCACGGTTTCGTCCAGCTCGTTGCGGTTGCAGGCGCCTTCGCACGGGTGGTGGCAGATGCGCCCGGCCACCGCCGGAAAGGGGTTGTTGTCGCACAGGGTTTCCCAGGCGCCGCGCAGATCGCCCTCGCGCAGCTGGCCGATCCACTCGGCGATGCGACCCTCGACCGGGCAGGCCGCAAGACAGGGCGAGGGGGCGTTCTCCCACACCGGCAGCGCGCTGCGCCAGGTGCCGGTGCGCCGGCCGGCGCTGGTCAGGTGGGTCCAGAGCGGGGAAAGATGGTCATCCATGGATCAGGCCTCCTCGGTCGCGGGCAAAAGCAGCCGATACGCCTCGCGCGCGGCCGCGACGTTCTCATCCTTGCGGGCGGGGGCGAAGGCGCGGATCACCCCGGTCAGCCGGTCCATATCCGGCGCACCCAGCGCGGCGGCAAAGGCCCCCAGAAGCGCCGCGTTCACCACCTTGCCCATGCCGTTGCGCCGGGCAATCGCGCGGCCGTCCACGGGGATGATGCGCTGCGCCGCCCGGGGCCGGAAATCGCCGGCTGGCCGGGGCGAGTTCACCACGATCAGCGCCTCGTCGCCGCCCTGGGCCAGGAAGCCCTCGTCCAGAAGGCTGTCGTCGAAACACAGCATGGCATCGGCGGCGGTGATGTTGCAGCGCAGTCGCACCGGCCGGTCATCGACCCGCAGCGACGACATCACCGGCGTGCCCCGGCGCGCGCCCCCGTAGGTGGAAAAGCTCTGCACCCAGTGACCGCCCTCGAAGAAGGCGCGTGCCAGCAGGTTTCCCGCGGTCTGCGCCCCCTGCCCGCCGCGACCGAGAATGAGGATTTCAAGCATGTTCCGCCCCCTCCTTCAGGCTGTGGCCATCCCCTTCGGGCAAGGGCCGCGCGCGCAACTTGTAGCGCTGGATCTTGCCCGTGGGCGTCTTGGGCAGCTCGTCCACGATCTCGATCCAGCGGGGATATTTCCAGACGCCGGCCATGCGCTTGACCTGCGCCTTCAGCTCGGCGAACAGGCGCGCGGGGTCGCGCGGCCGTGCCAGCACGACGAAGGCCCGCGGCTTGACCAGCCCGGCCGCGTCCTCATGCGCTACCACCGCCGCCTCGAACACGTCCGGGTGGGAAACCAGCGCCTCCTCGACCTCGCAGGGCGAAACCCAGCGTCCGCCGACCTTGAACATGTCGTCGCTGCGCCCGCAGTAGTGGTAATAGCCATGCCCGTCGCGAAAATAGCGATCGCCGGTATGGAACCACCTGCCCGCGAACGCCGCCTGGGCGCGGTCGCGTCGCAGCCAGTAGCCATCGGCCATCGACCCGCCCGCCACCAGCATCTCTCCGATCTCGCCCTCGTCCACGTCGCGGCCGTTCTCGTCCACCAGCCGCAATTCATAGCCCGGAACGGCCCGCCCCGCGGTGCCGTGGCGAATGTCTCCGGGCCGGTTGGAGACATAGGGGTGCAGCATCTCGGTCGATCCGACCCCGTCGATCAGCGCCACCCCCATGCGCGTTTCCCACGCGCGCGCCACCGGCGTGGGCAGGGCCTCGCCCGCAGAGATGCACAGGCGCAGCCGGCCGCCGGTGTCTTCCGGCCCGAGATCGGGATCGGCCAGCATCGCGGCATAAAGCGTGGGCACCCCGAAGAACAGGGTCGGACGGTATGTCCGCAGGACCTCCCGCACGCTTTGCGCAGTGGGCCGGCCGGGCAGAAGCACCGTCGTCGCGCCCGCCGACATCGGCACGGCCATGCCCGCCCCGTGCCCGTAGGCGAAAAACAGCTTGGCCGCGGAAAAGCACAGGTCGTCCTCGCGGATGCCCAGAATGTGGCGACCGTAGTGGTCGGCCACCCAGCCGGGGCTGGCATGGACATGCCGGACCCCCTTGGGCGCGCCCGTCGAGCCCGAGGAGTAGAGCCAGAAGGCGACCTCGTCAGGATGAGTCGGCGCGGTCGGGAAATCGGGATCGGCCTCGGCCATCAGCGCCGCAAGTTCCGGCAGCCCCCCGCCCGGCCCGCCGGCGACGATCACATGGCGCAGGAAGCGCAACCCCTCCAGCACCGGGCGCAGCGTCCCAAGAAGTTCGGACGAGACCACCAGCGCCCTTGCCCGGCAATCCTCCAGCAGCCAGCGAATCTGATCCACTGGCAGCAGCGTGTTCAGGCAGACGGGAACGATCCCGGCCCTGATCGCCCCCCAGAAGACGCAGGGAAAATCCACCGTATCGAGCAGCAGCAGCGCCACCCGCTGCTCCTGTTCCAGCCCCAGCCGGGAAAGAAGGCTTGCCACCCGCCGGCTGTCGGTCGCCAGTTCGCCCCAGCTCAGAACCCGCTCCGGGTCGACAAAGGCCGGCTTGTCCCCCAGACCGCGCGCCAGATTGGCGTCGATCATCCTTTCGGCCGCGTTGTAGCTGTCGGCACTGGACATCCGGCAATTCCCTCGAGCAGGCGCCCGCCTCATCAGGCATACCTTATTAGGTATAACAGTACCTATATACCTGTTTTGGCGTGCAGGCAATGCCGTCGCGCCGCGGCCGGGGCGGTCAGGCGCTTTTCGGGGCCGGGCGGATCAGGATTCCGAGGCGCCCTCGGTTCGTGCCGGTGCCGACTTGCGCCGTCGCTCCACGTGCTTGAGCATCGTCGCCAGCGTGATCGAACCGTAGGTCGCCAGCGCAATGTCGTCGATTTCCTTGTTGACGTCGAACAGGGCCCATTCCTCGGGCGTAGCCGTCGTCGGGTCGGAAAGCTTGCACTCGGTCGAGGTGTCCTCGAACAGGGCGATGATGTCCAGAAGCGTCACCCGCCTTGCATTGCCGGTGAAGGTATAGCCGCCCCCCACCCCGCGCACGGATTGCACCAGCCCCGCCCGCCCCAGCGTCAGCAGCACCTTGGCCAGGTGATGGGCCGATACCCGGTACTTGGCGCCGATCTCGGCCGCCGAGATCGGCTTGTCGGGATTCGATGCCAGCTCGATCAGGGCGTAGATGGCAAGGCGGCTCGATGTCTGCACGGGCGTCCCCTCGTTCGCGGCGGTCCGGCGGGGCCGGCCCCGCCCTGTTCATCTTCCTATTCGTCTTCGTCGAGATCCAGTTCCAGCTGGATATAGGGCCCGGCGACCATGCCCTCGGCACGGAAGAAGGCCATGTTCAGCCGGTCCTGCCGGCGCACCATGGTGCGCACCTTGTCAATGCCGATCCTGCGGAATTCGTCGCAGATGGCACGGAAGAGGCGTTCGCCCACGTGGCGGCCGCGCATCTCGGGATCGACCGACACCATGAACACCCAGCCGCAGGGCTGCGAGCCGAACTCCCAGCCGCGCACTTCGCCCGCGATCATGCCCACGAGCGCCTCGTCAGGGGACTCGGCCACGAGAAAGAACCTCTCATGGGTGCGACGGGTGCCGTAGCGTTCGAAGATGTCGGCCCAGTAGTCCGGTTTCGCCAGCCCGGTGATGCGGGCATCGAGATCCACGATCTGGTCGAGGTGGCCCGAGGCCGCCCGGCGGATGATCACATCCGAATCCGCCCCCGCATCCGCCGTCTCTGACAGGTCGTTCGCCATCGCGTCCTCCGTTGCCCCGGCCGCGTCCCGGCACGGCCGTCCGAGCCGCAACCATAGACGATTGCGCAAAGCGCAGGCAACTGCCGCGCTCTCTACCCTGCGCCGGCCGTGGCTTAGCCGCTGCCGCGGTTTTTCGCCAGCAGAGAATTCTTCTATACCTTGCAACATTTTTAAGTATAATGGTACCGATTTATTGCTTTAGATCGGAATCACCCGAAAGGTCGGATGATGAAACGCATCGTCAGTCTCTCGCTCAACGGTCGAAACGTGGATGACGTGGTTCCCGACAACATGCTGCTGATCGACTGGCTGCGCGAGCGGCGCGGCCTCACCGGCACCAAGCAGGGCTGCGACGGCGGCGAATGCGGGGCCTGCACGGTGCTGGTGGACGGGCGGCCGCGACTGGCCTGCCTGACCCTGACCGCCGCCTGCGACGGCACCGAGGTGGAGACCATCGAGGGGCAGGCAAAGGGCGGGCGTCTGAGCGCGCTGCAGCGGGCCTTTCACGAGAATCTGGGCACCCAGTGCGGGTTCTGCACCCCCGGCATGATCATGGCGGCCGAGGCGCTCCTGCGCGACGACCCCGACCCGGACGAGGACGCGATCCGCACCGCCCTTGGCGGCAATCTCTGCCGCTGCACGGGCTATGTGAAGATCATCCGCTCGGTGCGGGCCGCAGCGCGGGAGATGCAGCCATGAAGGATCACGGGGGAAAGGGGCCTGTCGGCACGCCGATGCCGCTGGTGGACGGGATCGAGAAGGTCACCGGGCGCGCACTCTACACCGCCGACCTGGCCGGTCCGGGCACGCTGGTCGGGCGCATCCTGCGCGCCCCCGTCAGCCACGGCCGCATCCTGTCGGTGAACACCGACCGGGCCGCAGCGCTCGATGGCGTCGTGGCCGTGCTCACCGGCGCCGACTGCGACAGGACCTATGGCGTGCTGCCCATCGCCATGAACGAATATCCGCTGGCCCGCGACAAGGTCCGCTACCGGGGCGAACCGGTGGCGGCGGTGGCGGCGGTAGATGCCGAAACCGCCGAGCGGGCGCTGGAGCTGATCGAGCTGGAGATCGAGGAGCTGCCCGCCTGCCTCACCCCGCGGGAGGCCCGCGCCCCCGGCGCCGCGCTTCTGCACGAGGACAGGCCCGGCAATGTCGAGCGCGAGGTGCATCACACCTTCGGCGATGTCGGGGCCGGCTTCGCGGCTGCCGATCTGGTACGCGAAGAGGTCTTCAACTGCGCCGAGGTCACCCATGCGATGATGGAGCCCCACGCCGCCCTGGCCGAGTTCGACCCCGAGCGCGGCCGGCTGACGCTGCATTCGGTCACCCAGGTGCCCTATTACGTGCACCTCGCACTGGCGCGCTGCCTCGACATGGACCCCGCCCAGATCCGCGTCATCAAGCCCTTCGTCGGCGGCGGTTTCGGGGCGCGCACCGAAACGCTGAACTTCGAGATCATCACCGCTCTGCTGGCCCGCAAGGCGGGGGGGCGGGTGCTGATGCAGCTGACGCGCGAGGAAACCTTCCTCACCCATCGCGGGCGCCCGGCGACGCAGGTGAAGCTGAAGCTGGGCCTGACGAAACAGGGCCGCCTGACCGCCATCGAGGCCGAGGTGATCCAGGCCGGCGGGGCCTATGCCGGCTACGGCATCGTCACCATCCTCTATGCCGGGGCGCTGCTGCAGGGGCTCTATGCGGTGGAAAACGTCAAATATGACGGCTGGCGCGTCTATACCAACACGCCCCCCTGCGGGGCCATGCGCGGGCATGGCACGGTGGATGTGCGCCACGCCTTCGAGTGCCTTCTGGACCGCATGGCGCGCGAGTTGGACCTCGACCCCTTTGCCGTGCGCCGCGCCAATCTGCTGCAGCCGCCGCTGTTCACCGCCAACGGGCTGATGGTCAATTCCTGCGGGCTGGGCGAATGCCTCGACCGGGTCGAGGCGGCCAGCGGCTGGGCCGAACGCCGCGGCCGCCTGCCCCGCGGGCGGGGGCTGGGCATGGCCTGTTCGCATTATGTCAGCGGCGCGGCCAAGCCGGTCCACTGGACCGGAGAGCCCCACGCCGTGGTGTCGATCAAGCTCGACTTCGATGCCGGGGTGACCGTGCTGACCGGGGCCTCGGATATCGGGCAGGGCTCGTCCACCATCGTCGCCCAGGCCGCGGCCGAGGTGCTGAGCATCGACATGTCCCGCATCCGCGTCGTCGCCAATGACAGCGCCATCACCCCCAAGGACAACGGCTCCTACTCTTCGCGGGTGACCTTCATGGTCGGCAATGCCGCCATCGAGGCGGCAAAGGCCCTGCGCGAAAAGCTGGTGGCGGCGGCGGCCGAAAAGCTGGAGGTCGCCCCCGACGAGGTGGACTGCGCCGGCGAGACGTTCTTCGTGCCCGGCTCCTCGCAATCGGAACTGTCCTTCCGCGAGGTGGCCCTGGCCGCACTGGCCAAGGAAGGCACGATCACCGTCAAGGGCAGCTTCTCCACCCCGGTCGAGGCCCAGGGCGGGCGCCATCGCGGCGGTGCGGTGGGCTCCACCATGGGCTTTTCCTATGCCGCGCAGGTGGTCGAGGTGGTGGTGGACGAGGAGACCGGGCAGATCACCATCGAAAAGGTCTGGGCGGCACTTGATTGCGGATATGCCATCAATCCTCTGGCGGTCGAGGGCCAGATCGAGGGCTCGGTCTGGATGGGCATGGGGCAGGCGATGGCCGAGGAAACCCGCTATGTGGGAGGCCTGCCCGCCCATGCCGGGCTGATGGACTACCGGTTCCCCACCATCGCCGAATCACCCCCCATCGAGGTCCAGATCGTCGAAAGCATTGACCCCAATGGCCCCTTCGGCGCCAAGGAGGCCGGCGAAGGGGCGCTGGCGGGCTTTCCGCCGGCGCTGGTCAACGCCGTGGCCGATGCCGTGGGGCTGGACGTGAATTTCCTGCCGGTGACTCCGGACAGGCTGCTGGATGCGCTGGTGCGCTTTCGTCGCGCCAGCCGCAGCCGGGACAGGGCGGAGGCCGCGTCATGACTGCCCCCCTGCCCCCCTTCGAAATCCTCCGACCGGCAAGCCTGGACGAAGCCCTGCGCGCCCTTGCCGCCCATCCCGACGCGCGGCCGCTGGCGGGGGGCACCGATCTGCTGGTCAATCTGCGCCGGGGCATCGGCAGCCCCGTCATGCTGATCGATCTGGGCAATATCGAGGGATTCGACGACATCTCGGCCACCGGGGATGGCGGGCTGCGCATCGGCGCGGGCGTGCGGCTGGCCCGGCTCGAACGCGACGCGCGCCTCCGGGAAAGCTATCTTTCCGTGGCCCGCGCCGCCGGTTCCGTCGCCGCCCCCACCCACCGCGAGGTGGCCACGCTGGGGGGCAACCTGTGCCTCGACACGCGGTGCCTGTATTACAACCAAAGCGAATGGTGGCGCCGTTCCAATGGCTGGTGCCTGAAGCATCGCGGAGACATCTGCCACGTCGCCCCGCAGGGCAACCGCTGCCGTGCGGCCTTCAGCGGCGACCTGGCCCCGGCGCTGATGGTGCACGGGGCCCGGATCGAACTGGCCGGCCCGGAGGGCGCCCGCCGGCTGCCGCTGGCCGATTTCTACCGCGAGGACGGGGCGGCACATCTGCGGCTGCAGGAAGGCGAGCTCGTCGTCGCCGTTCATCTGCCGCCGCCCGCCGGCGCGTCGGACTACGAAAAGATCCGCGTTCGCGGCGCCATCGATTTCCCGCTGGCCGGGGTCGCGGTGGCATCGGCGCGCGAAGGCGGGGCTACGCGGCTGCAGGTGGCGGTCACGGGCACCAACTCATGCCCGGTCGCGGTCGAACTGCCCGCCCTGCTTCCCGACGCCGAGGTCGGGCCGTTCCTGAAGGATCTGGGCAAGCGGGTGCAAAAGGCGGTCTCGCCCCAGCGCAGCACCACCATTGCGCCGCATTACCGGCGGCTGGCGGCGGCGGCGGTGGCCACGCGGCTGGCCCGGCGGCTGCTTTCGCAACAGGGGCAGGACGAGGCGTGATCGGATCGGTCCCCGGCACCACGTGGAAGGCAGATGACGGGCTGCATGTGGACACCCGCGGGCTGGGGCCGCCGGATCCGATGGTGGCGATCCTGTGGCATGTGGAAAACCTGCCCCCGGGCAGCCCCATCATTGCCCATCTCGACCGCTATCCCGTCCATCTTTTCCCCGAACTCGCCGCGCGCGGCTGCCACTACGAAGTGCTGGAGACCCGCCCCGGCGACGTGCGCATCCTTCTGAGGCCCGCGCCATGAGCATGTCCACCGGCTTTCTGAGCGGCGCAAGGGATCGGCTCCTGCCGGCTTCGATCCCGTTCCGGTTCTTCCTGTCGGCGGCGCTGTTTCAGGTCCTCGCCTGGGTGGCGCTGCTGGCCGGGGCCGAGGAAGTCCCCGGTTTTGCCGGCGGCGCCGGACCGGTGCTGGCGGCGATCCACCTGATCACCCTGGGCGTGCTGGCGATGACGGCGATGGGGGCCAGCTATCAGCTGCTGCCCGTGGCCACCCGCCGGCCGCTGGCCCGGACATGGCCCGCGGCGCTGAGCTTCTGGCTGTATCTGCCGGGGGTGATCCTGCTGAGCTGGGGCATGGCGGACAACGACCCCCGCGCCATGCTGGCAGGGCTGGGCCCGGTGCTGGCGGGGCTTGCGCTTTTTGCGCTGCTGATGGCCGACAACCTGCGCCGCGCCGGATCGGTGGCGGTGGTGGCCGGGCATGGCTGGGGCGCGCTGGCCATGCTGGTTGCCGCGGCCACGCTGGGGGGGATCCTTCTGCTTTCCCTGGCGTCCGGCTATGACGCGGGGGCGGACCAGCGTACCCTTGCCACGCTGCACATGGTCGTGGCGGCCTATGGATTCATGGGGCTGCTGGTACTGGGGCTGAGCCTGATCCTGGTGCCGATGTTCGTTCTCTCGCGCAGCCTGCCGCCGGGCCCGGGCTGGGCGCAGCTGGGCATTGCGCTGGCCGCGCTGGCGGCGTTCGCGGCGGGGTTCGGGGCGGACCTTCCGCTGCTGGCCTGGGGGGGGCTGGCCCTGGCGGCGGCGGCGGCAGGGACGCATCTGTGGCTGATGCAAAGGGCGCTGTCCATGTCGATGCGGCGGCGGCTGGGGCTGCCCTTCGTGCAGATCCGCGCAGGCTGGGTCCTGCTGGCCCTCAGCCTTGCCCTAGGGGCGCTGCTGATGGCGGGCGCGCCGGTGCCGAACCTGCCCGCGCTTTTCGGTTTCACGCTGGTGGCGGGCTGGCTGCTGACCTTCCTCGGGGGCGTGCTGCAACGGATCATGCCGTTCCTCGCCTCGATGCACGCGGCGGGAAAGTCGGGACTGCCGCCGCTGCTTTCGGAGCTCACCGCCGAATGGGCGCTGAAACTCTACATGCCCGGCCATTTCGCGGCACTTGCCCTGACCACCGCCGGCATCCTCCTGGACTCCCCGGGCCTGATCCGCCTGGGCGCCGTGGCCGGCATGATCGGCGCCACCGCCTTCGCCGTCTTTGCCGGCAGGATCGCGTGGCACCTCTTCGCCCGGATCGGCCGGCCCTGACCCTTCCACGGCCGAGTACCGCACCCGAAAGGGACTTGCCTTTTCCAATTCAGGTATTAAAGTACTGAATTAAGGAAATACCGAATCCACCACACTACACGAAGGCCGCAGCCATGAGCTTTGCCCGCAGGACCGCGCAGATGCTGCACGAGGATCACCAGGCCACGATTGCCGTGGTCGAGGGGCTGGAAGACCTGATCGCCCGCGCCCGCAGCAAGACACCGGATACCTCGGACCCGAAGGTGCGCAAGGCGCTGGAGAACGCCTCGGGCACGATCGAAGAGGAAATCGGCAACCATTTCTCCTTCGAGGAACAGGAACTTTTCACCCGCCTGGAGGAAATGGGGGACATCGGTATCGGAGAGCACCTGCGCAGCGAACACGAGGTTCTGCTGCCGCTGGGGCGCCAGGTCGCCGACATGGCCCGCTCGGCACTGACCGAAGGGTTTTCGGATGACGGCTGGAGCGCCTTCCGGCAATCGGCCGGAGAGCTGATCGAGCGCATGTTCGCCCATATCCAGAAAGAGGAAATGGCCCTGCTGCCGATGCTCGAGGAAATCCTGGACGACGAAACGGACATGGAACTGGCCACATCCTATTCCGAAATCCACTGACCCGCCCCGACGCGGGGGGCCGTGGCCGCAGGAGTTTTGAGACCATGAACGGCACCACAGGCCAGATTGACACCCGCCCGCTTTCTCCGGACGACCTGGAGGCGGTCATCGCCATCGACGCGAAGACCTCGGGCACGCTCCGGCGCGGCTACTTCGAAAAGCGACTGGCGGCGGCGGTCGCACACCCCCGCGACTATGTTTTCGTCGGCACCCATCTCGGCGGCCGGCTGGCGGGTTTCGTCTTTGCCAAACTGGAAACCGGCGCCTTTGGCCAACACGACGCCACCGCCGCGCTGGATACGATCGCGGTCGATCCCGAACTGGAACTGCGCGGCGTCGGCCGGGCCCTTCTGACCGAGGTCGAAGCGGTCCTGCACCGCAAGGGCGTCGGGCTGCTGACCAGCGAAGTGGAATGGTCGAGTACAGGGCTTCTGGGGTTCATGGCTCATCACGGCTTTGCCATGGCGCCGCGCATCGTCCTGACCCGCCCGGTCAGTGACATCGCCATTGCCCTCGACGAACCGGGGGAAGACGACGACGCGAAGGAAATCGACTTCAGTTCGCCCGAAGGCGATGCCGCCAATGCCCTTTCGCGCGATCCGGTGCCGGTGCGCTCGATGGAGGAACGCGACCTCGGGCGGATCGTCGCCATGGACCGGGCCTCAACCGGCATGGACAGGGCCGACTACTATGCCCGCAGGATGCGCGAGGCCCTGGAGCAAAGCGGCATCCGGGTGTCGCTGGTTGCCGAAGCCGACGGCGACGCGGTGGGTTTCATCATGGCTCGGGTGGATTTCGGCGCTTTCGGCCTGACCCGGCCCGAGGCGGTGATGGACGCCATCGGCGTGGATCCCGGCTATCGCGGCCGCAATATCGGCACGACCCTCATGGCCCGGCTGATGGGGAACCTGGGGGCGCTGGAGATCGACACCGTCCGCACCGAAATCGCATGGGACGATACCGCGCTCATCAGCTTCCTCGGCGCGCTCGACTTTGCCCCCGCACAACGCATCGTGCTTGAGAAGCGGCTCTGACGGGGGGCCGAAACCGCCCGCCCGAGCCCACGCCTCAGCGCACCACCAGCACGAACTGCGTTGCGTGTCGCACCACGCGGGCGGCATTGGGACCGATGAGGTAGTCCTTCATCTCGGGCCGGTGCGCCGTCATCACGATCGCATCGCAACCGCTGGCATCGGCCGCGGCGAGGATCTCGCGATAGACATTGCCGCGGCGCACCTCCGTCCCGGCCAGCATGGCGGCCGGAACATATTCCGCAGCCAGCGCCTTCAGCTCTTCGGCGGCCGACTGCATGGCCTTTTCCGCCTGGTCGGCCGGGAAGAAACTGCCCACCACGGACATGCCGTAATCGGGGATCACTGTCATCAGGTGCAGCCGGCCGCCGTATTTTTCGGCCAGATCCACGGCGACCGGAAGGGCGCGGCGCCGGGGCGGGCGATGGGCGATATCGACCGGGACGAGAATGGACTTAAACATGTGCTTCCTCCGATGTTCAGGCAGCCTGCGCCGCAGACGCTGCAGCGGCCTTGTCCCGCCGGCGCCGTTGCAGGGCGACGACCAGTCCCAGCAGCAGCAGCGCGGGAATGTAGAAGACCTCCTTGGGCATCCTGTCGCGCCGGGTAAGGATCCGTTCGACGATCACCGGATTGTCGGGATTGAACGTGTCGAATTCGCGGTCGAAACGCTCTTTCAGATCCTTGTCCGGGAAGTTCCACGCAAAGCCGTCGAAGATCATCCTGCCATCGGCCTCGTAGGCATTGATGCCGACCGCCAGCAGCCGGTCCTCGCCGCTGCCCTCCTTCGGCCCCAGCACGATCTGGATGTTGGTCTGGGTCAGCTTGTCGGGATTGTCGAAATCCGGTCCGACGATCCTGAGCCGGACGATTTCGCCTTCGGGAAGTTCCTCGAGGATGGCGGCCGTTTCCGCCCCTGGGCGCGCCTCGTAAGGCGGCTCGACCATGTCCAGCCAGAAACCGGGCCGGAACAGGGTGAAGGCCACCAGCAGCAGCACCGCCGATTCCCATATGCGGCTGCGGGTCAAGAACCAGCCCTGCGTGGCCGCCGCGAAAAGCAGCATCGCGACCACCGCGGTGATGAAGACGAACACCGCCTTGACCGGCCCCACGTCGATCAGCAGCAGATCGGTGTTGAAGATGAACAGGAAGGGCAGGAGCGCGGTGCGGATGTCATAGGCAAAGCCCTGGATCCCGGTCCTGATCGGATCGCCGCGCGAAATCGCCGCCGCCGCATAGGCCGCAAGGCCCACGGGCGGGGTGTCGTCGGCCAGGATGCCGAAATAGAACACAAACAGGTGCACGGCCACCAGCGGCACGATCAGCCCGGATTTCGCGCCCAGCGCCACGATCACCGGCGCCATCAGCGACGACACCACCAGGTAGTTGGCCGTGGTCGGCAGCCCCATGCCGAGGATCAGCGACATGATCGCCACCAGGATCAGCATGATCAGAAGATTGCCACCCGAGAGGAACTCGACCAGCTGCCCCACCATGGCGTGGGCTCCGGTCAGGGAAATCGCGCCAACGATGATCCCCGCGGCCGCTGTGGCGATGCCGATGGAAATCATGTTGCGCGCGCCCGAGATCATGCCCTCGACCGTCTCCCGCACACCGCGGGCGAAATTGGCGCCCACATTGCCTTCTCCGCGGAACAGGCCCTTGATCACGTGCTGGGTGGTCGAGATGAAGATCATCGCCAGGCAGGCGTAATATGCCGACAGCGCCGGCGACAGCTTGTCGGGGGTCGGCAGGATCGCCCACAGCAGGATGACGATCGGCAGCAGGAAATAGAGGCCGGTCACGGCGGTCTTGCCCGCCTGCGGCAGTTCGGTGATCGGCGCGTCGGGATCGTCCACCTCCAGATCGGGCACACGCGATGCGATCCAGATCAGCACCAGATAGGCGATCAGCGCCATCAGCGCGGCGGCACCAAAACCGGTTCCCGGCAGGAAGGGGCCGATGAAGATCATCAGGTAGTTGGCCGCCAGGATCAGCAGCGCCACGCCGATGAACCCGCCGATGGTGTTGGCCAGCTTCTGCAGGAAGCCCAGCGACGAGGGCCGCTTCGGCAGGCCCTTGAGGTCCAGCTTGCAGGCCTCGAGATGCACGATGTAGACCAGCGCGATATAGGAAACCAGCGCCGGGATCAGCGCGTGCTTCAGCAGCGTGGTGTAGGGAACCCCGGTAAATTCCGCGATCAGGAAGGCCGCGGCCCCCATCACCGGCGGGGTCAGCTGGCCGTTGGTCGAGGCGGCGACCTCGACCGCACCCGCCTTTTCGGGGGTGAAACCGGTGCGCTTCATCAGCGGGATGGTGAAGGTGCCGGTGGTCACCACATTGGCGATGGACGAGCCCGAATAGAGCCCCGACAGCCCCGAGGCGATCACCGCCGCCTTGGCCGGCCCGCCGCGCAGATGCCCCAGCAGGGCAAAGGCGATCTTGATGAAATAGCCCCCCGCGCCGGCCTTCTCCAGGATTGCCCCGAACAGCACGAACAGGAAGATCATCTGCGTCGAAACCGCCAGCGGCTTGCCGAAGACGCCCTCTTCCTGCATCCAGAAATGCCACATCCCCTTGGTGAACGATGCCCCGCCCCAGTTGCCTCCGCCGATGAAGGCATAGGCCATCAGGATCCCCGCCACCACCACCAGTGGCAGACCCAGCGACCGGTAGACGGCAATCGTCAGAACCGCCAGGCCGATCACCGCGATTGTCATGTCCACGGGGATCTGCGGATCGGAAAAATCTCCGGCCCGGTTGGCGATGTTGGTATCCATCAGGATCATGTAGAGAATGGTGCCCGCGCCCAGGAAAATGAGCCCCCAGTCATAAGCGGGGATATGTTCGCGGCTGGCCCTTTTCCACAGCGGGTAGGACATGATCGCCAGCACCAGCGCGAACACGAGGTGGATCTTGCGGGAAATCGAGAGGTTGCCAATGAACTGAAAGAATTCGATGCCGGTCGCCACGGTCAGGTCGGAAGGCAGGGTCGAGGCGATGTAGAGCTGATAAAGCGCCCAGATGAAACACAGGGCCGGGATCAGCGGCCGCTGCCAACCGGTGGGATTGCGCGCCCCGGTTTCCACCTCAGCAGCAAGGGCCTCTGCCCTGGAAACATTCGCGGCATCAGACATGGTCACCTCCCCTCCATGCCCGGTCCGGGGCATCGTTACGCACGGCTCCGGGCATTCCGGCCGCCTTCAGGCGGTTTCGCAATCGTTTTCATGCACGAGAGGGACCGGCGGGAAACCCGCCGGTCCGGTTCCGGACAGATCGCTTACATCCAGCCCTTTTCCTTGTAGTACTTGATCGCACCCGGATGCAGCGGCGCCGACAGGCTGTCCTTGATCATCTGCTGCGGATCGAGGTTGGCGAAGGCCGGGTGCAGCTTCTTGAACTGGTCGAAGTTCTCGAACACGGCCTTGACCACGGTGTAGACGACATCCTCGGGTACGTCGGCACGGGTCACGAAGGTGGCGCCGACGCCGAAGGTGACGATGTCTTCCTTGTTGTTGTACATACCGGCGGGAATCACGGCCTTGCGGTAGTACGGCGTGTCATTGACCAGCTTCTCGATTTCAGGCGACCAGGCGTTGACCAGGTGCGACGGGCACGAGGCCAGCGTTTCCTGGGTCAGCGCCGAGGGGTGGCCGACCAGCCAGAAATAGGCGTCGATCTTGTTGTCGCACAGCGCCGCCCCGGTTTCGGACGACTTCATCTGCGCCGCCAGGGCCAGGTCCGAACGCTTCCAGCCCATGGTCTTCTCGATCACCTCCCAGGTGCCCAGCGTACCGGAACCGGGGTTGCCGATGTTCACCCGCTTGCCCTTCAGGTCGGTGATGTTCTGGATGCCCGAATCGTCACGCGCGATGATCGTCACCGGCTCGGGGTGAACCGAGAAGACCGCGCGCAGTTCCTTGAACGGGCCCTTCTCGGCGAATTTCGAGGTGCCGTTATAGGCGTGATACTGCCAGTCCGACTGGGCGATGCCGAAGTCCAGCTCGCCCGAGCGGATGGTGTTGATGTTGTAGATCGATCCGCCCGTCGATTCGGCCGAGCAGCGGATGCCCGTTTCCTTGTAGGTCTTGTTGACGAGGCGGCAGATGGCCCCGCCGGTCGGGTAATAGACGCCGGTCACACCGCCGGTGCCGATCGAGATGTAGCGCTGCTCCTGCGCGGTCCCGGCCCCTGCGGTGAGGGCCAGGATTGCGCCGGCTGCGAAGATCTTGGTCAGTTTCATGTCGTTCTCCCTTGTTGGTTCAGGTCAATGAAATCGTTTCCCACTGGATGGCCTGCCCCGGCCGTGGCAGTTCGTCTTTCCCATTTTCAGCCGGGCAGGCCGGAAGGCCGGTCGTCAGAATGCGTGGTCGTTGTCCTCCCTGTCGAGTGAACAGGCCTGGGCAGTGAAACAATTGTCACACCAAACCTGTTCCGGTGCATGTTGCAACGTCTCGAAGGATCAGGCAAGTATGCCGTTGCCTCCGTAAACCATTGCGATTGCGAAACAATCCGAAGAATCGGCTGAAACACCATGTTTCAGAAGCTGCATTCCCGCCTGCATCTTCCCGATCGGGGCAGGACCGGAGCCCGCCGGGACGGGAATCGGCGGGGCCGGGAGTCTCCCGTACGGGACCGCAGGTCGAACGATCCGGCACGCCCGCAAGGCGGGTGCGCGAAGAATTTGGTATCGGTCTGTCGCAAGACGGCCCGTCGCGACATTTCGCGACATTCTGCGACAAGGCCCTTCTTTCACGACCGCCCGGCCATACTAGATGAAAGGCAGAAAGGCGGCTGATCCGGGTCGTCCCTCCGGACGCCGCCGACACCCCGTCCTGCCGGATCCGGCAGCGACCATTCAAGGAGAACCGGAGATGACACCGACAAGACCGACTGCATGGATCGGACGCGTCGCCCGCCGGGCGGCACTGCTGCCGGCGGCGCTGCTGGCCAGCCCGGCGCTGGCCGACCCGAACAAGTATGGCGGCTATGGCGACCACATGATGTGGGGCTATGGCGGTGGCCTGATCGGCGGGCTCTTCATGCTGGTGTTCTGGGGCGCGCTGATCGCGGTCATCGTGCTGGCGGTGCGCTGGCTGAGCGACGGCAGCGGCAGCCAGCGGCGCGGCGGTAGCGGCAGCTCCGACGCGCTGGAGATCCTGCGCCAGCGCCTGGCGCGTGGCGAAATCGATCCCGAGGAATATGCCGCCCGGCGCAAGGTCCTCGAAGAGTAACGCCGGCAATGCGTCCCGTCCCCCGCGTCACCCCGGCCGGGGTGACGCCCCCCGAGCGGGCCTGTCAACCCCCGCAACGGGCATCGGGGCCGGCCCGGTCACAAGACCCCGCGTACGCGCCACAATTCGGGAAACAGCTCGACCTCCAGCATCCTGCGCAGGTAGGGCACGCCGCTGGTGCCGCCGCTGCCGCGCTTGAGCCCGATGACCCGCTCGACCGTGGTCACATGGTTGAAGCGCCAGCGGCGGAAGTAATCCTCCAGATCCACGAGCTTTTCAGCCAGTTCATAGAGATCCCAGAACCGGGCGGTGTCGCGATACACCATCTCCCACGCGCGCTGCACCTGCGGATCGGGGCGATGTGGCTCTCGCGTCCTGAATATCTCCGGGGCGAAATCCGCGCCGGTCCGGACCGACAGCGCCTTCAGCGCGACGTGATACAGGGAAGGATGCGCAAGTTCCTCCTCGAACCGCGCCACCAGGTCGGGGCGGTGTTCGTGAACCTTCATCATCGCCAGGTTCCGGTTGCCCAACGCATATTCGATCAGCCGGTACTGGTACGACTGGAACCCGGATGAGTTGCCCAGCGCTTCGCGAAAGGTGGTGTAGTCGCTGGGCGTCATGGTGCGCAGCACGTCCCAGGCCGAGTTGAGTTGATCGAAAATCCGCGCAACCCGCGACAGCATCTTGAAGGCGGGCCGGAAATCGTCCTGCCCAAGAAGCTTCCGCGCCGCCGCGATCTCGTGCAGCACCAGCCGCATCCACAACTCGCTGGTCTGGTGCTGGATGACGAAGAGCATCTCGTCGTGGGCGTCCGTCAGGGGGTGCTGGGCCGTCAGGACCGCATCAAGATGCAGATAGTCGCCATAGCTCATGTCCTCGCGAAAGGACATCCTGGCGCCATCTTCGGATGGATCGAAAGGCTGGCTCATGGTCTTTCCTCAGTCCAACAGTTCGGTGACAAGCGGGCTGTCGGTGCGGGCCAGGCCGGCAACCACGGTGAAATGGTTGCGCCCCGGTTCATAGAGGTCCTTGACGCCCCGTCCCTGCCAGCATTCCGCGACCAAGCGGTTCTGGCGCAGGAATTCGGGCCGCTCGGCCGTACCGACCCAGAAGGTGACGGCGGCCGCGCCCCGGCGGCGATGCAGGGCGGGGCTTTCGGATGCGGCCTCTTCGGGGGTGAGGCGCAGGATCTCGTTCATCCGTGTTTCCATAAGCGGACGCAGGTCGTGAACGCCGCTGATCGGAACCACCTTTTCCACCCGGTCCAGAACGCCCGCCTGAAGCGGGCTGTCGTCGCAGATCATCCGCGCGACCAGGTGCCCCCCGGCCGAATGCCCGGCCAGGCGCAAAGGCCCCTGCACCCGTTCGGCGGCGAAGGTCACGGCCTGCCCGATCTCGCGGGTGATGTCGGCAATCCGCACCTGCGGCGCCAGCGTATAGCTGGGCACCGCAACCGCCCAGCCATGCGCCAGCGGCCCAGCCGCCAGGTGCGACCAGAAGGACTTGTCGAGCTTGTGCCAGTAACCGCCATGCACGAACACCACCACCCCCCTGGCCGGGCCTTCCGGCCGGAACAGGTCGATCCGGTTGCGCGGGCGCGATCCATAGGCAAGATCCGGATCCACCCGCCCCGACCGCGCCATGTCTTCGCGGAAGAGTTCCGCCTCGCGTGCCCATTGCTGCGGCAGGTCTGCGGATCCCGGCACGTGGCCGGAATTGTCGAAAGCATCGTCCCAGTCGATCATGCTGTCCTCCCTGCGATATCGGGGCACGGCCCGCCCGCCGCGTGGCAGGACAGTAGGGCCGCCCGAAATTTCCTTCAAGCCTGAAATTTCAAGCTTGAAATACACCCGGAGCCGAGTAACCTGACGCAGGCGACGCGCCGTGCCATGTCAATCAGGGGGAACTCTCGCATGTCGAACAAGGTCATCCAACCCGAAGGCTGGGCCAGCCCCAAGGGCTATGCAAACGGCATCCTGTCGCCGGACGGCCACCTGTTCGTTGCCGGTCAGGTCGGATGGAATGCCGATCAGGTCTTCGAGCACCATGACTTCATCGGCCAGATGGAGCAGGCCCTGCGCAACATCCTCGCCGTGGTCGAGGCGGCCGGCGGCGGCCCCGAGCACATCACCCGGCTGACATGGTTCGTGACCGACAAGACCGAATACCTGTCGCGCCAAGCCGAGATCGGCGCCGCCTATCGCCGCGTCATGGGGCGGAATTTTCCGGCCATGTCGCTGGTCGTCGTCGCCGGCCTGGTCGAGGACGGCGCTCTGCTGGAAATCGAGGCGACCGCCGTCATCGCCTGACCCTGCGCCCGATCCGGACGACGACACCGCGTCCTCGCGCACCGGGCTGCCGACGCGCTGGTGGCTCCCCGGCCCGGCATGGCTCCCGCCCTTTGCCGACGTCACCTTCCGCTTCCGGAACCTGCTCGCCGGGGTCGGGCGCGGCACCTGACCATCCGCCTCCCGCCCCCCGCGGGCGCCCCCGGCCGCGTGACCATGTCATGTTTCCAAATCCGATCAGGCGCCTTAGAACGGCAGCATGCTGATCTTCGTCCGACAGTCGCTTGCCTTCATCGCGGTGCCCAAGACGGGCACCACTGCCATCGAAATGGCGCTGCGACCAAAGGCCGACATCGTCTTCGGAAAGCGCCTCAAGCACATCACCGCGCAACGGTTTCATGCCCGCATCGCCCCCTTCCTGGCGGAAACCTTCGACCTGCACCCCGAGCGCTTTGCCGTGATGCGCCACCCGGAAGAACAGATCCGCAGCTGGTACCGCTATCGCCGCCGCGAAGGCATCGAGAGGCGCAAGGTGAGTACCGGCGGCATGAGCTTCAACGAGTTCGTCGAGGCCGTGATCTCGGATGATCCCCCTCCCGTCGCCGGCATCGGCAGCCAGTTGGGCATGCTGACTTCGCCCGAGGGCCACCTTCTGGTCCACCATCTGTTTGCCCATGAACGCCCCCTGAAACTGCGCGCCTTCCTCAACGACCGCTTCGGCGAGGATATCGTGCTGAAGGAAAGGAACGTCTCACCCCCGGTCGAGGCGCCGCTCGACCCGGCGATCCGCGCCAGGCTGCACGCGGCCAGAGAGGCGGAATTCGCGCTTTACGAACGGCTCGTGAAAGCGGACGGATACCTGCGGACGGATCTGCCCTGACGGGGCGGAACCGTCTTTTCATTTCGCCGGGACTGGTCTATAGGCGCAGCTTCACGCGGGGTGACAGCCTTGGAGGGACCCCGCCCAGACATGGAGAAACGACATGGCGACTGAGATTCCAGATCTCGAAGCCCAGGAACGGACGGGGACAGGCAAGGGCGCCGCTCGTCAGGCCCGCCGCGACGGCATGGTTCCGGGCGTTGTATATGGCGGCGGCAAGGATCCGCTGCCGATCCAGATCCCCTTCAACGCGCTGGTCAAGCGCCTGCGCGCCGGGCGGTTCAAATCGACCCTGTTCAACCTCAAGGTCGAAGGACATGACGATGTGCGCGTGATCTGCCGCGACGTGCAGCGCGACGTGGTCAAGGATCTGCCCATCCACATCGACCTGATGCGCCTGCACCGCAATTCCAAGGTCAACCTGTTCATCCCCGTCCAGTTCGACGGCGAGGACTCCTGCCCCGGCCTGCGCAAGGGCGGTGTTCTGACCGTCGTCCGCCCCGAGGTGGAACTGGTGGTCACTGCCGGCAACATCCCGTCCCGGATCACCATCGATCTTTCCCGGCTCGACATCGGTGACTCGGCGACCATCTCGATGGTGGACCTGCCCGAGGGTGCAAAGCCCACCATCGACCGCGATTTCGTGATCGCCACGATCTCGGCCCCGTCCGGCCTGCAGGCCGACACCGAAGAGGGCGAGGAAACGGTGGAAGAGGAAGCTGCCTCCGAAGAATGAGCCCGCGTATCGCGCGTTCACGCGGATCGGGCGGGGCCGTTTGCGGCCCCGCCTTTTCGTTCCGGGACGAGAACGGGCTGGAACACGGGGCGGTTTCAGGGCATCAAGGGGCGCGTCGCGGCCTTGTGGCGAGGTGAGGCATGAAACTCTTTGCGGGTCTGGGCAATCCCGGGGCGAAATACGCCCGCAACCGGCACAATATCGGCTTCATGGCGCTGGACCGGATTGCCGAAGACCACGGCTTCGGCCCCTGGAAAGCCAAGTTCCGCGGCCTTGTCTCGGAAGGTCGCCTGAACGGGGATAAGGTGATCCTTCTCAAACCTCAGACCTTCATGAACCGTTCCGGAGAATCGGTGGGCGAGGCGATGCGCTTTTTCAAGCTGGACCCCGCGGACGTGGTCGTCTTCCATGACGAGCTTGACCTTGCCCCGGGCAAGGTTCGGGTCAAGACCGGCGGGGGCCATGCCGGCCATAACGGGTTGCGATCGATCCATGCCCATATCGGCCCCAACTACGTGCGGGTCCGCCTAGGCATCGGGCATCCCGGCCGAAAGGAAATGGTCACCGGCTATGTTCTCGGCGATTTTGCCAAGGCCGACGGGGACTGGCTGGAAGACGTGCTGCGGGGGGTTTCGGACGGTGCGGGCAGCCTGGCAGCGGGCGACCCTTCGCGGTTCATGAACGCCGTGGCGCTGCGAACGTCGCCGCCCAGATCCTCGGGCGGCGACAAGGGCGGGCCCGCCCCGCGCAAGGGGGCTGAAACGGGCGGAGTTCGGCCCGACGAAGGCAAAAGGCGGCAGACCGGGGAAACAGCGGCACCGGATACACGCACCCCCCTGCAGAAGCTGATGGACAGGTTCCGCTGAACCGCCCGCCTGATCGAGGCGCACCGAAACCTTTCGCAAACCCGCCAAGACCCTGTAGGCTGCGGCCATGGAACCCGAAGCCCCTGTCAATGTCCTGGGTGGCCCGCTGGCCCCCTGTTCGACCGATCCCCTGACCGGATTCTTCCGCGACGGCCATTGCAACACCTGTGCCGCAGACACCGGCAGTCACACGGTCTGCGCGGTGATGACCGACGAATTCCTCGCCTTCTCGAAATACGTGGGAAACGACCTCAGCACGCCGCGGCGGGAATTCGGCTTTGCCGGGCTGGAACCCGGCGATCAATGGTGCCTGTGCGCCGCACGTTTCCTGCAAGCCTTCGACGAGGGCTGCGCGCCGCAAGTGAGGCTGGAAGCCACCCACAGGCGAGCGCTCGAGATCGTGCCGCTGCACGTGCTGCGCGCTCAGGCGCTGCGGCGCGACTGATCCGTCGCCTTTTCCTTTTCACGGTCGCCCAGCTCGTCAAGGATCAGGTCCTCGATGAACAGGCTTAGCAGCTGGGGGCGGCTGCTGACCCCGGCCTTGCGATAGATCGCGTTGGTCTGCGCCTTCACCGTGCCTTCGGAGGTCGCGCGCAGCGACGCGATTTCCTGGATGGACATGCCCTTGAGCGCGAAGAAGGCGACGTCGCGTTCGGCCGGTGTCAGGCCCCACTCGGAGAAGCGCTCCTGCATCAGCTCCATGAAGGCGCCCGACGCGGCGCGCAGCTGGGCCCTGGCCTTTGCCGCATCGCGGATCGAATGACGAACCACGAGCGCGCCGAACACGACCCCCAGAACAAGACCGACCGCCGCGCCGATCTCCATGAATTCGTAGAATTCCCACCGGACCGGCGGGACCGGCAGTTGCAGGACGGAAACGACGATATCCTGAATGAAGAAGGCCGCCGCAGACACTTGCAGGGCAAGCAGGCCGAACAACAGGTACCGATTGGTCATGCGTCGCGCCCGCCCGGCCGGTGATCAGTCATCGCCACCACCGTGGCCTTCTCCTCCGCCACCGCCGCCGGCGCCATCTCCGTCGCCGTCCGAATCGCCGCCATGTCCATCCCCCGGACCGCCGCCGTGGCCATCGCCGGACCCGCCGTCATCGCCGCCATCGTCACCACCGGAATCGCCACTGCCCGAATCCCCGCTACCAGAATCGCCACTGCCGGTATCGCCGCCGTCATCACCGTCTGAATGTCCGCCATGACCGTCGCTGTCGCCGTCATGCCCTTTCCCGGGATCGCCATCGCCGGAATCGTCATCGCCCTGTCTGCCCATGCTGGCCGCCTCGACCGCCGAGGCCCTTTCGCGACCGAAAAGCCCCATCAGCGAAAAGCCGGGCTCGACATCATCCGAGACCGGAGACGAATAGTCCCGCATGATCAGGCCGGTTCTGGGATTGAACACGATTTCGCGGCTGGCCGTCGGACTTTTGGCCACGATCCGCCCACGGCCAAGAAGGGTGCGGCTGATCTCGATCTGAGTGAAGCCCTGTGCACGCAGCTGCGCGGCGATCTTCTCGCCGATCCTGTCGGCCAGTGCCGGCGTCGCCAGCGCCGCCAATGCCAAAGCTGCCATCAATCTTCTGACCATCTCAGCCACCCTTATGCCGGCAACCTGCCCAATGGCAAGCCCCCGGCCCATTCTTCGGAGTGCGGGGCGCCCCGGAAGGCGCCCCTGTTTGTGGTGCTGCGAATGCCGGGATCAGTCGTGCCCGCCTTCGCCGTCACCGTCGCCGCCACCTTCACCGTCGCCGTCACCTTCACCGTCGCCATCACCGTGGCCACCGTCGGAATCGCCGCCGCCGTTGCCGCCATTGCCGCCGCCATTGCCGCCATTGCCGCCACCGTTGCCGCCACCGTTGCCGCCACCGTTACCGCCGCCATTGCCGCCGCCGTTATCGCCGCCGTCATGGCCATCGTCGTCGCCACTGTCGTGACCGCCGTCGTGACCGCTGTCATCACCGCTGTCGTGACCATCGTCATGGCCGTCATCATCGCCCATGCCCATGGTTCCGGTGCCCGTTCCAGTGCCCGTTCCAGTGCCCGTCCCGGTGCCCGTGCCAGTGCCCGTCCCGGTCCCGGTGCCAGTACCAGTCCCGGTCCCGGTGCCAGTGCCCGTCCCGGTCCCGGTGCCAGTGCCCGTCCCGGTCCCGGTGCCCGTCCCGGTACCCGTTCCGGTGTCAGTCCCGGTGCCAGTGCCGGTTCCGTTGTTAGTGTTGGTGTTGTTGGTGTTGGTGGTCATGCCGGCTTCGGCGCGGCTTCCAGAGTCCACCACCGCTGCATTCGTCACCTGTGCACCACCATTCATGGCCTGCTCGGCCAGCGCGCGACCCAAGCCCAGCTGACCCACGGAACTCGGCGTTGCGGCAACCGCCAGACCGGCCGCTCCGCCCATCAACATCGCAATCGCGGAAATAGTGAAAACCTTCTTCATCGCTTCTACTCCATGTTCTGTTCGCTGACGGCATCACTGCGCCGACCACGTGCAGAAAACGACGAAACCCCTGCCCCGGGAATCGGGGATCGGTTTAGATCACCATGGGTAAACGGTTGGGAAAAGGGAATAAACTTGAGTTTATGGGCAGGTATTCATCAACTTTCAGCCGGTAGAGCGGCAATACGGGAGGAAATCCCCACTCCTGCCGCCGACCGGACATGAAAATGCCGACATTCCCCTGCCTCGCATTGCCACCACGAGTCAGCGCCCCGGCCGGGCATGATCGGCCGGCAAACCGACTCAATCCTCCACGTCGCGACCTTCGGTGTCGGACATGTCGAAGCCGAGATATTTCGCCACCGTGTAGATGTCCTTGTCGCCGCGCCCGCACATGTTCATGCAGATGATGTGATCCTTTGGCAGTTCCGGCGCGATCTTCATCACATGCCCCAGCGCATGGCAGGGCTCCAGCGCAGGAATGATGCCCTCGGTCTCGCAACTGAGCTGAAAGGCGGCCAATGCCTCCTTGTCGGTGATCGAGACATACTCGGCGCGCCCGACCTCATGCAACCAGGCATGTTCGGGCCCGATACCGGGATAGTCCAGACCGGCCGAAATCGAATAGCCTTCAAGGATCTGCCCGTCCTCGTCCTGCAGCAGGTAGGTGCGGTTGCCATGCAGCACCCCCGGCCGCCCGCCGGTGAGCGAGGCGCAGTGCTCCATCTTCTCGTTCACGCCGCGCCCCCCCGCCTCGACCCCGATGATATGCACCGATTCGTCGTCGAGGAACGGGTAGAACAGCCCCATGGCGTTCGAGCCGCCGCCGATCGCCGCGATGATGGTGTCGGGCAGCCGCCCTTCGGCCTCGAGCATCTGGGCTTTCGCCTCCTTGCCGATGATCGACTGGAAGTCGCGCACCATTGCCGGATAGGGATGCGGGCCGGCCACGGTGCCAATGCAGTAGAAGGTGTCGCGCACATTGGTCACCCAGTCGCGCAGCGCATCGTTCATCGCATCCTTCAGCGTGCCCCGGCCGCTGGTGACGGGGATCACCTCGGCCCCCAGAAGGCGCATGCGGAACACGTTGGGCGCCTGCCGGCGCACGTCATGGGCGCCCATGTAGACCACGCATTTCAACCCGAACTTGGCACAGACCGTGGCCGTGGCCACGCCATGCTGGCCGGCGCCGGTCTCGGCGATGATGCGGGTCTTGCCCATGCGACGGGCCAGCAGGATCTGCCCCAGCACGTTGTTGATCTTGTGGGCGCCGGTGTGGTTCAGCTCGTCCCGCTTGAAATAGATCTTCGCCCCGCCCAGCCTTTCGGTCAGCCGTTCGGCGAAATAGAGCGGCGAGGGACGGCCCACATAATGCTTCCACAGATCATCCATCTCGGCCCAGAAGGACGGGTCGTCCTTGGCCCGGTCATATTCCTCCTCAAGCGCCAGGATCAGCGGCATGAGCGTTTCCGACACGAACCGCCCGCCGAAGATGCCGAAACGCCCCCGCTCGTCAGGACCGTTCATGAAACTGTTGAAAAGATCGTCGGCCATGGAACCCTCGCGCCCGTTTCCCCTGTCCTAGAACGCCCGACCAGCAAGGGCAAGCAAGGCGTTTCGAAACGCCTTGCCGACGCGGTTTCGAAACCGCGTCTGCCCCGCCATCCCGTCAAGCCGCTTCGAAGCGGCTTGCTCAAGGGCTTTCGAAAGCCCTTGAGAGGTGGGGCGATGGATGGGCAGGGCATTGCAGAAGATGACGAAGTGACCTCCGTTTTCGAGTACCTGGAAGCCGCGACGCTCAATTTCGCGGAGGAAGGCCTCACGCCCGACAAGTCGTTCGACATCGCGCACCTGGCGCTTGACGATGCCGCCGCGCCGGGCTGACGTAGAGGCGAAAATCTGGTTCAACCAAGCCTCAGGGGTCAGATGTTCGGGCAGCCGGGACATGTTCCAACCATGGCGCATGGTGGTTGACGAACGGTTAACCGCGCCGCGCCCCCGTGGCCGCCTCGACGAAGGCGCGGATCAGACCGGCATCCTTCACCCCCGGGGCACTTTCGACCCCCGAGGACACGTCCACCTGCCGTGCCCCAGTGACGCGCACCGCCTCGGCCACGTTGTCCGGCGTCAGCCCGCCGGCCAGCATCCACGGCCGGCGCCAGTATTTCCGCCCCGCCAGCAGCTGCCAGTCGAACATGAGCCCGTTGCCGCCGGGAAGATCGGCGCCTTCTGGTGGTCTGGCGTCGATCAGAAGCTGGTCGGCCACATCCGAGTAAACATCGATCGCCGCCATGTCCGCCGTGCCGGCCACGCCAATCGCCTTCATCACCGGCAAGCCATAACGCGCCTTCACCTCGGCCACGCGCGCGGGGCTTTCCTGCCCGTGCAGCTGCAGCATGTCGATGGGCACCTGCTCCATCAGCCGGTCCAGAAAGGCATCCTCGGCATTCACGGTCAGCGCGACCTTGCACAGCCCCACCGGCACCGCCGCCGCCAGATCGGCCGCCGCCTCGAAAGACAGGTTGCGCGGCGATCTGGCAAAGAACACGAATCCGACATAGCGCGCGCCCGCCTCGGCCGCGGCCTCGACCGTGGCGGCCGTGGTCAGGCCGCAGATCTTGACCCGGATGTCAGAGGACGGCATGGCCCGGCTCAACTCGCCTCGTCCAGAAGGGCCAGGACCTCATCCTTGCCTTCGTGCTCGCGCCTCTTGAGGCGTGAGACCTCGCGCTCCAGCTTGCGCAGCTCGCGCGCCTTCTGCCCGGCATCGCGGCGATGCTTGTATTCGCGCATCCATTCCCAGACGAAGCCGATCACCAGCCCCGCAGCGATACCCGCCAGCACCACGATGAACAGGGGCACCGTAACGTCGGGATTGAAGCCGACCAGATCGGCAAGATCACCGGGCATGAGGCGCAGCGACACCGGGTCGCGATTGGCCAGCGAAACCGAGATCAGCACGACCCCGATCACTGCGAGAAAGGCGTAGCGAACATAACGCATCTAGGCTTTTCCGTTCAGTCGATCCCTGAGCAGCTTGCCGGTCTTGAAGAACGGCACGTGCTTTTCTTCCACATGCACCGTTTCGCCCGTCCTGGGATTGCGACCAATCCGCGCGTCCCGTTTCTTGACCGAGAAGGCCCCGAACCCGCGCAGTTCGACCCTGTCACCGCGCGCCATTGCGTTGGTGACTTCTTCGAACACGGTATTCACGATCCGCTCCACGTCACGCTGGTAAAGGTGAGGGTTCTCTTCGGCAATCTTCTGAATCAGTTCAGACCGGATCATTGGTGGTTATCCTCCCGAGGCAGTCTTCTTCCCTTACTGCTTGTGCCGGGAACTATAGGAATAATCGCGCCGTTCCGAAACCGGAAGTGCAGGAATATCCACGGAATTTTTCCCCTCGCCCGCAATCGGCAGACCCGTCGGCAAGATTTTGCCCGCAACTGCCCCGGGGCAGCGCCCGTCACCGCACGCAGCCCCATGCCTCGACGGCCCTGATTCGCCCGGCCCCCAGCAGAAAGGCCCCGCGGCAGCCTTGCCGCGGGGCCTTCGGTTTCCTCTTCGGCGGCTCCTATTCGTCGCGCTTCAACGCAGCGCCCAGGATATCGCCCAGAGACGCCCCCGAGTCGGACGAACCGTACTGGGCCACGGCCTCCTTCTCCTCGGCGATCTCGCGGGCCTTGATCGACAGGCCCAGACGGCGCGAACGCGGATCGACATTGGTCACGCGCACATCCACCTTGTCGCCAACCGAGAACCGCTCGGGGCGCTGCTCGGAGCGGTCACGCGACAGGTCCGAACGGCGGATGAAGGATTTCATGCCCTCGTATTCCACCTCGATGCCGCCATCCTCGATCGCGGTCACGGTCACGGTGATGACCGAACCCCGCTTCACGCCGCCGATGGCCTCGGCGAACTTGTCGCCGCCGACCGCCTTGATCGAAAGCGAGATGCGCTCCTTCTCGATATCGACCTCGGAGACCACCGCCTTGACCACATCGCCCTTGCGGTAGTTCTGGATCGCGTCCTCGCCACGTTCGTCCCAGCTGAGGTCGGACAGGTGCACCATGCCGTCGATGTCGCCCGGCAGACCGATGAACAGGCCGAACTCGGTGATGTTCTTGACCTCGCCCTCGACCTCGGTGCCCGGCGGATACTGCTCGGCAAAGACTTCCCACGGGTTGCGCTGGGTCTGCTTGAGGCCCAGCGACACGCGCCGCTTGGCCGGGTCGATCTCCAGCACCATCACGTCCACTTCCTGGCTGGTCGAGACGATCTTGCCGGGGTGGATGTTCTTCTTGGTCCAGGACATTTCCGAGACATGCACCAGCCCCTCGACGCCGGGCTCCAGTTCGACGAAGGCGCCGTAGTCGGTGATGTTGGTCACACGGCCCTTGTGCACCGAGCCGATCGGATACTTGGCACCGACCAGATCCCACGGGTCTTCCTGCAGCTGCTTGAGGCCAAGGGAAATGCGGTGGGTTTCCTTGTTGATCTTGATGACCTGCACCTTGATCGTTTCGCCGATGGAAACGATCTCGGACGGGTGATTGACGCGGCGCCACGCCATATCGGTCACGTGCAGCAGACCGTCCACACCGCCCAGGTCCACGAAGGCGCCATATTCGGTGATGTTCTTGACCACGCCGTCCACCGCATCGCCTTCCTTGAGGCGGGCGATGACCTCGGCACGCTGCTCGGCGCGGCTTTCCTCCAGGATGGCGCGGCGCGAGACCACGATATTGCCGCGGCGGCGGTCCATCTTGAGGATCTGGAAGGGCTGCTTGAGCCCCATCAGCGGGCCGGCATCGCGCACCGGGCGCACATCGACCTGGCTGCCCGGCAGGAACGCCACGGCACCGCCCAGGTCCACCGTGAAGCCGCCCTTGACGCGGCCGAAGATGGCGCCTTCGACGCGCTCGTCATTGGCATAGGCCTTCTCCAGACGGTCCCAGGCCTCTTCGCGGCGGGCCATTTCACGGCTCAGCACCGCCTCGCCGCGGGCGTTCTCGGTGGCGCGCAGATAGACTTCGACCTCGTCGCCGACCTTCACGTCGGGCTCTTCGCCCGGATTTGCGAATTCCTTGAGATCGACGCGGCCTTCCATCTTGTAGCCGACGTCGATGATGGCCTGGCCGTTCTCGATGGCGATGACCTTGCCCTTGACGACACTGCCTTCCTTGGGCGTGTCCATTTCGAAGCTTTCGTTCAGGAGGGCTTCGAACTCCTCCATGGATGCGCTTTGAGCCATATTGGTCTCGGTTTCCTTTTACTTGCGTTTTTCCGGCCGTGCGGTTGTCTCCGCCGGTCTTTCAGGTTTCGTTTGGTCGGCAGGCCGCGCACAAAACAAAGAGGGCCGGCACATCCGACCCTGCTCGTCCCCTTGCCCCGTGGCGTTTTCGCCTTGTCGACGAGGCGTCTATATGTCCTTTGCCCGCCGCTGACAAGGCCCTGCGCCCCCTCCGCAGGCCGCATCGCCTCCGGCGGGAGCATTTTTCGGCAAGAGGAAGGGGTGATGAGGAATTGCGCCCCTGCATGTGCCGACGTGACGCTGGGGCAAAGCTTTCCTTTCCCGTTGGCAAAGCAGGTTCGGCGACTACACTTGCGAAAAAGATTCAGGGAGGAACCGACATGAGAATCTGGAAAAGCCCGCACCCGGATGTGGAGATCCCCGCGGTCTCGATCACGCAGCGCATCTTCGACGGGCTCGGCGACGACCCCGAGCGCGTGGTACTGATCGACGGGCCCTCGGGGCGGGAAATGACGGCCGGGCAGTTCGTGCAGAACGTCAAGGCGCTGGCGGGCGGGCTGAGCGCGCGGGGCTTCGGCCGTGGCAAGGTGGTGGCACTGATGGCGCCGAACCTGCCCGAATACTGCGTGATCTTTCACGGAGTCGCCTGGTCGGGGGGCACCATCACCACCATCAACCCCACCTACACCGCGGCCGAGGTGCGCCACCAGCTCGACGATTCGGGGGCCGAACTGCTGATCACCGTGGCGCCCTTCCTTAACATTGCCCGCGAGGCGGCCGAGGGCACGAAGGTGGCGGAAATCGTCGTCATCGGGGATGCCGGCGATGCGACGCCGTTTTCCGATCTCATGGGCAGCCCGCTTGACGAGCAGGCCCCAGTCGATCTGGAGCAGGACGTGGTCGTTCTGCCCTATTCCTCGGGGACGACGGGGCTGCCCAAGGGGGTGATGCTGACCCATCGCAACCTCGTGGCGAACGTGGCGCAGACCCTGGGCGCCACCGACATCCGTCCGGGCGAGATGACGGTCGCCTTCCTGCCCTTTTTCCACATCTACGGGATGCAGGTGCTGATGAACGTCTATCTGGGCGCCGGCGGCGGGCTGGTGACCATGCCGCGTTTCGACCTGGAGCAGTTCCTGACGCTCTGCGCGCGCCACCGCACGCCGCGCATGTATATCGTGCCGCCCATCGCCATCGCGCTGGCCAAGCATCCGATGGTTGACGATTTCGACCTCTCCTGCGTCAACCAGGTCTTTTCCGGAGCAGCCCCCCTGGGCGGCGAGGTGGCCGATGCCGTAGGCCGGCGGCTGAACGCGAACGCAACCCAGGGCTACGGCATGACCGAGGCCAGCCCGGTCACCCACATGACCCCGGTGCACGCCAACCGCAAGGGCGCCTCGGGGGTCACCATCCCCAATACCGAAACGCGGATCGTCGATCCCGAAACCGGCAGGGATCTTGAACCGGGGCAGACGGGCGAGGTCTGGGTGCGCGGCCCGCAGGTGATGAAGGGCTACCTCAACCGCCCCGACGCCACCGCCGAAACCGTCGATGCCGAAGGCTGGCTGCATACCGGCGATGTCGGCTACATGGATGAGGACGGCTACCTGTTCCTCACCGACCGCCTGAAGGAGTTGATAAAATACAAGGGCTTCCAGGTCGCCCCGGCGGAACTGGAAGCCGCGCTTCTGACCCACCCGGACGTCACCGATGCGGCCGTGATCGGCCTGCCCGACGAGGAGGCCGGCGAGCTTCCCATGGCATTCATCGTCCCGGCCGAAGGTGCAACCGTCACCCTGGAGGATCTGCAGTCCCACCTGGAAGAGCGGCTGGCCCATTACAAGCAGATCCGCCGCATGGAAATCGTCGAGGAGATCCCGAAATCCGCCTCGGGCAAGATCCTGCGGAGGATCCTGCGCGAACGGGTCGGCGCCTGACGCGGCAGGCGTCAGAGCAAATCCAGCACCTTCTCGGGCGGGCGCCCGATCACCGCACGGCCCCCGGCGATGGCGAGCGGGCGTTCAATCAGGATCGGATGTTCGGCCATCGCCGCCAGAAGGCGCTCGTCGGGGTCGGTGCGGGCGAGGCCCAGTTCGCGAAAGAGCTTCTCGCCGGGGCGCATCATCTCGATCACCGGCGGATTGCCCAGCGCGGCGCGGGCAGCGGAAAGTTCCGCCAGATCCGGCGCGTCTTCCAGATAGCGCCGCACGCGCAACTCGGCGCCGCGCTCCTGCAGAAGCTTCAGCGCCGCGCGCGATTTCGAACAGCGCGGATTGTGCCACAATTCGATCACAGCCATTGTTCCCTCTCCTGTCCCACGGCCTCGGCCACATTGGCGAAGCCGTCCCGCTCCAGCAACCGCTCCAGCCCGCGCAGGATCCGCTCCACCAGCGACAACCCACCAAAGACCAGCGCGGTATAAAGCTGCACCGCGCTGGCTCCGGCAAGGATCTTGGCATAGGCCTCCTCGGCCGATCCGACCCCACCGACACCGATCAGCGGCAGCCTGCCCCCGGTCAGGACCGACAGGCGCGCCAGAACGCGGGTGGATTTCTCGAACAGAGGCGCCCCGGACAGCCCGCCCGCCTCATGCGCGTGCGGCCCGTGCAGGCCGGTGCGATCCAGCGTGGTGTTGGTGGCGATGATCGCGTCCACGCCCGCCGCGCAGGCCACCTCGGCGATGTCGTGCAGTTCGGAGTCATCCAGATCCGGCGCGATCTTCAGAAAGATCGGAACCGGGCGGGGCAGCCGGTCGCGCGCCTCCATCACCCCGCGCAAGAGCACGCCCAGCGCCGCCCTGCCCTGCAACTCACGCAGGTTTTCGGTATTGGGGGATGACACGTTGACAGTGGCGAAATCCAGCCAGGCGCCACAATGCACCAGAACCCGGGCAAAGTCGGCGGCGCGGTCGGGGCTGTCCTTGTTGGCGCCAAGATTGAGGCCGATCACCGCATCCGCGGGCCGCCGCGCCAGCCGCTCCGCCACCGCCTCCATCCCGTCATTGTTGAAGCCGAAGCGGTTGATCACCGCCCGGTCCCGGGGCAGGCGGAACAGCCGCGGGCGCGGGTTGCCGGACTGCGGGCGCGGGGTGACGGCACCCGCCTCGATGAAGCCGAAACCCGCGCGCGAAAGCGGCGCCAGCACTTCGGCATTCTTGTCGAAACCGGCGGCCAGCCCAACCGGGTTGGGCAGCTCGATCCCGGCCAGCCGGATGCGCAGGCGCGGCGAGGTCACCGGGCCGGGCCGCGGCCCCAGCCCGGCACGCAACGCCCGGATCGCCAGCCCATGCGCGGTTTCCGGGTCAAGACAGCGCAGCGCGGCAAGGCCCGCCGCCTCCAGCAGCGCCGCCATCAGCCGAATACCTCGCCCGTCTCGCTGACATCGCAGCGGATCAGGCGCGAGGTCAGAACCGCCGCCTGCCTGTGCACCACCGCCACCCTGTAGGCCGGATCGGTCACCATCTCCAGGAAGGCGTGCGCCGAAGGGTAACGCGCCACGAAGCAATGGTCCCATCGCTCGTCGCCGGGTCCGATCAGCACCATCTGGAATGCACCGCGCCAGACGATCCGGCCACCCACGCGGGACAGGATCGGGCCGGTCTGCGCACCGTAGCGGGCGTATGCCTCGGCGCCGGTCAACCCCTTGCCGAAAAGATCGTGCCCCTCCGGGTAGGCGGCCACCTCGCGCAGCCGCACCAGGTTGAGCATGTCAATGGGCAGATCGCGGTCGAGCGACTTGAACGCCTCGAACTGCGCACGTTCGGGGTCGATGAAGGCATCGGTCATTCCATGTCCTCCGGGAACCGGTGCCGCCCGTCTCTCAGGACCAGGGGCCGGGACCAGAGCACCTCGTCCAGTCGCAGGCGGCGATAGAGATGCGGAAACAGCGCCCCGCCGCGCGAGGGCTCCCACTTCAGGGCCTCGCCCAGCCGCTCGGCCCGGACCGCCAGCAGCACCAGCCCGTCTTCCCCGGCAAAATGCTTCGCCGCCGTTTCGGCCACCTGCGCGGCGGTGGAAAAATGGATGAAACCGTCGGCGCGATCGACCGGAGCGCCGTCGCTCTCGCCGGCCGCGCGCAGCGCATCCCATTCGCCGGCGCGAAAGATCTTGTAGATCAGCATGGGCCGGTGATGCCCCGACATGGGCAGGGAATCAAGCGTGAAAACCCGCGCGCCGGGGCATCTGGCACGTGACCGGAAGCACGCGTCCGGCAATGCCGGACGCATGCCCCAACCGCCCGGAAGAAGCCGCGCCTCCTCCGCCGCATCTGCCGCGCCCGGCACCGCGCTTTCCCTTGCCTCCGATCCGGGTTAGAGGGGGCCATGGCGATTGAATACTCCTCGCTTCGCGATCTTCTGAACCACGGTTTCGATACCGTGATCGACGTGCGCAGCCCGGCCGAGTTCGCCGAGGATCGCATCCCCGGCGCCATCAACCTGCCGGTGCTGGACAATGCGGAACGGGCGCGGGTGGGCACCATCTACAAGCAGCAAAGCCCGTTTCTGGCCCGCAAGATCGGGGCGGCACTGGTCTTCCGCAATGCCGCCGATCATATCGAGCGCAGCCTCATGGACCGTGACGGCGGCTGGCGGCCGCTGGTCTATTGCTGGCGCGGCGGGCAGCGGTCGGGGGCGTTTGCATGGATGCTGGGCCAGATCGGCTGGCGGGCCGACACGGTCCAGGGGGGCTATCGCAGCTTTCGCCGCCTGGTCAAAGGCTACCTCTATGACCAGCCGCTGCCCTTCCGGCTGATCGCGCTGGACGGCTATACCGGCACCGCCAAGACCGAACTTCTGGCCCTTCTGCGGGCGCGCGGCGTGCAGGTGGTGGATCTTGAGGCGCTGGCCGCGCATCGCGGTTCGCTTCTGGGCGCGCGGGCCGAAGCCCAGCCCAGCCAGAAGGCCTTTGAAACCGCGCTGGCGGTTGAATTGCAGGGGCTGGACCCGGCCCGGCCGGTGCTGGTCGAGGCCGAATCAAGCAAGATCGGGGAACGGATCATCCCGCCTGCCCTCTGGCAGGCGATGCGCGCGGCCCCGCGGATCGAGGTGACGGCCCCGATCGAGGCCCGCGCCCGCTACCTGGCACGGGCCTATGACGACATCCTGTCGGATGGCGACGGGTTGCGGCGCAAGCTGGCCCCGCTCAAGGCGCATCGCGGCGGCGAAGTGGTGGCGGGCTGGTTCGATCTGATCGCGGCGGGCGACCGGGTGGCGCTGACCCGCGCCCTGATGGAGCAGCATTACGATCCCGCCTATGCCAAGTCGCGCCGCAACGTCGGGGCGCCGGTGGCCGCCCGGATCGAGGCCGAGGGGCTGGAGCCCGCGCAACTCGACGCCCTTGCCGCGCGGATCGAATCGGAGCTGGACGAAATCGCGGACCGATGACGGGCGCCTGTGACGGAAGGCAATCCCGTCCGCCCCCGCAGTCTCTTACCTCAGCAATAGCGTTCGGGACCAACCCACTGATCGGCGCTGTAGCGGTCCCCATGCGCCCAGCCCACCGGCAGGACCGCCTCGATCCGGGCCATGTCGTCAGCCGACAGGGACAATTCCGTGCCGCGCACCAGTTCGCGGAAATGCGCCACCGAGCGGGTGCCGGGGATCGGGATCACATGGTCGCCGCGGTGCAGAAGCCAGGCGATGGCCAGGGCGGCGGCCGGTTCGCCCATCTCGGCGGCAAGCGCGCGAAAGCGGTCGGTGATCTTCAGATTGGCCGAAAGGTTCGGCTCCATGAAGCGCGGATTGACCCTGAGGAAGGACAGGCTGGGAATGATCGCCGGATCCAGCGGATGGTCTGTCAACAGCGACCGCCCCACCGGAGAGAAGGCCACCAGCGCCACGCCCAGCTCGCTACAGCTCTGGACCAGCCCCAGCTCGGGCGAACGGGTGGACAGCGAATATTCCGACTGCACCGCGGCAATCGGGTGAACCGCCGCCGCCCGGCGCAGGCTGGAGGGCGCAATCTCGGAAAAGCCGATGGCGCGGGTCTTGCCCTTTTCCACCAGCCGGGCAAGGTTGCCGGTGGCCTCCTCGATGGGCATGTCCGGGTCGCGGCGGTGGATGTAGAACAGGTCCACATGGTCGATGCCCATCCGCGCCAGCGACCTGTCCAGTTCCGACTCCAGATGTTCCAGGGAATTGTCGAAATACCGCCTTCCGTCGGCATCGCGGGTGATCCCCGCCTTGGTGGCGATGTGGAAACGCTCGCGCGCGCCGGGGCGCTCGGCCAGGAAGCGGCCGATGGCCTTTTCCGACCGGCCCATGCCGTAGATGTTCGAGGTGTCGATATGGGTGATGCCCAGCTCCAGCGCCGCATCCAGGATCGCCAGGCTGTTTTCGTCGGTGGTGGGGCCGTAGAATTCGGCGAATGACATCGCCCCGATCCCGATTGCCGACACTTTCGGGCCACCCCGGCCCATCTCTCGGTATTTCATCGCGCCTCCTTCCCGTGATCCTTCGGCAGTTTCGCCGCCACCGCCCGCACCGCCGCGGCCACCGCCGAGGGAATGTCCAGATCGGTCGTATCCAGCACCAGCGCATCCTCGGCCGGGCGCAGCGGCGCCGCCGCCCTCGCGCGGTCGCGGGCGTCCCGCGCCTCGACCTCGGCCAGGACCGCCTCGAAGCCGGTCTCGACGCCCTTTTCGCGCAGCTCCAGCCAGCGCCGGCGCGCCCGCGTGCGGGCATCGGCGGTGACGAACAGCTTGACCTCGGCCCCGGGGCAGATCACCGTGCCGATGTCGCGCCCGTCCAGAACCGCGCCGCCCTCGCGCCGGGCGAAGGCGCGCTGGAAATCGACCAGAGCCGCCCGCACCTGCGGGATCGCCGCCACCCGGCTGGCCGCTTCGGCCACCTCCTGGCTGCGCAGGTCGGGACGATCCAGATCCGCGGGGCGCAGCGCCCGCGCCGCCTCCACCGGATCGGCGCCGGCAAGAACCTTCGCCCCCACCGCGCGGTAGAGCAGCCCGGTATCGAGATGCGCCAGCCCGAAGCGCTCGGCCACGGCGCGCGCAATCGTGCCCTTGCCCGCTGCCGCGGGCCCGTCGATGGCCACCGTGAAGCGCATCAGCCCCGCCACCTCTCGCGCATCCGCCGCGCCAGCACCAGCAGCAACATGCCCATGGCGCCCCCCGTCAGCGCCGACTTGGCCACCGTCGCCCGGCTGGCCGCGGCAATCGCCTCGTCGGTGACCGCATCCGCCGTCAGCAGCGCCGCCACGCGGGCATTTTCCAGGTAATCGGCGGCCATCCCCCCCAGCACCGCGACCAGCAGCACCACCCGCAGCAGCGGCGAGTGCACCAGCGCCGCGACCCCGCCGGCCAGCACCACCGCCAGCAGCGCGGGATAAAGCCCATCCAGCAGCCGCTGCGGCCCCAGATAGACAGCCCGGCCCTCGTCGCTCAGCGCCGAGAGGAAAGCCCGCGCCTCGTCCGGCCCGTAGCCCGAGAAGCGAAGGTCGAAGGGCATCAGCCCGCCCGCCTCGTCCAGGATCCGCGGCAGGGTCCAGAACACCATCGCCGCGTAAACCGCAAGCGCGGCGCCGAAGGCCAGCCAGTATCCCATGCGCGGGGGGGTCATTCGCCGGCCTCCTCGATCCGGGCGCCAAGCCCGGCCATGAGGGATTGGAAGATCGGGAAGGACGTGGCGATCGGCCCGCCGTCATCCACCGCAACCGCCCGCTGGGCGGCCATGCCCAGCACCAGGAAGGACATGGCGATGCGGTGATCGAGATGGCTGCGCACCTCGGCCCCGCCGGGCACGCCGCCCGCGCCGCGGCCTTCGACGGACCACCAGTCCTCGCCTTCCTCGACGCGCACGCCATTGGCGCGCAGGCCCTGCGCCATGGCGTCGATGCGGTCGCTTTCCTTCACCCGCAGCTCCTTCACCCCGCGCATCATGGTCGCGCCGCGCGCATTCGCGGCCACCACCGACAGGATCGGATATTCGTCGATCATGCTGGCCGCGCGTTCGGGCGGCACCTCGACCCCCTCCATGTCGGGAGAATAGCGCGCGCGCAGATCGGCCACCGGTTCTCCGCCTTCGTCGCGTTCGTTTTCATAGGTCAGGTCGGCGCCCATCTCGCGCAGGGTGGCAAACAGCCCCGCCCGCGTGGGATTCAGCCCGATCCCCGGCACCAGGACATCCGAGCCCGGCACGATCAGCGCCGCACAGACGGGAAAGGCGGCGCTGGAGGGGTCGCGGGGCACCACGATTTCCTGCGGGGCCAGCTCGGGCTGGCCGGTCAGGGTGATGACCCGGCCCGCGGCGCCCTCTTCGACCGTGACATGGGCGCCGAAGCCCGCCAGCATCCGCTCGGTATGGTCGCGGGTCGGCGTGCGCTCGATCACCATGGTTTCGCCCGGCGCGTTCAGCCCCGCCAGCAGCACCGCCGACTTCACCTGCGCCGAGGCCACCGGCAGCTCGTAGCGGATCGGCATCGGGTCGGAGGCCCCGACGATGGTCATCGGCAGACGCCCGCCCGAGCGCCCCACCGCGCGGGCGCCGAACATCTCCAGCGGGTCGGTCACCCGGGCCATGGGGCGGCTGTTGAGGCTGGCATCGCCGGTGAAGGTGGCGGTAATGGGCGTGGTCGCCATGGCCCCCATGATCAGCCGCACGCCGGTGCCGGAATTGCCGCAATCGATCACCTGTTCGGGTTCGGCGAAACCGCCCACCCCGACCCCGTGCACCGACCAGTTGCCGCCGCCGTGATCCACCACCTCGGCACCGAAGGCCCGCATCGCCCGCGCCGTGTCGAGGACGTCCTGCCCCTCCAGCAGCCCCGAGATGCGCGTCTCGCCCACCGCCAGCGCACCAAGGATCAGCGAGCGGTGCGAAATCGACTTGTCCCCGGGCACCTCGGCCACGCCCGAAAGCGGGCCGCAGGGGATCGCGCGCAGGGGAAGGGGTTTGCCGTGGGCTGACATTGCGTTTCCTTACCGTGTTGCCGCACCGGGCTTACCCAATTGGCCGCCCCCGGTCCAGCGCCAAGGCGGCGGAAGGCCGGCGCGGGCCGGCCCGGCGGGGCCCGAGGCGCCTTGGCGAATTATCCGACCACCTTTCCGGTCACCTTTCCGGGGGCACGTCGATTCCGCCCATCCATGGCTTGATGTCGATGACCGGGGTGCCGTCAAAGGCGTCGATCGCATCGATCCCGATGATCCCCCGCCCGTGATCGAGCGAGGTGATCCACACCGCCGCCATCGCCACCGGGTTGGGCCGCACCGGCGAGCGCAGCGCGAACACGCCCCTGGGATCGGGCGTGTGGCGCGGGGCCTGCACGATCAGGTCGCGCCGCCCCCGGTCCATCCAGTAGAGCACCCAGATCGCGCGCCCGACCTCCAGCCCGGCAAGCCCCGGCGCATAGGCGGGGTCAAGTTCGATCCGCGCGCCATGACCGTCCGTGCGCGCCTGGGTCAGATTGCGCGGCGCGGTGCCCGGCTCCCATTGCGACCGGATCCGGCCGATGAAGGTCACGCCGGCCTGTGCCCGCTCCGCCGGGTCGAAGCCCAGTGCGATTTCACCTTCGCGCATCTCGCCGAAACTGGTCAATTTCCCGCCTCCATGAAGGATCCGCCCGGCCCCATCTGAACGGGCGGCGGTGAAATGATCAACCCCGCCTCCCGTGGCATGCTGTCGCCGCTGCCCCCGTGGCGCAGAGACGACCCGGATGCGCCCCGAACGCGCCTAGCCCCGCCCGAAGCGGCGCCGTCTCAGGCGGGGCCGCCCTGCTGCGCATGCGTTCGGCGGCGAAAGAGCTCGACGAAACGCGCCCGTGCTGCCGGCAGGGGGCGATTGCCCAGCACCGGCGCCAGCCGGTGTTCGAGGAAATACCCGGTCGTGGTCAGCGCCAGAAGCACCTCTGCATCCGGTGCCGGACCTTCCCCGCGCAGGCAGGGCGGCAGCGGCAGCAGGCGGTCGGCCCACTCGCCCGCGCCCTGCCGCGATACCGCCCGGCCGGTGCGGGGGGAGACGTGGACCAGATCCGTGCGCGCGCCGGTCACCGCGCAGCGGGAAAGATCGAGGCCGAAGCCCGTTTCCTCAAGCAGCGCCCGTTCCCAGCCCAGATAGGCCAGCGGCCACAGATCGTCCTGCCCCAGAAGGTCCAGAAGCGCCTGGCTGCGGGCATAAAGACGCGGGTGGGGTTCGCGTTCGGGCAGGGCAAAGGACAAAAGCGCGGTGACCGCGTTCAGCCCGGCCAGCGCCAGCCGCCCCGAAAGCGCGGCCGCCGCGCGCGAGCGGACAGGTTCGACGTTATAGGTGCCCAGGTGATCCTCAAGGCGCGCCCGCCAGCTGACGTCGAGCTGGGCGCCGGGCTGCAGGATCGGGGCAAGCCTGCGCCCGGCCCCGCCGCGCACGACTCCGGCATGGCGGCCGTGGTTTTCGGTGAAGACCTCGATGATCGCGGCGCTTTCGCCATGGCGGTGGAGGTTCAGCAATATGCCGTGATCTCGCCACTGCATCGGTTCACGCCAGCCCCGGTTCGTCCAGCAGGTGCCGGCCCTGGCGGTCCTCCACCTCGATCACCCACAGATCCGGGTCGAAGCCGCGCTGGCGGGCGATGGCGGCATCCACCGCGGGTTCGTCGCCAGAGGTCAGCTCGTGCCAGCGCCGGGCGCCTGTGGCAAGGTCGAAGCCGCGCTGGAACAGTCGCGCCTGCCCGTCGAGCGTATTGAGCTTGACCAGCACCGCACCGGCGTCGTCATCACCATGGGCGGTCACGAAGGCCGGGATGCCGTGCAGGCGCAGCCGCGCCAGATAGGCATGCACCCAGAAGGATGCGGTCAGGCGGGGCGTCATGGCCTGTCTGCCCGGCTGGCGGGGCGGGTGGAGAGGGCGGGGGCCTCCGGCGGGAGTATTTGGAGCAAGAGGAAGGTCATGTCGCGCCCCTGCTTCAGGCGCCGTCCCTGAAGTCGAGACCCATTTCGGAATAGCGCTCGGGCTCTTCCAGCCAGTTCGGGCGCACCCGGACCTGGAGAAAGAGGTGTATCTTCCGGCCCAGGAATTCCTCCAGCTCGGCCCGGGCCAGCTTTCCCACCGCCTTGATGGTTTCGCCCTTGTGCCCCAGCACGATGCCCTTGTGGCCGTCGCGGGCGACATAGATCACCTGGTCGATGCGGGCGCTGCCGTCCTTGCGCTCCTCCCAGTTTTCGGTTTCCACGGTCAGCTGGTAGGGCAGTTCCTGGTGCAGGCGCAGGGTGAGTTTCTCGCGGGTGATTTCGGCGGCGATCATGCGCATGGGCAGATCGGCGATCTGGTCCTCGGGGTAGAGCCAGGGGCCTTCGGGCAGCTCCCCGGCCAGCCAGCGGCGCAGATCATCCACGCCGTGGCCCTTTTCGGCCGAGATCATGAAGGTGCGGGCGAAGTCGAAGCGCTCGTTCATGCGGGCGGCGAGTTCGAGGAGGCGTTCGGCGGCGACCCGGTCGATCTTGTTGATGGCCAGTGCCACGGGGCGGCCGCGCGCGATTTCCGTCAGTTCCGCGAGGATCCGTTCCACCCCCTCGGTGATGCCGCGGTGGGCCTCGATCAGCAGCACGATGATGTCGGCATCGGCCGCGCCGCCCCAGGCCGCGGCAACCATCGCCCGGTCGAGCCGCCGGCGGGGGCGGAACAGGCCGGGCGTGTCCACCAGCACGATCTGCGTCTCACCCTCGATCGCCACGCCGCGGATGCGGGTGCGGGTGGTCTGGACCTTGTGGGTGACGATCGAGACCTTGGCGCCGACCATGCGGTTGGTGAGCGTGGATTTGCCGGCGTTGGGTTCTCCGATCAGGGCGACGAAACCGCAGCGTGTGGTCATGTCCTGTCCTCCAGCCTTTCCAGCAGCGCCCGGGCGGCGGCCTGTTCGGCCTGCCGTTTCGAACCGGCGGAGGCCCGGGCCTCTTCGCCGCTGTCCAGGCGCACGGCAATGGTGAAGACGGGGGCATGGTCAGGGCCGGAGCGGGCCACCAGATCATAGCTTGGCGGGCGACCGCCGCGAGCCTGGGCCCATTCCTGCAGGGCGGTCTTGGGGTCGCGGGCGTCGTCCTCGACCTTTGCGATCCGCTCGCCCCACAGCCGCAGGATCATGTCGCGCGCGGCATCGAAGCCGCCGTCTCGGTAGACGGCGGCAATCACCGCCTCCATCGCGTCGCCCAGCAGCGCCTGCTTGCGTCGGCCGCCCGACATCATTTCCGACCGGCCCAGCTTCAGCATCGAGCCGAGGTCGATCTCGCGCGCGACATCGGCGCAGGTTTCCTTGCGCACCAGCGCGTTGAAGCGCGGCGCGAGCTGACCCTCGGTGGCCTCGGTGTCCTGAAGCAGCAGCGCCTCGGCCATGACCAGCCCCAGCACCCGGTCGCCGAGGAATTCGAGCCTCTGGTTGTCTGGCCGCGACGCCGAGGAGATCGAGCCATGGGTCAGTGCCCGCACCAGCAGCTCCGGCCGGGAGAAGCTGTGACCGATCCGCGCCTCGAAGGCGCGCATCTCGCGCGAGAGCTTCACTCGATCCTCTTGAAGAAACGGTCCGCCCGCCAGGTCCAGAAATACAGCATGGACCGACCGGCGGACGAAAACATGATCCGGTCGGCGCGTCCGATGAGGTTCTCGAACGGCACGAAGCCCACCCCGCCGGCGGCCTGCGGCAGGCGGCTGTCCGCGGAATTGTCGCGGTTGTCGCCCATGAAGAAATAGTAGCCCTCGGGCACCGTGTAGACGCCGGTATGGTCCGAAGGCTGATCGCCGATGTTCAGGATCGTGTGCCGCACCCCGTTAGGCAGGGTTTCGATCTGCCGCTGCTTCACGCAGATGGCACCGTCGCCCACCGGCGCGTTGGCGCAGCGCGGGCGCAGCCCCTGCGGCCCCTGCGGCCCGGCGATTTCCTCGAACACGCCGGCATCTTCGACCTTGACCGGTTGCCCGTTGATGTAGAGCAGCCCGTCCCGGACCTGGATGCGGTCGCCGGGCAGGCCGATCACCCGCTTGATGTAGTCGGCCCCCGAGACCGGATGGCGAAACACCACCACATCGCCCCGTTCGGGCTGCGAGGCGAGGATCCGGTCGTTGTCGCCCTTGAGAAAGCCGCACAGCTGTTCCGGCCCGATACCGGTGAACGGAATCGACGGGCAGGAGGCATAGGAATAGCCATAGGCCATCTTGTTCACGAACAGGAAATCGCCGATCAGCAGCGTTTCCTTCATCGAACCGGAGGGGATCCAGAACGGCTGAAAGAAAAGGGTTCGGAAGGCGCCGGCAATCAGCAAGGCATAGACGACCGTCTTGATCGTCTCCACAATCGCGTTGCCCTTTTCCTTCTCGGCCATGCCCGACTCCGTTCCCGCCTGATCTGCCGGGCTACATGCGGGGGGGCGGCGAACAAGTCAAGGCGCCCCATCGTCATCGGTGTCGTCATCGGCCAGAGGACGCGCCTCGATCACCACGAAAGCCTGCGCCCAGGGGGGATCGTCGGTCAGGGTGACATGGATGATCGCCTCGTGCCCCGGCGGGGTGATCTCGCGCAGGCGCCGGGCCGCCCAGCCGGTCACCTTCATCACCGGCTGCCCGGTGGACAGGTTCGACACCGCCATGTCGCGCCAGGCAATCCCCATGCGCAGCCCCGTGCCCAGCGCCTTGGAGCAGGCCTCTTTCGCCGCCCACCGCTTGGCATAGGTGCCGGCCACGTCGCGGCGCGCCTCGGCCTTGCACCGTTCGGTTTCGGTGAAGACGCGATTGCGGAAGCGGTCCCCGAAACGGTCGAGCGTGCGGCTGATACGCTCAATGTTGCAAAGATCGGTGCCGATGCCGAGGATCATGGATTGACCTCGTCACCAAGGCCGGCAAGGTCGAGAAGGCTCTTGCCCCACCCGGTCAGCCATTCATAAGACCGTTCAAAGCCGTCCGAGAACGATACGCTCGGCAGATCGTCGTAGTAATCACGCGCCGCCGCCCACGCCCGCCCCGGGCTGGTAACGGCAGCGTCCCAGATTTCATCCCGCGTTGGGATACGAACCTGATCGCCGAACTCCTTGACGCAATCGAACTCTTTCATGACCCGTTCCCTGGCCCCCTCCGGGTCACCTTCGGTGTCCAGGGCCGCCTGCATTGCCTTCATGTCGCGCGCGGTGTCGCAGGCATCCTTGACCTCGAAACCGATCGAAGCGGCAAGCACCGCGATGCCCAGAAAGGGAAGCGCCTCTGCGAACACCGATGCCGTCTCCCGGATCGCGCGTCGCTCTGCCCGAAACGCGACCTTTTGCGAAAGGTCTCGCACCACCTTTCGCGACGCCTTGATTGCCGCCTTTCGTTCGGATCGCCTCGCCAGCGCCCTTGCGGCCTTCGCTTCCGCCTCCCGTGCGGCCTTGCGGGCCACGTCGCGTTCAGTGGCCAGGCGCGCCTTGTCGGCCGCGAAACGCGCCGCAACCGTGGTGATGTTCGCCGCCGACAACACCCCGGACACCGCCGCGTTGAGGGCCGAGACCGTCAGGGTCGCAAGGTTGAGCCCAAGCATGGCAACGACGATCAGCACCATCGTCGCCCGCGATGACAGGCGCCAGCCTCGCCCAATCAGCCGCAGCAGGCGCATCACCCCCGCGCCTCGTCCATCAGGCGGCGCATCTCGGCGATGGCGTCCCGCAATCCGCGAAAGATCGCCTCGCCGATCAGGAAATGCCCGATATTTAGCTCGCGGATCTGCGGGATCGCGGCGACCGGCTGCACGGTGTCATAGGTCAGCCCGTGACCGGCATGCACCTCGAGCCCCAGCGAATCGGCCAGCGCCGCCATCGCGCGCAGTCGCTCCAGCTCCTCGTCGCGGGCGGCCACCCGGCCCTCGGCATGAAAGTCGCAATAGGCGCCGGTGTGCAGCTCGACTACCGCCGCGCCGATCCGGGCCGCGGCCTCGACCTGCGCGGGATCGGCGGCAATGAACAGCGACACCCGGCAGCCCGCCTCGCGCAGCGGTGCAATGAAGCTGGCAAGGCGGGTTTCGTCGCCCGCCACCTCGAGCCCGCCCTCGGTGGTGCGTTCCTCGCGCTTCTCCGGCACGATGCAGACCGCGTGCGGGCGGTGACGCAGGGCGATCGCCTGCATTTCCGCGGTCGCCGCCATTTCAAGGTTCAGCGGCACCGTCAGCACCTCCATCAACCCGTCGATATCGGCGTCCGAAATGTGCCGCCGGTCCTCGCGCAGATGCGCGGTGATGCCGTCGGCACCGGCCGCCTCGGCCAGTTTCGCGGCGCGCAGCGGATCCGGGTAGGCGCTGCCGCGCGCGTTGCGGACCGTGGCCACATGATCGATGTTCACGCCCAGACGCAGTTCTTCCGTACCCATTTTCCGATTCCCGTCTTTCCGCCGCCTCGATCCTATTCCGCCCCTTCCCCGCCGTCAGCCTGCATTTCGGCCTTTTTGCGGATGGCCTCGAACTTGGCCTTGATCCGGTTGCGGCGGCGAATCTGGTAGGCGCGGATGACCGGCAGCGCCAGCAGGTAGCAGACGGTGGCAACGATCGCGCCGGGGATCAGCCCGCCGATCATGTAGGGAAAGAAGATCTCGTCGTAGAAGACCCGCAGCGCCGTCCAGTCGGTCGGCCCCCCCGTCAACCACGCCCACAGATTGTCCTTCAGGTCGGCCCCCGCATCCACGAACTTGCCGGCAAAGGACCGCTGCACCCCTTCGGTGAACTCCGACCCCAGCAGGAAATGGCCGGTCTTGAGCGCCACGACCCCGATCGGGACATAGGTCAGGGGATTGCCGAAGAAGGTCGCCAGAATCGCCGCGATCACGTTGCCGCGCATCAGCCGGGCAAGGACGAAGGCAATCAGGAAATGAAAGCCGTAAAAGGGCGTGAAGGTGGTGAAAACCCCTGCCCAGATGCCGCGCGCTATGCGCTCGGGCGTGTCGGGCAGGCGCCGGACCCGGTGCTGGACGTATTGAAAGGCGCGCAACCAGCCGCCCCTGGGATAGATCAGCTCGACCAGCGCGCGCAGGGGGGGACGGGGATCTCGACGCCTGAATACCAAGGAAGTCGTCCTTTCGCCCCTGTTCTGCGCTCCGTTTCGCCACTCAGCTTGCGGCGGCTCCCGTCCTGACCTGTTCCCGATGCCGCTCGATCGCGGCCACGTCGTTTTCGGCCTCCAGAGTCAGCATGAGCGAATGCAGCTGCTCGGCATCCCTCAGCTCGACATCTATCAGCAGTCGATAGAAATCCGGTTTCCGGTCGATGAATCTCAGATCGCTGATATTGGCCTTCCTTTCCCCGATCAAGGTGCAAATCCGCCCCAGCACACCGGCATCGTTGCCGATGGTCATGTCGAGCGTGACCGCATAGACCGCCGGGTGCGTGCCGCTGTGCCAGTGCAGATCGACCCAGCGTTCGGGCTGATCCTCGAACTGGCCGAGGATGTCGCAATCGATGGCATGCACGACGACGCCCTTGCCGCGATAGGTGATCCCGACGATGCGCTCTCCCGGCAGCGGCTGGCAGCAGGAGGCGCGTTCGAAGGACTGGCCAGGCTCCAGCCCGATCACCGCCCGCCGCGGCGGGATCTGCTCGCCCTCGTCGGGGGCGAGGTCGGGATAGACCGCCTGCACCACGTCATGGGCGGTCAGTTCGGCACTGCCAAGCCGCGCCAGAAGCTCGTCGCGATCCTTGAGCCGAAGGTGATTTGCGGCCAGGTCCAGAACCTTGTCTGTGGCGCGGCGGCCGACATGCTCGAACCCGGCACGCGCCAGTTCGCGCCCCAGGCGGATGAAGCGTTCGCGGTCAACCTCGCGCAGCGCCCGGCGAATCGCGGTGCGGGCGCGGCCGGTGGTTGCGATCTCCAGCCAGGTGGCCTGCGGGGTCTGGCCCTCGGCGGTGATGATCTCCACCGACTGGCCGTTCTTGAGCCGCGTCCACAGCGGCACCCGGACGCCATCCACCTTGGCCCCCACGCAGGCATGCCCGATCCGGGTGTGAATGGCATAGGCGAAGTCGATCGGCGTGCCGCCCCGGGGCAGCTTGACCACGTCGCCCTTGGGGGTGAAGCAGAACACCTGGTCGGCATACATCTCCAGCTTCACCGCCTCGAGGAAATCCTGGTGGTCTTCCTCGGTGTCGAAGCGCTCGGTCATGCCAGCAAGCCACCTGGCCGGATCCACCGCAAAGGGGTTCTCGGCCCGCACCCCGTCGCGGTAGGACCAGTGCGCCGCCACCCCGGTTTCGGCCACGTCATGCATCTGCTGGGTGCGGATCTGCACCTCGACCCGCTTGCCGTCGCGGCCCGACACGGTGGTGTGGATGGAGCGGTAGCCGTTCGACTTGGGCTGGCTGATATAGTCCTTGAACCGTCCCGGCACCGCCCGCCAGCGCCGGTGGATCGCACCCAGCGCGCGATAGCAGTCCTCTTCCGAGCGGGTGATGACGCGAAAACCGTAGATGTCGCTGAGCCGCGAGAAGCCCTGGTTCTTCTCCTGCATCTTGCGCCAGATCGAATAGGGCTTCTTGGCGCGCCCGAACACCTCGGCCTCGATGCCGGCCTTTTCCATCTCGGCGCGCATGTCGCCGGTGATGCGGTGGATCACGTCGCCGGCCTCGCGCTGGAGCGTGATGAAACGGCGCATGATCGAGTTGCGCGCCTCGGGGTTGAGGACGCGGAAGCTGAGATCCTCCAGTTCTTCGCGCATCCACTGCATGCCCATGCGCCCGGCCAGCGGGGCGTAGATGTCCATGGTCTCGCGCGCCTTCTGCAGCTGCTTCTCGGGGCGCATGGCCTTGATCGTGCGCATGTTGTGCAGCCGGTCGGCCAGCTTGACCAGGATCACCCGCAGATCCTTGGACATGGCCATGAACAGCTTGCGGAAGTTTTCTGCCTGCCTGGTCTCGCGGCTCGAGAGCTGCAGATTCGTCAGCTTGGTCACGCCATCCACCAGCATCGCCACCTCGTCGCCGAACATCTCGGCGATCTGCTCGCGGCTGGCCTTGGTGTCCTCGATCGTGTCGTGCAGAAGCGCGGTGATGATGGTGGCATCGTCCAGCCGCTGTTCGGTCAGGATCGCGGCCACCGCTACGGGATGGGAAAAATAGGGCTCGCCCGAATGGCGAAACTGCCCTTCGTGCATCTTCCGCCCGAATTCATAGGCGGCGCGGATGCGCTCTTCGTTGGTTTTCGGGTTATAGTTGCGGACCAGCGCAATGAGGTCTTCGACGGCAATCATCCGGTCCGCACCTTCACGCTCCCGGCCGGGCGCCTCAGCCCTGCCCCTGAGCCTCCATCAGCTGACGCAGGAGCATTTCCTCGTCCATGTCGTCTTCGGCCGGCTTGTCGTTCTCGGCACCCATCAGCAGGGCCATCTGATCCTCTTCCGGCTCGTCCACCTCGATCTGGGTCTGGTTGCTTTCGATCAGACGTTCGCGCAACTCGTCCGCGGTCTGGGTTTCCTCGGCGATCTCGCGCAGGGCGACGACCGGGTTCTTGTCGTTGTCACGATCCACCGTGATCGGCGCACCGGCCGAAATCTCGCGCGCGCGATGGGCCGCCAGAAGCACCAGTTCAAACCGGTTCGGGACCTTGTCAACGCAATCTTCAACCGTCACGCGGGCCATGGGAGAGTCTCCAAATTGATCAGGACGTCCAGAGGGAGGGTATTTAGTGACGAATCCCTCCCTTGACAAGCGGGAAATCCCGATGCCGCACCAATCACAGCGGCCGCACCAATCGGATGTCTTCGGGCGGCAGGGCGGCGCACATCTCGGCCACTGTCCGGCCCAGCAGAGGGTGCCGCCACCCTGGCGCCACGTCGCGCATCGGGATCAGGACGAAGGCCCGGTCCTGCAGGCGCGGGTGCGGCAGGATCAGGCCGTCGGGCGTGCGCCGGATCTGCGCGTCCGCGGAAAGACCGCGCCACGCGGCCTGGGTTTCCCGGTCGGGCAAGACCCGCCCCCCCATGCAGATCAGATCCAGATCGAGCGTCCGCATTCCCCACCGCTGCGCCCGCGCGCGCCCGAAACGGGCCTCGATCCCGTGCAGAAGGCCCAGAAGCTGCCCGGGCGAAAGCGAGGTTTCGATCCGCACCGCCGCGTTCACGTAATCCGGCCCTGCCCCGGCCGGAAAACATGGCGTTGCATAGAACCGGCTGACCGCGCGAATCACCACACCATTCCCGGCCAGCGCCGACACAGCCGACACGATAGTGCGGAAGGGCGGCCAATCACCAAATGGTAGATTCCCCCCCAACGCGACAACCGCCCCGCACCCTTTTTCCATCATCTTTGCCCCGACAGGCGGGCGTCACCATACTTGCCACGCATTCATTTGGCCTTATGTTAAAGGGACCGTTTCGCTGACCTTTTCAGCCACCCACTCACGAAACACCACATGGCGGAACGGTGAATACCGGAAGGAAAATTTGATGTTTTACAAGGACGAACGGCTTGCGCTGTTCATAGACGGGTCCAACCTCTACGCCGCGGCCAAGGCGCTCGGGTTCGACATCGACTACAAGCTTCTCAGGCAGGAATTCCTCCGTCGGGGCAAGCTGGTCCGGGCCTTCTACTACACCGCCCTGCTGGAAAACGATGAGTACTCGCCGATCCGGCCGCTCGTTGACTGGCTCCACTACAACGGCTTCGCCATGGTGACGAAACCGGCGAAGGAGTACACCGACAGCACCGGGCGCCGCAAGGTCAAGGGCAACATGGATATCGAACTGACCGTGGATGCCATGGAACTGGCGCCGCGGGTGGATCATATCGTGCTGTTCTCGGGCGACGGGGATTTCAAGCCCCTGGTGGCCAGCCTGCAAAGGCAGGGCGTGCGGGTGTCGGTGGTCTCGACCATCCGCAGCCAGCCGCCGATGATCTCGGACGAGTTGCGCCGCCAGGCCGACAACTTCATCGACCTGGAGGATCTGCGCGAGGTGATCGGCCGGCCCCCGCGCGAACAGCCGGGCGAGCCGCGCAACCTGGCCGGCGCCGGGCGCTGAACCGCACCGGCGGGCGGGACAGCCTGCCGCGCAGCCCCAGACCCGCGGGGCGCCCCCGCAAAGGGCGCCTCGGGCGCGGTTGCCTCTGGACCCGCGCGGCCCGAGGCCTTACTCCATGCGCGCAACACCCGCCCGAGGATGCCCCGAGGACCGCACAGCGATGCCGAAACCGCCCCTGACCCTCCGCCTTGCCGCCCCGCGCGGATTCTGCGCCGGCGTGGATCGCGCCATCCGCATCGTGGAAATGGCGATCGAGAAATGGGGCGCGCCGGTCTATGTGCGCCATGAAATCGTCCACAACCGATTCGTCGTCGAAAACCTCCGCGCCAGGGGCGCGATCTTCGTCGAGGAGCTCGACGAATGCCCCGACGACCGGCCGGTCATCTTCTCCGCCCATGGCGTGCCGAAATCGGTCCCGGCCGAGGCCGCCCGGCGGCAGATCACATATGTCGATGCCACCTGCCCGCTGGTCAGCAAGGTCCATATCGAGGCCGCCCGCCATGCCGAGGCCGGCCTGCAGATCGTGATGATCGGCCATCGCGGCCACCCCGAAACCATCGGCACCATGGGCCAGCTGCCCGAGGGCGAGGTGCTGCTGGTGGAAACCCCCGAGGACGTGGCCCGCCTGCAGGTGCGCGACCCCGCGCGGCTGGCCTGGGTCACCCAGACCACGCTCTCGGTGGATGACGCGGCCGAGGTGGTGGCGGCGCTCAAGGCGCGCTTTCCCGCCATCATCGGCCCGCACAAGGAGGACATCTGCTACGCCACCACCAACCGGCAGGAGGCGGTCCGCGCCATCGCGCCCGAAGTGGACGCGCTGCTGGTGGTGGGGGCGCCGAACTCTTCCAACTCCCGCCGCCTGGTCGAGGTGGCCAGCCGCGCCGGCTGCCCCCGCGCCCAGCTGGTGCAGCGCGCCGATGATATCGACTGGCCGGCGCTGAAGGGGATCGCATCGGTCGGCATCACCGCCGGCGCCTCGGCCCCCGAAGTGCTGGTCGATGAGGTCATCGACGCCTTCCGCGCCCGCTACGAGGTAAGCGTGGAAACCGTCGAGGCCGCCACCGAAAACGTGGAATTCAAGCTGCCGCGCATCCTGCGTGATGCGGCCGGAGCGGCCCGTGGCTGAGCTCTACGCCTGGACCGACGGCGCCTGCTCGGGCAATCCCGGCCCCGGCGGCTGGGGCGTGCTGCTGCGGGCGATGGAGGGCGACCGCGTGCTGAAGGAACGCGAACTCAAGGGCGGCGAGGCGCAGACCACCAACAACCGCATGGAACTGCTGGCCGCCATCAACGCCCTCGAAGTCCTGGACCGGCCCAGCGAAATCACCATCACCACCGACAGCGCCTATGTGAAGAACGGCATCACCTCCTGGCTGCACGGCTGGAAAAGGAACGGCTGGAAGACGGCGGCGAAAAAGCCGGTCAAGAACGCCGAACTGTGGAAACGTCTCGACGCGGCGCAGTCGCGGCACAAGGTCCATTGGAAATGGATCAAGGGCCACGCCGGCCACCCGGAAAACGAACGCGCCGACGAACTGGCCCGCGAGGGCATGAAACCCTACAAACGCCGGCGCACCTCCGCCCGCCCCGACACCGCCGCCTGACCCGCCCCTTCCCCCTTCCTCTTGCCGAAAATACTCCGGGGGAGTCGCCCGTCAGGGCGACGGGGGCAGAGCCCCCGCCGGCGCGCGCCGCCACGCTAGGGTATGTCCGGGAAGCTCGAAACCAGTGCCCACTTTCGAGCGACATGCACTCCCTTTCCAGTCGCATGTCCGAGAAGCTCAAAACCGGTTCCCACTTTTGAGCGACATGCTCTACCGCCGGCGGTATCTCTGCCACAGCCAGATCACCAGCATCGCGCCCAGAACCGCGCCGACGAACCCCGACAGCATCCCCATCACCGACAGCAGCAGCCGCAGCACCAGCCCGCCCAGCAGCGCCCCCGCAATGCCGATGAACATGGTGGTGGGAATGTCCGCTTCGATCTTCGTCAGCCGTGTGGCAAGAAAACCGGCCGCGGCGCCAATGATGATGAGAGCAACGACATTGATCATGCGGCAACCTCACTTCTTCCAGCGCGTCGGCACGATCACCAGCGCCCCCACCGACGAGATGATCGCATCCAGCCCCGGCGAACCGAACCCGACCCCGAACATGATGCGGACGAAGTAGAACAGGAACGCACCGCCCACGCAGATGACGATCGACGGCAGAACGCCGTTGCGCGTGAACCCGGTCCTCTCGGACAGGTAACCGACGATCCCGGCAATCACCACCGTGCCCATCAGGGTCAGGAACATGGATCCTCCCTCTCGCCAAGCCGCACGCCCGGCGCCACCGGCCAGCCGCGCAGGAAGCTGTCCGCATCCTGCACCGACCGCCCCGCCCTCTGCAGGCGGGTCAGCCGCACCGCGCCCGCGCCGCAGGCAACCTTCAGCCGCGCGTCCAGCACCTCGCCCGGCGCACCTTCGCCCGCCTCCAGCCGCGCGCCCAGAATCTTCACCCGCTCACCGCCGATCATCGTCCAGGCGCCGGGAAAGGGCGACAGGCCGCGGATCAGCCGGTCCACCTCGATCGCGGGGCGGGTCCAGTCCAGCCGCGCCTCGACCTTGTCGATCCTGGCGGCATAGGTGACGCCCTCCTCGGGCTGGGGCACGGGCGTCAGATCGTCCAGCCGCGCCAGAGCCTCGACGATCAGCTCGGCCCCCATCGCCGAAAGCCGGTCGTGCAGCTCTCCGGCGGTTTCCTCGGCCCCGATCGGCGTGGCGCGGCAGAGCAGCACCGGCCCGGTGTCCAGCCCCGCCTCCATCTGCATGATGCAGATGCCGGTCTCCCGGTCGCCGGCCATGATCGCCCGCTGGATCGGTGCCGCCCCGCGCCAGCGCGGCAGCAGGCTGGCATGGATGTTCAGGCACCCCCGCCGCGGCGCATCCAGAATCGCCTGCGGCAGGATCAGCCCGTAGGCCACCACCACCGCCACATCGGCACCGAGGGCAGCAAACTCAGCCTGCACCTCCCGCGGCTTCAGAGAGACCGGATGCCGCACGCGCAGCCCCAGCGCCTCGGCCCGCCGCTGCACCGGCGAGGGGCGCTCCTTCTTTCCCCGCCCGGCCGGGCGGGGGGGCTGGCAATAGACCGCGGCAATGTCGTGCCCTGCCGCCACCAGCGCATCGAGCACCGGCACCGAGAAGTCGGGCGTTCCCATGAAGATCACGCGCATCGCTTTCCTCCGGCTTCGGCGCCGCCCGCATCCGCGACGCGCCGCCATGTGTTCAGCCCTGACCGGCCAGCTTGCGGGCCTTGCGCAGCAGCATGTCGCGTTTCACCCGTCCCAGCCGGTCGAAATACATCTTTCCGTTCAGATGGTCGATCTGATGCTGCACGCTGGTCGCCCACAACCCAACGAGATCGCGCTCGACCGTGGCGCCGCGCTCGTCCAGCCAGCGCACCGTCACCGCGCGGGGGCGTTCGACCACCGCCGAGACGCCGGGCAGGTTCGGGCTGGCCTCCTCATGGGCGCGCAGCTCGATGCTGGCATGCAGGATCTCGGGGTTGGCCATGCGCAGCGCGCGGCCCCGCTCGGCCGAGGCATCCACCACCGCCAGCCGCAGCCCCACCCCGATCTGCGGGGCGGCCAGGCCGACGCCGGGCATCGCCTCCATGGTGTCGATCATGTCCTCCCAGATGCGGCGGATGTCGTCGGTGATCGCTTCCACCGGGGCCGCGCAGACTCGTAGGCGCCGGTCGGGCCAGCGCAGGCAGCGCCGCACCGTCATGCCCCGCCCCGCGCGAGATACGCGTCCTCCAGTTCCGCCCGCAGCGCCTCGCCGATCCGGTCGAAGATCACCACCCCATCGAGATGGTCGATCTCGTGCTGGATGCAGCGGGCCTCAAACCCGTCGAAATCGGCCATGTGGATGTCGCCGTCGGGCGCCGTCCACTGCACCGTCACCGCCTTGTGCCGCGTCACCGGCACCGGCACGCCGGGGATCGACAGACAGCCTTCCTCACCCGTGACCGGCACCCGCTCGGCCGCGATGACCACCGGGTCTATCATCGCCAGCGGCGCGGGCTCGCCCTCCTTCCAGCCGCAATCCATGACGAAGACCCGCTTCATCACTCCGATCTGCGGCGCCGCCAGGCCCCGCCCCTGCGCCGCATACATGGTGTCGAACAGATCCGCGACCAGCCCTTCGGGCAGTTCGTCGCCCGCCGGCGCGCAGCGCTGCGACAGGCGCGGATCGGGCCAGCGCAGGACCGGGCGGACACTCACGCCGAGGCCCTTGCCCGCTCGCGCTTGAGCTTGATCATCTTGCGGGTGATCATCTGCCGCCTGAGCGGTTTGAGGTAGTCGATGAAGAGCTTTCCGTTCAGGTGGTCGATCTCGTGCTGCACGCAGGTGGCCCAGAGCCCGGTGAACACCTCGCGCTGCGGATTGCCGTCGCGGTCGATCCATTCCATCTCGACCTCGGCCGGGCGGGTCACGTCGGCATACTGATCGGGAATCGACAGGCAGCCCTCTTCGTAGGTGCTGGTTTCGTCAGACGCGGCCAGGATTTCAGGGTTGAACATCGCCAGCGGCCGCGGGGCGGCACCTTCCTCCTTCACGCAGTCGAGCACGATCAGGCGGCTGAGCACCCCCACCTGCGGCGCCGCCAGCCCGATGCCCGGCGCGTCATACATGGTCTCCAGCATGTCGTCTGCCAGCCGGCGCAGATCGTCGGACAGGTCGGGCACCGGCGCGCAGACCTTCTTCAGCCGGGGATCGGGATGGATCAGGATGTTTCGTTTCATGCCACGGGATGTAGGCGAAAGCCGCGCCCATCGCAACGGTATCGGCGCATGGGGCGGCAGGGGCTGCCCCCCTTGCGCCCCCTTGCGCCCGCCGCCAATCCCGCTAGCCTGCGCCCGCATCGCGCAGGAGAGACCACATGAGCTTCGATTTCGACGAGATCATCGAACGCCGCGGCACCGGTTCCTCGAAATGGGACCGGATGGAAAAGATCTATGGCGTGCCCGCGGAGACCGGATTGCCCATGTGGGTGGCCGATACCGATTTTCGCGCGCCCCCGGTGGTGCTGGAACGCCTGCGGGCGCTGACCGATCACGGCATCTTCGGTTATGTCAATGTCGAGGCCGAATACCGCGCCGCCATCGGCTGGTGGATGCAGACCCGCCACGGCTGGCACGTCGCGCCCGAGTGGATCTTCACCACCACCGGGCTGGTGAACGGGGTGGGCATGTGCCTTGACACCTTTACCCGGCCGGGCGACGGGATCGTCCTGTTCACGCCGGTCTATCACGCCTTTGCCAAGGTGATCCGCGCGGCCGGGCGGCGGGTGGTGGAATGCCCGATGCCGATCGAGGAGGGCAGATATGTCATGGATTTCGACCGCTGGGACAGCCTTCTGGACGGGTCCGAGCGCATGGTGATCCTGTGCTCGCCGCACAATCCGGGCGGCCGCGTCTGGACCCGCGACGAGCTGCGCGGCGTGGCCGATTTCGCCCGCCGGCACGACCTGATCCTGATCTCGGACGAGATCCACCACGATATCGTGTATCCGGGTCATCACCACATCCCGATGCCGCTGGCCGACCCGTCGGTGCAGGACCGGCTGGTCATGCTGACCGCGCCTTCCAAGACCTTCAACGTCGCCGGGCTGCATACCGGCAATGTCATCATTCCCGACGATGCCCTGCGCGCCCGCCTTGCCGCCCGGATGGAGGCGCTGAGCCTCGCCCCAAACTCGGTCGGGCAGTTTGTGGCCTGCGCCGCCTATTCCCCCGAAGGGGCCGAGTGGGTCGATGCTCTGGTGCGCTACCTCGACGGCAACCGGCAGCTGTTCGATGCCGCCATTGCCGAAATTCCGGGGCTGACCTCGATGCTGCTGGAATCGACCTTTCTGGCCTGGGTGGACTTTTCCGGCACCGGCATGACGCGCGAGGAGTTCACCGCGCGGGTCGAACGCGACGCCCGGATCGCCGCGAATCACGGCCCCAGCTTCGGCACCGGGGGCGAAAGCTTCCTGCGGTTCAACTTCGGCACCCAGAGGGCGCGCGTGCAGGAGGCCTGCGAGAGGCTGAAATCCGCCTTCGCGGATCTCCAGTAGGCAGGGGGAACGCCGCGCCCCGTCAGTGCCCGATCAGGGCCACCGGCGCATCCGGGTCGCGGTAGAAATCGGTCGGCGCCCGGTCGTCGGCAATGGTGCTTCGCTTGAATTCGAACAGAACTTCACCGCCCTCTTCGCCCGCGGCGACGATCAGGCACTGGCAGAGATGCACCTCGCCGTCATAAAGATCGACCAGACCGCGCAGATGCGCGGCCGTCTCCGACTCGACCGAGAAACCGTCGCGCCACAGACGCAGGACCGGATGAAACACGCCATCGGCCAGCACGCGCAGCCGGCTGACCTTCCTGAGCCCCTTGAGGCGCGCGGCTTCCAGCGCGGCGCGCACCTCGTCCGAAACGAATGTGGACATGACGAAACCCTCGATACCCCAGCAGCCCCTTCAGCCTGTCGCAGAGCGGCATTCCGAAGCAACGCAATTATCGCTAACAAATCGTAACAACGGCGCAACAAAATGACTCAGGTGCGAAAATGCCACGCCGACCTGCCGGCACCTGTGCGCCAGCGCAGGATCTGCGCGCGCCTGCGCATGTGGTCCCTCGCCCGCCCGCGGGCTAGCCTGAGCATGGTCAGGGAAAGGGAGTGCCATGGGCAGAATGATCGATGGAATCTGGTACCGCGAAGATCATTTCGATACCGCGGTGGACGGGGAATTCCGCCGCAAGGAGTCCCGTTTCCGCAACTGGATCACGCCGGACGGCCGCGCCGGACCGACGGGCTCAGGCGGTTTCGCGGCGGAATCAGGGCGTTATCACCTGTATGTCAGCCTTGCCTGTCCGTGGGCGCACCGGACGCTGATCTTCCGTGTTCTCAAGGACTTGCAGGAACACATCTCGGTTTCGGTCGTGCATCCCGACATGCTGGACGACGGGTGGACCTTTGCGACCGATTTCGATGGCGCAACCGGCGACCCCCTGTTCGGCAGCCGCTTTCTGCGCGACATCTACACCCGCGCCGATCCCCGCTATACCGGCCGCGTGACCGTTCCGGTGCTGTGGGACAGAAAGACCGGCACCATCGTTTCGAACGAAAGTTCCGAAATCATCCGGATGTTCAATTCCGCCTTTGACGGCATCACCGGAAATACCGACGACTACTGGCCCCGGGATCTTCGCGACAGGATCGAAGAGGTGAACCGCCGGATATATGAAACTGTCAACAATGGCGTCTACAAGTGCGGATTTTCCACGAGTCAGAAATCATATGACGCCGCAATCGATCCGCTTTTCGAATCGCTCGACTGGCTGGAGAGCCACCTTTCCGCCAATCGCTACCTTCTGGGAGACCGCCTGACCGAAGCCGACTGGCGCCTCTTTCCGACGCTGGTCCGCTTTGACCCGGTCTACGCCATCCATTTCAAGTGCTGCCGCCGCAGGGTCGTCGATTATCCGAACCTGTGGGCCTGGACGCAGGAACTCTACCAGTGGCCGGGCGTGGCCGGGACGGTCAATCTCGATCACATCGTACGCCACTATTACTTCAGCCACGTCAGCATCAACCCGCGCCGGATCGTGCCGTCGGTACCACGGCCCGATCTTCTGGCCCCGCACGGGCGCGGCTAGCGCGGCGCGGCGTAGTGTTCGACCATGGCGGCAAGATCCTCGGGCGGGGTTCCGGCCGGAACATAGGCGCAGGCGTTCTGGCTGTGGGCAAAGATCGACCCGTCCGAGAAAAAGCTCGTGTTGGTGACGAAGATCACCCGCGCCTCGGGCCGGCGGTAGCTGGCGAAATCGGATACCGCCAGCGCGCTGCCATGTTCGAGGACGAGGTCGAGAACGATGATGTCAAAGGCCGCCCCGTAGAGCGCGAGAATCGCCGCTTCCTGTCCGCGGACCAGCGTCACCTCGGCCCCCTGGCGTTCCAGATGGCGTTGCCACAGGGCGCCAAGATCCGGGTTGCTTTCGACAATGAGAACCTTCATCCGATTCTCCGTGCGTTCTGACGGGCACACGATTTGCTCCTCCCCCGTCCGGTCTTGTGCCCAATACCCTAACAAATGCTTAACTGCATCCGTTCTCCGGCGGATCGACGGGGGATGACTTGAAACAGGGGCGGGAATCCGCTTGAAGCAGCACCGTCTTCGTGAGGAATCCCATGCCCGCAGCGCCCAGGCTTTCCCCGCTTCCGGCCCGCGACCATGGCGGCGGGCTGGATGACGCCATCGCCCGGTTCGGCGGCAGCCGGGCGGACTGGATCGACCTGTCCACCGGCATCAACCCCGTGCCCTGGCCCGTTTCGGGCCTCACCGATCAGGACTGGACCGCGCTGCCCGACCGCGCCGCGCAGGAAGCCCTGATCCGCGCCGCCCGCGCCTTCTGGAAACTGCCCGAGGGCGCCGGGATCCTGCCCGCTCCAGGCGCCTCGGCGCTGATTGCGCGCCTTCCCGCGCTGGCGCCTCCGGGCCGCGTCCACATCACCGCCCCCACCTACAATGAACACGCCGCCGCCTTTGCCGCGCAGGGCTGGAGCGTGGTTTCCGCCCCCCCCGCCGAGGCCCGCGTGCTGGTCCACCCCAACAATCCTGACGGCCGGCTGTGGAGCGAGGCGGATGCCGAGGCGGATCTGTGCATCATCGACGAAAGCTTCTGCGACGTGACACCGGGGCGCAGCCTGATCCGGCTGGCGACCCGGCCCGGCTGCGTGGTGCTGAAAAGCTTTGGCAAGTTCTGGGGGCTGGCCGGGGTGCGACTGGGCTTTGCCATTGCCGCTCCGGGCACGCTGGGGGCACTGGCGGAGCTGCTTGGGCCTTGGGCGGTGTCCGGGCCGGCCTTGCGCATCGGCACGGCGGCGCTGCGCGATGTCGGCTGGGCCGAAACCACCCGTGCGCGGCTGGCAACGGCCAGCGCCCAGCTGGATCGGATCATGCAGCGCGCCGGCGCCCGCCCGCTGGGCGGAACGACACTGTTTCGCCTGTACGAGGTGGACGATGCCCGGGCCTGGCAGAAGCGCCTGGCCCGCCGCCAAGTCTGGAGCCGCATCTTCCCCTGGTCGTCCACCCGGCTGCGGCTGGGCCTGCCCCCCGATCACGGCTGGGACCGGATCGAGGCGGCGCTGTGAGCGGCGCTCTGCTCCTGACCGCCGCGCTGCTGCTGGATGCGGCCCTGGGCGAGCCGAAATGGCTCTGGTCGCGGCTGCCGCACCCGGCGGTGGTGATGGGGCGCGCGGTGGCCCGGCTTGAGAGGCATCTCAACCGCGGGCCGGCCCGGCGTCTGAAGGGGGTGGTGGCGCTTGTCGCCCTGGTCCTGCCGGCGCTGGCGCTGGGCTGGGGGCTTGAACGGCTGGGGCCGGCGGCGACCATACCCGCCGCCGCCATCCTGCTGGCCCAGCGGTCGCTGGTGGAACATGTCCGGGCAGTGAGCGTGGCACTGCGCCGGTCGGTGGATGAGGGACGGCGCATGGTGGCGCGGATCGTCAGCCGCGACTGCCGGCAGATGGACCGGGCGCAGGTGGCACGCGCCGCCATCGAAAGCGCCGCCGAGAACCTCAGCGACGGGGTGGTGGCCCCGGCCTTCTGGTTCCTCGTCGGCGGGCTGCCCGGCCTGGTTGCCTACAAGACGGTCAATACCGCCGACAGCATGATCGGCTATCGCAACGAAAGATATGCCCGCTTCGGCTGGGCCGCGGCGCGGTGCGACGACGTGCTGAATTACATCCCCGCCCGGCTGACCGGGCTGCTGATCGCGGCCCTGACCGGTCGGCTGCGGGATTGGCCCGGGATCGCCCGCGATGCGGCGCGCCACCGTTCGCCCAATGCCGGCTGGCCCGAGGCCGCCATGGCCCGCGCCCTTGGCGTGGCGCTGGCCGGCCCGCGCAGCTATGACGGGCGGGTGCGCGATCTGGCATGGGTCAACGAAGGCGGACGCAAACGGATCGGCGCAGACGAGATCGACCGCGCGGTGTCCATCCTGTGGCGGGTCTGGTTCGGCCTTCTCGTCCTTTCCGTTGCATCGGGGCTGCTGCTGTCGCTAGTCTGAAAGGAGTGGTTCAACGGTTTCAGGACGGTTCGTTCATGCGCCTTTTCGTTCTCTGCATTGCCGCCGCGATTGCCGGCACGCCCGCCCTTTCCCGGTCGCAATGCGGCGGGGCGTTCCCCGACTTCCTGGCCGGCCTGCGGGCCGAGGCAGTTGCCCGCGGCCACGACCCGAAAACGGTCAGGGCCTTCTTCCGCACCGCCCGTCACGACCCCAAGGTGATCCGCGCCGACCGCGCCCAGGGGGTGTTCCAGAAGCCCTTCATCGAATTTTCGCGGCGGCTGATCTCGAAGGACCGTCTTGAACGCGGCCGACGCAATGCCCGCAAATTTTCCGCCCTGTTCGACCGGATCGAATCCGAATACGGCGTCTCGCGGGGCGTCCTTCTGGCCTTCTGGGCGTTCGAGACCGATTACGGCGCCTTCCAGGGCAATTTCAACACCCTCAACGCGCTGGTCACCCTGGCCCATGACTGCCGCCGGCCGGAGCTGTTCCGGCCGCAGGTCTTCGCCGCGCTGGAGCTTTTCGAGCGGGGCGATTTCGACCCGGCAACCACCACCGGCGCCTGGGCCGGAGAAGTCGGCATGGTGCAGCTGCTGCCCCGCGACATCCTCGAAAACGGCGTCGATGGAGACGGCGACGGGCATGTGCGGCTGAAGGACTCGGCACCGGATGCGCTGATGTCGGCGGCGAAGGTGCTGTCCAGCCTGGGCTGGCGGAAGGGAGAGCCCTGGCTGCAGGAGATCACCGTTCCCGGAAACCTGGACTGGTCGCGCACCGGGCTGAATCATGCCATGACGGTCGCCCGCTGGCAGCGGCTGGGCGTGCGCGCCCGCAACGGCCGGCTGGGCCCGCGGAACCTGGAGGCCTCGGTCATCCTGCCGCAGGGGCGCAAGGGCCCGGCCTTCCTCGCCTATCCCAACTTCCGGGTCTATTTCGAATGGAACCGCAGCTTCGTCTACGTCCTGACCGCGGCCTATTTCGCCACCCGGCTTGAGGGTGCCCCGCCCTACCGCCCGGGCAACCCCGACCCGGCGCTGAGCGGCGAGCAGATCAAGGCGCTGCAACGCAAGCTGGTGGCGCGCGGGCACGATGTGGGCGGTATCGACGGTATCCTCGGGGCCAGGACCCGCGCAGCGGTGCAGGCCGAGCAGATCCGCCTGGGCCTGCCGGCCGATGCCTGGCCAACCGCCGACCTGCTACCCCGTCTCTGACGGGGGCGCCGGTCAGCCCGTGCGGCGGAAGGTCAGGTAATGGGGGGTGCGCCCCTCGCGCAGGGCCTTCTGCTCGTAGCGGGTGGGGATCCAGTCCTCCCATGCCTCGCGCCAGTCGCAGGGGCGCTCGGCCAGCCATTCGAAGCCGGCCCGCGGCACTTCCTCGAGCGTCTGGCGGACATAATCGGGTATGTCGGTGGCGACGCGGAAGATGGCGCCGGGCTTCATGGCGCGGGCCAGCGGGCCCAGATGCTCGGGCGTGACGAAGCGGCGGCGGTGGTGCTTCTTCTTCGGCCAGGGGTCGGGATAAAGCAGAAAGGCGCGGGAAATGGAGGCCGCGGGCAGCACGTCCATCAGGTCGCGCACATCGCCGGGATGCACCCGCAGATTGTCCACCCCCGCCCGGCGGATCTTGCCCAGAAGCATGGCCACGCCGTTGATGTAGGGCTCGGCCCCGATGATGGCCACGTCGGGGTTGCGTTCGGCCTGATGCACCATGTGCTCGCCCCCGCCGAAGCCGATCTCGAGCCACACCTCGCGCCCGCCGAAGAGGGCGTTCAGATCCAGCGGCCGGCGCTCGGGGTTGACGTCCCATTCCACCGGCCCGGGAGAGAGCCTCTCCAGATCCTCCTCGAGATAGGTCTTCTGACTCTTCTTGAGGGTCTTGCCACGGATGCGGCCGTAGAAGTTGCGAAAGGGGCGGGCTGGATGGGTCATGGGGCGCCATTTACCCGGCCCGCCGCGCCGGTGCAACGGGGCTGTGGCCGGGGCGGGATTACCCCGGTTTCACGATCCGGTTGCGCAGCACGCCGATCTTCTCGATCTCCAGCTCGACCACGTCGCCCGGCGCCAGCCGCCGGCCCGTCTCAAGCCCGCAGCCGGTGCCCACCGTGCCCGAGCCGATGACCTCGCCCGGATAGAGCGTTTCGCAGGCCGAGACATGGGCAAGGATCGCACCGAAATCATGGTGCATCTCGGCGCTGTTGCCGCCGCCCCAGACCTCGCCGTTCACCCGCGCCTCCATCCGCAGGGAGACGGGGTGGTCCACCTCGTCGGCGGTCAGGATGAACGGGCCCAGCACGTTGCCGGTGTCGAAGTCCTTGCCCTTGGCCGGGCCCAGCTGACCGGGCATCTCGACCATCTGCGCGTCGCGGGCGGAGATGTCGTTGAGGATCGTGTAGCCGAAGATGTAGTCCGGGGCCTTTTCGGCGGGGATGTCCCGGCCCTCGCGCCCGATCACGACGGCCAGCTCCAGCTCGATGTCCAGATGCTCGGAATAGTCCGGCCAGATCACGTCGGCGCCATGGCCGACAAAGGACATGCGGTTGCCCTTGTAATAGATCGGCTGGTCATACCAGACCTGCGGAATGTCGAAGCGCTGCCCGGTCATCTTCTCGGCCTGGGCAAAGCTGTTCTTCAGATGCGCCTCGAACACCAGGCAGTCGCGGAACTGCACCGGCATCAGCGGCGGCAGGAACAGCACATCCTCCACCCTCACCATCGCCCGCCGGTTGGCGCGGCGCAGCAGGTGGTGGGTCATCTCCAGCCCGTAATCGCCCTCGTCGATGACCTTCTGCATGTTGGTGAAGGTGTTGGTCTCATAGCGTGCCAGCTCGGCCGCGCGGTCGAGATCCAGCAGCAGATCATCATCCAGCGCCGCCACCACCTTCACCTTGCCGTCATGGAAAACCGTCCCCAGCCGCATGACCTATTCCTCGAAAATGGCGACCGCGCGGGTAAAGCCGGCGCTGGCGCCCCTGATCTTGTAGGGGAAGCAGGAAATCTCGAACCCGGTGGGGGGCAGACGGTCCAGGTTGGTCAGCTTCTCCATGTGGCAATAGCCGATCTCGATACTGGCCCGGTGCCCTTCCCAGATGATCGAAGGATCGCCCGTTTCCGCCCAGGCCTTCGCCGTAAGCGGGAACGGCGCATCCCAGGACCAGGCGTCGGTGCCGGTCACCCGCACCCCGCGCTCGAGCAGGTAGAGCGTCGCCTCGCGCCCCATGCCGCAGCCCTTCACCAGATAGTCCGGCTCGCCATAGCGCGCGCCGGCCGAGGTATTGACCACCACGATATCGAGCGGCTGCAACTGGTGGCCGATGCGGTCCAGCTCGGCCTCGACATCCTCGGCAGTGACCACATAGCCATCATCGAAATGACGGAAATCCAGCTTCACGCCGGGATTGAAACACCACTCCAGCGGCACCTCGTCGATGGTGATGGCGCGCTCGCCCCCGTTTATCGCGCGGTTCATGGTCGAATGGTGATGCCAGGGCGCATCCAGATGGGTGCCGTTATGGGTGGCGATGCTCAACCGCTCGATCGCCCAGCCCTCGCCACCGGGCAGATCCTCGCGCTTCAGCCCCGGAAAGAAGGCCATGACCTGCTCGGCGGTCCGGTCATGGGTCATGTATTCGATCTCGGGCAGCATGATCGGCGGGTCCGACACGATGCCCGCTTCCAACGGCACGGACAGATCGACATAGCGGCGCGGCATGGTGGCGTCTCCTCCCTCTTGCAGGCGCCCCGAGAATAGGGCCCGTGCCGCCGAGGGCAAGTCCGAGCCGCCCCGGACCGGCCGGGGCGGGGGGCCATGCCGCGTCTGCCCTTCTCCTTCCTGCCCGCACCCCTGCGCCGGCTCAGACGACCAGTATGTCGTCGAGCAGGAAGCCGGTGCCGCCACCGCCCGCCCCGGCAAGGACGAGCATGTCCGTGCCGAAGCTGAAGACGATATCGGTGCCGTCATCCACCGCATGGCTCAGGGCATCGGCGGCGCTGGCGATGCCCAGCCCGCTGTCCAGCCTCAGCGTATCCACGTCATCCTGGAAATCGGTGATCCGGTCCGCCCCGCCGCCGGCGAGGAACACGAAGACATCCCGCCCGGCGCCGCCGGTGAGGGTATCGTCCCCACCGCCGCCGTTCAGCCAGTCCCTGCCCCCGCTACCGGCGAGGACATCGTTGCCGGCCCCTCCGCCGAGGACATCGTTGCCCTTGCCGCCGAACAGCTTGTCCTTGCCCAGGCCGCCCAGCAGCAGATCCCTCCCGTCCTTGCCGAACAGCCTGTCATGGCCCTTGCCGCCATAGGCCCGGTCCCGGCCGGCACCGCCGAACAGCCAGTCACGACCGGCATCGCCGAACAGCCGGTCCGCGCCCCCGAATCCGAGCAGCACGTCGTTCCCGTCATTTCCGCCCAGCCTGTTGTCGGTCGCATTGCCGACCAGCCTGTCATTGCCGGAACCGCCCTCGGCATTCTCGATATAGTTGATGACCTGCCCGCCGACCTTCACGGCCTTGGCGATGCCGATGTTGTTCTTGAGCTCCCCGATGGTGGAATAGTGGCCCGGGCGCAGGTCGATTCTGACCTTGGTGGCCAGGTCGGAGGCATCGATCAAATCCGTCCCCCCCGCATCCCAGATGGTCAGGATGACGTTGCGGAGGGTTCCGTCTCCGCCATCGACCTTCATGCCATCCACCCCGTACTGATAGGCCGTTTCGTCATAGCCGGCGAAATTGTCGCCGAAATAGGTCGTGTTCCCGGTCCGCGTGGTCGTGTTGGCACCGTAAAGCTTCTGAAGCGCCTGGATGTCCAGAACCATCGGGGTCAGCGGCCAGCCCTGCGCATTCAGGGGCTTGCCCGCCTCGCCGGGATGGGGGGCATAGGACATGACCGTCCACTGGTTGTTGTTGCGGGCGTCCCCGGCCGTATTGTTGGGGTCCTCGTTGGGATGATGCAGACCCAGCGCGTGACCCAGCTCGTGCAGATAGGTCTGCCAGCCGGTATGGCCGTAGGTCGTGGACTGGTCCGGGTTGTTGCTGTTGATCCAGAAATCGCCGTGCCTGGTCGGCTTCACCCCCAGCTTGGAAGGCTTGGGGAAATCGGCGACGAAGCCGAAGGTCTCCGTGTCCGCATCGCCCGCCCGGTTGACGAAATCCGCGCTTCCGAAGGTGATGTCGCCGGCAACCACCCCGTTGCGGACCTCGAAGACCCAAAGCCCCGTGACGCCGGTATTGCCGGGCAGATTGTCCAGAGCCAGCAATGAGCTCTGAATCCCCGATTGCGGCAGTTCGAAGAAATCGAGGCCGTTGCCCGCGGTAAAGCCCGCGTGGGCCGGAGTCCCGCCCAGCCCGTTCGATCCGCCGCTGGCATCTCCGGTCGTCCAGTTGATGGATTCATAACGGAAGACGATGTCGAAATCCCCATTGCCCCGATCGTAAAGCTGAAGCTGGAACGAGTTCGTGGGCGAGCTGTGCTGATCATAGTAGCCGACATTGCCCCAGGTAACGGTCACCACGTCCTTCACCGGGTCCACATCCACATAGATCGGCGAGCCCGCCCGCGTATCCACATCCGCCCAGAACGGCGCGATCATCGGCATGCCGCCCGCCGAGATCGCCGTCGGCGTATAGGTCGAGATGCCGCCGCCGAAGGAGATGCTGCCATTGGTGTTCACATAGACCGACGTCCCGGTATAGGTCTGGCCGAAGAAGTTGAGGCCGTCTTCGAACACCGCCGAGAAATCATAGGCGGTGAAGCCGTCGTCATTGGTCGGCACTGCCGTCCCGCCGGCCGGTACCAGCCGCCCGTCGCCAGTCACCGGCGTGCCCACCCCGCCTCCGGCGGTGCCGGTGATGGTCCCGGGCACCAGATTGACATTGGCAACCTCGTTCCAGGCATCGATCGCCATGTAGGTCAGGGCGCGCTCGGCCACGGTCATGCTGAAATTGCCGTTCAGCGGAATGAACGAGCCCTTGTCGATCTTCCACGCATCCACCGTGCCATCGCCATTGGTGTCCTTCTTCGGATAGTAGGCGGGCATGGTAGCGCCCAGAAACGAATAGGTGATCCGCCCGCTGCCGTCATGCCAGCCGGTGGCTCCTCCAACCAGCAGAGACTGAAAGTTCGTCGCCATGTCTTACCCCCTTTCCCGGTCAAAACCGGTTATCCCTGTCAAGCGGGTACCGACCGATAAACGCATTGCCCACACAACAGCGAAAGACGGTTTCAGAGGAAAAACCGCTCAGGATCTCGCCGATCCGCTCCATGTCCACCGCCTTTCCGCGTGAACATTGGCGGAATATCCTCTCGATTGTTTCCAGATGATCGGTTCTTGTGGGGCATCTCACGCGCGCGATGCAGACGGGTGCGGACAGTTCGAACAGGCGGGAGCAACCGTCCCGTACCTCTGATTCCGCATGTTCGGCCGCAAACACTGGCAATGAAAACAACAAGATGCCGATTGCGACCGAAACTTGCCGCGGACCCGGTTTCTCAAACAGGAGCAACATCGCACGACTCGTCGGTACTACCTTGAAATTTTACCGGCGACGCCGCACGCGGTCCACGAATCTTCCCGGTCCGTCCTCTACAGAGGATGGTAGCGGGTTGCGCGACACGGGCCGCGAATTTCTGTCCTAACCTGCCTTCTCGACCCTGACGGCGGCGAACTTGAATTCGGGAATCTTGCCATATGGATCCAGCGCGGGGTTGGTCAGGAGGTTGGCGGCGGCCTCGACATAGGCGAAGGGCAGGAACACGGTGTCGGGGGCCACGGCGCGGTCTGCGCGCACCATGACCTCGACACTGCCACGCCTTGTGGTCAGCCGCACCATGTCGCCCGCCTCCAGCCCCATCCCGCACAGCGTTGCCGGATGCATCGAACAGCTGGCCTCGGGCTCCACCGCATCCAGAACATGCGCCCGCCGCGTCATCGAGCCCGTGTGCCAGTGCTCAAGCTGCCGCCCCGTGATCAGCACCAGGGGATAGTCGGCATCCGGCAGCTCGTCGGGGGCCGACAGTCGGGCCGGAGCAAAGCGCGCCCGCCCGCCCGGACGCGGAAACCCGTCGCCGAACACCACCACCTGCCCCGGATCGTCGGGCGAAAGCGAGGGATAGGTGACGGCTCCTTCGCGCTCCAGCCGCTCCCAGGTGATGTTGTCGAGCGAGCCCATGCCGCGCTTCATCTCGGCAAAGACCTCGCGCGGGTGGGCATGGGACCAGTCCAGCCCCAGCCGCTTGGCCAGATCGGTGATGATCCGCCAGTCCTCGCGCGCCTCGCCCGGCGGCGACACGGCAGGGCGGCCCATCTGCACCTGCCGGTTGGTGTTGGTCACGGTGCCGGCCTTTTCGGGCCAAGCGCTGGCGGGCAGGATCACATCGGCGAACATGGCGGTTTCGGTCAGGAAGATGTCCTGCACCACCAGATGCTCAAGCTTCGCCAGCGCGGCGCGGGCATGTTCCGCGTCCGGGTCCGACATGGCCGGGTTCTCGCCCAGAATATACATGCCGCGGATCGCGCCGGCATGGATCGCATCCATGATCTCCACCACGGTCAGGCCCTTCTCGGCGCTGAAATCGTCGCCCTTCCACACGCCGCCCCAGATCTCGGTGAAACGGCGGCGGGCAGCGGCGTCGGTCACGCTCTGATAATCGGGCAGGAACATCGGAATCAGCCCCGCATCCGAGGCCCCCTGCACGTTGTTCTGGCCCCGCAAGGGGTGCAGCCCGGTGCCGGGCCGACCCACATTGCCGGTCATCAGCGCCAGATTGATGAGACAGCGGGCATTGTCGGTACCATGCACATGCTGGCTGACCCCCATGCCCCAGAAGATCATCCCCGCCCTGCCTTTCGCGAAGGTGCGAGCGGCGGCGCGCAACTCCTCGGCCGGGATGCCGCAATGCGGGGCCATCTTCTCGGGCAAAAAGGCCTTCAGATGTTCCCGCATCGCCTCCCAGTTCTCGGTAAAGCGGGCGATGTAGTCGGCGTCGAACAGCTCTTCCTCGACGATGGTCGCCATCATCGCGTTGAGCAGCGCCACATCCGAGCCGGGGCGGAACTGCAGCCGGTGCGCCGCGAACCGTCCCAGCCCGACGCCGCGCGGATCGGCCACGATCAGCTTGCCGCCCCGGCGCGCGAACTGCTTGAAATACGTCGCCGCCACAGGGTGGTTCTCGACGGCATTGGCGCCGATCACCAGCGCCACGTCGGCGTTCCCGATCTCGTTGAAGGTGGCGGTGACCGCGCCCGAGCCCACGTTCTCCAGCAATGCGGCCACCGAGGAGGCATGGCACAGCCGCGTGCAGTGATCCACGTTGTTGTGGCCGAAACCCTGGCGGATCAGCTTCTGGAACAGATAGGCCTCTTCGTTGGAACATTTCGCGCTGCCGAAACCGGCCACCAGGCGCCCGTCCACCTCGCGCAGCCGGGCCAGGCCCTGCGCGGCGACGTCCAGCGCCTCGTCCCAGTCCGCCTCGCGAAAATGGCTGAGCGGATCGCCCGGATCCACGTTCATGCCCTTGGGCGCGCCCGCGCGCCGGATCAGCGGCTTCGTCAGCCGGTGGGGGTGGTGCACATAGTCGAAACCGAACCGCCCCTTGACGCAGAGCCGGCCCTCGTTGGCCGGACCGTTCAGCCCCACCACCTCGCGGATGCGCCCGTCCCTGACCCTGAATCCGACCTGGCAGCCCACCCCGCAGAAGGGGCAGACGCTGGCCACCTCGCGGTCGAAACCGGCGCTGTCGCCGTGCCGCGCCGCGTCCAGCAGCCCCGCCGGCATCAACGCACCCGTGGGGCAGGCCTGCACGCATTCGCCGCAGGCCACGCAGGTGGACAGGCCCATCGGGTCGCCCTGGTCGAAGGCGATCAGCGCCCCGAAACCCCGCCCCGACAGGCCGATCACGTCGTTGCACTGCACCTCGCGGCAGGCCCGGACGCACAGGGTGCAGTGGATGCAGGCATCCAGATTGACCGCCATCGCCACATGGCTGTCATCGGCGGCCGGCACCTCCTGCGACGGGCGCCGGGGAAAGCGGCTGTCCTGCACGCCGGCGACGCGCTTCATGGCGGCGAAATGCGACGAGGCATCATGCGCCGCCTCGGGCTGATCGGCGGCCAGCAGCTCGATCACCAGTTCCCGGGCCTTGCGTGCCCGGGCGCTTTGCGTGCGCACCACCATGCCGTCCTCGACCGGGCGGATGCACGAGGCCACCAGCGTGCGTTCGCCCTCGACCTCGACCATGCAGGCGCGGCAGTTGCCGTCGGGACGATAGCCGGGGGCCGGCCTGTGGCACAGGTGCGGGATCACCAGACCACCGCCGCGCGCCGCCTCCCAGATGGTGGTTCCCGCCGGCACGGTGACCTTTTCGCCGTTCAGGGTGAAGGTGACGTTCCCTGGCTGTCCGCTCATGGTCACAACTCCTCCCCGAAATGCCGCATGGCCAGCCGGATCGAGTTCGGAGCCGCCTGCCCCAGCCCGCAGATCGAGGCATCCTCCATCACCTGGCACAGATCCTCCAGCAGCGCCCGGTCCCAGCGGTCGGCCTGCATCAGCTGCACCGCCTTGGCGCAACCGACCCGGCAGGGCGTGCACTGGCCGCAGCTTTCATCGGCGAAGAAGCGCAGCATGTTCAGCGCCGCCTCGCGCACCGAATCGCGATCCGACAGCACCACCACCGCGGCCGAGCCGATGAAGGATCCGTGCGGTTGCAGCGTGTCGAAATCGAGCGGCACGTCGGCAAGGCTGGCCGGCAGGATCCCCGAGGACGGCCCGCCGGGCTGATAGGCCCTGAACACATGCCCCTCGGCCATGCCGCCGGCGGCCGCGATCACATCCGCGATGGTCGAGCCCGCCGGCAGCACATAGACCCCCGGCTTCGCCACCCGCCCCGAGACCGAATAGCTGCGCAGGCCCTTGCGGCCGTTCTTCTCGACCCCGGCCAGCACCTCCGGCCCCTCGCGGCAGATCCGCGCGGCCCACAGCAGCGTCTCGACATTGTTGACCAGCGTCGGCCGGCCGAACAGCCCCACCTGCGCCACATAGGGCGGGCGGTGGCGAGGCAGCCCGCGGCGCCCTTCGATCGACTCGATCATCGCCGATTCCTCGCCGCAGATATAGGCCCCCGCACCCCGGCGCAGCTCGATATGGCCGGGGGCGGCAAGGCCCGCGGCTTCGAGCGCGGCGATCTCGCGGCTCAGGATCTCGCGCACCGCCGGGTATTCGTCGCGCAGGTAGATGAACACCTTCTCGGCCTCGATCACCCAAGCGGCGATCAGCGCGCCTTCAAGAAACAGATGCGGCGCACGCTCAAGATACCAGCGGTCCTTGAAGGTGCCCGGCTCGCCCTCGTCGGCATTCACCGCCAGATAGCGCGGCCCCGGCTCGGCCCGCACCAGCTGCCATTTGCGCCCGGTGGGAAAGCCCGCCCCGCCCAGGCCCCGCAGCCCCGAGGCCAGCAGGGTTTCGCAGACGGCCCCCCGATCGCCTTCCCGGCGCAGGCGCGCCAGCCTGTCATGGCCGCCCCCCGCGCGGTAGGCGTCAAGGCCCTCGTAATCGGGGAGCACCGGCGAGAAATCCCCGCCCGCGATCACCGCCTGCACCGCCTCGGGCGTGGCCCGATCCACATGGCGGTGCCCCACCTCGGCAACCGGCGCCGCATCGCAGCGGCCCATGCAGGGCGCGCGCAGCACCCGCACCCGCGCCGGATCCAGCCCCGAGGCGAGCGCCTCGCGCAGGGCCTTCGCGCCGGCCATCTCGCACGAGAGCGAATCGCACACCCGGATGGTCAGTTCGGGCGGCGGCGTCTCGCCCTCGCGCACCACGTCGAAATGGGCGTAGAAGGTGGCGACCTCGTAGACCTCGGCCTGCGAAAGCCGCATCTCGGCCGCCAGCGCCGCAAGGTGATCGGCCGAGAGATGCCCGTATCGGTCCTGAACAAGGTGCAGGAACTCGATCAGGAGATCGCGCCGGCGGGGACGATCCTCCAGAAGCCCCCGGACATCCGCCAGCGCCCCATCCGAATACTGGCGCCCCTTCGGCGTCCGCCGGCCACGTCCGCGACCGGATTTCCACACGCCCCTGTTGCCGTCCAAAGGTGCCATGACTCCCTCCAAGCCTCGCGCGCAGCCCGCGCCCGTTCCGCATAGCGCCGAACGGGAAGCGGAACTTGCCGGATAACGAACACTTCACACCCTAAAGGCGTCACGCCGGCGCGCAATGCCCGATCGGATCCGCAACCGATGCCGGGCAACCGGAAAACATTTTTCCTGGACGTACCTTTGTCCGCCGCACCTATTGGCTTGGTTATCCGATCATATTAGAATATTGGAATGAAACACAGCTGCTGGCAGGACATCCCATGAAAAAAGTCATTCTCGCCCGTCTTTCGACCATTCCGTTTGCCGGGGTCCGGCCCGATCTGGTCACCTCGGGCATGATTACCGAGCGCGACGTGGCCGTGGATGACGGCAAGGTGGTGATCTCGGTCAACGTCCCGGAGGGGTTCCAGGGCGATCTGGTCGAGCTCAAGCAGCTGATCGAGGACAAGCTCTCGGGCATCGAGGAAATCGAGACCCTGCTGGTGGTGATGACCGCCGAGCGTCCCGTGCCCAAGGCCCCCGAGCCGCCGAAGCTGAAAAAGCGCCCGACCGAGGCGCCGGGGCGCGACATGCGCCCCCACAGCGCCGCCATTCCCGGCATCCGCACCATCGTCGCGGTGGCCTCGGGCAAGGGCGGGGTGGGCAAGTCCACCACTGCGGTCAACCTGGCGCTGGCGCTGCGCGGGCTGGGGCTGAAGGTCGGGCTGCTGGATGCGGACATCTACGGCCCCTCGCTGCCGCGGCTGATGAACATCACCGAACGCCCGCAGATCGAGGACGAACGCGTCATCCCGATCGACAAATACGGCATCAGGACCATGTCCATGGGCTTTCTCATGGAAGAGGACAATCCGGTGATCTGGCGCGGCCCGATGGTGGTGTCCGCCCTGATGCAGATGACCCGCGAGGTGGACTGGGGCGAACTGGACGTGATGGTTCTGGACATGCCCCCGGGGACCGGCGACGCTCAGCTGACCATGGCCCAGCAGGTGCCGCTGCAGGGGGCGGTGATCGTCTCGACTCCGCAGGACCTGGCGCTGATCGACGCGCGCAAGGGGCTGAAGATGTTCAAGAACGTGGATGTTCCGATCTTCGGCATCGTCGAGAACATGTCCACCTTCATCTGCCCCCATTGTGGCGGGGAATCGCACATCTTCGGCCATGGCGGGGCCGAGCAGGACGCGCACCGACTGGGCGTGCCCTTCCTGGGGGCAATCCCGCTGGACATGGCGATCCGGGAAAACTCGGACGCCGGCACGCCCATCGTCATGGCCCAGCCCGACGGGCCCCATGCCGCAGCCTATCGCAAGATCGCGCTCAACGTGGCGGCGCGGCTGTTCCCCGAGATGGACGACGACGACTGATCCCGTTCGCCGGACCGCAACGAAAGGGCCCCGAACCGTGGTTCGGGGCCCGTTTTTTTCCCTCTTCCGGCAGTATGCCGGGTCGGCTCAGGCCATGGCCTCCATCGTCTTCATCCCGGCCACACCGCCAAGGACGATGAAGATGAAGGTGATGAGCGATCCGGCCGCCAGCGTGGAAAACCCGGTCACGGCCTGCCCGATCGTGCAGCCCAGCGCCACGACGCCGCCGATCCCCATCATCACCGCGCCGAAAAGATTGCGCAGGGTGTCTTTGGTGTCGGTGAAGGTCGCCAGGTGGAAGCGCCTTTGCGAAACCGCGCCGATGAAGGCCCCGAGCAGGGCGCCCACCGTGGTGGTCACGGCAAAGCTTGGCGCGTCATAAGCGGTGAAGCGCATGAAGAAGTCGATCGAATCGCCGGCCGGCCGGACGTAGCTGAGCGAAGCCAGCAGCGGGCGGTCGGCGAATTCGTCGAAGGTGATCGCCGTCAGCAGCCAGCCCGCGAGGACGGACAGGCCCACGCCAAGCCCGGCAATCACATGCCGGGGCGAACTGCGAAACCCGCTGTCCTTGAAGCACCAGACGAGGATGCCGCCGGCGATCGCGATGACCGACAGCAGCTGCGCGGTACCCGGCGACATGCCGGTGATCCACGACAGCATGGTGCTCAGCCGCTGGTCGGGGATGCCCATTTCGGTCAGATTCGTGGTCATGGCTCCGACCACGGCCACCCGCGTCGGCCCGAACAGCCCGCCGATGGTCATGTAGGCCGATCCGCCGATCAGCCACAGGACGATCAGTGACCGAAGATCGCCGCTTCCGGCGCGCACCAGGTTCCGCGACACGCACCCGCCCGCGAACACCATGCCCACGCCGAAGATGAAACCGCCCAGGATGTGGCCGCCCCAAGTGAAATTCGGCGACACGTACATGCTGTTGGTCATGTCGGCGAGCCCGGTCAGGTCGATGAAGAACACGCCGATCATGGCCACGGCGCCGGCCATCACCCACGACCGGAAGCGGCGATAATCACCAAAGGTCAGGATGTCGGAAATCGACCCCATGGTGCAAAAATTGGTGCGCTGGACGATGAACCCGAACGCTGCGCCTATCAGAAGGCCCCCCCAAAGAATCCAGGTCGCAGCGTTCTCGACTGCGGCTTCCCTCAAAGTTTCCATCACGACTGCGGCTCCCTGTTGGCCGGGCCGGCGACGGCCCGGCGATTGTCGTTGTCCCGGCTGATCCGGGATTCACAATCACGTATTAGCATATTTGCGTATGTATATAGCAAGAATATTTCCACCTCGTCCATGGCAGCGCAACAAAGGCCTGGCGCAACGCCGCCCACGGAAATGTGCGGGCAATGTTTGCTTGACCGGAAGGTGAACATTCAATTATGCTAATATGACTGATCAGGCGTCGCGATCGTGGGAGGAGAAAAGATGCTGGATGCCGCGCAGCTGGAAAACAGCAAGAGCATGTCGATCATCGTGACCAAGGGGTCGCTGGACTGGGCCTATCCGCCTTTCATCCTTGCCTCGACCGCGGCGGCGATGGACATGGATGTGACCCTGTTCTTCACCTTCTACGGGTTGCCGCTTCTCAAGAAGGACATGGATCCGAAATTCACCACGCTTGGCAACGCGGCCATGGAAATGCCGATGATGGGCATGCACATGCCCATGCCGAACATCGTGGGCATGTTGCCGGGAGTGGGCGCCATGGCCGGCAAGATGATGAAGAACCTGATGGCGAAGAAGGGCGTGGCCCCTCTCGAAGATCTGCGCGAAGCCTGCATGGAACTCGACGTGCGCATGATCGCCTGCCAGATGACGATGGATCTGTTCGAGTATTCCCCCGACGACATGATCGACGGGATCGAGCTGGGCGGCGCGGCCACCTATATCGAAACCGCCTCGAAATCCGACATCAACCTTTTCATCTGACTCTCGAAAGGAAAGACCGTATGGCTGAACAAACCCTGAATGCCGAAGGGCTGAACTGCCCTCTGCCGATCATCAAGGCCAAGAAGATGCTGAAAGGCATGGCGGCCGGCGACATCCTGACCGTGCGGGCCACCGATCCCGGATCGGTCGCCGACTTCGCCGCCTTCTGCAAGCAGACCGGCAACGAGCTGTTGAGCTCGGGCAGCGAGGGCGACGTTTACACCTTCCAGATCAAGCGCGCCTGACACAAGCCACCGCAAACACCAGATCCGAACGATGACACCCGCCGAAGCCGGCGGGTGTCCCGCTTTCGGAGCCCTCCGGCCCGGTCAATCCCATCCGGATCGCGCCTGACCGGATTCGCTTCGCCCGGGGCGCGCAAGCGGCCCGGGCATGCGCCCGCCCGGGCGGCCGCCTACCCTCCGCCTGTACAGCGCACCAAATCCGGTCAGACGCGACACGCCCTGTTCCCGGCGCCCCGCCCCTTCAGCCGCCGGCGCCCCGGTGGCACCGCGCCACGAAATCGAGAAATCCCGGCACCCAAGGGATGTTGGCCGAGTTGCGCAGATGCACGAAACCGGCAACCGTATTGCGGATAAGGATGCCATCACGGCGCCCGTCAATGCCAGTGCCGCGCTTCATCTCGCGCACATAGACGGTATCGGCGGGCAGCCCCTCGATTGCGGCATAGTGGAACTCATGCGCCCGGATCACGCAGCCCGCCCCCTTCCACGGGCAGGCCTCGGTGCTGGTGAATTCCACATGGCCGCGCCCCTGGGGCCGCTCGTGCATGACTGCATGGGCGGGGATGAAGCCGACCATGGGCGCGCTCTCGCCATGCCAGGAAAGCGTCTTGCACAGATACATCAGCCCACCGCATTCGGCATAGCAGGGCAGCCCGCCCTCCAGTGCCGTGCGAATCGCACGGCGCAGTGAAAGATTGGCGGCCAGTTCACGCATCCGCATCTCGGGGAAGCCGCCGCCGATGAACAGCCCGTCGATGTCGGGCAATTCCCGGTCATGCAGCGCGTCGATGGGAACGAGGCGCGCGCCTTCGGCCTCCATCGCTTCAAGATCGTCGGGATAGTAGAAGCCGAAGGCCGCATCGCGCAGGATCCCGATCCTCAGCCCCGGCCAGCGCGGCGGGGCGGGCGGTGGCGGCGCGGGCAGATCAAGAGCTGGCGCCTTGCGGGCGATGTCCCGCAGGCGCTCAAGATCGACCGACTGGGCCATGACCTCGCCAAAGGCGGCAATCCGGGCCTCGACGCCGGCAGCCTCGGCCGGGGTGGTCAGGCCCAGATGGCGCTCGCCGATGTCCAGGCGCGAATTGCGCCACACGCTGCCGATCACCGGAATGTCGGAATAGGCCTCGACCGCGCGGCGCAGCTTGGCCTCGTGCCGGGCGCCGCCCACACGGTTGAGGATCAACCCGGCGATGTTCACCGATGGGTCGAAAGCCCGATAGCCCACCAGCAGCGGCGCAATCCCCCGCGTCATGCCCAGCGTGTCAATCACAAGAACCACCGGCAGGCCGAGAAGCCTGGCCAGCGCGGCATTGGAGTCGCTGCCCTCCACGCAGACACCGTCATAGAGGCCCTTGTTGGCCTCGATCAGCGACAACCCCCGCGCCCGCGAGGCAAAGAACGGTGCGATCCCTGCGCGCTCCATGGTGTTGAAATCGAGATTGTAACAGGGCCGGCCCGAGGCCAGGGACAACCACATCGGGTCGATATAGTCCGGGCCCTTCTTGAAGGTTCCGATATCGTCCCCGGCGGCGCGAAAGGCAGCCGCCAGCCCCGTGGACACAACCGTCTTGCCCGACGACTTGTGCGCCGCCGCGATCATGAACCGTGGGTGCGGTGTCATGCCGCCTGCGCGAGGAACGCCCGGTCGCGGGAAGCCCAGAGGTCGCGGGCCATGGCCTCGGCCGCCTCCACCGACCCTGCGCGCCCCATCGCCCGCAGCGTGACGGCAATGGTGCCGATGACGGCCGCTTCGGCATAGGCGTCCTCGGCCTCGCCGCGCCAGACGCGTTCGAGCCGGGTCAGATCCATCTCTTCATCGGCGGGCTGATGCGGCACATCCAGCAGCGCGGGCCAGGTTTCGACGACCGGTTCGTCGGCTCCGCGCGTCATCCAGACCTGGGTGGGCTTGTTGGGACGGCGCTCGATCTCGCCGCCTTCGCCGCGGAACACCGCCATGCGGGGCTGTTCCAGAATGCGGGCGGCACCGGAATGGATATCCATGAAGCCTCGGTGGAAGATGCCCTGCATCATCGTTTCCGCCCCGAACGGGTTGATCATGCGCGAAAAGGAATGCACGGGCGAGCGCAGGCCGAAGATCGGGCGCAGCTCGATCAGGTGGCGCAGGGTCGGGCTGAGCACCTCAAGCGGGATATAGGCGAAACGGCGCGCGCGCAGATGCGCTGCGGCCTCGTCCAGGCTGGCAGCGGCGGGAAATCCCAGCCGTTCAAGCGTGGCGCGGGTATAGACCCGGCCCGGCGTGTGCCCCTCGGTGCCGTGCATGACCACGCTGTGACCCGCGCCCACAAGTGCCAGCACCGACAGCACGAACCACGGCAGCTGCACCCGCTTGCCGGCATAGGAGGACCAGTCGATGTCGACCTTCGGCAGATCGGCCGGCAGGGTCAGGGTGTCGCGCACCGCCTGGGCGAAGCCGGCAATCTCCTCGGGCGCTTCCTCTTTCAGTCGCAGCAGCATGAGGAAGGCGCCGATCTGCTCGGGCAGGGCCTCGCCGCGCAGGATCATGCCCATGGACTCGCGCGCCTCGTCCAGCGTGAGGTGGCGCTGCTTGGTCTTGCCGCGGCCCAGGATGGCCACGAATTTCGCGAACGGGTGCGGCTGCTGCTGCATGGCTTTCCTACGATTCGGCCTTCTGCCCGATATTTGCATCGGACAGGTTGGTTGGCAAAACCCTCAGCACCTTGGCCGCCAGGCCGGTGGCCAGAAGGGCCAGTGCGACACCGCCAAGCCCCAGGAACAGCTCGGGCCAGCGCGGGGAATAGGCGGCGATCACGCCGTCGTAGAAACTGCTCTCCAGCACCTCGTAGCCAGGAAAGACCTCCATCGGGTAGGCCTGCCCCCCGACCACGATCACGTAAAGCTGCGCGAACGCGCCCAGCACCACCATGATCGAGGCCAGGACCGGCGTCGAAGGCGCATCGGCCGTGGCCGGATGCCAGATCAGCAACATCGGCAGCACCCCGCCGATCAGCACCTGCCCACCCCAGAACAGCCATGTATAGATGCCACCATCCAGCAGGATGAACCGCTCGAAACCGGTATGCTCGGCAACATAGATGTTGGTGAGGTGCTGCACGGCGGTGAAATACAGCACCACCGCGCAGAAGATGGCCAGAAGGCGCGCATATTTGCGCATCAGCTCCTGCCCCAGCGGGCGGTTGCTCAGCCGGCACAGCGCGGTCAGGACAAGGATGAACGCCGCCAGCCCGTAACTGAACGACATGGAGATGAACAGCGGCGCCATGATTGCCGCGTCATATCCCGGCCGCGCCACCAGAAAGCCGAAGATCGACCCGGTGCCGGTGGTCAGCGCCAGCCGCCACAGGAAGGCGAACATCCCCATCTGCTTGACGTAGTTGTTGGGCAGGCCACGCGCCATCTGGGTGAACAGATAGACCGCGACGATCGCCATGAATCCGGTGTAGAGATAGATGTTCCAGGCGAAGATCGACCTGAAATTGTACTTCGTCATCGCCACGATCAGCCGGTCCGGCCGCCCCAGGTCCAGCACCAGCACCGCAAGACCTCCCACCAGCAGCGAAATCGCCAGAATCCCCGACAGCCGCGCCACCGGCTTGTAATGGACCTTGCCGAAGACCGAGGCCATGGACGCCACGTTCAGCGCCCCCGAGGCGGCCACGATCAGGAAGATCGCAAAGACATGCGGCAGGCCCCAGACGATCTGGTTGTTCATGCCGGTGACGATATGGCCGTATTCCTCGACATAGACGACAGCCGCCAGCGCCGCCAGCAGGAAGGCGCCCAGCAGGAACGCCACCTGCCACAGCTGCGGCGTCATCTTGATTTCGCGATAGATTGTCCGTTCCATTCGGGGACACCTCTCACAGGTTCGAGTAGCGAACGCCCGGATTCAGTTCGAGGTCGGCGCGCAGCGCGATCGAGGAATACTCGGCCACGCGCTTCGAAATCTCGCTGTTCGGGTCTTTCAGATCACCGAAGATGATCGCGCGGTTGCCGGTGGCCTCGCAGGCTTCGACACAGGCGGGGATCCGCCCCGTATCGACCCGGTGCACGCAAAGGGTGCAGCTTTCCACCGTGCCCTTGCCGCGCGGCGCCCAGGATTTCTGGTTCACGTGGTTTTCGTGAATGAACGAACGCGCCTTGAACGGGCAGGCCATCATGCAGTAGCGGCAGCCGATGCAGATATGCTTGTCCACCAGGACGATGCCATCGACGCGCTTGAACGAAGCGCCGGTCGGGCAGACATCGACGCAGGGCGGCTTCTCGCAGTGCTGGCACATGACCGGCATCGACACCTTGCGCCCCGTATCCTTGTTCTTCAGCGTCACCTTGCGGATCCACTGGGCATCGGTTTCGGGGTTGCCCTCGTCCTTCCAGCCGTTTTCGACCTGACAGGCGGTCACGCAGGCATCGCAATCGGGGTCACAGCGGCTGACGTCGATCAGAAGCCCCCAGCGTTTGCCCGCATCAGCCCGCCCCGCCGCATCCGCCGGAGAGCCTCCGAAAGCCATCAGCGTCACCCCCGGCGCAAGCGTCAGCGTTGCCACCGCCGCGCCGCTGCGCAGAAGGTCGCGCCGGCTGAGTTCCGCTCCCCTTTCCGCCTTGTCGGACTTGCCGCAACTCATTGTCCCGCCTCCGTCCCGGTGTCCGCGCTGGCCAGGGGAACGCGCTCCAGCCTTTCGAGATATGCAATGATGCTGTCCGGACCGCGGCCTTTCGGCATTGCGGGCGGCGTGGTGAAGGCCTCAAGCGCGGATTCGTCCACCCCGTCGGGGGTCGAGCGATGGCACATGAAGCAATCCACCTTGACCGCCACGAAGTCGTGGCACACCCGGCAGAAGTTCTGTTCGTTCTCGTAGGTGGCATAGTTGCCCGCGTCGTCCTTGACCGCGTGGCACTCGAAGCACGACTTGAGGCTGGCCTGAACCTGCCGCTCGCCCTGACGCATCGTCAGATCCCGGTCATGCAGCAGCAGCTTCGGATGGTTCTTGCGCCACCATTCGTTGCCTTCCGGGTGCGGCTCGCCGGTCGCCTTGGGAATGTCGGGCCAGAGGCTGGAACCGTCCTCGCCCGCCGTGCCGGCGCCGGCCATGCCGAAGACCAGTGTCAGGATCAGAAGGATTCGCGCCATGGCTATTCTCCGAGACCCATCTTGATGTAGCCGGTCGGGCAGACATCGGCGCAGATATGGCAGCCGATGCAGCGCGTGTAATCGGTCGCCACGTAACGGCCAACGGTGCGTTCCGACTTGGGAACCCTGTAGACCGCATCCTGCGGGCAGAAGATCACGCAGTTGTCGCATTCGAAGCACATGCCGCAGGACATGCAGCGTTCGCCTTCCTTCTTCGCCTGCTCCTCGGTGAAACCGATGATCCGTTCCTCGAAGTTGCCGAGAACCTCGTCGCCCTCGATATGCACCTCCTTGCGCACCTCGCGCGGGACGAAGTTGAAATGCCCCTTGAACAGCTCGTCATGGGGGATGATCTGGGTGTCCGAGCGGTCCTCGAAATTGTGGATGGCGAATTTCGCCGACGAGGTCCCTCGGGTCTGGGTATGGTCGTAGGGCTCGGGATCCTTGCCGCGCTGGTGCAGCTCTTCAAGAAGATTGAAGTGATGCACATCCACCTTCGGGCGCTTTTCGATCGTGCCGTCATCGAGGTAATCGGTGATGGTGTCGGCGACGATGCGGCCGTGCCCGATGGCGGTGGTCAGCAGGTGCGGCTTGATGATATCGCCGCCGGCGAAGTGCTTTTCGCGCCCCTTCACCCGGTAGCTGCCCGGCTCGATATCAACGAAGCCGCGCTCGTTGCCGAGACCTTCGAGCCCCTCGAAATCCCCCATCTGGCCGATGGCAGCGATGATGATGTCGCATTCGATCTCGTATTCGGTGCCTTCGCGCGGGATCGGCTTCATGCCGTCCATGTCGCATTCGCAGACCTTCAGCGCCCGGGCGCGGCCGTTCTCGTCCTTGATGACCTCCAGAGGCATCACCCCGCCGATCAGCTGCACGCCCTCGCGCTTGGCGTCTTCGCGCTCGCGCTCGGCGGCGGTCATCTCGTTGATCGGGAACAGCGAAGTCAGGATCGCCTTCATCCCGTCGCGGCTGACCGAGGCGGCAACGTCATGCCCGGCAAAGCCCACCAGTGTGCCGTCATTGTGCTCGGGCAGGGCCGTGTGGGTGATGTGACCCAGCCGGCGCGCCACCGAGGCCACGTCGATCGAGGTATCGCCGCCGCCGACCACCACCACGCGCTGGGCCGTGCCCAGCACATAGCCCTGGTTGAAGGCGTCGAGGAACTCGATCCCGTTGATGCAGTTTTCCGTGCCCTCCCAGCCGGGAATCGGCAGATCTCGGCCCTTCTGCGCACCCATGGCCCAGAAGATCGCGTCATATTCGCCCTCGATCTCCTCCATCGAGACATCTGTGCCGACACGGGTATTGGTGCGCACCTCCACCCCCATGTCGATGATGCGCCCGATCTCCTTGTCCAGCATGTCGCGCGGGGTGCGATAGCCGGGGATGCCGTAGCGCATCATGCCGCCCAGTTGCTCGTGGGCCTCGAAGATGGTCACGTCATGGCCGTCGAGGCGCAGGAAATAGGCCGCCGACAGCCCGGCGGGGCCGCCGCCGATCACGGCGACCTTCTTGCCGGTCGAGGGGCCCGGCTCGGGCATCTTCAGGTTGTTCTCGTTGGCCCAGTCGCCCACGTACTGCTCGACCCCGTTGATGCCCACATAGTCGTCAACCTCGTTGCGGTTGCAGCCGGCCTCGCAGGGGGCGGGGCAGACCCGGCCCATGGTCGCCGGAAACGGGTTGGCCGTGGCCATGCGGCGGAAGGCGTATTCCTGCCAGGGCATGTCCTCATGCGGGGGCTTGTCCATGCCCCGGGCGATCGCCAGCCAGCCGCGGATCTCATGCCCCGACGGGCACGAACCCTGACAGGGCGGCGTCTTGTGCACATAGGTCGGGCACTTGTAGGAATGATCGGCCTGGAAGATCTTTTCCTCAAGATCCCAGTCGGCGGCAGTCTCACCTTCGTGAAAACGCCGGAAGGTGGGCTTGGCCTCGGTGCTCATGTCGTTCATTGTCTCTCTCCCCGGAATGGCGTCACGCGCCGCCGTCGTCGTCCTCGTTTCCGTCTTCGCCGGTCTCCTGACCGGTCAGGATGATCGCATTCGAAACCAGCTGGTGAACCGAGACGATTGAATCCATCTCGTAGCCGAATGCCGGCATGACCTTGGAAAACTGCGTCTTGCAGATGGCGCAGATGGCCGCCATGTGGGTCACGCCGTGTTCCTCGGTCACCTGCTGAAGCGCCGTCATGCGCGGGCTGGCGCCCTTCTTGCGCAGATCCATCAGGTCGTCGGTCAGCAGCCCGCCCCCGCCGCCGCAGCACAGCGTCGCCTCGCGGATGGTCTCGTCGGGCATGTCGTAGAAATGGTTGCATACCGCACGGATGACATTGCGCGGGATCTCGAACTGGCCGCCGGGCTCATCACCCATGCGCGAGGCACGCGCCACGTTGCAGCTGTCGTGGAAGGTCAGCCGGATGTGGTCGTTCTGCGACTTGTCGAACTTCAGCTGGCCCTTCTGGATCGCATCCCAGGTATATTCCAGAATGTGCTGCGGGATCGGATAGCGCTGATCGAGAAAATCGAACGGCCCCGCCAGCGTGTTCAGGAAGGAATAGGCCACCCGCCAGGCGTGGCCACATTCGCCGAAGATGATGCGCTTGACGCCCAGATCCTCGGCCGCCTTGCGGATACGCAGGGCGATCTCGCGCATGTTCTCGTAGGAGCCGATGAACAGCCCGAAATTGGCCGCCTCCGAAGCATATGAGCTCAGCGTCCACGAGGCGCCCGTCTCGTGGAACACCTTGGCATAGCCGATCAGCCCGTCGATATGCGGCTCGGCGAAGAAGTCGGCCGAAGGCGTGACCAGCAGGATGTCGGCACCCTTTTCATCCAGCGGCAGGCGCACCGAGATGCCGGTGTCGTCCTCGATATCCTCTTCCAGATCCTCCAGCGTGGCGCGCAGCGCCTTGGGGTTGAGGCCGAGATTGTTGCCGACCTCCTTGACCTTGCCGATGATCTCGTTCGAGTATTTCTGCCCGATCCCCACATGGTCGAGGATCTCGCGCGCGGCCATGGTGATTTCCGCGGTGTCGATCCCGTACGGGCAGAAGACCGAGCAGCGCCGGCACTCCGAGCACTGGTGGTAGTAGGAATACCACTCGTGCAGCACCTCTTCGGTCAGGTCGCGGGCGCCGACCAGCTTGGGGAAATACTTGCCCGCAAAGGTGAAATAGCGCCGATAGACCGAACGCAGCAGATCCTGCCGCGCCACCGGCATGTTCTTGGGGTCGCCCGTGCCTAGGAAATAGTGGCACTTGTCGGTGCAGGCACCGCATTTCACGCAGGTATCGAGATAGACCTGAAAGGCGCGGTTCTTCTCGGCCAACTCGGCCATCTTCTCCAGCGCCTTTTCCTTCCAGTTCGGCACCAGCTCGCCGGGAAAGCCAAGCTTGGCCTGATGCTCGGGGGCGGCGATGAAGGGCTCCAGCCCCTCCATCGCGCCCGGCCGCAGGCAGGGGATGTCGAGCGGGTGCTCCATCTTGCGCAGGTCGTCACCATCGGCCATGTCTCAGCCCTCCAGCTTGGCCGCCCAGGGGGCGAGGTGGCGCTTTTCGCGCGGGTTGTCGATCTGGTTGCGCGTCGGGCTGAAAAACACGCCCGGCGCGTGCAGCAGCTTCGAAATGGGGAACACGATCATCAGAGTGGCAACGGTGGTCAGATGCACCAGCAGGATCGGGTCGGCGGGCAGATGTTCGATGCGCAGCCGCAGCAGCCCGAGGAAGAAGGCCTTGACCGAAAGGATGTCGGGCCGGGCGACGAAGCGCATCAGCATGCCGCTGATGACGATGGTCAGCAGCAGCGCCAGCATCAGGTGATCCGAGGGGCTGGTGATGTAGCGGATGCGCTCGACCAGAAAGCGCCGCGCCCACAGCCCGATCAGGCCCAGCGCCATGCCGAAGCTGGCATAGATCCCGAAAGGCTGCATGAAGGCCAGCCAGCCGGGGATCTCGACGATGAAGTAACGGATGTGCCGGATCAGGACCAACCACATGGACATGTGGAAGACCCAGCCGAACAGCCAGATCCACTTGTTGGACTTGAACAGGCTTTCGAAGAAGACCACTTCGCGCAACATCCGCAGGACGACGCCCCACGCAGTTGTCGGCGCGGGCGTCGTCGGAATCTTCAACGGGGCCGGAGTGCGCGCATATTTTCGAATCTTCATGCCCACTCCCACGACCAGGATGGCGGTCGCGACATAGAACAGTATGGCGTAGATCACGGACAGCACGCAGACTCCTCCCCTTCACGGACAATTGTCCGTTGCAAAATCAACAGGTTACGCGATCAGGCCCGAGCCTGGATCAGACGCAGCCGGTAGGTTTCGGCAGACCGGCGATCTTGCAGGCCTGTTTCGCCGGGCCATAGGGGAACAGCTCGTACATGTACTTGTTGTTGCCCTTTTCCGGCCCCATCGACTTCTTGATGGCCTTGATCAGCACGCGCACGGCCGGCGCGATCTGGTACTCCTGATAGTAGTCGCGCAGGAAATTCACGACTTCCCAGCGCTCTTCATCCATTTCGATGTTCTCGGTCTTGGCGATCTCTTCCGCCAGTTCGGGCGACCAGTCGTCCAGATTGGTGATGTAGCCTTCCTCGTCCGCGGGAATGGTCTTGCCGTTCACTTGATATTCCATTTGGATTTTCCTCTTGGTTTGCACCCCTTGCAAGGGGCCTGTTTCATGTCGTTGTCAGGCTCAAAGCCAGGACTGGGTTCGATCGTGCTTCGTGACCAGCTCCACGAAGCCATCATATCCCACGCCGGTGATTCCATCCAAAAGCCGATCGGTCGACAGACCGCGCGCCTCCATGTCCGGCGTCAGGACATGGATCGACACGCTGCCCGCCTTCGCGGCGACGATCTCCGAGACGGCGGTGCCGGCAAGGCCGCCATAGACGCCATCCTCGATCATCAGGACCGCGTCGCCGTCCTTGCAATGGTTCAGACAGCTTTCCAGGGTCCGGTTCACGAAGGGCGATTTGTTCACGGTATGCAAGGTTGACATGTCTCTACCCTTCAGAAGCTCAGGATCACGTCCTGTTCGGCCATGATGTCGGTCATCTCGGCCCGGCTGACGATGCGGATCGCGGGCTTCTCGGCCCAATCGTCGTCCTCGTCCTCATACATGATCTCCTGCAGATCGTCGGCGGTCAGGCCGCGCTCGTCCAGCGACTCCTTCTCGACATAGAGCCGGGTCACGTCATAGTCGCCCAGCGCCCGGAAGGTCGGCGAGAAGTTCTTGACGCCGATGCCGTCCGTGTTCTGGTCCTTCGTCAGCTGGAACACCCCGTCATCAAGGAAGGCAAGGCTGACATCCTGGTCGAAGGCCGCGCCGATGAGCACCACCTCGAGGCTTTCCAGCGCGTAGATCGTGCCATAGGGGGCCTTGCGGTTGACATAGAGGAATTTCTTTACATCGGACATGGTTCCATCCCCCTCAGTCGCCGAACATGACCAGACGATCGGTCTGGATGCCCATTTCGATCAGCTGACCCAGCCCCGAGATGCGAAAGCCCTCGGCGATGTTGTCGGTGTCCTTGCCCTGCCGCTCGGCCTCGTTCCTGTCGAGGATGCCGCGCCGCTGGGCGGCGGCGATGCACACGACCAGGTCGATGCCATGCTCACGCGCCAGTTCCGTCCAGTTGTTCTGAATGTGCCGCTCGTCCTGCGGCGGCACACTCAGACGCGTCGAGACATTCACGCCGTCGTGGTAGAAGAACACGCGCGGCACCTCGTGCCCGGCAGCCAGCGCCGCCTTGACGAAGTTGTAGGCCGTATCCGCCGCCTCGTGCGTGTACGGCCCTTCGCTGATGACTACTCCGATCTTCACGATTCACCTGCCTCAGAAGCGGACATGGGCCGAGTGGTTCATGGTGTGGCGCGCACCGGTCCAGGTGTCCAGGTGGTGCTTGGTGAAGGCCAGCCCGGTCTTGTCGAAGAAGGCTGGCCAGCCGATGCGCTCGATCCATTCGCCCATGCGCTCCCAGTGCTTGGCGTCGGCCTTGTAGGCCTCGACGATGCGGCGCACCGCGTCCTTGACCTCGGGCCAGTGGGGGGCGTTGTTGGGCAGGTTGGCGACCGCCAGCTTGTGGAAGGTCGGCTTGGAGCGCGCATTGGAGTGCTTGCCGCCCACCCAGATCGCGATCTTGGTGGAATCCTCGCCATTGATCTGCATCGGCGGGCAGGGCGGGTAGCAGGCGCCGCAGCAGACGCATTTCTTTTCGTCCACTTCCAGCGACGGCTTGCCGTTGACCATGGCCGGACGGATCGCCGCCACCGGGCAACGGGCCACCACCGCAGGGCGTTCGCAGACATTGGCCACCAGATCATGGTTGATCTTCGGCGGCTTGGTGTACTGCACGTTCACCGCGATGTCGCCCTGGCCGCCGCAGTTGATCTGGCAGCACGAGGTGGTGATGCGCAGGCGGTTGGGCATCTGCTCGGTCACGAACTCCTTGTGGAGCATGTCCATCAGCCCCTTGACCACGCCCGAGGCGTCGGTGCCGGGAATGTCGCAGTGCAGCCAGCCCTGGGTGTGCGAGACCATCGAGACGGAGGCGCCGGTGCCGCCCACCGGGAAGCCCTCGGCCTCCAGCGCCTCGATCAGCGGCTGGACCTTGGCCTCGTCCGCCACCAGATATTCGATGTTCGAACGGGTGGTGAAGCGCACATAGCCGTCGGCATACTTGTCGCCGATGTCGCACAGCTTGCGGATGGTGAACACGTCCATCTGCCGCTGGGTGCCGGCGCGCACGGTATAGATCACGTCGCCCGATTTCGAGACATGGCGCAGAACGCCCGGGCGCGGCCGGTCGTGCCAGTCCCAGTTGCCGTAATTGGCCTTCATCACCGGGTGCATGTAGGGGAACGGATCCGGCACACCCACTTCGTCGGGCATGCGGGGGGTTGCGGCCTGTTCGTTCATGTTCTCTGTCCTCCTCGCCCGGACCGGAGCCGCCGCCCCGGCCGGGCCTGTCTGTTCATTGATTGCCGGTGATCACTCGGCGCTGATCTGCAGGCCCGCCTCGCGCGCCTTGCGCTCGAACCACTTCTCCGCCTCTTCATCGAAGTCGTCGGTGCGCACATAGCACGAGGTCCGCGGGTGGTTGACCATGTTCGGATCCGGGTCGATGCCCAGCGCCTCGAGGAAGGCCGGCAGGCCGATCCGGTCGATGGTTTCGCCCACGCGCTCGTGCTCCAGCGCGTTGTCGGCAAAGAACTCCACCACGTTCTCGGCGAATTCCTCCAGCTTCTCGAAGTCCTCGTCGGTCTCGAGCTTCATGAACGGGATGACCATGATGCCCATCAGATCGCCGATCTTCAGCGCCCGCTTGCCGCCGATCAGGATCGACACGCCGCGGTCGTCGCCGGGGCTGAGCGCCTTGGTCATCACGTTGATGCAGTGCATGCAGCGCACGCAGGACTTGTTGTCGATCTCCAGCGTGTCGTCGTCATGCAGCGAGATCGCCCGCGTCGGGCACATGTTCACCACCGTGTCGATGGTGTATTTGCGGCCCACCCTGGCGATGTGCTCCTTGACCTTTTCCTGGTCGATCTTGATGTCGTCCCGCCAGGTGCCGATCACCGCGAAATCGGCGCGGTGGATGGCGTTCACGCAGTCATTGGCGCAGCCCGAGAACTTGAACTTGAACTTGTAGGGCAGCGACGGGCGGTGCATCTCGTCCAGCAGCGAATTGATGATCGTCCGGTGCGCCCGCACCTCGTCATAGCAGGACTGCTCGCAGCGGGCGTGGCCGACGCAGCTCATGGCGGTGCGCAGCGCCGGGCCGGCGCCGCCGAGGTCAAAGCCCAGCTCGTTGAGCTCGTCGAAGGCCGGCTGGACCGAATCGGACGAACAGCCCTGGAACATGATGTCGCCCGACTGGCCGTGGAAGGCGATCAGCCCCGAGCCGTGGCGCTCCCAGATGTCGCACATCTTGCGCAGCACGTCGGTGGTGTAGTGATAGCCCGCCGGCGGCATCACCCGCAGGGTGTGGAATTCCTTGGATTCGGGATACTGGTCGGCCACTTCCGAAAAGCGCGGGATGATCCCGCCGCCATAGCCGAAGACCGAGATGGTGCCGCCCTTCCAGAAGCCCAGCCGCTTCTCGTAGGAATGGTTCAGCTGACCCAGGAGGTCGTTCATCATTTTCCGGTTGTTCGGCGCCCCCTCGTCGCGCAGCCGCTTGAGGCCGGTCACGAAGCTGGGCCAGGGGCCGTCCTCGAGCTGGTCCAGATGCGGGGTCGGGTGAATCCCCTCGCGGTTGACCGAATTGTCGTCCCTTGGATCGCCGTCTTTCATCGCGCGTCTCCCTAGCATGTCACGTCTCGCCGTCTCCGGCACACATTACGGCTGGAACATGCAGGCAGCCCGAGCGGCTCGGAATTTCGGGCGCCTCTTTCCCTCCTCGCCCGGAGCCAGCTCTGCCTGCGACCTCCCAATCGCTAATATCTATACATTGTAATAATCGAATGTAATAATCAACCAAAACCGACACCGGATCGGTCAAGTTGTGCAAAATTCTGCTATGGACGGAAAAGAAACGAACCCCGATGCGAGGTCACATGATGCAGGCGATGGAAGAAAAACTGAACGATTTCAAGTGGCTTGACCTCGGGAATGACGATGCCTACCGCGCCTGGCGCGATGCCAAGCTTGCGGTCTGCGAACACATGCTGGCGCTGGATCCGGTCGAGGTGCCATCGCTTGCCGAACCGTCCGAATCCGCAAGAATCGAGCTGATCCGGCGCTGCGAGGCGGTCAATTTCGCCCATTACGTCTGCCCGTCCCCGCCTGATTCCGATGCCACCGCCCCCGCCCTGCGCCGATTCGCAGACGCCTTCGGCCTGCGCATCGCCGAGGCCCACAGATCCGCCGGCGAGGAAGGCATCGTCGCGCTCCAGCCCTCGGACGAGGCCGGCAAGCGCGGCTACATCCCCTATTCGACCAGGCCGCTGAAATGGCACACGGACGGATATTACAACGCCCCCTCCGACCGGATATCGGCATTCGTGCTGCACTGCGTGCGCGCCGCCGGAAGCGGGGGCGAAAACCGCATCCTCGACCCGGAAATCCTGTATATCCGCCTGCGCGACGATCACCCGGACTACCTGCGCGCATTGCTGCACCCGCAGGCCATGACCATCCCCGAAAACCGCGAGCCGGACGGCCGTCTGCGCCCGGCCTCGGTCGGCCCGGTCTTCTACCCCGATCCGGGCACGGGGCGGCTGCAAATGCGCTATACCGCCCGCACCCGCTCCATCGAATGGCGCGACGATCCGACGACCCGCGCGGCCGAGGCCTGGCTGCGCGAATATCTCGACCGCGGCGACCCGCTGACCTGCAGGCTCCGGCTTGCCGCGGGACAGGGCATCCTGAACAACAACGTCCTGCATGACAGGACCGGATTCGACCCGGGCGAGGACGCCATGCGTTCCCGCCTGCTCTACCGGGTCCGTTTCCACAACCGCATCGGAAGGAGTTGACAATGGCGAAGCTGAGCGACCTGATCCTGTCGCACCCGGAGGTCCAGAGTTTCGAGGAACTCGAACAGCTGGTGGCGCATCTGGGTGAATCGGGGGAAATGTTCATGGAATTCGACATCAAGCCCGACTACCGCGACACCCCGCGCAAATGGGAGTGGATCCTGGAGGCGGCCTTCACGCGGGGAACCAGCTATGGCTGAGGAAACCCTGCGCGACATCGCCGAACTGGAGCTGCCCTTCCGGCGCCGCGCCCGGATCCGCGAGGTGACCTTTGACAGCGGGCTGCGGATGGTGCGGTTGATCCTGATCGAAGGCAAGCGCATTACCCAGGTGGACATGGATGCGGATTCGGCACGCCATCTGGCCGAAATCCTGACCGTCGCGGCCGATGGATCGGCCACCGATACGATGCAATAGGAAAACGGAAATGGATTACCTGCCGATCTTTCTCGATGTCCGCGGGCGCAAGGTGGTGGTGGATGGCGGCGGCACCGTCGCCGCACGCCGGGTGGAGCGCGCGCTGGACTGCGGCGCGACGGTCGAGGCCTTCGACCCCGAGCCCGAGGACGAGCTCCTGGCGCTGGAGGGACGCGAGCGGCTGGTCATCCACCGCCGCGCGCCGCGCGAAGCCGACCTGGAAGGTTGCGCCGTGGCATATGGCGCCTCCGAGGACCGCGCCCGCGACAAGCGCCTGCACGAATGGTGCCGCGCGGCGAAGATCCTGTGCAACATCGCCGACCTGCCCGAGAAATGCGATTTCATCACCCCCTCGATCGTGGACCGCTCGCCCATCGTGGTCGCCATCTCGACCGGGGGCACGGCGCCGGTCATCGCCCGCATCCTGCGCGCCCGCATCGAGGCCACCCTGCCCGCCGCCTTCGGCCGGCTGGCGGAATTTGCCAGCGGCTTCCGTTCGGTCATCGCCCGAACCATCGATTCGGGCCGCGCCCGCCGCCATTTCTGGGAGCGCATGATCGAAGGCCCGGCGGGCGACTTCTTCCTCTCGGGGGCGAAGGACCGGGCCAAGGCGCAGATCATCGACGATCTCGAGGCCGAGGCCTCGGGCCAGTCCCGCCCCGTGGGCGAGGTCTACCTCGTCGGCGCCGGGCCGGGCGATCCCGACCTGCTGACCTTCAAGGCGCTGCGGCTGATGCAGCGCGCCGACGTGGTGCTGTATGACCGGCTGGTGGGCGACGAGATCATGGCCCTGGTGCGCCGCGACGCCGAGCGCATCTATGTCGGCAAGCTGCCGAAAGAACACACCATGCAGCAGGAGGACATCTCGGCCCTGATGGTGCGCCTTGCGCGCGAGGGCAACCGGGTGCTGCGCCTGAAGGGGGGCGACCCCTACATCTTCGGCCGCGGCGGCGAGGAGATCGAGGAGCTTGCCGCCGCTGGCATCGCCTTTCAGGTGGTGCCGGGGATCACCGCCGCGTCCGGGGCGGGCACCTATGCGGGCATTCCGCTGACCCACCGCGACCACGCGCAATCATGCCTGTTCGTCACCGCCCACGGCAGGGACGGGGTGCTCGATCTCGACTGGGACGTGCTGATCCGCAAGGGCCAGACGGTGGCCGTCTACATGGGGCTGACCAACCTGCCGGCGCTGGTGGAGGGCTTCGCCAAACGCGGGGTGAACATGACCACGCCGGTGGCGGTGATCCAGAACGGCACCCGCCCCGACCAGAAGGTCGTCACCGCGCCACTGTCCGACATCGCCGCCCGAGTGGCCGAGGCCAGGCTGAAAAGCCCCTGCATGATCATCATCGGCTCGGTCGTGTCGCTGCGCGAGCGGCTGAACTGGAAACGCCTCGACCGGACATCGCACGCCATGCGCCTTGCGGCCGACACCACGCCCGACATTTCGGCGTGAGGCGCGTTGCCGCATCCGGACACATCGCAGGGCATTCGCAGGCAAAAGCGGGTAAACTGGAACGGTAATCCCGTCCGTGTTCCGGCTCGGTGTGCCGGTACGGGCAGCAGGTGGTCGAGAAAGAGGCAGGACCATGCCCATAAATCTTTCGGAGAAGGAAATCGAACTCGTCGAAAAAGCCTTTACCATGGCCCGGTCGGAAGAGCTGTTCGCCCAGCCGACCCTGTTCTACGAAAAGCTTTTCGAACGGGATCCGAACCTGCAACCCCTCTTCCGGGAGGATATCGGCGGACAGGGAATGCGGTTCATGCGGACCCTGCGCACCATCGTCAACGCGCTGAGACAGCCGGGCGAGGTGGCGGATGTCCTTGAGCCGCTGGCCCGCACCCATGGTGCGCTGGGGGTTCATGCGATCGACTTCGACACCATGGGCGAGGCGCTGATCGACACGTTCAAGGAACTGCTGGGCCCGGATTTCACCGCCGAAATGGAAACGGCCTGGCGCAAGGCCTACGGCCAGATCGCAAAGGCAATGATCCAGGTCGGAAAGATGGACTGATCCCGCCGGCGGGCCGCTCCGGTCACAGCCCCTTCGGGGCCAGATTCATTGCCTGTGCCTTGCGGGCCGCATCCAGCATGACTTCGCCCAGCGTATCCCGATCTTCGCGGAAGAACAGGCCCAGCGCCGGGTGATCCTCCTCCATGGCCAGCGCCATCGCCGCCAGCCGGTCGGAGGGGTCGTGGTCTTCGGGAAGATCGCGCACCTTCATGCCGAGATTGCGATAGGTGTTGTCGGTCTTGTCGAAGGTCACGCAGGGCGAGAGGATGCGCAGGAAGGAAAAGCCCTTGTGCTCGATCGCCGCGGTGATCATGTCCGTCAGGTGATGCGGCCGGCCGGCATAGGCCTGCCCGACCCAGCTGGCCTCGTAGCTCAGCAGCATCAGCAGCGGATTGAGCGGCATGTCGCCGTTTTCATAGGGCGTGGACGAGGTTCTGAAACCCAGTGCCGAGGTGGGCGATGTCTGCCCCTTGGTCAGCCCGTAGATGCCGTTATCGAACACCAGATAGGTCATGTCCACGTTGCGCCGCGCCGCGTGCGGGATGTGCCCCGCTCCGATGGCGAAGGCATCGCCATCACCACCCACGGCGATCACGGTCAGCGCGTCATTGCCGATCTTCACCCCCGTCGCCACCGGCAGCACCCGGCCATGCAGGGTGTGAAACCCGTAGGTGTTGACAAAGAACGGAAAGCGCGAGGCGCAGCCGATGCCCGAGACCACCACCACGTCCTTGTTGTCCAGCCCCAGCCGGTTCAGCGCCACGGTCAGCCCGTCGGCCATGCTGAAATACCCGCATCCCGGGCACCATGTTGGCAGCGATTTCGAGCGATAGCGCAGATGGCCGTCGGCCCGAATCTCTTCGAGCTTCTCTTCCAGATAGACCGGTTCGACACGTTCGTTCATGGTCAGGCTCCTCCGCCCGCAGCCGCGTGGGCCGGTTCATTCACTTCGCGCGCCAGCCGGCGCAGCTCGGCCAGGATGTCGGCAACCGCCATCGGTGTGGCACAGGTCCGGTCCAGCCGCACCACCGGCCGGCCCAGCGCCCCCGAGACCAGATTGGCGAACTGGCCCTGATAGTTCACCTCGGGTACCAGCACCACCTTGCAATCGTCGAAGAAGGCGCGCAGCTCTTCCTCGGGCAGCGGAGACAGCATGACCACCTTCATCGCCGAGCAGCTGATCCCCTCCTCCTGCGCCTCGAACATGGCCTCCAGGATCTCGCCGAAGGTGGACCCCCAGCCCAACATGCCGACATCGACCTTGCCCTCGCCGCCGAACCGCTTGCAGGTGGTCAGCCCCGGATAGCGGGTCGCGGGTTTGAGCTTTTCGTGCCGCTTGGCATTCATCTCCATGTGCAGCACGTCACCGGGTTTGCCCAGTTCGTTGTGCTCAAGCCCCGTCGCCGTGTACATCATGCCCGGATCACCCGGCAGCGCGCGGGGCGAGACGTGGCTTTCAGTCAGGGCGAAGCGCTTGTATTCCTCGCCCTCCTTGCGCTCGGGCGCCTGCCGCGGTTTGGGGGCGAACACGTTCCTGCCGGACGGGAACACGGTTTCATAGCGGTTCGACAGGTAAAGGTCGATCAGCAGGATCACCGGCACCTGGAACGCCTCGGCAATCTCGAAAGCCATGCCGGCACACCGATAGCAGCCCTCGACATTGGTCGGCGCGATGACGATGCGCGGCGCATCGCCCGAGCCGCCGAAGACGGCAAGGTTGAGGTCGGACTGCTCGGTCTTGGTCGGCAAGCCGGTGGAGGGCCCGCCGCGCTGGCTGCACACGATCACCGCGGGCACCTCGGCCATCACGCCCAGCCCCAGCATCTCGGTCATCAGCGCCAGCCCCGGCCCCGAGGTCGCCGTCGCCGCGCGCGAGCCGGCAAAGCCCGCGCCGATGGTGGCGGAAATGGCCGAAATCTCGTCCTCGGTCTGAAGGAACCTGCCTCCGGCCTTGGGCAGCTCCACCGCCAGCCGCTCCATGATCGAGGTGGCCGGCGTGATCGGATAGCCGAAATAGCTCTGAATCCCGGCTTCGAGGAACCCGCGGGCAATCGCCCCGTTGCCGGTCATCATCACCGCCTCGCCCCGGTCGGCCTCGGGCGCCGAGCCCACCTCGACATCGTCGAGGCGAAACACCTTGCGCCCGACCTCGAAGCCGGCATCGAAGGCCTTGATGTTGGCCTCGGCCACGGCGGGGGGCTTGGTGGCGAATTTCTGATTCACCACCTTGTGGAAGGGCTCGGGCGGCATGTCCAGAAGCCCGGCGACAAAGCCCAGAACCACGATGTTGCGGCTGCGGGCGGAATTGGTCGCCTGTTCCGAGATCTGCCGGATCGGCAGCCCGTAGGGGATCTGCGCGGGCCTGACATGGGCGCTGACATGCCCGCCCTCGGGCACCGGTGCGATCAGGTGATCGTCATAGATCACCGCGCCGAAGTCGCGCACCTCGCCCACATGCGGGATGGCGTGTCCGTCGTTGAGCGACACGAACACATCCGTCTGCTCCTTCAGCGAATAGGCCTGTTCGCTGGAGACGCGGATGCGCGAGATGCACTTGCCGAAACCGCGAATTTCCGGCGGATAGACATCGAAGGCGATGACGTGAAAACCCATCGCCGCGGCCGCGCGCTTCATGATGTCTCCGGCGGCGATGGTGCCGTCGCCGGCCGAGCCGCAGATGGCGAACTGGATATCGGTTCCGGCCTTGTTCATCACGCTTCCCTCGTCCAGAAGGTCGAGTGGATCTCGCCATCCTCCCCGACCCAGATGCGGTCCTCGACATCGACGTCGAAGGGTTCATGCGCGCCCTGGATGTTGCGCGCGGCCAGCTCGCCCATGACGCGGACATTCTTCCAGCCGTGATAGAACTTGTAGGCCTTGTCCCCGTCATGCCAGATCTGGCAGACGTCACCGGCAGCCCAGATCGCCTCGTTCGTGGTGCGCAGCTCGGGGGTCACCAGAAGCCCCCGCTCGATGTCCACATCCGCCCGCAGCATGAATTCCACCGAACTGGCCAGCCCGCAGAAGGCCATGACCACGTCGCCCTCGGCCTCCTTCCCGTCGTCGAGTGCCACCTGACGTGCCGGCGCCCCCGAGTTGCGGGCGGAAATTCCGACCGGGCGGGCATTCTCGATCACCCTCACCCCCTTGTTCCGCAGGACGTCCAGCAAGGGCGCGCGCTCGTCCGCCGAAAGCTCGTGCGGCCAGAAGGTCTGGGCGTTGACGATCAGCGTCACCGAATAGCCGGTGGACAGCAGCGTCAGAGCCAGATCGATCCCGATCATGTCGCCACCGATCATGATGACCGTGCCGCCCTTCGGCAGGTCCCGATGGACCTTCATCGCCGCCTCGAATGACCCGAAGCCGTGGATCAGGTCGGCCTGGCCGGTCAGGTTCTCGGGCAGGTAGGCGCGCCCGCCCGCGGCGACCAGCAGGCTGTCGAACGGCACGGTCTCCTGATGCGCCAGGCTGACCGTATGCGCCGCGCCATCCACATCCACAACCCGGCAACGCCGGCGCAGGTTGATCCGGTGTTCGTCGTAGAAGGAAGGCGGCACCGCCAGCAAGTCGCGCCAGTCGGTCCGGCCCCGGAAGATCTCGGGCAGTTCGTAGCGATGATAGAAGGGAATGCCGTCCATGGTGAACATGGTGATCCGGCAATCCGGATCGCCTTCGCGCAGGGTCTTCGCCGCCCCGAAACCGGCGCTGCCCGACCCGATGATGACGTGATGCAGGGGCGCGGCCATCATTCCACCTCCACCATGCAAAGCCGGTTGCGGGTGATCGAGATGCACTGGGTGGGGCAGACCTCGTAACAGGCGCCGCAGCGGATGCATTCCACATTGTCGATCCAGATCGCACCCACATGATCCCATTCGCCGGTTTCCAGCAACTTGCCGTAGGTGCCGTCCTCGTGGATCTCGATCCCCTCGACCATCTTGATGCAGTTCTTGGGCGCAACCTCGATGCAGGCGCGGCAGTAGATGCAGTTGTCGATGTCGATCTTGTACTGAAGGTTGCACAGGTAGCAGCGCCGGGCCTCTTCATGGGCCAGAGCGTCGTCATAGCCCCGCTCGACCTCTTCGGTCAGGTGGGCGACGCGTTCCTCGATATCCTCGGTCGGCATGTGAATGCGCGGGATGAAGTCCCAGGCCCGCTCGCGCAGCGGTGCGTCCACCTTCTCGATCCGCACGGCCGGGACACGGCGCGGCTTGCCCATCAGCCAGGTGTCGATGGCACGCGCCACCTCGCGGCCCTGTCCGACCGCCTCGATCACCGTGCTGGCGCCCTTGACGTAATCGCCGGCGGCGAACACGCCCTCCAGCGAGGTCATGCCGTTTTCATCCGTCCGGGCGTTCTTCCAGCGATCCAGCTCCAACTCGGTATCGAGGAAATCATGCGCCGTCCGCTGGCCGATGGCGACCAGAACGGTGTCGCAATCGAAATCGAATTCCGACCCCTTGATCGGGATGGCCTTGCGGCGGCCGTTCTCGCGCCAGCCGCCAAGGCGGTTCTGGACGAACTCGACCGCTTCCAGATGCCCGTTTTCGCCCTTCAGCGCGACCGGCGTGCGCAGCCCCAGAAAGCCGACATTCTCGGCCTTGGCCTCGAGAATCTCGTCGCGGGTGACGGGGATGTACTCTTCCGTCGTGCGCAGGTGGATCGAGATGTCCTCGCCCCCCAGCCGCCGCGCCACGCGGGCGCAGTCGAGCGCGGTAAAGCCCGCGCCCACCACCGCCACGCGCTTGCCGACCTTCTTCGGCCGGCCCCGGTGCATGTCCAGCAGGAAGTCGAACCCGTATTCGACATTCTCGAAATCCGCCACCGCCCGGCCCGACGGATCGTCGCGCAGCGGCAGTTCGGTGGCGGCCATGCAGCCGGTGGCCAGCAGCACCGCGTCGAAATCCGCGCGCAGGGTCGAGAACGGTATTTCCCCCTCGCCATTGCCGATGGCGACGCCGGTTTTCAGCTCTACCCCCAGCCGCAGCGCGTTGTGGATCTCTTCACGCAGAACGTCGCGGGGCAGGCGGAACTCGGGGATGCCATAGCGCAGCATGCCGCCCGGTTCGTCCTCGCGTTCGAACAGGGTGACGTCGTGCCCCATCAGCGACAGATCATGCGCCGCGGCAATCCCGGCCGGGCCCGAGCCGACGATGGCGACCTTCTTGCCCGAAGGGCCATACAGGCTTTCGTTCAGGCGGTGCCCGCGGTGTTTCAAGTCCGCCGCCGAGCGTTTCAGGTGGCAGATGCTGACCGGCTCGCCATTGCCGGGCCAGCCGTGGCGGCACTCGGTCTCGCAGGGGCGCGAACAGATGCGTCCCAGGACACCGGGCAGCACGTTGGCCTCGCGGTTGATCTCGTAGGAATCGCCGTATTTCCCCTCCAGGATCGCAAGGATGTAGGCCGGGATATCGGTCCCGGCAGGGCAGGCCGCCTGGCAGGGCACGTTCTCGCGCAGCCAGCCGAAATCTCTTGGATCGCGGGAATAGTGAACATCGCTTTCCGCAGCGGCGTCCCGGCCATTGCGGTTCAGGTCGGTGTTCTGCCCGATGCGATTGGTCAACGCCATCTTGATCGCCTCGTTTCAACCTGTTCCAGATTGACGTTAGAGGATGCGTTCGGGGCCGGTCCAGATAACTTTTCGAGAGGTGCACGAATGCATACCACGCGTATGATTCCTGCAACTGCCCCGCTCAGGAGAGCCATTCCAGCCGGGCACCGGGAAAGTGGCGGAGAACCTCGCCGGCGCCCGAGCGGGGAACGAGGCACAGCGCGGTAGACAGCCCGTCGGCCACCGCGGCGCGCTGGGCGCTGACCGAAACCAGGGCATTGACCGGCGGCCGCGCCGGCGCCCGGGGATCGAGGATATGCGACCGCGCCCCCCCGATCAGCGTGCCCCGCACGGCCGAGGTGGCAATGGCGCGCTCGCGCAGCGCGACCTGCCGCACGATCCGCCCGGCCGGATCGGCCACGCCCACCTGCCATGAAGCCCCGTCGGGACGGGCGCCCAGGGCGGCAATCTCGCCCATGTCGATCAGCAGATCCGCCAGCCCCCGCCTGCGCAGCAGCGCCGCGACCCGGTCGGTCACATGCCCCTGCGCGATACCGTTGAGCGTGAGCGCCATGCCCGGCCGCGTCAGATGCACCGCACCCCCGTCAAGGGCTACATGCCGCCAGCCCACGGCCCCGGCGGCCGCGCGCGCCTCGCGCCCTTCCGCGACCGCCTGCCAGAGGGGCTGAATCGTCGGGTCGAAGGCCCCGCCCGAGGCCGCATGAAGACGCCCCGACAGACGCAGCACCTCCAGAAGATCGGCCGAGGGATGGTCGAGCCGCCCCGTGCGGTTGAGCCGGGAGATCTCCGAATCGGCAAGAAAGAGGCTGAAAATGCGCTCCTGCCGGGCCAGTTCGGCCTCGACCGCGCGGAAGACCTCGCCCGCCTCGGGCCGTGACAGGCCGGTGAGGATCATCGACACCGAGGCCCCCAGCGCCACGCCCCGCCAGCGCCGCACCTGCGCCGCCCCTGCCGACAGCGGAGAGGCCGCCACCGCCGCGGCGCTGATGGTCAGGAATCTGCGGCGCGTCAGCATGGGTCGCAATGCAGCCCCCTATTGCGCGGCGACCCGGCGGCGCGCCATCTGGCAGCGGCTCCACAGCGCGCCGAGCGCCCCCACGAGATGATCCAGATCAGCCTCGCTGTGCACCGGCGAGGGGGTGATGCGCAGCCGCTCGGTCCCCTTGGGCACGGTGGGGTAGTTGATCGGCTGGATGTAGATGCCGAACTCGTCCAGCAGCGTGTCCGAGATGAACTTGCACTTGACCGGATCGCCCACCATGACGGGGATGATGTGGCTGGGGTTGGGCAGGTGGGGGATGCCCTCGGCGTCCAGCCGCGCGCGCAGCTCGGCCACGCGGCGCTTGTGCAGGTCGCGCTCGGCCGAGGACTGCTTGAGGTGCCGCACCGAAGCCGCGGCCCCGGCGGCCACATGCGGCGGCAGCGCGGTGGTGAAGATGAAGCCGCTGGCAAAGCTGCGCACGAAATCGACCAGATCGGCCGAGGCCGCGATATAGCCCCCCACCACGCCGAAGGCCTTGCCCAGCGTGCCCTCGATCACGGTCAGGCGGTCCATCAGCCCCTCGCGCTCGGCAATGCCGCCGCCGCGGGGGCCATACATGCCCACCGCGTGCACCTCGTCGAGATAGGTCATGGCGCCGTAACGGTCGGCCAGGTCGCAGATCTCGCGGATCGGGGCGATGTCGCCATCCATGGAATAGACCGATTCGAAGGCGATCAGCTTGGGCGCATTGGCCGGGGCGGCGGCCAGCTTCGCTTCGAGATCGGCAAGGTCGTTGTGCTTCCAGATCACCTTCTGCGCGCGCGAATGGCGGATGCCCTCGATCATCGAGGCGTGATTGAGCGCATCCGAGAACACGATGCAGCCCGGAATCTGCGCCGCCAGCGTGCCCAGCGCCGCCCAGTTCGACACATAGCCCGAGGTGAACAGAAGCGCCGCCTCCTTGCCGTGCAGATCGGCCAGTTCGCGTTCGAGAAGGACGTGATCATGGGTGGTGCCCGAGATGTTGCGCGTGCCGCCCGCCCCCGCGCCCGAGCGGTCCAGCGCCTCGTGCATCGCCGCCAGCACCTTCGGATTCTGGCCCATGCCCAGATAGTCGTTAGAGCACCACACCGTCACTTCGCGGACCTTTCCGCCATCATGCTGGCGCGCGGCCGGAAACGACCCGCGGCACCTTTGCAGGTCGATGAAGACCCGGTAGTTCCCTTCCTCCTTCAGGTCGGCAAGACGCTTCCTGAAATATTCCCGATATTGCATGGCGGCCTCCGTCCGCTGGCGGCAGATTTTCCCGCAGGATATCCCTGCGCCCCTGCCCATCCATGACATTTGTCAAGTTGCCGCAGGTTTCCCGGCGTCCAACATGCAGATCATCGGTAGCAGTTCGCTGACGCCCGTTGTAAGCTTCCTGTCAGCTTGGCTGGCATATCATGGGGCTTGGGCGTGGCATACGAGAAGCACAAGGAAATCGCACGGACGTCCCTGTTCATGCGGTCCCTGCCCGAACAGCACGTGGAACCCCTGCTGGCCCGGGCGTCGTTCCATCACTTCGACCGGGGCGAGACGATCTTCCTCCAGGACGAACCGGCGAAAGGTGTGCATGTGGTCCTGGACGGTTGGGTGAAGCTTTACCGTGTCTCTCACAACGGGGCCGAGGCCGTGGTCGGCGTCTTCGCCCGCGGGCAGAGCTTCGGCGAAGCGGTCGCACTGCGCAACGGCCCCTATCCGGTCTCGGCCGAAGCAGTGACCGCCTGCGAGATCATGATCATCCCGGCGACCTCTCTGGTGGCGATGATGCACGAAGACCCAGATGTCTGCGTGTCGATCCTCGCATCGACCTTCAGCCATCTTCATTCGCTGGTGGAACAGCTCGAACAGCTCAAGGCGCAGACCGGGGCGCAGAGGGTGGCCGAATTCCTGCTGTCGCTGTGCAAGGTCAGCCAGGGGAGCTGCACGGTGAACCTGCCCTATGACAAGGTGCTGATCGCCGGGCGGCTGGGCATGAAACCGGAAAGCCTCAGCCGCGCATTCGCCCGGCTCAAGCCCGCCGGCGTGACGATCAAGCGCAACCACGCGCAGATCGAGGACGTGGACCGGCTGCGCGAGTTCGCCGAGGAAGACCCGGCGCATGCCTGGAGCAGGCACTGACCGCGCCGCTGCCCGCAACCCCGCGGTCAGGCCGTCAGAACCGGTACCAGGTAGAGCGCCAGCGCCAGCAGCGCCCACAGACCCGTCACCCAGGTGATCCCCGAAAGCCACGACGGCGCCTCCTCCAGCCCCAGATAGCGGGCCAGGATCACCCGTGCCTTGGCCAGCGCCAACGCCAGGATCGCCGCACCGGCGAGCTGTCGCGGCAGTCCCGCGCTCGCGGCGGCCACCACGACCAGCGCCGCCGCAAGGCTGAGCGCCACAAGCAGGGCCCAGGCCCGGATCAGCCGGCGGGAGGGGCGGGGAAGGCGGCTCATGCGCATCAGGCCAGAAGATAGATGATCGGATAGAGCAGCACCCAGACCAGATCGACCATGTGCCAGAACATGGCGCCGGCCTCGATGTTGCGGGGGTGGTCCCTGACCGCAACCAGCAGCAGAAGAACCACCCCCGCCCCCACATGGGCGGCATGAAACCCGGTCAGCAGGTAGTAGAAGGTGAAGAAGGGGTGCGTCTCCCAACCGATGCCGTCGGCCGCCTTGGCCGCGTATTCCGCGCCCTTGACGACCAGGAAGACCACCCCCAGCGCCGCCGCCAGCACCAGCGCCCCACGCGCCGCCGCACGCCGCCCCGCCTCGCGCCAGCGCAGCGCCTGCGCGGCCAGAAAGCCGCTGCTGACCAGCACCACGGTATTGAGCGCAGCCCCCGTGCGGAACAGGTGGTCCTGTGCGGCGGCAAAGCCTGCCGGGTCCGACAGGCGGACGCCGAGAAAGGCGATCAGCCCGGCCCCGAAGACCAGAAGCTCCGAGACGATCAGCACCCACATCATCAGTTCGCCGGGCAGGTCGTCCCAAGCGGTTGTGCCGCCTGTGGTTTCGCTCATGCGCCCACCAGCTGGCGATAGATCCGGGGCAGTGCGAAGATCAGCTTTTCGGGATCGGGGATCACCGCGAACCCGCCCTGACCGAACATCCGCGCAAACCACGCCTTGCCCTTGGCATCGACGGTGATGCCGAACACCGAATGCCCGGCCCGGCGGGCCTCGCGCACGGCCATGGCGGTATCTTCGATACCGTGGCGCCCTTCGTAATGGTCAAGATCGTTGGGCTTGCCGTCGGTAATCACCAGCAGCAGGCGCCGTCTGCGGTCCTGTTCCGACAGCTGGGCCGAAACGTGACGGATGGCCGCCCCCAGCCGGGTATAGAAACCGGGGCGCAGGCTGCCGATGCGACGTTCGACCTCGGCGCTCATCTGTTCGCCGAAATCCTTGCATTTCTGCACATAGACGCGGTGCCGCTTGAGCGAAGAAAACGCGTGAATGGCAAAATCGTCGCCGCAGGCGTCAAGCCCCCAGGCCAGCGCGTCCAGCGCCTCGCGTTCGATGTCGATCACCGCCCGGCCCGATACCGCGCTTTCGGTGCTGCGCGAAACGTCCAGCAGGATCGAGACCGCGAGATCCCGGGCCTCGGGGCGCGATTGCAGCCAGATGCGTTCGCTGCCCTCGCCGCTGGCCACGCGATCCACCTGGGCACGCACCGCGGCCTCGATGTCGAGATCGTCGCCGTCGAGGTGCCCGCGCGTGGTGACACGCCCCGGTCGCAGGGCCTCGAACTGGCGGCGCACGGCACGGATGCGGCGGGCGGCGGCGGGGTCGTGGGCAAAGGCCTCCTGCTCGGGACGGGGCTCGACCGGGCTGGTCAGCACGCAGACGTGATCGGGCAGATACGCCCCCGTGCGCACGTCCCATTCGGGATAGGTGATCCGCCCCGAGAGCCTTTCGCGGTCCACATCCTCGGGGGCGAGGTCGAGATGCAGCTTCAGCCGCGTCGGCGGCGCCCTGGAGATCTGCCCCAGGCCGATTTCCTCCTGGTCGTCGGCGGCCTTCTTCGCGTTGTCCGGGTCGTCGTCATCCACCCGGCGGTTGAGATTGAGAAACTCGGCCCAGCTGAGAATCGCCTCGAACTTGTGCAGGATCAGGCTGTCGCGGCGCTCGGCCTGGTCCGACTTGCGGCGGCGGGCACGGTGGGTCTTTTCGCTGCCGCCCTCCTCGGGCGGGCCTTCGGTTTCGCGGGTCTCGACCTCGTGCCCCTCCGAAAACTGCACCGGGCGCAGCTCGGGCCACAGGACCACCGGGCGGAACGGCCGGTAGCGGCGCGGCGCGGCCAGCTGCGGGTCAAGCCGCTTCGAAGTGGCCTGGCAAGCGGTTTCGAAACCGCTTGCGCGCTCCGACAGCGGCGCGGGGTCGCCCAGCATGTGGCGGATCACCTCTTCCACCGCCGCCTCGTCGGGGGGCAGATCGGGCACGCGCCGTTGCATCAGGATGCCTGCACACAGCGCCTCGTAGAGGGGGCGCAGCCCCGGCGCGTCCTCGAGGGTATCGGCCACCATCGTCCGCACCGCCGCCAGCGCGGCCAGATCGGCGCGCAACGGGTCGTCCTCCTCCACGCGCTCGGGCGCGTGCGCCGCGCAGGCGGCCAGCCAGACATAGAGCGCGCCGTTCGCCTCGCGTGAAGGGAAGATCGCCAGACGCGCCGGCAGGCGCAGCACCTCGCCGTCGAAACTGGCGCGCGGGACGGCTTCGGCCTCGGTGCCCAGACGCCGCCGCCAGCTCAGCCGGTGGCGGGAAACCTCGTCCGAGACCGGGCGCAGCTCCACCGAAGGAGAGCCGCCCAGCCCCCGGAAAAGAACGGCCAGCCGCCCGCCGACCTGCGCGAGGTCGACCGCGGCTCCTTCATGCGCCTCGGGCGCATCCAGGCGGCTGGCCAATTTGTGCCACAGTTTCCCGACCGTTTCTTCGGGTTCCCATGGCTCGAATTCGATCCGGTGCATGGCCGGCCTCACCCAAAGACAGCCGTCACCAGATCGAGGAGCCCGCGTTTGACGTCTTCGTCGTCGGTGAGCGGTTCGATCATCGCCGCGCGAATGGCGCGGTCGGTATTCATGCCCTGCGCCATCAGCGTCGCCGCATAGACCACAAGACGGGTCGAAACCCCCTCTTCCAGATCCTGCCCCTTGAGCCCGCGCAGCTTGTTCGCCAGCCGCACCAGGGGTTTGGCGCGCTCGGGCGACAGGCCGCTTTCCTCAGCCACCACCCGCACCTCCAGATCGGGGGCGGGAAAGTCGAATTCGATCGAGATGAAGCGCTGACGGGTGGACGGTTTCAGCGTCTTCAGGATGTTCTGGTAGCCGGGGTTGTACGAGGCCACCAGCATGAAGCCGGGGGCGGCCTGCAGTTCCTCTCCGGTGCGGTCGATGGGCAGGATGCGCCGGTCGTCGGTCAGCGGATGCAGCACCACGGTCACGTCCTTGCGTGCCTCCACCACTTCGTCGAGATAGCAGATTGCGCCCTCGCGCACCGCCCGGGTCAGCGGGCCGTCCACCCAGACGGTTTCCCCGCCCTTGAGCAGGTAGCGCCCGATCAGATCGGCGGCCGACAGGTCGTCATGGCAGGCCACGGTATAGAGCTTGCGCCCCAGCCGCTCGGCCATGTGGGCGACGAAACGGGTCTTGCCGCATCCCGTCGGCCCTTTCAGAAGGACCGGCAGGTTGTTTTCGTGGGCGGCGGCGAACACGTCGCATTCGTCGCCCTGAGCAAGGTAGAAGGGGGCGGTTGCCGCCCCCCTCCCGAAGGTGGAAGTTCCATCCATCTCCATCACTCCGCCGGAGTCTCGGCTGCGCCGGGTGCGATCACCTCCTTGCGCGGCACCCAGACCGAGTAGATGAACAGCAGCGCCCCGAGAACCACGGCGATGCCGGCCCCGAACCGCATCCAGTAGAAGATGCCGAGCTGGTCCTGCACGTCCATGTAGTTCTCACCCAGGACGCGCTGCAGATGGGTCTGCACCGTGCCGGCGAAGGTCAGGGCAAAGGTCATGAAGACCACCCCGCCCGACATCAGCCAGAAGGACGCCATGTTCAGCACCTGGTTGTAGGGATCGCGGTTGAACAGGATCGGCAGCGCGTAGGTGATGATCGCGAGATTCAGCGACACATAGGCGCCGTAGAAGGCCAGGTGCCCGTGCGCGGCCGTGATCTGCGTGCCGTGGGTGTAGTAGTTCACCCCGTGCAGCGTGTGCAGGAAGCCCCACACCCCGGCGCCGAAGAACGCCAGAGTCGCACAGCCGAGGCTCCACAGCAGCGCCGCCTTGTTGGGGTGATCGCGGCGGCCCTTCCAGACCATGACGAAGGCAAAGGCCATCATGGCGAAGAACGGCACCACTTCGAGCGAGGAGAAGATCGAGCCGATCCACTGCCAGTAGGCGGGCGTGCCGATCCAGTAGTAGTGGTGGCCGGTGCCCAGGATGCCCGAGAACAGCGCCAGGGCGACGATGACGTAGAGCCACTTCTCGATCACCTCGCGGTCAACCCCGGTCAGCTTGAGCATCAGGTAGGCCAGGATCGAGGCCATGATCAGCTCCCACACGCCTTCGACCCAAAGGTGCACGATGTACCACCAGAACTGCTTGTCGAGGCTGAGGTTGCCCGGATTGTAGAAGCTGAACAGGAACAGCAGCGCCAGCCCCCACAGACCCAGAAGCAGGATGTTGGTGATTGCCGTCTTCTTGCCCTGCAATACCGTCATGGTGACGTTGTAGAGGAAGATCAGCGCCGCCACGACGATGCCGATCTTGACCCAGACGGGCTGTTCGATGAACTCGCGCCCCTCCTTGCCGAGGAACCAGTTGCCGTGGAACAGGTCGAACAGGTAGGTCACCACCACGCCGGCGGTGCCGATCACCAGAATGATGAGCTGCAGATAGGCCAGCTTCGTGGAGTGGATTTCACGCTCGGATTCCTCGGGGATGAGGAAATAGGCGGCGCCGAAGAAGCCCAGCAGCAGCCACACGATCAGCGAGTTGGTGTGCAGCATCCGCACGATGTTGAACGGCGTGAGTTCGGACAGCGTGTTCGGCGACACGTAGATCCACCCCAGCAGCAGCCCGACCAGCGTCTGGACCGCGAACAGGGCCATGGCCACTGCAAAGTAGGCCAGGGCGATTTTCTGAGATTCGTATTTCATCGGGATCGGCCCTCCTTAGCCCGCATCGGTCGGCGGCCAGCCCTGGGTATCGACGGAATCGACCCAGAGCAGGAAATTCGCCAGGTTGCGAATCTGTTCGTCGGTGAGGTTGAACTGCGGCATCTGCCGGCGCCCCTCGATGCCGCTGGGCTGGCTTTCCATCCAGCCCTTCAGCGTCTCGAAGGCCGCCTCCGGGTCATCCGCAACCCCCCAGCGCGTCATCACGTTGGCAAGTTCCGGGGCGAAGTAGGCCCCCTCGCCCATGATGGTGTGACAGTTGATGCAGGCGTTTTCCTCCCATACCCGCTTGCCCGCGATCACGCTGTCGTTGAGCGTGTCGTTGGTCGGCTGGGAGGTGATGTAGGATACTGACTGGGCCGACAGGCCCAGGAAGATGATGATGAAGAACAGCGACCCGCCATAAAATATGTTGCGGGCCATGCTTTTGGTCATGACTTCGCGCATTGCGCTCTCCTTTGCGCGGCTTTTCCAGTGGACCCGTTATCAATTCTCCGTGTTCTCCGGGCCTTGACTTTGGTTAAGCAGCGGTCCATTTGCCGCGCCCTTTCCCGTCGGCTCCGGCGCGCAAGGCATGTCGGGGCGCCCTGGCGGCGAGGTTTCGAGATGACATGCCAACTGCCGGCCATGCGTCCTGGCCGCGGCCTTCAGCACCGTTTTCCGGAGAATTTCAGTCGGATGGCGAACGCCCGGCCCGTGGCCCGGTCAGCGCCGGCCACAACGCCACGAGGTAGAGCGCAAAGGTGAGCGACCACAGCACCGAGGCCGCCAGCATCGCGGGAAAATACCACGACCCCGGCCCGGTGGACCCCGCCCAGCGCAGGATCGCCGCCAGCACCAGCAGCCAGTAGCCCGCCGCCACCGGCCCCGGTGCAACCAGCTCGCGGCCGCTGTGGCCAAGGACGGCCCGGCTCATCACCGCCAGCGTCATGCCGCCCACCGCACCGATGCCCAGAATGTGCAGGGCCGCCACCTCGCTGCCGATGCCGAAGCCCGCCAGCCCCCACAGGATAAGCCCCGCACCAAGCATCGAAAGCCCGATATGCAGCGCGATCAGGATCGGTTGGCGCAACGCCCACAGCCCGCGCCAGCGGGCAAGGCGGGCGAACTGGATCATGCCGGCGGCCACGGCAATCGCGGCCGGAACCGCGGCCGGCACCCCCAGCAGAAGCATGACCGGCAGCAGCAGGACCATCACCAGCGCCAGCCGGTCCAGCACATCCGAGGAAACGGGCCATTCGCTTTCGGGAACGCCCGCGCGCTTCATCGCGTTGCGGGTGAAGGCCGGCGTGATCCGCCCGCCCAGCGTGGAAATCAGCGCGATCAGGGTCAGCAGCCCGGCCCGCAGCCCGGTGGTTGCAGCCGTCTCGGAAAGGCCCAGCCACTCAAGATGCACCGTCAGATCGGCCAGCCACAAGAGCAGCAGGAAGGCCAGGAACATGACGTTCTGCGGTTTCGGGCGACGCGCCAGCTGCGAGGCGATCTTGGCTGCCAGCACCGGCAGGAATGCCAGGTCGATCACCGCCACCAGCCAGGGCGAAAGCGCCCCGGAAAACCACATGGCCGCCCGCCCGGCAAACCACACCAGCGCGGCAGCGGTGATGAAGCCCGCCCGCGCCCCCGGCGTACCGGTCCAGTTGGGCACCGCGGTCAGGAAGAACCCGCCCATGGCCGCCGTGGCATAGCCGAAGATCATCTCGTGCGCGTGCCACTGGTAGGGCGCCATGGAAAAGGGCAGGTCGTTCCACATCCCGCCCAGCGCGTGAATGCTCAGATACAGCCCCCAGACAAGTCCGGCAAAGACTCCGAACAGCCCCGCCGACAGGAAAAACACCCGAAATCCCTGCGAAAAAACCCTGCGAACCGCCTCGATCATGTTCCTGCTGCCTCCGCCTGTGCCTTCGCCTTCTGCCTTGCCGCCATCTCGGCCTGTGCCGCCCGCGCCCGCGCCCGGCGCATCAGCGTCGGGCAGGTCTTCTCGTCGTTGTAGATCACCTGACAGCGCAGGCACAGCACGCATTCATTCGGGTTGATGCGCCCCAGCGGATCGATCGCGCCCACGGTGCATTTCTGTTCGCACAACCGGCATTCGCGCCCGCATTGCGGCCGCCGCTCCAGCCAGTCGAAGATCTTCAGCTTGGCCGGAATCGCCAGCGCCGCACCCAGCGGGCAGAGGTAGCGGCAGTAGAAACGCTCGATGAACAGCCCCGCCCCCAGCAGCGCCAGCACGAACAGCACAAAGGGCCAGGCCCGCATCATCCGCATGGTGATCGCGGTCTTGAACGGTTCCACCTCGGCCAGCAGCAGCGCCCAGGCCATGGAGTAGAAGGACAGCCCCAGGATCACGATGAACAGGGTGTACTTGATGATCCACAGCCGCTCGTGCAAGCCGTGCGGCACCTCGATCTGCCGGATCCCGAAGCGCCGGGCGGCAAGGTTGGTCAGCTCCTGCAGCGCGCCGAACGGGCACAGCCAGCCGCAATAGACCCCGCGGCCCCAGAACAGCATTCCCAGAGCAACGCCGCTCCAGAGCACGAAGATCACCGGCTCCATCAGGAACGTCTCCCAGCGGAAACCCGACAGCAGAGACTGCACGAAGGCCACCACCTGCACCACCGAAAGCTGACCGTTCAGCCCCCAGCCGAGCACGAACAGGGTCAGCGACAGAAAGGCGATGCGGAACCGCAGCCACAGCTTGCGGCGCCGGACGATCGGCCCTTGGAACAGGAACAGCAGCGTCAGCGCAACCTGCATCGCCCCCACGAACACGACCACCGGCCACTTGCGTTCCCATATCTCCTTCCACAGCGGCGCGGGCGCAGGCGGCAGCGGCTTGAGGAAGCGCTCGGGCAGGCGGTATTCGACCGCAGTGACCATCGACACCTTGCCGCCCTGTTCCGCCGGGCGCGTGGCGGTCACCTCGACCCGGAACGGCGCGGCCGGATCGAAGCCCTCGCCGCCGAGCTGAAAGATGCTGCGCTCCTTGAAGGCGGGCGCATCCGCAAGCGCCAGCCTGTCCACCCGCGTATAGCCTTCGCGGGTGAGCGCAAAGCGCCGGCCGTTCTGGATCACCGCGATGCGGTCGAAGACGCCGCTGCGCCGCCAGTTCAGCCCGCGATGCGACTGCAGCCCGCGCGAGGCGACGAACAGCGCCACCTTCCCCGCCGGTAGCGAGCCGACCGCGCGCGTATAGGCCTGCTGGCCGAGAATGTTGCGGCCGATCTCGGGCGGGTCGAGCAGCGCCACATGCAGATCGAGGAACAACCCGTCTCCGGGCTGGAGCGGCGGGGTCGCTCCGGCAAGCGCCGCGGCGGCCTGCGCCATGGTGACCGCACGCGAGCGGATCGCGCCCATCTCGACCAGCTCGGCCCAGCTGCGGGGGGTGAAGGCCACCCGCTCGATCCGTCCGCCGCCGAGAATGCCGCGGGTCAGCGCCAGCGTCCGCCCGGCGCGCAGGATCGAATCGCGGATTACCCCGGTGGACACGGTGGCGCGCGAGATGATGTCGGGGTGCCCCCGTTCGGCCAGCGCCGCGCTTTCCTGCGGGCGCGTCAGATCGACGCCGGCAAAGCCGCTGACGAAGGCCGCGATGTCCCGGTCCGAAATGCCGAGGCTGAGGATCGGCTCGTTCTGCCGCATCAGGCGGGCGCCGGCGATGCGGGCCTCGGTATCGACGGCAACCAGCATGTCGATGGGCCGGCCCGAATAGCCCACCGAATGGGTCAGCTCCCAGCTCGACCCGATATAGCCCAGGGTCTCGCCCCTGCCGTCCTCGACCCGCCAGCCCGGCGCTTCCCCCTCTTCGCGGATGACGCTCACCGGCCCGCCCACGCCGAACAGATCGGCGGCCATCCGGGCATCGGGTTCGGCCGGGGAAATTGCTGCCTCGAAACCGGGGCGCGACGGGCCGTCGGCCAGCGCCGCGCCTGCCAGCACCACCGCAAGGGCACAGACCAGCGCCCGCCAAGCCGCTCGGAAAGCCGTTCTCATGTCCAACGGGTAGGCGCGGGGGGCGCCTCGCGCCTTGACGAAAATCAAGGATCGCTGCGCCGCGGAATGTCAGAGTCGGACTGCCTCACCAGAGCATCGGAGTTCCCGTTATGATATCAAGCAAAACCATCCGCAGAGCACTGCTTCTGACGAGCACTGCCCTGGCGTTGGGGGCTATCGCGCCTGCCGCCATGGCGCAGCAGAAACCCAAGGCACATGCCGACACTGCAGGGGCGGCGTATGAACCCAGCATGAACACGCTGGGCCAGATCAAGGTGGAGATCCCCGGCCGCAAGGAAGGCGACCCGGTGATGACGGCGGACGAGTACAACGTCGCCAACAAGATCTATTTCGAGCGCTGCGCCGGCTGCCACGGCGTGCTGCGCAAGGGCGCAACCGGCAAGCCGCTGACTGTCGATATCACGCGCGAAAACGGCTACGAATACCTGCGCGACTTCATCACCTACGGCTCGCCCGCGGGGATGCCGAACTGGGGCACCTCCGGTCAGTTGAGCGACGACGAAGTGGACATGATGGCCCGCTATCTGCTGCTCGACCCGGCCGCGCCGCCGGAATTCGGGCTGCCCGAGATGAAGGCCAGCTGGAAGCTGATCGTGCCCCCCGACCAGCGCCCGACCTCCAAGCAGAACGACATCGACATCGACAACCTGTTCTCGGTGACGCTGCGTGACACGGGACAGGTGGCGCTGATCGACGGGTCGTCCTACGAGATCAAGACCATCATCGACACCGGCTATGCGGTGCATATCAGCCGGATGTCGGCCTCGGGGCGCTATCTCTATGTGATCGGCCGCGATGCGCTGGTGTCCATGATCGACCTGTGGATGGACCCGCCGGCCAAGGTGGCCGAGGTCAAGGTCGGGACCGAGGCGCGTTCGGTCGAAACCTCGAAATACGAGGGCTACGAGGACAAGTACGCGATTGCGGGCACCTACTGGCCGCCGCAATACGTGATCATGGACGGCGCCACGCTGGAGCCGCTCAAGGTCAAATCCACCCGCGGCATGATCTACGACGAACAGATCTACCACCCCGAACCGCGCGTGGCCTCGATCGTGTCCTCGCACTTCAATCCCGAATTCGTGGTCAACGTGAAGGAAACCGGCAAGGTCCTGATGGTGGACTATTCCGACATCAGGAACCTGAAGGTGACCGAGATCGAGGCCGAGCGCTTCCTGCATGACGGCGGGTTCGACTCGACCGGGCGCTATTTCCTGGTGGCGGCCAACGCCCGCGACAAGGTGGCGGTCGTGGACACCAAGGAAGACAAGCTGGTGGCCCTGATCGAGACCGGCGGCGTGAAACCGCACCCGGGCCGCGGTGCCAACATCGTGCATCCGAAATTCGGCCCCGTCTGGGTGACCTCGCACCTGGGCGACGAAACCGTCTCGCTGATCGGTACCGATCCCGAAGGCCATCCCGACTATGCCTGGAAGGTCGTCGAGACGCTTGAAGGTCTGGGCGGTGGTTCACTGTTCGTGAAGTCGCATCCGAAATCGGATCACCTCTACGTCGATGCGCCGCTGAACCCCGATGCCGAGGTCTCCGGTTCGGTGGCGGTGTTCCGGGTGTCCGAGCTGGATACCGAGAACCCCGAGCCGATCGTGCTGCCGATCGTCGAATGGTCCGGCATCACCGAAGGCCAGCCCCGCGTGGTGCAGGGCGAATTCAACCGGGATGGCACCGAGATCTGGTTCTCGGTCTGGAACGGCAAGGAGCTGCCCAGCGCCATCGTCGTGATTGATGACAAGACGCTCAAGCTGAAGGCGGTGATCAAGGATCCGCGCCTGATCACGCCGACCGGCAAGTTCAACGTCTACAACACCCGCAACGACATCTACTGATGTCCGACGGGCGGGCCGGCAGCGTTCCGGCCCGCCTCCCTCCCCTCTCGGCCGCATTTCACCAAAGGACGCCACCCATGACCAAGCCGGGCAAAGTCTTTCTCATCGGCGCCGGACCGGGCGACCCGGAGTTGCTGACCCTGCGCGCGGTGCGCAAGCTGGCGCAGGCCGAGGTGGTGGTGCATGACCGGCTGGTCTCGGACGAAATCATTGCCCTGTCGCCGGAAACCGCAAGGCGGATACCCGTCGGCAAGGCCCCGAACTTTCACCCCGTTCCCCAGGAACGGATCAACGAAATCCTGCTGGAAGAGGCCCGTGCCGGCCGCATCGTGGCCCGGCTGAAAGGGGGCGATCCGCTGATCTTCGGGCGCGGCTCGGAAGAGGCGGCGCATCTTCTGGCCCACGGCATCGCGGTCGAATACGTCCCCGGCATCACCGCCGCGCAGGCTGCGGCCAGTGCAACCGGCGTGCCGCTGACCCATCGCGGCCTGGCAACGGGGGTACAGTATGTCACCGGCCACCGCCAGGCGGGCAAGGGTCTGGATCTGGACTGGAAGCGCCTGGCCGACCCGGACACGACCTTGGTGGTCTACATGGGCGTGGCCAATATCGGGCGCATCGCCGTCGGCCTGATGACCGAGGGCCTGCCCGAAAGCACCCCGGTTCTGGCCGTGGCGCAGGCCACCACACCACGCGAAAGACGGCTGGTTTCGCGGCTTGACCGGATTGCGGCCGATATCCGCAAGGCCGGGCTGGCTGCCCCCGTTCTGTTCATCATCGGCCGGGTGGTGACGCTCTATGCCGGAATGCCGACCGCGCAGGTGGCTGCCGACCTCGCCACGGCACAAAGGGTCGCGGCCCATGCGTAGCCTGCTGGCCTGGCTGCTGATGGCCACGGCCGCGGTGGCGGCCGAAGCCGCGCCCGATACCGGCTCCGACATCGGCACCGGCACGGCCATCAACCCCGGCACTGGCCCCGACCCGGCGGCGCTGGAGCGGCTGGTCCGGCAGGACTGCGGCGCCTGTCACGGCATGACGCTCAGGGGCGGGCTGGGCCCCGACATCCGCCCGCAGGCGCTGACGGCCTTTGATGCCGAAACGCTGCGCGGGGTCATCCTCGACGGCATTCCCGAGACGGCCATGCCGCCATGGCGCCCGCTGATCTCGGAGGCCGAGGCCGGGTGGATCGCCGAATATCTGCTGAAGGGAGAGCGGCCATGACCGGAAGCATCGCACCTTTGACAACGCGCCGCAGTTTCCTTTCGCTGTCTGCCGCGCTGGCCGCCCTGCCCGCCGCCGCGCCGGCGCGTGCAGGCGAAGCGACTCCCGCCTGCATCGCCCGGGCCACCGGCGATCTGGGGCTGGTGGTGGAACGCGCCAGCGGCTCGCTGCTGCTGATCGACCAGTCCGAGCGGGCGGCGTTGATGCGCATCACCGGGCTGGGCGATCTCAGCCATGCCTCGATGGTCTGGTCGCCCGACGAACGCTTCGCCTATGTCTTCGGCCGCGATGGCGGGCTGACCAAGGTGGATATCGTCGAGGGCCGGATCGCCGGGCGCGTGCTGCAGGCCGGCAACGCGATCGGCGGCGCGATCTCGGATGACGGGCGGCTGGTGGCGGTGTCGAACTACGAACCGGGCGGGGTGCGGGTTTTCGATGCCGAAACACTGGAGATGGTCGCCGACATTCCCACCGGCGCCAAGACCATCGGGCTCGTGGATGCGCCGGGGCGGCGCTTCGTCTTCACCACCTGGGACAGCGGCGAGACCTGGATCACCGATTTCTCGGCCGATCCGGTGAAGATCGACCGGATCACGGGCATGGGAATGAACCCCTATGACGCGCTGATCACCCCCGACGGGCGCACCTACATCACCGGGCTGTTCGGCGAGGACGGGCTGACCGCGCTGGATCTGTGGGCCGAGCGCCCCCGGCCGATCCGCGTCCTGCCCGGCTACGGCCGGGGCGAGCGGAAACTGCCGGTCTACAAGATGCCCCACCTAGAGGGCTGGGCACTGACCGGGGACCAGTTCGTGTTGCCGGCGGTGGGTCGGCACGAGGTGCTGTGGATCGACGCCAGGACCTTTTCCGAAACCGGGCGCACGCCGACCCATGGCCAGCCGGTCTTTGCCATGGCGCGGCCCGACGGGCGCCATGTGTGGGTGAATTTCGCCCATCCCCTGAACGACACCATCCAGGTGATCGATACCGTGACCCGAAGCGTGATCCACCAGTTCAGCCCCGGCCCGGCGGTGCTGCACATGGAATTCACCCCGCGCGGGCATGAAGTCTGGGTCAGCGTGCGCGACGCGGGCAAGGTGATGATCTTCGACACGCACGACTTTGCCAAGCTGGGCGAGATCGACGCGCAAAGCCCCTCGGGCATCTTCTTCACCGCGCGGGCGCACAGGACGGGGCTGTAGGCGATGAAGATCATCTCCGATCCGATCGACCGCGGGCTTCTGGACGACTGGCAGCGCGACTTCCCCGTCACCGAACGCCCCTTCGCGGTAATCGCACGGGCGCTGGGAACCGACGAGGACGACGTGATCGAGCGGCTGACCCGGATGACGAGGACCGGGCGCGTGACCCGCGTCGGCGCCACCTGCGCCCCCAACACGGTGTCTGCCAGCACTCTGGCGGCAGTGGCGGCGCCGGAAAAGCGGATCGACGCGGTGGCGTCGATCATCAGCGCGCAGGACGGGGTGAACCACAGCTATCAGCGGGAAGATACGTGGAACATCTGGTTCGTGGCCACCGGCCCCGACCGCGCACATGTGAACGCGACACTGGCCACCATCCGCGTGCTTACCGGCCTTGAGGTGCTGGACCTGCCGCTGGTGCGGCCCTTCAACGTCGATCTGGGTTTTCGCATGACCGGGGGCATGCACAGGCCGCCAGCGCCGCGCCCGGTGGACATGTCGGTCATGCGCCCCGGCGACCGGCAGCTTCTGCAACAACTGACCAGCGGAATGCCCGTCCTGGCGCGACCCTTTGCCGCCCTCGGCCGGCGGCTGGGCCGCCCCGAGGAAGAGGTCATGGACCGCATCCGCGTCCTGGCGGGGGGCGGGATCATCACCCGCTTCGGCATCATTGTCCGCCACCGGGCGCTGGGGTGGAGCTCGAACGCGATGGTGGTCTGGGACCTGCCCGCCGACGAGATCGAACGGGTCGGCCCCCGGCTTGCCGCCGTGCCCGGGGTCACGCTGTGCTATGAGCGCGAACCGGTGCCGGGCCTGTGGCCCTATCGCCTGTTCAACATGATCCATGCCCGCAGCCGGAACGAGGCGCTTTCCGTTCTCGATCGCGCGCGCCAACTTCCGGGCCTGCAGGGGGCTGCGCACAAGGTGCTGTTCTCGACCCGTTGCTTCAAGCAGACCGGGGCGCTGATCGCGCTGAGGCCGGGGGCTGTCGCATGAGCGCCGGGCTGAGCGATCTCGACCGGGCGATCCTGAACGCGCTTCAGGACGATCTGCCGCTGGAACATGCCCCCTTTGCCGGGCTGGCCGGGCGGCTGGGGCTGAGCGAGGAGAATCTTCTGGAGCGGATCCGGCGCCTGCAGGAAGAGGGGTACATCACCCGCTTCGGCCCGTTCTTCGATGCCGCCGCCATGGGCGGGGCATTCTGCCTGTGCGCCATGGCGGTGCCGGAGGCCGAATTCGACGACGTCATGACCAAAGTCAATGCCCACCCGGAAGTTGCGCATAACTATAAACGCGCGCACCGGCTGAACATGTGGTTCGTTCTGGCCACCGAAACGCCCGAGGGGATCACCGAAACCGCCGATGCCATCGAACGGGAAACCGGACTGAAGGTGCTCCGCTTTCCGAAACTGAGGGAATTCTACATCGGGTTCCGGGTCGCCGCATGAGACTGGACAGCACAGACCGCGAGATCGTCGCCGCCCTGCAGGGGGGGCTGCCACTGGTGCCGGAGCCCTATGCGCTGATCGCCGGTCGGCTGGGGCTCTCCGAAGGCGCGCTGCTGGCGCGGCTGCGGGAACTGAAGGCAGCCGGCGTGATCCGGCGGATTGCCGCGGCTCCGAACCATTACCGCCTGGGGCTGACGGCCAACGGCATGACCGTGTGGGACGTGGACGACGCGCGCGTGGCCGAGCTGGGCCCGCGCATCGGCGCCCTGCCCTTCGTCACCCATTGCTACGAGCGCCCGCGCGCCCTGCCCGACTGGCCCTACAACCTGTTCGCCATGGTGCACGGGGCGTCACGCGACGAGGTCGAGGCCAAGCGGGCCGAGATCGCCGCCCTGCTGGGCGAGGCCTGCCACGGCCATGACATCCTGTATTCAACCCGCATCCTGAAGAAGACCGGGCTGCGGCTGCGCAAGAAAGGCTGACACCCATGTTCCGGCTGACCGAATACATGCAGCAACTGGTCACCCCCACGCCCGTGCGCCGGCGCGGCGGCGGGCCGGTCAGACCGGTGGTGATCTGGAACCTGACCCGGCGGTGCAACCTGAAATGCCGCCATTGCTACACGGTGTCGGCCGATGTGGATTTCCCCGGTGAGCTGAGCCACGAACAGGCCATGGAGGTGCTGGAGGATCTGGGCCGGTTCCGGGTTCCGGCGCTGATCCTTTCGGGCGGCGAGCCGCTGGACCGGCGCGATCTGTTCGAGATCGCCGCGCGCGGGCGCGAACTGGTGCGGGTTCTGGCGCTGAGCACCAATGGCACGAAGATCCACGGCGCCGCGGCCGACCGGGTGGCCGAGGTCGGGTTCGACTATGTGGGCATCTCGATCGACGGGATCGGGGCCACGAACGACTGGTTCCGGGGTGTGGAGGGCGCCTTTGCTGGCGCGCTGCGAGGGGTGCGCGAACTCAAGGCGCGCGGGGTCAAGGTGGGGTTGCGTTTCACCCTGACCGAGGGCAATGCCCACAACCTGCCCGACCTGCTGCGCCTGTGCGATGACGAGGGCGTGGACAAGTTCTACCTGTCACATCTGGTCTATGCCGGGCGCGGCGACAAGAACCGCGGCGAGGATGCCGCGCGCACCCGCACCCGGCGGGCGATGGATCTGCTGCTGGAGCGGGCGTGGGAGGCGGTTTCGGGCGGGCGGCCCCTGGATATCGTCACCGGCAACAACGATGCCGATGCGGGCTATTTCCTGCAATGGGCCGAAGCGCGCTTCGACTCCGCGAAGGTGGACAATCTGCGCGCGCATCTGATTGCCTGGGGCGGCAATTCGTCGGGGCTGGGCGTGGCCAATATCGACTTTCTGGGCGATGTGCATCCCGACACCTACTGGTCGGACTACACGGTAGGCAACGTGAAGCAGGTGCCGTTTTCGCAGCTGTGGACGGGGGGCGATCCGATGCTGGCGCTGCTGCGCACCCGGCCGCGGCCGCTGAAGGGGCGCTGCGGCGCGTGCCGGCTGCGCGAGATCTGCGGCGGCAACACGCGCATCCGCGCCCTGCAGCTGACCGGCGATCCCTGGGCCGAGGATCCGGCCTGCTATCTGAGCAACGAGGAAATCGGCGTGGAGGATGCGGCCGAGCGGCTGGAGATCGCGCCGTTCCGGGGAAAGAGACATGATCCGGTTCACAGGTTTTTCTGACCGGCGCTTCTTTGCGCGGGCGGAGGGGGCGGGCGCCTCCGGCGGGAGTATTTGGGGCAAGAGGAAGGGATGGACCGGGGCCCTGGTTGCTTGCGTTCTGGCCCTGTGGGCGGGAGTCGGGACGGTCGCGGCCGGACCGGCGGGCGACTATGCCGAATATTGCGCCGCCTGCCATGGGGCGAACCGGCTGGGCGCGCAGGGGCCGGCGCTGATCCCCGAGACGCTGAAGCGGATGCGCGGGCCGAAGGTGGCGGCGGTCATCCGGGACGGGCGCGTCTCCACGCAGATGCCGGCATTCGGCGACAGGCTGGATGCGGCGCAGATCGAGACGCTGGCGGCGTGGCTGAAGACACCGCTGGCAGAAATTCCCGACTGGGGCGAGTCCGAGATCATGGCCAGCCGCGAGATGGACCCGGACTACGTTCCGGCGGACGCGCCGCGCTGCGATTGCGACCCGCTGAACCTGACGCTGGCGGTGGAGACGGGGGATCATCACGTCTCGGTTCTGGACGGGGACAGTTTCGAGGTGCTCGACCGTTTCGCCACGCCCTTTGCGGTTCATGGCGGGCTGAAATACACCCCCGACGGGCGCTATGTCTTCATCATGTCGCGCGACGGCTGGGTGCAGAAATACGACCTGTGGTCGCTGCATCAGGTGGGGCGCGTGCGCGCGGGGCTGAACAGCCGCAATATCGCCATCAGCCATGACGGCAGGTGGCTGGCGGTGGCCAATTACCTGCCGATGTCGCTGACCATTCTCTCCACCGAGGATCTGAGCGTGGCCAGGGTCCTGCCGGTAGTGTCCCGCCTGGGCGTGCCGTCGCGGGTGTCGGCGGTGTACCAGGCGCCGCAGCGCAAGAGTTTCATCCTGGCGCTGAAGGACGCGCCCGAGATCTGGGAAGTGGCAACCGATCCGGATGCCGATCCGGTCTACGAGGGGTTCGTCCATTCGCGCGAAAAGGGGATGATCGAGGCCCTGCCCTCCAGCCGCGGCCTGTTCGCGCGGCGGCGGATCGAAATTTCCGAGCCGCTGGACGATTTCTTCTTCACCCAGGACTATCGCAACCTGATCGGGGCGGCGCGCGACGGCAGGCGGGGCGTGGTGGTCAATCTCAATGTCGGGCGCGAGATCGCGGAACTTCCGCTGGACGGGATGCCGCATCTGGGCTCGGGCATCAGCTGGGTGCGCGACGGCCGGCGGGTGATGGCTCTGCCCCATCTGAAGGAGGGCAAGATCACGGTCGTGGATACGGAAAGCTGGCAGGTGATCGCCACGATCGCCACGCAGGGGCCGGGCTTCTTCCTGCGCAGCCACGAGAATTCGCGCTATTTCTGGGCCGACGTGTTCTTCGGCCCGAACCGGGATCTGATGAACGTGATCGACAAGCAGACGCTTGAGATCGTGCGCACCCTGCGCCCGGTACCGGGGGCGACGGTGGCGCATGTGGAGTTCAACCGCGACGGCAGCCGGGCGCTGGTCTCGGTGTGGGAAGATGACGGGGCGATCATCGTCTATGATGCGAACACGCTGGAAGAGGTCAGGCGCCTGCCGATGCGCAAGCCCTCGGGCAAGTACAATGTCTGGAACAAGATCACATTCTCGGAGGGAACCAGCCACTGAGGCGCTGATCGTGGCGCATGGTCAGCCCTCGAATGCCGAACCGGCCGAGGGCCTTCTGGCCGTTCTGGCAGGGCAGGTCCGGAAGACGCTGCCCGGCTGGCGGGTTCTCTCGTCCACGCTGGCGACGCCTGGACGCCTGGAGGCCGCAGCCCGCACCCTGCCCGGCGGCGCCGTGATCTTTCCGCTGTTCATGGCCGGGGGATGGTACGTGAAGCAGGTTCTGCCCGGCCGGTTAAAATGGAGCGGCCTGATCACGACCGCTCCGCTGGGACTGCTGCCGGATCTGCCGGACACGGCCACGGCAGCGCTGACGGCATGGGCCGGCATTCATGACCGGCCCGTGGGCGGGATCCTTCTGGCCGCGCATGGATCGGCACGGGGGCAGGCGGCGTCAGGCGCTGCAGAGGCATTCGCGCGGCGGCTGAGGGCGAGGCTTCCCGATGACACAGAGGTCCGCACCGGCTATCTGGAACAGGCCCCGTTTCTGGCTGATGCCGCGCGAGACATGAACAATGACGCCGTCTGCCTGCCCTGCTTCGCCCTGCCCGGCGAACATGTCCGGCGCGACCTGCCAGCAGCACTGGGTGAGGCTGGTTTCCGCGGCAGGGTCCTTCCGGTTCTGGGGCAGGCCGCAGGCATCCCCGCCCTGATTGCCCGCGCCATTCTGGATACCGCGCAGGAGGCAACCCCGTGACCGATTCCGATACCGACACTGACGGGGGCCGCTGGCCGGTGTGGAAACTCGCCCTTCTTCTCTATCCCTTCGTCATGGGGGCGGTTGCGATCAACCTCTTTCTGCTGGGGCTAATCGCACATTTCGCGGGCTTTCCGGCACTGACGCTCGCTCCGGTGCCCGCCGTGCTGTGGAGCCTGCCCCTGGCAGTGCCTGCGGCATGGGCCGCGGGGATGTGGGCACGGCACCTGATCGACGAAGCCGAAGGGGAAGGATGAGCGCGGGGTGCGTTTACCCGCCCATGACCGCGCGCCAGTGTCGCGGAAGGTCGTCCACCGCCTGCTGACCGATGAGGGCAAGCAGGATCTCGCCTTCTGCGCGCGCCACGAGCAGCGCGCGTCCCTGCCCGGCCGGTCCGAGCAGCGTCCAGCCCGGCGCTCCGCCCCCGCCAAGGACGGCATCAAGACGGGCAGTCCGGCAGGCCGGATCTTCAGCGGCCAGTTCAGCCAGATCCGATGCCCCGCCGTCCGAGGCGGCACTGTCGCTCACCTGCCCCGCTGGATCGAGAAGCACCCAGTCGTGAACCGCCTCGCCCAGCATCGACACCAGCGCGGTCAGCCCCTTCCGGCCGGAAAGGCGCAAGAGTTTGAGGTGGTGCGCGATCAGAGCCGGCGGGCAGCGCAGATCATCGGCGCCCGGCTCGCCGCCCGGCCGGGTGGTGCGGATACGCAGTTCGGTCCGGCCGGAAAGCGCCTTTTCCAGCGCCGTCGCAAGACCGGCCGCGAAACTGTCGATATCCCCTGCCGCATGGCTGCCGCGCCCTGTCACCCGAAGGCTTCCGGCCTCGAGTTCCAGAACACGCCCGCCCGCGGCTTCGATCGCAAGCGGCGCCCCCCCACCGATGTCGATCAGCAACCGCCGGTGCAGGACGGTTTCGGCGATTTCACGCAACAGCAGGCCCGCAAGCCCCATCTTGCCGGCTGGGCGAAGGCGTCGCCAGCCCGCCCCGTCCGGGTCAAGATCGTCGCGCAGGCGCGCGATCTTCCGACGTAGCCTTTCGCTGTCGCTCATCCCTTCGAACCGCCGTGCGCAGGGAAGGCCGGGCGGGTCAGCCCTGGCCCGCGATGGCGGCCAGTGCCGCTCCGGCCTGCCGTGTCGCCCCGGATATGTCCACATTCGCCGCGCAAACGCAACAGAGCACATCCGCATCGTCATCGGGGAGGCGGACGAACAGGCGGATTCCGTCGTGCGAGGACGCAGCGGCCCATGTCACCCCCTGGCCGGAGGCCCCCTCGCCCGCCCGTTCCGCCAGCGGTCCCGTCAACAGGGCCGAGCCGGCGGCGCAAAGCTCGTCGAGCCATTCCTGGGGCCGATCGTCGGAGAGGCTGGCGCGCAGAACAAGCTCCGAAGACATGTCGCCAAGAACGACGGCAGAGCAGCCGGGAAGCGCCTTTCTGAGCGCCTCCAGTCGTCGCGCCACGCTCATGCCATCCGCGCCTCCGGTTGGCCCTTGTGAAGCGTCCCGGCGTGTCATGCCCGACCCGGACCGGCCCGCCGGGCGGGCGGGCGCGGCCTGCGGTGACCCTCGCCCGTCACCGGAACGACCCGGCGGGGCAGAACGACAACCTTTTCGCAATCCTCCGGCTGGATTTCGCCGCTGCTCTCTCGGGCCATGTTCGCGGCCATGTTCCGGGCCGGCGCCGGCGCGGCGGCTGCCGATACGCCCTGCTCGTAGGTGCCAAGGGGCGGCGCCTCGGGGTCATCGACCAGTGCCACCAGCCTGCGCATGAAGGCCTCGGCGCCGCTGGCCACCCATTTTCCGGGATCGTCCCCGGCCTTCATGGCATCGGTCAGGGAAATCGGAAAGAAATCCGCGAACAAACCGCGCGTCTCATGCCGGACGCGGGCCAGAAGGCGGTCGCGATCCCGGCCCGGCGCGATCTTGTCGATGCGCGTGACCAGAAGCAGGCTCGCGCGGCGCAACTCTTCGGATACGGTCTCCCAGACCGCGGCCTCGCTTTGCCGCCAGGCTTGCGTGGCATGGGTGCACCAGATGACATGATCGGCCTCGTGAAGGATCCGCTCCCATATCTCGGGCGGCATGTTCGGGTCGGAGATGCCGGGCATGTCGATGAGGTCGCACATGTCGAGGACATCCTCCTCCATCGTCATGCGAACAAGGCGCGTATCTTCCAGCTGCACGTCGCCCAGGTGCGCCGAGTCGATGGGAATGACGTTGCCATGGACATCTTCGCGCCAGACTGCCGGTTCTCCGTAAGAGATCCATACCGGCGGCAGGCGGGTCGCAGTCACCTTGACCGGAAGCGGCGTCCCGCCAAGCAGAAGGTTCGTCAGCGTGCTCTTGCCGGCGCTGAATTCGCCCATCAGCGCCACGCGCGGCTTGCGAAGAAGCTGGATGCCCGGTGCGGCATCGGTCGCGGAATCAGTGGTCATGGTCGCAGCCCTCCATGCTGCCCGGCGCCTCAGGCGGCGTATCGGGTCAACGTCTTCAGCGTGTTTTCAAGAACCTGGCGGCGGTGTTCCTCGGCCCCGTCCACAGGCAGAAGAGGCGCATCCACCCGCCCGCCATCGCAGCTTTCCATGATGCCGGTCAGGATGACCCTTTGTTCATCGAGAAACTCGTCCAGCACGCCGACCGCAGCGCGGCACAGCTCCTCGGCCTGGGCTTCCTTGAGCTGACTGACCATCGGAGCGGTCTCGGCACGGATCAGATCGTGGAAATTGCGGGCCAGCGACCGGTATCCGCGCCACTTGCGCCACCAGCTCGACCACCAGTTGCCCTTGAAGTCCAGCGCGATCGTCTGGCCGATGAACACCGGCGGCGGCACGCGGTGGGTGGCGGGGGTGCGAATCTGAATGCCCTTCACCTCGTCCCCGAAGGCCGCGATATAAAGCGCGTGCAGATCCGACGTGGCGGACTCGAGGATTTTCTGTACTGCCTGCTGAGTCGCCGACCCGAAGACGTTGTAGGCCGAACGAAGCAGCATCCGAAGGCCGGTGGGGTCGTATTCCCAGATCAGATCCTCGCCCTTTTTCTGAAGGTGATCGACCAGCGATTCGGTCGCCCGTTCCAGGAAGCTCGCATGCGCGCGGTCGAGGCGGGCGCGAAAGCTTTGCGCGAGATCCTCGAGCGCGCTTTCCAGCGCACCGAAATGGCGCACCGCAAGATCCATGACCCGTTCGTTGAGTTCCTCGCGCCCGATACGAGGCCGGAACGTCCCGCCGGCAATCGAAATCGAGCCGGCGATCCGAAGGCCGTTGGCTAGGTTGAGCGCGCTACGCGAGACCTTGTCCATCGTCTCGCGTCCGATTCCCTCGACGATGCGCTGGGACAGGATGCGAAACAGGGGGGGGATGCCCGACAGTTCCCACACGGTTTGCTGGGTTGTCATCCCGTCGGGAAGATCCGGCAGGCTGGCCTCGGCCCAGTTGAGCAGGGCCGCGGAACAGTCCTCGGGCATGGATTCGATGTCATCCTGCAGCGCGCGCGCCCCCCAGAAGGCGCTGCCGAAGATGATCTGCGCATCGACCGGGCCGTTGTGATCCTTCAGTGTCTGGCGAATCGCGGATTCGATCTCGGGCACCTGCCGGGCGGGGTCGGACAACTCGTCGATGCGGTTGACGAAGATCACCGCGTCACGCGATTTCACGGTGGAAATCAGTCGAATCAGGGCCATGTCCACCGATGTCAGGGCCTGGTGGGCCGAGAGGACCAGCACGCACAGGCGACTGTCGCGAAGGGCGCGAATGGTGATCTGCTCGCGCATCATGAAGGTGTCGTTGACGCCGGGCGTGTCGCGCAGGCACAGCGGCAGCGGAAAGGCATCGTGCCGCAGGTAGAGATCGGCCGAGCGGGTGATGTCGGCGAACCGGCCCTGTTTCGTCGCCGCAAGACCGGCGTCGCCGCCGATATCGTCGCCAAGGCAGATATAGCGTTCGATCAGGTCGTGATCGAATTCGGAATAGTGGTGTTCCTGTCCCAGCAGCAACTCGAACTTGCGGCCGAGGCGGGCGCGGGTCTTCTCGCGCATGGCCTGCACCTGGGCCCGGATGCGTTCCAGCTCCTGCTCGGCGCCGGCGCGACCTGCAAGCTCGCCGATGCGGCCGCCGCGCGTCAGCAGCCTGTCCCATTCGTCCGCATCGAAAAAACGGAACCGCGCCCCCGAGCCGAGCGCGCGCCCTTCCGGGGCAAGATGCAGCGACGTGACGACGGATGTCCACGGGTTCACATCGGCGGGAAGCAGGCCGGGACAGCCGGCCATGGCGTTTACCAGCGTGGTCTTCCCGGACTTGACCTGCCCGATCAGCGTGACGCTCGGCTCCAGGCCGGTCAGCGTTCGAATCAGCCGGCTCGCCTTGTGGGCGGTATCCCTGTCACCGATATCGACCAGGTGCCGCAGGGCCTCGGTCAGCCGTTCGATCTTCGCGGACAACCGGTCCAGAGGTTCCAGCCCCTCGCGGAACATCGGCAGGCCCGGGATCACCCGATCTGCTCCTTCCGTTCGTGATCCAGTTCCAGTGTTCATGCCAAACCCGGTTTCCATCGCCTCGGCGCGTTCGAAATGTTGTCACAGCCCGGAAAACCGCTCCGGCCGGGGCCGAAACGGCCAGACATTCTTCCCGTCACAGCATCCCGCCTGATTGTGGTCATTTTGCGGCCCCATTCCGTCGAAACCCGCAATCAATCCACTGCCACCGATTCCGCACCGCTTTCCACCAGCGCCTTGCGCATCTGAAGAAGTGCCGACAAGGCATCCTCGGCCGCAGAGTCCGTCCCTTCGAGCTGCATCAGCACGATCATGTCCACCCCTTCGCCCGCATCACCCGCCAGCGCCTCGATCAGAGGGTCGCCGCGAGGGGCCTGCATCAGAATCTCGGACAGTCCGGTGGCCGTCCTGAGGCAGCGATCCAGCACGAATTCCCGCGCCGCCGCGGCATCCTCGGGCAGGTCGCGGGCCATCTCGTCCACACCTTCGGCCAGCAGCTTCATCGCCCGGGCCAGCGTCTCGCTGTTTCCGACCCCGACGCCTCCTTCCGGCGCCGGCGCGGGGGACGGTTCGACCGGCCGCTCATCGCTGTCCGGGGCGGCACAGGTCGCGGCCCCGTGACGGCTGAGAAAGACCAGCGCATTGTCGGCATCGGCGGTGCGACCCAACGCCACCTGTCGACCGATCGCGGCAGCCAGCGCCTTGCCGCCGCTGGCCTTCCACAGCGCCTCGCCCTCCTCGGCCCCTCCCTCACGCGCCGCCAGCGCCTGCAGCGTGGCAAGCGGGAAAAGCCCGTAGAATTCCTCGGCCACGATATCCTGCAAGGCCGCGATCTTCGCGTCCAGCGCGCCGCGCATCAACAGCCGGTCGGCCTTGGTCAGAACAAGAAGGGCATGATCCTTGATCCGATCCGGCACGTCACGCCAAAGCGCCCGCTCGGCCTCGGTGAAGGCCTCCGAGCACCACAGCACGATATCCGCCCTGTCCACGGCAAGTTCGACTGCCGCGCGCTGCTCGCAAAACGATCCGGCAAGGCGGATTTCCGTCAGGCTCATCCCGTTCAGAGCGGGCACCGGCAACTCCAGCCGGACCAGTGCCACGTCGTCAGGGACCGCCCCCCGCAGGGCAAGCCCGTCCGTCCTGTCCGCCGTGCCGTCGGCGTGAACGAAATGGGTGCGGGGAATGCGGCTGCCAACGCATTCGATTACCGGAAGGTCAATCCCCTCGGGGATCACCACCTGCCCCAGCAACGCGTTGATCACGGAAGATTTTCCGCATCCGGGCAATCCCGTCGCAACCACCGAGACCGGAGCGTCGAGCCGGGCGAGAAGCCGGGCGGCGCGCTCCTTCTGGGCGCCGGCGATGCGACCCGAATCGATCGCCGCCTTCAGTTCCCGCGTCATGCGGTCGACCGCCGCCACCCCGGTCATGTCGCCCGCCCCGCCGCACCCGAGACGCGGCACATCATGGCGATACCGGAACGCGAACCGGAAGCCGCAACGGCAACACCGCCGCCCCGCACCGATTTGCGCATGATCGCGGCAGCACTGCCGGGACAGGGCAGATGCGCGGGCGCCGGCGCACTCTCGACCCGGGCGGCCGCCGGGCCGGGGCGAATCACGGCGAATGTCACGTTGTCCTGCCAGGGATCGTCCATCGCTTCGATCCGCATCATGAGTTCGGCGGCAATCTCGGCACTGGGCGCGTCGGAAAGCTTCAGGAGAACCCCCTCGATTTCCTCCTCTTCAAGAAACTCCAGCCCGTCGGTGGCGGCAATGACAACATCGCCCTGTCGCAACTGCACGGGCTTGTCGGGGCAGTCGATGCGGGGAATCTCGAGTCCGATCAGCACCGAGGTCAGGCAGCTTCGGTCCGGGTGATTGCGGCCGCGTTCAGGCGCCATCAGCCCCGCGCGGACGAGATGATCGATCTGCGGCGCCAGCGAATGATCCTCGTTGAGGCGCGACAGCCGCCCGTCGCGAAACAGCAGCAGCGGGGAATCGCCGACCGAAATCCAGTGCAGCCGGTCTCCGATCAGCACGGTGGCAAGCAATGTCGCCCCCATGCCGGTGGTGCCGGGATGCGTCGTGGCGTGGGACAGCACGCATTCATTCGCAATCTGCGCGGCATCGCACAGGATCCGACGAATGTCGCGTTCGAACCCGTCGCGATTGCCGGTCCTGAGCTTTAGTTCGCTGAACACCTCGGTCACGACGATCTTACTGGCCACGTCGCCGGCCGCGTGCCCGCCCATGCCGTCGGAAAGAACCACAAGCCCGACCCCCGCACCCTGCGGGAAATCGGTGACGATCGCATCCTCCTGGCAGTCACGGCCACCGATGCTGATGGCCGATGCCGCATCGTATTCGGGTTCAGCCGAAAACGGCTCTTTCGACATCGTCATCGCCTGTCCTGTCCCAATCGAATTCCGCCCCGCAAAGCGCCACGAACCGCAGGGTCGTCTCCCCGATGGTAATGATGCTGCCGTCCGGCAGTTCCTCGGTGCTGAGCACCGGCTTGCCGTTCAGCCGGACGATGTTCGCCTTGCCTCCATGCCCGAGATAGAATTTCCGTCGCCGCTGGTCATAGGCCACCGCCGCGTGGTTGCTGCGCGAAATGCTCGTGTCGCCGAAATCCAGCCGCACTGCCTGGTCTTCTCCCCGGCCGATCTGCGACACGCCGTTGAACAGGGTGAAGGCGTGGCCGCGCCCCGGACCGGCAATCACCACGATCCAGCCCGTCGGGAACGCGCTTCGCCCCGCCGGGGCAGCCGCCGCCGAATCAAGCGGGTCCGGCTCGGCAATGCCGCCGGCAAAACCCAGCAGGCGCGTCTTGACCGCCCGCCCCGAGCGGCGCGCAGCCCGCCCGACCGCCGGCGAAGGCATTTCCACGCCCTCCCTGTTCAATTGCGACGAAAGATCGTCGGAAAGGCGCGTTCGGGGGCGGTCGGCGCGGGGCGGCCGCTCGGGCGCCGCGGGGGGGCGCCGGTCCGCCGCCTCGGGACGCTGGAACGGCGAGGCTCTTTCCCTTTCGGTCGCGGGCGCCGGCCCTGCCCCTTCCGACTCGAGCCGGTCGAAGGGATCGGGCAGTTCGGCAATGGCTGGCTCCTGCGGGTTGGCGCGGGGGCGAAGCCTCGTCACCGATTCGCGTTGGTGCAGCGGACCGTCCCCCGGCTCCTCCATCTCGTCGGCGACAATCCCCGGCGCAGAGGAAGGCCGTGACCGCTCCGTCCGATCGTCGGCGGCCCTTGCTGCATGGCGGATGTCCCGCGATGACGCCAGTGCCGCCATTGCCCGCTGCGCGGCGCGCTCTCCCAGGTCGCGGCCCAGGGCCTCGTCGTCCTCGCCAGGGGTCTTCTCCTGCAATGGGCCGGGTTCGCCCGCGGCGTTCGCGCCTGAAATGTCCTGCCCGCCCTCCTCGGCCGGCCGGGTCGGCATCCAGGTGGACTCGGTCACCAGCCGGCACAGCTCGTCCTCGTCGACCGTCACCTCGTCCGCGCTCTCGGCGGGGGCGGGTGCCGGCTCGGACGGGAGGGAATATGCCTCGAGGTCTAGGGCATCGCCGGATGCGGCCGCTTCCCGGTCGAAGGCGTCTTCGACATGCCCGGTTTCATCCTGCCGCCTGGAGATGATTTCCTTGATGAACTTCATGTCCGTTCCTTTCCCAGTCCGTCACGAAACCGGCGCCTGCGGCGACCGGCGCCCCAGCAAGGTCCCGAAGAGGCCGGCGCGCCTTTCCATGGCCGGCTTCGACGTGCCCGCGCCCATATGCCTTGTCGCCGAGGCCGCGCCGGCCTTCCGGCCCATGCGCCGCAGCTCGCGTTCCTGCTCTTCCAGCCAGGCTTCCACGTCGTCGATGGGGTTGCCGAAAATGTCCACGAACCGGCGCCGCGGCTCGGGTCGGCCTTGTTCGGCATTGCCGAGGGCCTGATTCGCGGTCTCGCCATTGCGCCGGGGGCCGCGCGGTTCCACCCGATCGGCGCCTGCCTCGGCGATGGCCGCAGAAATGGCGCGCAGGATGTCGGCATCCTGCATCGCCGGAGTGTTGTCTTTCGCCGGCCGTTCGGCGCGGGCCGGACCGGCGATCGCGGCCAGCCAGTCCCGCGCGCTCTGGAACCGGTTGTCGGGGAACAGTTCCAGCGACCTGTCGATGGCGGCCAGAAACTCGCGGTCATACCACGGCGCGCGCGAGACCAGCGGCACGTAAGGGTCGGCCCCGCGCGTAGCCACTGCCGACAGGCGTTGCTGGCTGTCCGGCGGGGCCTCGCCGACGATGAGGTGGTAGAAGGTGGCACCCAGCGAATAGAGATCGCTTGCCGGGCACTGCGGCTCGTCCGACAGGTAGAATTCCTGCGGGGAATACCCGTCCTTGACCGCCGGAAGCGCCGAAACCGACCGGCTTTCGTGCGCCGCATATTCCAGCGCGGCGCCGAAATCGACCAGCGTCGGGTTGTCCTCGCCGTCCAGCAGGATGTTGTCCGGCGATATGTCGCGGTGCAGGATACCCTCTTCGTGGATGTAGCCAACGGCGTCAAGAACGCGCCGCAGGATGGAAGTCACGGTCTCGGGGGCAAGGCGGTCAGGCTGTTCTTCGAGCACCGTCAGAAGATCGCTTCCCTCCACGTAGTCGAGCGCCATGTAGGCGGTGCCGCGTTCCTCGAATACCTGGTGAACGCCGACGATATCGGGGTGATGCAACCTGGACAGGCGATGTGCCTCGCGGATGAAATGGCGCAGGATCGCCGAGAACTGGTCCTCCAGCCGGCGTGATCTGGCCTGCACGCGCCCGTCCACGCGGCGGCAGATGGCGCCGGGGAAACATTCCTTGATGACCACCGGCCGGTCGAGACTGTCCCGGGCAAGATAGGTGATCCCGAACCCGCCATGCACGAGGTATCGCTCGATCACGTATTGCCCGTGCAGCAGCCCGGTTCCCGGAGCAAGCTCTTCGGCAAATTCTTCTTCGGCCTCGATGACGTCGGGTCGCGCGATCATTGGAATGTCTTTCAGCAGCCATGTTTCCGCGAATGCGGGCGGGATTTCCGCTGGTGGCAAGTGTCTGACGAGAATGTGGTGAGAAAGTGGACGTGTTCGGAAAACATGATGGCAGAGGCCGCCGCGGACAGGCGGAACCGGCCCTGCCGGGCACGGGGCGGGGAAAACGGAAGCTGCCCGGGGAACCGCTCAGGACGTCCGATCGCCGCGCGCGGCCAGCAGATTCGTCAGCCAGTCGGGATCCATCTCGGGCACCGAGGACAGAAGAAGCTGCGTGTATTCGGGATGGGGCGGAGAGAGAATCTCGCTTTTCATGCCCTGTTCGATCACTTCTCCCTGATACATCACCACGATCTCGTCCGAGATGGCCTTCACCGTGGCGATGTCGTGGGTGATGAACATGTAGGTGATCCCGAATTCCTCCTGCAGGCGCAGAAGCAGGCGCAGGATGCCCTCCTGCACGATCTGGTCGAGCGCCGAGGTCACCTCGTCGCAGATGATCAGTTCGGGTTCCGCCGCAAGCGCCCGGGCGATGCAGATGCGCTGCTTCTGCCCGCCCGACAGTTCCGAGGGAAAGCGGTCGATGAAGGTTTCATCCAGCTCGATCATCTTCAGCAGTTCGACGACCCGCGCCTCGCGCGCGCGGCCCTTGAGCCCGAGATAGAATTCCAGCGGGCGGCCGATGATCTCTTCGACGGTCTGGCGCGGGTTCATCGCGGTATCGGCCATCTGGTAGATCATCTGGATCTTGCGGAGTTGGTCCTTGCTGCGGTCTTCGAGCCGCGGCGGCAGCGCCTCGCCATTGAAGCGCACCACGCCCCTGGTCGGCAGCAGAAGCCCGGTGATGACCCGCGCAGCCGTCGATTTGCCGGACCCGGATTCACCGACCACGGCCACGGTTTCCCCGCGGGGGATGGTGATGGTGACATCGTGCAGCACCCGGGCCGAACCGTAAGCGGCATCGACCCCCTCCATGGACAGGAGGATGTCTTTCCCCTTCTGCTCGGGTTTGTGCAATGCGCGCACCGACCACAGCGACCGCGTATAGGGTTTCTCGGGCGCGCTCAGCATCTTGCGGGTTTCTGCCTCTTCCACCTCTTCGCCGTAACGCAGGACCTTGATGACATCGGCCATCTGCGCCACCACCGCCAGGTCGTGGGTGATGTAGATCGCCGCGGTGTCGTATTCCTCGACGATCTTGCGCATCGCCGCCAGCACCTCGACCTGGGTGGTCACGTCCAGCGCCGTTGTCGGTTCGTCGAAGATGATGAGATCGGGCCGTGGCGACATGGCCATGGCGGTCATCACCCGCTGCAACTGCCCGCCCGAGACCTGGTGGGGGTAGCGTTCGCCGATATGTTCGGGGTCCGGCAGTTGCAGATCGCGGTAAAGCCGCACCGCGTCGGCGCGCGATTCGGCGTCGGGGCGCAGGTTCATGCGGTTGGCGGCCTCGACCGTCTGGTCGATGAGCCGGTGCGCAGGATTGAACGAGGCCGCCGCCGACTGCGCCACATAGGCGATGCGGGTGCCCCAGAGCCGGCGCTTTTCGGTTTCCGATGCCGCCCGCAGATCGATCCCGTCGAAGACGATCGATCCCCCGGTGATCCGCACGCCGGGCTGGGTGAAGCCCATGGCGGCCAGGCCCAGGGTGGATTTCCCTGCCCCCGATTCGCCGATCAGGCCCATCACCTCTCCGCGGCGCAGGGTCAGGCCCACGCCCTTGATGATCGGGTGCCATCTTTCATCCGAGAAGCCCTCGATGCGCACGTCGCGCATCTCCAACAGGATATCACCCTTGCCGCCTGCCGTGGAGTCAGAGGTCATCGCGCAGCCCGCTTGTCTGATGGAGGAACCAGTCCACGATGAAGTTCACCGCCACCGTCAGCAGCGCGATCGCCGCCGCCGGCAGAAGCGGCGTCAGCCCCGCCTTGAGATCGTACTTGGCGAACTGGATCAGCGAGGCATTGTCGCGCACCATCGACCCCCAGTCCGCGGTGGGCGGCTGGATGCCGACGCCGAGGAAGCTCAGCGCCGCGATCGTCAGGAACACGAAGCAGAAGCGCAGCCCGAACTCGGCCACCAGCGGGGGCATGATGTTGGGCAGGATCTCGCGCCGCATGATCCAGCCCAGCCCCTCGCCGCGCAGGCGCGCGGCCTCGACATAATCCATGACCACCACGTTGACCGCGACCGAGCGGGTCAGGCGAAAGACCCGGGTGCTGTCGAGGATCGCGATGATGAGGATCAGGTTGGGAATGGTCGAGCCGAAGATCGACAGCAGCATCAGCGCGAAGATCAGGCTGGGGATCGCCATCAGCACATCGACCGAGCGCGAGAGCAGCTGGTCCAGCCATGACCGGTTGATGGCGGCGACCAGGCCCAGTCCGCCGCCGATGGCAAAGGCCAGCAGCGTCGTGACCAGCGCAATGCCCATGGTGTTGCGCGCCCCATAGATCAGGCGCGACAGGATATCCCGCCCGATCTGGTCGGTGCCGAAGACATGCCCGCCCTCGCCCCATGGCAGAAAGGCGGGGAAGGAGCTATCGGCCTCGCCGTAAGGGGCCAGCCACGGGGCGAAGATCGCCACGAAGAAATAGAGGAACACGACGATCATGCCGAACCACGCCGTCGGTGGCGCCTTCCTGAGCACCATCCAGACGCGCTCGCGCCGCGAGCGGCGCTGCCGCACGGCCCCGACCTCGGCCGTCGCCGAATATGTTTCGGGGGGGTCGGGTGTCTGGGTCATCGCGGATGCAGCAGCCTCGGGTTGGTGACGATGCCTATGATGTCGGCGATCAGGTTCAGGATGATGTAGGTGGCGGCGAAGATGAGCGCGCAGGCCTGCACCACGGGGATGTCGCGCGTGGTCACCGCATCCACCATGAGCTGCCCGATGCCCGGATAGACGAACACCACCTCGACCACGACGACGCCCACGACCAGATAGGCAAGGTTGAAGGCGATCACCGTGGCGATCGGCGCCCAGGCATTGGGCAGGGCGTGCTTGAGGATCACCTCGGCCTGGCTGGCGCCCTTGAGCCGGGCCATCTGGATGTAGGGCGAGGCCAGAAGGTTGATGATCGCCGCCCGCGTCATCCGCATCATGTGTGCGACGATCACCAGCGTCAGCGTCATGGCGGGTAACGACACGCGGTACAATCGTTCGAAAAACGGCGTCGAGGCATCCACATTCGCAAGCGACGGAAAGATCGGCCAGAGCGAGCCGAACAGCAGGATCAGGATATAGGCCACGAAGAATTCGGGGGTGGCGATGGTGGTCAGCGTCAGAGCATTGACGACCCGGTCATAGACCGAGTTCCTGAAAAGCGCCGCCGTCAGCCCCAGAAAAAGCGCCAGAGGCACGGCGATCACCGCCGTCACGCCGGCCAGGAACAACGTGTTCCACAGCCGCGGTGCCACCAGTTCGCTGACCGGTCGGGAACGGTCCACTCCGGACGAGGCCCTCCCCGAGAACGAGGTGCCCAGATCGCCCTGCAGCACTGCGCCGAGCCATTCAACGTAGCGGACCGGGGCCGGCTTGTCGAGGCCGAGCTCCTTGCGGAAGGCGGCGACGGTTTCCTCGGTGGCGGCCTGTCCCAGCACCGCCTCGCCGAAATCTCCGGGCAGCAGGGAAATCGCACTGAAGATGATGACCGACACGACGAAAAGCGTGACGACCCCGAGCCCCAGCCGCTTGAAGATCGTCCTGACCACGGGATGCAAGAGCCGTTTCCCCCTGTTGATTCGCCTGTCCCCTTCCAGGCCGATCTGCCCGGCTTCCGTCCGGCACGGGGATCTTCACACTATTTTTGCATCGCCGAACCGGCAGCGCAACGAAAACGACGCCTGACCGACGAAAACGACATTGGCGGCGATACCGGCTCTGGCAGCCGGGAGGGCCCTGCATCGGCCCCGCCGTTCCGAAGCAAAGATTGCCGACGGATGAACGAAACGCTGGACATGAACGGGTGAATTTTGTGCAGTATCGGGTGGGTAGGGATCGCACGACCCCGGCGGGGCCGGGAGTTGGCGTGATCATGCGGCTTGGAACTCGCAAGACCCGAACATATCCAGGGAGGACCCCATGAAAGACCTTTTTCTGAAACTTCAGGCCAACCGCCTGACCAACGGCCAGATCGACCGCCGCCAGTTCATCACCTCGGCGCTTGCGGCCGGTGTGGTTCTGCCTGCGGCCCTGTCGCTGGCCGACAAGGCCATGGCGGCCGCACCCAAGCAGGGCGGCAAGCTGCGAATCGGGTCGGCACATGGTTCGACCACGGACTCGATGGACCCCGGCACTTACGAGAACGGCTTTTCCCTCAACATGGGCTTCCTTTACGGCAACTGCCTGACCGAGGTGGACAATACCGGCGAACTGGTTCCCGAACTCGCTGAAAGCTACGATTCTTCGGATGCGAAGACCTGGGTCTTCAAGCTGCGCAAGGGCATCCAGTTCCATAACGGTAAGACGCTGACCCCCGAGGACGTGGTCGCCACCATCAACTATCACCGCGGGGAAGATTCGAAATCTGCTGCCAAGGGACTGCTTTCCGCCATTACCGATGTCCGCACGGACGGCGACAGCGTGGTGTTCGAGCTCAGCGGAGCGAATGCCGACTTCCCCTATCTGATGAGCGACTATCACCTGATCATCCTGCCCTCCACCGACGGCAAGATCGACCCGCTGGCAGGCATCGGCACCGGCCCCTATTCCATCCAGAACTTCGAGCCGGGCGTGCGCGTGGCGGCCAAGCGCAACCCGAACTACTGGAAGGAAGGTCGCGCGCATTTCGACGAGGTGGAAATCCTGTCGATCATCGACGTGACCGCGCGCCAGAACGCGCTGATGAACGGGGACGTGGACCTGATCGATCGGGTGGACGCCAAGACGGTGAACCTTCTGTCGCGCAACCCGGCAATCTCGATCCTGGAAAAGACAGGTACGCTGCACTACACGATGCCGATGCGCGTGGACACGCCGCCCTTCGACAACCTGCACCTGCGGCTGGCGATCAAGCTGGCGGTCAAGCGGCAGGAGCTGCTCGACAAGATCCTTCTCGGGCATGGCGCACTGGGCAACGATCATCCGATCTCGCCGGCCATGCCATTCTATGCCGCCGACATCCCGCAGCGCGAATTCGACAAGGACAAGGCGATCTTCCACTACAAGAAGTCGGGCCATTCGGGCACGCTGCAGCTTTCGACGTCGGAAGCCGCCTTTGCCGGCGCAGTGGATGCGGCACAGCTGATCGCGGCCTCGGCCAGGGAATGCGGCATCGATATCGAGGTGGTGCGCGAGCCGAAGGACGGCTACTGGTCCAACGTCTGGAACAAGAAGCCGTGGTGCGTCAGCTACTGGGGCGGCCGTCCCACCGCCGACTGGATGTATGCGGCGGCCTATGTGAAGGACACCGAGTGGAACGAAACCGCCTGGCGCGACACCGAGGCCGCCAAGCGGTTCAACGAGCTGGTGGTCGCCGCGCGGGCCGAGCTGGACCCGGTCAAGCGGGCGGCGATGTATCGCGAAACCCAGCTGCTGATCCGCGACGACGGCGGCGCGCTGCTGCCGATGTTCGCCAACTACATCATGGGCGTGAGCAAGAAGCTGGCCCACGAAGATGCGGTTGCGGCGAACTGGGAACTGGACGGCGCCAAGGCCGCCGAAAGGTGGTGGTTCGCCTGAGCCCGGCCGGAAACGGCGGAAAAACCGGAGGCGGCGGCGGAACCTTCCGCCGCCGCCGACGTCTTCAGAGCGTTCCCGCATCCGTCCGCCCACGCCGGTCCGGGCGCAGGGCGGCATAGAGGACATGGGTGCGCCAGCGGCCGTTGATCTGGAGATAGGACTGGGCGACGCCCTCGTACTTGAAGCCACAGCTTTCCAGCAGCGCGCGCGAGGGCCTGTTCTCCGGCAGGCAGGCCGCCTCCAGCCGCGACAGATCCAGCCGCGAAAAGGCGTGATGCACCAGCGCGCCCACCGCTTCGCGCATGTAGCCCTGGCGGGCGAATTTCGCACCCACCCAGTAACCCAGCGTCCCCGCCTGCGAAGGACCGCGGCGGATGTTGTCCAGCGTCACCGCCCCAAGCAGTACCTGATCCTCGCGCCGGATCAGGAACAGCGGCACGGCCGAGCCGTTGGCCACCGACCGCTGCGCCCAGTAGACCCGGTTCGTGAACGCCTTGCGTGTCAGGTGATCGCTGGACCAGGCCGGCTCCCACGGGGTGAGGAAATCGCGGCTTTCGGCCCGCAGCGATGCCCACTGGCGGAAATCGGAATGGGTCGGCGGACGCAGTGTCATCCGCTCGGTTTCGATTTTCAGCTTGCGACGGGGAAGCAGCATCGGACGGGTTTCAGGCGGCGCGCCTCTCCTGCAGGCGGCTCAGGCTGGGCGCGGCCGCGATCGGGCCGTAAAGCGCCAGCGCCGCGGGGGCCTGCGTCGCCATGTGCTCGGCAAAGGCGCGCAAGCCCTGCAGGCTCACGGCGTCGATCCGCGCCACGGTTTCTTCAAGCGGCGGCACCCGGTCCCAGATCTGCACCATCCGGGCCAGCCGCTCGGCCCGGTTGGAGGAGCTTTCCAGCCCCATCAGCAACCCGGCCTTCATCTGTGCGCGGGCCCGCTCCAGTTCTTCGGCGGTGATGTCGGAGGCGGCGCGCCTGAGCTCGTCAATGGTGATCCCGGCCAGTTCGGCGATCTGTTCGGCGCTGGTGCCGGCATAGATGGTGGTGGTGCCGGTATCGGCATAGGCGCCGGCCTGGGCGAAGATCGTGTAGCACAGGCCGCGCCTTTCCCGGATCTCCTGGAACAGCCGGCTGGACATGCCGCCGCCCAGGACGCCAGCATAGATCTGCGCGGTATGAATCTCGTCGTCGCGATAGCCGGGACCTTCCAGCGCCAGCGCGAAATGCGCCTGTTCGAGATCCTTTTGCCGGCGCGCCTCGCCCCCGGTGAAGCGGGCCGGCGTCACCGCGCCCCGCTCAAGCGGCGGCAGGTGGCCGAACAGGCGCTCGGCCATGCGGACCAGTTCGTCGTGGTTCACCGCGCCCGCCGCGGAAAGGATCATCTGCCCCGGCCCGTAATGTTCGCCGACGAACCGCGCCAGGTCTTCGCGGGTGAAGCTGCGCACCCGCTCGCTGGGCCCCAGGATGGAGCGCCCCAGCGGCTGGTCGCGATAGCTTTCCGCCTGAAGCCAGTCGAAGATCACGTCGTCGGGAGTGTCGTGGGTCTGACCGATCTCCTGCAGGATCACGCCGCGTTCCACCTCGATCTCGGCGGCATCGAACAGCGGGTTGAGCAGGATGTCGGCGATCACCTCCAGCGCCAGCGGCACGTCGCCCGCCAGAACCCGCGCATAATAGGCCGTCACCTCGCGCGAGGTATAGGCGTTGATGTAGCCGCCCACATCCTCGATCGCCTCGGCAATCTGCAGGGCGGTGCGGTTGGTGGTGCCCTTGAACGCCATATGTTCGAGGAAATGGGCGATGCCGTTCTGTTCGGCCCGCTCGTGCCGGCCGCCGGCGGTGACCCAAACGCCGATGGCGGCCGACTGCAGGCCGGGCATGTGTTCACTGACGATGCGAAAGCCGTTGGCCAGTCGGTCGAGTTGAACGGTCACCTGGAAACCTGCCCCCTGATATGGTCCTCGATGGCGCCCAGGTCGTTGGCGATCCGGGTCAGGCGCTCGGGCCTGTCATACAGATCCGCCATGCGCGGGGGAAGGGGCGGATGCACGCCGCTGGCCTCTTCCACCGCGGCGGGAAACTTGGCCGGATGGGCGGTGGCGAGCGTGATCATCGGCACCTCGGGGCGGCGCATCTCGTTGGCAACCTTCACCGCCACCGCGGTGTGCGGACAGATCAGTTCGCCGCTTTCGCGCAAGGTGGCGGCGATGGTGGCGCGCGTTTCATCCTCCGAGGCCGAGCCGGAATCGAAATCTTCCCGCAGCATCTCAAACGCGCCCTGGCTGACTTCGAAGCGCCCCCGGGCAGAGAGCTCATCCATCAGTTGCGCCACCGCCGCTCCGTCGCGCCCATAGGCGTAGAACAGGGCGCGCTCGAAATTGGAGCTGACCTGGATGTCCATGGACGGGCTGATCGAGGGGCGGGTCTGCCCCTTCACATAGCCCTGCCCCGACAGGCAGCGGTGCAGGATGTCGTTCTGGTTGGTGGCCACCACCAGACGGTCGATGGGCAGCCCCATGCGCCTGGCGATGAAGCCGGCGAAGATGTCGCCGAAATTGCCGGTGGGCACGGTAAAGCTGACCTGCCGGTGGGGCGCGCCCAAGCTGACCGCCGCATAGAAGTAATACACGACCTGCGCCAGCACCCGCGCCCAGTTGATCGAATTGACGCCCGCCAGCCGCAGCTCGTCGCGGAAGGCGAAGTCGTTGAACATGTCCTTCACCCGCGCCTGGCAGTCATCGAAATCGCCCTTCACCGCCAGCGCATGCACGTTCGCATCCGCCACCGTGGTCATCTGCCGGCGCTGCACCTCGGAGACGCGGCCATCGGGGAAGAGGATGAACACGTCCACCGCATCGAGTCCCCGGAAGGCCTCAATCGCCGCCGAGCCGGTGTCGCCGCTGGTGGCGCCGACGATGGTCACCCGCTCGCCCCGGCGCTTGAGCGCCAATTCGAACAGCTGGCCGATCAGCTGCATGGCGAAGTCCTTGAAGGCCAGGGTCGGGCCGTGGAACAGCTCCAGCAGGAAGTGATTTGGTGCCAGCTGCTTGAGCGGCGCGCGGGCGGCGTGACCGAAACCGGCATAGGCGCGCGCAATGGCCCCGCGGAATTCGTCGTCGGAAAAACTGTCTCCGACGAAGGGGCGCATCACCCGAAAGGCGGTTTCCTCATAGCTCAGCCCGGACAGCGCCGCGATCTGATCGGCCTCCATCCGGGGGATCGTCGCGGGCACGTAAAGGCCGCCATCGCGGGCCAGACCGGTCAGCATCGCCGCCTCGAAATCCAGTTCCGGCGCTTTTGAGCGGGTCGAGACGTATTTCATCATGCATCACTCGTTTTGCGGGCGCGGTTGCGCCACAGGAAATAGGCGGTCATCAGGGCCCAGACCAGCGCCAGCCCGTACCATGTCACCGCGTATTGCAGGTGATTGTTCGGAATCCCGGCGGTGTCCACCGGTAAAGGTGTCACCCCCGGATCGGTCCGTGACCGCGCGATGACCAGAACCGGATCGGTTTCCAGCTCGGCGGCCAGGGCCGGCACGTCGCGGGCAAACCAGATTTCGGCCTTGCGGTCCGGTTCCGGGGTGAAGCTGTCGATCTCGTCCGGCCAGTGCAGATTTCCCACCACCGTCATCCGCCCGGTGCGGCGGCTGCGCTCCTTCGCCTGGGTCGGCACGAAGCCGCGATCGATCAGGATGCGCCGGCCGTCATCGGTACGAAAGGGCGCGATGATGCGATACCCGGCACCGAAATCGCGGGTCGAGATGAGAACCGCGATTTCGCCCGGCTCCATCGTCCCGCTCACGGTGACGGCAAGATACTTGTCGGTGTCCGGGTCGGGTTGCGCGGGAATCGGGACCGGATCTTCGCCCAGGCGCGCCTGAATTTCGGACAGGACCGCCTCTTTCCACTGCAGGCGCCGCACCTGCCAGTTGCCCAAGGACACCAGCACGGCAAGCCCGGTCACACCGAAGACGAGAAGAAACAGGATGGAGCGCATGAGTGATCCGTCCGTCAAAGGGAAAGGCGCGCGGGGATCGTCCCGCGCGCCCCGTTGTGTTGCCCATCGCCCGCGGAAATGCAACCGCGGCAGGCACCGGGCCTACATCACCACGGCAGTACCCCAGATATACACGGCGAAGAACAGGAACAGCCACACCACGTCGACGAAGTGCCAGTACCAGGCGGCGGCCTCGAAGCCGACATGCTGTTCCGGCGTGAAGTCGCCCTTGATGGCACGCACGAGGCAGACCATCAGGAAGATCGTCCCGATGATGACATGCGCCCCGTGGAAGCCGGTGGCCATGAAGAAGTTCGAATAGAAGATGTCGCCGCCGAAGGTCCAGCCGTCCTCGAGGATGAGGACGCCGTATTCGTAGGCCTGCAGCCCCGTGAAGGCCAGGCCCAGCACGATGGCGATGGCCAGGCCGTTGATCAGCGCCTTGCGGTTGTTTTCATGCACGAGGGCATGGTGCGCCCAGGTGACGGCAACGCCCGACAGCAGCAGGACCACCGTGTTGAGCAGCGGCACGTGGAAGGGATCGACCGGGACATATTCCGGCGGCACATATTCGGTGCCGGCATATTCCGACATCGGATACATGGCGTGCTTGAAGAACGACCAGAACCAGGCGGCGAAGAACATCACCTCGGAGGTGATGAACAGGATGAACCCGTAGCGCAACCCGAGACGGACCACCGGCGTATGATCGCCGGTCCTGGCTTCGCGCACCACGTCGGCCCACCAGCCGATCATCACGTAAACGACGCCAACCGCCCCGATCCAGAACAGCCACGGCGTGATGTCGCGCATCCACAGGACTGCGCCGAAAAGCATGACGAAGGCGCCGACGGCCCCGAGGAAGGGCCAGACGGAGGGCGCCAGAATATGGTAGTCGTGGTTCTTTGCATGTGCCATGTCAGTGTCCCTCACCTCTTGGCCTGGTTCAGTTTCTTCTCTGCCTGCCCTTGCGCTTCAAGCGACGCGTAGTCCTCGGGCAGGTCGATTTCATGGAAAGTGTAAGACAGCGTGATCGTGTGGATGTATTTCGCCTCCGGGTCGTTCACCAGCTCGGGATCGACGAAGAAGGTCACCGGCATCTGGACCCGTTCGCCCGGTTGCAGCACCTGCTCGGTAAAGCAGAAGCAGGCGATCTTTTCGAAATAGGCGCCGGCGGAATAGGGCGTGACGTTGTAGGAGGCCTGCCCGGCGATGGGGCGATCGGTGGGGTTGTAGGCCTCGTAGAAGGCAAGGCCGGTCTCGCCGATGCGGAGTTCCATGGTGCGTTCGACGGGCCTGAACTCCCACGCCATGCCGCGTTCGATGCTGGCGTCGAAGCGGACCTTGATCGTCTGGTCGAGGATCACGTCCGAACCCGTCTCGGCCACGTCCGTGGTGCCGCCGAAGCCGGTCACCTTGCAGAACCAGTTGTAGGCCGGCACCGAGGCCCAGGCCAGCCCGCCCATGACCACCACCACGCCCACGAGGCGGAACGCGGTGCGCGCGGGGTTGGCGTTTTCGCGGTTCGGCTGCCTGGACATCACGGCCTCCCCCCGCTTGCCGAAGGCGGCGCGTAGGGCGCCACGAAATCGCCGTTGGAGATCTTCGCCATGGTCAGGCCGAAGACGATGGCAACGAACGCCAGCAGCGTCAGGCCCAGCCCGACATTGCGGCTCATCCGGCGGCGGTGCAGCTCGTGAAGCGGTTTCAGAGTCATACCCAACCTCCCAGCCCCGCGGGCTTCAGCAGCGCCTCGGCGAGGATGGCGCCGAAGTGCAGGAACAGATAAAGCAGCGACAGTCTGAAAAAGCCCCGCTCGGCGGCGAAGTCGTCCGCCTCGGCGGCCGCTTCGTCGCGCCGCCAGATGCGCAGCGCGCCGCGCAGGAACAGAAGGTTCATCGCCACCGCCACGATCAGATAGAGCGGGCCGCCGATATCGGTGAAGGCGGTCCCCACCGACAGCACGGCCAGAAGAACCGTATAGACGAGGATATGCACCCGCGTCGCCCGGCGACCATGGGTGACCGTCAGCATCGGCACGCCCGCGTCGTCGTAATCCGAGCGCATGAACAGCGCCAGCGCCCAGAAATGCGGCGGCGTCCACATGAAGATCAGGGCAAACATCAGCCACGGCTCGATGGCCATGCCGCCGGTCGCCGCGACCCAGCCGATCACCGGCGGAAAGGCTCCGGCGGCGCCGCCGATCACGATGTTCTGCGGCGTCCGCCGCTTGAGCCACATCGAATAGATCACGACATAGAAGAAGATGGTGAAGGCCAGAAGGGCCGCGGCGGCGATGTTCGTGGCCAGCGCCAGCATGACCACCGCAAAGCCCGACAGCGCCAGCCCCAGCGCCAGCGCCTCGCCGGCCTCGACCCGCCCCGACGGGATCGGCCGGTTCCGGGTGCGCCGCATCAGCCGGTCGATATCCGCATCCCACCACATGTTCAGCGCCCCCGAGGCACCGCCGCCGATGGCGATGAACAGGATCGCGCTGAAGGCGATCATCGGATGCACCGTCCCCGGCGCCGCCACCAGCCCGACCAGCGCCGTAAAGACCACCAGCGACATCACCCGCGGCTTGAGCAGGGCGAAATAGTCGCCGAATCCTGCCTCGTCCTCGCGAATGCCGGTGTTGAGGCTGACGTCGCTCATGCGGATTCTTCTCCGGGCTGGCAGGCGGCGGGCATGGCGCGCCCGCGCCCCTGGACCTCAGTTCGATGCCACCTTGTAGTTCTGCGGGAGGCCTGCGAATTCTTCCTTCGCCCGCGCCAGCCATGCCTGGTAGGCCTCTTCCGAAACCACCTTCACGGTGATCGGCATGTAGGCATGGTTCTTGCCGCACAGCTCGGAGCACTGGCCGAAATACACGCCCTCGCGGTCGGCCTTGAACCACAGCTCGGCCAGCCGCCCGGGCACGCCGTCCTGCTTCACCCCGAAGGCGGGGATGGTCCAGGAATGGATCACGTCCGACCCTGTCACCTGCATCACGATGACCTTGCCCTTGGGCAGGACCACCGCGTTGTCGGTGGCAAGAAGATACTCGTCTTCACTGTAGCCGTAATCGGCAAGATCCTCCTTCGCCAGCATGAAACTGTCGAAGCCGAAGCCTTCGTCCACGTATTCGTAGCTCCAGTACCACTGGTTGCCGGTGACCTTGATGGTGATGTCGGCCTCGGGAATTTCCTGCTGGCGGAACAGCTCGGGCAGCGAGAAGGCGCCGATGAACACGAGGATGAGGATCGGCCCCACCGTCCAGAGGATCTCGATCGGGGTGTGATGGGTGAAAGAGGCCGGTTCTGGATTGGCGCGGCGGTTGTAGCGGACGATGATCACCAGAACCAGCGCCACCACCAGCACCACGATCGCGGTAATGATGACCAGGATGAGATAGTCGAGCGACTGCAGCCCGCGCGCAAGGTCGGTCGCAGCCGGCTGGAAGCCCACGCCGCCGGGAATCGGCTTGCCAACGGTTTCGAGCCCTTCCAGGCCATCCTGTGCCAGAGCCGGCACGCTCGAAAGGGCCGCGAAAAGGCCCGATAGCGTCAGTGCGTTCTTCATCTTCTGTCCTGATCGGTTGATCGCGTTGTTCCTCACCACCGACCCTGAATCCACTGGACACGGGCCGGTCCCGTTGTCATTGCGATCTTAAAAAACATAATCGAGGTACCAAATAAAGCGAAATGCTTGCGGCAAACGGACGCTTTCTTTGATTTGGATCAAATTCGCCCGTTTGAGCTGGATCAAATTGCGAGTCTACGGCACATGTCCACCCCTTCCTTCCTTCCGTTCGAATCACTCCTGCCCCTGGACGAGGCGATTCGCATCCTTCGGGCAGCGGCCGATGGCGCCGATGATGGCGAGCTGTTCGTCGAGCGCCGCAAGTCCGAGGCGCTGGTGTTCGATGACGGGCGCCTGCGCTCGGCCAGCTATGACGCGTCCGAAGGGTTCGGCCTGCGCGCGGTCTGCCGCGAAGTCACGGGCTATGCCCATTCCACCGATGTCTCGATCCCCTCGCTCAAGCGCGCGGCCGATACGGTTCGCCTTGCGGTCGGGGATGGTGGCGGCACGCTGGCCGACGCTCCGCCCGCCACCAACCGGCATCTCTATACCGATGCGGACCCGATCGCCGGCATCGACTTTCCGGTGAAGGTGGAGACGCTCAAGGCGATCGACGCCTTCGCGCGCGATCTCGATCCGCGGGTAGTCCAGGTCAGCGCCAGCATTGCGGCCTCGATCCAGGAAGTGGCAATTCTGCGGCCCGACGGCGTGATGGTCACGGATACGCGCCCGCTGACGCGGATCAATGTCTCGGTCATCGTCGAGCAGGGCGGGCGGCGCGAAACCGGCACCGCCGGCGGCGGCGGCCGGATCGGGCTGGACGGGCTGATCGCCCCCGAATCCTGGCGGGCGAAGACGCGCGAGGCGCTGCGCATCGCCCTGGTCAACCTGGACGCCGAACCCGCTCCCGCCGGCGTGATGGAGGTGGCGCTGGGCCCCGGCTGGCCGGGCATCCTGCTGCACGAAGCGATCGGGCACGGGCTTGAGGGGGACTTCAACCGCAAGGGATCGTCCGCCTTCGCGGATCTCATGGGCAGGCAGGTCGCGGCCCGTGGCGTGACCGTGGTGGATGACGGCACCATTCCCGACCGGCGCGGCTCGATCACCGTCGATGACGAGGGCACCCCGTCCCGGCGCAACGTGCTGATCGAGGACGGGATTCTGGTGGGCTACATGCAGGACCGGCAGAACGCCCGTCTCATGGGCATGGAGCCCACCGGCAACGGCCGCCGCCAGTCCCATGCGCATCGGCCGATGCCGCGCATGACCAACACGATCATGCTGGGCGGTGATTCGGACCCTGCCGACCTTGTGGCCGAAATCCGCGACGGGATCTGGGCGGTCGGCTTCGGCGGCGGACAGGTGGACATCACCAACGGCAAGTTCGTGTTTTCGTGCACCGAGGCCTATCGGGTGAAGAACGGCAAGGTCGGCGCCCCGGTCAAGGGCGCCACGCTGATCGGCGACGGCCCGACGGTGCTCAGGCACATCCGGGGACTGGGCAATGACATGGCCCTGGATCCGGGCCTGGGCAACTGCGGAAAGGATGGCCAGTGGGTGCCGGTGGGCGTGGGACAGCCGACCGTTCTGATCGAGGGGCTGACAGTGGGGGGCGCGGCGGCCTGACCGCCCCCCGATCGCCCGGGTCTGCCGGCACCGGAAAAAGTCTGCAGGAAATTCCGACGGGATTCACCCCCTGTTAACGACAGTTCGCCTAAACCGATCCCGCAACAGGCGGAGCGACGGATGACCGGAGAACAACACTCTTCCACTCACCCCCCACTCCCACCCACCACGGAAGACGACCGGTTTTCGTGGCTTCGCCTCTTGCGCTCGCGCCGGGTCGGTGTGACCACGTTCCACCGCCTGATGGCCGAGCATGGCACGGCGCAGAAGGCGCTGGCCGCGCTGCCTGAAGTGGCGCGCGCCGCCGGAGTAGAGGGGTATGAAACATGCCCGGCCGGCGTGATCGAAGCCGAACTCAAGGCCGCAAAAGCCGCCGGCGCGCGGCTTTTGTGCCTTGGGTCGCCGGACTACCCGGAGACGCTGGCGCAGCTGGACGATGCCCCGCCCATCCTGTGGGCCGTCGGCGATATCGGCCTGCTGAAGCGGCCGGCGGTCGCGCTGGTGGGGGCACGCAACGCATCCTCGCTGGGCACGCGCATGGCCCGCAACCTGGCCCGCGACCTCGGCGCCGAAGGCTGCACGATCGTTTCGGGCCTGGCTCGGGGCGTCGACGCGGCGGCCCATCTCGCCGCGCTCGACACCGGCACGATTGCGGTCATGGCCGGTGGGGTGGACGTGATCTATCCGCCCGAGAACGCCTCTCTCGCCGACAGCATCGCGCGCAAGGGTCTTCTTCTTTCGGAACAGCCCATGCGCCTTGCCCCCCGGGCGCAGCACTTCCCGCGCCGGAACAGGATGATTTCGGGCCTGGCCCGCGGGGTGGTGGTGGTCGAGGCTGCGGTGCGGTCGGGGTCTCTCATCACCGCCCGCGACGCGCTGGACCAGGGCCGCGAAGTGATGGCCGTGCCGGGCCACCCGTTCGACGCCCGCGCCGCCGGCTGCAACATGCTGATTCGCGACGGCGCGCATCTGGTGCGCAACGCCGCGGATGTTCTGTCCGCACTGCCGCCCCTCGTCGTCGAGAGTGCGCCGCGGCAGCCGGACATGCTGCGCGACATTCCCCCCCCCCCGCCCGAGCGGCGCAGCCTGCGGGAAACGGCGGCGCTGCACCAGCAGATCCTGTCCCGCCTTGGGCCGTCGCCGGTGGCCGAAGACCAGATCGTTCGCGACCTGGCGGTGCCGGCCCGACAGATCGGCCCGGTTCTCGTCGATCTGGAACTGGAGGGACACATCAACCGGCAACCGGGCGGGTTGCTGAGTCTTGCCCGCCCCGACTGAACCGGCTGCGCGCCTTCGCACATCCTGGCCGCGCAAAGGCGCATCCCCACGGGAAGAAACCCGAGCCGAAGGAAGCCGGAGGCGAACAACCGGGGCTTGCCTGCCTCCCCTCTGGCCCGGTCCCGCTGCGGGAAGAGGGTTCCCGGTTCGCACCGGGCCGGTGGATGGCTGTCCCCGCCCCGGCGCCAGAGGCGAAGCAGAGGCGAAAATGTGCGGATTGACAATCGGCGCTTGTGCACCACATGTTGCGCCGCCATAGAACGCGCCCAGCACCGAGCCAGGAGGTTTTCCCCTAAATGCCCGTCGTCGTTGTCGAATCTCCGGCCAAGGCCAGGACAATCAACAAGTATCTCGGTCCCGATTACAAGGTTCTCGCCTCTTACGGCCATGTTCGCGACCTGCCCGCGAAGGACGGATCGGTCGATCCCGACCACGGATTCGAAATGAAATGGGAGATCGACCCGGACAGTCGCAAGCACGTCAAGGCCATTGCCGACGCGCTCAAGGAGGACAACGCGCTGATTCTCGCCACCGACCCCGACCGCGAGGGCGAGGCGATCAGCTGGCACCTGCAGGAGGCACTGACGAAACGCCGCGCCATCAGGAAGGACACGCCCGTCTCCCGCGTGACCTTCAACGCCATCACCAAGGATGCCGTGACGAAGGCGATGACCAATCCCCGGCAGGTGGACATGCCGCTTGTCGAGGCCTATCTCGCCCGCCGCGCGCTGGACTATCTCGTGGGCTTCAACCTCTCGCCGGTGCTGTGGCGCAAGCTTCCCGGCGCGAAATCGGCCGGACGCGTGCAATCGGTCTGCCTGCGCCTGATCGTCGAACGCGAGATGGAAATCGAGGCCTTCCGCCCGCGCGAATACTGGACGGTCAAGGCCATGCTCGCCACCCCGCGCGGGCAGGAATTCGAGGCCCGGCTGACGGTTCTGGCCGGGCGCAAGCTCGACAAATACGATATCGAGAACGAAACCCAGGCCGAACTGGCCGTGCAGGCCGTCGAAAGCCGCGATCTGGCCGTGACCTCGGTGGTGGCCAAGCCGGCCTCGCGCAAGCCTGCCGCCCCCTTCATGACCTCGACCCTGCAGCAGGAAGCCAGCCGGAAATTCGGCATGGGCGCCCGCCAGACCATGAGCGCGGCGCAGCGGCTCTACGAGGCGGGATACATCACCTACATGCGGACCGACGGCATCGACATGGCGCCCGAGGCGGTCGCGGCCACCCGCCGGGCGATCGAGGCCCTCTATGGCCCGGAGTACCTGCCGAAAAGCCCGCGCATCTACAAGAACAAGGCCAGGAATGCGCAGGAGGCGCATGAATGCATCCGCCCCACCGACATGATGCGCCGGGCGCGCGATCTGAAGGTGACGGACGAAGATCAGCGCAAGCTTTACGACCTGATCTGGAAACGCACCATCGCCTGCCAGATGGAGGCCGCGCGGCTGGAACGCACCACCGTCGAAATCTCCAGTGCCGACGGGCAGGTGGGGTTGCGCGCCACCGGTCAGGTGGTGCTGTTCGACGGCTTCCTGCGCGTCTATGAAGAGGGTCGCGACGATGTGGCGGCGGACGAGGACGACCGCCGCCTGCCGCAGATCGTGCAGGGCGAGGCGGTCGAGAAGCGCCGGGTCACCCCCGAGCAGCATTTCACCCAGCCGCCGCCGCGCTATACCGAGGCCACGCTGGTCAAGCGGATGGAAGAACTGGGAATCGGCCGCCCCTCGACCTATGCCAGCATCGTCACCACGATCCAGGACCGCGGCTATGTCCGCAAGGAGAAGGGCCGGCTGATCCCCGAGGACAAGGGGCGCCTGGTCACCGCCTTCCTGATCAACTACTTCCCGCGCTATGTCAGCTACGACTTCACCGCCGGGCTGGAGGACGAACTGGACCACATCAGCGCCGGCGAGGCCGATTATCGCGAGGTGCTCTCGCGCTTCTGGCGGGATTTTTCGGCCGCGATCGCGGAAACCTCCGAGCTGCGCATCTCGGAGGTTCTGGAAAAGATCGACGAGGTTCTGGCCCCGCATCTCTACCCGCCCCGCCCCGATGGCGGCGATCCGCGGCAATGCCCGCTGTGCGGCAAGGGGCGGCTGTCCATGCGCACCTCGCGCGCGGGCGGGGCCTTCATCGGCTGTTCGAACTACCCCGAATGCCGCTACACCCGCCCCTTCGGCCCGCCGGGCACCGAAAGCGACGAGATCGGCCCCGACGGCAAGCTGCTGGGCCATGACGACGGCCTGCCGGTGACGCTGCGCAAGGGGCGTTTCGGGCCGTTCGTCCAGAAGGGCGAAGCCACCGAGGACAACCCCAAACCGCCGCGCGCTTCGATCCCCAAGGGCTGGGACCTGGACGAGATCGACCTGGAAAAGGCGCTGATGCTGCTGAACCTGCCGCGCCAGATCGGCCCGCACCCGGAAGATGGCGAGATGATCGAGGCCGCGATCGGCCGCTATGGCCCCTATGTGCGCCACGGCAAGACCTACGCCAATCTCAAGGACGTGAACGACGTCTTCACCATCGGCATCAACCGCGCGGTGGACGAACTGGCGAAGAAGGCCGCCCGCGGCAATGGCCGGGGTGCCGCGGCGGCTCCGATCAAGGAGCTGGGCGAACATCCCGAACATGGCGGCCCGGTCAACGTGATGAACGGCCGCTATGGCCCCTATGTGAAATGGGACAAGATCAATGCGACCCTGCCCAAGGATGTCGAACCGACGGATGTCACCATGGACATGGCGGTGCAGCTGATTGCCGAAAAGGCCGCGAAAAAGGGTGGGCGCAAGAAGGCGAGCACCAGGAAAAAGACGGCCGGGAAACGCAGCGCCGCGGCCGGAAAGGGCTGATCCGGCCTTGCCCGGATCGCCAGGCGGTGCGCCTGCCGGGGATAGGTAGAAATACCTGATCCGGCCAGGCTTTGTTGACTTGCCGCCGGCGCAGCGGCAAAAACGCGCCACACCGCGTTTTGGGGAGTCTTCCATGAAAAAAGTCTATGCCAATGCCGCCGAGGCGCTCGACGGTCTGCTGCATGACGGCATGTTCATCGCGGCCGGGGGCTTCGGTCTTTGCGGCATTCCCGAACTGCTGCTGCAGGCGATCCGCGACTCAGGCGTCAAGGATCTGACCTTTGCCTCCAACAATGCCGGGGTTGACGATTTCGGCATCGGTATTCTGCTCCAGACCCGGCAGGTGAAGAAGATGATCTCGTCCTATGTGGGCGAGAACGCCGAGTTCATGCGCCAGTATCTGAGCGGCGAGCTGGAGCTGGAATTCAACCCGCAGGGCACGCTGGCCGAACGCATGCGCGCCGGCGGGGCGGGCATTCCCGGCTTCTACACGAAAACCGGCGTCGGCACGGTGATCGCCGAGGGCAAGGAGCACAAGGAATTCGACGGCGAGACATACATTCTCGAACGCGGCATCGTGGCCGACCTGTCCATCGTCAAGGCGTGGAAGGCGGACGAGACCGGCAACGCCATCTTCCGCAAGACCGCGCGCAACTTCAACGTGCCGGCGGCCACCTGCGGGCGCGTCTGCGTGATGGAGGTGGAAGAGATCGTGCCTGCCGGCAGCCTCGACCCCGACAACATCCACCTGCCCGGCATCTATGTGCATCGCCTGATCCAGGGCGAGCACGAGAAACGAATCGAACAGCGCACCGTGCGCCAGCGTGAGGAGGCCTGATCCATGCCCTGGGACCGCAACCAGATGGCGGCGCGCGCCGCGCAGGAACTCGAAGACGGGATGTATGTGAATCTTGGCATCGGCATTCCGACGCTGGTGTCCAACTACATCCCCGAGGACATCCACGTCACGCTGCAATCGGAAAACGGCATGCTGGGCATGGGCCCCTTCCCCTATGAAGGCGAAGAGGATCCCGACCTGATCAATGCCGGCAAGCAGACCATCACCGAACTGCCGCACACCGCCTATTTCGATTCGGCCACCAGCTTTGCCATGATCCGCGGCGGCAAGATCGCCATGGCGATTCTGGGCGCCATGGAGGTCAGCGAAAAGGGTGATCTCGCCAACTGGATGATTCCCGGCAAGCTGGTCAAGGGCATGGGTGGCGCCATGGATCTGGTCGCCGGCGTCGGCCGGGTGGTGGTGGTCATGGACCACACCAACAAGCACGGTGAGTCCAAGCTGCTGCGTGAATGCACCCTGCCGCTGACCGGCAAGGGCGTGGTGGACCGGATCATCACCAACCTTGGCGTGCTGGATGTAACCCACAAGGGTCTGCATATCGTCGAACTGGCCGATGGCGTCACCCGAGAGGACATGATCGCCGCGACCGAAGCCACGATCGTCTGAGCTGCGTGGCCCTGAACGCCTTCAGGGCCACGACAGGATCGTCATTTCATGGTTACGAAAACACAGCCGTCCGAGATCAGCTCGGGCGGCGTTCTGCACAGGCCGCGGGCAACCTGGAACGCGGCCAGGACCCGAGGCACGTAATCGCGGGTTTCGGGAAAGGGTGGAACGCCCCGCCAGGACCGGACCGCGCCTTCCCCCGCATTGTACGCGGCGAGCACGAGAACCGGGTCACCGTCGAACTCCTGCATCAGCCGGTCGAGGAAGCGTACCCCTCCTGCGATATTGTCCTCGGCTGCCATGGAATCGGTCACGCCGAAGCGTTCGGCCGTCGCCGGCATCAACTGCATCAACCCCTCGGCTCCGGCAGAGCTTGTCGCATCGGCCTGCCCCGCGGATTCGACCGCAACCACCGCAAGGACCAGCGCCGGAGAGATGTGGGTGCCGATCGTCGCCTTAAGAATCGCCACTCCGCGCTCGCGCGCGATCTGCTGCATCACCTGCAATCGCGGAACGCGCACCTTGCCGGACGCGGCGAGAGCAGAAAGCGCCTCGGCCAGACGCCCCGGCCCGGCCGCTTCCAGAGCGGGAGAGATGCGCGCCCAGAAGGCGGGATAGCTCCCGACAGCTGCATTGTCCGTCTCGACAGGTGCCGTCTCGTCCTTCGTGCGCAGCCCTCCGGCATCTTCCCGGCCCGGCTCGATCTGGACCGTGATGCGCCTGCGGGTGCCGGGGGCTGGCGGCTTGACCCTGCGCGCTTCGAAATCGGGGAAAGGCGGCGGCGGCCCGGCCACCACCGGCACCGACAGGGCCGCCGAAACCGCGACCCAAATGGCAAATCGATACCACCTGAACATGAACCTGCCTCGGAACCTTTTTGAAGCAGTGTCGCCCGGACGGTGCTTTCGGGCCAGAGGGACGGGGAAAAATCTGACAAATTTGCCAGATTTGCCGCAGTTCTGCACCGCTCATACGCGGTGCGAAGCAGATATCTTCATTTTTTCACATTATTTTACAACGCATTAACGATTTTCTGCTCGAATCGGCCACCGTTCCGAAAAATCCTTGTTTCGGTCGAAATCCTGCCACCGGGCACTGGCTATATGTCCTCATACCGCGGTGGTTGGGCCGGAAGAGAGAGAGAAGGTTCACAACGGCCGCCGGGGTGGAAAAACAAATCTTGTGATCCTTTGGAGGGACAACCAATGCTGAAGCTCATCAACAAATTCCGCAAGAACGAAGACGGCGCCGTGACGGTCGACTGGGTGGTTCTGACCGCCGCTGTCGTGGCCCTGGCCGCCGCCGCCTACAACTCGATCGAGACCGGCACCTCGAACCTGTCGGCCGACACCCAGTCCTTCATCGAGGGCAAGGATCCGAATACCGGGAACTAACCACCTGACAAGGAAAGTCGCCTAGACTTCGGAGACCGCGCCCTAGTAACAGGGCGCGGTTTTCTCGTGCACGCCCCGGAGTCCCGTTGGCGGATCCGGCGCCGCCCCCGGCCGGTGCCAGAATTTTGCCAGATTTCCACCCCGCCGATTTCGACTGTTGCGATTGGGCAACTATTTTATTGATATATATCAATATATTAGCTGATTCTTCCATTCGGCCTCGACATTTTGCAACACTGGCTCATGTCGCCGCAAAGTTGCCCGAAACCGCCAGTTAGATATGCCCATACCACGCCGGACGGGCCGGAAGAGAGAGCCGGACCAGGGGATGGCGGGGTTGAGTGTGAACCTGATATCCTTTGGAGGGACCAACCAATGCTGAAGCTCATCAACAAATTCCGCAAGGACGAAGACGGCGCCGTGACGGTTGACTGGGTCGTGCTGACCGCCGCTGTCGTGGCCCTGGCCGCCGCTGCCTACAACTCGATCGAGACCGGCACCTCGAACCTGTCGGCCGACACCCAGTCCTTCATCGAGGGCAAGGATCCGAACAGCGGCAATTAACCACCTGACAACGAAAGTCGCCTAGACTTCGGGGCCACGTCTTGGACAAGGCGTGGCCCTCTGACTGAAACGCACCGAACTGGAAGAGAAACATACATGCCGTCCCGGATTTCATCTGCTCTCGGCAGGCTCGGAAAAATCGTTTCCGACGAATGCGGCGCGATCACGGTTGACTGGGTGGTTCTGGTGGCCATGGTCGTGGGGCTGACCGTTCTGGCCTCCACCACGATTTCGGACGGCGTGCTCGGGCTGACGGATTCGCTTACCTCCTACATGTCAGACTGGGATTTCGATTGACGAGATTCGTTGCCCCCGTCGCGGTTCACGGCCTGGAAACAATCCCGTCCTGATCACCGCTTCTCCCTCATTTCGCCACATTCCCGGGCTATCACGTCTTGGGAAACCCCGCGTCCGGCGAAACGTCACTGGCCGGATGCAAGCGAAGAAAGGTTCAGGCATGCGCGCAGTATTCGGCATCGTGCTGGTCGTCGGCATCGCCCTTGCGGGCGGGGCAGTGATGATGGCCAAGCAGTACATCGCCACATATCAGGAGGAGCTTGCACGACAGCGGGCAGACAGCCAGCCGGCCGTGCCGACCACGACGGTGTTCGTCGCCAACCGCCCGCTCCGCTACGGCGAGACGCTCTCGCCCGAAGACGTGCGGCCCGTGGAATGGCCGGTCAATGCCATCCCGGAAGGCGCCTTCACCGAGAAGGCGGCGCTCTTCCCGAACGACAACGAGAAACCGCGCGTCGTCCTTCGCGCCATGGAGAAGGACGAGGCGATTCTGACCGCCAAGGTGACCAAGCCGGGCGAAGATGCCGGGATCACCTCGCGACTGGAGCGGGGGATGCGGGCCTTCACCATCAAGGTGGACGTGACATCGGGCGTGTCGGGTTTCCTGCGCCCCGGCGACAGGGTTGACGTCTACTGGACCGGAACGGTGCGCGATTCGAGCGGCTCACGCGGCGAGATCACCCGCCTGATCGAAGCGGGGGTCAGACTCATCGCCATCGACCAGACGGCCGGGACCGACTTTCAGGAGGCGACGATCGCCCGGACGGTGACCGTTGCCGTCCGGCCCGAGCAGGTGGCCGCGCTGGCCCAGGCCCAGTCCACCGGGCGGCTCAGCCTGGCGCTGGTTGGGGCCGAGGACGACACGATCGCATCCGCCATCGAAGTGGATCAGCGCAAGCTGTTGGGCATCGTGGACAAGGCCCCGCCGCCGGCGAAGAAGGAAAAGAAGGTCTGCACGATCCGAACCCGCCGCGGGGCCGAGGTCGTGGACATTCCGATCCCCTGCACGAACTGACATGACATTGTCCGGATCAACGACGCTGGCGGGCCCTGCAGATCGCGGGCCCGCCTTCGCTTGTTGCCACTTGTCCACATCAACCGCGGCCCGGAAGTGCTTGATTCTTGCAATGTCGCGCCATCTGGCGCACACTGCGGCAAAGATCGGGCGGCAAGACCCGTTTTTCGAGGCGTGATCGGAGAGGCAGGCCAGATGAAACTTTGTGGATGGATCGGGGCGGCCCTGCTCTGGGCGGCTCTGACGTGGGCACCGCCGCCGGGTGGCGCGGTGGCCGAAACGCTGCGCGTGGTCCAGAATGGTACGGGATCCGTCCTGAAGGTGCCCATGAACCGGGCGGTCGTGATCGAAAGCGACGAACCTTTCGCCGAACTCAGCATCGCCAATCCCAGCATCGCCGACATCTCCTCGCTGTCCGACAGGACGATCTATGTCCTGGGCAAGGCACCGGGCCTGACCACGCTGACGCTTCTGGATGCCAGCGGAAAGCTCATCACCAATGTCGAGGTCCGGGTCGCGCCCGACATCACCGAATTCAAGGAGCGCCTGCGCCAGATCCTTCCCGGCGAGAAGATCGAGGTTCGCACCGCCAATGACGGCATCGTTCTTTCCGGCAGCGTGTCCAGCAAGGCGCGCCTGCAACGGGCGCTCGACCTTGCCGAGCGCTACGCGCCCGAGCGGGTCTCGAACCTGATGACCGTCGGCGGCGTCCAGCAGGTCATGCTCAAGGTCCGCTTTGCCGAGATGAAGCGCGCCGTGACCAAACAGCTTGGCGTGTCCTGGGGGATCAAGGGCGGCACCTCCTACGGCGTCAATGGTGGCACCGGCACCCTGAACAACCAGCTTTCCCTGGGTAACGCGCAGCTTGGCAACATCCCGTTGGCCAACGACAATGCGGGGGCCGTGGTGTTCGGCTTCAACGCCGGCTCCATGCAGGTGAACCTGCTGCTTGAGGCGCTGGAACAGAAAGGGGTGGTCCGCACCCTTGCCGAGCCGAACCTTTCCGCCCTGTCCGGGCAGGAAGCCACCTTCCTTGCCGGCGGCGAATATCCGATTCCGGTCGCCCAGGACAACGGCGTCTACACGATCGAGTACAAACCCTTCGGGATCGAGATGAACTTCATCCCCCGCGTGGTGGACGAGGATATCATCAACCTGGAACTCCGCGCCTCGGTTTCGGCCATCGACCCGAGCTCCACCGTCACCGCCAACGGGTTGACTCTAAACGCTTTTTCCAAGCGCGAAACATCTACCACCGTCGAGCTGCGCGACGGGGAGAGCTTTGCCATCGCGGGCCTGATCCAGGATGATTTCCTCGACAACGCATCACAGCTGCCGTGGATCGGCGACGTGCCGGTGCTTGGCGCCCTGTTCCGCAGCGCCGACTACCAGCGCGCCCAGACGGAGCTGGTGATCATCGTCACCGCCCATCTGGTGACGCCGACGCGGGGCGAGGCGCTGGCGCTGCCGACGGATCGGATCAAGCCGCCAAGCGAAAACGCGCTGTTCCTTTATGGCAAGGTTGCAAGCCGCAAGCGAGGCGGCCTTGGCAAGGGGGCAAGCGAAGTCGCCAAGCAGGATTTCAGCGGCTCCTACGGCTATGTGATGGATTGATCGGAAGGACGGGCAGATGTTCAGCAAGATTGCCGCTCTGGGCCTGACACTCACTCTGGCCGCCTGCGGTTACGAGGCCGGCCACGAAGTGGACATGGGGTCGTTCGGCAACGCCACGATGAACAACACCCTTGTTCAGACCGGGGAACGCGACTACGCGATCAGTCTTGCCAAGAGGTTTGCCGAAGAGGTCCCGACCACCATCAATTTCGACTTCGACAAGGCGGTCATCGACGCCGAGGCTGCCGCCATTCTCGACCGCCAGGCCGACTGGATCCGGCAGTTCCCCGAAGTCCGGTTCCGCGTTTACGGCCATACCGACGCCGTGGGCTCGACCGCCTACAACAAGGCGCTGGGCCTGCGCCGCGCCCGCGCGGTGGTGTCCTATCTCGCTTCGCGCGGAATCGACCGTTCGCGGCTTGAAGCGGTGGTGAGCTACGGCGAGACGCAACCGCTGATCCCGACCCCGGGGCGTGAGCGGCGCAACCGCCGGACGGTCACCGAGGTCACCGGCTTCGTCAAGAGCCATCCCGCTGTTCTTGATGGGAAATACGCCCAGATCGTCTACCGCGAATACATCAACAGCGCGGCCCCGAAGTCCGGTCTTTCCGACGGGCAGAAGATCAGCGCAACACAATAGGCGTTCGCCTTGGGGGATCGTCGCCCGATTCCCAACTAATGAGGCTTTTTCGCCCCACTCTCGCCTACATTACCGGACAGATTGCCAGCATGGGTTTGGCGCGGCCGATTCAGGTCGCGCGGCCGACAGGTGCGTGGCGGTCTGACAGGGGGCCAGACGCGCGCGTGGCGGCACCTGGCAACGAGGAAACGGGCAATGAGCAGCGGAACGCCACAACAAGACAGCAGTCCGATCCTGGCCTGCACCGTCAGTCGGGACGTTCAGAATTTCGACCTTCTCATCGAGGACATGGAGGCCGCACTTGGCGAAAGCTGGGGCGATCTGGGCTTTGCCGAGTCGCTGGCCTTCTTCAGTCAGCCCGAAGCCAATTCCCTGGAGTTCATCGCACTCGCCATCGATGACGAGGACGAGGACAATCTCGTCATGCTGGGCGAGATCATCACCCAGGCCAAGGCGCGCGGCATCAAGGTCATTCTCATCGCCGAGGATGTCGGCCCGATCGTGCTCCACCAGCTGCTGCGCAAGGGGGCCGACGAATTCATCCCCTACCCGCTTCCCGATGGCGAGCTGGCCCAGGCGATCGAACGGCTGCGGGCCAAGGAACAGGAAGCCGCCGGGGCGCAACACAACACCGCCAGCCTCAGCGCCGGAAGCTCCAAGGAAGGCGCCGTGATCGTGGTTCAGGGGTTGTCCGGCGGGACCGGCACGACCACGTTGGCGGTGAACCTTGCCTGGGAACTGGCCAATCTTGACGGCGACGATCACCCCAGCGTCTGCGTGATCGACCTCGACCTGCAGTACGGCTCGGTCGGGACCTATCTGGACCTGCCGCGGCGGGAAGCGGTTCTGGAACTGCTGGGCGATACCGAAAACATGGACGAGGAAGTATTCGGCCACGCGCTTCTGACCTTCCAGGATCGGCTGCAGGTGTTCACCGCGCCGGGCGAGCTGGTACCGCTGGACTTCATCACCCCCGAGGACGTGCAACTCATCATCGACCTTGCCCGCGCCCATTTCGATTACGTCGTGATCGACATGCCCAAGACGATCACCATGTGGACGGAAACCGTTCTGCAGGCGGCGCATGTCTATTTCGCGGTGATCGAACTCGACATGCGCTCGGCGCAGAACGTGTTGCGCCTCAAGCGGGCGCTGCAGTCCGAGGACCTGCCTTTCAACAAGCTGCGCTTCGTCCTGAACCGGGCGCCCAAGTTCACCGATCTGAGCAGCCGGACCCGCGTCAAGCGGATGGGCGAAAGCCTTGGCATTTCCATCGACCTGCAGCTTCCGGACGGGGGCCGCCAGGTCCAGCAGAGCAACGACCACGGCCTGCCGCTGGCCTCTTCGGTTCCGAAAAATCCGCTGCGCAAGGAAATTGCCAAGCTGGCGCGATCCATTCACGAACTCGGCCGCGGCGAAGCCAGGGCCGCGTGATCCGCAACAACCGATCGAGGCAGAAACCCGTGTTTTCGAAATATCGCAAGGCCACAGCCAGCAAACCGAAAGCCGCCCCTGCCGCGGTGATCGCGACGGGGGCAGGGAAAGGCCCGGCCGAACAGCGCCCCGGTACCATTCTGCGCAAGTCGATGACGCCGAAGGTCAAGGCCGAGGCCTCGACGCTTGAGCGCGAACGCAAGCGCAAGGAGCGTCTGACCGAAATCAAGATCGAGCTTCACCGCGAGCTTCTGGAAAACCTCAATCTCGCGGCGCTGGAACACGCGCCGGAGAAGGAGCTGCGGGCCGAGATCAGCGCCATCGCCAGCGAGATCCTCGAACGGAAGGGGATTGTCCTCAACCGCGAGGACCGCCAGCAGCTGAACAACGAGCTTTACGACGAGGTCACCGGCCTGGGGCCGCTGGAATCGCTGCTGCGCGACGACACGGTCAGCGACATCCTGGTCAACGGACCGCACCAGATCTTCGTCGAGCGCAACGGCAAGCTTGAATTGTCCGATGTCACCTTCAAGGACGAAAAGCACCTGCTGCGCATCATCGACAAGATCGTCAGCGCGGTCGGCCGGCGGGTCGATGAATCGAACCCCTACGTGGACGCCCGCCTGGCGGACGGCTCGCGCTTCAACGCCATGGTGCCGCCGATCGCCATCGACGGGTCGCTGGTGTCGATCCGCAAGTTCAAGAAGGACAAGCTGAGCATCGACGACCTGATCCGCTTCGGTGCCTTCACCGAGGAAATGGCCGCCTATCTTCAGGCCGCGGTGGCCACCCGGCTGAACATCATCGTCTCGGGCGGCACCGGCTCGGGCAAGACGACGACGCTGAACGCGCTGTCGTCCTTCATCGACAATGCCGAACGCATCCTGACCATCGAGGACACGGCGGAACTTCAGCTGCAGCAGGTCCATGTGGGCCGGATGGAAACCCGCCCGCCCAATGTCGAGGGCAAGGGCGAGGTCACCGCGCGCGACTGCATCAAGAACGCGCTCAGGATGCGCCCCGACCGCATCATCGTGGGCGAGACCCGCGGCGAAGAGGTGATCGACATGCTGCAGGCCATGAACACCGGTCATGACGGCTCGATGACCACGATCCACGCCAACAATCCGCGCGACGCGATTTCGCGGCTGGAAAACATGATCGCCATGGCGGGGCTGGAAATGCCGATCAAGGCCGTGCGGTCCCAGATCGCAAGCGCCGTGAACCTGATCGTGCAGGCCTCCCGCCTGCAGGACGGGTCGCGCCGGATGACCTCGATCACCGAGATCACCGGCATGGAGGGCGATGTCATCTCGATGCAGGAAATCTTCAAGTATCAGCGGGTCGGCCTGACCCCGGACAACAAGATCATCGGCCATTTCACCGCCACCGGCGTGCGCAGCCACTATTCGGAACGCTTCCGCATGTGGGGCTACGATCTGCCGCCATCCATTTACGAACCGACAAAGATGTGAGGAATTCCCATGGAAATCAGTATGGAACCGCTGGTCTACGGCCTCATCTTCGTCGGGGTCTTCGTTCTCGTCGAAGGGCTGTATCTGGTGGCCTTCGGCAAGTCGATCAGCCTCAATTCCCGGGTCAACCGCCGGCTGGAGATGCTCAACAGCGGCGCGGCGCGCGAACAGGTGCTGGAACAGCTCCGCAAGGAGATGAAGCAGCACATGAAATCCACCTCGATCCCGCTCTATTCGCTGCTGGCGGAAAAGGCACAGAAGGCCGCGATCGCCTTCTCGCCCCGCCAGCTGGTAATGATCATGGCGGGGCTGACGGCGGTGGCCTTCGTCGGCCTCAGCATCGGTACCCAGGCGCAGCTGGGTGTGCGGGCGCTGGCCTCGGTCGTGATCGGCGTGGGCGCGGTCTATTTCTGGATCAACCAGAAGGCCAAGAAGCGCATGTCCATGTTCGAAGAGCAGCTTCCCGACGCGGTGGAACTGATGGTGCGCAGCCTGCGGGTGGGCCATCCGTTTTCCTCGGCCATCCAGATCGTGGCCAAGGAGGCCGAGGATCCGCTGGCAACCGAATTCGGCGTCATCGCCGATGAATGCGCCTATGGCCGGGACGTGGGCGAGGCGCTCAAGGAAATGGCCGAGCGGCTGGACATGCAGGATCTGCGGTTCCTTGCCGTCGCTGTGTCGATCCAGCAGCAGTCGGGGGGCAACCTGGCCGAGATCCTGGCCGGCCTGGCCAAGGTGATCCGGGCGCGGTTCCGCCTGTTCCGCCGGGTCAGGGCGATCACCGCCGAGGCCCAGTGGTCGGGCAAGTTCCTGTCGGCCTTTCCCATCGTTGCGCTGATCGTGATCCTGGTGAACGACCCGAACTATTACGACGGCGTTCTGGATCACCCCTATTTCATCCCGGCAGTCTTCTTCGTCGGCATCATGCTCACCGCCAACCTGTTCGTGATGCGGTGGCTGACCAACATCAAGGTCTGAGGAGACGGTCATGGAATTTCTCGCCCCCATCAACGATTTCCTCACCAGTCAGTTCGGCCCCCTCGGCCCGCTGATCGCGGTCGGCATCCTCGGCCTGTTCATGGTGCTTCTGACCATTCCGATTCTGCTCAATCAGCCCGAGGATCCGTTGAAGAAGCTCCAGCGGAACCTGGAAAAGGAAAGGTCCGGGACTCCGAAGAAGAAACGCCTTCGCCAATCGAGGCACAACGAGCAGCTGGAAAAGTTCGCGACCTTCCTCGAACCGAAGGATGCCGAGGAGCTTACGGCCATTCAGCTCAAGCTGACCCAGGCGGGCTACCAGTCCCGCGACGCAGTGCGGTTCTTCCACTTCGCCCAGTTCGCGCTGGGGATGATCGGCCTCGTTGCCGGGCTGGTCTATGTCTTCGTTCTGAATGCGGACACCGAATTCACCGGCCAGCAGCTGGCCATGTATGTGGTCGGGCCCGGCGCCGCCGGATACATGTTCCCGAAATACTGGGTGACGCGCCGGGTCGAGGCCCGGAAGGAGGCGATCACCCGCGGCTTTCCCGATGCGCTGGACATGATGCTGGTCTGCGTCGAGGCCGGCCAGTCCCTGGATCAGTCGATCGTGCGCGTCGCGCGCGAAATCCGCGCCTCCTATCCCGACCTAGCCGACGAATTCGAGATCGTCGCCAATGAACTCAAGGCCGGCAAGGACAAGGAGCGCGTCCTGCGCGACATGGCCACCCGGTGCGGCGTGACCGACGTGTCGTCCTTCGTCACCGTGATGATCCAGTCGGCCACCTTCGGCACCTCGATCGCCGAGGCGCTGAGGGTCTATGCCAGCGAGATGCGCGACAAGCGGGTGATGCGCGCGGAAGAGGCGGCAAACAAGTTGCCAACCAAGATGACCCTTGCCACAATGATGCTGACGGTTCCGCCGCTGCTGGTGATCCTTGTCGGCCCCTCCGTCGGCGGCATCATGGAACTTGGCAACATGAGCAAATGACCAGATGACCACTCCGGGCGGCCTTGCGCTCCGAAAACCCGGAAAATTCCTGTTGGTCATCGCCGCGATCGCGGCGGTGGCCGCCTGCACTCTGCCCCCGGCCGGGCCCGACCTGTCCATGGGCCCCTTCGCCCCCGGCATCGACCCGGACAGGCCGGCCGTGGACGGGCTGGAGGTAGGCCACAGGCTGATGGCCGCGGGGGAATACGAACTGGCGCTCGAGGCCTTTACCCGCGCGGCGCTGCAACACGGCATGACCCCCGAGATCCTGATGGGAATGGGTAGCGCCGACCTGGGACTTGGCCGCTTGGGCCAGGCCGAGCGGATGCTGCGCAAGGCCGTCGAGGATGCCCCGGACTGGCCGGAAGCGTGGAACAACCTGGGGGTGGTTCTCATGGAGCGGGGCAACGTGATCGAAGCGCGCGCCGTCTTTCACCGGGCCTACGCGCTGGACAATGGCGAAAGTGACGCAATCCGGGACAATTTGCGCCTGGCACTCGCAAAAACGAAAAATCCTGATAATAATGCGCCAATAAATGAAGACTACAGATTGGTGCGGCGGGGCGCCGGCGACTACCGGATCCGCAAGACACCATGATCGAGGCAAGAGCAGTAAAGGACGCAAGACATGCGCCACCCCATCCTGATTGCCACCCTGCTGGCAGGCGGGCTGACGGTTTCAGCCTGCGCCGAAAAGAAGACCGACGCCACGGTCGAACGAGCCTTCCAGGACATCAACGTCATCGATGAAAGCGACCTGAGCGACGTCATGCTCACGGTCGCCGACCCGAACGAGGCGATCGACTACTTCACCCGCACGCTCAAGCAGTATCCCGACCGGATCGACCTTCGGCGCGGTCTGGCCAGGTCGCTGGTTCGCGCCAAGCGCAACACCGAGGCGGTCGCCGCCTGGACCCGCGTGACGCAGATGGAGGGTGCCACCGAAGACGACAAGGTGGACCTTGCCGATGCCCTGATCCGGGCGGGCGAATGGGAGAGAGCAAAGAAGGTTCTGGATTCCGTGCCGCCCACGCATGAAACCTTCAAGCGCTACCGGCTGGAAGCCATGGTGGCCGACGCCAACAAGGACTGGAAACGCGCCGACAGTTTCTACGAGATCGCCGTCGGGCTGACCACCCGGCCCGCGGGCGTTCTCAACAACTGGGGCTATTCCAAGCTGACCCGCGGCGACTATTCCGCGGCCGAGCGCCTTTTCGGCGATGCCATACGGCAGGATCCGACCCTGTTCACCGCCAAGAACAACCTCGCCCTGGCCCGCGGAGCTCAACGCAACTATACCCTGCCGGTCATTCCGATGGAGCAGACCGAACGGGCACAGCTTCTGTATACGCTTGCGCTCACCGCGGTGAAACAGGGTGACACCCGGATCGCCAAGGGCCTGCTGCAGGAAGCGATCGACACCCATCCGCAGCATTTCGAAGAGGCGGTTCGCTCGTTGCGGGCGCTCGAGACCTCCTGACGCCATGAGCATTTCGGCAACGGCGGCGCTGTGGTTCCTGCCCTTCGTCCTGCCCCTGTGCTTCTATGTGGCGTTTACGGATCTGCGCGAGATGCGGATCACCAACCAGGCGGTCCTGGCGCTGGCGGCGGTCTTTCTCGTGATTGGGCTGATCGTCCTTCCCCTGCCGGTCTATGGGCAGAGGCTGGTGCAGATGGTCGCTGTTCTCATTCTGGGGATCCTGCTCAACATGGGTGGGGCGATGGGGGCGGGCGACGCCAAGTTCATTGCCGCCGCCGCACCCTTCATCGCGCCTGGCGACCTGCGCCTGTTGCTGGCGATCTTCGCCGCCAACCTTCTGGCCGCCTTCGCCACCCATCGGATCGCCAAATACACCGCCCTGCGCCGCGTGGCCCCGGACTGGAAAAGCTGGACCATGGGATGGAAATTCCCGATGGGCTTCTCTCTGGGCGGCACGCTGGCGCTCTACCTGATCCTGGGCGCGATCTTTGGCAGCTGAGTGCGCGCCATCAGGCCCGAATCCCATCGCCCCGCCCCGCCCCTGCCAAGATGGCGCCACAATCCCGGGCCATCCTGCCGCGTGATCGAAAACCGCATGCGGTTACAGGGGGAAATACCGGCCCATGAACATGCAGACGACTACCGTGATGGCTCCGCCCGCGCCCAGACGGCTGTCGGAAATGCAGCTGCCCATGGTGATGATGCGGGATATCCTGCTCAAGACGATCTTCCGCAAGAGCGTCGATACGGTCAGCGCCATTGCCGAGGCGGTCTGCCTGCCGATCCCGGTCACGCAGGAACTCGTCGATCTCGCCCGCGAGCAGAAGCTGCTGGAGGCCACCGGCACGCTGCATGCCAACAGCGGCAGCGAAATGGGCTATCAACTTACCGATGCCGGCAAGGCCCGGGCGCTGGACGCGCTGTCGCAGTCGGAATATTACGGCCCGATGCCGGTGCCGCTGAGCGTCTATGCCGAACAGGTCAAGCGCCAGAGCATACGCAACATCCAGGTGACCCGCGACCAGCTGATCCGGGCCATGGGGCACCTGATCCTTCCCGACAGCCTGCTCGATCACCTCGGCCCGGCGATCAGCGCCGGCCGTTCGATCCTGATGTACGGCCCGCCCGGGAACGGCAAGTCCTCGATCTCGAACGGGATCCGCGATGCCCTTGGCGACAGGATCTACATTCCCCGCGCGATCGAATATGCCGGGCAGGTCATCACCGTCTATGATCCGATCATTCACAACGCCGCCGAAGAGGCCCGCGACGACCCGACCAGCCTGCGGCGCAACCGGCGTTTCGACACGCGCTATGTGCTGTGCGACCGGCCCACGGTGATTACCGGGGGCGAGCTGTCGCTGAAGATGCTCGACCTCGTCTACAACCCGACCGCGCGCACCTATCAGGCGCCGCTGCAACTGAAATCGACCGGCGGCGTTTTCATCGTGGACGATCTGGGCCGGCAGGAAGAGCCCCCACAGGCGCTGATCAACCGCTGGATCGTCCCGCTTGAAGAAAGCAAGGATATCCTCAGCCTGCAATCGGGCGAAAAGTTCGAGGTGCCCTTCGACACGCTGGTGATCTTCTCGACCAACTTCCACCCCAACGAGATCTTCGATCAGGCCGCGCTGCGGCGCATCTTCTTCAAGATCAAGATCGACGGGCCGAGCCAGGAAAACTTCCTCAAGATCTTCGCCATGGTGGCCCGCAAGAAGGGGATGCCGCTGGACGAAGCGACGCTGGTTCACCTGCTCAAGAACAAGTATCCCACCATCGACAACGTCTATGCCAACTACCAGCCCGGTTTCCTGATCGACCAGATGATCGCGATCTGCGAATTCGAAGGCATCCCCTACCAGATGACGCCGGAACTGATCGACCGGGCCTGGGCCAACATGTTCGTGCGCAACGAACATATCGTCAAATGATCGGGGTTGCCGGTTGCGGCCGGATGGGAGTGCCGATGCTGGCGGCGCTGTGCGGTGCCGGCTTCGATGCGGAAGGCTTCGACATCCGCCCGGCCGCCGAATTCGGGCCGCTGGCCCCCCATGTCGGCAACGATCCGGCCGCCTTCGCGCAACGGCTTGAGACGCTCGTCACCGTGGTTCGGGACATTGCCCAGACCGAAGAGGTGCTGTTCGGGCGCCAGAATTTCGCCACCGCCCCGCGGCTGGAGCGGATCGTCATCTGCTCGACCCTGTCGCCGCGCTATGTGACCGCCTTGCGCGCGCGCCTGCCCCGGCGCATCGCGCTGATCGATGCGCCGATGTCCGGCGCGCAGATCGCCGCGCAGGAGCGCCGCCTGTCCTTCATGCTGGGCGGCGAGCCCGAGGAGCTGGATGCCATCCAGCCGCTGCTCGAGGCCATGGGCCGCCATTTCCTCCGCATGGGCCCCTTCGGAGCGGGCATGCAGGCAAAGGTGCTCAACAACCTTCTGGCCGCCGCCAATACCGCCATGACCCGGATGGTGCTGGACTGGGCCGATCGCACGGGGCTCGAGGAAGGGGCGTTGCTTGCACTCATCCATACCTCCTCGGGGCAGAACTGGTTTGCGTCAAACTTCGATGACATCGAATTCGCCCGCGACGGCCACGCCGAGGACAACACCATCGGCATCCTGGTCAAGGATGTGGAAAGCGCCCTGGACGCGGCCCCCGAGGGCGCCGACACCGACCTGCCGCGTGCGGTGCGCGAGGCCGTCAGGGCGCTGACCCCGCGGCCGCGCAAATCCTGAACTCCTGAACGCGCATGCGCGCCGGGCAGGGCCGCCCGGCGCCCTCTCACTTCGGCATCAAGGCCCAGTAGTCGAGATCCAGAAGAACCCCCGGCAGGTATTTCCCGTCCTCCCCGCGCAGCGCGAAGGGCGCGCCCTCCTTGTATGCCACCAGCCGCAGCCGGATCGCACCCACCCCCGGCGCCGGGGTGTCGGCCTTGTCCAGCACCTCGGACCATGCCCGCACCGTATCGCCGGCAAAACAGGGATTGGCATGCGCCCCGGCATTGAGCCCCACGATCATCTGCGCATTGGCAAGCCCGTTGAAGCTGAGCGCCCGGGCAAGCGAAATCACGTGCCCGCCATAGATCAGCCGCCGCCCGTCGGGCCGCAAGCTGGCATCGAAATGCACCCTGGCGGTGTTCTGCCACAGGCGCGTTGCCATCATGTGTTCGGCCTCCTCCACGGTCACGCCATCCACATGGTCGATCTTTTCACCCACCTCATAGTCGCCCCAGCGATGCGGCTCGCCGGCCAGGGCGAAATCGTAATCGGTGAAGTCCAGCCCCTCGGGGATGACAAGCTGCCCGGGCGGAAGCGCATCGGCCAGCTCGGGGATCACCGTCTCGGGGGCGGGGGCCGCGGCGTCGCGCTTGCGCACCATCACCCAGCGGCAATATTCCAGCACCGCCTCGCCGCGCTGGTTCAGCCCGCGCGTGCGCACCCAGACCACCCCGGTCCTTCCGTTCGAGTTCTGCTTCAGCCCGATCACTTCCGATTCCGCGCGCAACGTGTCGCCCGGCCGGACCGGCCGCAGCCAGCGCCCCTCGGCATAGCCGAGATTGGCCACCGCGTTCAGCGAGATGTCAGGCACGCTCTTGCCGAAGACCAGGTGGAAGGCGGCCAGATCGTCGATCGGGCTGGCCGGCAGCCCGCAGGCGCGGGCAAACTCGTCCGAGGAATACAGCGCATGGCGCGCCGGATAGAGCGCGTGATAGAGCGCCCGCTCACCCCCCGAGACGGTGCGCGGGACGGCATGGGTCAACACCTCTCCGACGCGGTAATCCTCGAAGAAGCGGCCCGGACTGGTCTTGGCCATCTATTGCTCTCCCAGTTTCATATCGGGGGAATAGGGGGGCTCCACCTCCTTGGTCACGGCCTGCGCGCAGCGCATCACCCCGCGGGCGGAATCGAAGGCCATGGCCGGGCTGCCATGCAGCTCCCACCCCGTGGACAGGGCCAGCGACACCTTGTGGCAAAAGGCCGACGTGTCGTCCTCGGTCAGCAGACGGTAGATTTTCGGCATTGCGTTCTCCGTATCAGCCTGGGAATGGCCAGGGGCCGATCATCCCGTGGATCCAGCCGATCACCGCCAGCAGCACGGCCGAGGCGACAAGGAACATCGCATCCGCCCCCAGCGTGCCCGGAGCGCCCGGCGTCCAGTCGGGTTCGGCGCGGTTGACGGCGGCGGCCTGCACCGGAACCCATGCCAGCAGCCCGCCGAACAGGATCAGCGCCGCCAGATCGCCGTTGACCAGAAGATGGGCGATGGCCCACAGCGCCAGCCCGGTCAGCATCGGGTGACGCATCCCATGCAGGATCCGCCCCTTGCGGCCGGCCGGGCTCATCATGAAGATGGCAACCAGAACCAGCAGGTTGTTGACATGGCGCATCCACGCGGGCGGAGACCACAAGTCGATGACCGGAGCGGCCCGGAAGCCACGGGACATCAGCCAGATGGACAGCACCAGCACCAGCGCCACGACCGCCTTGCCCGGCATTTCACCAAGGGCGCCGCGGGCATTCGGCGCCAGGCGCTTGAAAAGATGGGCGACCCACCAAAGGGCCACGCCCGCGATCAGAACTCCGAATCCGCTCATGTTCCAAAACCTGTCCTGTTTGTCTCGCCCGAAACGCGCAAGCGGCCCGGGCACGCGCCCGCCCGCCCCCAGCTGCGGGCAAGGTTGCATCCATCCATGTCCGGCATGGCCTAGAACCCCAGTATTGATTCGATTGCCGCCGCCTTGGCAAGGATATCGCGCGCAGCTTCCACGTGAAGGTTCTCGACGATCCGGCCGTCCACGACGGCAACCCCCTGCCCCTGTGCCTGCGCCTGTTCGAATGCCTCGATCTGACGGCGGGCCAGCTCGATTTCTTCCGGGGTCGGCGCAAAGACACGGTTGGCCACCTCGATCTGGGCCGGGTGGATCAGGGTCTTGCCGTCGAAACCCATGTCGCGGCCCTGTTCGCACTCGGCAGCCAGGCCCTCGCTGTCCCGATAGGCGTTGTAGACGCCGTCCACGATCACCACGCCCTCGGCCTTCGCAGCCATCAGGCACAGGCCCAGCCCGGTCAGCAGCGGCAGCCGGTCGGGGCGATAGCGGGATTGCAGCTCCTTGGCCAGGTCGTTGGTGCCCATCACCATGCCGGTCAGAAGCGGGTGCGCGGCGATTTCGGCGGCATTCAGCATCCCCCGCGGCGTTTCCATCATCGCCCAGATCGGCAGGTCACCGGTGATTGCGGCCAGCGCATCCACATCCGCCGCGCCCGACACCTTGGGCAGCAGCACCACATCCGCGCCCATCTGCGTCACCGCCTCAGCGTCGTCCCGCCCCCATGGCGTATCAAGCCCGTTGATCCGCACGATCTTCATGCGCGGGCCATAGCCGCCCTCCTCCAGCATGGCCGCAAGCGTTCCCCGCGCGTTTTCCTTTTCATCCGCGGCCACCGCATCTTCCAGGTCGAAGATGATGGCGTCGACGGGAAGAGTGCGGGCCTTTTCCAGCGCCCGCTGCTTCGATCCGGGAATATAAAGCACCGAGCGGTACGGGCGGGCGCGCGGGGCGGTTTTCTCAGCCATAGCTCTCTCCTTCGGGACATATTGTTGCGCGGAAAGGGGCATTTCTGGTCGGAAAATTCAAGAAAAATATCGCCGCAACGCAGAATCCCGGCCTCGCCACGAGTATTGTGAACGGTTCGTTAACCATTTCCGGGCATTGCCGGACAGGGTTTTTCGACAGGAGGCGGATGATCCGCCCGAGATTCCGGCCGTCGGGCCGGCGTCGATCGGGGGTTGGCGATGAAACGGAAATTCATGAAGCCAATGACGGGCCTTGGCATGGCGGTGCTGGCGACGGCGCAGGCGCGGGCGGAAGCGCCGCGAAACTGCGCCCCGCGATCGGCGGTGGTCGAACGGCTGGCCTCGACCTACGGGGAAACGCTGCGGATCGTCGGGCTTGGCACGCGGGGCGCCGTCATCGAGGTTTTCGCATCGGCCGCGACGGGAAGCTGGACCATCACCGCCACCCGGCCGAACGGGCTGACCTGCCTGATCGCCTCGGGCGAGGCCTTTGAAACCGTTCTCAACCCGCCGCCCCTACCCATCGGTGTCGAGGCCTGAGCCCGACCCGCAGCCTCAGGTCAGGCCGTCCCGGATCAGTTTGGCGCCGGTCACCAGAAGCAGCACATAGGCAAGGCCGAAAAAGGCCCGCTCGGGCACGATCCGATGGGCGCGGACGCCAAGCCATGCTCCGGCCAGCGCGAAGGGCGTGAGGAGAAGGTCGGCCAGCGCGGTTTTCGCGGTAAACATGCCAAGCGCTGCGTAAGGTGCGAACTTCACGATATTGATGATCCAGAATATCAGGACCGTCGTCGCCTGGTACCGCGCCTTGTTCAACCCCCGCGAAAGCAGGTAGACCGCTGCCGGCGGACCGCCGGCATGGCTCACGAAACTGGTAAAGCCGGCGGCCATGCCCGCGATGATGCCGGCCCAGACGGGAAGCCGGCGACCCGAAAGGCGCAGCAAGCCGCTGCGGCGCCAGAGCTGCCATATCACGAACAGAACCGCGATCGTTCCGATCAGCAGGCGGATTGTGTCCGTATCCACCACGCCGAACAGCGCAACTCCCAGCCCTACTCCCGGAAGGCTTCCAAGGATGATCGCCTTCGCCTCGGGCCAGCTCCACCTGCGCCAGTAGGGTTTCAGCGTCGCCGCGTCGATGAGCATCAGCAGCGGCAACATCACGCCCAGCGCCTGCCCCGGATCGAGGACAAGCGCCAGAATCGTTGCCGAAGCGAAGGCCGCACCCGATCCGAACCCGCCCTTGGAGACACCCGCGAACATCACCGCCGGCGCCGCGACGAGGAAAAACATCGGCGTGAGTTCCGGCATCGCCCGCCACCTAACCCGTTCGTTTCAACCGCTTTAGCGGAAACATCCCCCGCGCGGCAATCGCCACGGCGCGGCGCAGCACGCGCGGAACCCTTGCGCGTCACGGCGTAACGCACTAGCAAACCGCCAATTTCAACCGGACCGGAGATCGAATCCATGGCCAGACCCAAGATCGCGCTGATCGGCGCAGGTCAGATCGGCGGCACGCTCGCCCACCTTGCCGCGCTGAAGGAACTCGGCGACATCGTGCTGTTCGACATTGCCGAAGGCATTCCCCAGGGCAAGGCGCTCGACATCGCCGAATCCGGCCCCGTCGCGGGGTTTGACGCCGCCCTCAAGGGCACCCAGTCCTACGAGGACATTGCCGGCGCAGATGTCTGCATCGTCACCGCCGGTGTCCCGCGCAAACCGGGGATGAGCCGCGATGACCTGCTGGGCATCAACCTCAAGGTCATGAAGGCGGTCGGCGAAGGCATCCGTGACCACGCGCCGAACGCCTTTGTGATCTGCATCACCAACCCGCTGGACGCCATGGTCTGGGCCCTGCGCGAATATTCGGGCCTGCCCCACAACATGGTCTGCGGCATGGCCGGGGTGCTGGACAGCGCGCGCTTCCGCCATTTCCTCAGCCTCGAATTCGGCGTCTCGATGAAGGATGTCACTGCCTTCGTGCTGGGCGGGCATGGCGATACCATGGTGCCTTCGGTGCGCTATTCCACCGTTGCCGGCATCCCCCTGCCCGACCTGGTCGAAATGGGCTGGACCACGCAGGAGAAGCTGGACGCCATCGTGCAGCGCACCCGCGATGGCGGCGCCGAGATCGTCGGCCTGCTGAAGACCGGCTCGGCCTTCTATGCCCCGGCAACCAGCGCCATCGAGATGGCCGAGGCCTTCCTCAAGGACCAGAAGCGGGTTCTGCCCTGCGCCGCCTGGTGCGATGGTGAGCTGGGCGTGAAGGGCATGTATGTCGGCGTGCCGACCGTGATCGGTGCCGGCGGCATCGAGAAGATCGTGAACATCAGGCTCACCCAGGAAGAGCAGGAAATGTTCGACAAGTCGGTGGATGCAGTGAAGGGCCTGGTCGAGGCCTGCAAGAACATCGACAGCGCGCTGGGCTGACAGCGGTAAGGGGGTGCGGGCGTCTTTCGTCCAGGCGAGGGGCGCTGCCCCTCGCGCTCCCCGGGATATTTTCAGCCAGAAAAAGACGTGATCCCGGCTTTGGCGATCGGCCAGGGTGAATACGTGAGGCTTGTTCCTCGATATGGCCCGTGGAGCCGTCGCCAACGCGAATGCCCCGACCACATGTGCGCCGCATGTCGAAGGTGCGCGGGCGGTGGGCCGTGCCTTGCGTGATTTTCGGGTGAAATGGGCGGCGATCGGGCCGACCGCGCGTTTCTTCGCCTCTTCTTTTCGTGTCTGCAAAGCGACTGCGAATCAAGCATTTCCCGTGCGCCCGAAGGTTCGTGATCACACACTTCAGAGCCGTGATCACAAACTGCTAAAATCCTCGCCAATTTCCGATATTCGTGCAAAAAAGGATTAACCGGACTGCGCATACATGCGTATACAGCCCCCAATTGCAGTCAGACGACGGGACGACTTCCATGAACATCCATGAATACCAGGCCAAGGCCCTTCTTCGCAGCTATGGCGCGCCGGTATCGGACGGCCGCATCGTCCTGAGAGCCGAAGATGCGAAGACGGCGGCGGGCGAACTGGACGGTCCGCTCTGGGTGGTCAAGGCGCAGATCCATGCTGGGGGCCGGGGCAAGGGCCGGTTCAAGGAAGCCGATGCAGGTGACGCGGGCGGCGTGCGCCTGGCCCGGTCGGTCGAGGAGGCCGCCGAAGAGGCAAAGAAGATGCTGGGCCGCACGCTGGTCACGCACCAGACCGGCCCGGGCGGCAAGCGCGTGAACCGCATCTATATCGAGGCCGGATCGGGCATCGCGCGCGAGCTGTATCTGGCGCTGCTGATCGACCGCCAGAGCTCGCGCATTTCCTTCGTCTGTTCGACCGAGGGCGGCATGGATATCGAAGCGGTCGCCGCGAAGACGCCCGAGAAGATCCTGTCCTTCGCGGTCGATCCGGCCACCGGTTATCAGCCGTTCCACGGCCGCCGCATCGCCTTTGCCCTGGGGCTGGAGGGCGCGCAGGTCAAGCAGTGCGTGCAGCTCATGGGCCTGCTTTACAAGGCCTTCACCGAAAAGGACATGGAGCTGCTGGAGATCAATCCGCTGATCGTCACCGACGAGGGCGACCTCAAGGTGCTGGACGCCAAGCTGGGCTTTGACGGCAATGCGCTCTACCGTCACCCCGACATTGCCGAGCTGCGCGACGAATCCGAGGAAGACCCCAAGGAGCTGGAAGCCTCGAAATACGATCTCAACTACATCGCCCTGGATGGCGAGATCGGCTGCATGGTCAACGGCGCGGGGCTGGCCATGGCGACCATGGACATCATCAAGCTCTATGGCGCGGAACCTGCGAACTTCCTAGACGTGGGCGGCGGCGCGACGAAGGAAAAAGTGACCGAGGCCTTCAAGATCATCACCTCGGACCCCAATGTGAAGGGGATCCTGGTCAACATCTTCGGCGGCATCATGCGTTGCGACGTGATCGCCGAAGGCGTGGTGGAAGCGGTGAAGGAGGTCGGCCTGAAGGTACCGCTGGTGGTGCGGCTCGAAGGCACCAATGTCGAGAAGGGCAAGCAGATCATCAACGATTCGGGCCTCAACGTGATCGCCGCCGACGATCTCGACGATGCCGCGCAGAAGATCGTGAAGGCGGTGAAGGGCTGATCCGCCCCACCCGGAACATTCGGGCGCAATGCCCGCCAGCAGACAGAAGGACAGGAGAAGGCCGACATGGCAATCCTCGTTGACGAAAACACCAGGGTCATCTGCCAGGGCTTTACCGGCAGCCAGGGCACCTTTCACTCGGAACAGGCCATCGCCTACGGCACGAAGATGGTCGGCGGCGTCACCCCCGGCAAGGGCGGGCAGACGCATCTGGGCCTGCCGGTCTTCAACTCGGTGCATGAGGCGCGCGCCGAAACGCAGGCCAACGCAACCGTGATCTATGTGCCCCCGCCCTTTGCCGCCGATTCGATCCTGGAGGCGATCGACGCCGGGATGGAGCTGATCGTCTGCATCACCGAGGGCATCCCGGTGCTGGACATGATGAAGGTCAAGCGCGTCCTGCAGGACAGCGACTCGATCCTCATCGGGCCCAACTGCCCCGGTGTGATCACGCCGGATGCCTGCAAGATCGGCATCATGCCCGGCCACATCCACAAGCGCGGCTCGGTGGGGGTGGTTTCGCGCTCGGGCACGCTGACCTACGAGGCGGTCAAGCAGACCACCGATGTGGGGCTGGGCCAGAGCACCTGCGTCGGCATCGGCGGCGACCCCATCAAAGGGACCGAGTTCATCGACGTGCTGGAACGCTTCCTTGCCGACCCGGAAACCGAAAGCATCATCATGATCGGCGAGATCGGCGGCTCGGCCGAGGAAGAGGCCGCGCAATTCCTGCGCGACGAGGCGAAGAAGGGCCGCAAGAAGCCGGTCGCCGGCTTCATCGCCGGCCGCACCGCGCCTCCGGGCCGGCGCATGGGCCATGCAGGCGCCATCGTCTCGGGCGGCAAGGGCGGCGCCGAGGACAAGATCGAGGCCATGCGCGCGGCCGGCATCGTCGTGGCCGAAAGCCCGGCGAAACTGGGCGAGGCGGTCCTGGAAGCAATCAAGGGATGAGTCCGATTGCGCCCGGCGGGGCTGTGATCCTGCCGGGCGCACCCTATCTAGAGGTTCGAACCGCGCCCGAGGTGCCACAATGACCGAGCAATCCCCGAACAAGATGTTTCATGCGTCGTCCTTCATGCAGGGACAGAACGCGGAATACCTCGAACAGCTCTACGCCCGTTATGCGACCGACCCCAGGGCGGTGGACGAGGCCTGGGCGGAGTTCTTCCGCCAGCTGGGCGATCCCGAACAGGACGTGAAGGCCGAGGCCAGGGGGCCGTCCTGGGCGCGAACCGACTGGCCGCCGCAACCGGCCGACGAGCTGACCGGCGCGCTGACCGGCGAATGGCCCGCCCCGCAGGAGGCCAGCGCCGCCGGGAAGAAGATCGCCGCCAAGGCCTCCGAGAAGGGGGTCGAGATCACCGATACCCAGATCCAGCGCGCGGTTCTGGATTCGATCCGGGCGCTGATGCTGATCCGCGCCTATCGCATCCGCGGCCACCTGGTGGCCGATCTCGATCCGCTGGGGATGCGCTCCAAGACCCCGCATCCCGAGCTGGACCCGAAGAGCTACGGCTTTACCGAAGCCGACATGGACCGCCCCATCTTCATCGACAACGTGCTGGGGCTGCAGATCGCCACGATGCGCCAGATCCTGGACATCGTGAAGCGCACCTATTGCGGCACCTTCGCCCTGCAATACATGCACATTTCCGACCCCGAGCAATCGGCCTGGCTGAAGGAGCGGATCGAAGGTTACGGCAAGGAGATCACCTTCACCCGGCGCGGGCGGCGGGCGATCCTGAACAAGCTGGTCGAGGCCGAGGGCTTCGAGAAGTTCCTGCATGTCAAATACATGGGAACCAAGCGTTTTGGCCTTGACGGGGGCGAGGCGCTGATCCCGGCGATGGAGCAGATCATCAAGCGCGGCGGCGCGCTGGGGGTGAAGGAGATCGTCATCGGGATGCCGCATCGCGGCCGGCTGTCGGTTCTGGCCAACGTGATGGGCAAGCCCTATCGCGCCATCTTCAACGAATTCCAGGGCGGCAGCTTCAAGCCCGAGGACGTGGATGGCTCGGGCGACGTGAAATATCACCTGGGCGCGAGCTCGGACCGCGAGTTCGACGGCAACAGCGTTCACCTTTCGCTGACTGCCAACCCCTCGCACCTCGAGGCGGTGAACCCGGTCGTGCTGGGCAAGGCGCGCGCCAAGCAGGATCAGCGCAACGACAAGGAGCGCATCGAGGTTCTTCCGGTTCTGCTGCATGGCGATGCGGCCTTTGCCGGCCAGGGGGTGGTGGCCGAGTGCTTCGCCCTGTCGGGACTGCGCGGGCACCGTACCGGCGGCACCATGCATATCGTCATCAACAACCAGATCGGGTTTACCACCGCGCCGCATTTCTCGCGCTCTTCGCCCTATCCGACCGACAACGCGCTGGTGGTCGAGGCGCCGATCTTCCACGTCAACGGCGACGACCCCGAGGCGGTCGTGCATGCCGCCAAGGTGGCCACCGAATTCCGCCAGAAGTTCCACAAGGACGTGGTGATCGACATCTTCTGCTATCGCCGCTTCGGTCACAACGAGGGCGACGAGCCCATGTTCACCAACCCGCTGATGTACAAGCGGATCAAGCGGCACAAGACCACGCTGCAACTCTATACCGAACGGCTGGTCAAGGACGGGCTGATCCCCGAGGGCGAGATCGAGGACATGAAGGCCGCCTTCCAGGCCCATCTGAACGAGGAATTCGAGGCCGCCAAGGATTACAAGCCCAACAAGGCCGACTGGCTGGACGGGCGCTGGTCGCATCTCGACCGTCATGGCGACGAGTATGTGCGCGGCGAAACTGCGATCGCGCCGGAAACCATGGCCGAGATCGGAAAGGCCCTGACCCGCGTCCCCGAGGGTTTCAACCTGCACCGCACCGTGGGGCGGCTGCTCGAGGCCAAAAGGGAGATGTTCGAGACCGGCAAGGGCTTCGACTGGTCCACCGGCGAAGCACTGGCCTTCGGGTCGCTTCTGGTCGAGGGCTATCCGGTGCGTCTCTCGGGCGAGGATTCGACCCGCGGCACCTTCTCTCAGCGCCACTCGGCCTTTGTCGATCAGGAAACCGAAGACCGCTATTACCCTCTCAACCACATCCGCGAGGGGCAGGCCCAGTACGAGGTGATCGATTCGGCGCTGTCGGAATATGCCGTTCTGGGCTTTGAATACGGCTATTCCCTGGCCGAGCCCAACGCCCTGACCCTGTGGGAGGCCCAATTCGGCGACTTCGCCAACGGCGCCCAGATCATGTTCGACCAGTTCATCAGCTCGGGCGAAAGCAAGTGGCTGCGCATGTCGGGCCTTGTCTGCCTGCTGCCGCACGGGTTCGAAGGCCAGGGGCCGGAACATTCCTCGGCCCGGCTGGAGCGGTTCCTGCAGATGTGCGGACAGGACAACTGGATCGTGGCCAACTGCACGACCCCGGCCAACTATTTCCACATCCTGCGCCGGCAGCTGCACCGCTCGTTCCGCAAGCCGCTGATCCTGATGACGCCGAAATCGCTGCTGCGGCACAAGCTGGCTGTCAGCGACGCCGAGGATTTCACGACCGGGTCCAGCTTCCACCGGGTGCTGTGGGACGATGCGCAAAAGGGACGGTCCGAAACCACCCTGGTCCCGGACGACAGGATCCGCCGGGTGGTGATGTGTTCGGGCAAGGTCTATTACGACCTCCTGGCCGAACGCGATGCCCGCGGCATCGACGACATCTATCTGCTGCGCATCGAACAGTTCTACCCGTTCCCGGCGCTCAGCCTGGTCAAGGAGCTCGGCCGTTTCAAGGATGCCGAAATGATCTGGTGCCAGGAAGAGCCCAAGAACCAGGGCGCGTGGAGCTTTATCGAACCCAATCTCGAATGGGTCCTGAACCGCATCGGCGCCCGGCACCAACGCCCCGCCTATGTCGGGCGGGCCACTTCCGCCTCGCCGGCCACCGGGCTGGCCAGCCAGCACAAGGCACAACAGGACGCGCTCGTGAACGAGGCGCTGACCATCGAAGGAAACAGGTAACATGACCATCGAAGTTCGAGTGCCCGCTCTGGGCGAATCCGTGACCGAGGCCACGGTCGCCACGTGGTTCAAGAAACCCGGCGATACGGTCGCGGTGGACGAGATGCTGTGCGAGCTGGAAACCGACAAGGTGACGGTCGAGGTGCCCAGCCCCGCGGCCGGAACCCTGGGCGAAATCCTGGCCCCCGAAGGAACGACCGTCGGCGTGGATGCCCTGCTTGCCACCATCGTCGAGGGCGCCGCCAAGGCCGACGCTGAAACGGCGCCGGCCCCCGAAGCCGCTCCGCCCGCTGCGGCTGCGGCCGCCGCCGCGACGATCGATATCCTGGTGCCGGCATTGGGCGAATCGGTGACCGAAGCCACCGTCAGCTCGTGGTTCAAACAGGTGGGTGAGGCGGTCGCGCAGGATGAAATGCTGTGCGAACTGGAAACCGACAAGGTTTCCGTCGAGGTGCCCAGCCCTGCCGCCGGGGTACTGACCGAGATCCTCGCCCCCGAAGGCGCGGCCGTTCAGCCAGGGGGCAAGCTCGCCGTGATCGCGACCTCGGGCGCGACCGCAACTGCCAGCTCCGCCCCGACCGCGCCGGCACCAGCACCGGCCACGGCCCCGCAGAAGGACGGCGCCGGCGCGCGCGACATCGAACACGCCCCCTCGGCCCGCAAGGCCATGGCCGAGGCCGGGCTTTCGCCGGACGCCATCACCGGAACCGGCCGCGATGGCCGCATCATGAAAGAGGATGTCGCCCGCGCGGTCGCCTCCGCCGCGACCTCTTCCGCCGCGCCCCCGCAGGCTCCGGCCGCGCCGCCCCCGCGCGCCCCGGTCCCGGCCGAGGACGCCGCCCGCGAAGAACGCGTGCGCATGACCCGCCTGCGCCAGACCATTGCCCGGCGGCTCAAGGACGCGCAGAACACCGCCGCCATCCTCACCACCTATAACGAGGTGGACATGTCCGCGGTGATGCAGCTGCGCAAGACCTACAAGGAGGCATTCGAGAAAAAGCACGGCGTCCGCCTCGGCTTCATGTCCTTCTTCACCAAGGCCTGCTGCCACGCGCTGAAGGAAATCCCCGAGGTCAATGCCGAAATCGACGGCACCGACATCGTCTACAAGAACTTCGTGCACATGGGCATCGCCACCGGCACGCCCCAGGGCCTGGTGGTGCCGGTGATCCGCGACGTCGACACGAAATCCTTTGCCGAGATCGAAAAGGAAATCGCCGAAAAGGGCAAACGCGCCCGCGAGGGCAAGCTCGGCATGGCCGAAATGCAGGGCGGCACCTTCACCATCTCCAATGGCGGCGTCTATGGGTCGCTGATGTCCTCGCCGATCCTCAACCCGCCGCAATCGGGTATCCTCGGCATGCACAAGATCCAGGACCGCCCCGTCGTCGTGGGGGGCGAGATCGTGATCCGCCCAATGATGTACCTGGCGCTCAGCTACGACCACCGGATCGTGGACGGCAAGGGCGCGGTCACCTTCCTCGTCCGCGTCAAGGAACTGCTCGAAGATCCGCGCCGCCTGCTGATGGATCTGTGACCGCACGGATGAGAGCTTCCTTCCTCTTGCAGCAAATACTCCGGGGGTGAATGGGCCGCAGGCCCAGAGGGGGCAGCGCCCCCACCCCCACCCAACCAGGAGACCGAAATGGCCCAATATGACGTGATCATCATCGGCGGCGGCCCGGGCGGCTATGTCTGTGCCATCCGCTGCGCCCAGCTCGGCCTGAAGACCGCCTGCGTCGAGGGCCGCGACAGCTTGGGCGGCACCTGCCTCAATGTCGGCTGCATCCCCTCCAAGGCGCTTCTGCACGCCACCCACCAGCTGCACGAGGCGAGGCACAACTTCGCGAAGATGGGGCTGAAGGGGAAGGCCCCCACCGTGGACTGGAAACAGATGCTCGCCTTCAAGGACGAGGTGATCGGCCAGAACACGAAAGGCATCGAATACCTGTTCAAGAAGAACAAGATCGACTGGCTCAAGGGCTGGGGCACGATTCCCGCGCCGGGCCGGGTCAGGGTCGGCGAGGAAGAGCACAGCGCCAAGAGCATCATCATTGCCACCGGCTCGGAACCCGCCACGCTGCCCGGTGTCGAGGTGGACGAAAAGACCGTGGTCACATCGACCGGCGCGCTCGCTCTCGGCAAGATCCCGAAAAGGATGATCGTGATCGGCGCCGGCGTCATTGGGCTGGAGCTGGGCAGCGTCTACAACCGCCTCGGCTCCGAGGTAACGGTGATCGAATATCTCGACGCCATCACCCCGGGCATGGATGGCGAGGTGCAAAAGACCTTCCAGCGCATTCTCAAGAAACAGGGCCTCAAATTCGTCATGGGCGCCGCGGTCCAGGGCTGTTCGGTCTCAAAAGGCAAGGCCAGTGTCTCCTGGAAGCTGCGCAAGGACGACAGCGAACATGCACAAGAGGCCGATTGCGTCCTCGTCGCCACCGGGCGCAAACCCTTCACCGACGGGCTGGGGCTCGACGCGCTGGGGGTGAAGATGACCGAACGCGGCCAGATCGCCATTGATGCGGGCTGGCAGACCTCCGTCTCCGGCATCTACGCCATCGGCGATGCGGTGCCGGGGCCGATGCTGGCCCACAAGGCGGAAGAAGAGGGGATTGCCGTGGCCGAACGGATCGCAGGCCGGCACGGGCACGTCAATTACGGCGTGATTCCGGGCGTGATCTATACCGCCCCCGAAGTGGCCAGCGTCGGCGAAACCGAGGAAAGCCTGAAGGCGCAGGGCCGCGCCTACAAGACCGGCAAGTTCATGTTCATGGGCAACGGCCGGGCCAAGGCCAGCCTCGCCGCTGAAGGCTTCGTCAAGATCCTTGCCGACAAGGGAACCGACCGCATCCTGGGCGCCCATCTGATCGGCCCTGCAGCCGGTGAAATGATTCACGAAATCTGCGTGGCGATGGAATTCGGCGCCGCTGCCGAAGACCTGGCGCTGACCTGTCATGCCCACCCGACCTTTTCCGAGGCGGTGCGCGAAGCGGCGCTTGCCTGCGGCGACGGCGCAATCCACAGCTGAGCACCTGCCGAGAGGCGCGCTGGGACCGACATGGGCCACCCGGCGCGCCCCGGCATCGTGCCCGCGCCCCGAAACCGGTTGGCGAAACCCGTTGGCGACGGGGCGAATGCTCCCCGCTCCCTCCTTCTGGACTCTGCCCGAAGCCTGCGCCACGGTTGCGGCAACGACCTCGGGCTTGGGAACCGCGGAAGGAGGGCCGACCATGCGCGTTCTGATTACCGGTGCGGCGGGCATGATCGGCCGCAAGCTGACCGAAAGCATCGCAACACGCGCAACGCTGGGCAAGCGCGAGGTCTCGGCCCTCGACCTCGCCGACACGCTCGCCCCCACGGCCCCGGACGACGCCCCTGGCGGGTTGCGCCTTGCCGCCGATATCGCCGCCCCCGACACCGCCGCACGCCTCGTTGCCAATCGCCCCGATGTCATCGTGCATCTCGCCGCACTTCCCTCTGCCGGTGCCGAAGATTTCTTCGAACGGGGCTATGCCATCAACCTCGACGGTACCCGGTCGCTGCTCGACGCCATCCGCGCCGAAGCGCGTTCCGCCCCCTACTGCCCGCGGCTGATCTTTTCCTCCACCATCGCCGTGTTCGGCGCGCCCTTTCCCGACCGGATCGACGACGATTTCCTCGCCGCCCCGCTGACCAGCTACGGCACCCAGAAGGCGATGGGGGAATTGATGATCTCGGACTATTCCCGCCGAGGCATTCTCGACGGCATCAGCCTCAGGCTGCCGACGATCTGCATCCGCCCGGGCAAACCCAACCTAGCCGCATCCGGGTTCTTTTCCAGTATCCTGCGCGAACCTCTGATCGGACAGAAAGCCGAACTCCCGGTCCCCGAGACGACCCGCCACTGGTTCGCCAGCCCCCGCGCCGCGGTCGGCTTCATCCACCACGCCACAGACCTCGACCTCGCCCGCCTCGGCCTCCGACGCGCACTCAACATGCCCGGTGTCTCTGCCACCGTGGCCGAGCAGATCGACGCGCTGCGCCGCATCGCCGGGGAAAGGGCGACCCGGTTGATCATCCGCAAACCCGATCCGAAGATCGCGGCAATCGTCGCCGGCTGGCCACGCGATTTCGACACGCGCCGCGCGAGCAAGCTGGGTTTCCGCACCGATGACGGTTTCGACGATATCCTCCTCTCCCATATCGAGGACGAACTTCAAGGATCCCTTCCGATCGATGCCCAGGCCTGAGAAGATCCTTTTTCTGGCCGCAAATATCCCGGGGAGCGCGAGGGGCAGAGCCCCTCGCCCGGCCGGATCGCGCAAGCGAGCCGAGCCCCCGTGCCGGCCTCACCCCATCCACTTGCGTACCGGGGCCCGGGCCTCTTCCAGCGGCTGCACCTCCACGTCCACAAGCGTCGGACCATCATGCGCCACCGCCCTGCCCAGGGCGGTTTCAAGTTCGTCCGGATCCTCCACCCGCCATGATTTCACCCCGAAGGCCGAAGCCACCGCTGCATGGTCGGTCGGACCAAAATCCACGTTGTGATACCGCCCGCCCCTGTCTGCCGCCTGGCTGGCCTTGATCCAGCCAAAGCTGGCATTGGAAAAAACGACATAGGTGATCGGAGCCCGGCACCGCACCACCGTTTCCAACTCGCCGCAGGTAAACCCGAAGGATCCATCCCCCATGAGCCCCACAACCTTGGACCCCGGCCGCCCGAACCATGCGCCCAGCGCTGCCGACAAGGCATAGCCCAACGCGCCATGCGCCCGATTGGTGATGAAATGCCGCCCCGGGCGCTGCAGTTGATAATAGGCCGAGAAATAGGGGCAACTGGTGCCCGGATCGGACACCACCGTCGCATCCTCGGGCAGGACCTTCATCAGCGCCGCGACCACCCGCTCGGGTCGGATGGGCACTTCGTCACTGGCCGCAAACCGCGCGAACGCCGCGAACTTGCGCCGCTTGCGCTCGGCCACCGCCGCCGCACCGCCAAAGGTTTCCGCCCCCTGATCACGCGCATCCAGAACGGCGTTCGCCTCCTCCAGCGACAACCTGAGATCGCCCACCACCGCCACCTCCGTCCGGTAATTGGCATTCATCACCATGGGGTCAATATCGAAATGCACGATTCGCGTGCCCGGCTTCGGGGCCTCCCAGCGCGCGGTCGTCGTTGACCCGGCCCGGCATCCCATGAACACCACCAGATCGGCCGCCTCCATCATCTCCCATGTCTCGTCGGTGCCACCGTTCGACCCCACCACGCCCAGACAGTTCGGATGCGTCTCGGCCAGCGCGCCCTGACCTGAAATCGAAGTGGCCACCGCAATGTCGAGCCGTTCGGCAAACCGCCCAAGCGCCTCCCACGCCCCCGAAATCACCACACCGCCCCCGCATATGATCAACGGCCTGCGGGCCGACAGGATCGCCTCCACGGCCGCCTCGACAGCGCCCGGTGCGGGCGCCTCGCGATAGGCCGGATAGGTCTGCGTCTCCGGATCGGCCCAGATGTCGCTTGCCCCGACCGGATCGCTCTGCACGTCATGGGGCAGGCCCAGATGGGCCGCCCCGGCCCGCCCGGTGGTCATCGCCCGAAACGCGGCTCGCACCATGCGCGGAATGTGATCGGCGCGGCGGATCACGGCATTCCATTTCGTCAGGGGACGCATCAACGCCTCCTGATCCACCTCGGTCAACGGATACTTGCCGTATGATCCAACCGACACATCCGTTGTAATCGCCAAAAGCGCATACGAACTTTCCGTCGCCTCGATCAGCCCCGGCAGGATGTAGGTCGCCCCGCCCCCCGAAGGCCCTTCGGCAACACCGGGCCGCCCCGTCACCCGCGAATAACCGTCGGCCATGTAGGTCGCGCAGCGCTCGTCCCGCACAAGCACATGGGCGATCCCGTGATCGAGCTGCCGCATCGCGTCGTAGAACGGCAACGTCGTATCTCCGCAAAGCCCGAACACATGCTTCACGCCATGCGCCTGCAACATGCGCACCATCGCCTCGGCGCCGTTCATCCGGTTGTCCATCCTGCCGCTCCTCACCGCATGCATAATTGCATACAGCCTTGCATGTAATCTTGCTCCCCTGTCAATCCTTGCATAAAGTCGTCTTGTCGCGCTCCGGGCCGGGGCCACGAAGCATCGGGAAAACCCCCATGTCCACTGCCGAAAGCAACGTCGATCGCCTGTACGAGACATTGCGCAGAATGGCGGCCGATTTCGTCTTCAAACCCGACGCCCGCATCAACGAAAGCGCGCTCGCCGCTCAACTCCATTCCAGCCGGACACCCATCCGCGAAGCGCTCAACCGGCTGGTGGCCGAGGGCTTCCTGACCTTCCGAAGCGGCCGCGGCTTCTTCTGCCGGCCGCTCGATCCGGCGCGCGTGCTCGACCTCTACCAGGCCCGCGTCGCCATCGAATGCGAAGCCGTCCGCCTTGCCTGCGCACATGCCACGACCGCGCAGACCGAAGAGCTGCGGAACTGGCTCGACGTGATCGCCCCTGACTATGGACCACAAGCCGACGTCGCGCGGATGCTCGAGCTGGACGAAGACTTCCACCGGCGGCTGACCGCCCTTTCGGGCAACGCCGAACTGGTCCGACTGCTGGACAATCTCAACGACCGCATCCGTTACGTGCGCATGATCGACCTGCGCCGGATGCAATCCGGAGCGGTACGGCAACGCGATCCTGTCGCCGCGCACCGGCGCATCCTCGATGCGCTCGCCTCCCGCAATTCCGATGCCGCAGCGGCGTCCATGCGCAAGCACATCGAACGCCGACGGGACGAGGCGACCGAGGCCGTCCGCGCCGCCTATGCCCAGCTTTACGTGCCCAACACCTGAAGGGGGAATGCCAATACCCCCGCAACATGGCGGCAAGACCGTTATCGGAGCGGCGGTCGGCATCCCGATCCGCGGGCCCTTCCCAAAAGCCTGGTGGCGCCGACCTGCTGCCCACCTTCATCGAGGCCAACCAAGCGCCAAGACGATTCGCAAGGGAACGCGACGACCACAGGCAATAATCCTTCCTCTTGCCGAAAATACTCCGGGGGTGTGGGGGCAGAGCCCCCACCCCGACCGGTCGCCTGCTCGGCCAGGCAAAACTTTCCTTGCGCGAACCGCGTGCGTTTGGTTAGTTTTCCTAACCAAATCCCCGAAGCATCCCAAGCGGGCGGGGAATCTTGACGTTTCACAGCCGGCCGCGCGGACATGCACCCCCGTGGAGATGAAATCGAAAGGATCGATGGATGGCAAAAGTCGCGTTTCTCGGCCTCGGTGTCATGGGGTACCCGATGGCAGGCCACCTGGTGGCGGCAGGACATGACGTCACGGTGTACAACCGGACCGCAGCCAGGGCCGAGGCCTGGGTGGGCGAACATGGTGGCACGATGGCGCCGACACCGGCCGCCGCCGCTCAGGGCGCGGAATTCGTCATGTCCTGCGTCGGCAATGACGACGACCTTCGCGCGGTCTGCACGGGCGAGAACGGCGCCTTCGAGGGCATGTCTTCCGGCGCCGTGTTTGTCGATCACACCACGGTTTCGGCCCGGGTCACGCGTGAACTTTACGCTGCGGCCAGGGATCGCGGCGTCTCCTTCGTCGATGCTCCGATCTCGGGCGGGCAGGCGGGGGCGGAAAACGGCGTACTGTCGATCATGTGCGGCGGCGACGAGGATGCCTATGCCCGGGCCGAACCGATCATGCAGGCCTATGGGCGCTCGATCAAGCGACTGGGCGAAAGCGGCGCCGGGCAGCTGACCAAGATGGTCAACCAGATCTGCATCGCCGGCCTGGTGCAGGGACTGGCCGAGGGCCTGCATTTCGCCGAGAAGGCCGGGCTGGATGGCCGGGCCGTGGTCGAAGTGATCTCGGGCGGCGCGGCCGGATCGTGGCAGATGTCGAACCGCTATGAAACCATGCTCGACGACAAGTTCGACTTCGGCTTCGCCGTGGACTGGATGCGCAAGGATCTGGGCATCTGCCTGTCCACGGCCAATGAAAACGGCGCATCGCTTCCGGTCACGGCGCTGGTGGATCAGTTCTACAAGGACGTGCAGAACATGGGCGGCGGCAGGTGGGATACCTCCAGCCTGATCCGACGCCTGCGCGCGCTTGACCGGAACAACTGACAACGGTTTCCGCAGCGTTCAGACGCAACCACCACTCACGAAGCGGAAAAGGCCCCGGCGAACACGCCGGGGCCAACGTCTTTCGGCACAACCCCGTCAGGCCACGATCCCGAACAGCAGTCCGGCCAGAACCGCGCCGGTCAGACCGAGCAACAGGTAGATTGCAAAGACCCGAGGGGTCACCAGCGACCACACCGCCGCCATCGCCGGCACCGAACTGACCGCCCCCGACACGATGAAGGCCATGCCGGCACCGGCGCTCATGCCCTGTTCCATCAGCCCCGCCACCATCGCCGGCGCGACATAGGAGTTGAGATATGCGGGCATCCCCACCAGCGCCGCCGCCAGCACCGGCAACGCTCCCTCGCCTCCGACCAGCCCGGCGATCAGCCGCGCCGGCACATATTGCACCAGCAGCGCCTCCAGAACATAGGCCAGGGCCAGCCATTTCAGCAGGAAGAGGGCATTGCGCACAAACTCGCCACGGAAAACCGCACGCCGGTCCGGTTCCGTCCAGAACCGCCAGAGCGGCCGCCCGCCAGATGCCGGACCACAGCTGCACCCGCAGGCGCGATACGCCTTCAGCGGCGCCGCGAACGCCCCGCGCCGCATCAGGGCGCGCACAACGAACCCTCCGAACAATCCCAACCCGACCGCCGCCACAGCCTTGGCCACCGCGAACGGCCAGCCCAGCGCCGCGGCGGTGATCAGCAGCGTCGGCGGATCGATCAGGGGCGAGGACAGCCAGAACGCCATCACCGCCGAAAGCGGCGCGCCCAGCGCCAGCAACCCGGCCACGAAGGGGATCACCTCGCACGAACAGAAGGGCGCCAGCCCTCCGAAAAGCGCGGCCAGCAGGATCATCCGAACCTCGTGCCCCTGAAAGGCACGGGCCACCAGGAGCTCGGCCCCGGTGGCCTTGAGCCACGCCAGGAGCAGGACCGCGAACAGGATGTAACGCGACGTGCTGGCCAGCGCACGGGCGGCGAACTCGACCGTCGCCCGCAGATTGCCGGGGTCGAGCAGCGCCACCGCCAGCAACAACGCCGCGATCGCCGCCCAGGGAGTTTTCAGCGCATCCACCGCCCCGCGCCAGGCGCGCCCCTCATTCAGTGACGTTTCAGACATCCCTCGCCGCCCCCTTTTCCTGATCGGCGCAGCATTCGGCCAGAATGAACCGCGCCAGTTTCTCCAACGCATCATAGTCGGCCCGGTTGATCACCGCCCGACCGGCCTTTTCCTGAATCACCAGCCCGCCGGCGGCGAGGAACTTGAGGTGATGGGCCAGGGTAGATGGCGCAATGCCGGTCCGTTCCCGTATCTCGCCCACGGTCAGCCCCCGCTCGCCCGCACGCACCAGCGTGCGAAGCACCTTCAGCCGCGATTCCGACCCCATCGCGGCAAAGCCCTGTGCAAAAGTTTCCCACATCGCATGATTCCCAATTAAACTATAAAACTAGTTATATCGAACCATAGTTCCCCGCAAGGCCCCCTGTGCAAGCCGGCTTCGGCATGATGACCAAAGAAAAGGACCGCCCGGGGGCGGTCCTGCACTGGCTTGCGCTGGCGGGCGGATCAGAGCCTTTTGACCTCGGTCAACTTGTTGATCCCCAGCACCTTCAGAAGCGCCTTTTCATAGAAGGGCTCGGAGGTGCCCTTGCGCAGCTTGCTCAGGAAGTATTTTTCAAAGCCGATCTTGGCCACATGCACCCACTTGCCCGAAGACGCCCAGTTGACGTTGCGCGGCGGAATCTGCGGCTGCGCCACGAAGGCCACGCCGGAATCTCCGAAATCGGCCAGGCACACGGCGTTCCAGCTGCCCTGGTGGTCGGGTTCCTGCCCGCGCAGGATCTGGCCGATGTTGAGCGCCGTCGCCGTGACCATGGATTCGATCATGAAGCCGGTCTTGGGCACGCCGCAGGGGACCGGGGTCGGCCCCACCGGCGGAATGGCCACGCAGACGCCGATGCCGAAGATGTTGGGATATTTCGGGTTACGCTGATGTTCGTCCACGATGATGAAGCCGCGCGGGTTCACCAGCCCCTCGATGCCCATCACCGCGTCGATGCCGCGAAACGCCGGCAGCATCATGGCGAAACCGAAATCCAGTTCCTTTTCCGCCTTGACCGATCCGTCCTCGGCGATCTCCTCGATGAACATCTTGCCTTCCTCGACCTTCTGCACCTTGGCCGAGGTGATCCACTTGATGTGATGCTCGCGCATCTCGGATTCCAGAAGGCCCTTGGTATCGCCCACGCCATCAAGGCCCAGATGCCCGATATAAGGCTCGGAAGTGACGAAGGTGATCGGTACCTTGTCGCGGATCTTGCGCCGGCGCAGCTCGGTATCGAGGATGAAGGTGAACTCGTAGGCCGGACCGAAACAGGACGCCCCCTGAACCGCGCCGACGATGATCGGCTTGGGGTCCTTGCAGAATTCCTCGAAGGCGACATGGGCCTTCTCGGCGTGATCTACGTGACAGATCGACTGGGTATGCCCGCCGAACGGGCCGAGCCCCTCGATCTCGTCAAAGGCAAGCTCGGGGCCGGTGGCGATGATGAGAAAGTCGTAATCGACAGAGGTTCCGTCCTCCAGCTCCACCCGGTTTTCGTCGGGGTGGACCTTTTTCGCCGGGACCGCTTTGAAATCAATCTTCTTCTTCGCCATGATCTTCGACAGATCGATCGATATGTTGTCGCGCTTGCGCCAACCGACCGCGATCCACGGGTTGGACGGGACGAAGTGATAAATCGGGTCCTTGGTAATGACTGTGATCCGGTCCTCGGGGCGCAGCTGCTCCTGCATCTCGTAGGCCATGATCGAACCGCCCAAGCCGGCCCCCATTACGACGATATGAGCCATCCAGTGTTTCCTCCTGACACCGCGAGCGCAGGGCACTCGTGAATTTCAAGTCAAAGACATTCGAACAATCGGCAAGCCCCCTTCGCCGGACTCGCCGTCCGGCGAAGAGGTGCACACATTCGGTTTAGTAGATATATCAGAAATTCATCGGAATGCCTACAAGATTTTTCATTTCTTGCGAGGCCGGGCGCGCCCGGGGAATATCATGACCGGTTTGCGCGCGGTATGGGTCCGGCATATCGTGCAATCATGGCGATTTCGGTCGAAACCTTTTTCCTCAATCCGGATGCAACAGGCACGCTGCAGGCGCAGATCCAGCAGATGATCGCCGAAGGGATCCTGTCCGGGCGCTTCCATGTCGGGGAAAAGCTGCCCTCGTCGCGCAGGCTGGCCCGGCATCTGGGGGTCAGCCGGATCACGGTGACGCTGGCCTATACCGAACTTGTCGCCAACGACTATCTCACCTCGCGCGGGCGGTCGGGATATTTCGTCTCCGAGAATGCACCGGTGCCGCCGGTCTACGACCCGCCAAAGCGGCGCGAAGACCGGATCGACTGGCCGCGCGTTCTGGCCCGCCGGTTTACCGGAGGCAACACGCTGCGCAAGCCCGGCAACTGGAGCGAGCTGCGCCACCCCTTCATCTACGGGCAGGCGGACCCGTCGCTGTTCGACCATGCCAACTGGCGGCTGTGCGCCCTGCGCGCGCTGGGGCAGAAGGATTTTGCCTCGCTCACCACCGACTATCACGACGAGGACGACCAGCTTCTGGTCGATTTCATTGCCCGGCACACGCTGCCCCGCCGCGGCATCACCGCCCGGCCCGAGGAAATCCTCATCACCCTGGGCGCGCAGAATGCGCTGTGGCTGACCGCGCAGATCCTGCTGAATCGGCGCCGCAAGGCCGCGATCGAGGATCCGTGCTATTATTCCCTGCGCGACCTCCTGGTACAGGCGCGCTGCCAGCTTGCCCCGGTTCCGGTCGATTCGGACGGGTTGCCGCCGCAAGCGATTCCCGCCGATACGGACGTGATTTTCACCACCCCCAGCCATCAGAGCCCCACCTCGGCCACCATGCCGGTTGCGCGGCGTCACGCCCTGCTGAAACGGGCCCGCGAAATCGGCGCCATGATCGTCGAGGACGACTATGAATTCGAGATGGCCTATCTGCGCGCCCCCACCCCCGCCATGAAGTCGCTGGACGACGACGGGCGCGTGATCTACGTGGGCAGCTTTTCCAAGTCGCTCTTTCCGGGGCTTAGGCTGGGCTATCTGGTCGGGTCCGAGGTCTTCATCCGCGAGGCCCGCGCCCTGCGCACAAGCGTCCTGCGCCACCCGCCCGGACACATCCAGCGCACCGCCGCCTATTTCCTGTCGCTCGGCCATTACGACGCCCAGATCCGGCGCATGGCGGAAAAGCTGCACGAACGCCGCCAGACCCTGGAAGAGGCCATCGAAAGGCACGGGCTGACCATTGCCGGGCGCGGGGCCCATGGCGGGTCGTCGCTGTGGATGCGCGCGCCCGAGCGGATCGACACGACCCGGCTGGCCGAAACGCTTTATTCCGAAGGCGTGCTGATCGAGCCCGGCGCGCCCTTCTTCTTCGGACCGTCTCCACCGACGCATTTCTATCGCCTTGGATACTCCTCCATCCCTGCCGCGCGCATTCACGAAGGGATCGAACGCATCGCCCGCGCCATCGAACGGCAGTGACGCGGGCGCCCCTTGCCCGTGGCAAACATGCGCCCCGCGTGGTAGCGACGCCTCGCCCCGATTCCCGAGCAGAAAGTTCCGCATCCGGCATGTCCACCCTCATCGCCCTCGCGACAGGCGCCTTCCTTGCCTCAACGATCCTGCCGTTCTCGTCCGAAGTGATGCTGTCGGCGGCCCTCGCGGCGGGCGATTTCGATCCCCTGCTGCTGATCGCCGTGGCCACGGCCGCCAACACGGCGGGGGCACTGGTGAACTGGGCGCTTGGCCGATGGCTGCTGAACTGGACGGATCGCAGGTGGTTCCCCTTCTCGCGGGCGCAGCTGGACCGGGCCGCCGGCCGGTTCAACCGCTACGGAGTCTGGTCGCTGCTGTTCGCGTGGGTTCCGATCATCGGGGATCCGCTGACCTTCGCCGCAGGCGTGCTGCGGGTTCGCCTCCATCTGTTCCTGCCCCTCGTCGCCTTGGGGAAAGGGGCCCGCTACGCCGCCCTGGACCTGCTCTTCTGACCCCGCCCCCCTCCTTCCTCTTGCCCCAAATACTCCGGGGGGCGGCCGAAGGCCGGGGGGCAGCGCCCCCTGCTCACCGCAACTGGCCCTAATCCGCTACCCCGACTGGCCCTAACCCCGCCCCGCCCCGCGGCCTAAACCCGAAGCAGACCCGGCCCCCTCGGCCGGCACGGCCTGCTGCGCATCAACGGGAGTTTCCGCACATGAAAATGACCACCGAGGAAGCCTTCATCAAGGTTCTGCAGATGCACGGGATCGACACCGCCTTCGGCATCATCGGCTCGGCCTTCATGCCGGTTTCCGACCTCTTTCCCAAGGCCGGCATCCGGTTTTTCGACTGCGCCCACGAAGGTTCGGGCGGGATGATGGCCGATGGCTACACCCGCGCCTCGGGGCGGATGAGCATGATGATCGCCCAGAACGGCCCCGGCATCACCAATTTCGTGACCGCCGTGAAAACCGCCTACTGGAACCACACGCCGCTGCTGCTGGTCACCCCGCAGGCGGCCAACAGGACCATGGGCCAGGGCGGCTTCCAGGAGGTGGAGCAGATGCGCGCCTTTGCCGACATGGTCTGCTATCAGGAAGAGGTGCGCGACCCCGCGCGCATGGCCGAGGTGCTCAACCGCGTGATCCTCAAGGCAAAACGCGCCAGCGCCCCGGCCCAGATCAACGTGCCGCGCGACTACTTCACGCAGGTCGTGGACATCGACCTGCCGCAGATCGTGCCGATCGAACGCCCCGCCGGCGGCGACGAGGCCGTGGCCGAGGCCGCAAGGCTGCTGGGCGAGGCGCGCTTCCCGGTGATCCTGAACGGCGCCGGGGTGATCCTGGCCGGCGCCATCCCCGACACCGTCGCCCTGGCCGAGCGACTGGACGCGCCGGTGTGCTGCGGCTACCAGCACAACGACGCCTTTCCCGGCAGCCACCCGCTCTTTGCCGGGCCGCTGGGCTACAACGGCTCGAAGGCGGCGATGGAGCTGATCGCACGGGCCGACGTGGTGCTGGCGCTGGGCAACCGGCTCAACCCGTTCTCGACCCTGCCGGGATACGGCATCGACTACTGGCCCCGGAACGCCAAGCTGATCCAGAACGACCTCAACCCCGACCGGATCGGACTGACCCGGAGGGTGGATGTCGCCATCGTCGGCGATGCCGGCAAGGTGGCGCGGCAGATCCTTGCCGCGCTGCCCGACCACGCCGGGGACGCAGGCCGCGAGGAACGCCGCGCCCTGATCGCGCAGACCAAATCCGCCTGGGCGCAGCAGCTGGCCGCCATGGATCACGAGGACGACGACCCCGGCACCGACTGGAACGCGCGGGCCCGGGCGGCCAGACCCGACTGGATGAGCCCGCGCATGGCCTGGCGCGCGATTCAGGCGGCGCTGCCGAAAGAGGCCATCATCTCTTCGGACATCGGCAATAACTGCGCCATCGGCAACGCCTATCCCAGCTTCGAGGCGGGCCGGAAATACCTCGCCCCGGGCCTGTTCGGCCCCTGCGGCTACGGCCTTCCGGCCATCATCGGCGCCAAGATCGCCTGCCCCGACGTGCCGGTGGTGGGCTTTTCCGGCGACGGCGCCTTCGGCATCGCGGTCAACGAACTCACCGCCATCGGGCGTCCCGAATGGCCCGCCATCACCCAGGTGGTGTTCCGCAACTACCAGTGGGGCGCGGAAAAGCGCAACTCGACCCTGTGGTTCGACGACAATTTCGTCGGCACCGAACTGAACGAACGGGTCTCCTACGCCGGCATCGCGCAGGCCTGCGGGCTGAAGGGCGTGCAGGCGCGGACGATGGAGGAACTCACGGAGGCGCTCAACCGGGCGATCCGCGACCAGATGGAGAACGGCACCACCACGCTGATCGAGGCGATGATCAACCAGGAACTGGGCGAGCCGTTCCGCCGCGACGCGATGAAGAAACCGGTCCGGGTGGCCGGCATCGACCCGGCGGACATGGCCCCGCAGCAGGTCGGATAAGCCTTGGAATTGCCCTTTGCGCTCCTGCCCGCCCAGGGGGCGTTTCTGGCCGCGGCACTGTTCGTGGCGGCCTTCATCCGCGGCTATTCCGGTTTCGGCTTTTCCGCGATCTTCATCATCCTCGCGGCATTGGTGACCAATCCGATCCCGCTGATCCCCGTGGTGTTCGCCTGTGAAATCGCCATGACCGCGTTTCAGGCGCGCGGAATCGGGGCCGATATCGACTGGCGCCGGGTGATCCCGCTGGGGCTGGGCGCGGCGCTGGCCACGGTTCCGGCGGTTCATGTCATGGCCCGGCTCGACGAGGGTCAGGCGCGGCTGGCGGTTTCGGCGCTGGTGCTGGTGCTCAGCCTGGTGCTGCTGGGGGGCTGGAAACTGTCGCGCCCGCTGCGCGGGCCGGGCCATTTCGGCGCCGGCCTGGTGGCTGGCATGGCCAACAGCGCCGGAGTCGGCGGGCTGCCCACGGCGGCGTTCCTCGCGGCCCAGCCGATGCGCGCGACCGCCTTTCGCGCCACGCTGATCGCGTTCCTGACTGCGCTCGACCTGATGGCACTGCCGGTGATGGCGGCGAACGGGCTGGTGGGGCCGGACACCGGCCTGGGCGCGGCGATCGCCTTTCCCATCCTCGGCCTTGGCATCTGGGCCGGCACGCGCCGGTTTGCGGCGGCCTCAGGCGCGCAGTTCCGCCGCGCGGTGGTGACGCTGCTGGCGGGGCTGGCCCTGCTCAACATCCTGCGAGCGGCGTCATGAGCGGCGCGGCGGGACATGCGCGCGGGCCACGCCCGAGGCCGGACCTGCGCGCCGCTTCGCGGCAACCCGGCAGGTCGCGGCCCACTCCCTCGATCCGCGCCGGCCGGCACCCCCCGGCGGGCCGGGCTCAGGCCTGCGCCGCCGCCAGCACCGTGGCCGCCACGATGTCTTCGACCGTGGCGCCGCGGCTGAGATCGCAGACCGGGCGGGCGAACCCCTGCAGGAATGGCCCCAGCGCCTGCGCCCCGCCCAGTTCCTGGCACAGCTTGTACGCGATGTTGCCCGCATCCAGCGACGGAAAGACCAGCACATTGGCATCCACCGGCGCAATTCCCTTCTTCCCGGCAATCCGCGCATTCAGCGCCGCATCCGCCTGCACCGGCCCTGCAAAGCCCGTCGCCTCGGCCGCCGCGCGCACCCGGCGCACGCTGTCGCCATCGCCCGAGGCGCCGGTGGAAAAGGACAGCAGCGCCACCCGCGCCTGCCCCAGCAGCGCCCGCGCCGATGCGGCCGAGGCCCGGGCGATTGCCGCCAGCCCCTCGGCGTCGGGGGCCACGTTCACCGCGCAATCGGCAAAGATCATCTCGCGCCCGTCCGGGAAGCGCATCAGGAAGAAGGACGACGGCAGCGCCACCCCTTCGGCCAGACCGATGGCGATGGAGGCGGCCTCGATCACCCGCCGGGTGGGGGCATCGGCACCGGCCACCATCGCGTCGGCCTCGCCCGCCGCCACCATCGCCGCGGCCCGATACAGGGGGCGGGCCACCAGGCGCCGGGCGATCGCCTCCTTCATCCCCCGCGCCGCGACCAGCGCCGCCACATGGGCCTCGCCCGGCGGCGCCAGCGGCAGGGGCCGGGCGAGTCCCTCGGCCGCAAGCCGCGCCGCTGCCTCGGCCACCCGGGGTTCGTCCATCTCGGGGAAAACGATGCGCGCCTGCCGCTGCCGGGCGGCCTCATGCGCCTTGTCCAGTACCGACATCTCCACCTCTCTGCCTCTGATGAGAAGGGTTCAGCAATGACCGACACCGTCAAGATCAATCGCGGCCTCAAGGGCATCTATTTCGAACGCTGCGGCGTCTCCGACATCGACGGCGCAAAGGGCGAACTCAGCTATCGCGGCTACTCGATCCACGATCTTGCCACGCAGTCCACATTTGAAGAGGTGGCCTATCTGCTGATCTTCGGAGACCTGCCCACCGCCGCCCAGCTGGCCGATTTCGATGCCCGCCTGAAAGCCGCCCGCACCCTGCCCGGGGAGATTTTCGACATCATCGCCGCCTGCCGGGACGGCCACCCCATGGACGTGCTGCGCACCGCCGTCTCGGCACTGGCGACGCTGGAGCCGCAAGCCCGCGAGGTCAGCGAGGAGGCCTTCATCGAAAACGGCATCCGCCTGACCGCGCAGGTGCCGATGATCGTGGCCGCCCATGACAACATCCGGGGCGGGCGCGACCCGGTGCCCGCCGACCCCGAGCTGTCCCATGCCGCCAACTGGCTGTGGATGCTCAAGGGCGAGAAACCCGATGCCGACACCGCGCGGCTGGCGGATGTGGATTTCATCCTGCATGCCGAGCATGGCTCCAACGCCTCGTCCTTTGCCGCCCGGGTCACCATCGGCACCGAAACCAACCTGCATGGCGGCATCGTCACCGCGATCTCCACCCTGGCCGGGCCGGCGCACGGGGGTGCGGCCGAGGACGTGATGAGGATGGTGCGCGAGATCGGCAGCCCCGAAAACGCCGCCCGCTACGTGCGGGAAAAGCGCCGCAACCGCGAACCGGTGATGGGATTCGGCCACCGCGTCTATCGCAAGGAGGACCCCCGCGCCCGCCATCTGCGCGAGGGGGTGCGCCGGCTGGGCGAGAAGATGGGCGCGCCGGAGTGGTACGAGATCCTTCAGGCCGTGGTCGAGGCGATGAAACCCTATTCCCGTCACGGGCTGAACGTGAACGTCGATTTCTACTCGGGCGTGATCTACCAGCTGCACGGCATCCCGATGGACCTCTATGTTCCGATCTTCGCCATCGGGCGCATGCCGGGCTGGGTAATCCAGTGCATCGAGCAGCTGCGCCGCAACATCCTGATCCGCCCGCTCACGCTGTACGACGGTCCGGCACCGCGCCCCTATGTCCCGATCGAGGAACGCGGCTGATCTCCTCCCGAGAGGGGCCGACAGGACGAGCAACACACATTCAAAAAAACAGTCGCATTTTTTTGAATGTTAAATTAACGTGCCCGCAAACCCGGGGAGGAGAGAGAGCGGATGGGATACCAGCAACCGGTCGTGGACACATCGCCCAAGGTCTCGGACGAGGTGCGCAAGACCACATGCTACATGTGCGCCTGCCGGTGCGGCATCAACGTGCACATGAAGGACGGGAAGGTCGCCTATATCGAGGGCAACCGCGATCACCCCGTGAACCGTGGCGTGCTTTGCGCCAAGGGATCCTCGGGCATCATGCAGCACAACGCGCCCTCGCGCCTGCGCGCGCCCATGAAGCGGACAGGCCCCCGCGGCTCGGGCGAGTTCGAGGAAATCTCCTGGGACGAGGCGCTGGAAATCGCCACCTCGTGGCTGAAGCCCCTGCGCGAAAAAGACCCTGAAAAACTTGCATTTTTCACCGGCCGCGACCAGTCGCAAAGCTTCACCAGCTTCTGGGCGCAGAATTTCGGCACGCCCAACTACGCCGCCCATGGCGGGTTCTGCTCGGTCAACATGGCGGCGGCGGGCATCTACACCATGGGCGGTGCCTTCTGGGAGTTCGGCCAGCCCGACTGGGACCACACGAAGCTGTTCATGCTGTTCGGCGTGGCCGAAGATCACGATTCCAACCCGATCAAGATGGGAATCGGCCGCATCAAGGCGCGCGGGGCGAAGGTGATCGGGGTCAACCCGATCCGCTCGGGCTACAACGCGGTGGCGGATGAATGGGTGGGAATCACCCCCGGCACCGACGGGCTGTTCATCCTGTCGCTGATCCATGTGCTGATGAAGTCGGGACGAATCGACCTCGACTATCTCGCCCGCTACACCAACGCCCCCTGCCTGGTGAACGCCGCTGAAGGCCCCGAAAAGGGCCTGCTTTTGCGCGACGACGACGGCAAACCGCTGGTCATCGACCGCGCCAGCGGCAAGCCGGTGCCCTTCGACCGCAAGGGCGTGCGCCCGGATCTGAATGCCACGCTGGAGCGCGACGGCACCACCCACCGCACCGTCTTTCACCTGATGGCCACGCGCTACCTGTCCGGGGAATTCGCCCCCGAATCGGTGGCCGAACGCTGCGGCGTGCCGGCCGAAAGGATTCGCGCCATCGCCGCCGAGCTGGCCCGCGTTGCCTTCGACGAGGCCTTCGAGCTTGAGCGCGAATGGACCGATTTCCGCGGCGAAACGCACAAGACCATGATCGGCCGCCCGGTCAGCTTCCACGCCATGCGCGGGATCTCGGCCCATGCCAACGGCTTCCAGACCTGCCGGGCGCTGCATGTGCTGCAGATCCTCCTCGGCACCGTCGAGGTGCCCGGCGGCTTCCGCTTCAAGCCGCCCTATCCCAAACCGGCCGAGGCCCACCCCAAACCGCATGTCGGCGTCACTCCCGGTGCACCGCTTGACGGGCCGCACCTGGGCTTCGTCCACGGCCCCGAAGATCTGGCGCTGAAGGAGGACGGCTCTCCCGCCCGCATCGACAAGGCGTTCACCTGGGAAAACCCGATGTCCAGCCACGGGCTGATGCACATGGTGATCTCGAACGCCCATGCCGGCGATCCCTACCGCATCGACACGCTGTTCATGTACATGGCCAACATGTCGTGGAACTCGACCATGAACACCCGGGCCGTGATCGAGTTGCTGACCGACCGCGATCCCGAGACCGGCGAATACGTCATCCCGCGGATCATCTATTCGGACGCCTATTCCTCGGAAATGGTCGCCTATGCCGACCTGATCCTGCCCGACACCACCTATCTGGAGCGCCACGACTGCATCTCGCTGCTCGACCGCCCGATCTGCGAGGCAGACGCCGCCGCCGACGCCATCCGCTGGCCCGTGGTCGAGCCCGACCGCGACGTGCGCGGGTTCCAGTCGGTGCTGATCGACCTCGGCGCACGGCTGGGCCTGCCGGCTTTCGTGAACGAGGACGGCAGCCCGAAATGGAAGGACTACGCCGACTACATCGTCAACCACGAACGCAAGCCGGGCATCGGCCCACTGGCCGGCTGGCGCGGCAAGGACGGCTCGAAGACCGGCCGGGGCGAGGTGAACCCGCAGCAGCTGGACCGCTACATCGAGAATGGCGGCTTCTTCGTGGCCCACATCCCCGAAGGCGCCGACTACTACAAACCATGGAACACCGCCTACCAGGACTGGGCGGTGGGCATGGGCCTCTACGACAGCCCCCAGCCCTACCTGTTCCAGATATATGTCGAACCGCTGCGCCGCTTCCAGCTTGCGGCCGAAGGCCACGGCACCCGCCAACCTCCCGAACATCTGCGCCAGCGAATCCTCGACACCCTCGACCCGCTGCCGATCTGGTACGAAACCGACCAGACCGGCAACGACGGCTTCACCATCAACGCCCTGACCCAGCGGCCCATGGCCATGTATCACAGCTGGGGCAGCCAGAACGCCTGGCTGCGCCAGCTGCACGGGCACAACCCGCTCTATGTGCCCACGAAGATCATGCGCGAGGCCGGCCTCAAGGATGGCGACTGGGCCCGGGTGAGCTCACCGCACGGCTCGATCGTGGTGCCGGTGATGGAAATGGCCGCCCTCAACGACAACACCGTGTGGACCTGGAACGCCATCGGCAAGCGCAAGGGCGCCTGGGCGCTTGAGCCCGACGCGCCCGAGGCAACAAAGGGCTTCCTGCTCAACCACATCATCCACGAACTCCTGCCGCCCAGGGGCGACGGGCTGCGCTGGGCCAATTCCGACCCCGTGACCGGCCAGGCCGCCTGGTTCGACCTCAAGGTGAAAATCGAAAAGGCCGCCGACCCCGACGAGCGCAGTGAATGCGACCCCGCCTTCCCGCCGATCAAGTCCCCCGTCGGCACCGGCCCGAAGGAACTGCGCTGGAAGGTCGGCAAATGAGACGTCTTTTTCTGGCTGCAAATATCCCGGGGTCCGGGGCAGCGCCCCGGCCCGGCTCTCTCAACCCGCGCCGAGGCCCGACGACATGACCCAACTCCCTGCCAAGACCGAAAGGAAGCTCGGCCTGGTGATCGACCTCGACACCTGCGTCGGCTGCCATGCCTGCGTGATCTCCTGCAAGGGCTGGAACACCGAGAACTACGGTGCCCCGCTCTCCGACCAGGATCCCTATGGCGCCAATCCGCGCGGCACCTTCCTCAACCGCGTGCATTCCTACGAATGCACCCCCGCAGACGGCGCCGCGCAACTGATCCACTTCCCCAAGTCGTGCCTGCACTGCGAGGACGCGCCCTGCGTCACCGTCTGCCCGACGGGCGCCAGCTACAAGCGGGTCGAGGACGGCATCGTGCTGGTCAACGAATCCGACTGCATCGGATGCGGGCTGTGCGCCTGGGCCTGCCCCTATGGCGCGCGCGAGCTGGACCGGGCCGAGGGCGTGATGAAGAAATGCACCCTGTGCATCGACCGCATCTACAACGAGAACCTGCCCGAAGAGGACCGCGTCCCCGCCTGCGTGCGCACCTGCCCCGCCGGGGCGCGCCATTTCGGCGACTTCGCCGATCCCGAAAGCAACGTGTCAAGACTGGTGGCCGAGCGCGGCGGCATGGACCTGATGCCCGAACAGGGCACGCGGCCCGTCAACAAGTATCTGCCACCGCGACCCAAGGACCGTATCGACAGCGATGCCGCGCCGGCTCTGACCCCCGTGGCCGAGGAGGCCTCGGGCTTCTTCGCGTGGCTCGACAAGGCTCTGGAGAAAATCTGACATGCACCCGGCTCCTTCCGTCATCATCTTCACCACCTTCTCGGGGCTGGGCTTCGGCCTGCTGTTCTGGCTGGGCATCGGTCTGCCGGAGGTGACCGGCATGACCGCCTTCCTGCTGTTCGCCGTGGCCTATCTGTTCGCCGTGGGCGGGCTGATTGCCTCGACCTTCCATCTGGGTCATCCCGAACGCGCGCTCAAGGCCTTTACCCAGTGGCGCAGCAGCTGGCTGAGCCGCGAAGGCTGGGCCTCGGTCATCGCGCTGGTTCTGATGGCGCTCTACGGAGCCGGGCTGGTGTTTCTCGACCAGCGGTGGGTTCTGCTCGGCTATGCCGGAGCGGCCATGAGCCTCGCCACCGTGTTCACCACCTCGATGATCTATACCCAGCTGAAGACCATCCCGCGCTGGCACACGGCGCTGACGCCGGTGAGGTTCCTCTCCTTCGCCCTGGCCGGCGGCGCGTTGCTGGCCGGACAGGTAAAGACGGCGATTCTGCTGCTGCTTGTGGCCGGGGTGGTACAGGTGGCGCACTGGATGCGCGGCGACAGCGCCCTGGCGGAATCCGGCACCACGCTGGCCAGTGCGACAGGGCTGGGCCGCATCGGTGACGTGCGCGCCTTCGAGCCGCCGCACACGGGCAGCAACTACCTTCTCGAGGAATTCGTGCACGTGGTGGGCCGCCGGCACAGCCAGAAGCTGCGGGTGATCTCGATCCTGCTGATGGTTGCGGTGCCGGTGGCGCTGCTGATGCTGCCCTTCAACCACCTGATCGCGGCGCTGGCGGTGTTCAGCCATGTGCTGGGCGTTCTGGTGGCGCGCTGGCTGTTCTTCGCCGAGGCCGAACATGTGGTCGGCCTGTATTACGGCAAGCGCCACGCTTGAGGGCGGGACGGTGCGAGGGGGCTCTGCCCCCTCGGCCCTGCGGGCCTCACCCCCGGAGTATTTGGGGCGAGATGAAGGCGGGAAAGCTCTGGGGACAGGTGTCAGAGCAGGCCGGCATGTTTCATGGCCGCGTCGATCGCCGCCTTGGTTGAATCTTCCAGCCCGGTAAGCGGCAGGCGCACCTCTTCGCTGCACAGGCCGAGTTTCGAGAGCGCGTATTTGGCCCCGGCAAGGCCGGGCTCGATGAAGATTGCCTCGTGCAGCGGCATCAGCCGGTCCTGGTATTCCAGCGCCTTTGCATAGTCGCCCGCCAGCGTGGCGTTCTGGAATTCGGCGCACAGGCGCGGGGCGACGTTGGCGGTGACCGAGATGCAGCCCACGCCGCCATGCGCGTTGAAACCCAGCGCCGAGGCGTCTTCGCCGGACAGCTGGATGAAGTCCGGTCCGCAGGTGGCGCGCTGCTTGCTGACGCGGGTGATGTCGCCGGTGGCGTCCTTGACCCCGATGATGCGCGGCAGCTTCGCCAGTTCGCCCATCGTGGCCGGGGTCATGTCAATCACCGACCGCCCCGGAATGTTGTAGATGATGATCGGCAGCGCGCAGCAGTCGTGCAGGGCGGTGAAGTGGGCGATCAGGCCGCGCTGGGTCGGCTTGTTGTAGTAGGGGGTGACTACGAGTGCGGCATCGGCTCCGACTCGGTGGGCGTGGCGCATGAAGCGGATTGCCTCGACCGTGTTGTTGGAACCCGCGCCGGCGATCACCGGGACGCGTCCGGCGGCGGCCTTGACCACCTCTTCGATCACGGTTTCGTGTTCCTCATGCGTCAGCGTGGGGCTTTCGCCGGTGGTGCCGACAGGAACAAGCGCCGTCGTGCCTTCGCCGATCTGCCATTCGACAAGGCGTTTGAGCGTTTCCAGGTCCAGCTCTCCGTTCCGGAACGGGGTGACGAGGGCGGTCATAGAGCCTTTGAACATGGGGCACGCTCCCTTTGCTTGGATTCTGGCGGGCCAAAACCCGCCGGTTGACGCCACCGGCCATTCAGGTGTTGATCCGGCCGCGGCAGGGCTTATCGTCAATGGCTCTAGCCTTGGTTGCCGTGGATTTGCAAGGGATGACGCGCAACATGTTTCGCGTGGTGGCGATGCTGGCCCTGGTGCTGGCGGTGTTGGTTCGGCCGGCCGAGGCGGGTGTGGACCGTCTGAAACAGGCGCTGAGCGAGATGCGAAGCGGCAACTGGGAGGTCGCTCTGGCCACCGCCGGCGCGCGCGGATCGGTGGCGCGCGACATCATTGTATGGCACTGGCTGCGGGCCGGCGAGGGATCGGCCGGCGATGCGCTGGTCTTTCTCGGCCGGCGCCCGGACTGGCCCGGTCTGGGCAGGCTGCGGCGCAAGAGCGAAGCCGCCTTTGACGGAGAACGCCCCGAGCGGGTTCTTGCCTTCCATGACGGGCACCCGCCGCAGACCGCCCAAGGCGCGCTGAACCTCGCCCGCACCCTGATCGCGCGAGGGCGCACGGGCGATGCCCGGGCCGAGGTGGTTCGCGCCTGGCGGACGATGCCGATGGAGCCCGAGCTCCAGAAGGAATATCTGGCCGAGTTCGGCCGCCTTCTGAAACCGCACCACTGGGCGCGGCTCGACCGGATGCTGTGGGACGGGCAGCTGGCCAGTGCGCGGCAGATGCTGCCTCTTGTCGATCCTGGCCGCAGGGCGCTTGCCGAAGCCCGCATCGCGCTGGCGGAAATGAAACCGGGGGTGGATGCGCGGATAAGGGCCGTTCCCAGGGCATTGGCGGACGATCCGGGGCTTGCCTGGGCGCGCTTCGTCTGGCGCGACCGCAAGGGACTGGACGACAGCGCGATAAAGCTGTTGCTCGATCGCAGCAAGAACGCCGAGCGGCTTGGCCAGCCGAAAAAATGGGCCGGGCGGCGGCGCAATCTGGCGCGACAGGAGATGCGCGAGGGCGATCCCCGGAGGGCCTACCGGATTGCCGCGCTGCATCGCCTGGGCCCGGAGGACGGCTATGCCTATGCCGATCTGGAATGGCTTGCCGGCTATATCGCCCTGCGCAAGCTGCGCGACCCGGCAACGGCGGTGAAGCATTTTCGCCGGTTCGACGCGGTCGTGGCCTCCCCCATTTCCAAGGGACGGGCGGGGTATTGGCTTGGCCGCGCCTACGAGGCGATGGGAAAGACCGACGAGGCCCACCGCGCCTTTGACATGGCCGCGCGTTACCAGACATCCTTTTACGGGCTGCTGGCGGCCGAGCGGATCGGGCGCCGGTTCGACCCCGCCCTTGCCGATCCGGGGCCGGCTCCGGATTGGCGCAATGCGCCCTTTCTGAAATCCAGCGTGGCTCAGGCCGGGCTGCTGCTGGCTGCGGCTGACGAGCCGGCCCTTGCCGCGCGGTTCTTCACCCATCTGGTCGATTCGCTCGATTCCCCGCAGATTGCCCAGTTGGCGCAGATGGCGATCGACTTGCGTCAGCCCCATGTCGCCGTGATGATCGCCAAGCGCGCGGCGCGGCGCGGGATGGTGCTGCCGGCGGCCTACTACCCGCTGCACCCGGTGGCCGATCTCGATCTGCCCATGGCGAAGGAGATGACCCTTGCCATCGCGCGCAGGGAAAGCGAGTTCAATCCGAAGGTCGTCAGCGGCGCGGGCGCGCGCGGGCTGATGCAGGTGATGCCCGGAACGGCCAAAAGGGTGGCGGCCGAGCTGGGCATCCTTCGCGGCCACCGCACCGACCGCCTGACCGGCGAATGGCGCTACAACGCCCGGCTGGGGGCGCAGTATCTTGCCGGCCTGGCCGCCGAGTTCGGCGGCAACGTGGTGCTGATGGCGGCCGGCTACAATGCCGGGCCGGGGCGGCCGCGGCGATGGATCGCGGATTTCGGTGACCCGCGCGCGCGGCAGGTGGACGTCGTGGACTGGATCGAAAGCATTCCCTTCAACGAAACCCGCAACTACGTCATGCGGGTGACCGAAAGCCTGCCCGTCTATCGCGCGCGGCTGGGCAAGCCGGCCCTGCCGATCCCGTTCTCGCAGGAGCTGAAGGGCTCAACCCTTGCGGCGTTCGCGCCATAGGGTGAACAGGCCGGCGGCGATCACCAGCGCCGCCCCCAGCACCACGTTGGTGCGCAGTGTTTCTCCGAACACGGTGAGGCCGAGAATCGACGCCCAGACCAGGTGGAAATAGGCGAAGGGCTGCACGGCGCTGGCCTCGGCCATCTCGTAGCACTTGATCAGCAGCCAGTGGCCGAAGGCGCCGCTTACGCACAGGACCGCCATCCAGCCCCAGTCGGCGGCACGCATCGGTTCCCAGAAGAAGATGCCGATGGCGGTCATCACCACGGCGCCCGTGGTTCCGGTCCAGAAGAAGCTGGTCGCCGTCGTGTCGCGGCGCGCCACATAGCGGGTCAGAAGGCCGTAGAGCGCGAACATGAACGCCGAGATCAGCGGGATGATCGCTGCCGGGTCGAACACGCCGCTGCCGGGGCGCAGGATGATCAGCACGCCCACGAACCCCACCCCGATGGCTGCCCAGCGCCGCCAGCCCACCGCCTCGCCCAGGACCGGGCCGCTCAGCGCCGCGACCAGCAGCGGATAGGAGATGAACACCGCAAGGCTGTCGATCAGACCCAGAAGGGTGAACCCGTAGACGGCAACGCCGATCTCGGCCGCCAGCAGCGCACCGCGAAAGGCCTGGACGAAGGGCTGGGTGGTGCGCGCCGCCGCCCGCAGGCCTCCCGGAGAGCGCGCCGCCAGCGCGATCACGAAAGCGGCGAAGAACCAGTAGCGGATCATCACCACCATCCAGGTATTGTAGGTCCCGGCCAGGTGTCGCGATATCCCGTCCTGAAGCGCGAACACGATCGTCGCCGCGATCATCAGCGCGATGCCCGCGGGCACGTTGTTGCGTTGCGCGACCGCCGGCCCCGTCATGCCAGCACACCCCGCGTCATGTGTCGCTTGCGCCCGAATCCGGGGCTTCGCTCGACGCGAAAGCCCGCCGCCCCGAGGGCGCGGCGCACATGGCCCGCGGCCGTGTAGGTGGCGACGGTTCCGCCGGGCAAGGTATGGCGGGCGACCTCGGTCAGAAGCGCCTCTTCCCACAGTTCCGGGTTTCGCGCCGGGGCGAAGCCGTCCAGAAACCACGCATCCGCCCGCCCCTGCCATGCGGGAAGGCTGCGCCGGGCATCGCCTTCAATCACGCGAAGCCGCAGGCTGCCCAGATCGGCCGCGCCGCCCTGCCAGCGGTCGAGAAACCGCGCGGCCCATGGGGCAAGTTCGGGGAAGGCGGCCAGCGCGCGGCGAATGTCGCCGGGCGCCATCGGGAAGGCCTCGAAGCTGGTGAAGCGCAGCGGCCCGTCGATGCCGGCCTTCTCCCACGCGGCCCAGGCGGCCAGCATGTTCAGCCCGGTGCCGAAGCCCAGCTCGGCGATATGGAACCCCGGCCGGAAACGCGCGGGCAGGTCGTTGCCGCCCAGGAACACGTGCCGGGTCTCGGCCAGCCCGTCGGCAAGCGAGAAATACGGATCGTCGAAGCGGGCCGAGACCGGCACCCGCCCGTTTCTCCAACTCAGTTCCGCGCTCTGGCCAGTCATGACCCGATCCCTTACACCCGTTGCATCTGTGGACAAGGACGGAGGCCTTGGCAATGGCCGATGTGACGATTCGCGGCGCCGGCATCTTCGGGCTTTCGATCGCCTGGGAATGCGCCCGGCGCGGGGCGCGCGTGCAGGTGGTGGACCCTGCCGGCCCCGGTGCGGGATGTTCCGGCGGGCTTGTGGGGGCCCTGGCCCCGCACGTGCCCGAGAACTGGAACGACAAGAAGGCCTTTCAGTTCGAAAGCCTGATCATGGCCGAAACCTTCTGGGCGGGCATCACCGAGGCGGGCGGCGTGCCGGCGGGCTATGCACGCACCGGGCGGCTTCAGCCCATCGCGGACGAGCGCGCGCTGGAACTTGCCCGCAGGCGCGCCGAATCCGCCCGCGCGCTGTGGCGGGGCCTGGCGGAGTGGCGCGTGCGCCCGGCCGCGGATCTGGGCCCCTGGACACCGCCCAGCGGCACCGGGCTGGTCATTCACGACACGCTCAGCGCCCGGATGTCCCCCCGCCGCGCCTGCGCGGCGCTGGTCGCGGCGCTGGCGGTTCGCGGCATCGAAGTGGTGAAAGAGGCCCCCGACCGGGGACAGGTGATCCACGCCACCGGCATGGCCGGCCTGGAGGAGCTGAACCGCGCCTACGGGCGAACCATCGGCAGCGGGGTCAAGGGGCAGGCCGCGCTGCTGCGCTTTCACGCGGACGAGGATGCACCGCAGATCTTCGCCGATTCGGTCCATATCGTGCCCCATGCGGATGGCACGGTGGCCGTGGGTTCGACCAGCGAACGCGATTACGACGACCCGCGGGCCACCGATTCCCGGCTGGACGACGTGATCGCGCGGGCGGTGGCGGTCATGCCCGTGCTGCACGGCACCGAGGTGATCGAACGCTGGGCCGGAATCCGCCCGCGGGCCAGGTCGCGGGCACCGATGCTGGGACGGCATCCGCTTCGCCCTGGGCAATTCATCGCCAACGGAGGCTTCAAGATCGGGTTCGGCGTGGCCCCCAAGGTGGCGCAGGTGATGGCCGATCTGGTTCTGGAAGGCCGCAACGCGATCCCCGAGGGGTTCCGGCCCGAGGCGTCGCTCTGAGCCTTTTCACCCGCCACTTTTCGCTCAGGACAGGGCCGCGAGAAGATCCATCACCGTCACTTCGTCGAACTGGACATGGGCGATCATGGCCGCCTCGGCCTCGTCCCGGCGGTGCGCGGTGATCAGCGCGGCAATTTCCCGATGCTCGCGCGCCGAGGTCGCGATGGCGCCGGGATAGCGGTAGCGCGCCCGGTAATAGGCCATCAGCTTGCGCGCGTTCATCTTGATCATGTCCACCAGAAACGGGTTGCCCGAGCTCAGCGCCACGACCTCGTGAAAACGCAGGTTGAGCTGATAATACCCGGCCGGGTCGGCATCGCCCTTTTCGCGCGCATGTGCTTCGCAGGCGGCAACGGCCCGTTCCAGGTCGCGTGCGTTCTGCGCCGACAGCCGCCGCGCGGCCAGGCCTGCCGCCTGTCCCTCGAGATTCGCGTGCACCTCCAGAATGGCCAGGAATTCTTCGAGCGTCGGCTTGAACACCACCGCGCCCTTGCGCGGCAGCCGGCGAATCAGACCGGCCGCTTCCAGCTGAATGAAGACTTCGCGCACCGGCGTTCGCGAAACACCGTGCCTTTCGGTCAGCCGCGCCTCCTCGATCACGTCGCCGGGATTGAGGCGTCCGGCATCGATGTCCCGCAGAATCGCGTTCAGAACGAGTTCCGTCTGACCTGCCATGTCTTCCCAAGCTCCGCTTTTCGCCGCAAGGTAAGCCGGGCGGGAGTATCGCGCAAACACTCCCGCACCGGGGCCGGGCATCCGCGTTGCCCGGCCCGAGGGAGGCCGACCGATGCGTCACGTTACACCAATCTCGAAAATCCAGGATTCGCGTTACATTTCTCTTGCCGCGAATCGACTTCGAGGTTATTAAACCGACCATTCGGTCGCTTATTGGCGCGCGAACAGGAGGGAGATTTCACCGAAATGGACGCATTCATCTGCGATGCGCAACGCACGCCCATCGGGCGCTATGGCGGCGCCCTGTCGTCGGTCCGCACGGACGATCTGGCCGCCATTCCCATTGCCGCGCTGGTTCGGCGCAACGGCGATGTGGATTGGGAACGCCTGGATGACGTGGTTTATGGCGATGCCAACCAGGCGGGCGAGGACAACCGCAACGTGGCCCGCATGGCCGCGCTGCTGGCCGGGCTGCCGGTGAGCGTGCCTGGCACGACCGTCAACCGCCTTTGCGCGTCGGGGCTGGATGCGGTCGGCTCGGTCGCCCGCGCGATCCGGGCCGGCGACTACGACATGGCGATAGCCGGCGGGGTCGAAAGCATGAGCCGCGCGCCCTTCGTCATGCCCAAGGCCGAGGCCCCTTTTTCGCGCGCGAACGCGGTTTACGACACCACCATCGGCTGGCGCTTCGTGAATCCGAAGATGCAGGCCGAATACGGCACCGATTCGATGCCGCAGACCGCCGACAACGTGGCCGCCGACTACGACATCAGCCGCGCCGACCAGGACGCCTTCGCCGCGCGCAGCCATGCGCGCTGGGAGGCGGCGCACAAGGCCGGGATCTTCGCCGACGAGATCACCCCCGTCACCGTGCCGCAGCGCAGGGGTGACCCGATCGTCGTGGATACCGACGAACACCCCCGCCCCGGCACCACCGTCGAAAAGCTGGCCGGGCTGCGCGGGATCAACGGCCCCGATCTGACGGTTACCGCCGGCAATGCCTCGGGCGTCAATGACGGCGCGGCGGCGCTGCTGATCGCCAGCGAGGCGGCAGCCGAAAGGAACGGCCTGACGCCCATGGCCCGCATCGTCGGCATGGCGGCGGCGGGGGTCGAACCCCGCGTCATGGGAATCGGCCCGGTTCCTGCCACCCGCAAGCTGCTGGACCGCACCGGGCTGACCATCGAGCAGATGGATGTGATAGAATTGAACGAAGCCTTCGCCGCCCAGGCGCTGGCGGTTCTGCGCGAACTGGGGGTGCCGGACGACGCGCCGCATGTGAACCCCAATGGCGGCGCCATCGCCATCGGTCACCCGCTGGGCATGTCGGGGGCGCGGCTGGTGCTGACGGCCGCCTGGCAACTGAAACGCACCGGGGGGCGCTATGCCCTGTGCACCATGTGCATCGGTGTCGGTCAGGGCGCGGCCCTGATTCTCGAACGCGTGTGACATGGCGCAGCCCGTGCCCGGCCGGCTTCCGCGGTTCGGGCTGCGCGACAGGAAGGAATGGGAGGACTGCCCGCAATGTATGCTCAGATGATCAAGACCGCCTCGAACGGCATCAAGCCGCGCGAGGAAATGACCGAGGAAGAGCGCCGCTTCCAGGACAAGATCGACAATGACGTGAAGATCGAGCCCAAGGACTGGATGCCCGAGGACTACCGCCGCACGCTGATCCGCCAGATCGGCCAGCACGCCCATTCCGAGGTGGTCGGCCAGCTGCCCGAGGGCAACTGGATCACCCGCGCCCCGACGCTGGAGCGCAAGGCGATCCTGCTGGCCAAGGTGCAGGACGAGGCGGGCCACGGGCTCTATCTCTACTCGGCGGCCGAGACGCTGGGCGTCAGCCGCGACGAGCTGATCGAGCTGCTGCACGAAGGCCGGATGAAATATTCCTCGATCTTCAACTATCCGACGCTCAACTGGGCCGATATCGGCGCGGTGGGATGGCTGGTGGACGGGGCGGCGATCATCAACCAGGTGGCGCTGCAGCGCACCTCATACGGGCCCTACAGCCGGGCCATGATCCGCATCTGCAAGGAGGAAAGCTTCCACGCCCGCCAGGGCTATCACGCGATCATGAAGATGGCCTTCGGCACCCCCGAACAGAAGAAGATGGCCCAGGATGCGGTCAACCGGCTGTGGTTCCCGGCGCTGATGATGTTCGGGCCGTCCGACAAGGACTCGGTGCATTCGGAACAGTCCATGGCCTGGAAGATCAAGGTGAAGTCCAATGACGAGCTGCGCCAGCAGTTCGTGGACCAGACCGTGCCGCAGATCGAGTATCTGGGCCTCGACCTGCCCGATCCGGCTATCAAATGGAACGAAGAGCGGGGCCACTACGATTTCACCCCGCCCGACTGGGACGAGTTCTTCAACGTCATCAAGGGCAACGGGCCGTGCAACAAGGACCGGATGCGCGAACGCATCAAGGCCTGGGAGGATGGCGCCTGGGTGCGCGAGGCGCTTCTGGAACACGCCCGCAAGAAAGCCGCCCGCAAGGTTGCGGCGGAATGATCCGCTCTTTGGAGGAAGCGACATGAAAAACGAATGGCCCCTTTGGGAAGTCTTCATCCGCGGCCAGCACGGCCTGGCCCACCGCCATGTGGGCAGCCTGCACGCGCCCGACGCGGAAACCGCGATCCGCAACGCCCGCGACGTCTATACCCGCCGCAACGAGGGTGTCTCGATCTGGGTGGTCGAGGCGCGCCATATCGCCGCCAGCTCGCCGGGCGAGAAGGGCCCGCTGTTCGAGCCGTCCGAGAGCAAGGTCTATCGTCACCCGACCTTTTTCGACATCCCGGAAGAAGTGGGGCACATGTGATGGCGAAGGTGGACAAGGACGCCCTGTTCCAGTTCCTGCTGCGCATGGGCGACAACACGCTGATCCTGGGGCACCGGGTTTCCGAATGGTGCGGACACGCGCCGGTTCTGGAAGAGGATATCGCGCTGGCCAACACGGCGCTGGACCTGATCGGCCAGACGCAGATGTGGCTGGGCTATGCCGGAGAGGTTCAGGGCGAGGGCCGCTCGGCCGATGACCTGGCCTTCCTGCGCGACGCCTGGGATTTCCGCAACCTGCTGCTGGTCGAGCTGCCCAATGGCGATTTCGGCCAGACCATGATGCGCCAGTTCCTGTTCGACGCCTGGGCCTCGGTGCTGCTGGGGCATCTGAAGGCAAGCTCCGACCCGCGCATCGCCGAGATCGCCGCCAAGGCCGAAAAGGAGGCGGCCTATCATGTGGAGCGTTCCTCGGGCACGGTGGTGGGGCTTGGCGACGGCACCGAGGAAAGTCACGCCCGGATGCAGGCGGCGCTGGACTACCTGTGGCCCTATGTGGGCGAGATCTTCGCCACCGACGCGGTGGACAGGGCCATGGCCGAGGCCGGGATCGCTCCGCTTCCCGAAAGCCTGCGCGGCGAATATGACGCGCTGGTGCGCAAGGTGCTGGACGAGGCCACGCTGACCGTTCCGCCGGGCGACTATGTGCACCGGGGCGGGCGCGACGGGCGGATGCACACCGAGCATCTGGGGCACATCCTGTCCACGATGCAGTGGCTGCAGCGCGCCTATCCGGGCTGCGAATGGTAACCGCCCGGGGGCTTCGAGATCCGGTTGCAGGGACTGGACGATGGTGGAACAGGTGAAACCTTCGACCGAAGAGGTCATGGCGTGGCTCGACGCCGTTCCCGACCCCGAGATCCCGGTGATCTCGCTGGTCGATCTCGGCATCATCCGGCAGGTGGCGTGGGAAGGCGACACCCTGGTGGTCAGCGTGACCCCCACCTATTCCGGCTGCCCGGCCACTTCGGTCATCAACAGGGACATCGAAACCGCCCTGCGCGCGCGGGGGATCGAGAAGCTCGAGCTTCGCCAGCAGCTGTCCCCGCCCTGGACCACCGACTGGCTGTCGGAAAAGGGCCGGGCGGCGCTGGAAAGATTCGGCATCGCCCCGCCCCGCCCGGCCGGCAGCCCGCAGCGCTGCCCGCGCTGCGGCGGCGAGGATCTCGAATTGCTCAGCCAGTTCGGGTCCACCCCCTGCAAGGCGCAGTGGCGCTGCCGCGACTGTCTGGAACCGTTCGACTATTTCAAGTGCATCTGAGGAGGCCCGAAACATGAGGACGGCCGACGCGATCGCAGTCAGGGAGGTGCTTGAGGACTATATCCGCGGCACCCGCAACAGCGACGCCGAGCTGTTGCGCGGCCTGTTCCACCCCGGCGCCGTGGTGGCCGGCCATTTCGGCGAGGAACTTCTGGTCAGCGGGCCGGACAGTTTCATCGAAAAGGCAGCCGTCACCCCCGCCGGACCCGATTACACGGCCTGCGTGGCCTCGGTTTCGGTCATCGGGCGGACGGCCACGGCCTGCGTCGTCGAGGACGGCCTTTGGGGCGGCATGTCCTTCGTGAACCGCTTTCACCTGGTGCTGGAGCCCGATGGCGACTGGGTGATCACGGCAAAACTCTATCACCGCGACTGACCGCAAGGACAGGCGCAAACCGACACAGAACGCAGCTTTGGGAGGAACCGATGGCGCGTTTCCATGACCTGAGGGTCACCGACATCCACAAGACAACCCGCGACGCAGTCGTGGTCACGCTCGAGCCGGTCAATGGCGCGGAGGGCAGCTTCGACTTTCGCGCCGGGCAGTATCTGACCTTCCGCCGCGACTTCGACGGCGAAGAGCTGCGCCGGTCCTACTCGATCTGCGCCGGCGAGGGCGAAGGAATCCTGCAGGTGGGGATCAAGCGGGTCGAAGGCGGCGCCTTTTCCACCTGGGCCAATGAGGAGCTCAAGGTCGGGGACATCCTGCAGGCGATGCCGCCGATGGGCAGTTTCCATACCGATCTGCGCCCCGAAAACGCCAGGCAGTATCTGGGTTTCGCGGGCGGGTCGGGCATCACGCCGGTGCTGTCGATCATCAGGACGGCGCTGAAGACCGAGCCGCGGTCCAATTTCACGCTGGTCTATGCCAACAGGGGCGTCAGCTCGATCATGTTCCGCGAAGAGCTGGAGGATCTGAAGAACCTCTACATGGGCCGGTTCAACGTGATCCACATCCTCGAACAGGACGCGCAGGAAATCGACCTGTTCACCGGCATGGTCACGGAAGAAAAATGCGCCCAGCTGTTCCGCACCGGCTGGATCGACATCGAACATGTGGACATGGCCTTCATCTGCGGCCCCGAACCGATGATGCTGGGCATCGCAAAGGCGCTGCGCGACCACGGGCTGGGGGACGACAAGATCAAGTTCGAGCTTTTCGCCAGCGCCCAGCCCGGCCGCCTGAAGCGCAAGGCGGTGTCGAAGGATGCGGCCTCGGGCGCCAACCAGGCCTCCATCGCGATCACCCTGGACGGGGCCACCCGGACGATCACCGCGCCCAAGGACGTTTCGATCCTGGACGTGGCGCTGGAAAACAGCATGGACGCCCCCTATGCCTGCAAGGCCGGGGTCTGCTCAACCTGCCGCTGCAAGGTGATCGAGGGCGAGGTCGAGATGGTCGCCAACCACGCGCTGGAGGACTATGAGGTCGAGAAGGGTTACGTGCTGTCCTGCCAGTCCTATCCGCTGACCGACAAGGTGGTCGTGGATTACGACCAGTAGGGGAGAGGGACACATGACCGAAGACATGAGCATCGAAAGCTACCTGGCGCAGGGCGGGGTTCTGACCAACCCGGCGAACGTGCCGCCGCGCTATCGCGCCGAGCTGCTGAAGCTGATGGCGACATTCGTCGACAGCGAGCTGGCCGGCGCCGCAGGCTTTGCCGACATCATCAACGAAGGCCCCGGCATCAAGGAACGCATCGCCGCGGCAAAGATCGTGCTGGAAAAGACCGACAATGCCGACCGGGTGCTGCGGATCATGGGCGAATTCGGCGCCGACACCGCCCGTTACGCCACCCACCACCCCTGGACCGCGCGGCTGGAGCGCAACGCCGACATCGGCGCCAGCCGCAGCGAACACGACATGCGCCTCGCCGTGTTCAACTACCCGCTTGAGGGCTGGGCCGATGCGGTGGTGATGAACCTGCTGATGGGCCGTGCGGTGGTGGTGCAGCTGGCCGAATTCGCGCTGGTCTCCTACCAGCCGCTGGCCGAGGCCTTCCGCGCCATCGCCCCGGTCGAGGCCCACCACGCCGAACTGGCCGAGGAGGGGCTGGCACGCCTGCTGGAGAGCGCCGACAGGGGGGCGCTTCAGGCCTCGGTCGATTACTGGTGGCCGCGGGTTGCGGCCAGCTTCGGTTCGGCCGATTCCAGAAAATTCGACATGCTGAAGGGCTGGGGCATCCGCCACACCCCCAATGCCGAGCTGCGCACCCGCTGGCAGGGCGAGGCCCGTACCGTCCTCGACCGGCTGGGGCTGAAGGCCGGCTGAGCCGGGCCGAACCGGACCGGGCGGCGGGGCGGGCCATTGCCCGCCCCTTGTCATTGGGCCACAATTCCGGCACTGCACCCCGAAAACCGGCACGAGGATCCCGCCCATGTCCGACAACCCGCAACCGACCGTCCAGGCCGCCGATGTCCGGCAGGTCAAGGAATGGCTCGACCGCAACGAAATCCTGCTGGTCGATGTCCGGGAGACCTCGGAATACGAAAAGGAGCACATCGCCGGGGCGGTGCTGCTGCCGCTGTCGAGCTTCGAACCCGAGATGTTCCCCTCGCTTCCGGGCAAGAAGGTGGTGCTGCATTGCGCGGTCGGCAAGCGCAGCGAGGCCGCGGGCAAGATGCTTCTGAAGGAAGGCTACGACTGCGTCATTCACATGAGCGGCGGATTGCAGGCGTGGAAAGAGGCCGGCTATGCGACCGAGGTGCAGATGGAGCCGGTCGAGGAAAAGCCGGCCGAGCCGGTTTTCCTCTGCCCGCCTCCGGGACAGGTGCTGATGGAGGAATACCTCAAACCGCTGGGCATCTCCCCGCAGGAGCTGGCCCGCGCCATTCATGTGCTTGAGGGCCGGATCACCGAAGTTCTGGCCGGAACGTCTCCGGTCGGGGTGGAACTGTCGCTGAGGCTGGCAAGGTACTTCAGCACCGCGGCCGATTTCTGGATCCACCTTCAGGTCGAACACGACCTGGAACGCGCCCGGCACAGCGTCGGCGAGCAGATCCGCCGGGACATCCGCCCGCGCGTCGCCGGGAAATAGGGCCGCCGCTGATCGCGGGGGGCGGCCTCACTTCAGTCCGCGCACGCCCTTCAGCGTCAGATCGCAGACCAGATCGGCATAGGCCTCGCGCGCGGCGGTGTCGGCGTCGGCGCTCCACATGAAATACCAGTTGAGCATCCCGAATACCGACATGGTGGTGGCCCGCAGGCGGATGCGGTCCTCGGCAAAGACTTCGGGGGCAAGTGCCTTGATGCAGTCGCTCATGAAACGTACCATGTCGCGCTGATAGGCCCGCATCTGCTCCTGCTGGTCCTCGGGCAGGGCCGAAAGCGCGTTGATCTGCACCTGGTGTTCCTCGTCCGCGCCCTTGTAGGCGTTGAGGATCTCGCGCACCATCCGGCGGAACCGCTTCTCCGGGTCGAGCCCTTCGGTATCCACCGACAGGATCAGATCGCGCAGTCCCGAAAGGTAGCTGTCGAGAATGTCGAAAAGGATCGCGTCCTTGCTGTCGTAGTAGTGATAGATGTTTGCCTTCGAGATCCCGCATTCGCGCGCAAGCTGGGTCATCGACGCCCGGTCGAACCCTTCACGCGCGAACACGCGGGCAGCAGATTTCAGGATCTGCGCGCGCTTGAGGTCGTGGTCCTTTGCAATCGTCCGGGCCAAGGGCCTACCCCTTGTCCCGGTTGTCGATCACGCGTTTGGCCTTGCCCTCGGAGCGGACGACCGCGCCGGGATCGCCGACGATGATCTCGGTCGAGACACCGACATTGTCCTTGATCCGCTTGGTCAGCATCCGCGCGGCGGCGGTCTTCGACAATTCGTCCGCCGCGTCCGGGGTCGCCTCGACATAGACGCGCATGGCATCCATCCTGCCCGACTTGTAAAGCTCGATCTGGTAGTGCGGGGCCAGCCCGCCGGTCGCCATCAGCTGTTCCTCGATCTGGCTGGGAAAGACGTTGACCCCGCGCAGGATGATCATGTCGTCCGAGCGGCCGGTGATCTTCTCCATCCGCCGCATCGAGCGCGCCGTACCCGGCAGCAGCCGGGTCAGGTCGCGGGTGCGGTAGCGGATCATCGGCAGCCCTTCCTTGGTCAGGGTGGTGAAGACCAGCTCGCCCATCTCGCCATCGGGCAGGACCTCGCCGGTCTCGGGGTTGATGATCTCGGGGTAGAAGTGATCCTCCCAGATGACGAGACCGTCCTTGGTTTCGACGCATTCATTGGCCACCCCCGGCCCCATGATCTCGGACAGGCCGTAGATGTCCACCGCGTGCATGTCGAAGGCCTCTTCCATCTCGGCCCGCATGGCGTCGGTCCAGGGCTCGGCCCCGAAGATGCCCACTTCCAGCGAGCTTTCGCGCGGATCGAGCCCCAGCTTGTGGAACTGTTCGAGGATGTTGAGCATGTAGGACGGCGTGACCATGATCGTCGTCGGCCGGAAATCGTTGATCAGCCGCACCTGCCGCTCGGTCATGCCGCCCGAAACCGGCACCACGGTGCAGCCCAGCCGCTCGGCCCCGTAATGGGCGCCGAGACCCCCGGTGAAGAGGCCGTAGCCATAGGCCACATGCACGATGTCGCCGGGGCGGGTGCCGCTGGCGCGCATGGAGCGGGCCACCAGATCGGCCCAGTTGTCCAGATCGTTGCGGGTATAGCCGACCACGGTCGGTTTGCCGGTGGTGCCCGACGAGGCATGGATGCGAACGATCTGATCACGCGGCACCGCGAACAGGCCGAAGGGGTAGTTGTCCCGCAGATCGTTCTTGTAGGTGAAGGGAAACTTCGCCAGGTCGGCCAGCGTCTTCAGGTCGTCGGGATGCACGCCGGCCTCGTCGAAGCGCTGGCGATACATCGGGACGTTCTCGTAGGCGTGGCGCAACGACCATTTCAGGCGCTCCAGCTGCAGCGCGGAGATCTCGTCGCGCGAGGCAATCTCGATCGGATCCAGGTCGGATTTCTTCGGGGTGAGGTCTTTCATGTCGTTCTCCGCAGCTCAGCTTTCGGGGAATACCTGGCCGCTGATCGCCCGGGACATGCCCCGGAACTGGGCGATCACGGCGCCGTCCTGATTGGTTACCGTGACATCATAGATGCCGTTTCGCCCGCTGAGATTCACTTCGCGCGCCACCGCCTTCAGCCGGTCGCCTTCCCGGCCCGGCGCGATGTAGCTGATCATGTTGTGCTGGGCAACTGTGGATCTGTTGCGGCTGTTGCAGGCATAGGCGAAGGCGCTGTCGGCCAGCAGGAAGATCACCCCGCCATGGCAGATGCCATGCCCGTTGCAGTGATGCGAACGGACGGTCATTTCCATCGTGGCCGTTCCTTCATCCACCTCCGCAAGTTTCATCTCAGCCCATTTCGAGGCGTGATCCGCGGCCCACATGGTCGCGGCCGCCCGTTCGGCACGCTGTTTCGCGTCAAGCATCATCTGTCCGCCAAAATCTTCGGCCACGTCATTTTCCCTTGAATTCCGGCCGGCGCTTTTCGAGGAAGGCGGCCACCCCTTCCGCATAATCGGCACTTTCGCCGCATGTTTTCATGGCCTCCGCCTCGATTTCAAGGTGGTCGCTCAGCGCGTTCACGGCAGCGGCCTGGATGCACTGCTTGGTCAGGCCCAGCCCCAGCGTGGGGCCACTGGCGAAACCTTCGGTCATGGCGCGGGCCTCGTCCATCAGCTGCTCGTCCGGCAACGCCTTCCAGATCAGCCCCCATTCCTCGGCCTGGCGGGCGCTCAGCGGCTGGGCGGTGAAGGCCAGCCCCTTGGCGCGGGCCTCGCCCAGAAGGCGTGGCAGGTGCCAGCTGCCGCCGGTATCGGGGATCAGCCCGACCTTGGAGAAGGACTGGATGAACTTCGCGCTCTCGGCAGCCAGCACCACGTCGCAGGCCAGCGCGATATTGGCCCCGGCCCCGGCCGCCACGCCGTTCACCGCACAGACCACCGGAAACTCGAGCGACCGGATCAGCCGCACCAGCGGCGCATAGAAGGTCCGCACGGTATTTCCCAGATCGGGCGGGCCATCCATCCTGCGCGGGTCGCGGTCGCCCAGATCCTGGCCCGCGCAGAACCCGCGCCCCGCCCCGGTCAGCAGGATCGCCCGCGCCCCGCCATCGCGCGCGCCCTCGATGGCAGCGCGCAGGGCAAGATGCATCTCGTCGGTGAAGCTGTTGAGCCGATCAGGCCGGTTGAGGGTGATTTCAACCCAATTTCCGTGATCTTGCGCAAGAATCGTATCGGACATGGCTTGGCCGCTTTGTGAATGTTTCGACAAATTCCTTGCATAAACCGAACGGTTGGTCAATAAATAACTCACCGACGCGATTCTCGTGGAAAGGACAGACGGATGTCCAGAACCTGTTCAGACCTTTCGGACCAGCGCACCCGCGCCCCGGTTCGAAGGAATCGGGCACGCCACGGGATCCCGGCCACCGTGGTTGATAGTTGCAATATTGACCATTAACGGCATCATCCATCGACAACCCCGGGAGGAAACAAGATGGCAAAATTCACGAAACTCGCATCCCTGCTTGCCGGCGCGGCACTCGCCGTTTCCGGCAGCTTCGCAGCTGCAGCCGAGAACAAGGCCGAATACACGCTGACCATCTCCAGCTGGGCCCCGCCGACCCACGGCATCAACGCGAAGATGTGGCCCAAATTCACCGAAATGGTCGAAGAGGCCACCGGCGGGCGCGTCACCACCGAGCTGAAGCTGGGCATGGCCCCGCCTCCGGCCCAGCCCGACCTGATCATGGACGGTGCGGCGGATCTGTCGATCATCTTCCACGGCTATCAGCCGGGCCGCTTCACCACCACCAAGCTGATCGAACTGCCCGGCTACGAAGGCTCGGCCGAGGCGGCTTCGGTCGCCTACTGGCGCGCCTACGACAAGTACCTCAAGAAGGCGGACGAGCATCGCGGGCTGAAGGTGGTGGCCATGTTCACCCATGGCCCGGCCCAGCTGCATTCGAACCGGAAGGTGACCTCGCTGGCCGACATGAACGGCATGAAGGTCCGGGTGCCGGGCGGTGTGGCCTCGGATGTGGCCGACAAGCTGGGCATGACCGGCATCAAGGTACCGGCGCCGAAGGTCTACGAGACTCTGGCCTCGAACGCAGCCGACGGCGTGGTAATGCCGATGGAATCGCGCAAGGGCTTCAAGCTGACCGAAGTGGCCAAGAACGTCTACGAGATGCCGGGCGGCCTGTATCGCGGATCCTTCGCCTTCATCATGAACCAGGACACGTTCGACGCCCTCCCCGAGGACATCCGCAAGGCGCTGGACGAAAAGGTCTTTGGCGAGCCGCTGAGCCGCGAGATCGGCAGGATCTGGGACGAGATCGACCAGATCGGGCGTGAGGCCACCCTCGCCGCACCCGACAACGCCATCATCGAGGCCTCGGCCGAAGATCAGGCGAAATTCGCCAAGATCGCCGAAGAGGTGCGCAAGAAGGTCATTGCCGAGGTGGCCGCCAAGGGCGTCGATGCCCAAGCCGCCTACGAGATGATCAAGGCGGACATGGCCGCCTACAAGTAAGGCCGGATGAGCGATCGGGGCCGGCCGCCACTGCCGGCCCCGTTTCCTTTACTTCTCCGACACCGCAATCGGGAGAGCCTCAGATGGGCAGCTTGCTGAAACTGATCCGGTCGGCCAGCGCGATACCGGTGCTGATCGCCTGCATCGCCCTGTTCGTCCTCATGGTGATGACCTTTTTCGATGTCGTCCTGCGCTCGATGTTCAACGCGCCCATCGAAGCGGCGACCGAGCTGACGCGCATCTTCATGGCCATCATCGTCTTTTCCGTGCTGCCCGTGATTTCGGTCAATGGCGGCCATATCGCGGTGGACCTGACCGACGGGATCTTCACGCGCTACCGGCTGCACCGCATCCGCGACGCGCTGATCCACATCCTCTCGGGCGTGATGCTCTACTGGCCGGTGCAAAGGGTCCAGGTGCTGGCCGAGCGCGCCCGCGACTACGGAGACGTCACCGAATACCTCGCCATCCCGACCTTCTACATCGGCTGGTTCATCGCCCTGTTCACGGCCATCTCGGCCTTGGCGATGATCGTCACCGGCCTTCTGCACCTGTTCGCCCCCCACCTGCTTTCGGAGAGAGCCCAATGACCGCCGCCCTGATCGGTTTCGCCATCGTCCTGGTGCTGGTGCTCATGCGCCTGCCCATCGTGTTCGCCATGGGGCTGGTCGGGGCGCTGGGCTATGCCTTCGAGCGCGGCGGCTCCATCTTCAGCGACCGTGGCCTCAACGCCGCCATGTCCATGGTCGGCCGGCAGGTCATGGATACCGCGCAGGATTACGGGCTGTCAGTGGTGCCGCTGTTCATCCTGATGGGGCTGTTCGTAAACAAGGGCGGCATGGCGCGCGAGCTCTACTCGGTCTCGGCGGCCTTTCTGGGCCACATGCGCGGCGGCATCGCCATGGCCACGGTGGCCGCCTGCGGCGGGTTCTCGGCCATCTGCGGTTCCTCGCTTGCCACCGCCGCCACCATGTCCAAGGTCGCCATGCCGCAGATGCGCCGCTATGGCTATTCGGACGAGCTGTCCACCGCCTCGATCGCCGCCGGCGGCACGCTGGGCATCCTGATCCCACCCTCGGTGATCCTGGTCATCTACGGGCTGCTCACCGAGACCTCGATCGGCAAGCTGTTCATGGCCGGCATCGTGCCGGGGCTGCTGGGCATCCTGTTCTATCTCTTTGCCGTGCGCTGGACCGTCTGGCGCAACCCCGAGGCCGGCCCGGCCGGCGAGCGCACCGGCTGGGGCGCGCGCATCAAGGCCCTGCGCGAGGTCTGGGCGGTGCTGCTGCTGTTCTTCCTGGTTATCGGCGGCCTTTACGGATTGTTCGATTTCGAGCCACTGAACCTGACCTTCTCTCCCACCGAGGCCGCCGGCATGGGCGCGATGGGTGCCTTCCTGATCGCCCTGTTCCGCGGCGGTCTGACGATCGGCTCCACCTTCGAGGTGCTCAAGGAAACCGCCTATACCTCGGCGGCGCTGTTCTCGATCCTGATCGGGGCGCAGATCTTTTCCAACTTCATCAACCTGGCCGGCCTGCCCGAGGCGCTGATCGGCATGGTAACCGCATATGACGTTTCGCCCTTCGTCGTGATCCTGATGATCCTCGGGATCTACATCATCCTCGGCTGCGTGTTCGAATCGCTGTCGATGCTGCTCCTGACCGTGCCGATCTTCTTTCCGCTGGTCACCTCGCTGGGCTACGATCCGGTCTGGTTCGGAATCGTCGTCGTGGTGGTGACCGAGATCAGCCTGATCACGCCTCCGGTGGGATTGAACGTGTTCATCCTCAAGGGCGTCGTCGGCGACGTGTCCACCGGCACGATCTTCCGCGGCGTCACGCCGTTCTGGGTGGCCGACATCTTCCGGCTGGGGCTGATCGTGCTGGTACCGATTCTGGTGCTCTATCTGCCCGCCCAGATGAACTGAGCCGGTGGGGCGGCAATCCGTCCGCCCGACCCGAACCCGATCCTGCAAGGACCAGACCATGACCATTCGCGAAATTTCAAGCTATGCCGCCGGGCAATGGGTGGCCCCGGGCGAAGGCGCCCGCAACATCGCCAGCGCCATCACCGGAGAGGTGATCGCGCGCGCCGGAAACGCCGCCCTGGACGTGCAGCTGATGCTGGATCATGCGCGGAATACGGGCGGGCCGGCCCTGCGCCGGCTGACATTCCACGACCGGGCAAGGATGCTCAAGGCGCTGGCGCAACACCTCAACGAACACAAGCAGGCGCTTTACGACATCTCCTTCGACACCGGCGCCACGCAGGCCGATCACCTGATCGACATCGACGGCGGCATCGGCACATTGTTCGTCTTCGCCTCGAAGGGGCGGCGGGAGATGCCCGACGGGCAGGTGTATCTGGATGGCGCGCCCGAGCAGCTTTCGCGGCAGGGCAGCTTTCAGGGGCTGCATGTCTGCACCCCGCTGCAAGGCGTGGCGGTGCATATCAACGCCTTCAACTTCCCGGTCTGGGGGATGCTGGAAAAGCTCGCCCCCACCCTGCTGGCCGGCGTTCCGGCCATCGTGAAGCCGGCCACCGACAGTTGCTACGTGACCGAAGCCGCGGTGCGGCTGATGCTGGAATCGGGGATCCTGCCCGAGGGTGCGCTGCAATTCGTGGCCGGGGGGCTGGGAGACATGCTCGACCGGCTGACCTGCCAGGACGTGGTCAGCTTCACCGGCTCGGCCGCGACCGCGCTGAAGCTGCGCGCGAACCCGAACATCCTGGCCGCCTCGGTCCGCTTCGTGGCCGAGCAGGACAGCCTCAACGCCTCGATCCTGGGGCCGGACGCGGTGCCCGGCAGCCCGGAATTCGACCTGTTCATCAAGGAGGTCGTGCGCGAGATGACCGTCAAGGCGGGGCAGAAATGCACCGCCATCCGCCGCATCATCGCCCCCGAGGAACAGGTGCCGGCGGTGATCGAAGCGCTGCGCGCAAGGCTGGGAAAGACCGTTATCGGCGATCCGCGGCTTGAGCAGACGCGCATGGGCGCGCTGATCTCGGCCGCGCAGAAGCGCGACGTGCTGGAAAAGGCCGCGATCATCGCCACTGAGGCCGAGCGCGTCTTCGGCGACCCCGAGGATTTCGAGGTGGTCGGCGCCAACTCGGACAAGGGCGCCTTCCTGCCGCCGATGCTGTTTCACTGCGCCGAGCCGGACCGCGCCGAGCGGGTGCACGATACCGAGGCCTTCGGGCCGGTCTCGACGGTGATGGGCTATCGCGACCTCGGCCACGCGCTGGAGCTTGCCAATCGCGGGCAGGGCTCGCTGGTGGCCTCGGTCATCACCCATGATCCGCAGGTGGCACGCGAGGCGGTGCTGGCGGCAGGCGCCTTTCACGGGCGGCTCTATTTCAACGACCGGGTGTCGATGAAGGAAGCAACCGGGCACGGATCCCCCCTGCCGCACATGGTCCATGGCGGCCCCGGCCGCGCCGGCGGCGGCGAGGAAATGGGCGGCGTGCGCGGGGTGATGCACTACATGCAGCGCACCGCCGTGCAGGGCAGCCCCGACATGCTGACGGCGGTTGGCGGCCGATGGGTGCCCGGGGCCACCGAGATCGAGGGCCCCGCCCACCCCTTCACCCGCCGCTTCGGCGAGTTGCAGATCGGCGAGACGCTGCACAGCGCCGCACGCACCGTCACGCTGGAGGATATCGAGCATTTCGCCCATTTCACCGGCGACACCTTCTATGCCCACATGGACGAGGAGGCCGCCCGGAGAAACCCCTTCTTCCCCGGCCGGGTCGCCCATGGCTATCTGCTGCTGAGCTTTGCCGCCGGCCTGTTCGTCGAGCCGGACGAGGGCCCGGTGCTGGCCAATACCGGCCTGGACGGACTGCGCTTCATGAAGCCGGTGAGCCCCGGCGACAGCATCAAGGTGCGCCTGACCGTGAAGCAGAAAACCCCGCGCAACGAAGAATATGGCGAGGTGCGCTGGCACGTTACCCTGACCAATCAGGACGACGAAAAGGTGGCGGAATACGAGTTGCTGACCATGAACGCCATGTAGCGCGCCCGGGCGGGCAGACGTGAAAAGGCTCCGGCCGTTTCCGGTTCGGAGCCTTTCGTCATGCTTCCGGCTCAGGGCCGCGATGCGTCGTCGTCTTCTTCTTCGTCGTTGCCATTCTTGGGCAGGTTGAAGAGGCTTTCGGCATCCATGATCGGATCTTCGTCGCGTTCATCATCGCGCGGATCGGACAGGCTGAAGGTTTCAAGCCCCTCGATCGCGGTCGGGATCTTCGGCTCGGCCGGCATGTCCAGGGACTGTTCGGTGCTGACCAGCTTGCGCCGCTCGTCGTCGCTCATCACCGACCCGTCGGCGGCCTTCTTCGCGGCCGCCTTCTGCACGGCGGCGTCCAGTTCGGACTGCTTGCACAGGCCCAGCGCCACCGGGTCAATCGGCTGGATATTGGCGATATTCCAGTGGGTGCGATCACGGATCGACTGGATCGTCGGCTTGGTCGTGCCGACCAGCTTGGAAATCTGCGCGTCCGACAGCTCCGGGTGGAACTTCACCAGCCACAGGATCGCGGCGGGGCGGTCCTGGCGCTTGGACAGCGGGGTATAGCGCGGACCGCGGCGCTTCTCCTCGCCCACGGCGGCCGGGTTGAACTTGAGCTTGAGCTTGTGTTTCGGGTCCTTCTGGGCCTTTTCGATCTCTTCCTGCGTCAGCTGGTTGTTGGCGATGGGGTCGAAACCCTTGACGCCCACGGCGACCTCGCCATCGGCGATCCCCTGCACCTCCAGTTCATGCAGGCCGCAGAAATCCGCAATCTGCTTGAAGCTGATCGTCGTGTTGTCCACCAGCCACACGGCAGTTGCCTTGGCCATCAACGGTTTTGCCATGCGTTCATCTCCTTCGAGCACATCTTCCCCGTCGCCTGAAATCGGCGGTCCCGGAGGTGGCTCCGGAACGGGTTTCCGTTGTCGGGGAACTTCAGGCCTATATAGTCGCCCCGGATCGATAAGGAAAGAGGCGAATGCACCGGGTTCTGATCGTGCTTTTGCTGCTTGCCGGCCAGCCCGCACCGGCCGGGGACGGGCGCGCGGGCGATTTCGACTATTTTGTCCTGTCGCTGAGCTGGTCGCCGAACTGGTGCGCCGCCCGGGGCGACGCGCAAGGTGCCGAACAATGCGCCCCGAGGCGCGGCATGGGCTGGATCCTGCACGGGCTATGGCCGCAATACGAACGCGGCTGGCCCGAGTTCTGCCGCACGGCCCTTTCCCCGCCCTCGCGCGCGATGACCCGGGAAATGGCGGATATCATGGGCAGCCCGGGGCTGGCCTGGTATCAGTGGAAAAAGCACGGAAGCTGCACGGGGTTGAGCGCACGCGACTATTTCGCCCTGTCCCGGCGCGCCTATGACAGCATCACTCGGCCCGGGATATTCCGCCGGCTCGATCGCGCGGTCAGGCTGCCGGCCAGTGTCGTGGAAGAGGCCTTTTTGCAGACGAACCCCGATCTGTCGCCCGACATGATCACCATCACCTGCCGCAACGGTCGCATCCAGGAGGCACGCATCTGCCTGAGTCGGGATCTCGACCCGGTGCCCTGCGGGCCGGACGTGGTGCGTGACTGCCGGCTGAAGGACGCCATATTTGCCCCGATCCGCTGAGCTTGACCCGCAGCGGCGGTGCCGGCGCCGACTTGCCCATCGCTCACGGGCGGCGCACATCCTGCCCCGCAGCCGAACGGCGCAGGATCAGCTGAAGGCGCTGGAAACTGCTGGCAATGCCATCGGTGTCGGTCCGGGCAAAGAAGGCGTCCAGATCGGGCCAGGCGCGAACGGCCTGGTCAAGCACCGGATCGGCCCCGGCCTGATAAAGCCCGGCCCGGATCATCACCTCGGACTGTTCATAGGCACCCAGCAGGCGGCGCGCCTCGGCGATGATCCGGTTTTCCTCTTCGCTGGCGGCATCGGGCAGGCTGCGCGAAACCGACCGCCCAACGTCGATGGCCGGATAGCGGCCGCGTTCGGCGATGTCGCGCTCCAGCACCACATGCCCGTCCAGAACCCCGCGCAGGATGTCGGCCACCGGCTCGTCCATGTCCGACCCGGCCACAAGCACGCTGAAGATGGCGGTGATATCACCCTGCCCCTCTGCACCGGGACCTGCACGTTCGCACAAGCCGGTGATCTGGGGCGTCAGTGACGGCGGAAACCCACGCAGCGCGGCGCCTTCCCCCGCGGCGACCGCCACCTCGCGATGCGCTTCGGCGAACCGGGTCACCGAATCGACCAAAAGCAGAACGTTACGGCCGCTGTCGCGGAAATGTTCCGCCACCGTCATCGCCGCCCAGCCGCAGCGCCGCCGCGTCAGAGCCGACTGGTCGGAGGTGGCCGCCACCACGACCGCACGGGCCATCCCTTCGCGGCCCAGCACCTTGTGCACGAAATCATTGACCTCGCGCCCGCGTTCGCCAATCAGGGCAAGGACGACCACATCCGCCTCCATGTGGCGCGCCAGATGTGCCAGCAGGCTGGACTTGCCAACCCCCGACCCCGCGAACAGGCCGACGCGCTGGCCCCGAACGATGGGCAGCATGGTATTGAGAACTGCAAGCCCGGTCGGCAACCGCTCACCCATCCCGCGGCGCAAGGCGGCCGGGGGCGGCGGCGCCACCACCTCGCGCGCTTGACCGCCCCGGGCCAGAGGCCTGCCGTCCAGCGCCCGCCCCCAGGGGTCGACGATACGCCCGATCCAGGCATCCGACGGGCAGAACGCCACCCGCCCCTGCAGAACGACCGCATCCCCAACCGCCACCCCGTCCGGAGCAGCATCCGGCAGCATCCTGATCCCCAGATCGTCGATCTGGAGCACCTCTCCCCCCAGCGGCCCGCATCCCCGGCGCAGCAGCAGCCGATCACCGACCGCCGCGCGCCGCTCAAGCCCGGAGACCACGATCAGCCCGTCCCGCACCGCCGCCACGCGCCCCATCGGCCGCGCAAGCCGGGCCGAACCCAGATGAGCCTTCAGGATGTCCAGCTCAAGCACCATCACCGCCTCCGCAAAAGATCCGCGCAAACGGTTTCTAAACGAATCGGGGTTAAGCCTTGATTGAAACCGATCGAGGGAGAAGCCCCGATGTTCAATACGCTGAACGTATTCAACATGGCGCGCGCGATGGCCGAACATGCCGCGTACCGCCAGACTGTCGTTGCCAGAAACGTCGCCAATGCCGACACGCCCGGCTATCGGGCACGCGACATCGCCCCGTTCTCGGACCTTGTATCCGGCGCCGGCGACTTTGCCATGCGTGCCAGCCGCCCCGGCCACCTGAGCGGCGTTGGCCTGCGATGGGACGAAGTCGAATCCCGACCCATGTTCGAACCGGGGCGCAACACCGTTTCCCTGGAGGAAGAGATGGTCAAGGCGGCCGAAATTCAGAGCGAACACAAGCGCGCGCTGGCGATCTACAGGTCTTCTCTGAACATTCTGCGCAGCAGCCTCGGGCGCGTGTAGGGGGGCGGACATGAGCGATTTTTCATCCGCCCTCGCGGTCTCGGCCAGCGGTCTGCGGGCCCAGTCGCAACGGCTTCTGCACATATCCGAAAACATCTCGAACGCCGACACGCCGGGATACCGGCGCAAGCTGGTGCCGTTCGAGGTGGCGCACGGCCCGTCAGGGGAAACCCTCGTTCGCGCCGGCCGGGTCCGGCTTGATCCGGCACAGCCGGAAAAGATCTACGACCCGTCCCACCCGCTGGCAGACGAAAGCGGGTATTACCGGGGTTCCAATGTCGATCTAATGATCGAGATCGCAGACGCGCGCCAGGCGCAACGCAGCTACGAAGCCAACCTGAAGATGTTCGAACAGACGCGCGCAATGTCCGCGGCGCTGCTCGACCTTCTTCGCAGATAGGGGAAATCCAGAATGGATATCAGCAGCTTTTCCGCAATCCGCAACTATGCATCGTCACGTCCGGCCACGGAGCCGGCCGCCGGGTCCGACAATTTCGGCCGGAAGTTCGACGCCGTCGCCCGTGATTTCACCGCCACCCTGCGCGAGGCCGAAAACACGGCCATCGGCGCCATGTCCGGAACTGCCGATACGCAGTCCCTGGTCATGGCGCTGGCACAGACGGAGCTGGCGGTGGAAACTGCGGTAACCGTGCGCAACAAGGTGGTCGAAGCCTATCAGGAAATTCTCAGGATGCCGGTGTGACATGCTCACCGATGGCGCGTTCTACGACCTGCTTCGCCAAGGTCTGTGGCTGGCCATGATGCTGTCGCTACCGATCCTGCTGGCGGCGCTGGTGACCGGCGTGGTGATCGGTCTGTTCCAGGCCCTGACCACCATTCAGGAACTGACGCTGACCTTCGCCCCGAAACTGGCCGCCATCGTCCTGGTATTCTGGCTTTCCATGGAGTTCATGACCCGGTTGCTGGTCTCCTTCTTCCAGGACCAGGTCATTCCCCTGATTTCAGGAGCGTCGTGATGGGAACCTTCGGACTGCCTGCCCTGTCCCGCCAATCGGGCTTGATGCGGGAAATGCAGATCATCGCCAACAATATCGCCAACGCCGCAACCACTGGCTATCGCCAGGAGGGCCTGATCTTCTCGGAATTCGTGCGCAGGGCCGAACCCGGCCTGCCCTCCATGTCCATGGGTGCCGCACGGGTGCGCGAAACCTCGCTCGCGCAGGGGGCGCTCGCCTCGACCGGCGGACCTTTTGACCTGGCGATCGAGGGCCGCGGCTTCTTCATGGTGGAAACACCGGAAGGGCTGCGTCTGACACGGGCGGGGAATTTCTCGCCCAATGCCGAGGGAGATCTTGTCAATCCGGACGGTTACCGGGTCATGGACGCGGGTGGCGCCCCCATATTCATCCCGCCCGATGCCGGGCCGATACGCATCTCGGCCGACGGCACGATCGCGGCGCGGGGGGGCGTTCTGGGGCAGATCGGCGTGTTTGAACCACATACGCCCGAGCAACTGACCCGGCAGGATGGCGTTCTGTTCCGCACGACCGGCGATCCGGTTCCCGTGGAAACGCCCCGGGTTCTCCAGGGCTTTCTTGAGAAGTCGAATGTCGATGCAATCCAGCAGATGGCGCGAATGATCGAGGTTCAGCGCGGCTACGAACTGGGCCAAAGCTTCCTCGACGCCGAAGACCGGCGGATCCGAAAGGCCGTCGATTCCATGCTCAAGTAACGTTTCAGGAGACCCCACATGCGAGCCCTTTCCATTGCCGCAACCGGGATGAGCGCACAACAGCTGCGCGTCGAAACCATCTCGAACAACCTCGCCAACATGAACACCACCGGCTACAACCCGCGCAGGATCGAGTTCACCGACCTTCTGTATCAGCAGATGTCCCGCGCAGGCACGGTCAATGCCGCCAATGGCACCGTGCTGCCGACGGGCATCCAGTTGGGAATGGGGGTGCGCCCGGTCGCGGTGTCGATCAACCTCGCCCAGGGCGCGCTGTCCGAAACCGGACAGGATCTCGATATCGCCATCGAGGGCGCCGGTTATCTGGAGGTCACCCTTCCATCCGGCCAATCCGCCTATACCCGGGACGGAAGCCTGAAGCGCTCTCCCGAAGGCGTCATCGTGACCTCGGAAGGCTACCCCGTCTCGCCGGAGATCGTCATTCCGAATGACGCCCGCAGCATTTCGATCAACGCCGCCGGCGAGGTTTACGCCTATTTCAGCGATGCGGCAGAAGGCCAACTGCTCGGTCAACTCGTTCTTGCCGGGTTTACCAACCCGAAAGGGCTGGAGGCCATGGGCGGCAACCTGTTCACCCAAACAGAAGCATCGGGGCCACCGCTCGTATCATCGCCCGGAGAGGACGGACTCGGCGTACTCCGCCAGGGATATCTCGAAGACAGCTCCGTGGACGCTGTGCGCGAAGTGACCGAGTTGATCGAGGCCCAGCGCGGCTACGAAATGAATGCCAAGGTTCTGTCCGCCGTGGACCAGATGCTTGGCACGACCACGCAGGTGCGCTGATGAAGCGGTTGGCCTTCGTTCTCCTGTTTCTCCTTTCTACCCCGGCATCCGCTCAATCGGTTGTCGCGGTGCGGATGATCCGGGCGCAGGAAATCGTGAAATCCGAGGATGTGGCACTTGGCAACAAGCGGCGCGAGGGGGCGTTCTCCGACCCGGCCAAGGTCGTCGGCCTGGAGGCCAGGCGCACCATCTATCCCGGCCGCTCGATCATGCCGCGTGACGTGGGGCCCGTTTCGATCGTGAGACCGAACGACCTGGTGATCATCCGTTTTCGGCAGAACGGCCTGAGCATCACCGCCGAAGGGCGGGCGCTCGGGCGCGCTTCCACCGGGGACTCCCTGCGCGTCATGAACACGATGTCGCGTTCTACCGTGGTCGGCTTGGTCACCTCGGACGGCACCGTCGAGGTCAGATGATGCGGAACATCCTCATACTCTGCGCAACGGCTCTTCTGCTTTCGGCCTGTGGCCGCGCAGATCATCTTGGCAAACCTCCCGGCTTTTCGCCGACGGATGACTCCGCCGAACGCGTCGCCATGATGTGGCCCGGCCTGCCCCGCAATGGGCAACCCGCGAGCGGCGTCTTCCGGTCATCTCTCTGGAGCGGGGAGCGCAACTCCCTCCTGGGCGACCGGCGCGCTCTCAGGAAAGGCGACATCCTGACCGTGGTCGTCGAAATCGATGAAAAGGCCGAGATCTCGAATGACACCAGCCGTTCGCGAACCGGATCTGAAAGCCTGGGCGTTCCGCAGCTTTTCGGAGTCCCGCAACGGCTGGAGCGCCGGCTTCCGGACGGGGCGGTCATGGCCAATGCGGTTGCCATCGATTCGCAAAGCCGGTCGAGCGGAAAGGGGTCGGTGAAACGGAAGGAAAAGCTCACGCTCCGGGTTGCTGCAACGGTGGTGGACGTTCTGCCCAACGGTGTCCTTTCGATTTCCGGATCGCAGGAGATCCGCGTGAATTTCGAAATGAGAGAGCTTCTGGTTTCGGGATTCGTGCGCCCCGAGGACATCTCGCGCCAGAACGAGGTGACCTATGACAAGATCGCCTCGGCCCGGATTTCCTATGGCGGCCGCGGGCAGATTACCGACGTTCAGCAACCTCGGTACGGACAACAGATACTCGATGCGGTTCTGCCGTTCTGAAGCCCATGATCGCAAAACTCATTCCAATCGTCTTTCTTGTCCTGGGTATGGCTGCCGGCGCCTCGGCTGCCTTGTTCATGGAGAAATCCGGCACTCCCTCAGGGGAAGAGAAAACCGCTCCCAACAGCAAGACTTCGGAGAAGGGCACAGAAATTGGACCCTCTGAAAATGGCAAGGAAGGGTCAGAAGAAAAGGAATATGTGAGGCTGGCCAACCAGTTCGTGGTGCCCGTGATCGAAAGGGGAAAGATCCGGTCCCTGGTCGTACTGACCATCAGCATCGAAACCAGCCCCGGACATCAGGAGGAAATTTTTGCCAAACAGCCCAAACTGCGGGATTCCTTTCTTGAAGTCCTGTTCGATTATTCCAACACGGGTGGATTTGCCGGCGCGTTCACCAATACGACCGCACTTCAGTCTCTCAAGGCGGATCTGACGAGGGTCGCCCGACGCGAACTGGGGGAGTTCGTCGATGCCGTGCTGATCGAAGATATCATGCGGCAGGACAAATGACGGTGTTCTGGTCCTGCTCCGTCATTTCGATATCGGTCGAACCCGAACTGACCCCCTAGTGAATGCCGCGCAAATCCATGTCACGATCGACACGATCCCCGTGGAAACACGCTCTGGAATCACCGGGGAGCATGCAGGCTTTCCCGGCATCGGAGAGCGGCTCAGAAGTCGAGGTTTTCCACGTTCAGCGCGTTTTTCTGGATGAATTCGCGCCGGGGCTCCACCACGTCACCCATCAGCTTGGTGAACAGGTCGTCAGCCTCGGCGACGTCGTCCACGCGCACCTGCAGAAGCGTCCTTGCATTCGGATCAAGCGTCGTTTCCCACAGCTGTTCCGGGTTCATCTCGCCCAGACCCTTGTAGCGCTGAAGTGTCAGCCCCTTCTGGCCCTCTTCAAGGATCGCGTCCAGCAGGCCGAGCGGACCGAAGATCATCTGTTCCCGCTCCTTGCGCACCAGCAATGCCGGCCCGCCGTAAACCTCCTGCAGGCCCGGCGTGAAACTGCCGGTTCTGCGCGCCTCTGCCGAGCGCAACATCGGACCGTCCAGAGTTCGCACCTCTTCCACGCCGCGCAGGACCCGCGAAAGCCGGATCCCGTGATCCTGCGTGACCCTGCCCTGCCATCCGCGTTCATATTCGGCCGCGATCATGTCAAGCCGCGCCGCCACCTTGTCGGCAACGCCCTGAAGATCCCTCTCGACCGCGCCGGGAGCAAAGGCGCCGGCAATCGCCGCCTGTTCGAGGATATGACGCGGATAGTGGGTGGGAAACGCCTCCAGCACGCGCCGCATCTGGCGGGCATCGTCAATGACGCGGATCAGATCCTGGCCGATGATCTCTTCGCCCGAGGCCAGCCGCAGCGCCGCGCCATCGATGCCCTGTTCGATCAGGTAATCCTCAAGGGCCGGCTGATCCTTGAGATAGACCTCGGACTTGCCGCGCGACACCTTGTAGAGCGGCGGCTGGGCGATGTAGAGATGCCCCTTTTCGATCAGCTCGGGCATCTGCCGGTAGAAGAAAGTCAGCAGCAGCGTGCGGATATGAGCGCCGTCCACGTCGGCATCGGTCATGATGATGACCTTGTGATAGCGCAGCTTCGAGATGTCGAATTCGTCCCGACCGATTCCGGTGCCCAGCGCCATCACCAGGTTGCCGATTTCCTGGCTTGACAGCATCCGGTCGAAACGGGCCCTCTCGACGTTCAGGATCTTGCCGCGCAGGGGCAGGATGGCCTGGGTCATCCGGTCCCGGCCGGTCTGTGCCGAACCGCCGGCGCTGTCGCCCTCGACGAGGAAAAGCTCGGTCTTGGCGGGATCCTTTTCGGAACAGTCCTTGAGCTTGCCAGCCAGAAAGTTCACGTCCATCGCCGTCTTGCGCCGGGTCAGTTCGCGCGCCTTGCGGGCAGCTTCGCGGGCAAGGGCGGCCTCGACGATCTTGCCGACGATGGTCTTGGCCTCGGCGGGATGTTCTTCAAGCCAGTCGGTCAGTTTGGCGTTAACCAGGCTTTCGACCGCCGGCCGCACCTCGGAGCTGACCAGCTTGTCCTTGGTCTGCGACGAGAACTTCGGATCGGGCACCTTGACGGAAAGGACGCATGTCAGCCCCTCGCGCGCATCGTCACCGGTGAAGTTCACCTTTTCCTTCCGGGCAATCCCGCTTTCCTGCGCATAGCGGGTCAGCGTCCGGGTCAGCGCCCCGCGGAAACCGGCCAGATGCGTGCCGCCATCGCGTTGGGGGATGTTGTTGGTAAAGGGCAGCACCGTTTCGTGGTAGCTGTCGTTCCACCACATCGCGATCTCGACCACGATGCCGTCACGTTCACCCAGAATGTGAATCGGCTCTTCCATCATCGGCTGCTTGTGCCGGTCGAGATATTTGACGAATTCCCGGACCCCGCCCTCGTAATGCAGTTCGACCCTGTGCGGCTCGGCCGGGCGTTCGTCGATCAGGACGATTCGCACCCCGGAATTCAGGAAGGCCAGTTCGCGCAGGCGCCGCTCCAGCACATCGAAGGAGTAGTCGAGGTTGGAAAACGTATCCAGCGAGGCGAGAAAACGCACCTCGGTTCCGGTGCGGTCGCCGCAATCGCCCACGACCTTGAGATGCTCGACCGTCTCGCCCCGCTCGAAGCGGGCGAAATGTTCCTTGCCGTCGCGCCAGATGCGCAGCTCCAGCCAATCGGACAGCGCGTTGACCACCGACACGCCGACCCCATGCAGACCGCCCGAGACCTTGTAGGAGTTGCTGTCGAATTTCCCCCCCGCATGCAGCTGGGTCATGATGACTTCAGCCGCCGACACCCCTTCCTCGGGGTGAATGTCCACCGGAATGCCACGCCCGTTGTCGCGCACCGAAACGCTGGAATCGGCATGGATGATCACGGTCACCTCGTCGGCATGACCGGCCAGTGCCTCGTCAATGCCGTTGTCCACCACCTCGTAGACCATGTGGTGCAGGCCGGACCCGTCATCGGTATCGCCGATATACATGCCGGGGCGCTTGCGAACCGCCTCCAGGCCCTTGAGAACCTTGATGGAATCGGCGCCGTATTCCTGCCGCGCCTGTGCCTGTTCGGACATTCGGAAAATTCCCCTGTTCGTCACGTCCTATATACGAACCGTGGGGGGCAATGTCACGCCGAAGCCCCAGATTTTGTGCCCCGGAACCGCGCCGATCTGCCCGCCCTGCATCACGCCGCGCGCAGCACGGACAGACCATTGGCGTCGGTGACCTCGAACCATTGCGCCCGGCCCTCCAGCCCCCCGAACAGCTCTGCCCCGGTGCCGGTCATCCAGGCCTGCGCCCCCAGCGCGCAGATCTCGTCGAACAGCGCGGCGCGGCGCTCCGCATCCAGATGCGCGGCAACCTCGTCCAGAAGCAGGATCGGAGGATCCCCCGTCCGGTCCGCAAGAGCCCGCGCATTGGCAAGGATCAGGGAAACCAGAAGCGCCTTCTGCTCTCCGGTGGAACATTGCGCCACCGCCACCCCCTTGGCCGCATAGACCGCCCGCAGATCACTGCGATGCGGCCCGATCAGGGTCCGTCCCGCCATCAGGTCACGCCGGCGACTTTCGGCAAGCGCCGCGCGCAGGGCATCCTCGTCCCCGGGCATCTCGCCCTCGGCCTGAACGAGGGCCAGATCAGCCGCGGGAAAGGCGGTCTCGGCCCGCGCCTGGGCCTCGGCCAGCAAGGCCAGCGCCGCCTCCCGTCCCTCGTGGATGCGCCGCCCCGCAACCGCCATCTGCGCCTCGAGCGCATCGTACCAGCCGGCATCGGTCACCTGATCCTTCAGCAGCCGGTTGCGCTCGCGCATGGGCTTTTCCCACGCCAGCACGGCCTCGGCATGGTCGGGCTCGAAACTCATCGCAACCCGATCCAGAAACCGCCGCCGCCCTTCAGCGCCCTCGGTCCACAGACGATCCATGGACGGCACCAGCCACAGAACCCGCGCAATCCGCCCCAGCGCCAGCTGGCTTGCCGCCTTTCCATCAATCCGCACCTGCCGGGCGGCGCCGCCTTCGGACCAGGTCGCAATTTCATGAAACCGCCCTGCCACCCGCAGAACGCCCGCCAGCTTCCAGCCCGCGCCCCCGGGCCTGCGCACCATCTCGGCCGCACTCGCCCGCCGCAGCCCACGCCCCGGCGAAAACAGGGAAACGGCCTCCAGAAGGTTGGTCTTTCCCGCCCCGTTCGGACCGAAGATCACGACCGGCCGCCCGTCCAGCGACAGGCGCGCCACGTCATGCGACCGGAATTGCGAAACCACCAGCTGCGTCAGGGCCAAGGCCATCGCCAGCCCCTTCCTCTTGCCCCAAATACTCCCGCCGGAGGCATCGCGCGGAACGCGCGATCACACCCGCATCGGCATGACCACGTAAACCGCGCTCGGGTCATTGCCCTCGCGCATCAGGGTCGGATCCCCGGACGAGTTGAACAGGAACACGGCATTTTCCCGATCGACCTGGCTGGCGATTTCCAGCAGGTATTTCGCGTTGAACCCGATCTCGAGCGGCTCGTCGCCGTAGGCGACGGCCAGTTCCTCCTCGGCGGCACCGCTGTCGGGAGCGTTGACGGACAGCACCAGCCGGTCGTTCTCGAGCTGCATCTTCACCGCCCGCGACCGCTCGGACGAAACCGTGGCCACCCGGTCCACAGCCTGCGCGAACTCGGCCGCATCCACTTCCAGCCGCCGCGAATTGTTCACCGGAATGACACGCGTGTAATCGGGAAAGGTGCCATCGATCACCTTGGAGGTCAGGGTGATGTCGGGCGTGGCAAAGCGCACCTTGGTTTCACTGACCGAAACGGCGATCTCCATGTCGTCATCATCCAGCAGCTTGCGCAGCTCTCCCACCGTCTTGCGCGGCACGATCACCCCCGGCATGTCGGCAGCACCCGGCGGCAGATCTGCATCGATGCGCGCCAGCCGATGCCCGTCGGTCGCCACGCAGCGCAGCACCTTGCCGCCATCCGCATCGGCCACATGCATGTAGACACCGTTCAGATAATAGCGCGTCTCCTCGGTCGAGATGGCAAAGCGGGACTTGTCGAACAGCCGCCGCAACACCGGGGCAGGCGCACTGAAATTCGACTGGTATTCCGACGAGGCCATCACCGGAAAATCCTCTTTCGGCAGGGTCGCCAGCGAAAAATGCGACCGCCCTGCCTCGACCGACAGCCTGCCGGCGGCATTGTCCGCGGTCAGCGTCACAAGCGCGCCATCGGGCAGCTTGCGCACGATTTCATGCAGGGTGGTGGCGGAAACGGTGGTCGCGCCCGGCCGCTCCACCCGGGCCGGAGCCTTGTCCACGATCTCGATATCCAGGTCGGTGGCCCGGAACTGAACCGTGTCGTCCTCGGCCTCGATCAGCACGTTGGCAAGGATCGGTATCGTGTTTCGGCGTTCGACAACCGATTGCGCCTGGGACACGGCCTTGAGCAGCGCGCCGCGTTCGATGCTGATCTTCATATCCCTTCTTCCCTTCAAACGGCCGGGACAGGCAAACTAGCCGTTTGCACCGCCGGCACAAGGTTTTTGTGGATTTGTCCGCTGCTTTGCGGAAAGGGTCAAGGGGGCCGGCCGAGGTTGACCGGCCGCTATGGCTTTGCCGTCAGTTATGGCTTTGCCGTCAGTCCGGCCGCAGCCGCTTTTCGGCCAGCCGCGCCCCCGCGCCGTTACGCTTCCAGGGCCCGGCGGAGAATCTCCACATCCTCGGCAAGCTGGCCGTCGGTCAGTTTCAGTTCCTCGATCCGGCGCACGCCATGCATGACCGTGGTATGATCGCGCCCGCCAAAGCGGCGCCCGATCTCAGGCAGGGAACGGCTGGTCAGCTGCTTGCACAGATACATCGCCACCTGCCGCGGGCGGGCGAAGGCGCGCAGGCGCTTGGGGCCGATGATATCGCTCAGGCGGATGTTGTAGTATTCGGAAACCTTGCGCTGGATTTCCTCGACGGTGATCTTGCGCTCGGACGCCCGCAACACGTCGGCCAGGCAGTCCTGGGTCAGCTCCATGTCGATTTCGCGCCCGACCAGCGACGCAAAGGCAAAAAGCCGCGTCAGTGCCCCTTCGAGCACGCGCACATTGGTCGAAATCCGCTGGGCCAGGAATTCCAGAACGCCATCCGCGATCTTCAGGTCGGGATAGGTGGAGGCGTAAAGCTGGACCTTGCTCTGCAGGATGCCCAGCCGCAATTCGTAATTGGTCGGGTGCAGGTCCACCACCAGCCCGCATTGCAGGCGCGACTTCACCCGCTCTTCGAGATCCTTGATCTCGCCCGGCGCGCGGTCGGCGGAAATGATGATCTGCTTGTTCTGATCCACCAGCGCGTTGAAGGTGTGGAAGAACTCCTCCTGCGTGCTGTCCTTGCCGGCGATGAACTGCACGTCATCTACCATCAGCACGTCCACGGACCGGAACAGATGCTTGAAATCCATCATCCGCCGTTCGCGCAGCGCCTGCACGAAACGGTACATGAACTGTTCGGCCGACAGGTAGATCACGTTCAGTTCGGGATGGCGCGAGCGCAGCTCCCAGGCAATCGCGTGCATCAGGTGCGTCTTGCCCAGACCCACCCCGCCATAAAGGACCAGAGGGTTGAAGGTGACCGGACCGCCTTCGCTGACCCGGCGGGCCGCGGCATGGGCCAGCTCGTTGGGCTTGCCGACCACGAAACTGTCGAAGGTAAAGCGCGGATCCAGCGGCGCAGCCTGAATCGCCTCGAGCCCGTCAGAGGCGGCCCGCGCCTTCGCGGTCCTCGATTCGGCCCTCGATCCCGTGCCCGCCGCCTTGCCGTCCGGCCGCGCCGGGGAAGCCGGGGAATTGGCAATCACGCGAAAGGCGACGCGCTGGGCCTTTTCACCGGCGGTGTTCAGTTCGTAAAGGATCAGGTCCGCGAAATTCTGGCTGACATAGTTTCCCATGAAATTCGTGGGAACGCTGAAGACTGCCACGCCATCCTGCAGTTCGAGGAATTCGAGGGGTTCGATCCAGGTGGTAAAGTTGTTCTTGCCGACCGTCTTGAGCAACCTCTGCCTGAGCTGACCCCATTTTTCCTCTGTCATTGCGTGCCTCACATATCCCACTTGTCCGGCCCCATCACCCGCCTTGTTCCTTGACCGGCTGTCGTTGCCGGCAGAGCGCACACGCAAAGGCCACGAGTTCCGCAGACAAAGCCATGCAGAAGGACACCTGCAACAGGCGCCCGCAACGGCCTGGTCCCCTACTCGCAAGGTCGAACCGTTCCTCCTTCGGGCCGACCCGACACCAAACCGTTACACACTCATGCCATGACAGGATGCGAGTCGGCGAAACCGATTTCGCACAGCAGACCGAGTCGACCGAACAGCCCGGCCATGCCGGCCCATGCCCGATGAGTGACGCCTTGTCCCACCGTCATCATCAGGCGCCGCCTGTCCCCCCAAGCGCGTGAATCGCTGCCAAAGGGATAACAATTCCGTGGGCGAGGCAGCAACGAAACTATGCTGTTGACTCGGCGATTCCGGGCAAAGAATCTCTCGCGGTTGCAGAAAGGCTCCTCCCCCGCCGGCCACGAAAAAAGGCGCCGCCGTCGGCAACGCCTTTTGGAAACTTGCGAATTCGTTCCTGCCGCGCTGCGGGATCAGCCAAGCGCCTTCACGCGGGCCGAAAGGCGCGACATCTTGCGGGCGGCGGTGTTCTTGTGGAACACGCCCTTGGTCACGCCGCGCATCAGCTCGGGCTGGGCGGCACGCAGTGCGGCCTGGGCGGCTTCCTTGTCGCCGGAAGCGATGGCTTCCTCGACCTTGCGCAGGAAGGTGCGGATGCGCGAACGGCGCGCCTTGTTGACGGCATAGCGCCTCTGGTTCTGACGGGCGCGTTTCTTCGACTGGGGCGTGTTGGCCATGTGTCTTTGGACCTCTTCGGGTTTGGTTCACTCGATTGGCGCGATGCCAAACCCGCCCGGCCACGCCTCTGCCGGGTGATTCGAGCCTGAGCGGGCTGCACGCGCATGTCTGACGGCGCTGGTTACCCGAGTTTCCCGTGCTTGCCAAGCCGGAAAAGAACCGCGGCGACGGGCCTGCCCCGCCGCCCCGGAATGGAGCGGTCGCCCCGCATTGCCGGGCCGCCGCGTGTCACTTGTCGCGGAACTGCGCGCTGCGCTTTTCCATGAAGGCGGCCATGCCTTCCTTCTGGTCCTCGGTTGCGAACATGGAGTGGAACACGCGCCGTTCGAACAGCACGCCCTCGCGCAGCGTGGTTTCGTAGCTGCGGTTCACCGCCTCCTTGGCGGCCATGACCGAAGGCATGGATTTCTCGGCGATCTTCTGGGCCGCGCCCAGCGCCTCTTCGACCAGCTTCTTGGCCGGTACGACCCGGCTGACCAGCCCGCTGCGCTCGGCCTCTTCGGCATCCATGAAGCGCCCGGTCAGGTTCATGTCCATCGCCTTGGACTTGCCGACGAAGCGCGTCAGCCGCTGGGTGCCGCCCATGCCGGCGATCACGCCCAGATTGATCTCGGGCTGGCCGAATTTCGCCGTATCGGCAGCAATGATGAAATCGCACATCATCGCCAGTTCGCACCCCCCGCCCAGCGCATATCCACCCACGGCCGCGATGATCGGCTTGCGGATGGCGGTGATGCGGTCGCTGGCATCGGCGAACAGGTTTTCCCCGAACACGTCGGCGAAGCTCTTGGACGACATTTCCTTGATGTCGGCCCCGGCGGCAAAGGCCTTTTCCGACCCGGTGATGACGATGCAGCGCACCTTGTCATTGGCGTCCGCCTCTTCCAGCGCCTGGCAGAGCTCGTTCAGAAGCTGGGTGTTCAGCGCGTTCAGGGCGTCGGGGCGGTTGAGCCGGATCAGGGCTACGTGATCCTCGACTTCGACGATGATCGTCTCAAAGGCCATGGGAACTGCTTTCGGTTGTTCACTGTCAGGGCCGATTCCTTACCATGCGGCGTGCCCGGTTCAAGCTATCTTTGGCAGCGCGGGCAGTAGAAGCTGGATCGCCCCGACTGCCTGATACGGGCGATGACGCCGGAACAGCCGGGCCGCCTGCAGGGTGTGCCCTCGCGGCCGTAGACATCGAAGGCGTGCTGAAAATACCCAAGCTCTCCATCGGCTTGGCGGAAATCGCGCAAGCTGGAGCCGCCCGCCCGGATGGCCTCTTGCAGCACCTCGCGGATCGCCGTGACCAGCCGCGCGAGGCGGGCGCGCGAAATCCGCCCGGCCTGGCGCCTGGGCGATATGCCGGCCCGGAAAAGCGATTCGCAGACGTAGATGTTTCCCAGCCCGGCAACGATTCCCTGGTCCAGCAGCGCCGTCTTGATCGGCGCGCGCCGCCCCCGCAGCGCGCCCGCCAGCCAGCTTTCGCTGAACCCGTTGCCCAGCGGCTCGGGCCCCAGCCCGGCCAGCAGCCGGTGGCCTTCCACCGCATCCGTTGCCACCAGATCCATCATCCCGAACCGGCGCGGATCGTTGAAGGTGATGCGGGCGCCATTGTCCATGTCGAGGATCACATGATCGTGCCGGTCATACGGGGGATGATCGCGCAGGAACCGGCCCAGAGGGTCACCCGAAACCGTCATCCGCCCCGACATGCCCAGATGCACGATCAGCGTCTCGACGCGGTCGAGATCGGCGAGGATGTATTTCGACCGCCTCCGCAACCGCAGGACCCGCGCCCCGGTCAACCGTTCGGCCATGCGCTCGGGAAAGGGCCAGCGCAGATCGGGGCGATTCACCTGCGCCCGCGCGATCACGGCGCCCTCCATCACCGGCGCCAGACCGCGGCGGACGGTTTCGACCTCGGGCAATTCGGGCATGATCGCGCTCCTTCTGCAATGGGCCGCATTGTGCCCGCCCCCAAGACCCCTATAAGGGGGGACGGAATCGACATTGGGCAACCGCCATGGCCGAGACAAGCGACAAGACCACCCATTTCGGGTTCCAGACCGTTCCGGAAGAGGAAAAGGCCGGCCGCGTCAAGGGCGTGTTCAACTCGGTCGCCTCCAAATACGACATCATGAACGACGTGATGAGCGCCGGCATCCACCGCATCTGGAAGGATGCGATGATGGACTGGCTGGCGCCGCGGCCGGGGCAGAGGCTGCTCGACGTGGCCGGCGGCACCGGCGACATCGCGTTCCGCTTTCTCAAGCGCGCAGGTTCCGGCCATGCGACGGTGCTGGACCTGACCGAGCCGATGCTGATCGAGGGCCGCAAGCGGGCCGAGGCGGCGCAGATGGCCGACAGCCTCGACTGGGTGGTGGGCGATGCAATGGCACTGCCTTTCCCGGACAACAGCTTCGACGTCTACACGATCAGCTTCGGCATCCGTAACGTCACCCGCCCCCAGGACGCCCTGGCCGAGGCCTTCCGGGTGCTGCGCCCGGGCGGCCGGCTGATGGTGCTGGAATTCACCCGGGTGCCGAACCCGGCGCTGCGCAGGCTCTACGACCTCTACAGCTTCAACGTGATCCCGCGCATGGGCCAGTTGATCGCCGGCGACCGTGACAGCTATCAGTATCTGGTCGAATCGATCCGCCGCTTCCCCGATCAGGAAACCTTCCTCGACATGATCCGCGCCGCCGGTTTCGAAAATGCGAAATACCGCAACCTGACCCTGGGCGTGGCCGCCCTGCATTCGGGATGGAAGCTCTGACATGCGCGGCCCGCACAATCTCTGGCGGCTGATCCGCACCGGTGCCACGCTGGAACGCAACGGCGCGATGAACGTGGTGCTCGACGCTTTCGAGGCGCCGAGATCGATCCGCTTCCTCGCCCACGCCCTGGGCAAGCCGTTCATGTGGCTGGGCTACAGGGGCGACCCCGACCTGCCGCCCGCCACCCGCGCGCTGACCGCGATGGGGCCGGCCTACATCAAGTTCGGTCAGGTCCTGTCCACCCGCCCCGACGTGGTGGGGCAGGAGCTGGCCGACCACCTGCGGGTGCTGCAGGACCGCCTGCCCCCCTTCCCCCGCGACGAGGCCATGGCCGAGGTCGCGCGCGAGCTGGGCCGCCCGGCGAAAGAGCTGTTCTCGGAGTTCAGCGAACCGATCGCGGCGGCCTCGATCGCCCAGGTGCACCGGGCGCGGCTGGCGGAAACCGGCCAGGACGTGGCGGTCAAGGTGCTGCGCCCGGGGATCGAGCGCGCCTTTCGCCGCGACATCGACGCCTTCTATTTCGCCGCCCGCATGGTCGAAATCTTCGCCCCCGGCGCCCGGCGGTTGCGGCCGATGGAGGTGGTGGCCCATTTCGACAGCGTGGTCCAGGGCGAGCTGGACCTGCGGCTGGAAAGCGCCGCGGCCTCGGAGTTCGCCGACAACACGAAGGGCGACAAGGGTTTCCGCCTGCCGCCGATCCTGTGGAACCTGTCGGCGCGGCGGGTGATGACCCTGGGCTGGGCCGACGGGGTGCCTCTGGGCGACAATGCGGCGCTGGATGCGGCCGGCCACGACCGGCGCGACCTGGCCCAGCGCGTCCTGCGGCTGTTTCTCACCCATGCGCTGCGCGACGGCTATTTCCACGCCGACATGCATCAGGGCAACCTCAAGGTCGCGCCCGACGGCGACATCATCGCCTATGATTTCGGGATCATGGGCCATATCGACGAATATACCCGCCGGGTCTATGCCGAGATCCTCTACGGCTTCATCCGCCGCGACTATCGCCGCGTGGCCGAGGTGCATTTCGAGGCGGGCTACGTTCCCGCCGACCGCGACGTGGACGAATTCGCCCGCGCCCTGCGCGCGGTGGGAGAGCCGATCTTCGGCGTCGATGCCTCGCATATCTCGATGGGCAAGCTGCTGAGCTACCTCTTCGAAGTGACCGAGCGTTTCGGCATGCAGACCCGGACCGAGCTGATCCTGCTGCAACGCACCATGGTGGTGGTCGAAGGGGTGGCGCGCTCGCTCGATCCGCAGATCAACATCTGGCAGGCCGCCCGGCCCGTGGTCGAGGATTACATCAAGAAATCCATCGGCCCGCGCGCCATCGCGTCGGATCTGCTCAAGACCGCGCGCGTCGTGGGCCGCTTCGGCCCCCGCCTGCCGGATCTGGTGGAACGCGCGCTGATCGCCCAGGCCAATCCGCAACCGCCGGCTGAACCGCCGCGCCGGGTGCCAGCCTTCTGGCCGGCATTGCTGGGTGTGCTGATCGGGGCGGCGCTGGTCATCTGCGTTGAACTTCTTCTCTGAATCCGGGGGATCTCCGCCTCGGGCAACTGCCCCCGGCGCGGGCAACCCGCGCCGATCGGGGAAATTCGCCTTTGGAAATCCCTGAGCGACGATCTCTGGCGACCCCGGCAGGATTCGAACCTGCAACCTGCCCCTTAGGAGGGGGCTGCTCTATCCAGTTGAGCCACGGGGCCGCACGCGGATCCTCTTAACCGGGTTTTCCGGGCTTGTCACCGCCCTTGCACAAGGTTGAACAGGATCGCATGAAGGGGATAACATTTCCCTGTAACATTCGTGGAAGCCGGACATTGGCCAGACCTCCCAAACGCCCTCTCACCCTTCGCGACGTCTCCGAAGCCTCGGGGGTGTCCGAAATGACGGTCAGCCGGGTGCTGCGCAACCGCGGCGACGTGTCGGAAAAGACCCGCGCCCGCGTGCTTGCCGCCGCCAAGGAGCTGGGTTACGTCCCCAACAAGATCGCCGGCGCGCTGGCCTCGAACCGGGTGAACCTGGTCGCCGTCATCATCCCGTCGCTGAAGAACATGGTCTTCCCCGAGGTTCTGACCGGCATCAACGAGGTGCTTGAAGGCACGGGGTTGCAGGCCGTGATCGGCGTGACCGACTACCTGCCGGAAAAGGAACAGAAGGTCCTGTATGAAATGCTGTCCTGGCGGCCTTCTGGGGTGATCATCGCCGGGCTGGAGCATACGGGTGCCTCGCGGGCGATGCTGCAGGCGGCCGGTATCCCGGTGGTGGAGATCATGGACACCGACGGCACCCCGGTCGATGCGATGGTGGGAATTTCGCATCGCCGCGCGGGACGTGAAATGGCCCGCGCGATCCTCGACTCGGGTTACCGCCGCATCGGTTTCCTGGGCACCAAGATGCCGCTGGATCATCGCGCGCGCAAACGCTTCGAGGGCTTTACCGAGGCGCTGGCCAAGGAAGGGGTGGAAATCGAGGATCGTGAATTCTATTCCGGCGGCTCTGCGCTGGCCAAGGGGCGCGAGATGACGAAGGCGATCCTGGAACGGTCGCCAAGACTCGATTTTCTCTACTATTCCAACGATATGATCGCAGCGGGCGGGCTGCTCTACCTGCTCGGAAAAGGGGTGGACATCCCCGGTCGGATCGGGCTGGCCGGGTTCAACGGCGTCGAATTGCTGCAGGGCCTGCCGCGGCAGCTGGCGACCATGGACGCATGCCGGCACGAGATCGGCCGCCGCGCGGCAGAGATCATTGCCGCCCGCCTTGAAGACCCCCCGCGCGAGGTCGAAACCTCGGTCATCCTGACACCCAGGATCAGCTATGGCGACACGCTGCGGCGGCGCTGACGGTGCGGTGCCGAAGCATGTCGCGCCGGAACGGATTCCCGTTCCGGGAAGCGCGGGCAGGCGACTGCCCGGATGGGCGGACATCTCCGTCATCCATGCGCGATTTCGGAACGGAAATCCGCCGGTGTGCAGGGGAACGCCGGGTGGGGGAGAAGGCTGGGCCGGGAAGGGGGGCTCTGCCCCCCTTGGCCCTGCGGGCCTCTCCCCCCGGGATATTTGCGGGCCAGAAAAAGAATTTCGTTTCGGGAGAGACGGAGGCGCCGGGCCGGAGTTGCCAGGGCGCTCCGGGCAGGGTGGACGGGTTTTGAACGCGACTGGCGCTGAAGCATGTCGCTCAAAAGTGGGAACCGGTTTTGAGCTTCTCGGACATGCGATCACATGCTCTAGCGGCGCCCCTCGCGCAGCCAGCCGCCCAGGATCAGCGCCGAGGCCAGCAGCAGCACCAGCCATGCCGGCAACAGCGGCACCTGGGTGACATCCAGCGTCTCGTAGGCCCCGCGCGAGGTCAGCCCGATCCAGCCCCGCCCGGCGGCCACGCGCCCCTCGCGCACGTCGCGCAGCACCGGCAGGCCGTCCTCCAGCCGCTTCACGCCGCCGCGCCGGGTGGCGATCAGCGGGGCCAGAACGTCGCCCGAGGCAATCGTCTCCTCGAATTCCCGCGGCGCCGCCGGGCCCAGCCCGATCACCGTCGACCTGTCGCCTTCGCTCAGGCGGTAAAGCCCGATTTCCGGCCCCTCATAGCTGGCCTCGAACCGCCCCGGCGCCACCTGTTCCAGCTCCACCCGGTCGGTTCCGCCATCGGGGCGGGTGACGGTCACCGGACCGACCGCGTCGCCCAGCGTGCGGCGGATGATGCGCATGTTCTGCCCGCTGGCTGCAGCCTGCAGCGCCTCTTCCTCAAGTTCGGGCTCCTTCATCATCCAGTGCGCAAGCCGACGCAGAAGCTCGAGCTGCGGGCCGCCACCTTCATAGCCGCGGTTCCACAGCCAGGCCTGGTCCGAGGCCAGAAGCGCCACGCGCCCCTCTCCCACCCGGTCCAGAATCAGAAGCGGCCGGCCGTCGACGCCGGCCATCACCACGTCGCCGCGCTCGGGTTCGACCTCGATCTGGCGCAGCCACGATCCCCATTGGTCCGAGCCGGGCAGACCCTCGGTCACCGGATGGCGGGCGCCGATATCGGTCACCGCTGGGCGATACTTGCGTTCGATCACCCGCGCGGAGGGACGGGCCGGCAGCACCTCGCCCAGCGGCGAACGCCAGATACTGTCGGCGCTGGCAAAATCCGGCCCGGCAGCGACCAGCACCGCGCCCCCGTTGCGGACATATTCGGCCACATTGCCAAGGTAGAGCGCCGGCAGGATGCCCCGCCGCTTGTAACGGTCGAAGATGATCAGGTCGAAATCGTTGATCTTTTCGAGGAACAGCTCGCGGGTCGGGAAGGCGATCAGCGACAGCTCTTCCACCGGCACGCCGTCCTGCTTTTCGGGGGGACGCAGGATGGTGAAATGCACCAGGTCGACCGAGGCATCGGATTTCAGCAGGTTGCGCCAGGTCCGGGTACCCTGGTGCGGCGCGCCCGTCACCAGCAGCACCCGCAGCCGGTCGCGCACCCCGTTCATCTGGATCAGCGCGCTGTTGTTGCGGTCGGTGATCTCGCCCTCGGCCACCGGCACGGAAAAGCGGATCACGTTGCGCCCGCCATGTTTCAGCGTTACCGGCACCTCGATGTCACGTCCCAGCGGCACGGTGAAGCGCTGCGCCTCGTCCCCGTCCACGGAGATGTCCAGCTGCACCGCCCCGCCCGCGCGCGGCGCGGCGCCGCGGTCCTCGATCCGCAGGGTCAACGTCACCGGTTCGCCGATGATGGCGAAGGCCGGCGCGTTGCGGACGATCAACCGGCGGTCCCAGTCGCTCGCCCGCCCGCTCAGCAGCAGGTGCATCGGCGCCGGCAGGTCGGGGGCACGATCGAGGTCGTGCACCTGCCCGTCGCTGAGCGCAATGATCCCGGCCACCCGCCCGCGCGGCTCTTGCGCCAGCGCCTGCGCCAGCGCCGACATCAGCCGCGTGCCTTCGTCCCCCTCGCCATCGCCCACCCGGATGCGGCGCAGTTCCGTGTTCGGACGCGCGGCAATCGCGGCGGCCAGCCGGTCGGCGGCCTGCCGGGTCTGCCCGGCCCGGTCGGAAAGCTTCTGGCTGGCACTTTCATCTTCGATCAGCAGGACGATGTCGGAAAGCGGCTTGCGATCCTCGACCTGCCAGGCAGGCCCCGACAGCGCGCCCAGAAGCACCAGCGCCCCCAGCGCCCGCAGCCCCCAGCCGGACAGCCCCCGCCAGGCGGCAAGCACCACCGCCGCCAGCGACAGCGCCGCCAGCGCGCCCAGCAGCGGCCAGGGCAGCAGCGGGTCGAAGATCACGGTTCCGCCTGACAGCCCGTTCATTGGCCCAGCCTTTCCAGAAGTGCCGGCACATGAACCTGGTCGGACTTGTAGTTGCCGGTCAGCACATACATCACCAGGTTGACGCCGAAGCGATAGGCCATCTCGCGCTGGCGCTCTCCGGTCAGGCCTCGGCCGATGGGAAACATGGGTGCCCCGTTGTCATCCACAGCCCAGGCAGCAGCCCAGTCATTACCGCCGATCGCCACCGGGGTGACGCCGTCGTTGAGGTTGCGAAACGGCATCCCCTCGGCCCTTTCGGCATCGGGGGGCGCGGCCTCGACCCACAGCGCGCCGCCCGCGTAACGCCCCGGAAAATCCTGCAGCAGGTAGAAGGTCCGGGTCAGGACGTGATCGCGTGGCACCGGCTCCAGCGGCGGGATGTCCAGCGCCGCCGCCAGCTGCTGCAGCTTGCGCCCGTTCGGGCTGGAGGCGCCAAGGCCCGCCACATCCGCGTCGCGGGTGTCGAACAGGATCATGCCGCCCGCGCGCAGATAGGCGTTCAGCCGCGCAATCGCGGCAGCCGAAGGCTGCGGCTGGTCCGGTGTTACCGGCCAGTAGAGCAGCGGGAAGAACGACAGCTCGTCGGTTTCAAGGTCAACGCCCACCGGGTTGGCGGGCTCGACCGAGGTGCGGAAGAACAGCGTGTCGGACAAGCCCCGCAGGCCGGCCCTTGCAACCGCGTCCACCTGCGGATTTCCGGTCAGCACATGGGCCAGCACCACGTCGCGCGTGGCCTCGATGGCCACCTCTTCGTCGGGGCCGCCCGCGCCGGCGGCGGTCTGCGCGCCCCCCGGCTGGGGCATCGCCACCAGCAGCGCGACCACCAGCCCGGCCGCCACCGACTGCCCCCGGAGCCGCCCGGACAGGGCCAGCGCCGCCAGCACATCCAGCGCCAGAAGCACAAGCGCAAGCGCCAGAAACCCCCCGCCCAGGGGGCGTTCCCCGGCGACCGCCAGCCCTTCCACCGGCACGTCCTCGGGCCATTGCGCCGCCACCAGCGCGTCGCCCGCCGCCAGCACGTTGCGCGCCATGCGCCGCGCGCCGCCGTCGTAATCATAAAGGCCGGGTCGCAGACCGGGGCCGAGCGGGGCCGAAACCAGCCTTGGCCCATCGATCCCCGGCAGGCTGTCCGCCGGTGCCAGGGCGCCGAAGCCGTCCATGACCTGCACCGGGCGCCAGATCGTGCCGTCAAGCCGTTCCGCATCCGAAGGCCGGGCGGCCGAGGATACCGCCAGCCGCTCCAGCATCTGCACGAACAGCCCCGAAAGCGGCAGCGACGACCATTCGGCATTGGCGGTGACATGAAACAGCACCACCTGCCCCTGGCCCAGCCGCTTGCGCGTGACCAGCGGCGTGCCGTCGGCCAGCGCTGCGATCACCCGCTCGGCAAGCGTCGGGTCGGGCTGAGCCACCACCTGCGCGCGCACCCGCACGTCTTCGGGGACGGGCAGGCCATGGAAGGGGGACTGCTCGGGGAAGGGGGCAAGACGCTTGGGTTCACCCCAGCTCATGGCGCCGCCGACGGTGCGCCCACCGCGGCGCAGGCGCACCGGCATCAGGGGGTCTTCCTCGCTCCGGCTGACATCGCTGGCCGCCAGGCGCGGCCCGGCGAAACGCAGCAGCGTTCCCCCGCCCTCGACCCATTCGCGCAGCCCGTCGCGCTCGGCCGGGGACAGGGTCGCCACGTCGGCCAGAACCACCGCATCCGGGTTGGCTGGCAGCAGGTCGAGCAGCGCCCCCTCGAGAATTTCCGCGGTGGGCACCAGCGCCTGCTTGAGATAGTGCAGCGGCGACAGCAGCTCCAGCCCCTCGCGGTCGCGGCGCCCGGCGATCAGGGCGACCTCGCGCCGGCGCAACCCGTCATCGGCCAGCGTCACCGCCCCGGCCGCGCGCTGGTTGCGAATCTCGAACCGGGTGATCCGGGCACGCAGTTCGGCCGGCAGCGACAGGGCGGCCTCGGCCCGGTCCGCGCCGGCGGCGAAGGTTGCGGACAGGCTGGCCAGCACCCGCATGTTGCCCGCCGGGTCGCGCCCGCGCGCCTCGATGGTCACCCGCCGCGCCGGCCCGGCCACGGAACGCAGCGCCGCGATCTTCAGCACCCCGTCCTCGAACCGGACCGGCAGCAGGCCCAGCACCGGCGCCGGAGACTGGAAGACGCGCAACTGGCCCCGTGCGCGCAGCGTCTCGACCAGCTGCCCCCGGCCGGGATAGTCGAGCCCGTCCGAAACCCAGAACGTGTCGAACCCGCCCTCGACCGCCGCCAGGGCCTGGATGGCCGCATCCAGCTGCGCCGGGCCCGGCACCCAGGGCTCGGGCCGCAGCCCCGCCAGCCGGCCACGCTGGGCATCGGCGGCGCGAAAGACCGGCGCCTCGGGGGCCGTCAGCCGCATGATCGCCACCGGCCGGCCGGCGCGGGCGGCATCGAGCAGCTGCGCCTCGATCAGGGCGATCTTTTCGGGCCAGCGCGCCGCCCCCGCCCAGCCGGCATCGAGCAGCACCAGAAGCGGTCCTCTCCCCCCTGCGCCTTCTTCGCGCGGGTTCAGCACCGGGCCGGCCAGCCCGACAATGGCCGCCGCCGCCGCCAGCATCCGCAGCAGCAGCAGCCACCAGGGCGTGCGGTCAGAGGTGCTTTCGTCATCCTTCAGCCCCAGCAGCAGCGACACGGCAGGGAACATCCGCCGCACCGGCGCCGGCGGCACCGCGCGCAGGATCAGCCACAGGACCGGCAGCGCCAGCAGCGCCGTCAGCAGCCACGGCGCGGCAAAGCCGACCCCCCCCAGCACCGTCATCGCCGCCCCCCGTCAAGCGCGCGCCAGATCCACAGCAGCGCCGACTGGGCACTGTCGCCGCTGTGATGCAGACCTGCCTGCCAGCCGGTGGCCCGGCACAGATCGCGCAACTCTGCCTTGCGGGCGGCCAGCCGCTCCAGATAGCGCCCGCGCAGATGCCCGGCCTTGAGCGTCTCGTGCCGCAGCGTGCCGCCCACGCTTTCGAACACGGTCCGGCCGCGAAACGGAAACGCCTCTTCGACCGGGTCGAGAAGCTGCAGCAATACCCCGCGCACGCCGCGATCGGCCGCCGAGGTCAGGGCACGCCGGATCCCGTCCATGTCGCCCAGGAAATCGGATATGAACAGGGCCCGAGAATGGGGAACCAGCGCCCGGATGTCGGGCAGGGCATATTCGGCCGGATCGTCCCGAACCATCCCCAGGGCCAGCTGCGTCAGCTGCGCCCGACCCCGGCGCGGCGGCAGCGGCGCCGCCCCGGCAAGGCCCACCCGCTCGCCCCCCCGGATCAGCAGGATCGCCGCCGCCAGCCCCAGCAGCCGGGCGCGGTCGATCTTTTCCGGCACGTCGCGCCCGCTGGCAAACCGCATCGAGGCACCCTGATCGACCCAGATCGTCACCGACTGCGCGATCTGCCATTCCCGCTCGCGGACATATTGCTGATCCCCCCGGGCCGAGCGGCGGTGGTCGATCATCCGCCGGCTGTCGCCGGGCTGTGCGGGGCGATACTGCCAGAAATCGTCACCCAGCCCGGACCGGCGGCGGCCATGCTCGCCCAGAAGGATGGTGCCGGCCAGATGCTCGGCGCGGGCCAGAAGCGGCGGCAACCGGGCGGCTTCGGCCTCGGCCCGTTCGCGCAGGGTCGGGGCCTGGATCACGCTGCCGCCCCGGGCCGCGCCAGACCAGCCACGGTTTCCTCGATCAGTTCGGACAGCCGGTCGCCGCGGGCCCGGGCAGCGAAGTTCAGCGCCATCCGGTGGCTCAGCACCGGTCCGGCCATCTCGATCACGTCGTCGGCATCGGGCGCCAGCCGCCCCTGCAGCAGCGCCCGCGCCCGCACCGTCATCATCAGCGCCTGCGCCGCCCGCGGCCCCGGCCCCCAGGCCACGGTTTCCGCCACCCGTTCGGAGGCGCCCGGTTCCTCGGGGCGGAAGGCCCGCACCAGGTCGAGGATCATCTCCACCACCGACTCGCCCACCGGCATCCGCCGCAGCAGGGTCTGCGCATCGAGAAGCTCCTGCGCCGTGAACACCTGTTCGGAGCACGCATCCTCGACCCCGGTGGTGGCCAGCAGGATGTCGCGTTCGGTGTCGCGGTCGGGATAATCCACGTCGATCTGCACCAGAAAGCGGTCAAGCTGGGCCTCGGGCAGCGGGTAGGTGCCTTCCTGCTCGATCGGGTTCTGGGTGGCAAGAACGTGAAACGGCGGCCCCAGCGGCCGGTCCCTGCCGGCCACGGTCACCATGCGCTCCTGCATCGCCTGCAGAAGGGCCGACTGGGTGCGGGGGCTGGCGCGGTTGATCTCGTCCGCCATCAGCAGCTGGCAGAACACCGGCCCCGGCACGAAGCGGAAACTGCGCGTGCCGTCGGAGGCGGTTTCCAGCACCTCCGAGCCGAGGATATCGGCAGGCATCAGGTCGGGGGTGAACTGGATGCGGTTGCCCTGCAGGCCCATGACGGTGGACAGGGTTTCGACCAGCCGCGTCTTGCCCAGACCGGGCAGGCCGATCAGCAGCGCGTGCCCGCCGCACAAGAGCGCGGCAAGAGCGAGATCCACGACCCTTTCCTGCCCGATGAAACGGCGATTGATCGAGGCCCGCGCACGGGCAAGCTTTTCTTCCAGCGCCTCGATATCGGCGACCAGAGCGGCGGGGTCGGACATGGGATTCCTCTCGTGGGCGTGTTGACGCGCGTGTTGCCCGGGCGAGTGTAGCCTTCCTGGAGAAAATGGCAAAACCTCCGGGATCACAAGAACGACAACAATGCAACAGGCATCCGGAAATCAGGTTCTGCCGTCCGGTTTCCGCCACAATTCCGTGATACCGGGGCCATATTGCTTTCAGCCCGGTGCAGTTTGCGCCCGGAAATGACCAAAGACCAAGGAGATTGCAACATGCCCCTGACCGGAACGTTTTACGGCCCAGACAACAATTTCTTCACCACCGCCTTCTTCGACTCGCCCGGCGGACCGGCAAATGTCACCGTCACGTCGGCCACCTCGACGCAAGTCATCCTCACGCAGCCGGTGACCGGTGCGGTGACGACCGTGATCGGGACCGGGCTCAGCTTCGATTCGCTCGGCAATGCTACCGGTGGGACCATCACCGCCATGACCTTCCAGCAAGGCGGTGCCACGGTCGCAACCTTTTCGGGAGTGAGCTGGGATGCCGTCACCTTCCAGAACGCGCTTGCCGCAAACACGTCCGCGCCGCTTGATGCGCTGTTCTCGTCCCAGCCGGTCGAGATCGACGCCTCTCCGGCCGGTGTCGGGTTCCAGATCGACGCCTCGGGCTGGAGCAGTGATCTCACCATCACCGGCAGCACCTACGGTGACATGGTCACCGGGGGCAGCGGCGCCGATTCGCTCCAGATGGGGGCCGGTAACGATTCGGTCCGTGGCGGCGCCGGCAACGACACGATCCGGGGAGATGCAGGCCGCGACGCGCTGGCCGGAAACGGCGGAAACGACCGGATTTTCGGCGGCGACAATCGGGACAACATTGCCGGCGGCGGCGGGAACGACACTCTGAATGGCGGAAATTCCCGCGACCTGATCAGTGGCGGCAAGGGCAACGACCTGATCAATGGCGGCAAGGGCAACGACCTGCTGGTCGGCGACAAGGGGGCCGACACGCTCAAGGGATCTGCGGGGAACGACGCCATCGGCGGCAGCGGTGGTCGCGATCTTCTCTTCGGCGGCAAAGGTGCCGATACCGTGCTTGGAGGCGCCGGGGCGGACACGCTGAACGGGAACGGCGGCAACGACACTCTGTTCGGCGGCGCCGGCAACGACATGATGAACGGTGGCGCCGGGGCCGACACGATCCGCAGCGGCAGCGGCAACGACACCATGACCGGAGGCGCCGGGGCCGATCTCTTCGTATTCATCCCCGCCAGCTCGGCCTCGAACAATGATGTCATCACCGATTTCACAGACGGGACCGACATGATGGACGTGTCGGCACTGAGCCTGACGGCGGCCGACATCACCATCACCGCCTCGGGCACGGATACGGTGGTGACGCTGGGCTCCAGCGGCATCGTGACCCTGACCGGCGTCGAAGCAACCCTGATCTCGGTGGCCGACGACTTCATCCTCGTCTGAACGCCGGGAGATGGCAGGCTTCGGGGCGTCCCCGCTCTTCGGGGGCGCCCCGTTTCCGTTCCAGCGTACTTCCCGCGCGGCATTTCCGCCATGACATTCCCAGCGCCGCAGAGCCCGTCGGCCATGAGCAACTGGCAGAACACCGGCCCCGGCACGAAGCGGGACTTAAAATAAATGGCGATTTCCTTTATCATGCCGGCACCCGGAGCGTAACATTTCGGGAGGTTAGCCAATGGCTGCCCTCATAGTGCTTTACGGGCCTGACAATTTTCCCATATCAACCGCCTTCTTCGACCCGCTCACCGGTCAGGCCGATTTCACCGTCGTCTCGAAGAGCGCGACCGAAGTGGTGGTCAAACAGCCGACGACCGGTGCCGTGACCACCATCACCGGCACAGGCTTTACCTTCGATGCGTCCGACAACCTGACCGGCGGCGTCATCACCAGTTTCACCTTTGAGCAGGGCGGCAGCACGGTGGGCACATTTTCGGGGCTGAGCTGGGGCGCAGTTTCCTTTCAGCTGGCCCTTGCCGACATACCGGCCGATTACACCAGGTTCGATGCGCTGTTCGCCGCTCAGCCGATCACTCTCGACGCCAGCCTGTCCAGCGTCGGCACCGATTTCGACATGACCGATATTGACACCAGTCTTACCCTGATCGGCAGCGATCACGATGACTGGGGCCGTGGCGGGGCCCGCAACGATCTTCTGAAAACGGGGCTGGGCAATGATACGATGCGCGGAGCGGGCGGCGACGACACCATCAAGGGCGGAGCCGGGCGTGACGTGCTGGCCGGCAATGCCGGCAATGACCGCATCGACGGCGGAGCCGACCGTGACCGCATCGACGGCGGCGGCGGCAATGACATCCTCAATGGCGGCGGCGGGCGCGACCTCATCGACGGGGGCAGCGGAGACGACCGCATCGACGGCGGGCGGGGCCATGATCGCCTCGATGGTGGCAAGGGGGCCGACTTCATCCGGGGCTCGGGGGGCAATGACGTGATCGGCGGCGGCAGCGGATCGGACATCCTCAAGGGGGGCAAGGGCGCCGATACCCTTTCGGGCGGGGCCGGGGCGGACACGCTGATCGGAAACGGCGGCAATGACAGCCTGTTCGGCGGCGTCGGCAACGACATGATGAACGGCGGCGCCGGCCGTGATTCGATCCGCGGTGGTGCGGGCGGCGACACGCTCTTCGGGGGCGGTGGTGCCGATGTCTTCCTGTTCGACGCGGCGATGGCCAATGACGTGATCCACGACTTCCAGGACGGGACCGACATTATCGACGTATCCGCGCTGGGACTTGCGGCCGCCGATATCACCATCGCTTCCGCCGGAACCGATGCGCTGGTGACGCTCGGCACTCTTGGAACCATTACCCTCACCGGGATCGCTCCGAGCGCACTCACCCTCGCAGACGACTTCATCCTCTGAAGGGCAGGATGCCACGGGCTACGGGGTGTTCTCCGATCATCGGAGACGCCCCGTTCCCATTTCGACCTGCCGGAACCGGAGCACCGCATGACATTCCGGTCATGCCGGCTATATTGCGTCTTCAGTCAACCGGGCGGGACAGGAAGATGACCGACAGCCACGACAGCCAGCATCCCCCTTCGGCCGACAGCCTTGTCGGCGCCGTGAAGGCAGCCCGCCGCAAGGGGCCGCCACCCGTGCATCTGTGGAATCCGCCCTTCTGCGGCGACCTCGACATGCGGATTGCCCGCGACGGGACGTGGTACTATCTCGGCACGCCCGTCGGAAGGCCCGAACTGGTGCGGCTGTTCTCCTCCATCCTCAGGAAGGAGGGCGAGCGGTATTTCCTCGTCACCCCGGTCGAGAAGGTGGGCATCACCGTCGATGACGCCCCCTTCGTCGCGGTCGATTTCGAGACCCGCGGCCAAGGGCGCGAGCGGGTTCTCGAATTCGTCACCAATGTCGGGGACAGGGCCGTTGCCGGCCCCGATCACCCGATCCGGGTCGAGCGTGATCCGCAAACCGGCGAACCGGCACCCTATGTGCTGATCCGCGCCGATCTGGAGGCGCTGATCGACCGCAAGAGCTTCTACCGGCTGGTCGATCTCGGCGAACATCACGAGGGCTGGTTCGGCCTGTGGTCCTCAGGGCGGTTCTTCCCGATCATCCCCTCCGAAGAACTCGAAGCGGGCTGACCCTCCCCTCTCCCGCTCGGATACGCCCATGACCGGACTTGCCGCCAACATCTCGCTGCTCTTTGCCGAGCTGCCCTTCTTCGACCGCTTCGCCGCAGCGGCGCGGGCCGGGTTTGCAGGGGTGGAGATCCTCTTTCCCTATGAATACCGCGCCGCCGACATCCGCCGGGCGCTGGAGGGGGCGGGGCTGAAGCTGGCCCTCGTTAACGCGCCGCTGCGGGACGATGCCCCCGGCGGCCCGGCCGGCCTTGCCGCCCTGCCCGGAGACGAGAGGCGTTTTCGCCGGGACATGGAGCAGGTGCTGGAACATGCCGATGCCACCGGGGCGGGGCTGATCCATGTCATGGCCGGCAATGCCCGCGGCGAGGCGGCCGAGGAGACCTTCATCCGCAACCTGCAATGGCTGGCCGATGCCCGCCCGGAGCGGCGCTTCACTATCGAACCGCTGAACGCGGCCGACCGGCCCGGATATTTCCTGAACGACTACCGCCTGGCGGCGCGTATCCTCGACCGGATCGGCCGCGCAAATGTCGGGCTGCAATTCGACAGCTACCACGCCCGGCGCATCCATGGCGACGCCCTTGCCGTGTGGGAAGAATTCGGGCTGCGGGCCCTCCATGTGCAGCTGGGACAGACCCCGGACCGCCGCGAACCCGGCCCCCCGAACGGCAAGGACACCATCGACTTCGACGCGCTGCTGGCGGCCATCGAGGCCAGCGGTTACGCCGGCTGGATCAGCGCCGAATACACCCCCTCCACCGCCCGCACCGAGGACAGCCTGGGCTGGATGAGCCGCCGCCCTGCCTCAAGGCGTTTCGAAACGCCTTGAGACAAGCGATTTCGAAATCGCTTGTCCCCGGGGCCGGATGCCATTCCGGCTTCGTCCAGATCACGCGGTTTCGAAACCGCGTGATCAAGCCGCTTCGAAGCGGCTTGATCCGGCCGGGATCAGTGCGCTTCGGCCCAGTTGGTGCCGGTCCCGGCATCGACGGTCAGCTTCACGTCCAGCTTCACCGCCGGCTCGGGGGCGTTTTCCATGACCGCGCGGGCTCGGGCGATGACCTCGTCCACCGCCTCTTCGGCCACTTCGAAGAGCAGCTCGTCATGGACCTGCAGCAGCATCTTCACCGGCAGCCCCTCAAGGGCCTCGGGCATGCGGATCATCGCCCGGCGGATCACGTCGGCCGCGGTTCCCTGGATGGGCGCATTGATCGCCGCCCGCTTCGCAAAGCCCGCGCGGGGGCCGCGGGCGCCGATCTCGGGGGTGTGGATCCGGCGCCCGAACAGGGTTCGGACATGGCCGTGCTCCTTCGCGAAGGCCACCGTTTTGTCCATATATGTCCGAATGCCGGGGAAGCGATCGAAATAGCGGTCGATGAAGGCCTGTGCCTCGGCGCGCGGGATACGCAGGTTGCGCGCCAGCCCCCAAGCGGAAATGCCGTAGATCACCCCGAAATTGATCGCCTTGGCGCGGCGGCGGATTTCGGGGGTCATCTTCTCCATCGGCACGTCGAACATCTCAGAGGCGGTCATGGCGTGAATGTCCTGCCCCTCGGCAAAGGCCTGCTTCATCGCCGGCAGGTCGGCGATGTGGGCGAGGATGCGCAATTCGATCTGGCTGTAGTCGAGACTGACCAGCAGATTGCCCTCTTCGGCAACAAAGGCCTCGCGGATGCGGCGCCCCTCTTCGCTGCGCACGGGGATGTTCTGCAGGTTCGGGTCGGTCGAGGCCAGCCGCCCGGTATTGGTGCCGGCAATCACATATGAGGTATGCACGCGCCCGGTCTCGGGATTGATGTGATCCTGCAGCGCATCGGTATAGGTGGATTTGAGCTTGCTCAGCTGGCGCCAGTCCAGCACCCGCGCCGGCAGCTCGTGCCCCTCGGCGGCGAGATCCTCCAGCACCTCGGCGCCGGTGGCGAAGGCGCCGGTCTTGCCGCGCTTGCCGCCCGAAAGGCCCATCTTGCCGAACAGGATCTCGCCCAGCTGCTTGGGCGAGCCGACATTGAACCGCTCTCCGGCAAGCGCGTGGATCTCCTCTTCCAGCGCCGCCATCTTCTGCGAAAAGGCCGCCGACATGCGCGAAAGCGTGTCGCGATCCACCTTGATGCCGTGCATCTCCATCCGCGCCAGCACCGGCACAAGCGGCCGCTCCAGCGTTTCATAGACGGTGGTGACACGCGCCCGGTGCAGTTGCGGCTTGAACAACCGCCACAGACGCAAGGTTATGTCGGCATCCTCCGCGGCATAGGCGGTGGCCTCGTCGATCGGCACCCGGTCGAAAGTGATCGCCGAGCGCCCCGAGCCGAGAAGCGGCTTGATCGGCATCGGCGTGTGCCCAAGATAGCGTTCGCTGAGCGTATCCATCCCATGCCCGTGCAGCCCCGCATGCATGGCATAGGACAGCAGCATGGTGTCGTCGATGGGAGCCACCTCGATCCCGTGGCGGGCGAAGATCTTGGCATCGTATTTCATGTTCTGCCCGATCTTCAGGATCGCCGGATCCTCGAGAACGGGCCTGAGCATCTCCAGCGCCTCGGCCATGGACATCTGCCCCCCGGCCGGCCTGTCCGAGCCGAACAGGTCGTCGCCTTTCCCGTCCTTGTGGGCCAGCGGGATGTAGCAGGCGGCGCCGGGTTCGACGCAAAGCGATATGCCGACCAGTTCGGCCCGCATCTCGTCCAGGCTGGTGGTTTCGGTATCCACCGCCACCCAGCCGCGGTCGCGGATCAGCTCGATCCAGCCCTGCAGCGTGCCGGCATCGCGAACGGTGGTGTAGGAGGCGGCCTCGAAGGGCGGGGCATCGGGAAGCGGGTCGCTGCCGCCATCGGTCCGGGCGGGTCGCCTTTCGGGGATGACCGGCGGCTCGACCCCCAGTTTCTCGGCGATCCGGCGCGACAGGGTGCGCAGCTCCATCTCGGCGAGAAAGGCCATGAGGCGCTCGGGATCCGGTTCACGCAGCGCCAGATCGTCCAGCGTGAAATCCAGCGGCGTGTTGCAGTCAAGCTGCACCAGCTTCTTCGACAGCAGGATCTGGTCGCGCTTTTCGATCAGGGTCTGGCGGCGTTTGGGCTGCCGGATTTCCGCGGCATGATCGAGCAGCGTTTCCAGATCGCCCCATTCGTTGATCAGCAGCGCCGCCGTCTTGACCCCGATCCCCGGTGCGCCGGGCACATTGTCGATGCTGTCTCCGGCCAGCGCCTGGACATCGACGACCTTTTCCGGGGGCACGCCGAAGCGTTCGATCACGCCCTCGCGGTCGATGCGGCGGTTCTTCATGGCGTCCAGCATCTCGACCCCGCCGCCGACCAGTTGCATCAGGTCCTTGTCGCTGGAGACGATGGTGACGCGCCCGCCGGCCTTGCGGGCGTGACACGAAAGCGTGGCGATGATGTCGTCGGCCTCGTAGCCCTCGATTTCGTGGCAGGGGATGTTGAAGGCCTCGACGGCGCGGCGGGTCAGCGGGATCTGGACGCGCAGATCCTCGGGCATCTCCTCGCGGTTGGCCTTGTAGTCGGGGTAGAGATCGTTGCGGAAGGTGTGACCGCTGGCGTCGAAGATCACCGCCAGGTGGGTGGGCGCATCGGGGCCGTGGTCGCCGTCCACATAGCGCTGCAGCATGTTGCAAAAGCCCGCCACCGCGCCGATGGGCAGCCCGTCGGATTGCCGCGTCAGCGGCGGCAGCGCGTGGTAGGCCCGGAAGATGAAGGCCGATCCGTCGATCAGGTGCAGGTGACAGCCCTTGCCGAAATGCTGCGACATGCCGGTCCTTTCGCCGTTGTTCCCCGGCGTTTGTGCCATGGCGGGCGCGGAACCGCCAGTGTCAACGGCGCGGGCCTGCCTGTCGCCATCTGCCGTGGCGGGACGGGACGGCCATGCGGGGGCTGGAGCGGTTTCAGGCGGCCTTGTCTTCGTGGCCCTTCAGCACATAGCGCGCGTCGCAATAGGGGCATTCGACCCAGCCCCTGTCATCCGGTATCTGGAGCCACACGCGCGGGTGGCCCAGCGCGCCCTCGCCACCGTCGCAGGCGACGCGGGCGGTTTCCACGATCCGGGTTTCGGGGACTTCGGTGGTCATGGCCTGGCTGTCCTTCTGCTGATCCGGCTGTTCCTCCGGGCAGCGCCCGGAGCGGTTGCGCATGTTATGGGACAAGGGCGGGCCGGGGGCAAGGGGCCGGCCGGGCCGGGGCCATGCCCCCTCGCCCAACGGCCCGGCCCGATCTCCGAAAGCGGCCCGGCCTGGCGCCGTCAGGCCCTGCTTTACTTCCGCCTTCGCAAGGCCCTAGCCTGATACGGAAAAGCCGTCAGGAGAACCACATGCCCCGACTCGCCCGCCGCTCCTGGGTTCCCGATCACTGCGAAACCCGCATCCAGAACCTGGCTGCCCGCACCGCCGAACAGGACACCTCCGCCACCCGCGCCCGCATTGCCGGGCTGATCGACCGCAACCACGCGATCCATGACGAGGAATGCTTCAACCTCAACCCCGCCACCAACGTGATGAACCCGCGCGCCGAGGCGGCGCTGGCCGCCGGACTGGGCACGCGCCCGTCGCTGGGCTGGCCGGGCGACAAGTACGAAACCGGACTGGAGGCAATCGAGGAAATCGAGGTGATCGCCGCGGAGCTGGCCGCCGAGGTGTTCGGCGCCACCTTTGCCGAGATCCGCGTGGGCTCGGGCGCGCTGGCCAATCTCTACGGCTTCATGGCCCTGACCCGCCCGGGCGACGCCATCATCGCGCCGCCGGCCACGGTGGGCGGGCATGTGACCCACCACCGCGATGGATGCGCAGGGCTTTACGGGCTGACGACCCACCCGGCGCCGGTGGATGCGGACGGGTATTCGGTCGATCTGGCCGGGCTGCGCGACCTCGCCCGCCGGGTGCGGCCCCGGCTCATCACCGTGGGCGGCAGCCTGAATCTGTTTCCCCACCCGGTGGCCGAGATCCGCGCCATCGCCGACGAGGTGGGGGCGAAGGTTCTGTTCGACGCCGCCCACCAGTGCGGGATGATCGCCGGGCGCGTCTGGCCCAACCCGCTGGATCAAGGCGCGCATCTGATGACCATGAGCACCTACAAGAGCCTCGGCGGCCCCGCCGGCGGGCTGATCGTCACCAATGACGCGGAGATTGCCGAACGGCTCGATGCCATCGCCTTTCCAGGCATGACCGCCAATTTCGACGCCGGTCGGGTGGCGGCGCTGGCCGTTTCGCTGCTCGACTGGGTGGATCACGGTACCGCCTACGCCAGGGCGATGGTGGATCTGGCCCGGGCGCTGGCGGACGAGATGGCCCGCCGAGGCCTGCCGCTGTTCGAAGGGCGCGAGGGGCCGACCGCGTCGCACCAGTTCGCGCTGCGGGCGGCCGGGTTCGGCGGAGGACAGCGCGCCGCCAAGGCCCTGCGCCAGGCCGGGTTCCTGGCCTGCGGCATCGGCCTGCCCGTGGCACCCGTGGAAGGAGACCTGAACGGGTTGCGGATCGGAACGCCGGAACTGGCCCGCCGCGGCGTCACCCCCGACCATGCCCCGCAGCTGGCGGCGCTGGTGGCCGAGGCCCTGCGCGCCGACAACCCCGCGACCATCGCTCCCCGCACGCGCAGGTTCCGGAGCGAGTTCCACCGCCTCCACTTCGTGACATGACGCGGGCCCGCCGGCGCATTTTTCTTGATTTGCCGGCCCGACAGGTCAAGCTGGCGGCGACGGAACGAAAGAGGGTTGACCGATGCAGTTCGAAAGCCTGCTGACAATGCTGATCGTCGGCGTCATCGCCGGGTGGCTGGCCGGGCGGATCATGAAGGGCCGGGGCTTCGGCCTGATCGGCAACATGGCCGTTGGGATCGTGGGAGCTGTTCTGGCAGGGGTGATCTTCCCCGCCCTCGGCCTTCCGGTCGGGGGCGGCACCTTCAGCGCGATAATCTATTCGACGCTGGGCGCGGTCATCCTGCTGGTTCTCGTGGGGCTGCTCAGGCGCGCCTGAACGCCAATCCGGAATACCTCGGCAGTACCCGGCGCGGATCCCGTCAATGCGCCATGAACATCGGCACCTGGGCCTGCTCGAGCATGTTGCGCGTGGCCCCGCCAAGGATCGCCTCGCGAAAGCGCGAATGGCCATAGGCCCCCATCACGATCATGTCGGCAGCGGTGTCGCGGGCATGGCGGTTCAGCACGTCCGACACCCGCGACATGGTCTTGCTGAGCACGTCGATCTCGCACCGCACCCCATGCCGCGACAGCATCTGCGACAGCAGCCCGCCGGGGTCCGAGCGCTCGGGGCCGTGCTTGGGCGGGTCGATGATGACGATCCGCACCAGTTCGGCGGTCTGCAGGAAGGGCAGCGCCCGGCGGATGGCGGTCAGCGCCTCGACGCTTTCGTTCCAGCCGACCAGCACCGTTTCCGGCCGCGGCTTGGGGTCGCCCTCGTCGGGCACCACCAGCACCGGGGCGTGCCCCTCGAACAGGGCGGCCTCGATGATCGGTTCGACCTCGGCGCCACGGCCCTCGCCATAGGGGCGCGGCATGATGACCAGATCGGAAAACCGCGCCCGGTGCGCCACGTGCCGGCCCAGATCGGCAATCTGCGCAACGCCGTCCTCGGTGGACCAGCGGATGCCGCTGCTGCCGAGGATTCCGTTCGCATATTTCAGGATCTCTTCCGACTCGGCGGTTGCCCGCGCCAATGTTTCCTGCAGGATCACGGCATTGGCGCCGGCATAGTAATACCCGGTCTGGGTGCGGTCGACGCCGAGGCACAGGGCCTCGGCATGGCCGTCCTGATCCCTGGCAAGGGCGATCATGTGCGCCAGGGGAGCTTCCGCGATCTTGCGATCGGTAAGCACGGTGAGCAGCGTCTTGTATGCCATTTCAACCTCGTGACTTCGTCCTTCTCCCCGGGAAAGACGGAAAAGTGTGGCGTTTCGCCCGATGCCTGTCATAGATTCCGGACCCACGTCTTGATACAGATCAAAGCGGACGCGCAGCGCGTTTCGCATCAAGCCGCCAGTCTGAATCCGTTCGGTGCGACGCAAGAATCGCGCGGGACAAGACGAAGGGACGCAAAATGGGAAATTACATCAAGCTGATCGTGCTCGGCTTGATCACGATCTTTGCCTTGATCGCGGTCAACAATGCACGTGATCTGGCCTATCAGGTACACGCGATCCTCATCGCGCTCATCTCGATCGGCCTTTTCATCTACACCCTGCGCCGGACGGACGAACCGGCACAGCCGGCCCCGGCCAACGAATACATGGATGACGTCATCCGCGCGGGCGTCATCGCCACCGCCTTCTGGGGCGTCGTCGGCTTTCTCGCCGGCGTGTTCATCGCCTCGCAGCTGGCCTTTCCGTCGCTCAACTTCGAATGGGCCGACGGCTACATGAACTTCGGCCGGCTTCGCCCGCTGCACACCAGCGCGGTGATCTTTGCATTCGGCGGCAACGCCCTGATCGCAACCTCGTTCTTCGTGGTGCAGCGCACCTCGGCTGCGCGGCTGTGGGGCGGCAACCTGGCATGGTTCGTGTTCTGGGGCTATCAGCTTTTCATCGTCCTTGCGGCCACCGGCTATGTCCTGGGCAACTCGCAATCCAAGGAATACGCCGAACCGGAATGGTACATCGACCTGTGGCTGACCATCGTCTGGGTGGCCTACCTGGCGGTGTTCCTTGGTACGATCATCAAGCGCAAGGAGCCGCATATCTATGTGGCCAACTGGTTCTACCTGTCCTTCATCGTCACCATCGCGATGCTGCACGTCATCAACAACCTCACCGTTCCGGTGTCGATCTGGGGCTCCAAGTCGGTGATCGTCTGGGCCGGCGTCCAGGACGCCATGACCCAGTGGTGGTATGGCCATAACGCGGTGGGCTTCTTCCTGACCGCAGGCTTCCTCGGCATGATGTACTACTTCGTGCCCAAGCAGGCCGAGCGCCCGGTCTACAGCTACAAGCTGTCGATCATCCACTTCTGGGCGCTGATCTTCCTGTACATCTGGGCCGGTCCGCACCACCTGCACTATACCGCCCTGCCCGACTGGGCCTCGACGCTTGGCATGGTGTTCTCGGTGATGCTGTGGATGCCCTCCTGGGGCGGCATGATCAACGGCCTGATGACGCTGTCGGGCGCCTGGGACAAGCTGCGCACCGACCCGGTCATCCGCATGATGGTGATCGCCGTGGGCTTTTACGGCATGTCCACCTTCGAAGGGCCGATGATGTCGATCCGCGCGGTGAACTCGCTGTCGCACTACACCGACTGGACCATCGGCCACGTGCATTCCGGCGCGCTGGGCTGGAACGGCATGATCACCTTCGGTGCCCTCTACTACCTGGTTCCGGTGCTGTGGAAGCGCGAACGCCTCTACTCGCTGAGCCTCGTGAGCTGGCACTTCTGGCTGGCCACCATTGGCATCGTGCTTTACGCCGCGTCGATGTGGGTAACCGGCATCATGGAAGGCCTGATGTGGCGTGAAGTGGATGCCAACGGCTTCCTGGTGAACACCTTCGCCGACACCGTGGCAGCGAAGTTCCCGATGTACGTGGTGCGTGCCACCGGCGGTCTGCTCTACCTCGCCGGCGCCATCATCATGTGCTACAACCTGTGGATGACCGTCAAAGCCGCCCCGGCCAAGGAAGGCCTGGCGACTCCGGTCCCGGCTGAATAAGGAGGGCCGGAGCAATGGCTATTCTCGAAAAGCACAAGATCCTCGAGACCAACGCGACCCTCCTGCTGATCTTCAGCTTCTTGGTCGTGACCATCGGCGGCATCGTGCAGCTGGTTCCGCTCTACTTCCTCGACAGCACGATCGAGAAGGTGGAGGGGATGCGCCCCTACACGCCGCTGGAACTTGAAGGGCGCGAGGTCTACATCCGCGAAGGCTGCTACGTGTGCCACAGCCAGATGATCCGCCCGATGCGGGACGAGGTCGAACGCTACGGTCCCTACTCGCTGGCGGCCGAGTCGATGTACGACCACCCGTTCCAGTGGGGATCGAAGCGCACCGGGCCGGATCTCGCGCGGGTGGGCGGGCGCTACTCGGATGAGTGGCACGTGGCCCACCTGACCAACCCGCAATCGGTGGTGCCGGAATCGGTGATGCCCAAATACGGCTATCTCCTGGATCGCAAGATCGACGGGAAATACATCGCCGACCTGATGCGCACCAACCGGGTCGTGGGCGTGCCCTATACCGACGAGCAGATCGAGGCCGCCGTCGCCGACTTCAAGGCGCAGGCCGATCCGGACAGCGATTATGACGGGCTACTGGAGCGCTACGGCGACAAGGTGCAGGTGCGCAACTTCGACGGGCGGCCGGGCATCTCGGAAATGGATGCGCTGGTGGCGTATCTGCAAATGCTGGGCACGCTGGTCGATTTCTCGACCTTCACGCCCCTGCCCAGCCGCTGAGGAGGCGAGACATGGAACATTACTATTCGCTTCTGAGGACCTTCGCGGACACCATCGGGCTTGTGTTCCTGTTCGCTGTTTTCGTCGGGGTGATCCTCTGGGCCTTCCGGCCGGGCAGCACCAGGACCTATCGCGATACCGCGAACATTCCCTTCCGGCATGAAGACAAACCCGCCCAATCCGAGGAGGCGCGGACATGAGCAAACCATCCAAGAAGTTCGAAGGCGATCCGGAAACCACCGGCCACGTCTGGGACGGGATCGAAGAGTTCAACAACCCCCTGCCGAAATGGTGGCTGTGGACGTTCTACGTGACGATCATCTGGGCGGTGATCTACACGATCCTCTACCCCGCCTGGCCGCTTCCCGGCGGGGCGACGCCGGGGATCCTGGGCTGGTCCACCCGCGCCGATGTGGCGGCCGAAATCGCTGCGGCCGAAGAGGCCAATGCGGCGATCAACGCCAAGCTGACCTCGACCGAACTGACCGAGATCTCGAAGGATCCGGAACTGAACAGCTACGCGGTCAATGCCGGGGGCGCGGTGTTCAAGACCTTCTGCGTCCAGTGCCACGGCTCGGGTGCGCAGGGGGCCAAGGGCTTCCCCAACCTGCTGGACAATGACTGGCTGTGGGGAGGCGACATCGAGTCGATCTACACCACGGTCACCGTCGGCATCCGGAGCCCGGACAATGACGAGACGCGCTTCTCGGAAATGCCGGCATTCGGTCGTGACGAGCTGCTGAGCAAGGAAGAGATCGACCAGGTGGCCAATTTCGTCATGTCGCTTTCGGGCGAGGCGAAGGACGCGACCAAGGTCGAGGCCGGCGCCGCGATCTTTGCCGAAAATTGCGCCTCGTGCCACGGCGACAGCGGCACCGGCAGCCGCGATTTCGGCGCGCCGAACCTGACCGACGCCATCTGGCTTTACGGTGGCGACTACGACACCATCGTGGAAACCGTCACCAACTCCCGCTATGGCGTCATGCCGGCCTGGTCGGGCAAGCTGACCGAGGCGCAGATCCGCGCGGTCGCCACCTATGTGCACCAGCTGGGCGGCGGCGAATAGACCGACCGCACGGCACGAAAACGACGGGCCGCCCATGTTGGCGGCCCGTTTTCTTTTCCTCCCGCGACCGGCGGAGGCAACCGGCATGGCCGCTCCCCCGGAAAACCTGCCGCAAGCCGCGAAAAATCGATCCCATTTGATTTCGGTCAAATCGCCGGGGGCCAGAACATGCGACCGATCGGGCAGTCGTGGTGTTCGCAAGATTCGGGCCATTGCGACACTCGCATACCCGCCGGTGACCGTATCGGCCACAGCGGGGCCTGGCGTCGGCTTTTCGATCTGTTCGCGCGTTTCCTGAAAAGCCGACGCCAACGCTTTCCCGACCGATTCACGAGGCGCCATCTCATCGGGCATCATTTCTTCGGGCCAACATGTCGCAGGCCCCCGAATGCGCAGCCTCTGGAACACCGCCGATCCCGGCTCCATATGTCAGAATGCCCCGACAAACATGATTGCACGATGCGCTTTTTGACCCATGTCAAGGTTTGCGCAAAGGGCATTTGTGACAAGGCGCCAGAAACAAGACCAACCCCGGAGCGATTCCGTGAGCGATTCCCCCACAGCCCAACCGCTTTACGCCGAACGGGAACCCATCTTTCCCAAACGCGTGAAGGGGCAGTTCCGCAATCTGAAATGGATCATCATGATCGTGACGCTGGGCATCTACTATCTGGTGCCCTGGATCCGCTGGGACCGAGGCCCCAGCCTGCCCGATCAGGCGGTACTTCTGGATCTGGCCAACCGCCGGTTCTACTTCTTCTGGATCGAGATCTGGCCACATGAGTTCTACTTCGTCGCCGGCCTGCTGATCATGGCGGGGCTGGGGCTGTTCCTGTTCACCTCGGCGCTGGGAAGGGTGTGGTGCGGCTATGCCTGCCCGCAAACCGTCTGGACCGACCTGTTCATGCTGGTCGAACGCTGGGTCGAGGGCGACCGGAACGCGCGTCTGCGCCTGCATCGCCAGAAAAAGCTGGACTTCCGCAAGGCGCGGCTGCGGGTGACGAAATGGACGCTGTGGCTGCTGATCGGGCTGGCCACGGGCGGGGCGTGGGTGTTCTATTTCGCCGATGCGCCGACGCTGCTGCGCGATCTGGTGACTGGCAATGCCCACCCGATCGCCTATACGACGGTGGGGCTGCTGACCTTTACCACCTTCTTCTTCGGCGGCTTCGCGCGCGAACAGATCTGCATCTATGCCTGCCCCTGGCCACGTATCCAGGCGGCGATGATGGACGAGGACACGCTGGTCGTCGCCTACCGCGAATGGCGCGGAGAGCCGCGCGGCAAACTGCGCAAGGGCAAGCTCGACCCCAACCAGGGCGACTGCATCGACTGCATGGCCTGCGTGAACGTCTGCCCCATGGGCATCGACATCCGCAACGGCCAGCAGCTGGAATGCATCACCTGCGCGCTGTGCATCGACGCCTGCGACGAGGTGATGGACAAGATCGGCAAGCCGCGCGGCCTGATCGACTACATGGCCTACAGCGACGAACAGCTCGAACGCGCAGGCAAGCCGCCCAAGCCGATCCTGAAGCACATCTTTCGTCCGCGGACCATCCTTTACACCTCGCTCTGGTCGCTGGTGGGGTTCGGGCTGGTCTTTGCCCTGTTCGTGCGCCCCGACATCGACATCTCGGTGGCGCCGGTGCGCAACCCGCAATATGTCACCATGGCCGACGGGTCGATCCGCAACACCTATGACGTGCGCCTGCGCAACAAGCATGGCGAGGCACGCCCCTTCCGGTTGACCGTCAAGGGCGACCCCAGCCTGAATCTCACGATCGAGGGATCGCCCTACGGCACGGTACAGGTTCCTGCTGACACCCTGTACCAGCAGCGGGTATACATAACCGCGCCCAGGGACTCCCTGCCGGCAAGATCGGAACGAACCGAGATCCGCCTGTGGGTCGAGGATCTGACCAACACCGAACGGGCCTACAAGGATACCACCTTCAACGGGAGGGGAAACTGAACCATGGCGGAACGCAAATTCACCGGCTTTCACGCGGCGCTGGTGTTCGGAGGCTTCTTCGGCACGATCTTCGTGGTCAACGGCGTTCTCGCCTGGAGCGCGATTTCCACCTTTCCGGGGCTCGAGGTGCGCAACGGCTATGTCGCCAGCCAGGAATTCAACACGCGGCTGGCCGCGCACAGGCGGCTTGGCTGGACGGTCGATGCCGACGAAGAGAATGGCGTGCTGAAACTTGCCTTCACCGACCGGCAGGGGCAACCGGTCAGGGTGGCCCGGCTTGACGCAACCGTAGGCCGTCCGACCCAGAACAGGGACGATTTCACCCCTGATTTCCAGTTCGACGGCTCGGCCTATGTGGCCAGCGTCGAACTGCCGCCGGGGCGCTGGGACGTGCGGCTGAAGGCGCTGGCGGATGACGGAACCGAATTCACCCAGAAGATCCAGATTCATGTGGTGAGATGATCCCATGACGGCCGAGCTTCGCCCGCCGACCGCAGCCGCCTGCCCCGGCTGCCTTGCCGCTCCGGCAGAGGCGGCGGACGCGGCTCTGCCCGATGCCCGGATCGCGCTTTCACTGCCGACGATTCACTGCCAGACCTGCATTGTCGATGTCGAAAGCGTGCTGAACGCCCATCCGGGCGTGCATGAGGCGCGCGTCAACCTGACCCTGAAGCGCGCGATGATCGAGGCCGATCCCGATATTCGTGCGGCCGACCTGATCCCCGCGCTGGAGAAGCTCGGCTATGAGGCGCATGAGCTGGACCCCGGGGTTCTGTCCTCGACGGCAAGCGACCGGGCCGGGCGCGAGCTCCTGATGCGCCTTGCGGTGGCCGGTTTCGCGATGATGAATGTCATGCTGCTGTCGGTTTCGGTCTGGTCCGGCGCCGAGGGCACCACCCGCGACCTGTTCCACTGGATTTCGGCGGCCATCGCCCTGCCGGCCATCGCCTTCAGCGCCCAGCCCTTCTTTCGCAACGCCTGGGGGGCGCTCTCGACCCGGCGGCTCAACATGGACGTGCCCATCTCGCTGGCGATCCTGCTGGCGCTGGTCACCTCGCTGTGGGAGACGTCGCTGTCGGGCGAACACGCCTATTTCGACGCGGCGCTGGCGCTGACCTTCTTCCTGCTGGCCGGGCGCTACCTGGATCATCGCACCCGCGCCATCGCCCGCTCGGCCGCCGAGGAACTGGCGGCGCTTGAGGTGCCCCGCGCGATCCGCATCCGCGATGACGGCGGAGAAGAAGAGGTCGCCGTCGCCGAACTGAAGGTCGGCGACCGCATCCGCATCCGCCCCGGCGCGCGCATGCCGGTGGATGGCGAGATTATCGAGGGCCGCTCCGAACTCGACCGTTCGCTGCTGACCGGCGAAACCCTGCCCGTCGTTGCCGAACCGGGCCAGCAGGTCAGCGCGGGAGAAGTGAACCTCACCGGCCCGCTGGTGATCCGGGCCACGGCCGTGGGCGAGGACACCTCGCTGCATCGCATGGCCGATCTGGTGGCCATCGCCGAATCGGGGCGCTCGCGCTACACCTCGCTGGCCGATCAGGCGGCCAAGCTCTACGCGCCGGGCGTGCACATCCTGTCGGCGCTGGCCTTCGCCGGCTGGTATCTGTGGACATGGGACATGCGCACGGCGCTCAACATCGCGGCGGCGGTGCTCATCATCACCTGCCCCTGCGCGCTGGGGCTGGCGGTGCCGGCGGTGACGACCGCAGCCTCGGGGCGGCTGTTCCGCAAGGGGCTGCTGATCAAGAACGCCACTGCGCTCGAACGTCTCGCCCAGATCGATACGGTGGTTTTCGACAAGACCGGAACGCTGACCACCGGAGAGCTGCGGCCGGTCAATCTTGAAGATCACGCCCGCACCGACGTGGAAATCGCACTGGCCCTGGCGCAGGCTTCTTCGCACCCGCTTTCGCGCGCGATTGCCGCCGCCGCGCGCGAGGCCGGAGTCCAGCCCGCCGCCGTCACCGAGGTGACCGAAGTGCCGGGCTTCGGGACCGAAGGGCAATACCGGGGGCAAAGGGTCCGGCTGGGCCGCGCGGACTGGGTCGGCGCGGCTCAGGGGACGCAGACGACCGCCTGGCTGGCCATCGGCGACCGCACGCCGATCCCCTTTGCCTTCACCGACAGGCTGCGCCCCGGCGCGGCCGAAGCCGTGCGCGCCCTGCGCGAGGCGGGCAAGGAGGTATTGCTGATCTCGGGTGACGTGGCACCGGCGGTAGAAAACCTGGCCCGGCAGGTGGGAATCGGCAAATGGGTGGCCGAGGCGCGGCCCGAGGACAAGGCCGCAAGGGTACAAAGCCTGACCGAAAAGGGTCACAAGGTCCTGATGGTCGGAGACGGCCTGAACGACACCGCGGCGCTGGCGGCGGCGCATGTGTCGATTTCGCCCGCAACGGCGCTGGATGCGGCGCGCGTTGCCTCGGACATCGTTCTGCTGGGCACGGATCTGTCGCCCATCGCCGATGCCTGCGCCACCGCCCGCAGCGCCACGAAACGCATCCGCGAGAATTTCCAGATCGCCACCATCTACAACGTGATCGCCGTCCCGCTGGCGGTGGCGGGCTTGGCCACGCCGCTGATTGCCGCATTGGCGATGTCGGCATCGTCGATTACGGTATCCCTGAACGCCCTGCGGGTAAGGTGACCCCATGGAAGTACTGATCATCCTCATCCCGGTTTCGCTGTTTCTGGGCGGTGTCGGCCTGCTGGCCTTTTTCTACACGGTCAGATCCAACCAGTATGACGACCCCGAAGGCGACAGCCGCCGGATCCTGTCCGGCCAGTGGGACGACCACCCCAAGCCGTGACCGCCGGCCCGGGCTGCAGTCGGCCTTCGGGCCATGAGAGGACCTGATGGCGCGCGATACCGACCAGAGCGAGGTTTTCGCCTTCCTCTCCGATCCGGCAACCCACGGGATCGACACCCCCGTGGAGGTGATCGAAACCCATCTGTCATGGGTCCTCCTCGCCGGTGAGAGGGCCTTGAAGATGAAGCGCGCCCGGCGCCTGCCCTATGCGGATTTCTCGACCCTCGCGCTTCGGCTTGAGAACTGCGAACGGGAATTTGCGCTGAACGCGCCGCATGCGCCCGGCCTCTACCTTGGCGTGCGGCGGATCACCCGCACCCCCGGCGGGGGGCTGGAATTCGACGGCCCCGGCGCGCTGGTCGAGGCGGTGGTCGAGATGGCCCGTTTCGAACCCGATGCCCTTCTCAGCTCCATCGCCGATCGTGGCGGGCTGAACGCCGACATGATCGAGGCCATCGCCCATGCCACCGCCCGCTGGCACGCCGGCGCCGCGGTCGTGCACGGCGAATCCGGTGCGGCCAACATCGCCGCGGTTCTGAAGATCAACCGCGCGGGCTTTGCCACCAGCTCGGTTTTCGAGCCTGCCGAGGTCGAGGCGCTGGACAGCGCCTTTCACGATGCGCTGACCCGCCACGCGAACATGCTGAACCAGCGCGAGGCGCAGGGCTTCGTCCGGCGCTGTCATGGCGATTTGCACCTGGGCAATATCTGCATGTTCCGGGGCCGGCCCACGCCCTTCGACTGCATCGAGTTCAACGACCGCATCGCCACCATCGATGTGCTTTACGACCTGGCCTTCCTGCTGATGGACCTGTGGCATCGCGGCCTGGCGCCGCTGGCCAATCTGGCCGCCAACCGCTATTGCGACGAGACCGGCGAGGACGAGGGGTTCGTGCTGCTCCCCTTCTTCATGGCCCTGCGGGCTGCGGTGCGGGCCCATGTCACCGCCACCCAGGCCGAGATGGCCGGGGCCGGCGCGCGGGTACACCTGGCGGCCACGGCGCGGCAGTATTTCGACCTGGCCCGGCAGCTGCTGCGCCCCGCCCCAGCGGTGGCCGAACCCGTTGCCGTCATAATCGGCGGGTTCAGCGGCACCGGCAAGACCACGATTGCCGAGGCACTCTCGGCACATCTGGGTCCGCCGCCCGGTGCGCGCATCATCGAAAGCGACCGCACCCGCAAGGCGCTGTTCGGCGTGCCGGCCGATACGCGCCTTCCTGCGACCGCCTACGCGCCGGAGGTGTCCGAACGGGTCTATCGCGCGCTGTCCAGACGCGCCGCCGCGGTCGTGAAGGCAGGCGGCAGCGTCGTGGTCGATGCGGTCTTCGACCGACCCGACCGGCGCCGCGGGATCGAGGCCGCCCTCCGCGACACCGGGCGCGCACGCCCCCTGGCCGTCTGGCTGGAAGCCGATGAAACGGCCCTGCGCGCGCGCGTCCGGCAACGCCGGGGCGGACCGTCGGACGCCACCGTCGAGGTGCTTGACCGCCAGCTTGCCCGCGACCCCGGCCCCATCGATTGGCACCGGCTGCGTTCGGACCGCCCGGTGGCCGCGATCGTGGACGAGATCCTTTCGCTGGTGAAGAAAAACCGGGGGGGCGGCTCCGTCAGGACGGACCGATCGTGAAGCAGGTGACGTTGCGCGCCTGCAGACGGCGGCAGGCCAGGTCGGCCTGTTCGCGGGTCATGCCGACGAAATTCGCGTCGAAGCCGCGCCGGCTCTGAACCACCTTGCGCAGGGCTCCGTCCAGCGTCGCCATCTCGGCCAGAGCGGTCCTCAGAAGAACCTTCTCGGCCTCGAACCGGGTCTTGTAGCGTCCGACATTGATGCCCCAGAAGAACCCGCCCGAGGTGGACAGGCGGGTGACGATCTCGCGCTCGGGGGCGTCGGGCTTGCTGCTGGTCAGAGCCAGTTTCACCTCGCCGGGGCGGGCCTGGGGGCGCAAGATGATTTCGCGGCCCGACCCGTCATCCATGGGAATGCGGGCGGCCACCACCGCCTCGGCCACGCCGGCGCGGATCTTGGCCTTGTCCTCGGCCACCGCCTTGGCCACCGCTTCGGCCACAACCACCGGGGCCTCGGGCCGGGCCCGGGGGCGAAGGCTCTCGCGCACGGCTCCTGCAACGACGATGGTCTTGGGGCCGGTCGGGTTCGGCGCGACGCCCGGCCCGCCCTTGTAGTCGGGCAGGGGCGGCTTGCGCAACGGCGCGCGCGCCGGAGCCCGGCGGAAACCGAGGTCGAGCAGTTCGGCGACCTTGGCATTGCGCGACGCGCTCGACTTGCCGCCGAACACGGTTGCGATGATCCGCTTTTCCCCCCGCTTTGCCGAGGCCACCAGGTTGAAGCCCGCCGCCCGCGTATAGCCGGTCTTGATCCCGTCCGCCCCGCGATAGGAGTCCAGAAACTTGCGGTTGGTGTTGCGGACCACCCGCACCCCGGCATTGGTCGAGCGGCGCGAAAACAGGTTGTAGTACTGAGGGTAGTCGTAAAGCAGGTGCCGCCCCAGCACGGTCATGTCGCGCGCCGTCGAAAGGTGCCCGCGCTCGGTCAGGCCGTTGGCGTTGCGAAAGGTGGTCCGGGTCATGCCCAGCGCCTTTGCCGTGCGGTTCATGCGCCGCGCGAAGGCTGCCTCGCTGCCCGAGATGGCCTCGCCGATGGCGGTCGCGGCATCATTGGCCGATTTCACCGCCGCGGCCCGGATCAGATAGCGAAGGGCGATCTTCTGGCCGGCCTTGAGGCCCAGCCTGGATGGAGGCTCGGACGCCGCGTTGCGTGAAATCCGTACCTGGGTATCGAGCGTGATTTCACCGTTACGGATCGCCTCAAAGGCGATGTAGAGCGTCATCATCTTGGTCAGAGAGGCCGGGTTCAGACGCGCATCGGCATTTCGCGAATACAGGACCTGACCGGTGCGCGCATCCATGACCATGGCCGCATATGGCGCGGCGAACACCACGACCGGCGTCAGCACCCATACCCACAAGGCAACCAGCAGGGAAATCCCCGCACGGGTTGCCGGCCCTGCCAATGGAACCTGCACGATCACGCCTCTGTCTGCCTCGTATCGCCGGTTCATCCGGCTGGTGTTGTCATGTCTTGACCCGAGGCTAGCACGGGAATTTTCAGAAATAAACCCGCCGGATACCGGGCAGGCACGGAAAGCCCGGCAACCGGCGGGTCGTCCAGACGGCGCTCAGCCGGTTTCGGAATAGGCATTCATCGGTGGGCAGGAACAGACCAGGTGCCGGTCGCCCCAGACATTGTCCACCCGGCCCACCGGCGGCCAGTACTTGTCCACGCGGAAGGCGCCGGGCGGGAAACAGCCCTGCTCGCGCGAGTAGGGGCGGTCCCAGTCGCGCACCAGATCCTCCATCGTGTGCGGGGCGTTCTTGAGCGGGTTGTTCTCGGGATCGATCCGGCCCTCCTCGATGGCACGGATTTCCTCGCGGATGGCCAGCATCGCGTCGCAGAAACGGTCCAGCTCGGCCTTGGTTTCGCTTTCGGTGGGCTCGATCATCAGCGTGCCGGCCACCGGCCAGCTCATGGTCGGGGCGTGGAAACCGCAATCCATCAGCCGCTTGGCGATGTCGTCCACGGTGACACCGGCGCTCTCGGCAAAGGGTCGGGTGTCGATGATGCATTCATGGGCCACCCGCCCGTTCTTGCCGCGATAGAGGATCTCGTAGGCGCCCTGCAGGCGGCTGGCGATGTAGTTGGCGCTCAGGATCGCCACGCGGCTGGCCTGGGTCAGCCCCTCGCCCCCCATCAGCAGGATATAGGCCCAACTGACCGGCAGGATCGAGGGTGAACCATACGGCGCAGCCGAGACCGGCCCTTCCTGCCCGCCGGTGAAGGGATGCCCCGGCAGGTAGGGAATGAGATGCGCCTTGACCCCGATCGGCCCCATGCCGGGGCCGCCGCCGCCATGGGGGATGGCAAAGGTCTTGTGCAGGTTCAGGTGGCTCACATCGCCGCCCAGGTCACCCGGCCGGGCCAGCCCGACCATGGCGTTCAGATTGGCCCCGTCGATATAGACCTGCCCGCCATGGCGGTGGGTGATGTCGCAGATCTCCTTCACCGTCTCCTCGAACACGCCGTGGGTGCTGGGATAGGTGATCATGCAGGCAGCCAGGTTGTCGGCGTGCTTCTCGGCCTTGGCGCGGAAATCCTCGACGTCGATATCGCCATTCTCGGCCGTCTTCACCGGCACCACCTTCATGCCCGCCATCTGGGCGCTGGCGGGGTTGGTGCCATGCGCGCTCATGGGGATGAGACAGATGTTGCGATGCCCCTCGCCGCGGGCGCGGTGCCAGGCCTGGATGGTCAGCAGCCCGGCATATTCCCCCTGGGCGCCGGAATTGGGCTGCATCGACATGCCGTCATAGCCGGTGATCCGGCACAGCTTGTCGGACAGGTCGGCGATCAGCTCGGCATAGCCTTCGGCCTGCTCGGGGGGCGCGAAGGGATGGATGAGCGAAAACTCGCCCCAGGAGAGCGGCATCATCTCGGCCGCCGAATTCAGCTTCATCGTGCACGAGCCCAGCGGGATCATGGCCCGATCCAGCGCCAGATCCCGGTCGGCCAGCCGGCGCATGTAGCGCACCATCTCGGTCTCGGCGCGGTTCATGTGGAAAACCGGGTGATCGAGATAGCTCGACTGGCGGATGAGCCCCTCGGGCAGGCGGTATTCGGGGGTCAGATCCTCGTCCTTCAGCACGATCCCGAAGGCGCGCCAGACGGCCTCGATCGTTGCCGGGCGGGTGCGCTCGTCCAGGGAAATGCCCACCTTGGTGTCGCCCACGCGGCGCAGGTTGATGCCCTCGCGCACCGCTGCCTGCAGCACGCCGCGCTGCAGCAGGCCCACTTCGACCGTGACGGTATCGAAGAATTCCTTCGGCTCCACCTCGAAGCCCGCGGCCTCGAGCACGCGGACGAGGCGCACGGTCTTGCGATGGATGCGCTGGGCGATGGCCTTGAGCCCCTCGGGGCCGTGGAACACCGCATAGAAGGAGGCCATCACCGCCAGCAGCGCCTGGGCGGTGCACACGTTCGAAGTGGCCTTTTCGCGCCGGATATGCTGTTCGCGGGTCTGCAGCGCCAGCCGGTATGCGCGGTTGCCGTGGGAATCCACGCTCACACCGACGATGCGCCCCGGCATGGCGCGGACATGATCCTTGTGGGCAGCCATGTAGGCGGCGTGCGGGCCGCCATAGCCCACCGGAACGCCGAACCGCTGGGTCGAGCCCACGGCGATGTCGGCGCCCATGGCACCGGGTTCCTTCAGCAGGCACAGCGCCAGCGGGTCGGCCACTACGATGCCCACCGCCCTTGCCGCGTGCAGCGCCGCGATCGGATCGGTGAAGTCGCGCAGGTGGCCGTAGGTGCCCGGGTACTGGAAGATGGCGCCGAACACATTCTCGGGCTCCAGATCCTCAGGAGCACCGACGATCACCTCGATCCCCAGCGGCCGGGCGCGGGTTTCGATCACCGCGATGTTCTGCGGATGGCAGTTCTCGTCCACGAAGAAGGCCCTTGCCTTCGATTTCGAGATGCGCCGGGCCATGGTCATCGCCTCGGCGCAGGCGGTGGCTTCGTCCAGAAGCGAGGCATTGGCGATCTCGAGCCCGGTGAGGTCGCTCACCATGGTCTGGAAGTTCAGAAGCGCCTCCAGCCGGCCCTGGCTGATCTCGGGCTGATAGGGCGTGTAGGCGGTGTACCAGGCCGGGTTTTCTAGGATGTTGCGCTGAATCGCCGGCGGCGTCACCGTGCCGTAATAGCCCTGTCCGATCAGCGATGTCAGAACCTTGTTCTTCGCCGCCACCCGACGCATGTGATACAGCAGCTCGCGCTCGGACTTCGGCTTGCCGAAATCCAGCGGCTCGGCCTGGCGGATCGAGGCGGGAATGGTCTGGTCGATCAGGTCGTCGAGGCTGTCGGCCCCCACGACCCGCAGCATCTCTTCCATCTCGGCCGGGCTGGGCCCGATATGGCGGCGATTGGCAAAATCATAAGGCAGGTAATCGGTGGGCTTGAACGTCATCCCGGTTCACTCCTGGCACGGGCGATCCCATGCGGGACCGCCTTCCTCTCGCTTCCGGCCCGGCCCGCCTTCGCCGCCCATCCCGGGCCGCGCGCGGCGGGCGGCCCGGTCAGCCGATGAATTCCTTGTAGGCGGCCTCGTCCATGTAGTCGTCAAGATCGGACATGTTGACGGGCTTGATCTTGAAGAACCATCCCGCGCCCAGGGGATCCTCGTTCACCAGCCCCGGATTGTCGGTCAGCGCCTCGTTGATCTCGACGATCTCGCCATCCAGGGGGGCGAGGATGTCCGAGGCCGCCTTGACGCTTTCGATCACCACGATCTCGTCGTCTTTGCTGACCTCGGTGCCGGCCTCGGGCAGTTCGACGAACACCACATCGCCCAGCTGCTCGGCGGCGTGTTCGGTGATGCCGACGACGACGATTTCGCCCTCGGGGCGCAGCCATTCATGTTCTTCGGTGTATTTCATGGTCCCTCTTCCTCCTGGACTCAGCGTTTGAACCGGGCCGCCACGAAGGGCAGCTTTTCGACCCTCAGGGGCAGGCGCTTTCCGCGCAGCTCTCCGTAAACCTCCGTGCCGGGGGCCGAGAGGTCAACGGGCACATACCCCATCGCCACCGGCCCGCCAACCGTGGGCCCGAAGCCGCCCGAGGTGATGGCGCCGATCGCCTCGCCCCCCTGGGCGGCGGCGAAGAGCCCGACGCCCTCGCGCATGGGCGCGCGCCCATCGGGGCGCAGGCCCACCCGCCTGCGGGGCGCCCCCTCGGCCAGCTGTTTCAGCACCACATCGGCGCCGGGAAAGCCGCCCTCGCGCGCACCGCCCGCGCGCCGCACCTTCTGGATCGCCCAGCTCAGCGCCGCCTCGGCCGGGGTGGTGGTCTCGTCGATGTCGTGACCGTAAAGGCACAGCCCCGCCTCGAGCCGCAGCGAATCGCGCGCCCCCAGCCCGATCGGCGCCACGTCCTCATGGGCCAGCAGCGCCCGCGCCAGCGCCTCGGCCGCCGCGGCGGGCACCGAGATCTCGAAGCCGTCCTCGCCGGTATAGCCGGAACGCGACACCCAGCACTCGGCCCCGTTCAGGTCGAGCGTGCGCACGTCCATGAAGCGCATCCCGGCCACCTCCGGGTTCAGCCCGGCCAGCACCGCTTCGGCCGCCGGCCCCTGCAGCGCCAGAAGCGCACGGTCGGTCACCTGGGTCACGGTGATACCGCGCGGCTCGAGCGCCGCCTTCATCCGCGCCAGATCGGCCTGCTTGCAGGCGGCATTGACCACCACAAGGAGGTGATCGCCACGGTTGGAAAACATCAGATCGTCGAGGATCCCGCCGCGCTCGTTCAGGAACAGCCCGTAGCGCTGGCGCCCCTCGGCCAGCCCCAGCACGTCCATGGGCACCAGCGCCTCGAAGGCGGCGGCGATCTCGGCCATCGGCGCCCCCGACAGGATCACCTGCCCCATGTGGCTGACGTCGAAAAGGCCCGCCCTTTCCCGGGTATGCCGGTGCTCGGCCATGATGCCGGCGAACTGCACCGGCATCTCGTAGCCGGCAAAGGGCACCATCCTGCCCCCCAGCTCGATGTTGAGGTCGTAAAGCGGCGTTCTGAGCAGATCCGTCATGTGCCCGTCCTGTCCTTCAACCGGCACGACTTTTGCGAAAAATCATGCGGCATCCCATGTTTGGCGCATTGCCCGCGCCATGCGATGCCCCCTCTGTCCTTTCGCCTGAGATCGTTATCCCTTCGGCGGGCGCGTCCCGCGCGCCTCTCTCCAGAGTTCCTTGTCAAGCATACGGTCCCTGCGGCCTGAGAGTTTCCGGGGCGGTTGCTCCTTCGGCACCGGCGCGGCGGCCGGTTCTCCCGCATGCTCGCGCATACAGATAACGGGCACGGGAAGCTGCGGCAAGGGCGAAAACGCACGCCGGAAAGGCGTGCCATCTTCAAATATTTCGGAACATTGCTATCCGCCCGCCCCCACTTGGAGAAGCTTCCCGCCGCGCCGCATAGTTGCCGCGCCGCCTAGCGAGGGATCCCATGACCGACCGCACCTATTTCGCGCCGACCGGTGGACATCCGGGGCAGGAGCAGCTTCTGACCGGACGGGCCGTCTTCACCGAAAGCTACGCGGTGATTCCGCGCGGCACCATGCAGGACATCGTGACCTCGCGCCTGCCGCACTGGCAGGGAACGCGGCTGTGGGTCATCGCGCGGCCGATGTCGGGTTTCGCCGAGACGTTCTCGCACTACATCATGGAGGTGCAGCCCGGCGGCGGCAGCGACCGCCCCGAAAGCGACCCCCAGGCCGAGGCGGTGCTGTTCGTGGTGGACGGCGCCGTGACCCTGACGATCGACGGGCAGGCGCATGTGATGGAGCCGGGGGGATACGCCTATCTGCCGCCCGGCTGCGACTGGACCCTGCACAACCGCGCCGGTCCCGCCGCCCGCTTCCACTGGATCCGCAAGGCGTGGCAGCCGGCCCCCGACCTGTCCCCGCCGGATGCCTTCGTCACCAGCGAAGGCGACATCGCACCCACCCCGATGCCGGGCACCGACGGCCGCTGGGCCACCACCCGCTTCGTCGACCCCGAGGACATGCGCCACGACATGCATGTGACCATCGTCACCTTCCAGCCCGGCGCGGTGATTCCCTTTGCCGAGACCCATGTGATGGAGCACGGGCTCTATATTCTCCAGGGCAAGGCCGTCTATCGCCTCAACCGCGACTGGGTCGAGGTCGAGGCCGGCGACTACATCTGGCTGCGCGCCTTCTGCCCCCAGGCCTGCTATGCCGGCGGGCCGGGACCGTTCCGCTACCTGCTCTACAAGGACGTCAACCGGCACATGCCGCTGAGCCCGTTCCGGCGATGAAGCGGCGCGGCGGGTTTTCACCCGTTGAGGCCGCCGGCACTCCCTGTCATACGGCGCACATGAAGATCGCGATCAACGGATTCGGGCGCATCGGGCGCACGGTACTGCGGCAGGTGCTGACCCGCCCGCAGAACCACGATGTCGAGGTGGCACTGATCAACGACATCGCCCCCCTGGACATCCTGTCCTATCTCTTCCGCTACGACAGCACCTTCGGCCCGTTCCCGGACGAGGTGCGAACCGGCCCCCGGGCGCTGCATGTCGGGGACCGGACCATTCCCGTCGCCCATTCGCCCGACCTGGCCCGCGTGGACCTTTCCGGCGTCGATGTGCTGCTGGAGTGTACGGGCATCGCACGCACGTCGGACGTGGCCGCCCGCGGTCTGGAGGCCGGGGCCGGCAAGGTCCTGATCTCGGGGCCGTCGCCCGCGGCCGAGGTGACCATCGTGCTGGGCGCCAATGAATCACGGCTGGGGCGGGCAAGGATCGTTTCAAACGCCTCCTGCACCACCAACGCCCTGGCCCCGCTGCTGCGGGTGATCGACCGTATCGCCGGGATCGAGCGGGCGCACATGACCACCATCCACTGCTATACCAACAGCCAGCCCATGGTGGATGCCCCGCGCGGCGACCCGGCCCGCTCGCGCGCCGGCGCCCTGTCGATGGTCCCGACAACCACCAGCGCGACGCAGCTGATCGACCACGTTCTGCCCGAACTTGCCGGCCGGATCAGCGGAGCGGCCGTGCGGGTGCCCACGGCCAGCGTGTCCTCGGTGGATCTGGTGGCGCAACTTGCCCGGCCAATGCCGCATGACACCTTCACAACCGCATTGCACACGGCCGTCGGAACCACACCCGTGCTGGGCTGGACCGACGAGCCACTGGTTTCCTCGGATCTGCGCGCCCGCCCCGAATCGCTGGTGATCGCAGGGCCCGAACTGCGCATGATCGGCAACCGGCAGGCCCGCGTCTTCGGCTGGTATGACAACGAATGGGGCTTCTCGGCACGCATGCTCGAGGTCGCCCGGCTGATGGCCGCCGCCCCCCAAGGCTGAAACGGGCCCCGCCGCCAGCGCGCAGACGCCGCATGTCCGCATGCCCTCGCGACCGGCCGTGCAATGCGCTTCACGCCCCCTTCATCTCGCTCCAAATACTCCGGGGGTGAGGCCCGCAGGGCCGAGGGGGCAGCGCCCCCGCCATCCCGACTTCCGCCGCCATTCAGCCTTCGGTGCCCTCCCCGCGCACCCCTTCCGAAAGCGCCGTCACCGTCCAGGGCTCATCGAACCAGTGCTCTTCCAGATTCTCCCCCGGACCGATCCGGTCCACCACCGCAAACAGCCCCGGAGCATGCAGCGGCGTCAACACGCCATGCCATGTGCCCCGAAGCAGGTTCACCCCCTGCCCCGGCCCGGCGATGAAGGCCACCGGCGCACCCGGACGACCGCACCGATCCGGGGCGACGACCACCAGCCAGGGGCGCCGGTGCATGGGAATGAAGGCCTGCGGGCCCAGCGGATGACGCTCCACCATCTCCAGCACATGCGGCAGCACGCAGGGCCGGGCCTCGAACAGGCTGATCCCGGCCCGTCCACCGGAAAAATCCAGCCGCGCCCGGTCGTGCCACCGCCCGCAACGGCCGCGATTGATGATCCGGTCGGGCGGGCCCGCGGCCTCAAGCACGTCGCCAAAAGGCGCAAAGATGTCCGCGCTCAGCGGCCGGGGGCGGATCGACCTCATGGCAGCATCTCGCGCAGGCGCAACAGGGCGATGCGCTCTACCTGAGCGCAGCTCTCGGCGAACTCGGTATCGCGGTCGTTCTCCAGCCGGCGCCGGAACGCAGCCAGGATTCCGGCCTTGTCGTGGTCGCGCACGGCAATGATGAAGGGAAAGCCGAAGCGGGCGCGGTAGGCGGCATTCAACTCGGTGAAGGTGGCACGTTCCTCGTCGGTCAGCGCGTCCAGCCCGGCCGAGGCCTGCTCGGCGCTGGATTCGGGGGTCAGCCGCTTCGCCCGCGCCAGCTTGCCGGCCAGGTCGGGATGGGCCAGAAGAACGTCAAGGCGTTCGCGCTCCGTCGCCGCGCGGAAGGCCCGCGCCAGCGCGTTGTGCAGCCCCTCCGCCCGGTCATGGGCAGGCCCCAGCTCCAGTTCGAAAGCCCGCTCCGCCACCCAGGGCGAATGTTCGAACACCCCGCCGAAGGTGGCCACGAACGCGTCGCGATCCATCTGCGACGGCCGCAAGCGGTCCCGGGGCGGATGCACCGCCGCCCAGTGCCGGGCGATCTGCGCCCGGGTTGCGAACCACACGCCCTCGTGGCTGCGGGCATGGTCCAGAAAGCGCTTCAGAGCCGTGATCCGCCCCGGTCGCCCAGCCAGCCGGCAATGCAGCCCCACCGACATCATCTTCGGTGCGCCGACCAGCCCCTCGGCATAAAGCGCATCGAAACTGTCGCGCAGATAGGCGAAGAACTGCTCGCCCGAATTGAAGCCCTGAGCGGTGGCAAAGCGCATGTCGTTGGCATCCAGCGTATAGGGCACCACCAGTTGGTCGCGCCCGCCCAGCCGCAGCCAGTATGGCAGATCGTCGGCATAAGCATCGGCCAGCCAGTCAAAGCCCCCCTCCTCGGCCGCGATCCGCATGGTGTTGACCGAGCATCGCCCCGTATACCAGCCGCGCGGGCGCTCGCCCACGACCAGCTCGTGCAGACGGATGGCCTCGGCCATGTGGGCGCGTTCCTCGGCCTCGGAAAAATCCCGGTAGTCGATCCATTTCAGCCCGTGGCTGGCGATCTCCCAGCCCGAGGCCTTCATGGCGGCGACCTGCTCGGGGCTGCGGGCCAGGGCGGTGGCCACCCCGAACACGGTGACGGGCAGGTCCTTCAGCAGCCGGTGCAGGCGCCAGAACCCGGCGCGCGCCCCGTATTCATAGATCGATTCCATGTTCCAGTGGCGCTGGCCCGGCCAGGGCTCGGCGCCGACGATCTCGGACAGGAAGGCCTCGGATTCGGAATCGCCATGCAGCAGGCATCTTTCGCCGCCCTCTTCGTAGTTCAACACCAGCTGCACGGCGATCTTCGCCCCGTTCGGCCATTGCGGGTCCGGGGGCTTCGGCCCATGGCCGATCATGTCGCGGGGATATCTGTTCATGCCGGCCTCCGATTTCTCTTCTACCTGCATAATCCTCCGCAACCGGGCGGTTTATCAAATTATCAAGAAAACACTGTCAAAGCCGGAGGATTTGCAAGACCCTGACCGGCAAGGCAGGAGTGATACCGGGACCGCACGCCGGCGGCGCAAGAGATGAGGCGCAAGAGATGAGTGGCTTTCTGACAACGCATGTTCTGGACACCGCGCGCGGCTGCCCCGCGCAGGGGCTGCGGATCGACCTGTTCCGCATCGACGGGGACGCCCGCCACCACCTGCGGTCCGTCACCACCAACGCCGACGGCCGCACCGACGCGCCGATCCTGCCCGCCCATGAATTCGTGATCGGCGTCTACGAGCTGCTGTTCCACGCCGGGGCCTGGCTGGACGCGACCGGCACGCCGCCGCAGCAGCCGCGGTTCCTCGACCTGATCCCGATCCGTTTCGGCATGGCGCAGGCGGCGCATTACCATGTGCCGCTGCTGCTTTCCCCCTTCGGCTATTCCACCTACCGGGGCAGCTGAGCCGCTGCGCACAGGGTCTGTTCGCGGATACGCCTGTGATCGGCCGCCGCAAACTGCCAGATTGAAGGCAGACACAACGACCGCGCGGAGGAGATCACATGACCGACAGACTGCCCACCTGGTTCATTTCCCATGGCGGCGGCCCGTGGCCGTGGTTGCCGGGGCTGCGGCGTCAGCTGGCAAATCTCGAAACCTCGCTGCGGAAGATGCCGGAACAGATCGGCTGCACGCCCAGGGCCGTGCTGGTGGTTTCGGGCCATTGGGAAACCGATGATTTCGCCGTGATGCACGCGGCACGGCCGCCGATGGTCTATGACTATTACGGCTTTCCGTCCGAAACCTACGAAATCGTCTATCCCGCACCCGGCGCCCCGGAGTTGGCCGAGCGGACCGCCGATCTTGCCGCGCAGGCCGGGCTGAATCTGCGCCTGGATGACGAACGGGGGTTCGACCACGGCACCTTTGCGCCGCTTTACGTCATGTATCCACAGGCCGATGTACCGATTTTCCAGGTCTCGATCCGCCGCGACTACGACCCGCAGGCGCATGTGGATCTGGGCCGGGCGCTGGCGCCGCTGCGCGACGAAGGCGTGCTGATCGTCGGGTCGGGGCTGAGCTATCACAACCTGCGCATGATGGGCCCCGAAGCGCGCAAGCCCTCCGCCGCCTTCGACGACTGGCTGGCCACGGCGATGGCGCTGCCGCCGCAAGAGCGGCTGGAGGCAGTCCTTGCCTGGGAACAGGCGCCCCATGCCCGCACCTGCCACCCGCAGGAAGATCACCTTGTGCCCCTGTTCGTCGCCCTGGGCGCGGCCGAGTCCGAGCCGGCCACGCGAACCTATCACGACACCGACCTGTTCGGCGGGGTGACCGCCTCGAACTACCGGTTCGGCTAGGGCAGGAGACCGGGCTTTTTCTGGCCGCAAATATCCCGGGGAGCACGAGGGGCAGAGCCCCTCGCCCGGCCGAGCGCGAACGCGACCCGGCGCGGCATGGCCGGACCCGGCCATCTTCCACGCGCCTGGCAAATGCGCTTCAGACCCGTTCGGCAACCCTGGCCTCGGCCGCCTTCACCACCGCGCCAAGGCGGGCGCAGATGAAATCCATGAACAGCCGCGTCTTGGGGTCCTGGTGCCGGCGATGGGTGAACAGGCAGGCCATCTGCACCGGCTCGGGCGGGGTGTCCACCGCCACCGGCACCAGCCGGCCGGCGGCAAGGTGATCGGCCACCTCGAACAACGGTTTGAGCGCAATCCCCCGCCCCGCCAGCGCCCATCCGGTCAGCACATCGCCATCGTCGCATTCGTAACGCCCCGAGACGTGGAATTTCCGCGGCCCGTCGGGCGTCATCAGGCGCCAGCGGAACTCGGCCGCCCCCGGATAGCGCAGGTTCAGGCACTCATGACCGTCGCGCACCAGATCGTCTCCGCTCCGCGGCATCCCATGCCGCGCCACATAGGCGGGCGCCGCGCACAGGACGCGGCGGCAATCGGCGATCTTGCGGATGCGCAGCGTGCTGTCCTGCGGCTGGCCCAGGAAAAATGCCAGATCCAGCCCCTCGCGCGGCACGTCCACATTGCGGTCGGTCAGGCGAAGCCGCAGCTTGATCTCGGGGTAACGGTCAAGGAAATCAGGCACCTCCGGCGCCAGCAGCCGCCGCCCCAGCCCCAGCGGAGCGGCCACGAACAGCGTGCCCCGCGGGTTCTCGGTCAGGTCCATGACCCGCGCCTCGGCCGCATCCACGGCCTCGAGCACCTTGACCGCGCCGCCGTAAAAGGCCCGGCCCTGCTCGGTCGGGGAAAGGTTGCGCGTGGTCCTCTGGAACAGGCGCACGCCAAGATGATCCTCAAGCTGCGAAATCCGCGCCGAGGTCACCGCCGGAGAAATCCGCAGATCGCGCCCGGCCGCGGACATGCTGCCCAGCTCGTAGACGCGGACAAAGGTGCGGATGTTGTCGAGATAGGACATTGTTCCGGGATTTTTGATACAGCTTGGCAATATCTGGCAATACCGAAGAATTGCCGCTTTGCCTAGCCTGACCGCACCACCGCGAGGGAAGCTGCACCGATGATCGATTCCGTCATTTTCTGGGACTGGGCCGCGTTCGCGGTCCGCTGGCTGCATGTGGTCACGGCGATTGCGTGGATCGGCTCGTCCTTCTATTTCATCGCGCTGGATCTGGGCCTGCGCAAGGCGCCCGACCTGCCGCCCGGCGCCCATGGCGAGGAATGGCAGGTGCATGGCGGCGGGTTCTACCAGATCCGCAAGTTCCTGGTGGCGCCCGAACGCATGCCCGAGCACCTGACCTGGTTCAAATGGGAAAGCTACGCCACCTGGCTTTCGGGCGCGGCGCTCATGGCAATCCTCTACTGGCTGGGGGGAGAGCTCTATCTCATCGATCCGGCCAAGGCCGATCTGGCGCTGTGGCAGGGCATCGCCATTTCCGCCGCCTCGCTGACGGTGGGGTGGATCATCTATGACCTGCTGTGCCGATCGGGCCTGGCCGAGCGGCCGACGGCGCTGATGGTGCTGCTGTTCGTGCTGCTGGTGACCATGGGCTGGGGCTACGACCAGCTGTTCACCGGCCGCGCGGTGATGCTGCATCTGGGGGCGTTTACCGCCACCATCATGACGGCCAATGTCTTCTTCGTCATCATCCCCAACCAGAAGATCGTGGTGGCCGACCTGATCGCAGGGCGCGCCCCCGATCCGAAATACGGCCGCATCGCCAAGCTGCGCTCGACCCACAACAACTACCTGACCTTGCCGGTGGTGTTCCTGATGCTGTCGAACCACTACCCGCTGGCCTTCGCCTCGCCCTTCAACTGGGTGATCGCTGCACTGGTCTTCCTGATGGGGGTGACGATCCGGCACTGGTTCAACACCCGCCACGCCCGCGCCGGCAGCCCGTGGTGGACATGGGTGGCAACCGCGCTGCTGTTTGCGGCCGTCATCTGGCTGTCCACGCTGCGCGGCGGCGAAACGATCGAAGAGGCCGAGGCCCGCCCGATGACACCGGCCGAGGCCAGGCTGGTCGCCGCCGCGGGGTTCGAAGCCGCACAGGAGGTAATCCAGTCCCGCTGCGCCATGTGCCATTCGCGCGAACCGGCCTGGGACGGCATCGCACGTGCCCCGCGCGGCGTGGTCTTCGACACCCCGGCCGACATCGCGCGCAACGCCCGGGCGATCCTTCTTCAGGCCGGGATCACCGATGCCATGCCGCCAGCCAACATCACCTTCATGGAACCGATCGAGCGCGCCGCCATCCGGCGATGGATCGACTCTGCAGGCGGCTGACGGCGGGCCGGAAACCGGCAACGCCGCCAATGCGGCAAGGGTCGAATCGGCTTTCGTTTTCCCCGGCTCTGTGCAAGATTTTCGCTGACGCCACGGGATTGTTCCGACCGCCCGTCCAACCGACGCCATTCGGGATCCGCCATGCCGAAATCTGGCCAGAGCAGATCTGCCCTGCGGGCTTTGGCCGTGGTCTGCGCGCTGCTGGCGGGCGGGCCGGTGGCGGCTCTGGAGACGGTATTCGTCGCACCCGGCGCCCCGGACGATCTGCGCGAGCGGCTTCGCTCGGCCTCGGCGGTCATGGCCATCGAGGCACGCGGACTGGACAACGCGCAGGAAGTCCTGGCCGCCGCCCTGTCCGACTACCGCACGCTGATTCAGGTGCTTTACGGCCAGGGCTATTTCAGCCCGGTCATTCGCATCCTCGTGGACGGGCGCGAAGCGGCCGACCTCGACCCGCTGAACCTTCCCAGGCGCATCGACCGCATCCAAATCACCGTGGCCCCCGGCCGGCCCTTCCGTTTCGGCCGCACCGAGATCGCGCCTCTCGCGCCGGGAACCGAACTGCCCGAGGACTTTGCCCCGGGCCGGCCGGCCTCGACCGGCGTACTGGAGGAAACCGCCATCGCGGGGGTGCGGGGCTGGCGCGAAGCCGGCCACCCCAAGGCACGCGTTGCCGATCAGCAGCTGGTCGTGCGCCACGCTCGGGCAGAGCTGGATGCCCGCTTCACCATCGCGCCGGGACCGAGGCTGCGTTTTGGCAGGCTGAACCTTGCCGGCACGTCATCGGTGCGCACCGAATCGATCTACCGGATCGCCGGCTTTCCGACCGGCGAGGTCTACGACCCCGAGAAGCTTCAGCGCGCGGCCACGCGGTTGCGGCGAACGGGGACGTTTTCCTCGGTCTCGATCCGCGAGGCCGAGACGCCAAACCCGGATGGCACGCTGGACTTCACCGCGACGGTCGAAGACATGCCGCCCCGGCGACTTGCGCTGGGTGGCGAAATCTCGTCGCGCACGGGGGTGGATCTGAGCTTTCGCTGGCTGCATCGCAACCTGTTCGGCGGCGCCGAGCGGCTTCAGTTCGAAACCCGCCTGCGCAATATCGGGGGGACCGAGGCAGTCGATGGCCGCATCGCCTTGCGGCTGGATCGTCCGGACCGGTTCGGCCCCGACGACAGCATGTTCTATCGCGCAGATGTGGAACGGCGCAACCGCACCCACTACGACGTGCTCACCGGGCTTGCCGGCCTCGGCGTCCGCCGCACGTTTTCGCGCAACCTGTTCGGAGAAATCTTCATCGCTGGCGCCGGATCGCGCTCTGACGATGCCTTCGGCATCAACCGCGAATTCCGCTATGCAATCCTGCCGGTGCGTGTCGAGTGGGACCGGCGCGACAACAGGGCAGACCCGCAGGGCGGCCTCTTCCTCGATGCCCGCCTGATCCCCTTCGCGGGCCTCGGCGGCACGAGATCGGGCGGTCAGCTGAGGGTTGACGGGCGCGGCTACTGGAGCCCGCCGGGCACCGGGCGTTTCGTTCTGGCCGGGCGGGTGCAGCTTGGTTCGGTGATCGGGCCGGCACTGTCCGAGGTTTCTCCCGATCTTCTGTTCTTCTCGGGCGGCTCCGGCACGGTGCGCGGCCAGCCCTATGAATCGCTGGGCATTCCCGTGGGGGCGCGGGTATCGGGCGGGCGCGCCTTCCTGGGCCTGTCCGCCGAAATCCGCAGCAAGGTCACCGACAAGCTGTCTCTGGTAGGGTTCTACGATTTCGGGGCGGTGGACAGCAGTTCCCTGACCAGCGGCCGCTCGGCCAGCCACGCCGGCGCCGGGTTCGGGCTGCGCTTTGATCTGGGCGGGCTGGGACCGGTGCGCTTCGACCTGGGCTGGCCCGTGAACGGCGCGACCGGGAGCAGGATGCAATTCTATCTGGGGATCGGACAGGCCTTTTGACGCGCTATCTCGCATATGCCCTGCTGCTTCTTCTCGGGCTGTCCGCGCCGCTTCGCGCCGGGGGGGACGAGTCGCGCGGCCTGCTGGTCGGCTTTCTCGAAGATACCCTGTCGGGAGACAGCCGGACGGTGAAGGTGAAGGGGCTGCAGGGGGCGCTGAGTTCGCGGGCGACGATCGAAGAGCTGACCGTTTCGGACGATGACGGCATCTGGCTGACCATGCGGGGCGCGGTGCTGGACTGGAACCGGCTTGCCCTGCTGAACGGGCGGTTTTCGGTCAATACGCTCTCGGCCGAGGAAATCGTCATCGCCCGGCGGCCGGGAACGACCACCACCCCGACCGGGCTGCCGTCCCCCGAAACCGCGCCGCTGCGGGTGCCGGAACTGCCGGTGGCCATCGAACTGGGGCAATTGCGCGTCAGCCGGCTGATACTGGGCGAGCCGGTGCTGGGCATTCCTGCCGAGCTGGAGGTGGATGGCCGGCTTTCCCTTGCCGATGGGGCACTGGACACACGCCTTGTGATTGCCCGGCTCGACCGCGCCAGCGACGCGATCCGCCTGTCCGCGCGGTTCGACAACGCCACGCGGCAGATCGCGCTGGACCTGACCGTAAGCGAGGGTCCGGGCGGTCTGATCTCGGCGGCGCTGAAGCTGCCGGGGCGGCCGCCGCTGAACCTGACCGCCCGGGGCGAAGGGCCGGTCAACGATTTCACCGCCCTTGTCGCGCTGGCCAGCGGAGGCGAGACGCGCCTCTCCGGGCAGGTGCGACTGCAATCGGCGGATGCGGTCGGGCAGGACATTGCCTTTGCCGCCGATCTGGGCGGCGACCTCACCCCGCTTCTGCCCGAAGCGTACCGGGACTTCTTCGGCACCGACGCACGGTTCGGCCTGACCGGGGTGCAGAAGGCCACCGGCCGCCTGGAGGTCAGCCGGTTTGCGCTGCGTTCGGATGCGCTGCGCCTTGCGGGCCGTTTCGCGATGAACGCCGCCGGCACCGTCGAAACCGTCACGGCCACCGGCTCCATCCTGCCGGCGCGCGGCGACGAGGTGATCCTGCCGGTCTCCGGCGCCCGAACGGCGGTCGCCTCGGCCCGCTTCGCGCTGGATTACGACCTGGCGGCGGGGCGGGGATGGACGCTCGATCTGAACGCCGAAAGGCTGAAAACCGCCGCCCTGTTGGTGCAGCAGGCGCGGATTTCGGCCTCCGGCCCGGTCGCGCCGGGGAAGGGGAATGTCCTGAAGGGGCAGATCACCGCCGCGCTGTCGGGCATGGGCTTTGCGGACGAGGCCCTGGCCGCAGCCGCGGGGGACGAAGTGGCGCTTGCCGGCGGCTTTGCCGTGACCGGGGACGGCGCGCTCCGGCTGTCGGGCATGGCGCTGAGCGGCGCCGGCTACAGCGCCGAGATCGACGGGCGCCTGGGCGGGTTTGGCAGCGGCTTCGCGGTGCAGGGCAAGGCCCGGGTCGCGGCGGATGATCTGGCCCGGTTCTCGGCGCTGGCGGGGCGGCCGCTGGGCGGGGCGGCCTCCATCGGCGTGCGCGGCACCGCCACCGTGATGAGCGGCGCCTTCGACATCCGGGCCGAGGCCCGCGCCCGCGACCTGACCGCAGGCATCGAAAGGCTCGATGCGCTGATCGGGGGGGAAACCGTTCTGACGCTGGATGCCGCGCGCGGGCCCGAAGGGGTGACGATCCGGGCCTTTTCGCTGCAAGGCAGCGCCCTTTCGGCCAATGCCCAAGGCAGGTTGCAGAGCGGCGCAAGCGCCCTGACCTTCGACGCCCGTCTGGCGGATCTGGCGCTGCTGGTCGAAGGGGACAGGGGGCCGCTCACCCTGGTCGGCAAGATGCGCCAGTCGGGGCCGATGTGGGATGGCAGGGTCCGGCTTGACGGTCCGCACCAGTCCTTTGCCGAGCTGACCGGGTTGGTCGGCGAAGACGGCACGGGCAAGGTGGATTTCCGGGCCGAGCTGGCCCGGCTGGAACGGTTCATCCCCAACCTGACCGGCACGCTGAAGGCCGGGGGGGCGGCCACGCGCGCGCCAGGCGGGAAATGGACCGTCCTTGCCGATGCGGCCGGCCCGGCCGGAATTTCCGCGAAGGTGGAGGGAACGCTGGACGAGGTGACGGGCCAAACCGACCTTTCGGCCACGGGGCAGGCGCGGCTCGATCTTCTCAACCTGTTCATCTCGCCCAACACGCTGGAGGGCTTGGCCCGTTTCGATCTTCGCCTTGCCGGCACGCCGTCGCTGGACGGGCTGAGCGGCGAGATCACCGTTGCCGACGCCACGCTGGCGGTGCCCGCGCTGCTGCAAAGGGTGCGGGACATGTCCGCGACCGTGACCATCTCGGGCAGCCGCGCCATCGTGATCACGACCGGCACGCTGGGCGCGGGGGGCAGTTTCCGCCTGAGCGGGCCGATCGGGCTTCGTCCGCCCTTCGACAGCCGCCTGGTGCTGGAGCTTGCCGAACTGGGCCTGACCGACAATCTCGGCGTGACCAGCTCGGCCAGCGGGCAGATCGTCTTCGCCGGGCCTCTGACCGGCAATGGCGCCCTGTCGGGGCAGGTGGTTTTCGGGGAAACCGACATCAACCTCAATCGCGTCTCGGGCGCAATCGGCGCGCCTCCGATCCCGCCACTTCTGCACGAAGGCGAATCCGCCCCGGTGCGGGCAACCCGACGCCGCGCCGGGCTGATCGCCGAGGAAAAGCAGGGCAACACCCCGGTCATCTCGCTGGATCTGCGCCTTGCGGCCCGGGACCGGGTCTTTGTCCACGGTTTCGGGCTGACAGCCGAGATGGGCGGGAACATGACCCTGCGCGGCACGACCGCTGCGGTGGTTCCATCCGGCCAGATCACGCTCAAGCGCGGCGCGATCGACCTTGTCGGGCGCAAGGTCAAGCTGACCAAGGGGATCATTTCCCTGCAGGGGAACCTGCAGCCATATGTCGATTTCGAAACCACAGCCTCTACATCCGAGGGCCAGGCCACGTTCCGCATCGCCGGCCCGCTGAACGCCCCCGAAATCGACGTCTTCGCCGAACCCGAACGCCCGGCGGAAGAGGCGCTGGCCATGCTCCTGTTCGGCAACCGCATGTCGGAACTTTCGCCTCTGGTGATCGCGCAGATGGCAGCTTCGCTGGCGCGGATGAGCACCGGCGAGAGCCTTGCAGACACCGCCGGCAAGGCCGTCACCGGCGGGGAGGGCGGCGGCAGCGGGCTGGCGCGCCTTCTGTCCGGGGGCTATATCGCCCGCAACGTCTATACCGACTTCACGGTGAACACCAAGGGCGAGACCGAGTTGAACCTCAATCTCGACGTTTCCGATTCGGTCACTCTGAAAGGCACCGTGGACAATTCCGGCAACACCGGGATCGGCGTCTTTTTCGAGCGCGACTACTGAGGCCTCCCCCTGCGGGCGACGTCACAGCAGGAAATTGTCGGCGCTCAACGGCCCCTCGAACATGAGGACGAAATCGCCGGCGGCGGAAATCTCGGTCGCCATCCAGGCGTTGGACGAGCTGTTGGTGATCCGGTCGGCGCCGGAATTGCCGGTGACCGAGCCGCCGGGGGCGATCAGGTAAACGCCCGAAAACCCGGTGCCAAGGTCGAGGTTGCCGGTCACGATCCCGTCGATGCCGTTGCCGGACAGGTCGATCTCGTCATCGGCCGCAATGTCGGGGAAGGCGAAGGTGAACTCGGGTGCCGCATCCGCCGCGACGCGTTTCCACGGAAACGGCCCCGAAATCGCGATCCGGTCGGCCCCGCCGCCGCTTGTCACCGTGACATCCACCCCCGGTACCGCCAGCCGCGCCTCGGGCAGTCGCGCCATGCGCAGGGTGACGGATTCATCGCCGGCCGTCATCTCGAGCCGCTCCAGATCGGGGGCGGCGATAACTGCAGCGCCGGTGCCGGGGGCCAGCCTGACCGTCTCCACATGGCGGGCATCCAGCGTCACCGGAGCGGTCACGATCACGGTATCATCGCCCCCGCCCCGCGCGGTTTCCACGACGCGGTCGCCGTAATTGTCGAAGATGAAGACGTCGTTGCCGGCGCCGCCGATCATCAGGTCGGCCCCCCTGCCGCCATCCAGCAGGTCCCGGCCTCCCTCGCCCAAAAGCGTGTCGGCGCCGGCGCCCCCGGCAAGGCTGTCGGCCCCGGCCCCGCCGAAGAGGCTGTCGCGGCCGGCCATGGCATCGATCCGGTCGGCCCCGCCCGCCCCCGAAAGGGTATCGTCCCCGCGCCCGCCGGCCAACACGTCGCGCCCGCGCCCTCCGTCGAGAACATCGTGCCCTGGCCCGCCGCTCAGCGAATCGGCCCCAGCGCCGCCCGACAGCCGGTCCGCGCCGCCGCCGCCCGACAGCGTGTCGTTGCCCGCCCCGCCCCGCAGCCGGTCGCGCGCACCCATCCCGGCAAGCACATCGTCGCCTCCAAACCCGCGCAGCACATCGCGCCCCGGCCCGCCGGCGATCACGTTGTCGCGGTCGTGATTGTCCACGAAGGAGGCAGGGGCCGCATAGCCCGCAAACAGCTTCAGATATTCCGAAAGCGAGGTGTTCAGCGCATCCTGCCCGTCCACCTGCCCGCCGGAAAGGATGAACTGGCGCAGCCCCGGATGGGCCTCGGTCCCGATCCCCTTGAGGTGTACCGCCGCGATCATGCCGGTTTTCGTCAGCTTCACCCCGTTGATCACCTGGCCCGCGTAGAATTCCAGGTCGAAGAAGCGGATGCGGCTCCACAGCAGCGAAAACCAGGCCTCGGCCGCCATGTCCTGCACCGTCGGGGCATTGAGGAAATCGGCGGCCGAGCGGATCCCGTCCTTGCCGGTGAAGCTCGCCGGGTTCCAGTCGTTCGCGGTGGTGCCGTCGGCGGTGTAATAGCCCAAGTCGATCAGCGCGGCCTCGCCGAACTGGTAGGCGCCGAGATAGCCGAAGGCGTTGACGGCCTGATAGTTGCCACCCGATTCACGCGCGCGCAGCGCCGCGAAGAAATCGCTCCAGGAGCCCTTCATCCTGCCCGACCTTCCGTTCTGCTCCGGGCGCGGCTCGACCGCTCCGCGCCTCGACGGTCAGCCCCCGGCGATGTTCATGCCACGCCTGCGGCAACCGGGCAAGCCCGCCCCTCAGTCGAGCCGCTTGCGAAACCGCAGCGAGGCGACGGCAAGGCCGATCAAGGAAAACCCCGCCAGCCAGATCATGCCGCCGGCAAGTTCGGCCAGGCCCGCATCGCGCAGGACGACGCCCCGGATCATCGAGATGAAATGCGTGGCCGGCAGAATCCGGGCGATGGCCTGCGCCGGTCCGGGCATCCCGTCGAAGGGAAACATGAAGCCCGACAGCAGAATCGACGGCAGCAGCACGAACACCGTCATCTGCATGGCCTGAAGCTGGCTTTTCGCAAGGGTCGAGAACACCAGACCCAGCGACAGGCTGGCAAGGATGAACAGCAGCGTGATCGCCAGCAGCACCCACAGGCTGCCGTTAACCGGAACGTCGAAGATGAGGTATCCGAGCCCGAGAATGATTGCCGTCTGCAGCAGGCCGATCCCGACATAGGGCACGATCTTGCCCAGCATGAGCTCGAAGGGTCTGACCGGGGTGTTGATGAGCATTTCCATGTTGCCGCGCTCGCTTTCCCGCACGATGGCGGCCGAAGTGAACATGATCATGGTCATGGTCAGGATCACCCCGACCAGACCTGGAACGATGTTCACCTCGGTCCGCTGTTCGGGATTGTAGAGCAGCGCCACTTCGAAGGTCGGAACCGCCCGGTTGGCGGTCTGCCGGAACAGTTCGGACAGCGGCATGTTGCGCAGGCTCTTGATGGCGCCGGCCACCATGGTGTCGGAGCTGTCCACCAGCCACTGCCCGACGGGGCGGCCGCTGGTGCCGTTGGAGGAGGCGGCGGGCGGCGCCAGCCCCAGGGCCGGGCTGCGGGCCACCCGGGCGGGCAGGTCGGGGGGCAGGATCAGGACCGCCCGCACGTCCGAAGCCACAAGCGCCCGCTTCGCCTCGGCCACCGTGGCAAGGCGCATCGTCACGTCCACGACCTGGGTTGCCTCGACCATCTGGATCAGGGCCCGGCTCAGCCCGGTCCGGCTCTGATCGACGACGGCGACGGGGACGTGGCGCAGGTTGGTGTTGATCGCATAGCCGAACAGGATGAGCTGGATGAACGGGATCATCACGACCATGGCAAAGGTGGTGCGGTCGCGCCGCAGCTGGACCAGTTCCTTGCGCAGGATCGCTAGGATACGCCGCAGTGATTTCATGCCGCCGCCCTCCGGGTCGCCGAGACGAACACGTCTTCGAGATTCGGGCGCACCACCGCGCATGAAACGGAACTGCCCAGGGCCGCGGCCTGCCGCACATGCCCCGCCGGATCGGCCATCGCCTTGTCCACGAGGACCCGCAGCCTTTCGCCGATCTGGGCGGTCGACAGGATCCCCGCCTGCCCGTCCAGCGCCCGTTTCACCTGCCGCAGGTTGGCGCCCTCGACTTCCACCACATTGGCGTCGAGCGCCGCCATCAGCTCCGGCGGCGCTCCGTCCGCCCGCTTGTGGCCGCGGTCCAGAATGGCAATGCGGTGACAGCGTTCGGCCTCGTCCATGAAATGGGTGGAAACGATGATCGTCGCGCCATCGTCCACGAGGTCGAAAAGCTGCTCCCAGAAGGCGCGGCGCGATTCCGGATCCACCGCCGAGGTCGGTTCGTCGAGAAAAAGCAGCCGCGGCCGGTGCAGAACCGCCGCCGCCAATGCCAGCCGCTGCCGTTGCCCTCCGCTCAGGCTGCCGGCCATCTGCTTTGCCTGCTCGGTGAGGTCGTAGATCTGAAGCAGCTCGTCGATGCGCAGGCGCCGCTCGTGCCGGGTGAGGCCGTAGACATCCGCCGCAAAGCGCAGGTTCTCGAGCACCGTGAGATCCCGGTAGTGGGAAAAGATCTGGGTCATGTAACCGATCTGCCGCTTGAGCGGCTCGGCATTGCCGGGAAGCCGCACGCCCAGCACCTCGGCCTCGCCCGCGGAAGGCCGCAGAATGCCGGTCAGCATCCGCATCAAGGTCGTCTTGCCGCTGCCATTGGGGCCGAGGAAGCCGTAGATCGTGCCGCGATCGATGCGCAGATCGACCGCGTCCACGGCCATCTTGTCGCCGAACCGACGCGTGAGGCCCGATGTCCTGACGACGGTTTCGGTCAAGGCATGTCCACCTGCACGGGCACCCCCACCGGCAGGTCGGCTGCCGATTCGGGCAGGTCGATTTCGGCCAGGTACATCAACCGGCTGCGATCCTCCTGATTGAGCGCGTAATAGGGCGTGAAGGCGGGATCGGCGCTGATCCAGCGCACCGTGCCGCGCAAGGGCGTCTCGAGCCCGTCCACCCGCACCGTCACTTCGTCGCCAGAGGCGACCCTCACCCGCGCCGGTTCCGGCACGTAGACCCGGGCGAAGGGTGCATCCCCCGTCAGGAGCACGGCCACCGGGCTGCCGGCGGAGACGCGCTCGCCCAGGTTCCATGGCAGGCTGTCGAGAACCCCGTCGCGCGAAGCCCGGATCGACAGGTCGTCCAGACGCAGCCGGGCCACATTGACCCGTGCCAGCGCCGAAGCGACGGCCGCCTTGGCCATGCGGATTTCCTCGGGGCGGGCCCCGTTCCTCAGCTCGCGCAGGGCTTCTTCGGCGCTGCGCAGTTCGGCCCGGGCGGCATCGCGCCGGGCGCGGGCGCTGTCGACGCTGGCCTGCGAGCGCGCGTTGCTCCGCGCCAGCGCAAGGTCGCGTTCGAAAGTGGCCTGCGCCTCCTGCAAGGCCGCCCGCGCCCCGGCCACGCGGGCCTCGGCAATGGCGATTTCCTCCTGCCGCGCGCCGGCCTTGAGCTTTTCGAGATTGGCCAGCGCACTGGCCAGCTCCGCGCGGGCGAGCTGAAGATTGGCCCGTTCAATCCGATCGTCGAGCCGCACGAGAACATCGCCCCTGGACACCTCCGTTCCCTCGGGCACCGGCAACTCGGTGACGATGGCGCTGGCGGTCGCGGTCAGCACCACCCGTTCCCGCGCCAGGACGCCCAGCGCGATATCGCTTCTCTCGGACGAACAGCTTTCGAGAAACGACGGCAGACCGATGGCCAGAGACAGCATCAGCGCCGGGAAAATCCCCTGCATGATTCGAAATCCCGTGTTCTTGCGAAGGGATAATGCCCCGCGTGCGACGGCCTGTCCATGTCCCGGCCGGTCCGGCGGAGAACGGCGGCGCCCGACGCCAGCGCCGATCGATTTGCACCCTTTGCCGGTCCTGCACAACGCTCGAAAGCATGTCGCGTTCATTCATATTCACACGACATGCTCCGCCCCCTTGTGATCGCATGTCCGGGAAGCTCAAAACCGGTTCCCACTTTTGAGCGACATGCTCTAGGCTGGCGGCGTCGGAAAGCAGGAGCCGGGCATGGCCGATCCCATCATCGATGCCGTGGTCATCGGTCGCAACGAAGGCGCGCGGCTTGCGGCCTGCCTGGCCTCGCTGGAGGGGCAGGTGCGGCGGGTGGTCTATGTCGATTCGGGGTCCACCGACGGCAGCCCCGACATCGCCGCCGCTGCCGGGGCCGAGGTGGTCGCGCTCGATCTGTCCCGCCCCTTCACCGCCGCGCGGGCGCGCAATGCCGGACTGGCGCGACTTTACGGCGGCGGGGCCGATTTCGTGCAGATGGTGGATGGCGACTGCACCGTGGCGACGGGCTGGGTCGAACGGGCGGCGGCCTTTCTGCGCGACAATCCGAAGGTTGCGGTCGCCTGCGGCCGACGCCGCGAACGCCACCCCGAAGCCTCGCTCTACAATCGCCTGTGCGACCGCGAATGGGATACGCCGGTCGGAGAGGCCCGCGCCTGCGGGGGCGACGCGCTGATGCGGCTCGACGCCCTGCAGGCGGTGGGCGGGTATGATGATGCGCTGATCGCCGGCGAGGAACCCGACCTGTGCCTGCGCCTGCGCGCGAGGGGCTGGAAGATCTGGCGGTTGGACGCGGAGATGACCCTGCATGACGCGAACATGACCCGCGTCAGTCAGTGGTGGGCCCGCGCCCGTCGCGCCGGCCACGCCTTCGCCGAGGGCGCGCACCGCCACGGGCGCAGCCCCGAGCGGCACTGGCTGCGCGAAACCCGCCGCGCGCTGTTCTGGGGGGCGGGCCTTCCCCTGACGATCCTGGCTGTAGCCCCGCTGCAGCCCTGGGCGCTGCTCGCGCTTCTGGCCTGGCCGGTGCAGGTGATCCGCATCGCCCTGGCCAATGGCGGCAGCCGGGGCGACTGGGAATATGCCTTCTTCGTCACTCTGGCGAAATTTCCCGAGGCCCTTGGCGTGCTGTCCTTCCACTGGAGGCGGCTGCGCGGCAAACGCCCGGAGTTGATCGAATACAAGTAGCCCTTCACCGGCGGCGCTGGCGCAGGGCCGCCACCACCTGCCCCGGCAGTATGGCGAAGCACCTGGCATAGCGCGGCCCCAGCCGCAGCGGGTCGCTCAGCGCCCGCCACAGCCATTCCAGCCCGACCCGGCGCATCCACGGCGGCGCCCGGCGCTGATGCCCGCCCAGAAAGTCGAGCCCCGCGCCGATACAGGCAAAACCCACCGCCGGTGCCCGCGCCCGCCCGCGCAGGGCCAGGGTCTCCTGCCGGGGCGCGCCCAGGGCCAGAAAGCACAGCCGCACGCCCCCCTCGCGCAGCCGGTCGAGGATCGCGTCGGCCTCGGGCCCCTGGGGATCTAAGCCGCGCGAAGGGGCAATGCACAGGACGATGCGCAGCCCCTCCACCTGCGCGGCAAGCACCCGCGCCGCATCCTCCAGCGCCGCCTGCGTGCTGCCGACCAGCGCCACCGGCATGCCCTCCTGCACCGCCAGCCGGCACAGCGGCAACACCAGGTCGGACCCCGGCAGCAACTCTACCAGGCGCCCGGCCAGCCGCGACAGCAGAACCACCGGGCGACCATCGGCAACCACCAGATCCTGGGCCGCATAGACCCGGGCGAAATCTTCCGAGGCCGTCATCTTCACCAGATGGTCCAGATTGACCGTGGCCAGAGCAAAGCCCTCGCCCGCGCGGAACCTTCGGCGAATCTCGCCCTCCAGCGCCGCACGGGTGGGCATGTTGACCGCCACCGTCCCGCCGCGAAAGATGAACCGCATGTGCTCTGTGCCCTCCGGCCGACAGGTTCCCCGCCCCGCCCGGCCCCGTCAAGGCCGACGCCACAGCCGGACGCACCGGGGACAGAGGCGTTGCCCCACGGTCATCTCCGCAGCGCGGTTTTCGGCAAATTCCCGGCACGGGCGAGACAGCGGCCGCCGCGGCGGCTAGACTGGACCCGAGCAACCCTTCGGAGCAGCCGCACCCGATGCCCAACGCTTTCGCCTATCTGATGCTGCTGATCTGGCCCGTGGTCTGCGTGGTACTGTTCCGCCGCCTGTCGCTGGAACGCGCGATCATCTGGAGCATTCTCGGCGGCTACCTGCTGCTGCCGCCCAGGGCCAGTTTCGACCTGCCGCTGGTGCCGGAACTCGACAAGTTCTCGATCGCCAGCCTGAGCGCATTCTTCATCTGCGTGGCCGTGATGAAGAAGCCGGTGCGCCTGTGGCCGGAATCGGCCGCCGGGCGGGCGCTGATCGTGCTGTTCGTGCTGGGCGTGGTGCCGACGGTCCTGACCAATGGCGACCCGATCCTGTTCCGCTACGGGCCGAACGCCGACCCCCTGCACCCCGGCACCGACGGGATACCCGGAATGACGATCCGCGACCTTCTGTCGGTAGTGGCACAGCGGGCAATCGTGCTGCTGCCCTTCCTTCTGGCCCGGCAATATCTTTCGACCGAACGCGGCCTGCGCGAGATCCTGGTGGCGCTGGTGGTGGCCGGGCTTGCCTACTCGGTGCCCGCGCTGATCGAGATCCGCCTCAGCCCGCAGCTCAACACCTGGATCTACGGCTTCTTCCAGCACAGCTTTGCCCAGATGATACGCGATGGCGGCTTCCGCCCCATCGTGTTCCTGCCCCATGCGCTGTGGCTGGCATTCTTCCTGGTCGCCACCATCCTTGCCGCCGCGGCCATGACCCGCAGCGCGCCCGAACCCGCCCGCAGCCGCTATCTGCTGGCGATGATCTGGCTTGCCGGCGTTCTGTTCCTGAGCAAGAACCTCGCCGCGCAGCTTTACGCCGTGGCCTTTGCGCCGCTGGTCCTGTTCGCCTCGCCAAGGATGCAGATCAGGGTCGCGATTCTCCTTGCCGTGGTCGCAGTGATCTATCCGGTTCTGCGCAACAGCGGCCTTATCCCGACCGAGCAGATCCTGCAGCAGGCGCTCGACTTCGACCCGTCGCGCGCGCAGTCGCTGGAATACCGCTGGACCAACGAGGATCTGCTTCTGGCGCGGGCGGCCGAACGGCCGTGGTTCGGGTGGGGAAGCTGGGGACGGAACCTCGTCTACGATGCCGAGACCGGCCAGCGCCTGACCATCCCGGACGGGCGCTGGATCATCGTCTTCGGCGCCTGGGGCTGGGCCGGTTACGTGGCCGAGATGGGCCTGCTTGCCCTGCCCATCCTTCTGGTCGCGCGGCGCGCCCGGGTCGCGCACGGCGCCGGCATTTCCCGCCATGCGGCCGCGGTCGCAGTCATTCTTGCAGCGAACATGGTGGACATGCTGCTGAACGCGACGCTGATCCCGTTCACCTGGCTGTGCGCGGGGGCGGTTCTGGGCCACGCGGAACGGTTGCGCAACCCGGTTGGACACGACATCCCGAACCACCCGTCGGGCAAAGGCCCGATGATCGGCGGACCCCCGCCGGTCAAGGGACGACGGACGGTTCTGTAGAAACGATTTTCCTTCCCGGTAAAACAGTTTGTTTTCGATTTGGAACCAATAGCCGGATATTCGGCAATTTTCGCCACGCACCGGAAACGGAAAAACCTCCGGGCCTCAAGAATTTTCAAATTATTTACAAAACCTTGCGCGATTCGAACCCGACCTGTGCTTTACTGTTTCTAGGTGGAACCGGCGCCGGGCTGCAATAATGATCGCGTTGGGTTGAACAAATCGTTTACCGAGTCGATTGGCCGAGATATGGGACCTGGGGGTAACAAGTACTACGACGGCGATATCGCCATTGTCGGAATGTCGGTCAGGGTGCCGGGGGCGGAAAGCCTTGCGCAATACTGGGACAATCTCCGCCGCGGCGTGGAGTCGGTGCGCCGGCTTGATCGCAACGCCCTGATCGCGGCTGGCGAGAACCCCGACCTGATCGACGATCCCGATTACGTTCCTGCCTCGGCCCCGCTGGAGGGGTTCGCCGAATTCGATGCGGATTTCTTCGGCTTCGGCCCGAAGGAGGCGGCAATCCTCGACCCCCAGCACCGCAAGTTTCTGGAAACCGCGTGGGAGGCGATGGAAATTGCCGGCCACCCGCCGCAATCGCTTGGCGGGCGCGTGGGCGTATTCGCCGGATGCGGGATGGGAAGCTATTTCAATTTCAATATCTGCTCCAATCCCGACCTGCTCGAAGAGGTCGGCATGTTCCTTCTGCGCCATACCGGCAACGACAAGGATTTCCTGGCCACACGCGCAAGCCATATCTTCGACCTGAACGGCCCGTCGGTGAATATCCAGACGGCCTGTTCGACCTCGCTGGTGGCGGTTCACTACGCCTGCAAGGCCCTGCGCGACGGCGAATGCGACATGGCACTGGCCGGCGGCGCAACGATCGAGCTGCCGCAGGGGCGCGGCTATCTCTACAGGGAAAACGAAATTCTCAGCCCGGACGGGCATTGCCACGCCTTCGACCATCGCGCGCAGGGCACCGTGTTCGGCTCGGGCGCTGGGGCGGTGGCGCTGCGGCGGCTCGACGATGCGCTGGCCGACGGGGACCATGTCTGGGCCATCATCAAGGGCAGCGCGATCAACAATGACGGCGCCGCCAAGGCTGGCTATCTCGCACCCTCGGTCGACGGGCAGGCCGCAGCGGTGCGCGCGGCGCTCAAGGCCGCGGGCGTGAGCGCCGACACGGTGGATTACGTGGAATGCCACGGCACCGGCACCTTCCTCGGCGATCCCATCGAGGTGTCGGCCCTGGCGCAGGCCTTTCGCGGCGACACGCAGGCCACGGGGTTCTGCCGCATCGGCTCGGTCAAGACCAATATCGGGCATCTGGACACGGCGGCCGGGGTCGCCGGGCTGATCAAGGCGGCGCTGGCACTGCATCACCGCCAGATCCCGCCAAGCCTGAATTTCGAGGCCCCGAACCCGGCGATCGACTTCGCGCACAGCCCGTTCCGGGTGGCCGACCGCCTGACCGAATGGCCCGCCGGCAGCGGTCCGCGCCGCGCCGGGGTCAACTCGCTCGGCGTGGGCGGCACCAATGCGCATGTGATCCTCGAAGAGGCGCCCGACCGCCCCGCTTCGGACGCGGCCGAATTTCCCTTCCATGTGCTCTGCCTGTCGGCGCGCAACAAGGCGGCGCTGGATGCCAATGCCAAGGCGCTGGCCGCGCATCTGCGCGCCAACCCCGACCTGCCGCTCGCGGACGTGGCCTGGACGCTGAAGGAGGGCCGCCGCGCCTTCGAAAAGCGGCGGGTTCTGGTGGCGGAAACGGCGGCCGAGGCCGCCGCCCTGCTGGAAAGCGGCGATGCGCGCCGGGTTTTCACCCACGAGATCGCCGGAACAAGACCCGAGGTCGTCTTCATGTTCCCCGGCGGCGGCGCACAATATGCCGGCATGGCCCGCGACCTGTACGAGACCGAGCCCGTCTTCGCCGAATGGATGGACCGCGGGCTGGATCACCTGGCCGGCCGCGCGGATCTCGACCTTCATGCGCTCTGGCTGCCCGAGCCGGGGCAGGAAGCGCAGGCAGAAGCGCGGCTCGACCGGCCCTCGGTGCAGTTGCCGCTGATTGCGCTGGTCGAGTACGCGCTGGCGCAGCTGTGGATCAGCTGGGGCGTGCGGCCGGCCGCGATGATCGGGCATTCGATGGGCGAGAACGTCGCCGCCTGCCTTGCCGGAGTGATGTCCTTCGAGGACTGCCTCGACCTTGTCGTGCTGCGCGGGCGCCTGTTCGACTCGGTTCCCGCCGGCGGGATGCTGAGCATCCCGCTGCCGGTGGACGAGGTGAAGGCCCTGGTCGGGGACGAACTGGACATTGCCAGCGTGAACGCGCCGGGGCTGACCGCCGTATCCGGCCCGCGGGACGCGCTGGAGCGCCTGTCACGCAGGCTGGATGGGGACGGGGTGGATCACCAGCGCATCCGCATCGGCATCGCCGCGCATTCGAGGATTCTCGACCCGATCCTTGACGACTACCGCGCCTTCCTGCGCGGGATCGGCCTGAAGGCTCCGCAACTTCCGGTGATTTCCAACCGGACCGGGGCCGAGCTGTCGGCCGAACAGGCGACCGATCCCGACTACTGGGTGGAACAGCTGCGGCGCACCGTCCGTTTCGCGGACGGTCTGGCCACGCTGGGCGAAAACCCCGAACGGGTGTTCCTCGAAGTCGGTCCCGGTCACGCGCTGAGCACGCTGGCGCGCATGAACCCTGCCGTTGCGCCCGGGCGGGCACTGGCCACGCTGCGCCACCCCGACGAGGACATCGCCGACGATGCCTTCTTTCTTGGCGTCATCGGGCGGCTCTGGGCCTGCGGAGTCGAGGCCGACTGGACACAGATCTGGGGCGAGGCCCGCCGCCACCGCCTTCCCCTGCCGACCTATGCGTTCCAGACACGGCGCTATTTCATCGAACCGGGCAGGCAGGACAGCCCGCAAAAGGCCGCGATCCCGGAAAGGGAAGAGGACATTGCCCGCTGGGGCTGGCGGCGCGCATGGAAACCGCGCCATGCCGATTGCGACATCGACGTGGAGCGGGAACTCGACGCCGAACTCCATGACTGGCTGATCTTCGAGGACGATGCCGGCATTGCCGCCGACCTGGCCGACCGGCTGGTGCAGGCCGGACACCGGGTCAGCCGGGTGCGCGCGGGCGACGCTTTCGCGCGGCTGTCCGAGGATTTGTTCACCATCGCCCCGGAACAGGCACGCGAGGGGCTGGAGGCACTGTTCGGAGAGCTTTCCTCCGCCGGCCGCCTGCCCGACCGTATCGCGCATTTCTGGCTGGTGACCGAACGGGAAAGCTGGCGCCCCGGCTCCAGCTTCTTCGACCGCAACCTCGAACACGGGTTCCACACGCTCACGGCGCTGGGACAGGTTCTGGGCGGGATGGACCTGCCCGGCCCGGTGCACCTGACGGTCGTGACCTCGGGCGCGGCGCAGGTCCGCGACGAGTCCCTCCCTCACCCGGAAAAGGCGATGATCGCGGGCCCGGTGGGGGTGATCCCGCGGGAAATACCGGGGGTGAGCTGTTCTTCCCTCGACATCGAGCTGCCCCGGCGTCCGGCGCGCGGCCTGTTTGCCCGGCCCCGCGACACGGACGCGCCACGCGCCGCGCTGACCGAGAGGCTTCTGGAAGAGCTGATGGCCACCCCCGCCAATGTCACCGCCGCCCTGCGCGGCGAGAGGCGCTTCGAGCTGGTCCACCGCCCCGAACCTCTGGACACCACCGCCGATTCCGCCCCGTTCGGCGGCGGCGGCGCCTGGCTCATCACCGGCGGGTTCGGCGGCATCGGGCTGACGATTGCCGCAGATCTGGTACGGCGGCACGGGGCCCGGGCCGCGCTGCTGTCGCGCACGCCGCTGCCCCCGCGCGAGACATGGGCGGACCAGCTGGAAACGCACGCGGCCGACGACCCGATCTGCCGCCGCATCCGCGCCATGCAGCAGCTGGAATCGCTGGGCCGCGGCGCGGTCATGGACGTGGCGGCGGATGTTGCCAATATCGACCGGATGCGCGAAGCCGTAGTCCGCATCGAGGCACGCTTGGGCCCGGTCACCGGCGTGATCCACGCCGCCGGGCATATCGAGGACGGCCCGCTGCTGTCGCGCACGCCCGACGAAATCCGGCGCGTGTTCGCACCCAAGGTGACCGGGCTGAAAGTGCTGGAAGAGCTGTTCCCCGACGGCAGGCTTGAACAGATGATCCTGTTCTCCTCCACCTCCACCGTCACCCGGCCGGCCGGACAGGTCGATTACGTGGCCGCCAACGAATATCTCAACGCCTGGGCCAGGTCGCGGCAGGGCGGAAAGACGCGGGTCTGCGCCATCAACTGGGGGGTGTGGGCCGATACCGGCATGGCCGCCGAGGCCATGGAACGACGGCTTGGCACCGACAGCCCCGAACGCCTTCCCGCCGGCGCGCCGCTTCTGGACGAGGGCGGGCGCGACGGCCGGGGCAACCGCTTTTTCGTGACCCGCCTCGATGCCGCGAAGCACTGGGTCCTGGACCAGCACCGCACCGGTGCGGGCGTGGCGCTCATGCCCGGCACCGGGTTTCTCGAACTTGCCGCCGAGGCGATGACCGAAACCGGAAAGGACGGCGCCTTCGCCATTCGCGACCTGTATTTCTTCCGCCCGCTGGACGTGGCCGACGGCACCTCGCGCGAGGCCGTGCTGCGGCTGAAGCCGGATGGCGAAGGGCTAGCCTTCACCGTGCATGGCCAGATGCCGGGCGGCTATGCGCTGTGCGCGCAGGCCCGCCTCGTGCCGCTGGCCGCGGCGGCGCAACCGGCACCGGTCGATCCGGCCGCGATCCGGTGCCGCTGCCCGAAGGTCGAGACGGCCGACGACGAATCCGGCCTTCGCTCGCTGCAAGAGGCGCATCTGCGCTTTGGCCCGCACTGGCGCGTGCTGCGCGAAACCGCGCGCGGCGATGGCGAAGGGCTCGCCCGGCTGGAACTGCCCCCCGCCCTGCGCGGCGAGTCCGAATTCCGGCTTCACCCCGGGCTGATGGACATTGCCACCGGCTGGGCGATCAGGCTGGCCCCGTCCTACGACCCGTCGCGCCTGTGGGTGCCGGTGTCCTATGGCGAGGTGCGGGTGTTCCGCCCGCTGGAGGCCGAGATCCTCAGCTGGGTCCGGCTGGGCGAGGCGGGCGGGTCCACCGACGGGTTCGCCGAGTTCGACGTGACCCTGACCGATACGGACGGCAATGTCCTGGTCGAGATCCGCCGCTTCCGCATGAAGCGACTGGATGGCGAACTGGATTTCACCCCGCCCCCGCGCCCGGACGCGGATGCTGCATCTCTCGGCCTGACCGGGCGCCGCCCGGACGTGCCGCTTTCGCCCGAGGAAAAGCGCCTGCATCGCCTCGTCGCCCGTGGCATCCGGGCCGAGGAAGGTCCCGAAGCCCTGCGCCGGGCCCTGTTGCGGGCGGCGGCAAGATCCCTGCCCGAACTCATCGTCAGCCCGCTGGATCTGCCCGGCCTGATCGCCCTGGCCGACAGCGCGCAAGCCAAACCCGTGCAATCCGGGCAAAGCTTTGACCGCCCCGAACTCGACACCGACTACGTGGCGCCGCGCAACGCGGTGGAAGAAACCCTGGCCGGCTGTTTCGAGGCCTTGCTGGGCCTGTCGCGGGTGGGCGTCGAGGACAGCTTCTTCGACCTCGGAGGACATTCGCTGATCGCGGTGCGGCTGTTTGCCCGGATCAAGGCGGCCTTCGGCGTCGATTTCCCGATTTCCGTCCTGTTCGAGGCCCCCACCGTCGCGGCGCTGGCGCGGCGGATCGGCCCGGCCGCCGGCGGGGCAGAGCAGCAAGACCGGGACGGCGCGCAGGCCCCGGCCGGGGTCGCCCGGACAGATGATTTCCGCCACCTTGTCGCGCTTCACCCCGGTCCGGGGGGCGACAGGGCGCCGATCTTCATCGTCGCCGGCATGTTCGGCAACGTGCTGAACCTGCGCCACCTTGCCCTGCTCCTGGGGCGCGATCGCCCGGTGTTCGGGCTTCAGGCGCGCGGGCTGATCGGCGAAGACGAACCGCATCGCTCCATCCCCGAGGCCGCGGCCGACTACATTGCCGAGATGCGCCGGGCCGGGGCGAAAGGCCCCTGGCTTCTGGGCGGGTTCTCGGGCGGGGGCATCACCGCCTGGGAGATGGCCCGACAGCTGACCGAGGCCGGCGACGAGGTGGCGCTGCTGGCCATGCTGGATACCCCGCTGCCGGTGCGCCCCGCACTGTCCCGCCGGGACAAGGCGTTGATCAAGATTCAGGAGTTCCGCCGCAAGGGCGCGGGCTATGCGGGCGAATGGCTGCGCAACCGCATCGCGTGGGAATTGCACAAGCGCCGGCAGGGAACCCGTACAACCGGGGCACCGGATACCGATCACGGCTTCAACAACCGCCGGATCGAACTGGCCTTCCGCGAAGCGGTGGGCCGCTATGACGCCAGACCCTGGAACGGGCCGGTCACGCTGTTCCGTCCGCCGCTGGACCGGCACTGGAAGGTGTCGGGCGGTCGCTGGGTCAGCGCGGCGCGGGAGTATGTCCTGCACGACAACGGCTGGACCAGCCGGGCCCCGGATCTCGAAGTCGTCGAAGTGCCCGGCGACCACGACAGCATGGTGCTGGAGCCTCATGTCACCGTGCTGGCCGAGGAACTGCGCGCGCGCCTTGCCCGCAGCGGCGCCGATGGCGGGGACAAGCCGAATCCCGGTGACGATGATGCAAACTGGCACAGCCGGGCGGCAGCGGAGTGATGACCATGACAGAACCCTCCGTCCTGACCGTGATCCTGAACTGGCGCACGCCCGACATGACGCTGGACGCGGCCGCGGCGGCCATGACCGCGATGGACGGCCTGCGCGGCGAAATCGTGATCGTGGACAATGATTCCCGGGACGGGTCGTTCGAAAGGCTCTCGGCCGCGGCCAGGGAAAACGGCTGGACCCGGAACAACCGGCTGCGGGTGATCCGGGCGGGGCATAATGGCGGTTTCGGCGCGGGGATGAATTTCGGCATGGCCGCCGGCCTGTCCACCGGCGGCGCCCCCGATTTCTACTATCTTCTCAACTCCGACGCCTTTCCCGCGCCGGGGGCGATCCGGGTGCTGCGCGACTATCTGATGGCCCGGCCCGATGCCGGCATCGCCGGAAGCCGCATCCACGGCCCCGACGGTACACCGCACGAGACCGCCTTCCGGTTTCCCTCGATCCCCGGCGAACTGGAAGCGACCGCCCATACCGGCCCGATCTCGCGCCTGCTGTCGCGCTGGCGGGTGACGCTGCCCCTGCCCGACAGGTCGACGCAGGTGGACTGGATCGCCGGCGCCAGCATGATGCTGCGCCGCGAAATTCTGGTGACGGTGGGCGGCTTTGACGAAGGCTATTTTCTCTATTTCGAGGAAACCGACCTGTGCCGGCGGGCGGCCCGCGCCGGGTGGAGCACCCACTACGTCCCCGAAAGTGACGTGACCCATATCGGTTCGGCCTCCACCGGCATGAATTCGTGGGAGCGGACCCCGCAATTCTGGCTGGATTCGCGCCTGCGCTATTTCGTCCAGAATCACGGAGTCGCCTATGCCGCGCTTGCCACGGCGGCGGCCGCTGCCGGCGGATCGATCTGGAAGATCCGGCAATGGCTGACGCGGGCACCCGACAAGAACCGGCGGTACTTCGTCACCGACCTGCTGCGGCATGTCCTGACCGCACGGGCGCGGGCGTTTTCGCCGCGCTCTTCCCCCCGATTCCCGAAACCTCTTGCGGAGGAGGGCAAATGACCAGTTTCACCAGTCTTCTCATCGGTAACGAATCGCTTCTGGTCGGCTGCGGCGATGCGCTTGTCGCACGGGGCCATCCAATATGCGGGGTCGTCTCCGACAACCCGGAAATCCTGCGATGGGCCGAGCGGCAGGGGATCGAAACCCTGCCCGATCTGGAGGCCGTCTCCCGGCGGTTCGGGGGCGGCGAATTCGACTGGCTTCTGTCGATCGCCAACCTGACCATCATCCCCGACGAGGTTCTGGCCCTGCCCGCCAGGGGCGCGATCAACTTCCATGACGGACCGCTGCCGCGCCATGCCGGGCTGAACGCGCCGGCCTGGGCCCTGATGCAGGGCGAAACGGAATACGGGGTCGCCTGGCACCTGATCGGCGATGGCAGCAAGGGAATCGACCGCGGCGACATCGTGGCCCGGCGCATGTTCGACATTGCCCCGGACGAGACCGCCTTTTCGCTCAATTCCAGGTGCTACGCGGCGGGGCTGGACAGTTTCGCCGAGGTGCTGGAAGGGCTGGAGAGCGGCCGGTTGCAGCGCATTCCGCAGGATCCGGCGCTGCGCAGCTGGCACGCACGCGACGATCGCCCCTCGGCCGGAGGCTGGCTCAATTTCGGCCGTGATGCGCGGTCGCTGGCGGGTTTCGTGCGCGCGCTCGATTTCGGCGACTACTGGAACCCGCTGGGCCGCGCGAAGATCGTCGCCGGCGGGCAGGTGGTCCTGATCCGCCACGCCGCCGAAACGGAGGTGCCCGCGCGGACGCCGCCGGGCACGGTCGTGGACATGGAGCCCGGCCATCTGCTGGTGGCCACCGCCGCGGGCGGCGTACGGCTGAGCGGTTTTTCCGACAGTCGCGGGGATCCGGTCGAAATCGCCGATCTGGTCCGGGTGGGCGACGTCCTGCCCTCGCCCGATCCGCGCATGACCGAACGCCTCGACGCGGCGATTCGCAACTGCGCCCGTGGCGAGGCCCACTGGCGCCACACCCTGCGCAAGGCCCGGCCCGCGCCGGTTCCGATGGGCGCGCAGCACGCGACTCCGGACCGGCCGGGGGGCCGGTCAGGCAACTGGTCGGGGCGCGAAGTTCCGCGGCCCGACGGGATGAACGACGCCCGCGTGATCGCGGCGGTCATGGGATGGGCGCTGACGGGAACCGGCGAGACGGTCGCCGATCTCGCCCTGACCGACGCAACGCTGACCACCACGGCGGAGACGGTTCCCGGCCATGTCTGCCCCTGGGTGCCCCTGCAGGCGCGGGGCGACGAAACCCTTGCCGATGCCGCCCGACGGATCGAAAGGGAACTGGTCACGATCACGCGCCTTGGAGGTTTTGCCGCCGACCTGCCCGCCCGCGATCCTGCCATCACCAGCACCGGAACGCCGGGCATCGGCATCGCGCTGGACGGCGTCGGGCCGGTGGAAGGGAGCGCGGCCACCGTCTCCGTCGCGCCCGGTCGGGTGGTTCTGCACACCGATCGGCAATGGATCGACGACCGCGCCGCGATGCTTCTGGCCGAGCGGCTGGAAGGGGCGCTGCACACCGCCGCGGCCGGCGCCGGGCATGAAACGGTGAAAGAGCTCTGCCTCCTGCCCGCTTCGGAACGGCAGCTGATCGTGAGCGAGTGGAACCGCACCGCGCGGGATCACGACCGCGAGATGACGATTCACCGCGCCTTCGAAGCCTGCGCCGCCCGGATGCCGGATGCCACGGCGCTGGTGTTCGAAGCGACGGAGCTGAGCTACGCCGAACTGAACACGCGGGCCAACGCGGTGGCGGCGCGCCTGCGCGCACTTGGCGTCGGCCCCGGCACGCATGTGGGCCTCTACCTGCGGCGATCGCCCGAACTGGTGATCGGAGCGCTTGCAGTGCTCAAGGCCGGGGGCGCCTACGTGCCGCTCGATCCGGCCTATCCCGCCGATCGCATCACCCATTACCTGTCCGACAGCGCGGCAGCGGTGGTCGTGACCGCGCCGGAACTGCGCGCGGCACTGCCCGACGTTCCGGTGCAGGTGCTGGAGATCGGAACCGCAGCAGCCGCCGATCCCTCCGCCCCGAACGTGGACGGGGGTGCGACGGCTGCGGATCCGGCCTATCTGATCTATACCTCCGGCTCGACCGGCACGCCCAAGGGGGTCGTTGTCGAACACCGCAACGTGGCCAATTTCTTCGCCGGAATGGACGACCGGATCGACCATGAAGAGGGCGACGTGTGGCTGGCCGTCACCAGCCTGAACTTCGACATCTCGGTGCTGGAACTGTTCTGGACGCTGGCGCGCGGCTTCAAGGTGGTGCTTGCGGGCGACGACAACCGCGCCGCCGTGTCGAACGGCCCGGTCGCCCACAGCGACCGGCACATCGATTTCAACCTGATGTACTGGGGCAATGATGACGGGCCGGGGCCGAAGAAATACGAACTGCTTCTGGAGGGGGCGAAATTCGCCGATGCCCACGGCTTCAACGCGATCTGGACGCCCGAGCGGCACTTTCACGCCTTTGGCGGCCCCTATCCCAACCCGGCGGTGACCGGCGCCGCAGTGGCGGCGGTTACATCGCGGCTGAGCGTGCGTGCGGGAAGCTGCGTGGCGCCGCTCCATCACCCGGCGCGGATCGCCGAGGAATGGGCAATCATCGACAACCTCACCGGGGGCAGGGCGGGGCTGGGCATTGCCTCGGGCTGGCAGCCGGACGACTTCATCCTGCGCCCTGAAAACGCCCCGCCGCACAACAAGCGGGCGATGTATGACACCATCGAGATCCTGCGCCGGCTGTGGCGCGGGGAGGAGGTGGAATTTCCCCGTGCCGACGGCTCCATGCACGCCGTCGTCACCCAGCCGCGTCCGGTATCGAAGGAACTGCCGATCTGGGTCACCACCGCCGGCAATCCCGAAACCTGGAAAGAGGCCGGCCGGATCGGGGCGAATGTGCTGACCCACCTTCTGGGCCAGTCCATCGACGAGGTTGCGGGCAAGATCCGCATCTACCACGCAGCTCTGCGCGAGGCCGGCCACGACCCGGCCGATTTCAAGGTCACCCTGATGCTGCACAGCTTTCTGTCGGACAGCCGCGAACACGCAGCCGAAATCGCGCGCGAGCCGATGAAGGACTACCTGCGCAGCGCCGCCGGCCTCATCAAGCAATACGCATGGACTTTCCCCGCCTTCAAGAAGCCCAAGGGCGTGAACAACCCCTTCGAGATGGACCTCGGCATTCTCGGCGAGGACGAACTCGAAGCGATCCTGGATTTCGCCTTCGAGCGGTATTTCGAGGAGTCGGGCCTGTTCGGCACCGTCGAGGACGGGCTTGCCCGGGTCGAACAGCTCAAGCGGATCGGGGTCGATGAAATCGCCTGCCTGATCGACTACGGCATCGCGCCGGAGCTGGTGCTGGAAGGGCTCAAGCCCCTGGCCGAACTGCTGCGCCGCGCCAACGTCCCCACCCGGCTGGCCGAGGACGATTTCTCGCTGGCTGCCCAGATCGTCCGCCACGGCGTCACGCATCTGCAATGCACGCCGTCCATGGCCCGGATGATCGCCGCGAATGACGAGGCACGCATGGCGCTCGGCCGGTTGCGGTACCTGCTTCTGGGGGGTGAGGCGCTTGCCGGAGAGCTGGTCGAGGATCTGCGCGAATGCACGCCGGCGACCATTCTCAACATGTACGGCCCCACCGAGACGACGATCTGGTCCACCTGCGAAACCGTCGGCGCCCGCCCCGAGGGGGTGGTGAATATCGGCACGCCCATCGCCAACACCGCCGTGTATGTCCTCGACGACGAGGGCCGGCCGGTGCCGGTGGGGGTGCCGGGTGAGCTGTGGATCGGCGGCGAAGGCGTCGCCCGCGGCTACTGGCAACGCCCGGAGTTGACTGCCGAACGGTTCCGCCCCGATCCCTTCGCGGACGAGGCCGGCCTGCCCCTGCCCCACCCGCGCATGTACCGCACCGGCGATCTGGTGCGCTGGCGCAGCGACGGCAGGCTCGACTTCCTGGGTCGCACCGATCATCAGGTGAAGATCCGCGGCCAGCGGATCGAGCTGGGCGAGATCGAAGCCGTCATTGCCGGCTTCGGCGATGTGACCGGCGCCGTGGTCGTGCCCCGCGAAATAGCCGGCGACCGGCGGCTTGTGGGTTATGTCACCACCTCGGTCCCGCTGGACGAGGCCGCGCTGCGCGACCACCTGGCCCGGCGATTGCCGGATGCGATGGTCCCGGCACATATCGTCACGCTGGAGGCGTTTCCGCTCACGCCCAATGCCAAGATCGACCGCAAGGCGCTGCCGGACCCGACTCCACCGCCGCGGCCGGGCGCCGACGACGCCACGGCCCCGCGCGACGGAACCGAGGCCGAGATCGCTGCGATATGGTCACGGATCCTCGGTGTCGTCGGCATCCGCCCCGAAGACAATTTCTTCAGGCTCGGCGGCCATTCCCTGCTGGCAGTGCAGGCGCACAGGGAAATCCGCGATCGCCTGGGGCGGCCCGATCTGTCGATTACCGACATCTTCCGCTTTCCGACGCTGGGCGGGCTGGCCGCGCATCTGGATGCGGCCGATGGAAAGGCGGCGCAAGAGCCCCGCCTGCCGCCCGGCGCCGGGGAGCCAGACCGCGCGGCAACCATGTCCCGCAGGCGGGCCATGCGCGCAAACCGGCGGGGGCGGGCATGATGGCCGGGGCAGGAGAGACGGGCACCGTGGCCCCGGAACTGGCGCTGGCGCGGCCGCTGCTGCCGCCCAGCATCGCGCTGGCGGCAACGGACCCGCGCAGCACCCGCCACCGGCCGCTGCCGGAAGAGGCGGAAGGATTGACACGGTTTGCGCCCAAGAGGGCGCGCGAGTTCGCCGCAGGACGTGCGGCGGCGCACCGGGCGATGCGGCAACTGGGGGAACCCGCGCGCCCGGTGCGATCCGGCGACGACCGGGCGCCGATCTGGCCCGACGGCCTGACCGGCAGCATTTCGCACTGCTCGACCGCCTGTATCGCGGCGGTCGCCCGGAAGGACGAGGTTCGCTCGATCGGCGTCGACGTGGAGGAGGACAAGCCGCTCTGGCCCGAAGTGATCCCCACCGTCTGCACGATTACCGAGCGCGCCTGGCTGGCCACCCTGCCCGAAGAGGATGCCGGCCGCATGGCCCGGCTGATCTTTTCCGCCAAGGAATGCGCCTACAAGTGCCAGTATCCCCTCAGCCACGCCCTGTTCGGCTTCGAGATGTTCGAGATCACGCTCGACCTGGACACCGGGCAGTTCGAAGCCACCTTCACCGCCGATGCGCCTCCCTTTCGGCGCGGCGAATACCTGTGCGGGCGCTTTTCCATCGGTCACGGGCTGATCGTCACGGCGATGACGGTTCAGGCGTGAACTGCCGGGCGGAAGAGGATAAGCTCGCCGGTGCCCGCGAACAGGAGGATCGATGCCCCTGCGGAGATTGCTGACACGCTCTGTGGTGGCGCTGCTTTGCGCCCTGCCCCTTCTTCCACGACCCGCCGCGGCCGCCCCGGTGGCGCCGCCCGAGGGGCCGATGCGGGTCTATCACCTGGGGCACAGCCTTGTCGGGCGCGACATGCCGGCCATGCTGGCCCAGCTTGCCGGGCCCGGACACGGATATGAAAGCCAGCTCGGATGGGGCACGTCGCTGCGCGAACACTGGGAGCCGGGATTGACCATCCGCGGTTTCGACGCCGAAAACGACCACCCGAATTTCCGCCCGGCGCGTGAGGCCGTCGGATCGGGCGACTATGATGCCGTGATCTTCACCGAGATGGTCGAGATCCGTGACGCGATCCGCTACCACGCCAGCGCCGCCTATCTTGCCCGCTGGGCAGCTCTGGCGGCACGGGCGCGGGGCGACGTGCGGGTCTACCTCCTCGAGACCTGGCACAAGCTGGACGACCCGGAGGGGTGGCTCAACCGGATCGACCGCGACCTGGGGCGCTACTGGTTGCGACGGATTGCGCTGCCGGCGCAGCGGAAGGCAGGCGTGCCGATTCACCTGGTGCCGGCAGGGCAGGTTCTTGCTCGCCTCACGCGCCGGATCGAGGCCGTGGGCGGCGTTGCCGGTCTTCCCGACCGGACCGCCCTCTTCGCCCGCCGCCCGGACGGCAGCACCGATCCGATCCACCTTGGCGACCTGGGCAACTACCTGCTGGCGCTGACCCATTACGCGGTGCTCTACCAGCGCTCGCCGGTGGGGCTGCCCCGGCGGCTGGCCCGCGCCGATGGCACACCGGCCACCCCACCTTCGCCCCAGGCCGCCCGGATCATGCAGGAGACGGTGTGGGAGGTCGTCTCGTCCATGCCGGAAACGGGGGTGTCGCCATGAACCGGCGCGAGGTTCTGGTCGGCCTGGCCCTGGCGGTCGGCGCCCTGCGCACCCCTGCCCGGGCGCAGGCCGTCCTGCAGCGGGGCAATGGTGCGGGTGGGCGGGCGGTTCGGCCGCTGGCCATCGGCCTTGCCGGCGTCAACGACTGGAGCGTCCAGCAACCCTTCATCGACGTGATGAAGACCGCGCGGCCATGGATCGGACACATGCCCGGCCGCTGGGGTGGCGCCGGTCACGACGACCTGGAACAGGCCGGCTATCTGGACGAAAACGGCTGGCCGCTGGCGATCCCGCCCGAGCTGGGCTCGATCGGCACGGTGGTTCTGACCGACCTGCCCGAAGAGGCGGTATCCACGGCCGGGCGCTACCGGCTGGCCTTCCGCGGCGACGGTATCGTCGAGGTGGGCGGGCGCGCGCGCCGCGTGCGCTATGGCCGGAACGAGGTGCGCTTCGACTTCACGCCCGGCCGCGGCCCGGTGGACATCCGCATCCAACGCACTGACCGGCGCGGCACCGGCGATCATGTGCGCGACATCACCATCGTCCGCGAGGACCAGATCCCCGCCTTCGAGGCCGGCGCCGTGTTCAACACCGCCTGGCTCGACCGGCTTCAGGGCTTTGCGGTACTGCGTTTCATGGACTGGATGCGCACCAACGATTCACCGCAATCGGCATGGGCCGACCGCCCCCGGCCCGGCGACTATACCTATGCCCGCCGGGGCGTGCCCGCCGAGGTGATGATCGAGCTGGCCAACCGCACCGGCGCCGATCCGTGGTTCAACATGCCGCACCTGGCCGATGACGACTATGTGCGACGCTTTGCGGCCATGGTCCGCGACCGGCTGTGGCGCGAGCAGGGGGTTTTCGTCGAGTTCTCCAACGAGGCCTGGAACTGGCAGTTCGAACAGGCGCGCTGGGCCGGCCGTCAGGCCGAGGCGCGCTGGGGCACCAGGAACGGCTGGGTCCAGGCCTATGCGGTCCGCGCCGCCGAGATTGCCCGGATCTGGAGCGAGGTCTTCTCCGGCCCGGAGCGCGCGCGGCTGGTCAATGTGATCTCGACCCAGACCGGGTGGCTCGGGCTGGAACGCGACATCCTCGACGCGCCGCTATGGATGGCCGAGGACGGCACCGGCCGGCGCCAGCCCCCCCATGTCCACTTCGATGCCTACGCGGTGACGGGCTATTTCGGCTACGGCCTGGGACGGGAAGAAAACGCCCCCATGGTGCGGGAATGGATCGCCGAAAGCGCCCGTCTGGCCGAGGCCGAAGCCGATCGGCGCGGGCTGAGCGGGGCCGAGCGCCAGGCGTGGCTGGAGCGCCACCGCCTTGACGCTGCCTTTGCCCAGGCCGCGGCCGAGATCCGCGACGGGCAATCCTCGGGCGAGACGAAGAACTCCCTGCGCGACCTTCTGGGACGGATCCTGCCGCATCATGCCGATGTTGCGAAGACCTACGGGCTGGACCTGATCATGTATGAAGGCGGCAGCCACGTGGCCGGTATCGGCCCGGTCGTCGATGACGACGCACTCACCGCGTTTTTCACCCGCTTCAACTACACCCCCGAAATGGGCGCGCTGTACACCGAGATGATCGAAGGCTGGCACGCGCTGGGCGGACGCCTGTTCAACGCCTATGCCGATGTCTACAAACCCAACAAGTGGGGAAGCTGGGGCACCCTGCGGCACCTGGACGATGAAAATCCGCGCTGGGACGCCCTGGTTGCGTTCCTGTGAAAGGGGTGGCGAACATCATCCTGCCCGCCCATGACGAGGCGGGCTATCTCGGGGCCAGCCTGTCGGCGCTGCTGGCCTCCGATCCCCTGCCCGAGGGCTGGCGCTGCCGGGTGATCGTCGTGGCCAATGGCTGTCGCGACAAGACCGCCGACATCGCGCGCGGATTCGCCGAACGGGCGTCCGGCCGCGGCTGGGATCTGCAGGTGATCGAGACCGCCGCGCGCGGCAAGCCGGGGGCGCTGAACCTGGGCGATGCGGCGGCGGGACACGGAATCCGCATCTACCTGGATGCGGACGTGATCGTGTCGGCCGCGCTGCTGCGGCAGCTGACCGAGGCGCTGGACCTGTCCGCCCCGCGCCACGCCGGCGGCACGCCGCGCATCAGGCCCGCGCGCAGCCGGGTGACCCGCGCCTATGCCCGGTTCTGGCAGCAACTGCCCTTCCTGAAGACCGCCACGCCGGGTTTCGGCATCTATGCCGTGAACGAGGCCGGGCGGCAGCGCTGGGGCGACTGGCCGGACGTCATCTCTGACGACACCTTCGCGCGGCTCAATTTCGCCCCGGACGAAAGGCTGACGGTTCCCGCCACCTATGAATGGCCAATGGTCGAGGGCTTTACCCGGCTGGTCCGCGTCCGGCGGCGGCAGGATGCGGGCGTTGCGGAAATCGCCGCGCGGTTTCCCGAACTCATGGTCAACGACGACAAGAGACGGCTCCGCCCCGAAGAGGTCGCCGCGCTGGCCCTGCGCGACCCGGTGGGGTTGTGCATCTACGGGGCTGTGGCGGCGGCCGTGAAAACGCCGCTCTTCCCGGCGCGGCAGCAATGGGCACGCGGGCGCTGAAGCGTTTACCCTTCCGCCGCCACCGCCCGGCGAAACAGGGTGGCCAGCCTTGCCGCCTCGGCCCCGGCATCGTGGCGCTCGAACACGAGCTGCCGCCCGGCCTGCCCCATGGCCGACAGCCGCGCCGCCGGGGTGGCGGCCATTTCCGTCACCGCATCCGCAAGCGCCCGCGCATCCCCCGCCGGAACCAGCCAGCCGGTGCTGCCCGGCCGGACCAGCTCGGGAATGCCGGCAACATGGGTGGAAATCACCGGCCGGGCTGCCGCCATCGCCTCCATGATGACCACCGGCAGGCCTTCGGCGAAACTGGGCAGGACCAGCGCATGGGCACGGTCGAGCTCGGCGCGCACGCCCGCCTCGGGCAACCAGCCCGTCAGCGTCACCCGATCGCTCAGCCCCCGTTCGGCAATGGCCCGTTCCAGCGCCGGGCGCATCTCGCCATCACCCACCAGAGCGAGGTGAAAATCCGCCACTGCCTCCTGCAGAAGCGACAGCGCCTCGATCAGCACCATCTGGCCCTTCTGCTCGCTGAACCGCCCCACCGAGACGAGGCGCAGCGTACCGGCCGGGAACGGCGCCGGATCGGCGAAACTGGCCGGCTCGACCCCGCAACGGACCACATGCAGGCGCGGCCATGCGTCGAAATCCGCCCAGCGGCACAGCTGGGCGCGGCCGAACTGGCTGACCCCCACGGCAAAGGCCGCGCGCCTCAGCTTGAGCGGAAGCGACAGCGCCGCGGGCGCGTCGAACTCTTCGGGCCCATGCACCGTCAGGCTGAACCCCGGGCCGCCCAGCGCATTGGCCAGCAACGCGACCGAGGCCGAATTGGTGCCGAAATGGGCGTGCATGTGCCTCACCCCTTCCCGGGCGCAGCGGCGCGCAACATGGGCGGCCTCGGCCAGGTAGACCAGATGCCGGGCCACCCCCCCGGGCGATGCCCGTCCCATCCTGACCGCCAGCCGCAGCGCCGCCCCGAACCGGATCGGCGAAACGAACGCCGCCCGAACAAGCGCCAGCGCCAGCCCGGCGGCGCCGCGATCGAGCACGTATTCGGTTGCCGCCGCCTCCTCCCTGTCCTGCGGATCGGGAAGGTCGGCCTGCGCGCGGCGCATGGACAGTCTCACCACTTCGGCGCCGTCACGTTCCAGCGCGCGCAGCTCGCGCCGGATGAAACTGTGCGAGGGCTGCGGATAGGTGTTCAGGACATAGGCGAGTTTCAAACGATCACCGGCAGAAGGAAGCTTGCGCAGCCACACTAGCCGCGCATGCCCCGTGTGAAAAGCGCGGGCCGGCCCGCCCCGGCACGGCAAAGCCACAGGCACGAAGCGAATGCCGCACCCCGCCTCGCACCTGATTGACCCCCGCCCTTCCCGACCCATAGCCTGCCCAACCAGATGCCCGGACGGGCGATGCGCGGGTTCACGCGGGATGAGACGGATCAGGGCGGCATTTTCCGGCGACGGGCTGGCGGCGCGGGTATTGCGCAGCGCCTCGTGGATGATGCTGGGCTTTGGCGCCGGGCAGGGGCTGCGGCTTGCCTCGAACCTGATCCTCACGCGGCTGCTGTTTCCCGAAGCCTTCGGCCTCATGGCACTGATCAACCTGGTGATGATGGGGCTGGCGATGCTTTCGGATGTGGGCCTTGGCGCCGCCATCACCCGAAGTCCGCGCGGCGACGATCCGGAGTTTCTGAATACCGCGTGGACCCTGCGGGTCATCCGCGGGTTCCTCCTGTGGGGGTTGACGGCGGCGCTGGCCTGGCCCGTTGCCGAATTCTACGCCGAACCGGACCTGGCACTTTACCTTCCCGTATCGGGGCTGGCCCTGATCGTCGCAGGCTTCCTGCCGACACGGGTGGACACCGCGAACCGGCATCTTCTGGTGGGACGGGTCACGGCCCTGAACCTGCTGGCCCAGGCCATCGGCATCGCCTCGATGGTCCTGCTTGCCTGGCAGACCGGATCGGTCATTGCGCTGGTCGTGGGCAATCTGGTGCAGGAGGCCACCCGGCTGGCGCTGATGCATGTCCTTCTGCCGGGCCCGAGAAACCGCTTTCGCTGGGAGGCCAGCGCCGCGCACGAACTGATCCACTTCGGCAAGTGGATATTCTTCAGCACCGCCTTCTGGTTCGTCTCCAGCCAGAGCGACCGGGCCATTCTGGGCAAATTCCTGCCGCTTCACGCGCTGGGCCTCTACAATATCGGCTATTTCCTGGCGAGCTTTCCCTACCAGCTTGCCCTTTCGGTCAACCAGCGGCTGATGATGCCGGTCTATCGTGACCGCCCGGCGCAGGACTCGCCGGAAAACTTCCGCCGGCAGCGGCAGATGCGCAGCGGGCTGACCGCGCTGATTCTGGGGCTGCTGATCGTCATGGCCTTTGCCGGACCCGCGCTTGTCGATCTGCTGTATGATGACCGCTATGCCGGTTCGGGGCATGTTGTCACTCTCGTGGCCTGCGCACTCATGCCGGCGGTGATCGGCATGACCTACGAGCCGGCGGCGCTGGTCGCAGGCGACAGCCGATCATACGCGATCTTCCAGGGGGCCAGAGCCATCGCCAAGGTCGCGCTGATGCTGGCCGGGGTCGCCACGTTCGGCGTCTTCGGCGCCATCGCGGCCATGGGCGCGGCATCGATCCTCGTCTATCCGCTGCTGGTGCGGATCGCCCGCCGCCATCACGTCTGGGACTGGAAACACGACCTGTTCTTCGGACTTGTCGCGGCGGGGGCGGCAGCGGCCGCCCTGTCCCTGCATAGGGAATTGCTGACCGACCCGACCGGCCTGATCTGATCCCGTCCCATCCTCCGCCTCCTCCCGACAGCCACCCTCAAAACCGCCCCCCCAAGGATCAGGCTCCTCCGAATTTCGCGCTTCCCGATGCTCTTTTTCTGGCCTGCAAATATCCCGGGGGGTGAGGCCCGCAGGGCCGAGGGGGGCAGAGCCCCCTCCCGAACCCGAACCTTCCCTGATCAAGTGCGCCGTTCTGCGCCGGCGCGCCGGTGCGCTAGCCCCGCCGGCGCCGGGTCCCGGTTTCCATCACCGGAATGGTCACCACCGGACGAAAGCCCAGTTCGCGTTCCATCTGCGCGGCCGAGCGGATCACCGGCCTGCGAAATTCCAGCAGGAAAGCGAGGAACAGGGCAAGGGCGACACTGGCCGCACCGCCGAGAACCGCGATCTTCCGGCGCCCGCCGGAGACGGGATAATCGGGCAGTTGCGCCGGTTCGATGACGACAAGGCGCTGGGATTGACGCGCTTCTTCGAGGCGATAGCCGATCTCGGCCGCCGAACGGCGATCGGTCGCATCGTTCAACTGCTCCTGCAACTGTCTCAGCTTGCGGTCATAGGCGCCCAGCTGACGTTCGATCTCGGGCGTCGTTTCAATGGACTTGCGCAACTCGGCCTTGCGCTCCAGCAAGAGGTCCCTCTGCGCATCGATGGTTGCGATCTGTTCGGCGATGTCAGCCTTCATTCGCGCGGCGGTGGCCGGACGTTCCCTTGCATCGACCTGCTGGGCCTCGCGCTGCAGGCCGATCCTTTCCCGCGCCAGCGCCAGCAGGGCCTCGTTCAGCGCAGCCAGTTCGTTGCGGGTGAATTCGATGCTGCCGGGCAGTGCCACGTCGTGCCGCTCGCGAAAGTCGGCGATCTCGGCTTCAAGGCGGGCGACCTGTTCGGCCAGGGACTGTTCGCGCACGCGCAGGAATTCGAGCGTGGCGCGCGCCTCGCCCAGGCGCGCCTCGCGGCTCAGCGCGATGGTCCGTTGGGCAAGCGCGTGCGCCACATCGCGGGCCTGCAGCGGCGAAGGCATGTCGGCCGATATCCGCAGAACCGCCAGCGCCCCGTCCGGACGCGTTCCTTCGCGGGCGGCCTCGACCCCTTCCATGCGCACCGAACTGCGAAAAAGCGCCACCCGCTCGCTGTCGAGAAGCGCGGGCATGTCGGTGTAGAGACCGAACCTGTCAATGATCTCCAGGACGCTGTCACGCGCCATCAGGCGCTGTTCGACCAGTTGCAGCCGCCGCGCCGCAGAGCCTTCGACGGTGGAACTGGCCATCTCGTCCGAGATCTGCGGCCGCACGACCTGGAGCACCTCGGACGCACGGTAGAGCACCGGCTGGGCCAGGGCGTAGAGCACCGATGCGATGCTGCCGGCCACGACCACCAGCAGGATCAGGGGCGCACGCCGCCTCACCATGTCGGCGAAATCGGAAAAGCTCTGGATCGGTCCCATGTCTCGATATCCCTGCCTGTGCCGCCCGTGTCGGCATGCGCCAGTTGTCCTCTAGCATTCCACCCTGTCGCGGGTTCGCCTGCGCACCCGGTTGAGCACCACGCCGAACAGCCGCGTGCGCCCTGCGAATACCCGTTCGCAGGCCTCGATATCGGCGGCGGTGGTGGATTCGCCGTCCGCGACCAGAAGCACGCCGTCCACATGCGGAAGAAACGCCGCCGCATCGTCATGCACCAGGACCGGCGGCAGATCGTAGAGCACCACGTCGGGGCGCAGCGCCGAGAACATCCGGCCGAGCGACTTGGCCGTGCGGCCGTCATGCAGATGTTCGGCGGCATCCTTGTCCGACGCGGCCGCCATGCCCAGCGCCAGGGTCTCGCCAACCCGGACGAACTGTTCGCGCACCGGCACCTCGCCACCCAGAAACCGGCGCATGTCGCCATTGGCGGGCACGCGCGCGCCCAGCGCCGCGGCCACGCCGGGTGTCCTGAGATTGAGATCCATCAGCACGGTCCGGCTGTCGGGAATGCGCGCAAGGCTGAGCGCCAGATTGACCGCCGTGAAGGTCGCTCCGCACCCCGGCAGCGGCGCGGCAATGGCGACGCGGCTCCAGCCGTTGTCGCGCAGCGCCTGCAGCAGACGCGTCCGCAGCAGGTCGAAGGCCCGCGCGGCCGGATCGTCCCGGCAAAGGTTGACAAGCGGCCGGTCGCCGCCCCGCACCGGCCCCTCGATGGTCGGCTGCGCAGGCAGGAAGGGCCACTCATCGCCGATCCGGGCCGGAAGGTTGGTCACCGGCGACGGCGCGGCATCCTCTTCGCCGCGAATGAAACCGTCCTCGTCGGGGCGCATCGGCCTTTCCCCTCCCGCCAGTTCGGGAGAGAGATGCGCCCTGCGCCTGCGGAACCGCTTGAACCCCTGCTCGGTCATGGCCGTCCCGTCCTCCGGGACCGAACCGGCGCCGCATTCCTGTCCAGGGCCCGCTGCATCGAAATCCCTCATTCCCTTTCCCCCGGCGGGATCATAGCAGAAGCGCCCCGCGGGTCACCCGCCCGCGGCGCCCGCGAAGGGCCGGGAAACCGCGTGGCGGCCCGCACGATCAGTACCCCGTGCGCCGCAGGACAACACCCGCGGTGCGAAACAGGATCGACAGATCGCCGGGCAGCGACATCGAGGCACAATAGGCGGCATCGACCGTGGCACGATAGGAGAACACGCTTTCGTTGCGGGCCGAGATCTGCCACAGGCCGGTGATTCCCGGCCGGACCGCGAAATAGGCCCGCGTATCGCCGTAAAGCCCGAGCTGCTCGGGCATCATCGGCCGCGGCCCGACAAGGCTCATGTCACCCCTGAGCACGTTCCACAGTTGCGGCAGCTCGTCCAGCGACGTGATCCGAAGGAGCGCGCCGACCCGGGTCACGCGCGGGTCGTTCTTGAGCTTCTGCGTCCTTTCCCATTCCTGCTGCAACGCCGGATCCACGGACAGGTAGTGCTCCAGCAGTTCGTCGGCATCGCGGACCATGGTGCGCAGCTTCCAGATATGAAAGCGCCGCCCGCCCCGGCCAAGACGCTCCTGGCGATAAAGCGGAAAGCCGCTTTCAATCCACAGCGCGAGCCCGAACAGCACCATGACCGGAACGGTCAGCGGCGCCGTCAGAAGAACCAGGGCGACATCCAGCACCCGCTTTCCCGTGTCGGGGTACCAGCCCGACCGCACGCCCGAACTCAGGCGTGCCCGCCCGTGATGCCCCCCGGCCCCCAGCCGGCGGGAGCGCCCCCCGGGATTCAAATGCGCTCCCGCCGTGAATTTCCTGGTCACGCGGACTGGCCGAACGGCAAGCCCGGTTCGCGAAAGATCTTTCATGACGTCCCCAATCGTGGCAGCGGACGCCGGCCGGAAGCCGGCAGTCCGGAAACCCAACCAACAAACCCCGGCCAAGCAGAAAACCGGGATTCCACCCTTTACTGTCTGCCGTTTGGCGACCCCCTCGCTTCCGGCAAATCGGCAAATTCAAGACCCGTTTGCGCCCCGAAATTGCCACAATTGAATGTATCACGATGGGACGGGGAATTAACTTTTCTTGACGAAACAGAACGTTTCAGACGGAAAAATCACGAAAATTCGATCATTCTTTCAATTCTTCCAAAAACAATAGTCTTGCAAAATACTTATTGTTTTCATTTTGGAAACAGTATGCATGAATGCAAGAATCAGTCGGAGTGCGCGGGATTCGCCGAAAATGTGGCGAAATCGGGATTCCCCCCCTCACATCCGAATTGTGGCGCCGCGCTCACCCACCTTCCCGGCGGGGTCCGGACATGCGGCAATGGCCGCATCCGGCTGCGCCCGGAACTGCTGCGCGGCCGCCTCGAACACCGGCGCCAGGGGGGCGGTGACGCGCGTGCGCACCGCGAAATGGGCGCCGACCCGCAACAGCTGGATGACGAAATCGGGATGCACCCCGGCATCGTCCAGCTCCCGCACCCTGCCCTTGGGCTGCCACCCGCGAAGAGCGGCCTCGCGCAGGATCAGGCCGATCCGGTGCGCCGCGTGAAAGGTGGTGTAGATCGCGAGATAATCCAGATAGTCCTCGCGGCGCCGGTCACGGCCCGGGTCGAAGGCATCGGCAACGATCTCCTCCATGACGGCGGGGGCGACCGGCCAGGTCTCGTCGGCCACCAGCCAGGCAACGTCCTCGGCCCCGTGGCGCAGGCCGGCATATTCGAAATCGAACCAGCGGACCCGGTTGTCATACCCGATCGCTGCATTTCCGGCCCGGCAATCCCACTTGACGAAGCACCACCCCGGCCGGGCCACGGCGGCGCAGGCCGCAGCATGATCGAAGCCGCCAGGGACGCGCTGACCGAACGACCGCAGAACCTCGACCTGCCCGACGAAACGGGCCACCCAGTCACGGCGCACCCCCAGATGCGGCAGCCGCGCCCGCAGCCCCGGCCGCGCCGCCGCACGCTGATAGCGGAAAATCGCGGCAACCGCCTGTGCGGCCAGATCGACCTGAGCCTTTCGGCGATAGAGCGCGATGCGCTGCGCCAACCGGTCATGCCCCACGTCGGACTGGAACAGGACGTTGCGGCTGAGGCCGAGGAATTTCGGCGTGTCGTCGCAATGCGCGCCCAGATGCTCGAGCAGTTGCGCCTCCAGCCGGGTGCGCGCGGGATCGGCACGCATCGTCGCAATGACCGAGCGACCGGCAAGCAGCAGGCGAAAACTCGACCGCCCCTCCCCGCCCGGAGCCGAGACATGGCGGACACGCTCGCCGAAATGGGCCTCGGCCAGGGACAGGATGCGCGAAAGGCGGGCATCCGACCGGGTTTCGGTGCCGGGCGACAATTCCGGCATCAGGCGCCGGCCGGGGCGCGCCGTCTGATTGCCAGCGGCGCACCGATCTGCGGCGCCCGTGGCAAGGCGGCGTGATCCGCCTGCATCCGGGCAAAGCGGCGGCAGGCCCAGTCCGGATAGGGTGTCGAGCGCCGCGCGCCAAGATCCACGTTCACGACCAGAACTTCCTGCGTGGCGGTGATACGCCCGTCATCCGTCACCATCTCGGCAAAGAAATGCAGCCGCTTTGCATCGTGATCGAGTAGCCGGAAGCGGACCGAGAAGCGCTCGCCTTCCAGCATTTCGGCCAGAAAATGCAGATGCGCCTGCACCACGTAGGGCCCCTGGCCCGACGCTTCCACATGCTCGACCCCGACCCCGAGATGTTCGCTGAGCATGACGTCGAGCGCCTGATCGAAGGCTATGCTGTAATAGCCCACGTTCATGTGGCCGTTATAGTCGATCCAGTCCGCCTGCACGGTGCGGCCGGCCACCACCACGGGGGCCGGATAGGGGCCGTCATGGCCGGTCAGGGGGTGATCCGTCATGGAATTCCTCTCGCGCTGGGACATGCTTTCGTGGCGGCACTCTGGCCGGATTGCCGCCTTTCGCCAAGCCCGGCAGTTGAAATTTGCCGCCATGAGGGAAATGCTGGCAACCGGGACACGGAGGCCGGAACCGATGACGAGACCCAACCCCCAAGCGGGCGCGACCGGACCTGCCAACAGCTTCACCACCCGCGACCTTCGCAAGACCTACGGCGAAGGTCCGACGGCGGTGCACGCCCTGCGCGGCGTGGATCTCGAAATCCCCGAGGGCGAAATCGTGGTCCTCCTCGGCGCCTCGGGCAGCGGCAAGTCCACGCTTCTGAACATTCTGGGCGGTCTGGATCGCGCCTCCGCCGGCGTGGTGATGTTCCGCGACCTCGTTCTTTCCGACATGACCGACCGCGAACTGACCCGCTATCGCCGCGATCACGTGGGGTTCGTGTTCCAGTTCTACAACCTGATGCCCAGCCTCACCGCGCGCGAAAACGTCGAACTGGTGACCGAGATCGCCCGCAGCCCGATGGACCCGGACGAGGCGCTGGCGCTTGTGGGTCTTGGCGCCCGGGCCGACCATTTCCCCTCGCAGCTTTCGGGCGGCGAACAACAGCGCGTCGCCATCGCCCGGGCGGTGGCCAAGCAGCCCGACGTGCTGTTCTGCGACGAGCCTACCGGCGCGCTGGACAGCGTCACCGGACGGGTGGTGCTCAAGGTGCTTCGGGACGTGAACGAAAAGCTGGGCGCGACGGTGTTCATCGTTACCCATGCCGCTTCGCAGGCGGCAGTTGCCGACCGGGTGATCCGGTTCGTGGATGGCGAGGTGAAGGAGGTGATCGAGAACACGGCGAAGAAGGCCCCGGAAGAGATCGAATGGTAGCTCCGCCATGTCCCCTCTGAACCGGAAACTCGCCCGCGACCTGTGGCGGATCAGGGGACAGGCCGTTGCCATCGGCATGGTGATCGCCGTGGGCGTGCTGCTGCTGGTGATGATGACCGGGTTGATCGCATCTCTGGAAGAGACCCGGAGGGCCTATTACGAACGCTACCGGCTGGCCGAGGTGTTCGCTCCGGTCGCGCGGGCGCCCGATCACCTTGCCGCTGCGCTGCGCCGGATTCCGGGCGTCGCCGCGGTCGAGACGCGGGTCGTCGGGCGAGCCCTGATCGACATGAAGGGCATGGCCCTGCCGGTTCAGGCAAGGGCGGTTTCCCTGCCCGAGCTGCGCCCGCCGGACGTGAACGCGATTCACCTGACCGAGGGGCGGATGCTGGAGGGGGGGCGCGCAGACGAGGTGATCGTTCTCGACAGCTTTGCCCGCGCCCACGGCCTGCGGCCGGGCGACCGCATGAGCGCAACCATGAACGGGCTTCGCCGCAGCTACCGCATCGTTGGCCTCGCGCGCGCGCCCGAATTTCTCTACGCCACGCCGCCGGGCGAAATGGTGCCCGACGACGCCCGGTTCGCGGTGCTGTGGATGAACCGGCGCACGCTCGCGGGCGTGATGGAGATGAAGGGGGCCTTCAACGAAGCGCTCATCTCGCTGACCCGCGATGCCGAACCGGCGGCGGTGATCGCCGCCACCGACCGGCTGCTGGACAGGTATGGCGGCCTAGGCGCCTTCCGGCTGAAGGATCTGCCCTCGGACCGTTTCATCGGCGAGGAAATTCACGGCCTGCGGACCTCGGCCGGCATCGTGCCGCCCGTATTCCTCGCCGTCGCCGCCTTTCTCCTCTACATCGTGATTTCGCGCATGGTGCAGGCCGAACGCGAACAGATCGGGTTGCTGAAGGCGTTCGGTTACAGCAACCGCGAGGTCGGCGGCCACTATTTCCGCATGATCCTGACCATTGCCGTGCTGGGGGCGCTGGCGGGGTGCCTCATGGGGATCGTGGCCGGACGGGCCATGGTGAACCTGTATCTCTATTTCTACAAGTTCCCCTTCCTCGTGTTCCGGCTCGATCCGTCCTCGTTCCTCACCGGCTTTGCCGTCAGCATCCTGGCGGCCTCGGCAGGCGGGCTGCTGGTGCTGCGCCGGGTCTTCGCCCTGACCCCGGCGGTGGCCATGCGCCCGGCGGTTCCCCCCGACTACAGCCGCACGGGGCGGTTTGGCGGTTTCCTGAACCGGTTTCTCGACCAACCGACGCGCATGGTTCTGCGGCGCCTGACCCGCGCACCGGCACGGATGGCCGGAGCGGTGCTGGGCATCGCCGCGGGCGTGGCCCTGTCCGCCGCCATGACCTCGGTCATGTCGAGCTTCGACGAAATGGCGGACCTGACCTTCGGCGTCGTGGACCGCAGCGACATTACCGTCACCTTCACCCGCCCGATCGAGGCGCGAAGCATCTTCGAACTGCAGCGCCTGCCTGGCGTGATCGAGGTCGAACCGGTAAGGCTGGTTCCCGCGATCCTGAGCCACGGCCCGAAAACCTACCGCGGCGCGGTATTCGGAATGCGGACGATGCCACGCCTGAACCAAGCGGTGGATCGTCGCCAGGCGCCGATCTACATTCGCGGCGACGGGATCATCCTTTCCGTGGGCCTTGCCCGCACGCTGGACATCCGCCCCGGCGACGTGCTGACGCTGGACGTGCGAGAAGGCCGCCGGCCGCGCGCCGAGGTGCCGGTGATCGCGGTGGCCGAAACCCTGCTCGGGTCGCCCGCCTACATGGAACTGAACGCGCTCAACCGTGCGCTCAGGGAACCGCTGCGCGTCTCCGGGGCCTTCCTGCGCATCGATCCGGCACGCGCGGACGAGGTCTTTCGCCGGCTCAAGTCGATGCCGATGGTTGCCGGCGTGAGCCGCAAGTCGGACAGTCGCCGGTCACTGGAAAGGATCATGGACCAGGGCGCGGGCGGCATGCGCTACGTGATGGCGGCCATCGCGGCGGTCATCACCTTCGGCGTGATCTACAACGCCGCCCGCGTGGCACAGGCCGAACGGGCCCGGGATCTGGCCAGCCTGCGCGTGCTGGGGTTCTCGCGCCCGGAAGTGGCCTTCGTGCTGCTGGGCGAACTGGCGGTCGTCACCCTGCTGGCGCTGCCGCTGGGCGGGCTGGGGGGATGGGCGCTATCCTTCGCGATCTCGCGCGGGTTCAGCACCGACATCTACCAGATCCCGCCGATCTTCAGCCTGGAAAGCTATGGCTGGGCCATGGTCGTCGTCGTCGCGGCGGCGCTGGCGTCGGGCTGGCTGGTCAAACGTGATATCGACAGGGCGGACATCGTTGCCGCCCTGAAAACGACGGAGTAGATCGCATGGCGCCCAGACGCAGACGTTCCCGAAAGGTGATGACACTGGCCGCCGCACTCGTGGTGGCGGCCGCTCTTGCCGGGGCTTTCTGGCCGCGCGCAACGCTGGTGGACATGGCCGAAGTGCGCACCGGCCGGATGGTCGTCACCATCGACGAGGAAGGCCGGACACGGGTACGCGAACCCTATATCGTGTCTTCCCCCGTCGGGGGCGACCTGCAGCGGGTGGAACTCGAACCCGGCGACCGCGTGAAGGCCGGGGATCTGGTGGCGCAGATGCACCCGGCGCTGCCGGCTGCACTTGACGTGCGGACGCGCGAACAGGCCAAGGCCGCGGTGGACGCGGCCGAAGCCGCTCTGCGCGTGGCAAGATCCGACCTCAAGGCGGCCCAGGCAAAAAGCGACTTCGCCCACAGCGAGCTGGCGCGCATCCGCAAGCTGGTGGAACGCAACATCGTCTCGCGGGTTCAGCTTGAACGGGCCGAGCAGGAGGCCCGCGTGGCCGATGCCCAGCTGGAAACCGTGAAGGCGGCCATCGCCATGCGCGAGGCCGAGGTCAACAACGCGCTGGCCCAACTCATCAGTTTCGACGATCTCGGGCTGGCCGAGGCAATGACGACCAGGGCGCTGAACCTGCCCACGATTCCGATCACCGCCCCGATCGACGGCACCGTGCTTCGGGTCATGCACCGAAGCGAAACCACCATCCCCGCGGGCGAGGCGATTCTCGAAATCGGCGACGTGGAACATGACCTCGAAATCGTGGCCGAACTTCTTTCGACCGACGCCGTTCAGGTCGAGAAGGGCGCGCGTGTGGTGATTACCAACTGGGGCGGGGACAAGGACCTGGAAGGCGTGGTCAGCCGGGTCGATCCCTTCGGCTATACCAAGCATTCGGCCCTGGGCGTCGAGGAACAGCGGGTCCGAACCGTCATCGACTTTGCAGGCGCCGAATCCGAACGCGCCCGGCTGGGTCACGGATACCGGGTCGAGGTGCGTATCGTCATCTGGGAAAGGGACAATGCCACCATCGTGCCGTCGGGCGCGCTGTTCCGGCAGGGGCGGGACTGGGCGGTGTTCGTGGTCCGCGACGGGCGCACCGAGCTGCGGCCTGTCGAGATCGGCCGGAACAACGGAATCGACGCCGAAGTGCTGCGCGGCCTGAAGGGGGGCGAGCAGGTGGTTCTTTTCCCGTCGTCCTCGCTGAGCGAAGGGCAGAAAGTCGCCCAGCGGCAGGTGGAATGAACGGGGCCGTCAGGCTGCGGCTTCGGCGAAGAACCGCGCAATGTCGGGTGCGGCCGGCCATGTGAGAACCCACGAAAAGCCCGACGGGTCGCGGCCCGTGATCTCGTGGAACTTGGCCGCCAGGCGTTCGGGGCTCATCGGGTTCAGGGGTGCACCGAGGGGATGGACGCAGGATGCGTGGATGCTCTCGTTCGGCCCGAAATGGATGGTCAGAAGATCGGGCTGCCCCGGATCGTGGTCAAGCGCGGGGGTCCGCGCGGGTTCGGAGGCGACCGTCGTCAGCCGGATCAGCCGCTCCACCTCCGGGTCGCGCCAGAAACCGGCGTCGATGTCCTGAAGGCCAAGCCTGCCATGCACGAGCATCTGGGCAATGCAGGCAGGAACCGAAAGCTTGGCTTCCTCCGCCGTCTCGGGCAGCTCGACGGGGGGTATCACGTCGTGAAAATCGGGAATCGTGGCGTGCAGGGCGGTGATCTCGTCCAGCCGCCCCGCGACCCTGTCGCGCAGGCGCAGGGCGATGGTCATCTGCCGGTGCGTGCTGGCGCAGGATGGCCACGGCTTCAGGATCACCCCGCGCTCTTCCAGCGCCCAGGGCCGGCCAAGGCACGAGACCGCATGGCGAAACCGCTCTTCGCTTCCTGCGCCCAGCAGACCTCCGAAACCGCGTGCATCGTCCAGAACCTCGGGCCGGGCGGAAATGCCCGCCGCAGCGAGGCGCACTGCCTCGAACCCGGCGCGGGCGGCAAAACCGGCCTGAAGCTGTTCGGCATTGGTCCCGAACTGGAGCATGTAGCCCACCGCCTGTGTTACCGCGATGGCAAGGGCGTCGGCGGTCTGGTCCCGATTCAGGCGGTTGAGCCGGGCGACTGCCGCCGCCGCACCCACCGCACCCAGCGTGGCCGTGGAATCGAACCCGCGCCCGTGGTGATGCAGCGTCACCGCCTGCCCGATGCGCGAGATCGTCTCGAACCCGACGCAATAGGCCTCGAAGAACCGGGCCCCCGAAGCGGGGCGCATATGCGCCGCCGCCAGGAGCGCCGGGACCATGACGACGCTGGGGTGCGAACACCCCACCTCCTCCCAGTCGTCAAGTCCCAGCGCATGGCCCGCCACGGCATTGACCAGAGCGGCATGACCGGGTGCGAACGAGGCGGTCGTGCCCAGCGCGGGCACCTCCCCCGCCGCAATTCCGGCCAGCCCGTCCCTGGCCCGCCGGGCGGGATCACTGCCCGAACCGGCCAGGATGCAGCCGAAACAATCCGCAACCGCAGCCGCCACCATCGGCTCAAGCCGCGGGGCCGGTTCGGAATCGACGACGAATCGGGCAATGTCGGAAAGCGCGGTCATCCCCCGCCCCTTCCGCAAGGACGCGCAGGCATGCCGCGTCCGAGTGGTTTCAGCCGCCAGTCGGGAGGAAGGCAGGCAACCGCCCGGGTGGGTGCCAATGTGCCCGCCACGAGGGAAAGGAATGCGACCGATGCCCGCCCACTCCCCGTGTCGGAAAAGGGATGGCGTGCCATGCACGAGGCAGAGCCGGTCAACGGCCCGAACATATCCACGCCTTTCCCGACAAGCGCCGCACCGGTCGCTTCCCGCATCGTCAACAATCCCGAACTCGTTACCGACTCGACGGTAGCAGGGATGGCTTGCGCCGGCCAACCCCAATATGCGGGTAATGGACGACCCGCCGCGCGCCTTGCGACGCTACGTCACCGGCAAGGCCGAAGATCGGCGGCCCGGTAGCGGAAACGCCAGGACGCCCGGCCCGCATATCCGGACCGGGCGTCCTGCCCCACCTGCGCGACTGCGATCAGAAGCTCAGGGAAATGTCGCGATGGTTCGCCGCACAGGAGGCCATGTAGAGCGCCTGCTCGCGCGTGAAGCGCGGCTGCACCCGGATGCCCAGCGTGCCGCGGATCACCTCGATATAGGCAGAAAGCTCGGGCCGCAACGCCTGCGCCGCCCGGTCGCGCCAGGCTTTCTGCGCCTCGTATTCGGCAATCGCCTGATCCAGATACTCCAGCGCCTTTTCGCGATCCGGCTTGCGCTTGTCCTTCAGCTTGCGACGCGCCTTGGACAGAAGCTTCTTGACGTCGCCGGCCCCTTCGACCGCGTTGAACCGCTTGGCAAGCTGATTGACCAGCTCATGCGTCTCGGCCTCGGGGCGGGTCTCGACGATGCCGCGCATCTCGCGCAGCGGCTCTTCCAGCGCTTCGAATTCCGCGGTCGCGTCAAGAACGGCAACCAGCCGGGCGATGCCCTCATAGCTGGCATCCGCATTGCGACGCCAGAGTTTCCGCGCGTCGTCCTCGGCCTTGACCAGCGCAGAGAAGGTCGCGTGGGTTTCCTCCCATTCGGCCGGGATGCGCGATTTCAGCGCGTCGATTTCGGCATCGATCCGCGCCAACCGGTCTTCGAGGCGCAGCTTGCGTGCCGGCTGTTCGCCTTCGCGGATCCGTTCGATCTCGGTCCTGACCTCTTCGCGGTCGGCTTCGAGACGACGGATGTCCTTCTCGATGTCGCGCACGCGCGCACGGATCGGACGATAGGCTTCAGCCGCCTCAGCCACTTTCTCTGCGGCCCGCTCGGCCTCTTCCAGAGACGCGATGGCCGCTTCGGCGCTGTCGATGGAGGCACGAAACTCCTTCGCCAGCTTGTCCGGCAGCAGCGAAACGTCCAGCCCCCGCACGCGGGCGATCGCGTTGGGAACGTCGTCGCTGGCGGCGAGTTTCTCGGCCACGTACTGCTCGAGGCAGGGTTGCAGTTTCGGGTTACGCGGCGGCGGCGCGGTTTCCGACAGGTAATTCACCCGGGCCGGCAGGTAGTTCACCAACGGCGGATACCAGGCCACGATCACCAGCGCCGTCAGCTGCAGCAGGATGAAGGGAATGACGCCCTTGTATATCTGCAGCGTCTTGACCGCCGCCGGGGCCACTCCGCGCAGATAGAACAGCGCAAAGCCGAAGGGCGGGGTCAGGAACGAGGTCTGGATGTTCAGGCCGATCATCACGCCAAGCCACACGGCGGTCACGTTGGCGCCGGGATCGGCCAGAAGGATCGGCGCGACGATCGGCACCACGACCACCGAGATCTCGATGAAATCGAGGAAGAAGCCGAGGATGAAGATCACCGCCATGACCACGATGAACTTGGCCCAGAAACCGCCCGGCAGGCCGTTGAGGAACTCGCGCACAAGCTCCTCGCCGCCGAAGGCGCGGAAGGCCGAGGTGAGGATCGCCGCCCCCATCAGGATGACGAAGACCAGCGAGGTGGTCTTGGCAGTGTCCAGCATCACCCCGTGCATGGTGCGATTGATCCGCAGCACCCGCAGGCCGCTCCAGACCAGCGAGACCAGCAGGCCCACCGAACCGGCCACGCCGATCCAGATCCCGGCCATGTCGCGGCCGTCGCGGATCAGCTTGACGTTCATGTCGTAGTTCTGCAGCGCATAGACCAGCACCCCCAGAGAGACGATCCCCAGGATTGCCGGCCAGTACCTGTCGCGGTCGCGTTCATGCAGACGGTAGCCGGCCATCACCATGGCCCCGGCGGCACCGATAGCGCCCGCCTGGTTGACCGTTGCGACGCCCGCGATGATCGACCCCAGCACCAGGAAGATCAGCGTCAGCGGCGGCACCAGCGTCAGCGTCACCCGCTTCCAGAATTCGAAGCTGTAGGTGCCTTCCGTATGCACCGCCGGCGCGGCCTGCGGGCGAATCAGCGCAAAGACCAGGATGTAGAGCATGTAGAGCCCCACCAGAACCAGCCCCGGGATCAGCGCACCCAGGAACATCTCGCCGGCGCTGGTTGATCCCACGTCGAAGATCGACGGCATCGAGAATTCCCCGGTGGCCGCCTTGTAGAGCCCCTGCCGCAGAACGCCGGCCTGGTCGGTGGCCGAGGACAGCTGGTCGGCCAGGATGATGAGCACGATCGAGGGTGGAATGATCTGCCCCAGCGTCCCCGACGCGGCGATCGTGCCCGTGGCCAGCGGCGTCGAATAGTTCGACCGCATCATGGCCGGAAGGCTGATGAGGCCCATGGCCACCACCGTGGCACCCACGATGCCGGTGGTTGCCGCCAGCAGCGCGCCGACGAACACCACCGAGATGCCCAGACCACCCGGCACCGGGCCGAACAGCTGCGCCATGGTCACCAGAAGATCCTCGGCGATCTTCGATTTCTGCAGCATGATGCCCATGAAGATGAACAGCGGCACGGCTATCAGCGTGTCGCGCTCCACCACCCAGTAGACGCTTCGCAGGTTGGTCACCCCCGCCGACAGCCACTGCCACGGCCCGCCGTTGAAGAAATAGGCGCTCGGGTCTCCGGCGAAGACCAGGCCGGCTCCGCCAGCCAGCAGGATGGTCAGCACCGCCGAGCCGGGCAGCGCGAAGGCCACCGGGAAACCCGACCCCAGAGCCGCGACCATCAGCAGGACAAGAACGATCAGAAAGAACAGTTCCATCTCATTTCCTCACTTGTCGCGGATCAGTGGGCCGCGCCATCGAATTCGCGATGGCCGGGTTCGCCGCGCCAGTCGGCGACGGAATCGAACAGCATCGCCACGAACTGGATCAGCATGGTCAGGCCGAATATCCCCAGGAACGCGGCCATCTGGTATTTCACATACATGCCGATGCCGCCGGTCTGGGTGATTTCGAAATTCATCACCGGGCTGTTGATGATCGATTGCGGCCCTGCAAAACCGACCGCCAGAACGGTCCACGCCGTCGGCATTCCCAGCAGGATCACGCCCCAGGCATTGAACAGCCCCTTCTTGCGCACGGACAGGCCGGCATAGAGAATGTCCACCCGCACATGGCCCTCCTCGTACAGCGTGTAGGCCGAGGCCAGCAGGAACAGCGCCGAATACCAGTACCGCACCAGGTCGCCCATGAACGCCTGTTCGTAGGAGAACACGAAGCGGGTGATGACAATACCCAGCTCGGCAATGATGATCAGAAGCGCCAGCCACGGAAACCCGAGCGATCGCGAGAACAGGGCAACCACGAAGCCCAGGATTACCAGCGGCAGGTGGAACCAGAGGCCGACGAAGTCGGGTCGCTGAAAGGTCAGGACGGTTTGCCGGTCGAAGAACAGGTCGAAGATGTTTTCGACCCGAAAGAAGGAGATGATGACGTCGGCAAGCCCGACGAACAATATTCCGAAATAGAATGCCCGCACCAGGTAGACATTGAACCGGTGAATGCGGTCGGCATCCCATCGCAGGGCGTTGCGGGAATTCGTCACCGCATAGGCAATGCCCGCGGCGATGCAGACGGCATAGACCAGCACGGGGATCAATGCGCCGGCATCACCGCTCAGGATGGCCTGGGGCGGCGGATATCCGAAACCGACATTCAGGACATTGGCGATCATGAAGGCGGCAAGAGCTCCCAGCGTCGCCCAGCCGAACATCCGGGTCAGCGGCGCGGGATCTCCATGGCGTTCGATTCCGGCGCTCATGTCCGTTGAAGACATTCTTTCCCCCACATTCTTTTCCGGGCGCCTCGCCGGTCGCGACCCGAGTCCCGATCGGCCGGCGTGGCGGTCACTCCTCGGCGCCGGAAAGCCCCATGGAAAAAGCGGGGCCCGAAAGCCCCGCCCGTTTTCTGCGGTTTAGTCCGGTCAGGTGTCGAGACCCAGAACACGGTTGCGCTGCGCCGTGAACTGACCCTGCATGAGCGCCATCGAACGGCCGATGTCGCGCAGCGCCGCCTGGAAGGCATCGTCCACCTCGGCGGCCAGCGCCGACTTGGCGCGAGTTTCCTCGAACACCTCGGCCGCGGCTTCGCCGAAGGCATCCCAGATGTCCTCGTTGAAGGAGGCCACCTTGACGCCCTGCTCTTCGACCAGCTTCTTGAGGTATTCCCCGTTCTTGGCCTGCATCTCGGCGAACATCAGCTGGTTTTCCATCAGCGCGGCGGCCTCGATCACGGCCTTTTCGCCGTCGGTCAGGCTGCCCCACCAGCTTGCGTTCATGGCCAGCGCGAGGTTGGCGTTCGGCTCGTGCATGCCCGAGGTGTAGTAGTACTTGGTCACCTCGTAGAACTTCATGAAGTAGTCGTTGAAGGGGCCGACCCACTCGGTCGCGTCCACGGCGCCCGAGACCAGGTTTTCATAGATCTGTCCGCCCGGCAGCGAGATGGTGGAGACGCCCAGCTTGCTCATCACTGTGCCGCCAAGGCCGGGGATGCGCATCTTGAGGCCCTTGAAGTCCTCGGGATCGTTGATTTCCTTCTGGAACCAGCCGCCCGCCTGGGTGCCGGTGGCGCCTGCGGGAAAGGCCTTCAACCCGAAGCTTCCCGAAACCTTGTCCCAGAGCGCCTGGCCGCCCCCGAACATGATCCACGCGTTCCACTCGTCCACGGTCATGCCGAAGGGCACGGCGGTGAAATAGGCAAAGGCCGGATCCTTGCCGACCCAGTAGTAATCGGCCGCGATATAGGCCTGCGAGTTGCCCGAAGCGACTTCGTCGAAGGAGTCGAACGCCTTGACCCGCTCGCCGGCGGCAAAGTAGTTCACCTTGATCGAACCCTGCGACAGGATCTCGATATTCTTGGCCAGGCGCTGGGCCGAGGTTCCCAGACCGGGGAAGTCCCGCGGCCAGGTGGACACGATGTTCATTTCTTTCCGGCCTTGTGCGAGGGCCGGAGCCGCCAACGCGCTTGCCCCGGCGCCCAGAGCGGCGCCCTTCAGGAATTTACGACGATCCATGCTGTTTCACTCCTCCGCGATGTCGTTTGTTGTTGTTGAATTGCACCGTTATGCTCATCACCGGCCGCGGAATGTCAATACCGATGACCCGAAAGCGGACAAGAAAAAGCACCAATTCGGGAGTGCATCCGGGCTGCGCGCTCAACCGATCCGAAAGGGCCGCTCAGACCGAACGCCGGAACCGTGTGCCGGGTGGCGGCGGCATCTCGGGTCCGCCGGCAAAGCACTGCGCAATCCGCATCCATTCGGCAGCCACCGGACCCTCGACGTCCAGCTGCGTATCGGCGATGTTTCGCGTCTGCGTCACCACCTGCGCGAACGCGACGGCACTGCCCCGGATCAGATCCCGCGCGTCCTCATCGCCAAAGCTCCACTGCGCCCCGGATGGAGCGACGAGCCGCAGCTGCGGCATGGTCTGGGGCACCTCGCGGCCATGCACCCGGAACGACCAGCCGAAGGTGTTGACACCCAGCACGACGATGTTGCGAACCCGGTCGGTTTCGCGCCGCTCAAGTCCCAGCAGATCGAACACCGCCTGGCCATGCGCCCAGGTCTCCATCTGCCGCGCGGTCATCGAAGAGCGCACCGACATCTCCGGCCCCACCCATCTGACCCGCGCCTTCGGATCCAACCCCTCCCATCGCCGGGCCATGTCGATGCAGCGCGTGTGCCATGCTTCGCGCAATTCCTCGCCGCGCAGCGCAACGGCGGCATTCTCGGTCGCGCGTATGCCGTGCGAGGCGATCCCCGCCATCGTCCGCTCAATCCGTTCCGCGAAATCGTCCGGCGCCACCAGCGACAGGTCCGCCATACCGTTCCAGAAATGCAGGTGAACGAACACGTCGTTCAGTGTCCAGCCCTTGAACTGGGTCTGCCGGTCCCAGTCGGGACCGGAAAGGTCCGCAACCGCCGCGTGGAGCGCCTCGCTTTCTTCAAGAAAATCCCGGGCCTGCTGCATCGTCAGTTCTCCTCCAGTTCGGCCAGAACGGTCCCGGCGGCAACCTGCTGGCCCGCCTCCACGCAAAGCCTGGTCACCGTTCCGGCAACGGCCGCCACGATCCTGTGCTGCATCTTCATCGCCTCCAGCACCACAAGCGTGTCACCCTTTTCGACCGCCTGCCCCGGCCGCACGGCAATCTCGCGCACCAGCCCCGGCATCGGGGCACGGTGCAGGCCGCCCGCGCTCTCGGCGCTGTCTGCGGCACCCGCGCGAAGGCGACGGAAGGTTGTCCGCCGACCGTCCAGGGCCAGATGAACCCGATCCCCGGAGACCCGCGCCACGGCTTCGAACACGCGCCCGTCAATGCGGACGATCAAGGACCCGTCCCCGACCCGTTCGTCCACGGCAATCCCGAATTCCTCGCCCCCCGCCTGCACCTGCCAGCCGCCCGGCCGGGCGCCGATGCGCAGGTGAACCGTCGCCCCCCCGGCCCCAAGCGCGAGGTCACGCGGCAGCAGCGGCGCGCTCGACCAGCCCAGCTGATCCGGCGCGACGAAGCCCGCACGCGCCATTGCCGCCCTCTGCCCGGCCCGCATCAGCAGCGTGGCGGCAAGGGCGAAATCGCGGAAATCCGGGCCGGCGGGTGAAAATCCCCCCGGGAAGGCACGGTCGAGAAACCCCGTCGTCGCCTGCCCGGCCACGAATTCGGGTCGCGCCAGGGCCTCGGCAAGAAAGGGCGCGTTGGTCACGCAACCCAGAACCACGCTGTCCCGCACCGCCTGCAGCAGCCGGGCGCGGGCCTCTTCGCGTGTCGCCCCATGCGCGACGATCTTGGCCAGAAGCGGGTCGTAGAACGGCGTCACCTCGAACCCCGTCGCGATCCCCGAATCAATGCGGATGCCGTCCCCCCTTGCCGGGCGCCACAGCTCGATCCGGCCGGTGGCCGGCAGGAACCCGTTTGCGGCGTCCTCGGCATAAAGCCGGGCCTCGATCGCGTGGCCGGCCAGGCGCAGATCCTCCTGCGCGAGCCCCAGAGCTTCGCCGCGCGCCACCCGGATCTGCATGGCCACGAGATCGAGCCCGGTCACCATCTCGGTCACCGGATGTTCGACCTGAAGGCGGGTGTTCATTTCCAGGAAGTAAAACGCGCCACCTTCGTCGAGCAGGAATTCGACCGTCCCCGCCCCACGATAGCCGACGGCGCGCGCCGCCTCGACCGCGACCTGCCCCATCCGGTCGCGCAGGTCGGGGGTCATCACCGGGCAGGGCGCCTCTTCGATCACCTTCTGGTGACGGCGCTGCACCGAACAGTCGCGCTCGCCCAGATGGACCACGTTGCCGAAAGCGTCGGCAAAGATCTGGAACTCCACATGCCGGGCATTTTCGACCGCCCGTTCCAGGACGAGTTCGTCCGACCCGAACGCCTCTGCCGCCTCGGACCGGGCCTGCGCGAGCGCCTCCGGCAGATCCTCTGCCGCACGCACCAGCCGCATCCCGCGCCCGCCACCCCCGGCCGCCGCCTTGACCATCACCGGATAGCCGATTCGCCCGGCTTCGGCCGCAAAAGCCGCGTCGCTCTGGTCGGCACCGTCATAGCCCGGCACGCAGGGGATCCCGGCCGCCGCCATCAGCCGCCGCGCCGCGGCCTTGTTTCCCATGGCGCGGATCGCCTGCGCCGGCGGACCGATGAAGACCAGCTCGGCGGCCTCGACGGCCTCGGCAAACCCGGCATTCTCGGACAGGAAGCCATAGCCGGGATGGATCGCGCCGGCACCGCTTTCGCGAGCGGCGGCCAAGATCTGCCCGGGGGACAGATAGCTTTCCTGCGCGGGGCCCTCGCCGATGCAGATGGTCATGTCCGCGGCCGCCACATGGGGCGCGCCCGCATCGGCCCGGCTGTAGACGGCCACGCCGCGCAGCCCCATCTCGCGCAGCGTACGCATCACCCGCACCGCGATTTCACCCCGGTTGGCGACAAGCACCGTATCGAACGCCATTCTTCCGCCCCCTAGAACCTGTGCACGGCATAGCCCGAGGGCCTGACCCGGCGCTCGCGCCCCTCAAGGCAGGTCTCCAGGCAGAAGCCCAGCACCCGCCGCGTGTCGCGCGGGTCGATCACCCCGTGATCCAGGCACCGCCCCGAGGTGTAGAACGCGTCCGACTGGCGGTCGAAATGGGCGATGATCCGGCGGCGTTGCTCGGCAAGTGCGGCCTCGTCCACTGCCTCTTTCCGGCGATCGGCACTTGCACGCGCGACGAGTTCCATGGTGCCGGCGGCCTGTTCGCCGCCCATGACCCCGGTCGTCGCATTCGGCCAGGCGAACAGGAAGTCGGGCTCGAAGGCGTGGCCGCTCATGCCGTAGTTCCCGGCCCCGAAACTTGCCCCGACATACAGCGTGATCCGGGGCACATCGACGCCGGTCACCGCCTGGATCATCTTGGCCCCGTGCTTGATCATGCCGGCGCGTTCGTATTCGGTGCCGACCATGAAGCCGGTGGTGTTGTTGAGAAAGATCAGCGGCATGTCCGACTGCCCGCACAGCTGGATGAACTGGGCCGCCTTGGCCGCTCCGTCCGGGTCGAGCGGGCCGTTGTTGCCGATGATGCCGACGGGAATGCCGGTGACCGCGGCCTGAAGGCAGACGGTGGCGGCGCCGTGGCCGGGCCGGAAATCCTCGAATACCGACCCGTCGACCACCCGCGCGGCGATTTCGCGCATGTCCACGGGCGTGCGGTAGTCCACCGGCACCACCCCGGCCAGCTCGTCCGGGTCGAGGGCCGGTTCGTCGAAATCCCTCGGCGCCCGCGGCGGCAGGTTGCGGTTCCAGTCGAGCCGCGCGAACAGATCGCGGGCGATCTCGATGGCGTGGGCATCATCCTCGGCCAGGTAGTCCACCAGCCCCGAAACCGTCGCGTGCATCTCGGCCCCGCCAAGGTCGCGGTCGCTGGCCGCCTCGCCGGTGGCGGCCCGCACCAGCGCCGCCCCGCCCAGCGCCGCCATGCCGTTGCCGCGCACGCCCACCACGTAGTCCGCAAGGCCCGGCATGTAGGCCCCGCCCGCCGTGGACGGCCCGTGCAGCACCGCCAGGTTGGGCAGCCCCGCGGCGCTGAGCCGGGCCAGGTTGCGAAACAGGCGCCCGCCATGCGCCCACAGCTCGACCCGGTATTCCATCAGGTTCGCGCCGGCGCTTTCCACCAAGTGGATGAACGGCAGCCTGTGCCGCAACGCGAGTTCCTGCGCACTGAGAAAGGCCGGAACCGTCATCGCGCTCATGGCACCGGCCTTGATGCCGGAATCGTCCACCACGATCATCGACCGCACCCCGGACACGAAACCGATGCCGATGATGACCGAAGCCCCGGGGATCGAGCGCGCCTCGTCATCGGTATCGGTCAGGTAGCCCGCCAGCGAGTGCAGCTGCACGAAGGGCATCCCCGGATCGAGCAGCCGCGACAGGCGTTCGCGCGGGGTGATCTGGCCGCGGGCCTCCATCCGTTCGCGGCGCCTCTCTGACAGCGCCGCCGCGCGGGATTCGAGCGCGCGCAGGCGATCGACCAGCGCCAGCATGTCGGCGCGGTTCGCGTTGAACGCCTCCGACCCCGGAACCGCCCGGCTTTGAAACCGCATCATGCCTTCCCCCCGTCATTGCCCCCGTGAATTTCACCGTCAACGTCTCTGTCGATGCCCGCAACCAGCCCCGCCGTCACCCGGACCGGCCGGGCCAGAAGGATCTGGGCAAAGCCCTTGCCCTGCGGGTCATTGCGCAGGCTGGCCACGCCGCCGCCGCCCAGGGCCCGGCGCAGCACGATGTTCATGGAATGGGTACCGGGCAGGTGGAAGCGCTCCACTTCGCCCTCCAGATACGGGGCAAAGATCTCCGCCACCCGCGCCGGCGTCAGCGCCGCCCAGATCCATGGCAGCAATGCCGGATCGCGGGCGATGACACCGATATTGACATCATCCCCCTTGTCGCCCGAGCGCGCCCAGGCAAGCTCTTCCAGCGGCCGCGCGACAAGGTCGGCGCGCGCGGGATCGACCGGCCGGGGCTCTGTGCCCGGACGGGGCGCGGGTTCGCGCACGGGCACCGCGGGCGGGGCGAAATCCACCGCCTTGCCCTCGAGGCTGACACGGCAGTGCACGTGACCGGCCTCGACCAGAAAGGAGAACAGCCGCACCACGGGCGAGGGCCGCGGCCGTCCCGCGCCGGTGAAGAAATGCAGCCCCGGCGGCGCCGCCAGCGCAGTGCCGGTGAGTTCCTTCAGGAATATCCCCACGGCGCGGGCATCGTCATGGCGCACCGCCGCCTTGAGCGAAATCTCCTCGTACGCGCCGGCCCCGCAGACCCCGCCGAAGGTCTCGACCGACACCTCGCGGAAATCCCCCAGACCCAGCGCCCGCAACCGCTCACACGCGCGCGCCAGCCCGGCATCGGCAAAAGCCCGCGCCTTGGCGCGCGCGGCGCGGCCGTTGAACTGAACGACCATGCCGCCACGGAAACCGTCGGCCCAGGTGGCCGACACCTTGAGCATCCCCGTCGGCGCCCGCCCGCGCGCACCCGCCACGGCAACCCGATCCGGCGCCACCTGCTCCATGGTCACCTGAGAAAAATCGCAAACCACGTCGGGCAGCACGTAGGCGCGCGGATCGCCGATTTCGTAAAGCATCTGCTCGCCCACCGTGGCCGGGGTGACAAGGCCGGCCGTGCCCTCGGGTCTGGTCAGGACCATGGCGCCGTCCGGGGCGACCTCGGCCACCGGATAGCCGATGCGGGCGATGTTGCCGGTCTGCTCCCAGTCGGTGAAATTGCCGCCCGTGGATTGCGGCCCGCATTCCAGCAGATGCCCGGCCAGCGAGCCGGCAGCAAGGCGGTCGAAATCGTCCCACCCCCAGCCATGCGCGTGAACGCAGGCCGCCAGGGCCAGCGCACTGTCCGCGCAACGCCCGGTGACGACGATATCGGCCCCCGCATCCAGAGCCGCCACGATCGGCGCCGCACCGACATAGGCATTCATCGAGGCAATCCGGTCGCGCGGCGGCATGGGCGCGCCGGAAAACATCTCGGCCCGGTCGGCAAATTCCTCGGCCCTCGTCAGCAGGTCGTCGCCCTCGACCACCGCCACCTTCAGCGCCAGCCCCGCGGCCCTTATCCGGTCGCGCAGGGCCTCTGCGCAGGCAGCCGGGTTGACACCACCGGCATTGGACAGCACCCGCACCCCGCATTCGGCGATGCGGGCAAGGTTGGGCGCCATCGCCTCGGTGACGAAATCGGTGGCAAATCCGGCGCCCGGATCCTTCAGTCGCGCCCGGGCCATGATCGACATGGTGATCTCGGCCAGGTAATCGTAGACGAGAAAATCCAGCCCCTCGACCGCCAGAAGCTGAGCCGTGGGATGCGCGGCCTCGCCCCAGAACCCGGCCGCGCCGCCTATGCGGAGCGTGCCGGTCACGCCGGCGCCACCATGGCCTCGGTTTCCCGCCTGAGCCGCGCGGCAGAGGTAGTTCCGTCAACCGCGACATCCGCCCATGTCAGGATCCGGTCGCGCGCCACCGGACGCAGCACCCGGGCCCCGCCCGCAAGGCCCAGCGGCAACGCCCCCATCGCCACCGAAATCCCGGCCGGGCGCAGCTCGCCGGCAACGCAATATCCGCCCTCGCCGTCAAGGATCTCTCCGGGCGCGAGATTGCGCTTGGCCACCGCCACAACGTCGGCGCAGAATTCGGTGGCGGTGCCGGTAGCCTCGCCGCGCAGGCCGACATTGGCAACCGACATGCCCAGCTCCAGTCCGATCAGGTGCCAGCGCTTCCAGGCGGCGAAATAGCGGCCGCTGTCATCGGTGGCGACATGATATTCCTCAAGGCAGCGGCGCTGGTATTCGGTGACCGCCTCGACCACCACCCACACGCCCATGCGGATGTCGTTGCCGATCACGCGCCCATGCGCGTCGAGGCAGTTCTGGACCTCGACGAGCCCCTTGCCCTCCAGCACGCCGCCATCGGCGCGCGGTCGCATCTGGTCGGCCAGATCGTCGATCGAGCCGGACGGATAGGCCAGCCCGCCCGAAGGCGCCTCCAGCCCGCAGGCATTGGCGATGGCGGCGCTTTCGATGGCCGGCTTGGTGCCGTCGAGGAAGGAATTGAACATCCTCGGGTTGAGCCGCCCGCGTTCGGCCTGCTCGGGCGTCAGGCCCCAGTGATCCCAGACCGTGTCGGGGGTCGAGAAGCGGTATTCCGGCTTCCACTTGTGCCCGCGCCCGGCGGCGACCACCTCGAAGCCGCATGTCCGTGCCCAGTCCACCAGCTCGACCGTCATGGCCGGCTGGTCGCCATAGGCCATCGAATAGATGACCCCCGCCGCGCGCGCATGTCTCGCCAGAGCCGCTCCGCAGAGCGCATCGGCCTCGACCGTGGCCGAGATGACATGCTTGCCGGCCTCGAACGCCGCCAGCAGGTGGCCCACCGCGACCACCGGGTCTCCGGTCGCCTCGACGATGATCTCGGGGCCGGGATGGGCGATCAGGGCGGCGCTGTCATCGGTGATGCAGGTCCCGCCACTGCGCAGGGCCTCGTCCAGCGTCGGCGCCGAGATGCGTTCGCGCGGCCAGTGGGCGTATTCCATGTTCGACCGCGCCCGGGCCACGTCCAGATCGGCGACCCCGACCACATGCACGCCCGGCAGGCGCAGCGCCTGCGCAAGGAACATGGTTCCGAACTTGCCCGCCCCGATCAGGCCGACGCGGATCGGCCGGCCCTGTGCGGCGCGGGCCTGCAACTGCTGGTAAAGCCCCATGCGAACCCCCTCCCTTTCCGCGGCGCAAGAATGGCGTGACCCTCAGGGAAAGGCTACCCTGTTTGCGCCCGGCTCCGGCCGCTCTGGCCCGCCCCCGGCCGAAATGACGCTGCGTTCCCTGTCCAACCGGCGCATTGCCGCAGGCGAAAGAGCCATGCCAAGCTGCGCCCCGTGGCACCGCGCGAGGGCGCGACCGGACATGGCCGGACATGGAGGAACCCATGGCGACAACCGCCTGCATCTTCGATGCCATCCGCACGCCCCGCTCGCGGGGCAGGCCCGACGGAACCCTGTACGAGGTCAAGCCCGTGCAGCTGGCCGCCGGCCTGCTGCGCGAACTGCAGGCCCGGCACGATCTGGACACGGCGCGGGTGGACGACGTGATCCTGGGCTGCGTGGATCCGGTGGGGGACCAGGGCGCCTGCATCGCCAAGGCTGCCGCGCAGGCCGCGCACTGGGACGAATCGGTGCCCGGCGTGCAGCTGGACCGGTTCTGCGCCTCGGGGCTCGAGGCGGTGAACATGGCCGCGGCCAAGATCGGATCCGGCCAGCAGGATCTGGTGGTGGCCGGCGGCGTGGAAAGCATGAGCCGCGTGCCGATGCTGTCGGCCGGCGGGGCGATGTTCACCGATCCCGACTTCGTCATCGACCAGCTTTCGGTCCCGCAGGGGATCGGCGCCGACCTGATCGCCACGCTCGACGGCTACAGCCGCGAGGAGGTGGACGCCTTCGCGGTGGAAAGCCATCGCCGCGCCGCCCGCGCCCGCGACAGCGGCTGGTTCGACCGCTCGGTGGTTCCGGTGCGCGACGAAAACGGGATCGTGATTCTCGAACGCGACGATTTCATCAAACCCGACACCGACATGCAGAAGCTGGCGGCGCTGAAACCCTCCTTCGCGCAGATGGGCGCATATGGCTATGACGACATGGCACTGGCGAAATACCCGCAAGTGGAACGCATTCGGCACGTGCACACGCCGGGAAACTCCTCGGGCATCGTGGACGGGGCCTCGGCGGTGCTGATCGGCAGCGAACGGGCCGGGCGCGAGCTGGGGCTGACTCCCCGCGCGCGCATCCTTGCCGCCACGGTGATCGCCACCGACCCGGTGATCATGCTGGCCGGGCCGGGACCGGCGGCGAAGAAATGCCTCGCCCGGGCGGGGCTGACGGCGGACGACATCGACATCTGGGAAATCAACGAAGCCTTCGCCTCGGTCGCGCTGCGCTACATGCGGGATCTGGGGCTGGAGCACGCGGTCACCAACGTCAACGGCGGCGCCATCGCCATGGGCCACCCGCTGGGGGCCACGGGCGGGATGCTGATCTCCATCGCCCTGGACGAGCTGGAGCGGCGCGGAGCGCGGCGGGCGATGATCTCGCTTTGCGTGGGCGGCGGCATGGGCATCTCGACCCTGATCGAGCGCGTGTGAGGAAGGAGGGCGCAATGGGCGAATTCCGCTTCCATCAGGATGACGAGGGCATCGTCACCGTCACCATGGACATGGACGGCCCGGTGAACACCATGTCCGAAGCCTTCTGGCCGCTCTATTCCGGCACCATCGCGCGGCTGGAGGCGACCGAAGGGCTGACCGGCGTGATCTGGACCTCGGCCAAGGACACGTTCTTTGCCGGCGGCGACCTGAACATGCTGCGCAGCATCGGCCCGGACGAGGTGGGCCGCATGTTCGCCGCCGTCGAAGAGATCAAGGCACTGATGCGGCGGCACGAAAGGCTGGGCGTGCCGACGGTGGCGGCGCTGGGCGGCGCGGCGCTGGGCGGCGGGCTGGAGCTGGCCCTGACCTGCACCCGCCGCATCGCCGCCGACACACCCCGCACGAAGATCGGCCTGCCCGAGGTCACGCTGGGCCTGCTGCCCGGCGGCGGCGGGGTGGTGCGGCTGACATGGCTGCTTGGGCTGGAGGCGGCCATGCCCTTCCTGCTGGAGGGCCGGCAGGTCGGGCCCGAAGAGGCAGCCCGGGCAGGGATCGTCCATGAGGTCGTCCCCGCCGCGCAGCTGCTATCGCGCGCGAAGGAATGGATCCTGTCGGTGCGGGGCGATGCGGCCGCCGCGACCCAGCCCTGGGACGCGAAGGGATACCGCATCCCCGGCGGGCGCTCCACATCGCCCGCGAACATGACCCGCATCGCCGGCGCGGCGGCGATGCTTTACCGCAGGACGCGCGGGCTGCTGCCGGCGCCGGTGCATATCCTCGACACCATGGCCGAGGCCGCCGGCAAGGTCGATTTCGACACCGCCACCCGCTATGAAAGCCGCCGCTTCGTGTCGCTGCTGCCGCGGGCCGAGACGAAGAACATGATCTCGACCCTGTTCTTCGACATGAACAAGGTCAAAGGCGGCGCCAGCCGGCCGAAAGACGTGCCGCCCACGCAGGTCCGGCGGCTGGGCATCCTGGGGGCCGGCATGATGGGGCACGGCATCGCCCATGCGGCGGCGATGGCTGGCATCGAGGTGGTGCTCAAGGACATCTCGCCCGACGCGGCCCGGCGCGGCAGGGACCAGGTGGCAGCCCTGCTGGACCGACGCGTCGAAAAGGGCCGGATGATGCCGGAGGCGCGCGATGCGGTGCTGGCGCGCATCACCCCCACCGACAGGGCCAAGGACCTGCGGGGCTGCGACCTGATCATCGAGGCCGTGCCCGAACGGATCGAGGTGAAGGACGCGGTGCTGCGCGAACACGAAGAGTTGCTGGCCAAAGACGGCATCTGGGGCTCCAACACCTCGACCCTGCCGATCACCCGGCTGGCGCAAAAGGCGCGCCGGCCGGAAAACCTCATCGGTCTGCATTTCTTTTCGCCGGTGGACCGGATGCCGCTGCTGGAAATCGTCCTGGGCGAAAAGACCGGCAACCAGACGCTGGCGCGGGCCTTCGACTTTGCCCGGCAAATCGGCAAGACACCGATCGTGGTCAATGACGGTACCGGATTCTACACCTCGCGCACCATCGGCACCAAGATGATCGAGGCGGTGCAGCTTGTGGCCGAAGGGCATGACCCGGTGCGGGTGGACAACCTGACACGGGCGCTGGGGATGCCGACGGGGATGCTGGCGCTGCTGGACGAGGTGCAGATCAGCCTGGTCAACGAGATCCACGACACGCAGGTGGGGATGGGGCTGCTGGACCCGGCAAGCGAGCCGAACCCCGAGGCCCGCGCCCTGCTGGCGGAGATGGTCGAACGGCACGGCCGCACCGGCAAGGCGGCTGGCAAGGGGTTCTACGACTACGGCCCCGAAGGCCGGACGATCTGGCCGGGCCTGTCGAAATGGCGCAACCCGCAGACCCGCATATCCGATGACGACATCAAGGACCGGATCCTCTTCCGCCCGGTTCTGGAAAGCCTCCGATGCCTCGAAGAGGGCGTCCTGCGCAGCGTGGCAGAGGGCAATGTGGGTTCTATCCTCGGAATCGGCGCGCCGCTCTGGACGGGAGGCTATATCCAGTTCGTGAACACCTTCGGGCTGCGGCGCAGCCTGAACCGCTGCAACGAGCTGGCATCGAAATACGGAAACCGCTTCGCCCCGCCCGAGATCCTGAAACGGCACGCAGCGGACAACAGACCCTTCACCTGAACACCGCCACCACCCCGCCTCTTCCTCTTGCCCCAAATACTCCGGGGAGCGCGAGGGGCAGCGCCCCTCGCCCCCACCCTTCACCCCCGGCCCGAATCCGGGGTTGATCCGCTGCCCCATCCCGCCTATACGTCCGCCGTTCGGAATCGCCCCGTACCTCATCGGCGTGCGGCTCCGGGCCGATGGATCGTTGCCAGATCGGCGCAACCGGCTTTCTTCGGCCACCCCGCGCCGGGCAGCAGACCGGGACGGAACAAGGAAACCGACGACCTGAACTCCGGCGGGCGCTGCATGCGGACCCGGTGAAGACCAGGAGCTCTGAGGCGCGAGACAACTTCGTGGACCAACCACGAGCAAACCAGGAGACTTGCGATGGACCTGATCGCACAGCTCGAGGCGGAACAGATTGCCGCCCTGGGGAAGAAGATCCCCGATTTCAAACCCGGTGACACCGTGCGCGTGGGCTACAAGGTGACCGAAGGGTCGCGCTCGCGTGTGCAGAATTACGAAGGCGTCTGCATCAGCCGCAAGAACGGCAACGGCATCGCCGGTTCCTTCACCGTGCGCAAGATCAGTTTCGGCGAAGGGGTCGAACGCGTCTTCCCGCTCTACTCGACCAATATCGAAAGCATCGAGGTGGTTCGCCGCGGCCGTGTCCGCCGGGCCAAGCTCTACTACCTGCGCTCGCGCCGGGGCAAGTCGGCCCGGATCGCGGAAGATACCCACTACAAGCCCAAGGCAGGCGCAGAGTCGTAAGGACCGGACCGATGAAAAAAGACACTCATCCCGATTACCACCTGATCGATGTGAAGCTGGTCGATGGCACCATCGTGAAGATGAAATCCACCTGGGGCAAGGAAGGCGACACGCTGTCGCTTGAAATCGATCCCAGCGTGCACCCGGCCTGGACCGGCGGCGGTACCCGCCTGATGGATGCCGGCGGCCGCGTGTCCAGGTTCAAGAAGAAATACGAAGGTCTGGGTTTCTGACCCGGCCCGATCAGCGAAACGACAGGCGCCGCCCCCCGCAAGAGGGGCGGCGCTTTCTATACCAGGGAAAGATCCGGTTTCCCCTGTCTGGCGCTTCCAATCACCGGCCCCACAACATATAGTGCGGGCAGATGCCTCGGAACCGGGACCAGCAGGGCGCGAACAGGCCATGGCGCATATCATCGTCGTCGGAAACGAAAAGGGTGGGGCGGGAAAGTCCACCGTCTCCATGCATATCGCCACCGCGCTTGCGCGGCTGGGCCACAAGGTCAATGCACTCGACCTGGACCTGCGCCAGAGATCGCTCAGCCGCTACGCGGAGAACCGGCGCGAATTCATGAAGAATTCCGGGCTCGACCTGCCCAGCGCAACCTGCCACGACCTGCCCGAAATCGACCCTTCAGCCCTTCGCCCCGGCGAAAACATCTATGACCATCGCCTGTCGGCCGCGGTCGCAACGCTGGAACCGGACAGCGATTTCATCCTGATCGACTGCCCCGGTTCGCATACCCGGCTCAGCCAGGTGGCGCATTCGCTGGCCGATACGCTGGTCACGCCGCTCAACGACAGCTTCGTGGATTTCGACCTGCTGGCACGAACCGACCCGAGCGGAGAGAAGATCCTCGGTCCCTCGGTCTATTCGGAAATGGTCTGGAACGCCCGCCAGCTGCGCGCGCAGGCCGGGCTGAAGCCGATCGACTGGGTGGTGATGCGCAACCGCGTCGGCACCCAGCGCATGGTCAACAAGGAAAAGATGGAACGCGCGCTCAAGATGCTGTCGGCACGCATCGGCTTTCGCATCGCCCCGGGTTTCAGCGAGCGCGTGATCTTCCGCGAACTGTTCCCGCGCGGCCTGACGCTGCTGGATCTGAAGGATATCGGGGTCAAGCAGCTCAACATCTCGAACGTCGCCGCCCGGCAGGAGTTGCGCGACATGCTCAAGGCGCTGCGTCTGCCGGGGGTAGAGGTGTCGTTCTGACCCCCTTGCCGCCCAGGGGCCGCCTTTCTCAGGCGCGGCCAGTGCCTTCGTAGACCGTGAAAAGCTCGCGCGGCTCGGCCACACCGCGCATCATGTAGCGGCCCAGCGAGACCATGTCGTGCCGCCCCGGCGTGGCCAGGCGCCGGACCTCGTCCGACAGGATGAGATCCTGCCCAACGGTCCGATGCATGCCCGACAGGCGCGCGGTCAGGTTGACCGCCGGGCCGATGGCCGTGAAGTCCAGCCGGTTCTCGGCCCCGATATTTCCATAGAGAATCCGTCCGGCATGCAGCGCCAGCGTCGCCTCGGTCGCGGGCAGGTTGCGATCGCGCCGGGCACAGTTGCGCCCCGCCATGCAGCGCCGCAACGCCACCGCGGTATCCAGCGCCGCATCCGCCGCCTGCCCCATGTCGTCATGCCCGAACATGGCAAGCAGCCCATCGCCCAGGAACTTCAGGATATGCCCGCCATTCCGGTGAATCTCTTCCACCGCGATCCCGAAATAGTCGTTGAGCATCGCAATGAGATCGGATCCCGGAAGCCGTTCGGCCATCTGGGTAAACCCGTTCAGGTCGAACAGGCACATCACCGCGTCGATCTCGCGCAGCGACCCGCGCCGGAACTCGCCCGACAACACCCTTCGGCCCGCATCCCGCCCCAGGTAGACACGCAGAAGCTGCTGCGCCATCAGCCGGTTCGATGCCGATTTCAGGGCAAGCGCAAGATAGGGCTGCGCCCCCCGGATCAGGCCGAGATGCCGTTCGGAAAAACCGTCCGGCGCATCGGTGGTCCATGACATTGCCACCCCTTCCGGCAGATCGTCCAGGTCGACCCCGGCGGAGGGGTCGCGCCGCTCCAGAACCACCGAGGCAGCAAGATAATCCGTGGCGCCCCGGGCCTTCAGGTCGGCGAGAGCCGGGAATCTTCCGACCTCCGCCATTTCGTCAAAACGCATTCGCATTTCCGTCAGCCCGTTGCGAATCATGTGGTAGAACGGGCTGCGGATCCATTGTTCGCTCGGCTCTTCGGTAAAGGCGAAGGTTTCGCTGGTCACCCCGTCCGCCGGGCTCCAGATCACCGAGATGCCGCCATATTTGGGGTGAAACGCGCTTTGCGCCACGTGAAGACGCATCAGCGGCACGCCCAGCGCAACCAGCTTTTCGCAGTATCCGGACACCAGTTCCTGCTGGGTCGCCCCCATGATGCCCTGCTGCACCAGCCAGTCGCGCAAGGGAAGCGCCGCTTCACTGTCCATCGTCATGTTCACACCATTGGCACGGGATTTCACATCTGGGCACGAAAACCCGGAATTGCCAGAGACGGCACCGGAAATTTCCGCGCCCTCAGCCCATTCCCGCCAGGCGACGCAACATCACCCGCAACAGCGCGTTCTCCCCCCGCGTGAACTGGGCCGAAAGCTTCGCGTCGTATTCTTCGGCTATCCCGCGCAGATCGGCATAGACCGCCCGCCCCGCCGGCGTCAGCTCCAGATGCTCGGACCGGCGGTCCCTTTCGTCGCGCGTCCGGGTCAGAAAGCGGCGCTCGGCCAGCCGCTGCACGGCGCGGCTGATCTTGGTCTTGTGGATCTTCGACCGCTGGCCGATCTCCTTGGCCGTCATCCGCCCGTGAATGCCCAGATGGAACAACACCCGCCAGTCGGTTCGCAGCAGCCCGTAGCGGCTCTTGTAAACCCGCTGGAACGCCAATGAACTTTCCTCGGCCGCCTGGTTGAGCAGGAAGGGCAGGAAATTCTCCAGATCGAAGTCACCTTTTTTGTCCATTTCGGCCTCAAATCTGTTGTTAGTTACAAAAACAACTATTACCCCACCGCTGTCAACAGATGAAAGCGCGCGGCGAGTCGCCCTCCGGGCCGCATGGTCCCGGAGGGGAAGCTCGCAGGAGGAACAAGACATGACGCTGAAGCGAAGCTGGGTCGCATCGGCCAACGATGCCGACCATCCGTTTCCCCTGAACAACCTGCCCTGCGGGGTGTTTTCGACCGCAGGCACCGAACCGCGCTGCGGCGTGGCGATCGGGGACATGATCCTAGACATGGCCGCGGCCGAAGAGGCGGGCCTGATCACGCTCACCGACGATCCGCTTTTCGACGTGCCCTACTGGAACGACCTGATGGAGCAGGGTCCGGCGGTCTGGGCGGCGCTGCGCGAAAGGCTGACCGCCCTGCTGGCGGAAGGCGCGCGGGAACGGGACAGGGTCGAGCCGCTCCTCGTCCCGCAGGAGGGCGCCACGCTGCACATGCCCTTCGTGGTTTCCGAATATACCGACTTCTACGCCGGCAAACACCACGCCACCAATGTCGGCACCATGTTCCGCGGCCCGGAAAACGCCCTGCCGCCGAACTGGCTGCACATTCCCATCGGCTATAACGGCCGGGCCTCGTCGGTGGTCGTCTCGGGCACCGAGATCCGCCGCCCCTGGGGGCAGATCAAGTCGCCCGAGCACGACCGCCCCGCCTTCCTGCCCTCGCGCCGCTTCGACCTCGAACTCGAAATGGGCGCCATCGTCGGCACCGCGTCGGATGGCCCGATCACCGTGCAGGAAGCCGATGACAACATCTTCGGCTACGTGTTGCTCAACGACTGGTCGGCACGCGACATCCAGGCTTGGGAATACCAGCCGCTGGGACCGTTCCAGGCCAAGGCCACGGCGACCACCATCAGCCCGTGGATCGTGACCAAGGCCGCGCTCGAGCCGTTCCGCTGCGACACGCCTGCGCGCGAGGTCGAACTGCTCGACCACCTGAAGGACTGCGGGCCGATGCTCTACGACATCGACCTTGAAGTAACGCTCGCCCCCGAAGGCGGGCCGGCGACCACCATCGCCCGCACCAACTACCGGGAAATGTATTACTCCTCGGCCCAGCAGCTGGCCCACCACACCACCGCGGGCTGCCCGATGAACGTGGGCGACCTGCTGGGCTCGGGCACCATCTCGGGGCCGACGAAGGACAGCCGCGGCTCGCTGCTGGAGCTCAGCTGGGGCGGGAAGGAACCGATCACCCTGGACAGCGGCGAATCCCGCAGCTTCCTCGAAGACGGCGATACCATTACCCTGAAGGGCGCGGCCCGCGGCGACGGCTTCACCATCGGCTTCGGCGAGTGCACAGGCAAGCTGCTGCCGGCGCTCGAAGACCCCTACGCAAGGTAACGGCGCGCAGCGCTCTTCCTCTTGCCACAAATACTCCCGCCGGAGGCTCCCGCACTCTCCTCCGGCGCACAGACGGAAGGAACAGGAAAACATGGCAAAGGCATTCGCGTCGCAAGGCGACATGACCGAAAAGAAGATCAGCTTCACCGAGATCGGCGAAGGACTCTATGCCTTCACCGCCGAGGGCGACCCCAATTCCGGCGTCATCATCGGCGATGACAGCGTCATGGTGATCGAGGCCCAGGCCACGCCCCGCCTCGCGCAGAAGGTGATCGACTGCATCCGCAAGGTCACCGACAAGCCGATCACCCATGTGGTGCTGACCCATTACCACGCCGTCCGCGTGCTGGGGGCCTCGGCCTTCGGGGCGCAGCAGATCATCATGTCCGACATGGCCCGCGCCATGGTGGTCGAGCGCGGCCAGGAAGACTGGGACAGCGAGTTCCAGCGCTTCCCGCGCCTCTTCGAGGGGCATGAAAGCATCCCCGGCCTGACCTGGCCCACCACAACCTTCAACGACACGATGACCGTCTATCTGGGCAAGCGCCAGGTCAACCTGATGCACCTGGGCCGGGCACATACCGCCGGCGACATCGTCATCCACGTGCCCGACCAGAACGTGATGTTCACCGGCGACATCGTGGAATATCACAGCGCCTGCTATTGCGGCGACGGCCATTTCGCGGACTGGGGCGACACGCTGGACGCGATCAAGTGGTTCGACGTGGACGCCATCGCACCGGGCCGCGGAGATGCCCTGGTGGGCAAGGAGATGGTCAATGCCGCCATCGAAAGCACCCGCGATTTCGTGGAAAGCACCTATCGCCCGGCCGCCCGGGTCGCCGCCCGCGGGGGCTCGCTGAAAGAGGCTTGGGATGCGGTGCGCGCCGAATGCGATCCGAAATTCAGCGACTACGCGATCTACGAACACTGCCTGCCCTTCAATGTCAGCCGCGCCTATGACGAGGCCCGCGGCATCGACACCCCCCGCATATGGACCGCCCAGCGCGACCTGGAGATGTGGGAGCAGCTGCAGGGCTGATCCGTTTCGCGGCCCGCAAGGCCCGGGGCCGCATCCCGGCGGGTGAACGCGCGCACCCGCCGACCCAACCGGAGGAGAACATGAACAAGATCTTCGAAATCCCTCTTTACCCCTATGCGCGCAGCACCGATCAGGACGCTACCGCCCCGGTGCGCCACAAGGTGGTGGTGGTCGGCGCCGGGCCGATCGGCCTGGGCGCGGCAATCGATCTGGCCCAGCAGGGCGTCGAGGTGGTGATCCTCGACGACAACGACAAGGTCAGCTTCGGCTCGCGCGCGGTGTGCTATGCCAAGCGGCCGCTGGAGATCCTCGACCGGCTGGGCTGCGGCCGGCGCATGGTCGAAAAGGGGGTCGAATGGAACGTGGGCAAGGTGTTCTTCGACGAACGCCTGGTCTACGAATTCAACCTGCTGCCCGAGGACGGGCACGAATTTCCCGCCTTCATCAACCTGCAGCAATACTATTTCGAAGAATACATGGTGGATCGCATCCGCGAACTGCAGGCCGAGGGCGCGCCGATCGAGATTCGCGGCCGCAACAAGGTGGCAGCGGTCGGCGTGCATGACGATCACGTGGCGATCGAGGTGGACACCCCCGAAGGCCCCTACAACCTCGAAGCCGACTGGCTGATCGCCTGCGACGGCGCCAATTCCTCGATCCGTTCGATGCTGGGGCTCGATTTCATCGGCCGCGTGTTCGAGGACAACTTCCTGATTGCCGACATCATCATGGAGGCCGATTTTCCCACCGAGCGCTGGTTCTGGTTCGACCCGCCCTTCAACCGCGGCCAGTCGGCGCTGCTGCACAAGCAGCCCGACAATGTGTGGCGGATCGACTTCCAGCTGGGCTGGGACATCGACCGCGAGAAGGAAAAGAAGCCCGAAAACGTCATCCCGCGGCTCAAGGCGATGCTGGGCGAAGATGCGCAGTTCGAGCTGGAATGGGTCTCGATCTACACCTTCCAGTGCCGCCGGATGGAGAAATTCCGCCACGGCCGGGTGATCTTTGCCGGGGATTCCGCCCACCAAGTATCGCCCTTCGGGGCGCGCGGGGCCAACTCCGGGCTTCAGGACACCGACAACCTGTGCTGGAAGCTGAAGCTGGTGATCGAGGGCCGCGCCCCCGAAAGCCTGCTGGACAGCTATGATTTCGAGCGCATCCAGGGCGCCGACGAGAACATCCTGAATTCGACCCGCTCGACCGATTTCATCACGCCGAAGTCGGAAATGTCGCGGCTTTTGCGCGATGCGGTTCTGGACCTCAGCGAACGCTACGACTTCGCCCGCCCGCTGGTGAATTCGGGGCGGCTGTCGGTGCCCTGCATCCATGACGGCTCGCCGCTGAATTCGGCCGATGCGCTGGCCGGCGGCCCGGCCCGTTCGCGCCCCGGCGCCCCCTGCCCCGACGCACCGCTGGGCGACGAATTCCTGCTGCCGAAGCTGGGGGGGCGCTTCGTGCTGCTGACCATCGACGCCGACGCCCCCGACGTGATCGAGGAGGACGGGATCGAAGTTGCGCGCCTTGCCCTGTCGGTCAGGGACGACCCGACCATGGCGCTGAAGGAGCGCTATCTGGGCGAGGCGACCTCGGCGGTCTATCTGATCCGCCCCGACCAGATCGTCGCCGCCCGCCGCCCGAGCTACGACGACAACCTGATCCGCGCCGCGATCCGCCGCGCCACCGGCAAGGAGTAGGACCCATGGCCGAACTGATCCTGACCCCGAACATCGACAACCCGGACGATTTCTATGCCGAGCTTCTCGCCACCCATGAGGGGCTCGACAAGGCGGCGAGCGATGCGCTCAACGCCCGGCTGGTGCTGATACTGGCGAACCACATCGGCGACCGGCAGGTGCTGTCTCAGGCCCTTGCTGCCGCTGCCCTGAAAAAGGAGGACTGACCCCATGAAGATTCAACGGATTCACCACGTCGCCTATCGCTGCAAGGATGCGAAGGAAACGGTGGAATGGTACAAGAAGATGCTGAACATGGACTACACGCTGGCCTTTGCCGAGGATCGCGTGCCGTCCACCCATGAGGAAGATCCCTACATGCACATCTTTCTCGATGCCGGGAACGGCAATGTTCTGGCCTTCTTTGAACTGCCGACCAAGCCCGAGATGGGGCGGGACGAGAACACCCCCGTCTGGGTGCAGCACATCGCCTTCAAGGTGGCCGACCGGGACGAGCTGATGGCCTACAAGAAGCACCTTGAAGAAAACGGCGTGGAGGTTCTGGGCCCCACCGATCACACGCTGTTCCATTCGATCTATTTCTTCGATCCCAACGGGCACCGGATCGAGCTGGCCTATGACGATCCCGAGGCCGCGCCGCTGGCGGCCAAGGCCGCCGAGGTGAAGGAGGCGATGCTGGAAGAGTGGTCGCAGACCAAGCGGGCGCCGAAACACGCCGCGTGGCTGCACCAGAAGGAACTGAGCAGCGATTGAGGCTAGGTGGCCGAGCCCGTGTGCCGAAGGGGGCTCTGCCCCCTCGGCCTGCGGCCTCACCCCCGGAGTATTTCCGGCAAGAGGAAAGGGAATGGCTGAATGGGAGAGGTGATTCTCTACGACTACTGGCGATCGTCGGCGAGCTATCGCGTGCGCATTGCCCTCAATCTGGCGAACATTGCCTATCGCCCGGTTTCCGTCGATCTGGTCGAGGCAGAGCACAAGTCGCCCGAGCATCTTGCCCGCAACCCGCAGGGGCTGGTGCCGGTGCTTGAAATCGACGGGCTGCGGCTGACGCAATCGCTGGCGATTCTGGATTATCTCGACACCACCCGCGGGCTTGGATTGCTGCCCGAAGGGCCGGCCGAACGCGCCCGTCAGATGGCGCTGGCCCATGCCATTGCCGTCGATATTCATCCGGTGTGCAATCTTTCGGTGGTGAAACATGCCATGGAGATCACCGGGAACCGCGATGGTGTGCGGGAGGCCTGGATGCGGCGCTTCATCCGTCCGGGCCTGCTGGCTTTCGAGGAAATGCTGGGGCAATGGGAGCAGGCCCCGTGGTGCTGCGGCGCGCGACCGGGGATGGCCGACATCTGTCTGATCCCCCAGATTTACAACGCCCGGCGCTGGAAGGTGGACATTTCCGACATGCCCCGCCTGCTGGGGGTGGAAGCCGCCAGCGCCGATCACCCGGCCTTTGCTGCCGCGCACCCGGATGCGGTGAAACCGGCCGGCTGAGTATTCGCCCTGGGACAGAGATTTGCAGATTTCTCCGGCCACGGCCGCCTTCGGCGGCTTTCCGACCACACGGGAAAAATCTGGTTGAAACGCTACCGGCAGGGTAATAAGCGGCGCAGGGACGTCAGAACCGGACAGGCAATGCGCTCCCGTGCCTCGCGGGACACCGGGACATGGCTGCCCAGGCGCCGCGGGCGCCGCGGGGCACATTGCCGGTTTCACGAAAGGAGCGCCGGATCACCATGTCTGAAACCGTCTGGATCGGCATCGGCCTGCTTGGCCAAGTGTTCTTCACCTCCCGTTTTCTCGTGCAATGGGTGGTCAGCGAACGCCGCAAGGAAAGCGTGATTCCCATGGCTTTCTGGTGGCTGTCCATCCTTGGCGGGCTGACGCTTCTGGCCTATGCGATCTGGCGCATGGACCCGGTCTTCATCCTTGGCCAGTCCTTCGGCGTGATCGTCTATGGCCGCAACCTCATCCTGATCTTTCGCAAGCGCCGGGAGAGCGCCCAATGACCCGAACCTGGCCGGTATCCTGGACCGTGGCCGCATTCATGTCCGTCGCCGTGATCGGCATTCTTCTGCGCCCCCTGCTGCCCATCGACGAAACCCGATACGTTTCGGTCGCGTGGGAGATGTACCTGAGCGGCGACTGGTTCGTTCCCACCAAGAACGGCGAGATCTATACCCACAAGCCGCCTCTGCTCTTCTGGCTGATCAACCTTGCCTGGATGGTTACCGGCGTCAGTGAATTCGCCGCCCGGCTGGTCGCGCCGCTGTTTGCCGGGGCGACCATCGTCCTGACCGCACGCCTGGCCGGCGAACTCTGGCCCGGCGACCGGCAGGCCGCGCGCCGGGCAGCCATGGTCCTGGCCGGGATGACGATCTTCGGCGCCTATGGCGGGGCGACGATGTTCGACACCATGCTGGCAACCGCCACGCTGGTCGGGCTGCTGGGGCTTTTCCGTGCCTTGACGCGTGGCGGGTGGGGATACTGGGCGCTTTACGGCTTCGGCATTGCCTTCGGTATCTACGCCAAGGGGCCGGTGATCTTCTTTCACCTGATCCCCGCGCTGCTGCTCTATCCCCTGTGGCTGGAGCGCGACCGGCGCCCGCCGTTGAAGTCGGTGCTGGCGGGTTTCGGTCTTGCCCTTCTGGTCGCGCTTGTCCTTGTCGGGCTGTGGCTGGGGCCGGCGCTGATCATGGGCGGGCCGGAATATCGCGAGGCGGTGCTGTGGAAACAGAGCGCGGGACGGGTGACCAACGCGTTCGCCCATGCGCGCGCGTGGTGGTTCTACCTGGCGGTGCTGCCGGCAATCCTGTTCCCGTGGTTCTGGGTTCCGGCCGTCTGGCGGGCCGCCCTTTCCGCCCGGCTGGAGCCGGGGTTGAAATTCTGCCTGTCCTGGGCGCTGGGCAGCGGGCTTCTGTTCGGTCTCATCAGCGCCAAGCAGCTTCACTATCTTCTGCCGGTGCTGCCGGCGGTGGCGCTGATGATCGGCCGCATCCTGCCCGACGACGCCGGGCGCGCGCGCTGGCCCGTGGCGATCGTGCCGGTGATCCTGACCGTCATCGCCGTGGTCGCGATCGATCTGGGGGTGGGCAATGTCGAGGACGCGCAGCGCTTCCTCTCGCCGGGTTGGGCCGTCTGGGTCTGGGCTGCGCTGGTCATCGGGCTGTGCGTTCTGGCGGCGCGGCTGCCGGTTCTGGTCGGCAATTTTGCCCTCGGCCTGGGGATCGTCCTGTCGTTGAATGTGCTGCTTGGCATCTCCGACCCGCGCGAGACCTACGACACCAGCCGGATCGGCGCGATTCTGGCCGAGCGGCAGGAAGAGGGAATCGCCATGAACCAGGGCGGCTATCATGCCGAGTTCAACTTCACCGGCCGCCTGAGGCGCCCGCTGGACATCATCACCACCGAGGATGCCGTGCGGGCCTGGGCGAAGGAACATCCCCGCGGCGTCCTGGTCGGCCAGCCCCGGTATTCGACAATTCCGTGGGAGCCCCGAAAGGTTCTGGTCTTCCGCAACAAGGATTACGGCATATGGTATGTCGAGGATGCGCCGGCCGGGATTGCGGGAGATGAGTGAACGGGACGAAACGATCAGCGTCGTGATCCCCGCGCGGGACGAGGAAGCGGCGATCGAAGGGCTGGTGCGGGAAATCTCGGCGGCGCTGAGCGAGCGCGAACACGAGATCATCGTCGTCGATGACGGGTCCACCGACGGGATGCCGGAAGTGCTGGACCGGCTGGGCGCCGTGATCGGCACGCTCAGGGTGCTGCGTAACGAACGGTCGGTTGGGCAGTCGGGGTCGGTCCGCCGCGGGGTCAAGGCGGCGCGCGGAGCGCTGATCGTGACGCTGGATGGCGACGGGCAGAACCCGCCCGACCAGATCCCCGTTCTTCTGGCGCCTTTTACCTCGGCAAGAGCCGGGCGGCTGGGGCTGGTGCAGGGTCAGCGCGCCGGACGCAAGGACACGCTGGCGCGGCGCTGGGCATCGGGTTTTGCCAACTGGCTGCGCTCGGCGGTGCTGAAGGACGGCGTGCGCGATTCGGGCTGCGGGTTGAAGGCGTTTCGGCGCGAGGTCTATCTGGATCTGCCGTTTTTCGACCACATTCACCGCTTCATGCCGGCGATGGTCCTGCGCGAGGGCTGGGACGTGTGCACCGTGGACGTGACCCATCGCCCGCGCGAGGGCGGGCAGTCGAAATACAGCAATATCGGGCGCGCATTGGTGGGCATTCCCGACCTGATGGGCGCGGGCTGGTTGATCCGCCGGTCGGGCCGGGCGGAGCGGGGCGTGACCCGCGATGTGGCGCATTATCTTCGGGCAGACTGAACCGGAGGCGAGGGCCGGAAATGGGGGGAAGGGGGCTCTGCCCCCTCCGGGCCTGCGGCCCGTTCACCCCCGGAGTATTTCAGGCAAGAGGAAGAGCCGGCTTCAGGGCAGCAGGATGGTGCTGCCAGTGGTTTCGCGTGCCTCCAGCGCCCGGTGCGCCTGAGCCACCTGATCGAGCGGGAAACGCCGGCCGATGCGGATGGTCACATCGCCTGCAAGCACCTTGTCGAACAGCCGTCTTGCCATGGCCTGGCAGGTTTCCTGTTCGGCGATATGGGTAAACAGGGTGGGCCGGGTGATCTTGAGCGATCCTTTCTGCGCCAGCGTGGCAAGGCTGAAGGGGGGGACCGGCCCCGAGGCATTGCCGAAGGAAATCATCATCCCCAGCGGTTTGAGGCTGTCGAGCGAGCCTTCGAAGGTGTCCTTGCCGACCGCATCCATGACCACGTCAACGCCCTTGCCCCCGGTGAGTTCCCGCACCTTTTCGGAAAAGTTTTCCTTGCGGTAGTTGATGCAGTGCGCAGCCCCGTGTTCGAGTGCCAGCGCGCATTTTTCATCGGTGCCGGCGGTGCCGATCAGGATGATGCCTTCCGAGCGGGCCCATTGACAGGCAATCAGGCCGACACCCCCAGCGGCGGCGTGGAACAGGACGGTGTCGCCGCGCCGGATCGGCGTGGTGCGGTCGAAGAGGTATTCCACCGTCAGCCCCTTGAGCATCATCCCGGCGGCGGTGTCGAAATCGATCCCGTCCGGTAGCGGGCAGACCTGGGCCGCGGGCATCACGCGCACATCGCAATAGGCGCCAGGCACACCCGCCGCATAGGCCGCACGGTCACCGGGTTTCAGATGCGTCACCCCTTCGCCCACGGCCTCGATCACGCCGGCGGCCTCCATGCCCATCGGGCTGGGCAGTTGCACGGGGTAGAGTCCGGTGCGCAGGTAGACGTCGATGAAGTTCAGCCCGCAGGCGTGGTGGCGGATGCGGACCTCTCCGGGGCCGGGGTCGCCCAGGGGCCAGTCTTCGAGCTGGAGCACCTCGGGACCGCCGGTTTCGTGGATCACCACCGTTCTTGCCGTGTCGGTCATGGCCATTCTCCCTGGTCTTGTGCGAAGCTTTCGGGCGGATCATGCCGGTTTTTCCGGCGCTGTCCATGGGCGATGCCCTGAAAGGTCGCCCGTTGCGCCGGGTCAGCCGCGGTCCTCGCGCAGCACCTGCAGCATCTCGGGCGAGGCAAAGCCGTCGGGGACCAGCCCGCGCGTCTTTTGCCATCTGCGCAGCGCGTCAATGGTCAGCGGCCCGATGCGCCCGTCGATACCCCGGGTGTCGAAGCCCAGTTCGGTGAGGCGGGCCTGCAGTTCGGCCCGCTCGTCATGGCCGAGCGCGCGGATGTCGCGCGGCCATCCCTGCCGGATGGGATCGCCCCCCATCAGCCGGTCGCCCAGGTGCCCGACGGCAATCACATAGGCGTCGGCCGGGTTGTAGCGTTCGAGAACCGCGAAATTGGAAAAGATCATGAAGGCCGCGCCGCGGTGCCCGCCCGGCAGCAGGATCGAGGCGGGGCCATGATCCGGCACCGGCCTGCCATCCATGCCCAGAACGCCAAGCCGCGCCCATTCCGAGGGCAACCGGGTGATCCTCCGGTCCGCCTGCAGGTAGTCGAAATCTTCCGGCAGGGTCACCTCGACCCCCCAGGGCTGCCCGTATGTCCAGCCGAAGCGGGCCAGATAGCGGGCGGTCGAGGCCAGCGCGTCGGCGGGATCGTCCGACCAGATGTCGCGGCGGCCGTCGCCGTCAAAATCCTCGGCGTAGAGAAGGTAGGATGTGGGCATGAACTGGGTGTGCCCCATGGCGCCGGCCCAGCTTCCGCGCAGGTTTTCGGGCGTGGTTTCGCCCTTTTGCAGAATGGTCAGCGCGGCGACGAGTTCGCTTTCGAAGAAATCCGCCCGGCGGCCGTCGAAGGCCAGGGTGGCCAGCGCCTCGATCACGTTGGTCGAGCCGCGCCAGGATCCGTAGGCGCTTTCCAGCCCCCAGATGGCGGCCACGATCTGCTTTTCGACGCCATAGCGGGTTTCGATCGCGTCCAGCGTGCGGGCATGTTTGCGCATCATGGCGCGGCCGTTGCGGATCCGGGCCTCGGACACCGCCGTTTCGAGATATTCCCACAGCGTCCGGGTGAATTCGGACTGGCTTTCGTCGCGCCGGATGATGCCGGGATCATAAGTCACGCCCCTGAAGGCGCGGTCGAGCACATCCTCGTCCAGGCCCAGCATCGCCGCCCGGTTGCGGAAATCGTCCAGCCATTCGCCGAACTGCTTGCCGGGAAGGGATGCGGGTATCGGGTTCATGCGGTCCTCGGCGATTTCCGGTCGCGCCAGCGGGCGCACAGAAGTGCCGATCGACCCGCCCGCCTGCGCCGCCACGGTCCCGGCGGCGAATGCCAATGCCACAATCAAGGCCCTTGCCATGGAATTGCCCCGTTGTCGTGCCTCCCCGCCATCCTAGCGGCAAGACCGCCCCCGGGAAAAGATGCGGGCATCCCCGGCGCGCAGGACCTTGCCGATCAGCGCCGCCGGCGCGCGGCTTTTCGCCTGAGCCTGTCCTTCTTGCGCGGGCCCGGGCCGGCCTTCCCCCTGCGGCGACCGGCGGGGCGTGGGCCGCGCGGCAGCGGCTTGTCCTCGATCGACAGAAGCTCCAGCTCGATCCCGCCGGTGATCGGCTGGGCCTCGACCAGGCGCACGGTGACGCGCTGGCCGATGGCGATGGTCAGCCCGGTATCCGCGCCCATGAGCGTGCCGGCCTCGCGGTCGAAATGGAAATATTCCCGCCCCAGAGACCGCACCGGGATCAGCCCGTCTGCCCCCGTCTCGTCCAGCTTCACGAAAGCCCCGAACCGGGCGATACCGCTGATGCGACCGGTGAATTCGTTGCCGACCCGTTCGCTCAGATAGGCGGCGAGATAGCGGTCGGTGGTGTCGCGCTCGGCCATCATCGAACGCCTTTCGGTGTCCGAGATATGTTCGGCGGTCTTGTCGAGCTGTTCGATTTCCTCCGGCGTCAACCCATCGCTGCCCCAGCGATGGGCCGAGATCAGGGCGCGATGCACGATCAGGTCGGCATAGCGCCGGATGGGCGAGGTGAAATGCGCATAATTCGCCAGCGCCAGCCCGAAATGGCCGAAATTCTCGGGGCTGTAATAGGCCTGTTGCATCGAGCGCAGGGTGGACAGGTTGATCAGCTCGGCATCTTCCGTCCCGGCCGCCTGGTCGAGCAGCGCGTTCAGGTGGCGGGTCTGAAGCACCTGCCCCTTGGCCAGTGTCAGCCCGGCGGCCTGGGCGATCTCGCGCAGCGCCTCCAGCTTTTCGGGCGAGGGTTCCTCGTGCACCCGGAACAGAAGCGGCGAGCGTTTCGCAATCAGCGTCTCGGCCGCGCAGACATTGGCGAGGATCATGAATTCCTCGATCAGCCGGTGCGTTTCGAGCCGCTCGCGGAAGTTCACGGAAACGACCCGACCATCCTCGGACAGGACGATCTTCCGCTCGGGCAGGTCAAGGTCAAGCGGCTGGCGTTCCTCGCGGGCGCGGTCAAGGGCGCGCCAGGCGGAATGAAGCGGCCTGAGAACCGGGTCGAGCAGCGGCGCGGTGCGCTCGTCCGGGTTGCCGTCGAGGGCCGCCTGCACCTGCCCATAGGTCAGCGACGCGGCCGAGCGCATGAGGGCGCGCACGAAGCGGTGGTCCAGCTTGCGGCCCTCGGCATCGATGCGGATGCGCACGGCGATGCAGGCGCGCGGCACACCTTCGTGCAGGGAACACAGGTCCCCCGACAGGCGCTCGGGCAGCATCGGCACCACGCGGTCGGGGAAATAGGTGGAATTGCCGCGCCTGCGCGCCTCGCGGTCCAGCGCGCTGCCGGGGCGGACGTAATTGGCCACATCGGCAATCGCCACCCAGATTACATGCCCGCCAGGGTTCTTCGGATCGTCGTCGGGCCGGGCGCAGCAGGCATCGTCATGGTCGCGCGCGTCCGACGGGTCGATGGTGATCAGTGGCAGCTCGCGCAGGTCTTCGCGCCCGTTCAGACCCGCGGGCCGGCAGCGGTCGGCCTCGGCGAGCACCTCGGGGGGGAACTGGTCGGGAATGCCGTGCTGGTGAATGGCAATCAGCGACACCGCCTTCGGCGCCGACGGGTCGCCCAGCCGTTCGACCACGCGGGCGCGGGGCAGGCCCAGCCGCCCCCTGGGGCCGGCCTGTTCGGCCTCGACCAGCTCACCGTCCTTCGCGCCGTGGCGGTCGGCCTCGGCCACCAGCCATTCGGTGGCCGCCGCCTTGTCCACCGGCACGATGCGCCCCCCTTCCGCGGTGGCCCGGAAGATGCCCACCACCCGACGCGGGCTGGTGCCGATGCGCCGGATCAGCCGGGCCTCGTAATTGTGATCTTCCTCGTGCACGACCGTCAGGCGGGCGAGGATGCGGTCGCCTTCGCCCAGCGCCGGGTCCGAAGCGCGCGGCACGATCAGGACGATCGGCTCGACTCCCTCGCCATGCCACTCCAGGGGGCGGGCGAACAGGTCGCCATCCGCGTTCGGCGCCTTGACCTGAAGCACCGATACCGGGGGCAGGCGGTCGGGGTCGCGATAGCTGCGCTTGCGCCGTTCGAGGTGCCCCTCGGCCTCAAGCTCTTTCAGCACCCGCTTGAGCTCGATCCGATCGGCCCCCTTGATGCCGAAGGCCTTGGCGATGTCGCGTTTCGAGGTTCGGGTCGGGTGCGCCGAGATCCATTCGAGAATCTCGGCCTTGGAAGGGATGCGCGTCATGCGCCCCGCCTAGCAGAAGGTGCGGGAAAGGTCATGCGCAAAAGCGACCCCCCCGTGGGTCGGGTGGCGGCACCCGCAGGTCCTGGGCCCGGTCCACATCGCGCAGCCGGTCCACCAGCGCCACCCGCAGCCCCGTGACCGAGGCGATGGAGTCGACCAGCGCGTGTTCCGTGGACCACCGCACCCCGGCAAACAGCCGCGCCGGAACCGCCCGCCCCCGCCGGGCGCCGACCAGCCAGAAGCCCCCGTCCAGCGCCGGGCCGAACACCAGATCGGCATGCCCCAGCGCCGCAAAGGCCCGACCGAGATGGGCGCGGCGCAGGCCCGGGATGTCGGCGCCGATCAGGCAGACCGGCCCCGGCACCATTCGCAGCAGCCGCCGCATCCGCACCCCCAGATCCCCCCCGCCCTGCGGCAGCCGGGGCAGGTCGGCCGGCCAGACGCGGCTTTGCAGCCCCTCGCGGTCGGGCGTGACCGCAAGAACCATGTCCCAGCGCCGGTCCCGCAACCTCCGCAACAGCCGCGCCGAAGTCTGCCGGAACCACCACGCCGCGGCGGTGGGGCCGATCTCGCGCCCCAGGCGGGTCTTGACGCGGCCCGGCCGCGGTTCCTTGACCATCACGATCAGCGTCGGGCGGTGGGGCATGGGGCAAGGCATGGCGAGCGGGGTCAGGAGAAATAGTCGCGCAGGATGCGCCCGTAGATGGCCTTGAGCCGGTGGATCTGCGCCTCTTCCACGCATTCGTCCACCTGGTGCATCGTGCGTCCGACCAGCCCGAATTCGACCACCGGGCAGTGATCCTTCACAAAGCGGGCATCCGACGTCCCCCCCGAGGTGGACAGCACCGGGTGGATGCCGGTTTCGGCCTCGACCACCGCAGCGACCAGATCCGAAAGCGGCCCCGGCGGGGTGAGGAAGCTTTCGCCCGAGATCTTCACCTTCACCGCCACCGAGACGCCGAATTCCCGCGCCACCGCATCCGCCTCGGCCTGCAGCCATTGGCTCAGCCCCGCCCCGCTGTGAAGGTCGTTGAAGCGGATGTTGACCGCGGCGCGGCATTGGGCGGGGATCACGTTGGTGGCAGCATTGCCGGTGTCGATGGTGACGATGGCCAGGGTGGAGGGATCGAAATGTTCGCTTCCCTCATCCAGCCTGTGGCCGGCCAGCCGGTCCATCAGCCGCACCATCGCCGGCAGCGGGTTGCGCGCGCGGTGGGGATAGGCCGCGTGGCCCTGCACCCCGGTCACCGTGAACCACGCGGTCAGCGAACCGCGGCGGCCGATCTTGATCATCTCGCCCAGGCGGTCGGGGCAGGTCGGCTCGCCCACCAAGCATGCGGACATGCGCTCGCCCTCGCGCGCCATGTAGTCGAGCAGCGCCCGCGTGCCGTGCTCGGCCTCGCCCTCTTCGTCGCCGGTGACGGTCAGGATGACGGCCCCGTCGGGCGGGGTGGCGCGGACGAAATCGACCGCCGCCGCCACAAAGGCGGCCACGCCCGATTTCATGTCGGTGGCGCCGCGCCCGTAAAGCAGCCCGTCGCGGCGCAGCGCGCCGAATGGCGGCACCGTCCAGGCGGATTCGTCCCCCACCGGCACCACGTCGGTATGACCGTTGAAGCCGAAGCTTCTGGGATGCCCCTTGCGCCCCCAGCGGGCGAACAGGTTGGCCACCCCGCCCCGGTCCACGCGCGCGCAGTCGAAACCGGCCTCGCTCAGCACCCGCTCCAGCAGGACCAACGCGCCCCCCTCCTGCGGCGTCACCGAGGGGCAGCGGATCAGGTCGGCCGTCAGCCGGGCCGGGTCGAGCGGGGTCATGGGGTGGCCTCCTGTGATTGTGCTGTGCAACAATTGTGACGAAAACGGCGCAAAGCCAAGCCCTTCGCAGGGTTTGCGGCTTAACAGGGACGGGGCGCGCGTGATAGTCACGAAGCAAAGGAAAGCGCCGGGGCCGGACAACCGGCAGTGACATGCGCGCGGTCGAGGGGAGGGGTACCCCGGCCGGACGGAACGGGCGGCCGGGCCGCGGCAACCGGCGAGGATGGGGCAGGAAAATGGGCTGGATCGCGCTTGCGGACCATGACGGCCACCGGTTTTGCCCGGGCGGGCTGGACGGAGGTCATGTCGCCGCTGTCGCACCCTGTACCCGGTGGCTGGAGCGCGGCACTCTCGTTGTCGAAACCATCCTGCCCAGCATCGGGAAGCCGACACCGCTGGTCTATTGCGAGCTGCCGGGAAAGGTGCCGTTTCACCTCTCGCTGCAGGCGGTTCCGGGCGGCGGGCTGACCCTGGTCCTGGTGGTCGGCGACGAGATCCTGCACCAGTCCTTCGCCCATTGCGGCCGCGAACGAACCGATGCCGCCCGGATTTCCTATTCCTGGGACATCACCGCAGGTCATGGGCATATCGCGCTGGAACGTCCGGGCCGGGACGCGCTGCAGATCAGGCCGGTTCGGGCCCCGGTGGCACTGCTGCTGGATCATGCCCGAGCACTGATGGCCGATCCGATATGCCGGTATCTGGCGCCTCTGGTGCAGTTCATGGCACTCTCGACCGCAATCGAACCGGTCGGCCCGATGCCGTCGCTGCACCCCGACACGCCGGTGGCAACCCCGCAGGGCTATCGCCCCGTCGGCCAGCTGAGCCGGGGCGATACGGTCCTGACCCCGCAGGGCGAGATCGTGCCGGTGCTGCACCGCGTGTCGCGAACCCTGCCGGCGCGCGGCAACCTGCAGCCGGTGCGTCTGCGCGCGCCCTATTTCGGCCTGCGCAGCGATATCGTCGTGGCCCCTCAGCAGCGCCTGCTCATGTCCGGTTCCGACGTGGAATATCTTTTCAACCACGAGGCCGTCCTGGTCGAGGTCAGCCACCTTGTCGGCGAAACCTCGGTCCTGCCTGACGATACCGGGCCGCTTGCCACCTATACCCAGCTGATCCTGCCGCGGCACGAGGCCGTGATCGCCGCCGGTTCGGCCCTTGAAACCCTCTTTCTGGGTCGGATTCGGCGCAAGAAGGAGTGGCTCGGCGTCAGCGTGCTGCGCGACATGGATCGTCAGAGCCTGCCCGAACACGGCCGGTCGCTGTTTCCGGTTCTGCGCCCCTTCGAGGCGGTCGTTCTTGCCGAACAGCGGGCGGCCTGAAGGGCAGCCCCGCGCCGCACGTCAATCCTCGCCGCCCCCGGCATCATTGTCCGCATCGTCGAAAAACGGCGTCATCCGGGCAACGATCACCGAATTTTCGTCAAGCGCGCGCTGCATCAGCGCCCGCTCCTCGGCATCGACCTCGTGCCCCTGGGCCTCGCGTTCCTCGATCGTGCCGTATCCGGTCACATCCAGCGGCGCCATGTCCGCCTGCTTCAGGATCGCAACCGTTTCACGCACGGCCTCGGCCTCGTCCACGCCCGAGGCATAGCACATCAGCGCCGCGCCGGTCGCCCCCTTCGGCAGGCCGTCGCCGGCCTTGCGCCCGACATGCACCAGAAGCGTGTAGACCTTCTGCCGCGAGGCTTTGCCGGGCATGTCAGTCACGCAGCAACTCGTTGATGCCGGTCTTGGAACGGGTGCGCTCGTCCACCCGCTTGACGATCACCGCGCAGTAAAGGTTCACCCCACCGGTCGAGGGCATCGAGCCCGCGACCACCACCGAATAGGGCGGAACCTCACCATACATCACCTCGCCGGTCGCGCGATCCAAGATCTTCGTGGACTGGCCAATGAATACCCCCATGCCCAGAACCGAACCTTCGCGCACGATCACGCCTTCGACCACCTCGGAACGCGCCCCGATGAAACAGTTGTCCTCGATGATCGTGGGGCCGGCCTGCATCGGCTCAAGCACCCCTCCGATGCCGACCCCGCCGGACAGATGCACGTTCCTGCCGATCTGCGCGCAGGATCCGACCGTGGCCCAGGTATCCACCATGGTGCCCTCGTCCACATAGGCGCCCAGATTGACAAAGGACGGCATCAGCACCACCCCCGGCGCGATATAGGCCGAACGTCGCACCACGCAGTTCGGCACCGCACGGAAGCCGGCGGCACGCCACCGGCTTTCATCCCAGCCGGCGAACTTGCTGTCCACCTTGTCCCACCATCCGCCGCCCTGGGGGCCGCCCTCCTGCAGCTCCATGTCCTTGATGCGGAATCCCAGGAGAACTGCCTTCTTGGCCCACTGGTTGACATGCCAATTGCCGTCGGCCTGCCTTTCGGCCACTCTGAGCGCCCCCGAATCCAGCCGGTTCAGGGTTTCCTCGATGGCTTCGCGCGTCTCCCCCCCGGTAGCCGGGGTGATGGTATCGCGGATGTCCCAGGCCGCTTCGATCGCGGCTTCCAGCTGGGCGTTTGACATGGCCGTCTGCTCCTCCAATTCGGCACCCGTTTCGACCGCCTATAGACTGCGGCAACGCGCAGCGCAACGAACTGTGCGGGCGACATCGCCCGCCGGTCAAGGCGCGGACCGTCATGTATCGGGCACCGGCCCCGACGGGGCGATGGCTTCCGCCTCTTCGGAAAAGCCGAGATCCTTCAATCGCTGCGAGATCGCCGCAACAACCTGCACGGGAAGCTCGATCCTTTCTGCACTCGCCAATGTCAGCGCATGGCGAAGGAAGGTGATATCGTCGCCATTTTCGGTCAGGAGCATGAATACCTTCCCCTCCTCGACCGCTTTCCCGGCCTCCCCCGGTTGTTCACGAGAGCCGGGGCCGCCTGGCGCATGCCGATCATCGCCGCCCCTTGCGACAATCGACAACGCCTCGTCGAACCTTCCGTTCAATGCCAGGGCGATCGCATGCGCCCTTTCAAGCGCATCGCCAAGGTCCGTTCGGCGAAATTCCAGCGCATAAGAAGCCACTAGGTCCGGTATGCTCTCGGGCAAGCTCTCGCGCGTCTGGAAATGGCGCGCAATCATGTCGAGCAGGCGATAAGGCGTTTCCGGCACATCCACATCTCGTGATGCGATTGCTTCCTGCGCCACTTCCATTCCGTTCTCCGAAATCACCCCCGCAAACGGGAACGCTGGCCCCGCTTTCGATGCGGTACCTTCCACGGCCCTTTCCCATGACCTCGAAACGATCCTGGCAGGCTCCAGGCGGTTGTCGGAAACCAGAAGCCTCACGACACGCGGCCCGAGATGGGCGCGCAAGTTTACCGGCAGCGCGAGGAATGCACGCGCAATCTTTTCCCCGGCATCCAGACCCAGGGGCGCATCCGCCAGAAGGCTTTGCCAGAACGTGACGTTGTCGCCGCAATCGGCGGCTGCGAACCGCGCCTGAAGATCCTGCACCTTTCCGCTTTTCGGGAGTGCATCCATGATTTTGGCAATCTCCCTCAGCTGACGCACTTCATCGTCTGCCTCCGGCAACATCGCCAGAACCCGTCCTGCCTCGGCCCCGAAGCCGAAATGGAGATAGGCCTTGGCAAGCCCTTTTCCCGCCTCGGGATTCAGACTGTCGAACTCGCCATACAACCCGGATCTCCGGATCGCCACGGCGCGGGAGAACTTGTCTCCATCAGCCCACTCGGCCACTCGGAGAAACTCCTCTCCCGCGCACAGGTCGCTTTTTCCAGCCGTCCCGTCGAGTTTCAGGGCGGCGTCCAACAACCCCTCATCACGCATCCCGGCGACCGAGATCCGCAGGTTTTCGGCAGATTCCACCCCCGCCTGCCGAACCTGATCGCTTTCCTTGCGTTGCGGTACAGATGATATCTCGCCGGGCGCTTGAACGTCCCTGCCGGTGCGCTTCATGTCACCGTCGACCAGCGCGAATTCATCTGGCTCCCAAAGCTCACCACGCAAAGCGATTTCCTTCATGCGGTCGATCAACCGGTCGCGCCATGCACTTTTCGGCATGACCGGAAACGGGTCGAAGGTGAGCGCCACGCCGTCAACGCGCTTCCGCTTCGGGCTGGACTGCCTGCCGAACCTCTCCCGCGGACCACTCCGAACAAATTCACCCAATGCAAATTCACGCCTGGCGAACTGCCATCGGGCAAATCGATACGGTCCAGCATCGGCCGCCAGGCGTGCAAGGCGACGCTGCGCCCCCGCCTTGGCGGCATCCGCAATATCGATGACCAGATAGCTTCCCTCCTGAAGGAATGTCCTTACCTGGCAGTCGCAGCCCAGCGACAATGCAAGGACCGCTTCCCTGGGATCGGCAACAACCTCTTCCAGTCGCTTTCTCGGAATCCGGTCAAACACGGTTCGCGTGTCGAAAACCAGTCCAGGGGCCGATACGGAAACCCGCACCGATCGGCGGTTGCGCTGTACATCCCACACGGCCCCGGGACGGATCTTCGCCACCAGCCGAGAAAAGCCTGGATGTTCACCCGAGCGAACCGTGACGATTTCCGCCAGTGAGGATGTCGCGAAGGTCAATGCGATCGGAAGAAGCCACCAGAGCCTCATGCGGCCTCCCGCTTTGCAGCATTGAGCGCCTCTTCGATCTCGGCGAATGCAGGCCGGATATGCCTTGGCGTGTTCTGGCGACCGACCTCGACACAGACGGCGGCAGAGTGGTTGTGAAGGTTGGCTACGAGAACTTCGCGGATGAGCTGATAGAAATGGCTGTCTTCCTCGACGACGGCCTTTACCTTTGCGGCAAATGGTCCGACCAGCCCGTATGCAAGAAACACACCAAGAAACGTGCCGACAAGCGCACCGCCGATCAGCTTGCCCAGAACCTCGGGCGGCTGGTCGATCGATGCCATCGTCTTGATCACACCCAGCACCGCCGCCACGATCCCGAGCGCTGGCAGGCCGTCTGCAAGCGTTTGCAGGGCATGGCTGGAGTGCAGGGCATCATGCAGATTGTTTTCCATTCTCTTGTCGAGGATTTCCTCGACCTGATGGGGATCATCGTAATTCATCGTCGCCGACCGCAGGGTGTCGCAGATCAGTTCGACAGCCTCCTTGTCGCCTTGTATCCGCGGGTATTTCCCGAAAATATCCGAGCCCTGCGGATCCTCGATATGCTGTTCAAGTTCCACCGGATTGCGGCGCGCAATGCGGATCAGGACGAACAGCAGACACAACAGGTCGCGATAGTCGTCGGCTTTCCACTTCGGCCCGGAAAATACCTTCGCGATGTCCTTCAGCGTGTGCTTGACCACATGAGGGTCATTTCCGATCAGAAAGGTGCCAACCCCGGCTCCACCGATCATGGCCAGTTCGAAAGGCAGCGTCTTGAGGATGATCGCCATCTTGCCACCTGCAAGCAGGTAACTGCCAAAGACCATCACGAAGATCACTACGATGCCAATGATACCAATCATCCCGGTTCCCCGCCTGTTGCGACGCGCTCAGCCACCGTCGGACCCATCAAGAAGCGCCCGGTACCCGGCCAATTCGTCCCCTTTCGGAGTGGTCGTATTCCGCCCGGCCAGAATGACGCTGACCGCATAGGCGCTTTCCGGGTTCATCCCGGCCATGATCCCAGCCGAGGCCTCGGGCTTCATTCGGGCGAGGAACCCGGCCGCAAAACGTGGATCCATCTGTTCGAACAAGGTAGCCGCATCCTTCGGTTTCATCTGCTCGTAAACCCGGGTCAGCCGGGCCACGTCATCTTCGGCTGCGGCATCCGCCTGGGCGATGGTCGCGCGCAACTCTTCCCGGGCCGAGGTCAGTTCGGCCAATCTGGCCTCGGCCTCGGAGGCGGTGACCGCAAGCTCCTTTTCCCGCCGCGCGATCCGGTCTTCGCGCGCGGCCAGGGTCGCCTCTCTCTTTCGCAGAGCATCTAGGATGCGCTGCAGCTCGGGCTCCCGACAGATCTGAGGGACCGCGTCCCGTTCCTGCACAACCGCGTCTTCGGCAGGGCCGTCAGCCGCCATCTGCCTGGCCATGACCGGCCCGGCCGTGACGGCAAGGCGAACCGCCGCCGATCCGATCATCAGTGCGGCAATCGTGAACAGCACACCGCCGCGAATGCGCGCGCCAGCCGGCTTGTCCGTCATTGGATCCTCTCCTTCTCGCGGTGGCCGTGGCGAATGAACATCGGTCCCCCCGTTTCCGCGGGCTCTGCCGAAGCCGCGGCCGGTTTTTCAGCTTCTTCCGGGTGGGCCTGCGCAGCCGTCACGTCATGCATCGACGCCATGAGAAGCTCGAGGCGATGGGCCACCTTTTCGGCCCGTTCGGTCAGGCCGCCAAGCGCGGCATTGGAAGCCTCGGAGGTTTCGCGCGCCGTATCCAGAGATTGTTTCAGCTCTTCCACCTGGGCCGAAAGCACGGCCACAGCACCGCCGACCCCCTTTTCAAGGCTGTTGAACCGTTTGAGCCGCCTGGCGAGGACAAAGCAGTACAGCCCGGCCCCCAGAGCCCCGGCGACAAGAAGAATGTCGGAAATCAGCTCCAATCCCGCCTCCTAGTTCATCACGAATTCCATGATCAGCAGATCGCGGACCCGCCCATTGCCGGCAACGATGTTGACCCGCCGGAGCATCTGGGCACGCAAGCGCACCAGAATCGCCGGCTCGGACAGGTCCGCCGGCTCCAGCGCGCGCAGATAGCCGTTCAGGACATCGATGATTCGCGGCATGATCCGGGTGACCTCCTCGACCTCGCCGGGCTCCACCTCCAGCTGGGCGCGGAACCGCAGCTGCCGAATGCGCCGATCACCGATCAGCGATACGATGATTGGCTCGATCGGCACGAAGGCGCCCGGGGCAGGTGATTCGGCCACGATGTCCGCGGCTTTCCCCTTCTCTGCCTTCTTGGCCATTTCGGCGGCAGGTGCGGCCCCGATCGGCACAAGGCCGAAGTGAACCGCGGCAAAGCCGATGCCGGCCCCGAATACGGCCAGGATCGCCCAAAGGATCACGCCCCGTTTCTTGTCCTTCTCGCCTTTTTCCGGTTCCGCCACTGCGTCCGTCATCGCGATCTTCCCGCTTGTCCTTGCATCGCCTGTTTAAGCCGAGAACGACTAACCGATTGTTAAGCCCGATCATCCAATGTCGGCCCCGACAGAGAAATGCCCCGACGCGAGGAGGTTCCATTGAATCAGGTCGTTTCCGCATGGGCCCGGCTGGGCCGGGCGAAGCAGATCGCCGTGATGCTTGCGGCTGTGGTGGTGATTGCCGGCATCATTCAGCTGTCCCTTGCGGCCACGACGCCGACGATGAAGCTGCTTTATGCGAATCTTGAAGAAAATTCGGCCGGAGAGGTGATCCGCGCGCTCGATCAGCGGGCGGTGAAATACGAGGTGCGCGGCACTTCCATCTATGTGCCGGCGGCGATTCGCGACGAACTGCGGATGTCGCTGGCGGCCGACGGGCTGCCGGCGGCGGGCGGGCGCGGGTACGAGCTGCTCGATTCGCTCAGCGGGTTCGGAACCACGTCGCAGATGTTCGATGCCGCCTACTGGCGCGCCAAGGAAGGCGAACTGGCCCGAACGATCGTTGCGAACCGCTTTGTTTCCAGGGCGCGGGTTCATATCGCGCGTGACGGCAACAATCCCTTCCAGAGGCGGACCAGACCGACGGCATCGGTTGCCCTGGTTCCCGCCGGAGGCCCGATCACACCTGCCCAGGCGAACGCGATCCGTCACTTGGTCGCCTCTGCGGTGGCCGGAATGGCGGCAGAGGACGTGACCGTCATTGATGCCGATGGCAACCTGATCCCCATGCCCGAATCGGGCAGCGCCACGGCCCGTGCCCAGGATCTGTCGGAAGAAATGCGGACAAGGATTCTCCGCCTTGTCGAGGCTCGGGTCGGTGCAAACAACGCCGTGGTCGAAGTCAGCGTCGATACCGTGACTGCAAGAAAGTCGGTTCGGGAAAGGCGTATCGACCCGGACAGCCGGGTGGCGATCAGCACCGATATCGAGGAGAAGTCGGACGCCTCCACCGGCCCCGCCGGGGCGGTTACGGTGGCTTCGGACCTGCCCGACGGCGAAGCCGCACCCGGAGGCGGGTCGAAATCGCAGGCCAGCGCGACCCGCGAAAGGGTCAATTACGAGGTTTCGGAAACGCGTCTGGAGGTCACCGAAGATCCGGGCGCCATCAAGCGCGTGACCGTGGCGGTACTGGTGAACTGGGTGCCTTCCGAAGGGGGGGATGGCGCGCAGGGGATGCAGCCCCGAAGCGAGGAAGAACTTGCCGCGCTGCGCGAACTGGTCGAGGCAGCGATCGGTTTCGACCCTGAAAGGGGGGATGTTGTCACCCTCAAATCCATGGCCTTTCCGGCACGGTCCGAACAGGGTGTGACTGTCAGCTCGTCCTGGCTCAACCGGATCGATCTGGACCCGATGTCGGCAATCCAGACGGCGGTTCTTGCGCTGGTGGTTCTGGTGCTGGGGTTGTTCGTGATCCGTCCCATCCTGACACGCCCCGCCTCCGGGACGCTTCCCCGTGCTCTCCCGGCGGCCGAGCCCGAGCTGCCGGTCCTGACAGGAGAAATCGCTGATGATCCGGTTTCCGCCCCGGCATCGGCACGGCAGGAAAGCGATACCTCCAACCTTCCGGTCGCCCTCGCGAATGAAGGTGATCCCGTGGAACGTCTGCGCGCGATGATCGGGGATCGCCAGGAGGAAACCGTCCAGATCTTGCGCGGATGGCTCGAAGAACGCGAGGAGACCGCCTGATGGCCATTTCGGACCTCTTCGAGGACTTCGGCAACCGATCCGAGACGGCCGGTGTCGCGACTTTCATATCCACGGACGACCTGGAGGAAAAACGGCTGGAGGCTTTCGAAAACGGGTACAAGTCCGGCTGGGAGGATGCCGTTGCGGCCCTGGCGCAAAACCACGCCCGCATCAGTGAATCGCTGGCAGAACGCCTCCAGGACGTTTCCTTTTCCCGGCAGGAAGCAACGGTCGAGATTCTTCAGGCGCTCGAGCCGCTGTTTTCCCAGCTGCTGTCGGTCGTTCTTCCGGAGCTCATGTTCCGGTCTTTCGGGCAGCACATCGTCGATGAGCTCATGGCAACCGCCCGAACCGTCTCGAACGCCCCGACGGAAATCCTGGTATCCGAGGGGACGGCAGACGCGCTGCGCCCGCTTCTGCCCCGAACCTTGCCGATGAAGGTCGAAGTCCGGGAAACGCCGGATATCGCCCCCCATCAGGCCTGTCTTCGGGTCGGGCGGCAGGAAACGGAACTCGACGCTCAGCGCCTGATGCGGGAGGTCCGGGAAGCCGTCGAGTCATTCTTGTCACAAGCCAGAGAGGAATTCGCCAATGGGTAACCTCAGCAAGGATGCCGCCGATTCAACCAATCCTTTCGAAACCGTTCCGATCGAGATCGTCGTTTCGGTCGGCAAGGCCCGGCCGCTGGTTCGGGATCTGGTGAACCTGCGGGAAAATGCCGTTCTCAGACTGGACCGGCGGATCGAGGATCCGGTCGAGCTTTTCGTCGGCGATCGTCTCGTCGCACGGGGACGGCTCGAAGAACTGGAAGATGGCGAGGCGGGGCAACTGGGTGTGCGCCTGACCGATATCGCCGATTTCTCGGGCAACCTGGAATGAACCGGAAGAATGTCATCCCGGCGGCGGTCGCCGCCTGCCTTCTGTATCTCGCTCTTGCCGATCAGGCCGCCGCCCAGGAGATCAGCCTGTCGCTTGGGCAGGGCGGCTCCCTCTCTGCCCGGACGATCAACCTGTTCCTTCTGATCACGGTTCTCAGCATCGCCCCTGGCATCGCGATGATGGCGACCAGTTTTCCCTTTCTGGTCACGGTCCTCGCCATTCTCCGGCAGGGCATCGGCCTTCAGCAATCCCCGCCGAACATGCTGATCGTCAGCCTTGCCCTGTTCCTGAGCTACTTTGTCATGGAGCCCACGTTTACGGCGGCTTGGAACGAAGGCGTTGCGCCCATGCTGGACGAAACGGTCGATACGCGAACCGGCCTCGAACGTACGGTCCGCCCTTTCAGGAGCTTCATGGCCAGCCGCGTGGATCCGGACGCATATCTTTCAATGGCCGATCTGCGCCCCGATCTCGGCTCCTTCCAACCATCCGAGGATTCGCCGCTGTCCCTCCTGATCCCCAGCTTCATCCTGTCGGAAATATCACGGGCCTTCCAGGTCGGGTTCGTCGTCGTTCTGCCGTTCCTCATCATCGATCTGGTCGTCTCGGCCGTTCTCATGTCGATGGGCATGATGATGGTGCCGCCCACTGTGGTCGCGCTGCCGTTCAAACTCGCCTTCTTCGTCGTCGCGGATGGCTGGACTCTCGTGGCCAGGTCACTGGTTGAAGGGTATTCACCGTGATGCCTGCCACGCAGCCAGGGAAACCGGAAAGGCCGTCCCTCGCGCAGGATTCCGTCCGGGCGCCAAGGCGGCTGCGGGCCCGACATGCCCTCGGCCGAATCCCGGCGAAAGACCCCAGGCACGGCGTGCACGGTCACGAGCCGCCGCCAGGGGTGGTGCCAAGCCGCGGTGCAAGTCGTGCAGACGGTCGCGCGTGCTCAGCTTGGCGACATGCCACGCAGCCGCTCGGACCGCCGCCGCAACAGTTCCAGGGTCGTCAGCAACACGATGGAGATGCCCACCAGAATCGTGGCAACGGCAAGGATCGTCGGGCTGATCTGTTCGCGCAGACCCGTGAACATCTGCCACGGCAGGGTCTTCTGGCTGGCCGAGCCCACGAAAAGAACGACCACGACCTCGTCGAAGGAGGTGATGAACGCAAACAGCGCCCCCGAGATCACTCCGGGCAGGATCAGCGGCATCTGCACGCGGAAGAAGGTCGTCACCGGATCCGCCCCCATGTTCGCCGCCGCGCGAGTCAGGGAACGGTCGAAACCGACCAGTGTCGCCGTCACGGTAATGATGACAAAGGGAATGCCCAGAACCGCGTGGGCGAGGATCACCTTGATATAGCCCACAACCGACTTGCTCAGGCCCAGCGTTCCCTCGAGGAAATTGCCCACCGCCGAGTAGAAGAAGAACATGCCGGTGGCCGAGATGATCAGCGGCACGATCATGGGCGAGATCAGGATCGCCATGATCGGGCGACGGAAGGGCACGTGGCTCTGGCTCAGCCCGATCGCGGCCAGCGTTCCCAGCGATACCGAGATCACCGTCGCAAACGGCGCGATGATCAGCGAGTTCTTGAAGGATCGCTGCCATTCATTGTTGGTGAAGAAATCCTGATAGTGTTTCAGCGAATAGCCCGCCGGGTCGAAGCGCAGCATCTCGGGGGTGAAGGTGAAGAAGTCCTGGGCATTGAACGACAAGGGCAGCACCACGAGGATCGGCGTGATCAGAAAGACGAAAACCGCCCCCGCGATCACGCGGAAGGTATAGTGCCACAACACCTGGCCTGGCGTCAGGTAGGGTGCCAGCGGCGCGCGATAGCGGCCGGTTCCGACCCAGAAGACGAACCAGCCGAAGAACCAGCCGAACAGCGCGCCGACCACGGCGCCGGCCACCTCGCCCATGAGGAAGCCCACGGCCGCGAAGGCAAGCAGGATGAACCGCCGCGCCGGGCGCTCCCGGGTGAACCGGGTGGTGAAAACATAGGCAAGGAGCGCCATGACCACCGCGCCGATGACGGCGCCCGATCCCGGCTGGTCCTGGGCCGTCCCCACAAGCAGGCCGGCGAAAGCTCCGGCCAGCGCGGTGACGGATGCGGTAAAGGCCGTGGAAGGTTTCTGCACCGGGTTCAGGCTCATGCGACGTTACCCCAGCTTCACGTTGTCGATGCCCACGATCTTGTCATAGGCCCAGTAGAGCACCAGCACGATAACCAGCAGGATCGTGCCCAGCGCCGCCGCCAGCCCCCAGTTGAGCGAGCTGGAGATGTGATAGGCGATCCGGTTCGAGATGAAGACCCCCTTGGTGCCGCCGACGATCTCGGGCGTGATGTAGTAGCCGATGGCGAGGATGAAGACGAGGATGGACCCGGCACCGATCCCCGGCACCGACTGCGGGAAATAGACCCGCCAGAAAGCGGTCCAGTTCGTCGCCCCCAGCGACTTGGCGGCGCGCAGATAGCTGGGCGGAATGGTCTGCATGACCGAATACATGGGCAGGATCATGAAGGGCAGCAGAATGTGGGTCATGGCCACGATGGTGCCGAACTGGTTGTTGATCATCACCAGCCGGTTCGCATCATCGACCAGCCCGAGCCACACCAGAACGTCGTTGATGACGCCCTGCTGCTGCAGCATCACCTTCCACGCAGAGGTGCGCACCAGAAGCGAGGTCCAGAAGGGCAGAAGCACCAGAATCATCAGCATGTTCGAGGACCGCTTTGGCAGGTTCGCCAGCAGCCATGCCACCGGGTAGCCCAGCGCGATACAGGCGAAGGTGATGACCAGCGACATCACGATCGTGCGCCAGAACAGCTTCAGCAGGATCCGCTTGTCCTCGGGCTGCATCGCCGGGCCGTCCGGGGTCAGGCGCATGTCCACGGCATTAAGGAAATAGCCGGGCGTGATCGGACGAGAATGGAGCTTGATCGTCTGCCAGGTGGACAGTTCGCCCCAGCCCTTGTGCACCTTGATCAGCTTTTCCTTGAACGGCCCGTCCGTGTCCGGATCCCATTTCTTGATCTTCCGTCCGGTCTTGCGGAACAGCGACGAGATCCCCGTCTGTTCGTAATTGAGCCGCGTGCCCAGCCTGGTGTGGAGCTTGTTCGCGACCGCCACCTTCATGTCGCGCACGAAGGCCGCATAGACCGGCTCGGGCGGCAGCTGGCCGCTCTTTTCGTCCCAGTCCTTCAGCGCCTCGACCGTCAGCGGCAGGGTTTCGGCGACAATTTCGTTTTCGACCGACCGCCACAGCATCTGGATGATGGGCGAGATGAAGGTGATGAGAACGAAGATCAGCAATGGGGCGATCAGCGCCAGTGCCCGCAGCTTCTGCATCCTGAGCGCGCGGTTCAGGCTGCGTTTCAGCGGAGTCCCGTCGGCGGCAAGAACCGGTCCGTTCTGGGTGGCATCGCTCATCTTCGGCCTCTCGGGTCTGAAGACGCGGGCCGGAATCTCCGGCCCGCGAAACGGTTCGGGTCAGGCGATCACTTCGCCAGCCACGCCTGGAACTTGGCGTCGATGTCGTCGCGGTAGTCCGCCCAGAACTCGTAGTTGTAGAGCAGCGTGTTCTTGGCGTTGTTCGGGTCGGTTGGCATGTGCGGCGCCATGTCAATGCCCAGATCCGCGTGCTTGCCCACCAGCGGCGCCGAGGATTTCCGCGCCGGACCGTACGAGATGTACTTGGCCTGATCGGCCAGGCGCTGGGTGTCGGTGGCGAACTTGACGAAGTCCATCACGCGGGCCTTGCGGTCCTCGCTCAGACCCTTGGGGATGATCCAGCCGTCAAGGTCGAACACCTGCATGTCCCACAGCATCGCCACGGGCTGCTTCTGCTCTTCGATCACGCTGAACAGGCGGCCGTTGTAGGTCGAGCCCATCACCACCTCGCCATCGGCCAGAAGCTGCGGCGTGTCGGCGCCGGCCGACCACCAGATCACCTGGTCCTTGATGGTGTCGAGCTTCTTCAGCGCCCGATCCTGACCCTCGGGGGTGGCCAGCACGTCATAGATGTCTTCCTTGGCCACGCCGTCGCAGTAGAGCGCCCATTCCATGTTGTTGATCGGGCGCTTCTCCAGCGACCGCTTGCCCGGATATTTCTCCAGGTCGAACACGTCGCAGACGCTGGTCGGCGGGTTGTCGCCCACCATGTCGGTGCGATAGCCGAAGGTGGTCGAATAGACGATCTGCGGAATGAAGCATTCGCTCACCAGAAGATCGCCGAAATCCTTGCTCGCCGGGGTGCCGTCCGGGGCGGCGGCAAGATCCTTGTCAGGGTCGATCTCTTCTGCCAGCCCCTCATCGCACAGCCGGATCGCGTCCGCCGCCACCACGTCCACGATGTCCCAGGTGATGTTGCCGGCCTCGTTCATGGCGCGCAGCTTGGCCACCGCCTCGGCCGAGCTTTCGTCCCAGACGATTTCCACGCCGGGGTTCAGCTTCATGTAGGGTTCGGCATAGGCGCGGATCTGCGACTTCTGATAGGCGCCGCCCCAGCTGACCGCCGTGATCTTGTTGGCCATGTGGCCATCGGCAAGCGCCGTTGACACGCCAAGCGCCGTCGTGGCGACAAGGGCTGCGATTGCTTTGAGTTTCATGTTCAGACTCTCCTTGTTGAATTCGATTTCAGTTTCCTGCCCCCCGATCTTCCGTCGAGGTTCCTGCGCGGACCTGCTCAGGCATCCAGTGCGCGACAATCCTGTGGCATCCAGCCGATCTCGATCTTCTGGCCGGGCTGCAGGCGCACCTGATCGGGAGCGTTCCGGGTCTTGATGATGAATTCGTCATTCCCGGCCACCCGCAGCCGGGTGCGGAAGATGTCGCCCATGTAGATGAATTCCAGCACCTCGGCCTTGAGGGTGTGGGCCCCTTCCTGAAGGCGGTCCTTGTTGTATTCCACCCGCTCGGGGCGGATCGAGACGCGGGTGCGCTCGCCCACCCGGCTGACATTGACCGGCCGCGCGTCGATCAACTCGCCATCGTCCAGCTGCACCAGGCAACGGTCGCCGCTGATTTCCCTGACGACGCCTTCCAGCGTGTTGTTTTCGCCGATGAACTGCGCGACAAAGCTGTTCTGCGGCTCTTCGTACAGCACGTCGGGCGGGTCCAGCTGCTGGATGATGCCGTCATCGAACACCGCGACGCGGTCCGACATGGTCAGCGCCTCGGTCTGGTCGTGGGTGACATAGACCACGGTGATGCCCAGATTGTCGGCGATGCGCTTGATCTCGAACTGCATGTGTTCGCGCAGCTGCTTGTCGAGCGCGCCCAAGGGTTCGTCCATCAGCACCAGCTCGGCCTCGAACACCAGCGCGCGGGCCAGCGCGATGCGCTGCTGCTGGCCGCCCGAAAGCTGCGCCGGCCGCCGGCCGCCGAATTCGCCCATCTGCACCATGTCCAGCGCCCGGCGGACCTTTTCCTCGCGCTCGGCCTTGCCGATCTTGCGCACCTCCAGCGGGAAGGAGAGGTTTTCGGCCACGGTCATGTGCGGAAACAGGGCATAGTTCTGAAACACCATGCCGATGCCGCGCTTGTGCGGAGGGATGTTGTTGATCGACACCCCGCCCAGGCGGATGTCGCCATGGGTCGCGGTTTCAAACCCCGCAAGCATCATCAGGCAGGTGGTCTTGCCCGATCCCGAAGGCCCGAGCATGGTCAGGAACTCGCCCCTGGGCATGGTCAGATTGAGGTCCTTGACGACAAGCGTTTCGCCGTCATAGCTCTTCTGGACACGCTCGAACTCGACGAACGCGTCGTTGCTTGAAGCTGACACCAAAGCTGGCTCCCCGTGTGTCATTCTTGTGCGAACAGACCGCTTGTTGCCCCATCTAAAACCTGCGACGCCCCATGACGCAACCGATTTGCGACATCTGAGGGCAAAATGCGTCATTCGCACGAGAGTTTGCCCCGCGGCGGGCGGGCATTTGTGACGTTGCGTCACGAATCCCCTGCCGGACGGGCGACCGGGCCGCGCAAGAAAGTCGTTGGACGAAGGCCGGTCATGTGGCCAAATGCATCCATCGAACACGGGAGCGCATTACATGGCCGCAAGGGAACTTCCGTTTTCACCGGACGAGTATGCCGACCGCCTGAAGCGGACGCGGGACAGCATGGCCCGGCGCGGGCTGGACGCGCTGTTCGTCACCGACCCGTCGAACCAGGCCTGGCTTACGGCATATGACGGATGGTCGTTCTACGTTCACCAGGGGGTCATTGTCCTGCCCGATGCCCCGCCCCTGTGGTGGGGCCGGCAACAGGACACCAACGGCGCCCTGCGCACGGTCTGGATGGGCTCGGACCGGGTGCTCGGCTATGCTGACAACTACGTTCAATCGACCGAACGCCACCCCATGCAGGATCTGGCGCGGGTGCTGGACGGGTTGTCGCTTGCACGCGGGCGGATCGGGGTCGAGATGGACAACTACTATTTCTCGGCCAGGGCCTTCGAGGTTCTGCAAACCGCGCTGCCCAAGGCAACCTGGGAGGACGCCACCGGCCTTGTCAACCGGCTGCGCGCGGTCAAGTCTCCGACCGAAATCGTATTCATGCGCAAGGCGGCGGCAATCTCGGAAAAGGTCATCGACGGCCTGCTGGAGCGGGTCGAGCCGGGGGTGCCCAAGAACGAGGTGGTGGCCGAGATCTTCCGCGACGCGATCCGCGGCACCGATGACGCATGGGGCGACTACCCGGCCATCGTGCCGCTGCTGCCCTCGGGAAGCGACGCCGCGGCGCCTCATCTGACATGGGACGGACGTCCCTTCGCCAAAGGCGAAGCGACCTTCTTCGAGATCTCCGGCTGTTACCGGCGATACCACGCGCCGCTCTGCCGGACCCTGTTCCTGGGCGAGCCGCCGGATTTCATGCGCCGGGCCGAGGCGGCGCTGGTCGAGGGACTCGAAGCCGGCCTTGATGCCGCGCGCGCCGGCAACCGCGCCTGCGACATCGCCAACGCACTGGCGGCACCGCTGGAGCGCGCGGGAATCGAGCGCGGCGCGCGCTGCGGCTATGCCATCGGGCTGAGCTATCCCCCCGACTGGGGCGAACGGACGATCTCGTTGCGGGAAGAGGACGAAACCGTGCTGGAGCCGGGCATGACCTTCCACTTCATGCCGGGGCTGTGGATGCAGGACTGGGGGCTGGAGATCACCGAAAGCATCCTGATCCGCGAAGAAGGCCCTGCCGAAACCTTCTGCAACCGCCCGCGCAAGCTGTTCGTGAAGCCATGACCGCCCGGCTGGAACGGACCATTGCACTGCTTGAACGTCTCGTCGCCTGGCCGACCGTGTCTTCCGATTCGAACCTGGAGATGATCGCGGATCTTGCCGGGATGCTCGAGGCGGCCGGCGCGCGGGTCGATCTGTTCCACGACGCCACCGGCACCAAGGCCAACCTTTTCGCCACGCTCGGCCCCGAAAGGCCGGGGGGCATCGTGCTGTCGGGTCACAGCGATGTGGTGCCCGTGGCCGACCAGGTCTGGACATCCGACCCGTTCAGGCTGCGCCGCGAGGGCGGACGCCTTTACGGGCGCGGCACATGCGACATGAAGGGCTTCATCGCGGCGGCGCTGATCACGGTGCAGGATCTGCCCGCCCGCGACCTGCGCCGGCCCCTTCACCTTGCCTTCACCCATGACGAGGAAGTGGGCTGCCTCGGCGCACGGGCGCTGATCCCGGAACTGAAGGCGCGCGATGTTCGCCCGGCCATGGCGATCATCGGCGAACCGACGGAAATGCGCGTGATCGAAGGCCACAAGGGGTGTTGCGAATACACCGTCCGGTTCCGGGGGCAGGAGGGCCATGGCTCGGCCCCGCACCGGGGCGTGAATGCCGCCGAATACGCGGTCCGCTACGTGTCGCGCCTGATGGAACTTCGGGCGGAACTGATGCTGCGTGCCCCGCAGGGCGGCCGCTTCGAGCCGCCCTGGACCACGGTCAATGTCGGCCGGATCAGCGGCGGCGTGGCGCACAACGTCATTGCCGGCCTGGCCGAGGTGGACTGGGAAATGCGCCCGGTGCAGGACTCGGACGCCGTTTTCGTGAAAACCGCCATGCGCGATCTGGTGGAAAAGGACCTGCTGCCGGCCATGCGCGCGATCTGCCCCGAGGCCGGCATCGAGACGCAGGTCGTCGGCGAGGTTCCGGGCCTGGAGCCGATGGACGACAACGCCGCGCGCGATCTTGTGGCCAGGCTCACGGGCACCAGCGGGGCCGACGTGGTGGCGTTTGGAACCGAAGCCGGGCTGTGGCAGGGGCTAGGCATGTCGGTGGTGGTCTGGGGCCCCGGCTCGATCGACCAGGCGCACAAGCCGGACGAATTCGTCACGCTGGAGCAGCTGGAGCGCTGTCTGGACCTTCTCGGCCGGCTGATGCGCAGCCTTGCCTGACGCGCCATGGCCCGGGAAACGACAAACCCCCGGGCAGGGCCGCGGGGGTCGTCAATTTCAGTGCCAGAAGTTCGCTGCGGGTCTTCAGAGCAGACCTTCGCGCTGGGCCTTCTTGCGCGCCAGCTTGCGGGCACGGCGGATGGCCTCGGCCTTCTCGCGCGCACGCCTTTCCGACGGTTTCTCGTAATGCTGCCGAAGCTTCATTTCACGGAAAACGCCTTCGCGCTGCAGCTTCTTCTTCAGGGCACGAAGCGCCTGATCGACATTGTTGTCGCGAACACTCACCTGCATGTGGTTGTCACCACCTTTCTAAGTTCGAGTTGCAAGGATTTGCAGGACGCCGCCCTATAGCAAAGCGCCGCCAACTTGTCTAGTAGTGTGGCAAAGGAAGAGACCCCGATGACGCAAGACCTCTACCACGAAACGCGCGACCGCCTGCTGGATGCGGCCTTGCTGCACGTGCCGTTCGACGGCTGGTCCGAGGCGACCCTTGACGCCGCCATAGCCGATACCGGAACCGATCCGACGCTGGCCCGCGCGATCCTGCCGCGCGGGGCGGTCGATCTGGCGCTGGCCTTCCACGCCCGCGGCGACCGCGCGATGCTGGCCCGCATCGCGGCCGAGGACATGTCCGCCATGCGCCTGCGCGACCGGATTGCCACCGCCGTGCGGTTCCGCCTGGAGGCCGTGGACGACAAGGAAGTGGTGCGCCGCGGCGTCACGCTGTTTGCCCTGCCGCAACACGCCGCGGACGGGGCGCGGGCGATCTGGGGCACGGCCGACGCCATCTGGACCGCGCTGGGCGACAGCTCCGAGGACGTCAACTGGTATACCAAGCGCGCCTCGCTCTCGGCGGTCTACTCGGCAACGCTGCTCTACTGGCTGGGCGACCAGAGCGAGGGGCATCAGGCCAGCTGGGCGTTTCTCGACCGGCGCATCGAAAACGTGATGCAGTTCGAGAAGCTCAAGGCCCGGATCAGGGAAAATCCCCTGTGCAAGCCGCTGCTCGCCGTTCCCGAATGGCTGTTCGACGGCATCAGCCGCCCGTCCGCCGGCCGCGACGACCTGCCCGGCACGCTGCACCCGCGGGACTGAAGCCCACGCCCTGTACCAGTTGAACCCACAGGAACCCCCCATGCCCGAAACCATGCGCGCGATTGAAATCACCAAACCCGGCGGACCGGATGTCCTGCAACCGACCGAACGCCCGCGACCGGTGGCCGGCCACCGGGAGGTGCTGATTCGCATCGCCTGGGCCGGGGTGAACCGCCCCGACGCGCTGCAACGGGCCGGCACCTACGCCCCGCCACCGGGGGCCAGCGATCTGCCGGGGTTGGAGGCCGCGGGCGAGGTGGTGGCCATCGGGCCCGGCGTCACCGAGTTCCGGCCCGGAGACGAGGTCTGCGCCCTGCTTCCCGGAGGCGGCTATGCCGAATACGTGGCCACCCCCGCGGCGCACTGCCTGCCCGTTCCCCGCGGCATGGACCTGCGCGAGGCCGCCTGCCTGCCCGAGACGTTCTTCACCGTATGGACCAATGTCTTCATGCGCGGAGGGCTGAAGGCGGGCGAACGATTCCTCGTCCATGGCGGCACCAGCGGCATCGGCACCACCGCCATCCAGCTGGCCCGCGAATTCGGAGCGCGGGCATTCGCCACCGCCGGCACCGACGAAAAATGCCGGGTCTGCGCGGATCTGGGGGCCGAACGGGCAATCAACTACCGGACCGAGGATTTCGTCCAGATCCTCCGGGCCGAGGGCGGCGCCGACCTGATCCTCGACATGGTGGGCGGCAGCTACCTGCCGCGCAATGTCAAGGCGCTTGCCGATGACGGGCGACTGGTACAGATCGCCTTCCTCACCGGACCGAAGGTCGAACTCAACTTCGCCGAAGTGATGATCCGCCGGCTGACGATCACCGGCAGCACGCTGCGCCCGCAAAGCGACCTGGCCAAGGCGCGCATTGCCGCGGCGCTGCGCGAACGGGTCTGGCCGCTGCTGGAGGCGGGCCGCATCGCGCCGGTCATGGACAGTGAATTCCCCCTCGAAGAGGCCGCTGCCGCCCACGCCCGCCTCGAAAGCGCCGATCATGTGGGCAAGATCGTCCTGAAGGTGGCCTGAGCACCCCCTTCCTCTTGCCGGAAATACTCCGGGGGGCGCGGGGGGCTGGCCCCCCGCACCCGGCGGCGATGTCGCTACTTCCAGCCGACCTCGTCAAAGATCTTCTGCGCAACGGGCAGGTTCGCGGCCACTTCCGACAGGTTGATCCTGTCTGCCTTGAACGTCCCCAGCCGGGCCACCGAGGGGGCGACGGCCACACCCTCCACCACCGGGTATTCGTCATTGCCGGCCGAGAAATATTCCTGCGCCTTGTCGGATGCGAGATACTCCAGAAACTTCACCGCGTTCTCGCGATGGGGCGCATTGGCAGCAACACCGCCACCGCTGAGATTGATATGGGTGCCGTTGCCGTCCTGATCCGGCCAGACCCAGCCGAACATGTCGATGTAGTCCGACACGCCGCGCACGTTCTTGCGCAACGCGCGCGAGAAATAATAGGTATTGACGACCGAGATTTCACACTCTCCTGAAACGATCCCGCGCAGCTGATCGGTGTCGCCCCCCTGCGGCGGACGCGCCATGTTGTCCACCACCCCCTGCGCCCAGGCCCGCGCGGCCTCCTCGCCCTCATGGGTCACGATGGCCGCCAGAAGCGTCTGGTTGTAGGTGTTGGACGAAGACCGGATGCAGATCATGCCCTTGTACTTCGGGTCGGCAAGCGCCGCATAGGTCTGCGGCGGATCGGTCACTTTCTCCTTGTCATAGAAGAAGATCCGCGCGCGCTTGGAAAAGCCGAACCACTGGTTGTCGGCATCCTGGAGGTGATCGGGGATGCGCTCTTCCAGAACCGGACTGTCCACGCTCTGCAGCAGGCCCATGTTCTTGGCCCGCGCCAGCCGCGACGTATCGACCGTCAGAAAGACATCCGCCGGGGAATTGCGCCCCTCGGCCCGCATCCGGGCCATCAGCTCGTCAGCCTTGCCCTCGATCCGGTTGACCTTGATCCCGGTCGCCTTCTCGAAATCGCTGTAGAGGCGTTCATCCGTGTCATAGTGACGCGACGAATACAGGTTCACCACCTTTTCTCCACCAGCGAACGCATTCTGCGCGGCCAGACCGAGAAGGACGGCGGCACCGTACAGGACCAGACGTTTCATGGGCTTTCTCTCCGTACCCGATAATTTCCGACTGAATTTATCGGATACACGATCCGGATGCGAATGCAACTCATTTCCGACAAAACAACTCAGATAATTTTGTCGCACCTGTCACAGCCCCGGAAACGCAAAAGCCGCGCCCCGGACAACGGGGCGCGGCCTTGCAGCTGCAACGCAGATCTTGCGCGATTCAGCCCTGACGGGCCTTGAACCGGCGCTGGGTCTTGTTGATCACGTACACGCGGCCTTTGCGACGCACGACCCGGCAGTCGCGATGCCGGTTCTTGAGCGAGCGGAGCGAGTTTCGGACCTTCATGGCCTGTCTCCTGTTCCTGCGGCGCCGGCCAGCGCCTGGGTTAGCGGGTGTCTCGGACGGGTCCGAAACCGTGAAATCATGGTGGGCGGTACTGGGATCGAACCAGTGACCCCTACGATGTCAACGTAGTGCTCTACCGCTGAGCTAACCGCCCTTGTCACCGCCGCCGACAGGCCCCAACGAAATGGGGCGCGGAAGCCCGCGCCGGTAGCGGGGTCTATAAAAGGAGTCGCCAGGGTGTTCAAGGGCTTTTGATGGCAATCGGTTCCGCGTTATGTTCGTCCCCGAAAGGAGAGGTCATGCCGAAGGTCGCCTATCGAGTGCTTCGTCCGAAACGCCGGCTCACCGCGGTGGTGTTCGCCTCGCCGCACAGCAGCCGGGATTATCCCGAGTCCTTCCTCGCCCGGACGGCTCTGGACCGCAACACGATTCGGTCGTCCGAGGATGCCTTCGTCGATCAGCTTTTCGCGCCGGCCCCCGATTTCGGCGCGCCGCTGCTTCTGGCAGGCGCGCCGCGCGCCTTCGTCGATCTCAACCGCGGCGTCGATGAACTCGATCCGGCGCTGATCGTCGGCGCCCCCAGGATGGGCCACAATCCGCGGGTTGCCTCGGGGCTGGGGGTGATCCCGAGGGTGGTGGCCAATGGCCGTGCCATCTATCGCGGCAAGCTGCCGCTGGCCGAAGCCCGGCAGCGAATCGCTCGCTACTGGCATCCCTATCACGAAGCCCTGCAGGGGCTACTGCAGGAATCGCACGACCTGTTCGGGCAGGCGATCCTGATCGACTGCCACTCCATGCCGCACGAGGCCATGGACAATGTCACCCGCGGCCTGCCCCGGCGGCCCGACGTGGTTCTCGGAGACCGTTTCGGTGCCGCCGCCGCGCCCGCGATCATCGAAAGGGTCGAGGCCGCCTTCACCTCGGCCGGGCTGCACGTGGCCCGCAACACGCCCTTCGCCGGCGCCTATGTCACCCAGACTTATGGCCGCCCGTCGCGCAATCAGCACGCCATCCAGATCGAGATCGACCGGCGCCTCTACATGGATGAACGGCGCATCCGGCCGAACGGGAATTTCAATGCCTTCCGCGACATCCTGCGCGGGGTCATCGCCGAAATCGCCGAGATCGGCCGGAGCAAGACCGCGCTGGCAGCTGAATGACAGGCGCTGACGCGGCACTCGGCACGGTGCAAGTCGCCGAGGCGCTGACACGGGCATATGGCCGCGCGTTGACGCCCGACGACATCCACCCGGTCCGGTCCGGCCCGACGGCGGACTTCGCCGATGCGACCGCGAAGTTCCGGGTCCCCGGCCCGCAATCGCACGGAGCGCGCGGATTCTGCATCGTCTCGGGGCCGGGCAATCCGGATCTGATGGCGCGCGCGGCCGACAACATCGCGACCGCCCGCAAGACCCTGCCGCCGCCGCTTGCCGCTCCGATCCTTGCGCCGCTGGCAACCGGGCGGATCGGCGGACGCGCCTTTGCCGTCTGGCCCGAGGGCCGGCCGTTCCCCTCGGACCGGAGGGTCATCCGCCTCTGGCGACGCCAGCGGCTTGCCCGGCCGGTCATGGACTGGTGCGTGGCCGTCGCCCGCGCCACCGCGACACCGGCCGCGCCGGACACCATCGCCGCGGATCTCGACACGATCCTTGCCGATGCCGCCATGCCCGAGGACATGAAAAGGGACGCAGACCGCGCCCGGTCCCGGCTCGCCTCGGGCATGTGGCAACCGGTTCACTGCCTGCACCACGGCGATTTCTGGGAAGGCAACCTGCTGCTGCCCCTCGCCGCCGAACGCGACCCCGTGTTCCATGTCATCGACTGGCCGGGAATGCGGCTGCGCGGCTATCCGTTTCTCGACATGGCGCGCATGCTGATCTCGATGCGCCGCCCGAAGCGGTTTTCGGCCCGCGCAATCGAGCGCCTGCGGGGCAGGCTGGGGTGCTCCGGGGATGACGTCCTGCCGCAACTGCTGGCCGGCATCGGCCATGTGGGGCGAAACCTCGAACATTTCCCACCGCCGCTCTACCGCGAGATGGCAACGGGCCTTCACCGTTTCGTCCGGGCGCTTGCCTGAGCGGCAGCGCTCAGAAATCTATGGCGATTCCCTTTTTCTCCCAGTCGCCGTAGCGGACCGGCTCGGGCCCGTCGCGGCCGCCGTATTCCTTCGGCAGCGGTCTGGCATTCTTCTCGGCCAGCCGGCGCCTTTCCTCGGCCTCCGCCAGCGCCCGTTGCGCTGCCGGCGGCAGATCCTTGCGCGTCTCGTTCTCGCTCATGCTCATGGCGTGTTCCCTTGTGTGCTTCATGTGATATACGCCCCTGTCCCGCGGGGGCAAGACACGGACAGGAGCAGCCGAGATGGGGGACAGCGGCGGGGATATCGGCGGCGCGGATGCGCGGCGGGGCGCGCTGCGCCTGCTCGACCAGGTGCTGGGCGAACGCCGCCTGCTTTCGGAATGCCTGAACGCCGGGATGCTGGACCGGCTGGCGCCCGAAGACCGCGCCCGCGCGCAGCGCCTGGCGCTGGACACGCTGCGTGGGCTGGAGCGCGCCGACCGGCTGTTGCAAAGGTACCTGCGCAAGGCGCCGCCGCTGACGGTGCGCAACGCGCTGCGGCTGGGCACGGTCGAGCTGTGCACCGGCGCGGCCGCGCATGGTGTCGTCAACACCCTGGTCGCGATCATCGGCGAACACCCCCGGCACCGGCAGCTGAGGGGGCTGGTGAATGCGGTGCTGCGCAAGATGTCCCGCGACGGCCCGCAGCAGTGGCAAAGGCTGCGCATCCCCCGCCTGCCGAAATGGCTGCGCAAGCCGCTGGTGCAGGCTTGGGGCGCCCCCGCAGTCGCCGCAATGGAGGCCGCCCACTTCGCCGGCGCGCCCCTGGACGTGACGGCAAGACCCGGCATCACCCCGCCCCTGCCTGCCGGGGCGCTCGCCCTGCCCACCGGGTCGTGGCGCCTGCAGCGGGCGGGCCGGGTTTCGGCCCTGCCGGGATACGCCGAAGGCGCGTGGTGGGTTCAGGATGCCGCCGCCGCCCTGCCGGCCAGGCTGCTGGCCCCGCGCGCGGGAGAGCGCATCCTCGACCTCTGCGCGGCCCCCGGCGGCAAGACGCTGCAACTGGCCGCGGCCGGGGCCCGCGTGGTGGCGCTGGACATATCCGAAAGCCGGCTGGAGCGGCTGCACGAAAACCTCGCCAGATGCGGCCTCGCGGCCAAGGTGATCGCCGGCGACGCGCTGGCCCATCGCGGTCACTATGACGCGATCATGCTGGATGCGCCCTGTTCCGCCTCCGGCACGATCCGCCGCCACCCCGACCTGCCCCATGCCCGCGACGGCGCGGGGATTGCCGAGCTGATCGAACTTCAGGGGCGGATGCTCGATCACGCCTGGGGCCTGCTGAAACCCGGCGGGCGGCTGGTGTTCTGCACCTGCTCGCTGCTGCCCGACGAAGGAGAAATACAGGTGCAGGCGGCGCTGGCCCGCACCCCCGGCATGACCGTCGAGCCCCCCGGCCCCGAGCTGGCCGGGATCGACCCCGCATGGATCACCCCCGAAGGCGGGCTTCGGCTGCGGCCGGATTACTGGCCCGATCTTGGCGGCATGGACGGGTTTTACATGGCACGTCTGCGCAAAGCCCCCCGATTGCCGGTTTCGCCGGTGACTTGAAGGGGCAGGCCCGCTATGATCCGCCGCCAACGCCGCAGAGCGTAAGAGGCCGAGCGCATGTCCATACCCGTCACCCTGGCCAACCGCCGGGCCCGGTTCCTCAACCGGCTCCATGCCTGGCTGAGCCGCCGGCAGCGTGCGGCCACGGCCTTCGTCTCGCAGCCCGAGCCGCGCACCATCGGCAGCTTCGCCCGTGGCCGCCAGCTGATCGCCGGCAACCTGCTGTTTGCCGGCTACCTGGTCGAGGCCCCCGGTGCCGACCTGTGGGAGATCGAAGCCCCCGATCCGGCCTTCGAGGCCGAGCGGCAGGGATTTGCATGGCTCGACGACCTCGCGGCGGTGGGGGACATGGCGGCCCGCCAGACCGCACAGAAATGGGTGTGGGGCTGGATCGACGGCCAGGGCCGCGGGACCGGCCCCGGCTGGACGCCCGAGCTTGCCGGGCGGCGCGTGATCCGGTGGATCAACCACGCCCCCTTCCTGCTGCGCGGACGCACGCCGGGCCAGAGCGAAGCCTTCTTCCGGTCGCTGGCCGCCCAGGCATGGTTTCTTTCCCGGCGCTGGCACGCGGCAGCGCCGGGCCTGCCCCGGTTCGAGGCGCTCACCGGCCTGATCCATGCCGGGCTGGCGCTGGAGGGGCATGAGGAAATGGCCGACGGGGCGGTGCGCGCGCTGGCCCGGGAGTGCGCGGCCCGGATCGACGACCAGGGGGGGCTGCCGACCCGCAACCCCGAGGAGCTGCTCGAAGTTCTCACCCTGCTGACATGGGCCGCCACCGTCCTGCACGAGGCCGGCCGCGGCATCCCCCAGGCCCACACCGCCGCCATCGGGCGCATCGCCCCCACGCTGCGCATGCTGCGCCATGCCGATGGCGGGCTGGCGCGGTTTCACGGCGGCGGGCGCGGGGCAGAGGGGCGGCTGGACCACGCCCTGGCCGCCAGCCATGTCACCTCGTGGAAGCCGGCGGGGCTGGCCATGGGCTATGCCCGCCTGTCGGCCCGGCGCACAAGCGTCATCATCGATGCCAGCCCCCCGCCAACGGGCGCGGCCTCGTATGATGCGCATGCCTCGACCCTTGCCTTCGAGCTGACCTCGGGGCGGCGGCCGCTGATCGTCAACTGGGGCTCGGGCGCCTCGTTCGGGCCGGAGTGGCGCCGGGCGGGCCGGGCGACGCCGGCGCATTCGACGCTGTGCCTTGACGGTTATTCCTCGGCCCGGCTGGCCGACCCCGAACGCGGCACCGGCCGCGAAGCCCTTGTAGAGGGGCCACGGAACGTGCCGGTCGAGATGTTGGAGACGACCGAGGGATACCGCTTTCAGGGTGGGCATGACGGCTATGTGCGGCATTTCGGTCTGACCCATGCGCGGATTCTGGACCTTTCCGTCGATGGGCGCCGGCTGGCCGGCGAAGACATGCTTCTGGCTGTCGAGGACGAAGACAAGCACCGATTCGACAGGGCGATGGATGCCAATCTTCTGGCCGGGATCGCCTTCGACCTGCGCTTTCACCTGCACCCGGATGTGGACGCGACGCTGGATCTGGGGGGCACGGCGGTATCGATGGCGCTGAAAAGCGGCGAAATCTGGGTGTTCCGCCATGACGGCACGGCGAAGCTTTCGCTTGAACCCGGCGTCTATCTCGAAAGGGGGCGGCTGAAGCCGCGCGCGACAAAACAGATCGTTCTGTCCGGCCGCGCGATGGAGTATGCGACGCGCATCCGGTGGACGCTGGCCAAGGCCCATGATACGGCCGTCGCCGTCCGCGACCTGAATCGGGACGACGCAGAGCTGCCTTACGACTGACCCAGAAGGGATTGCCAGACCCATGACCGATCAAACGCCTGTGCGCCGCGCATTGATTTCCGTTTCCGACAAGACCGGCCTCATCGCGCTTGCCCAAGGGCTGGCCGAGCGCGGAGTGGAGCTCGTTTCCACCGGGGGCACGGCGAAGGCCATGCGCGACGCCGGGCTCGAGGTGCGCGATGTCTCGGAAATCACGAAATTCCCGGAAATGATGGACGGGCGGGTGAAAACGCTGCATCCGGCGGTGCATGGCGGGCTGCTGGCACTGCGCGACAATGCCGAACACGTGGCGGCGATGGAGCAGCACGGCATCGGCGCCATCGACCTGCTGGTGGTCAATCTCTACCCGTTCGAGGCCACCGTGGCCGCCGGCGCGGACTGGGAAGACTGCATTGAGAACATCGATATCGGCGGGCCGGCCATGATTCGCGCCGCGGCCAAGAACCATGCCTTCGTGACCGTGGTGGTGGATGTCGAGGATTACGAGAAGCTCCTGGGCGACATGGACCAGCACGACGGCGCCACCTGCCCGAAATTCCGCCGCAAGCTGGCGCAGAAGGCCTTTGCCCGCACCGCCGCCTATGACGCGGCGGTATCGAACTGGATGGCCGGGGCGCTGGAGATCGAGGCGCCGCGGCGGCGCGCCTTCGCCGGCCGGCTGGCCCAGACCCTGCGCTATGGCGAGAACCCGCATCAGCGGGCGGCCTTCTACGTCGACGGCTCGGACCGGCCCGGCGTGGCCACCGCGGTGCAGCTTCAGGGCAAGGAGCTGAGCTACAACAACATCAACGACACCGATGCCGCCTTCGAGCTGGTGGCCGAATTCGACCCCGCCGAGGGGCCGGCCTGCGCCATCATCAAGCACGCCAACCCCTGCGGCGTGGCCCGGGGCGGAACGCTGGCCGAGGCCTATCGCCGCGCCTTCGACTGCGACCGCACCTCGGCCTTCGGCGGTATCGTGGCGCTGAACCGGCCGCTGGACGCCGAGACCGCGCGCGAGATCACCGGCATCTTCACCGAGGTGGTGATCGCGCCGGGCGCCTCGGACGAGGCCCGCGAGATCTTCGCCGCGAAGAAGAACCTGCGCCTGCTGACCACCGGGGGCCTGCCCGATCCGCGTGCCGGGGGGCTGGCCTTCCGGCAGGTGGCCGGGGGCTTTCTGGTGCAGGACAGGGACAACGGCTTCGTCGCCATGGACGATCTGAAGGTGGTGACGAAGAAGGCCCCCACCGATGCGCAGATGCGCGACCTTCTGTTCGCATGGAAGGTGGCCAAGCATGTGAAATCCAACGCCATCGTCTATGTGAAGGATCAGGCCACCGTGGGCGTGGGCGCGGGGCAGATGAGCCGGGTCGATTCGGCCCTGATCGCCGCGAAGAAGGCCGAGCGCATGGCCGAATCTCTGGGGCTTGAACAGCCGCTGACGATCGGTTCGGCGGTGGCGTCCGATGCGTTCTTCCCCTTCCCCGACGGGCTGCTGGAGGCCGCCGCCGCCGGGGCCAGCTGCGTCATCCAGCCGGGGGGCTCGATGCGCGACGCCGAGGTGATCGCCGCTGCCGACGAGGCAGGCCTGGCCATGGTGTTTACGGCCATGCGCCATTTCCGGCACTGAGGCCCGATGCGGATGGCACTCATAGCCTGGGGGGCGGTTGCGGCCCTTCTCACCGATCAGGTCGGGAAATTTCTGGTCATCTCGGTCATGGAGCTTGATCGGACCGGGGGGATCGACATCCTGCCCCCGGTCCTGAATTTCCGCTATGGCGAGAACCGGGGAATCAATTTCGGCCTGTTCGCCGGCGATTCCGAAGCCTCGCGCTGGCTGCTGATCCTTTTCGCGGTTCTGGTCTGCATCGCCGTGCTGATCTGGGTTCGCCACGGTCCTGCCCGGCCGATGGGGCAGCTTGGCGCGGGGTTTCTCATCGGCGGCGCGCTGTCCAACGTTCTGGACCGGCTGATGTTCGGCTATGTCCGCGATTTCCTCAACACCTCGTGCTGCGGCATCGACAACCCCTTCGTCTTCAACCCGGCCGACGTGTTCATCTTCCTCGGCGCGGCGGCGCTGATCCTGTTCGACGGCCGGCCTGAGCCGAAAAAGGCCCCGTGAAAGGATGGCGTGAAAAAGGCCCCGTGACCTCGCCCGGCAAATGCGATAAAAGCGCCGGAAACAGGCAGGAGTAGGGGGCCATGCGGATCCCGTTGAGCGTTGTCATTCTGGCCGGGGCCACCGCCGTCGCGGGCTGCGCCAACAAGGGCCTGCGTGATCTGCGCGCGCCCGGGACCGGGCCGGACGAATTCATGATCGTGCCGGCCAAGCCTCTGACCCAGCCCAGGGACTACACGACCCTGCCGACGCCCACCCCGGGCGGCGCCAACCTGACCGATCAGTACCCCACCGAGGACGCGGTCGCCGCGCTTGGCGGCCGGCCCGAGGCGCTTCGGACCACCGCGGTTCCGGCCTCGGATGCCGCGCTGGTCGCCGCGGCCGGCCGTTACGGGGTGCCCGCGAACATCCGCACCGCACTGGACGAGGCGGATGCCGAGTTTCGCCGCCGCCAGGGCCGCATGACCCGGATCAAGCTGTTCCCGGTGGATCGCTACAGCCAGGCCTATGCCAAAGAGGCGCTGGACCCGTTCCAGCAGACCGAACTCTTCCGCAAACGGGGCGTCGGAACCCCCACCTCGCCGCCAGCAACGCCCTGATGCAGGATTACATTTTCGTAATCTTCGCCCCGGCGGGTTGAACCCGTGCCGGGGCGACGTAGGTTGAACCCCACATGATCGGAGGAGAGCGGATGTTTTCACGGATCGCGCTGATCGCGGGCCTTGTCGTCATGGCACTGCCGGCGGCCGCGACGGGCATCGACGATGCGGTAACGGATTTCACGCTGGACAACGGGATGCAGGTCGTCGTGATCGAAGATCACCGCGCCCCCGTGGTGCAGCAGATGGTCTGGTACAAGGCCGGGTCGGCGGACGAACCCCGCGGCGCGTCGGGCATCGCGCATTTCCTGGAACATCTCATGTTCAAGGGAACCGATACCATGGCACCGGGCGAATTGTCGGCCACCGTCGCGGCCAATGGCGGCCAGGACAATGCCTTCACCACCTATGATTATACCGCCTACTACCAGCGCGTCGCAGCCGACCGTCTGGAACTGATGATGAAGATGGAAGCCGACCGGATGGTGAACCTTCGGCTGACGGAAAAGGATATCGAAACCGAACGCAACGTCGTGCTCGAAGAGCGCAACCAGCGCACCGAAAACAACCCCCGCGCCCTTTTCCGCGAACAGATGAACGCGGTTCAATACTACAACCACCGCTACGGCGTGCCGGTCATCGGCTGGAAGCACGAGGTGGAGGCGCTCGACCTCGACGATGCGCTGTCCTTCTACAGGACCTACTACGCGCCCAACGACGCGATCCTCGTGGTCTCAGGCGATGTCGATCCGCAAGAGGTCAGGGCCCTGGCCGAGAAATATTACGGCGCCATCCCCGCCAACCCGGACCTGCCCGAACGGATTCGCGCGCAGGAACCGCCCCAGCGTGCGGCGCGGCGCCTGGTGTTCAGGGATCCGCGCGTCGCGCAACCCTATGTCAGCCGCTCGTACCTGGCCCCGGAACGCGACCCGGGCGCGCAGGAGAAAGCAGCCGCGCTCTACCTTCTGTCCGAGCTTCTGGGCGGCGGCAGCACCTCGTATCTGACCGATCGGCTGCAGTTCCGCGACAAGCTGGCGGTCTATACCGGCGCCTTCTACAGCGGCACCTCGCTTGACGATACCACCTTCGATTTCGTGGTCGTGCCCCGCGAAGGCGTCAGCCTGCAGGAGGCCGAAGCGGCGCTGGACAAGGCGCTGGCCGATTTCATGCGCGAAGGCGTCGACCAGGAGATGCTGGACCGGATCAAGCTGCAGCTTCGGGCGGCGCGGATCTATGCGCTGGACAACGTTGACGGCATCGCCAGCCGATACGGCCGCGCGCTCAGCATCGGCCTGACCGTCGAGGACGTGAAGGCCTGGCCCGAAATCCTGCAATCGGTCACGGCCGAACAGATCATGGCCGCCGCCCGCGAGGTGCTGCGCCCCGAGGTTTCGGTGACCGGCTGGCTGATGCGCGACGGAGAAATGACACAATGAAAACCCTTGCCGCAATCGCGATCGCCTGGATCCTGGCCGCCATCCCCGCCCTGGCCGAGGTGAAGATCCAGGAAGTCACCTCGCCCAGGGGCATCCGCGCCTGGCTGGTCGAGGAACACTCGATCCCCTTCACCGCGCTCGAAATCCGCTTCAAGGGCGGCACCTCGCTGGATGCACCGGGCAAGCGGGGTGCGGTCAACCTGATGGCCGCGCTGCTGGAAGAGGGTGCCGGCGACATGGACGCCCAGAGCTATGCCCGGGCGGTCGAATCGCTCGCGGCATCGTTTTCCTTCGGCGCCGGCGACGACACCGTGTCGGTCAGCGCCCGCTTCCTGAGCGAAAACCGGGACCGGGCCATCGAACTCCTGCGCATGACCCTGCTTGAGCCGCGCTTCGATCAGGACGCGATCGACCGGGTGCGCGCGCAGGTCATTTCGGGGCTGAAATCGGACGCCAAGGATCCCAATGCCATTGCCGGCGAAGCTTTTGCGAAAATGGCCTATGGCGATCATCCCTATGGCAGCAAGGGCGAAGGCACCATCGAAAGCGTCTCGGCCCTGACCCGCGACGATATCCTGGCGGCGCATCGGGGCGTCTTCGCCCGCGACCGGCTGTTCGTCGGCGCCGTGGGCGACATCACGCCCGAAGAGCTGGGCGCGCTGCTCGACCGTCTGCTTGCCGATCTGCCCGAAACCGGCGCGCCGATGCCGCCAAAGGCGAATGTGACGATCGATGGCGGTATCACCGTCATTCCCTTCGACACGCCGCAATCGGTGGCGCTGTTCGGGCAACCGGGCATGGATCGGCACGACCCGGATTTCTTTGCCGCCTATGTGATGAACCAGATCCTCGGCGGCGGTTCCTTCGAAGGCCGCCTGATGAAGGAGGTCCGGGAAAAGCGCGGCCTGACCTACGGCGTCTATTCCTACCTCGTTCCCAAGGATCTGGCCGCCGTCTACATGGGGCAGGTTTCATCGGCCAATGACCGTATCGCCCAGGCGATCGAGGTCATCCGCGCAGAATGGCAGCGCATGGCCGAAGAGGGCGTGACCGAAAAGGAGCTTCAGGACGCCAAGACCTATCTCACCGGCGCCTATCCGCTGCGTTTCGACGGCAATTCGCGGATTGCCTCAATTCTCGTCGGGATGCAGCTTGACGACCTGCCCATCGACTACGTGAATACCCGCAACGACCGGATCAACGCGGTCACGCTGGAAGAGGTGAACCGGGTCGCGCGCGAATTGCTGCAGCCGGACAAGCTGCATTTCGTTGTCGTCGGCCGGCCGGTGGGGCTGGAGACGTCGGACCCGGACTGATCGGTCCGGGAAAATCGCGCTGCGGCTTCTTCACGCGGAGCCCCGGGGTTGCGAAAGTGGCCCCGGATACTTTCATTCATTGGCAACACAAGGTTCCGAACCATCGAGGATTTCATGAGTGACGATCTCTACGCGGCCCTCGGGCTGAAAAAGACAGCGACGGACGAGGAGATCAGGAAGGCCTATCGCAAGATCGCCAGGACCTCCCACCCCGACCTGAACCCCGACGACCCGCAGGCCGAAGCGAAGTTCAAGGCAGCCTCGGCCGCCTACGACATCCTGGGCGACCCCGAAAAGCGCGCCCGCTACGACCGCGGCGAAATCGACGCCCAGGGGCAGGAGCGCGCGCCGCAGGGCTTCTACCGCGAATATGCGGAAGAACCGGGCAACCCCTACCGCTCGGGGCGGAGCTACTACTACAGCTCCGGCGATGGCGGCGATTTCGACTTCGACGCCTCGGACATCTTTGCCGAATTCATGCGCCAGCGCGCCCGTGAAGGGGCCGATTTCGGCGGCTTCGGGTTCGAGCGCGGCCCCGCCGGCGGCGGCTTTTCCGGGCGCGAGTTCCACGCCCGCGGCGCCGACCGCCACTACACGATGGAGATCCCCTTCCTGGACGCGGTGAACGGCGCGACGAAACGGATCACCCTGCCCGAGGGCGGCACGCTCGAGGTGAAGATCCCCAAGGGCACCGCCGACGGCCAGACCATCCGCCTGCGCGGCAAGGGCGCACCCGGCATCGGCAACGGCCCGCCGGGGGACGCGCTGGTGACGCTGACGGTGACCCCGCACCGGTTCTTCACCCGCGAGGGCAACGACATCGTCCTGACCCTGCCCATCACCCTGGATGAGGCCGTCCTGGGCGGCAAGGTGGCCTGCCCGACGATTTCGGGCACCGTCAACCTGACCATCCCCAGAGGCGCCAGCAGCGGTCAGGTCCTGCGCCTGCGCGGCCGCGGCGTGCAGACCCGCGACGGCCGGCGCGGCGACCAGCGGGTGATCCTCAGCATCGTCCTGCCGCCGAAGGTGGATGACGAGCTTGCCAGCTTCTTGGAAGACTGGCGCAAGAGACATGCCTACGATCCGCGCAAGGGGATGAAGTGATGACCCGCTATCTGACCGAAGAGGAACTGATCGCCGCGATCCCGCAACTGTCCCGCCAGCGACTGACCGCCTTCATCGAGGCCGAGATCCTCTCCCCCGTCCAGTCGGACCGGGGCCGCGTGTTCCGCCGCATCGACCGGGCACGCGCGGCGCTGGCCTGCGACCTGGCCCGGGATTTTGACCTGCACGAAGACGCCCTGTCGATGGTGCTGTCACTGATCGACCAGCTGCACGGCGTGCGGGCCGAATTGCGCGCGGTCCTGAATGCGCTTGAATCCGAACCGCCCGAGATCCGCCGCCGCATCTGCGAAGCCGCCTTTTCCGCACGGATGCCCCGTTGAAGGCCTCCCGGCTCCTCCGCAGCCCTGCCCGACACCCGCAGGCACGGCGCCGGCATTCCGGGCGGGGGCTCTGCCCCCGCACCCCCGGAGTATTTGAAGCAAGAGGAAAGGGGTCTGTCATTTCCCGATCTTCCTTCCTCTTGCCCGAAAATACTCCGGGGGTGAATTGCCCCGCAGGGGCAAGAGGGGGCAGAGCCCCCTCGCCATCAGGCGCCATAAGGAACCCAGATGTTCTTTACCTCGGTCGCCGCCTCGAGAAACGGGCGGCAATCGGGGTCGTGCCAGTCCCGCGCCAGACCGTGATTGACCCATGTGCGCTTGAGATTTCCGGCTGCGGCCTTCTCGACCACCTCTGACAAGTCCGAGGAAGAAAAGCACCACACCGCATCCACCCCCAGATGCGCAGCCAGCGGGGGGGCGATGTGGGCGTGGCTCCCGGTCAGGATGTTGACCACCCCCGCCGGCAGGTCCGAGGTCTCCAGCACCTGGCAGAAATCCGTGGCCGCAAGGGGGAAGGGCTCGGACGCGGCCAGCACCACCCGGTTGCCCATGGCAATGGCCGGGGCCATTACCGACACCAGCCCCAGCAGCGGCGCCTCGTCGGGGCAGAGCGCGCCGATGATGCCCACCGGCTCCTTCATGGCAATGGCCACCCCGCGGATCGGAACCCCATGCACCTGCCCGTCATACTTGTCGGCCCAGGAGGCCGCGGAAAACAGGCGCTGGATCGCGGCCTCGACCTCGCGCGCGCCCTGCCGCCTGCCGGTCATGGCATCGATGCGTCGCGCGAACTCCGCCGCCCGCGCCGACAGGTTCTCGGCCATGAAATAAAGGATCTGCGCCCGCTGATGCCCCGAGAGCGCAGCCCAACCCGGGGCCGCTGAGGCGGCCTCGACCGCATTGCGCACATCCTTGCGGTTGGCCAGCCCCACATGCCCCAGCAGCGCCCCGCGCGGCCCCCACACGGCGCGGGAATAGCCGCTGTCGGGGCGAACCTGCCGGCCGCCTACATACATCTTGGCGGTGCGATCGATCGGATCGAGGGGCGCCCCGCCATTGCCGGGGAAGGGGGCGATCCGGGTCAGCGGTTTCGCCCCCCCTTTCGGGCGGGTGTAGGCGGAAAGCCCCTCCCAGCCGCCTTCGCGGCCGAAACCGCTTTCGCGCACCCCGCCAAAGCCAGCCGCCGCGTCGAAAAGATTGGTGGCATTGACCCAGACCACCCCGGCCGCCAGCCGAGGCGCCACATCCAGCGCGACATTCACGTTTTCGGTCCATACCGTCGCGGCCAGCCCGTAGCGGGTGTTGTTGGCCAGGCTCACCGCCTCGGCCGGGGTGCGGAAGGTGGTGGAAACCAGCACCGGGCCAAAGATTTCCTCCTGCATCAGCGGGTCGGAGGGCGCCAGCCCGGTAATCAGCGTGGGCGGATAGAAACACCCCGACCCGGGCAGCGGAGCGGCGCTGCGATAGACCTCGCCCGCCGTGCAGCCCTCGACCATGCGCGCGATATTGCGCAGCTGCACCGGATCGACCACCGCGCCCACGTCGATGCACTTGTCCAGCGGATCGCCCACGCGCAGCCGGTCCATCCGCGCCCGCAGCCGGTCATGGAACCGCGCCGAGATGCCCTCCTGCACGATCAGCCGCGACCCGGCGCAGCACACCTGCCCCTGGTTGAACCAGATCGCATCCACCAGCCCCTCGACCGCCGAGTCCAGATCGGCGTCCTCGAACACGATGTAGGGCGACTTGCCGCCCAGTTCGAGCGTCAGCGCCTTGCCCGACCCGGCTGTGGCCTCGCGGATGCGCCGCCCCACCTCGGTCGAGCCTGTAAACGCGATCTTGTCGATGCCGGGATGCGCCACGATCATCTCGCCCACCGCGCCGTCGCCGGTGACGATGTTCACCACACCCTTCGGCAGCCCCGCCTGGCGGCAGATATCGGCGAACAGCAGCGCCGTCAGCGAGGTATATTCCGCGGGCTTGAGCACCACCGTGTTGCCCATCGCCAGTGCCGGAGCCACCTTCCACGCCAGCATCAGGAGCGGGAAGTTCCACGGGATGATCTGGCCGCACACGCCGATTGCCTCGCGGTCGGGCAGTTCCTGCTCCATCAGCTGGGCCATGCCGGCGTGATAGTAGAAATGCCGCTGCGCCAGAGGCAGGTCGATGTCGCGGCTCTCGCGGATGGGCTTGCCGTTGTCCAGCGTCTCCAGCACCGCGAACAGGCGGGCGTGCTTCTGCAAGAGCCGCGCCAGCGCATAGAGATACCGCGCCCGTCCCGAACCGCCCAGGCGCTCCCATTTCGGCTGCGCCCGCCGGGCCGCCGCCACCGCCGCATCCACATCCGCCCCGCTGGCCTGCGTCAGCAGCGCCAGAACCTCGCCCGTAGCCGGGTTGCGGCTTTCGAAGCCCTCGCCGGGCGGGGTGAAGGCGCCATCGATGAAATGGCCGAAACGGTCGCCCTGGTCCACCAGCCAGGCCAGCGCCTCAGCCGCGCTTTCCGGGGCGGGGCCGTAATCCATGGTTTCGAAGATTTCCTTGACGGTCATTGTCTCATCCCATCGCGTGCCGCCATGCGGCGGAATAGGCCCCGGTGACGTGGTGCTCCAGCTGCCGTTCGATATCGCCCAGCAGCGAAGAGGCGCCGAAGCGGAACAGGTCGGGGCGCAGCCAGCGCGTGCCCAGCTCCTCCTTCATCAGTGCCAGGTAGAGCAGCGCATCCTTCGCCTTCGAGATCCCCCCCGCAGGCTTGTATCCGACGCGGTGGCCGGTGCGCTCGTAATAGTCGCGGATCGCGCGGATCATCACCAGCGACACCGGCAGGGTGGCATTCACCGCCTCCTTGCCGGTCGAGGTCTTGATGAAATCCGCGCCCGCCATCATCGCCACCAGCGAGGCCCGCCCCACATTGCGCAGGCTGCCCAGCTCGCCGGTGGCAAGGATCGCCTTCATGTGCGCGGGGCCACAGGCGGCGCGAAAGGCGCGCAGCTCGTCGTAAAGCGCCTGCCAGTCGCCGGTCAGGACATGACGGCGCGAAATCACGATGTCGATTTCGGCCGCGCCGGCACGCACGCTTTCGCGGATTTCCTCGACCCGCAGCCGGAAGGGCGACAGGCCGGCCGGAAAGCCGGTGCTGACGGCGGCCACGGGAATGCCCGAGCCACGCAGCGCCGCCACCGCCGGCGCGATCATCTCGTGATAGACGCAGACGGCGCCGACGGTGATCGGCCCCATGCCCATCGCCTCCAGCAGATCGGCGCGCACCGGCTGGCGCGCCTTGGCGCACAGCCGCCGCACCCGCCCGGGGGTGTCGTCACCGGCCAGCGTGGTCAGGTCGATGCAGGTCACCGCACGCAACAGCCACGCGGCCTGGTGGTCCTTCTTCACGCTGCGCCGCCCCGGCAGGCCGGCCGTCCGCCGCTCGATGGCGGACCTGTTCGCCTGAACGCTGCGGACCCAGGCAAGATCCAGCTCCATCCCCGGATTTCGCGGCTCTTGCGCCAGGGGAAGCTGGCTGTCGCGGTTTCTGGTCAAACTCTTCATGTCTTCTCCGCCCGGTTCGGAAAGGGCAGGCTGACATGACCCGGCCCAGCTTTCAAGCAGTGGCATGGGTGACATGGCGTCGGTCGCCCCGTCACCCGCCGGCGCGACCGGCACCACAATCGGGTGGCAGAATCGCATGCGCGCATGCTAGGTATTGCGGTATGGCACATCCCGACCTCAACATCAGCGACAAGCGCCCCGTCATCCGCCAGCTGGACGAGGCCGCGATCAACCGTATCGCCGCCGGCGAGGTGGTCGAAAGGCCGGCCTCGGCTGTCAAGGAGCTGGTGGAAAACGCCATCGACGCCGGGGCCACGCGGATTGCGGTGGACGTGGCCGACGGTGGCAAGACGCTGATCCGGGTGACCGACAATGGCTGCGGCATGACGCCCGATGACCTGCCGCTGGCGCTGACGCGTCATGCTACCTCGAAGATCGACGGCTCGGACCTGCTGAACATCCACAGCTTCGGCTTCCGGGGCGAGGCGCTGCCCTCGCTGGCCGCGGTGGGGCGGCTGACCATCACCAGCCGCGCCGCCGGGGCCGAGGCGGCCTCGATCCGGGTCGAGGGCGGCCGGGCCGGGCCGGTCAGGCCCGCCGCCCTGCGGGCCGGCACGGTGGTCGAGCTGCGCGATCTGTTCTTCGCCACCCCGGCGCGGCTGAAATTCCTGCGCTCGGATCGGGCGGAATCGCAGGCGATTGCCGATACGGTCAAGCGGCTGGCCATGGCCGAACCTTCAATCGGCTTCACGCTGCGGGATGTCTCGGGCGGGGGCGAAGGACGCGTCACCTTCCGGGTCGAGCCCGAAAGCGGCGACCTGTTCGACGCGCTGCACGCCCGCCTGGCCCGGGTCATGGGCCGCGAATTTGCCGAAAACGCCCTGCGCATCGAGGCCGAGCGCGAGCGGATCCGGCTGTATGGCTATGCCGCCCTGCCCACCTATTCGCGCGGCGCGGCGGTGGCCCAGCATCTTTTCGTCAACGGCCGCCCGGTGCGCGACAGGATGCTGACCGGCGCCCTGCGTGCGGCCTATTTCGACTTTCTCAGCCGCGACCGGCACCCGGCGGCGGCACTGTTCGTGGACTGCGACCCGCATCTGGTGGACGTGAACGTGCACCCGGCCAAATCCGAGGTCCGCTTTCGCGACCCGGGCGTGGTGCGGGGGCTGATCGTGTCGGCCCTGCGCCACGCGCTGGCCGAGGCCGGGCACCGCGCCTCGACCACCGTGGCCGGCGCGACGCTGGGCGCGATGCGCCCCGAACCGGCGGGCGCGCGCATCTATCAGATGCAGCAGCGGCCCTCGGCCACGGCCCGGCAAACCGCCCTTGCCGCCCAGTCCCCCGGCTTTGCCGAGCTGCGCGACGCCTTCAGCGGCCGGGTGGACCCGCCACCCGAACCCGCCGCCGACGCCCCGGCCCCGGCGTCCCCCCCTGAGGATGCCCTGTCCCTTCCTCTGGGCGTGGCGCGCGGACAGGTGCATGAAAACTACATCATCGCCCAGACCGCCGACGGCATCGTGATCGTCGATCAGCACGCGGCCCATGAACGGCTGGTCTATGAACGGCTCAAGCGCCAGATGGCCAAGAACGGCGTTGCCGGCCAGGCTCTGCTGATCCCGCAAATCGTGGAGCTGTCCGAATCCGACTGCGCGCTGCTGATCGAGGCGGCAGGCGATCTCGCCCGCATGGGGCTGGTGATCGAACCCTTCGGCGGCGGCGCGGTAGCGGTGCGGGAAACCCCGGCGCTGCTGGGCGAGGTGGACGCCGGCGCGCTGCTGCGCGACATCCTGGACGAGCTTGCCGACCAGGACGCGACCATGGCCGTCCAGGCGCGCATCGAGGCGGTGCTCAGCCGCATCGCCTGTCATGGCTCGGTCCGGTCGGGACGCCGGATGCGGCCCGAGGAAATGAACGCGCTTCTGCGCGAGATGGAGGCAACCCCGCATTCGGGCCAGTGCAACCACGGGCGCCCGACCTATGTAGAGCTGAAACTGAAGGACATCGAACGCCTGTTCGGACGCACATGATCGAGATTGCAGGCCAGACCTATTCGCTGACCGACCCGGGGGTTCTTGCCCTGCTGGCGGGGATCGGCGGCGGGCTGGCGGTGTTGGCCCTGCTGCTCATGGCGCTGGGCGCGGCGCGGCGTTCGGCGCGGCTGATCGAACCGCTGGCGCAACAGATGACGCTGATGGGCCAGAGCGTGCAGCAGCTTGCCCAGGGGCAGGAGCATTTGCGCGGCGGGCTTCAACATGTCTCGGAACAACAGGCCAATGCGCAGATCCAGGTGATCCAGACCGTCGAGGCCCGGCTTTCGGACGTGCAGCAGCACATGAACGACCGGCTGGCGGACAACGCCATGCGCACCGCCCGCGCCCTGTCCGAAATGCAGGAGCGGATGAAGGAAACCCTGCATGGGGCCTCGAAACAGACGGTGACATCGCTGACCCAGCTGCAAGAGCGCCTTGCGGTGATCGACAAGGCGCAGGACAATATCACCCGGCTGTCAAGCGACGTGCTCAGCCTGCAGGACATCCTCTCCAACAAGCAGACCCGCGGCGCTTTCGGGGAAATCCAGCTCAACGACATCGTCAGCAAGGCGCTTCCCGCGGACAGCTATGCCTTTCAGGTCACGCTGTCCAACGGGCGCCGGGCCGACTGCCTGATCCACCTGCCGAAACCCCCGGGGCCCATCGTCATCGACAGCAAGTTCCCGCTGGAACCCTACGAGGCACTGCGCAAGGCCGGCACCGGGGCGCAGGCCAAACAGGCCGCGCAGGCCCTGCGGGTGGCGGTGCGCGCCCATATCCGCGCCATTGCCGAACGCTATATCATCGAAGGCGAAACCGCCGACGGGGCGATCATGTTCCTTCCATCCGAGGCCGTCTATGCCGAACTGCACGCGAATTTCGCGGACGTGGTGCGCGAAGGCTTCGCCGCGCGGGTGTGGATCGTGTCGCCCACCACCTGCATGGCCACGCTCAACACCATGCGGGCGATCCTGAAGGACGCGCGGATGCGCGAGCAGGCCGGCGCCATCCGCAAGGAGCTGGGCCTGCTGCACAAGGACGTGGAACGCCTTGGCGACCGGGTGGCCAACCTGGACCGTCATTTCGGACAGGCGGCAAAGGATATCGCCGAGATCAAGATCAGTGCCGAAAAGGCCGGGCGGCGGGCGCAAAGGCTTGACAACTTCGACTTCGAAGAACTGGCCCCCGAGGAAGCGGAAAGCACCGTGGCACTGAGCCAGCCGAGAGGACCCCGCACATGATCGGATTCGGCCGTACGTGTTCATATACGAACCGATGAACCGGCCCACGATGCGTCGATGAGCACCATCGCCAACACCTCCCCCGACACGGAACAGTTGCTGCGCAACGCCGAGGTGCAGGCAGAACGTCTCGTGGCGCTGTTGCGGATGGGCGTGTCGGTCGCGCTGTTCGGCGCCATCGTGGTCACGACCCAGCTCGATGCAGAATTCGCCGCCTTCCGGCTGGGTCACGGCGGCATCACGCTGGGCGCCTATTTCCTGCTGGGGCTGGCGTCGTGGCTGGCCGGCCGCCGCGGGCTGTTCCGCCACTGGATGGCATGGCCGACCGCCACCGCGGATTCCGTGTTCTTCCTCAGCGACCTGTTCCTGCGGCTGCACGATGCCGGGATTTCCGGGTCGCAGGCCTTCATGTTCCCGTCCATGTGGCTGATCCTGCTGGTTTTCGCCTTCGGAGCGCTGCGCATCAACCCCCGCCTTCAGGCATTTGTGGCCTCGCTGACCGTCATCGGACTGGCCGTCATCCTTGCCTATGCTCCGGCCGCGCCCGGCCTGCGACCCGAGGGGCTGACGGCCGTGTTCGGGTCCTTTCCCGCCAACGCGATGCGGGTCAGCATCATCGCGCTAGCGGCAGCAATCCTGGTCTGGGCGACGTGGCGCGCCCGTCGGCGCCTGCTGCGATCGATCAACGAGGAACGGCTCAAGGCCAACCTGACCCGCTATCTGCCCGAACAACTGGCCGTGGCGTTGGCCGACAGCGGGCTGGAGGCCCTGAAACGGGGAGAACAGACGGAAATGGGAATCCTATTCGTCGATATCCGCGGTTTCACCCGCTGGTCGCAGGACCGCCCACCGCAAGAGGTCCATGCCCTGATGAGCTCGTTCCGCGCGCGCGTTGCGCGGGTCGCGCGCGAGACCGCGGGGATCATCGACAAGTTCATCGGCGACGCGGCCATGATCCTGTTTCCCGCCGGCTCCGACCCGGCGGGGTCCGCCTGCGCCGGAATAAGCTGCGCCGAGAAACTGAGCGACGAGATGGCAAGATGGAACGCCGAGCGCAACAAGGCCGGTCTGCCCGCCGTGCGGGTCGGCATCGGAGTGCACTGGGGCGAGGTGTTCAGCGGCGTCATCGGCGACGAACATCGCCTGGAATACTCTGTCTTCGGCGACGCCGTGAACACGGCCGCGCGCCTCGAAGAACTTGCCAGGAACCTCGACTTCGAGATCGTCTCCTCCTGCGACGTGCTCAGGCGCTGCCACGGCGCGCAAGAGATGCCCGCGGTGCCCGAAGGCTGGCAGAAACTTGGCGCGGCCAAGGTACGCGGCCGCCGCGGAACCATCGAGATCATCGGCCGGGCCTTCCGTCACCCGCCGCATGAGGTATGGAAGTCCAACACCGATCCTGCATAAGATCACCGAAAGGCAGAATCGGCCGCGGCTTTGATCGGCCGGAAAACCACAGTCACGGAAGGATGTCCGAATGCTTGAGATTTCCCCGCGCAAGGTGGCACAGGTCGCGGTCATGGCACGGGAACTCGACCGCGCCGAGGGCGAGTTGCGCGCCTTCATCGATCGGATGAGCGAGGACGAACAGGCCGAACTGGTGGCGATCATGTGGATCGGCCGCGAAAGTTTCTTTCCCGAAGATCTGGAAGAAGCCATCGCAACGGCCCGGGCCGAGGCCTCGACCCCCTGCGCCGACTACCTGATCGGCACGCCGCATCTTTCCGATCATCTGGAAAACGGCCTGGACGCGCTGGGCATATCGCCCGAGGACGAGGAAAACGACCTGTTGTGAACCGGCCTCGGAGGCGGGCGCCACGCGCGGCGACCGATACGGCAGGCCGCGCCGCCGCGCCCGGAAAGCCTCAGGCGAGGTGATCCACCAGCAGCCGGTGCTGCGCCAGCCGGTCCACTTCCGCCAGCCAGGCATCCACCAGTTTCGGATCGCCCGGCGCGGCCTGCACGCCCGCGGGGATCTCGCGGCTCAGGACGGCCTCGACCGCCAGCGACACCGGCACCGAGACGAGGCGGGCCATCGCGCTGCCGCGTTCGTCGCCGCAGGCATCCATGACCCACGTCCTGTGCCAGACCGCTTTCCCGTCACGTTCAGCGCGCAATCCCACGCACAGGACGACGCGGTCGGGCTCGCCCGGCTCATAGGCATTTTCCTTCCAGAACCGGTCGGACATTTCCTTCAGGCGGGCTTCGCCCTCCGGGCCATCGAGCGTCTCCACCTCACGGAAGACGTCGGCCCAGGCCTTGGCCCAGCCGTTCAGGCGCAATGTGCCGCGCACGAAGTCGCGCACCTTCCAGTCGGGATCGAACCCGTATTGCTCCATGAACGGGATCGAGTCGCGATTGGGGTAGACCTCGAACTGCTCGGGCGTCGGCAGCGGCGCCACGTAGGAGGAAATCGCATCCCACGGGCGATCGACCCGCCATTCGGCATGATCCCGGATCGATCGCGAGGGCGAGCGCAGCGCCTTGAGCACGCCGAGCGGCGACCAGCTGAACTTGTAGCGGAACGTATTGGGGATCTTCGGAACGCCGCCGCAATAGGAAATGAAGCTGAGGTGATTGTCCGGGTCGAAAGCATCGGATCCGCGATACGCGGCCACGAGAGAATGCGCCATGAGGTGATCGATGCCGGGGTCCAGCCCGACCTCGTTCACCAGTGCGACGCCGGCCTTGCGCGCCTCGTCGTCCAGCGCGCGCATCTCGGGCGAGATATACGAGGACGACACGAAATGCGCGCCGTTCGAGATTGCCAGCCGAGCCAGCGGCACATGCCAGTCGGCCGGCAACATGGACACGATCACGTCGCCCTTGCCCACTGCTCGGGAAAGGCTGTCGATATCGAAGGCCCGGATATCCTCGGTCAAGTCCCCGACCGCCGCGCGCGCCTTTTCCGGCGTCCGGTTCCAGACCGTCACATCCAGGCCGGCCTCGATCAGCCTGCGCAACCCGGGAATTGCCGAAAGCCCCGTTCCACACCAGTGAATGGTCATTGCGTCAGATCCCTTTCATCTGTTCCTCGAAGACCGCTCTGGCCCGTCCCCAGACGCCCGAATCGATCTCGTTCAGCCTCAGCAGCGACGGAAGCAGCTGCGCAGCATAGTCTTCCGAGCTTTCCACCGGAAGCAACGAAGGCAGGTTGTCGATCGCCATCACGTCAAGGGGCGGGTCGTCATGCACCCGCAGCGCCGGTTCGGCCCAGCTGGTCGCCCTGTCATAGACCGGAACCGGGTTGTAGTCACTGTCCGGATCGCAGGCGACATCGCCGATCACCGTCAACCGGCGTGCGGCATTCAGCGCCGTGCACGGCACGAAAACCGGCGTGCCGGGCCGGGCCAGAATGCAGTTCAGGAACAGGTCGTGCTCCAGGATCTCGGGAAACGGCCCGCCATGAGCGGTTTCGGCCATGTCCCACCTGGTGACGGATACCCCGACAGCTTCGCACAGGTCGGATGCGCCCGTTCCGACCCGGCCCAGGGCGCCGATCACGATCGCCGTGGGACGCGGCCGGTCCAGCGCATCGAGCTCGCCCCGAAGTTCGGCCAGCAATTCGGTCTTGCCGGAACAGGTTTCCACCGGGCCGCAGCCTTGCCCGCGCTGCTGCGCCGCCCAACATCTCAGCGACACCGCCGCCCCGGCATAGCCGGCCCAGTAGCCAAAGGCCGCCACCCGGCGCCCTTGCTCATCGACAAGGTATTCCAGGTCATAGAGCGTGCCGCCGCCAGCCTTGAACCGTTCCAGCAATTTCCTTCCGGAATGCTGGCCCTTGAAGGCGTGGCCAAACATGATGTGGCGATGAATCAGCGGCGTTCCGTCGTCGGGAAGCTCCTTCAGGCCGAAGACGATGGCTTCCGACGGGGCCGAGGGCCAACTGTTTTCCGGAGCGATATCGCAACCGGCCGAGCGAAACCCCTCGATCGGAATGGCACGTGCGCGGCTTTCCTCGACGGTTACGCGAATTCCGGCCTCGATCATCGCCCGCGCCCCTTCCGGCGTAAGGCCCACCCGCTCCTCGTTCGGACGCTGTTCCGCGCGAACCCAAAGATGTATCATTTCGCAGCCCTCGTTCGGCGATATGGCGTTGCGCAAGGGTCCGGGCCGACATGCGAAACGGCCTCCACCCCGTCACTGATCGGGATGCGACGGTGCATCGGCACGCGACAGAAGGCAAGGCCGTTTCCATCGCGACCTGCGCATCATCTTGATTGTTCTGATATTTGATTTTTCGTTTAGAGAGAGAGATTGTATTGGTGTGGTTATCAGGTTTGGCGGCGACCTACTCTCCCACGTCTTGAGACGCAGTACCATTGGCGCGGCAGTGCTTAACTTCCGGGTTCGGGATGGGACCGGGTGTTTCACTTGCGCTATGACCACCAAACCGGGTAACCACACCGTTTTTCCAAGTCAGGTATATTTGCGTATGCTTTTGATCCGAGTTCTGCTTTTACCGGCTCAGATCAAGCCAATCGGGCGATTAGTACCGGTCAACTGAACGCATTGCTGCGCTTACATCTCCGGCCTATCGACGAGGTGGTCTACCTCGGCCCTCAAGGGATACCTTGTTTTGAGGGGGGCTTCCCGCTTAGATGCCTTCAGCGGTTATCCTTTCCGAACATAGCTACCCTGCACTGCGGCTGGCGCCACAACAGGTCCACCAGTGGTTCGTTCACCCCGGTCCTCTCGTACTAGGGGCAACTCCTCTCAAGTATCCTACACCCACGGCAGATAGGGACCGAACTGTCTCACGACGTTCTAAACCCAGCTCACGTACCTCTTTAAATGGCGAACAGCCATACCCTTGGGACCTGCTCCAGCCCCAGGATGAGATGAGCCGACATCGAGGTGCCAAACACTGCCGTCGATATGGACTCTTGGGCAGTATCAGCCTGTTATCCCCGGCGTACCTTTTATCCGTTGAGCGATGGCCCTTCCACGCGGGACCACCGGATCACTATGGCCGACTTTCGTCTCTGCTCGACTTGTCAGTCTCGCAGTCAGGCTGGCTTCTGCCATTGCACTCAACGAGCGATTTCCGACCGCTCTGAGCCAACCTTCGCGCGCCTCCGTTACTCTTTGGGAGGCGACCGCCCCAGTCAAACTACCCGCCACGCAGGGTCCCGGGCCCGGGTTCACGGGCCGCGGTTAGACATCAAGCAATGCAAGGGTGGTATCTCAAGGGCGGCTCCACAGGAACTGGCGTCCCTGCTTCGAAGCCTGCCACCTATCCTGCACATGCATGGCCTGATGCCAGTGCGAAGCTGTAGTAAAGGTGCACGGGGTCTTTCCGTCTAACCGCGGGAAGCCTGCATCTTGACAGGCAATTCAATTTCGCTGAGTCGATGTTGGAGACAGCGGGGAAGTCGTTACGCCATTCGTGCAGGTCGGAACTTACCCGACAAGGAATTTCGCTACCTTAGGACCGTTATAGTTACGGCCGCCGTTTACCTGGGCTTCAATTCGAGGCTCTCACCTCTCCTTTTAACCTTCAGGCACCGGGCAGGCGTCAGTCCCTATACGTCGTCTTGCGACTTCGCAGAGACCTGTGTTTTTAGTAAACAGTCGCCACCCCCTGGTCTGTGCCCCCGGCCCGTGGTTGCCCACGAACCGGGCCTCCTTCTCGCGAACTTACGGAGGCATTTTGCCGAGTTCCTTCAACATCGTTCTCTCAAGCGCCTTGGTATGCTCTACCAGTCCACCTG
>NZ_AP042380.1:0-360000 GCF_055386745.1 Piezobacter thermophilus | reverse complement strand
CCGGCAAGGCGATCACCGATCCGGGCCACCCGATTCAGGGCGGGGGCTATGCGATGGCCGACCTCGCCCTGATGCGGGACGTGCCGGTGGATGGCTTCGTTTCCGTCTCGGGCGAGGCCGCGCGACAAGCGGCACGCGATCTTGCGCGGCTGGAAGGGATCTTTGCCGGGTTCTCGTCCGGCGCCAATGTCGCGGCAGCGCTCGATCTTCTGGCCGGCCCCGAACGCGGCGGACGGATCGGCATCATCATCTGCGACAGCGGGCTGAAATACCTCTCGACCGACCTCTGGACCTGATCCGTCAGGGCCGAAGCGGCACGCGGCCCTTGTCGGTCAGCAGCCAGCACTCGCGCCCCTCGAACACCGCCGCGTGCAGCGGCCGGCCGAAACCGGCCCCGCCATCGAGGTCAATGCGGTTGCCGAAATGCCGGGGCTGTTTCAGCGCCGTATCCCCGTGAACGACCAGCCACGGCCAGGGGTCGGGATGGTCGAGAAAGGGATCGCGAATCCAGTTCAGGTCATCCGGATCCTGCGCGACCAGCGGCACCCCGGGGCGAAGGCCGGCATGGACGAAAAGCAGACCGCCTCGCTCGTGCCAGCGCGGCAGTTCTTCGAGGAACCGAAGATGCGCTTTCGGAACAGCCTTGCCGGCGGCGCGGAACAGCTTGTCCGCCGGCACGTTGCCGGTTGCGTCAATACCGTAAGAGCGCAGCGTATCCAGACCGCCCAGCCGCGGATGAAGCCATGTCACCCCTGAGCGGATGCGGACATGATCGATGCATCCCTTCCGCAGGAACCGCGCGAACAACTGGTCGTGGTTGCCCATCACGACATGCCAGCGCCGCCCCTCGGCCCGGCCGCGCAGGATCCGGTCGATCACGCCGCGGCTGTCGGGTCCCCGATCCACCAGATCGCCCAGAAAGACGATTTCGGCCTGCGGTCCGCCATCGGCCTCGACCAGCCGCAGCGCGCGGTCGAGTTCTTCCGAATGGCCGTGGATGTCCGGGATGGCATAGATCGGATCGGTCATGGGGACGGGCTATCCCGGCGCAGCGGCGATGAAAAGACACCTCAGGCCGCAGGCGCGTCCAGCGGCGCCAGCAGCGTGGCAATCTGGTCGCGCAGCCAGCGATGCGCCGGGCTGCGGGTGGCGCGGCGGTGCCAGACCAGAACGAGGCTGACAGCCGGCACCTCGACCGGCGGGCGGTAGATTTCAAGCCCCAGATGGGGCGCGACCCTCCGGGCCATCTGTTCGGGGATCAGCGCGATCAGATCGCTTTGCGCCACCGTCCTGCAGACGCCGGAAAACACCGGCAAGGTCATCGCCACCCGCCGTTCCCGGCCGACACGGGCCAAGGCCTCGTCGGCCACGCCCTGCGCCTGGCCTTCGGGCGAGAACAGGATGTGCTGCAAGTCGCAGAAAAGATCGAGCGGAACTTGCGCCCCCGGCCGCAACCTGGCGGCGCCAAGGGCGGAATGGTCCCGGCGGGCGATGACGACAAAACGCGAGCTGTGCAGCGGCCGGCTGTCGATCCAGTCGGGCAGGGAAGTACGCGGGATCATCGCCATGTCCACCCCGTAACGGTCGATCGCGTCGAGGCAGCGATCCGGCACGAGGTCCACCAGGTGAACCCGCATCCGCGGTGCGACACGGGACAGGTGGTCGGCCAGTTCGGGCATCAGGAACTCGGCATAGAAATCGCTGCCGGATACACGAAAGAAGTCCTCGGCATTGGCTGGGTCGAACGGGCCGGGACCGGCGAGCAGGGCCTCGGCGCCTTCCAGCAAGTCGCGCAGGGAATCGCGCAGGCCAAGAGCATATTCCGTGGGCACCAGCCGCCCGCCCTGCCGCAGGAACAGCGGATCGCCCAGCGCGTACCGCAGCCGTCCCAGCGCGGCCGACACCGCCGGCTGCGACAACCCGATACGCCGTCCCGCCTCGGTGACAGAGCCGGTTTCGAGCAGCGCGTCGAGAATCCGCAGCAGGTTGAGATCGAAGCTGGCAAAATTCATGAATCGAATAGGTATCATAACATCAATCGATTTCCAAAATTGCCGAGACGGAGGCAGACTCGGGCTGTCGCGCCGGCGACCAACCGGGCAACGACAAGGGGGGGACGAGCCTTGAAAGGCATAGCATTGGCGTTCTTTGCAACCGGAGCGGTTGCGGTCAGCGGTGGCATGATCTGGGGGATCGTCATGGCCGCCACCGGCGATCACAGCCTGGCCGGCGCGCACGCGCACCTGAACCTGGTGGGCTGGGTGACGATGGCGCTGTTCGGAATCTATTACCACCTGAACCCGCACATGGCCGCGCATGCGCTGGCCAGAATCCACTATCCCGTGGCGGTCGCCGGGTTAGTCACCATGATACCGGGCATCGTGCAGGTCATTCGCGAAACCGGCCAGACACTGGTCAAGATCGGGTCGCTGCTGACGCTGATCTCGATGCTGATCTTCCTGACCGTGGTGGTGATCGGAGCCCGCAGGGCCGCGCGATCGCCGGAAACGGATACCGCCCCGCAGGAACGGGGCGGCATCGCGGCCGGATCGTAAGGGCCGGCCTCAGCTCACGTCGAATTCCAGCGGCTTGATCTGGCGGAACAGACCCGTCTCGGCCAGCTTTGCGCGGGCCTCGGCCGGGACCGGCTCGTCCACATAGAGCAGGGCAATCGCCTCGCCGCCCGGCTCGGCCCGGCCGAGGGTGAAGTTGGCGATGTTGACCTCGTGCTCGCCCAGGGTGCGGCCCAGCGTGCCGATGATGCCCGGCTCGTCCCGGTTGGTGGTGTAGAGCATGTGCGCCCCCACCTCGGCGTCGATATTGATGCCCTTGATCTGGATGAAGCGCGGCTTGCCGTCCGAGAACACCGTGCCGGCGATCGAGCGTTCGCGCTTTTCCATCACCGCCGTGACCTTGATGTAGCCTTCGAAGGCGCCCGACTGGTCCTGGCTGGTGGTGGAGATCTGGATGCCGCGCTCCTTGGCGATGAAGGGGGCGGAGACCATGTTCACGTCCGGGTTGGCCGCCTTCATGATCCCGGCGATCACCGCGCAGTTGAGCGCCTCCAGATTCAGCCCCGAAACCGAGCCGTCATAGAGGATGTTGATGGCCTTGATCGGCTCGTCCGTCATCTGGCCGATGAAGCTGCCCAGATGCCCGGCAAGGCGCACCCAGGGCCCCATGACCTTGGCCTCCTCGGCCGACATCGAGGGCATGTTGAGCGCATTCTCCACCGCCCCGTCGAGCAGATAGTTCGACATCTGCTCGGCGACCTGGATGGCGACGTTTTCCTGCGCCTCGGTGGTCGCCGCACCCAGATGCGGGGTGCAAACCACATTGGGCAGGCCGAACAGGGGGTTCTCGGTGGCCGGCTCGACGCTGAACACGTCGAAGGCGGCGCCGGCGACATGGCCCGATTTCAGCAGCTCGGCCAAGGCCTCTTCGTCCACCAGCCCGCCGCGGGCGCAGTTGATGATGCGCACGCCCTTCTTCGTCTTCTCAAGCGCCTCGCGCGAGAGGATGTTGCGGGTCTGGTCGGTCAGCGGCACATGCAGGGTGATGAAGTCGGCCCGCGCCAGAAGCTCGTCCAGCGCGACCTTCTCGACCTGCATGGAGTTCGCCTTCTCCTCGCTCAGATAGGGATCATAGGCGATGACCTTCATCTTCAGCCCGCGGGCACGGTCGCAGACGATCGAGCCGATATTGCCCGCCCCGATCACGCCCAGCGTCTTGGCGGTCAGCTCCACCCCCATGAAGCGCGACTTTTCCCATTTCCCGGCCTGGGTCGAGGCATCGGCCGCCGGGATCTGGCGGGCACAGGCGAACATCATGGCGATGGCGTGCTCGGCGGTGGTGATGGTGTTGCCGAAGGGGGTGTTCATCACGATGATGCCCTTCTTCGAGGCCGCCACCTTGTCGATATTGTCGGTGCCGATCCCGGCCCGGCCGATCACCTTGAGCCGGCTCGCGGCATCGAGGATCTTTTCCGTGACCCTGGTAGCCGAGCGGATGGCCAGCCCGTCATAATCGCCGATGATCTCGGCCAGCTTCGCCTTGTCCTTGCCCACATCGGGCATGTAGTCCACCTCGATGCCGCGATTGCGGAAGATTTCGACCGCGGTCGGGCTGAGCTTGTCGGATACGAGTACTTTCGGGGCCATGTCTGTCGGTCCTTTGAATGGCTGTATCGGGGGCCCGGGCGCGATCACCGCGCCCGGTATCGGACATGTTCGGAAATTCCGTGGCGCCGGCTCAAGCGGCCTGTTTCCGGGCGTCGAGTTCGGCCTCGTAGGCCCATTCGATCCACGGCATCAGTGCCGCGACATCGGCGGTCTCGACCGTGCTGCCGCACCAGATGCGCAGCCCCGGCGGCGCGTCGCGATAGGCGCCGATGTCAAAGCCCACGCCCGCATCCTCCAGCCGCTTTGCAACCGCCTTGGCAAAACCCGCGCCGTCGGCAATCCGCGGGTCGGTGAACTTCAGGCAGACGCTGGTGTTCGAGCGCGTCGCCGGATCCTCGGCCAGGTTGGCGATCCAGTCGCGGGTTTCGCAGAACTCCCAGACCACACGGGCATTGGCGTCGGCACGCGCGATCATGCCCCGCAAACCGCCCACCGAGCGCGCCCAGTCCAGCGCGAAAAGGCAGTCCTCGACCGCCAGCATCGAAGGGGTGTTGATGGTGGCGCCCTGGAAGATGCCCTCGATCAGCTTGCCGCCCTTGGTCAGGCGGAAGATCTTGGGCAGCGGCCAGGGGGGCGTCCAGCTTTCCAGCCGCTCCACCGCCCGCGGCGACAGGATCAGCATGCCATGCGCGGCCTCGCCGCCCAGCACCTTCTGCCAGGAGAAGGTGGTGACGTCCAGCTTCTCCCAGGGCAGATCCATGGCGAAGACGGCGCTGGTGGCATCGCAGATGGTCAGCCCGGCGCGGTCCGGGGCGATCCAGTCGCCGTTCGGCACCCGCACCCCCGAGGTGGTTCCGTTCCAGGTGAACACCACGTCGCGGGCGAAATCCACCGCCGACAGATCCGGCAGGCAGCCGTAATCGGCCTCGCGCACCACCACGTCGTCAAGCTTCAGCTGCTTGAGAACATCCGTCACCCAGCCCTTGCCGAAGCTTTCCCAGGCCAGCATCTCGACCCCGCGCGCGCCCAGAAGCGACCACAGCGCCATCTCCACCGCCCCGGTGTCCGAGGCCGGCACGATCCCGATCCGGTAATCGGCGGGAATGCCCAGCACTTCGCGCGTGCCCTCGATGACCGCCTTCAGCTTCGCCTTGCCGATGGCCGCACGGTGCGAGCGGCCCAGCGCGGCGTCGGCCAGCTTGTCCAGAGAGAATGTGGGGGGTTTGGCACAGGGGCCCGAGGAAAAACGCGGATTGGCCGGCCGCGTCGCCGGTTCTTGCATAGCCATTTCTGTCTATCCTTCCAGATATGCGCCCCTCGTTGGGGAGGGGTGTCCCACCGCCGCGCATACAGGCCGATCCGGGGTTTCGCAAGCGCAAAAATGCCGCTAGAGCGACGCCCGAGACGCAAAACGCGACATTCCCGCCGCAACGGATGCCTGCCCCATGTTCATCGTCACGCTCCTGACCGATCCGAGAACGCCCTCGCTGGACCCCGCCCTGATCGAATCGCTGCGCCGCGCCTGGGGCGGCGGGCCCGCGGTTGCGCTGGCTCCCGGGATTGCCTCGGAGTTTCCCGTCCCCGCCCCGCCCGACAATCGCTGGCAGGTCTGGGAGGATCTTCAGCAGATGGGCGTGGACCTGGTCGTCCAGCCGGCCGAAGGGCGGCGCAAGAAGATGCTTCTGGCCGACATGGACAGCACCATGATCGAACAGGAATGCATCGACGAGCTGGCCGAGGAGGCCGGGGTCGGAGAGCGCGTGAAGGAGATCACCGCCCGGGCCATGAACGGCGAACTCGACTTCGAAGGCGCGCTGACCGAACGCGTGGCCCTGCTCAGGGGGCTGCCGGCATCGGTGATCGACAAGGTGCTGGCCGAGCGCATCACGCTCATGCCCGGCGGGCGCGAGCTGGTGGCGACCATGCGCGCGCACGGTGCCTACGCAGCACTGGTGTCGGGCGGCTTCACCGCCTTTTCCGCGAAGGTGGCCGAACGTCTCGGCTTCGATGAGAGCCGCGCCAACACGCTGCTCGTCGAGGGCGGGAGCCTGACCGGGAAGGTGCGGCAGCCCATTCTCGGGCGGGACGCCAAGGTGCGGGCCCTGGAAGAGATATCGGCCCGACTCGGGATCTCGGAACGGGACGTGATTGCCGTGGGCGACGGGGCCAATGACCTCGGGATGCTGTCACGCGCCGGCACCGGCGTCGCCCTGCACGCCAAGCCCTCGGTCGCAGCACAGAGCGAGGTGCGCATCAATCACGGCGACCTGACCGCGCTGCTCTACATCCAGGGCTACCGGCGCGAGGAATTCGCCGGCACCTGACCTCCGGATGCCGCCGCCTTTCTGCCCGTCAGACACATCGGCAAATGTCCGGGCGCCATCGACTGGCCGCAAACGGACAAGGCGGTGACCCGCCGGATCCGGCTCCATCCCCCGTCGCCCTATGGCTGCCCCGGCATTCCGGGGCCAATCCATCTTCGCGGGGGGCTCTGCCCCCGCACCCCCCGGAGTATTTGGTGCAAGAGGAAGAAGAGAAAGAACCATGTTGTCCGCATCCTTCCTCTTGCCGGAAATACTCCGGGGGTGAGGCCCGCAGGGCCGAGGGGGCGGCGCCCCCTTTTTGGAATAGCAGCGGACCCCCGATTGGAGGTCGGAAATGGGGGCCATTCCAGAGCCCATTTCGCGATCAAATCGAGAAGCACCTCCTCTTCCCGCATTTCGCCTTCCGGACAGGTTTCGCAGCCTGTCACGGCCTCGCCGCGAATGTCCGCCAGTTCGGAAACGACGATGCCGCAGGAAGGCAGAAGACAGTGTTCACGGGGTCGGGTTCCTCGGCCCAGCGAGACAATCGGCGGGTGACGTTGTGTCAGTTCGCCCGAAAATGCTTCAAATTGCTCAAAGAACACCCATGATTGTCGTACAAGTTCACGGATGCGTGGCGGGGAGGGTTGCCACGCAATCGGATTGGATGACCGGGTCAACCGGCGCGGGGAGGAAAGCTTGGATATTTTGCAGCTGTTCGTCAGCGGCCTAGCCAACGGATGCGTCTATGGCCTGATCGCTCTTGGCTTCGTCCTGATCTACAAGGCGACCGAAGCGATCAATTTCGCCCAGGGCGACATGATGATGCTGGGTGCGTTCGTCACCATCGGCCTGACCAATGCCCAGTACATGGGCCTGCCCTTCTGGGTGGCGGTGCCGATCTCGATCACGATCATGGCCGTCTTCGGCTATCTGCTCGACCGTTTCGTGATCCGGATGATGTTCGGGCAGAGCCAGACGGCGGTGGTGATCCTGACCATCGCGCTGGGCTTCGTGCTGCGCTTTGTCGCCGGGCTGATCTGGGGGCACGATCCGCAGACGCTGAGCAACCCCATGGCCGGGAAGGAGGTTCGCCTGGGCGGGCTGGTGCTGGGCATGGAGGACGTGGCGGTGATCGTCGTCACCCTTCTGCTGACCTTCGGGCTGTATGCCTTTTTCGGCCGCACCCGGCTGGGGCTGGCCATGCAGGGGGCCAGCCAGAACCAGCTGGCCGCCTATTACATGGGCATCCCCGTCAAGCGCATCCAGGGGCTGATCTGGGCGCTGGCCGGAGCGGTGGCGGCGGTGGCGGGGATCCTGTTCGCGGCCAAGGGATCGGTCGATCCCTCGACCGGGCTTCTGGGGATCAAGGCCTTTGCCGCGGCGGTGATCGGCGGCTTCGGCAGCCTGCCCGGCGCGCTGCTGGGCGGGCTCATCGTGGGCGTGATGGAGCCCTTCGCCGCCCGCTACATCGCCGCCGGCTACAGCCAGGTGGCGCCCTATGCGCTGCTGCTGGCGGTGCTGATCTTCCGCCCCAGCGGCATTTTCTCGCAACTGCGCACGAAGAAGGTCTGAACCCATGCGGATCGTGTTCAAGACCGACTACATGCAGGACATCCGCCCCTGGAAGGACGGGTATCAGCTGAGCCTCTACCTGGCTCTGCTGGCGGCGGCGGTCGCCGCGCCCTGGCTGCTCGACACCTTCTATCTGGGCGAGCTGACCAACGTCCTGATCTGGGCGATTGCCGGGCTGGGGCTGATGGTGCTGACCGGGCATACCGGGCAGGCCAGCCTCGGGCACGCCGCCTTTCTGGCGCTGGGCTGCTATGCCAACATCATCCTGATCGAGGCCGGGATGCCCTTCATCGCCGCCTTTCCGCTGGCCGGGCTGATCACCGGCGTCGTGGGGGCGCTGATCGCCATTCCGGCCCTGCGCCTGCACGGCATCTACCTGGCGATCTTCACCCTGGCGCTGTCGATCCTCGTCGATGACATCATCGTGCTGACCGAGCCCTGGTCCGGCGGGGTGAGCGGGAAATTCGCCCCCCCGATCAACCTGCTCGGCCTGGAGATCGACCGCTGGGGCACGCCGGATGCGTTCTACTGGCTGGTTCTGGGGGTCGTGGTCATCGTCACGCTGGGCTACATCAACCTGCTGCGCGCGCCGATGGGGCGGGCATTCATCGCGGTGCGCGATTCGGAGGTTTCCGCCCAGGCCATGGGCGTGGACGTGGCCCGCACCAAGACCATCTCCTTCGGGCTGAGCTGCATGGTCACCGGCTGGGCCGGCGCGCTGATGGGGCTCTATGCCGGGGCGTTCAACAACGAGACCTTCTCGGTGGTGATCTCGATCGAGCTGTTGATGATGATCGTCATCGGCGGGCTGGGCTCGATCCACGGGGCCTTCCTGGGGGCCATCGTCATCGGTTTCCTGCCGCAGTTCCTGTCCATCGCCAAGGAATATGCCGGCGCGCTTTTCGGCGGCGGCACGGTCGCCATTCCGGGGCTGGAGTTCGGCGTCTTCGGGATGATCCTGATCGTCTTCATCCTGTTCGAACCGATGGGCCTCTACGGCCGCTGGCTCAAGATCCGCACCTGGTTCGAGCTGTTCCCCTTCTATCGCAAGGACATGTTCAAGCGGCAGAAATCCTATCTCAAGACGGAGCGCCTCAGATGAGCCTTCTCGAACTCGACAACGTGACCATCCGGTTCGGCGGGCTGACGGCGGTGGACGGGCTGTCCTTTGCGGTCGAGGAAGGCGAAGTCTTCGCCATCGTCGGGCCGAACGGGGCAGGCAAGTCCACCGTGTTCAACCTGATCTCGCGGTTCTATGACCCCGACGAGGGCACGATCCGTTTCGACGGGCATGATCTGCTGAAGGTCCGGCCGGCGGGCGTGGCCGCCTATGGCGTTGCCCGCACCTTCCAGAACATCGAACTGTTCGATCACGCCACCGTTCTGCAGAACCTGCTGGTCGGACGCCACCGGCACCGGCGGACCAACCTGCTGTCCGAGCTTCTCTTCACCCCCGCCGCACGCCGGCAGGAACTGGAAAACCGCGAGAAGGTCGAGGAAATCATCGACTTTCTCGACCTTCAGCCCTACCGCGACAAGATGATCGCCGGCCTGCCCTACGGCGTGCGCAAGGTGGTCGAGGTCGCCCGCGCCCTGGCCACCGAACCGAAGCTGCTGCTGCTGGACGAACCGGCCTCGGGGCTGTCGGTGGAAGAGACCACCGACATGCGCTGGTGGATCGACGACATCCGCCGGCAGATGGGCATCACCGTGCTGATGGTGGAACATGACATGGGGCTGGTGTCATCCGTGTCCGACCGGGTGCTGGCCATGGCCGACGGCGCGCGGCTGGCGCTGGGCACACCCGGAGAGGTGCAGTCCGACCCGGCGGTGATCGAAGCCTATCTGGGGAAAGCGGCATGAGCGAGGCGCTTCTGAAGGTCCGCAACATCGAAAGCTTCTATGGACCGATCATGGCGATCCGCGGCGTCAGCCTTGACGTGCACGAGGGGCAGATCGTGTCTATCCTGGGCGCCAACGGGGCCGGCAAGACCACGCTGATGAAGACGATCAGCGGCGTGATGGACCCGGAGAAAGGCCAGATCATCTTCGACGGCCAGGAAATCCAGGGGCAGGAGCCTCACCGCGTGGTTCAGGCCGGCATCGTGCATGTGCCCGAGGGACGCGAGGTGTTCCCGTTGCTGACGGTGGACGAAAACCTCACGCTGGGTGCCTATACGGACATCGACAAGGCGCGCATCAACCGGCACCGGGAACTGGTGTTCGACTATTTCCCGGTGCTGGGAGAACGCCGCAACCAGGAGGCCGGAACGCTGTCGGGCGGCCAGCAGCAGATGCTGGCCATCGGACGCGGGTTGATGGGCAACCCGCGGATCATGCTGCTGGACGAGCCCTCGCTCGGCCTGTCGCCGATACTGGTGCAGGAAATCTTCGGCATCCTGAAGCGGCTCAACACCGAACAGGGCGTGACCATGATGCTGGTGGAACAGAACGCCGCCGCCGCGCTGGAGCTGGCCGACCACGGCTATGTGATGGAGGTCGGCCGAATCGTGATGGACGGCCCCGCCGACGAGCTGATGCAGTCCGAGGACATCCGCAACTTCTATCTCGGGGTGCAAGAGGCCGGCGTGCGCGAAACCCGCCGCTGGAAACGCAAGAAGACATGGAGGTGACGGGCATGGACGCTTCAACCCCGCCCCCCCCTGCCGAAACGGTCGTCATCAACGGCGTGCGCTTCAATGCCCGGCCGGGCACCCGCCCGGTCACGGTGGACGGCGCCGACACGATCGTGGGCCTGTTCAAGCTGCGCTGCGCCGCGCTGGGCACGCGCACCGCGCACCGTGAGAAGGATCTGGGCATCTGGAAGGCCTGGAGCTGGGCCGATTACTGGACCCATGCCAGATGGATCGGCATGGGCCTGCGCAAGCTGGGCCTGAAACGGGGCGAGGTGGTTTCGATCCTCTCCGAGGACCGCAAGGAATGGGCCTGGTTCGACATGGGCATCCAGTCCGTGGGCGGCATCGCCTCGGGGGTCTACACCACCGATTCGGCCAGCCAGCTTGCCTATCTGGTCAATGACAGCGACAGCCGCTTCCTGATCGTCGAGAACGAGGAGCAGCTGGACAAGTTCCTGACCGTCGAGGACGAGATGCCGGGGCTGAAGGGCGTCATCATCCTCGAAGAAGAGGGGCTTCACGATCTCGACCACCCCAAATGCCTGTTCCTCGACCAGCTCTACGAAATCGGGCGCAAGGCGGATGCGGACGAACCCGGCACCTTCGAGGCCGAGATCGACCGCGCGCGGCCCGAGGACGTGGCGCTCCTGATCTACACCTCGGGCACCACCGGCATGCCCAAGGGGGCGATGCTGACCCACGAAAACATCATGGCCGCGATCGAGGCCGGCGCCCGCGGCCTGCCCGCCTTCGAAACTGACGAACAGCTGTGCTTCCTGCCGCTGTGCCACATCCTGGAACGGGACGTGTCGATCTATTTCCCGCTGGCGGCGAAATGCACCGTGAACTTTGCCGAAAGCCCCGAAACCGTGTTCGCCAACATGCAGGAGGTCAGCCCCCACACCTTCACCGCCGTGCCGCGGGTATGGGAGAAGATCTACAGTCGGGTGACGATCCTCAACCAGGAGGCCACGCCTCTGGGCCGCTGGGCCTTCGGCCGGGCGCTGCGGGCGGGCCGGGCGCGGGCCGAACACCTGCTGCGCGGCGAGCCGGTCCCGGCCGGGGTGGCCCTGCGCTGGTGGATCTGGGACCGGCTGGTGATGCGCAACCTGCGCCGGATGCTGGGCATGGACCGGATGCGGCGCGGCGGCACCGGGGCGGCACCGATCTCGCCCGAGCTGCTGAAATGGTACTGGTCGATCGGGGTACCGCTGGTGGAAGGCTACGGGATGACCGAAACCGCCGGCATCGCCACCATCAACACCCCCCAGGACAACCGGATCGGCACCATCGGTCGCCCCGTGGCCGGGGTCGATGTGCGCATCGCTGAGAACGGCGAGATCCAGGTCCGGGGCCTCAACATCTTCAAGGGCTACTGGCGCAACAACGAAAAGACCGCCGAAACCTTTACCGAGGATGGCTGGCTGAAGACCGGCGATGTGGGCCGCATCGACGAGGACGGCTATGTCACCATCACCGGGCGCATCAAGGACATCATCATCACCGCCGGCGGCAAGAACATCACCCCCGCCGAGATCGAGAGCCGGCTGAAGTTCAGCCACTACATCTCCGATGCCGTCATCATCGGCGACGGGCGCAAGTACCTGACCGCTCTCATCATGATCGACCAGGAGAATGTCGAGAAATTCGCCCAGGACCGGAAGGTGCCGTTTTCCAGCTTTGCCTCGCTGTGCGCGGCGAAGGAGGTGCGGGAGCTGATCGCCGCCGAGGTGGCCGCGGTGAACCGGGAATTTGCCCGGGTCGAGCAGATCAAGGATTTTCGCTTGATCGATGTGCTGTTGACAGCCGAGGATGAGGAACTGACCGCAACGATGAAACTGAAACGCAACCTTGTCGAGAAGAAGCACAAGCACCTGATCGACGAAATGTATTGAAGAACCGGTTGTTCAAAGGGAGGACGAACATGAAGAACGCAATCAGGGGACTGGGGCTTGCCACGGTGCTTGCGGCGACGGCATCGACCGCCGGAGCGCAGGTGCAGGGCGTGAGCGACGACGAAATCAGGATTGGTGCCGTCAACGACCTGTCGGGCATCTTCGCCGCCGTGGGCGTGCCCGCGACCAAGGGTGCCAATCTCTATTTCGACAAGGTGAATGCCGCCGGCGGCGTGCATGGCCGCAAGATCACCTACATCGTCGAGGACCACGGCTATCAGATGCCGCGCGCCATGCAGGGGTTCAACAAGCTGCTCAACCGCGACAAGGTGTTCGCGATGCTCCAGAACCTCGGCACGCCGATGAACATCGCCGGCTTCAAACTGCTCGATTCCAAGGGGATTCCGAACGTCGCCCCGCTCTCGGCCGCCCGGCAGATGCTGCAGGAGCCGATGCACAACAAGTTCACCTCGTTCTCGTCCTATTACGACCAGGCGCGGGTGGGGGTGAAGTATCTTGCCGGCGAATTCGGCGGGAAAGAGGTCTGCACGATGTACCTGCCGACCGATTTCGGCAAGGAGATCCTCGAAGGCACGAAGAAGGGCGCCGAGGAGGCCGGGATCACCTTTGCCGCCGAGACCACGCACAAGCCGGATGAAAGCGATTTCGTGGGCTCGCTGTCCAAGCTGAGGGATGCCGGCTGCGATATCGTCACCATCGCGCTGGGCGTGCGTCAGGCCATCACCGTGGTCGGCACCGCCAAGAAGATGGGGCTGAACGACATGAAGTTCCTCGGCACCTCGGCCAGCTTCCTGACCGTGGTCGCCAAGGTTCCCGGCGGCATCACCGAAGGGTTCTACGCCGCCGCCAGCTGGCAGGATCTGTGGGCGCGTGCGGACGAACCCGCTCCGAAGGCCTTCATCACCGAGTACAAGGCCAAGTATGGCGAGGATCCGGTCGGCTTTGCCATGCTCGGCTATTCCGCCGCCGAGATGATGGTGCGCGGCCTCGAAGCGGCAGGCCCCGAACTGACGCAGGAAAGCTTCATCAAGGGCATGGAATCGCTGGACTATGTCGATGAGTTGGTGGGCAACCGCATCGACTACGGCCCCGACGATCACCAGGGCGCCGATGCGGTCTATGTGAATGTCGTGGAAAACGGCATGTGGAAAAAGGTTCACGAGGAGTGACCTTGCGCATGCGTGCCCGGTCGATCCGGGCACGCACCCCTGCCCCGCGCGCCGGGGCAGGCATCCGGGCAAATGGGCCCGCATCGCGGCCCTGTCCCGCATCAACTCCTGTCATCCCGACCTCGACCCGAACCACCCGCCTCCCCGCCCCGCCATTGCGGGACGGCAGGCAGGGCAAGGCCGGCAACGCTCGCCCCGCCCGGGATGCTTCAATCCTGAAGCTTCAAGCTTGAAATAAAATTGGCCCTGCACTAGCCTGACCTCGAGGGCGTGCGGGAACGGCGCCGAATTCGGGGGCCATCCCGAAGGTGCAATGCAAAGGGAGGATGACGATCATGCGCAGCGGCACGGGCTTTGGCCGGCAGCCGGCCGGGATCGGGGCGGGACCGGCCCGGCGATGACGGCTCTTGCGGGCAGCCACGCCATCGTGACCGGCGGCGGCACCGGGGTCGGGGCCGCGATTGCCGAGGCGCTGGCCCATGCCGGGGCACGGGTCACGATCATGGGCCGGCGCGAGGCTCCTCTGCGCAAAGTTGCAACCCGTCACCGGGAAATTGCCTGGATCACCTGCGACGTGACCGATGCGGCGCAGGTCAAGGCGGGTTTTCGCCGGGCGCGGGACCTGAACGGGCCGGTGGACGTGGTGGTGGCCAATGCCGGAGCGGCGCAAAGCGCGCCGTTTTCGCGCCTCACCTCCCAGGCGCTGAACGACATGCTGGCGGTCAATCTTTGCGGCACGGTGAATGTTTGGCAGGAAGGGCTGAAGGACATGCGCGCGGCCGGTCGCGGCCGGCTGATCGCGGTGGCCTCGACCGCGGGGCTGAAGGGCTATCCCTATGCAAGCGCCTATTGCGCGGCCAAGCACGCGGTGATCGGGCTGACCCGCGCGGTGGCGGTGGAGCTGGGGGAAAGCGGGATCACCGTCAACGCCATCTGTCCCGGTTTCGTCGAGACCCCGATGCTGGAGCGGTCGGTGGCCAACATCGTCGAAAAGACCGGCAAGAGCTGCGAAGAGGCGCGCGCCGCGCTGCTGGCCGGAAACCCTCAAGGGCGGTTCATCCAGCCCGACGAGGTAGCCGGCGCCGCGCTGTGGCTGTGTTCCGAGGCGGCGCGGTCGGTGAACGGCCATGCGCTTTCCCTGTCAGGAGGAGAAACATGAACCACCCTGACCGGAATCGCCCTGACCGGAATCGCCCGGTGTCGTCCCTGTCCAAGGACCGGCTGCGGCTGTGGCTGCGGCTGCTCAAGGCCGGCGGGCTGGTCGGCGACGAGATTCGCCGCCGCCTTCGGCGCGAATTCGCCACCACGCTGCCGCGGTTCGACGTGATGTCGGCGCTGTCACGGGCCCCGGGCGGGCTGAGGATGAGCGAGATTTCCGCGCTTCTGCGGGTATCGAACGGCAATGTCACCGGCATCGTGGACAAGCTGACCGAAGAGGGGCTGGCGCAGAGGGTCGCCGTGCCCGGCGACCGGCGCGCCACGCTGGTGCGGCTGACGCCCGAAGGTGCCGAAAGCTTTGCCCAGCAGGCCGCGGCGCACGAGGCATGGATCGACGAGATGCTGGGCGGGCTGGATGCCGAGGCCCTGGCGGCGCTCAGCACCGGCCTGAACCGGCTGATCGACGGGCTGGATCAAGGAGAGGAATGAATGCGATCGGATGTCACCCATTTCAACTGCGCCATTGCCGACGGCATTGCCACCGTCTCGCTGAACCGGCCCGAGCGCAAGAACCCGCTGACCTTCGACTCTTACGCCGAACTGCGCGACTGGTTCCGCGATCTGCATTACGATGACACGGTCGGGGCGGTGATCCTCGGCCCCAATGGCGGCAATTTTTCCTCGGGCGGGGATGTGCACGACATCATAGGGCCGCTTACCGAAATGAGCATGAAGGAATTGCTGGCCTTCACCCGGATGACCGGAGATCTGGTCAAGGCGATGCTGAACTGCGGCAAGCCGATCATTGCCGCCGTGCAGGGCGTTTCGGCGGGCGCCGGGGCGATCCTTGCCATGGCGTCGGATCTGCGCATTGCCACACCCGATGCCCGGACGGCCTTTCTTTTCAACAGGGTCGGGCTGGCCGGATGCGACATGGGCGCCTGCGCGATCCTGCCGCGGATCATCGGTCAGGGACGGGCGGCCGAGCTGCTTTATTTGGGGCGGTCGATGAGTTCCGAGGAGGGGCTTGCATGGGGCTATTTCAACCGGGTGGTCGCGCCCGAGGCGCTGATGGAGACGGCAACCGATCTGGCCCGGCGCATCGCGGCGGGGCCGGGATTTGCCAACATGATGACCAAGACGATGCTGGCGCAGGAATGGTCGATGTCGCTGGAACAGGCCATCGAGGCCGAAGCGCAGGCACAGGCGATCTGCATGCAGACAAAGGATTTCGAGCGCGCCTATCGCGCGTTTCTGGCGAAGGAAAGGCCCGTGTTCGAGGGTGACTGACCTGCATCTGCCGCCCGTGATCGTGGCCGATGTCGGGCGCCCTCCGGCGGGAGTATTTGGGGGCAAGAGGAAAAGGGTGGATCATGGCCGACCGGACGTTTCTGCAATGGCCGTTCTTCGACGACCGACACCGGATGCTGGCGGTCGATCTGGAGGATTGGGCGCGCGCGCATCTTGGTGCGGTGGATCATGGCGACGTGGATGCCGCGTGCCGCGCGCTGGTGGCGGATCTGGGTGCGGGCGGCTGGCTGACCCATACCGGCGCAGGCGAGGGCGAACGGCTGGATGTGCGCGCGTTGTGCCTGATCCGCGAGACGCTGGCGCGCCATGACGGGCTGGCGGATTTTGCCTTTGCCATGCAGGGGCTGGGCTCGGGGGCGATTTCGCTGTTCGGCACGCCGGAGCAGAAGGCCGCGTGGCTGCCGCTGACGCGGGCGGGAGAGGCGATTGCCGCCTTCGCCCTGACCGAGCCGCATTCGGGATCGGATGTGGCGGCGCTCGCCACGACGGCGGTGGAGGATGGCGACGCCTTCGTGCTGAACGGGGAAAAGACCTGGATTTCCAATGGCGGGATTGCCGATCTCTACACGGTTTTCGCCCGCACCGGCGAGGGGCCGGGCGCAAAGGGGTTGTCGGCCTTCGTGGTGCCGGCGGACACGGCCGGCCTGGAGGTGGTCGAGCGGCTGGAGGTGATTGCGCCGCATCCGCTGGCCCGGCTGCGATTTGCCGATTGCCGGGTGCCGAAATCGGCGCTTCTGGGGTCGCGCGGCGAGGGGTTCCGTGTCGCCATGTCGGTTCTGGACGTGTTCCGCGCCACCGTGGCCGCTGCGGCGCTGGGCTTTGCCCGCCGGGCCCTGGACGAGGCCCTGGCGCGCGTCTCCACCCGGCAGGTGCAGGGCGCGCCGCTGTTCGATCTGCAGATGGTGCAGGGGCACATTGCCGACATGGCGCTGGCCGTGGATGCGGCGGCGCTGCTGGTCTATCGTGCCGCCTGGGCCAAGGACTGCGGTGCCGCCCGCGTCACCCGCGAGGCGGCGATGGCCAAGCTGTTCTCGACCGAAGCGGCGCAGGACGTCATCGACCGTGCGGTGCAGCTGCATGGCGGCGACGGCGTGAAGTCGGGCGAGGCCGTCGAGCGGCTCTATCGCGAAATCCGCGCCCTGCGCATCTACGAGGGCGCATCGGATGTCCAGCGCGTCGTCATCGCCAGGCAGGCGATGGCGGCCCATGAGGGAGGAAGCTGACATGCTGGGACCGACGGGGCATATCGATACCTTCACCCGGGACAACCTGCCCCCGCCCGACCAGTGGCCCGAGTTCCTGCTGGAGGGGTTCGACTATCCCGAACGCCTCAACGCCGCGGTCGAACTGACCGACGCGATGGTGGCGCGCGGCTTCGGCGACCGCGTGGCGCTGATCGGCAACGGCCGGCGGCGCACCTACAAGGAGCTGACCGACTGGTCCAACCGGCTGGCCCATGTTCTGGTCGAGGATCTTGGCGTCAGGCCCGGCAACCGGGTGCTGATCCGCTCGGCCAACAACCCGGCGATGGTGGCCTGCTGGCTGGCCGCGACCAAGGCCGGGGCGGTGGTGGTCAACACCATGCCGCTGCTGCGGGCCGGGGAGCTGTCGAAGATCGTGGACAAGGCCGAGGTCGCCTTCGCGCTGTGCGACACGCGGCTCATGGAGGAAATGGTGGCCTGCGCGAAGGGCTCGCGCTTTCTGAAGACGGTGGTGGGGTTCGACGGTACCTCGAACCACGATGCCGAATTGGACCGGCTGGCGCTGGAAAAGCCGGTGCGCTTCGCGGCGGCGGAAACGGGCCGCGACGACGTGGCGCTGCTGGGTTTCACCAGCGGCACCACCGGGGAGCCGAAGGCCACGATGCATTTCCACCGCGACCTGCTGATCATCGCCGACGGCTATGCGCGCGAGGTGCTGGGCGTCACGCCCGAGGACGTGTTCGTGGGCTCTCCGCCGCTGGCCTTCACCTTCGGGCTGGGGGGGCTGGCGATCTTTCCGCTGCGGTTTGGCGCCGCGGCGGCGCTGCTGGAGCAGGCAAGCCCGCCCAACATGGTCGAGATCATCGAGAAATACCGCGCCACGGTCTGCTTCACCGCGCCCACCGCCTATCGCGCCATGTTGCAGGCCATGGAGGAAGGAGCGGATCTGAGCAGCCTGCGCGCAGCCGTGTCGGCGGGCGAGACCCTGCCCGCGCCCGTCTATGAGGAATGGATGGCCCGCACCGGCAAGCCGATGCTGGACGGGATCGGCGCCACCGAGATGCTGCACATCTTCATCTCCAACCGCTTCGACGACCACCGCCCCGCCTGCACGGGGCGCCCGGTGCGGGGCTATGTGGCAAGGGTGGTTGACGAGGAGATGAACGAGCTCCCCCCCGGCGAGGTCGGGCGGCTGGCGGTCAAGGGGCCGACCGGGTGCCGCTATCTGGCCGACGCGCGGCAGAAGGAATATGTGCGGCAGGGCTGGAACATCACCGGCGACAGCTTCCGCATGGACGAGGACGGCCATTTCCACTTTGCCGCGCGCAATGACGACATGATCGTGTCGGCCGGCTACAACATCGCCGGGCCCGAGGTCGAGGCCGCCCTGCTAGCCCATCCGGCAGTGTCGGAATGTGCTGTGGTCGGCGCCCCGGACGATGCCCGCGGCCAGATCGTCGAGGCCCATGTGGTGCTGGCCGAGGGGTTCGAGGCCGGCCCCCTTATGGTCAGGCTGTTGCAGGATCACGTGAAGGCCACGATCGCGCCCTACAAGTATCCGCGCGCGGTGAAGTTCCGCTCTTCCCTGCCCAAGACGCAGACGGGAAAGATTCAGCGCTTCCTGCTGCGGTCAGGCACGGGCCCCGGTGCGGCAGAGCCGCCGGCGTGACGGGTTCGGGCATCGGGCCGGGCCGGATTCTTCTCGACCCGCGGGGGATTTGAGGGTTTACTGCGGACCGGGTCGAGGAAACGGGAGGGATGGCGACAACGCAGCATCATGCCCCATACTGCGCGGCAAGGCGCAACGCGACGTCAACGCCTGCGTTGACAGGGGCCGGGGCGCTCAATACCCTAATTCGGCATAAGACTACCGATTTAATCGGAGGCAAGGGGGATATCGCCGACCCCGACAAGAAGAAAACATCAAAGGGAGGAACGACAAGATGAACCTGAAGAAACTGATTGCCACCGTATCGCTGGCGGTACTGGCAGGGGCGGCATCCGCTGGCGGCGCAAAGATCGGCATGATCACCACGCTGTCGGGCGGTGGCGCGGGGCTGGGTATCGACGTGCGCGACGGCTTCATGCTGGCCATCAAGCAGTCGGGCAACCCCGATATCGAGGTGATTGTCGAGGACGATCAGCGCAAGCCCGACATCGCCGTGCAGCTGGCCGACAAGATGGTGCAGTCGGAAAAGGTGGACATCCTGACCGGTATCATCTGGTCCAACCTCGCGCTTGCGGTGGTGCCTTCGGTGACCGCGCAGGGCAAGTTCTATCTCTCGCCCAATGCGGCGCCCTCGAAACTGGCCGGCAAGGGCTGCAACCCCAACTATTTCGTGGTCTCGTGGCAGAATGACGCCTTCAACGAAGCTGCCGGCCAGTGGGCCTCGGACAATGGTGTGGGCAAGGTGTTCCTGATGGCCCCCAACTACCCGGCCGGCAAGGACATGATCGCCGGGTTCAAGCGCTTCTACAAGGGCACGGTGACCAACGAGGTCTATACCAAGCTGGGGCAGAAGGACTATGCCGCCGAGATCGCCCAGATCAAGGCGTCCGATGCCGACATGGTCTACTACTTCCTGCCCGGCGGCATGGGCATCGCCTTCATGAAGCAATACGCCGCCTCGGGCGCCGACAAGCAGGTGATGGGCCCGGCCTTCAGCTTCGACCAGGGCATCCTCAAGGCCATCGGCGACGCCGCGCTGGGGGTGAAGAACACCTCGCACTGGTCCAAGGACATCGACAACCTGGCCAACCGCAAGTTCGTGGAAAGCTTCCAGGCCGAATATGGCCGGCTGCCTTCGCTTTACGCGGCGCAGGGTTATGACACCGGGCTGCTGATCGCATCGGCGCTGGAAAAGGCCGACGTGAAGGACGCGGATGCCTTTCGCGCGGCGCTGAAAGCCGCCGATTTCCAGTCGGTGCGCGGCAAGTTCCGCTTCAACACCAACAATCACCCGATCCAGGACATCTACATGCGCGAAGTGGTCAAGGAAGGTGATATCGTGACCAACCGCATCATCGGGGTGGCCAGCAAGGATCACACCGACGTCTATGCCAAAGAGTGCAAGATGTAATGAAATGACTTCGGCGGGCAGGATCGCCCTGCCCGCCGGGTCGCGCAGGTTTGCAGGCGAATGTCGATACTTCTGTTCATCGAGCAGGTCCTGAACGGGCTTCAGTTCGGCGTCATGCTGTTCCTGATGGCCGCCGGGCTGACGCTGATCTTCGGCGTGATGGGGCTGATCAACCTCGCGCATGGATCGCTCTACATGGTCGGGGCCTTCGCGGCGGCCGCTGTGGCGGGGGCCACGGGATCGTTCCTGCTGGGCCTGGCGGCAAGCCTTGTCGCGGCGGCGGCGGCCGGGGCGATCGTCGAGGTTGCCGTGATCCGCAGGCTCTATGACAAGGATCACCTCGACCAGGTGCTGGCGACATTCGCCCTGATCCTGATCTTTTCCGAGGGCACGCGGTGGGTCTTCGGCTCGTTCCCGCTCTATCTCGACGTGCCGTCATGGCTGGCCGGCCCCGTCACCCTGCCCGGAGGCATCCAGTACCCGGCCTACCGGCTGGCGATCATCGGCATCGGGCTGGCGGTGGCGGCAGGGCTGTTCGCGCTGATCCGCTGGACCCGCATCGGCATCCGCATCCGCGCGGGCGAGGCCGACCGCGAGATGATCGGCGCGCTGGGGGTCAACATCTCGGCGCTTTATACCATCGTCTTTGCGCTGGGCGCCGCGCTGGCCGGTTTCGCCGGCGCGCTGGTGGGCGCCATCCAGTCGGTGCAGGTCGGCATGGGCGAGCCGGTGCTGATCCTAGCCTTCGTCGTCATCGTGATCGGCGGGATCGGGTCGATCAAGGGCGCGCTTGTCGGGTCGATCCTGGTGGGGCTGACCGACACGCTGGGCCGCTTCCTGCTGCCGGTTGTCTTCGGAGCCTTTCTCGACCCCTCCTCGGCGACCACGATCGGATCGGCGCTGGCGTCGATGTCGATCTACATCCTGATGGCGGTCATTCTGCTGATCCGCCCCACCGGCCTTTACGGGAGCGACTGAGATGCGGCGCGAACCCCTCATCAATGCCGCCATCCTGGCCGTGCTGCTGGCGGTGCCGCTGTGGGCCTGGTGGACGGACGAGCCGTTCACGATCACCCTGGCGACCCGCGTGGTCATCCTTGCCCTGGCCGGGGTGGGGCTGAACCTGGCGCTGGGGCTGGGCGGGATGGTCAGCTTCGGCCATGCGATGTTCTTCGGCATCGGTGGCTATGCCATGGGCATCCTTGCCAGCCACGCGCAGGATTACGAACCGCTGATGGAGTGGCCCATCCTGATCGAAGGCACGAAGTCCATGCCGGTGATCTGGCTGACGGCCATCATCTTCAGCGCCCTGGCGGCGCTGGCGGTGGGCGCGCTGAGCCTGCGCACGACAGGCGTCTATTTCATCATGATTACCCTCGCCTTCGGGCAGATGTTCTACTACTTCGCCATCAGCTGGCCGGCCTACGGCGGCGAGGACGGCCTGTCGATCTACGTCCGCAACGAATTTCCGGGGCTGAACACGCTGGACCCGATCCAGTTCTTCGCCCTGTGCTTCGCGATTCTCCTGGCCGTCCTGTTCCTCATGTCGCGACTGGCGAAATCCGCCTTCGGGCTGGCGCTTGTCGCGGCACATCAGAACCAGGAGCGGGTGCAGACCGTAGGCATCGGAGTCTACCGGCTGCGGCTGGTGGCCTTCACCATTTCGGGGGCTATTACCGGGCTGGCCGGGGCGCTGTTTGCCGATCTCAACCGTTTCGTCAGCCCGACGATGTTCAGCTGGCAGACCAGCGGCGAAATCATGATTTTCGTCATCCTCGGCGGGGTGGGGCGCCTTTACGGCCCGGTGGCGGGGGCGGCGCTGTTCATCATCCTGGAAAACTTCCTCGGCGGGCTCAGCGAATACTGGCACATCTATCTCGGAGCGCTGCTTCTGGGCGTGGTGCTGTTCGCCCGCGGCGGGCTGATCGGGCTGCTTGCCGGGCGGGAGGTCGCCCATGACTGAGCCGATCCTGGAAATCCGCAACCTGTGCAAGAGCTTCGGCGCCGTGGTGGCCAGCGAAGAGGTGTCACTGGATCTGCGCCCGGGCGAGATCCACGCCCTGATCGGTCCGAACGGGGCCGGAAAATCGACGCTGATCAAGCAGATCGCCGGCAATATCGCCCCCGATTCCGGCTCGATCCTGTTCGAGGGGCGCGACGTGACCGCCCTCGATACCGTGGCGCGGGCGCGGCTGGGGCTGGGGCGGACCTTCCAGATCTCGTCGCTGGCGATGGAGCTGACCGTGCTGCAGAACGCCGTCCTGGGCGCGCTGGGCCGGCGCGGGCGGGTGTTCCGGTTCTTCCGCCCGGTGATGCAGGACCGGGCCCTGCTGGACGCCGCCCGGGGGGCCTTGCGACAGGTGGGGCTTGAAGACTTCGCCGCCTGGCGCACCGCGGATCTCTCGCACGGGCAGCGCCGGCAGCTGGAGGTCGCCGTGGCGCTGACGCTGAAGCCGCGGGTGTTCCTGATGGACGAACCGATGGCCGGGCTTGGCGCGGAAGGGTCGCTGCGCCTGACCGGCTTTCTGAACGAGCTGCGCCACGAGGCGCCGATCCTGCTGGTGGAACACGACATGGACGCGGTGTTTGCGCTGGCCGACCGGATCAGTGTGCTGGTCTATGGCAAGGTGATCGCCACCGGGACGGGGGACGAAATCCGCGCCAACCCCGAGGTCCGCCGCGCCTATCTGGGCGAGGAGGATGCGGCATGAGCCTTCTCAAGCTTGCCAACGTCTCGGCCTTCTACGGGCCCAGCCAGGCGCTTTTCGACGTGCATCTTCGCCTTGAAGCCGGCGAGGTGCTGGCGCTGATGGGGCGCAACGGCATGGGCAAGTCCACCACCGTCAAGGTCATCTGCCGGCTTCTGCGCCATCGCGGCGGGCAGGTGAGTTTCGACGGCCGCGACATGGGCCCGATGAAGCCCCACCAGGCCGCCCGCGCCGGCATCGGGCTGGTGCCCGAGGGGCGGCGCTGCTTCCACAACCTGACCGTCCGCGAAAACCTGATCGCCGCCGCCCGCCCCGGCGCCTGGAACATGAAGACCGTGGGCCAGCTGTTTCCCCGCCTTGTCGAACGCCAGGACCAGAAGGCCGCGTCATTGTCGGGGGGAGAACAGCAGATGCTTGCCATCGGGCGGGCGCTGATGACCAATCCGCGGCTTCTGATCCTAGACGAGGCGACAGAGGGCCTCGCCCCCGTGATCCGGCGCGAGATCTGGGCCGCAATCGGCCGGCTCAAGGCCGAAACCGGGCTGGCCATCATCGTCATCGACAAATCGATCCGCGAACTTGCCGACATCGCCGACCGGGCGGTGATCCTTGAAAAGGGCCGGACGGTCTGGAACGGCCCCTTCGGGGAACTGACCCCCGAGGTGACCGACCGCCATCTCGGGGTGTGAGGCGCGCCACTTTCCGCTACCCCGCCCTGTCCCGCCCGGCTAATGTCGCACCCATGAAAACCGCTTTGCAGACCATCGGCGGCTTCGACCGGATCGGAGAGGAAAACGCCTTTGCCGTCCTGGCCCGCGCGCAGGAACTGGCCGCATCGGGGCGCGACATCATCAACCTCGGGATCGGCCAGCCCGATTTCCGCACCCCCGAAAACATCGTCGAGGCCGCCATCCGCGCCCTGCGCGACGGCCACCACGGCTATACGCCGGCCACGGGGCTGCCGCAGCTGCGCGAGGCCGTGGCCGCCGACCTGCTCCGGCGTTTCGGCACCGAGGTGAACCCCGGCAACATCATCATCGTCCCCGGCGGCAAGGTCACCATGTTCGCCGCCATCCTGATGCTGGGAGAGCCGGGCACGGACATCCTCTACCCCGATCCCGGATTTCCCATCTACCGCTCGATGATCGAATTCACCGGCGCCCGCCCGGTGCCGGTGCCCATCCGCGAGGAAAACGGCTTTGCCATCTCGGCCGAGGAAATCCTTTCCCTCATCACCCCACGCTCGCGGCTGCTGATCCTCAATTCGCCCGGCAATCCCTGCGGCGGCGTCACCCCGAAGGCCGAGATCGACCGCCTCGTGCGGGGGCTGGCCGAGCACCCGCAGCTGGCGATCCTGTCGGATGAAATCTACGACCGGATGCTCTATGACGGGCAGACCCACGCCACCCTGCTGGCCTGGCCGGAAATCCGCGACCGGCTGATCCTCCTCAACGGCTGGTCCAAGACCTACGCCATGACCGGCTGGAGGCTGGGCTGGTCGGTCTGGCCGGACGCGCTCTTCGACAAGGTCCGCAAGCTGGCGGTCAACGCCTGGTCCTGCGTGAACGCGCCCGCACAATACGCGGCGATCGAGGCGCTGACCGGCCCGCAGGACGCGGTCGTCGCCATGGTGGCCGAATTCGACGCCCGCCGCAAGCTGGTCGTGGAGCTCCTCAACGACCTCCCCGGCGTCTCATGCGTCACGCCCAGAGGCGCCTTCTATGCCTTCCCGAACATCTCCGGCACCGGCTTCAAGGCAAAAGAGCTGGCTGTGAGGCTGCTCGAACAGGCCGGCGTGGCCACCATCGGCTGGCCCGACTTCGGAACGCTCGGGGAAGGCTATATCCGCCTCAGCTACGCCAACAGCCAAGACAACATCCGCCGTGCCATCGACCGGATGCACGACTTCCTCGCCGAACACGGCTGAAACGCCCCGATCCACCCTTCCTCTTGCCCAAATACTCTGGAGGGCGCGGGGGGCAACGCCCCCCGCCCGGGTCGGGTCGCACCCGCGAGCCGAAACCGCTATCCCCGCCGCGCACGCCACGCCACATAGCGTGCCATCCAGCGCTCGAGCAGCGGCCGCTCGCCTCCCTGCGCGTCCAGTTCCAGCGTGCCGCCCCCCGCCCGGTACATCGAGGCAAACATGTCCAGAACCCGCTCCTTCACCATGCCGCGCAAAGGCACATGCGCCATCATGCCATAGGTCGCCGCCCGTCCCCGTCGCGCCAGATCCGGGTCGGCCCGCACCACCGCCACCGCCTCTTCCAGGTCGCGCAGATATTCCGCCACAACCTCCGCATGGCGCGCCGTGACCATCGCATGGATCCCGTCGGGGTTCTGAACCCGGTTCACCGCCCAGCCCTTCGCCTCGAGCTGATCGGCAACGGCGAAGATGCTCAGCCCCGGATCGTCCGAACCCCAGGCCAGAAGCGGCCCCTGCGGCCGGCCCAGCACCCGCAACCCGTCGATCCCCTCGATCCCGGCCTTCAGGGCCTCCACTGCCCGCATCGTCCGCGCCGCCAGCTCCCGATAGCCGTCAACGCCCAGCTTCTGCATGACCGCCCAGGCGGCGGCATAGGCCCCGCCGGGCCGGGTGCCCAGCAGCGCGGCCGAGGCGAACACCCCCCCCGGCCAGTCCTGATGCACGAACATCTGGTGCTTCAGCAGATCCAGGTCGCGATAAAGGATCGTGGATGCCCCCTTGGCGGCATAGCCATACTTGTGCAGATCGGCCGAAATCGACGTGACCCCCGGCACGCGGAAATCCCATTCGGGCAGCGCCACGCCGTTCATCTCCATGAACGGCAGGATCAGCCCGCCCACGCAGGCATCCACATGCATCGGAACACCCCGGCGGGCGGCAACGGCGCCCATCCCGGCGATCGGGTCGATGGTGCCGTGCGGATATTCCGGCGCGCTGCCCAGGATCATCACCGTATTGCGGTCGATCCGCCGGTCCAGCCGCGAGATGTCGGTGGCATGGTCCGCCGTCATCGGCAGCAGTCGCGGCTTGACGCCGAAATATTCGGCGGCCTTGAACCACGCCACATGGGCGGTGACGGGGATCACCATGTTGGGCCGCTTCACCCCGCGCGTCCTGCGGGCCATGTCGCGATAGGTCTTGACCGCCAGCAGGCAGCTTTCGGTCCCGCCCGCGGTGAGCACCCCGCAGCATTCCTCCGGGCCGTGCAGAAGCTCCGCCAGCATCGAGACGATCTCGCTTTCCATCCGCTTGAGGCTGGAAAACGCCGCCGGGTTCAACCCGTTGGCCGAGGAATACATCCGCCAGGCGGCGGCCGCGAAATCGTCATGGGCATCGTCGAGGTGATAGACCAGGCTCCAGGTCCGGCCCGCGCGGTAATCGGGATCGCGCGCGGCAAAGGCCTGCAGATCGGCCAGAACCTCGTCCTCGGGACGGCCGGTCTCGGGCAATGTGCGACGGGTCATTGCCCCCCTCCCGCGCGCAGCAGCACCGCCACCGAAATGCCGAGATAGTTGCCGATCGCAAAGCCCAGGATCCCCGTCGTCATGCCCGACATCAGCATGGCCGGATTGCGCAGGCTGCGCACCACCATCGGCACGAAGGCCGGCGACATGATCGCCGCCACCGAGGTGATGATGAAGGTGTCGGTATCGATCCGCGCCAGGCGGCACAGCAGCGCGTGAAGGCCCAGGCTGCCGAAGGTCGCCACGGCAACGAAGACGACGATCGCGGGATCCACCCCGGCCAGCGCCGACAGGTCCAGAGACGCCGCCACCGCCAGCGAGAACACATAGATGAAATACATGCCCAGAAGCGGTGCGGCCCGGTTGGCGCGAAGCCGGGGCACGAAAGAGGCCGCAAGGCCGAATGTGGTCAGCAGCACGATCACCATGATCTGTGGATTCGCCACCCCGACCATCGGCGCCAGCGCCACCGCCAGCCCGACGCAGACCGCCGCCGCCAGCAGCGCCACCGCGACCGAGGGCAGCGCCCCCCGCCGCAGCAGTCCGGCCCAGCTCCCGGTTTCCTCGGTATCGAACGCGTGCCCGCGCAGGCTTTCGGGAAAGGGCGGCAGGAATTTCGCGAACAGCCTCTGCGCCACGCTCAGCACGAACAGCAGATAGAGCGAACCCACCACCGTATCGACAGTTGCGAACACCAGGTAGCGGGCCTCTCCGATGCCCAGCGCCAGCTTGATCGCGCCCAGATTGGCAATGCCGCCGGTATACATGCCCACCGCCATCGCCGCCAGCTCTTCGGGCCGGTCGGTGCCGCGGGCCTGGAACAGGTAGAACAGCAGGCTGGCAAGGAACACCACCGCCACCACCGCAAGCAGCATCGACAGCATCGCCCGCCCGGCCACCCGCCGCCAGGCCGCCACATCCACCGAAAACAGCAGCAGCGGCAAGGCCAGGGCAAGGCTGGCCTCGGTGATCGTGCTCCGCACCGGCACGGCCGACGCCGGCAGCAGCCCCGACAGGCCGATCAGCAGCCCCGCCGCATAGCACAGCACGATCGGACCGACCGCCCGCGCCAGCGCGACCCGGCGGACCAGCACCAGCAGCACGGCCGGAAGGCCGACAAACAGCAATGCGGCAAGAACTGGCAAGTTTCAGCCCCCTCCCCGATCCGGGGCATTATGCGGCCCCCGCCGGCGCGTGCAAGGGCAGACAAACGCCGGCTGTGGACCGAAGGCAATGCGTCGGCTAGCATCGGGTCGGGTTTTCCGTTTGCCTTCGGGCGCTTCCGGTTGGGTCATGCGTATCGAGATCATCACCGATTATCAGGCTCTGGCCGCCCTGCGCCCGGCATGGCGGGAACTGCATGACGTGGCTGGTGGGGGGCCCTTCTCCTCCCACGAATGGATCGAGGCCTGGGCCGAAGCCTTCGGCGCGGGTGGCGATCGGCCCCGGATCGCCTGTGCCTGGCGCGACGGCCTGCTCGTTTCCGCACTTCCGATGGGCGCCGGGAAGCGGCCGGTGGTGCGCAACGGCCCCCGCGTCGCGGGGCTGGGGATGCTGTGCGCCGACCGCGCCGGGTTTCACGACTTCCTGGCCGCGCCGGGGCACGAGGACGCAGCAGGCACATTGTTCCGCGAGGTGCTCGGCGCCCGCGACTGGGCCCTGGCCGACCTGTCCCCGCTGCGCCCCTCACCCGCATGGAACATCGCCGTCAGGGCCGCGCGGGATGCCGGTTTCGTCTGCCGCGAACGCGACGAGATCCGCGCCGCCGTCTGCGACCACCCGGACGGGTGGGAGGCCTACCTCGCCGGGCGCAGCAAGCATTTCCGCAAGGCGCTGAAGGACGACGCCCGCCGCCTGCGCCGGCATGAACACGCGTTCCTCGTGGCAGACCGCCCCGGCGAGGACGCCGACAGGCTGCTGGAGCGGATCCTGGAACTGTCCGCAAGATCGTGGAAGGCTCATCTCGGCACCGATTTCAGGACCGACCCGCGCATGAGCCGGTTCATCCGCGCGTTATGGAAGCGGCTGGCGCCGCAGGGCAGGATGACCCTGCTGCTGCTCGAAATCGATGGATGCGATGCGGCAGGCGCCATTGGTCTCGATTCCGGCGATACCGCATATGGTTTCACGGTGGATTTCGACGAACGCTTCGCGCGGCTTTCCCCGGGCAGAACCGTCGTGATCGAGGCCATGCGCCAGGCCATCGGGCGTGGCAAGCTCCGCTCGAACGCGCTGCGGGCGACGGGGTTCCTGCCGCGTCTGGCCACCCGTTTCGAAACCTGCGCGCGGCTGCGCGTCTGTCGTCGCGCCAGCGCGGTGAACGCGGCACTGGCAGCCCAGGACCTGTTGCGGCCGATCGGCAAGCGGTTTCGCGAGCGGCGCAAACTGAAAACTCGCAAGAGGGGCGCCTTCGTGCGCCGATCCGGATCGCAGGGAGCCGAAACAGGATGACAGCCCGAGACAACCCACTCGTTCTTCTGGCCTTTGCCATTCTGGCCCTGCTGGCCAGCCCCGCTCTGGCGGGGGATCCGTATCGCCTTGCACCGGGAGATACCGTTTCGGTCTCTGTCCTCAATCGCGAGGATCTGACGACCGAACAGACGATTCGCCGCAACGGCACGATTTCCATGCACCTGCTGGGGCGGATCAAGGCCGCCGGCAAGACGACCGAAGAGCTGGAATCCGAGTTGAAAGACCGGATCAACGCCAAGACCGGACTGCCGGTGTCGGTCGTCGTGGACGTGACCGGCTGGCGGCCCGTCCATGTCCTGGGCGACGTGGCAACGCCCGGCGAACAGCGGTTCCGCCCCGGCCTGACGGTCGGCCGGCTGGTCGCCGCGGCGGGGGGGCTTTACCCGCGCGAAAACGACCAGCTCCCGAACGTGGCGATCGGCGCCCAGATCCTGCAGCTTGGCGCCGACATCGCGGTGCGCAAGGCCCGGCTTGCCGGGTTGCACGCGCGGCGGCTCAGACTCGAAGCGCAAGAGAAGGGGCTGGCAAGGATCGAGCCCGATGCCGAGTTCCTGAAGGTGGCCGGCCCCTCGGCCGCAACGCTCGTGGCCGAGGAGGACCGCATCCTTGCCAGCCAGCGCCTTCTGGACGAACAGGCGGCGGAATCGGCGCGGCGACGGGCCGATCTGTCGGCGAACGAGGCCGAGCTTCTGACCCGCCAGCAGGAAATCCTGCGCGAAAACATCGCCGATTCGGCGAAGGAACTGGCAAAGATGGAATCGCTGCTCGAACGCGGGCTGACCAGTTCCGACCGCGTGCGGCAGCTGCGCAGCACCCAGAACGACGACAAGATCGAACTCATGCAGGCCGGCAGCTTCAAGGCCCGCGCCCTCCAGACCCGGCAGGCACTTCTGGATTCGATCGAACAGCAGAAGGTCACGCGGCAGAACCAGACGGTGACAGCCCTCGAACAGGTCCTGTCCGACATCCGCGACGAAGAGGCCGAGATCGCCGCGGCCGAACAGACCATCGCAGAGCTGTCGCGCATCGCTTCGGGCGGGCCGATCCTGCTGCCGCCGGCGTTTCGCATCTTCCGTCCCTCCGGCGACGGGCAAAAGACGATCCCGGCCGATCTGCATACGCCCATCCAGCCCGGTGATCTGCTTGAGGTCCGGCGCGGCGGCTTTGACGAAGAGGAATGACCGCGCCTTTACCGGAAACCGGAGGCCGGGGCCGCCAGCTCCTCCAGCGCGACCTCGAACGCCGCCAGTGCCGCCCCGGTTTCATATGGTTCAACCGCCCGGGCCGCACGATCCAGAATGGCCGGATCGGGCGGCGTGCGCAGATGTCCGGCCAGAGCCGCGGCCAAGGCCTCGGGCTCTCCCGCCGGCACCAGCGTGCCCAGCCTTCCACCTTCCAGCAGGGCGCGCGGGCCGGCGCAGTCCGTTGCCACCACCGGCGTTCGCACGGCCATCGCCTCGGCCACAACATTGCCGAACCCCTCGCGGTGCGAGGCCAGGGCCAGGACCGCCGCCCCGGCAATCTCGTGCAGAAGGCGGTCGGTATGCCCGCGCAGGATCACGGCCCCGGACAGGCCGAGTGCGTCGATCAGCGCCTGCAGGCGGGACCGCTCGGGGCCATCGCCGAAAATGTCGAGCCGCATCTCGGGAAATTCGGTGCAAACCCGTGCTGCGGCGCGGATCAGATCGTCATGCCCCTTCACCTTCTCCAGCCGCCCGGCGGCGACGATCCGGTGCGGATGGCGCCGTGGCGGATCCGCCTGCAGCGCGACGAGTTCTTCCGCCTCGAATACCGGGTTCGGCAGGACAAGGGGGGCCGGGCGGGTCAGCCCCAGTTCGCGCAGCCAGCCGTCGGCAAGGCCGGGCAGCGGCGAGGCCAGCCGGTCGGCCAGCGGGTAAAGCCTGCGCAGCAGCGCCCGGCGCAGCCGGGGCCGGCGCGCCTGAGCAAGATAGTCGCGGGCCGTGGTGTGCTCGGACAGGATCAGCCTCGGGCGGCGACCGCGCGGCATCATCGACAGCGCAAGCGCCGCGGAAAGATTCATCGCGTTGGTCCCGGAATAGACGACGCCAACCCGATCGCGCCGAAACGCAGGCGCCAGCCTGACCGCCCGCCCAACCATCCGGCGGCCACCCAGAGAACGCACCGGGACATCTCCGGCAATGCCGTCCAGAAACGCGCCCTCGGCCCGGTTCAGGATCAGGACCGGTTGCCAGCGCGCGCGATCGAGGCCGTTGACCCAGCTGCGCACCAGTGCCTCGATCCCGCCCACCCGCAGATGCGGAAGGACGAAGGCCACGACCGGCCGGCCGGGCGCGACCACCGTCACGGCCCTGCCCCGCGCTGGCCGGTACGGGCGAATCCGGCTAGGCTGTCGCCGGTCGGCAGCAAGGTATGCCCGAAGTGAACGTTCTGCATGTCATCCGTGCGGGTCTGGCCGCAATCCTCGCCTTCGCGGCGGTGCCGGCGAGCATGGCACAGGCCCCGGCCTGCGACAATGGCGGGCTGTTGACGTCTTTCGACGGGCCCTCGGTCAAGGACGGATTTGCCGCCATCCAGAACCAGGGCGGAGATCTGGGGATCGTCCCCGACCCGCTGGATCCGTCGAACCGGGTCGGGCGGTTCATGGCCGGACCGAAGCGCGGTGGCCGGGTCGGCAAGGCCGACCTGATCCACCGCTTCGCCCCGACCGACAGGGGCGCCGGGTTGCGGATGAGCGCGCGCTTCCTGATCCCCGAAGGCGCCCCCCGCAACAGCGTCATCCTGATGGATCTCGAATGCGCCGGGTGCGGGCTGAAGGGAAACCCCGGTATCCGCCTGTACCTGCGCGATGGCCGGCTGCGGGTGGATCGCTCCAAGATCGGCATTCCCGAGGCCCCGTTTCTTCCCGTCATCGGCACGCGGGTGACGCCCGGCCAATGGCACGAGCTGACATGGGAGGTCGGCCTTGGCGACCGGGCAAGCGGATGGTCACGCGTCACGCTGGACGGGGAACCGGTCATCGACGCCCGCGGCGCCACCGTCATCCTGCAGGATATCGTGTCGCTGTACGAAAACACCCCGGTCCGCGAGGCTGTGGACCGGTTTCAGGTCGGCGTGACCGCCAATTCCAACCCCGTCCCGGCCATCGTGCTCATGGATGATATCGCGTTCTGCCGGCTGCCCTGATTTCCGGCACGCACGCGCCGCGCCTTCACCCCTGCCGGCCGCCCATCCGCCGACGCAACGCATCGCGCACCACCTCGGTCTCGGGCAGGCGCAGGGCGAATGCCACGCCCAGATAGGCGCCAAGCCCGGCGATTGCCGCAACCGCCACCATGACCGCCTGGCCGACACCCCGTTCCGACCACGCACCACCCGACGCCATCACGGCCGTCATCGCCAGTGCCATCACCGCACCCGCCCCGGCAATCGCGAGGAAAGGCGCGATATCTCCCTTTCGCAGCAACCGGCCCGTCCGCCCGGCCAGAGCGCCGTAGATCAGGACCAGCGGCACCAGCGACGACGCCAGAGAAGCGATGGGAACGGCAAGCAGCCCGATGCGGTCGATCAGCGCCAGGTCCAGCCCCGCCCGGACCAGGATGGAACCTGCAAGAGCCGCGCCGAGCACCCGCAGATGGGACATGTGAGGCTCGGCCAGGATGGCCGCGAAAAAGGCGCTGACCAGTGCATTCACGACCACCAGCGGCGCCAGCAGGGAAACGATCCGCGCGGTCATCTGCGCCGCCTCGGGCGCAAAGGCGCCACGGGCGAACAGCACGGCGACAAGATCCTGCGACAGGAAAAACAGCGCCACGCCGACCGGAAGAACCATGAAAACCGTCATCCGCAAGGCCTCGACCAGGTGCCGGCGAAACCGCGCGGAATCCCCGGCCGACAGGGCGCTGGCGAACTCGGTGTAGTAGACGACCATCACGCTGCCGATGGCCGCGCCCGGACCGATGTTCACCAGCCGCTGGGCGAATTCGAGAATCGCGACATTGCCCGGCGCGGTGAGCGATGCAAATCCCATGTCGATCCACGACGATGCCAGCATGTGAACCTGGCCCAGTACCAGCGCCACAAGCCTGCCGCCGCTGACCGGCGCCGGGGTCCTGGCGGTCCGGATCGCTGCGACCGGTCCGGGCGAGGCGAACAGGCGCCTCGAGGCGATCGCGAACACCGCCCCCATGGTGACGACACCGGCAGCAACGGCCCAGGCAACGAGGTTCATGCCCAGCGCAAGCGGGGTAGCCGCCAGAACCCCCAGCGCCGCGAGTGAAAACAGGCGCGGCAGCAACCGTGCCGAAACCGGCAGCACGAACCGTCGCACGGCATTGAACATCGCCCCGGAAAGCGCCGCGTAGGCGGAAATCGGCAAGGTGACCACGAAGACGCGGAAATACAGGACCGCTGCCGCGCGCCGGGCCTCGTCGAACCCCGGCGCGACAAGCCCGACGATCTGCGGCGCCAGCACGAAGGCGGCCGCGACCGCAACCGCGGCAAGCAGAAGCAGCCGCCGGGTATTGCGGGCCAGCATCCGGTGCAGGCCGGCGATGCCCTCCTGTTCGGCAATGCGCACCAGCGGCGGCACCATTACCAGTTGAACCGACCTCTCCAGCACCGCGGCCACGTTCATCACCACCCGCCGGGCAAGAAAGAAGGCATCGGTAACCGAGGTGGCCCCGAAAAGCCCGGCAATGGCGACCGATATGGCAACGCTCAGCGCCACGCCCAGCCCTTTCAGCACGAGAACGGCCAGCACGCTTGCCAACGAGCGCGCCGACGGGCGGGTGGCCCCCTCGTGGCGCGAGGGGCTCGTCACCGGCGAAGCCCGGTACGGGCAGGACCGCAGGGCGTGCATTTCGCCATTTCCGCCAGCGCCGTCATCCCGCTCCTGCCCTGTGGCCGATCGGATCGCCACGTGATCAATGTCAATCTGATACGTTGCACCTTCCTTGACTCGAATCAAACCCCGACCATACGCTTGATGGTAGTATCGGGTATGGAGTGAAGTCCGAAGGGACAATATCTTGAATCGTTCCGGACGCGCCGTCGGGGGAGTGTGTGTACCGGGTTGTGAGTGCGCTGTGTGGGTGGCGAGGAACGATGTCTGGAAGCTGGGTGATCCCGTCGAAAGAACGGGAAAGAGGGGTGTGCACGGTTCCGAAAACTCTTGCGGAGCCGCCAGGGCCGTTCTCCGAGAATACGAGCGTTGCGCGGCTTGATCGCGCCCGGTTGCCCGCATCCCCGGCGCTGCCGCGGCAGAATCGCGGGCTCCTGAGCGGTGCGGCCCTGAAAACCGGGTACGTTCCGCAGAACGAATTGCTGGATCAGGCCGTGAACCGGTCGCTGGCGGCGGTGCTGCTCGTTCTTCTCGGTCCCGTTTTCCTGGTCATCATGGCCCTGCAGAAGCTGACCTCTCCGGGGCCGGTGTTTTACAGCGGCTGGCGTCTGGGCAAGGATCGCAGCCAGTTCCGCATCTTCAAGTTCCGCACCCTTTCGCCCGATGCCGAAAAGATCACGCGAACCTGCACCCTGCCGCGGCGCAACATGACCGAAACGCCGCTGGGCGCCTATCTACGCAAGACGCGGCTGGACGAATTGCCTCAACTCGTCAACATCCTGCGGGGGGAAATGGTCTTCATGGGCCCGCGCCCGGTGCGGCCGGAGATCGAATGGCTCTACAAGGCCGAGGTCGAAGGATACGAAGACCGCTTCCGGGTGCGCCCCGGTCTTGTCGGCCTGTCGCAGGCGCTGATGACCCATGAGACGCCCAAGGCGCTGCGGTCGCGGTTCAACCGCATGTGCTGCCGTGCGCCGGTCCGCTATCATGCCATGCTGGGCCTTGTCGCCTATGTGGGGTTCTGCGTTCTGCGCAAATCGGTAACCTCCGCCGTGGCCGCCCTGCGCGATCGTGCGCGCCTTGTGCCCGAACATGGGTGGCTGCGTTCGGGCTTCAGCCGGCCGAAGGGTTGCCGAGTGGATTTTCTGGCGGGAAACGAACCCGTGACCGGCGCCATCTGCGGGATGTCGGATGAAATCATCCAGTTCGTCTCGACCCGCCCGGTCCGGCCCGGAGACTATGAACTGATCCTGAGCTGCCGGCGCCGGTCGCGCCGCAATTTCCGCCTTTCGGTCATGGCGAATGTGGAAATGTCCGTCCCCCTCGGGCCGGGGCAGAGCGGATTCGTCAATTATGCCACCTATTCGCCCCGGACCCGGGCCGCCCGGCACTTCATCGAACGCTATTTCTTGCAATCCGCGGTGATCCCTGCGTGACTTTCAACAAGGGAGTCGCGTCAGGGGAGGACCAGGGGGGAAGGCCGGACAACCGAGGATGAGATCACATTACCTGCAACTTCTGAGCTACTACAAATACGTAGTGGCCTTCATCATCGTCGCGCTGACATCGGGTGTTGCAGCCTTCAGCGCGGTCCTCCTGTTCGCCGCGCCGCTTTATACGGCAACGGCAACCGTCTCGCTGCTTCCGACCCAGGCAGAGCTGACCTTCAGCCAGGCTTTCGTGCGATCCACCTCGTTCAACCCGGCAAACCTCCTGACGCAGACGCATATCGAGAACCTGATCAGCCGCGAGATCTCGAAGGAGACGATCGACAAGCTGATCGGAAAGGCGGGCAGCGCCCCGCCCGGCGACGAGGACTCGCCCGGAACCACCGGGAACGAATGGATCGACCGGTTTTCGCAGGGTTTCCAGTCCTTCCGGCGCGAGTTCCGCCGCATCTACATGACCCTGAATTCCGGCAAGTTCGTGCCGGCCGATCCCTATACCGACCTCGTCAACGGGCTTCAGGAAGCCATTTCCATCGACATGCTGGAAGGCACCTACATCCTGAGGATCAGCGTCAGCTGGGACGACCCCGAGTTCGCGGCCGCCGCCGCCAACATGCTGTCGGAAACCTATCTCGAACGGGCGCGCGCACAGGCTCGCCAGGCCGCCCTTGCCGCGGAAGAGGCCCTGCGCAAGGAAATGGCCAAGGGCGAAGGCAACGTCGCCGACCTGCAAAGGCAGATCAACGCCCTGCGCCTCGAGCGGGCAGGCAACATCTCCTTCCTGAGGGTAATCGACCCGGCGGTGCCGCCGGTCTATCCCAGCTTTCCCAAGGTCGTCGTCAACACGGTCGCCGCAGGGATCAGCGCCGTCATCCTGTCGATCATCCTGGTGATCGCGGCCGATACCATCTCGAAGACGCTCAAGACCGATGCCGACCTTTCCCGGGTTCTCGGGCCGACGGCACTTGGCCGCATCCGGGCGAAACGCCCCGGGGCGCGACAGCTGAAGGAGATCTCGCGAAGGATAAACCTCCAGTGCCTTGCGGTGCCGGCGCAGGGCGGGGTGATGTCGATGGAGGGCGACGCCGACAGCACCGCCGCCGCCAGGATCATCCAGCGCGCCCTCACCGGGCTGGAAAGCTGGAAGGATCTTCCGGCCGGAGCCCGGCAGACCGCAGAGCCGACATCCAGGCGCGGGCGCATCGCCCCCCAGATCGCGGATCCGACCGACGATGCCGTGGCCGACCTGGGCGGCGCGACGGGGCAGTTTTCGATGGCACGCATCGAACCCGGACAGGGCGCGCGGCCGATCGACTGGGTGGTGATCGCCTTGCGGCCGGGCCGGGTGACCGAAGACGTCCTGCAAAGCACGATTGCCGAACTTCGCGCCCATGGCGCGCGGCAGGTGTTCGGGCTGTATCTGGTGGGGTGAGGGACGATGCCGCCGGATCCGCACGACATTCCGGCCCCTTCCGGCCCCTTCAACCGCAAGGCCGCGCGGCGACAGGCGGTCGCGATCTGGGCGGGCGGGATTGCCGGACTGGGCGCACTGGCCGCTCTGGCGCCCATCACCGGGATTCCGGCGGCGGCACCTCTTGCCGCCTTGCCGCTGTGGCTGTGGCTCGCCGACCGGAAGTGGATGCGGCGCCCGGGCGGAATCCCCTGCCTGACATGGCACAGCGTGAGTCGCGACCCGTCATGGCTGCCCTGGGCGGCAGAAATCTCGGTCACGCCCGAAACGCTCGACCGGCAGCTGCGCTGCCTGTCCGCGATGGGATGCAGGCCGATGGACACGGTGGATTTCGTCCGCCGCCGCCTGTCCGGCGAACCGGTCCCTCCGGAAACGGTTCTGCTGCATTTCGACGACGGCTATCTCGACAACCGGGTTGCCGCCGCGCCGATCCTGCGCCGGCATGGCATGCGCGCAACGCTGTTCGTCTCGCTCGACTTCATCGAACCCGACCGCCTTCCGGTGCCGAGCCTTGACGACACCGACGCCCCTCTGCGGTGGGACGGCTACCTGAACTGGGCCGAACTTGCTGAGCTGGACGGGGGCGGGTTCGACGGGGTCTTCGACGTGCAGCCGCACGGGGTCGATCACGGGCGCGTTCCAACCGGGCCGCGCGTGGTCGATCACCTGACCGAGGGGAACTGGCGGCGGCTGGCCTGGATGCAGTGGGCGGCCATGCCCGGGGCCAAGCATGGCTGGTACCGCGCAACCTCGCCGCCCGCGGTGCCGCTGGGCACGCCGGTGCCGGAAAGCGAGGCCGCGCTGGCCGCACCGGCATGGGACGGGCAGGCAAGCGAAACCGAAGCCGCCTATGCCGAGCGGGTCCGCCGCCACCTGCGGGCCTGCCGCGAGGCATTCCGCAACCATCTGGGCAAGACGCCGGCGCTGTTCTGCTGGCCGCAGAACCGCTGCTCGACCCTCGCGCGGCGCATCGCCGCCGAGGAGGGCTATCTTGCAACGACCGCCGGGCACGGAGCCAACCGCGAAGGCGAGAACCCCGCCATTCTGAGCCGCGTTCACGTGGGCGAGCGCATGGCCGGTTTCCGCTGGCCATGGCTGGACGATCTGGTCTTTCGCGCCATCGTCCGCTGCTTTCAGGGCAACCACTACTGGTATCTCGTCCTCATCGCGGCAAAGCTTCTGAAGGTCGCGCATGCCGGCCCGGTTTCCCGACGCGAACCGCCGCTCCGCCGGCGGATGGAAATGTCGCCATGACCGGGCGTTTCGCATCCGCCATCGCGCTGGCCGGGGCGCTCGGCGTTCTTGCCTTCGCCATGGTGATGCTGAGCCTGTCGTCAATGAAGGCCGCCATCGCCCTTGCACCAGCCCTTTTCGCCGCAAGCCTGATGATCCTGAACCCCATGGCGGGGCTGCTGCTGCTGGTGGTATTCGCGCATCTCGACGCGATCGCGGCGCTTGCCTCGGGGCCGCTTCCGGTTTCGCTCTACAAGCTGCTGACGGCGACGACGATCGTCGGCGTCGTGCTGGCCAGCCGTGACAGACCCCGGCATGAAAGGCTGGGCCCGCCAAGCCCTACCCGCAGCTTCACCCTGCTGTTCCTGCTCTGGATGCTGCTTTCGGCGGTCTGGGCGCGTGACAGCGGCATGTCGCAGGAATTCCTGAAGGGCATCGCCGGCTCGATGGTGCTGCTGTTCCTGATCACGTGGCTGGTGGACACCCCCGCCCGGTTGAAACTCCTGGTCTGGGCACTGGTCTTTACGGGGCTGGTTTCGGCAATCGTGGTGATCCTCGACACCAAGCTTGGCGTGCGCCTGGTCGCCACCGAGGCGGCGGCGACGACCGCCCGGTTCGACGGGGTGGAGCGATCGTCCGGGGCGTCCAACTACAATCCCACCACCGCCTCGCACATGCTGCTGGCAACGACCGTGATCGCCGGGATCCTGTTCGTCGGCTATCCGCGCCATCGCTGGTTCAGCGGCGCGGCGCTCGTCCTCGGCCTTGCGGCGCTGGTGTTCACGCTGGCGCGTTCGGCGGCGCTTGCTCTTCTTGCCACGCTTGCCGTTTTCGCGTGGAACAACCGTCGCCACCCGAAATTCCCCGTCTTTCTGCTGATCGGCCTTGCGGCGATGCTGGTGGCGATTCCGCTGCTTCCCGACATCTTCTGGCAAAGAATGGGTACGATCTTCAACGCGGGCCTCGACCGAACCCTTTTCCGCCGCCTGTCCTACAACCTGATCGGGCTCGACCTGATCCGGCAGCACCCGTTTCTGGGAGTGGGCCCCGGCAACTATCCGCTCTACTATGTCGATGATGTCTATCGCTGGTATCCCGGCCGCAATCCCGAGCCGCGCCAGCTTCACAACAGCTATCTGGAAGTCGCGGCCGAATCCGGCCTGATCGCCCTTGGCCTGTTCCTCGGGGCGATGCTGTCGGCACTGAAGGCGGCGGTGGGGGCAGCCCGCGCGCGGATACCCGAAATCTCGCCCATGGCGCGGGCGCTGGCCTATGGCCTGGGCGCATTTCTCGTGGCCTCGATCTTCATGCCGAACGAGGACACCAAGTTCATGTGGATCCTGCCCGGCCTGTGCGTGGCCGCGGCCGGGCTTGCCCGCAAGACCGGTCCGGGGGGCGGATGACATGCGCCTTGCCGTGATCGTGACCGAATACCCCAAGACCACGGAAACCTTCATCCTGCGCGACGTGCTGAAATTCGTCGAATTCGAGGCCGAGCTGCGCCTGTATCACCTGGCGCCGTTCAACCGGTCCGAAGTGCTGCACGGCTTTGCCGCACCGACGCGGGCACTTGCCCGGCATGTGGGCCTGGCCGGGCCTCGGGTCATCCTGGCCGCCAGCCGCCGGTTCGGGAGGCTTGGCCGGCAGGCGGCAACGATCCTGCACCGGCAATGGCCCGAGCCGGTCCTTGCCACCAAGTCGCTGGTCGTTGCCACTGCCGCCGCCGCAATCGCGCGCGAGCTGGAGGACTGGGGCGCCGATCACGTTCATGCCGAGTTCGCCGGCCACCCCGCCACCGCCGCGTGGACCGTCCACCGGCTGACCGGGCTGCCTTACTCGGTCAGCTGCCGGGCCCATGACATCTTTCGCAGCCAGCGGCTTCTGTCGGAAAAACTCGGTGCCGCGGCATTCGTGCGCACCGTGAGCGAATTCGGGCGCGACTTCCTTCTTCGCCATGTCGAGGGGCTCGACCCCCGCCGCATCGAGGTAATCCACTCCAGCATCGACTGCGACTCGATACCGGCCCTGCCGCCGCCACGGCACGAACCTTTCCGCATTCTCTTCGTGGGATCGCTGCAGGTGCGAAAGGGAGTCGATGTCCTGCTTGATGCGCTCGCCCGGCTTTCGGTTCCGGGCTGGCGATGCGACATCGCCGGGGACGGCCCGGATCGGGCGATGCTGGAAGCTCGGGCGCGCGGCCTCGGCCTGCAAGACCGTGTCCGGTTCCTGGGCAAGCAGGATTTCGAGACAATCTCGCGCCTCTATGCCGGGGCAAGTGTCGTCGCGGTTCCATCCATCATCGGACCCGCAGGACGGACCGAAGGCATCCCCAACGTGGCGATCGAGGCTCTGGCCTTTCAACGCCCGGTCATCGCCACCGACCTGTCCGGCATCCCGGAGCTGATCCGGAACCGCAAAACCGGCCTGCTGATCGAGCCTGGCTCGGCCGAGGCGCTGAGCCGCGCGATCGGGGAAATCCACGCCGACCCGGATGCCGCATTCCGGATGGCCCGGCGCGGCAGGGCGCTGGTCGAGCGCGAATTTTCCCTTGCCGTCAATGCCCGGCGGCAATTCGACCTGTTCGCAGCGCATGGCCGGGCCCCTGACCCGGAGGGCGCGCAATGAGCGTCGCGTTCTGGACACTGTTCGCCATCACGGCCTTTTCCATGGCGGGTTACGGCCTGCTGTGGGCGGGTCTGGCCGCGCTGTTCGGACGGCGGGATGACACCCGTCTTCCCGGGCCGCTGAACGTCACCATGCTGATTGCCGCGCGCAACGAGGAACAGTCGATCGGGCGCAAGCTGCAAACCGTTCTGGCGCAGCAGATCGCGCCGCACCGCCTCGATGTGCTGGTGGTTTCGGACGGGTCCGAGGACGCGACCCTGACGCGTGCCCTGGAAACCGGCGATCCGCGCGTGCGCGCGTTTCAGACCCCGGCCCATGGGGGCAAGGCGGCCGCGCTGAACGCGGGGCTTGCACGTATTCGCCCCGAGACCGAGATCGTGATCTTTTCCGACGCCAACAGCATGCTGGCACCCGGCGCGCTGCGCGCCCTTCTCGCCCCGTTTGCCGACCCCGAGGTCGGCGGCGTCTGCGGCCGGCCCGAGCCCGAACGCGGCCCGCACAAGGGCTGGCTGGGCCGGGTGGAGCGGCTGTTCTGGGCCTATGACAGCGCCTTGAAACGGTCCGAAAGCCGGCTGGGCGGAGCCGTATCGGCGCAAGGCACGCTTTACGCGATGCGCCGCCAGGATCTGCCCGACAAGATCCCCGAAGATGTGGCCGACGATTTCTTCATCTCGGTTCAGGCCCCCGATCGGGGGCACAGGCTGTTCTTCGCTCCCGAGGCCATCGCCCGCGAAGCGGTCACCGACCGCACGGGGGACGAGTTCCGCCGCCGGGTGCGATCGACCGAACGCGGCTGGCGCGGTCTCATGCGCATGGCCCGGCTGATGAACCCCTTTCGCCACGGGCTATATGCGGTGCAACTGTTCTGCCACAAGGCCCTGCGGCGGCTGGTCGCCTTCCTGCTGCCGGCCCTGTTCGGGGTGAACGTGGCCGTGGCCGATCAGGGCTGGTTCCAGGTGGCTTGCCTCGCCGGGCAGATTACCGTCTATGGACTTGGCCTTGGCGCACTTGCATCCCGGCGGGTTGCGGCCCTGCCCGGCGCCGGACTGTGCGCCTTCTTCGTCATGGGCCATGCGGCGATGGCGCTCGGCATCCTGCGGGCAAGCTTGGGGATACGCAGCACCCGCTGGACCCCGGCCAGGGAGGAACGCCGGGAATGACTGACGCACCGGCAGAACGCCCCGCGACCGCACGGCCCGGCATGACGGTGCGCATCGCCTCCGCGCTGGAGGGCGAGGAACTGAGTGCCGCACTCGAATTCCTGCACCGCTGCCCGTCCGGTTCATGGATGCAACGACCCGACTGGCCCGCCCTCTGCCCGCCCCCGCCACGGCACCGATATGCCGTCCTGCGGGCATTTGACGGCAATGATCTCGCCGGGCTCGGCCTTGCAAGGCTGACGCGGATGGCGCCGGGGCGGTATCTCGCCAACATGCGCCGCGGGCCGGTCACCCCGTCGATCGAAGGACTGCGCGACGTTCTTCCCGCCTTTGCCGATGCCCTGCGCAAAGGGGGAAGCTGTTCCTTCGTGTTCAACCCCCGCTGGGCCGGAGCGGCAGAGGTGGACGCCGTCGCGCAGATCGCAACGGGGCTGGGCGCCCGCCGGCTTCCGCTTGCCGAACAGTCGCTGCATTGCGCCACCGCGCTGGTGGACCTGTCGGGCGACGAGGCCACGTTATGGGCGCGAATCAAGCCCCGCGCGCGCCGGCAGATCCGCAAGGGGGCCACCGCCGGACTGCGGATACTGCCGGCCGCAACCCTGGCCGAAGCCCGCCTGTTCGCCCCGATCCTTGCCGCCTTCCTGCACCGGCGCGGGCTGGGTGCGGAGTCGATCCCTCCGGTGGAACGCATGTGGGAGATGTCCTGCGAAAGAGGCGCCTTTCTGCTGGGCCGGCTGCAAGACCGGGTCGTTGCGGGACACGTGGTCATCGGCGACGGGGACAGGGCCTTCTGGCTTGCGATGGCAAGCGACGAGGGGCTGAAGGACATCCCCGCCGGCTACCTGCTGGTATGGGAAGCCCTGAAGACGGCCCAGGCGCAGGGCTTCCGCTGGTACGACATGGCAGGGGCGCCCCCCCGACACCTGTTGGCGGATCGGGAGATACCCGCCGGGATGCGCAACCGCCATCAGTTCAAGACCGCCTTCGCCCCGGTCGAGGTGCCGCTGGTTCCGGCATGGGTGCTGCCCTTGCGCCGTCCCGATCACGACATCCTGTTCGCCCTGCGCCGCATCTACCGGCGCCGGAAGACGCGGCAGAGGGCGCGACCATGACCCACGCAATCTTCGTCCTCGGTCTTCAGCGCAGCGGCACGACGCTGGCCGCGAACCTGCTGGCGGCGCATCCCGACATCGCTGCGGTCACGGCCGAACGCCATCACGGGGTGCATGAAAGCGTGTTCTTTTCCCATTTTGCACGCATCCATGGCGATTGGTCCGACACCGAGGCGCAAGAGCGCATCCTCCGGGATTTCCTGCGCAGCGACTATTTCCGGCTGACCGGGCTGGGCGAGGATCTGGTGCGGGACTGCGCCCGTCAAAGCGCATCGTCCGGCGCCTTCTTCGGCGCGGTCATGGATGCGCTGGCCAGATCGCGCGGGGCGCGCGCATGGGTGGAAAAGTCACCCCACCACACGCTTCTGGCCGACACGATCGCGGCCCAGCTTCCGCGCGCGGTGTTCCTGTGCGTCACGCGCGACACCGAAGGGCTGTTGCGGTCGCGGCTGTGGTCCTACGGCCGGCACCCGCCCCCGTACCCGCGGCGCGCATTGCCGGTGGCGCGTGCCGCCGCATCCAATGTCTTTCACCGCCGGCACATGGCCGCGCTGCCAGACCGCATCGGACCGGATCGGATCTTTCACGTCACGTTCCGCGATCTGCGCGACGACCCCGACCGCGCGCTTGCTCCGCTCCTGAACCGGCTGGGGCTTGCGCGGCCGGACGGGCTGCGTCCCGAATTCGCGCCGAATTCCAGCTTCGCCTCTGATTCGGAACGCGAACGCGCGCTCTCCTCCACCGACCGGAATCTGGCCCGCCTGGTGGAGACCGCCGCCGAGGCCCTGCCACAGGGTATGCTTGCGGCATTGCAGCGGCGTCTCGCGGCCAGGCGTCCCACGCGCTACCCGGCCTGGGTCTGGCCGCCGGATGAAACCGCCCCGGAGGAGAACCACGTGCCATGACCGGCAATCCGAGGATCGAGGTCATCGACCGCCTGGACAGGCTGGACTCCCTGTCGCCGGCACTGGAGGAACTTGCCCGGTCGAACCGCAGGGCGCGCGCCTTCGACCGGCCCGGCTTCCTGCTGCCGCTGGCCCGCGCGGCGGCGACCGAGGGCAGAAAACCGATGTGTCTGGCGGCATGGCGGGGGCGGGATCTGTGCGGTTTCGCGCCGATCTTCGCGCGCCGCTCGGTCCGCGCCCTGTTCGGCTGCCGGCTGGGCCCGCCGCGGTTCGGGGAAACGCCCCAGTTTTCGCTGCTCACGGCACCTGCCGACGCCTCCGACGAGAACGCCGGAGCACTTGCCCGGTACTTGCGACAGCTCCCATGGATTGAACAGAGATTTCCACTGGAATCCACCGATTCCGTTTTCGCGTCGGCCTGGGCGGAGTCCTTCGCCACCCCCGGATTTTCCGTCAGACGCGCGCCGGGGCCGAAGCTCCACATCGCCGGCGGAGCGAAAAGCGGCGACGACTATCTTCGCATGCTGTCTGGAAAGGCGCGCAACCGGGTCCGGCGGTATCGGCGCCGGCTGGAGGAAGGGGGCGGCGAGATCGAGATGCTGACCGGCCCGATCGACGTCGAACCCTGCATCGACGATATCGGGAAGATCGTCAGGCGCAGCTGGAAGGCCACGGCGCGGATGCAGTCCGTCGGGATGCGGCTTCTTGCCGGGCAGATCTGCAATCTCGTGCCCGACGGCACCATGCGCCTGTGGTTCGTCCGCGTCGGCAACCGGCGGGTCGCGGTGAACGTGGAACTGAAGGACGGCGCCGGGCGGCGGTCAGGGTATTTCACCGCGCAGGATCCGGCTGCAAACCGGCTCTATCCCGGCCTCAATCTCGTGGTCACGATCGTACGGCAGGCCTTCGATGAAGGCGCCCGCCAGATCGACTACTGGAACGCACGCAATTACGTCAAACCGCTGGCCACGGGGCAAAGAGAGACGATCACACTTGCGATCACCCGCACGGATGCGGTTTCGCGGCTCCGGCTCGCGGCATGGCGACGCCTGCGCCGGACCGGAACGCGGGAGAGCGACGCCTCTACATGAAATAGAAATCGTCCACGCCAAGATCGGAAAGCGAGACGTTCTTCAGCAGCATGGTCGTCACGCCGTAATGCACCAGAACGCCGTTGCCCTGATCGACCCAGTCGATGCGGGAACTTTCGCTGGCCGGGACCTTGAAGCCGATCCGGTCCTCCCCCGGCGTGAAATCGGCGACCACGTCGTTGCCGCCATTGTTCACGAACACGAACACGTCGCTGCCTGCGCCGCCCTTCATGAAATCGTCGCCGCGGCGGCCGTTCAGGATGTCATCCCCCGCCCGGCCGAACAGCTCGTCATCGAACTTGCCGCCTCTGAGCGTGTTGTCTTTCGCATTCCCCGTCAGGGTCTTGCCGAAATAACCCCAGTCGGGATCGGCGAGTATCGTAGCCGGGTTGGCCTCGGTCCCGCCGCGGTAGATCGTTTCGGCCTCGTTCACGGCTTCGCGCAGGTCCGGCCTGTAAAGCTGCGAGATGCCATTGTCGTCAACGGTGATGGCAACCTTGCGAATGGCGATCGCTGCCGCGCTGTCGAGGTTGGCGTTGGCGGTCAGGCCCACCTGAACCCGGTCGATCTCGCCGCCCTGCAGGGTGTAGCCGGTGCCGGCGACCGCCGCCGGCGTGAGCATCGTCGCGCCGCGCTCATCGACCACAAGCGTCCCGTCAAGGAACACCTTGACCCGACCGGTCGCGGCGTCCCCCGGCGTCATCACGACGCGCAGGCTGTGCCACTGGTCGGTCTGAAGCGGCCCGTCCTGGTCGGCCTGCCAGAACGTCGATTCCCCGATCTTGGCCCGGTCAACGCGAATGACCCCGTCGCGAAGCTGGATCCGGATGCCCGGGTTGGTGCCGATGCTGGCATTGTTGCTTTCAAAATCGGCAATGTAGATCGAGCTTGTCGGACTGCCCGCCGGGATCTTGAAACCCATCTTCAATGTGATCGTCCCGCTTTCATCCACCGGGGCAAACCCGGTGCTGAGCGCCGATTTGGCCACCTGGGTGCCAGCGGCATCGCCACGAAAAAGAGCCACCTTTCCCGATTTCGTCAGATCGATGCGCCCTTCCTGCAACTGCAGGATCGTGTTGAAGGCGGCATTGCCGCCGGTCGGGAAATACCCGGTCCGATACATGCCTGTCCTCCCGCGGGTGCAATTGCTGCATGGTCGATGCCGGTTTCTATCTCAGAGATTCGCGGCAAGATTCAGGCGCCATGCCGGTCAACCGCAATTCCGGCAGCTTCCCGCCGGTTCGGCGAGCTGCACCCGGCGGTCGTTCGCCGGAATCCGCCTGCCAGCCGTCCTTGCGGGGGCTGCCGGGTGCCCCGAGACATCATCCGCCGATACCGGACCCCGAATCATGTCCCTTGTCACGCGCTTTGTCACGCCCCTCCATCGCCACGGCGGCGGCCTCGCCAACCCCCGCCTCTGGGGCCGAGATCCATCGGGCGGTGTAGTCCTTCGCCCTTTCGACCGCCGACGGGAGGTCCATCCCCTGCCCGAGAAAGCATGCAATCGCGGTTGACAGCGTGCAGCCCGTTCCCCGCCGCCCACGGGTCCAGCGGGGCGAAGGGTACCGGGTCGCCCCGCCCCGGTCATGCAGGACATCGATGCAAAGCGGCCCCGATCCATGCCCGCCCTTCACCAGAACCGCCCCGGCACCTGCGCCCAGCAACATGCCGGCGCGCTCGTGCGCTGTCGCCGTCCTGCCTGCGGATCCGGTGAGGCGCTCGAACTCGGGCAGGTTGGGCGTCACGACCCGAACCAGCGGCAACAGGTCTCGTAGCATCACCTCCACCCCCGCCCCGTCCAGCAGTTCGGCACCCGAGGTGCTTTGCAGGACCGGATCGAGCACGACGGGGCAGGCCACCGCCCCGAGGGCATCGGCAACCGCCGCCACGATCCCCGCATTGCCCAGCATCCCGATCTTGATCGCATCGACCGGTCCGCTTTCGAACGCCGCCTCGATCTGGGCCGAAACGATCTGCGGGGAAAGAAGGGCGATGTCCCTCACCCCTGCATCGGTCTGCGCCGTCACGCCGGTGACGGCGAAGGCACATTCAACCCCCAGTTCGAGGGCCACGCGCTGGTCGCGGAACAGCCCGGCACCGGCGCTGCCGTCGGTCCCGGCAATCAGAAGAATCCGCGTCTGCCCGTCGCCCTTATCCATTCCCGAACCCTTTTCTCGGGGTTTTCTGCACAAGCAATATCGGTGACGACGGCCGCACTGTCGGCTCCGGCGGCAAACACGCAGGGCAGGCGGTCGGGCGTCAGCCCGCCGATCGCCACCAGCGGCAGCGCCCCGATGCGTGCCTTCCATTCCCGCAGGCGGCCAGGCCCCTGCGGCGCCCAGGGCATCTTCTTGAGCCGGGTCGGCCAGATCGGGCCAAGCGCCACATAGGCCGGATCGCAGGACAGCGCACGGTCGAGTTCGGCCTCGTCATGGGTGCTGATCCCGATGCGGATGCCGGCGCGCCGCAGGGCGGCCAGGTCGGCACCGTCAAGATCCCCCTGCCCGAGATGGACGAAATCCGCCCCCGCCTCGATGGCCAGCTGCCAGTGATCGTTGACGACCAGTCGCGCCCGATGACGGGCACAGCATTCCATGCCGCGGGCGATGTGGCCGCGCATCTCCTCCGTTGCCATGTCCTTGAGCCGCAGCTGCACCAGGCGCACGCCAAGCGGAACCAGCCTTTCCAGCCAGTCCGCGTCGCCGACGATCAGGTAGAACCGATCCAGCATCACGACAGCTCTGCCAGACCGATCAGCGGGGTCGAGGGAACAGCCATGTCGCGCTGGGGCATCAGCCCGGCGGCATGGGCCTCGTGCCCGGCCTCGACCGCGCGGGCGAAGGCGCGGGCCATCGCCACCGGATCGCCGGCCCCGGCAATGGCGGTGTTCAGCAGCACCGCGTCAAAGCCCAGCTCCATCGCCTGCGCGGCGTGGCTGGGCGCTCCGATCCCCGCGTCAACGATCAACGGCACATCCGCGAAATGCGCCCGCATGGAACGCAGCGCCTCCGGGTTGCGCAAACCCTGCCCCGAGCCGATCGGCGCGCCCCAGGGCATCAACACCCTGCAGCCCGCCGCCAGGAGGCGCTCGCCCACGGAAAGGTCCTCGGTGGTGTAGGGGAACACCTCGAACCCTTCGGCGCAGAGGATCTCTGCCGCCTCGACCAGGGCGAAGACATCCGGTTGCAGGCTGTCGCAATGGCCGATCACCTCGAGCTTGATCCAGCGCGTGCCGAACAGCTCGCGCGCCATGCGGGCGGTGGTGACGGCCTCCTTGACGGAATGACAGCCGGCGGTGTTGGGCAGGATCCGGCAGCCCGTCCGCGCCACCAGCGCATGAAAATCGGCGCCTCCCCCGCCCTCGCGCCGCAACGAGACGGTGACAATCCGCGTGCCCGAGGCAGCGATGGCCTCGGCCAGGATCGCCGGCGAGGGATAGCGTGCCGTCCCCAGAAGCAGGCGCGAGGCGATCTCGGTATCGTAAAGGCGCATCTCACCCTCCCTGCATGGGGGCCAGAACCTCGACCCTGTCGCCGGGGCTCAGTTCTGTCCGGTCGCGCGCGTCACGCGGCACGAATTCTCCGTTCAGCGCCGTGGCCACGCAGGCGGCCTGAAAACCGAATTCCTCGACCAGCGCCGAAAGCGTTGTCGAGCGGGCCTCGCGCGGTCGGCCGTTGATCACCAGTTTCATGCCGAAACACCCTGTATCGCATCGGGGGCGTGGCGGTTGCTGACCTGTCGCGCCAGCCGTTCGGCCATGGCCGGGGCCATCAGGAAACCGTGGCGGTAGAAGCCGTTCACGAAAACGCGGTCCGGGCCGTGATGGATGGCCGGCAGGTTGTCGGGGAAGGCCGGGCGCAGACCTGCGCCGGTTTCGATCACGGCCGCCTCGGCGAAGGCCGGGTGCAGCGTGTGGAGCGCCGAAAGCAGTTCCACCGTCGAGCGGACCGTGATCGGGCCGTCGTCGTCGGATTCGATCATCGTCGCGCCGACCAGAAAGCGCCCCTCGCCGCGCGGCACCACATAGGCGGGAAACCGCGGGTGCAGCAGGCGGACGGTGCGGGTCAGCGCCACGTCCCGCGACCGGACCATCAGCATCTCGCCCCGCACGGCACGCAGGTTCGGCAGGTCGTCACGGGCGGCAAGGCCGCGGCAGTCGATGACCCGCCCGCGCGGCACCGTATCGCAGCCCAGCAGCAGCGGCACGCCACGGGCGCGCAGGTTTTCGGCCAGCGCCTCCATGGCGCGGCGGGGATCGAGGAAAGCCTCTTCGGAGAAGAACAGCGCCGCGTCGAACCGCCCCGCGAGATCGGGTTCGAGCGTGGCGATTGCCTCGCGGTCCAGCCGGCGGTGCCCTTCCGTGCGGGCAGCAAAGCGGGCCAGTTCCGCCCGGTCGCGCGCCGGAGCCACCACCAGCGTGCCGCGGCGCGCCACGCCAGGCACCCGCGCCGCCCACCAGTCCACCGCCCCACGCCCCAGCCGCAGAACCTCGGGCGGGGCGATTTCGGCCTCGCAGAAGGGGGCCAGCATCCCGCCGGCATACCATGATGCGCCGCGCGGGGCAGGATCGGTGTCGATCACCTCGACCTCATGCCCGCGTTCGGCCAGGACCGTCGCACAGCACAGGCCCGCCACGCCCGCGCCCAAAACGGAAAATTCCATCATTCCACCTCCCCGACAGGCAGGTAGAGGGCGCCGGCTTCACGGAACTTCTCGGCCATCGCCTGCATCCCCTCCTTCTGCGCATGCGCGCGGATGTCCTGCGATATCTGCATGGAACAGAATTTCGGCCCGCACATGGAGCAGAAATGGGCCACCTTGTGCGCCGCCTTCGGCAGGGTCTGGTCGTGGAACCGGCGCGCGGTTTCGGGATCGAGGGAAAGGTTGAACTGATCTTCCCAGCGGAACTCGAACCGGGCGCGGCTGAGGGCATCGTCACGCAGTTGCGCGCCGGGGTGCCCCTTGGCAAGGTCGGCGGCATGGGCGGCGATCTTGTAGGTGATCACCCCGGTCTTCACGTCGTCGCGGTCGGGCAGGCCGAGATGCTCCTTGGGGGTGACGTAGCAAAGCATCGCGGTCCCGTACCAGCCGATCATCGCGGCCCCGATGGCGCTGGTGATGTGGTCGTATCCCGGCGCGATGTCGGTGGTCAGCGGCCCCAACGTGTAGAAGGGCGCCTCGCCGCAGGTTTCAAGCTGCTTGTCCATGTTGGCCTTGATCTTGTGCATGGCCACGTGACCGGGCCCCTCGATCATCACCTGGCAATCCTTCGCCCAGGCGATTTCGGTCAGTTCGCCCAGGGTTTCCAGCTCGGCGAACTGGGCCTTGTCGTTGGCATCGGCGACCGAGCCGGGACGCAGCCCGTCACCCAGCGAGAAGCTCACGTCATGGGCACGGGCGATGTCGCAGATTTCCTCGAAATGCTCGTAAAGAAAGCTTTCGCGGTGGTGATGCAGACACCATTTCGCCATGATCGAACCGCCGCGACTGACTATGCCGGTCACCCGATCCACGGTCATCGGGATCATGTGCAACCGCACGCCGGCATGGATTGTGAAATAGTCCACCCCCTGTTCGGCCTGTTCGATCAGGGTGTCGCGGAAGACCTCCCAGTCGAGGTCTTCGACCACGCCCCCGACCTTTTCCAGCGCCTGGTAGAGCGGCACGGTACCGATCGGGACCGGCGCGTTGCGGATGATCCATTCACGGGTGTTGTGGATGTTGCGCCCGGTGGACAGGTCCATCACCGTATCCGCGCCCCAGCGGATGGCCCAGACCATCTTGTCCACCTCTTCCTCCATCGAGGACGTCACCGCCGATGTGCCCATGTTGGCATTGATCTTCACCAGGAAATTTCGCCCGATGATCATCGGTTCGGCCTCGGGGTGGTTGATGTTGGCCGGGATGATGGCGCGGCCGCGGGCGATTTCCTCGCGTACGAACTCGGGCGTCACGTAATCGGGAATGGCCGCGCCCCAGTCCCGGCCGTCGCGGGCCGCCGCCTCGCGCATGGCCTCGCGCCCCAGGTTTTCGCGGATCGCCACGAACTCCATTTCGGGCGTGACGATGCCGGCGCGGGCATAGGCCATCTGGGTCACCGCCTGTCCCTGCCGGGCGCGCAGCGGTTGCCGCCGCAGCGGAAATTCCGGCACCAGCCGCGCCCCTTCGGCAAAGCCGTTGTCCGCCGGTTGCACCGGGCGGCCCGCGTGGGGTTCCACGTCGCCTCGGGCCTCGATCCAGCCCCGGCGCAGCGGGGCCAACCCCTTGCGAATGTCGATTTCCGCCTTCGGATCCGTATAGGGGCCGGAGCTGTCATAGACGATCACCGGCAGCTCTCCGGCGGTTGGATGCAACGCGATCCGGCGCATGGGCACCCGGATATCGGGGTACAGCTTTCCCGGCAGATGGATTTTTTCGGATGCCGGCAGTGCACCGACGGTGACCGAGGGGGAAGGACGATTCATCTGGGTTCTCCTCAAGCGTTCACTCAAAAAGACCCGACGTTGAACGATGAGGCAGAAAGTGGCCCATGTGGCCCGAAGATCGGACTCCGCCAGCGGAGCGCTCTTCGATGTGCTTCCTACGCCAGTATCAACTGGGTCAGGTTCAAAGGGTCGCTTCGCCGCACGGTCGATGCCGCGCCGTCAGCCTCTCAGTCCCCTGGGCGGGACTCCCCTGCGTGAGTGCGAGTCGTAGTTTCCGGCCTGCGCGCTGTCAACATCGGCGGCATCGGCGGCTGCACGCGGTGAACTGCCCCTCGGCCTTGATCTGGGTCATTGTGCGCCACACATCTTCGCGCGAGTGTCCTGCTCTGCCCGTTGGGGGTGAATATCTTCGCACCACGCAATTTTCCGGAGTGCCACGAATGATTTCAGGTTCGGTCGAGGCAGGGCGCGGATCCGGGCGATCCGCCACCCGAGACGGCAACGACGCCACCGATCTTGCGCTGATCGCCAGGCGCGAAGCATTTCTGGGCTTCCTCGCCCGGCGCCTCGGCAACCGCGCCGACGCCGAAGATGTCCTGCAGGAATTCTGCCTGCGCGTCTTGGCGCGCAAGGGCCAGCTGCGCGATGCCCGGAGACTGGAATCCTGGCTCTACTCCATACTTCATTCGGTTCTGAACGACCACTTCCGCAAGATCGGCCGGCACGTCCGGCTGGGCCGGGCCTTCGGCCACGAACTGCAACTCGCCGAGCCGGAACCCGACGCCGCCGAGACGATGGCCCATGTCTGCAACTGCGTGCAGGGACTCGTGCCGCAGCTTCGGGCCTCCGACGCCGAGCTGATCCAGAGGATCGACATGGCCGAGGAAGACCGGGCCAGCGTCGCCGCCGAGCTGGGCCTGTCCCGGGGCGCCCTTGCGGTGCGGCTGCACCGGGCCCGCACCGCGCTGCGCGAACGACTTCTGGCACATTGCGGCAGTTGCTGTTCCGATGGTTTCGACGATTGCTCGTGCACGCCTTCCGGATGCGAAAACCCGGTTTCCGGCAGCCACTGCGATCACACGACCGCCTGAACGATCCAGCCTCCGCAAATCGGCCCCCCGTCGCCCGAACGGCCGACATGAGGGCATCGCGACCCGACGTTCTGTAACGTCTCGGCGCGAGGAGCGTCCCTTGTGACGGGAACATCGGCCGCCCGGACCCGAAGATGCGGAGAACCGCAGCATCGGGGCCGGCCGGGGCCGGTGCCCCTGCGGGCGCGACGGCGAGACGCGGGCGGGCCCGGACATCGATTCCATCAATCGGGTCAGCAGGGCCCGACAGGAGGACAGGAATGAAACTTTTCGGCAACAGGATTCGCATGACTCGGCCGGTCAGGCAGGAAGAACCGACCACCGGCACGACGGAGAACGACGCTCGTGGTAAGGATTGTTGTGGCAGCGGAGCGGCAAGGCGACACTCCGGCGAACATTCGGGGTGTTGTGGCGGCCGGCACAAGGAATCGCCGAAAGACCGCCAGCACGGCTGCTGCGGCGGCCACGGATAGCGACCGGACCGGCACCGGCCTGATTTCCCGCTCTGCGCCCCTGGCCGGAGTCATCCTCCGGCAACCGCAGCCCGACGCCCGAATGGCCGCCGGGCACTGCAAGTCGTTGCAACCGCAGACAAGGAGAAGCCAGGATGTATCCCAACCCGGAAAATGCCCGTGCTGCGGCCCGTTCCATGGGCAATGCGCGGAGCGCTCTGACTTTTGGCCTTCTCGCCGGATTCGCGGGCGGGCTGGCCGAAATCCTGTGGATCACGGCCTATTCGGCGGGAGCGGGGGCCGACGCCGCCCGGGTCGCAAGGGGAGTTGCCGAAGCCGTCGGCGCAGCCGGACGTTACGCCGCCGTGCCGCTGGGCGTAGCCGTCCATATGGCCCTCGCCGGCCTGCTCGGCATTCTCGTGGTGACGGCGGCAAGGCGGCTGCCCATCCGGTTTCGCAGGTGGCACTGGGAATTCGCGGTCATTGTCGGCGCGCTGGCAGCGGTCTGGGCTTTCAATTTCCTCGTGCTGCTTCCCGTGATCAGCCCGGCCTTCGTGACGGCGGTGCCGCTGATCGTCAGCTTCACCTCGAAACTCCTGTTCGGTGTTTCGGCTTTCATCGTGTTCGAAATCGCCCCGATCCGCGGGTGATCCCGGCGCCCGGCATGATGGCGCCGCGGGAAACCGGCCCGATCATGCCCGCCCGGACATGCCGCCATGCGCCCTGCGCCCTTGCGGGCCGGATGGGCACCGACCCGGAAGATGGATGAGAACAATTTGCCAGACCCTGCCAAAGAGAAGGAGTTCACCATGCAAGCCAAGGATATCATGACCACCGCCGTCGTCACCGTCCGGCCGGAAGACACGGTCGAAAAGGCGGTTCGCCTGATGCTCGACCACCATGTCAGCGCCCTGCCCGTGGTGGGCAAGGACGATCTGCTTGTCGGGCTGATCAGCGAAGGCGACCTGATGCGCCGGCTTCGCGACAGCGGCAGCAAGCGCCAAAGCTGGTGGCTGGAATTTCTCGCCGATCTCGATGGCGAAGCCGAGGAATACCTCAAGGCGCGCAGCCATCGCGTCGGCGACGTGATGACCCGCAACGTGGTGACGGTGACGGAAAACACGCCGGTCGGCGAAATCGCCCGGACCCTCGAAAAGCGGCGGATCAAGCGCGTGCCGGTGCTCCGGGACGGAAAGGTTGTCGGTATCGTTTCCCGGGCCAATCTTCTGCAGGCGCTGGCCCATGTCGGCGAGGATGCGCTTCCCCCGTCCTCTCCCTCGGACGAGGAACTGCGGCAGGCGATCGCCGCCGCACTGGCCGAGGTTCCCGGCGCACAGGTCAACCTGGTCAACTACACCGTCGAAAACGGGCAGGTAAGCGTCTGGGGCGTGGCCGACAGCGATTTCGTCGAAAAGGCGGTTCGGGTCGCCATCGAGAACGTGCCCGGTGTGCGCGGGATCGAGATGCACCTGGGCCGGTTTCCGTCCTGGGGCTATGGCATATAGGGACGACCCCGCCCCACGCCATGTGAACTGCGCGGCGGGGCGGTGTTTCCCTTGAAGAAGAAGTGGTGAGCCGTGCAGGATTCGAACCTGCGACCCACTGATTAAAAGTCAGTTGCTCTACCAACTGAGCTAACGGCCCACTTCGCCCGCCCGACCCGTGGAAACAGGCCCCGAACGGAACCGGAGTACCCTGTCCGTGTACCCCGTTTAGGCGGCCTAACTAAGAAAGCCTGCCCAGAGGGTCAAGCCAAAAATGACGAAAAATCGGGCGCGGGTGGATTCGCCCCGGCACCGGCGCTATATGCGCCCCATGACCGCTCAGACGCCCCCAGGACTGTCCTTCATGAAGATGCACGGGCTTGGCAACGATTTCGTCGTTGTGGATGCCCGCGAACGGGCGATTCAGATCACGCCGCGACTGGCCTCGGCCATGGCCGACCGGCATTTCGGGATCGGGTTCGACCAGCTTGCGATCATCTCTGCCGGCTCGGGCGACGCGCACCTGACCTTTTACAACGCCGACGGGTCCAGATCGGCCGCCTGCGGCAACGCCACCCGCTGCATCGCCCGCTTCCTGATGGATGAAACGGGAAAGACCGAGCTGCGCCTTTCCACCGATCATGGCCAGCTTGTGGCGCGCGACGCGGGCAACGGGCTGACAGCGGTCAACATGGGGCCGCCCAAGCTGCGCTGGGACGAAATCCCCCTGTCCGAACCTTTGGATACGCTTGAACTGCCCATTGACGGCGCCCCGACTGCAACCGGCATGGGCAACCCCCATTGCACCTTCTTCGTGGAAGACCCCGAGGCCGTGCCGCTGGAAAGCTTCGGCCCGCGTATCGAAACCCACCCGCTGTTTCCGCAGCGCACCAACGTGCAGGTGGCCCGGATCGTTGGGCACGACCATATCCGCATGCGGGTATGGGAGCGCGGCACGGGCGTTACGCTGGCCTCGGGTTCCTCCTCCTGCGCCACGGCGGTGGCCGCCGCACGCCGCGGCCTGACCGGGCGCAAGGTGCGGGTCGACCTCGACGGGGGAACATTGTGGATCGACTGGCGCGAGGACGGGGTCTGGATGACCGGCCCGACCGCGCATGTCTTCTCCGGTACGCTGACGGCACAGTTCCTGGCCGGGGTCGCCGCATGACTACCGCCCCGCGATTCACCACGCTGGGCTGTCGCCTCAACGCCTATGAAACCGAGGCGATGAAGGCCATGACTGCCGCCGCGGGGCTGGAAGACACCGTGATCGTGAACACCTGCGCGGTCACCGCCGAGGCCGTGCGCAAGGCCCGCCAGGAAATCCGCCGCCTGCGCCGCGAACACCCGACGGCCCGGCTGATCGTCACCGGCTGCGCGGCGCAGACCGAACCCGAAACCTTCGCCAGGATGGACGAGGTCGATGCGGTCATCGGCAATGCCGAAAAGATGCGGCCCGAAACCTGGCGCGACCTGGCCGCCGGCCTCATCGGCGATTGCGAACCGGTGCGCGTGGACGACATCATGTCGGTCTCCGAAACCGCCGGCCACCTGATCGACGGTTTCGGAACCCGCTCGCGCGCCTATGTGCAGGTGCAGAACGGCTGCGACCACCGCTGCACCTTCTGCATCATCCCCTACGGGCGCGGCAATTCCCGCAGCGTGCCGGCCGGGGTGATCGTCGAACAGATCAAGCGCCTGACCGACCGCGGCTACAACGAGGTGGTGCTGACCGGGGTGGACCTGACCAGCTGGGGCGCCGATCTGCCCGCCCGCCCACGGCTGGGAAACCTGGTGCAGCGCATCCTCAGGCTTATCCCCGACCTGCCGCGCCTGCGCATCTCTTCAATCGATTCGATCGAGGCCGATGAAGCCCTGATGCAGGCCATCGCCACCGAACCCCGCCTCATGCCGCACCTGCACCTGTCATTGCAACATGGCGACAACCTGATCCTGAAACGGATGAAACGGCGCCACTCCCGCGAAGACGCGATCCGCTTCACCGAAGAGGCACGAAGGCTGCGCCCCGACATCACCTTCGGCGCCGACCTGATCGCCGGCTTTCCGACCGAAACCGACGCGCATTTCGAGAACACCCTGAAACTGGTCGAGGAATGCAATCTCACCTGGCTGCACGTCTTCCCCTATTCGCCGCGCCAGGGCACCCCCGCCGCCCGGATGCCGCAGGTCGAGGGCAAGACCATCAAGGCCCGCGCTGCCCGCCTGCGCGCCGCCGGCAAGGCCCGCGTGCAAGGCCACCTTGCCGCTCAGATCGGCCGGACTCACCGAGTCCTGATGGAAAGCGATACCATCGGGCGCACCGAACAGTTCGCCGAGGTGGTATTCGCCACCCCGCAACCCCAATCCACGATCGTCACCGCGCGCATCCGCGGGACCGACGGAACCCGCCTCACGGCCTGACCCGCCCCCTTCCTCTTGCCTGAAATACTCCGGGGGTGAGGCCCGCAAGGGCCGAGGGGGCAGCGCCCCCTCCGACGCACGCGCGTGAAAATCCCGCGGCCCGAATGGACCGCGGGGCTTCCTTCAACCGCTACTGACGCCGCGGAAGGTCAGGCGCTCTTCTTCTTCCCCTTGACTGGCGCCCACAGGCGCTTGTTGGTCAGGTAGAGAAGAGACGTGAGAACAACCAGCATCAGCACGCCGACAAAGCCGGCCTGCTTGCGGGCCATCATCTTCGGCTCGGCCGTCCACATCAGGAAGGCGGCGATGTCCTCGGCTTCCTTCTCAAGCTCGTTGGAGCTGCCGTCGGCGAACTCCACGTCCTCCCCGACCAGCGGCGGAGGCATGGCGATCCAGCCGCTGGGGAAGGCCTTGTTCTCGTAGAAGGTCGAACCGGCCACTTCCTTCTCCTCGCCGGTATAGCCGGTGAGAATCGAGTAGATGTATTCCGGCCCGCCCTGCCCCTTGAAGAGCGGGTTGATGAGCAGCCCGTTGGGCCCGGTGAACCCCTTGCGCGCCTTGGCCATCAGGCTCAGGTCGGGCGCGTTGTCCAGCGACGATTCCGGGAAATGGTCGGACGGCTTGGCCGGTCGCGTGTCGTCCAGTTCGCGATCGTAGACCTCGAACTGTTCGGCATAGGCGCGAACCGCCTCCTCGGCGAGGCCGGGACCGCCCTCGTCGCCCAGCGTGCGGATCGGCACGAATTTCAGACCATGGCAGGAGGCGCAGACCTCGGTGTAGATCTGCAGGCCGCGCTGCAGCTGCTGCTGGTCGTAGGTGCCGAACGGACCCTCGAACGAGAAATCGACATCTTCGACCTCGATTTCCGGATTGGCCGATACCCCGGTCCCGGTCAGAACCAGGGCGGCAGCGGCAGTGAGTGCGAGTTTCCTGATCATCTTGAAACCTGTCCTTTCCATCACTCGGCCGCTTCCTGCTTGCCGTAATGGGCGTTGAAGTCTTCCTCGATGGTCGCCGGAATCGGCTCGGGCTTCTCGATGACGCCGAGGATCGGCAGGATCACGAGGAAGTAGGCGAACCAGTAGGCCGAACCGATCAGCGACAGTGCCGGAACGATGCCCTCCGGCGGACGGCTGCCGCACCACATCAGCACGACAAAGTCGATGACCAGCAGGTAGAACCACCACCTGAACATCGGCCGGTACTTGCCCGAACGCACCGACGAGGTGTCAAGCCACGGCACCAGTGCCAGCACCACGATGGCGCCGAACATGGCGATCACGCCGAAGAACTTGGCGTCCACGATGCCCCCGGTGATGAAGGACGCGAACTGGACCACCCAGACATCCGCGGTGAACGCCCGCAGGATCGCGTAGAAGGGCAGGAAGTACCATTCCGGCACGATCTCGGGCGGGGTCATCAGCGGGTTGGCCTCGATGTAGTTGTCGGCCTCGCCCAGGAAGTTCGGCATGAAGCCGACCACCGCCCAGAACACGATCAGCACCACGCCCAGCGCGAACAGGTCCTTGATGACGAAATAGGGCCAGAACGGCAGGGTGTCCTTCTCGGCCTCTTCCTTCGAGCCGCGCCGCACCTCGACCCCGGCGGGGTTGTTGTTGCCGGTGGTGTGGAAGGCCCAGATATGCACCACCACCAGCGCCGCGATGATGAACGGCAGCAGGTAGTGCAACGAGAAGAACCGGTTCAGCGTCGGGTTGCCCACCGCCGGTCCGCCCAGCAGCCAGGTCTGGATCGGCTCGCCGATCAGCGGGATCGCACCGAACAGCCCGGTGATCACCGTGGCGCCCCAGAACGACATCTGCCCCCAGGGCAGCACGTAGCCCATGAAGGCGGTGCCCATCATCACCAGGTAGATCAGCATGCCGATGATCCAGGTCACTTCCCGCGGCGACTTGTAGGACCCGTAGTAGAGGCCGCGGAAGATGTGGACATAGACGGCAAAGAAGAACAGCGACGCGCCGTTGGCATGCACATAGCGCAGCATGTAGCCGCCCCTGACGTTGCGCATGATGTGCTCGACGCTGGCGAAGGCGAGATCCACGTTCGGCGTGTAGTGCATCGCCAGGATCACGCCGGTGACGATCTGCAGCACCAGCGCGAAGGCAAGAACGATACCGAAGATCCACCACCAGTTGAGGTTCTTCGGCGTCGGGATCATGATCGTGTCATAGATGAGGCTCACGATCGGAAGACGTTCGTGAAGCCATTTTTCAAAGCCCGTCCTGGGCTCGTAGTGATCGTGCGGAATACCGGCCATCTCGAGTCCCCCTCAGCCGAGCTTGATCGTGGTTTCATCGACGAACGCGGCAACCGGGATGTCCAGGTTGCGCGGCGCCGGACCCTTGCGGATACGGCCTGCGGTGTCGTAGTGCGACCCGTGACAGGGGCAGAACCAGCCGCCGAAATCGCCGGCACCATCCCCCAGCGGCACGCAGCCCAGGTGGGTGCAGACGCCGATCATCACCAGCCACTCGCCGTCTTCGGTCAGCGCCCGGTTTTCATCCGTGGCCGGGGCGCCGGGCTTGTTGGCATTCTCTGCGTCCGTATCGACCAGATCGTCCAGCGGCGTATTGCGCGCGGCCTCGATCTCTTCGGGGGTGCGGCGGCGGATGAACACCGGCTTGCCGCGCCACTTCACGGTCAGCTGCGTGCCCGGTTCGACACCGCTGACATCGACGCGGATCGACGCGAGCGCCTGAACATCCGCCGAAGGATTCATCTGGTTGATCAGGGGCCAGATGACAGCCCCTGCGGTCACGACACCGGCGCCAGCAGTGGCGTAGTAGAGGAAATCCCTCCGGGTGCCTTCGTGGTCTTCTGCGTGGGACACGAGGTTTTCTCCGTTTCCAGCGCCCGTGGCGGGCAAACATGCGAACGCGCCGCGCTCGGCGCGGCGTCTTCAAGGCGGCTATCTAACGGGACGCGGGCCTTTCGTCCAGCGGTCAAACTCGCGCAGGGTGTCGCAAATGGCCGCGCTTGTGCCCGCCTGGCCACATGCATTCCAACAACAGAATGTGAACGGTTGGCCCGAAGGGCCCCGTCAGGCATCGCCGGGGCGCGTTTCAACCATGCTCGGGCGCGAATCGAATGTCGCGAACCACGCCGCCAGGGCGTCGTTGCCCCGGCGCCAGTTCCGGGCGTCATGCCGGAAATCCAGATAGCCCAGGGCGCATGCAAGCGCGATCTGGCCGGCATCGATCGGGCCGGAAAGGTGATCCATCCAGCCGGCGTTCACATGCGCGACCCCCCGCGCCACCTTTTCCCACTGCGCCCCGACCCATTCCGGCGACTGCCTGTCGGCGGGACGAAGCCGGCCCTCGTAGGTGATCAGCACGGCAGCGTCCATGATACCGTCCGCCAATGCCTCCAGCGTCAGAACGTCCCAGATCCGGTCCTCGGGATAGAGCCCCGCCCCGGCGCGGTGGTCGAGGAACCGGGTGATCACGCGACTGTCGTATATCGCCCGCCCGTCCTCGCGAATCAATGCCGGGATCTTGCCCAGCGGGTTCGCCGCCTGCGCCTGCTGCGCCGTCGCCAAGGGCGAGGTGGTCACTTGCAGCTCTTCCACATCCTGCACCAGCCCGGTTTCGCGCAGCACCACGCGCACCTTGCGCACGAAGGGAGAGGCGGCGGCGGATATCAGCTTCATCGGCAACTGCTCCTGTCAGGGCCCTGCGATCGGAGTCAGAGCATGTAACGGCCAAGGTCCGAGGACCGGGTAAGTTCGCCCAGATTGGCATCCACGAAGGCGGCGTCAACGGTCACCTTCTCGCCGGCGCGGTCGGGAGCGGTGAAGGACAGTTCCTCGAACACCCGTTCCATCACCGTGTAGAGGCGCCGGGCCCCGATGTTTTCCACCGCCCGGTTCACTTCGGCGGCGATGCGCGCCAGCGCCCTGATGCCGTCATCGGTGAAATCGACCGCGACCGATTCGGTGCCCAGCAAGGCCTTGTACTGGCGGGTCAGTGCATTGTCGGTCTCGGTCAGGATGCGCACGAAATCCTCTTCCGTCAGCGCCCGCAGCTCGACCCGGATCGGCAGGCGCCCCTGCAGTTCGGGCAGCAGATCAGAGGGCTTGGCGATGTGGAACGCGCCCGAGGCGATGAACAGGATGTGGTCGGTCTTCACGGGGCCGTATTTGGTGGACACGGTGGTGCCCTCGATCAACGGCAGCAGGTCGCGCTGCACGCCTTCGCGCGAGACATCACCGCCGCGGGTTTCGGCCCGGGCGCAGACCTTGTCGATCTCGTCAAGGAACACGATTCCGTTCTGCTCCACTGCCTCCAGCGCGGTACGGGTCACGGTTTCGTCGTCCAGCAGCTTGTCGGCCTCTTCGCCCACGAGGATGTCGTGGCTTTCGGCCACGGTCATGCGCCGACGCACCGTGCGGCCGCCGAAGGCCTTGCCGAACAGATCGCCCAGGTTCAGCATTCCCATGCTGGCGCCGGGCTGGCCGGGAATGTCGAACATCGGCATCGGGCTGGAACTGTCGGTCACGTCCAGCTCGATCACTGTGTCGTCCAGCTCGCCCGCCTTCAGCTTGCGGCGGAACATCTCGCGCGTGGATTCGCGCGCGTCCTTGCCGGCGATGGCCTCGATCACCCGCTCTTCGGCGGCAGCTTCGGCGCGGGCGCGGACCTCTTCGCGCATCCATTCACGGGTCTGGGCGATGGCGCTATCGGCAAGGTCGCGGATGATCTGCTCCACGTCGCGGCCGACATAGCCCACCTCGGTGAACTTGGTGGCCTCGACCTTGATGAAGGGCGCGCGGGCAAGGCGGGCAAGGCGGCGGCTGATCTCGGTCTTGCCGACGCCGGTGGGGCCGATCATCAGGATGTTCTTGGGGTAGACCTCGTCGCGCAGGTCGTCGGGCAACTGCTTGCGCCGCCAGCGGTTGCGCAGGGCCACCGCGACGGCGCGCTTGGCGTCCTTCTGGCCGATGATGAAGCGGTCGAGCTCGGAGACGATCTCGCGCGGGGTCAGGTCGGTCATCGGGAAATCTTCTCCACCGTCAGGTTGCCATTGGTATAGACGCAGATGTCGGCGGCAATGGCCATGGCGCGGCGGGCGATCTGTTCGGCGTCGCCATGCCCGTTCATCATCGCCCGCGCCGCGGCCAGCGCGTAGTTTCCGCCCGAGCCGATGGCCGCCACGTCATGTTCGGGCTCCAGCACGTCTCCGGCGCCGGTGATGACGAACATGTCGGCGCCGTCGGTGACGATCAGCATCGCCTCCAGATTGCGCAGATACTTGTCGGTTCGCCAGTCCTTGGCCAGTTCGACGCAGGCGCGGGCCAGCTGCCCCGGCGCGGCCTCGAGTCGCGATTCGAGGCGTTCGAGGAGGGTGAAGGCATCTGCCGTCGATCCGGCAAACCCGGCCACGACCTCGTGTCCGCCGGGGTTGAGGCGGCGCACCTTGCGCGCCGAGCCCTTGATGACGGTCTGGCCCAGCGATACCTGGCCGTCACCGGCAACCACCACCTCGCCGCCCTTGCGGACGGCGATGATCGTCGTGCCGTGCCAGCCGGGGAATTCCTCTTTGTTCATGGGCGACCTCCTGTAGCGACACTCGCCTATATGGAGCCGGGGCCGGATGCGCACAAGGCAATCTTCCGCCCGACCCTTCCGGCGGGAACGGAATGCCCGGGGTGGCGGGGGCTCTGCCCCCGTCGCGGCGTGCCGCGACTCCCCCGGAGTATTTGGGGCAAGAGGAAGAGGAAGCCGGGGAAGTGCCGCCGCGTGACGGGAAAAGCCGCTTGCGCCGGGCGCGCATTGGCGCACAATCGGGGCATGAGCATCAAGAGTTTTCCCGACTGGCCCGCCCTCGCCCCACGCCTGATCGCCGTTGCCGCCGGGCGCGAACACGCCGACATGGTGATCTGCGGCGGCGTCTGGGTCAACGTGCACACGCGCGAATGTCTGCCCGGCCACGACATTGCCATTGCCGGCGGGCGTATTGCCTGCGTGGTGCCCGATGCGGGATATTGCATCGGACCCGGAACCAGCATTGTCGAGGCGGGCGGGCGCTACATGATCCCGGGGCTGTGCGATGCCCACATGCATATCGAGTCGGGAATGCTCACCCCGGCCGAGTTCGCCCGCGCCATCATTCCCCACGGCACCACCACGATCTTCACCGACCCGCACGAGATCGCCAATGTGCTGGGGCTGGAGGGCGTGCGGATGATGCATGACGAGGCCGCCCTGCAGCCGATCAACATCTTCACCCAGATGCCCTCCTGCGCGCCGTCGGCGCCGGGGCTGGAAACCACCGGCCACGAGATCACCCCCGAGGACGTGGCCGAGGCGATGGGCTGGCCCGGCATCGTGGGGCTGGGCGAGATGATGAACTTTCCCGGCGTGGCCGCGGCCGATCCGAAGATGCTGGCCGAGATCGCCGCCACCCAGCGCGCCGGCAAGACCGTGGGCGGGCATTATGCCTCGCCCGATCTGGGGCAGCCCTTTGCCGCCTATGTGGCCGGCGGGCCGGCGGACGATCACGAAGGCACCTGCGAGGCCGACGCCATCGCCCGGGCGCGGCTGGGGATGCGGTCGATGATGCGGCTGGGCAGCGCCTGGCATGATGTCGAGTCCCAGATCACCGCGGTGACCCGGAGGGGGCTTGATCCGCGCAATTTCATCCTCTGCACCGATGACTGCCATTCCGGCACGCTGGTGAATGACGGGCACATGAACCGGGTGGTGCGCCACGCCATCGACTGCGGCTGCGACCCGCTGGTGGCGCTGCAGATGGCCACCCTCAACACCGCCACCCATTTCGGGCTGGAGCGCGAGCTGGGCTCGATCGCGCCGGGGCGGCGGGCCGACGTGATCCTGACCTCCGACCTGCGCGAACTGCCGATCGAGGTGGTGATCGCCCGCGGGCAGGTGGTTGCGCAGGACGGCAGGGTGCTGGTGGACTGCCCGCATTACGCCTGGCCCGACCGGGTGCGCAACACGGTGCACCTGGGCCATGCGCTCGGCCCGCGCGATTTCGAGATCCGCGCCCCCGAGGGTGCAAACAGCGTGCGCGCCAACGTGATCGGCGTCATCGAAAACCAGGCGCCGACGAAGGCGCTGAAGGCCGATCTGCCGGTGCGCGACGGGCTGGTCGAGGCGCAGGGCGACATCTGCCAGATCGCGCTGGTCGAGCGCCACCGGGGCACGGGCGGCGTGACCAACGGCTTCGTCTCGGGCTTCGGTTACACGGGGCGCATGGCAATGGCCAGCACGGTCGCCCATGACAGCCACCACATGATCGTGGTGGGCACCGACCGGGCGCAGATGGCGCTGGCCGCGAACCGGCTGGCCGAGGTCGGCGGCGGCGTCACCCTGTGGCGCGACGGGCAGGAGGTGGCCCTGGTGGAGCTGCCCATCGCCGGGCTGATGTCCGATGCACCGGCCGCGCAGGTGGCGGCCAGCGCCGAGCGTCTGGTGCAGGCGATGCGCGAGAGCGGGTGCGAACTCAACAACGCCTACATGCAGCACACGCTGCTGGCGCTGGTGGTGATCCCCGAGCTCAGGATCTCGGACAAGGGCCTGATCGACGTGCGCCGGTTTCGGAAGATCCCCCTGCTGGACCTGCCGGAATGACGGATATCCGAGTTCCCGATACCCCCCCGCCGGAAAGCTTCACCGACCCGGCCGCGGCGGTAGCGCGGCTGGAAGCGCTCTATTCGGCGGCCACCCGGCACCTTTGCGCCGGCTTTTCCCACACCATGCGCGCAGGCCCGCCGCCGGGCCGGATCCGCGCCTTCTACCCCGAGATCCGCCTGACCACCTCGACCTTCGCGCAGGTGGATACGCGGCTGAGCTTCGGTCATGTCTCGGCACCGGGCACCTATGCCACCACCGTCACCCGGCCCGACCTGTTCCGCGGCTACCTGACCGATCAGATCGGACTGCTGATCCGCAATCACGGCCAGCCGGTCACCATCGGCCCCTCGACCACGCCGATGCCCCTGCATTTCGCCGTTGCCGCCCAGCCCGAGCTGGTGGTGCCGCAGGACGGCGCGGCGGGGTTCACCCTGCGCGACGTGTTCGACGTGCCGGACCTGTCCACCATGGACGACGACATCGTCAACGGCACCCACCGGCCTGAAGACGGCTGCGGCCCGCTGGCCCTGTTCACCGCCCAGCGCATCGACTATTCGCTGGCCCGGCTGGCCCACTACACCGCCACCGACCCGGCCCATTTCCAGAATTTCGTGCTGTTCACGAACTACCAGTTCTATGTGGACGAATTCGAGTCCTACGCCCGCGCCGCGCTGGCCGATCCCGATTCCGGCTATACCTCCTTCGTCGGACCCGGCAATGCCGAGATCACCGACCCTGCAGAGGCCCTGCCGGACGGGCAGAAACTTCCGCAGATGCCCAGCTATCACCTCAAGCGGCCCGATGGCGGCGGCATCAGCCTGGTCAATATCGGCGTCGGTCCCTCAAACGCCAAGACCGCCACCGACCACATTGCCGTGCTGCGGCCCCATGCCTGGCTGATGGTCGGCCACTGCGCCGGGCTGCGCAACAGCCAGCGGCTGGGGGATTTCGTCCTGGCCCACGCCTATCTGCGCGAGGATCACGTCCTGGACGACGACCTGCCGGTCTGGACGCCGATCCCGGCGCTGGCAGAGGTCCAGATCGCGCTGGAACAGGCGGTGGCGCAGGTGACCGAACTCGACGGCTACGAGCTCAAGCGCATCATGCGCACCGGCACCGTGGCCACCATCGACAACCGCAACTGGGAGCTGCGCGACCAGTCCGGCCCGGTCAAGCGGCTGTCGCAGTCGCGCGCCATCGCGCTGGACATGGAAAGCGCCACCATCGCCGCCAACGGCTATCGCTTCCGCGTGCCCTACGGCACGCTGCTGTGCGTGTCCGACAAGCCTCTGCATGGCGAGCTGAAGCTGCCCGGAATGGCATCGGAGTTCTACACCACGCAGGTGACCCGCCACCTGCGGATCGGAATCCGCGCCATGGAGACGTTGCGGACCATGCCGCTTGAGCGGCTTCACAGCCGGAAACTGAGGTCGTTCGACGAACCGGCCTTTCTCTGATCGGCAAATTTGGCCCCAAAAGTGCGATTTTCGGCCTTTCGGACCCACAATTCGTTGTGCTACCCCACCAGATACCGTTAAAGTCATGCCGCGAGGCCCAAAAGGTTCGGGCAGATGATGGAGACCAAGAAATGGCAAAACCGATGACCAAGACCCAGTTCGTCGCCGCTCTGGCCGAAGAAATGGGCACCGACAAGAAAGCCGCCGCCGCCGCGCTCGAGGCGATTGCCAATGTCATCACCCGCGAAGTCTCTGCGGGCGGTGCCGTCACCATTCCGGGGGTGGGCAAGATCTACTGCCGCGAACGGCCCGAACGCATGGTCCGCAACCCCGCGACCGGCGAGCAGTTCAAGAAGGAAGCCGACAAGGTGGTCAAGATGACCATCGCCAAGGCCCTCAAGGACAGCGTGAACGGCTGAGTTCGCAATTCGACGCGAATTTCCGAAAAGGGTCGCCCCGGCGGGGCGGCCCTTTTCCGTCAGGGGGCATGGGCGGCCCCGGTTGAGTTCGCAGGCCAAAGAGCCTATTTCGGCGCAGGGCCGCCAACTCGGGCGGCACTGGCGCAAGGACGGACGACGTGGCCAACCACCTCTACAGGAACGACCTGCCCGACGGGCTTGATCTGGGGCCCGTGGTCGCCATCGACTGCGAAACCATGGGGCTCAACCCGCATCGCGACCGGCTGTGCGTGGTGCAGATGTCGGGTGGCGACGGGAATGCCCATATCGTACAGATCGAGAAGGGCCAGACCAGCGCCCCCAATCTGTGCGCGATGCTGGCCGATCCGAAGGTGCTCAAGCTGTTCCATTTCGGGCGCTTCGACATCGCCGCGCTGTATCACGCCTTCGGGGTACTGGCCGCGCCGGTCTATTGCACCAAGATCGCCAGCCGCCTGGTGCGCACCTATACCGACCGGCACGGGCTGAAGAACCTGACCCAAGAGCTGCTGGGCATCGACATCTCGAAACAGCAGCAGATGAGCGACTGGGGCGCCGAGACGCTGAGCCAGGCGCAGCTCGACTATGCGGCGTCGGACGTCCTCTACCTGCACCGGCTGCGCGAGGAACTCGACCGCAGGCTGGCGCGCGAGGGGCGGGCCGAACTGGCGCAGGCCTGTTTCGGCTTCCTGCCGACGCGGGCGCGGCTGGATCTGGAAGGCTGGCCCGACACGGACATCTTCGCCCACTCATGACCGGCAGTTACCAGGATATCGCCCGCCGGGTCATCCGCATCGAGGCCGCCGCGCTGGCGCAGCTGGCCGAGGGGGTGGGTGGCGATTTCGACCGCGCGGTGGAGCTGATGCTGAATGCGCGCGGGCGGGTGATCGTCAGCGGCATGGGCAAGTCCGGCCATGTGGCGCGCAAGATCGCGGCGACGCTGGCCAGCACCGGCACCCCGGCGCAGTTCGTCCACCCGGCCGAGGCCAGCCATGGCGACCTGGGCATGCTCGCCCGCGGGGACGTGGCGCTGGTGCTGTCCAATTCCGGCGAGACGCCCGAACTGGCCGACATCGTGGCCCATACCCGCCGCTTCGGCATCCCGCTGATCGGGGTGGCGGCGCGGGCCGAATCGACCCTGTTGCGGCAATCCGACGTGGCGCTGGTGCTGCCGCGGGCGGAAGAGGCCTGCGGCAACGGCATCGTGCCGACGACCTCGACGACGATGACGCTGGCGCTGGGCGATGCGCTGGCGATTGCGCTGATGGAGCATCGCCGCTTCACCCCCGAAAACTTCCGCGACTTCCACCCCGGCGGCAAGCTGGGCGCGCGGCTGAGCAAGGTCCGCGACCTGATGCATTCCGGCGACGCCCTGCCCCTGGCGCGACCGCAGACGCCCATGGGCGAGGTGCTGATCGAGATCAGCCGCAAGGGTTTCGGCGTCGCCGGCGTGACCGGGAATGACGGCTCCCTGACCGGCATCATCACCGATGGCGACCTGCGCCGGCACATGGCCGGGCTGCTCGATCTGGCGGCCGCCGACGTGATGACCCCGAACCCGACCACGATCGGCCCCGACGCCCTGGCCGAAGAAGCGGTGGCGCTGATGAACCGGCGCAAGATCACCTGCCTGTTCGTCACCCCCGAAGACGGACCGCCCCGGCCACTGGGCCTTCTGCATATCCATGACTGCCTGCGGGCCGGTCTGGGCTGAGGGGGGCACGGGGCGCGGTGGATCGCTACTCCCGCATGGTTGCCCTGCTGAAGGTGCTGCTGCCGCTTGCAGCGCTGGGGATATTGTCAACGCTGTTCCTGCTGTCGCGCAGCGTCGTCCCCACCGCGACCATCCCCTTTTCCGAGAGGGCCGTGGCCGAGCGGGTCGAAAGCCGGCAGATCACCCGGCCCTATTTCTCGGGCACGACGACGGATGGCGGCGATATCGTCGTGCAGGCCGAGCTGCTCCACCCCGGGGGGCCGGACGAACCCTCGGAGGCCGAGGGCGTCTCGGGCCGGATCGTGATGGCCGACGGCGTGCGCCTGCAACTGGAAGCCGACAGGGTTTCGGTCAGCCCCGGGCAGGACCGGGCGCGATTCGCGGGCAACGTGAAAATCGTTACCTCGACCGGAATCAGGGTCTGGACCGAACAGCTGAACGCGCGCATCGACATCGTCGCCGGCGAAACCCCCGGCCCGGTCCGCGCCACCGGGCCGATGGGCGATCTGGAGGCCGGAAAGATGGAATATGCGGCGAAAAAGAGGGGTGACCCGCTGCACATGCTTTTCAAGAATGGCGTCAAGCTGATATATGATCCGGCAAAGAAGAAAGACTAGACTGTGATCCGACTGCGCGCCGCCATTCTGACGATGCTCGTGATCCTGGGCGCGACGGCCCTGCGCGCCGAGGGAACCCGCGTCGCGTTCGGAACCCTCAAGGCAGATCCGACCCTGCCGGTCGAGATCACCTCCGAGCAACTGGACGTCAACCAGGCCGACGGCACAGCGCTGTTTTCGGGCGGCGTCGTGGTGGGACAGGGCGAGATGCGCCTGTCTGCCGACAAGGTGCTGGTGATCTATGCCGAAGAAGGGAACGGGATCGAGCGGCTGGTCGCAACCGGCGACGTGGTTCTGGTCAACGGACCCGACGCGGCCCGTTCGGATCGGGCCGAATACACGGTTGCCTCGGGCGTCATCGTCATGACAGGAAATGTCCTGCTGACACAGGGGCCGAACGCGCTGACCTCCGATCGCATGACGGTCAACCTGACCGATGGCACCGCCAACATGACCGGCGGCGTCAAGACCATCATCAAGCCGGAAGGCGACTGATGGCGCGATCCCCGGAACTCACCGTCGCCGAGGGCTCGGCCGGGCTGCGGATGGACAAGCTGCGCAAGTCCTACCGGCGACGGACCGTGATCCGCGACGTGTCCATGACGCTGAACCGGGGCGAGGTGGTGGCGCTGCTGGGGCCGAACGGGTCGGGCAAGACGACGACCTTCTACGCAGTCGCCGGCCTCGTCTTTCCCGAGGCCGGCCGGGTTACGATCGACGGGCAGAACGTTACCACCCTGCCGATGTACCGCCGGGCGCGGCTGGGAATCGGCTACCTGCCGCAGGAAATGTCGATCTTTCGCGGACTCAGCGTCGAGGACAACATCGCTGCGGTTCTCGACATCACCCAGAGGGACCGGCACAAGCGGCGCGAACGGCTGGAAGAGCTGCTTTCGGAATTTTCGATCGAACATCTGCGCCGCGCCCCGGCCCTTGCCCTGTCGGGCGGCGAACGTCGGCGGGTGGAGATCGCCCGCTGCCTGGCCGCCGAACCGAAATACCTGCTTCTGGACGAACCCTTTGCCGGTGTCGATCCGATCTCGGTCGGGGACATCCGGCACCTTGTCGGCGACCTCAGGACGCGCGGCATCGGCGTGCTGATCACCGACCACAACGTGCGTGAAACGCTCGAGATCGTGGACCGCGCCTACATCCTGCACGATGGTCAGGTGCTGATGTCGGGCACCCCGGAAGAAGTCGTGGACAACGAAAACGTGCGCCGCGTCTATCTCGGCGAGAATTTCCGCATTTCCTGACAGGCATTGCGGCGCGTTGCCGCCGGTGCGGCGGATTTTGCCGAAAACTTGTCCTCATGCGTTGACTCTTCGGGCCGTCCGCGCCTGAATGGAAGCATGGCTGGAAAGCAGGTTGTTGCAGTACGGGGTCAGGCCTTCCGCGAAGGCGAGGATCGAATACAACCTGACACGCGGCCATTTCCCGACACCCGGACCTGACGACCTGCCGGCCCGCCGGCGACAGGACGGGTGCGAATCGCGAAGGAGATCACATGCGTTACCAAATCAGCGGAAAACAGATCGACATCGGCACCGCCCTGCAGGAACACGTGCAGACGGAGCTGAACACGGTGGTCAAGAAATACGCCGAGCGTCCGACAGACGCGAATGTCGTCTTTTCCCGTTCGGCGCATGAATATGTATGCGAGGCCACGGTCCATCTCTCGACCGGTCTGACCGCGCAGGCCAAGGCCTCGGCCGATGAAATCTATGCAGCGTTCGATGCGTGCTGCAACAAGATGGAAAAGCAGCTGCGGCGCTACAAACGCCGCCTGAAGGACCATCACCGGACGCGGACCGAGCCGGTTGAACTTTTCGGCGCGTCCTCGTACATCCTCGCCGCGGACGAATCGCACGAGGAAGAGGAACCCGAAACGCTGCAGCCGATCATCGTTGCCGAGATGGAAACAGCGATTCCGTCCCTGTCGGTGGGCGAAGCGGTCATGCAGATGGAACTTGCCGGGGCCCCCGTGCTGGTTTTCCGCAACGAAGGCAAGAACGAACTCAATGTCGTCTATCGACGCGACGACGGCAATATCGGGTGGATCGATCCCTGAGGATCCGGGACTGACGCCCGCCACCTAGTGACGGGCCAGAACGGAGCACGCACCGATGGAACTTTCCAACATCCTCAAGCCCGAGGCGGTCAAGGTATTGTCCGCCGCATCCAGCAAGAAGCGGCTGTTTCAGGAGATCGGGGATCTGGCCGAGGGCGCCTATGGCCTCGACTCCCAGGAAACGGTCGATGCGCTGCTGGAGCGGGAAAGCCTCGGGCCGACGGGTGTCGGCCACGGGGTCGCGCTTCCGCATGCGCACATGCCCGGCCTTGATCGCGTGGCCGGCGTGTTCCTTCTGCTGGAAAAGCCGATCGATTTCGGCGCGGTGGACCGGCAGCCGGTGGACATCGCGTTTGCGCTGTTCGCGCCCGAAGATGCGGGGGTGGAGCATCTCAAGGCCCTTGCACTGGTATCCCGGACCCTGCGCGATCCGGCCATGTGCGCAAAGCTGCGCGCGAATGCCGATCCCGCCAAGCTGCACGCGCTGCTGACCGCACCGCAACCGGTTCAGGCGGCGTAGAACGGCGCCGCGCGGCATTTTCCGAGATGACGGAACCCGACTCCGGCCCGATGGGCCGGGGTTTTCTTATGCCCCCCCGGGCGTGCCGTCCCACGCGGTGAAACCGAACATCAGATAGTCGCGCTGATAGATCTCGGCGACCTTCGCCTCCAGCGCCTCGTCGTAGATCTCGGCCAGTGCCACTGGCTTCTCCGGCGGAGCGGGTCGTGGCGCGGGCGGATCATCATGGCCCAGACGCCGCGCGAGGTCGGGCAGAAAGTCGTGCAGCTCTGCCTCGCGCAGGACTAAGTCGGGCGGCAGGAAGTCACCGAAATTCGAAAGCGCCTGCGCCTGTGTACACCACTCCGGGTCAACCCGGATCGAGGTCTGCCCGGCCATGCTGGCCCGCGCAAAATCGAGAAAGGCGACAAAGGCGGCGCGGTGCGCGTCAAGCGTGTAATCCTCGCCCGGCCCGTCCTTGGGGATCGGCAGGCGGAACTGGCGACGCAGGGTTTCGCGGATACGGGCGAAGCTGCCCGGGCCGGTGGACAGGATCCGTTCGCAGAACACCGAATGGGCACGGGCGACGGGATGGCGCAGAACGGTGAAGCTGCGGTGCCCGGGGTGGGCGCGTTTCCACTGGCGCAGCTGTTTCTGGGTCATCCGGCCGGGCAGGTCGCCCTCGTCCACGCGATCCAGCGCCGCCAGCCATGCCCGCACCTGCGCGCCGGGCCCGCCCGGCATCGGCATGAACAGAATCGGCGTTTCGGCAGCCGCCACATAGGAAGGCACCGCCGGACCGCGGCGGGGTTCGAAATTCGGCGTGCGCGTCAGGTTGAAACGGTCCAGGCCGGACAGGGCCGCCATCATCTCGTCAGGGTTCGAAACCTTGGAGACGATCGGGCTGGGGTTTTGGCGTTTCAGGCTTTGATCCAGTGCCTCAAGCCGGCCGCGCACCCCCAGCCACTGCGCCAGCCCGTTCATCACCCCGACATCCTGGAGGTCCTCGTAGGCGATGTAGAAGGCGGTCTGCCCGCTTTTCTGCAACCGGTTCAGGATCAGCACCTGGAAGTCCTGCAGGGCCTCGACATGGGCAGCAAACTCGGCGGCATCGAAGCGCGCCTTTGCCTCCTTGCGACGCTTCACGTTGGTCAGCTTCCACTGCCCCGTGGCCTGCGCGATCTTCCACGAAACATAGCTGTCCAGCGGATTGCGCGTGAGGATAATCTTGGCGCAGCGCGGATCGTCCAGGGCGATGTCCAGAACCCGCGGATCGTGGTCATGGAAATAGCGGAACCCGCCCAGCTTGCCGGGCTGGTTCCTGATCGCCGCGATCAGCTTCAGCGGATCGGCGTCGCGTTCTTCCCGGGTGATGCCCAGGATCTCGTCGCGATTGGGGTAGCCGATGAAATGCGGGTTGAAGGCCTCGCCATGGCAGGCCACGTCGCCCAGCGCGTTCAGGTTCGTCTCCAGAAAGTTGGAGCCTGTCCGCATCTCGGCGAACATGATGAAGTAGTCGAAGGGGCTGGTCATGCTGCCCGCCTCCTACCGCACGAGATATGGCCGACGCACCGGGCGGCGGTCGCTCGGGTTGTCATGCGTGATCGGGAAGTCTCCCATCAGGTAGGGGTGCATTCCCTGGTTCTTCAGATTCTGGAGAAACTGCCCGAAACCGGCAAGGTTGACCATCTTCGGCGCCTCGGTCAGCCGCCGCTGGCTGGCCGGAGCGATCTCGTCGATGATGGTCTGGATCGGCTCCATCGGGGCTTCGACGAATTCCGCCATGGTCCAGATGCGGATACGCGCCTTCGACCACTGGTTGCGCAGCACGTCGAGGTGATCGGCCTCGATCTTCTGGAGTTTCGCTGCCAGTTTTCTCAGCTCGGCAAAATTGCGGTTCGACTTGAACAGAGGCACCGCCCAGGCGCCGGTGATGACCGAAATCTGGGCATTGGGATCACGGGCGAAGAAGGGGCCGATCTTCTGATTGTCGCGCGGACCGAACTGAAAGCACTGCCGTTCGCCCCTGGTGTTCCAGATCAGGCTGGTCAGAAAGGCCTGCGGGTTGTAGTCGCGCGTTTTCGCGCTGTCGCACAGCGCGCCGTTCATCATGGTTTCGCCGCCGGCGAATTCGACCCGTTCGGGGGCGTAAAGGTGTCCGTGCACGCGCGCGCCAGTGGCCCGTGCCAGCCAGGTTTCGAAATCCTCGAACAGCTCGGCAAAGCCCTCGAACACCGAATAGGGGCTTGAGGTCAGACCGTTTTCCCAGCCGAAATTCGGAAACCGGCTTTGCATGTACAGACCGGGGCGGCCGCGGGTGCGGCGCTCGACCGCCTTGGCGAAGATGCGGTCCACCTTGCCGGGGTTCGGCTCGGTCCGCTTCATGTCGGCCGCGCCGTCGCCGAGGAAGGCCTGGTAGAGCCGTTCGGCTCGCGGCCAGATCTTGCGCGCGACAAAGCAGTCCGAGCGGCGCAGCAGTTGCAGGTGGTCGTCGTAGAAGATGTGCGGCTTGCCCTGGAAGTCGAACTTGGACAGGGTCAGCGAGCGGCTCTCGATCTTCTCGGAATACAGCCGGGCAAGCGTCTGGAAATAGCTTTCGTCGGGGATCCAGACGCGCCGGAAATAGCGGTCATAGAGCGGCCGGTCAGGATCGGTCAGGATGGCCGAAAGGGTGCGCCGCGTCAGGCACCACCACTGGCTGCCCATATGCGGCACGATGCCGTTGGGGATCCGGCGCCGGAAGCCGATGCGCCTTTGAAGCTCCACATATCCGTCGAACAGGCGGCGGTGCTTCTTCCACGAGAACGGAAACCGCAGGGTAAAGCGTTCCTCGTCCAGCCCGCCCACCGTCCAGGGCACGTCCGAGGTGGTCGCGCTTTCGATGAAGTCGGTGGTCGGGCGTTCGGCAAGGTAGTCGATCAGCTCCTGCACCGGGCGCAGCGGCAGGCAGGAGCCCGAGGCCAGATAGACATGCCGCACCTCGGGAAAGCGGGCAAGCATCAGTTCCGCCGCCGATTGCGTTGCCGCGACGATGCCCCAGGTGCCCCATTCGCATGTGTGCCGGCGGCTGAAATGGATCAGCGGATCGTCCGAGACCGCCTTGCGGAATTCGGCAAAGACCTTGCGGGGCACCTTGCGGTCCACATGGATCACCACCGGGCAGCCCGCGGCCGTCCAGTGCCGGGCGACCTGCTCGGCCCGGTCCAGCGCGGTGTGCACCAGCATGATGATGCCCACCGACATGAAGCCGTCGTCGCGCCGCGTCATGCCCAGTTTCCCTTGGACATCAGCCCCAGAATCTCGAGCTGCCGCCAGTTGATGTATTTCTCGGACCATTTGCACCACAGGTCCGGGTTGTCCTTCAGCTTCTCTGCATAGGCCCTGTATTCGACCGAGGCCGCATAGTGCTGCCGGCGGTTCAACTCTTCCGCGGCCTTGGCGGTGAAGGTATCGAGGAACTTGGCGTGAAGCAGGATGCCGCTGGCCTTTTCCCCGCCCCATTCGTCATAGACGAGGTTCAGCCCCCGCGGCAGCAGCATGTGGGTCGAACTGACATAGGTATAGGCGCGGTTCCACTTGACCAGCGGGATCTTGTTCAGCGCCGGAGCCTTCTCCGGCCTGTCGGGAAAGAACACCCGGCTGCGCGGTCCGCCCTGGATCCAGAGGTTTCCGAACCGCTTGTTCCGCCTGATCGTGTAATTGCCGCTGTCGAACCAGCAGGCAATCTCGATCGGGTTCTGCCCGGCCTCGTAGGGCTGTTCGTCGATCCGGCCCTTGGGATACATGTCCAGCAGCATCGCCGGGAACGACTTGATCGAGGAGGCGTCCAGCCAGTCGGTCAGCGCACGCAGCGGGCGGGTGTCGCAGAACGGGTAGATCAGGAACTCGTCGGGATCCACGGTCAGCGTCCAGTGACCATGCGCGAATTTCCGTTGCAGCCAGTTCAGCCAGTCGACCCCGAAACGCGCCCGCTTGTAACTGGCACGGGTATGCCAGACCGAAACATCCGGCTGTTTCGCCAGATAGTCCAGAGACCCGTCCGTGCTGTCATTGTCCACGAAAAAGAAATGATTGACGCCGAGATCGCGGTAGTAGCGCAGAAAATAGGGCAGGCGCATCTTTTCGTTGCGCTGGGTGCAGAACAGCAGGATGTCATCGGGTCGGATCTGCCCGCTTCGATCGGCAACAAGCTTCAGTTCGCGGCGTTTGCGAAACGCGCGGATCTTCCAGCGCTTGCGCTGGAGCCTCAGGCGGTATGACTGCCATACGCCCACGTTTTCCTGCCCCTTCGTCCCGTGTCGCCCGGCGCGCGTCGGCGCGTCAGGTGACCTTCAAGACAACGTTGAAGTGATTTGCCCAACCTGGCGGGGCGAACTTCCCCCTTGCGATTGCCGGTCTCTCCTGTTGCTGCCTCATGTTTTCGATCTCTTTTCCAAATTGATACCGATCCGTTTCCGGCACGTAAACAGGCATGTCACCCAGCACCTCGCGGATGGCCGGAAGATCCGAGCAGATGACCGGCGTTCCCAGGGCCGCCGCCTCGACCGGGGGCAGGCCGAACCCTTCGGCGCGGCTGGGATGCAGCAGCGCCCGCGCGCCCCGGATCAGCGCCGCGACCTGCGGGTCCGAAAGGCCCGGCATTTCGCGCACGGGGCTGTCCGGGCCCAGCCGGTCGAGGCGGGCGAAAACCGCGTCGTTCATCCACCCCCGCGCCCCGCAGATGAGCAGTTGCGGCGTGTCGGAGCCGGACTCGCTCTGCATTTCGTCCCAGATGTCGAGCAGCAGATCGTGGCCCTTGCGCGGCTCGATCGTGCCGAGCGTGACGAACCACGGCCTTGCCGGATCGAACCCGCCGGGCAGTTTCCCCGGCTGCGCCACGGTGACACCCAGATGCGCCACGACAGCCGGCGGCGCCGGCCCCCAGCGGCGCATCCATGCTTCGGCCCGGCGACGCGTGTCGGCGGTATTGTAGATGACCAGATGCGCATGCGCCCGCACCCGCCTGAGCATGGCGCGGAACGCCTCGGCCGTGCCGGGGCGCTGATATTGCGGGAATTCCAGCGGGATCACGTCATGGATCAGCACAACCACCCGTCCCTTCGCGCCGTGGCGGATGGCTGACAGCACGCGATCGGTCAGGTTGGAATGCCCGACATTCAGATAGGCAAAACCGGGCGGCAGATGCCGGCGCAGCATCTTCGGCAGGCCCGGCGGCAGGCAGCGATCCAGCGCCAGCCGGCGCAGGTCGCTTTCGGCCCGGCGCACCGCTTCGGGCCTGCCCCGCGCCAGGCGCGACAACGCATCTGCCGCCCCCCAGGGCACGCGCCCGTCGAGACGCCCGGCAATGCCCGCCACCCCGTCGGGGTCCAGCAGGATATGGCCCAGAGCGGTGCGGGCCAGGGCGAAAAGGGGTTCGGGGCGGGTGGCGAGGTGGCGCAGATAGGCCGACACCACCCGATCGACGCCCGTGGGCGTCCGTCCCGCCCGGCGGATCAGCCGGGTGATGTCCAGAAGCCGCGCGGGCGGGGGGCTATTTGTCGTAGTGGCCAGTTTGGTGCCATCTCCAGGCATCGGCGATCATGGTGCCCATATTGGACCGGGTGGGCTTCCAACCCAACTCCTTTTCCGCGCGGACCGAGCCCGAGACCAGCCTGGTCGCGTCCCCCGCCCGGCGCGGGCCGATTTCGAAGGGCACCGCGCGGTTGGTGACGGCGCGGGACTGCTCGATCACCTCCATCACCGAGAATCCGGTGCCGGTGCCGAGGTTGAAGACCCGGCTTCCCCTGCCCTCCTGCAGCCATTTCAGGCCCAGCACATGCGCATCCACCAGATCGCAGACATGGACGTAATCGCGGATGCAAGTGCCGTCGGGGGTGTCGTAATCGGTCCCGAACACGGTCAGCGCCGGCCGCTTGCCGTCGATCGCATCCAGCATCAGCGGGATCAGGTGGGTTTCGGGGCGGTGATGTTCGCCGATCTCGCCCTCGGGGTCGGCACCGGCAACGTTGAAATAGCGGAATATCACGTGGCGCAGGCCATGAGCGGCCTCGAAGTCGCGCAGGATGTCCTCGACCGCCCGCTTGGAGGCGCCATAGGCGTTGAGAGGCTCCTGCGGGGTGCTCTCGTTCAGCACCACGTTGTCATGTTCGCCATAGGTCGCGCAGGTCGAGGAAAAGACGAAATCCAGGCATCCGGCCGCAACCGCGGCCTCGATCAGGGTCAGCGACCCGCAGACATTGTTGCGCCAGTAGCGGCCCGGCTCGGACATGGCCTCGCCCACCTGGCTGAGCGCGGCGAAATGCATCACCGCCACCGGGCGGTAGCGGGCGAATACCTCGTCCAGCCGCGCGCGGTCCATCAGATCGCCGCGCTCGAACGGGCCGAACCTGACCGCGTCCTCCCACCCCGTCACGAGATTGTCGTAGGTGACGGGCACGAAGCCCGCCGCCTTCAGCGCCTTGCAGGCGTGCGAGCCGATATAGCCCGCGCCCCCCGTCACCAGAACATGAGTCACGCCTCGCCCCCGCAGTCCGGCCTATTGCGCGGCCTTGTCGACCTGAATGATCTCGTTGAGATACTGCCAGAGTTCCTCGCGCAGATCGTCGCGCGCCAGCGCGAAGGCGACCGTCGCCTGAAGGAAACCCGCCTTGGACCCGCAGTCGAACCGCTGCCCGCGGAAGCGGTATCCGAAGACCGGGTTGCCCGCCTCGATATCCGCGGCAATCGCGTCCGTCAGCTGGATTTCCCCGCCCGCGCCCTGTTTCATCCGGTTCAGGTTCTGCAACACCGAAGGCGTCAGGATATAGCGCCCGATCACCGCGAGGTTCGATGGCGCCTCTTCCGCCTTCGGCTTTTCCACCATGCCCTTGACGGAAACCACCGGCCCCATGTCCTCGGCCACGTCGAGCACCCCGTAGGCGCCGGCCTTTTCGGGCGGAACCTCCATCGCCGCGACGATGTTGCCGCCGGTTTCCTCGTAGGCTTCCACCATCTGCTGCAGGCAGGGCTTTTCGGCCGCGATCACGTCATCGGGCAGGATCACGGCAAAGGGTTCGTTGGCGATCAGCCGCCGGGCGCACCAGACGGCATGCCCCAGGCCCAGCGCCTTGTGCTGCCGGACATAGGCGATCTCGCCGCTGTCCATGTTCGTGGATTTGAGGATCTCCAGAAGCTTCGTCTTTTTCTTCCGGCGCAGCTCCTGTTCGAGCGCCGGCGCGTGATCGAAATAATCCTCCAGCGCGCCCTTGCCGCGCGAGGTGACGAAAATGAATTCCTTGATCCCGGCGGCGCGGGCCTCGTCGATCGCGTACTGGACGAGAGGACGATCCACCAGGGTCATGATTTCCTTGGGCACCGACTTCGTGGCCGGCAGAAACCGCGTGCCCAGACCGGCGACAGGAAAAATTGCCTTGGTGACCTTCTTGCGCATGGAATGACCTCAACCCTCGTTCAAGTTTTCGACCGATAACCGCGGCCTTATACAACTGGAATGGGTTAACATCATGACAAACGCAACAAAGTTTCAACCCATTGTCCTCAAATAGGCAACATGCCGCGCCGCTCGCCCTGAAATTCGTCCAGCCCGCGCACGATGCGGATCCTTTCCGCCTCGGCATGGACGCGGCCGGCGAAAGTCCACAGCCGGAACAGCGGTTGATCGCGCTCGCTGCGGCCGAACACGCCTCCGGTATGTTCCCAGTATCCGTCCCGGGTGAACCGGACCCGGTGAAACAGCGCGCTCAGGGTGAACCGCATCACCGTCACCGTGTTGCCGGCGGCCACTTCCGTGCGGGCGCGCCGGCGCTGGCGGGCGCGGCTCCACAGCCGGCCGGCGATCAGGATGGGGCGGCCCTCATGCCGCGACGGGTAGGGCCGGAACGGTTCGGTCGGGGGGGCCAGCGGCGGCATCGGCAGGGCGGCGCGCTGCAGCCCCTCCGCATATCCCTGCCGCAGCCCGCGCAGCAGCCGGCGCACGTCGCGGGGCTCCAGCGCGCCGGAGACCATGTGGCGCAGCGCCCGCCTTCGTTCTTCTTCCTGCACGCGCCGCCATGCCTGTTCGCGCCGGCCCGCACCGCAATGAGTGGAAAGGAAGACGGCCCAGCTGGCCCCGATTTCGCGCAAGTCCCGCGGCGCGCGATCCGCGCGGCGATGGGGCGCCGGGGCAAAGCCGTGATGGACCTGGGCAAGAGGCGCGATGCCGGTGCTTGCCCCGGTCGCGGCAAGGCGCAGGTTCAGGTCGGTTTCATCCAGGAAGTAACGATAGCGCGGGTCGAACCCGCCCAGCGCCGCAAGCCGGTCGCGGCGCAGCGCCATGTTGGTGCCCTCGGTCCTGACCGCGCCCTCGCGCGGGGGCGGCAGGATCGAAACCCGGTTCGGCGGCACCTCCAGCGGCCGGGTGGCGCCGGTCGGATCGACCACGCGCGCGCGGGACTGCCAGCTGATGCCGTTGCGCCCGCGCACGAATCCGCCCACAGCCGCCACCTGAGGGTCGGCAAAGGGCACGACCAGGAAATCCAGCCAGGTGGGCTCGGGCACCGCGTCGTCGTCGATGAAGGCGATGATCTCGCCCGCGGCCGCGGCAATGCCGGCATTGCGCGCGGCGGATATGTTGGCGTCGTCGAATTCGACGATCTTGACGAAGGCCGCCTGGGGCAGCGCCCTGAGACCCGCGCAGGAGGCATGATCGGCGACGACGACGACCTCGAACCTGGGGTGGAAGAGCTGCGACACCCCGATCAGGCATCGCCGCAGGAAATCCGGCCGATGGCGGCTGACGATCACCACGCTGACCGACAGCGGGGCGGTCATTCCAGCCCCATTTCCGCCATCATGGCCTCGATCCGGGCGACGTCCTCGGGGTTGTTCAGTTCCCAGAACCGCCGCCCGCGCGCCTCGACCTCGACGCACAGGACCTTGCGGCCGTTTTCGAGGAATCGCAGCTGTTCCAGCCCCTCCAGCCGTTCCAGAGGGCCGATGGACCAGCCGGGATAGGCGGCAAGCGCGTCGGGGCGGTAGGCATAGACGCCCACGTGATGAAAGACCGGGGTCGGTTCGTCCCCGGCTGCGGGTTCGGGGGTGAAGGGGATCACCTCCTTGGAGAAATAGAGCGCGCTGCCATCGGCGGCGAAGACGGCGGTGGTGCCACCGACACGGCCATGGCGGCGGTCGTTCAGCAGCCCGGCCAGCGCCGCGCCGTCACAGCGCAGCACCGGGGTCGCCATCCCGGCATCGGACGCCGCACGAAGGCCCTGCACCAGTTCCTCGATGAACCATGGCGGGGTCAGCGGCGCATCGCCTTGAAGGTTGACCACGATGTCGTAACCGCCGCCCAGCGCCGCGTGGGCCTCGGCGCAGCGTTCGGTGCCGTTCCGGCAGGCCGAGGAGGTCATCACCACCTCGGCGCCGAAGCCTTCGGCGGCGGCGCGGATGCGGTCGTCATCGGTGGCCACCACCACCCTGTCCACCCCTTCAACCGATCCGGCGGCCAGCCATGACCGTTCGATCAGGCTGCGCGAGATGCCCGTCGCCCCCCTCAGCGGAACCAGCGGCTTGCCCGGATAGCGGGTCGAGGCGTAACGGGCGGGTATGACGACGAGGACGGTCATCAGGGCGCCTTCAGCTCCACGCCGGGAGCGTAGGCGATGAAGTAGGGGTTGGCATAACCTTCCTTGCCGTAGGTCAGCGGCGTGTGATCGTCGAAGCGCACCACCTTGCCGCCCGCCCCCAGCAGAACCGCGTGCCCGGCAGCGGTGTCCCATTCCATGGTGCGCCCGACACGGGGGTAGAGGTCGGCCTCGCCCGTGGCGACAAGGCAGAATTTCAGCGACGAGCCTGCGCTCTTGAAATCCCGGACCCGGTATCTGGCGATATAGGCGCGGGTTTCGTCGGTCAGGTGGGACTTGGACGCCACCACCATCAGCGCGTCATTGTCCGGGGTGGAGACATGGATGGGGCGGGTCCGGCCGGGGTGGTCGCGGTCGAAGGGGCCCTCCTCTTCCACCGACTGTCCGTCGGGCAGGGTATAGAACATCCGCCCCCTGGCCGGCGCATAGACAACACCGCGGGTCGGCTGGCCCTTTTCGACCAGGGCGATGTTGACGGTGAAATCGCCGCGGCGGTGGATGAATTCCTTGGTGCCGTCCAGCGGATCGACGATCAGGAAGGTATCGCCGGTTGTGGAATGCGATGCGGCCTGCTCCTCGGTGACCAGCATCATCTCCGGAAAGGCCTCGCGCAGCCCGGCCGAGATGATCGCGTCGGCGGCCTCGTCGGCGGCGGTGACGGGGCTGTCGTCCGATTTCACCTTGACCTCGAAATCGTCGGACTCGTAGATCTCCATGATCTTGTCGCCAGCGGCCAGCGCCAGCCTTCGGATCACCGGGATCAGGGCGTCATGGGTCACAAAAATGCTCCATTGCTGTGATTTGTTGATTATCGTTGCGCGGCTTCTTATGCTGCCTGCGTAACGGAACGGCAAGAATTCCGTGCAATCAGGGCAGAGATTTCGGATCGAGGGCAGATGTTCGAATATCGGGTGCAAAGGTCGCGTCTGCACGGCGCCTTCATCTTCGCCGAGGTGGTCTTTCACACCGCCGTTCGCAAGGTGCGCGCCACGCACAGGAATGCCTTCATGGCGATTCTCATCAACCTGTCGCAGGCGCTCATATTCGTCGCGGTCTTCTACCTGATGTTCGCGGTTCTCGGCCTGCGCAAGACGGCAATCCGCGGCGACTTCCTGCTTTACCTGCTGTCGGGCATCTTCATGTACCTGACCCATATCAAGGCCGTGCAGGCGGTTGCCGGGGCCGAGGGGCCGACAAGTCCGCTGATGCTTCACGGTCCCATGAACACGATGGTGTCGGTGGTGTCCGGGGCGCTGGCATCGCTTTACATCCAGGTTCTGACCGTTCTGGCGATTCTTTTCGTGTATCACACGGCCTTCACCCCGATCACCATTGATCAGCCGGTCCCTTCGCTGGGCATGCTGTTGCTGGCATGGTTCACCGGCTGCTGCGTGGGCATGGTGTTCCTGGCGCTCAAGCCGTGGGCGCCATCGCTGGTCAACATCCTGATGATGATCTATCGCCGCGCGAACATGATCGCCTCGGGCAAGATGTTCGTCGCCAACACGCTGCCGGCCTTCATGCTGGCGATGTTCGACTGGAACCCGCTGTTCCATATCATCGACCAGGCACGCGGGTTCATCTTCATCAATTACAACCCGCATTTCAGCACCTGGGAATACGCGTTCTGGGTCGGAATCGTGCTGATGACGGTCGGGTTGATGGGCGAATTCTTCACCCGCCGTCGCATCTCGCGCAGTTGGGCCGCGCGTGGCTGAAACGTCAGTCCACGACCCGAAGCGTGAGGTTGATCCGCCCGCCCTCCAGCAGCAACCGGGACGAACCGAAACGGATCCGGTCGATACCGTGAAAAACCAGGCGGGCGGCGCCCCCGATCACCGCGACATCACCCGATTTCAGCCACACCGATTCAGTGCGACCGCCGCGGGTGGCGGACCCCACCCGGAACAGCGCATCGTCGCCCAGCGAAACCGACAACACGGGCCACGAGAAGTCGGCCTCGTCCCGGTCCTGGTGCATCCCCATCCGCGCCCCTTCGCCGTACCAGTTTATCAGGCAACAGTCGGGTTCGCGTGCAAGGCCGGTAACGGATTTCCAGATCGAAAGCGCCTCGGCCGGGATGGGGGGCCACGGATTTCCCGAAGGGTGACGTGTCACATAGCGATAGCCCCGGCGGTCGGAATACCACCCGTACCGCCCCGCCGAGGTCATCCGCACCGACATGCGCCGGCCCCATGGCGTCTCGGACGAGAAGGCCGGCGCCGCCTGCAGCACCGGCCGAAGGGCGGCAAGCAACCTGGCCTGGGCCCCTTCGTCCAGCCACGATTTCCACAGCTCGACGCCCCGGATCACCAGCTTTTCCGTCATCTCCCGGCATCCCTTGCCAGAGTATTGCCAAATTGCTCACAGATTCGTGAAACCCGTCGATGCGCGACGGTTGCAGCCCTCTTTTCCTGTCCCTATATACGCCGGGACGCGCGGATATGCAGAACCTTCCGCGCACCGCAAATCGGGGCCGGGATGCCGTAACGGGTTCGGGTCTCGGGTAATCGCCTTGAATTGAAAAGGGATCGAACAAATGAGCAAAGTCATCGGAATCGACCTCGGCACCACCAACAGCTGCGTTGCCATCATGGATGGCTCGCAACCGCGGGTGATCGAGAATGCGGAAGGCGCGCGCACGACGCCTTCGATCGTCGCCTTCACCGAAGAAGAGCGGCTGGTCGGCCAGCCGGCCAAGCGCCAGGCCGTCACCAACCCCGAAAACACCATCTTCGGCATCAAGCGCCTGATCGGCCGTCGCATCGACGACCCGGATCTGGCCAAGGACAAGAAGAACCTGCCCTACAAGATCGTCGATGGCGGCAATGGCGATGCCTGGGTCGAAGTGCGCGGCGAGAAGTATTCGCCCTCGCAGATTTCCGCCTTCATCCTGCAGAAGATGAAGGAAACCGCCGAATCCTTCCTGGGCGAGGAAGTGACGCAGGCGGTCATCACCGTGCCCGCCTATTTCAACGACGCCCAGCGCCAGGCCACCAAGGACGCCGGCAAGATCGCCGGCCTGGAAGTGCTGCGGATCATCAACGAGCCGACCGCGGCGGCGCTGGCCTATGGCCTGGACAAGAAGAACTCCGAGACGATCGCGGTCTATGACCTTGGCGGCGGCACCTTCGACATCACCATCCTGGAGATCGACGACGGCCTGTTCGAGGTGAAATCCACCAACGGGGACACCTTCCTCGGCGGTGAGGATTTCGACATGCGGATCGTCAACTACCTGGCCGACGAGTTCAAGAAGGAGCATGGCGTCGATCTGACCAAGGACAAGATGGCCCTGCAGCGCCTGAAGGAGGCCGCTGAAAAGGCCAAGATCGAGCTGTCCAGCTCCAGCCAGACCGAGATCAACCAGCCGTTCATCTCGATGGACCCCAACAGCGGCCAGCCGCTGCACATGGTGATGAAGCTGACCCGGGCCAAGCTGGAATCGCTGGTCTCCGACCTCATCAAGCGCACGCTTGAGCCCTGCAAGGCGGCGCTCAAGGATGCGGGCATCTCGGCCTCGGACGTGGACGAGGTGGTTCTGGTCGGCGGCATGACCCGGATGCCGAAGGTGGTCGAGGAAGTGACCAAGTTCTTCGGCAAGGAGCCGCACAAGGGCGTCAACCCCGACGAGGTGGTGGCCATGGGCGCGGCGATCCAGGCCGGCGTGCTGCAGGGCGACGTGAAGGACGTGGTGCTGCTCGACGTCACCCCGCTTTCGCTGGGCATCGAGACGCTGGGCGGCGTGTTCACCCGGCTGATCGACCGCAATACCACCATCCCGACCAAGAAGAGCCAGATCTTCTCGACCGCCGAGGACAACCAGAGCGCGGTGACGATCCGGGTCTTCCAGGGTGAGCGCGAGATGGCCGCGGACAACAAGCTGCTGGGTCAGTTCAACCTTGAGGACATCCCGCCGGCCCCGCGCGGCATGCCCCAGATCGAGGTGACCTTCGACATCGACGCCAACGGCATCGTCTCGGTGTCGGCCAAGGACAAGGGCACCGGCAAGGAGCAGAAGATCACCATCCAGGCCTCGGGCGGTCTCTCGGACGAAGAGATCGAGAAGATGGTCAAGGATGCCGAGGCCCATGCCGAGGAGGACCGCAAGCGCAAGGAGCTGGTCGAGGCGAAGAACCAGGCCGAAAGCCTCATCCACTCGACCGAGAAATCGATCGAGGAGCATGGCGACAAGGTCGATCCGGCGACGATCGAAGCCATCGAGCTGGCGATTGCCGCTCTCAAGGACGAGATCGAGAAGGACGATGCCGACAAGATCCGCGCCGGCATCCAGAACGTGACCGAAGCAGCCATGAAGCTGGGCGAGGCGATCTACAAGTCCAGCCAGGAGAGCGCCGGCGAAGAGCCCGCTGCGGCCGATGCCGGTCCGAGCGAAGACGACATCGTCGATGCCGAATTCGAGGATCTCGACGATGGCAAGCGTGGCTGAGGCATGAGCCAGACGGGGGCGGGCCGGTCCGGGCGACGGGCCGGCCCGTTTCCTTTGCGGCAAGAAGGGCGAACCGATGTCTAAACGCGACTATTACGACATCCTTGGCGTGAGCAGGGGCGCATCGGCCGACGAAATCAAGAAAGCCTACCGCAGGAAGGCCAAGGAGCTGCACCCGGACCGGAACAAGGACAACCCCGAAGCCGAGGCCCAGTTCAAGGAAGCAAACGAGGCCTACGAGGTTCTCAAGGACGCGGACAAGCGGGCGGCCTATGACCGCTTTGGCCACGCGGCCTTCGAGGGGGGCATGGGCGGCGGCCCGCGTCCCGGCGCCGGTTTCGGCAGCGGCGATTTCTCCAGCGCCTTTTCCGACGTGTTCGACGATCTTTTCGGCGACATCATGGGCGCGCGTGGTGGCGGTCGCCGGCGAGCCATGCGCGGTGCGGATCTGCGCTACAACCTGCGGGTGACGCTGGAAGAGGCCTATTCGGGCATTCAGAAGACCATCAACGTGCCGACATCGGTTTCCTGTTCGGCCTGCAACGGCACCGGTGCCGAAGGCGGGGTCGAACCCACCACCTGCCCGACCTGTTCGGGCATGGGGAAGGTGCGCGCCCAGCAGGGTTTCTTTACCGTCGAGCGGACCTGTCCGACCTGTTCGGGCATGGGTCAGATCATCAAGGATCCGTGCCGCAGCTGCGGCGGTCAGGGCCGCGTCCACAAGGACCGCGCGCTGAGCGTGAACATCCCGGCGGGCGTGGAAACCGGCACCCGCATCCGTCTGGCCGGCGAGGGCGAGGCCGGGATGCGCGGGGGGCCTCCGGGCGACCTGTACATCTTCATCGAGGTCGCGCCGCATGAGCTGTTCGAACGCGACGGGGTGAACCTGTATTGCCGCGTGCCCGTGAGCATGGTGACGGCCGCTCTGGGCGGGGCGATCGAGGTTCCGACCATCGATGGCGGGCGCGGGCGGGTTCAGATCCCGGCCGGCAGCCAGTCGGGCCGGCAGATGCGCCTGCGTGGCAAGGGAATGCCCGCGCTGCGCGGCGGTGGCATGGGAGACATGTTCATCGAGCTTGCGGTTGAGACTCCGGTCAACCTGACCGCGCGGCAGAAGGAGTTGCTGCGCGAGTTCGAGGATCTGAGCGAGGACAACCATCCCGAGTCGAAGTCGTTTTTCTCGACGGTCAAGTCCTTCTGGGACAGCATGAAAAGCTGAGTGAAGGACCGTTCGCCCGGAGATTTTCCGCAGGGGGCTCTGCCCCCCGCACCCCCCGGAGTATTTCCGGCAAGAGTAAGAGGGTGTTAACCTCGTATTCACCCTCCTTGCCACATGATCGGGCCATGTCGCGGAGAGATGCCTTTCGTGAGGTTCAGAAGCCGTTGTTCGACGCCGATGAGGCGCCGGTCACTCCGCTGCCTGCCGGGCGTTTGCCGTCATATATCGCCGACCACAGGCGGCGGCTGCGCGAGAGGTTCATGGCCGGCGGCGCGGCGGCGATGCCGGATTACGAGCTGCTGGAACTGGTTCTGTTTCGCGCCATTCCGAGACGCGATGTCAAACCACTGGCACGGGCGCTTCTGGACGAGTTCGGCGACTTCAATGGCGTCGTTTCCGCTCCGCCCGAACGTCTGTCCCGAGTGAAGGGGGCGGGGGAAGCGGTCGTGATCGAACTCAAGATCGTCGAGGCCACCGCCCATCGGCTGGCCCGCGCCCGGGTCATGGACCGGCATGTCATATCGAGCTGGGATGCGGTTCTGGACTATTGCCGGACCACCATGGCGCATCGGGAGACCGAACAGTTCCGGGTGCTGTATCTCGATCGCAAGAACATGCTGATTGCCGATGAAGAACAGGCGCGCGGGACCGTGGATCACGTCCCCGTCTATCCGCGCGAGGTGGCGAAGCGGGCGCTGGAACTGAACGCCTCGGCGCTGATACTCGTGCACAATCATCCCTCTGGCGACCCGACCCCGTCGCAGGCCGATATCGACATGACCACCCGGATCGAGGCTGCCTGCAGCGCGCTTGGCATCATCCTTCACGATCATCTGATCGTCGGAAAGTCGCGTGAGTTGAGCTTTCGCGCCGAAGGATATCTGTGAATCCCTTCAGCGCAGCCAGATTTCGACCCGGCGGTTGACCTTGCGACCCCAGTCGCTGTCGTCACAAGCCATCGGCAGGGCCTCGCCAAAAGCATCGATCCCGAGCTCGACCCGGTCGGGCGGGATGGTCGTTGCGGCCTTCAGGACCGCATCGCGGACCGCCAGCGCGCGCTTGAGCGCGATACGCCTGTTGGCCGCCGCCGGACCCTGCCCGTCGCTGAAGCCGACGAAGAGCAACGCGCGGGCATCGTATTGCCCGGCTTCGAGCGCCTGCGCCAGCTGTTCGATATTCGCGCGCGACTGCGCATCGGGCCTGGCCGAGCCCGGCTCGAACCGGAAAGAGGTGGTCAGGCGGCTTGCCGCCCGCATCCGCGCAACCATCCGTTGCAGCTCTTCGATGGGGGTTTCCTTTCCGGCGGCGGTGATCGCATTGGCAAGGCGGTCGCCCTGCACCCCCAGCGGGATCGTTTCGGGCGCCCGGTCCACGAACCCGGCGCGCCGGATCACGATCTGCGCCGACGGGCTGCTCAGATAGGAGAGAAAGTCGCGCCCCACCTGCGGCAACCGCCGAGCCGGCAGATACAGGAACATCGGGGCGGTCAGGGGATAGTCCTCGGTCTTGATGGTCGTGCGGCTTGCGTTCAGCCCGAACCCGCAGGGGCCGGTCAAGGTCAGCGCGCGCGCCGGCCCGGCTTCGGCGAAACTTCCAAGCCCCAAGGCAAAGGGATCCCCGGCGACCGCGCGGGCCAGGGTGCTCATGCGTTCGTAACGGATTGCCCGGCCCGACAGGGCGGCGCCGGTGCGGCCCAGCAACTGGTCCTCGACCGCCTGAGCAAAACCCGAACCGTCGGCAGGAAGATGCAGCGAAATCGGCGCATCCGGCCCGCCCAGATCGGACCAGTTGGCAATCTCGCCGGAAAACACCCGCGCCAGTTGTACGGTCGAAATTGCCTGAACCGGGTTTTCCGGCGCCACCAGCGCCACCACCGCATCCAGGGCCAGAACCCGGCTGCGCCCCGGCGCGGTCATGTCGCCAAGACCCGCCTCATAGGCCCGGTCGCGTTCGGCGGGGCGGATTTCGCGCACCGCCATGACGATATCGGCCTCGTTGGTCAGGAGATCGGCGAACCCCTCTTCGGTGTTGCTGACATGAACCGAAAAGCGCGCCGCAGGGGTAGAAGCGCCGGGCCGGGTCAGGACATAGTCGAAATTTGCGTCATCGCGGTCTTCGCGGATGGCACGGTACCCATCGCGCAGGGCAAAGCCCTCGAACAGGGCCGGTAGCAGGATTTCGGCCATCGTCGACGACCCCGAAAGCGCGATCTCGGCCACGAAATCGGTCAGGTTCGGGCAGCCGGGGCCTTCGCATGAGACGCCCGACCCGTCCACGGTCAGCTCTCCGAACTGCGTATCGACGCGATAGAACTGCCCGTCGAAGCCCAGCAGATCGCCTGAAATCGAAACCGCCCCGTCCGGCGAGGTCAGGGTGACGTCCTCGGCGAAAGCCGCGCGCGGCAGGGCGGTTGCAAGAAAAAGTGCGGCGACCGCCGCCGCACGCAGAATGGTCATGTCGAACCCTGGTTGGACCTGCGTATCACCTCGACGCGATCTTCAGGTCTTCGACCAGATTATTCAACACCAGAAAGTCACCCTTGGCGGAACAATCCGGCATCGAGAGGGAAATTTCGCGGGTGCGAAGGCGGGAGCCGCCTCGCAACTCCAGCGACTGGGCAGAGATGTCCCGGCCGCAGTTCAGCGCCGTGATCTCGGCCTCGACGCTCAGCTTCACGGTGCCGGACGCGACCGAGGTTGCGGACGGAAAGGTATAGATGTCAACCTGTTGCGAAGCAGGCATATCCCCCCGGCCCAGGCGGACCAGCCACCCCTTCGACCCCGCCGCCGGACCGCCCGAGCCGAACCAGACATGGCCCGGATCGTCATAGCCCGCGCCGAATTCCAGTGCGTGCAGTTCAAAGCCGCTGTTGTCGCCCCATTGCAGGGCGATCCGATCGACCCCCGCGAGGTCGGGTACCTGCGTCGAGGCCACAGCGCCCCGGCCGCCGGCAAGGGCGGCGATGAAGATGGCGCGCTCGGACAGGGCGGGGATCGAGAGTTCCAGCCGCCCGGCGGCATCGGTTTTCTCGGAGAACATCATGCCGTTGTGGTGGATGGTGACGCGCGCGTTGCGGTCGCATGGTGCCTCGACCACCAGCACCACGGAGGCCTTCGGAGCAGGCCGGACGGTCGCGGTGATCGGACAATCGGTGGTGGCCTGTATCCTCATGTCCCGGCCGCCGACCGAGTCCAGCGCCGGAACGGAAAGGGGGCGGGGCGGCCGGACATCTGGCTGTGCCGAGGTATAGGCGATGGCGTCAAGTTCCAGCGCCGGGTTCTCGTCGGCAATCTCGGCCGGAGTCGGGGCGATGACGGCCTGCTGCGGCAGCTGTTGCCGGGCCCCGGCCTGTACCGACAGGCCCGAGTCGGCTGCGTTCTGCATGAGATAGCCGATCGCCAGCGCACACAGGGCCGTGCCGCCGATGGTCACCACCAAACGCTTTCTCGACATGGGCGCTCTCCGTCACCTTTGGAAACGGGTAACAAATGGCGCGGGAAGGCGGCCAAGATGTGGCCGCCCTGCGGAGTCATTCGGGCAATGGCCGGGTTCAGACCAGGCGGCCGTGGCAGTGCTTGAACTTCTTGCCGCTGCCGCAAGGGCATTTCGCGTTGCGGCTGGGCTTGCCCCAGGTCGATGGATCATCCTCGACGAAACCGGGTGCCGGACCATCGCCCGAAGCCTGCGCCGCCGACGAGGCAGACAGGTCCGCCCCGTTCCCCGACGCGGCCGTCTGACCCTGGGCCTGACCTTGCGCCTGACCCTCCGCCAGCCGCTGCATTTCCGCCTGCTGGGCGGCCATCTGCGCCAGCATCTGCTGCTGCTCTTCCTCGGTCAGCGGCCGCACGTGGGCCAGTTGCTGGGTCACCGTCTCGCGCAGGCTGTCGAGCATGCGCTCGAACAGCTGGAAGGCTTCGCTCTTGTATTCGTTGAGCGGGTCGCGCTGGGCATAGCCGCGGAACCCGACCACCGAGCGCAGATGCTCGAGCTTGAGCAGATGCTCGCGCCAATTGGTGTCGATGGTCTGCAACAGCACCTGCTTTTCGATGTTGCGCATGGTCTCGGGGCCGAAGGCCGCCGCCTTCCTGGCCATGAATTCGTCGCTGGCCTTGATCAGGCGTTCGCGGATTTCCTCGTCATCCACGCCTTCCTCGGCCGCCCATTCCATGACCGGCACGTCGATCCCGAGCTTTTCGATCACCTGGGCATAAAGCCCTTCGGTATCCCATTGGTCGGCATAGGTCTTGGGCGGCATGAAGCGATCGATCAGGTCGTCGATCACCTGTTCGCGCATGTCCTTCACCACCTCGGACAGGTCGTCCGCGGCCATGATCTCGCGCCGCTGCTTGAAGATCACCTTGCGCTGATCGTTCATCACGTCGTCGAACTTCAGCAGGTTCTTGCGCATGTCGAAGTTGCGCGCCTCGACCTTGGCCTGGGCGCGCTCCAGCGACTTGTTGACCCAGGGGTGAACGATCGCCTCGCCTTCCTTTAGCCCCAGCGTCTTGAGCACCCGGTCCAGCCGCTCGGACCCGAAGATGCGCATCAGGTCGTCTTCCAGCGACAGGTAGAAGGCGGTGCGGCCCGGATCGCCCTGCCGGCCCGAGCGGCCGCGCAGCTGGTTGTCGATGCGCCGGCTCTCGTGGCGCTCCGAGCCCATGACGAACAGCCCGCCGGCCTCGATCACCTGTCTGTTTTCCTCGGCGTGGCGGGCCTCCTCGGCGGCGCGCAGCTCGGCCGGGTCGGCATCGGGGTTCTCGGCCAGAAGGCGCATGACCTTCATCTCGATATTGCCGCCCAGCTGGATGTCGGTGCCGCGGCCGGCCATGTTGGTGGCGATGGTCACCGCGCCCAGCCGCCCCGCTTCGGCCACGATCTCGGCCTCCTGCTCGTGGTGGCGGGCGTTCAGCACGTTGTGCTTGATCCCCTCCTTCGTCAGCATGTCGGAAAGCATTTCCGACTTTTCGATCGAGGTGGTGCCGACGAGAACCGGCTGGCCCTTGGCGTGGGCCTCGCGGATGTCCTCGATCATCGCCTTGTATTTTTCTTCCGCGGTCCGATAGACGCGGTCGTCCTCGTCGATCCGGGCGATGGGGCGGTTGGTGGGGATCTCGACCACGCCAAGGCCGTAGATCTCCATGAATTCCTCGGCCTCGGTCATGGCCGTGCCGGTCATGCCGGCCAGCTTTTCATAGAGGCGGAAATAGTTCTGGAAGGTGACGCTGGCGAGCGTCACGTTCTCGGGCTGGATGTCCACGCCTTCCTTGGCCTCGATCGCCTGATGCAGCCCCTCGGACAGGCGCCGCCCGGGCATCATTCGCCCGGTGAATTCGTCGATCAGGATCACCTCGCCATTGCGGACGATGTAATCCTTGTCCTTGTGGAACAGCTTGTGCGCGCGCAGGCCCTGGTTGAGGTGATGCACGATGGTGGTGCTTTCGGGATCATAAAGCGTCTGCCCCTCGGGCAGGATGCCGCGGGCGCGCAGCTGCTCTTCCAGAAACTCGTTGCCCTCGTCGGTGAAGGTCACGACGCGGGTCTTCTCGTCGATCTCGTAATGAGCATCGGTCAGCAGCGGGATGACCTTGTCGATGGTGGTGTAAAGCTCGGTCCGGTCGTCCGCCGGCCCCGAGATGATCAGCGGCGTGCGCGCCTCGTCGATGAGGATCGAATCGACCTCGTCCACGATGGCGTAATAGTGGTGCTTCTGGAACAGCTCGGAGAGCTCCGACTTCATGTTGTCACGCAGATAGTCGAAGCCGAACTCGTTGTTGGTGCCGTAGGTGATGTCGCAGCCATAGGCCTGCATCTTGGCCTCGGCGCCCATGTTCGACCAGATCACGCCGCAGGTCAGGCCGAGGGCCTCGTAGACCTTGCCCATCCATTCCGAATCCCGCTTGGCGAGATATTCGTTGACGGTGACGATATGCACGCCCTTGCCCACCAGCGCGTTCAGATAGGCCGGGAAGGTGGCAACCAGCGTCTTGCCCTCGCCGGTCTTCATCTCGGCGATGTTGCCCTGATGCAGGAAGATGCCGCCCATCAGCTGCACGTCGAAGGCGCGCAGTCCCAGCGCCCGCCTGGCTGCCTCGCGGCAGTTGGCGAAGGCCTCGGGCAGCAGATCGTCCAGGCTCTCGCCCTCGGTCACGCGTTTGCGGAACTGGTCGGTCTTTTCCTTCAGGCCCTCGTCGCTGAGCTTTTCGAACTCGGGTTCCAGCGCGTTGATCCTGTCAATCAGCGGGCGCGTCGCCTTGATCTTGCGGTCGTTCGGCGTGCCGAACACCTTTTTGGCGAGTGTACCGATACCCAGCATGTTCTCTCCCGGAGGTGCCTCAAGATTCCGTGTGACCGGCAGGCTTGCCCGCACCGCACGCAACCCATAGATACGGGGGTGTCAGACGGCCCTGCCGCAAGGCCACAAGGCGATGTAAGGGGCCGGTCCGAGAGTGTCAACGCCGCGCCCCGTCGCGGCCCTCAAATGGGAAGAATCCATGCCTAAAGGCCTCACTTTTCTGCCGTCTCTGGCGCTGGCCGCCATGCTTGCCCTGCCGGTATCGGCCGAGCAGGCGCCAACCGCCGACACGGTGGTGGCCCGCGTCAACGGCGAAGAGATCAAGCTGGGTCATCTGATCGCGGCCCGCGTGTCGCTGCCGCAGCAGTATCAGCAGCTGCCCGATGACGTGCTGTATGACGCGCTTCTGGAACAGCTGATCCAGCAGGTGGTGCTCAAGCAGGCCTTCAAGGGCGAACTTCCGCCACGGGTCACCCTGTCGCTGGAGAACGAGGAAAGATCGCTGATTGCCGGCGAGGTGATCGAGAAGGTGATGGCCGAGGCCGCCGACGACACGGCGATCAGGGCCGCCTATGACGCGAAATACGGCGACGGCTTCGGCGGCGAGGAATTCAACGCCTCCCACATCCTCGTGGAGACGAAGGAAGAGGCCGAGGCCATCCGGGCCGAGCTGGAAAAGGGCGCCGATTTCGCCGAAACCGCCAAGGCGAAATCCACCGGCCCGTCGGGGCCCTCGGGCGGCGCGCTGGGCTGGTTCGGAGAGGGGCGCATGGTCCCCGAATTCGAGGCCGCCGTGAAGACGCTCGAACCGGGCCAGATTTCCCAACCGGTGCAGACCCAGTTCGGCTGGCACGTCATCAAGCTCAACGACAAGCGCAAGGCCAAGGCGCCGGAGCTTGACCAGGTGCGCGGCGAGCTGGCCTCCGAGCTGCAGCGCGCGGCGGTGGAACGCAAGGTGGCCGAGCTGCGCGCGGCGGCGCAGGTGGAAACCCCGGAGGTCGAGGGGCTCGACCCTGCCCTGATCTCGAAGCTGGATCTGCTGGAGAACTGAACCATGGTCGGCGCCCTGCCCGTGTCCCCCTTGGCTCCGGCACGGTTTCCCGATCTTCCGGTGATCGGCGGCGTGCGCTTCGCATCCGCCGAGGCCGGGGTCCGCTATCGCGGCCGGCCCGACCTGATGCTGGCGGTCCTCGATCCGGGCACCGCGATTGCCGGGGTGTTCACGCGCTCGGCCACCCGGGCGGCGCCGGTTCTGGATTGTCAGGCCAAGATCGGCGGCCCCTGCGACGCAGGGGCGGCCATCGTCGTGAATTCGGGCAACGCCAACGCCTTCACCGGCCGCTTCGGGCAAAAGGCGGTGGCCGCCATCACCGCCGCGACGGCGCAGGCGGCGGGCGTGCCGCCAAGGCGGGTCTTTACCTCCTCCACCGGGGTGATCGGCGAGGTGCTGCCGCATGAGCGCATCACCGCACGGCTGGGCGACATGGTGGCGGCGCTGGATCCCGGCGGCGTCGCGGCGGCCGCGCGCGCCATCATGACCACCGACACCTTCCCCAAGGGCGCCGCGGCGCAGGTCGAGATCGCCGGGCGCAAGGTGCACATCGCCGGCATTGCCAAGGGATCGGGCATGATCGCGCCGGACATGGCCACGATGCTGGTCTATCTCTTCACCGATGCCGCCCATGACCAGGCCGCCCTGCAGGCGCTGCTGGCCCGCCTGACCGATCGGACCTTCAACTGCATCACTGTGGACGGGGACACCTCGACCTCGGACAGCCTGCTGCTGTGCGCCACCGGCGCCTCGGGGGTCGATGTCACAGGTGAGGCGGCCTTTGCCGAGGCCCTGCACGGCGTCATGCTTGATCTTGCCCATCAGGTGGTGCGCGACGGCGAGGGCGCCACAAAATTCGTCGAGGTACGAATCACCGGCGCGGCCAGCGATGCCGATGCCCGAACCCATGCCTTTGCGATTGCCAATTCGCCGCTGGTCAAGACCGCGATTGCCGGCGAGGATCCGAACTGGGGCCGCGTGGTCATGGCCATCGGCAAGTCCGGCGCCGCGGCCGACCGCGACCGGCTGCGCATCCGCTTCGGCGACATCCTTGTGGCCGAAAACGGCTGGGTCAGCCCCGGCTATCGCGAAGAGGACGCCGCCCGCTACATGAAACGGCCCGAGCTGCTGATCGCGGTCGATCTGGGGCTGGGCGAGGGCTCGGCCACCGTATGGACCTGCGACCTGACCCATGGCTATATCGAAATCAACGCGGATTACCGGTCGTGAAGACGGTTCTGGTTTCCGCGGTGGCGCTGATCGACATCGACGGGCGGGTGCTGCTGGCCCAGCGACCCGAGGGCAAGTCCATGGCCGGGCTGTGGGAGTTTCCCGGCGGCAAGGTCGAGCCGGGCGAAACCCCCGAAGCCGCCCTGATCCGCGAACTGCACGAAGAGCTGGGCATCGACACCTGGGCCTCGTGCCTGGCGCCGCTGACCTTCGCCAGCCACAGCTATGACGACTTCCACCTGCTCATGCCGCTCTTTGCCTGCCGCAAATGGGAGGGCATCCCCCGTGCCCGCGAGGGCCAGAGGCTGAAATGGGTGCGCGCGGCCGATCTGCGCAGCTATCCGATGCCGCCGGCGGATGTGCCGTTGATACCCGTGCTCAGGGACTGGCTGTAGGGCTGTCGCGGACTGAAACGAAGAGGTGACAAAAGTTTGAATGCTTTCGCCGCCGGTATGGTGTAATCTCGAACTGTCTTTCGTTGGGGGAAAAGACGATGCTTCGGACCATCATCCTGGGCAGTTGCGTGTCTGTTCAGGGTATTTTCGTCAAATGCCTGCCAAATGGCAGGATCGTCGTGCGCGTGGGCAAACAGTATTTCGAAGGCCGGCCGGTGAAAGCCGCCGCCTGAGAACGGGCCACGCGCGAACACGAAACAAGGGGGCAGCCGAGATGGCCACCCCCTTTTCCTGTTTCCAAATTTCGAACAATCAGTCGAGTGTCCGCTCGACCGTTTCGCGTTCGAATATCTCGATGACATCGCCGGGGCGGATATCGTCGTAGTTCTCGAAGGCCATGCCGCATTCCTGACCGGACTGGACCTCGGCCACTTCGTCCTTGAAGCGCTTGAGCGTCTTCAGGGTACCTTCGTGGATCACCACGTTGTCGCGCAGCAGCCGCACCCCGGCCGAACGCCGCGCCACGCCTTCGGTGACCAGACAGCCGGCAACCTTGCCGACGCCGGAGACCTTGAAGACCTCCTTGATCTCGGCATAGCCAATGAAGTTCTCGCGGATCTCGGCCGACAGCAGGCCGCTGGCGGCCTTCTTCACGTCATCCACCAGGTCGTAGATCACCGAGTAATAGCGGATCTCGACCCCCTTCTGGTTGGCGCTGTTGCGGGCCGGCGCGTTGGCGCGGACGTTGAAGCCAAGGATCGGTGCGCCCGAGGCCTCGGCCAAGCCGACATCGGTCTCGGTAATGGCGCCCACGCCCGAATGCAGCACCCGCACGCGGACCTCTTCGTTGCCGACCTTCTCCAGCGCCTGGACGATGGCCTCGGCCGAACCCTGCACGTCGGCCTTGACCACCACCGGCAGCTCCTTGACGTTCTGGTCCGCCTTGGCCTTGGCCAGAAGCTGATCCAGCGTCGCCCCGGCGCCGGCGGCGGCGCGCATTTCCTTGGCCTTCTCCTGGCGATACTCGGCGATCTCGCGCGCCTGGGCCTCGGTCTCGACGACGTTGAGGACATCGCCGGCCTCGGGCGTGGAGTGCAGGCCCAGAACCTCGACCGGAACCGAGGGGCCGGCCTCCTTGATGCGCTGGCCCTTGTCGTTTTCCATCGCCCGGACCTTGCCCCAGGTCTCGCCGACCACGAAGACATCGCCCTGCCGCAGGGTGCCGTTCTGGACCAGAACGGTCGCCACCGGGCCGCGGCCCACATCCAGCTTGGCCTCGATCACCGCGCCGCGGGCGGGGCGGTCGGGGTTGGCCTTGAGTTCGAGGATCTCGGCCTGCAGCGCGATCGCCTCCAGCAACTCGTCCAGCCCCTGCCCGGTGATGGCCGAAACCTCGACATCCTGCACATCGCCCGACAGCTTCTCGACGATCACCTCGTGCTGCAGCAGATCGGTGCGCACCTTGTCGGGGTTGGCCTCGGGCTTGTCGCACTTGTTGATCGCCACGATCATCGGCACCCCGGCGGCCTTGGCATGGTTGATGGCTTCGACCGTCTGCGGCATCACCGCGTCGTCGGCAGCCACCACCAGCACCACGATATCCGTCACCTGCGCCCCGCGCGAGCGCATCGAGGTGAAGGCCGCATGCCCCGGCGTGTCCAGGAAGGTCAGAACCTTCCCGTCCTCGGTCGTGACCTGATAGGCACCGATATGCTGGGTGATGCCCCCGGCCTCGCCCGAGGTGACATTGGTCTTGCGGATCGCGTCGAGAATCGAGGTCTTGCCGTGGTCCACGTGGCCCATCACCGTGATGACCGGCGGGCGCGGCCTGAGATCCTCGGGCCGGTCCTCCTCCTGCTGGATCACGTCCTCGACATCCGAATCGGACACCCGCACCACCTTGTGGCCGAATTCCTCGATGATCAGTTCGGCGGTGTCGGCGTCGATCGACTGGTTCTGCGTGACCATCATGCCCATCTGCATCAGCGCCTTGACCACGTCGGCCACGCGCTCGGCCATGCGGTTGGCCAGCTCCGACACCATGATGGTTTCCGGCAGCTGAACCTCGCGGATGACCTTTTCGCGCTCGACCGGGCCACCCATGGCCTTCTGGCGGGCGCGCTGCTGCTTGCGCTTCATGGCGGCCAGCGACCGGTGACGGCCATCGCCCCCGGTCAGGGCCTGGTTGAGCGTCAGCTTGCCCGAGCGGCGACCGTCGCTGCGCCCGGCCTTGCCGCGGCCGCCACGGTTGTCGCGGTCGCGATCCGACTTGCGCGGCGTCGGTTGCGCCGGCGCCGGACGGGGGGCGGTTGCACGCGCAGGCTCGGGCTCTTTCGGGCGGGCCTTCTCGGCTTCGGCGCGGCGGGCGGCCTCTTCGGCCTCGCGGCGGGCGCGTTCTTCCTCTTCCGCGCGCTTGCGCATCGCCTCTTCGCGTTCGCGCTCTTCGCGTTCGCGGGCCTCGATCTCGGCGCGGCGGCGGGCGCGCTCTTCCTCGCGGGCCTTCTCTTCGGCCGCGCGGCGGGCGGCTTCTTCGGCCTCGCGCGCCTTAGCTGCCTGAAGCGCCTTCAGGCGGCGTTCCAGTTCGGCATCCGAGATGCCCGCAGGGCGGCGTTTCCCGGTATCCGCCGTCTGCTGCTTCTTCGACGGAACCGCAGGCTTGGCCGCGCCGGGTTTCGGCACCACCACGCGCTTGCGCTTGGTTTCCACCACGACATTCTTGGTCCGCCCATGGCTGAAGCTCTGTTTCACGTTCCCCGAACGCGCCCCGCCACGCAGGCCCAATGTCTTCTTGCCGTCACTATCGCTCATAAAGCTCTTTACCTTTCGCGGCCCTTGCCGCCTTCCGTTCCGCGCAACCCGCACAGTCGTTGCGCTTCCTCTACAACACGTTTGCCGAGTCCACCAGAGGCGAGCGCGGCATGTATCACGGATTGACGCCCGAATGCCATGCCCAGCTCGTCCGCGGTCAGGCAGCCGATGTAATGCCCCCGATACGGGGTGCTCAATTTCGACTTGCCCCGGCCCGACCCGTCCAGCGCCTGGATCAGCACCGCAGCCCGGCCCGTGTTCAGCCAGTCCTTCACCTTCTCGTAGCCGCCGACCGCCTCGCCCGATTTCCGGGCCAGGGCGATCAGCTCGACGACCCGACGCGCCAGCTGCCGCTCCACCTCATCGACAAGACCCTCGGGAACCTCGACCGGCTGCTTCAGCCCCCGCGCGAACAGCTTCTTCTTCACCGCCCGCTCCAGCGCGACCCGGTCGGCCGAGACATGAACGCCACGCCCCGGCAGCTTGCCCAGAATATCGGGCACGACCCGGCCGTCAGGCCCGGCAACGAAGCGGATCAGCCCGGATTTCGGGCGCACCTCGCCGGTCGCGATGCACCTGCGCTCGGGCCCGTCCGGCCGCTTCTTCGAGACGCCGCCGCGGCTCATGTCAAACCCCGCGGGGCCTGAGATCAGGCCCCGGCCTCCTCTTGAGTGGCGCTGTCCTCCGCCTCGTCCCCGTCATCGGCGGCAAGATCGGCAGGATCGACCCAGCCAAGCTGGATCCGCGCATTCATCACCAGGTTCTGCGCCTCTTCCAGAGACACGTCGAAAGGTTCCAGCAGACCGTCATCCTTCACCCGCTCGCCATCCACGGTGGTCCAGCCGCCGGCCAGTTCCCAGTCGGCGCAGGTGGCGAAGTCTTCCAGCGTCTTGATGCCGTCCTTTGCCAGCGCCTCGATCATCTGCGGGCTGAGGCCCTCGAATTCGATCAGGCTGTCCTCGACCCCCATCTCGCGGGCGTTTTCCAGCGCCTTGCGCGCCTGCGCGTCCAGATAGTCGCGGGCGCGGGCCTGCAATTCTTCGGCCGTGCCTTCGTCCACGCCCTCGATGGCCAGAAGCTCGTCCAGATCGACATAGGCCACCTCCTCGAGGCTGGAAAAGCCCTCGGACACCAGAAGCTGGGCGAAGAATTCGTCCAGGTCGAGCGTTTCCATGAACAGCTTGGTGCGCTCTTCGAATTCGGCCTGGCGGCGCTTGCTTTCCTCTTCCTCGGTCAGGATGTCGATATCCAGCCCGGTCAACTGACTGGCAAGACGCACGTTCTGGCCGCGCCGGCCGATGGCCAGCGAAAGCTGATCCTCGGGCACCACCACCTCGATCCGCTCGGCCTCTTCGTCGAGGACCACCTTCGACACCTCGGCCGGTTGCAGCGCGTTGACCAGGAAGGTCGGCAGATCCTCGCTCCAGGGGATGATGTCGATCTTTTCGCCCTGAAGCTCGTTCACCACCGCCTGCACGCGCGAGCCGCGCATGCCCACGCAGGCACCCACCGGGTCGATGGAGCCGTCATAGGAGACCACCGCGATCTTGGCGCGCGAGCCGGGGTCGCGGGCCACGGCCTTGATCTCGATGATGCCGTCATAGATTTCCGGCACCTCCATCTTGAACAGCTCGGCCATGAATTCCGGCGCCGTGCGCGACAGGAAGATCTGCGGACCCCGCGTCTCGCGGCGCACGTCCTTGACATAGCAGCGGATGCGGTCGCCGGGACGATAGCTTTCGCGGCCGATCTTCTCGTTGCGGCGCAGGATCGCCTCGCCGGCGCCCACATCGACGATCACGTTGCCGTATTCCTCGCGCTTGACGACGCCGTTGATGATGGTGCCGACGCGGTCCTTGAACTGTTCGTACTGGCGATCACGCTCGGCCTCGCGCACGCGCTGCAGGATCACCTGCTTGGCGCTTTGCGCCGCGATCCGGCCCAGCTCGACCGGGGGGACCTCGGAAACGATCTCGTCGCCGGGGGCGGGTTCGACATCCTGATCGACGCCTTCCATCAGCATCCGGTCGGTGTCAGAGGGCGCGCGCAGCAGGAAGCGGCGGTATTTCTCGGTGCCGGTCTCCTGGCCCTCTTCGTCCAGCACCGGCCGCACGCCGGGCAGCACCACCACGTCGGGGCGTGCGGCGGCCACTTCCTCGCGCGCCTGCTCGGGGGTCATTTCCGCCTGGTAGTTTTCCAGATCCTCGTCCGCGACCACGGTGCGCACGCGGGTGAAGGTGGCCCGCCCCGTGCGGCGGTCGATGGAGACGCGAATGTCCATCTCGCTGCCGTAGCGGCTCTTGGCGGCGCGGGCGAGGCTTTCCTCCATCGCCCGGATCACCAGATCCGGGTCGATCATCTTTTCGCGCGCGACCGCCTCGGCGGTCTGCAGCAGCTCAAGCTGGTTGGCAGAGGTGATGGCCATCAGTTGTCCTCCTTCCCGGGCCCTTCGGTCCGGATTTCGTCGAATTGGTCTTCCTTCAGAACGCCCGCGGACTTCCGCTGGCGCAGCATTTCCCTGATCAGGTCGTCGGTGAGCACCAGCTTGGCATCGCTCAACCAGTCGAATTTCAACCCGATCGTCACGGTTTCGTCGCCCGATCCGCCGGCCGCGACGTTGATCAGCACCTCGTCCCCCTCGATCCCGGCCAGCACGCCGCGGAACCGGCGGCGACCGTCGATCGGCTCGGCCGTTTCCAGTTTCGCCTCGTAGCCCTCGAAGGCCTCGAAATCCCTGAGCCGGGTCAGCGGGCGGTCGATGCCGGGGCTGGACACTTCCAGCGTGTAGGCATCGAGTATGGGATCCTCGACGTCGAGAACCGCGCCGATCGCGTTCGAGATCTCGGCGCAGTCGTCCACCTCGATCCCGCCTTCGGGCCGGTCGGCCATGACCTGCAGGGTGGTCGCCTTGCCGGCCATCAGCCGCACGCGCACCAGCTCGAACCCCATGTCCTCGATGACGGGGGAGATGATCTCGGCAAGGCGCCGGTCCATCGCAGATTTCGCGATCAGGCTGTTCGTCATGTCGTCCAGGCGCAAATGGGGCACAAAAAAACGGGCGCGCGGCCCGTTGCATTACTCCGGTGGGCTTCGGGTTTGGACCCCGAAGCGCCGCTGTCATCGCCCATATAGGGGGTTCGGTCCGCTTTCGCAAGGGATTCCTGCCTTGCGAAAGCGATTGCCCTGCCCGCGGCTTACCGCCCGGCCGCCGCCTGCCGGATGTAGTCGTCCACCGCGCGGGCACCGGCGGCGTCCAGCTTCAGGCCAAGCCGCGTCCGGCGCCACAGGAAATCCTCGCCGCAGCGCACCCATTCGCGGGCGATGGACCAGTCCAGTTCGCGGGCGGTGATGGTGGCACCGAAATCGCGGCCCAGATCCGCCGCCGTCCGGGCCGGGCCGAGCAGCGTGAAGGCCTCGGTTCCATACATGCGCACCAGCCGTTCCGCCCAGCCGCGGTCGAGAAAGGCATAAGCCGCCATCAGCTCTCGCATCAGCCTTTCCACCCCGTCCACGGGAAAATCCCCGCCCGGCAGAGACACCCCGGCCGTCCACGGCCCGCCCGCGCGCGGGAAGAAGGGCTGCAGGCGGGCCAGCGCCGCCTCGGCCAGGCGGCGATAGGTGGTGATCTTGCCGCCGAACACGCTCAAGAGCGGCGCGCCGCCCGCATCGTCAAGCGACAGCACGTAGTCGCGGGTCGCGGCGGTGGCCGAACGCGCCCCGTCGTCGTAGAGGGGGCGCACCCCGGAATAGGTCCAGACGATATCCCTTTCGGTGACCGGTTCGGCAAAGTATTCCGAGGCCCGCCTCAGCAGGTAGTCGCGTTCCTGCGGCGTGCAGACCGGCGCCTCGTCCGGGTCGGCGTGTTCCACGTCGGTGGTGCCGATCAGGGTGAAGTCGCGTTCATACGGAATGGCGAAGATGATCCGCCCATCGGTGCCCTGAAAGAAATAGCACCGGTCGTGATCGTAAAGCCTGCGGGTCACGATGTGGCTGCCACGCACCAGCCGCACCCCTTCGTGCGAGGGGACATGAACGGCCTCCGCAAGCACCTTCGCCACCCAGGGCCCGGCCGCGTTCACCAGCGCCCGTGCCCGCACCATGCGTTCGCGCCCCGAAACCGCATCGCGCAGCGTGACCTGCCACAGCCCGTCCCGCCGCCGGGCCGAGGTGACGCGCGTGCGGGGCCAGATCCGCGCGCCCCTCTGGGCCGCGTCGCGGGCGTTCAGCACCACCAGCCGCGAATCCTGCACCCAACAGTCGGAATATTCATAGGCCTTGCGGAATTTCGGCTTCAGCACCCGCCCCGCCGGGTCAGTCCTCAGATCCAGCGCCCGAGTGCCGGGCAGGATCCTGCGCCCGCCAAGGTGGTCGTAGAGGAACAGTCCCAGCCGGATCAGCCACGCCGGCCGGCGCCCCCTGAGCCACGGCATCACCACCGACAGCAGACGCGAGGTGGGCGTGTCGCTGTCGAAGCGCATGTCCCGATAAAGCGGCAGCACGAACCGCATCGGCCAGGAAATATGCGGCATCGCGCGCAGCAGCACCTCGCGTTCGGCCAGCGCCTCGCGCACAAGGCGGAACTCGAAATACTCGAGGTAACGCAGCCCGCCGTGAAACAGCTTGGTCGAGGCGGACGAGGTGGCCGAGGCCAGATCGCCCATCTCGGCCAGCCCGACCGACAGGCCCCGCCCGGCGGCATCGCGGGCAATGCCGCAGCCGTTCACGCCGCCGCCGATGACGAAGATGTCGAAAATGGTATCCTCGGGACGATCCTGCGCCGGCTCAGCCATCGGCCGGACCCCCGGGCATCACGATTTCGGTCCCGCCGCGCATGGCGGCCCTGCGGAACGGATCGGGGGGCGGCAGATCGGTCACCACATAGTCCAGATCGGCCACCTCGCAGATGCGCACCGGCGCGGTGCGATCGAATTTCGACCTGTCGCAGACAAGGATTCGGGTCCGCGCATTGCGCAGGATCGCCCGCGCGACGGAGACCTCGCGCGCATCGTGATCCATGACCGCCCCGTCGGTATCGAGGGCAGACGCCCCGATCACCGCATAATCGACCTTGTAGCGGGAAATGAACTCCACCGCGTCCTCGCCCACGATCGCCCCGTCGCTCTGCCGGACCGATCCGCCGACCACGATCAGCTCTTTCGACGGCGAACCGGTCATCATGTTGATGATGTTGATGTTGTTGGACAGAACCACGAGATTCCGGTGCCCCAGCAGCGCCCGCGCGACCTGCTCGGTCGTGGTCCCGATATTGATCGTGATCGAGCAGTCATCGGGAATCAGCGCTGCCGCCAGCCGGCCAAGCGCCTCTTTCGCTCCGGCATTCAGCTTGCGCCTCTCGTTGTAATCGCGGTTCGAGGCGGAATGAACCCGCCGCGCCCCGCCATGGGTGCGCGCAACAAGGCCGGCCTCGGCCAGATCGCGCAGATCGGAACGGATCGTCTGGGTCGAGACCCCGAACCGGCGCGCCAGATCCTCGACATGCACCCGGTCCTGAACCCGCAGAAGCGCCAGAATCCGCTCTTTCCGTTCGTGAACGCCCAATTTTTCGCCTCCAGGCCCGCCTTCGTCTTCTCTGACGTCCCGGAGGGAAAACATCAACCCGATATCTTTCGTTTTCGTTTCGATTTATTTCCTTTTGCCAGATATCGGGCGAAACTCGTGGATGATACGAAAGCTGCGCCGGCGCGCAATGCAACGGGCGCGGTCCCTCAGCCCCAATCGAGCACCACCTTTCCGCTCTTTCCCGATTTCATGGCGGCAAAGCCCTTTTCGAATTCATCAGCGGGAAACCGGTGGGTGATGATGCGCGAGATATCCAGCCCGTCTTCGAGCATGGCGATCATCTTGTACCATGTCTCGAAAATCTCGCGCCCATAGACACCCTTGATGGTCAGCGCCTTGAACACGATCCGGCTCCAGTCCACGGACGCCCGGCCCTCGGGGATGCCCAGCATGGCGATCCGCCCGCCCATGACCATCACCTCCACCATCTGGTCGAAGGCTGCCGGGCTGCCCGACATTTCCAGCCCCACATCGAAGCCTTCCTTCATGCCCAGATCGCGCATGACATCGCGCAGCTCCGTGGTCGAGGGATCGACCGGGATCACCTCGGTCACCCGCGCGGCCAGGTCGAGCCGGTCGCGGTTGATGTCGGTGATGACCACGTGGCGTGCGCCCACATGCTGGGCCACCGCCGCCGCCATGATGCCGATCGGACCGGCGCCGGTAATCAGCACGTCCTCGCCCACGAGGTCATAGCTCAGCGCCGTATGCACCGCGTTGCCCAGCGGGTCGAGGATGGCGCCGATCTCGTCGGGAATGGTGTCGGGAAGCGGCACCACGTTGAAGGCGGGCAGCCGCAGGTATTCCGCGAAACAGCCCGGTTCGTTCACGCCGATCCCCCGCGTCTCCGGGTCAAGGTGAAACCGTCCCGACCGGCTTTGCCGCGAGTGGCGGCCGATCAGGTGACCCTCGCCGGAACAGCGCTGACCGATCTCCAGATCATCCACGTGACGCCCGATCTCGACGATCTCGCCCGAGAATTCGTGACCGATGACCAGCCCCACCGGCACGGTTCGCTGCGCCCACGCGTCCCAGTTCCAGATATGAACGTCTGTGCCGCAGATACCGGTCTTGTGCACGCGGATCAGCACGTCGTCGGGGCCGATCTCGGGCACGGGGCGAGTTTCCATCCACAGCCCTTCGCCGGCGCGGGCCTTCACGAGGCATTTCATCGTGCCGGTCATGCCACCACCCCCAGCTCGCGCCCCACCTTGCCGAAGACGTCCAGCGCCCGATCCAGGTCCTCGAGGGTCAGGGCCGCGCTCATCTGCGTGCGGATGCGTGCCTGCCCGCGGGGCACCACCGGATAGAAGAAGCCGGACACGTAAACGCCTTCGTCGAACAGCCGCGCCGCCATCTCCTGCGCAAGGCGCGCCTCGCCCAGCATCACCGGAATGATCGGATGTTCGCCGGGCAGCAGGTCGAAGCCCAGCCGCGTCAGCCCATCGCGCCAGAAACGCGCATTGTCGAACAGGCGGGCACGCAGATCGTCCCCGTCCTCGACCAGCCGCAAGGCCTCGATGCCGGCAGCGACCACCGCGGGCGGCAGCGAGTTGGAAAACAGGTAGGGCCGCGCCCGCTGCCGCAACAGGTCGATCACCGGCTGCGGCCCGGCGATATAGCCCCCGATCGCTCCGCCCAGCGCCTTGCCCAGCGTGCCGGTCAGGATGTCCACCTCAACACCGAAATGATCCGGTGTGCCCGCCCCGCGCGGCCCCATGAACCCGGTGGCGTGGCAGTCGTCCACCATCACCACCGCGTCGTAGCGTTCCGCCAGCGCCCGTATCTCGGGCAGTTTCGCAAGGTAGCCATCCATGCTGAACACCCCGTCGGTGGCGATCATCACGTGCCGCACCCCGTCGGCGCGGGCCTGCTTCAGACGAGCCTCCAGATCGTTCATGTCGCCGTTCAGGTAGCGATAGCGCCGCGCCTTGCACAGCCGGATGCCATCGATGATCGACGCATGGTTCAGAGCGTCCGAAATCACCGCGTCCTCGGGCCCCAGAAGCGGCTCGAACAACCCGCCATTGGCGTCGAAGCAGGCGGCGAACAGGATCGCGTCATCCTTGCCCAGAAAGGCGGCCAGTTTCTGCTCCAGCTCGCGGTGAATGTCCTGGGTGCCGCAGATGAACCGCACGCTGGCCATCCCGAAGCCGCGTTCGTCCATGGCCTGGCGCGCGGCCCGGATCAGCGCGGGATGATCGGCAAGGCCGAGATAGTTGTTGGCGCACAGGTTGATGACCTGTCGGTCCCCGACCGTGATTTCACCCGCCTGCGGCGACGTGATGAGCCTTTCGCGCTTGGTCAGGCCCTCGGCGTCGATCCGGGCAAGCGTTTCCGTGATGCGGGACAGGAATGATTCGGACATGGGCAACTCTCCTTCTGCACGTGTATCTACCATAGCGGAGGAGCTTCCGAAATAGGGGATATTCAAAATGACGGACAAATTTCCGCAAAACAGGATTTTCGCCGCGCTCCGGGCGAGGCACGGCCCGGAGCACCCGGTTTCCCGTTCGGCTGCTGCGCAGGATCCGGCCTGCCTCAGGCGTTCTTGACGATCAGGAACACCCGCGCCGGGCCGGATGGAGCGGCGATGCGGTGCGGCACGTCGGCCGCGTAGCGCGCCGAGTCTCCGACCCCGAGCCGCTCGACCGCGCTGCCCGAACGAACCTCGATTTCTCCCTCGATCACGGTCAGCTGCTCGCTGGCACCGCGGGTGTGCGGCTGGCTGGCCAGCACCCCGCCCGCATCGAATCGCAGGTCATAGACCTCGTGATGTCCGGCCTCTTCGGGCGGCGAAAGGATCCGAATCCGGCAACCCTGCCCCATGTTGTCGATTCGCGGCACCTCTCCGGCGCGCAGAACGTCGATCCGGTCGGCCGTGTCCTCGCCTTCGAGCAGGCCGGCAAAATCGACCTGAAGGGCGCGGGTCAGGTTCCACAGGGTGGCGATGGTGGGGCTGCTTTCGCCGCGCTCGATCTGGCTGACCATGGACCGTGACACGCCGGACAGGTTCGCCACCGCTTCCAGAGACAACCCCTTCGCCCGCCGCGCTTCCTTCAGCCTGGCCGGAAGCCTTGACAGGATATCGTCGGCCTTTTCCACCATGACGGATCTTGTGAAACCCCGCACCGCGTTTGTCAATCGGCATGGGCGGGCCGCGCCGAATTCCCGATCGTTCCGAAAGGCGGAAAGGCATGAACCGAAGATGGTGCCCAGGAGATGCGCCACGGAGCCATCGCATGACGTTGCATGGCGAGCGCCGTCCAGCCTATAGTCCAAGAGAATGAAAGGGTTGCTGTCGCGCGCCGTCGCACCGGCGAAGGCCGCAACGCGGACTCGAATGTGGGACCAATTGTGGGACGGGAACGGAACAGGCTGACGGCCATTCAGGTAAAGAACGCCGGCGACGGGCGGTTCTACGATGGCGGTGGTCTCATGCTGGTCCGCGCAGGAGGTACCGGAAAATGGGTGTGGCGGTATTCGTATCTCGGCCGACGACGCGACATGGGGCTGGGGCCTCAGAGCGCGATCACCCTGGCCGAAGCCCGCAAGATGCGCGACCGCTGGGCGGCGGTGCTGGCCAAAGGCGATGATCCGATTTCCGTCCGCGATGCCGAGCGCGAAGCGGCGCGCCGGGAGATGGACAGGCAGGATCCCACTTTCGAGCGCATGGCGCAGATAGTGTTCGAGGCGAAGCGCGATGCCCTGCGCGGCGGCGGCACTCGTGGCCGGTGGATGAGTCCGATCAGGCTCTACATGATCCCGGCGCTGGGGCGGAAACGCATGAGCTCAATCCACCAGTCCGACATCCATGCGGCACTGAAACCGATCTGGCGGGACAAGCATCCGACGGCAATCAAAGCGCTCAATCGCACGAAGATCATCTTCGAGCAGGCCCGCCTGATGGGTGTCGATTGCGATCCTTTCACGGTCGAGGCTGCGAAGCACATGCTCGGGGCGGTGGAGCACAAGGTCCGCCACCTCGAGGCTATGCCATGGCAGGAGGTGCCCGCGCTGTTCGCCAAGCTGGCCGAGCCCATCGCCGTCAACCTGTGCCTGCGGTGGTGCATCCTGACGCTGGTGCGCAGCCACGGCTGCCGCGGCGCGCGCTTCGAGGAAATCGAAGGCGATATCTGGACGGTGCCGGCTGCGCGCATCAAGGGACGGGCCGCGCATGTGCAGGATTTCCGGGTTCCGCTTTCCGAGGCTGCGCAAGAGATTGTGGCCACGGCGGCCGAGATCTCAGATGACTACCTCTTTCCGGGCCTCACACGCGGTCACGTCTCGGATGTGACGCTGGGAAACGCCCTGAAGCGGGCCGGAGCCGCAGGCACCTTGCACGGCTTCCGAACGTCGTTCCGCACTTGGGTGCAGGATACGGATGCCTGCACATTCGAGGTCGCGGAGACGGTTCTTGGGCACCAGATCGGCGGCGCGGTAGAACGCAGCTATGCCCGGTCGGACCTTTTGGTACGGCGGCGAGTGGTCATGGAGAAATGGGCAGAGTTCGTAACACGGCGCTCTGCCGACGTGGTGAGATGTGCACAGTGACGGAAACCGCTAACACCAGGGCATCGCGCCGACCATAGTCGAGGCAATCTTCGACGGGCGGCAGGGACCGGAGGTGACGCTCGCGCAGTCGCTGGAGCCGTTTCCGGTGGAGTGGGAGGGGCAGCACCAAGGGGTAAATCCCCGTTCCCAAGAATACGGGGCAGGCCGCAGCCTGCCCCGATGGTGTGGATCTTTCGCCTTATCGCGGGAAAGACCACGCCGCTTCTTCTGCTAGGAATTGTATTGTATGCTTTCACGCAAGCCATTTCAAGCATTTACGGAGGGGTTGATGTATCGCTTTGCTTTCGATCTGGGGTCCGGTTCTCTGGGCTGGGCGGTTTTCAAGCTGGATGAGGAAAGGAAACCGACCGAGTTGGTGAAGATGGGCGCGCGGATATTTCCGACGGGGCGCGATCCTCAATCGAAGGAATCGACCGCCGCCGGCCGCCGGCAGCCCCGCCAGCAACGCCGCCAGATCGACCGCCGCAAGAAACGACGCCAGCGGCTCGAAGAGCAGCTTGTGAAGACGGGGCTGATGCCCGCGCGGGATGACGGCACTGGGCGCAAGGCCTTCTTTGACATCGACCCTTATGCCGCCCGCGACCGTGCCGCACGGGAAAAATGCAGCCTGCATGAGCTTGGACGCGCCATCTGGCACATCTCGAAACATCGCGGTTTCAAGAGCAATCGCAAGGCCGACCGATCCAACAAGGATGACAGCGGCAAGATCGCAAGCGCCTCGGCCGCGCTGCGTGATCGGCTGGCGCAGGAAGGCGCGCCCACCTATGGCGCCTGGCTGGCACAACGCCATGCCCGAAAGGAGCCGGTGCGCATTCATCTGGGCAACGACAAGGCCTATGACTTCTACCCCACCCGCCAGATGCTGGAGGACGAATTCGACCATATCTGGCGCCGGCAGGCGGCTCACCACCCGGAGCTGACCGACGCCGCGCGCGAAACCATCCGCGATACGGTCTTCTTCCAGCGCCCGCTCAAACCGGTTCTGCCGGGCCGCTGCACCTTCTTCCCCGAAGAGTTCCGTTTGCCAAAATGGCACCCGCTGGCGCAGGAATTCATCATCCTGCAGCAGCTCAACATGCTGCGGATACTGGACGGGCGGGGGGAACGGACGCTCGATCCGACCGCCCGAAACCTGCTGGCGCAGCACCTGATGGCGGGGCAGAAGCTGACCTGGAAGGGGCTGCGAAAGCTTCTGAAGCTGCCTTCGGATGCCGAGATCAACCTTGAACGCGGCGGGCTCAAGGAACTCGCCCACAACCAGACCGCCGCCCGCATGACCGGCACGAAAAGAAAGCCGGGGCCGCTTGCCGGCAGGTGGGAAAGCTGGGGCGACGACGACAGGCTGCGCCTGCTGACGATCCTCGATCAGGCCGAAAGCCCCGAAGAAGCCGTCCAGCGGCTCATGCAGGAATGCGGGCTTGACCGCGACACGGCCGAAACGGTCGAGAAGATCACCCTGCCGGACGGGCACCTGATGATCGGCGAGCGCGCGGCAAAGGCCATCGTGCAGATCTTCCGTGAGGAAGTTGTCATTTACAACGAAGCAGTAGATCTGGCCAGCAAACGCGAGCTGTTCGGCGAAGGCGTGGTCGTGCATCATTCCGACCTGCGTGCCGCGGACGACCCGGGCCTGCCCCGCCTGCCGCGCTACAACGAACTGCCCGCCCTGCGCCACATGATCGGCACCGGGACGGGCAACCCTGACGACCCGCCCGACATCCGCTTCGGGCGCATCTCCAACCCCACGGTGCATGTGGCGCTCGGCCAGTTCCGCCGCGTGATGAATGCGTTGATCGACCACTACGGCAAGCCGGCCGAGATAGCCATCGAGGCCACCCGCGACATGGCGAAATCGGCACGCGAGCTCAACAAGATCGAGCGCACGATCAAGGCCAATACCAAGCGTAACGACGCCTGGCGCAAGGAACTGGAAGAGGCCGGCATCCTCGACCCCGGCCAGCGCATGGGTGACCGGCTGTTGCGCATGCGCCTGTGGGAGGAACTGGGCAAGACGCCGGCCGACCGGCTCTGTCCCTATTCGGGACAGCCCATAGCGCTGCATCAATTGCATTCGGACGAAGTGGAAATCGACCATATCCTGCCGTTCGAGGACACGTTCGACGACAGCCCCGCCAACAAGACCGTCTGCTTTCGCCAAGCCAACCGCATCAAGGGCAAGCACGCGCCGGGCGATGCCTGGCATGGTCAGGAACTCGAAACCATCATCGCGCGGGTGAAATCCGCCCCCGGCATGCGCAACAAGCTGTGGCGTTTCCTGCCCGGTGCGCTGGAGAAATGGCAACAGGACAAAAACTTCGAAGACCGCCAATTGAGGGCGACCGGCCACCTGGCCCGTGTGGTGCGTGCCTATGCCGAGGCGCTGTTTCCCAGGGACGGCACCTCGAACATCTGGATGCCGGTGGGCCGCATGACCGCGATGATGCGCCGGCGCTGGGGCATCTTCCTGCCCGACCACAACGCCAAGACCCGCGACGACCACCGCCACCACGCGCTGGATGCCGCCGTGATCGGGGTGATCGACCGGCTCATGATCCAGACGCTTCAGCGTTATGCCCGCCAGATCGGGGCCGAAGAACTCGACCGGGTGCTCCCTTCCCCGCCTGAGCCTTTTGCCGGCTTCCGTGACCAGGTGATGAAACAGGTCCGCCGCGTTCAAGCCAGCCACCGGCCTGACCACGCCATTAGCGGCCGCCTGCAGGAGGATACCGCCTATGGTCTGATCCGCGATCTGCCGGAAAACCAGGCGGCGCGGACCATCGGCAATGTGGTGGTGCGCAAGCCGGTCGTCGCGCTCACCGCCAAGGAAATCGGCCAGGTGCGCGACGAGAAGATCCGCGTAGACCTCTTGCGCGCCACCGAGGGACTGCGCGGGGACAAGAAGAAACTGGCGGAGGCGCTGGAACAGTGGAGCGCCCGGACCGGCCACCGCCGCCTGCGCATCATCAAGCCCGTGGCCAATGCCCGCCTGGTCCACGATCAAGAGGGGCGCCCCTGCAAATGGCTCGTGCCCGGCGAGATCGCCTTCATGGACATTCTCGAAGGGCCCGACGGGCGCTGGTTCCACCACGCCACCGACATCTGGGCGGCGCAATCCGAGGGTGAAACCGACTGGCGCACGGCTAATCCCGAAGCGCGTTTCGTCATGCGGCTTTTCAAGAACGACACGATCCAGCTGTTCGACCTGGACAAGGAGGGCCAGCCGATTGCAGGCAGCAACACCGTCAAACGGGTGGTGCGACTTGAGCCCAGCGCAAACCGCATGCGGCTGGTCGGGGTGAACGCGGCCGGCGATTACGAAAAGCGCCATAAAAACGAAGACGACCCCTTCAGCTGGGATCTGGCCACGATCAGCAAGCTGAAAACCCGCCGCGCCCGCCGCGTGCGGATCGACGAACTGGGACGGGTGCGGGTCGTACCGCACGGAAAACTAGGGGGCGGAGGCAGACACTGAAACACAGGCCGACCTGTCGGGCCTCATCATTTGCAGGAGGTCACGATGGTTGGACAGATACTGGAACTTACCCGCACGGGGCTGGCCGTGCACAAGCGGCGCGGCTTTCTGGCGGTCGATGCCGATGGGCAGGAGGCCGGGCGCATCGGCCTTGAAGATATCGAGGCGGTGCTGGCCGCAAGCCCCGGCGTGATGTGGTCGAACACCGCCCTTGCCGAACTGGCGGCGCGCTCGGTGCCGGTGATGATCCTGGGGCAGAACTTCACACCGGTGGCCGTGGTGCTGCCGCTTTCGGGCCACCATGCCCAGGGCGAACGCTTCCGCGCCCAGGCAGATGCGCCCCGGCCACTGCGCAAGCAGGCCTGGGCCGCGATGGTGCGCCACAAGATCTCCGCCCAGGCCGAAGCCCTGGAACGGGTCGGCGCGCCTTCCGAACGTCTGCGCCGGCTGATGGTCGCGGTGCGCTCGGGCGATCCCGACAACCGCGAGGCCCAGGCCGCCCAGGCTTATTGGCCGCTCATGATGGGAAAGGACTTCCGCCGCGACCGCGACGCCCAGGGCGCCAACGCGCTTCTGAACTATGGCTACGCCGTGCTGCGCGCGGCCACCGCCCGGGCCATCGTCGCCGCCGGGATGCATCCCTCGCTCGCGTTGCACCATCGTTCGGGCGGCGATGCGCTGGCGCTGGCCGACGACCTGATGGAGCCCTTCCGCCCGACAATAGACCTCGCCGTGCATCGGCTGGCTGCCAATGGCGTCAGCCGCGTGGAAGACGCCCGCGAAGAGCTGATCGCCTGCCTGAATGCCGATTTTCCCACCCGCAATGGCGCAACGCCGCTCTCGCATGTTCTCCTGCGCCTGGCCCGCAGCCTTGCCGCTTCCTTCCTTGATCGCAAGCTGCGGCTCGATTTCCCCGCCCGGCCTCTGCCTGACGAGACCGACGATGCCTGAGCGTTACAAGCAATTGTCGGGGTATCAGATCATGTGGGTCTGGGTTCTGTTCGATCTTCCCGTGGGCACCAGGGCCGAGCGCAAGCGCGCGACACGGTTTCGCAACGATCTGCTCGATCTCGGTTTCGAGATGGTCCAGTTTTCCGTATACTTGCGCTATGCGTGGAGCCGTGAAAAAGCCGAATCATACGCACGTCGGGTGGGGGAATGCGTGCCCGAATCCGGGCACGTCCAGGTGCTGTTCTTCACCGACAAGCAATATGCGCAGAGCAAGGTCTATCGAGGCTGCGCGCGGCCCGAATCACCCGAGGAAAAACCGCGTCAATTGTTGCTTTTCTGAGCCGATTCGAACCGGATTTTCCCTGCAGCACAGGAGAAAAAACCCCACACAACAATGGGTTGTGTGGGGCTGAATCCTAGCAGAAGAAGCGGCGCGGCCAAACCCGGACAGCGGCTTTATACAACACTTTGCCTCAACAATCCTAGCAGAAGAAGCGGCGCGGCCAAACCCGGACTGCTTCGCAGTAATGATCTCCATGCGGTGCATCCTAGCAGAAGAAGCGGCGCGGCCAAACCCGGACACTCGTCCCCTGCACCTGATCCTCGCCCCAATCCTAGCAGAAGAAGCGGCGCGGCCAAACCCGGACGGGATGATCGACGGCATGGAACGTGATGTGATCCTAGCAGAAGAAGCGGCGCGGCCAAACCCGGACTCGGCGCCGGGCACCACCTTCATCCGGTCTATCCTAGCAGAAGAAGCGGCGCGGCCAAACCCGGACGGCTTGTTGCGTGAAGGAGTTGCTGATCCTATCCTAGCAGAAGAAGCGGCGCGGCCAAACCCGGACGGAACCGCCAATCTGGATGATATCGTCCTTATCCTAGCAGAAGAAGCGGCGCGGCCAAACCCGGACTGCGTGCGGCGCAGCGATCAAATCTGCGGCGATCCTAGCAGAAGAAGCGGCGCGGCCAAACCCGGACACCACGCGATCCATTCACCGCAAAGCGCATATCCTAGCAGAAGAAGCGGCGCGGCCAAACCCGGACAGGAGGATTGAACTGAGCACCCCGGCGGAAATCCTAGCAGAAGAAGCGGCGCGGCCAAACCCGGACACCACGCGATCCATTCACCGCAAAGCGCATATCCTAGCAGAAGAAGCGGCGCGGCCAAACCCGGACCGAATCACGACAATATGCTTGTGTCAAAGCATCCTAGGTGTTTAGTCCCGGCATCTCGAGCAATCTGGCCCTGCTTTCGACCACAGCCCGACGACCAACCCGTCACCGAATTCAGCACCTTCGGCGCCCAACCGGCCCTTTTGTAAACCCGGAGCATGGCGGGGAAGAACACCGCGACAATCGATGTAAACTCCGTGCCAGCGAGCCATTCGAAGCCGGCCTTGAACAGCTGGGCCGACATTTCCCGCCCACCGGAGGTCACGCAGAACCGGGTGATCTCAACGGCCCGGTCCGGATCTGCGATCATGCTCCGGTCGAACAGGCCGGGGAAGGCATCGCAGGTCATGTTCGGCTCGGTGAGCGGGATGAAGCGGCAAGAGGCGACGTGCCGCTCGGCGGCATCCGCCAGGATCAGGTATCGCGCGACCGGCGTGTCGTACTGATCGCGCTCGTGGCCGCGCTCGTCGACGCTGACGTCCCATTTCAGCCGGTCATGGAAGAGCCTGGCCCGCGCCCGGAACATCTGGTCGATCAGGTCGCTGCCGTCGTTGTGGAACACCTGCGGGCGAGCCTGCAGGCGACCGGGACCATGAACGCCCATCGGATCACCCGCACGCGCGCAACTGCTCGCGCAGGACGGCGTAGTCCCGCAGAAGTTCCTCGATCGCCGAGCCCGGCGGCAACAGGGCGAGCTCGTCGGCGGCCCTGGCGCGCAGGTCGGCGCCGTAGGCTGGCACCGGCGGGCAGACGCCCGTCGCCCGCTCAGAAGTCGCCGTCGCGCAGGCGGCGAGCAAGCTCGTCACGAGAGTGGGGCCTGCGAGACGCGGCCTCAAGAACGCGGCGCTGAATGTCATCGGCTTTCTCCATGTGATCGAGGCGCTCGGCCAGCCGACCGGCGCGCTCGGCGGTTCGGCGGAACGAGAGGATGAACAGGGAGATGGTGAGCGCGAGGGCAGCCCACCGGGCGAGGGCGCGCAGCGTGCGGCTGCCGGCAAGGACGCCCGGGAGCCACGCGATCATCGCCGCCCCCTGCGCCAGTCGTCCCACCGGGCGTAGATCGTCAGCGCGATGCCGCCCAGCGCCGCGGCGATGAACAGCCAGCGCAGGGTATCGAGCCAGGGGATCAGCGGCTGGAGGGCGGATTGGGTTTCCGCCAGGGCTCCCCGGGCCGCCTCGAGGCCGCCCGCGCCGATGGTGGCAACTCCGGCAACCCCGCCGCCCTTCATGGTGCGGCTGTCGGCGAGATTCTCGCGCATCCGCGGCGGTTCTTCGGCGAAGCGGCCGGCACGCGGCGGGAAGGGATCGCCCCAGCGGCGCGGACGCCCGGTGTCGATATGCATGAAGTTCCGGCGCGGATAGGTGCCGAAGCCGGTGAAGCCCGCCTCGCGGGCCGCCCGTTCGAACTCCTCCGGGTCGTGGTTGACCATGGAGATATCGAAGGCCGCGCCGGCCATGTGCATCGAGTGCTTCGCGCCGCCCACCTTCCGGTTCCACTCCGGGCTGCGATAGCCGGAGGTCACGATCATCGGCCGGCCCAGCCGGTCGCGCAGGGCCTGCAGCCTGTCCAGGGCTTCCTCGTTGATCCGGATCGAGCCGTCTCCGCGACAGGCGATCTCCTCCGGCGAGAAGTTCTTCCAGCGCCAGTGGCTGGCGGGCACGTCGCGCCAGTGGGCGTAATACGTCGTCGTCATGTTTCCGTCTCCTGAAAAGGAAAAGGCCCGCCTGGTGGCGGGCCGTTGTCCGGGTTTCTCGTCCTGGCGGCGGGCTATCCCCCGAACAGCTTGAGCCGCACCGCCACGCCTGCCAGCAGCGCCAGCAGCAGGGCCGTCACGCAAAGCCTGACGAAGGTCTGGAACGCCGTGCGGCGGGCGTCCCGGATTGCCGCGAGCAGCGTGCGCAGGTCGCGAATGTCGATGGCGGCTTCCGGGCCCTCGAGGCCCACGTCGGCGAGCGCCCGCCGCGCGCCCTGTTCGGCGGCGCGTGCCAGGATTTCCTCGAATTCCGCTTCCGGCATGCGGACGAATTCATCACGTCCGCGCCCCTTCATGGCCCCCTCCACGAATGGAAGGACGACTCCGGTGGTGGCGTCGATCGCCGGCATGCCCATCGGCGGCTCCTCTGCTGGTGCGTCATTTCTCTTTTCCTTCTGGCTATCCCCGTGGCGAGGGCGTTCCACGCTCATCCCTTTGAGGGACTTTTGCGTTCTCAGCGGCTGTCCGGTCATCAGGCAGGGGCCGCGAATGTCAGGGCATGGATGGCGATCTTCACTTCGCCGCCGATGAAATCCGCGCCATTGGCGGTGAGTACGACCGGCGTGTCGGCATAGAAGGCCTGCGGGCCGATGATCCCGATGTTGCTGCTGCCGGCCGCCACGCCAAGGCTCCCGCCGAACTTGGCGAGCTCGCCGGAGATGCCGCAGTCATACGATGTGGCGCCGGTGATCGCGACGGAGGTGCGGGTCGATACGCCGAGGCAGATCGAGCGGTCGGGAATGACGACGGTGGAGGTGACCGTCGGCCCGGACAGGGCGGACAGCGTCTCCTCGATCACCTGCAGCGAGGTCGCCGCGCCCAGCGCGCCCCGGGCCACTTCCACAGCAGGGCCGCGCATCAGCAGGTTCAGGGCGGCATCGAGCGTGAGCCACGCCCCGCCCGCGCGCACCAGCAGCACGCCTTCATCCTCGAGCCAGACCCGCCACCCCTCCTGTGGCGGCAGACGCACCCATGCCCCGCCGGTGAACAGCACCACGTCGCCGTCCCAGCCGGCCCAGGCCCCTGCGCCGCCGGTGGCCACGATGTAGCGGTCGCCGTCGACCGGGCTGGCCGGCGGCGCGGTCAGATCACGGTCCTTCACCGAGAGCTGGACGAGGCCGTCGAGGAGGGCCAGTGCCTCGTTGACGGTGACGTGCTTCTGGGCCTGGGCGGCGGCAAGCAGCGGCAGGGTAAGATTGGGAGTGGTCATCAGACGGTCTCCGTGACGGTGAGGATGGTTGCAAGCGGCACGCCACGGCCCAGCGCGCCGTTCTGGAAGATGCGGACGTCAACGCTGGCGACCGGCCCACCGAAGTCGGCGGTCTGCATGGCGGCGGTGTAGAGGAAGCTCTGTGCAGTCAGGCCGGTGACGGTGCGCACCACGCTGCCTGCGTTCAGGATTTCCAGATCGTAAACCTCACTGGTCTCTGACATCGGCACGTCCGTCAGCACCCAGCTGTCGGCGGAAAGCGCCCGGTCGCGGCGGATCCAGCGGATGGCCAGATCGCCGTTTGCTTCTCGCCGCATTCGGGCCTGCGCCGGGGCGAAGGGCATGAGCCCGCGCCCGTTTGGCGTGAACGAGAGCGCCCGCATGATGGCGTCGGAGGGCGCGGCATTGCCCGGCCCGATGCGCCAGTTCCACGGGATGCCGATATCGGCCTCGGCGATGGACAGCGGCGCAACAGCGTTGTCGAGAATCACCACCCGCGCGCCGATGGGTGTCGGGTTGCCCATGGCATCTTCGGTGCCGCGCTGCCCCCTGAGCAACCGGGTCAACTTGTACCGACCTGTTGCCACGAGTTCCGCATTGCCGAACTGGACGATCTCCCAGGCGCCCGGCGCGCTTTCGATGGCCAGCACGTTGGCGCCGTTCGAGAGCTCGGTATCGGTGACGCTGGCGAGCGTGCCCGATGTGAGGTCCACCAGCAGCTCGCTGCCCGCATCAAACCGCCAGAGCGGCCCAGCGGGAAGATCAGCCGCCAGAACCCCCATGCGAGCAGGCGCGCCGATGGTGTCGAGCAGCTGGAACCCGGATGTGTCGGCACTGCGCCAGACGGCCCCGGTGCCGTACCACGGCCGGGCAAACACCGCCGCGTAAGGGCGATGCGGCGGTACCGTGTCGGCGAGCTGCGGCAGGTTCATCAGCGCCACCTCGGCCGGGCCGAAGACGGTGGGAGATGAGAGCTGTGGCTCCCGTCCCTTGCCGGGCGGAAGGTCGTAGATGACGGCATCGGTGCGGATGGCCTCGATGGCGCGCGGCCCGGCATCGGCCACGCGGGTGATACGGTAGTCCACCTTCCGCCCATCGTGATCAAGGGTGATGACGTCACCCGGATCAAGCCGCAACATTGACGGTGACAGCTTGGCCGTGAGCGTTTCGCGCCCCACCCAGGCCTCCATCAGGGCGCGGCGGCAGCGGCGGTCGGCTTCCTCGAGCGAGACCGCCAGCGGGAAGCTTTCGGAGGACACCCGCGCCGCCTGCACCGTGGTCCGGCGGGCTTCGACGGTGGCCGCGTCGTATTCCTCGTCAGCGCGCACCAGCTGCCACTTCAACGCCTGGGGCAGCTCGGTCTCCTGCCCGCGGGTCAGTTCCATGACTTCACCCTGGCCATTGCCAACCATCTGATCCGGCGCGATGGTCAGAGCCGCCGCCCGGCCGCGCGTGCGAAACACGATCTTGCCGCCGGTCTCGATGGCATCAAAGCCGAAATGCCGCGCAAGCGTGGCAATGGACGCCCGCGGGCTTTCCAGTGCCGAGACGACAAAGCCCGGTACGATGTCGGAGAGTTCGCTCACGTCGATATCGCTGCTTTGCAAACCGGCGGCGCGACACAGTTCCCGCACCAGCGCGCCCAGCGAGACCTGCCCGAGCCGCCCGCCCATCCAGTGCCCCAGCCGCCAGTTGGCGGCGTCCGACCAGACATCGGCGCGCGCCGGGAAATCCGGAAAGGGCCGGGCATCCCAGGTCCAGAGTGCTGCCTCGGCGATCTCGATCATCGATCCGGCATAGATGCTGCTGGTCGGGTTCCTGGCCGCATCGCCCCAATAGCCCAGCGTCGCTTCGACATAGGCCCGCTGGATCGCCTCGTCCTGCCAGCCGCGCGAGAAATACGGCAGGGCGCTCTCCGAGCTCTTCGGGTCAAAGAACACGTTGGGCTGGTTGGTGCCGCGATCGACCGCCGGGCAGCCGAACTCGGTGAAGCGGATCGGCTTGGCCTGCGGCACCCAGCCCGTCGTCGACTTGCCGTAAGGCAATACCTCGACGCCATAGACGATGATGTCGTTGCCCACCGTGGCCGAGCGCGGACCGATGCGAAAGCCGGCCGAGCCCGAAAGCCCCGCCGTGACGTCGAGGGTGATCTTCCACAGGCCCGGCGAGACTTCCGTCTGGCTGGTGGCGTTGATCACGTGCGCGCCGGGCGCAGTGTCCTCCCACCCGCCGATGGCCCCGAAGTAGGAGGCGTGATCGCTGCCTGCGCCCAGCGCGAGATAGAGCGCGAAGTCGCCGGAGGTGCCGGGGGCGACGTAGGCCGTAATCACCACCCGCTCGCCAACCGAGAGCGTCCGATACCCCGGCGTGGCCCCGTGCCAGGTTGCCCCGTCGGAGGCGATGCGAGCCGGGGTCTTGAACGGGCCGAAGGTGCCGGTGGTGGCGGTGATAGCAACCGTCGAAGGGTTCGGGTCAAAGGTCACCGGGTCGGCGGCATTCTGGAAAAACCCGAAGCGCACACCGCCGAGGCGGTCATGGTGGAGGTTCTGCCACCAGTTCCGCATGTCCTTCGGGCGGAACACCCAGGGCTCGTTGTAGAAGCCGTCGCTGATCGGGGTGCGGACCTGCGCCTGCCGTCGGCCTCACTGGCATAGAACCAGTCGTATCCCTCGCCGCCCTCGATATTGGCCCTGAGGTAATCGAGATCGCGGACAGAGGCCCAGCCGGCCTGGGCGTCGAGGTGAGCGGTGCCATCGCGCCAGTCGCTGAGCGGCAGGTAGTTATCGATGCCGACGAAGTCGATCGCCGGGTCGGCCCAGAGCGGGTCGAGGTGGAACAGCGCATCACCTGAGCCGTCCTGCGGCTGGTGGCCGAAATACTCGCTCCAGTCGGCGGCATAGCTGATCTTCGTGCCCGCCCCGAGGATCGACCGCACATCCGCTGCCAGTTGCTTCATGGCCGCAACCGCGGGAAACCCGGTGGCGCTGTCGCGGATGGTGGTGAGCCCGCGCAGCTCGGAGCCGATCAGGAAGGCATCGACACCGCCCACCGCCTTGCAGAGATGCGCATAGTGCAGGATCATCCGCCGGAAGCCCCAGTCATTGCCCCCGGTCCAGGTGACCGTTTCGCCCGAGACCGAGAAATCGGAGATCTGCGCATTGCCAAAGAAGGCCGCCACCTGCGTGGCCGCATCCGCCGTCTTGTCCACGGTGCCGACGTAGCCGGCGGCGGGCGAACAGGTGATGCGCCCACGCCAAGGATGGGCCGGCTGGCCCGGCGTGGCGGCGTTGTCCGAATACGGATTGGGCAATGAATTGCCCTCGGGGATGTCCATCAGCAGGAACGGGTAGAAGGTCACCCTGAGCCCTCTGGCCTTCATCTCCTGAATGGCCTGCACCACAGAGAAGTCGGCGGGCGTGCCGCCGTAGTTGGTCCTGCCCTCTGCATCGAGGCTGATCAGGTGGGCGCCGGCTCGGTCCACGCCGTTGACGGACCAGGTCTTCGGCGTGGTCACCTTGGCGGTGGTCTCGACGCCGGGCATGATCCGGCAGTTGCCGGCGCGCAGGTCGAGGCCGAACCACGAGACCACGAGGCTGACGTTCCCGATGTTGGGCGCCGCCGCCTGCAGGTTGTCGAGCGAGGCCAGGATGTCCGGCTGGCCGCTGGTGTTGTTGACGTTCTCCGAGGCTGTCGAACCGCCAGATCCACGGGTGATCGGCTCGGTGGCATAGACGAACTCGCCGGAGCCCGGGATCATGGTCACCGATCTCACCATCCCCTCGGCGGTATCCGCCTCCACCAGCGGCCGGAACACCTCGAAGGACAGTTGCGGGATTCGGTTGCCGAAGGGTGTCAGGTCGAGTTCCTCGAAGACCACGTAGGCGGTGCCCCGGTAGGCCGGGGCATTGCCGGCGCCCATCCTGACCTCGATGAACGGATCGGGCAGCTGCGTCTCGTCGCCGGTGTAAAGCCGCCAGGTCACCCCCGACAGATCCAGCGGCTTGCCATCGGCCCAGACCCGGCCGATGCCCGAGATCGGCCCTTCGCAGAGCGCCACGGCAAAGGACGCGGTGTAAGTGTAGCTGGTGGTGGTGACCTTCGGCCCGCCGCCCTTGCCGCCACCGGTCGTGCTGGTGCTGACGTGCTCGGTGAAATCCGTTGCCCAGATGATGTTGCCGCCAAGCCGCATGCGACCCCAGACGCGCGGGATCACGGCGCCTTCGGTGGATGTGGTGACGGCGAGGTTTTCCAGCCGCGCGCCTTCTATCCGCTGACCCGGCGTGAGTTGCGACACGATCCAGCTATCGATCAGCGAGCCTGCGAACGAACCCACGGCACCGCCGATGACGGCGGAGGACACGCCGAGAATCCCACCGCCGATGGAGGCGCCCAGCGCGGAGCCGGCGGAGGCAAGAAGGATCGAGGCCATGGGTCAGGTCGTGCGTTTGTCGGGAATGGGAAAGCGGAAGGCGAAGGCGATGCGGCGGCGCCAAGGGGCGGTCAGGGGTTCCTCGATGACCCCGGTGCGTTCATAGGCGTGAATGAAACGGTGAATATTTTGTCGTCCATTCGTGAGAATCCCGGCATGCTTGGCGATGGCACCGGCGCGCATGCGAAACAGCAGGACGTCGCCGGTGCGGGCCTCCGCAACGTCGATTTCGATCATCGCCGCCCGCGCGGCCTCGGCCAGGACTTCATGCGGCCCCGTTTCGCCCCAGTCGCGGGAATAGGGCGGCACCGGCATGGGCTCGGGGCCGACGACTTCGCGCCACACGCCCCGGATGAGCCCAAGGCAGTCGCAGCCGACACCCTTGACCGAGGCTTGGTCGTGATAGGGCGTGCCGAGCCAGCTGCGCGCCGCCCGGACGATCCGGGCTGGCATGATCTTCGCTGCCCCCACGCTCACAACACCGCCCCAGCGTTGTCTTCGCCCTTCGCGGCGTAGCGCACGACGGTGTCCTGGCCGGGGATGTGCGGGAAGCCCCGGAAGTTCGCGGCGTTCGCAAACTTCGCCTTGCAGGTCTCGAATGTCTTGTCGCAGCCTGCCGTGATGTCGAAGGTATCGCCAGCAGTGATCGCCAGAACCGGGGCTTCCAGAAGGGTGACGGTGACGTCCGTCGATCCCACCTCGTGCGTCAGAACCTCGGCCTTGCGGCCCGCGTTGGCGCCGCCGGTCCAACTCACGGTGCCCAGCGCGAACCAGCCGTCGGCGTAGGCGGAAAGACCCGACACCGTGAAGCTCCGGTCGCCCATGACGGTCACCACGGTGCCGGACCCCTTGTAGGTCGGATCGCTCAGGTCCACCCCGCAACGCGCATCGCCCAGCGCCGCATCGCAGATTGCCTGAAACGTCCGCCCTACGGTCTGATTCAGGACGTGCGAAAGCGAGCGCATTTCGGCCACGAACTGCACCCGCCCGCGCCGCACCTGGCCGATGGCGCCCCGGCGCATCAGCACGCGCTGCAAGGTGTCCTCCCAGTTCACACGCCAGATCTCCACTTCGGCGTTGTCCCAGCGCCCGTCGAGAATGTCGGTCTCGGTGATGGTGGTGGAGGTCAGCACGCCCTCGGTGTCCTGCGCGTCCACAGAAAGATCGGAGCCGGTGCGGATCTCGGATGCTGTAAAACCGGACTCAGGCTCAAATGTTGTGCCATCGAAGGACAGCGGCTGGTCATGGTCTGTGAAGCCGAATACTTGCCCGTCCGCGCGGGTCAGGCGCCAGCACCAGGCAAGCGTGGTGGTGCCGGTGTCGAGGTGGGCCTGCATTCCGGTGGGGAGGGCCTTCATCGCCGCACCTCGATGAGCGGAATGGACGTGATGGAGCCGAGGCGCTCGATATCGAGCGTCACGTCGAGCGTGTCGGTATCGAAGCGCACCGGCACGTCGAACTCGAAACCGGCGGTGATGGCGGCACCCGATGCCGGGGCGGAGGTGAAGGTGACCAGCCCGGTGGTGGTGTCGACCGACCAGCCGGTGGTCTGCTCGGCGCCGTCGATGGCCACCAGCACGGTGCCGTCCACGGGCTTCGTGATGGTCCGGGTCCAGGTCTGGGCACCGGACGTGTAAGCTTTGACCAGCTGGAAGTTGGTCGTGGTGCCATCGCCCGTGCCGATGGCCTGATCGGTGGCCGCCAGCGTCTGCGACGGCAGGCATGATTTGTAGTCCGCCCAGTCCTTCCATCGGAAACCATATAGCCGGCCGTTCCGCGCCTCGAAGAACGCCACCACCGCCGCGAGATCGTCGGCTCGGCGGATGCCGTAGGCCGCGTCATAGCGCCGGCGCGAGTTGGCCCAGCTGGCGTTGCGCTCCTCGTCGCCGCTCGCGAGCTCCACGATCTGCGTGCGCCGCTCGGGGCCTCCGCGCGCGCCCCGGCTGATGTCGTCCGGGAACCGGACCTCATGGAAGGCCATTACATCCCCCTCCGACCCATCGCGACCGCGCGGGCGATATCAGCGGCCACTTGCGCGCGGCTTTGACGGAAGCTCTCCGCATCGCGGGCCTGTATGGTGATGTTGACGGGGGCACCACCGACGCCTGCCGCCACCTCGCGACGGCTCAGCACCCGCTCACCGCGTTGCAGGATCGCCGGCACCTCGTCGGGGCGCAGGCCAGCCCATCCACCGGAATGCATGCGCGGCGCGCCGGAAAAGGCCAGCGCCGGAACCGCCCGTGTCGGCCCACCGGCGCCCACGACGCCGCCGGAATGGAGCACGGAGGCCAGCAGCCCGCCGGTGCCGCCAAGCCCGCCCAGCGCGCCGGACAGGACGTTCGCCAGAGGCCCCAACAGGAACCGCCGGGCCGAGAGTTGCGCGAAGTCCGCCAGCATCGAGGTCACCAGCGAACGGAAATCCAGCTTGCCGGTGCGCACGAAATTGCCGATGGCCTGCTCGGCGCTGCGGAAAGCGCCGACAAGGCTGTCACCGATGCCCTTGCCGAGATTGGCGGCCTTTTCGGCATAGGCGGTCAGCGTTTCCTTCGCCGCATCCAGCCCGGTAGCCTGTTCCTCGAGCGCCTTTCTGGTGGCGCGCACCGAAGCGGCGGCGCGGCGCTGTTCGCGGTTCCACGCGGCCAGCGCCTGCTTGTTCCGGGCCACGGCTTCGGCATTGGCCACATAGGCCTCGCGCTGCCTGCGCAACCCTTCCTGCAGGATCGGATCGGCCCCGGTGACGTCGCCCACGCGGGCGTCGAACCGCGCGCCGGCCAGCGCTCTGGCCAGCCCCGTAGGGTCGTCCTTGAATTTCAGGCGGATTTCGCTCTGGCGCAGGGACGAGAGGCTTTGCGCCACCAGCGACATGGCGTTGCCGGCGGCGCGCGCGAGCTCGTCCGCCAATGCCGTCGCCTGCGCCGCCGCGCCGCCCACCGAGTCCGATGCGTCGTCCATGGTCGAGCGGAACCGGATCGTGGCAAGCGCCGCGTCGGTGAGCTGCTTCAGCAGGGTGCGCTGCTCGGCGGTCATGTTCTCAACCCCGCCCAGCGCTGCGGTATAGGACTTGCGCAGGCGCTCGAGCGCCGCCGCCTGTTCTTCGATGCCTTTCGCGTCCCGCAGGTCCGCCATGGCTCCGGCGAGGGCGACCGCATCCTTCATTGTGATGCCCAGCGCGTCTCTCAACTCGTAGACCGGTCCGGTCAGATCGCCCACCGAGATCAGGCTGGTCTGCAGCTCGGAAATCCGGCTCATGATCTCGAGGTTGCGCTGGGCGTTGTCGCCGACATCCAGCCCTTCGCTCACGAGTCGGCGCTGCTCTTGCCGCAGCTGCTCGATTTCGGCGTTGACCATGCCGACTTCGCCGGCGGCCTTTTCGAACTCGGCGCGGGTCAGGCTGCCGATCTCGCCCAACGCATCGCGGGCGGAGGTCATGCCCACGGCGATCTGATCAAGCGCCTCCAGCTTGGCCAGATCGCGCTGCACGACCAGAAGCGCGCGGGCTTCGCCGGCCAACTGACCGTATTTCTTGACCAGATCGCCGGTCGGGGCCTCCGCCGCCCTGGCGCTCGAGGCATAGGCCGACACGGCGGACTCCAGCCCCTTGATGCTGTCGGCCAGCCTGTCGCCGGTCTCCGAGGCCGAAAGCATGTCGGCAATGAACGGCCCGAGCACGCCGGCGACGATACCGATGGCAATGCCGAGGCCACCGAAGCCCAAAAGCAGGTCGGGCATCTGGATGGTCAGCGCGCGGAAATAGTCGCCCGTGACCGCGCCCTGCTGCGCCACCTGGTTCAGCTGCAGGCCCATATTGCGCAGGGCGTTGCGCGATCCGCGCGAGGTGCGGCCGAGCACGCCGAGGCGACGGTTCAGCCCGTCGACTTCGCGCCCGACCATGGCGAAGGACCGCTTGCCCTCGTCGCCGATGCCGCGAAACTCGGCGCGCACCTGCCTGCCGCCGGTGGCGCCGATCCGCACGCTGACGCGCTTTTCAGCCATGGATCAGTCCTCGTTCTTTTCTTCATGGAGCGCACCATCACCGCCTCGATCGCGGGCAGCAGGTGGCCGACCGCCGCGGGATCGACGCCCAGCGCCCCGGCCAGCGCCAGCGCCGCGCCCATGTCCCAGCCGATGACGCCGCCCGCGGGCGCCACACGCAGCTGCCCACCGAGGCGACCCACCAGGTCCCAGACCTGGCAGCCCTCAACGGTTTGCGGTGCATTCAGGTTTCGGGGGCATTCTTCACAGACGCCTTCGCAGGATTCGCAGTATCCGCCGCCCCCGCCGAACTCCCATTCGGCAAGGGCGATGAGACGTTTTTTTCCGATTCCAGCGCATGCAGCGGGGCCAGGTAGAGCGCCCGGAAGGCCAGGTAGACCCAGGGCACGTCCATCAGGGCGTCCACGGTCTCGGGGGTGGATTCGTCCAGCGGGTTGCCTTCCGCGTCCCCGACGCCCTCCCAGGCCACGATCACGCGGCGCGCCCAGGCCTTGGCCTCGAGCACGCCGGCATCCACGTCCGGTTCCTCCTCGAAGGCCCCGGCCTCGGCCATCTCGCGCCAGACCTCGGTGGCAATGGCGCTGACGGGCGGCACCACCTTCACGCGGACGCCGCGCCCGAGGTCGAGCCATTTAGGTTCGGTCGATAGCTCCAGCCTGATCATCAGTATGCCGCCACCTGGTTGTTGAGCACCACCGTGCACATCTGCCCGGCCACGCTGTCATAGGCCGCCTGCCAGTCGAAGCTCGCCTGAATACCCTGCGGGCCCTGAATCTCCACCTTCGGGCGGGGCAGGTAGACGGCATGCGCCGTGATCGTCAGGCTCTGGGTGGCCGAGAGCGTCCAGGAGAACTCCAGCTCGGCGGCGGTGCCGTTCAGCGCCTGATCCATCAGCGTCGTGTCGGCGAACCGCACGTCGATCCGGCCCGTGAGCGCGGCAATCGAGGGATCGGCCCCGTCGATGCGCCCGTCGGAGCGGATGGTCTCGATCCGGTCGAGATTGTTGGCGTAGGTGAGTTCGGCCGAGACCACGTTGCCGAGGCTGACGCCGTTCCGCGTGATCGCCCCGTTGAAATGGCCGAAGCGCTGCAGCGCCCATGTGGTGGGCGTGCCGGCCTGGCTGGCCGCGGCGACGCTCTCGCCTTGGGCCACCAGCCCGACCGTTGCGGTCAGCAGCCCCGCGCGCTCCATGCGGAAGCCGAGCCGGTCGAGCACGCATCCGGAATACATGGCAAAGCGCGGCACCTCGGGCATCCCCACCTCGATCGACATCGAGGGCAGGGACCAGCTGCCCGAGGTGAAGGTATGGGTGTAGTCGGGCGCGGCGCCGGTGGTCACCGGATCGCCAAACGCAGCCTTCAGCCAGAAGCCCAGCGCCTCGAGATCTACGGGAACCTCGATGTCGCCGTCCACCGTCACCGCATCCTTGATCGGGGCCAGCGGGTCGCGCCCGTAGCCCAGAAGCTCGGATTCCAGAAGCGGCTGTTCGGCACCCAGCGATACGGTGGCGAAGGGCATCTGGTAGAAGCCGCTCGCGGGTGCGGTGCCGTAAGAAGTCTCGAACGCGGCCGCAAGCTGCGACCGCGCGCCTTGTGCGCGTGCCATGTGTCAGTCCTTTCGGTTGTCGTTTCAGCTGAGCGGATCGCTCGTCACGTAGTGAAGCGTCACCGCGATCACCGCGGCCTTGAGCGCCTGCGCGCCCTCGACGGGCAGGTCCACGGGCTGGGGCGCGTCGGGTTCCACCCAGTCGCACAATCCGCCCAGCGTGCGATCGGCGGCAATGGCCGCGCCGATGGCGGCGGCGAGCGCGTCAAACGCGGCGTCGCGGGCGGCCTGGGCCTTGCCCTGGACGATCACCTCGACCTCCGCGCGGTGCCGCCAGTGGTATTGCAGGGGCGAGAGCGTCACCTCGGGTTCGCCCGGCTCGCCGTCCCGCAGGATCACCAGCCCGCCCGCCGGTACCCGTTCGGGCAGCACCTCGCCGCGCAGGACGGTGGCGTTGGGGATGGTTTGCAGGGTGGTGAGGAGGGCGGAAAGGATGGTTTCGCGGGGGGTGGGCATGGTCCTGACATCCCCGGATTATGTTTTAACCTGCGCGGGATCGATCAGATGATCGCTTTGGAAAACATCAAGATGCCGTGAAAACAATTCCCGCCGCAGGGAATCAGTATCTTCACCGAATCCCAACTCCGATCTCCATCTAAGATCGTTGCCCTGTGAATAAAGGAACCCTCTCTTCAAGAAAAAGTACCATGCATTAACAATCTCGATTTCGGGTGAGCCAGAATTTTCAGTTATTTCTGAAAAGGAAAAATACTTGGCTACTTTTAGCCAAGTTTCAGGGAGATTTTCACCCTGCCTTATCTCGTCGAGAAGTTGAGGGTTTCCAATTTCGAGAATCAGCAATCCCGCAATTAAAATGTATCTTCCGCGGCTTCTCGGATGATCTGGGAGTGCAGGGGTCAAGACCGCAGCGGAAACCAGCTTCTCCATATTTCGAAGCGTCAAAGGGCAACTTTCGCCCCAGATTTCCAAATAGCAGTCGATCATGCCTTTGTAATGCGCATTGTCCAAAGCCATGGCGTCGGCAACGTGGTTAAAATATGTTCTGGCCTCACTCCCTTGGGGCCCATGGTCGAGCCCGGGTTCCAAACGCATCCGAACATCAATGAATTTCTGGAGATAGGCATTTGTATCCACGCCAGCTCCATACCGGCTCTGTATCGAGTTGCCCAACTCTTCCAAATTGACCCCTAAGACGAAATGAACATTGGGGACCGAGAAGAAATGCTTGATTATTTCCAGAAGAGACAACGCATAGTCCGGCCTGCAACGATCAAGCTCATCGACAATGAAGATGAACTGCCTTTGTTCATCTTCGGCTGTGGCGAGTTCCGTCAGCGCTTTGGCAAAGTTCTCCATTGCCGCCATGCGCCCGGTTTCCGCCTTCCAAAGCTCGTCGAGCAGGGAATTCGCCTGTTCATTCGCCGCACCAACAATCGCAGCAATAATCGGTCCGGATGCTTCCGATACTCCTGCAGTTGCAGCAGCGAGGCCGATGCGTAACAACGGCTTTCCAGCGCTGATCGCCGCATGCTTCAATTTCTCAATTTTTTTGGGGGCGCCGTTTCCGTTGGCAAATCTCTTTTCCAAAGCAAAAGTGAGAGCAAGAAGTGGATCGCTCAGGTAATCGTTCTTGAACGCATCAAAATAAACGACAATGTCTTCAGAATAGCCGAAACCATGGACGTGCGCGCCGCACCAGCATTTCAGGAAGTGAGACTTTCCGCTCCCCCAAGGCCCGTCGAGGGCAACAACAATGGGGGTGTCAATCGAAGACAGTAAGCCCGAAAGTTTTTCCCCCATGTCCTGCCTGCCAAGCTTGCAGTGCGGGGAAAAACCGTCTGTTCCGATATCGATCTGAGGTTCAGGGAGGCGAAGTTTCATGATGGGGGCGTTCCGTCTACATGGATAAGGCTTGTTGGCGCACAATGATGTTGAGCGCCAAGTTACGTTCAAATCTACCATGCGATACCATTGACAGCTATGGGGAAGCCATTGGCGTCTAGCCGGAGAACTGGTTTCATGACTCCCTCCACCTTTCCACAATCATCCCCGGTACCTGCCTCGCAACCCTCTCCGCTTCCCGCGCCAGATCCAGCCACTTGGACAGCTTAACCTGCGGCACCAGCACGAAGATCGGAATCACGACGTTCCTCCGGAACCGCCGCTTGGAGGCGGTCCAGCCAAGCGGGTCGCTGGTCCGCCGCTCCCGCGCCGTGCCGTCGTCCACCAGCAGCGGGAAGCGGCCCTTGCGGTAGACGAAACGCAGTCGCCGACCGGTGCGTTCCTCCCACAGGTGCGGGGTGATGCGGGCGTTGCGCGGCCCGCGCATCCGCTTCGCCACCCGGTCGACCGGGATCGCCAGCCAGAACCCGTCCTTCGAGCGGATCAGCGCCCCGCGCTCGAACGCGCCCACGATTTCCGGGGCCTTCGACCAGATCAGCGCCGCAGCGTCCATGCTGACGGTGCCTTCGGGGTAGCGCCTGGCACGGATGGTGTTGGCCAGCCGGCGCCCGAGCCCGGCCCCGGTGATCTGTCCGCGCCACGCGCGCTTCACGCTGCGACCGGCGCGGTCCATCGCTGCGGTGACGGCCTGCTCGCCCGCGAGATACTCACGATGGAGCTGCGCCTGCAGATCTTCCTCGGTGCGGAAGGTGATCCTCATGCCGGCACCAGCTCCGCCGTCCAGATCAGCCGTTCGGCATCGCGCACCGGCTCGCCCTGCACGACATAGACGGTTCCGTCGAGGTCCAGCTGGTCGCCCTCCGCCAGATCCGGCGCGGCGCTGACCAGCATGTCCACGACGAGGGTCTCGGAGAATACCCGCGCACCGCCGAAGCTGGTAACCTCGTCGGGCAGGCGGGCGATGACACGCACCGGCGTGCCGGCGCCGGCGCCGCCCGGGTAGAGGGTGGCGTCCCTGGCCATGATCGGGTTGGAGAAGATCGCGGCCAGGGCGCCGGGAAGGGCCGCCACCATCAGACGATGCCGTTGAGCCGCACCTTGCCGATGGTGTCGGAGGCGCCGCCGCCCACCGCCTCCCAGGCCGCGCCGATCAGCGCGTTGGCGCCGGCCCCGTCGGAGATGGTGGCATACCAGTTGGTGGCGTCCCAGTAGACCTTGTCGCCGACGGCCCAGGCCTCGGACGGCGCTTTGGGCAGGGAATAGACACCGACCAGCGCGATGGTGCCTTCCTCGCCGGTCTTGATGTCGCCGGTGGCGACGCCGAAGAAAGAGCCGACCACCACGGCCGCGCCCGAGGCGATGTCGGCCCCGGAGGTGAAGGCCAGGTGATGACCCTTGGAGACGTAGTTTTTCATGGGGGTTTCCTTTCAGGAGTTCTGGCCGTGCCGATTTTTTTGCCCTGCCGGGAGGTCGAGAAAACGGGCACGGCCTGGATTGCCATCACCCCGATGTCACGCAAACATCGGGGTGACGTCACGCATCATCAGAGGCCGGCGTTCTTGAACAGCCCGCGCCAGTCGATGGCCTTGGCCGCGAATTCGTGGCGGGCCTTGATCTCGACGCCGTCCACCTCGAAGCCGTAGCGGGTTTCGGTGTAGACGCCTTCCTGACCGTCCAGATAGGCGTATTCCACCGTGTCGATGCGCACCGGATCGGCGGCCAGGAACCACGGATCGACGCCGCCGGCATCGATCAGCCGCGGCTCTTCCACCACCTGCAGCCGACCGGCAAAGGTGTTGACGTCGGCGGTGTTGGAGGGCGTGGTCGCGGTGACCTGCTTGCGCGCCTCGATCGCGCGCGAGCCCGGGGGCACGATGATGAAGCGCGGCAGAATCGAGATCGGCCGCCCCTCGAGCCCCGTCTGCTGGCCGAACAGCCGCCAGGCTTCGCCCAGCGCCGCTTCGGTGATCGCCGCCGCCGTGCCCACGTTGCCGTGCGCCGCGTCGAACAGGGCCGTGCCATCGCCCATCACCGGGTTGCCGGTCAGGATGGAATAGACGATGTCGCTTTCCAGATCGGCAGCCGACGCCCCGAAGGCCATGGGGATGCGGGTGAGCGCATCGAGATCGTCGTTGACGATGGCCTCGCGGGAAATGGCGATGATCTTGCCGTATTTCGACAGGCTGTAGACCTCCTTGCCGTCCGAGACCGCCCCGTAGGTGTACTCGCCATGCTCGGGCACCTTCGCCAGATCCGGCGCGCCGGACAGCTGGGTGCGGCTCACCTCCTTGTAGTCCGGCACGGTGGTGCGCCGCGCCCAGGAGACGAAGCTGCGCGGGGTGGACTCGTAGGCCTGCCGCAGGGTCTTGTTGGCCACGTTGGCCAGAATCGCCGGCAGATCGCTGGTGGTCATCATGCCCGCGCGCCCGGTGAGCGCCTCGGAGACGACGGCCACGTCGCTCATGGCGCCGGTGCTGCGCCCGGAGCGCTCGAGGATGTTGCGCGCGATCTGAGGCAGCTTGAGGCCGCGCAGCTCGCGCGCGCCGGTATCGATGTCGCCCTGCAGGACGCCCGCGCGGTGCATGATCGCCGTGGTGGCGGCGTCGCGATAGGCGGCTTCGGATTCGCCGCTGCTGCGTGCCTGCGCCGGCAGGGCGGTGCGGCCCTCGAACGGGTCGGCCTCGGCCAGATGGTCGAGGATCTCCGCGCGTGCCGCATCCAGAGAGATGCCGCGGCGGATCATGTCCTCGGCGCTGTCGGCCAGCCCGTGCTTGCGGCAGAGCGTCAGGATTTCGCTGACGCGCCGGCGCTCGGCTTCGATCGCGTCGTTCGTATCGGCAACCTGCGGCGCACGGGCTTCCTGCTCGGCGGCCCGAGCATCGACAGCCGCCTCGATCGCGTCAACGGTCTGCACCGCGTCATCGGCGGTGCGGGTGATGGTGTCGGCCTGGCGGCCGGTTTTCGCGGCGCCCTTTGCCGCCCTGGCCTTGCTGCTCATGGTCAGTCCTTTCGATTGATCTTCGGATAAGGGAGTGATGTCGCGCCTCACGATGGCGCATGGGTGGAGCCGTTCCCGCCCGGCGTCTTCCGAACGGATGGACGCTCCCGGATCGGCGGGCATGGCGACCGCCGAAATCTCGTAGGGTTCCCAGTCGACGGCGCGCCACAGCTCGCGTTCGCCGTCGCGTTTTTCGATCTCGTACTTGTGGACGCGGTAGCCCACCGAGACCTTGTTCACCGATCCTTCGAGGATGCGGTGGATGATGGATTCCGCGTCCGGCGCCGAGGTCAGCCGGATCGTCGCCCGGCCCTCGCCGCCCTCGATCTTCACCGAGCCCGGCACCACGTTGCCGAGCACGGAATTCAGCGACCATCCCATGTGCGATTCCAGGAACGGCGCGCCGTCGTTCAGGCGCCCGAGCCGCACGACGTTCGGCGAGACGATCAGCTCCTCGTCATACTCGACGAGACTGTCCCAGCCTTCCCATCGCGCCCGGCGCACCGTGGCGCCGGTGGTCCAGACTACGTCGATGGTCCGGTCCTCCCTGTCGATCGCGTCTGGCACGACGGTGGCCTCCCGCCCGAGCACGGGCAGGTTCAGCATGTCTTTCGGCATGGTGTTCTCCTATTGTTGGGTGTCGTTCTGACCGTCGCCCGGCTGCGTCGGATCGGTGGCCTGCGCAAGGCCCGCCTTGGTCACGCGGCGGGGATCGCTGTCGAACACCAGATCGCGCGCATCCGTCTGGGCGGCGAAGGACGACCATTCCTCGATCACCTCTTCCGGGTCGCGGCCCCGGCGGGCGATCTGCTCGGGCAGCGTCGAGAAACCGGCACGCACCTCCAGCATGTCCGCCTGCACGTCCTGCAGCGGGTTCACGCTTTCGAAGCGCGGCGGTTGCCAGGTGGCCGGGATCTCGCGGTCGGCCGGCAGCAGGCCCGCCACCTGCGCCATCTCCACGAACCAGCGCCACACGGGCTCGCAGAACATCGGGATCACCGTCTGCGTCTGCAGCTGCTCCACCATCCGGCGGAACTCGTTGAGGCCGACCCGCGAGGACGAGAAGTTCGTCTGGCTCAGATCCCCGGTCATCAGCGCGTAGGGCACCCGGAACCCTGCCGCGATGATGTGCAGCTGCACCCGGTGCCATTCGTAGACGCCTGCGGTGCTGCCGGGCTGGTTGAACTTGATGTCCTTGCCGCCGCGGGCATAGGCGATCAGGCCCGGCTCGAACTGTTCGACCAGATTGCCGTCGGCGTCCTGCACCTGCGGGGCGATGGCCAGCTGGTCCTCGTCATTGCCGAAGACGATGCCGACGAGACAGGCCTCCGTCTTCTTGCGGACGAGCTCGGCGCGCTGCCAATCATCCACGTCGCGGATCGAGCGCATCGCTGGCGCGCCCCATGGCACGCCCCGGTTCTGCACCCGCTGGCGCTCGAACAGATGCGCCACCTTCGAGGCCGGCACCCGCACCGGCTTCAGCGTCGTCTGGCCGACCAGCCCGCCCGGATGGTCGCGATACATCCAGTAGGCCACGCGGCGACCGAAACGGTCGTATTCGATGCCCTGGACGACGCGGTTGCCGGCACCCTTCCGGTCGTCCCATGTCTCGGCCAGATGATCCGCCTCGCGCAGCTCGATTCTCAGCGGCACGCCGGCGGGCAGATCATTGCCGTTGCGGCGCAGCACGCGCTTGACCGCGAACACCTCGCCGCCCTCGATCATCTCGCGCACTGCCAGGGTCAGAATCCCCTGGAAGGTCGTGTGCCCGTGGGCGTCCGGCCCCTTCGCCCAGCGCTTCCAGAGCCGGTCGACCTGCTTGTCGAGCTCCGTATCGCCGGTGTTGGCACGCGGCTGGATGCCCTTGCCGACGATGTTGTTGACCAGCACCTGCACGGCCTGGGCGGCGATGGCGTTGTTGCGCACCAGATCCCGCATGCGGTTGCGCAGGAGCGCCCCGGCGGCGGCGATCTCGGCATCGGCCGAGGTGGCCCCGGCCGTCCAGCCGTCGGTGCCGCGCCCGCGCGCCGCCCCCTCGTAGCCACGGCGCAGGTTGTCGATCGCTACCCGGGCGGCATAGCGCTTCGCCGCCCGGCGCGGGGCCACGACGGACAGGGCGGCATCGAGCAGCGTCCAGCGCGTCTGCGGTGGCCTCGCCCTGCTCATCCCGACCTCCGAAACGAGGCGAAGCCGGCCACAGGGCGGGCGGCTCCGGCGCCGGCGGCTATCTCGCCCTCGATCACGCGGATGCGTCGCAAGAGATCGTCGGCGCTGCCGTATTCCACGGTCTTGCCCTCATAGGTGATGCGCAGGATGCCCTGGGCGTAGGCCGCCTTGAGCGCATCCAGCTCGGCTTGCGAATATGCCATCTAGAACCAGTTCCCCCGTCTCTTCGTACCCAGCCAGTCCGAGCGCCGCCGCGCAGCCGGTTTTCTCGTCGTGCGCCCGGGCAGCCCGGCCGGTTCTTCCTCCACCACGCCCGGCGCCAGCTGGGCTTCGAACTCGTCCCAGCGCCTGTCGTCCCAGCGATCCATGCCCATCAGCCAGGCGGCGGCGCGGGCGTAGACCCGGCAGTCGAGCGCCTCGTTGCGCTCGCGCGTCTGTTCCCACACCAGCTTCTGGAACCCCTGCGGGGTCTTCTTCATCACCAGCTGCTCGGCGGTGAGCTGCCTGAACCATTCGGCCGGCACGCCCCTGGCCACATGGATGTATCCCGAGGGCCAGCCCGCGCCTTCCGCCAGATCTTCCTCGGTCGGCTTCGGCAGCCGCAGGAAGCGGTAGGTCTCGGACTTGAACACCGCCACCGCCACCTTCCACAGCTGCACACCGCTTTTCACCCGGCGCCCGGCTTCCGTCTTGTCCGGGAAGGTCGGGCCGTCCACCGGGGTCGAGCGGTCGAACCCCGTCACGCCCTTGACCGCCAGCACCTGCCGGCCGGCCGAGCGCACCCAGCTGTAGACCCTGCTGGTCGTGAGACCGTCGCCGGTGTCGATCGCGAGCCGCGCCAGCGCCACCTCTCGACCGCCCGCATGCGTCCACGTGGCACCGAGAAACTCCGTCATCTCGGCCCACACCGCGTCCTGCGAGGTGTCGCCGTCGAACACCACGTGATCGACCAGCCAGCTTTCAAGGCCGCGCCCCCAGCCCCAGACGTCGACCTCGATGCGGTCGCGCTGCACGTCGGCGCCGGCGGTCAGCACCAGCGCGCCCTCCGGCACCGTTCCGAGCCGCCAGTCCTCGCGACGCTCATAGAGGCGCTCCCAGTCCGGCGCGTCGCCCTTCTCGGCCCAGGTCTCGCCCAGGATCGTGTTCTTGACCGTCTTGAGCGCGGCGTCGTTGCCCACCGCTTCTTCCCATTTGCGCGCGATCTCGGCCCAGCTCAGCCAGCCCAGCGGCGAATAGAGCGCATTGATATGATAGCCCCTGATCCCGGCGGCATCGGCGCGTTCGCGGGTTTCGTCGTCCGCCGTCGGCAGCCAGCAGGCGCCGTTTTCCTCGGCCATCATCTGCGTCTTGAACCGCTCGTCGATCGGTTCCTCGCAGTGCTCGCAGACGTAATGGGCGGTCTCGGGTTTTCCCTTCTCCCAGCGCAGGCGCTCGAAGCGCAGCCATTGCAGGGTGCCGCAATGGGGGCAGGGCACGTGATAGCGGCGCTGGTCGCTCAATTCGAACTCCCGCTCGATACGGCTGGCCCCGGTGATGGTGGGCGTGGACGCCAGGAACAGCTTGGCCCGGTGGCCGAAGCTGGCGCAGCGCGCCTCGGCCAGCGCGATCGGATCGCCCTCGCCGTCAACATCTCCCGGATAGGCGTCGACCTCGTCGAGAAACACCCAGCGTGCCGGCATCGAGCGCAGGCCCACCGCCGAGTTGGCACCGGTCAGCACCAGCTGGCCGCCGGGAAACCGCTTGGCCAGGATCGTGTTGCCGCTGTCCTTCGACCGCGCGGGCGAGATGCGCTCGCGCAGCTCCGGGCTTTCCTCGATCAGCGGCGCGATCCGCTGCTGCGACAGGCGCTTGGCGGTGTCGACCGTCGGCTGCACCAGCAGGAACGGCCCCGGCGCCTGGTGGATGCAGTAGCCCAGCCAGTTGTTGCCGGCCTCTGTCGCGCCCACCTGTGCGGCCTTCATGAACACGATCCGCCGCGTCGGGTCGCTGGGGCTGAGCGCATCCATGATCTCGCGCATGTAGGGTGTGCGCGCCGTGCGGTAGGGCCCGGCCTCGGAGGCCGCCCGCGAGGACAGCACCCGGTGCCGGTCTGCCCATTGCGAAACCGTCAGCGCCGGATCCGGGGCGAGGCCGGCCAGCCATGCGCGGCGGATGTCCTCGGCACCGTCGAAGTCAGCGAGCGGCATGGCCGGGATCTCCGCCTGAATTGTATGGGGGCAGACCGCGCCGATTCCGCCGCTGAATGTCGTTATGGAGCGCATGCACCAGCTCCCGCAGGAGCGCATCCCGACACACCCACCGCCCGCGCCAGAATACGCGCTTCGGTCGACTACTGAGCCGATCTTCCTCACCAGTGAGCGGGCGGGCCTCACCAGTTTCCGGTTTCCACTTGTCAGCGCAGTTCAATCTCGATCTCCGCCAGCTCCGCCATGTGCTTGCGCAGGTGTTTGTCCAGCACCTGTTCCATGGTGTGGGCATCCACCCCGAGTTCGGCCGCCATGTCGGCCGCCACCCGCGGCGGCCAGTTCTGCCAGGCGTCCCGCTCGCGCCGGGCGAGGTCGAACACCAAGGCGGTGGCCTTCTCGCGGTCCACCAGTTCGCCCTTCATCTTGGCCAGCTTCACCTTGGCCGTCTGCGCCTTCAGCACCTCGTTGGCCATGCGGGCGCGCAGATACGAAACCTCGCCGTCGCCCGGCGGCACATCGCCCAGGGTCTCGTCCACCGCCCGTAGCGCCGCCTTCGGTACCGGCTTCGTCTTTACCCGCGTCTTTGCGCCCAGCGCTTGCGCCTGCCGCCCACGCTGCTGGGCCGGGTCGGTCTGGGCGTCCCATTCCCGGTCGGCCTTCTCCGGGTCGATGGTGCCGTCCGCCTCCTGCGTGATGCGCCCCGTCCTGATCGCCTTCCTCACCGCCGTGTGGCTCACCCCGCGGTGGCGGGCGTATGCGCGGATTGAAATCCCCATCAGCCGGACCTCACGCGGATATGCTCGAACAGGCGGCGCAGGGCATAGGAGCGGACCAGCGACACCACCGTGAAGATGCCGCCAAGCGCCAAGTGCGGCCCGGGGCCGATCTCGATGCCGAACAGGGGAAACACCAAAACCTGGGTGCCCAGCGCCACGCCGAAGCCGATGGCGACATTTGTCACCGCTTCGATCAGCGACATGGCCCGGCTCTGCTTCATGCAGCGTCCCGCTCGTCCGCGATCTCGTCGAAGGTGCGACCGTCGCCATCCAGAACTGCCGTTTGTCCGGAGGCTTTCTGCCAGCGCCGGATCGCCACGTCCACGAAGGCCGGCTGCAATTCCATCGCATAGACCTTCCGGCCCAGCGCTTCGCCGGCGACGATCTGGGAGCCCGAGCCCGAGAACGGCTCGAAGCAGATCTCGCCCTTTGTCGTATGCCGGCGCATGGGGATGGCGAACACCTCGAGCGGCTTCTGGGTAGGGTGTTCCGCACCGGCCGGCCGCGCCGCGCCCTCCCAGTCCAGTTCCCAGACGCTGGTCACGTCGTGATCGTTGCCGCCCAGGTGCGGCGGCTTGTGGCCCTGCTGCCAGCCCATCAGGCAGGGCTCGTGCCGCCAGGGGTAGTAGCTGTGGGTCGGGATCGCAGCCGGCTTCACCCAGACGATCTGCTGGTGATTAAGGATTCCGAGTTCGGCCCAGATCGCCTCGATCATCGCGGCGCGCTTGTGGGCATGCCAGCAATACCAGGCGGCATCCTTGCGGGTGACCTTTATGGCATTGCGGAAAACGGCGCGCAGGAAGCCCTCGGCATTCTTGATGTCGACTTCGCGGTAGAGGTCGGACCAGTCCTTCCCCGTGTCATTCGGACGACCGGCGCCGGTGTAGTCAACCAGGTAGGGCGGGTCGGTGGAAAACAGGGCGGCGGTCCGGCCATCCATCAGCCGCTCGACGTCCTTGAGGTTCGTGCTGTCGCCGCACAGCAGGCGGTGGTTGCCGAGCAGCCAGAGATCGCCAACCCGGCTGATCGGGTCTTCGGGCGGGTCCGGCACCGGGGCCGGGGCAAGGTCGCCCGAAGGCTCCTCTTCCTCCAGCCCGTCGAGCAGCTCGTCCAATTCCTCGTCCGAGAACCCCACCAGGTCGAGGTCGAAATCCATCTCCTGCAGGGCGGCCAGTTCTGCCCGCAGCAGTTCCTCGTCCCAACCGGCGTTCTCGGCGATCTTGTTGTCAGCGATCACCAGGGCCCGCCGCTGTGCCTCGGACAGGTGGTCCAGCGTGATGACCGGCACCTTGTCGAGGCCGAGGCGCTGCGCGGCCAGCAGACGGCCGTGGCCTGCGATGATCACGCCTTCGCCATCGGCAAGGATCGGGTTGGTGAAGCCGAATTCCTCGATCGAGGCCGCAATCTGGGCGATCTGCGCATCGGAGTGGGTGCGGGCATTGCCTGCATACGGCTGCAGCCGCCCTGGCGGCGTCATCTTGATCTTCAAGCGTGATCCTCTTGAGAGAAGGGGCCCGCCGGGGTGCGCATTGCCCGCCGTTCGGCAGGCCAGAGGCGTGGCGGGCACGTTCCTGTTTCCGCTGGTGGGGATCGTGTCGCGGGCACTACCCACCGACAGCCTTCCCGCGATGCATCATTGGCGGATTCGCTACGCTGGCTCCGCCTGGCCTCGATAGGACTCGTCGCCGATCGGCGCGGTCTCCTGGTGCCCGGTACCGCAGCTTCCGTTCCGCCGGGCGCGAAACCTCATAACCGATCAGCGGCGTCCGTTCCGGCGCGATGCCGGGCGAGGCTCAGTCTCCGTGTGAAACACCTGCAAAGGCCGAGACGAGCGAACCTCGAAAACCACATCGCCGCAGAACATCCGAGCATGTGGAAACCGGGAACCCGAACGGTGGGAACCCGGAAAAAATCCTTTGTCGCTAGAGGCTTGCTGCGCCGTGCATCCCCGCATACGCATCACGCCCACGGAGGAACCAGGGCAGGGGGGCGGGTGGCAGGCCTCTGCGATCCTGACGATTTTCTGCCACGAATCGCCCGGAAATGTCGCGGTAAAAGTTCGGTTGTTTCCGCGCGTTTCGAGGTCATTTCCGCGCGTTTCGGCGTCGCGAAACGAGGCGTTTTCGTTCCCGGTCAGAGGCTTAGCGATTTCTGCGTTTCTGGCGATTTTTTTTGCAGATTTTTTGCGTCGGCCGGCCTTTCGGCGCCTTTTGCCTGCATCGAGGCGCATTGCGATGGTCTGCAGCGCAGCCACCCAGCGCCGCCACGCCGTCTGCCGGACCAGCCCGGTCTGGATGCAGACATGCCGCCAGCGGTGGCCTTCGGCGCGCAGCCAGATGATCCTGGCGTCAACCGGATCGACGAGGCCGAGCCATTCGAGACATTCCTCCATGCGGACGATGTCGGCGGCCGAGGGCACGATCTTCATCGTCGCTTCGTGCCAGCCATAGGCGTGCTTTGCCTCATGCACGTATTCGGGCCAGGATCGGCCGTAGCCCTTCGGCCCCGAACCGGGCGGGTCCGGCAGCCGTCGCAGGGTGCGGGCTGCATCCTCGAACCGGTCCTCGATCTCCTGGACGCTCATCATCTTGATGCCCATATTCTCCGCCTCCTTGCCCGGCCCATTTCCGCGTCGCGTTTCATCCGCTTCGCCAGTTCCTGCTCACGGAACTGGGAGATGGTGATCGTCTCTTTCCAGCCGCCCCTGTTGTCGCCCCCTTTGCTGCGGGTTCTGGGCGGCAGGCCGAGCATCTTCCTGCGCCTGCTGACGGCGGCGCCGCATGAATACCCGAAGTATGCGGCCATCTCGGTCGACGACACGCCCGCCAGCCACATGCGGCGGAAGGTTTCGTCGTCCGAATTCTTCCGCCGGTTCCGCTCCCGGCTCGGCAGGCCGAGGCTGCGCGCCTTCAGGCTGAGGGCCTGCCGCGTGACGCCGAGCCTAGCTGCAATCACCTCGGTGGGAATGTCATGGCGCATCCAGACCGGCTCGAGCACCTCGCGGGTGATATTGGCGAGCGGGCGGGTCATACCTCGATCACCTCGATGCCTTGCGCCGCCGCCACCGCCCGGCGCACCTCGTAGTCGCGGGTCGGTACGCCCTTGGCGTCCTCGTAGATCGTCCTGCCCGTGCGCAGGTCGGTGTAGGCGAAATCCACGGTCAGCCGCATGCGCCTGCCCGTCCGGGTCAGGAGCGGCCCGTTCCGGCCTTCCAGTTTCAGCACCACCTGCCGGCGCAGATCGGCGATCTCGCCCGCCCGCTCCAGCAGGCACAGCTCGGCCCATCGTTTCGCCTCGCGCTTGGAGTCGAACTGGATCCCTTCCAACACAGTGCGCCGGGCGGAATACTTGTTGCGCCACCTCTTCGTCGCCATCACATCCCCGCCGTCCTGGTCAGGCGGCGCACGATCGCCTCCATGAGGTCGATCCTGCGATCCGCGTCCTGCTGCTTTATCCGCCCGGCGCGAACCCATTTCGGATAGAACCGCCGACGCATATCGAGCTCGCGCTGGGCTTCTTCGATCAGCTCCTTCACTTCGTATTTTCCGGATGTCACTGCTTCCCCCTTTCCTGCCGTTTCAGCCACTCGCGCACCGCCGCCCTTCGATAGAAGACACGCCGCCCGACCCGGACCATCGGTGGACCGATCCTCGCCGTTGCCCACTTGGCCAGCGTCCTGGGGGTTACGCCCAGCTCCCGGGCAAGTTCTTCCCGCCCGATCCATTCCGACATGATGACATTCCCGCCTGCACCCCTTTTCTCTGCAATTGCCGATGCCTTGCCATCGGGCGCGCGGTTTCGGGCGGAGTGCGGAATTATCCTTTTATCTCTTATTGTTTCTTCTCTTTTCATATCAGAGCGGAATCCTTCGGAAGGAATGGCGACAGATTTCCGCGTTCCTTCCGATTTCCTTCCTCATTCTTTCCGATTTCCTTCCGGTTTCTTTCCGCAGTCCTTCCGATTTCTTTCCGCCGGAAAGAATGCGGAAACTTTCACAAGCCCCGATCGAGCGCCTCCATCGCCTCGCGCACGCGGCCCGGCGTCCGGTTGCCGGGACAGTTTTCGAGCAGCCAGGCATCGAGCCGGGCGACATAGTCGGCGCTGTCGGCCAGCCCGCGGTGGCCTCCCGCCTCGATGATATGGCGCTTGAGCGCGATCAGCCGCTTGCGCTCCCGCTCGTGCTCGCGGGCCTCGATCCGGTTGCGCTTGCTCTTGAGCGCGCCCAGCACCTGTTCGGTCACCACCGGGTGCATCAGCCGCACCTTGTCGCCGCAGCGGCAGGGGCGCCAGTTATAGAGCGGCGAGATCTCGCGCGAGCACAGATCCTTCCAGGTCGCGAGGTCGATCATCAGGAGCTTGGCCAGCACCGTGTCGTCTGTGGGCAGCGTGCCGACCGGCGACTGGTTCTGGGCGATGAAGAACAGGTCGAGCCCATAGCCCCGGACCTCGGCGCTGGCGCGCAGGCGGAAATCGCTGTTGAGCCAGCGGTTGAACCAGAAGGGAACGAAATAATGGCCTTCGAGCCGTTCGCCCGGGGCGATAGGGTATTCCGGCAGGTCGGAGGAGTCGCGGATCTGCATCACGGCCGGGTCACCGATCCTCGCGTCATGCCGACCATCCCCCGTGTCCCGAATGGCACAGGCCTTCTGGCAGCAAGATGATTCCGCTTGAGCGAGTCGCGCGTGCCTTCCACCCTGTTCCCCATGCAACCGCTGGCAACATCACGCGACCTTTCCCCCGGTTCTCCAGTTGAAAGCCGAGATCGGGCAGTCCACGCCTTCCCGGTCGCAAAGCTCCTTGAGGGGCCCATACCAGCTGGCCGGAAACCGGCCGCCGCGCGACAGGACGTTCGAGATGGCCGTCTCGCCGACGCCCAGCGCCAGCCTGATACGCTTGCGGCCAATGCGGTTGATGATCATCGCGGCATCACTCATGGAAGAGAGAATATCCACAAATTGTGGAGTCGTCAAACCCGGCCCTCGACCGTTTGTTCACAAATTGTGTAAGGTGTACAGCGAGAGCATGGAACAGTTGGACAAATATCCACACCGAGAGATTGGCGCGCGACTGCGCGCCATCCGGCGGCTGACAGGCCTGTCGGCGAAGGACTTCGCGGCCGAATGCGGCTTTGGCGAAACCCAGTATGCCAACTGGGAGAGCGGCTACCGCCGGCCCTTGCCCGAGAATGCCGCCGTCCTGGTCGACAAGTTCGGCGTGACCATGGACTTTATATATCTCGGCAGGGATACCACGTTGCCGTACAATTTGCGGGTCGCGCTGTCGTCCAGCCCCTCCGACAAAAACAGCAACAAATCAAGGGATACACCGGACTCCTGAGCCGTCCGGATCGCGGCCTCCAACCGCTCATCTTCATTCATTTTTCCGCACCCGAGGAAAACTGTCGCGCCGGATATGGCCGTGTTTCGGGAACAATATTGCGCGAGTATACCAATTTCGACTCCCGCATAACGATAAATTTCCGCAATGGCAAAATCCTGCCGAAGACTGGCCCGGATGTGCCGCTGTTACCGCCCTCGCGCCATCTGTCTCGCCACAAAACGGGGCGTGAATTGCGCCCGCCGCCCGGATTTGCGCCGAATCGCTCCGCCAGGTTCCGGTTGGCCTTCGCGACCCTGACTGGTTTCTCGTCTTTATCGGTTTTCGTGCCTGCCATCTGCCGGGTGATTCGTCTGCTGCAGCCACGCCAGAGGCACGGCGGAAGGGATCGGGGAACACAATATGTGAATTACGAAGATTGACAATCCACATTTTGTGAATATTCTTCCGGCACACGAACCGGGAGATCGCGCATGACCATTCACGCCTTTCCAAAGCTTCCCATGACCGAACGCGAGGCGCGCCAGTTGCTGACCTCGGCCGATGCCGGGCAGTCGTCGCAGCTTCGGCGTCTTGCCTGGGCGACGCTGCGTGCTCTGCGCGCTGGTGGGGCGGCTGGAACCGGCTGGGCGGGTCGACTTGCAGATCTTTCCGTTTCCTGCGGCACGGGGGCGCCTCACCCCGCCGACCACCTGACGGGCGGGCCCGCCACCACTCACGCAACCGGACCCGCCCGTCCTTTTTTGGAAACAAGGTGACAGGAGAAGTGACCAGATGACCAGGATCAAGACCCGGCGGCGGGTGCCCCGAACCGTGATTATCGGCGACCCGGTCATCGCCCAACGCGGGCCCGGCGAGCCCGAATTTTGCGCCCGCGTGCTTGCGCGCAGCTTCGGACGGCAGCGCTTTGATGTGGAAACCGCCGATGGCGAGGTGCTCCAGGGCCTCACCCTGGTGCGGCCGGACGACGAGGCCCAGACGATCGGGTGGGTGGCGCGGGCGCTGGACGGGGGGGCGCGATGACGAACCCGATCGATCTTCATGTGGGGCAGAAGATGCGCAAACGCCGTCTTGAGCTTGCCATGACCCAGCCGGAACTGGCCCGGGCGGTGGGTGTCCGGTTCCAGCAGATCCAGAAATACGAAACCGGCCAGAACCGCATCGCAGCTTCGCGCCTCTGGCGTGCCGCCCGGGCGCTGGGCGTTCCGGTGGAATTCTTCTTTCAAGCGGCGGTCGGCGCATCCATCCGCGCGACCGACGGTCGCCCCGACTGCCCCTGTAACGGACAGATGCCCGTGCGGGCATACATGGAGGTCGTCGGCGATGGCCTATGACTACGACACCGAGGCGCTCGGGCTGCTGGTCGGCAGGATGCTGACCCTCCCGGCGGATCGCCGCCTCGAGACGCTCAAGCGGGCGGTGATCGAGCACGGCGGGCGCTGGGATCTGCCCTCCGAGAAACCGGGCGTCTACAACCCCGTCCTGGTCTCGGCGCAGGTTCTCGGGGTCTGCGCCTTCGCGGAATCCATCGACGAACTGCCCATTAACTGGCTGCGGGCCGCCGAGAACGCGCTCGCGTGGGAGGACCGGGAAGACGCCGGTCGAAAGATGTCGGCGGTCAGAGAGTCCCGGGAGGAATGCGCGTGACCATCGCTCGAGCCTGGCTTGAAGAAATGGGGGACCGGGAATGACCCGCTCACTCCACGATGTCGTCGATCTCGAGGCCCAGCGCCTCGGCCAGGGCCCGCAGCGTCGACAGGCGCGGGTCGAGGCGCCCGTTCTCGATGTCGCTGATGGTCGCCGCCCTGACGCCGGCCCGCTCCGCAAGCTCGGCCTGGCTCAGACCGACCGCCTTGCGCCAGGCCGCCAGCGGGTGGATCTCGCCGTTCGCCGCGGCCAGCGCCAGTTCGGCAGGCATGACCGGTGCGCCGGCGCTCTCGGCCATGGCGGCGCGCGCCAGAGCGATGTCGGCCGCGTCCTCGGCACTGGCCCGCAGCGCATCGTATTCGGCACGGGTCAGGACGACCATTTCTTCGCCGGATGGCGTTGTGGCAAGGTTCATTTCCCGTCTCCCTCAGTCATAGACCTCACGTCGGTGCGCCACGCGCACGACGATCAGGTCTCCGTCGATCTCGAACAGGGCGCGCCACTGCCCGTGACGCAGCCGCAGGAAGGGCGAGCCGGTCAGCGCCTTCACGTCGCCGCTGCCGGTTTCGGCGAAGGCGGTCAGCTTCTCGACCAGTCGGGCGCGGTCGGCAGAAGGCATCTTTCGCAACCCTTTCCGCGCCTTGCTGGTGAAAACGACCTGCACGCCGGCCTCCCTTTGTTCATCGGGATATATATGCGCTTTGGCGCAAGCCGCTTCAAGACAAAATACGCCAAACCGGACGAAAAACGGAGGGTCGAATGACTCAACTCATCACGCGCCTTCGCGCCGCTCAAAACACCACCCTGGGCGTTGGCGCTCTGTGGAACCTCTGCGACGAGGCGGCCGACGACATCGAGTATCTGCTATACGAAAATACGCGCCTCCTGCGCCTGATGGTGAAGGCCCATACGGTCATGCGCCAGACAGGCTGGCAGCTGGCACCGGCATCCGCTGATGCGGAAGACGACGGTGTCCTCGAGCTGGCCGCCGCTGAAATTGAAGGCGAATTCGCTGACGTCCTGTCAGCCGGTCAACTGGAGGCGCGTGAATGATCACTGCACAGAAGGCCGACGCGCTTGATGAGTTCCTCGATCATGTCGGTGGCCAAATCATGGAGGCAATGGCCAGATTCCCGCAGCCGAATCCGACAATCACCACACTGACGGAAAAGGTAGGCGAAGCCGCCCGCGCAGCTTTGCACATCCGTGAGGGCAAGTGCTGGGATTGGAACACCGTCTACAACGAAGCGGTACAGGTGACGGCGATGGTGGCCAAGCTGGCGATCGAAGACGATCCCACCGTCGGAACCACTCCACCCGAAGAAAACCAAGAGGAATGCAGCAGATGACAAACTACCGTACCCGCCACGCCCAGCGCCCGATTTTCGTCCGGGTCAGCCGCAGTCAGGAGCTGTTCGGTGTCCACCGGTCCACGGTCTATCGATGGGCCGAAAAAGGATGGATTCGGATTTACAAGCGCGGCAACGTGTCGGTGGTCCGCTTGGCCGATGTCGAGGCACTGTTCGAGAATGCACCGGAAAACGAATGTGGGACCAGATGTGGGGCTGTCGGCTGACGCCCAAAATTTACTTAATGATTTCAAAGAAAGATGGTGCCCAGGAGAGGACTCGAACCTCCACGTCCATACGGACACTAGCACCTGAAGCTAGCGCGTCTACCAATTCCGCCACCTGGGCTGGGTGTCGTGAGCCGTGCGTTTAAGATCACTTCGCGGACGAGTCAATCGGAATTTCCGCGCCGCGGAGAAGTTTTTCCGCACCGCACGAACCGGCCGCCTTCCATCGGCGGTCCGGGCGGCCGGTCGCGGCGTTTTGTGCCTTGTTTGCAAGGGGGGCAAGCGGTAGATCAGGGCCTGATCGAACAAGCAGGAGCCTTGGGATGTCCAAACTCGTCACGATTTACGGTGGATCGGGGCTCGTCGGCCGTTACATCACGCGCCGCATGGCGGCAGAAGGCTGGCGGGTCCGCGTCGCGGTGCGGCGCCCGAACGAGGCCCTGTTCGTCAAGCCCTATGGCGCCGTGGGCCAGGTCGAGCCGGTGCTGTGCAACATCCGCGACGATGCCTCGGTGGCCGAGGCCATGCGCGGCGCCGATGCGGTGGTCAACTGCGTCGGCCTCCTTGTCGAGACCGGGAAAAACACCTTTCAGGCCGTCCATGTGGACGGCGCCGCCCGCATCGCCCGCATCGCGGCGCAGCAGGGGGTGGGACGGATGGTTCACGTCTCGGCCATCGGGGCGGATCCCGAGTCGGACAGCGATTACGCCCGGACCAAGGCCCTGGGCGAAGCGGCGGTTCTGGAGCACATGCCCGATGCCGTCATCCTGCGCCCCTCGGTCGTGTTCGGCCCCGAGGACCAGTTCTTCAACCGCTTCGCCGCCATGACGCGCTGGGGTCCGTTCCTGCCCATCGCCGGCGCGCGAACGCGATTCCAGCCGGTCTATGTCGACGACGTGGCCGCCGCCGCGGTGAAGGGGATCCTTGGCCAGGCCGCGCCCGGAACCTACGAGCTGGGCGGCCCTGAAATCGCCACACTGCGCGAATGGATGCAGGTGATGCTCGACGTGATCCACCGCCGCCGGATCATCATCGGCCTGCCGTTCTGGATGGCCCGGATCATTGCCTTCGGGCTGGACATGGTCCAGTTCGTTAGCTTCGGCCTTGTCACCAACCGGATCGTCACCCGCGACCAGCTGCGGCTGCTTGCACGCGACAATGTGGTGTCCGAGGGGGCGCGCGGACTGGCCGATCTCGGCATCCAGCCAACCGCCGCCGAGACCGTCCTGCCCGACTATCTGTGGAAGTTCCGCCCCGGCGGCCAGTATGACGAAATCGTCCGCTCGGCCCGGCGGCTGAGACGCAGCTGACCCGGCCGACCGGGGCAACCGCGGGGGCGTTCAGCCCCCGTAGCCCCCATAAGCAATCACCAGCAGCACGATTCCCAGCAACGCGCGATAGACGACATATGGCGTGAAGCTGACGCTGCGCAGCAGCCGCATCATCAGCGTCAGCGCCAGCAGCGCCGAGATGAAGGCCATCCCCGCCGCGATGGCGCTGTCGCGCAGCGCCTGCGGGGTCGCGGTAAAGATCGCCTCGACCCCCAGCAGCATGCCCGAAGCGGCAATGGTCGGAATCGACATCAGCATGGACAGCCGCGCGGCATCGCTGCGTTCGTATCCCAGCCGGCGCGCACCGGTGATGGTGATGCCCGAGCGCGAGGTGCCCGGCACCAGCGCCAGAACCTGCCACAGCCCCATGACCAGCGCATCCCGCACGGTCCAGTCGCCGGCGGTCTTCTCCTGCCCGCCGGTCCGGTCGGCCCAGTAGAGAACGAAACCGAAGATCAGCATCGTCCAGCCAATCACCTTCGCCGATCGCATGGCGTCGCTCAGGCCCGTGAAGTGCAGCAGGGCGCCGACCAGGATCACCGGAATCGTGGCCACGATCAGCCCCAGCGTCAGCCGCGCCCCCGGCGTATCCGCCCGGCCCCGAACAAGGCGCGGAAGGCCGCCGAATCCGGCCCTCACATCGGACCAGAAGAACAGCGTCACCGCCCCCAGCGTGCCGACATGGACCGAAACGTCGATCAGTTGCCCCTGGTCCTGAAGGCCCGTGAGGGTGGGCAGCAGAATCAGGTGACCCGAAGAAGAGACGGGCAGGAACTCGGTCAGCCCCTGAATCACGGCAACGAGGATCAGTTGAAAAAGAGGCATCTCGACCAGCCCCGGACAACAAAGGGAACGCGTGAATGTCGGTATAAGCGCTTGGCCGGGAAAGGAAAGCGGGTATTTAGGTCCGGTTCAATACCTATTAATTGCCCTGACCGCCCTCGCCACGGCCGGTTGCGGCAAAATGGAGCATATTTAGGTCAGCTATTATGACTTTTCATTCGCGCGACCTTGCCCTAGACATGCCCGGCGAGAAAAAGACGAGGGAGTCCGTGCCGTGGCGAAGCAACCGATGCTGAAATTTGTGCAGATCGAACGGGACATGCCGGAGAAGCGCCCTGCCCAGGACCGCGCGCGCGACTTTCACGAGATCTACGCCGAATTCGCCGACGCCAAGGCGGCCGAGCAGGCCAGCCGCTGCAGCCAGTGCGGCGTACCCTATTGCCAGAGCCACTGCCCGCTGCACAACAACATCCCCGACTGGCTGCGGATGACGGCGACCGGGCGGCTGGAAGAGGCCTATCAGCTGGCCCAGGCGACCAACAGCTTCCCCGAGATCTGCGGCCGCATCTGCCCGCAGGACCGCCTGTGCGAAGGCAACTGCGTGATCGAACAGTCGGGCCACGGCACGGTGACCATCGGCGCGGTGGAAAAATACCTCACCGACACCGCGTGGGAGCGCGGCTGGGTCAAGCCGCTGGCGCCGGTTCGCGAACGTCCCGAAAGCGTGGGCATCATCGGTGCCGGCCCCGGCGGGCTGGCCGCCGCCGACATGCTGCGCCGCGCCGGCGTCCAGGTCACCATCTATGACCGGTATGACCGGGCGGGCGGTCTGCTGACCTACGGCATTCCCGGTTTCAAGCTGGAAAAGGACGTGGTCATGCGCCGCATCGAACAGCTTGAACAGGGCGGCGTCGAGTTCGTTCTGAACTGCAATGTCGATGCCGACATCTTCGCCACCATCCGCGGCGAACATGATGCCGTCATCATCGCCACCGGCGTCTACAAGTCGCGCGAGCTGTCCATGCCCGGCAGCGGCGCAAGGGGGATCGTCAGGGCTCTGGACTACCTGACCGCCTCGAACCGCAAGAGTTTCGGCGATGCGGTGGAAGCCTGGGACAGCGGCGAGCTGAACGCCGAGGGCAAGCGGGTCGTGGTCATCGGCGGCGGCGACACCGCGATGGACTGCGTGCGCACCGCCATCCGCCAGGGCGCGACCAGCGTGAAATGCCTCTACCGCCGCGACCGCGCCAACATGCCCGGTTCGCAACGCGAGGTGCTCAACGCCGAGGAGGAAGGCGTGATCTTCGAATGGCTCAGCGCGCCCAAGGGCTTTGTCGATCGCGACGGCCGGGTCAGCGGCGTCATGGTGCAGAAGATGCGCCTTGGCGCGCCCGATGCCAGCGGCCGGCAGGCCCCCGAGGTGATCGAGGGCGCGGACTATGTGGAAGAGGCCGATCTGGTCGTCATGGCGCTGGGGTTCGAGCCCGAAGACCTGCCGACCCTGTTCGGCCAGCCCGACCTGCCAGTGACCGGCTGGGGCACGATCAAGGCCAGCTACGGCAGCGGCAGAACCGAAATGGACAGGGTCTATGCGGTCGGCGACATCGTGCGCGGCGCATCGCTGGTGGTCTGGGCGATCCGTGACGGGCGCGACTGCGCGCAGGCGATCCTGGAAGAATTCGACCGCGCGGCGGGGATCGCCGCCGAATAGGTCGCCGCAGGCCCCGCCGGGGCAAGACGAATGACGATATCAGGCGGCCAGGCCGCCACGGGCGGCGAAGGTGCCCGGCACCGCGCCCGTCCCGACCGGAAAAGGAGAAAGCCGATGACCGAACATGATGCGAACTGGGCCCGCGACGAGGAAACCCGGCGCAAGTGGCTGGCCGAGCACGGCATGTATCGCGAGGAATTCGAGCATGCCTCCTGCGGGGTGGGGCTTGTCGTGTCGATCGACGGCAGCAAAAGCCGCAAGGTGGTCGAAAACGGGATCAACGCGCTCAAGGCCGTGTGGCACCGCGGCGCGGTGGATGCCGACGGCAAGACCGGCGACGGGGCCGGCATCCATATCCAGATCCCGGTGCCGTTCTTCTACGACCAGATCCGTCGCACCGGGCACGAGCCGCATATGGATCAGCTGATCGCCGTGGGCCAGGTCTTCCTGCCGCGCACCGATTTTGCCGCGCAGGAGACCTGCCGCACCATCGTCGAGACCGAAATCCTGCGCATGGGCCACTACATCTACGGCTGGCGGCATGTGCCGGTGAATATCGACGTCCTGGGCGAGAAGGCCAACGCCACCCGGCCCGAGATCGAGCAGATCCTGATCTCGAACGCCAAGGGCATCGACGAAGAGCAGTTCGAGCGCGAGCTCTACGTCATCCGCCGCCGCATCGAGAAGGCCGCCGCCGCGGCCAATATCCCCGGCCTCTACATCGCCTCTCTGTCCTGCCGCTCGATCATCTACAAGGGCATGATGCTGGCCGAGCAGGTGGCCGAATTCTACCCCGACCTTCTGGACGAACGCTTCGAAAGCGCCTTCGCCATCTATCACCAGCGCTATTCCACCAACACCTTCCCGCAATGGTGGCTGGCCCAGCCCTTCCGCATGCTGGCCCACAACGGCGAGATCAACACGCTCAAGGGCAACGTCAACTGGATGAAAAGCCATGAAATCCGCATGGCCTCTTCGGCCTTCGGAGACATGGCCGAGGACATCAAGCCGATCATCGCCCAGGGCTCGTCCGATTCGGCGGCGCTGGACGCGGTGTTCGAGGTGCTGGTGCGCGCCGGGCGCAACGCGCCGATGGCCAAGACCATGCTGATCCCCGAAAGCTGGTCGAAGCAGGCGGTGGAGCTGCCCCAGGCCTGGCGCGACATGTATTCCTACTGCAACAGCGTTATGGAGCCCTGGGACGGCCCGGCGGCGCTTGCCATGACCGACGGGCGCTGGGTCTGCGCGGGGCTCGACCGCAACGGGCTGCGCCCGATGCGCTATGTGGTCACCGGCGACGGGCTGGTAATCGCGGGGTCCGAGGCCGGCATGGTCCCGGTGGACGAATCGGAGGTGGTCGAAAAGGGCGCGCTGGGGCCGGGCCAGATGCTGGCCGTGAACATGGAAGAGGGCCGGCTCTACCACGACACCGAGATCAAGGACCGCCTGGCCGCCGCCCAGCCCTTCGGCGAGTGGGTGAAGAAGATCAACGATCTGGGAGGCGTGCTGGACGGCGTGAGCGAACACCCGCTGTTCGAGGGCGACGAGCTGCGCCGCCGCCAGATCGCCGCCGGCTATACGCTGGAGACGGTCGAACAGATCCTCGCCCCCATGGCCGAGGACGGGAAAGAGCCGGTGGCCTCGATGGGCGATGACACGCCGGCGGCGGTGCTAAGCAAGCAGTACCGCCCGCTCAGCCACTATTTCCGGCAGAATTTCAGCCAGGTCACCAACCCGCCCATCGACAGTCTGCGCGAATACCGGGTGATGAGCCTCAAGACCCGCTTCGGCAATCTCAAGAACGTCCTCGACGAGGACAGCAGCCAGACCGAGATCATCGTGCTGGAAAGCCCCTTCGTCGGCAACGCCCAGTGGCAGAAGCTGGTGGAGGAGTTCAACTCGCCGCTGGTCGAGATCGACTGCAGTTTCGAGCCGGGCGAAAACGCGCTGGCCGAGGGGCTGGAGCGGATCCGGGCCGAGGCCGAGGACGCGGTGCGCTCGGGCGCGGGGCATCTGGTACTGACCGATCACCACTCGGGGCCGGACCGCCTGCCGATGCCGATGATCCTGGCCACCTCGGCCGTGCACAGCCACCTCACCCGCAAGGGGCTGCGGACCTTCTGTTCGCTCAACGTCCGCTCGGCCGAGTGCATCGATCCGCATTATTTCGCGGTGCTGATCGGCTGCGGCGCCACCGTGGTCAACCCCTATCTGGCCGAGGATACGCTGGCCGAGCGCATCCGCCGCGGGCTGCTTGACGGCAGCCTGACCGAGAACATGGCCCGCTATCGCGAGGCCATCGACCAGGGGCTGCTCAAGATCATGTCGAAGATGGGGATTTCGGTGATTTCCTCATATCGCGGCGGGCTGAACTTCGAGGCGGTGGGCCTCTCGCGTGCCATGTGCGCCGAATATTTCCCCGGCATGACCAGCCGCATTTCCGGCATCGGCGTCAGCGGCATCCAGCGCAAGGTCGAGGAAATCCACGCCCGCGGCTGGCTGAGCGGGCAGGACATGCTGCCGGTGGGCGGCTTCTACAAGGCGCGCGCCAGCGGTGAAACCCACGCCTGGACGGCCTCGGCCATGCATCTGATGCAGATGGCCTGCAACCGGGCCTCCTACCAGCTGTGGAAACGGTATTCCGCCGAGATTCAGGCCAACCCGCCGATTCATCTGCGCGACCTGCTGGATTTCAAGCCGCTGGGCAAGCCGGTGCCGCTGGAAGAGGTGGAATCCATCACCGCCATCCGCAAGCGCTTCGTCACGCCGGGGATGAGCCTCGGCGCGCTCAGCCCCGAGGCGCACAAGACGCTGAACATCGCCATGAACCGCATCGGCGCCAAGTCCGACAGCGGCGAGGGCGGCGAGGATCCGGCCCATTTCACCCCCGAGCCCAACGGCGACAACCCCAGCGCCAAGATCAAGCAGGTGGCCTCGGGGCGCTTCGGGGTGACGGCAGAATATCTGAACCACTGCGAAGAGCTTGAGATCAAGGTCGCCCAGGGCGCCAAGCCCGGCGAGGGTGGCCAGCTGCCGGGGCTGAAGGTGACGGAACTCATCGCCCGGCTGCGCCATTCGACGCCGGGGGTGACGCTGATCAGCCCGCCACCGCATCACGACATCTATTCCATCGAGGATCTGGCGCAGCTGATCTATGACCTCAAGCAGATCAACCCGCGCGCCAAGGTGACGGTGAAGCTGGTGGCAAGCTCGGGCGTGGGCACCATCGCCGCGGGCGTGGCCAAGGCCAAGGCCGACGTGATCCTGATCTCGGGGCACAATGGCGGCACCGGGGCCAGCCCGGCGACTTCGATCAAGTTCGCCGGCCTGCCGTGGGAAATGGGCCTGACCGAGGCGCACCAGGTGCTGGCCATGAACAAGCTGCGCGATCGCGTCACGCTGCGTACCGATGGCGGGCTTCGCACCGGGCGCGACATCGTGATGGCCGCCATGATGGGGGCCGAGGAATACGGCATCGGTACCGCGGCCCTCATTGCCATGGGCTGCATCATGGTCCGGCAATGCCAGTCCAACACCTGTCCGGTTGGCGTGTGCACCCAGGATGAGCGCCTGCGCGCCAAATTCACCGGCACCGCCGACAAGGTGGTCAATCTCATCACCTTCTACGCGCAGGAGGTGCGGGAAATCCTCGCCTCCATCGGGGCGCGTTCGCTGGACGAGGTGATCGGGCGGGCCGACCTGCTGGCCCAGGTCAGCCGCGGGGCGGCGCATCTTGATGATCTCGACCTCAACCCGCTGCTGATCACCGTCGATGGCGCGGCCGATATCGTCTATGACCGCTACAAGCCGCGCAATGAGGTGCCCGACACGCTGGATGCCGAGATCGTGCGCGATGCCGCCCGCTTCCTGCGCGACGGCGAGAAGATGCAGCTGTCCTACGCGGTGCAGAACACCCATCGCACCGTGGGCACGCGGGTCTCGAGCCACATCGTCAGCAATTTCGGCATGCGCAACGCCCTGCAGCCCGACCACCTGCATGTGAAGCTGCAGGGCAGCGCCGGGCAGTCCCTGGGCGCCTTTGCCGCGCCGGGGCTGAAGATCGAGGTTTCGGGCGATGCCAACGACTATGTGGGCAAGGGCCTGTCGGGGGGCACCATCGTCGTCCGCCCGCCCATGGCCAGCCCGCTGAAGGCGGACGAAAACACCATCATCGGCAACACCGTCCTCTATGGCGCCACCGGCGGCTACCTGTTCGCGGCCGGCCGGGCGGGCGAACGCTTCGCCGTGCGCAACTCGGGCGCGAAGGTGGTGGTCGAGGGCTGCGGCTCGAACGGCTGCGAATACATGACCGGGGGGGTGGCGGTGATCCTCGGTTCGATCGGCGCCAATTTCGGCGCCGGGATGACCGGGGGCATGGCCTATCTCTACGACCCGCAGGGCACGGCGCGCGAGCTGATGAACATGGAGACGCTGGTGACCTGCCCGGTCAGCGTGGAGCACTGGGAAAACCAGCTCAGATCCCTGATCGAGCGCCACCACGCCGAAACCGGCAGCCGCAAGGCCGGGGACATCCTTCAGCACTGGGAGACCGAGAAAGCCAGCTTCATCCAGGTCTGCCCCAAGGAAATGCTGCAGCATTTGCCGGTGCCGCTGAGCCTTGGGGAATCGGCCGTTCCCGCCGAGTGACGAAACCGGCCGACCTGACCTGTTCCCTGTCGCGGCGTCCTGCTCTATAGCCGTCCCATGGCAGGCAGGCGGTCATCGGCAAAGGGGAAGAGGCGGCGCGGCAGGCGCGTGGCAGGCGGGAAACGCCGGCTCGGGCCGTTGCGCATGGCCCGGCGCATCCTGCTGCGCGGGGCCGCGGCCCTGTGCCTGATGATCGTTGCGCTGGTGCTGCTTTTCGCGGTGGTGAATCCGCCGATCACCTTGACCATCTGGGCCGAACAGCGGCGGCTGGGACAGGTGGAGCGGGAATGGGTGACGCTGGAAGAGATCGCCCCGGTTGTGGCCCGCTCGGTGGTGGCGGCCGAGGATGCCAATTTCTGCCTGCACTGGGGATTTGACGTGAACGCGATCCGCAAGGCGATCGAGACCGGCGCCCGCCGGGGTGCCTCGACCATCACCCAGCAGACGGTGAAGAACGTGTTCCTCTGGCAGGGACGCAGCTGGTTCCGGAAGGCGCTGGAAACCGCGATCACGCCGCTGGTCGAGGCATTCTGGACCAAGCGCAGGATCCTCGAGGTCTATCTGAACGTGGCCGAGATGGGCGACGGGGTGTTCGGGGTCGCTGCGGCGGCGCGGCGCCATTTCGGAGTAAGCCCCGAGGCTCTCACCCCACGCCAGGCGGCCCTGATCGCGGCGGTGCTGCCCGATCCCCGGGGTCGCTCGGCGGCGACGCCTTCGGCCTTTGTCCGGCGACGGGCGGCGGCGATCATGGACGGAGCGGCCACGATCCGCGCGGATGGCCGAAGCGCCTGTTTCGAGGATTGAAAATCCCGCGCGCCCGAGGCAAAGGTGGGAACGCTTCTGCTGAGTTTCAGGATGACAATGGCCCGACTGTTTCACGTCCCCCTTTCACCGTTCTGTCGCAAGGTCCGGCTGGCGCTGGCCGAGAAGAAGATCGAGGTCGAGCTGGTCGAGGAGCGCTACTGGGAGCGGGATCGGGATTTCCTGCGCCGCAATCCGGCGGCCAAGGTGCCGGTGCTCAGGCTGGACGGGCGCGTCATGGCCGAGAGCATGGCAATCTGCGAATATGTCGAGGAGACCCGCCCCGAGCCGCCGCTTCTGCCCCGCGATCCCGCGGCCCGGTTCGAGGCGCGCCGGCTGGTGGGCTGGTTCGACGACAAGTTCCACCACGAGGTGACGTCGAAGCTGCTTTACGAGCGGGTCAACAAGAAGATCACCGGCGAAGGTTATCCCGACAGCCGCAACGTGAAAGCGGGTGCCCGGGCGATCAAGTATCATCTGGATTACATGGCGTGGCTTCTGGATCAGCGGCGGTGGCTCGCGGGCGACGTGATGACGCTGGCCGATTTCGCGGCTGCCGCACATCTGAGCGCGCTTGACTACATTTCCGACGTGGACTGGAACCGGCAGCCGGCGGTGAAGGACTGGTATGCCAAGATCAAGTCGCGCCCCGCCTTCCGGTCGATCCTGGCCGATCAGGTTCCCGGCTTCCCGCCGCCTGCGCATTATGCCGATCTGGATTTCTGAACCGCGGCCGGGGCGGGGGGCTGTCTGCCCCCCATCGCCTGCGGCGATTCCCCCCGAGGATATTTTCGGCCAGAAAAAGAATGGGTGAGGGGCTGAAGGATCGGCTGGTGGCGCGGGCCCTCGAGGAGGGGTTCGTGGCCTGCCGGCTGTGCCGCCCGTGGGATGTGCCGGAGGTGGCGGAGCGGTTGGCCGCTTTCATCGCGGCCGGGTATCACGGGCAGATGCGCTGGATGGCCGAGCGCATGCACTGGCGGGGCAATCCGGCGGCCCTGTGGCCCGAGGCGCGGACGGTGATCATGCTGGCCGAGAGCTATTCCCCGCGGGAGGATCCCATGGCCGCCGTCGGCCGCGCGGATGTGGGCGCGATTTCGGTTTACGCGCGGGGCCGGGATTACCACGACATCGTCAAGAAGCGGCTCAAGAGGCTGGCGCGGTGGCTGATTGCCGAGGCCGGCGGCGAGGTCAAGGTCTTCGTCGATACCGCACCGGTCCCCGAAAAGCCGCTGGGACAGGCGGCGGGGCTGGGCTGGCAGGGCAAGCACACCAACCTGGTCAGCCGGGAATGGGGCAACTGGGCCTTTCTGGGCTGCGTCTTCACCACGCTGGAACTGCCGACCGACGCGCCCGAGCGGGATCACTGCGGGTCGTGCCGGGCCTGTCTTGATGCCTGCCCCACAGAGGCCTTCCCGGCGCCCTACCGGCTGGATGCGCGGCGCTGCATCTCGTATCTCACGATCGAACATGACGGGCCGGTGGACGAGGCGCTGCGCCCCCTTCTGGGCAATCGGATCTATGGCTGCGACGACTGCCTGGCGGCCTGTCCCTGGAACAAGTTTGCGGTGGCCGCCAGCGACATGCGCTATGCCGCCCGCGAGGGGCTGACAGAACCGCCGCTGACCGATCTGGCGGCGCTGGACGATGCCGGTTTCCGGGCCAGGTTTTCCGGCTCTCCGATCAAGCGGATCGGGCGCAACCGGTTCGTGCGCAACGTGCTTTATGCCATCGGCAATTCGGGCGATCCTGCCCTGGTGCCGGTGGCGGCGGGCCTGCGGGATGATGCGGATCCGACGGTGGCGGATGCGGCGCGCTGGGCAGCGGCGCGGCTGGAGCAGCACGCGGGTTGAACCATGGTGGCAGCACTGTCCGCAGGTCGTTTCAGCCGCTCCCGTCGCGTTTCGGCAGCACCCAGTCGGGGCGCGGGAAGTGGCAGGTGTATCCGTTCGGGATGCGCTGGAGATAGTCCTGGTGCTCGGGCTCGGCCTCCCAGAAATCGCCGGCGGGAGCGACCTCGGTCACCACCGGGCCGGGCCACAGCCCCGAAGCCTCGACATCGGCGATGGTGTCCAGCGCCACCTGCCTTTGCCCTTCGTCCAGGTAGAAGATGGCCGAACGATAGCTGGGCCCGACATCGTTGCCCTGCCGGTTCGGCGTGGTCGGGTCGTGGATCTGGAAGAAGTATTCCAGCAGCCGGCGGTAGCTCAGCACGCCGGGGTCGAAGATCACCTCGATCGATTCGGCGTGGTTGCCGTGGTTGCGATAGGTGGCATTGGGCACGTCGCCGCCCGAATAGCCGACCCGGGTCCGCACCACGCCCGGCAGCTTGCGGATGAGCTCCTGCATGCCCCAGAAGCATCCCCCCGCAAGGATGGCGCGCCGGGTCCCGCTCATGCCCTCTCCTCCAGCAGCGGCAGGTACTCGCCATAGCCTTCGGCCTCCATGTCGTCGCGATGGACGAAGCGCAGTGCCGCCGAGTTGATGCAGTAGCGCAGCCCGCCGGCCTCGGGCAGGCCGTCGGGAAAGACGTGGCCCAGGTGGCTGTCGCCATGGGCCGAGCGTACCTCGGTACGGATCATCCCCAGCGAGCGGTCCTCGCGTTCGACGATATGGGCCGGCTCGACCGGGCGGGTGAAGCTGGGCCAGCCGCAGCCGGCGTCGAACTTGTCGGTCGAGGTGAACAGCGGCTCGCCCGAGACGATATCGACATAGATCCCCGGTTCGTTGTTGTGCAGATATTTGCCGCTGCCGGGGGGCTCGGTGCCGTTTTCCTGGGTGACGCGGTAGGATTCGGGAGACAGGGCGGCGATGGTCTCGGGGGATCGGGTGTAGGTTTTCATGGCTTGTTCCCGCGGGTTTCCTGGACCCCGAGTAAACGGGATCGACGCCCCCCTTGCCAAGGGGGAAAATGATCCGCGGCGGGGGCTCAGGCCAGCCACCACAGCAGCACTCCGAGGGTGACGAAGGCGGCCGAGGTGGCCAGCAGCAGCGCGATCGAGGCAATGCCCTCCAGCCCGTAATCCTGCGCCAGCACCGGGTAGATGCCGATCATCGGCATTGCTGCCGAAAGGATCACCGCAACCTGCATCCGGGGCGAAAGCGCCACCACGCCAAGCCAGACGAGCAGCGCGGCGGCAAGCGCCACCAGTGCCGGGTGCAACGCCAGCTTGGCGGTGGCAATCTGGGCCGCGAGGCGGCGGTTGCCGCGCAGGGGAAGCCCGACGAGAGAGCCTCCGATCACCACCAGCGCCACCGCCGAGGCCGAGGCCGCCAGCAGGCGGAAGAAGCGCTCGGCCACCTCGGGCAGCGGGATCTGCAGCAGCGACACCGCCAGCCCCAGCGCAAGGCCGATCACCATCGGGCGGCGCGCGATCCCGGCCAGGATGGCAGTCGCGCGGCGGGGGATGGACAGCCCGGCATGCGGGCGCGAGAGATCCATCAGGATCAGGCCCAGCGGGATCAGCACGGCGTTCTCGACCAGGAAGTTCTGGACCAGGATGGTCCCGGCAAGATCGGGATAGAGCAGCAGCATGACCGGGTAGCCGATGAAACCGTTGTTGGGGCAGGTTGCGCCCATCACCGCCGCCGCACGGCGGGGCCGGTCGGTCCCGGTAACGGTGAACCAGGCGAAGGCAATCGCCGCCGCCGCTAGGCTGCCCAGGAGATAGACCAGCATGTAGCCGGGGCGGATGACCTCGGCGACATTGCGGCTGGCCACCGCGTGAAACAGCAGCGCCGGCAGGGCGATGTCGAGCACATAGCGCCCCAGCACCCGCATGTCGGCGGACGCGAACCAGCCCCGCCGCACCGCCAGCCAGCCGATGCCGATGGTGGCATAGATCGGGAAGGTGATGGCGAGAATCGCGCCCAAGACCGGCTATCCGATGCGGCCGCGGGTCTGGCCGGGCTCGCCGCCCACATGGCCGCGGTGGAGCAGCAGGTGGTCGAGCAGCACGCAGGCCATCATCGCCTCGCCCACCGGCACGGCGCGGATGCCGACGCAGGGATCGTGGCGGCCCCTGGTGACGATCTCGGTGGCCTCGCCGGCGATGGTGATGGTCCGGCGCGGCCTGAGGATGGACGAGGTGGGCTTGACCGCGAAGCGCACGACGATCTCCTGTCCGGTGGAGATGCCGCCGAGAATGCCTCCGGCATGGTTGGAGGAATAGACCGGCCGCCCGTCATTGCCCATGAAGATTTCATCGGCGTTTTCCTCGCCGGTCAGGCGGGCGGCGTTCATGCCCTCGCCGATCTCGACCCCCTTGACGGCGTTGATGCTCATCATCGCGGCGGCCAGCTCGGTGTCGAGCTTGGCATAGACCGGAGCGCCGAGGCCGGCGGGGGCGCCTTTTGCCACGACCTCGACCACGGCGCCGACCGAGTTGCCCGACTTGCGCAGCCCGTCGAGATAGTCGGCCCAGATCCCGGCCGCGCGGGCATCGGGCGACCAGAAGGGGTTGCGCTCGATCTCGTCGGGGTCGAAGCGATCGCGGTCGATGGCGTGCGGTCCGATGCGGGTGAGGTAGCCGCGGATTTCCAGTCCGGGGGCAAGCTCGGCCAGGACCGCGCGGGCGAGGCCTCCGGCAGCGACGCGGGCGGCGGTTTCGCGGGCCGAGGAGCGGCCACCGCCGCGATAGTCCCGGATGCCGTATTTCTGCCAGTATGTGATATCGGCATGGCCGGGGCGGAACTTGTCGCGGATGTCGCTGTAATCCTTCGACCGCTGGTCGGTGTTTTCGATCATCAGCTGTACCGGGCTGCCGGTGGTGCGCCCCTCGAACACACCCGACAGGATGCGCACCGCGTCCGCCTCGCGGCGCTGGGTGGTGAAGCGGCTCTGCCCCGGCTTGCGGCGGTCGAGCCATTTCTGGATCGCCGCCTCGTCGATGGCGATGCCGGGGGGCACCCCGTCCACGGTTGCGCCCAGCGCGGGGCCGTGGCTTTCGCCCCATGTGGTGACGCGGAACAGGTGGCCGAAGCTGTTGAATGACATGGGGGCTCTCCTTTGATGTTTTCGTGATTAGCCGTCGGGAGAGGATTGCTCAAGGTGGCGGGGGCGCTGCCCCCGTCGCCCTGACGGGCGACTCCCCCGGAGTATTTGGGGCAAGAGGAAGAGACGGTTGCCAAGCGTGGCGGGCAGGCATAGGCTGCGCGACACCTCGGGGTGCCCCGTGCGGGGGCTGAGACGCGAAGATCGCGAACCCGTTGAACCTGAACCGGCTAATACCGGCGGAGGGAAGGATATGGACATCCCCGTAGACCTTGCCCTGTCGCCGCAACGGAGGATGCCATGAAACATCTTGCATTTGCAGCGGGCGTGATGATGACGGCGACGGCAGCATTTGCCGAGAAGCCCGAACTGGTCGTCTATACCTATGACAGTTTCGTTTCCGACTGGGGGCCGGGACCCGCGGTGGAGGCGGCGTTCGAGGAGGTTTGCGATTGCGACCTGAAATTCGTCGGTGCCGGTGACGGGGCCGCGCTGCTGGCCCGGATCCGGCTGGAGGGGGCGCGGTCGGATGCGGATGTGGTTCTGGGGCTGGATACCAATCTGACCGCGGCGGCGCGGGCCACCGGGCTGTTCGCCCCGCATGCGGTGGAGGCGGAGTTCGATCTTCCGATCCCGTGGCAGGACGACGTTTTCGTGCCCTACGACTGGGGCTATTTCGCCTTCGTCCACAATGCCGGGCTTGACGCACCCACCAGTTTCCGCGCTCTGGCCGACAGCGATCTGAAGATCGTGATCCAGGATCCCCGTTCATCCACCCCCGGTCTGGGTCTGCTGATGTGGGTGAAGGCCGCCTATGGCGACGAGGCGGCCGGGATCTGGAAGGATCTGGCCGACAATATCGTGACGGTGACCAGGGGCTGGTCCGAGGCCTACGGGCTGTTTCTGGATGGCGAGGCCGACATGGTTCTGAGCTACACCACCTCGCCCGCCTATCACCTGATCGCCGAAAAGGATGCGAGCAAGGCCGCCGCCGCCTTTGACGAGGGCCATTACATGCAGGTCGAGGTGGCGGCGAAGCTGGCCGCCTCCGATCACCCCGAGTTGGCGGACAGGTTTCTGCAATTCATGGTCTCGGACACCTTCCAGTCGATCATTCCCACCACCAACTGGATGTATCCGGCGGTAACCCCCAAGGCCGGCCTGCCCGAGGGCTTCGACGGGCTGATTCAACCGGGCCGGGCCCTTCTGCTGCCCGAAGACGAGGCGGCCGCGCTGCGTGATGCGGCGCTGGCGGAATGGCGCGACGCGCTCAGCCAGTAGGCGCCGGGCCCGGTATCGGCGCGGCGGCCGCGGTCGGCGCGCTGACCCTGGGGTCTCTGGCGGCGGTGTTCCTGCGGGCCGAGGCCGGGCGCGGGCTGGGGCCTGCCGACTGGGCCGCGGTCCGGTTCACCGTCTTGCAGGCCGCATTGTCGGCCGCGATCAGCGTCGGCCTTGCGGTTCCCGTCGCCAGGGCGCTGGCCCGGCGGCGCTTTGCCGGGCGGCGGGTGCTGATCGCGCTGATGGGAGCGCCCTTCATCCTGCCGGTGATCGTTGCCGTTCTGGGGCTTCTGGCCGTGTTCGGACGCAATGGCTGGGTCAGTCAGGCGCTGGGGCTTGCCGGGTTGGGGCCGCTGCAGATCTATGGGCTGCACGGCGTGGTGCTGGCGCATGTCTTCTTCAACCTGCCGCTGGCGACCCGGCTGATCCTGCAGGGCTGGCAGGAAATCCCGGCCGAGCGGTTCCGCCTGGCCGCGCAACTTGGCGCCGGGCCGGGCGAGATCCGGCGGCTGCTTGAGCGGCCGATGCTGGCGCGGGTGGTGCCGGGCGCGCTGGCGGTGGTGTTCGCGATCTGCCTGACCAGCTTTGCCGTGGCACTGACGCTGGGAGGCGGGCCACGGGCCACGACCGTCGAACTGGCCATCTACCAGGCTTTCCGCTTCGATTTCGACCTCGGGCGGGCAGCGATGCTGTCGTCGATCCAGATCCTGCTGACCGGCGCCGCCGCGCTGCTGGCGCTGAGGGCCGCGCGGCACGAGGGGCCGGGCGCGGGGCTGGACCGCCCGGTGCAGAGATGGGACGCAAACGGCGCGGGGCTGGTGGCGCTGGACGCGGTGCTGATCGGCCTCGCCACCCTTTTTCTGGCACTCCCGCTGGCAGCAGTCGTCGCCAGGGGCGTGCCGGGCATCCTTTCGCTTCCGGCCGGGGTGTGGCGCGCGGCGCTGACCTCGGTGACGGTGGCGGCCGGCAGCACCGCGCTGCTGCTGGCGCTGGCCCTTCCCATGGCCGCGGCCGTCGCCACTGGCCGGCGTGCGGGGGTCGAGCTGGCCGGCATGCTGGGGCTGGCCGCCTCGCCCCTGGTGATCGGGACCGGGCTTTTCATCATCATCAACCCGGTGGCCGATCCTCGCGCGCTGGCCTTGCCGGTCACGGCCCTGGTGAACGCGGCGATGGCGCTGCCCTTCGCCCTGCGCATCCTGGTGCCGCGCGCCTGCGAGGTCGTGGCCCGCCACGGGCGGCTGGCGCTGGCGCTGGACATGGGCGGCTGGCCCTTCGCGCGGCGGGTCCTGCTGCCCCGCATGCGCCCCCAGATCGGATTCGCCGCAGGGCTTGCGGCGGCGCTGTCCATGGGAGATCTGGGGGTGATCGCGCTCTTTGCCGACCCGGATCGTGCCACCCTGCCGCTTCAGGTCTGGCGGCTGATGGGTGCCTACCGGATGGAGGCCGCGGCCGGCGCGGCCCTGCTGCTGCTGTGCCTGTCGATGGCCGCATTCTGGCTGCTGGACCGCGGAGGGCGATGGCATGCTGAAGCTTGATGCCACGATCATCGCCAATGGCGATTTCACGACCCGGGCCGATTTCACCATTCGTGCCGGCGAGAAGGTTGCGGTGATCGGCCCGTCGGGGGCGGGAAAGTCCACGCTGGTCGAGGGAATCGCCGGCTTCCTCCCGGTGCCGAAGGGGCGCATCCTCTGGCACGGCCGTGACATCACACGGGAGCCGCCGGGCCAAAGACCGGTGGCAATGCTGTTTCAGGACGGCAACCTGTTTCCGCACCTGACGGTGGAACAGAACGTGGGGCTGGGCGTGCGACCCGACCTGCGGCTGAACGCCGAACAGAAGGCCCGCGTGGCCCGGGCCATCGCACGCACCGGCCTGGCGGGGCTGGAGTCGCGCAAACCCGCGGCACTGTCGGGCGGGCAGCAAAGCCGCACGGCGCTGGCACGGGTGCTGGTGCAGAACCGGCCGCTGCTGCTGCTTGACGAACCCTTTGCGGCGCTGGGGCCGGCGCTGAAGGCCGAAATGCTCGACCTCGTCAGCGAACTGGTACAGGAAACCGGCGCCACGCTGATGATGGTCAGCCACGACCCGAACGACGCGCGGCGCATCGCCGACCAAGTGGTTCTGGTCACCGAAGGGCACGCACACCCGCCCCGGCCCACCGCCGAACTGCTCGACAATCCGCCGCCCGCCCTGCAACGCTATCTCGGCCCGCCCGACAGCCGCACCCGGTGAACGGCCCGGATCCGCCCCGCTCTTGCCATTTCACTTCCGGGCACTCTTTTTCTGGCTGAAAATATCCCGAGGGGGGCAGAGCCCCCGCCGAAACGCCCCTCCTCAGCTCTCGACCAGCCACCAGCGTTCCACCAGACGGCCGTCGTCCAGCGGACCGTTTGCACCGATTCTGCGCGGCACGCCAACATTGGCCCGCGCGGCCAGTTCGACCGATTCGCCAGAGGGGTGAAAGACGAAATCGCCCCGCCCCCGCAACCCGTCGCGCGCGGGCCACGCGGCCACGTCCACGTAGCCGTCGCGCAGGGCTTCGGCGCGCACCTTCGCGTCGGGGATGACCACCACCTCGATTTCATCGACCCAGCCGGCCCTGTCCCGACGATAGTTGTCCACCACCTTGCGGCCAAGGAAATGCCGCCCTTCGCGCAGGCGGACAGCGCGGTACAACCCGGTCCCGTTCATCGCCCCGTCCCGCGCCGCAACCTCACCATCACGGGCAATGAACAGCGCCGGATCGGCAAGGCGCAACGGTAGGTCCGGGTCTCCGCGGGCAAGTTCGATCCGCAGGGCAAGCGGACCGATTGCCTCGATCCGCGCATCCTTCAACACGGCGGCATCATGCGCGGAAAGGGACCGCACGGCGTCTTCGGCGCCAAACACGGCGCCATCATGGAACCGGGCCCCCGCGCGCAGGTCGAACCGCCAGATGCGGGCCTGCGCATCGCCCCGCCAGCTCTCGGCCAGCTCGCCGCGCAGCACGCCATCGGGCGCCACCTCGGTCAGCGTGTCGAAGACCGCGCCACGCACCACCGCCGCCAGGCTGTCGCCGTCACGCGGCACCGCCAGCCGCAACCGGCCGCCAGGCCGGGGCGTCGCCGCCAGCGACACGCCGGTCGCCGCCAGCAGCGCGGCAGCAGCACCCGAGGTGAAAAGTGCGCGGCGGTCGATCCGGGTCATGTCAGGCCATCTCCCGCGCAAGGTCGTTCATGATGCGCACCAGCTCCGAGCTGATCCCCGGCTCGGACAGGGCATGGCCCGCGTTCCGCACCATCCTCAACTGCGCAGCAGGCCAGAGTTCGGACAGCTTCCACGCGCTGCTGGGTGGGCAGATCATGTCGTAACGCCCCTGCACGATCACGCCGGGAATGTGGGAAATCCGCCCAATGTTGGCAAGGATCTGTCCGTCGAATTCCAGAAATCCCCGATTGTGGAAATAGTGATTCTCGAGCCGGGCAAAGGTGCGGGCGTAATCGCCCGGCGTTTCCCCCGCCTGACCGTTGGAGTGGATCGAGGCCAGGGCATTTTCCCAGTCCGACCAGATGCGGCCGTATTTCATTTCCTCGGCCAGGTTGCCGCAGAACAGGCGCCGGTTGTAGGCGGCGATCAGGTCGCCGCGCTCGGCCTCGGGGATCGGGGCGACGAATCGCGCCCACAGCTCGGGCCAGAACCGCCCCGCGCCGCCACCATAGAACCAGTCGAGTTCGGCCTTCGTCATCAGGAACACGCCGCGCAGGACCAGCTGACTGACCCGTTCGGGGTGGCTTTGCGCATAGATCAGCGCCAGCGTCGCCCCCCAGCTGCCGCCAAAGGCGATCCAGCGGTCGATGCCCAGAAGATGGCGGATGCGCTCGATATCCGCCACCAGATGCCAGGTGGTGTTGTGGTCCACGCTGGCATGGGGGCGCGAGCGACCGCAGCCGCGCTGGTCGAACAGGATCACCCGGTAACGATCGGGGTCGAAATAGCGTCGCATGGCCGGGCTGCACCCGCCCCCCGGCCCGCCATGCAGGACGATCACCGGGATGCCGTGCGGGTTACCGCATTGCTCCATGTAGACCCGGTGGCCCTGGCCGACATCGATCATGCGCTGGTCGAAGGGTTCGACCGGCCGATGCAGATATTGAACTGCGCGCTTTTGATCCGGGTACTTGTCCATTAGTGACCTGTATAGCGATACAATGATAAAAGAGCGAACGGAGACCGGAATGCAAGCGCCTCGATCCACCGTGGACCCCGCCGAAATCGCCAAGTTCGAGGCAATGGCCGCCGAATGGTGGGACCCGACTGGCAAGTTCAAGCCGCTGCACATGCTCAACCCCTGCCGGCTGGACTACATCACCACCCAGATTGCCGGCCAGTTCGACCGCGATCTTTCGTCGCAAACGCCGCTTGCCGGCCTGCGGCTTCTCGATATCGGCTGCGGCGGTGGGCTGCTCAGCGAACCGATGGCCCGGCTGGGGGCCGAGGTGGTGGGCGCCGACGCGGCCGAAGGCAATGTGGCGGTGGCGCGCATCCACGCCGAACAGTCGGGGCTGGAGATCGACTATCGCCACACCACCGCCGAGGCCCTGGCCGAGGCCGGAGAATCCTTCGACGTGGTGCTGAACATGGAGGTGGTCGAACATGTCCCCGACCCGCGCGCGTTCCTCGGTGTGTGCCGGCAGCTGTTGAAGCCGGGCGGGCTGCACATCTGCTCGACCATCAACCGCACCGCCAGATCCTTCGCCGCGGCCATCATCGGCGCCGAATACATCATGCGCTGGCTGCCCCGCGGCACCCATGAATGGTCGCGCTTCATCACCCCCGACGAACTCTACGACCTGCTGCGCCAGGCGGGCTTTGACCCGGTGGACCGCAAGGGATTCGTGTTCAACCCGATCAGCTGGCAGTGGCACCTGTCCGATCGCGACCTGTCCGTGAACTACGTCACCGCAAGCACCACGCCCTGAGCGTTCCCGGGGCCGGAGCATGTCTCGCCCTGACCGGCTTCGGTGCGTCGTGCGAGAAGGGCCGCGCAACCGCCCACCCGGCTCCGTCCGTCCACGGGTCTTTTCCGCCGGGGCGGGCGTCGCTATCAGGGCAGCATGAGAGGGCACTTCGACATCCTCCGGCTTGACCGGCACGCGGACGGCATCGCGCAGGGGGGGATCCGCATCCCCCGCACCCTGCCGGGCGAGACGGTCAGCGGCATCCTCGACGGCGCAACCCTGCGCGAGGTGCGAATCGCGCAGCCTTCGCCGGACCGGGTGCGCCCGCCCTGCCGCCATTACGGCGCCTGCGGCGGCTGCCGGCTGCAACATGCGGCCGAGGATTTCACCGCCCGGTGGAAAGTGGAAACCGTGCGGTCGGCCCTGACCGCACAGGGGATCCGGGCCGATTTCCTGCCCGTCCACACCTCGCCCCCGGGATCGCGCCGGCGGGCGGTTCTGTCCGCGCGGCGCACCAGGAAGGGGGCGATTGCCGGGTTTCACGGGCGCGCCTCGGACAGCATCGCCGAGATTTCCGACTGCCGCCTGCTGGCGCCCGAACTGCTGGCGGCATTGCCGGCGGCCGAGGGTCTGGCGCGCACCGGGGCCAGCCGCAAGGGCGAGCTTGCCGTCACTGCCACGCTTTCGCAGGCCGGGCTGGACGTGGCCGTGCGCAAGGGCAAGGCTCTCGACGGGCCGCTGCGCCAGGCCCTGGCGCGGCTGGCCGAGCGACACGACCTTGCCCGCCTGGCCTGGGAGGGCGAGATCATCGCCACCCGGCGGACTCCGTGGCAGAGCTTCGGCCGGGCGCGGGTGGTCCCGCCACCCGGGGCCTTTCTGCAGGCCACCGCCGATGGCGAGACCGCCCTGCTGCAGGCGGTGCGCGCAGCGGTTGGGCAGGCCTCGCGCATCGCCGACCTGTTCGCCGGCTGCGGCACCTTCACCCTGCCGCTGGCCGAAGGCGCCCGCGTGCACGCGGTCGAGGCGGATGCCGGGATGCTGGCAGCGCTGGACCGGGGCTGGCGCCATTGCAGCGGGCTGCGCCCGGTCACGACCGAAGCGCGCGACCTGTTCCGCCGCCCCCTCGACGCCGACGAGCTGACGCGCTTCGACGCGGTGGTGATCGACCCGCCCCGCGCCGGGGCCGAGGCGCAGATTGCCCTGATCGCCCGCGCGCGGGTGCCGGTGGTTGCCCATGTTTCGTGCAACCCGGTCAGCTTTGCCCGCGATGCCCGCATCCTGACCGGGGCAGGCTACCGGATGGGCGCCATTCGGGTGGTGGACCAGTTCCGCTGGTCGGCGCATGTGGAGCTTGTAGCTCCCTTTACCTTGGAGCCGTGAGCCCGCGGCACTATCTCGCCCCAAGGCGCATTTTCAGACGGACGGGAGAACCATGACGGCGGATTTCAGGCAGAGGCTGGGCGACTGGGTGGAAGGCCCGGCGGCGGGGCGCTTCATCACCGGGGTCATCCTTGTCAACGCGGCGCTGCTGGGGATGGAGACGTCGCCCGCGCTGATGGCGCGCGCGGGTACGCTGATCCGGTTGCTGGATGCGCTGTGCCTGGCGATCTTCGTCCTCGAAATCGCGCTGAAGCTGGTGGCGCGCGGCGGGCGGTTCTTCCTGAACGGGTGGAACCTGTTCGATTTCATCATCATCGGCATCGCCCTGATCCCCGGGGGTCAGCAGATCTCGGTCCTGCGGGCGCTGCGGATCCTGCGGGTGCTGCGGCTGATGTCGGTGGCGCCGCGCCTGCGTCGGGTGGTCGAGGGCTTCATTTCCGCGGTGCCGGGCATGGGCAGCGTCTTCGTGCTGATGGCGATCATCTTCTATATCGGCTCGGTCCTGGCCACGGGGCTTTATGGCGAAACCTTCCCCGAATGGTTCGGCAACATGGGCCGGTCGGCCTATTCGCTGTTCCAGATCATGACGCTGGAAAGCTGGTCGATGGGCATCGTCCGCCCGGTGATGGAGGTGCACCCCTATGCCTGGGCCTTCTTCGTGCCCTTCATCATGGTCACCACCTTCGCGGTGGTGAACCTGCTGGTGGGTCTCATCGTCAACTCCATGCAGGAGGCCCACCAGGAGGCCGAAGGCGAACGCACCGACGCCTATCGCGACGAGGTTCTCGCCCGGCTGGAGGCCATCGAAAGGCGGCTGGCCGCTGCCGAACAGCCGCCGGCGCAATCGCGCAGCCGCGCCGGAAGGAACGGAAAATCGTGATGTTCTGCGGGCCTTTCCGTGATAGCATGAGCAAAAAGGCAGGATCGGAACCGGACGAGACAGGCGCGCAGACATGAACATGAAACGGCGGCAATTCGGAGCAGGTGCCCTGGCCACGCTGGCGCTGGCGGGGTGCAGCAAGTTTCGCAGCTATGACGGGCCCGAGGTCACGTCGCTGGTGCTCAACAAAGGGGAACGAAGCCTGTTCCTGCTGCATGGTGACGAGGTGCTGGAATCCTACCGGGTGGCACTGGGCTTTGCCCCGGTCGGCCCGAAACGGGAAAGGGGCGACGGCCGCACGCCCGAGGGCAGCTACATCATCGACCGGCGCAACCCGAAGAGTTCGTTCCACCTCTCGGTGGGCATCTCCTACCCCGATGCCCGCGACATCGAGCTTGCCCGCGCGATGGGCGTCGATCCGGGCGGGGACATCTTCATTCACGGCCAGCCCAACCCCGGCGTGAAGAAGGGCAAGGGGCCGGACTGGACCGCCGGCTGCATCGCGGTGAGGAACCGCGAGATCGAACAGATCTATGCGATGGTGCGGCTCGGCACACCGATCACCATTCGCGCCTGACGGCTGCCTGGAAAATCGGGGGCAGGATCACGAAGATCGGAGCGCAAGTGTTGCCAATTTGACGACATTTCTGCTCTCTGAGTTCGCCCAAAACCAACAAGCATTTGCAATGCACGGGCAATGCTGCTTAGAAAAAGGCACGAGGTATGACTGAGAGCACGGTTCTTTGTTCGAATCGTGCGCATTCTGGAGGTTAACATGAAGAAACTCGTTCTCGCCGCCGCTCTCGCCGCTGCCGCTTCGACTGCTACCGCTGGCACCGTGGTCGAGCCGGTCGTCGAAGCTCCGATGGTCGTGGAAGAAGCTCAGGGCTCGTCCACCGGCTGGGTTCTGCCGCTGGTCCTGCTGGTTCTGGTCGGCGCGGCTGTCGCTTCGAACTGATCCGACGGCAACACGAATTACCAGGAAAGGCGGTGGGGTTCCCACCGCCTTTTTCCTTTCCCGGCCAGGGCGCATCTCTTCGCACCAGAGTGGCCATGTGAAAGGCCGAGGCCGCGCGCGCCCCCGCCCAACCGGCGCGATCCGCACCGCGCCCCCGCCCATACCCTTTCATTTCCGGGCATTCTTTTTCTGGCCCGCAAATATCCCGGGGGGAGAGGCCCGCAGGGCCGAGGGGGGCAGAGCCCCCCTTCCCGGCCCACATCCCCGATCGAACACCCCCCCCGTTCCAGCAGCAGCTTTCCGCCCGGGCAAAGCGAATGCAACGATGCGCGAGGCGCTCTATTCCAGCCAGCCGCCCAGCTCACGCGAGGCAATTCCGGCCAGCGCCGCGATATGCGCATCGTCGTCGTTCAGACAGGGGATGTAGGTAAAACTCTCGCCGCCGGCCGCCATGAAGCTGTGCCGTATCTCGCCATCGATCTCTTCCAGCGTCTCGAGACAATCCGCGGCAAAGGCCGGAGCGATCACGGCAATCCGCCGGCGCCCCGCGCGGGCCAGCCGGGCGACCTCTTCGACGGTATAGGGCTGCAGCCATTCCTCGCGCCCGAACCGCGACTGGAAGGTGGTGACGATCTCCGAGTCATCCCACCCGAGGCGCTCGCGCAGCAGGCGGGTCGTCTTCATGCACTGACAGTAATACGGGTCGCCCTGCGCCAGATATCGCTGCGGCATGCCGTGATAGGAACAGACCAGAACCTCGGGCCGGGCCTCGGCCGCCGCACAGGCGCGCGTCACCGATTGTGCCAGCGCCTCGATATAGGCGGGGTCGTCGTAATAGGCCGGCACGGTGCGGGCGGCGGGCTGCCATGGCTCCTCCATCAGGGCGCGGAAGAACTGGTCGTTGGCGGTGGCGGTGCTGGCCCCGGCATATTGCGGATAAAGCGGAAAGAACAGGATCCGGTCGCAGCCGGCCTCGATCATTTTCCGCAGTTTCGACTTCGTCGAAGGATTGCCATAGCGCATGCAGAAATCGACCATCACCTGGTCGCCGTGGCGTTCGGCCATCACCGCCGCAAGCTTTTCCGTCTGCGCCCTGGTAATGGTCATCAGCGGGCCTTCCCCGGCGTTTTCGTTCCAGATCGACCGATAGGCGGCGCCGCTGGTGAAGGGACGTTTCGACAGGATGACCAGCTGCAGCAGCGGCTGCCACTTCCAGCGCGGGTAGTCGATAACCCTCCGGTCCGAGAGAAACTCATTCAGGTAGCGCCGCATCGACCAGTAGTCGTAGCCGTCCGGCGTGCCCAGATTGGCCAGCAGGATGCCCAGCTTCCGGGGCGGCAGGGCGGGGTGATCGGCGGGCGCGTGGGCCGGGCGGGCGGTGTCGTCGGTCATGGGGTGGGCTCCTGCATATGTCTGCCTGTCATCTCTGTCGGGGCAGCTTCGTGCCCGGTCAATCGGGCAATTTCGTCTCGGTGGTGCCCAGCGCCTCGGCCAGGCTCACCTGCGCGGACCCGGGGCGCAATGGCCTGGGCTGGTTGTCGCTGGGTGCCCAGCCGGTCAGGCAGACCAGTTCGAACGTGGCACTCAGGCGCCCTTCGGGGGCCGGGAAATGTTCCCGGTAGATCTCCTCGGCCCGCGCGAACACGGCCCGGCGGGTCGGCCGGCGCAAGCGGCCGGTCAGCGCGTTGGCCTCGCCCATGTGGCGCAGATCGTGCATGAGGTGGCGCAGGTCGCGATACTCGGCCCGGATCGGCACGCTGTCGGCCACCGGCAGCGCCAGCCCCGCCCGCTGCAGCAGGGCGCCGAGATCGCGGATCTCGCCCATCGGCGCGACCCGGGGCGAGAGCCCGCCGGCAATCTCGATTTCCGCCTGACCCAGCGCCGCGCGCAGCTCGTGCAGGGTTCGCCCGCCCAGGGCCACGACCAGCAACAGCCCGTCTTCGCGCAAGGCCATCCGGCACTGGATCAGCTGCCCCACCGGATCATTGGCCCAGTGCAGCGCCATGGCGTGAATCACCAGATCATGCGCCCCACGCTCCAGCGCCAGCGTTTCCTCATCCGAAACAATCCGGGCACCCGGAAACTTCGGCTCCCAGAGATCGGCGAAGGGCGTCACCACGGCCGGCGCCGTAAACGTCCTGTTAACCATCTGCAGCCGATCCTGCACCTCGTCCATTGCGGCGCGGTGCAGGAACAGGGCTTCGGGGCGCGCGCGGGCGCGATGGGCGGCAAGAGCTGCGCGGTCGAACAGGGGGGCGGGTTGTGTCATGGGCGCAAACTAGGGGCTTGCGGGCCGGGTTTCAAACCGCTGTGTCACTTCTTTATCCGCCGCGCTGCATTGCCTGCGGAGCACTGGTGGAAAGCGATTTCGGCCTTTGCCCGCCATGCTGGCGCGACACGCCGTTCATCGGCGGCACCGTCTGCGAAGCCTGCGGCACGCCGCTTCCGGGAGAGCCGGACGGCTTCCGCATCGAATGCGACGACTGCATGGAGCAGCCCCGCCCCTGGGGCGACGGGCGCGCGGCTCTGATTTATCGCGACGGCGCGCGCGATCTGATCCTCAAGCTCAAGCACGCCGACCGGCCGGAGATTGCCGTGCCGGCCGGGGAATGGATGGCCCGTGCAGGGCGCGAGATCCTCAAGGACGGCCTGCTGGTCGCGCCCGTTCCCCTGCACTGGCGCCGGCTGTTGCGGCGCCGCTACAACCAGTCGGCGCTGCTGGCCCGGTCGCTGGCCCGCGCGACCGGGCTGGAGCTGTGCCCCGATCTGCTGGAGCGCACACGGCCGACGCCGAAACTTGACGGCATGACCGTGGAGGAACGCATTACCGCCCTGTCGCAGGCAATTCGCCCGCACCCGAAACGGCGGCGGCTGATGGCGGGCCGGGCGGTGCTGCTTGTCGATGACGTGATGACCTCGGGCGCCACGCTGGCCGCCTGCACCGCGGCCGCCCTGGCCGGCGGCGCCGCGGAAGTTCACATTCTGACGCTGGCACGCGTTGCAAAGGACGCCTAAATCCCCGACAAAGGCTGCAAAACCCGGGGAAGACCGAATGAAACCTGTCGAAATCTACACCACGCCGCTATGCGGCTTTTGCCACGCCGCGAAACGACTGCTCGACAAGAAGGGGGTCGCCTATAACGAGATCGACGTCGCCGCCGATCCCGGCCGCAGGCCCGAGATGGTCGAGCGCTCGGGCGGTCGCCGGACCGTGCCGCAGATCTTCATCGGCGACACCCATGTGGGCGGCTGCGACGACCTGTTCGAACTGGAAAGCGACGGCGAACTCGACAAGTTGCTGGCTTCGTGATGAAGACCGCGCTGATCCAGCTGAGCTCCGGCGACGATCCTGCCGCCAACCTCGTGCAGACGCGCGAATTCGTGGCGCAGGCCGCTGCTCGCGGGGCACGCTTCGTGCTGACGCCCGAGGTGACGAACTGCGTCTCGACCAGCCGTTCGCATCAGCAACAGGTGCTTTGCCATGAGCGGGACGATCCGACCCTTTCCGCCCTGCGCGCACAGGCGGCCGATCTCGGGCTGTGGCTGCTGATCGGGTCGCTGGCGCTGAAGACCGATGACGACCCCCGCGGGCGCTTTGCCAACCGGTCGTTCCTGATCGGCCCCGATGGCGGCATCAGGGCGCGCTATGACAAGATCCACATGTTCGACGTGCAGGTAACGCCCGAAGAGACCTTCCGCGAATCCGATGCCTTCCGGCCGGGCGCGCGCGCGGTGCTGGCCCGGACCGATTTCGGCCCGGTCGGCATGACCGTCTGCTATGACCTGCGCTTTCCTCATCTGCACCAGGCACTGGCGCGGGCCGGGGCGCGCATCCTGACCGTGCCCGCGGCCTTCTCTCCGGTGACCGGCGCCGCCCATTGGGAGCCGCTCCTGCGTGCCCGCGCGATCGAGAACGGCGCCTGGGTGCTGGCACCGGCCCAGACCGGGCAGCACCCGATCAATCATGGCCGGCCGCGCCGCACATACGGGCACAGCCTTGCTGTCGCGCCCTGGGGCGAGGTGGTGGTGGACGCCGGGACCGATCCGGGCGTCTTCCTGTTCGAGCTTGACGACCGGGCGGTGGACGAGGCCCGCCGCCGGGTGCCCTCGCTGACCCATGTCCGGCCGTTCGAGGGACCATAGGCCATGTCCGACGACGCCCACGCCCTTGCCGTCGCGCTGTTCAGCGAAATTCTCACGGCCGACCAGCTGCTGAGAAACCGCCTCAGCCGCGTCCTGCCCAAGGGCATGGAAATTTCGCATTTTTCCGTTCTCAACCACCTGGCCTCGGTCGCGGACGAGCGCACGCCGGCGCAGCTTGCCGATGTGTTCCACGTCACCCGCGGGGCCATGACCAACACGCTGACCAAGCTGGAATGGGCGGGCTATGTCCACATCCGGCCCGACTGGGACGATGCCCGCCGCAAGATGGTGGCGATCAGCCCCGCCGGACGGCAGGCGCGCGACCAGGCGATTTCCGCCATCGCCCCGGTGATCGACCACGTGGTGGGCGAGCTGGGCACCGACCGGGTGCGGGCGGTCCTGCCGGTGCTGCGTGACCTGCGGATCCGGCTGGAGAGGCGCGACTGAGCGCACGTGGCATATCGCGTTCATTCACATTCACACGACTTGCTCCAACCCCTTGTTTTCGCATGTCCGAGAAGCTCTATCCCCTGCCGGCGCGGTCCAGCAGCTCCTCGCGGCCCAGGCGAAAACCCGAGGCGATCCATTCTGCCTCCAGCTGTTTCAGCCGGGCGCCCAGCGCCGGGCCCTGAAGGCGCGGCATGAGATCGCCGGCCCGGATCGGAAAGCGTGCCCGCGCGCCCTGCGCGGCGCTTTCCAGCGCGTCGCCATCCCATGGCAGCCCGCAGATCGCCGCGCGCAGCAACAGCGCGTCGCGGGCCGCATCGACGCCGAGGCGATATCCAAGTTCGCCCGCCTCGGCCGTCCCCTCCGCCGCATGGCGCAACTGTTCGAGCTGCCGGGCCTGGGCGCGGCTGAGGCGCAGCCTGTCGGCAACATCCTCGCCGCCCAGCGCCGCCAGCCGGCGGATCGGGTCGGGCGCGACCCCCGCGGCCTGCTCAAGATGCACAAGCGGAGCCAGTGCCCGGTCATCCGCCCCCGGCAACAGCCGGGCCAGCACCCCGGTCTGGCGCATCGCCGTCACCGAAGGCGCCGGGTCGGGAGCCGCCAGAAGTTTCAGCATCTCTGCCCCGACCCGTTCGTGCGAGAGCCTGGACAACCCGTCAAGATTGCCGGCAATGGCGGCCAGGGCCTCGGGGTCAAAGCCCTTTTCCGGGTCGCCATACCAGGCGTGAAACCGGAAATAGCGCAGGCTGCGCAGGTAGTCCTCGTGGATGCGGGCGGCGGCATCGCCGATGAAACGCACCCTTTGCGCGCGCAGATCCGCCAGCCCGCCCAGCGGGTCGAGAACGGTGCCGTCAGGGCGCGCGTAAAGCGCGTTCATGGTAAAGTCGCGGCGGGCGGCATCTTCCTCGACCCGGTCGGCAAAGGCGACCACCGCCCGCCGCCCGTCGGTTTCCACGTCGCGGCGAAAGGTGGTAACTTCATGCGCGATGCCGCCGCTGACCAGCGTCACGGTACCGTGGTCGATCCCGGTGGGCACGGCCTTGATTCCGGCGGCGGCGGCCAGCTTGAGCACCCGCTCCGGGCGCGCATCGGTGGCGATGTCGATATCGGAAACCGGCACCCCCAGAAGCGCGTTGCGCACGCAGCCGCCCACGAACAGGGCCTGCGCCCCGCCGGAGATCAGTGCGGCGCAAACCGCCTGCGTCGCCGGATTGGTCAGCCATTCATCGGTAATCCTGATCATGTCTCCATCCGGGCCGCCAATCCGCGCAGCATCCGCGCCGTCGCGCCCCAGATATAGTACGGCCCCCAGGGTGCGGTGAAGTAATACCGCCGCTGCCCGCGCCAGCGCCGCGACTGGACCGAATAGCTGTCGGGGTTCAGGACATGCGACAGGGGAACCGAAAACACCTCGTCCACCTCGCCCGGCTCCGGGAGCGGGTCGAAAGGCGCGCGGATCACCGCGACCACCGGGGTCACGCGGAAACCGGTCACCGTTTCATGGTCGGGCAGGTGGCCGAGGATCTTCACCAACTCCGGCGGCAGGCCGATTTCCTCGCGCGCCTCGCGCAGCGCCGCAGCGTCGGGGCCGGCATCAGTCGCATCGATCTTGCCGCCGGGAAAGGCGACCTGGCCCGGGTGATGCTTTAGCGCCGAGGATCGCCTGGTCAGGATCAGGGACGGCGCACCCGCGGCAGGCGACATGGGGGCCAGCGATATGGGTACCAGCACCGCGGCGGGCCGCAGCCGGCGGCCCTCGGGCAGAACCGCGTCCGGGTTCAGGTCGAAATCCGACGACCCCGCTCCCGGCCGTGCCAGCGCCATGCGCAATCTATCGACAATGTCAGCCTTCATCGCGCTGCCCGGCCTCGAAGCCCAGGGTCTTCGGATCCAGATCGTAATGGGCACCGCAGAACTGGCAATCGGCGGTGACCCGTCCGTTTTCGGTCGTCATCGTCTGGATGTCGCGGGCGGAATAGATCGACAGGCTGCGGCGCACCCGCTCTTCCGAGCAGGTGCAGCCGAAGCGCACGGCCTGGGCATCGAAGACCCGGGGGCCTTCCTCGTGGAACAGCCGGATCAGCAGGTCGGTCGGCGGAACGTCCGGGCCGATCAGCTCGGCCTCCTCCACCGTATCCAGCAGGATGTTGACCCGGTTCCAGTTCTCGCCCGCCTGCGCCTGCACGAGGTCGGCAGCCCGCAGGACGTCTCCCGTCCCGGTGGCGGCCGCCGCGAGGGGCGATGCCGCGGGCATGTGCTGAAGCATGATGCCGCCCGCGCGCCAATGCGTGCCTGCGCCGGGGGCGTCCGACCTGGCATGGCCAAGCGCAAAGCGGGTGGGCAGCTGCTCGGACTGGGCGAAATAGGTCTCGGCACAGGCGGCAAGCGACCCGCCGGCAAGCGGGGTGATGCCCTGATAGGGGGCCATGCCCTGGCCCTGGTCGATCAGGATCGCGAAATAGCCGCGGCCCAGCTGATCGAAGGCAGCACCGCCTGTCAGCCTTTCGCGATCAAAGCCGGCATAGGCACGGATGCGGGCGGCGCGGCCCTCTTCCTCGGGGGCGAAATAGTCGGTGGCGATCATCCGCACCGGCCCGTCGGACTGAACCTGAAGGGACAGCTTCCACCGCAGCTTGATCGTCTGCCCGATCAGCGCCGTCAGCAGCGCCATCTCCGCGACCAGGGCCTCCACCTGCGGGGGGTAGTCGTGCTGCTTCAGGATGCCGTCAAGCGTGCCGTCCAGACGCGCCACGCGTCCGCGGATATCGGAGGCATCCAGCTGAAAGGGCAGGACGGTATCGTCCCACGCGATCTTCGAACCGTAAGTCATGGGGTTTCCTTGCGCGCCACGGATTGGCATACCGCAGCAATATAGGCAGAAACGGCAGGGATGAAAGGGGCGGGACCATGATGCCACGCTTTGGCGAGCGGCCCGATCGAGGGCGGACATATTCCCTTCGCCGGGGCGTCTATGCGCTTCTGCCGCGGGGGCGAAACCTGCTTCTTACCGTGCAGGAAGATCCGCATCCCGACCTGCAGCTGCCGGGAGGAGGGATCGATCCGGGAGAATCGCCGCTGGCGGCATTGCACCGCGAGGTGCGCGAGGAAACCGGCTGGCGGATCGCGCGCCCCCGCCTTGTCGGGGCATTCCGGCGCTTTGCCTACTTGCCGGAATACGACCAGTGGGCGGAAAAGGTCTGCCTGATCTACCTGGCCCACCCGGTCCGGCGCCTTGGTCCGCCAACCGAACCCTTTCACCGGCCGGTGTGGATGCAGGCCGATCATGCCGCCCATGCACTGGGAAATGCCGGCGACAGGCATTTCGCCGCCCTGTTCGCGGCCAGCGCCTGACCCTGCCTCGCCAGATCCCCGCCGGCCCGGAAACCGCAGCTGGCGGAACGTGCACATGCCGGCTCAGACGCCGTCATACTCCAGCAGCACCGCCGACACGTCGTCTTCGAACGAGGCGCCTTCGGGCAATGCCGCCGAAAGTTGCCGATACAGATCGTCGAGCAGCCCGCCGCCCCGACCGGTAGAGACGATCCGGCTCACCATGTCGCGCAACCCCTTCTCGCCCAGCATCCGGCCGCCCCCGAGCCGGCATTCGGTCACACCGTCGGAATAGAGCAGCAACCGGTCGCCCGGCTCAAGTTCGATCGAGATCTCGTCGCAGACCGGATCGTCCAGCAGGCCCAGCGGCATCCCGCCCCGGCCCAGGAATTCGGCCTGCCCGTCCCGCCGTAGCAGAAGCGGGTGCGGATGGCCGCACTGAATCATCTCCACCTTCCCGAGGTAGAGATCGACCGTGCCATAGATCATGGTGAAATATTCGTCCACACCCCTGTCTGCCACAAGCCGCGCATTCAGCGTGCGCGCCACCTCGATCGGGCGTTTCAGCCCGTAGAACGCGTATTGGCGCGCCTCCATCGCCACGTTCTGATCGAAATGCGTGGCCGAAAGGTATCCGGCCAGCCGCGCCGCCAGCAGGGCCGAGGTGATCCCGTGGCCCGACACGTCGATGCTGTAGAACCCGACCCGGTTCAGACCGGGGGAGAATAGCCCCACCAGATCACCGCCGATGTGACCGCATGGCTCGAGAAGCAGATTGAAGCGCGACGCTCCGAAACAGCGCGACCGCTCCGGGACGAGCGATTCCTGGATCTTCCGCGCCTGCTTCAGGTCCTGGTCGATCCGCGCGTGGATCGACTGCAGGTTCTCCAGCGTCTCCCTGATCGCGCGGTTCTTTTCCGCCAGCTCCCGCTGCATGGAGACGATCCGCGCACCTGCCGCAACCCGCGCGCGCAACTCCGCCATGTTGACGGGCTTGGTGAGGAAGTCGTCGGCGCCCGCATCCAGACCCGCGGCCACGTCGCCCTTTTCGCTGCGCGAGGTCAACAGGATGAAATAGCCATAGGCCGGTCCCGCCCGATCCCGAAAGGCACGGCAGAACTCCACCCCCGACATCCCGCCCATCATCCAGTCGCTCAGCACCAGATCGGGCGGCTCGCGCGCGCACTGCTCCAGCGCCTGTTCGCCGCATTCCGCCTCGGTCACCGCAAAGCCCCATTTGCGCAGCGCTCCGGTCAGGATCCGTCGTTGCAGACGGCTGTCGTCAACCACCAGCACGCGCAGGGCCGCCTCGGCCGCGCCTGCCGGTTCGCATGCTGTTTGCGCCAAGGCCTCCACGTCCGCGCCCTTTCCCGTCCTGCCGCCTGCAATCCTTTCCGCGGGCACTGTGACCGACAAAACCTTAAGGCGGGGTGAATGGAAAACATCGCCACGGATTGTGCCGCGATTAACCCGACCTTCACCTGTTGCCGACAGACTCGGGGGCCGGGCGGGCACGAAAACGGGACTGAACCATGCTTGACTGGTCGCGAATCGCGCAGTTGCGCGAGGAAATCGGCACAGAGGATTTCGACGAGGTCGCGGCCCTCTTCCTTGAAGAGGCCGGCGAAGCTGTTGATCGGCTCCGATCCGCGCAACCGTCGGGGGACCTTTCCGACAAACTGCATTTCCTGAAGGGCTGCGCCCTGAATTTTGGCTTCTCGTCCCTTGCCGAGCGTTGCGCCGAAGGCGAAAGGATGGCCACCGATGGCCGTGCCGATGCGGTGGATGTCGCCGCGATCATCGCCCTGTTCGAGCGCTCCCGCGCCCGGTTCCTGGACGGCCTGGACCGGCAGCCCGCCGCCTGAGCGGCCCGCCCGCACCGGGACGCTCATGCCAGGCGGCTCAGAACAGGTCGATCTCGATATCCGCCGCAGGCCCGGTATAGCCGTCCAGGATGATGGAGTGGGTTCCGCCTTCGGCATCGGTGAACCTGACTTCGGTGCCGTCAGGATGCGAAAGGATGTCCACGTTCGAGGCGTCATGGATCTGCAACCTGTCAGCCGATGCCTCGAAATCGGTAATCCTGTCCTCCTGCGTCCTTCTCGAAAACACGAACACATCCTCGCCCTCTCCGCCGGTCAGGGTGTTGAAGCCGCCGTCGCCCTGCAGGTGGTCGCTCCCTTCTTCTCCCCGCAGGAAATCGTCAGCGCCACCTCCGAACAGCGAATCACGGCCGCGCCCACCGTAGATTATGTCCCTGCCGGGACCGCCCCGCAGCTCGTCATCGCCCCGCGCCCCGTTCATTTCATCATCACCGGCGCCGCCAAGAAGCGTATCATTTTCCCCTGCCGCCCCAAAAATAGTCGCTACCATCTCCACCAATGAGCCGGTCATCTCCCGCACCTCCGTCCGGATCATCAGCGCCGCTGCCACCACTGAGCGTGTCGTCCCCGTCGTCTCCCGTCAGCGCGTCATCGCCGGCGTTGCCGTCGATCCGGTCGTCCCCGTCATTGCCACGAAGCACGTCCCTTCCCGTGCCGCCGGAAAGGGTATCGTTTCCACGGCCTCCAACAATGGCATCATCGCCGGAGCCGCCGCGAAGATGGTCATTGCCCGCATTTCCAGAAATCGTGTCGTTTCCCGACCCGCCGACAATTATGTCGCGCCCGCGTCCGCCTGAGAGAACGTCATTGCCGCCCTTGCCGTTCATGCTGTCGTTTCCGTCCCCTCCCCTCATGACATCATGCCCGTCACCACCGCGGAACCGGTCGCCGAACGGAGAACCGACAACCTCTTCGGCGTTCGTGGCCGTGGTTTCTCCCATCTTCCAGCTCACGAACCAGCCGTCAGGCGTCATCCTGTTCACGGCTCGCGAACCCAGTTGGGAGCCATCCACGACATCCCGACCGGTTTCTCCGTCGAACTCGTCGACGCCCTCGCCCACCACGACACGATCATCCCCCGGGCCGCCCCGGAAAGTGTCATTTCCCGGCGTTCCCTCGAAAGTGTTGTTGCCCGGATTCCCCTGCCAGTCCGTGCAGGTGCCTGCCGGAGGCATGAACAGGCTCAGCAGATCATTGTGATTGGCGGCAAGAGTGAGCGCGACCATGGTGATATCCGCGGCAAGAAAGATCGCGCTCCGGTCCAGAGGCTCCTCGAAGACCTCGACGCTTCGGACGCGCCCGGCAGCCTGATCGATGGTCGAGAAACCTGTGCCGTAGATAACCACCGTGATCGTGCCGTTGGTAATTGTCACCACGGTACCGGCATCGTTCACCTTCCGGCTTCCGGTGCCAAGCACCGTCTCCAGGCCCCGGAAAAACGGCGTTTTCCCGACAAACGCCACTTGGGAAATGCTTGTGCAATGCATGGTGCCCCCCCTTTTTCTTCACCCTCCCGAATTTTCACGGCAAGAGTGTATCACAAATGCACCTTTTCCGCATGGGTTCCTTCGCTCCCGCCTGCGGTCGGACCCTTGTGGGGCCACGCCAAACCCGATAATCCCCCGCCTGAACGGATAGACGGAGTTTCCCATGTCTGCGCCCAAGAAAGTCGTCCTGGCCTATTCCGGTGGCCTCGATACCTCGATCATTCTCAAGTGGCTGCAAACCGAATACGGCTGCGAGGTGGTGACCTTCACCGCCGATCTCGGCCAGGGCGAGGAACTTGAGCCCGCCCGGCAAAAGGCCCTGATGCTGGGCATCAAGCCCGAGAACATCCATATCGAGGACATCCGCGAGGAATTCGTCCGCGACTTCGTCTTCCCGATGTTCCGCGCCAACGCGCTGTATGAGGGGCAATACCTGCTTGGCACCTCGATCGCGCGGCCGCTGATCTCCAAGCGGCTGATCGAGATCGCTGCCCAGTGCGGCGCCGACGCCATCGCCCATGGCGCCACCGGCAAGGGCAACGACCAGGTGCGCTTCGAGCTGGCCGCCTACGCGCTCAACCCCGACATCAAGGTGATCGCGCCCTGGCGGGAATGGGACCTGACCAGCCGCACGAAGCTTCTGGAATTTGCCGAGGCGCACCAGATCCCCATCGCCAGGGATAAGCGCGGCGAGGCCCCCTTCTCGGTCGATGCGAACCTCTTGCACACCTCGTCAGAAGGCAAGGTACTCGAAGATCCCGCCGTCGAGGCCCCGCCCTACGTCTATCAGCGCACCAATCACCCGGAAGACGCCCCCGACCGGCCCGAATATGTGGAAATCGGTTTCGAGCGTGGCGATCCGGTTTCCATCAACGGCCAGAAGATGAGCCCGGCCCAGCTGCTGGCCGCGCTGAACGATCTGGGGCGCACGCACGGCATCGGCCGGCTCGACCTGGTCGAAGGGCGTTTCGTCGGCATGAAATCGCGCGGTATCTACGAAACCCCCGGCGGCACGATCCTGCTGGCGGCGCATCGGGGCATCGAATCCATCACCATGGACCGCGGCGCCATGCATCTCAAGGACCAGCTCATGCCGCAATATGCCGAGCTGATCTACAACGGCTTCTGGTTCTCGCCCGAGCGCGAGATGCTCCAGGCCGCCATCGACCACAGCCAGGCGCATGTCACCGGAACGGTTCGGATGAAGCTCTACAAGGGGCTGGCCTCATGCGTCGGTCGCTGGTCCGACCATTCGCTCTACTCCGAGGAACACGTTACCTTCGAGGAGGACGCCGGCGCCTACGACCAGAAGGACGCCGCCGGCTTCATCAAGCTCAACGCTCTACGGCTTCGCCTGCTGGCCATGCGCGACCGCCGCCTCGGCGACTAGGCACGATGTCCCCCGAACGGGCCGCCGAATTCCTGAACGCGCAGGATCGCGTCTGGTCGGCGGTCCGCCGCGAACTCGCCCAAGGCCGAAAGACCAGTCACTGGATCTGGTTCGTCTTTCCGCAACTGGCCGCGCTGGGCCGCTCACCCACGGCCCGCCGCTTCGGCATCCGCGACCTCGACGAGGCCCGCGCCTACCTCGCCGATGACCGCCTGCGCGAACGCCTGGAGGGAGGCTGCCCGCCTCATGCTTGCGCATTCTGGTACCGCCCCGGAAACCATCCTCGGCCCCCTGGACGCGATGAAACTGCGCTCCTCGATGACGCTCTTCTCCCGCGTCCCCGGCGCCAGCCCCGTCTTCCGGCAAGTGCTCGACACGTTCTACAATGGAGCCCCCTGCCCCCTCACGCTGGATGCCCTGAACCGCGCCTGACCCGCAGGGTCTTTTTCTGGCCGCAAATATCCTGGGGTGAATGCGCGGAACGCGCAGAGGGGCAACGCCCCTCAGACCCTTTCCGCCCGCAGCTTCTCGTAGGCAGGCATCGCGGCCTCGGCCAGACGGGCATATTCAGGCTCTAACACGGGCAGTTCGCCCTCTGCCCCGGAAAATCCGACAGACTTGTGAACCGCCCCGTACCAGTGCGCCGCCCAGACCCCGTCCTCGGGCCGCCCGCCCGGCGGCCAGCGCAGCATCCTGTCGGTCCACTCCAGCCCGATTGCCGCACATAACGCCTTCAGGCTGCGTGCAGGGTCGGCGCGAATGTCGTGGCTGTCGATCACCACCGGCCGCTGCCCCAGCGCCTTCACATGATCGAACAGCTCGGCCTGCTGCAGAAAACCCAGATCCGCCAGCACCGGCGCCTCGCGCTTCTTCGCATAGCTCGCCACCACCCGCACCGGATGCCGGATGAGAAAGACGTTGACCATGCCGGCCATCCAGTCCCGCGGGATGCCCGCGACCATGTGATGAGCCATGTGCTTCTGATAGAAATGCGGCAATTCTCCCGGGTTAGAGCCTGTTATCCGCGCCACCACCTCGGCCGGATCGGTGGGCTGGGCGGCAAGGATCTCGTCCCGCATCGGGTGGTCCAGACCGGTTGCCGCGAGGTAGGCAGCATAGAAGGGCTCGTCCACCACCGCGCAGTCGCCGCGCGCGGCAAAGGCATACATCATCGCCGTGGACAGATTCCGCGGCCCCGACCACATGGCGATCCTCATCCCCCGCACTCCCTATTGATCAGCGCCTTGTAAAGCTCGCGGATCCGCACCGTCACCGGCCCCATTTCGCCGCTTCCGATCACCCGCCCATCGATCTCGCCCACCGGGGTCTGGGCACCGAAGGTGCCGGTCAGGAACGCCTCGTCCGCGCCATAGGTATCGACCAGCGAGAAGTTGCGCTCGAACACCGGGATGCCGGCCTCGCGGCACAGCTCGATCACCTTGCACCGGGTGATCCCGTTCATGCAGTAGTCACCGGTGCTGGTCCACACCTCACCACCGCGCACGACGAAGAAATTGCAGGCGTTGGTGGTGTTGACGAAGCCGTGCACGTCCAGCATCAGCGCCTCGTCGGCGCCGGCCTTCTCGGCGGCGATGCCGGCAAGGATGCAGTTCAACTTGGAATGGCTGTTCAGCTTGGGATCCTGGCTCATGGGCAGGCCGCGGATATGGGGCACCGTGGCCAGCCGCACCGGGCGCGGCAGCAGCGGGCGGGAATGCTCCATGATGATGACGAAGGTCGGCCCCGAGCGGCTGAGCGAAGGGTGCTGGAAGGGCCGCGCCTTCACCCCGCGCGTCACCATCAGCCGGGCATGGGCATCGGTGGTCATGCCATTGGCCTCTTGCGTCTCCAACAAGGCCGAAATGACGCCTTCCCGGTCCATGCCGATATCCAGATCAATGGCCCTGGCGGCCTCGAACAGCCGGTCCATGTGCTCGTCGAGAAACGCCCAGCGCCCGTTGTAGAGCCGCAACCCCTCCCACACCCCGTCGCCCAGAAGAAAGCCGCTGTCATAGACGCTGACGGTGGCCTCGGCCCGCGGCAGGAGGCGGCCGTTGACGTGGATCAGGATCCGCTCGTTGCGCGCGTCTTCCTCGGCCTGGTGCGTGGTGATCCTGTCCGCCATCCTGTCCTCCTGCCAATGACGACCGCCCGTGACCGCGGGCTTCAACCAAAGCGCGCCGCCTCGACTTCCGCCAGATCGGGGATCGCGTCGGCGGTGCCCTCGCGCGTGACCATCAGCGCCGCCGCCCGGCCGGCCAGGTCCATGGCCCGATCCATCGGCAGGCCGCGGTCGAGCCCGGCCAGAAGATAGCCGGTGAAGGTATCGCCGGCCCCGGTGCTGTCCACGACCCGCACCGGAAAGGCGGGAAAGTCCCGCGACAGGCCCTTTTCGGTGTCGATATGGCGCGCTCCCCGCGCCCCCAGGGTCACGATCACATGCGCCACGGGCAGGTCTTCGGGGCGCTTGCCGGTCGCCCGCGTCAGCTGTTCGGCCTCGACCTCGTTGAGGATCAGGATATCCAGCCACGGCAGCACCGCGCGCACCGCGGCCGCGTCGAACGGCGCGGCCGCATAGCAGACCTTCAGCCCCATTTCGCGCCCCATCCGCGCGGCCTCGGGCTGCAGGTTCGTCTCGTTCTGCATCAGAAGGGTATCGCCCGCCTGCGCCGCACTCAGCGCCAGGCCGAGGGTGCGGGACGGAATCGCCCGATTGGCGCCGGGATAGATCAGGATGCTGTTCTCGCCCCTCGGATCCACGGCGATGACGGCGTGCCCGGTGGCGCCGGCCACCTCGGCCACATGGTCGGTATCGACACCGTATTGCCGCAGCCTCTCGACCGCCCAGCGACCATCCGCCCCCACCGCGCCCACATGCACGACCCGCGCCCCGGCCCGGGCGGCAGCCACCGACATGTTGGCCCCCTTGCCGCCCAGGAAATAGCGCAGCCCCCGCGCGGCCACGGTCTCTCCCGGCGCCGGCAGACGCGGGACCGGATAGACCATGTCCGCGTTGATCGAGCCGAGAGTCCAGATCGCCATCCCGCCGCGGCCCTACTTGATCCCGCAGGCGGCCAGAACCGCCATGTTGAGGATGTCGTTGGCCGTCGCCACGGTCGAGCAGATCTGGATCGGCTTGTCCACGCCGGCAAGGATCGGTCCGATCACCGTGGCGCCGGCCATTTCCTGCATCAGCTTGGTGGAAATCGAGGCCGAATGCCGCGCCGGGACCACCAGGATGTTGGCCGGCCCGCTCAGGCGCGAGAACGGATAGGCCGCCTGCGCCTGCACGTTCAGCGCCACGTCCACGGTCATCTCGCCCTCATATTCGAAATCCACACCGCGACGGTCCAGAACCTCGGGGGCAAGATGCATCTTCTCGGCCCGCTCGGACACCGGATAGCCGAAGGTCGAGAAGCTGACGAAAGCGACCCGCGGCTCAAGGCCAAGATAACGCGCCACGGTGGCTGCGCGCTCGGCGATATTGGCCAGATCCTCGGGTTCGGGCCACTCATGCACCAGCGTGTCGCCGATCAGCACGATCCGCCCCTTGTGCAAGAGCGCCGTCACCCCGGCGGCGCCATGTTCGGCATCGGCGTCGAAGACGTGGTTGATGCGCTCTAGCACATGGGCCGACTTGCGCGTGGCCCCGGTGACCAGCGCATCGCCATGCCCGTGCGCCAGCATCAGCGCCGAAAAGACATGCCGGTCGCGGGCGGCCAGCCGGTGCACGTCCTTCTGGTCGTATCCCTTGCGCTGAAGCCGGCGGTAGAGGAAATCCTTGTAGGTTTCCAGGTAATCGGTGTTGGCTGCGTTGACCACCTCGATCTCGGCCACCGCGTCGCCCAGACCCGCGGCCTCCAGCTTGGCGGCCACGTCGTCCTGGCGCCCCACCACCAGCGCCTTGCCATAGCCCGAACGCTGATACATCACCGCCGCGCGCAGCACGCGGGGGTCGTCGCCCTCGGCAAAGATCATCCGCGACTGGGCCGAGCGCGCACGCAGATTCAGGCTGCGCAGGATCGAGGCCGTGGGATCGAGCCGCGATTTCAGGCCGACCTCATAGGCCTCCATGTCGATGATCGGCCGCCGCGCGGCGCCGGTGTCCATGCCCGCGCGGGCCACCGCCGGCGGGATGCGGTGGATCAGCCGCGGATCGAAGGGCGTGGGCAGGATGTAGTCGCGGCCGAAGCTGAGCGTCTTGCCATAGGCCAGGGCCACCTCGTCGGGCACGTCCTCGCGGGCCAGCTCGGCCAGCGCCTGGGCGCAGGCGATCTTCATCTCGTCATTGATGGCACGGGCGTGGATGTCCAGCGCTCCGCGAAAGAGATAGGGAAAGCCCAGCACGTTGTTGACCTGATTGGGATAGTCCGACCGGCCGGTGGCGACGATGGCATCGGGGCGTACCGCATGGGCCTCTTCGGGGGTGATTTCGGGATCGGGGTTGGCCATGGCGAAGATCACCGGATTTTCCGCCATGCTTTCGACCATGGCCTGCGTCACCGCCCCCTTGACGGAAACGCCCAGGAACACGTCGGCGCCGACCATGGCCTCTTCCAGCGTGCGCAGATCGGTCTTGACCGCATGGGCCGATTTCCACTGGTTCATGCCCTCCTTGCGGCCCTGCCAGATCACGCCCTTGGTATCGCAGACGATGCAGTTTTCATGCCGCGCGCCCATCCTCTTGAGCAGCTCGATGCAGGCGATCCCGGCCGCGCCCGCGCCGTTGAGCACGATCTTCACCTCCTCGATCTTCTTGCCCGACAGATGCAGCGCGTTGATGAGCCCTGCCGCACAGATCACCGCGGTGCCGTGCTGGTCGTCGTGGAAGACGGGAATGTCCATCTCCTCTTTCAGGCGCTGCTCGATGATGAAGCATTCGGGGGCCTTGATGTCCTCCAGGTTGATGCCCCCGAAGGTCGGGCCCATCAGCTTGACCGCGCAGATGAATTCCTCGGGGTCTTCGGTGTCCAGCTCGATGTCGATGGAGTTGACATCGGCGAACCGCTTGAACAGCACCGCCTTGCCCTCCATCACCGGCTTCGATCCCAGCGCGCCGAGATTGCCCAGACCCAGCACCGCCGTGCCGTTCGAGATCACCGCCACAAGGTTGCCCTTGTTGGTGTAGTCATACACCGTTTCGGGGTTCTTTGCGATCGCCTCGCAGGGCACCGCCACACCGGGGGAATAGGCCAGCGACAGATCGCGCTGGGTGGTCATGGGCACGGTGGCCTGCACCTCCCACTTGCCGGGGGTGGGCTCAAGGTGAAAGGCAAGCGCCTCTTCGGCGGTGATCTTGTTCCTGGTCATGCGATACTTCTTTTTCTGGCTGCGGCGGCGGCGTCTTAGCCTAGGGGCGGTGCGGCCTCAACGGCAAGTCGATTTCGCCTTTCGCCACCCGAAGGGGATTTGTAATGTCGCCGGGCATTCGAAAACCGGGGGACTGCGTGTCGAAAGTCACGCCGATGATGGCGCAATATCTCGAAATCAAGGCGGCGTATCCCGATGCGCTGCTGTTCTATCGCATGGGCGATTTCTACGAGATGTTCTTCGACGACGCGGTGGCGGCATCGCAGGCGCTGGACATCGCCCTGACCAGGCGCGGCAAGCATCAGGGCGCCGACATCCCCATGTGCGGCGTGCCGGTCCACTCGGCCGAAGGCTACCTGCTGACACTGATCCGCAAGGGCTTTCGCGTCGCCGTCTGCGAACAGATGGAAGACCCCGCCCAGGCGAAGAAGCGCGGCTCGAAGGCAGTCGTGAAGCGCGAGGTCGTGCGCCTGGTCACGCCCGGCACGCTGACCGAGGATTCGCTGCTCGAAGCGCGCCGGCACAATTTCCTGGCCGCCTGGTCCGTGGTCCGCGACGAGGCCGCCCTGGCCTGGAGCGACATCTCCACCGGCAGCTTCCACGTCATGCCGCTGAGCCCGGCGCGGCTGAGCCCCGAGCTGGCCCGCCTGGCCCCGTCCGAGCTGATCGTTGCCGAACCGCATGAGGCCGCCCTGCGCGAGATCGCCGCCGATCTGGGCGTGCCGCTGACCCCTCTGGGGCGGGCCAGCTTCGATTCGACCGGCGCCCAAAAGCGGCTTTGCGCGCTGTTCGGGGTGGAGACGCTGGACGCCTTCGGCGCCTTTACGCGGGCCGAGATTTCGGCCATGGGCGCGCTGATCGACTATCTCGACATCACGCAGAAGGGCAAACTGCCGCTCCTGCGCAGGCCGCAGCGCGAGACGCAGGACCGGATCGTCCAGATCGACGCTGCCACGCGGCGCAACCTCGAACTCACCCGGTCGCTGTCGGGGGGGCGCGCGGGATCGCTGCTGGCGGTGATCGACCGCACCGTGACCCCGGGCGGCGCGCGGCTGCTGGAGCAGCGCCTCTCCAGCCCCTCACGGGATCTCGACACGATCCACGCAAGGCTGGATGCAGTTCAGTATTGCGCTGAACAGAGCCGGATTTCCGCCGATCTGCGCGCGGCGCTGCGCAAGACGCCCGACCTTGACCGGGCGCTCTCGCGCCTGTCGCTGGAGCGCGGCGGCCCGCGCGACCTGGCCGCCATCCGCAACGCCCTGGTCCAGGCCGAAACCATCGCCGAAATCTGCGCCGGGGCCGAGCTGCCGCCGCTGCTGGCCCGCGCGGCGCAGGACCTGCTCGGTTTCGACGACCTTTCCGCCCTGCTCGACGCCGCCCTGGTGGCCGACCCGCCGCTCCTGGCCCGCGACGGCGGCTTCATCGCCCCCGGCTTCGACCCCGACCTGGACGAGGCCCGCACCCTGCGCGACGAGGGCCGCTCGGTCATTGCCGGGCTTCAGGGCAAGTATATCGACCTCACCGGCATCCAGTCACTGAAGATCAAGCACAACAACGTGCTGGGCTATTTCGTCGAAACCACCGCCACCCATGCCGGGCGCATGATGTCCCCGCCCCTGTCCGAAACCTTCATCCACCGCCAGACCACCGCCAGCCAGATCCGCTTCACCACCGTCGAACTCAGCGAGCTGGAAACCCGCATCCTGAATGCCGGCAACCGGGCGCTGGAGATCGAAAAAAGGCTCTACCAAAGGCTTTCCGACTCGATTCTCGCCCAAGCCCCGCGCCTGAACGCGGCCGCAAGGGCGTTGGCCGAAATCGACCTCGCCACCGCCCTGGCCGACCTTGCCCGCGACGGCGACTGGTGCCGACCGCAGGTGGACGACAGCCGCGCCTTCCATGTTCTGGGCGGGCGCCACCCGGTTGTCGAAAACGCGCTGAACATCCAGGGGGGTGATCCCTTCATCGCCAACGACTGCGACCTGTCCGCCGAAAGCGGGGCGGCCATCTGGCTGCTCACCGGCCCCAACATGGCCGGCAAATCCACCTTCCTGCGCCAGAACGCCCTGATCGCGCTGCTGGCGCAGATGGGCAGCTTCGTCCCGGCCGAAAGCGCCCATATCGGGCTGATCAGCCAGCTGTTCAGCCGCGTCGGAGCCTCGGATGACCTCGCCCGCGGGCGTTCTACCTTCATGGTCGAAATGGTCGAAACCGCGGCCATCCTCAACCAGGCCGACGACCGCGCCCTGGTCATCCTCGACGAAATCGGCCGCGGCACCGCCACCTGGGACGGGCTGTCCATCGCCTGGGCAACGCTGGAGCACCTCCACGACGTCAACCGCTGCCGCGCCCTGTTCGCCACCCACTATCACGAACTCACCGCCCTTGCCGGCAAACTGGACGGGGTCGAAAACGCCACCGTCACGGTCAAGGAATGGGAAGGCGAGGTGATCTTCCTGCACGAGGTCCGCAAGGGCGCGGCCGACCGCTCCTACGGCGTCCAGGTTGCCCAGCTGGCGGGCCTGCCGAAGGCGGTGGTCGATCGCGCACGATGCGTGCTGGACGCGCTGGAAAAGGGAGAGCGCGAAGGCGCCGCCTCGCCCGCCACCCTGATCGACGACCTGCCGCTGTTCTCGGCCACGACGCAACCGCCCGATCCCGCCCCCCGCAACTCGGCGGTCGAGGAAATGCTGCGCGACATCCACCCCGACGACCTCACCCCCCGCGAGGCCCTGGAGCTTCTCTACAAACTGAAAGAGGCGGCCCGATCCTGACCGCCCCCTTCCTCTTGCCCCAAATACTCCCGCCGGAGGCGCCCGCCCCCTCCACAGGCACAGGCGCGACGATCAGCCTTCCGGCATCGAAGACACCCCCACCTGTGCCGGGCGCAACAGGCGGTCATGCAGCATGAACCCTTCGGCCGATACCTGAATGATCTCGCCGGCCGTCGTCCCCGGCACCGGCGCCTCGAACATCGCCTCGTGCAGCTGCGGATCGAACCGGTCCCCGACCTTCGGCGAAATCACCTCGATCCCGTGCTTGGCAAAGACATTGACCAGCTCCCGCATGGTCAGCTCGACCCCCTCGATCAGGGCTGCCGCAGCGGCCCTCTGTTCGTCGGTCACAGATTCCAGCGCACGCTTGAGATTGTCATAGACCGGCAGCAGATCACGGGCCAGACGCGATCCGCCATACTGCTCGGCTTCGCGGCGGTCCTTCTGAGACCGCTTGCGGACGTTCTCGGCATCGGCGAGCGCGCGAAGAAAACGGTCCTTCAGCTCATCCCGCTCGGCCCGCAGCGCTTCGATCTCTGCGGCCTCGTCCGAGATCTCTTCCGTGTGCGCGGCCAGTTCCTCGGCCTCGGCGGTCTCGATGTCGTCCAGGAATGTTTCGTTCTTCGGCTCTGCCATGTCTCACCTCTATCCCCGATCAGAAAGCAGTTTTCCGACCAGTTGCGCCGTGTAGTCCACGATCGGCACGATCCGCCCGTAATTCAGCCGGGTCGGCCCGATCACGCCGACGGCACCAATGATCTTCCGGTCCGCGTTCATATAGGGAGAAACCACCAGAGAGGAACCCGAAAGTGAGAAAAGTTTGTTCTCGGAGCCGATGAAAATGCGCACGCCCTCGCCCTTTTCCGCCAGTTCCAGGAATTCAGCGATATCCCGCTTGCGCTCCAGGTCGTCGAACAGAACCCGAATGCGCTCGATCTCGTCGCCCTGTTCGGCGCTGTCCAGAAGATTCGACCGCCCGCGCACGATCAGGCGCGCGGAATCCTCGCCATCATTCTCCCATACGGCAAGGCCGCTCTCCACCATCTCGCGGGCGAGCGAATCGATCTCCTGCTGGCGCCGGGCGATTTCCTTGCGGATCACGCCCTGAAGGTCGCGCAAGGTGCGCCCCTCGATCAGGGCGTTGAGGAAATTCGCCGCCTCCCGCATCGAGCTGGGCGTCTGACCCGGCGGCGGGCGGAACAGCCGGTTTTCCACGTGCCCGTCCACGAAAACCAGCACGACCAGAGCCCGGTCGTGGCCGAGCGAGACGAACTCGATATGCCGGATCTCGGCCTCGTGCTTGGGCGTGAGAACAAGCGACGCGCTGTGCGTCACCCCCGAAAGCGCCGATCCGATCCGATCCAGCAACCCTCCCACGTCCGAGGTGTTCGCGTTCGCCGTGGCGTCGATCTTCTCGCGGTCGGCCTCGTCCAGGTCGCGCACCTCCAGCAACCCGTCAACGAACAGGCGCAGGCCCCGTTGCGTGGGCACCCGGCCGGCGCTGACGTGCGGGCTGTCGAGAAGGCCCAGATATTCCAGGTCCTGCATCACGTTGCGGATGGTCGCGGCGCTGATCTTCTCGCTCATGGCGCGGGACAGCGTGCGGCTTCCGACCGGATCGCCGCTGGAGAGGTAATTCTCGACCACCAGCCGAAACACCTCGCGCGTTCGGTCGTTCAGCTGGTCCAGAAGTTTCGTCGTATCGTTCATCTCGGTCATTTTTGCACGGCCCACCGGTAAACACGACCCGAAGAATGAATCGATCAGGGTTGCATCCCGCCCCTGCCCGGCGGTATTCCCGCGCGGACCAGGAAAGGAACCCCATGCGACCGTCTGGAAGAGATTTAAGCGAAATGCGCCCGGTTTCAATTGAAACCGGTGTCAATCGACATGCCGAAGGGTCATGCCTGATCCGAATGGGCGAGACGCATGTGCTGTGTACCGCCACCATCGAGGACCGGGTGCCGCCCTTCATCAAGGGGTCGGGCCTTGGCTGGGTCACGGCTGAATACGGGATGCTGCCGCGGGCCACGAACACCCGGATGCGGCGCGAGGCCGCCGCGGGCAAGCAGGGCGGCCGCACGGTCGAGATCCAGCGCCTGATCGGCCGCGCCCTGCGCGCCGGCGTCGATCGCGTGGCGCTGGGCGAACGCCAGATCACCATCGACTGCGACGTGCTGCAGGCCGATGGCGGTACCCGCTGCGCCGCGATCACCGGTGGCTGGGTGGCGCTGCGGCTGGCGGTGGACAAGCTGCTCAAGGCGGGCATGATCACCACCGATCCGCTGCTGGATCACGTGGCGGCGGTCAGCTGCGGCATCTACGCCGGCCAGCCGGTTCTGGACCTCGACTATCCCGAGGACAGCGAGGCCGGCGTGGACGGCAATTTCATCATGACCGGATCGGGAAACCTGGTCGAGGTCCAGATGTCGGCCGAAGGGGCGCTGTTTTCCCGGGCGCAGATGGACCAGCTGCTGGACCTTGCGCAGAAGGGGGTTGACCAGCTGGTCGCCGCGCAAAGGGCGGCCACCGAATGACCCGCGCACTCGCCGAAGACCGCCTGCTTGTGGCCACCCACAACCGGGGCAAGCTGGAAGAGGTGGAGCACCTCCTGGTGCCCTTCGGCGTGTCCGTCATCGGCGCCGCCGACATGAACCTGCCCGAGCCCGCAGAAACCGAATCCAGCTTTGTCGGCAATGCCCGGATCAAGGCGCACGCGGCGGCGAAGGCAACCGGGCTGCCGGCGCTTGCCGATGATTCCGGGCTTGAGGTCGCAGCTCTTGGCGGCGCCCCCGGCGTGCACACGGCCGACTGGGCGGAAACCGGGCATGGGCGCGATTTTGTCATGGCCATGCGGCGGGTGCATGATGAGCTCGTTGCCTCGGGGGCGCCCGAGCCGCACCGGGCGCGCTTTGTCTGCACGCTGGTGCTGGCCTGGCCCGACGGGCATGACGAGGTGTTCGAGGGCTCGGTTCCCGGCTGCATCGTCTGGCCCATGCGCGGCGCACAGGGGCATGGCTATGACCCGATCTTCCTGCCCGACGGATACGATCAGACCTTCGGCGAAATGGACCGGTGGGAAAAGAACCGCATCAGCCACCGGGGCCGCGCCGTCGCCCGGCTCATCGATGCCTGCTTTGGCTGAGGACTGGACCCGGGCCGGTTTCGGCCTCTACGTTCACTGGCCCTTCTGCGCCGCCAAATGCCCCTATTGTGACTTCAACAGCCATTTGGCCGGCCATATCGACCACGGCCGCTGGGCCCGGGCCCTCGTGTCCGAACTGGACCGGATCGGAGCCCAATTGCCCGGCCGGGTCCTGAATTCGATCTATTTCGGCGGTGGCACGCCCAGCCTGATGCACCCCGACACGGTGGCGCAGGTGATCGAGGCCGCCCGCCGCCAGTGGCGCTTTGCCAACGATATCGAAATCACGCTCGAGGCCAATCCCGGCTCGGTCGAGGCCGGGCGGTTTGCGGACTATCGCGAGGCCGGAGTCAACCGGATCTCGATGGGATTCCAAGCCCTTGACGACCGCGACCTGCGCCGCCTCGGCCGGATCCACAGCGTGGCCGAGGCACGCGCGGCATGGAAGATCGCCACCGGCCTGTTCGAGCGCGTCAGCTTCGACCTGATCCATGGCCGACAGGACCAGAGCCTGGCCGACTGGCGGGCGGAACTGACCGAGGCACTGTCGATGTCGCCCGATCACCTGTCGCTCTACCAGCTCACGATCGAGCCCGGCACCGCCTTCGCCGCCCGCCACGCCGCGGGGGGCTTGCGCGGTCTGCCCGATGACGATCAGTCGGCCGATCTCTACCAGCTGACGCAGGATCTGTGCGACGCCGCCGGCCTGCCCGCCTATGAAATCTCGAACCACGCGCGGCCGGGCAACGAGTCGCGGCACAACCTGATCTACTGGCGTTACGGAGACTGGGCCGGAATCGGGCCGGGCGCGCATGGGCGGCTCACGATTGCCGGGCAGCGCCATGCAACCGAATGCTGGCCCGATCCGAATCTCTGGCTTTCGGCGGCGGAACGGGGCAATGCCGAACGGCTGCGCGAGGTGTTGACTGGACAGGTGCAGGCCGAAGAATATGTCATGTTCGGAATGCGCCTGCGCGAGGGCATCGACTTGACCCGGTTCCAGTCCCTTTCGGGCAAACCCCTTTCTCCATCCGCCATCGAAAGGCTGGGCGAGATGGGCATGGTGTCGCTGCGCGGGCGGCATCTGTCAGCTACCGCACGGGGGCGCCCGGTCCTGAACGCGGTGATCCGGGAATTGCTGGCGGAGTGAAGTGGTGAAATATCTCTGGGCCGGGCTGGGGCTGATCTGCGTGGGGCTTGCGATCATCGGCATCTTCCTGCCCTTGCTGCCCAGCGTTCCCTTCCTTCTGCTGGCCGCGTTCCTGTTCGCGCGATCTTCATCCCGGCTGCATGAGTGGATCCTGTCGCACCGCACATTCGGGCCTATCATCGAGGACTGGAGCCGCTCGGGGGCCATCCGACCACGGGCGAAACGCATGGCCACCCTGTCGATCCTGGCGGTGCCGGGGCTTTCCCTGGCTCTGTCCGTTCCGATAAAAATTCTTTTATTTCAAATAGTTATACTTTCCCTCGTGCTTGCATTCATCTGGAGCCGCCCTAACGCGTGAGGCGGCCGCACAGTTCATCAAGCTGATCGAGCGAGTCATACAAGATCACCACCCGCCCGGATTCTGCACCCGGCTTGTGCTCGATGCTGACCTTCATGCCCAGATTCGCGGCCAGGTCGGCCTCGAGCGCGCGGGTGTCGGCATCCTTTTCCACCGCCTTGCCACGCGTCGGTCCGGCGGCCCCCTGATCCCCGCCCCGGGCCTGTTTCTTGACCAGGGCCTCGGTCGCCCGCACCGACAGCCCGCCCCGAACAACCTTTCTTGCCAGCTCCGAGGGGTTCTCGGCCGTGATCAAGGCGCGGGCATGACCGGCGGACAGCTTGCCCTCGCGCACAAGATCCTGCACATCCTCGGGCAGGGTCAGCAGTCGCAACAGGTTGGCAATATGGCTGCGGCTCTTACCCAGGGCCTGGCTCAGCTTTTCCTGCGTGTGGCCGAAACGGTCCATCAACTGGCGAAAGCCCAGCGCCTCTTCCAGCGGGTTCAGATCGGCGCGCTGGATGTTCTCGATGATCGCGATTTCCAGAACTTCCGAATCGTCCAGATCACGCACCAGAACCGGGACCTCGTGCAGCTGTGCGATCTGCGCGGCGCGCCAGCGGCGCTCACCGGCCACGATCTGGTATTCTCCATCGCCCAGCGGGCGCACGATCAGGGGCTGGATGATCCCCTTTTCGCGGATCGAGGCGGCCAGATCTTCAAGATCCGATTCGTCAAAGGCCCGACGGGGCTGATCGGGGTTGGCGCTCAGCTTCTCGATGGGCACGCGCATGTCGGGCGCCCGGGGCGTGTCCGCGGTTGGAGAAGCCTCGGGCCGAACATCCGCCATCAGCGCCGAAAGCCCCCGGCCAAGTCCGCGCGGCTTTGCCTTGTTATCCATTTCTTCTTCTCCCTCGTAGCCGATCACGCGGCGATTTTTCCATGTTTTTCAAGCACCTCTTCCGCCAGCGCCCGATAGGCCAGGGCACCCTGCGAATTCGGATCATAGGCCAGAACCGGCATCGCGTAGGATGGGGCCTCGCTGACCCGGACATTGCGGGGGATCAAGGTGCGGAACACCAGCTCTCCCAGGTTTTCCCGCGCATCCTGTTCGACCTGGTGCGACAGGTTGTTCCTGCGATCATACATGGTCAGCACGATCCCCTCGATCCGAAGATCCGGGTTGGCCGTCTGACGGACCTCGCGAATGGTCAGCATCAGCTGCGACAGGCCCTCCAGCGCAAAAAACTCGCTTTGCAACGGAACCAGGATGGAATGGGCGGCGACCATCGCGTTGACCGTCAGAAGATTCAACGAGGGCGGGCAGTCGATCAGAATGAAGTCGAACCCGAAACGATCCATCGCCGTCTGGCGCAGCGCATCATGCAGCAGGAAACTGCGTTTCACATTGGAAATCAGTTCAATATCGGCGGAACTGAGATCGACCGTGGAAGGAATGATCGACAAACCCTCAAAGCGCGTGGACTGGATGACCTCCTCTAGGGGCGCATCTTCGATCAACAGATCATAGGTCGTCTTGCGGCGGTCCGGCAGCTCGATTCCCAGACCGGTAGAGGCGTTGCCCTGCGGATCCAGATCGACCACCAGAACCTTTCGGCCCCGTTCGGCCAACGCGGCAGCAAGATTGATTGCCGTCGTCGTCTTGCCAACCCCACCCTTCTGATTTGCAATGGCAATGATTTTTGGGCCGTTCGGTCTGGAAAGATCAGGCACGCGACACTCCTTTGATCTTGAGGATCACTGCTCCGTCCTCTGTCCTGCTTTTAATCGCCTGCACGTCAAAGTGCCACCGCCTTCGGGCGCGCTCAAGCTCGGCCCGCCAGCGTACCCCCTTTGGAAACAGCGCCGTCCCGCCGGGAGAAAGATGCCGCTCTGAAAATTCAAGCAACTTGTCAAGCTCGGCCAAGGCGCGCGCTGAAAGCGTGTCGGCGCCGATCGGTTCGATTTCTTCGATTCTGTGGGCAAGGACCCTGCATTTCACCCCGGTTTCCCGCATGACCGCGCGCAGGAAAGCAGCCTTGCGCTGATCGCTCTCCACCAGAACGGTTTGCATATCGGGCGCGCGTTCGGCCGCGAGAATCGCCACGACAAGCCCCGGAAACCCGCCGCCACTTCCCAGATCGACCCACAGGCGGCCCGGCTTGGCACAATCGAAAACCTGAGCAGAATCAAGAATATGGCGGTTCCACAGATCGTCCAGACTGGCGCGGGAAACAAGATTTATCCGCGTCGTCCATTTGCGAAGAAGCGATTCGAACAGGGCGAACCGATCGAGTGTTTCACGTGAAACATTCAGTTCCCCTCCCTGCCGCGCCAGAGACCCGGTCATGCCGATCTTGCGCCTTGCGAGCGGCGCAGCCGCGACAGGATCAGCGTCAGCGCCGCCGGCGTCATGCCGTCGATTCGCGATGCTTGCGCGAGGTTTTCCGGCCGGCTTTGCAACAGCTTGGCCTTCAGCTCATTGGACAACCCGTCGATCGCGGCATAGTCGAAATCGACTGGGATCTTGTGCCCCTCATCCCGCCGCAGCGCTTCGATGTCCCGCTTTTGCCGCTCGATGTAGTTCGCATACAGCGCATCGTTCTTCAGTTGGCGCCTTATACCCTCTTCCACACCGTCAAGCGTTCCATCGAAGGAAAGGAGATCTTCAAACTTCACATCAGGGAATGCCAGAAGATCCATGCCCGAACGTCTGTTCCCGTCTTGGTTCACCGCAATACCGGCTTGGAGAATCATCGACGGGGTGAGCGACAGGGATTCCAGCCTGCTGCGCGCGTTGGAAAGCTTGTCCATCTTTTCGGAAAATTCGCGCCGCCGCGTCTCGGACACGCAACCCAGCGAGATCGCTAGCGGCGTCAACCGCTGATCGGCATTGTCGGCGCGAAGCGACAAGCGGAATTCGGCCCGCGATGTGAACATCCTGTAGGGTTCGCTCACGCCGCGGGTGACCAGATCGTCAATCATCACGCCGATATAGCTGTCCGCCCGGCCAAAAGTGACGCCCTGCTCTTCCCTGGTGAACAAGGCCGCGTTCAGACCGGCCACGAGTCCTTGTGCGGCCGCCTCTTCATATCCGGTCGTGCCATTGATCTGCCCGGCCAGGAACAGCCCCGGCACATCCTTGACCGCAAGCTGCAAGGTCAGGGATCGGGGGTCAACGTAATCATACTCGATGGCATAGCCCGGCTGGAGAATCCTTGCGGATTCCAGACCCTTGATGGAATGAACATATGCCTCCTGAACCTCCTGCGGCAGCGAGGTCGAAATGCCGTTAGGGTAAACCGTGTGGTCATCAATGCCCTCGGGCTCAAGAAAGATCTGATGCGAATCCTTTTCGGCAAACCGCACGATCTTGTCCTCGATCGAGGGACAATAGCGCGGGCCGACGCCCTCGATATGGCCCCCATACATGGCCGAGCGCGACAGGTTGTTTCGGATGATCTCGTGTGTCCGGGGGTTGGTGTGAGTGATTCCGCAGGCAACCTGGGGGGCGGTCACGCCTTTGGACAGAAAGGAAAACAGCACCGGATCTTCGTCCCCCGGCTGCTTTTCAAGCCCCGACCAATCGATCGTACGCCCGTCCAGCCGTGGCGGAGTCCCGGTCTTCAGCCGCCCCAGCGGCAGGCCGAAAGATTCGATCCGCTCGGCCAGGCGAACCGACGGCCGGTCGCCCATGCGTCCTCCGGGGCGGGAGACGTCGCCAATGTAAATGACCCCGCGCAGAAACGTCCCCGAGGTCAGGATCACCGCGCGGGCCGGAATTTCAGCGCCATCTGCAAGAATCACGCCGGCAACCGATCGGCCCTGCATGAGAAAATCGATGACCTCGCCTTCGATGATCCGCAGATTTTTCCTGTTTTCCGTTTCCGCCAACATCGCCGCACGATAGAGCGCCCGGTCGGCCTGCGCCCGCGGGCCCTGAACCGCCGGCCCCTTGCGCCGGTTCAACAGACGAAACTGAATCCCGGCACGGTCGGTAACCCGGCCCATGACACCGTCCATGGCATCGATTTCACGCACCAGATGCCCCTTACCCAGCCCTCCAATGGCCGGATTGCAGGACATGACGCCGATATCGGCGCGCCGCAGCGTCACGAGGGCAACCCTGGCCCCCATCCGCGCCGCGCCATGGGCGGCCTCGGTCCCTGCATGACCGCCCCCGACGACAACGACATCAAATCCCGAATGTTTCACGTGAAACACTCCTCACTTGCCAAGGCAAAAGCTGGCAAAGATTTCATCCAGCAGATTTTCCACATCGATACGCCCGACCAGGGATTCAAGCGCACGAATCGCGCTGCGGATTTCTTCTGCCGCCTTATCATAATCATCCGGACCCCGCGCCAAAACCTGTCGCGCCGCCTTGATCGCGCCCAGCGCCCGATTCATCGCCGCGCGATGACGTTCCCTGGTTGCGATCCCAGCACCGGTCGTTCGCCGGGAAAGCTCGGCCGAGATCTTCTCGACAAGATCGTCCAGCCCCTGCCCCGTCACTCCGGAAACCGCGCCTTCCGGCGACTCGCGCAGATCTGCCTTGGGAAGAACGCGAATATCCCCCGGCCGCATCTTCACGTCCAGCTGTTCCCCTTCTTCGACAAGAAACACGCGCAGATCCGCCGTTTCCGCCCGTTCGCGTGCCAGGGCAACGCCGATTTCCTCGATTTCGTCCTGCGCCTCGCGCAGACCGGCGGTATCCAGCAATGTCACCGGCAGGCCGGCCAGGTCCATTCGCACCTCGATCACGTCCCGCGTGGTGCCCGCATGGGCAGAGGTAATCGCCGCCTTGCGCCCGGACAAGGCATTCAGAAGCGTGGATTTGCCCACATTCGGTGCACCGACAATCGCAACCTCAAAGCCGGAGCGGATCCGCTCGGTGATCGAAACTCCTTCGCATTGGCGCCGCAGATCGGTTTCCACGCGGTCAAGGCATTGAATGACCTCGGGGGTCACATCCACCGGCACCTCTTCGTCGGCGAAATCCAGAACCGCCTCGATCAAGGCGGCGGCACGGATCAGGTCGCTCCGCCATCCTTCGGCCAGCGCGCCAAGTTCGCCCTCAAGCAGCGCCTGAGCCTGCCGCCGCTGCGCCTCGGTTTCCGCGTCGATCAGGTCGGCCAACCCTTCGACCTGCGCCAAGTCCAGCTTGCCGTTTTCAAGCGCGCGACGGGTAAATTCCCCCGGCTCCGCCGGCCGAAGCCCGTCGATCCGGGCCAGGCGGTCGAGAATGGCCGAAACCACCGCAACGCTGCCGTGAACCTGAAACTCGACCACATCTTCGCCCGTGAAACTGGATGGAGCCGAAAAGGTCAGAACCACCGCGCTGTCCAGAATCTGCCCCGGTGCGTCACGCAGGCTGCGAACGGCCATGCCTCGGCGCGCAAGCCCCTCGCCCGCCAGAGCCGCAGCTGTCCGATGCGCCTGTGGGCCGGAAACCCGGATGACCGCGACCCCGGCCTTGCCCGAGGCGCTGGCCAAGGCGAAAATCGTATCCATCTGGCAACCTCGTGGCTGGGGACCACGCTCAGGCGTTCATGGAGTCGAAGAACTCGGCGTTGGTCTTGGTCTGTTTCAGCTTGGACAGCAGGAACTCGATCGCATCCGTCGTACCCATCGGGTTGAGGATCCGGCGCAGCACATACATCTTCTGCAGATCCTTCGGATTGACCAGAAGATCCTCTTTCCGGGTGCCGGATTTGAGGATGTCGATGGCCGGGAAGACCCGCTTGTCGGCAATCTTTCGATCCAGGACGATCTCGGAGTTGCCGGTGCCCTTGAACTCTTCGAAGATCACCTCGTCCATGCGGCTGCCGGTGTCGATCAGCGCCGTGGCGATGATGGTCAGCGAGCCTCCCTCCTCGATATTGCGCGCCGCTCCGAAGAAGCGTTTGGGCCGTTGCAGCGCATTCGCATCCACGCCGCCGGTCAGAACCTTGCCCGAAGACGGAACAACTGTATTGTAAGCTCTACCAAGTCTTGTGATCGAATCGAGAAGTATCACAACATCTCGTTTGTGTTCGACCAAGCGCTTGGCCTTCTCGATCACCATTTCCGCCACGGCCACATGGCGCGAGGCCGGCTCGTCGAAGGTCGAGGAGACCACCTCGCCCTTCACCGAGCGCTGCATGTCCGTGACTTCCTCGGGGCGCTCGTCGATCAGCAGGACGATCAAATAGCATTCGGGGTGATTTTTCTCGATCGAATGGGCGATGTTCTGCAGGATCACCGTCTTGCCGGTGCGCGGCGGCGCCACGATCAGGCAGCGCTGCCCCTTCCCGATCGGCGACACCAGGTCGATCACGCGGGCCGACTTGTCCTTGATGGTGGGATCCTCGATCTCCATCTTCAGGCGCTCGTCGGGGTAAAGCGGCGTGAGGTTGTCGAAGGCGATCTTGTGGCGCGCGCGCTCGGGATCCTCGAAATTGATCTTTCGCACCCCGGTCAGCGCGAAATAGCGCTCGTTGTCCTCGGGCGCCTTCATCGGCCCCGACACCGTGTCGCCCGTGCGCAGGGAATACTGGCGGATCATGTCGGGCGAGACATAGATGTCGTCCGGTCCCGGCAGATAGTTGGCCTCGGGCGAGCGCAGGAAGCCGAACCCGTCCTGGAGCACCTCCAGCACGCCGTCGCCGCCGATTTCCCATCCTTCTTCCGCGCGTTCGCGCAGGATCTGGAACATCATGTCGCCCTTGCGCATGGTCGAGGCGTTCTCGATCTCGAGCTCCTCGGCCATGGAGAGCAGGTCCTTGGGGCTTTTCGCCTTGAGGTCGGACAGATTCAGGCTTTGCTGTGTCATGGGATTTATGGCCCTTGCACGTCGCATGGGCGACGCAAGCTGGAATATATGACGGAAGACACGTCGCCCGGATGGGCGCGTTGCCCCCAGATAGTCGCGACAGAGGCCCGAGTCAAACCCCCATCGCGCCACGGGGTGCGGATCTGCCTCAGAACTTCACGATCACCGCAATGACGATCACCGCCATCAGCACGGTGGGCACCTCGTTCATCATCCGGAATTGCCGGCCGCTCAGTCGGTTGCGATCGGCCAGGAAATCGCGCCGCCGCGCGGCCAGCCAGAAGTGAAACCAGGTCATGGCCAGCACCGAGGCGCCCTTGACCCACGGCCATGGCAGCGTCCAGTCCACCACCCCCGGCGTGGCGGCCAGAAGCAGGCCGAAAACCCATGCCGCAATCATGGCCGGACGCATGATGAAGTCGAGAAGCTTCCGCTCCATCACCTCGAAGATCGCCGTTGCGCCGTCGATCTCCTGCGCCCGTTCCACGTGATAGACGAACAGGCGCGGCAGGTAGAACAGACCTGCCATCCAGGAAATCACCGCCATGACGTGCAGCGCCTTGATCCACGGATAAAGGTCGAAAAGGAGGTTCACCATGATTTCCCCGGCCATGCGTTCATGCCTTCCTAGATAAAGAATGAAAAAGAAGAAAGATTGTTGGTTTTGTAGGACAGCCCGGAGTTGTGGATCTTTTTGTCGCTCACCGGTTTGACCACATGTGGGCATGACCGGCGGAAAATATCCACAGGATGTGAAAAATGAAAGATTCATGTGTGATTACAACTGGTTGATGTAATTCAGGCGGGGGAAACGGGTTGCGGAAGATCTGTTGACAGGCGGTTTTTCCACGATCTCGCGGTTATCCTTTTCCAGACGGGAGATGTCCCGGGCATTCCGATGACAGGACATGCGGGATGCGCGGGGTTGCGGTGGAATGTGGAGTTCGGGCAAATCTGTTCCCACCCCCTGTCGATCTGCAAAGGGTTTATCCACATGACTGCCCCCATCATCCTGGCGTCGGGTTCGGCCATTCGCGCGCAACTGTTGCGCAATGCCGCGGTGCCCTTCGAAGTGGTCGTGCCGCGCGTGGACGAGGAAGCGATGAAATCCGCCCTTCTGGCCGAAGGCGCGCCGCCGCGCGACATCGCGGACGCTCTGGCCGAGATGAAGGCCAGGAAGGTCAGTTCGCGGATGCCCGGCCCGCTGGTTCTTGGATGCGACCAGGTTCTGGATTTCCGCGGCAAACTGATTTCCAAGCCCGTCAGCCGGGACGCGGCATTCGAGCTGCTGCGCCAGATGCGGGGGGATCGTCATGCGCTGCTTTCGGCTGCCGTCATCTGCCGCGGCGGGGAACCGATCTGGCGCCATGTTGGAAAGGTGCGTCTGAAGATGCACGATATGTCCGACGACTATCTGCGCGCCTATGTAGCGCGCAACTGGGACAGCATCCGCCACAGCGTCGGTGCCTACAAGCTCGAGGAAGAGGGCGTCCGGCTGTTCAGCGCCATTGACGGCGACTATTTTAACGTTTTGGGTATGCCACTGATGGAGCTTCTTGATTATCTGATGCTGAAAGGGGTGATCGAGCAATGACCGACACGCAAATTCCCCTTGCCGGTGTGATCGGGTCTCCGATTGCGCATTCGCGTTCGCCCCGGCTGCATCGTCACTGGCTCAAGACCTACGGGATCGAAGGCTACTACATCCCGATGGACGTGGCGGCCGGCGATCTCGAACAGGTATTGCGCACCCTGCCCAAGGCCGGTTTCGTCGGTGTCAATGTCACCATCCCGCACAAGGAGGCGGCGTTGCAGCTGGCCGATCAGGTCACCGATCGCGCCACGCTGATCGGCGCTGCCAACACGTTGATATTCCGTCCCGACGGACGGATCATCGCCGACAACACCGACGGTTACGGCTTTCTCGAAAACCTGCGCAGTGGCGCGCCCGACTGGCATCCGAAATCGGGTCCGGCGGTGGTCTTCGGCGCCGGGGGCGCGGCACGGGCGGTGGTCGCCTCTCTGATCGAGGCGGGCGTTCCCGAGATCCTGGTCACCAACCGCACCCGCGCCCGCGCCGAGCGCCTGCACGAGGATTTCGGCAAGCGGGTCCGCGTCGTGGACTGGGTGCAGGCCGGAAATATCGTCGAAGAGGCCCGCCTGCTGGTCAATACGACCTCTCTGGGCATGATCGGAAAACCGGAATTGCGGGTACCGCTTGACGGGTTGCAAAGGGGAACGGTGGTGACCGACCTGGTCTATACGCCGCTCAAGACGCATCTGCTTCAGGTGGCGGAAGAGGCCGGATGCATCACCGTGGATGGTCTGGGGATGCTGCTCTACCAGGCGGTTCCCGGTTTCGAACGCTGGTTCGGCACCCGACCCGTCGTTGACAACGCAACCCGCGCGGCGGCGCTGAGATGAGCTTCCGCCTCGGGTTGACCGGATCCATCGGCATGGGAAAGTCCACCACCGCGCGCCTCTTTGCCGATGAGGGATGCGCGGTATGGGATGCCGACGCCGCCGTGCACCGCCTTTATGCACCGGGGGGTGCGGCGGTCCGACCGCTGGGGCGGATCTTTCCCGAAGCGATCGTCGATGGCGGGGTCAGCCGCGAGGCCCTGCGCGCGATCATCGCCCGCGACCCCGGCGCGCTGGCCCGGATCGAGGCCATCGTTCACCCGCTGGTGGCCGAGGACCGGGCGAATTTCCGCGATCGCGCCGAGGCCGATATCATCGTCTTCGACATCCCTCTGCTGTATGAAACCGGGGGCGAGGCCGAGATGGACGCCGTTGCCGTGGTCAGCGCCCCGCCCGAGGTGCAAAGGCAAAGGGTGCTGGCGCGCGGAACCATGAGCGAAGAGGAATTCGAGGCCATTCTTGCCAAGCAGATGCCCGACGCGGAAAAGCGCGCGCGCGCCGATTTCGTGATCGTGACCGACACGCTGGACCACGCCCGGCAGCAGGTGCGAGAGATTGTTCGCAAGATAAGGTCGGAAATCGCCCATGCGTGAAATTGTCCTTGATACGGAAACGACCGGCTTCGATCCCGAGGCCGGCGACCGAATCGTCGAAATCGGCGCGGTTGAGCTGTGGAACCATGTGCCCACGGGTGAAACCTATCACCAGTACATCAACCCCCAGCGTGACATGCCGCAGGACGCGTTCGAGGTTCACGGTCTGAGCACCGAGTTCCTCAGCGACAAGCCGATCTTCGCCGAGATCGGTCGGACGTTCCTCGATTTTCTGGGCGATGCAAAGCTGGTCATTCACAATGCCGCCTTCGACATGAAGTTCCTCAATGCCGAGCTGGCCCGCATCGACCTGCCTCCGATCCCGTGGGAACGGGCCATCGACACGCTGGCCATCGCCCGACAGAAGTTTCCCGGCTCGCCGGCCTCGCTCGATGCGCTGTGCCGGCGGTTCGGGATCGACAACTCGGCCCGGACGCTGCACGGCGCGCTGCTGGACTCGGAGATTCTGGCCGAGGTCTATCTGGAACTGATCGGCGGCCGGCAGCCGGATTTCGGACTGATGGTCAGCGCCGGTGGCGAGGGTGGAGAATCTGCCGGGAACTGGCGCCCGCGCCCGCGCCCGTCCCCCCTGCCCCCGCGCCTGACCGAGGCCGAGCGCGCAGCGCATGAGGCCTTTGTCGAGGCGCTGGGCGAAGGTGCGCTGTGGAAACGCGGCTGACCGAACGCCCGGCACGGGGCCGGGCGCGTCTGCGCTGACGGGATCGCGTTCAGGCGTTGGCGGTCTGCCCGCCCTTCTCGGCCGCCTGCCGACGGGCAAGCTCGGCGCGATAAAGCGCGACGAAATCGATCGGATCCATGTTCAGCGGCGGGAAGCCGCCATCGCGGGTGACATCGCTGACGATCCGCCGCAGATAGGGGAACAGCATCCGCGGACACTCGATCAGCAGGAAGGCGTGAAGTTGTTCGTCGGGCACGCCGTCGATGAAGAAGAACCCGCCATAGTCGATCTCCAGCAGGAAAAGAACATTTTCCGTGCCCTTGGCCCTGGATTCGATGTTCAGCTTGACGCTGACCTCGAACTGCTTCTCCTGGCCTTCGCGGCGCCTGGCGTCGAGGTTGACCTGCACGTTGACATCCGGCTGGATGTCGCTGTTGGCAACCGGTTTCTGTACCAGCACGTTCTCGAAGGACAGGTCGCGGATGAACTGTCCCAGGATCCGCATCTGGATTTCCGGCAACTGCTGCTGATTGCCTGCTGCGGCTGCGCCGTTCTCACCATTCTCGGCCATCGTCACTCTCCTGGATACGCGGTCGGGGACTGCTTAGCAGGTCGGTCGGGCCACCTCAATGCCGGTCGTTTTCGATCCATCCCGACGGCCCCCGGCGGGGCCGCTGGCGCGGGCGAATTTCCTCGAACTCGCCGTCGATCACGTCTCCACCCTCGGGGCCGCGGCCGAGGTCGTCGCCATATGCGCGCCACGTCCCCTCAGGCCCCATCCGGAAGCCGGTGACGACCATCCGTGCCCGGATGTGGCGGAACACGGCCGACCGGAATGCCGGAACCAGCAGCGCAAAGCCGATGGCATCGGTAAAGAACCCCGGGGTGAGCAGAAGCACGCCGGCAATCAGGATCATCGCGCCATGGGCCAGCGGTTCGGTCGGGTCGTCGAGCTCGGCGAAAGACCGGCGCAGCTGCCCGATCGCAATCAGCCCCTGCGTGCGCACCAGCCAGGTGCCAAGGATTGCCGTCAGCACCACGATGCCCAGCGTCGGCCACAGGCCGATCGCCCCGCCAACCTGGATGAACAGGGCGATCTCGATCAGAGGCACGAGCAGAAACGCCAGAAACAACACCATATGGGAGGTCCTTTCGATTGCGCTTGCGGTGGACTTGGCCCCGCACGTCACCTACATAGGGGCGGACAGGCCCTTATACAAAGCCCGCCGCGAAAACGAGGACCGAATGAATTCTTCTCTGATCCAGCTTCTGGTGCTTGCCGGAATCGCCGTGTTCCTGATCCTCCGGCTGCGCAGCGTTCTCGGTACCCGGGAAGGCTTCGAAAAGCCGCCCCTGCCCGAAGATGCACCCGACCGCGGCGCGCGTCGCGATTTCGAGGTCATCGAAGGTGGACCCGACCGCGACATCACCGATCATGTGCCCGAGGACAGCCCCATCGCGGCCGAACTGGCGGCAATGAAGCGGATCGAGCCGGAATTTTCCGTGAACGATTTCGTCCAGGGCGCCCGCGGCGCCTACGAGATGATCGTCATGGCGTTCGAGCGCGGCAATATCGAAGAGGTCCGCCCGTTTCTCGCGGACGAGGTCTATGACGCCTTTGCCGAGGCGATCCGGCTGCGCGAAGAGCAGGGCCTGACCGTCGAGGCCGAATTCATCGGCGTGCGCGAGGTGACGATCGTCGACGCCCGGTTCGACAAGGACACGAACGAGGCCGACATCACCGTCCGCCTCGTGGGCGAACTGACCTCGGTGGTGCGCAACAGCAACGGCGAAGTGGTGGAAGGAAGCCCGACGGCCGTCAAGCGCCAGAAGGACACCTGGGTCTTTTCGCGCGTCATGGGCTCGCCCGATCCGAACTGGCGGCTTGTTGCCACGGACGCATGATCGGGGCGCTGCGCGCGATCCTGTTGGCGGGGGCCGCCGCAACCGTGACCGGGATCGGGGCCAGAGCGGAAGTCACCTACGAGATCCTTCGCTTCGATCAGCTCGACGGGTGGGAAAAGGACGACCACGCAGCGGCACTGCGAGCCTTCCTTGTCACCTGCCCGGATCTCGACGCGCCCGACTGGCAGACCATATGCGCCCTGGCCCAGCAGATCGAGCCGGACGCGGCACAGCAGTTCTTTGAACTGTTCTTTCGCCCGGTCTTGGTCCGCGACGGCGCCGAGACCCTGTTCACCGGGTATTACGAGCCCGAGCTGAACGGGTCGCGCACCCGCACCGAGCGGTTCCGCTATCCTCTTTACCGGATGCCGCCCGAGGCGCGGAAATCCAACCCGTGGCTGAGCCGCCGCCAGATCGTGGAAAGCGGCGTCCTGGAGGGCAGGGGGCTCGAGATCGCATGGGTGGACGATCCGGTCGAGCTGTTCTTCCTCCAGATCCAGGGTTCGGGGCGCATCCGGTTGCAGGACGGCACCACGATCCGCGTGGGCTATGGCGGGTCGAACGGTCATCCCTATCGGTCGATCGGGGTCGAGATGGTCCGGCGCGGGATCTACAAGCCCCATCAGGTCAGCGCGCAGGTGATCCGCAACTGGGTTCGCCGCAACCCCGAGGCCGGGCGCGAGTTGCTGCTGTTCAACCCCGGTTTCGTCTTTTTCCGGATCATCCGCGAGATCGGCGAAGGCGAAGGTCCGCTTGGCGCGATGAACCAGCCGCTCACGCCGTTGCGCTCGATCGCGGTGGATCCCGAATTCGTCCCCCTCGGCGCGCCGGTGTGGATCGAGAAGGATGGCGCCGGAAGGATGCACCGGCTGATGATCGCGCAGGATACCGGATCGGCCATACGCGGCGCGCAGCGGGCGGATATCTTTTTCGGCACCGGCGACGCGGCCGGTCAGGCGGCCGGCCGGCTTCGGGACAGGGGGCGCATGGCCGTTCTGCTGCCGATACAGAGGGCCTGGGCGATGATACCGGAGGATCTCCAATGACGCGCCGCCGCCCGACCACGGACGAGATGGAGCTGTGGCAGCGCGTTGTGCGCAAGGCCGAAAGGCTGCACCCGCCGGGCCGGCAGCCCGCGCAGACGGTGCCGCTGCCGGGGCGCAAGCCGAAAAAGCCGGCGCCACCGCCGATCGAGCCCTTCGCCCTGGGCCAGTCGGCCGCAACGCCGCCGCCCGCCCATGATCTGAAGCCCGCCCTGCGCGATCACCTGGCCCGCGCGCCGCTTGCCATGAACCGCAAGACATTCGCCCGCATGGTCCGCGGCAAGCTGAAGCCCGATGCCCGGATCGACCTGCACGGCCGGCGGCTTGACGAGGCGCATACCGCGCTGGTGCGGTTCATCCTGACCTCGCAGGCCTCGGGGCGGCGGCTGGTCCTGGTCATCACCGGCAAGGGCAGATCGGGGCGCGACGAAGGCCCGATCCCCACCCCTCGTGGCGTGCTGCGCCACCAGGTGCCGCAATGGCTGGCAATGCCGCCGCTGTCGCAGGCGGTTCTGCAGGTCACCCCCGCCCATGCCAGCCATGGCGGCGAGGGGGCATATTACGTCTACCTGCGCCGCCCCCGCTGAGCCCGCCGCGATTGCCCGACAGATGATCCGAAGGTGGACAGGCGCCGGGTTCTCCGGCAAATCTCGGGGCGTGCGCGGCACGAGCGCCGACTCGCCCGGCAGAGAAAGAGAACCCGTGACCGACGAAACACCGATTTCCCTGTGGGACCGGACTTCTGCCGAACCGGACCATGACGAGACTCTGGACAGCGATGCCACGACCGATGTCGCCATTGTCGGCGGCGGTTACACCGGCCTGGCGACCGCGCTGTTCTGTGCCGAGCGGGGCCTCGGCGTGCATGTGCTGGAATCGCACCGGATCGGGCATGGCGGATCGGGGCGCAATGTGGGGCTGGTCAATGCGGGGCTGTGGCTGCCCCCGCAGGACGTGCGGGCGCGCCTGGGCGAGGAAAGGGGCACCGCGCTGATCCGCGAACTGGGCGAGATGCCGGCGCGGGTGTTCGAGCTGATCGAGAAACACCGCATTCGCTGCGAGGCCGTCCGCAAGGGCACGATCCACGCCGCGCATTCGCGCCGTGGACTCGCCGACCTGGCCCGCCGTGCCGAGGGCTGGCGCGAAATGGGGGTTCGGGTGGATCTTCTGAGCGCCGACGAGGTGGCTGAGCGCACCGGCACCACGCGATTTTACGGCGGTTTGCTGGACCATCGCGCCGGAACCGTGAACCCGATGGGCTATGCCCGGGGTCTGGCGCAGGCGGCGCGGGCGGCGGGGGCGCGGATCTCGACCCGGACACGGGTGCGGCGGATCGAAAGGCGGGGCGGGCAGTGGGCGCTGGCGACCGATCGGGGCACGGTCACCGCGCGCCGGGTGGTGTTGTGCACCAATGCGTATACGGATGATCCGTGGCCGGAGCTGCGCCGCGCCGTTACGATAATTCATTTCTTCCAGCTGGCCACACCGCCGCTGGGGGATCGTGCCAGCAGCATCCTGGCGGGCGGGCAGGGGCTGTGGGACACTGCGCCGATCATGTTCAGCCTGCGCAAGGATGCAGAGGGGCGGCTGGTGATCGGGTCGATGGGGGCGGTCATGGGTGGCACTGGCGGGGTATCCCGGCGCTGGGCGGAACGCCGTCTGCGCCGCCTGTTTCCCGAGCTTGGCGACGTGACCTTCGAGGCCGCGTGGCACGGCCGCATCGCCATGACGCCCGATCACCTGTTCCGGATCCACCGGCTTGGCGACGGGTTCTACGCGCCCATCGGCTACAACGGGCGCGGGATCACCACCGGCACCATGTTCGGCCGGGCTCTGGCCGATCTTTTCACTGGCGCGGATGCGCAGGCCCTGCCGGTTCCGTTGAGCGAACCGCGTCCCGTCCCGTTCCGCTTCCTGCAGACCGGGGTCTATCACGCGGCCTTTGCCGCCCGGCAGATCATGGGCGGTATCTGACGGGCCCGAACGAGGAGACGCGATTTCGCGCCGACGCGAAGATTGCTCTTGACCCGGCGAAGGGACTCTCTTACATCGCGCCACGTCGTGGCGGAGTAGCTCAGCTGGTTAGAGCAGCGGAATCATAATCCGCGTGTCGGGGGTTCAAGTCCCTCCTCCGCTACCAGAACTCTTGGAGAACCCGAGCGATCGCATGTGCCAAGGGGCTTTGTTGTGCAAAGACGTGCGGGTTTGTTGCGGTGAATCCGGCATGACCGTCAGAGGATGTGAGCAGTCGGCCCCCTGCGAAGCCCGAGATCACGAACCGGTCAGTTTGCCATGAGGCGATGAAGCGACGCAGGCCGTCAACAATTTTCTACGATTCCGAGATGACGTGACGATTGCGCGAAACGTTCGCCGCAGTGCCTCGTGGCTCTGGCCGGAGGTTGCGAAATTCGGGTCCGCATCGCCGATCTCAACTGCTACACTGTTCTTGGCATTCCTGTCACAGAGGCCGCAGGACAAGCCTGTCCGGGAAGGGAAGGCCGGGTATCTGTTGATTTGCGCAACAAAGCCGGTCTGAATGAGCAAAAAGAGTAATTTATCAATTCTTTGGAAAATACGAGATGCAAGATCAACCCCGCTCCGCCAACCTCTCCGGCCTGCTCGAGGGCGCCCGGCGCCGGCTTGTGGAGACGGGGACCAGAAACCGCCTCATCCATGTCAACCGGTCCGCAAAACGCACCAATGTGCTCGACGTCATCGAGGAACGGAGCGCGGACGTGTTCGACCTGCTGAAAACGCAGGGCAGGAAGATGCGTTTCCAGCCCCGCGACGAGGAGGAGGATGAACCCGAGGAGGATGCGCTTCTCCTGGCGCCGGCCAGTGATCCGGAGGATCGCGAAGCCCGTTATCGAGACCTGCTGCTCGAGACCCGACTCGGCCCCGAGGCTCTGCAGCGTCGCCTCCTGCGCCTGTTCACCAGTGCGCGAACCGCGGAAGAGGAGCAAGGCGTCAACATCCTTTACCTCGCGATGGGGTTCCTGCGCTGGTATGAGAGCGACAGCTCGGATGTCATGCGCGAGTCTCCCTTGATTCTGCTTCCCGTCGAACTTGTCCGGGACGACAGGCGCGCCACCTTCAACCTACGTGCCCGCGATACCGAGATTTCCACCAACCTGCCGCTTCAGGAACGATTGCGCTCGGATTTCGGGTTCGAACTGCCGGAAATCGTCGATGACGATGGCTTCAGCCCCGAGGCGTATTTCGATGAGCTTTCCGACAGGATCGCGGGGCGCGCGCGCTGGTCGATCGACCGGGACGGGATGCAGCTGGGATTCTTTTCGTTCTCGAAGCTGCTGATGATGCGCGACCTTGAGCCTGAACACTGGCCCGAGGGCACCTTCGAAGATCATCCGGTTCTGGCCGGGCTGCTTGACGGCGGGTTCGAACAGTCGGAGCCACTCTTCGGCCCGCAGGAAAAGCTCGATAAACGGCTGGATCCTGGAAACCTTCTGCACGTGGTTCCGGCGGATGCCTCACAGACGCGGGTGATCGAAGAGGTACGCGCCGGGCGCAACCTCGTCGTGCAGGGTCCGCCCGGGACAGGAAAGTCTCAGACGATCGCGAACATCATTGCCGCGGCAGCCCATGACGGGAAGAGGATCCTCTTCGTGGCAGAGAAGATGGCCGCTCTCTCCGTCGTACATGATCGGTTGCGCAAGGTGGGGCTCGGGGACCTCTGCCTCGAGATCCACTCGCGCGCCGCCAACAAGCGGGCGTTTCTGGACGAGTTGGCGCGTACGCTGGCCGCCGGCGCGTCGCCCCCCGAGATGCCGGGCCCGCCCGACGCGCTGCGCGAGGCACGCGACCGCCTGAACAAGGTGGCGGATCTGCTGCATGAGCCGGTTCCGGGATACGGGTTCACCCCGTTCCGGGTGATGGCCGAGATCGTCCGTTTCGTTGGCAAAGACGCTCCCCCACCACAGATCCCGCTCGACGGGCTGGCCGAGATGGACGAGGCGACGCGCCGGGACCGGGCAGAACGGATCGGGGTCTATGCGGAACTGCTCTCCCGGACCGGTCCCCGCGCGGAGCACCCGTTCTTCGGGGTGGGGGCGACCACGCTTCAGCCTACGGACCTCCAGCGGCTTGCACCCGAACTTGCCCAAGCGAACGAGGCGGTCGCGGCCCTGCGCGAGACCGCGGCCCGGGTCGCGGAGGCGGCCGGACGACCCGCACCGGAACGCCTTGAGCAATGCGAGACCCTCCATGCTCTCCTGATCGCGGCCGGGGACCGGCCCGAGGAGGCCCGCGCGGCGACCAGCGCGCTCCTCTCCCGCGCCGGGGACAAGCGGCTTGGCGAGGCACTCGAGGCCGGATCCGCCTGGGCCGCGGCGCGCAACCAGGCCGGCGCGACCTTCACCGAGGCCGCCTTCGATCTGGACCCGACCCAGTTGCGGGCCCGGCTCGCGCCAGGTGTAGGCTCTTTCTGGTCCCGCCTCTTCGGTCCTTATCGCGGGGCGAGTCGGGAACTCGCGACCCTGCTGTCCGGGGCGCTCCCGAAATCGCCCGCCGACCGGCTGAGGCTCATCGACACGCTGATCACAGTCCGCGGACTCCGCAAGACCCTCTCCGAGGAGGAGGGGTTCCTTTCCTCGCTGCTCGGGCCGCACTGGCGCGGGGAACGCACCCCTTTCGCCGCGCTGCAGGCGCAGGCCGCCTGGCTCGTCCGCCTCACCGCTATCGCACCGATCGAGACGTCCGAATCGCTGGACCGGGTCTGCGCGACGGCGGGGGCCGCAGCAGAGCTCGCCTCCACGCTAGAGGCGGCACATACGGCGCTGGATGCGCTTGAGACGCGGCTCACCTTGAGCTGGGAGGGGCTGACGCTTGCCGAGATCGAAACCCGTATCACCGCCATGCAGGAGGGGATCGGACGTTATGGGGAATGGTCCCGTCTTTCCGCCCTGTCGGCCCGGATCGAAGCAGACGGGCTCTCGCCGCTCCTTGATCTTCTGGACAAGGGGGTGATTACCCCGGATCAGGCGGTGGACGAGTTCCTCTATGCCAGCGCCGAGGCCCGCTGGGAGGCGGCGCGCGCCGCGCTCCAAGACCTCGACGGGTTGGCCCACCTCGACCGGCATGCGCTCGTAGAGACATTTCGCGGACTCGAGGAGGCCCGGATGGAGGAGACGCGGCGGCTCGTGCGCGCAAAGCACCTCGCCCAGCTGCCCACCGGCGCGGCGGGCCAGATGGGGTTTCTGCGCGGCGAGATGGCCAAACAGCGCCGCCACAAGCCGATTCGACAGATCATGCGCGCGGCAGGCCAGATGGTGCAACGGATCAAGCCGGTCCTCCTGATGAGCCCGATCTCCATCGCGCAGTACCTCCCGCCCGGCTCGGCCGAGTTCGACCTGCTGCTGATCGACGAGGCCAGCCAGGTACGGCCCGAGGACGCGCTCGGCGCGATCGTCCGCTGCCGCCAGATCGTCGTGGTAGGAGACCAGAAGCAGCTCCCGCCTACCAGCTTCTTCGACCGGGTCGCCGGAGGCGAGGACGACGAGGATGAGGGGGAGGAGGAGATCAGGGCCGCCTCGGCCACCGAAATGGAGAGCGTGCTGACGCTGTGCGAGGCGCGTGGGCTCAATCCGTTCATGCTGGAGTGGCATTACCGGTCCCGCGACCCGTCCCTGATCACCGTAAACAACGCCGAGTTCTATGAGCACCGGCTGATCCTGCCTCCCTCTCCGGTCCAAAACGATCCAGATTACGGCCTCGCTTTCCGCCGGGTGCCGGGTGTTTATTCCAGCCGATCACGCGGCGGCGGACGCCCCGGCACGAACCGGATCGAGGCCGAGGCGGTGGCCCGCGCCGTGGCGGAGCACGCCCGGACCCGCCCGGACCTGTCCTTGGGGGTGGTCGCCTTTTCCAAGGCGCAATCGGACATGCTGACGGAGGTGCTGGAAGTCGCCCGACGCGAGGACGAGATCCTTGACGCCTTCCTGCGCGAGGGCCGCGCCGAGGATGTTTTCGTCAAGAACATCGAGAACGTCCAGGGGGACGAGCGGGACGTGATCCTGATCTCCGTCGGCTACGGGCCCTCCGAGCCGAACGGTCGACTCGCCTCCATGTCCTTCGGCCCGGTTAACAGTGAGGGGGGCGAGCGGCGGCTCAACGTGCTCTTCTCCCGCGCACGGACGCGTTGCATTGTCTTCTGTTCCTTCGACCCGAACGACATCGACACATCCAGGACCAGCCGCGACGGGCCGCGGGTGCTCAAGCGGTTCCTCGAATACGCCCGGTCCGGCCAGCTGGCCCAACCCGAGGCCAGCGGGGCGCCGGCCGACAGCCCTTTCGAGCAGGACGTCGCCAGCGTGATCCGAAACATGGGCTATCCCTGCGATCACCAGGTGGGTGCAGCAGGGTTCCGAATCGACCTGGGGGTGAGGCACCCCGATCAACCTGGCCGCTATATCCTCGCGGTCGAATGCGACGGGGCCGCCTACCACTCCGCACTCTGGGCGCGGGAGCGGGACAGGCTTCGCCAGGATGTCCTCGAGGGGCTCGGCTGGCGGTTCCACCGGATCTGGAGCACGGACTGGTTCCATCGCCGCCATGCCGAGATCGACCGACTTCGGGCCGCGCTCGAGGAGGCCGCTCATGCCGATGGGCCCCATTACACGGGGGCGAACCGGGAAGGGCTGCAGCGCGTTGATGAGGATACCCAAGCAGTCCCGCCTCCCGAAACCGTGCTGCCCCCGCCGCCCGAGCTTGCTGCCCCAGCCTACAAGGTCCTCAGGTGCTCCGTGAAGACAAGTCTTGAACCGCATGAGGTGCCGCTGGACAAGCTTTCGGATCTGGTGACGTGGATCATTCAGGCTGAGGGGCCGATCCATCGCGACCTGATCGCCCGCAGGGTGGCCGAGGCGTTCGGCAAGGCGCGGACCGGAAGACGCATCCGGGAGGCGACGGAGCGCGCGCTCGCGCACGCAATGCATTCGGACAGGATCGTTGCGGAAGGGGAGTTCGTGATGACCGGGGAGCAGCAGGATAACCCGCCCGTGCGTGACCGGTCCGCACCCGGCGCGCCCGGAACCGCAAGGCACCTGCCGCCCGTCGAGATCCAGGCAGCTGCGGCGCGGGTGGTTGCGGAAAGCGGGGAAATGCCCCGGGAGGAACTGATCGTGGCGACCGCCCGACTCCTCGGATTTGCTCGTGTCGGGGCGGAACTGCGCGGGGTGATTGACGGGGCGCTCTCCAGACCCGCAGGATGTGTGTGATCTGCGCGGATCGTTTCAATATGGCTGGCGGCACGGAAAGCCTGCCATGGAGCGGTGAATTCGATGCTTTCAGGCGTTTCTCGCTCCTTTCCTAGGTCATGTTGACAAAAGGCGAAGCCAAAGTCGGATTGACGTGATGTCTATGAAACCCAGGAAGCTTTCGGCGGTCTTGTCGTAGCGTGTGGCGACGCGCCGGGCATTTTTGAGCTTGTTGAAACACCGCTCGACAAGATTGCGCAGGGCATACAGAGAGTGATCGACGCCGACGCGCATCTTGCGGGACTTGCGCATGGGAATTTGGGTCAGAACATCACGCGCATTCATCTTTTCCCGAATGCTGTCAGCATCATAGCCCCTGTCCGCCAGCAGAACCCTCGGCTCGGGCAGGTTGTCGGCCATGACCAGGTCGAACCCGAGGTAATCGGATGTCTGACCCGGAGTAATCTCGGTTCTCATGGGCAGGCCTGCCGCCTTGACGCGGAGGTGGATCTTGGTCGTGAAGCCACCTCTTGAGCGGCCAAAACCCTGTCGCGGAGTCCCCCTTTAGCGCCCGCTGCCTGATGATGGGCGCGAACCACGGTGCTGTCGATCATCTGCAGCGCGTCTGGAACGGCACCGCTCTCGTTCAAAGCATCCATGATCTGCTCCCACAACCCGGCCAGCGTCCAACGTCGGAACTGGCGGTAAACGCTGGACCATTTGCCGAACTCTTCGGGCAGGTCACGCCATGGGGCTCCGGTTCGCGTGATCCAGAAAATCCCATCAAGAACAAGGCGATGGTTGGTGGGTTTGCGCCCGTTGGGGGCGCGGATCGCATGAATGAAATGTTCAAAGAACGCCCATTCCTCGTCCGACATCAGGTCTCGTGCCAAGCTGACCTCCATTGAAGATACCAGCTTGAATCACGTCTACAGCTCCGTGTGAATCCTTTTGTCAACACGGCCTAACAGGCTGCCGAAAAGTCAACCTTGCGGTGGTTTTGCGAACATGATTCACCTTCGGCGGGAAATCGCCGGGGAACGTGATGCGTGGGACGGCCGAGGCGAGCGGGTCGCTTTTCAGCTATGTCGATCTGGGGGAGCACATCCCGTCGCACCACCAGCTGCGCAAGAACCGTCAGTGCGCTGATCGCCTCGCTGACCGGGCTGCTTCTGACCGCGCGGGTGGAATCTGGCGCAGGTGAGTTCCTACATGCAGATGGTTCTTCTGGGCGCACTGCTGATCCTTGCGGTGCTCTTCGACCAGATCCGCTATCGCATCATCCTGAGCGGGCGATGACGGGAGTGGAGCATCCGCCCGGGCGCGGTGCTGTTGACCCGGCGTCCGGTGTCCATTACTGAATTCGGAATTCAGAATACGGAAGAGGCGATGAAACCCCTGCACCCGGAACCTGCGCTGACCGACCGCGTACGCGACGCGATCGTGGACGCGATCCTCGACGGCTCGTTGCAGCCGGGAGACCGGCTGGCACAGGAACACCTGGCCGAACGGCTTGGTGTTTCGCGGCAGCCGGTCAGCCATGCGCTGAGGCTGCTCAGAGAGCAGGGGATCCTCGTCGCCCTGGGCCGCAAGGGGCTGACCGTGGCCCCGATGGACCCGGCGCTGGTGGGGCAGCTCTACCAGGTGCGCGCGGCGCTGGACGCCCTTGCCGCGCGGCTGAGCGCCGAGCGTTTTGCTGCGGGAGAACTCGTCGGCCATGACCTGCGGGATCTCGATGCGCTGGTTCGCCGCTTTGCGCCCGGCGCGGGGGCAGAGCGGGATGGCCCGTCCGGTCTGGCCCGGCGCATCAATGGCGACATGGCCTTTCATACCGGGCTCTACCGGCTGTCCGGAAACCCGCAGATCGAGGTGATGACGCGTCCGCACTGGGTGCATTTCCGCCGCTCGATGCGCGCCGTCCTGACCAACCCGGACGCGCCGCCGCCGGCCTGGGACGAACATCGCGCGATCCTGGATGCCGTGCGCCGCGGCGATGCGCGGGCGGCCGAGCAGCTGGCTCTGGAGCATTGCCGCAGCGCGGCGGAGAAGGCCTGCGCCAGCATCATCACCATCCCCGGGCTTGAAGGAGATGCCGCATGAACACGCTCGTGCTGTCCGAAGGCAATGCGCTGCGATTCGTTCACGAACCGCCATCGCGACCCGGAGCGCCGACCTTCGTTTTCGTCAATGCGCTGACCGGCAGCATCGACGCGTGGGAGGCGGAGGTCGCTCCGGCGCTTCGGGCGGAGGGCTTTGGCACGCTGTGCTACAATTTCCGGGGGCAGGAGGGATCGCCATTCCGCCCCGGGACCGAACTCACCCCGAAGCTGATCGTCGATGATCTGCTGCGGCTGCTCGGGTCCGAGAACCCGGTCCGGCCGATCCTTGTCGGCCTGTCCATCGGCGGTATCTTTGCCGCCCACGCGGTGCTGCGCGGGGCGCCCGCGCGCGGGCTGGTGATGCTCAATACCCTGCGCGAGATCGGACCGCGCATCGCCTGGGTCAATGACGCCATGCCGGTGATCGTGGGCGCGGGCGGGGTCAACCTGTTTCTCGACGCGCTGTTTCCGCTGCTGGTGAACCAGGACTTTGCCGCCGCGGCCCGGCCGAAGTTCCTGAAGGGCGACTATGCGCCGCTCGACCCCGAGCATGGCCACATGAACCTGATGCGCAACGCCGCGGACACCGACTGGGACATCGCGTGGGAGGATCTGACCCTGCCCGCGCTGGTGATTACCGGCCATCAGGACCGGGTGTTCCTCGACCCCGAGGTGGTGGACCGCCTGTTCGCCCGCCTGCCCGATGCGCGACGGGAGGATTGGGTCGATGCCGGCCACCTGTTGCCGGCGGAGCGGCCCGCGCGGCTGGCTGAAAGCCTTGCCCGCTTCGGGCGTGCGATCGAGGAGGGGCGGCCATGAACATCCCGGCCCGTTTCGCCACCATCGCCGTGTTTGTCGGGGTCCTGGGGCATGCCTCGTCGGAATTCGTGGCCGCAGGTTCCGGCGTCGCCGGGCCCGAGCTTTCGGTCTGGCGCTATCTTCTTGGGGGGGCGGGGCTGGTGGTTCTGGCCTTGCTCATCAACGGGCCGCGAGCACTTCTGGCGCCGTTGAGAACCCATGCATGGGACATGGTCTGGCTGTCCGTGGTAGGGGTGTCGGGGGCTTATCTTGCGTTTCACTGGGCGCTCGATTTCGCCTCGCCCGTGCAGGTGGCGACGCTGGTTACGACCATCCCGATCTTCGTCGGGCTGGCCAGCCTGATCGTCAACGGTCAGCCGCTGTCGGCGGTCAAGATCATCACCGGGGTTTTCGCCTTTGCCGGGCTGGCGCTGCTGATCACCGACGGGCTGATCGACAAGCTGATCGCCGGGCGCGACTCGATCTGGGGGGTGCTGCTGACGCTGCTCTGCGCGGTCCTGGGGGCCTTCTACGCGGTGCGGGTGCGGCCGCTGGTGGTGCGTTACGGGGCGCTCAACGTCACGGCGCTGTCGATGATGATCGGCGGGATCGGTCTGTGGATCGGCGTCGGACTGGCCTTTGGCGTCCGGGTCAATCCGCTGACCCTGTTCGAGCGCCCCGGCACCGAGTCGGCCTGGATCCTGGTGCTGGCCCTGTGGAACACCACCATCACCCAGTTCCTGTGGATCGGAGGGCTTGCGGCGGCGGCGGACATCACCCGTGCGAGCTATCTTTTCTTTCTCAAGCCGGTCATCGCCGCGGCCCTTGCCGTCACCTTTCTGGGGACGTCGCTGTCGCTGTTGCAGGTTTTCGCCATCGTCGTCGTGACCGGGTCGGTGCTGGTCGAGATCTACTGGCCCCGCCTCGCCCGGCACCGGCAGGGCGTGGAGGCCGGAAGGTGAGCGCGTATCCGCTTTCTCGGCGGATGACACGCGCGGGCTGAGGGGCGCGTCTCGACAGCATACAAGAAGGTTGAGAATACGGTTCAGGATCAACGACCGGGGGCGAACCGTTCGGCCTCGCCCTGGGCACGCGGCGGATGCAGCACCGCCTCGAAACCATCCGTGCGCCCTGTTGCGGGAGAGCGGAGCTCAAGGCGTCCCCCCGTTCCCTCGGCGATGACCTGAACGATCGCCAGACCCAGCCCGCAGCCTTCGGCACTCCTGTCGCGGCGGGCAAACCTCCGGGTCAGCGATTGCAGGTCATCCGCAGCCACGACGGAACCACCGTTGACGACCCTCAGCGTTCCGTCCCCGTGCAGGCTGACAATGACCGGCTGGTGCGCGTCCCCATGGCGCAGGGCATTTTCCAGCAGGTTGCGCAATGCAATGGCGAAGGCGTCCGGGTCGACCCGCGACATGACCGGATGATCGGGCAGGTCCAGTACAAGGCGGCTGTCGCGGTCGGCATGGGCCATGTCGTCGACCACCATTCTTGCGATCTGCACCAGGTCATGCGGTGTATCCGCAAGCAGGCTTGCTCCTTCGGCGCGGGCCATCTGCATCAGCTTTTCCGACAGACGGTTGAGCCGCTTCAACGATGCCTCTATGTCGGTGATCCGGTCGCGTGCCCGATCCCCGGTGGTTTCCGCCTGAAGGCGCTGCAGTTGCGCCAGTGCACCGGCAACGGGGGTGCGCAACTCATGCGCGGCATTGGCGGCAAAGCTGCGCTCGGCCTCCAGCATGCGCTGCAACCGCTCCAGCAGAGCATTTACCGCCTCGGCCACCGGCATGATTTCATCCGGCAATCCGTCGGTCTCCACGGGCGTCAGGTCGTGCCCGTCACGGGCGGCCAGCTGGACGCGGAGCCCTCGCAGGGGACCCAGCGTGAGGCGCACCAGAAACCAGATCCCGCCAAGGGTCAGCGGCAGCAGGACAAACAGGGGCAGGCTCAGCGCCATCAGGGTTTCGCGCGCCGCATTGGCGCGATGGGCCAGCGGTTCCGCGATTGCAATGGTGAATTCTCCGCCAAGGGCTGCGTCATAGTACAGGATATGGGTGTCGGTGCGGGCGAAGCCGGTTTCCCGGAAAGGCGGAAAATCCCGGATATCGGCATCATGCGAACGCAGCAATATTTTCCCGTTCCGGTCGCGCACGACATAGGTCAGGAATTCGTCATGTGCGCGCAGGGTGCTGATCAGTTGCGCGGTGCCGTCGCCCTCGTTTTCGAACAGTTCCTGAACGGCCAGCGGAAGGATGCGTTGGGCCGTTTCTTCAAGGGCGCTGTCGAACACCTCGTTCATCCTTTCGCGAACCGCGGCAGCAGTAATCAGCGCACTGATGATCCATACCAGCGCCACGCCTGATCCGATCGCCAGGGCAAGGCGGCCCTGCAGGCTGCGCAGGAGCCGCGTCATTTCTCGCCCAGCCGATAGCCCATGCCGCGCACGGTTTCGATCTTTTCGCGGCCCAGCTTCTTGCGCAGGCGGCTGACATGCACCTCGATGGCGTTGCTGTCCACGCCGGAATCGAAGGCATAGAGCCGTTCTTCAAGCTGTGCCCTGGACAGTATCTGTCCCGGATGTTGCAAAAACCCCTCGAACAGCACCCATTCGCGTGCGGTCAGCGGAACGAGCTTACCCTGACGGCGCACGGTCCTGGCTGCCAGGTCAACCTCGAGGTCGCCGATTTCGATCAGAGGGTTGGGATTGCCCGCATACCGTCGCGCCACGGCCGCCAGGCGCGCCGAAAGCTCTGCCAGGTCGAAGGGCTTGACCATGTAGTCGTCGGCGCCTGCGTTCAGCCCGTCGATCCGGTCGCTGATCTGGTCGAGGGCGGTCAGGATGATTACCGGCGTGACATCCCCGCGTTTGCGCATCTCGCGCAGAAAGGACAGGCCGCGCCCGTCGGGCAGCATCAGGTCGAGCAGCACCAGATCATAGACGGCGGCGGCCAGGTAGTCCCGCGCCTCGTCCAGCCGGGAAACCCAGTCGACCGAATGGCCGTCGGCCCGGATCTGGTCGCGCACCGCCGCGCCCAGAACGCCGTCGTCCTCAATCAGCAATACCCGCATGTTCCTTGCCTCTGCCGTCGTTTGCCCCCCGCCCATGAATGGCCCGGAAAGCTTACAGCCACCTGAAGCGGAACAGAACCGGTTGTTCAGCCTGGCGTCAGGAAACGCGGTCATGAAGGAAGCAAGCTGAACCAGAACGGGAAACGATCCGATGAAAAAAACCATCCTGGCAAGTGCCGTGATCGCCTTGTCCGCCATAACCCTCGCAGTGCCCGCATTTGCAGATGATGATTGCACTGTACCCATGTCCCAGTGGCAATCACGGGATGCCGTACGCGACTGGGCGGAAAGGCAGGGCTGGAACGTGCGCCGCATCAAGATTGATGATGGTTGCTATGAAATCAGAGGCCGCGATCAGTCGGGCCGCGAGATCGAGGTCAAGGTCGATCCGGCCAGTTTCGCGATCGTGAAGTTCGAATATGAAGATGACGACGATGACGACGATTATCGCCGCAACCGGGCGAACACCCCTCCGGCCGGCCCCGTCGCGCCGGTCAACCCGCCCGATAACGGCCTGTTCGCGCCGGGAAGCAAACCCGAGGTGATCGTGAAATGATCAGGGGGCCGCTCACTGCAATCAAGGTCTTTCACTGGAGCCTTGCCTTCTCGGTCGCCTTTTCCTGGCTTGCAGCTGACGAGCTGGGGCTGTGGCATGAATATGCCGGCTATCTTGCCCTCGCCCTGATTGCGGCCCGGCTTGTCTGGGCCGTGGTCGGGCCGAAATCGGCCAGTCTGAGCCGCCATGTGCGATCGGCGAAAAGAGCGCTCGCCTGGTGCCGGGACGTTGTGCTGGGGCGCGGCCCCCGACCGGTGAGGGCATACCCGTTCATCGGCCTCTCGGTTGTCGTGCTTCTTGTCACGATCACGGCAACGGGCGTGTCGGGCTGGCTGGCGGCCGAGCCCGCACGCCTTGCGCTGCTGCCCGATCTGCCCGCCATCGCCGCACCGGCATATGCAGATGGCTATGAGGATGACGATGACGAATACGGCGAAATCGAAGGTGGCTTCGGCGCAGAGGCAATGGAGGAAATCCACGAATTCCTGGCCAATTTCCTGTTGCTGGTCATTTTCGTCCATGTCGCGCTCGTGCTTTACATGAATTCATCCACGCAACGTCAGCGCCCGGACCCGGCCCCCGGCAGCGGCGGATAGCACCGGCCCGATATCCAGACATCCCACTGGCCCCGCCCCGCCAATTCGGAGGCGGGGCCATTTCTTCGCACGGGGAAGCTGACGGCAACCTTAAGCGGCTTTCGCGGGACATTCAGGCCGGGGTCAGGTGAACCCCCTAAACCCCCATCAGACGCAATTCGGAGACCCACGCAATGAAATCGATTCTCGCAACTCTCGCCCTGACAACCGCCCTTGTCGTGCCCGGCGCCCTGGCGGCCAGGCCCGTCACCCTGACCACCACGCTCAAGAATTACCGAGGTCCGGGCGCCTATCTCGTGATCTATGTCACCGACTCGCAAGGTGCCTACAAGGGCACATTGTGGATGGCGGGCACCAAGTCGAAATACTACAAGAATCTGAGCGGCTGGTATCGCGCCACGGGCGGCGACCCGGCCCAGATCAGGGGGATCACCGGCGCCAGCGTCGGCGCAGGCCGTGCACTGGAGCTGACCTTCGATCTGTCCGATGCGCTGTTCGATGCGGGCTATCAGCTGCATGTTGATGCCGCGGTCGAAGATTTCCGCGACAGCCCGAACGACGTCGTCATTCCTCTGACCTCGAACAATGCCGGCAAACCGGTTTCGGGGCGGCGCTATGTCGCCAGATTCACCTTTCAGTAATCCAGCCGGGCGGAGATCCTGTCATGACACGTGCATTGCACAAGTATTTCGGCCTGCCTGCGGCTCTGCTGTTGCTGGTTCTGTCACTCAGCGGAGCGGCGCTGTCGGTCATCCCTGCCCTGGAAAAGGCGCAGGCCCCGGCCCTGACGCAGCCGCAGATGAGCGTGGCGGAACTGGCCGCGCGGGTGGCTGAAAACTACCCCGGGGTCGAACAGATCAGACGCGCGCCCTCGGGCCGGATCGTCGCCTATCATTTCACGAATGACGAACCCGGCGCTGTTGTTGTCGATCCGGCAACGGGTCGGGGCGTTGGCGATTACGAGGTTTCGTCAACCCTGCTCTGGCTGAAAGAGCTGCACCGGTCCCTTTTTCTGGGCGACGGCGGCCGCCTGACCGCCGCGGTCGGGGCGCTGGCGATGCTGGTGCTTTCGGTTTCCGGTCTGCTTCTGGTGGCCCGGCGGATGGGCGGGTGGCGGCGTTTCTTCGCGCGGGCACGCGGCACGCCGTCTGCACGGCTGCACGTGGATATTGGCCGCTTCGCCGCAGCCGGGCTGATCATCGCCCCCGTCACTGCCATTTACATGGCCTTCGGCACGTTTGACATCCTGCCCCATAAAACCGCCAACCCGCCGTTTCCGGCCCAGGTCAGCGGCCAGACGGGGATGAGCCCGGCCGCCATGACGGCCCTTGCCGAAATCCCCGTCAGCCAGTTGCGCAGCCTGGCCTTTCCCTATGCCGGAGACCCGACCGATGTGTTCACCCTGACCACGGAGCGGGGCAAGGGCTATATCGATCAGGGGACCGGCGTGATGCTGTCCTGGCAGGATGCGGGCACATGGCAGAAGGTGAATGAATTCATCTACATGCTGCATACCGGTCAGGGCGCATGGGCCTGGGGCCTGATCCTGGGGCTGATGGTGCTGGGAGGGGCGGCTCTTGTCGTCACCGGCCTGATCCTGTGGCTGGCTGCCCGCCGCGCCCGCCGTTCCCTGCCCGGAGGCGTGTCTGCGGGTCGCGCCGATACGGTGATCCTTGTCGGTTCGGAAGGCGGCACGACCTGGGGTTTTGCCGCAACGCTGATGGAGGCGTTGATGACGCATGGCCACAAGGTTCATGCCGCCCCGATGTCGCGCTTCGAACCGCAGAAATACACCCGGGCCGGGCAGATCATCGTGCTGGCGGCCACCCATGGCGATGGCGAGGCGCCCGCCTCGGCCCGAGGGTTCCTCGACAAGCTGGCGACAATGGTGCGCCCTCCTGCCGCAAGGCTGGCCGTGCTGGGCTTTGGCGACCGCCAGTTCCCCGCCTATTGCGCATTCGCCAAACAGGTGGCGGCGCTGGCGTCGGCAAAGGGCTGGGAGACGCTTCTGGAATTCGACACGGTGGACCGCCAGTCGCCGCAGGATTTCGCCCGCTGGGGCCTCGCCCTGGGCAGGGCACTGGGCCATGAACTGGAACTGGCTCATGTTCCGGTACAGCCGCGCACTCATCGCTTGAAGCTGATCTCGCGTCGCGACTACGGCCGGGAAGTGCAGGCCCCCACGGCAATCCTGCGCTTTGCCCTGCCACGCACCAGCCTGCTGGAGCGCCTTCGCGGGCACGGCTGGCGACGGTTCAAGGCCGGCGACCTGCTGGGCGTCGTGCCCGAGGGGTCGAATGTCGCGCGCCTGTATTCCCTGGCCAGCAACAGCCGCGACGGCTTTGTGGAGATCTGCGTGCGCAAGCACCCGCATGGCCTGTGTTCGGGGCAGTTGTTCGAACTGGAAATCGGCGATGAAATCGAAGCCTTCATCCGCCCCAATCCCGAATTCCGCCCGGCCGGAAACCGCAAGCCGGTGATCCTGATCGGTGCCGGCACCGGTATCGGACCGCTGGCCGGCTTCGTCCGAGCCAACCGGGGTCGCCCGATGCACCTGTATTTCGGCATCCGCCACCCGGACTCCGATTTCCTGTATGACCGGGAAATCCGCGACTGGCAGAGCAGGAGCAAGCTGAGCGGGGTCAGGATCGCCGCTTCGCGCATCCAGAGGGCCGCCCATGTCCAGGATCTTCTGCGCCAGGATGGCGCCCGGCTGGCCGAACTTGTCCGCAACGGCGCCCAGATCCTGGTCTGTGGCGGGCGCGACATGGCCGCCGGTGTTGCACAGGCATTGCAGGAGGTTCTGACGCCCCACGGTCTGGAGCCGGCGCTGCTGAAAGCCGAAGGAAGGTATCTTGAAGATGTCTACTGATCTGGAACGAGCAGTGCTTTCCGGCCCGACCATGGGCACCCGCTGGAGCGCCGAACTGGGCGTTCCGGCGGGCTCCGACCTTGCCGCCCTGGAAGCCGCCCTGGCGGCAGCCGTGGCGCAGGTGGATGCGCAGATGTCCACCTGGAAGCCCGAGAGCGACCTGATGCGCCTGAACGCGGCGCCGGTCGGCGAATGGGTCTCGATCCCGCCCGAGCTGATGACGGTTCTTCTGCGCGGGCTGGAAATCGGACGGCTTTCGCATGGCGCCTTCGATATCGGATTGGGCGATCTGGTTCGCGCCTGGGGGTTCAATGCCCGCCCCCCGGACGAAGCGGCCATCCGCGCCGCCCTTGGCCGGCCGCGCAAGCCCGCCCATGAGCGGTTGGAACTGGACCCGGCCGGCCTGCGCGCCCGTCGGTTGGAGGCGATCACGCTTGATCTCTCGGGTATCGGCAAGGGCTATGGCGTGGACCGGATGATGCAGGTTTGCGAGGATTTCGCCATTCCGTCGGCGCTGGTTGCTCTGGATGGAGAGCTGCGCGCCAGAGGACGGCAGCCCGATGGCAGGCCATGGGCCGTGGCCGTGGAGAAACCCGATCACGGCGAACGTGGCGCCACCCTTGCGATCGTGGAACTTCGGGATGCCGCCATTGCCACTTCGGGCGATTACCGCCACTGGGTCCGGGTGGGCCGGGCCCGGCTTTCCCATACCATGGATCGCCACAAGGGCGGCCCCGTGCAGCCCGGCATTGCCTCGGTCTCGGTGGTTGCTGCCGACTGCATGACGGCGGACGCCATGGCAACGGCCATGATGGTTCTGGGGCGGCAAAAGGGCATTGATCTTGCCAACATGCTGAAGGTCGATTGCCTGATTCTCAAACGGGGGGCCGGGGGCATCACGCGACATGGGACCGGGCCGATCTTCGGCGATGCTTGCAGTCCCGGTGGCAGCGCCGACGAATAGCCGACCCGGCTTTGCGCGGGCCGGTCCTGTTGCAGGGGGCTCTGCCCCCTCCGGGCCTTTCGGCCCGTTCACCCCCGGAGTATTTTCCGGCAAGAGGAAGGAGCGTGCCTATTCCTGCCGGGCGGGGGCGGTACCGGTTGCGGCCTCTGACCCGGGCGCCAGAATCCGGTCGCCCTCGGCCAGGATGAAATCCAGGAAGGTGCGCGCAACCAGCGACAGCTCTTTCCCTTTCAGGTGCACCGCGTACCAGCGCCTGCGAATGGGAAAGCCCCGCATGTCCAGCACCGCGATGCGCCCGGCAGCCAGTTCCTGCCCGATATTGCGCCGCGACAGCACCGAAACCCCAAGCCCCGCCATCACCCCCTGCTTGATCGCCTCGGCCGAGCCGAGCTCCATATAGGGCCGCAGCGTCACCCCGGCGTCGGCGAACAGCTTCTCGGCCGCCTTGCGGGTGCCCGAGCCCGGCTCGCGCACAAGGAACTTTTCCCCCTGCAGGCGTTCAAGGGCAACCGCCCTCTGCCCGGCCAGAGGATGGTCGGGCCGGGCGACCACGACGATTTCATTGTCGATGAAATCATGCGCCTCGACCGGGATCTCATGGGGCACCTGGCCCATGATCAGCAGGTCGTCCTCGTTCGCGCGCAACCGCCGCAGCACGTCGCGGCGGTTGTTGACCGCCAGCTGCGGCGTGACCCCCCGGTGGCGCTCGACGAAGACGCCCAGAAGCCGCGGCATGAAGTAGATCGCCGACGTGATCACCGCAAGACGCAACTGGCCCTGGACCACGCCGCGTGTCATCGAGACATAGTCGTTCAGCTGCGACATGCGCGCCAGAACCTCGATCGCGGTGCGATAGACCGCACGCCCGGCTTCGGTCGGCTGGGCGGTGCCGGCCACATGTTCGATCAGCGGCAGCCGCATGGTGTCGGACAGCTTGCGAACCTGCATGGAGACCGTCGGCTGGGTCAGGTTCAACGCTTCGGCCGCGCGGGTGAACCCACCCAGACGGACCACGGTTTCAAAGATCTGCAACTGCCGCAGCGTGATGCCCTGGACGAACAGGTTGATGGCCGGATCTGTCATAGTGAACCGTCTATGTTCGATATAATCATTATCGATTTCTGTAGATACAGAATAGTCGCCATACTGTCCATGGCGTTGCCCGGTCACGGGCTGCGACCTGTCCCAACGGGATCAGTCAGAACAGGATCGGATCAGGAAGGAATCATGGCCAAATCATACAAGGCGGGCGTGAAGGAATACCGCGATACATACTGGGAACCGGATTACGCACCGAAGGAAAGCGACATCCTCGCCTGCTTCAAGATCACCCCGCAGCCGGGTGTCCCGCGCGAGGAGGCCGCGGCGGCCGTGGCCGCCGAAAGCTCCACCGGCACCTGGACGACGGTCTGGACCGACCTTCTGACCGATCTCGACTACTACAAGGGCCGCGCCTACGCGATCGAGGACGTGCCCGGCGACGACGATGCCTTCTATGCCTTCATTGCCTATCCGATGGGGCTGTTCGAGGAAGGCTCGGTCGTCAACGTGTTCACCTCGCTGGTGGGCAACGTGTTCGGCTTCAAGGCGGTGCGCGGGCTCAGGCTGGAGGATGTGCGTTTCCCGCTGTGGTTCGTGGCCACCTGCCATGGTCCCCCGCACGGCATCTTCGTGGAGCGCGACCTTCTGGACAAGTACGGCCGGCCGCTTCTGGGCTGCACCATCAAGCCCAAGCTGGGCCTTTCGGCCAAGAACTACGGCCGGGCGGTCTATGAATGCCTGCGCGGCGGGCTCGACTTCACCAAGGACGACGAGAACGTGAACTCGCAGCCCTTCATGCGCTGGCGCGACCGCTTCCTCTTCTGTCAGGAGGCCATCGACAAGGCCGAGGCCGAAACCGGCGAGAAGAAGGGCCACTACATGAACGTCACTGCGCCGGACGTGGAAGAGATGTACAAGCGCGCCGAGTTCGCCAAGGAGGTCGGATCGCGCATCATCATGTCCGACTATCTGACCCTGGGCTGGGCGGCGCACAACTCGCTGTCCAAATGGTGCCGCGACAATGGGCTGCTGCTGCATGTGCACCGCGCCATGCATGCGGTGATCGACCGCAACCCCAATCACGGCATCAACTTCCGCGTGCTGACCAAGCTGCTGCGCCTTCTGGGTGGCGACCACCTGCATTCGGGCACCGTGGTGGGCAAGCTGGAAGGCGACCGCGCCGCGACGCTGGGCTGGATCGACCTCATGCGCGACAAATACGTGAAGGAGGACCGTTCGCGCGGGATCTTCTTCGACCAGGACTGGGGCCAGATGCCGGGCGTCTTTCCGGTGGCCTCGGGCGGCATCCACGTGTGGCACATGCCGGCGCTGGTCTCGATCTTCGGCGACAACTCGGTGCTGCAGTTCGGCGGCGGCACGCTGGGCCACCCCTGGGGCAACGCCGCCGGAGCCGCGGCCAACCGCGTGGCGCTGGAGGCCTGCGTCAAGGCCCGCAACGAGGGCCGCGAGCTGGAGAAGGAAGGCAAGGACATCCTCACCAAGGCCGCCGAGCACAGCCCCGAGCTGAAGATCGCCATGGAAACCTGGAAAGAGATCAAGTTCGAGTTCGACACCGTCGACAAGCTCGACGTTCAGCACCGCTGATCCGAAACGCCCGAGAAAGGACTGAAAGACAATGAGCGACGTTCAAGACTATCCCTCCCGCCTGTCGGATCCCAATTCGCGTAAGCTGGGCACCTTTTCCTATCTGCCGGCGATGGACGACGACGAGATCCGCCGCCAGGTCGAATACATCGTCTCGAAGGGCTGGAACCCGGCCATCGAGCATTCCGAGCCCGAGAATGCCGGCATGAGCTACTGGTATATGTGGAAGCTGCCGATGTTCGGCGAAACCGATGTGGACGCGATCCTGCGCGAGGTGCAGCTGTGCCGTGAGACCAACCCCGGCAACCACATCCGCCTGATCGGCTACGACAACTACAACCAGACCCAGGGCACCGCGATGCTGGTGCACCGCGCCGAGATCAGGGTCTGATCCTTGCGGGGCGCCTCTACTCACAGCGGCGCCCCGACCGGACATTCAACCGACGAGGCCGAGATGAGCACCCCCGCCCGCGAAGACTTCATGGTGAAGACCGAGCCCTACTACCGCCCCGTCGCCGACGAGGTGGAGCGTTATGAGGCCGCCTATGGCGTGCGCATGCCGGTGATGCTCAAGGGGCCCACGGGCTGCGGCAAATCACGTTTCGTGGAATACATGGCCTGGAAGCTGGGCCGGCCGCTGATCACCGTGGCCTGCAACGAGGACATGACCGCCGCCGATCTGATCGGGCGCTTCCTTCTGGATATAAACGGCACGAAATGGCAGGACGGCCCGCTGACCGTGGCCGCGCGCATCGGCGCGATCTGCTACCTCGACGAGGTGGTCGAGGCGCGCCAGGACACCACCGTCGTCATCCACCCGCTGACCGATCACCGCCGGGTGCTGCCGCTCGACAAGAAGGGCGAGCTGGTCGAGGCGCACCCCGATTTCCAGATCGTGATCTCCTACAACCCCGGCTACCAGTCGATGATGAAGGACCTCAAGCAATCCACCAAGCAGCGCTTCGGCGCCATGAGCTTCGACTACCCCGAGGCGAAGGTGGAGGCCGAGATCGTGGCCCATGAATCGGGCGTGGCGCCCGAGCTGGCGGCGAAGCTGGTGCAGGTGGCGCAAAGCTCGCGCAATCTCAAGGGCCACGGGCTGGACGAGGGCATGTCCACCCGGCTGCTGATCTATGCCGGTCAGCTGATCGAGAAGGGCATCCCCGCCACGGCGGCCTGCCGCATGGCACTGGTCGAGCCGATCACCGATGACGCGGACATGCGCGAGACGCTGGACGCGGCCGTCACCACGTTTTTCGGGTAACAGGATGATCCCCCAGCGGCCATACGCCCGACACAGGGTATGCGGCCGCCCGAGGGGGGCGCAGAATGCGCCCGCCTGGGGGGCGGGCGGGCGCATACCCGGGCCGCTGCGCGCCCCGGGTGGGAACACCGGCTTCCCGTCCCGTCTTTCGCACGCTCGGAACAAGCCGCCCAGGCAGGCCCCGCCCCTTCGTTGGACAACCCCATGACCGTCAACCTCGACGACTACCGCGACGAGCTGATCGCCGCCGCCCCGGAGCTGGCCGACACGCTGGAGGCCTGCGTCGCCGAGGCCGCCCGCGTCATGTCGCCCGCCGCCCTCAAGGACTGGCTGGACGGCGCCCGCGGCATCGTCACCCTGCGCAAGGGCCCCGAGCTGCTGCTGACCTGGCTCGACGAAATGCCGCTGGTGGTCAAGGATTGCGGCGAAGACATCATCCGCGACGTGGCCGAAGCCGTCTTCCGCCTTTCCTCGATGATCTCGGGCCAGGTGCTGGAACGGATGATCGCCACGCTTCCGGCGGTTTCGGCCCGGCTGGGCGACCCGGACCTGCTGCGCGCCTATCTGCAGCTGCTGCACCGGCTTTCGGCGCGCGCGCCCCGGGGCCTGCGCCCCATGTTCCGGGTGATCGACGAGCTGCTGGGCAAGCTCACGCTCACCGGGCTGCGCCGCTGGGCCGATTTCGGCGCCGAGGCCTACCGGCGCGATCTGCCCCGCCAGGCGGCCTATTTCGGGCTGGAGACCGAGGACAGCCGCGCGGTGCTCAAGCGCGAACGCAAGGGCACGCTGTTCATCGACAGCCAGCGGCGGCTGAACTTCTACCTGCGCGCCTTCTGGGGGCGCGATTTCTTCCTGCGCCCCGCCGCCGCCGACAGCGCCGGCTTCCGCCCCTTCATCGAGGAGGGCGCGCTGCACCTTGCCGATGCGGTGGACGGGATCGGCAATGTTCCCGGCATCGACCTCTACCGCGCCATGGCCGCCCACATGGCCGCCCATGTGTCCTATACCGACATGCCGCAATCGGCCGGCACGCTGGCCCCGGCCGAGAAATTCATGATCGGACTGATGGAAGACGCCCGCGTGGAATGGTGCGCGGCGCGCGACTTTCCGGGCCTGCGCCGGCTGTGGCTTTCGCTGGCCGAAGCAGCACCCGCGGCGGATTACGAGCACGAAAGCATGGCGCTGCTGGAGCGCACCGCGCTGGCGCTGCTCGACCCCGCGCGCAGGATCGGCGACGGCCCGCTCGACGATCTGGCCGCCCGCTTCCACGCTCATGTGGAAAGCCACGCCCGTGACGGCGCCTTCACCGCCGATCTGGGGCGCGAGCTTTACGGCCATTTCAGCCATCGCCGCGCCCTGCCCTCCCTGCGCATCCTCGAAAGCCTTGCCCTGCCCTGGCGCGACGACAACCGCTTCGTCTGGAACCTTGAAGAATTCGACTGGGTGCAGGACACGGCCTATATCCCGGCCTCGCAAAGGCAGGTCCGCAAGCATGTCAGCCTGATGGAATTCGTCAACGAGGTCGAGGTGGAAACCGCCGGCGACGATGCGCAGGAAATCTGGGTGCTGGGCACGGAGCTGTTTCCTTACGAGGACGAAGGCATCTCATACAACGAGATGGAGGGAAAAGAGCCCGTCATCGGCCCCTTCCACTATCCCGAATGGGACTACCGCGTGCAGCTTGAACGCCCGGCCTGGGCAACCGTCTACGAACGCCGCCAGGGGCGCGGCGATCCCGAAAGCATCGACAGGGTGCTGAGCGAACACAAGGGGGTTTCGCACCGCATCCGCCAGATCATCGACCGGCTGCGCCCCCAGGGGATGATGCGCCAGCGCAAGCTCGAAGACGGTGACGAGCTTGACCTCAACGCCGCGGTGGATGCCATGGTGATGCTGCGCCTCGGTCTGCAACCCGACATGCGCATCACCATGCGCAGCGTCATCAACCGGCGCGATTTGGCGGTGGTGGTGCTGCTGGACCTGTCGGAAAGCACCAACGAAACCGTGCGCGGCACCGACAGGACGGTGCTGGAGCTCACCCGCGAGGCGGCGGCGCTGGTGGCCGCGGCGATCGCCGGCATCGGCGATGCGTTCGCCATTCACGGCTTTGCCTCGGACGGGCGGCACGACGTGCAGTATTACCGCTTCAAGGATTTCGACCAGCCTCTCGACGCCGAGGCGAAAAGCCGCCTGGCGGGAATGAAGGGCGGGCTGTCCACCCGCATGGGCGCGGCCATGCGCCATGCCGGGCGGCACCTGATGATGCGCCCCGAGCGCCACAAGCTGCTGATCGTGGTCACCGATGGCGAACCCGCCGACATCGACGAGCGCGACCCGCGCTACCTGCGCGAGGATACCCGCAAGGCGGTGCAGCAGCTGCACAAGGATGGCGTGCACAGCTACTGCCTGACCCTCGACCCCGAGGCCGACCGTTACGTGGCGCGCATCTTCGGCGAAAACGCCTATACGATCCTCGACCGGGTCGAGCGCCTGCCCGAAAAGCTGCCCCGCCTGTTCGCCGCGCTGACCGGCTGAATGCGCCGCGATGGAGAGTGGCTCCAAGCCAGCAAGGGACCGGCCACGCCCGAGCATGTCGCGCAAACCCAGCGTTATAGCATGTCGCGTTCATTCACATTCACACGACATGCTCTCTCCTCTTGTTCCCGCATGTCCGAGAAGCTCAAAACCGGTTCCCACTTTTGAGCGACATGCTCTATCCGTTCAGGTGGGCATAGACCGTGGTTCGCGAAATTCCGAGTTGCCGGGCGACAAGGCTGACATTGCCACCGCTTTCATGCAGCAGCTTGCGGATCTTGCGGCATCGCTGTTCGTGCAGTGTCTTGCCCCTGCACCGCGGGCAGGCTGAAATCTCGTCTCCCGGCAGGGCCTGAAGACATTGCAGGTCTTCCTTGCGCAGAACCGGGTGCTTCGCATTTGCGACCACGAGTTGCAGCGCACGTTTCAGGTCACGGATGTTGCCCGGCCAGGACCGTTGCCCCAGCTGATCGATCGCCTGCTTCGAGAGCACATGCCGGGACGAAATGCCGGTCAGGATCGACTGGCAGATCTTGGCGAAATCGGAACGCTCCTCAAGCCGCGGCAAGGTGAATCGATATCCGGAAATGCGTTGAACAAAATCCCTTTCCAGCCAGCCCTCCGCCTCGAGCGCATCGGCCGACCGGGAGGTCGTGAAGACGACCGCACGACAGCCGGCGGCGGTGGGCCGGTCATGGCGCAGCGACAGGTCGTCAAGAAAACGCCCGAGCGCGAAATGCACCTGGGCGGGCAGCCGGGAAATCTCATCGAAATGAAGCGTGCCGCCCGATTCCAGGAACTGGCGGATGGCATCCGCCGGGGATCCATGACCCGCCGGAATGGTCCGAAAACCGGGCATGTCGGTCGGGAAGTTGTCGAAATCGGCAGCCGACAATGCGGCGCAGTCGATCGGAAGAAACGGCGCGCGCGGATGGACGAGCGCGTGAATCTCCTGCGCCACGGTGCGTTTCCCGGTGCCGCTTTCACCCTCGATGAGCACCGGCAGACCTGCCCGCGCGGCGTTGCATGCCAGCCTGATCTGGCGGCGAAGAAGCTGGTCTTCAAGAACCGGCGCTTCCCGCGTGGCGGGTTCGGCACGGGCCTGCGCCCTGCCCGGTGACAAGGCGGTACCCTGGTGGATGCGCCTGACCAGGTCCCCGCGGCGCGCCAGGTTTCCCGCGGCGAAAACGGTAGAGCCGAGCCAGTCCTCGAGCTGAACGGTCCTGCCATCGACAAGCTGATGGATGAGCTCACCGAAGGAGTTGCGGAAGATGTCGGAAAACCGGCTGTTTTCCGCGAGGTTGATGCCGTTGAGCATGGCCACGGCCCGCGAGTTGGAGCCGGTAAGGTTGCCTTCCAGATCGAATGCCAGAAGCCCGACGCTCATCGTGCTGAGATATTCCTGGCGCGGATGGAAGGAGAGGGTGATCGAGGACTTGTGATCCTCGAGGAAAAGCCGGTTCTCGATATTCGTGGCGGCCAGTTTCACCAGGGCCAGCGTGTGATGCTGGCGTGCGGTGATGTCCGAGGAGGCGTCGATCAGCCCGACAATGCGGCCCCGGCTGTCGAAAATGGGTGCGGCAAGGCAGGATACGGTGGCGTGTTCGCGGAAGAAATGTTCCTGCCCGATCACCTTGGCGGGCTTGCGCGTGGCCAGCGCCAGGCCCAGGGCATTGGTGCCACGATGTTCCTCCTTCCATACCGATCCGGGAACGATGGTTCGGCCCGTGGGGGTGCTCTTGAAATCCGGGTCGGCGATGGTATCGAGCAGCACCCCGTCGGCATCGGCGAAGGCGACCATGAAATTGGTGCCGGCGATCTGGGAAAACAGCAGCTCCAGCTCGGGCCGGGCAAGCTGCGAGATGCGCCGGTTGCGGGCCCGGCGTTCGTTCAGTTCGGGCAGGGAGACGGCCGCATCGGTGGGCGGCGCCAGCGGATCCAGCCCGGCCTTGAGGCTGCGCCGCCAGCTGTTCTCGATGTCGCCGGGCACAAGCCCGGGCGGCACGTGACCGTGGGTTTCAAGCTGGCGCCGGGCAATATGAAACTCGGTTGACAATTTCCCGCGATCCCCCCTATCAGACGGCGATTCCGTGCCCAGTCTGGGGCCAGCATAGCAAACCATGCAAACGGCAATCCACGAACTGTTCAGTTTCTGAACACACTAACCCCCTGACCTGATCTTTTCTGAACACTGTTTTCCGTCGCCCGATGCGGGGCGGTGATTATGCTTGGGCTGGTATTTACAGGCTGTGGGAGCACATCATGAAAGCCCAGGTATTGCACGAATATGACGAGGACCTTTCGGCGCCGTCGTGGGTGACGCTCGAGGAGGTTCCCGATCCGAAGATCGAGAAGTCCACCGACGTGATCGTGCGCATCGGCGGGGCCGGGGTCTGCCGCACGGACCTGCATATCATCGAGGGCATCTGGCGCCCGCACATGGACCCCACGGGCGATGCCCTGCTGCCGCTGATCATGGGGCATGAAAATGCCGGCTGGATCGAGGAGATCGGTCCGGAGGTCGAACACCTCAAGGTCGGCGATCCGGTGATCGTGCATCCCAAGATCTCGGACGGGACCTGCCTGGCCTGCCGGCGTGGCGAGGACATGCATGGCGACGGCCCCTTCCCGGGGCTCGACAGCGACGGCGGCTATGCCGAGTATCTCAAGACCTCGATGCGCAACATCGTCACCCTGCCGAAGACGCTGGCGCCGAAGGACGTGGCGCCCTATTCGGATGCCGGGCTGACGGCCTATCGGGCGGCCAAGAAGGCGTCGCGCCATCTGCTGCCGGGCGAGAAATGCGTGGTCATCGGGGCCGGGGGTCTGGGCCATATCGGCATCCAGGTGCTGCGCGCGATGTGCGCGGCCGACATCATCGTGGTGGACGTGTCCGACACCTCGCTGGAGCTTGCCCGGGAATGCGGCGCCCATCACCTGGTCAAGGCCGACGGCAACGAGGTCGAGGCGGTGCTGGAGCTGACCGGCGGCAACGGCGCCGAGGCGGTGCTGGACTTCGTCGGTGAGAAGGGCACCACTCACAAGGGTCTGGCCATGACCCGGGCGATGGGGAACTATTACATCATCGGCTATGGCGAGGACATCCAGGTGCCGGCCGTGGACATGATCATCACCGAACGCAACATAATCGGCAATCTGGTCGGCACCTGGGCCGAACTGACCGAGCTGATGGAGCTGGCGCATCGCGGCATGGTCAACCTGTCCATCCGGGAATACGCGCTGGCCGATGCCAACCAGGCGCTCAGGGATCTGCGCGACGGGAAGATCAGAGGGCGCGCAGTTCTGATACCCTGAGAACGGGACGACAAATCAAACTGGGAGGAAAAGATGAAACCGATCAAGATGGCGCTGCTTCTGTCGAGCAGCATCGCGCTGGCGGGGCAGGGTGCCCTGGCGCAAGGGGACTATTCGCGGTTCGGCATCAAGGAGGACCTGCCCGGCACCTGCAGCTATGCCAATATCGACAAGAAGGATTACAGCGGCAAGACGCTCAACATCATCACCCATGCGATCCCGGTGATGGGTGAGCCCACGGCGCTGCACGCCAAGCAGTTCAGCGAGCTGACCGGCGCCAAGGTCAATGTCGTGCACGTGCCCTTCGGCGACCTGTTCCAGCGCATCATGATCCCGTTCCAGACCGGCCAGAACGCCTATGACGTGATGTTCTACGGCTCGCTCTGGATCGGCGACCTCAACCCCTTCCTCGAACCGGTGCCCGAGTTCTACCGCAACTCCACCGGCATGAAGGACGTGACGCCCAACTATATCGGCGTGGCCTCGTGGGGCGACCAGATGGTGCAGTACCCGGTGGACGGCGACCGCCACTACCTGAAATACCGCACCGACGTCTTCGACAACCCCGAGCTTCAGGCCAAGTACAAGGAGGCCACCGGCAAGGATCTGAAGGTGCCGGCAACCTGGGAGGAATACAACGAGGTTGCCGCCTTCTTCACCAACTGGGACTGGGATGGCGACGGCGAGAAGAACTACGGCTCGGCCGAGGTGGTCAAGCGCGACGACCTGATGTTCTCGGCCTTCATCAGCCGGGTGGCGCCCTTTGCCAAGCATCCCGACGTCAAGGGTGGGTTCTTCTTCGATCTCGAAACCATGGAGCCGCTGGTCAACACGCCGGGCTGGGTGCGCGGGCTGGAGCTGTTCGTCGAGGCGCAGAAGACCTTCCCGCCGGGCGGCAACAACTTCGGACTGGGCGACGAGATCTTCTCGTTCGGCGGCGGGCAGACGCTGATGAGCTACAGCTGGGATGACGCCTACATCCAGGCCATGCAGCCCGACAGCCGCATCCGCAACAAGGTGGCCGCGGCGCCATTGCCCGGCTCGTACGAGGTGTGGAACCGCAAGACCGGCAAGTGGGACAGGTTCGACGAGCCCAACCGCGCGCCCTACATCACCTGGGGCTGGACCTCGGCGGTGTCGAAAAGCTCGCAGGTCAAGGACGTGGCCTTCGACTTCCTGTGCTTCTTCTCGAACGAGGCCAACACGCTGCACGACCTGCAGATCGGCCGCTTCGGGGTCAACCCCTATCGCAAGTCGCATTTCACGCTGGACCTGTGGCAAGGCAAGCTGGGCTGGAGCGAGAAATCCGCCCAGACCTATATCGACACGCTTTCGGGGATGGACCTGAGCAAGAACCGCGTGTTCGACCTGCGGGTGCCGGGCGTGAACCAGTTCATGTCGGCGCTGGCCGTCGGCGTGTCCGAGGCGCTGGCCGGGCAGAAGACGCCACAGGAGGCGCTTGACGGCGTGGCCGAGCAGTGGCGCGCCATAGTGGACCGGATCGGCAAGGACCGGGTGCGCGAGGCCTATGCGAAAGTTGTTGCATTGGAAGACAACTTGCAATGAACTTCGGGCCGGGAGGGTCATTGCCCTCCCGGCTGCCCGTAACGATACAAGCCCGTAACGACGGACAAGACAAGGCAGACAGCAGGCCGGAAACCGGAGAATACCGGAACGACGGCATCCGCGGGGGGGAGATCAGGCGACGATGTACCGGGACAAGTATTTCTTCCTGCTGCCGGGGCTTGTCGTCCTGATCGCGATCATCATCTTCCCGCTGCTGTTCACGATCAGGGTCAGCTTCTCCAGCTGGGACGTGTTCCAGCCGGGGCTTGACTATATCGGGGGCAGGAACTTCGCACGGGTGTTCGAGGATACCCGCTTCTGGGAGAGCCTGCTGCGGCTTTCGGTGCTGTCCGTCTCGTCGGTGCTGCTGCAATACGTGCTCGGCTTCGCCCTGGCGCTGGCGGTGTGGCGCGAGATCCGCTTCCGCCGGTTCTTCCGGGTGCTGTTTCTGGTGCCGATGATGACCACGCCGGTGGTGATGTCGGTGATCTGGCGCACCATCTTCCACGAAAGCCTCGGGCCCGCGAACGACATCCTTCAGGCAATCGGGCTGGGCACGGTGCCGTGGCTGTCCACCGGCACGGCGGCCTTCATATCTGTGCTGATCGTCGAGGTCTGGCAGTGGACGCCGTTCATGTTCCTGCTGCTGCTGGCGGGGTTGGTCTCGCTCCCGCGCGAGCCCTACCTCGCCGCGGCGATCGACGGCGCCGGCCCTATCCGCACCTTCCTGCAGGTCACCTTTCCGCTGATGGCGCCGATCACCATCGGCGCACTGATCATCCGCCTGATAGAGGCCTCCAAGATCATGGAAACCGTCTATGTGATGACATCGGGCGGGCCGGGCACGGCCACCGAGACCTCCAGCTACTACATCTACATCCGCGGCCTGCGCGATTTCCAGATCGGCTATTCGGCGGCGCTGTCGCTGACCTATCTGGTGATCATGATCGTCAGCCTCACGATCATCGCCAAGGTGCTGGCGCGGATGCTGCTGCCGAGGGAGGGCTGAGCCATGCGCACCCTCTACCTGGCGATCAAGTATCTGGCCCTGCTTTTGTGGTCGAGCTTCATCGTCTTCCCCTTCCTGTGGGCGCTGTCCACCTCGTTCAAGGACGCCAACGCCATCACCAGCGGCGCCACCTACATCCCGTGGTTGCAGTTCAAGCCCTCGACCCAGGGCTGGGCCTCGCTGTTTTCCGACGGCTCGACGGGCATCAACATCGTCGATCCCTACATCAACAGCGCCATCGTCACCATCTCGGCCAGCCTCATCTCGATCGCGCTGGGCACGCTGGCCGCCTACGGGCTGTCGCGCTTCGAATTCCGCGCGGGCTTCATCAAGAACAACGACATCACCTTCTTCTTCATCTCGCAGCGGATCATGCCGCCGATCGTGCTGGCCATCCCCTTCTTCCTGATGCTCAAGACGCTGGGGCTGCTCGATACCGTCTATGGGCTGATCCTGGTCTATGTGGCGTTGCTGCTGCCCATTGCCGTGTGGGTGATGATCGACTTCTTCGGCAACATTCCCAAGGAGCTGGACGAGCTGGCGATGATCGACGGCTGCCGCCCCATTGGCGCCTTCTTCCGGGTGATCCTGCCCAATTCGATCCCCGGGCTGGTGGTGGCGGGCATGTTCTGCCTGATCTTCGGCTGGAACGACTTCTTCTTCGCCTTCACCCTGACCTTCACCAAGGTGCAGCTGCTGCCGGTGGCGATCGTGTCGCTGAATTCCTCGGTCACCCCGTGGTGGAGCCTCTCGGCCTTTGCGCTGATCTCGGTGGCGCCGCTGGTGCTGATCGCCTTCCTCGTCGAAAACTTCCTGTCCAAGGGCAGCCTTGCCGGAGCAATCAGGTAGCCTCATGCTGGAGATGCGCGACGTCAGCAGAACCGTGGATGGCGAGGTCCACCTCGCCGATATCAGCTTCACCTTCGAGGCGGGGCGGTTCTACACCATCCTGGGGCGCACGGGTGCCGGCAAGACCTCGCTGATGCGCGCGCTCATGGGGCTGATGCCGCTGGATGGCGGGCAGGTGCTGCTGGACGGGACGGACATCACCGCCGTGCCGGTGTGGGAACGCAAGATGGCCATGGTCTATCAGCAGTTCATCAACTACCCGCATCTCGATGTGCTCGACAACGTGGCCTTTCCGCTGCGCCGGCAGGGGGTGGGGAAGGCCGAGGCCCGCCACCGGGCCCGCGAGTTCATCGAGCTGGTCGGCCTCGGGGATCTCGTGGACAGGCGCCCGGCGCAGCTGTCGGGCGGCCAGCAGCAGCGCGTGGCGCTGGCGCGCGCGCTGGCCAAGGAAGCCCGCACCCTGATGCTGGACGAACCTCTGGTCAATCTCGACTACAAGCTGCGTGAACAGCTGCGCGAGCAGTTCCCGAAAATCATCGAGCGCAACCGGAACAGCATCATCCTCTATGCCACCACCGAGCCGCGCGAGGCGATGCAGCTGGGCGACGAGATCATCGTCATGCACGAGGGCCGGATCATCGCCGCCGGTCGCCCCGACGAGATGTTCCTGCGCCCGCGCAACATCACCGTGGCCGAACTGATGGGCGAGCCGCCGATCAGCTCTTTTCGCGGCGAGGTCCGTGACGGCGCGGTTCACCTCGCGGGCGGGCTGTGGATCGAGGGCGCCGGCCGGGCTCTGCCGGGGCCGGGCGAATACCTGATCGGCATCCGCCCGGAGGACGTGCATGTCGGCGGCACACTCGCGGCCCGGGTTTCGATGTCGGAAATCAGCGGTTCGGAAACCATCACCCACCTGATCCTTCCCTTCGGAGATCTGCTGATGCTGTCGCAGGGGGTTTCCGTCCATGAGCCAGACGACCGGATGAACATCGGCTTTGCCGCCACCGATCTGTTCTTCTTCGATCTTGACGGAAACCTCGTCTCGGCACCCGACAGGGAGGCGCGGGACTGATGGCCAGGATCGAGCTGATGAACGTGGCCCATTCCTATGACGGCGGCACGGAATATGCGCTCAAGCCCCTCGACATGGTCTGGGAGGACGGCCGCACCTACGCCCTTCTGGGGCCGTCGGGCTGCGGCAAGACGACGATGCTCAACATCATCTCGGGGCTTGTGAAACCTTCCGAGGGGCGGCTGCTGATCGACGGCGTCGATGTCACCGACAGCAACACCGCCGGGCGCAACATCGCCCAAGTGTTCCAGTTTCCGGTCATCTATTCCACCATGACCGTGGCCCAGAACCTGGCCTTCCCGCTGGTCTGCCGCGGCTATCCCGATCACGAGATCAGGCGCCGGGTGGACAACGTGGCCGGGCTGCTGGGGCTGAGCGACAAGATGCAGATGCCGGCCCGCCGCCTGACCGCGGATCTCAAGCAGCTGGTGTCCATGGGCCGCGGGCTGGTGCGCGAGGACGTGAGCGCGATCCTGCTGGACGAGCCGCTGACGGTGATCGATCCGCAAATGAAGTTCGAGCTGCGCCGCAAGCTCAAGCAGATCAACCGCGAATTCGGCATCACCATGGTCTTCGTCACCCACGACCAGAACGAGGCCATGACATTCGCCGAAGAGGTGGTGGTGATGAAGGATGGCGAGATCATGCAGCGTGGCTCGCCGCAGGATCTGTTCGAGCGCCCCGACAACACCTTCGTCGGCTATTTCATCGGCTCGCCGCCGATGAACTTCCTCGATGCCCGGATGGAAGGAGATGTCCTGGTCTGCGAGGGGCTGAACTTCCGCGAGCATCTGCCCGACGTGCCCGCCGGGGCGCGGATGCAGTTGGGTTTTCGTCCCGAATTCGTGAGGTTCGGCGGCGTGGCCGATGCGACCTGGAGAGGGCGGGCGAAGGTGGAGCACGTGGACAATCTCGGCATCGAGATCGTGGTAACGCTTTCGCTTGCCGACGGGCAGATCCTGCGCGCCAAGAGGCAGGCACGGATGAAGGCGGCCGAAGGTGAAATGCTGGACATCGGCCTGGATGCCGGCAACCTGCAGATCTATTGCAACGGTCGGCGCCTGGAGCGCGATCCGGGGCGTGATCTGAACTGATCGCGGAAACCCCGGTTGCCGGCCCGATCACGAGAAAGTGGCGGGGCGATCCTGTTTCGACCCTAGAATACCAGCACCTTGTCCGCTTCCAGCGTCAGCCGCGAGAGTTCGGGCATCGTGCTGCGTTCGGCGCCCGGCAAGACGTCGGCGTCGGTCAGGCCGCGCGCGTCCATGCAGGTCCCGCAAAGCAGTACGCGGTTCTTGCCCAGCACCAGGCGTTTCAGCATCCGCTCCAGGTTGTAGTACCCGTCCGGTGTTTTCTGGCCGGCCCGGGCGGCCACGACCGCGTCGGCCATCAGGAAGACGGTGACCTCCGCTTCCGGCGCCTCTTTCAGCAGCCCATGCGCCAGCCGCAGGGCGTTGAAGCACTTTTCGCTGCCATAGGGCGCGTCGTTCAGAACAAGCAGGATCTTCATCGGTTTTCCTTTCTTCAGGCTGCGGTGTTCACGCCGTGAACCTCAAGCCCACGTGCGGTCCACTCGACCATTCCGCCCTTGAGAACACTGACGTTCTCCAGCCCTGCCTCCTGCAACAGCCGCGCGGCGTCTGCGGATCTCCGGTCGGTTCGGCAGACCGCGATGACCTCGCCCTTCAGGCGGGGGGCAAGGTCTTCGAGCCGCTCCTCCAACTCGTCCAGCGGCATGTTCAGCGCGCCGGGGATGTGTCCGTGGGGTCCCTCGAACTCGTCCGCGCCGCGAACGTCGAGAATGGTCACGTCCACGCGCTCTGCCAGTCGCGCGGCCGTCGCGGGCGCGCCGATCCACGCGATATCGCTGCTTCTTACCCTCCTGACGATCCTTGGAACGAAGGCGATGGCGGCCAGCAGGCCCAAGGCAAGCAGGCCATAGCGAATGGCCGAGGCATTGCCCCCCAGCGCTTCGCGTCCGGCGTATCCAAGCCAGGTGTAGGCAAGTGCGCCCGGAGTCATCGCGACAAGGGACGTGACGACATAGGGAACGAACCGAACCCGCGTCAGTCCGAAGGCATAGTTGCTGAGGTTGAACGGGAACACCGGCACCAGGCGCACGAACGCGACGAATCTCCAGCCCTCGTTCTCGATGCCGGCGATGATCCGTTTCAGGCGGCCACCGGCCTTTTCCGCAACCCAGTCTCCGGCCACGTAGCGCGCGATCAGAAAGGCGGCGCCAGCGCCCAGCGTTGCCCCCGCCAGGTTCAGGATCGTCCCCAGCACCGGGCCGAACATCGCACCGCCCACCAGCGAGAACACCGAACCGGGAGCAAACGCCACCGTGCCAAGCGCGTAGATCAGCACGTAGACGGCCGGCGCCCGGTAGCCATAGCCGGACAGCCAGATGTCCAGCGCCTCGGGATCCAGCCGGTCGCGGTTCACCGCAACGGCCGCGATTGCCGAGGCGATCAATGCGACCACGACCAGGCGCAAGAGAAGGGCTCTATTCATCGGTTGCGGTTCCCTGGTCTTTCGGATCGGGACCGTTGGCGGGTCCGAGCAGGGGCTGGATCAGCATCCGGTCGAGCCACTGGTCGCGCCGGGTACGGAACTGTTCGATGCCGATGGTCATGCCCTCGTGCCCCTTTTGCGGCTGCGCAATGTAGGTTCCGAACAGGCGGTCCCACCATGGCAGGTTGAAGCCGTAATTGCTGTCGGTTTCCCGCCGGATGATCGAATGGTGGACGCGGTGCATGTCGGGGGTGACGACGAACAGGCGCAGGATGCGATCCACCGCCGGGGGTATCCGGATGTTGGAGTGGTTGAACATGGCGGTGCCGTTGAGCAGCACCTCGAAGATCAGAACCGCCACGGCCGGCGGGCCCAGCGCCAGGACGGCGGCCAGCTTGATCCCCATGGACAGCAGGATCTCGATCGGGTGGAACCGCAACCCGGTGGTCACGTCGATGGCCTGATCGGCGTGGTGCATCCGGTGCAGCCGCCACAGCACGGGGACTGCGTGGAACAGGACGTGCTGCAGGTAGATCACGAAATCGAGGATCACGACCGAGGCGACGATCGCCACCCATTCCGGGACCTGGAAGATGTTGAAAAGGCCCCAGCCCCTGTCTTGCGCCACCAGGGCCAGGCCGACGGCCACCACCGGAAAGGTCAGCCGCACCAGGATCGTGTCGAGCACCACGACGCCCAGGTTGTTGGTCCAGCGGATCAGGCGGGGGATTTCTATCCGGCGGCGCGGGGCGGCGACCTCCCAGATTGCCATGACGATCAGGATGCCCAGGAATACCGCCAGCCGAAGCGGGCCTTCGTTTGACAAGAGCAGGTCGGTCATGCTGATGGTCCTTGCAGGGTGTCGGTACGGATAGTACATTCAATAGATCTATTGAATGATATAATATATGGTGGGATCTCATGTCAACCAGCCCGAAGCTGAAGCTTTACGAAGAGTTTGCCGCGATTGCGCGGGCGCTCGGAAACGCGCACCGCATCGATATTCTCGAACACCTTGGCCAGGGCGAGCGCGGCGTGGATGCGCTGGCTGCCAAGGTGGGGCTTTCGACCGCAAACACGTCGCAGCATCTGCAGCATCTCAAGCGGGCCGGGCTGGTCGATTCGCGTCGCGAAGGGAAATACATTCTCTACCGTCTCAAGGACGACAACGTGCTGGCGCTTCTCGGCGCGCTGTTCGATGTCGGCGAGAAGAACCTTGCCGAAGTGGACAAGGTCCTGCGCGACTACTTCCATCAGCGCGACGACATGGAGCCCGTCAGCCATCAGGAGTTGCTGGAGCGCAGCCGCGCGGGGCTTGTCACGGTGCTCGACGTCCGTCCGAAGGACGAGTACGAAATGGAGCACTTGCCGGGGGCGAAGAACATTCCGCTCGAGGAACTGGAAAGCCGGCTGTCGGAAATCGCCGATGCGCAGGAGGTGATTGCCTATTGCCGCGGTCCCTATTGCGTTCTGTCCTACGAAGCCGTTGCAGCCCTGCGCAAAAGGGGCATCAGGGCAAGGAGGCTGGAAGACGGCCTGCCCGAATGGCGCGCGGCGGGCCTGCCGCTTGATTGACCGGCGATCCCCGGCGCGCCGGAAGCAAGGATCCGTTGCGCGGAGTCCCCGCGCCGACCCGCCGCCGAACTGCGGCGACAATCAGCCCGACGAACCCGGCCAGGCGCGCGCGCCTTGATCGGCCCGATCCGCCGCTTGCGACCGTTCGCGGCGCCGTCCGTCACGCCCAGGCCTGGTTCGGATCGGGCAGGGGGATCGCCTCGATCAGTTCGCGGGTACAGGTGGCCTTCGGCGCCCGGAAGACCGCCGCCGTGTCTCCGGTTTCGACGATTTCACCCCGATGCAGGACGATCACGCGCTTGCACAGCCGCCGGACCACCGACAGGTCGTGGCTGATGAAGGCAAGGGTGAGGCCCAGCTCTCGCACCAGCGTTTCCAGGAGGTTGAGCACCTGGGCCTGCGACGACACGTCCAGCCCCGACACGATCTCGTCGGCGAGGATGAAGTCGGGTTCCAGCGCGATGGCGCGGGCGATTCCGACCCGCTGACGCTGACCGCCGGAGAGCTCGTGCGGGTAGCGGTGGCGCATCGCCTCGGGCAGGCCGACATGATCCAGCGCGCGCCCGACCCGTCGGCCGAGCTCGTCGAACCCGTGCAGCTTCAGCGGGCCGGCAATGATCGTGCCCACCGTGAGCCGCGGGTTGAGCGAAGACATCGGGTCCTGGAAGATCATCTGGAACTTGCGGCGCAGCGGGCGGAGAGCGGATTCCGGCAGATGGGTGATGTCCCTGCCTTCGAACAGGATCGAACCGTGCGAGGGCTCCAGCAACCGCAACATGGTGCGGCCCAGGGTGGACTTGCCCGACCCCGAACCGCCGACGATTCCCACCACGTCGCCACGGGGAATGTCGAAGCCGAGGCCCTTCAGCACCTCGATCCGGAGCGCCGGGCCGAACAGGGGCTTGCGGGTCATGTCCGGGAAGCTCAGGCGAAGATCGCGTATGCGATAGATCATGTCGCTCATTGCCGCCGGGCCCTGTCGAAGGCGTCGAGCCGGGCATTCACCGCGTCGAGCACCGGCTGCGGCACCGGGGTCAGGCTGCCGTGGGGGTCGGTGTATTTCGGCGTGGCCGCAAGCAGCGCCGCCGAGTAGGGGTGGCCCGGAGCCGCGAAGAATTCCTCGGTGGTGGTATCCTCCAGCACCAGCCCGCCGTAAAGCACGGTCAGCGTCTGGCATATCTTCGACACCACGCCCAGATCGTGGGTCACGAACAGCAGCGCGGTCCCGTGGCGGGCCTGCATGTCCCGGATCAGGCGCAGGATCTGTTTCTGCACGGTCACGTCCAGCGCGGTCGTCGGCTCGTCGGCGACGATCAGCCGGGGTTCGGCCGCAAAGGCCGAGGCGATCAGGATGCGCTGGCGCATGCCACCCGAGAGCTCGTGCGGGTAGGCGCGCATGACCCTTTCCGGATCGACGATCCGCACTTCGTCGAGAAGCTCGAGCGCGCGCGATTGCGCCGCTCGCCTGGGCCAGCCGAGGATGTCCACCAGCCGGTCGGTGATCTGCGGCCCGATGCGGCGCGCCGGGTTCAGTGCGGTCAGCGGATCCTGCGGGATCAGCGCCGCCCTGGCCCCGATCAGCCGCCGGCGGTCGCGCGGACGCATCCGTTGCAGGTCTTCGCCGTCAAGAAGGATCCGGCCGGATTCGATCCGCAGCGCCCTTGGCAGCGTGCCGAGGATCGCCTTGCCGATCATGCTCTTGCCGGCGCCGCTTTCGCCGACGAGGCCGCGCACCTCGCCCGCATGCACCGTCAGGTCCACCGACCGCAGGATTGGCAGCACGCCGCTCAGCGACACGTTCAGCCCCTCGATGGTCAGAAACGCGCTCATCGCAGTACCGGATCGAAACGGTCCTTCAGCCCCTCGCCCAGCTGGCTGAAGCTGAGGACGGTCAGGAACAGGGCGACCAGGGGAAACACCAGGACCCACCACGCCTGATAGATCGACAGCCGCCCTTCGGCGATCATGCCGCCCCAGGTCGGCTGATCGGTCGAGATCGACAGGTTGACGAAGCTCAGGATCGCCTCGACGATCACCGCGATGCCCATTTCCAGCGTCAGCAGCACGAGGATCGTCGGCAGCACGTTGGGGAGGATTTCCCGCAACATCGTTCCTGCCCGGCTTCGCCCGGCCACCTGGGCCGAGGCCACGTAATCCATCGCCGCCTGGCTCATTGCCTCGGCCCGGACCACGCGGGCAAAGCGGGTCCAGTCGATGACCACGATGGCGATGATGATCGAACTCAACCCCGTGCCCAGCACGGCGATCAGCAGGATCGCGAAGAGGACCGGGGGGAAGGCCATCCAGATGTCCACCAGCCGCGAGATGACCAGATCCGGCCAGCCGCCGAAATAGCCCGCGACCAGCCCCAGGGTGGCGCCGATCAGGCAGGTGAGCGTGCCCGCGGTTACCGCCACGATCAGCGCCACCCGGGCGCCGTAGATGATCCGGCTGAGCACATCGCGCCCCAGGCTGTCGGATCCCAGCGGAAAGCCGGCCTCGGCCCCGGCCTGCCAGAACGGCGGCAGGCGGGCGGCGAACAGATCCTGCGCCAGCGGATCGTGCGGGCTGACGAATGGTGCGAGCACCGCGGCCAGCGTCAGCAGCGCAAGCCACCCGCCCGAAAGCCACAGCCGCAGGCCGGCGCGGCGGGTAACGAATGTGCGCGCATCAGCCATGGCGCAACCTCGGGTTCAGGGCCGCATAGGTCAGATCGACCAGCAGATTGACCATGGTGAAGATCAGCGCGAACAGGATCACGATTCCCTGGATCAGCGGCAGGTCGCGGTTTATCACCGCGTCGATGGCCATGTTGCCCAGCCCCTCGTATGAAAACAGCCGTTCGATGATGACCGTGCCGCCTATCAGGAAGGTGAACTGCACGCCGACCAGCGTCAGCGTCGGCAGGATCGCGTTGGGCAGCGCCTCGCGGATGATGACGTGGTTTTCGCCATAGCCCTTGGTACGGGCAAGCGTCACATAGTCCAGGTGCATGGTTTCCTTCAGCGACTGCTTGAGCAGTTGTGCAATGATGGCGGCCAGCGGGATCGCAAGCGCCAGCGCCGGCATGAACATGTGGCTGACCAGATCTGCCCAGATGTCGAAACGCAGCCGCAGCACGCTTTCGAACAGGTAGAACCTGGTCGAGAAGGGAAGGTCGATATTCGGCGACACCCGCCCCGTGATCTGAAACACCGGCCAGAGCACGCCGAAGAGCAGGATCAACACCAGCCCCCACAGGAAATCGGGCACCGACAGGGCCATGCCGTTGGCCACGTCGATCCCCGCCTCGACCCGGCCGCCGCGCAGCCGGGTACCTGTCAGGGCCAGTACCCCGCCGGCAACGACGGCGATGACCAGGGCCATGACCGACAGCTCCAGCGTCGCCGGCAGGCGCGACAGGACCAGCTCCAGCACCGGCTGGCGGGTGGTGATCGAGGTGCCGAAATCGCCCTGCACCACGCCGCCCAGCCAGATCAGGAACTGTTCGGGGATGGACTTGTCCAGCCCGTAGAGCGCCTTGAGCCGGAGAATGTCCTCTTCCCCGGCACCGGGGGGCAGCATCATCGCGATCGGATTGCCCGGCACGACGCGGATCACCACGAACACGATGATGGCCACCCCGAACAGGGTGACGAAGGTGGTGACAAGACGCAGCAGCAGGCGTTTCAGGATCGGCATGGGCAGGGTCCTGGAAAGGAGGCCGCCGGAATGCGAACCGGTACCGGCCCGGGCGGCCGCCCCCGGCTCTGGTCGAGCGGGAGGCAGCCGCGGGCCTGGCGCACCGGCAAGGCTCAGGCCCGGGTCATCAGATGGGGCAGCAGCGCGCCCGACGCATGCGGCACCACCTTCACCCCCGGCGCGTGCAGGATCGGCTGCACATACTGGAACAGCGGCAGGACCAGTGCGTTCTCGGCGATGTAGCGGTCCACCGCCTTCCACCCGGCGATGCGTTTTTCTTCGTCGCGTTCGCCCCACAAGGGCGCGATCATGCCGATCAGGTCCTCACCATCCCAGACCGAATGCGGCGAGGGGCCGAACATGGCGAAGCCGGTCGAAGTGGTCGGGTCGCCGATCGAATTGCCCCAGTTGTAGAAGGCCGCCGGCGCCAGCTGATCGGCGGCGCGCAGTTCGAAATGCTTGGCAACCTCGTAGACCTCGATCTCGGCCTCGATCCCGACCCGGCGCCACAGACCGACGATGGCCTGGATGATCTCGTAATCCTTGGGCTTGTAGCCGCGGGTGGTCTGGACGGCGAAACGCACCGGGTTGTCCGGCCCGTATCCCGACGCGGCAAGAAGCTCCTTCGCCTTCTCCGGGTCGTGGGGCGTCCTGATCGACGGATCGTAAGCCATGTAGTCGGGCGCCTGCAACGTGTCGATGGGCACGCCATAGCCCGACAGAAGCCGGTCCACGATCGCCTGCTTGTTCACCGCCATCACCGCGGCCTTGCGCACGTTGGGATCGGTCATCGGTTCGATGTCGTTGAAAAAGATCATCGCGATGTCGGAAACCGGCCGCGCGACGCCTTCCAGCCGGCCGGCCTTCAGGCGGTCGAACTCCTCGTAGGGAACCTCCAGCGTGACGTGGGAGTTGCCCGATTCCACCTCGGCCACGCGGGCGGCGGCGTCGGTGACGAACTTGATCGTGACGGTCTTGAAGTCGGGCGCTCCGCCCCAGTAGTTTTCGTTCGCCTTCAGTCGGACATAGGCGTTGCGTTCGTATTTCTCGACCATGTAGGGGCCGGTGCCGATCGGCGCGGTCTCGAACCCGTCGGCGCCGACCTTTTCCACGTAATGCTTCGGCATCACGTAGCCGGTCAGGAACGACATCCACTTGAAGATGGTCGGTTCGAACCGCAGGACATCGCCGGTGATCCGGTTGCCGTCGATGCGGAAGTTGCCGATCGTGGACCAGATGAACTGGATCGGGTTGCCGCCGCCCTCGGAGGCGGCGCGTTCGAGCGACCAGACCACGTCCTCGGCGGTGAACGGGGCGCCGTCATGCCATGTGACCCCCTCGCGCACCGTCATGTAAACTTGGGTCTTGTCCTCGTTCCAACCCCAGTCGGTCAGAAGGCCGGGTTTCTGGCTCAGGTCGGTATCCTGGGCGATGAACTGGTCGAACACGGACTGGTAGAGCCCCTGCAGCGTGGGATTTACCGCCGAAGTGCCCACCGTTGGATCCCAGCTGGGCAGGTTGACGTTGTAGGCGATCACCAGTTCTTCGATCGGCTGGGCCAGTGTCGGCAGGCCGAATCCCGACAGCGTCAGGCTGGCGGCCGAAAGTTTCAGAAGGTTGCGGCGTGAAAGTTTCATGGATCTGTTCCCCTGTTGGTTCGGTTCTGATTGTTGTCGGTTCGTGAGTGGCGGGTTTGTCGGTTTGCCGGGTCCGGTCCTCCGTCAGTCCCCGGCCAGTTTCCGGCCGAGCATGTACCCCGGACCGGCCCCGGTTCCGGCGCCCGGCCAGACCGCGGCGCCGGTGTGATGGAGACCCCGGATCGGTGTGCTCCCGTCCGCGCGTCCCGGAACCGGGCGGAACAGGAAATGTTGCGACAGGTGGTGGCTGCCGCAGATCTGGTCGCCGCCGACAAGATTGGGGTTGTCGGCCTCAAGTTCGGCCGGCGTCACGATCCGTTGGCCGAGAATCCTGTCGCGGGTTCCCGGCGCGTATCGCTCCAGGATGTCCAGCGCCCGTTCGGCGAAGGGCGTGGCGGCCTCGTTCCAGTCGGTTGCGGAGATCTCGCCGGCCGCGTCCCCCCGGATCCTTCCGGGCACCATGCGCAGTTGCAGCCACAGCACATGGCGACCCTCGGGGGCGCGGGTCGGGTCCACCGCGGTCGGCTGGCCGCAGACGATCACCGGTTCTTCGGGCAGAAGGCCGGCGCGGGCCTGCTGGTACGTGCGCGCCATCTGGTCGAGCGAGGGCGCCAGGTGCACATAGGCGAACGCGCGCAGCTCTGCTCCCGCGGCCCAGGCGGGAAGATCCTCCATCGCAAGATGGATCATCATGGTGCCCGGGGCGTGACGGAACCCGCGCATCGCCCGGTCATAGCCGGCTTCGCCGCTGCCGCCGATCAACCGGACCAGGGCGGCGGGCGCGACATTGGCGATCACCGCCCGTTTCGCCCCGATCTGCCGCCCGTCGGCCAGTTCCACCCCCCTTGCGCGGCCCCGGTCGTGCAGGATGCGGGTAACGCGCGCGCCGCATTCGACCGTGCCGCCGCGGTCTTCGATCAGACGCCGCATGGCGGTCACGATCGTCTCGGCGCCGCCCTTGCCCAGCACCATGCCGAAGGCCTGCCCGGTCATCGCTTCGAGCCAGGGGAACACCGCCCCTCCGGCGATGTCGGGCGCAAAGTCCAGATGCATCCCCCAGGCGCCCAGCGTGGCCTTGACGTGATCCGACTCGAAGGTCCGGTCCAGCCAGTCGCGCGGCGAGCTCAGCAGGAACCCGGCCAGGTCCACGGTTTCGGCCGTTCCGTGTTTCCACGCCTGTTTCGCCATGAGTGTTGCAAATGCACGCATACCCATGGGGCTGCCCAGCACGGCGAAGACGCGTTCGGCCCGATCCGGGAACGCCGCCCGCAACGCATCCCATGCGCCGGCGTCGGCTTCGGAAAACGCCGCGATGCGGGCGCGGGTGGCCGTGGCATCGGTGCTGATGCCGCACCATTTCCCATCCGGGAAAACGCTGGCAAAGGGGTGGGAAACCGGCACGAACTCCAGGCCGAACCGACTGAGATCATTGCCGTATCTCTTGAAAAATCCAGATCCTGCGAAAAGCGAGAGATTCATCGCCCCCCAGTCGTGGCGATAGCCCGCCAGGGTCAGTTCGCAGGTCTTGACCGCGCCCCCCGGCCTGTCCGCCTGTTCCAGAACATGGACGCGCCAACCCTTGGCCGACAGGTGCACGGCGCAGGCCAGGCTGTTGTGGCCGGCCCCTATGATCACCGCGTCTGTCCGGGCGCCAGTCATGAATCTGCCTTTCGCGCCTTGCTAGATAATTGCAAATGCATTTAAATACGATCCGGAGGATTCGTCAAACACTGATTCAGGCCCCGCAAAAAGGGGGCAAACAGGGAGGAGATCACATGAGTTCCACGGATATCCTGAAGACGCTGGGCGGGATGCTTGCCTCGGGCGGTATCGAAGTGGTCGATTGCACGGGCGTTCTGGGGCCGGACACGCCGATCCTGAAGCTGCCCGAGGATTTCGCGAAGAACACGCCGAAGGTCGAGATTCACAAGATCTCCGAGTATGACGAGGACGGGCCGTTCTTCGCCTGGAACTGGATGGTTCTTGGCGAACATTCCGGCACCCATTTCGACGCTCCGCATCACTGGATCACGGGCAAGGACTATCCCGACGGCTACACCGACACGCTGGAGGTGCAGCGCCTGGTGGCGCCGGTGAATGTGATCGACTGTTCGAAGGAAACCGAGGAGAACCCGGATTTCCTGCTGACCGCGGATGGCGTCCGGGCCTGGGAGGCCGAGCATGGCGAGATCAATGCCGGAGAGTGGGTGGTCATGCGCACCGACTGGGACAAGCGCGCCCATGACGAGGACCTGTTCCTGAACGCCGACGAAAACGGCCCGCATTCGCCGGGGCCGACGCCGGACTGCATCGAATACCTGCTGTCCAAGAAGATCGTCGGCTGGGGCAGCCAGTGCATCGGCACCGATGCCGGTCAGGCCGGCGGGATGGAGCCGCCCTATCCCGCGCACAACCTTCTGCACAAGGAAAACTGCTTCGGGCTGGCCTCGCTTGCCAATCTGGACAGGCTGCCGCCCAAGGGCGCAATTCTGATCGCCGCGCCGCTCAAGATCCTGCACGGTACCGGCAGTCCGATCCGCGCGCTGGCGCTGGTTCCGAAGGGGTAGGGCGATGGCGCAGGCCGATCACGTCATCATCGGCACCGGCATCAACGGGCTCGTTGCCGGTGCGCTGCTTGCCCGCAAGGGCCGGCGGGTGATCCTGCTGGAACGCGAGGACCGCGCTGGCGGGTGCATGATGACCGACGAGGTGACGCTGCCGGGGTTCCATCACGACGTGATGGCCGCGACCTTCGTGCTGTTCCTGACCTCGCCGGCCCATGCCGAGCTGGGCGAAGACCTGGCGCGGCACGGGCTGGAATTCTGCCACACGCAGCACCCGACCGCGGTGCTGCGGTCGGATGGTTCGACGCTGGTCCTGAGCAGGGACCGGGCCGCCAATGTTGCCGCTTTCAACGCGCGCGCCGCCGGCGATGGCGACCGTTACGCCGCCGATGTGGGCGGAATCGAGGCCGACGCGCCGTTCCTGTTCGCGCTTCTGGGCGGCGAGTTGTGGACGCCGCGCACCGCGAAACTTCTGGCCGGACAGGCGTGGAGGCTCGGGCTGAGCGGTCTGAAGAGCTGGATCGGCCAGGCTCTGGTCCCGGCACGGGCCTGGCTTGAAACGACCTATGACAGCCCGGATGTCCGGGCGCTCTGGGCACCTTGGGTTCTTCATGCCGGGCTGACACCAGAAAGCACCTTTTCGGGCCAGATGGGCAAGGTGATCGCCTTTGCTCTCGAGGCCGCCGGCGCGCCGGTGGTCAGGGGCGGCGCGGCGCGGGCGGTGGATGCCTTCCGCGGTCTGATCGAAGAGCATGGCGGCGTGATCCGCACCAAGGTGGACGTGGCTCGCATTCTGACCGACGGCAACCGGGCGACCGGCGTCGAAACCGCGGACGGAGAGCGGATCACGGCCGGCCATGTGCTCGCTTCCGTCACGCCGTCCCAGCTTTACGGTCGGCTTCTGCCCGGCCGCGAGGAACAGCCGCAGGCGCGGGCCTATCGTCACGGGCGCGGCGACTTTCAGCTGCATTACGCGCTGGACCGGCAGCCGGAATGGCTGGGCGAAGGGCTGGACGACGTGGCGCTCATCCACCTGGCCGACGGCATCGACAGCGTGTCGAAATCCGCCAACGAAGCCGAACGCGGCATGTTGCCGGAAACGCCCACCATCTGCGTCGGCCAGCCGCATCGGCTGGACCCTTCACGCTGCCCGGAGGGCAAGGCGATCCTGTGGTTGCAGATCCCCGATGCGCCGCGCACGGTCAGGGGCGATGCCGCCGGCCGGATCGAGACCCGCGGCACCTGGGACGAGGCCACGCGCGAGGCCTTCGCCGACCGGATCGAGGCGATCCTTGCGCGCCACATTCGCGATTTCGACGGGATCAGGCTGGCCCGGCGGGCGTTTTCGCCGGCGGATCTGGAAGGGCTGAACATGAATCTCGTCGGCGGCGACCCCTATGGCGGGCAGTGTTCGATCGACCAGTTTTTTCTGTTCCGCCCCTTCCCCGGATCGCGTAACAACGCCACCGGGCTGAAAAATCTCTGGCATATCGGGGCCTCGACCCATCCCGGTCCCGGTCTGGGCGGCGGGTCGGGCTACAACACGGCAAAAAGGTTGGGCGGATGAGCGATTCCGGAAAGGATCTTCCGCGGCTGGGCGAAATCGGGCTGCAGAACTTTGCCCCCTATCTGATGAACCGGATCATGGGGCGCTACAATGCCAGCCTGCGCGACGAGCTGGCGAAAATGGGGCTGACCACGCCGAAGATGCGGTCGCTGGCGGTCCTGTCGGTCATCGACGGGCTGCTGATCAGCGAACTGGCCGTCTATGCGGTTGTCGAGAAGTCCACCCTCAGCCGCGCGCTGGACAAGCTGGAGGAAGAAGGACTGGTGCGCCGCCAGACCGATCCGAACGACAGCCGTGCCACGCGCATCTTCATCACCGAGGCCGGCCGGGCCGCATTCGACCGGCTGTGGCCGACGATGGCCGCAAGCTACGAGCGCATGTTCAGGGGCATCAGCCGCGAGGAACGCGCCGCCTTCATCGTGGTGCTGCAGAAGATCCTGCAGAACGTGCGCCAGCACCCGTTCTGAGAGACGACACATGGCGGAAAGATCGTTCAGGAATGAGGTCGAGCATCTGCGCAAGGGCGCCGGCGAGATCTTCACCGGCGAGGGCATCCTTGCCATCACCAAGGCGCTTCTGGAGAACGGGGTGGGTTATGTAGGCGGCTACCAGGGGGCGCCGATTTCGCACCTGATGGACGTGCTGGCCGATGCCGAGGAACTGCTGGCCGAACTCGGCGTGCGGTTCGAGGCCAATGCCTCCGAGGCCGCCGCCGCGGCGATGCTGGCGGCCAGCGTCCACTACCCGATCCGCGGGGCGGTGACCTTCAAGGGGTCGGTGGGGGTGAACGTGGCTTCGGACGCGCTGGCCAACCTGGCCTCGTCCGGTGTCACCGGCGGGGCGCTGATCATCGTCGGCGAAGATTACGGCGAGGGGTCGTCGATCATGCAGGAGCGTACCCACGCCTTTGCCATGAAATCGCAGTTCTGGCTGCTGGATCCGCGCCCCAACCTGCCCTCGATCGTGGATGCGGTCGGCAAGGGGTTCGAACTCAGCGAGGCGTCCAACACGCCGGTGATGCTGATGGTGCGGATCCGGTCGTGCCATGTGACGGGCAGTTTCGAATGTCGCGACAACCGTCCTCCGCCGCTGAGCGTGCGCGAGGCGCTGGCCGATCCGCGCCGCGACTTCAACCGTGTCGTCCTGCCCCCGATGTCCTTCCGGCACGAACAGGACAAGATCTCGAACCGCTGGCCGGCGGCCGAGAAATTCATCGTCGAGAACGGGCTGAACGAGATCTTCGGCCCCGAGCGGGCCAGGGTCGGCATCGTCTGCCAGGGCGGGATGTACAACGGGGTGATCCGCGCCCTGCAGCGGCTGGGCCTTGCCGACATCTACGGTGACACGCAGGTGCCGATCTATTGCCTGAACGTCACCTATCCGCTGGTCCGCGACGAATTCCTGTCCTTCTGCCGGGGCAAGGATGCGCTTCTGGTGGTCGAGGAAGGCCAGCCGGAATTCATCGAACAGGGCCTTTCGACGATGCTGCTGCGCGCGGGATCGCCGGTGGTTCTTCACGGCAAGGACATGCTGCCCATGGCCGGGGAATATACCGGCCAGGTTCTTCTCGACGGGTTGACGGCGCTGCTTGGGGAACACGCGCCAGAACTGCTGCCCGGCCGGGTGCGCGCACCCAACGAGGAGCGGCCCGAGATCCCCGACCTGTCGAAGACCGTGCCCATCCGCCCGCCGGGATTCTGCACCGGCTGCCCGGAACGGCCGATCTTCGCCGCCATGAAACTGGTCGAGCAGGAACTGGGCAAGCACCAGATCACCGGCGATATCGGCTGCCACCTGTTCGCCTGCCTGCCTCCGTTCGAGATCGGCGGTTCCACCATGGGATATGGCCTCGGCCCGGCCTCGAACGCGGCCTTCGACGGCGGCGGCGAAAAGCGCGCCATCTCGTTCATCGGCGACGGCGGGTTCTGGCACAACGGGCTGAGCTCTTCGATCGGGAACATGGTGTTCAATCGTTCTGACAGTGTCGCGGTGATCGTGGACAACTACTATTCCGCGGCCACCGGCGGGCAGGACATCCCCTCCAGCCGGGCCGAGAACCCGACCAAGTCCACCAACCACCCGATTGCCAGGGCGCTGGAAGGGGTGGGCGTGAAATGGATCCGCCAGATCGATCGCACCTACGACGTGGCCCGGATGCGCGACGTGATCCGAGAGGCACTGACGATCGATGCCGAGGGGCCGAAGGTGATCGTCGCCTCGTCGGAATGCATGCTCAACCGCCAGCGCCGCGAGAAACCTCTTCGCAACAAGGCCATCGCCGAGGGGCAGCGCGTCGTCGTGCCCCGCTTCGGGGTGGACGAGGACATCTGCACCGGCGATCACGCCTGCATCCGCCTGTCCGGCTGCCCGTCGCTGTCGCTCAAGCGGCTGGACGATCCGCTGCGCGACGACCCGGTGGCCGCGATCGACCAGAGCTGCGTCGGCTGCGGAAATTGCGGAGAAGTGGCCGACGCCGCCGTGCTCTGCCCCAGCTTCTATCGCGCCGACGTGGTGCATAACGACCTCGGCCCCGGTGCCTGGTGGGCGCGGGTTTCGGGGCGCGTCATCCGCTGGCTGCAGGACCGGCGCGCCGCGCGGCGGCTGCAGATTCAGGAGGCCACGCAATGAACGCCGGGATGAAGGCCGACACGGGGCTTGCCCGCCACCAACCCGACGAAAAGCTCGGCACCGTCATCAAGCTGGCGATCATGGCCGTGGGCGGTCAGGGCGGCGGCGTGCTGACCGGCTGGATCGAGGCGGTCGCGCGCAGCCGGGGTTACGCCTGCCAGGCAACCTCCGTCGCCGGCGTGGCACAGCGAACCGGCGCCACGATCTACTATATCGAAATGGCTCCGGCCTCAGACCGCACCCCGGTCTTTTCGCTGGCGCCGTCGCCGGGCGACGTGGACATTCTGATCGCGGCCGAAATGATGGAGGCCGGGCGCGCGATCATGCGCGGGTTCGTCACGCCGGACCGGACCACGCTGATCGCCTCGACCCACCGGGCGCTGGCGGTGTCGGAAAAGACGGTCCCGGGCGACGGCATCGCTTCGTCTGCGCAGGTTCGCGCGGCCGCCGAGATCGCCGCCGACCGGCTGGTCATGTTCGACATGGAGGGGCTGGCGGTGCGCAGCGGCTCGGTTATCTCGGCGGCGCTGTTCGGGGCGCTGGCCGGATCGGGCGCCTTGCCTTTTCCCAGGGCCGCCTTCGAGGATGCGATCCGTGCCTCCGGCAAGGGTGTCGAACCCTCGCTGCGCGCCTTCGATGCCGCCTTCGCCCGCGCCCGGGCGGGCGAGGTCGAGTCCCCCCCGCCGGCAGAAGCGCGCCGACCGGAGCCCGCCTTCGCGGTGTCCGGCCCGCAGGCCCTGCGGCGCGAGTGGGATTCTCTCGCCGCCCGTGCCGAGGCCCTGCCCGCGCCGGCCCGCCACATGGCGCTGCGGGGTCTGCGCAAGGTGGTGAATTTTCAGGATCCCGCCTACGGGCGCGAATATCTCGACCGGCTGGAGCCGTTCGCGGCGCTCGACGACCCGGCAAGGGGGCACGTGCTGACCACCGAAGCCGCGAAGTACATAGCCAATGCCATGGCCTATGACGACGTGATCCGGGTGGCCGATCTCAAGACCCGCCGCGCCCGTTTTGACCGGATCGCCGCCGAGATGGGGGCACGAGGCAGGACTCTGCACCTGACCGAGTTCATGCACCCCCGTGCCGAAGAGATCGTCGGCCTGCTGCCGGCGGGGCTGGGCGCGCGGATCCGTTCCCGCCCGGAATGGATGGCGCGCATCGACCGGATGTTCAATCGCGGGCGGCGCATCCGCACCCACCGGATCGGCCCGTTTCTGGCGCTCTATCTCCTGGGCGGATTGCGCCGCTGGCGCCGGCGCACCCTGCGCCACAGGGTAGAGCAGGCGCATCTCGAACGCTGGCTGGCCGCCTGCGCTGATGCCCGCACCGAAAGCTATGACCTGGCCGTGGAATTGCTGCGGTGTCGCCGGCTGATCAAGGGGTATTCCGATACCCACGGGCGCGGTCTGTCGAAATTCGACCGGGTCATGGAGGCCTCCGGGCGCCTGCGCGGTCGGGAAGATGCTGCCCGATGGGTCGCCCGCCTTCGCGAGGCCGCGCTTCAGGACGAAACCGGCGAGGCACTGGACGGCGCCCTGGCCACGATCCGCTCCTTCACCTGACCGCCTCTTCCTCTTGCCGGAAATACTCCGGGGGTTCGGGGGCAGAGCCCCCGGCGCCGCGCTCTCAGGCCGCGACCGGCGCCAGCCCCCGGAAGACGGACCGCTCGTAAAGCAACGGCCGGCCCTCACCAAGGCGGACAGAGCGGATCCGTCCGATAAAGATCATGTGACTCGAAGCCTCGATTCTCTCGGACACGTCACAGGACAGGCTGACCAGAGCATCGGCAAGGCAGGGCAGGCCGCGGTCATCCTGGGTCCAGTTGCCCCGGTCGAACTTTGCCGGACCGGTCGCGCCCCCGGCCCCGGCAAAGCGCAGAGCCAGATCGCAGGCCGGCTCGGTCAGCAGGTTCACGTTGAACCGCCCGGTTTCGGATATCACGGCACAGGTTCCGGTGCGCGTGTTCAGGCAGACCAGGATGCTGGGCGGTTCCGCCGTTACCGAGGACACAGCCGTTGCGGTCACGCCCAGCCGCTCCCCTTCGCGGGCGGTGGTCACGATCGTGACCACGCCCGGGAACCGCGCCATCGCGGCGCGGAATTCGTCCGGCGAGATGCTGGCCGGCATGGCTCAGGCCGCCTTGAGTTCGTTCATGTAGGACCGTGCCGCATCCGGGTCGGCAAACCACGGGAAGAAATCCCTCGGATCGTCGAACCCGTTGGCCATGCGGTGGGCCAGCTCGGGGACCGCGCCCGCCATGCCCATGAGCTCCAGCACGAAGGGCGGCGGCGGCATCAGCAGCATGTTGGTCCAGGTGACAACCCACTGGGCATCGTCCCAGAACCGGTCGAAGGTGCCCTGCATCCACTCGGCATCGAAGGGCCGGTCGCCATGGTCCAGAATGCGGCGCAAATAGATCGCGGCCGCCTTCGAGGCGTTGTTCGACCCCTGGCCGGTGATCGGGTCGTTGAGGCAGACGGCGTCGCCGATACCCAGAACCTTGCGCCCCGAGGGCAGGGTGGCGACAGGATGGCGGATGGTCGGCGGGAAGCGACCCGTGAGCCGGCCGTTCTCGTCCGTCAGCTCGATGTTCCGGCAGCGCTCGGCCTCCCACGGCAGGAAGGTATCAAGAATTTCCTTGGATTTCGCCAGATGCTGTTCCGGGGTCTTCACGTCCTGCCAGCAGTCCATCGGCCCGCCCGGGACGCCCTCGAACACCATGATCTCGCATGGACCCGTGGTGGTCAGGGCGGGAAACACGAAATATTCGCCGACGCCGGGGATCAGGTTGAAGCAGACCGCCGAATGCCCGGGGCGCGGCGTCATCCCGGTGACATAGGTCAGTGCCAATGCGCGCATCGGCTTGTCAAAGGTCGATTTTTCGGCGTCGCGTTCGAACAGCCGGCCGATTTCGCCCTTGCCCGAGGCGACGATCACCAGATCGTCCTGACGCGCATAGGTTTCCAGCTCGTCCAGCCCGGCCTCGGCAATGACCAGCTGGCCGCCAAGGCTGGTGAATTCCTCCATCCAGCGCGGGATCTTCACCCGCTGGTCCACCGAAAAGGCGGGGTTGTCGAGCCGCCCGGTCCAGTCGATCACCTTGGTACCTGACCCTTCCGGGTCGGGCACGGCAAAGCTGATCCCCTCGACCGGCGGGCAGCTGTCGGCCCAGAAGTCGATCCCCAGGTCGCGTTCGTTCTGAACCGCGGTGTGGAACATGCACTGGCTGGAGAGCACCCGGCCGGTTGCGATCTCGTCGGCTGTGCGGTTCTGAACGATGCGCACGTCGTGGCCGTTCTTCAACAGGCCGATTCCCAGTTGCAGACCGGACTGGCCGCCTCCGACAATGGTGATCTTTCGCATCCAATATTCCTCCCATGACATGTTGTTGTTGTGCCGTTGCCGGCCCGGCTTCTCATTCCATCAGCAGCGGGATCGCCGCCTCAGCCCGTTCCGGCCCCATCGCCGTATAGCCGCCATCGACCCGGATATCGGTGCCGGTGACGAAACCGGCCTCGTCCGAGCACAGGAACAGAACCGCCGCGGCCACCTCTTCGGGGTCGGCCACCCGCCCCATCAGGTGGAAGGGCGCGGCGACACGATCGGTCTTTTCCCGGTCGCCGCCGGTCAGTTCGTCCATGATGTTGGACCAGGTCCAGCCGGGGCTGACCGCGTTCACGCGGATGCCCTCGGGTGCCAGGTCCATCGCCTGATTCCGGGTCAGTTGCAGGATTGCCGCCTTCGATACCGGATACAGCCAGCGGCCGGTCTGGGCCACGCGAGACGAGATCGACCCGAAATTGACGATGGCGCCCCTGTTGCGGGCCAGTTCCGCACGCGCGGCCTGCATCAGCATGACCGATCCGACCACGTTCACGTCAAGGCTTTCCAGCCATTCGGCGCGGGTCGAATCAATCCCGTTGTCCAGATAGGAGCAGGCCACGTTGACCAGGAAGTCGATGCGGCCGAACTGCTCTTTCGTGGCCTCGACCAATGCCGCGATCGCGTCGTCGTCGCGCAGGTCGGTTTCGCGGAATGCCACTCCGTCGCCCGCCAGCGCCCGGCCCGCTTCGGCGTTGATGTCGGCGACCATGACCCGCGTGCCCGCGTCGCGAAACGCCTTGACGATCGCGGCGCCGATCCTGGTGGCGCCGCCGGGTACGATGGCCACCTTTCCATCCAGTCCGCGCATGTTCTCCTCCCCACAGATGTTTCAGGTTTCAGACAACGCTGCCTGAAAACCCGACCCGGCCACTATCCGCAAAATCCGCCCGCTATCCGGAAAGCGAAAAAATTCGCCCGGCAGAGGCGGGAATCGGTTATGCTCTGAAAATGTTGCATATGGACGGATATCGCGGAGATCCGGGATCGCCGAAGCCGCTGGCGAACCACGTCCTGTTCCGTACGGGCGATCTTGACGAAGCCCGCGAACAGGTCGCGCGGGTGTTCTGTCCACATCGTCTGGATGTCGTCGGCCGGGGCCGGATGCGGGCGCGCCATCATCACGTTCGCGGCGAACGGATGTCACTCAATTTCATCGCATATGGCGCCAAGACCCTTATTTCACCGGGCGAGCTGCGGTCGTTCTACCTGCTGCAGATCCCGCTGACCGGCGCTGCGGCAATCCGCAACGGCCCCTGCCAATACGGATCGACGCCCCTTGCCGCGGCGATGCTGAACCCCCATCACGAAACCACCATGATCTGGGAGGAAGGGACCGAACAGATCCTCGTCCAGATCGACCGGGATTCGTTGCAGACGCATCTGTCTGGCCTTCTTGGAGTTCGCGCGGACAAGCCCCTGACGTTTACGGGGCCGCTTGACCTGAGGCAGGGCGGCGGGCGGGCGCTGGCATGTCTGATCCTGCATCTGGTGAACGGGATCGATGCCGGACACGGGGCGTTCGGCGGGGGCGGGCTGATGAGCCGGCAGATCGAGAGCACCATCCTGACCGGGTTGATCGAGGCCCTGCCGAACAATTATTCCCACCTCCTGGGGCTGGGTGGCGGGGCCGCCAGACCGCGGCAGCTGCGCCGCGCCGAGGAATTTATCGAGGCCCATCTCGACCAGCCGATCACCCTGGACGACATAGCGGCCGCCGCCTGCACCACGCCTCGCAGCCTGCAGATCGCCTTTCGCAAGTTCCGCGATACCACGCCGATGCGCTACCTGCGCGACGCGCGGCTTGCCCGCGCGCATCAGGATCTGCTGACTGCCGGTCCCGGCTCGACGGTGACGGATATCGCGCTGCGTTGGGGTTTTTCCCATCTGGGACGGTTTTCGCAGGCCTACAGGGCGCGGTTCGGAGAAACGCCGCAAGCCACCCTGCGCGCCGCCCGCACCCCGGTCTGGAGCGGGTAGGGGGGCTGGTTCGGCCTGCGCGCTTGCGCTTCAGTCGATCTTGCGCGCCTCGTCCACCAGCATGACCGGGATCCCGTCACGGATCGGAAAGGCCAGACCCGCAGCACGCGAGATCAGCTCCTGCCGTTCGGCATCGTATTCCAGTGTGCCGTGGGTCAGCGGACAGACCAGCGCCTCGAGCATCCGCCTGTCGAAACCGGGTTCTTCGGCCGTCATTGCAATGTCTCCTCGTCCGGTCCGCCGCGCATCATGAATTCGATCAGCGTGACCAGGGTTTCGCGCCGGGTGGTGAGGCTGGGCGCCTCCAGCAGCGCCTGTTTCTCTTCCGGGTCGAAATCCAGAAGCATGGACAGCGAATTGATGAGCAGTTCGTCCTCGGCCTCTTTCAGCGTGTCCCAGTCGGTGGACAGCAGCTTGGCCGAGAAGAACCGCTCCAGCAGGCCCAGAAAGGCCGTCCGGTCGAGGCCGTCGTCGCGTTCGGTCTGGCCCAGGTCGCGTTCGAAGCCGTCCCATGACACGCCGAACCGGCGATAGGGGGTGAAACCTTCGACCTCGTCCCCCAGACGGAAGCGGGAAATGCCGGTCAGGGTGATCAGGTAGCGCCCGTCCTCGGTTTCCGAAAACTGCGTGATCCGCCCGGCGCAGCCGATCCGGTGCAACGCCGCCTCCTGCCCCGGCTGCGCCCGCGGCTGTACCATGCCGATCAGACGCTCGCGCGTTTTCAGCGTGTCTTCGAGCATCTGAAGGTATCGTGGCTCGAAAATATGCAGCGGCAGGCGCGACCGGGGCAGCAGCAGCGCCCCGGGAAGCGAGAAGATCGGGATCGTGTCGGGCAGGTCAGCGGCGTTCAGCATGATCGGGAATGTAAACCCGTTCCGCGCTCAGGCAAATATCATTGAACTGAGCCGACGCCGGCCGTTCAGAACGATCGGATCGTTGGGCTTGAGCGCGTCGAAGATGGTGAACAGCTGCTTCTTGGCCGCGCCGTCATTCCATTCCCGGTCCCGGCGGAACAGTTCCAGAAGCTGGTCCACCGCCTCCTGCACCTTGCCCTGCGCATAGAGGGCCTTGGCCAGGTCGAAGCGGGCCTGGTGGTTGTCCGGGTCGGCCTCGACCGCAGCGGTCAGTTCCGCAACCGGGCCGGCATCGGCTGCCTGCCGGGCAAGCTCCAGCTGCGCGTGGGCGGCTTCCAGTTCGGGGGCGCGGGAAATCTCCGCCGGGGCGCCGTTCAGGATCGCCTCGGCCTGGTCGAGGTCGTTCATGACGATATGCGCTCGCACCAGCCCGCCATAGGCGGCGGCATTGTCCGGCTCCTGCGCGAGGATGGCGGCGAAGGCCTGTGCGGCATCCACCGCCGCCCCCTGCGAGAGGAGTTCCTCGGCTGCGGCCAGCGCCTCGGCCATGGCTTCGCCCGGAGCTTCGCCGCCGGCGGCCTTGACCACGCGATCGACGAACGCCTTGACTTCGGAAGGCGGCAGCGCCCCCTGGAACCCGTCGATGGGTTGGCCGTTGTGGAAGGCATAGACCGTCGGGATCGACTGGATCCGCATCTGCGCGGCAATGGTCTGGTTCTCGTCCACGTTGATCTTGACCATCTTCACCGCGCCGCGGGCGGCCTTGACCGCCTCTTCCAGTGCCGGGCCCAGCGTCTTGCAGGGGCCGCACCAGGGCGCCCAGAAATCCACGATCACCGGGGTTTTCTTCGACGCCTCCACCACGTCATCCATGAAGGTGGCCTCGGTCGCGTCCTTCACCAGCTCGTCTGCCGGGCTGGCCCCGGCGCCTTTGAGAATGTCCATCATCGTTTCAACTCCGCTTGGGATTTGTTCCCTATATGAAATCTGCAGCCCCGGAAACCAAGGGGCGAATGTCGCCGGCGCGGCAAGGGGGCCGAGCCGTCACAGGTCGAAACTTGCAAAAACCGGGGCGTGGTCGCTGGGTTTCTCCCATCCGCGGACATCCCGGAGGATACGGCTGCCATGGGCCGCGCCGGCGATGTCCGGGGTCGCCCAGACGTGATCGAGCCGCCGCCCCCTGTCGGCCGCCGCCCAGTCGCGCGCGCGATAGCTCCACCAGCTGTATAGCCGCCCCTCGGGGATGTCCTTGCGGGTCACGTCGATCCAGCCGCCGGCGTCCTGCGTCTGGGCAAGGTGCTCGACCTCGACCGGCGTGTGGCTGACCACCTTCAGCAGCTGCTTGTGGTTCCACACGTCGTCCTCGCGCGGGGCGATGTTCAGATCTCCGACAAGGATCGACCGTTCGGGGCGCCGGGCCCGGAACCAGTCGCGCATCTCGGTGAGATAGTCGAGCTTCTGCCCGAACTTCTCGTTCGCCTCGCGGTCGGGCACGTCGCCGCCCGCCGGGACGTAGAAGTTGTGGATCACCACCCCGTTCTCCAGCCGCCCGGCCACGTGACGGGCCTGGCCGAGGCCGGCGAAATCCACCTCGCCCGCATCCTCGATCGGCAGTTTCGACAGGATGGCGACGCCGTTATAGCCCTTCTGCCCGCGCGCGATGAAATGGCGGTATCCCAGTTCCGCAAATCCGGCGGTCGGGATCTTTTCGACCGGCGACTTGGTTTCCTGAAGGCACAGGATGTCGGGGGCCTCCTCCTGCAGCAGCCTGCGCACGAGCGGCTCGCGCAGGCGGACGGAATTGATGTTCCAAGTGGCGATGGTAAAGGGCATGTCGGCAGGGATTCCCGGTTTGAAGTTGATCGGTTCCGTTTCAGGCGCAGCCTATCGGTTCGCGGCAATCAGCGCCACCGCGAGAGCCGGGGCCAGAAAAAAGGCCGGGCACCAAGCCCGGCCAAGTCCAACAGGGAGGTTGCATGTCGTAACCCGGACATGCGCGGGATACTCACACCTCGAACTTAAAGGTGTTTCCACGTTACTACTTTGATCTGCGTCAAAGGATTTCAACCCTTTCCCGAAAAATCGCCTGCGACGTGACGTCACGCCACAAGACGATACCCCCCGGATTCGGTCACAAGAAGGCGGGCGTTTGACGGATCCGGTTCGATTTTCTGGCGCAGACGGTAGATATGGGTTTCCAGCGTGTGGGTGGTGACGCCGGCATTGTAGCCCCAGACCTCGTGCAGCAGCACGTCGCGCGGCACCACGCCTTCGGCCGAGCGGTAGAGAAATTTCAGGATGTTCGTTTCCTTCTCGGTCAGGCGAATCTTGCGGTCGTCCTCGGTGATCAGCATCTTCATCGCCGGCTTGAAGGTGTAGGGGCCCAGCTGGAAAACCGCATCTTCGGACTGTTCGTGCTGGCGCAGCTGGGCGCGGATCCGGGCCAGCAGGACCGGGAACTTGAACGGCTTGGAGACATAGTCGTTTGCGCCCGCATCCAGCCCGAGGATGGTGTCGGCGTCGGTATCGTGCCCGGTGAGCATCAGGATCGGCGACTTTACCCCCTGCTTGCGCATCAGACGGCAAAGCTCGCGCCCGTCGGTGTCGGGCAGCCCGACGTCAAGGATGATGAGGTCGAAAAGGGCTTCCTTGACCCGTTCCAGCGCGCGATGGCCGTTTTCTGCTTCCATGACGTCGAAATCCTCGGTCATGACCAGCTGTTCGCTCAGCGCTTCGCGCAGGTCGTCGTCATCGTCCACGAGCAGGATCTTCTTCATTTGCGGCATGTTCGCGTCCTCCTGTCACATGTTCATCAGATGCGCAGAACCCGCCCCTGGGGCAAGATGTGCTGCAGGTTTTTCACGCCGTCGTGTGGCTGGGCGGGGAAATGTTTCACATTCTGCCGCTCAACGCTTAGGTAAGGCGCGACACAGTCCGGGATCGCCTGCATGAGCCTTGCTCCGCATATCGACGAACTTCTGGCCCGCGCCCGCGCGGACCTGCGCATGGGTTTGCCAGTGGTGATCGGCGACGGCGAAACAGCGGTTCTGGCCGCGGCTGCCGAGACATTGACGCAGGAACGTCTGACCGACATGCGAAGGGCGGGGGGGCAACCGGTCGTCGCCATTACCGCGCGCCGTGCCGAAACGCTCAAGGCGCGCGCCTATGACGGGGATCTGGCGCGAATCATCCTGCCGGGTGACGCCGGGCTTGGCTGGGTGCGTGCGGTTGCAGACCCGGCCGACGATCTCGATGCGCCGATGAAAGGGCCGCTGCGCTCGGAACGGGAGGGCGATGCCGCCCTGCACCGCCTCGCGGTGACGCTGGTGAAAACGGCGCGGCTGCTGCCGGCGGCGGTGGTCGTGTCGGTGACGGACGGCACCGCCATCGCCGCCGACAACGGGCTGACGCGGATCGAACGGCACCGGGCCGAGCCGCATCTGCGCGAGGCAAGCCCGCTCGCCGAAGTGGTCAGCGCCCGCCTGCCCATGGAGGTCAGCGAGGCCGGCCGCCTGCATGTGTTCCGCCCCGAGGACGGGGGCGAAGAGCACTACGCCATCGAAATCGGCCGCCCCGACCGGGCCCGGCCGGTCCTGGCCCGGCTGCACTCGGCCTGCTTCACCGGCGACCTGCTGGGCAGCCTCAAATGCGACTGCGGCCCGCAGCTGCGCGCCGCCCTGGCCCAGATGGGGGCCGAAGGGGCCGGCGTGCTGCTCTACCTCAACCAGGAGGGGCGGGGCATCGGGCTGGCCAACAAGATGCGCGCCTATTCGCTGCAGGACCAGGGCTTCGATACCGTCGAGGCCAACCACCGGCTGGGCTTCGAGGATGACGAACGCGACTTCCGCCTCGGCGCCCACATCCTGCGCGCCATGGGCTTTTCCGCCGTCCGGCTGCTGACCAACAACCCTGCCAAGATCGCGATGATGGAAAGGACCGGAATCGCCGTGACCGAGCGCGTGCCGCTGAAGGTCGGGCAGACCGCTCACAATCGCGGCTACCTCGCCACCAAGGCGAAGAAGTCGGGTCACCTGCTGTGACCGCTCCGCAGGACATGGTGCTGACGCCTGCGGGGCTGCGCTTTCGCGGGCGGCTTTTTCCCTGCTCGATCGGGCGTGGCGGAATTTCGAAGGACAAGCGCGAAGGCGACGGCGCCACCCCCGCCGGCATCCACCGCATCACCGGCCTGCTCTACCGCCCCGATCGCGTGGCCCCACCCGCCCCTTGGGCCGAACCCATCGGCCCGCGGGATCTGTGGTCGGACGACATCCGCGACCCCGACTACAACCGCCCGGTCCGCGCGCCCCACTCATTCGGCCATGAACGGCTGTGCCGGTCCGACCCGCTCTATGACCTCGTGCTGACGACCGACTGGAATCACGGCCCGGCAAGACCGGGCCACGGCTCGGCCATTTTCATCCACCAGTGGCGCCGGCCTGGCTTCCCGACCGAAGGCTGCATCGCTCTGCGCCGCGACCACCTGCGCTGGATCGCCGCCCGCGCCGCCCCCGGCACGCGGCTGATCGTCCGCGCCTGAACATCCGCGCCGCCACCCGGTCCTTTTTCTGGCCCCAAATATCCCCGCCGGAGGCACGGCGCGCCAGCGCCGTTCGCCCTCTCAACCCGGCTCGCGCGGGCCGAATATGGCCGAACCCACCCGAACATGGGTCGCGCCCAGCGCAATCGCGGTCTCGAAATCGGCGCTCATGCCCATGGACAGCCCCGCCAGCCCGTTGCGGGCCGCGATCTTCGCGAGAAGGGAGAAATGCAGCGCCGGCTCTTCCTCCACGGGGGGGATGCACATCAGCCCCCGCACCGGCAGGTCCATGCGGCGGCACTCGGCCACGAAGGCATCGGCCTCGGCCGGCAGAACTCCCGCCTTCTGCGCCTCTTCCCCGGTGTTCACCTGAATGAACAGATCCGGGCATTCGCCGCGCTCCTGTGCCAGACGCGCCAGCACGCGCGCCAGTTTGGGGCGGTCCATGGAATGAATCGTGTCGAACAGCTCCACCGCCGCGCGTGCCTTGTTGGTCTGAAGCGGGCCGATCAGGTGCAGTTCGATGCCGTCGAAACGCTCCATCAGCGCCGGCCACTTTCCCGCCGCCTCCTGCACGCGGTTCTCGCCGAAGATCCGGTGCCCCGCGTCAAGCACCGCCTCGACGCGTTCCAGCGGCTGCACCTTGCTGACCGCAATCAGCCGGACCGACCCCGGCGCGCGCCCGGCGGCGGCTTCGGCCCTGGCGATACGGGCCCTGATTTCTTCCAGCGACATGGCGTCCCCCAACTCGGTTTCGCCGCAGGAAAACACCAGTTGCGGGCAAAAGAAAAGGGCGGGCCCGAAGGACCCGCCCGATTCACGCAGGATGCGTCTTCAGATCAGAAGCTGAAGTAGACGCCAGCCTGGAAGGTGTCGTTGTCGTTCGACGCACGGCGATAGCCGGCTTCGAAGGACGCACCACCACCCAGGTCATAGCTGTAGTGGATGCCGTAGGAGGTGCCTTCCTGCTGGTTCGAACCGACAATCGCGTCACGGTTGTCGTTCCGGCCGGCGAGAACGTCGGCGGCGCTGACGGCTTCTTCGTCGGTCACCCAGAGCACCAGCTTCGAGGCGGCGCCGATGGGCATGTTGCCATACAGGCCCCACTTGCCAAGGCCGTCGTTGTCGGCATAGGCGAGGCGGACACCGAAGTCACCGACCTTGCCCTGCACGCTGACGACCACCTTGTCTTCCCACATGATGTCCGAGGACTGCGCTGCAACGGCGGCGGTCCAGTCACCGAAGTTGTAGGACAGACGGCCACCGATGCGATCCACGGCGGTGGCGCCGTTACGGGTCGAGTAGGACACATGCACGCCCAGGCCACCGGCCGAATACATCGCCTCGACGCCGTTCACGCCGGTACCGGCCGACGAATAGGCATCCCAGTTGAAGTATTCGCCGTTCACGTTGCTGACCAGCGAGACGAAGCCGGCGCCGTCGATGCCGGTGCCCGCGGTACGGGTTTCCAGATACAGCCCCGGCATGCCTTCGATGGCGCCGATGATGTTGCCCACATTCACGCGGAAGCCTTCATAGGACACGCCGAAACGGGCGCCGTTGAAGAACGCGCCGCCGGGGGTGTTGTCACGGCTTTCGGCCTGGGCGCGGAAGCGCGCGTCGAAGGCCACGCCGCTGTCGGTCTGGGCCGACATGTCGAACTGCAGGCGCAGACGGCTGGTGATGGTGGTCTTCGAGATGCCGTTCACGACACGCGAGTTGGCGTCGTTGTAGTCGATGCCGAAGCGGCCATAGCCGCCGATCTTCACTTCCGCGGCGGCCATGCTCGCGGTCGCGATCAGGGCGGTCGTTGCGAAGAGAACCTTTTTCATGGTTTTTCCCTCGGTTTCATTCCATACGCCCAGACCGGGGAATCCGGTGTGGGTATGGTCAGGGGTTTCACCTTTTCACCCCGGTTTTGGCAAGGCTTGGCGCCGGGCGCGCGGCAAAGGGGGCGCGTATGGTGCAGCTTTGCCACAGTCCTGATGTGCGGGCAGGGGCGGATGGCGGAAACCCGCCACCTTCTGGCCATATTTGCCTCGGCGATGCCGGGTCACTAAGGTCTTGCCCGCAACCCCGTGCCCGGTTAGGACAGGCTGGGCCAAAAGTTCCGGGGTTGCACCATGATATTCCACAAGACCATCGCTTCGGCTGTCGTTCTCGCGCTGGCCCTGGGGGTATCCGGGTGCAGCCGTTCGGGGCAGGGCGGGGCGGGGCGCACCGGCCCTTCGGATCCGCTCGAGAGCGGGTATTTCTTCGACGACCTGAAGCAGGCGCAAAGCGAGAAGTCCTCGATCTGGGACATATTCGGCCCGAACAAGACGGAAAACACCGTCCAGGTGAACCGCTATCTATGGGCCGCGGCGCTGGATGTGCTGAATTTTCTGCCCATCGAATCGGTCGATCCCTTCACCGGCGTGATCGTCACCGGATACGGTACGCCTCCGGGTGGCGGGCGGGCCTATCGCGCCACCGTTCACATCAAGGATCCGTCGCTGACCGCGCGGTCGCTGAACCTGTCGCTGCAGACCCGCGGCGGCCCGGTCAGCGCCGCCACCACCCGCGCGGTCGAGGATGCGATCCTGGCGCGGGCGCGGCAGTTGCGGGTGGCCGACGAGAACCTCTAGAAACCCGCCACGATACGCTCTATCACGGCGCCGGGCCCATGCCCGGCGTTTTCATGTCGAGGAACCGCACCATGTCGCGTTACGAAGCCGCCGAGATCGAATCGAAATGGCAAGAGGCCTGGGACAAGGCCGGGATCTTCACCGCCCGCCGCAGTGCCGACCGGCCGAAATACTACGTGCTCGAGATGTTCCCCTATCCTTCGGGGCGCATCCACATGGGGCATGTGCGCAACTACACCATGGGCGACGTGGTGGCGCGCTACAAACTTGCCAATGGATTCAACGTGCTGCACCCGATGGGCTGGGACGCCTTCGGGATGCCGGCCGAGAATGCCGCGATGGCCTCGGGCGGGCATCCGAAGGACTGGACCTACGCCAACATCGCCGACATGCGCGACCAGATGAGGCCGCTGGGCCTGTCCATCGACTGGAGCCGCGAATTCGCCACCTGCGACCCGGAATATTACGGCCAGCAGCAGGCGCTTTTCCTCGACATGCTCGCGGCCGGGCTGGTCTATCGCCGCAAGTCGGTGGTGAACTGGGATCCGGTGGACCGCACGGTTCTGGCCAACGAACAGGTGATCGACGGCAAGGGCTGGCGCTCGGGCGCCGAGGTGGAGCGGCGCGAGCTGACCCAGTGGTTCTTCCGCATCTCGGATTTCGCCGAGGATCTGCTGGAATCGCTTGAGCGGCTGGAGAACTGGCCGGCCAAGGTGCGACTGATGCAGGAGAACTGGATCGGCCGCTCGCGCGGGCTGGAATTCAGCTTCGAGCGCGTGGACGGCGGCGCGCCGATCACCGTCTATACCACGCGGCCCGACACGCTTCTGGGGGCCAGCTTCGTGGGCATCTCGCCCGATCACCCGCTGGCCCGGCAGCTGGAGGCCGAAAACCCGGAAGTGGCCGCCTTCGTGGCCCGGTGCCGCAAGGGTGCCACCACCGAAGAGGCCATCGAGAAGGCCGAGAAGCTGGGGCTGGACACCGGCATCCGGGTGCGCCACCCGCTGGACCCGAACTGGGAGCTGCCGGTCTGGATCGCCAACTTCATCCTGATGGATTACGGCACCGGCGCCATCTTTGCCTGTCCGGCGCATGATCAGCGCGACCTCGATTTCTGTCGAAAATATGACCTTCCGGTGATCGACACGTTTTTTTCGCTGGACGATCCGAAACCGGTCGCGGACGTCGCTTTCGTGCCGCCGAAAACCGAGAAGGTGCGCTGGGTGAACCACTTCACCGGCATCGACATCGCCACCGGCGAAGAGGCCGTCGAGGCCACCATTCGCCTGGCCGAGGAGCAGGGCTGGGGCCGGGGCGTCACCCGCTACCGGCTGCGCGACTGGGGCATCTCGCGCCAGCGCTACTGGGGCTGCCCGATCCCGGTGGTGCATTGCGACAGCTGCGGCGTGGTGCCCGAGAAGAAGGAGAACCTCCCCATCCGCCTGCCCGAGGATGTGAGCTTCGATCAGCCCGGCAACCCGCTGGAGCGGCACCCCACCTGGGTGAAGACGACCTGCCCGAAATGCGGCGCTTCGGCTCGGCGCGAAACCGACACCATGGACACCTTCGTCGATTCCTCGTGGTATTACGCCCGCTTCACCAGCCCGCGGGCCGAAACCCCGGTGGACCGCGACGAGGCCGACTACTGGATGAACGTGGACCAGTATATCGGCGGCATCGAACACGCGATCCTGCACCTGCTCTATTCCCGCTTCTTCGCGCGCGCCATGGTGCAGACCGGCCACCTGCCCGAGAAGTGCCGCGAACCCTTCGACGCGCTGTTCACCCAGGGCATGGTGACCCATGAAATCTATCAGACCCGGGACGAGGCCGGCCGCCCCGTCTATCACTTGCCCGAAGAGGTGGACCGCGAAAGGGTCATCCTGAAGGCCACCGGCGAGCCGGTGGAGATCATCCCCTCGGCCAAGATGTCGAAATCGAAGAAGAACGTGGTCGATCCGGTTCACATCGTCTCGACCTATGGCGCCGACACCGCGCGCTGGTTCGTGCTGTCCGACAGCCCGCCCGAGCGCGACGTGGAATGGACCGCCGCCGGGGCCGAGGCCGCGGCCCGTCACCTGGCCCGCGTCCACCGCATCGCATCCGAGGTCGCTGCGATGGCCGACGAAGGCGAAAGACCGGGCGACGAGGCGCTCTTGCGCGAGATGCACAAATGCATCCACGACGTGACCATGGCGATCGAAAGCTTCGGTTTCAACGCGGCGATCGCGCGGCTTTACGCCTTTACCAACACGCTTGCGAAATCGGATGCCGGCAGGGGGGCGAAGATGCAGGCGGTGCGCGCGCTGGCGCAGCTGATGTCGCCCATGACCCCGCATCTGGCCGAGGAAATCTGGTCCATGACTGGCGGCGAGGGGCTGGTCGCGGTGGCGCCGTGGCCCAGGGCCGACGAGGCCATGCGCATTGATGACACCATCACCCTGCCGATCCAGATCAACGGCAAGCGGCGCGCCGAGATCACCGTGCCCAGGGACATGGGCCGCGAGGAGGTTGAAAAATCCGCGCTGGCGGTAGAGGCTGTGCAGAAGGCGCTGAACGGGGGGGCGCCGAAGAAGGTGATCGTCGTCCCCGGCCGGATCGTCAATGTCGTGGTCTGATCGCAGAACCTTCCTGATGATGCTGCCGGCGGTGCTGGCCGGCTGCGGCTTTGCGCCGGTCTACGGGCCGGGGGGGACCGGGTCGGCCCTTCGGGGCAAGGTCGGGGTCGATGCGCCGGAAACCGACGACGCCTATGTTCTGGTGCGCGAACTCGAAGACCGCCTCGGCCGCGCGCCGATGCCGGAATACCGCCTGTCCTACAAGTTGCGCACGCATGTGCAGGGGCAGGCGGTCACCGCCGCCAACGAAACCACCCGCTATGCGGTCCTCGGCCGCGCCGACTACAGCCTGACCCGCATCTCCGACGGTCAAGTGGTGGCCAGCGGCAGCGCGGACAACTTCACCGGCTATTCCGCCACCGGAACCACGGTGGAAACGCTGGCTGCCGAACGCGACGCGCGCCGGCGGCTTATGGTGATGCTTGCCGACGGGATCGTCGCGGCGCTTCTTGCCACGGCGGACGTGGCGGCATGAAGCTGTCCGCGCGCGAGGCCGAGGCCTGCTTTGCCCGGCCCGACCCGGACAAGGCCGGCATCCTGATTTACGGCGCCGACCCCATGCGGGTAGCGCACCGGCGCCAGCAATACCTGGCCGCGCTTCTGGGCGAGAATGCGGAAGAGGAGATTCGCCTGACCCGGATGCAGGGGGCGGCACTGCGTTCCGACCGGGCGGCGCTGCTGGATGCGGTCAAGGCGGTGGGGTTCTTCCCAGGCCCGCGCGCGGTGTTCGTGGAAGAGGCCTCGGACGCGGCCGAACCGGCCATCCGCGCCGCGCTGGAGGACTGGGCGCGGGGCGATGCGCAGATCGTGGTGACGGCGGGCCAGTTGAACAAGGGATCCAAGCTGCGCAAGCTGTTCGAGGGCCACCCGAACGCTTGGGCCGTCGGCCTTTACGACGACCCGCCCTCGCGCGGCGAGGTGGCGCGCGCGCTGGCCGCGGCGGGGCTGCGCGAACCCCCGTCCGACAGCCTGGCCATGCTGGAGGCCCTTGCCGGAGAGCTCGGCCCCGGCGATTTCGCGCAGCTGGTCGAGAAGATCGCGCTTTACAAGCTGGGCGACGATGCGCCGCTGACCCCGGAAGAGATCACCGCCTGCGCCCCGCAATCGACCGAGGCCGCCCTGGACGGTCTTCTGCACGCGGTGGCCGAGGGGCGGGCGGGCGAGATCGGGCCGCTGCTGCGCAGGCTGCAGGCACAGGGGACGGGCGCGGTGACGTTGTGCATCGGCGCGACCCGGCATTTCCGCACGCTTTACGCCGCCGCCTCGGACCCCGGTGGCCCGGCGGCGGGGGTGGCGCGGCTGCGCCCGCCCGTCTTCGGCGCCCGCCGCGACCGGCTGCGGCGCCAGGTAGAGAACTGGGGTGCCGCCCGGCTGGAGCAGGCCCTGTCGATCCTCACCGATACCGATCTGGCCCTGCGTTCGGCCGGGCAGACCGCTCCGGCCATGGCGCTTGCCGAGCGGGCCCTGATCCGGCTGGCGATGCTGGGTCGGGCGCGCTGACGCAACGGCCGGCGCGGCGGGGCCCTTGACCCCGGCCCGGCCAGCGGTGAAGGCTGCCCCAAGGCGAAACCTGAACCGGGCAGGAGGACCCATGTACAAAGTCTATGGATCGGCGAAAAGCCGGGCGTTCCGCGTGCTGTGGATGCTGGAAGAGATCGGCGCGCCCTATGAACATGTGGATGCCGCCCCGCACAGCGCGGAAATCCTGGCCCGCAACCCCTCGGGCAAGGTGCCGGTGCTCGAGGTCGAGGGCACCGCGCTGACCGATTCGACGGCGATCCTGACCTGGCTTGCCGACCGTCACGGAAAGCTGACCCACCCCACCGGCACGCTGGAGCGCGCCCTCCAGGATGCCGCCCTGCACTGCGTCCTGGACGAGATCGACGCGGTGCTGTGGACCGCCGCCCGGCACAGCTTCGTCCTGCCGAAGGAGCGCCGCGTGCCCGAGGTCGCTGCCAGCCTGAAATGGGAATTTTCCCGCAATCTCGCCCGGCTGGACAAGGGCTTCGAAGGCCCCTTCCTGATGGGCGAGAAGATGACATTTGCCGATATCGTCCTCGTTCACTGTCTGAACTGGGCCCGGGCGGCGGGCTTTCCGGTCGAAGGCGAAAACCTGCCCGCCTATGGCAAGCGGCTGCGCGCGCGCGAGGCCTTCCGCCGGGTGGCGGCGCTGATCCCGCGGTAGGGGCGCGCCGCGCGGGCTCAGCCCCGCATCAGGGCGTGGCGTGCTGCCGCCCGGCCCGCCCAGCGCCCGGTGGCGAGGCAGGCGGTCAGCAGATAGCCGCCCGTGGGGGCCTCCCAGTCCAGCATCTCTCCGGCGCAGAACAGCCCCGGAGCGGCCGTCAGCATCAGCCCCCGGTCCAGCGCCGCGCGGGCAACGCCGCCGGCGGTCGAGATGGCCTCGTCCAGCGGGCGCAGGCCGGCATGGGTGACGCGCAGCGCCTTGAGCCGCGCCGCCAGCGCCACCGGATCGGCGGGCAGGGGGCGAGCGAACTCCATCACGAGCGCCATGCGCGCGGGGTCCAGCCTCACCGCCTTGCGCAGAAAGCTCGACCAGCTGGCCTTGCCGCGCGGGCGCGACAGGCGCGCGACGAGGCGCGATTCGGGCAGATCCGGGGCAAGGTCCAGCAGCAGGGGGTGGCCCTCGCGCACGCCGCGGCAGACCGAATAGATCCCGCCGCCCTCCAGCCCGCGCTGCGAGATGACCGCCTCGCCCCGCGATGCGTAGGGGCCGGCGCGGAACTGCACGCCCTTGATCGGGCGGCCGAAATGGCGGGCCATGTGCCCCGACCAGTCCACCGAGATCCCGGCATTGGCGGGCGCGAAGGGGGTCACCGCGATGCCGGCTTCGTGCAGGATCGGTGCCCAGGCCCCGTCCGAGCCCAGCCGCGACCAGCTTGCCCCGCCGAGCGCCAGCACCGCGGCGGCGGGGCGCAGGGTCCGGGGGCCCTCGGGGGTGTCGAAGCGCAGCGCCCCGCCCTCAAGCCCCACCCAGCGCCAGCGGGTCCGCAGGGTGACGCCAAGCCCGCCCAGCTCGGCCAGCCAGGCCCGCAGCAGCGGCGAGGCCTTCATCACCCGCGGAAACACCCGGCCGGTCGAGCCCGCGAACAACTCCTGCCCCAGCACCCGGGCCCATCCCTGCACCGCCTCGGGGCCGAATTCGGCGATCATCGGGCGCAGCCAGTCGGCGGCCTCTCCATAGGCCTGCATGAAGCGGTCGAAGGGTTCGGCCCGGGTCAGGTTCAGCCCCGACTTGCCCGCCATCAGCAGCTTGCGCGCGGGCGAGGGTTTTGCCTCGGCCACGAGCACGCGGCAGCCGGCGCGCGCCATCTCGGCCGCGGCCATCAGCCCCGCGGGCCCGGCCCCCACAACCACGGTCAGAGGCTTGTCAGTTCCGCGCCATTGCGTCACCCTGCCGGCATCCTTTCCGCCGCCGCCTTTTCGGTTTTGCCGCGCCATGACCGATCCCGTCTGCCCGCTTTGCAACCGGCCGATCCCGCCCGAGGCGGGGCGCAGCCTGCACCACCTGGTCCCCAGGCTCAAGGGTGGCAAGGGCGGGCCGGTGGTGCTGCTGCACGAGATCTGCCACAAGGAGATCCACGCCAGCCTGACCGAGGCAGAGCTCGCGCGCAGCTTTCACAGCATCGAGGCGCTGCAGGCGCATCCGCATCTGGCGAAGTTCATCGCCTGGGTGTGCAAGCGCCCGCCCGGATTCCGCTCGCGCGTGCCGGGGCCGCGGCGGCGGCGGCGCTAGATCATGTCGCCCGGAAGCGGGAACCCGTCCCGAGTTTCCCGGACATGCGGAACATGCGCAGGCAGGGTGGGCCACGGCGCATCCCGGCGGTGGCATTCCATCCGGGGCGCTTCAACTGCACAGCGCGCGGATCCCCGCCGCCACCTCGGGGCGGGCCGCAAGCGTGTCGGCCACCAGCGCACGGGCCGTGTCCATCAGCGCATCGGGCTCCACGATGCGCTCCACCAGCCCGAACTCGTAGGCCTCGCGGGCGGTGATCTTCTGCCCGCCCATCAGGATCAGCCGGGTTCGCGCCGGTCCGATCAGCGCTGCCATGCGCGCAGGATCCGAAGGCTGCGGCAGAAAGCCCAGCTTCATCACCGGGTAGAAGATCCGCGCCTCGGGCACCGCGATGCGCATATCGCAGGCCAGCACCATGCCCAGCGCGCCCCCCGCCGCCGTGCCGTTCAGCGCCGCCACCTTCAGTGCCGGCAGCGCCGCCAGCGCGCCCGAAAGGCGTTCCCACAGCGGCGAGGTCGCCAGCCCCGCCCGCGCCTCGTCCAGATCGGCTCCGGCGCTGAACACCCGCCCCCGGCCGGTCAGGATCAGCGCCCGCGCCGCGCCGGCGCCCTCGGCGATTTCGGCCAGCTCTTCGAGCATCGCGGCGGTCAGGGAATTGGCCTTGTCGGGCCGGTCGATGGTGACGGTCCACAGCCCGCCTTCCTTCTCCAGCCGGATCATGTCAGCCCGATCCGCCTGCGGATGCCTTCATCGCGCAGCGCGATTTCCGCGCCCAGGAATTCGTCGGCATCCGGCCCGCACATCCACAGCAGCGCGCGCGCCGGCCAGTCGGGGGGAATGTGGTCTTCCCACCGGATGCGGCTGACCGGGTTGATGCCCGAGGCGGCGATCTCGCGCTGCATCTGCGTGGCCACCGTGCCGGGCGACAGGCCGATGGCGCGGATGCCGCTGGCGCGCTCTTCCAGGTCAAGGCAACGGGTCAGCATCGCCGCCCCCGCCTTTGAGGCGCAGTAATGGCTCCAGGCCTCGACGGGGTTGTGTGCCGCGCCCGAGCTGACGGTCAGGATGGTGCCTCCGCCGGCCGCCTTCATCACCGGCAGAGCCGCCCTCATCCCGTGAAAGACGCCCTTGAGGTTGATGTCGATGGCCCGGCTCCAGCCTTCGGGGTCGGCGCGGCCCATGTGCGAGATCGGCTCGATCACGCCGGCATTGTTGATCAGCACGTCCAGCCCGCCGAAGCGCTCCACGGTCGCGGCAATGGCGGCCTCGACCTGGTCGTAACGGCTGACGTCACAGGCCAGCGCAATGGCGCCGTCGCCGATCTCCGCGGCCAGCGCTTCGAGGGCGGAACTGCTGCGCGCCGCCAGCGCCACATTCGCCCCGGCGGCGGCGAATACCCGTGCCGCATCCGTCCCGATGCCCCGGCTGGCGCCGGTGATCAGCACGGTCTTTCCCGTCATGTCCATGAAATCGCCTTTCTTCCCGGTTACCGGCAACAGTGGTACTGCCCGGGCGGCGGGCGGTCCAGATCTGCCGGCCCTTGACGCGTGGCCGGGCAGGGCCGACGATACGGGCGCAGTTCAACGGGAAGGGTTCTTTTCATGTCATATTCACTCATGCGCGGTTGCTCGGTTGCGCTGCTGGGCGCCTTCGCGGCCCGGGGCGCGCTGGCCGGGGTGACGGCCGAAGATGTCTGGTCGGAGTGGCGCGACTACCTGACGGGCATCGGATACGAGGTCTCGGGCACCGAAACCATGTCGGGCGGGACGCTCACGGTCAGCGACTTCGTCCTCTCGATGACCATGCCGGACGATGCCGGAGAGCTGTCGTTGACCGCGCCGAAGATCGCGTTTTCGGAAAATGGCGACGGGACGGTCAGTGTCATCCTCCCCGAGTCGCTGCCATTGCGGTTTCGCGTCACGGACGAGGAAGAGGTGGCAGGCGAGTTCCTGATTTGGCAGTCCCGGCCCGAAATGGTCGTGTCGGGCGATCCGGGCGACATGACCTACAGCTATGCCACCCCGAAAATGGACATGTCGCTGGCCTCTCTCTCGGTCGATGGCGCTCCGGTTCCGGAAGATGTCATGCGGTTCGAGATCTCGGTCGCGGACGTGAAGACCGAGTCGCGGGTCCTGATCGGCAAGGCGCGAACGTATTCGCAGACCATGTCGGCCGGGTCGGTCAGCTATGACCTGGCAGCCAGGGATCCTCAGTCCGAGGATGCCGGATCGTTCAAGGGCAACCTGAAGGGAGTGGTCTTCGAAGGAACGGGCAAGCTGCCGCTGACGATGGATTCGGACGATTTCCAGGCGTTTCTGGCCGCCGGATTCGGGTTCGACGGAACGTTTTCCTACGACGAAAGCAGCAGCCAGGTCGCAGCGCGCGGCGATGGCGAGGAATTCTCCTACGCGGGCAGCTCGAAGGGCGGATCGCTGCGGGTCGCGATGGATGCCGGGCGCGTTGCCTACGAGATGTTGCAGAAGGCGCCTTCGGTCAACATGCTGTCCAGCGAATTTCCCGTGCCGATCACGATTTCGCTGGCCGAACTCGGCTTTTCCATCGACATGCCGGTGGCGAAATCCGAAGCCGAACAGCCCTTTTCCTTCGGTGTCACGCTGGCCGAACTCACCTTGCCCGACGTGCTGTGGGGCATTTTCGACCCCGGCGGAATCCTGCCGCGCGACCCGGCGTCCCTGATTGTCGATATCGCCGGCAAGGTACAGCTGTTCGAGGATCTCATGGACCCCGAAGCGGCCATGATGATGGAAAAGACCGGAGCGCCTCCGGGGCAGGTCAACGCGGTGTCGATCCGCAAGCTGCTGATCTCGGCGGCCGGGGCGAAACTGTCTGGGACGGGCGACTTCACGCTGGACAACAGCGACCTGGAATCCTTCGGAGGAGTGCCCAGGCCCACCGGCGCGGTCAAGCTGCGCATGGAAGGCGCCAACGCGCTGATCGACCGGCTGATCCAGATGGGGATTGTTTCTGACGAGGACGCGATGGGCGCGCGCATGATGCTGGGGATGCTCACGGTTCCCGGCGAGGCGCCCGACACCATGAACTCGACCATCGAGATCAACGAACAGGGCCAGATCTTTGCCAACGGGCAGCGGATCAAGTGACGGCCTGACGGGCAATGAACACCGCATCCAGGGGCCGCCGGGCGCGGCCCTTCGGCATTTTTCCCGCCGGCCCGGGTCTTGCGGGAGCAGAGGGACGTGGCTAACTCCCTGCTGGAACATCGAAAGGTAACCCTGGAATGACCTTCAGCCCCGAAGACCTGTGCCAGAGCCTTCTGCAGGCAGCCCGCCGGGCCGGCGCCGAGGCCGCCGATGCGCTGGTGGTGCGCGAAAGCGCAGTCTCGGTGCAGGTGCGCGGCGCGGCGCTGGAACATGCCGAACGCTCCGAGGCGACCGATCTGGGCCTGCGCGTTCTGATCGGGCGGCGCCAGGCGCTGGTTTCGACCTCGGATTTCAGTCCCGCGACGCTGGCCGAGATGGCCGGGCGCGCGGTTGCCATGGCACGCGAGGCCCCCGAGGATCCCCATGCCGGGCTGGCCGCCCCCGAACAGCTGGCCGAAGGCTGGGATCTTGCGGCGCTGGAGCTGAGCGACCCCGCACCCGAGCCGTCCCCGCATGAGCTGGAGCGCGACGCGCGGGCGACCGAGGCGGCGGCGCTGGCGGTGGCGGGGGTCGAGCAGGTATCCGAGGCCGATGCCGGTTATGGCGTCCATGACATCCACCTTGCGGCGACGAACGGCTTTTCCGGCGGCTACCGGCGTACCATCCGCTGGACCAGCTGCGTGGCCATTGCCGGGATCGGCACCGGGATGGAGCGCGACCATGACAGCGACAGCCGCACCTGGCAATCGGACCTGCGCCGCCCCGAAGAGATCGGCGCCACCGCCGGGCGCCGCGCGGTGGCGCGGCTGAACCCGCGCAAGCCGCCCACCGGAAGCTTTCCGGTGCTGTTCGACGAACGGGTGTCGTCGTCGCTGATCGGGCATCTTCTGGCCGCGGCCAACGGGGCGGCGGTGGCGCGCGGCTCGTCCTGGCTGCGTGACCGCCTGGGCAGGCCGGTCCTGCCCGAGGGCCTTTCGCTGATCGAGGACCCCCACCGCCCCCGCATCGGCGCATCGCGTCCCTTCGACGCCGAGGGGCTGCCGACGCGGCGGCGGGCGATTGTCGAAAACGGTGTTCTGACCGGCTGGACGCTGGATCTTGCCAGTGCGCGCAAGCTGGGGATGGCGCCGACCGGCAATGCTGTGCGCGGCACCTCTTCGCCGCCCTCTCCGGCCAACTGGAACGTCGAGCTGACCGAAGGCGCGCACAGCCGCGAGGATCTGATCCGCGACATGGGCACCGGGCTGCTGGTCACGTCGCTGATCGGCAGCACCATCAACCCCACCACCGGCGACTATTCGCGCGGCGCCTCGGGCTTCTGGGTCGAGAACGGGGAAATCGCCTTTCCCGTCAACGAATGCACCATCGCCGGCAACCTGCACGACATGCTGCGCCGGATCGTGCCGGCCAATGACGCCCGCAAATGGCTGTCGCGGGTGGTGCCGTCGCTGCTGATCGAAGGGATGACCCTTGCCGGCGCGTGACGATCTCGCCCTGCTGGTCGAGGCCGCCCGCGCGGCCGGGCGCATCGCCTGCCGCTATTGCGGCCCCGAGGCAAGGCGCTGGGACAAGCCGGACGGCGCCGGCCCGGTGACCGAGGCCGATATCGCCGTCAACGACATGCTGGAACAGCGCCTGCGCACAGCGCGGCCCGATTATGGCTGGCTGTCCGAGGAAAGCGAGGACGATGCCGACCGGCTTGGCCGGGAGCGGGTGTTCATCGTCGATCCCATCGACGGCACCCGCAGCTTTGCCGAAGGCTCGTCCGCCTGGGCACATGCGCTGGCGGTGGCCAGGCGCGGCATCGTCACGGCGGCGGTCATCTACCTGCCGCAGCGCGATCTGCTGTTTTCGGCCGCGGCCGGAGAGGGCGCGCGCCTCAACGGGACTCCGATCCGCGCGACGCAGAAGGTGCAGCTGGATCAGGCGCAGATCCTTGCCGCGCGGCCGAACCTCGACGCGCTGCACTGGCGGGGCGGGCAGGTGCCGCGGTTTTCGCGCGCCTACCGGCCGTCGCTGGCCTACCGGCTGGCGCTGGTGGCGCAGGGGCGGTTCGACGGGATGCTGACCCTGCGGCCCAGCTGGGAATGGGACATCGCCGCCGGAGAGCTGATCCTGCGCGAAGCCGGGGCGCTGTGCACCGACCGCCACGGCGGCGCGCTGCGGTTCAACAACCCCCACCCCAAGGTCGATGGCGTGATCGCCGCCGGGGCCGAGCTTCACCGCGACCTGCTGGCGGCACTCGACCCGCAGGGGGCAGGCATCGGACCCGGCCCGTCATCCCGCACGCCTTGACCTGCGGGGCCATTGGCGTAGGTTGCGGCCGATCCGGGAACGTCCCGTCGGACAGACGAAAAGGGGAAGACACCATGGCACAGCGGCTGTCGGCTCCGGACCCGCAGGCCTTGCCCCCGGGGCGAGGCGCGGAACGGATCGGAAAACCGGGTTGACGCCTTGGCCCGCTCGCTCAGCCTTGCGGCCTATCGCGCCATTTCCCGGCGGCTTTCCTCGTCCGAGGGGATCGACTACCCCCCCCGCCCGGACGGAGAGCTGCTCTGGCTCCATGCGACGTCCCCCGGGCGGGTCCTGGCCCTGTGCAATCTCGGGGCCCGCATCCAGGCCCTGCGGCCCGGCCTGAAGGTGCTGCTCACGACCTCTCCGGAGGCGGCGCGGGCCGGGCACTGGCCGACCGATGCGGTGATCCTCACGCTCGGTTCGGACCACCCGTCGCTGGCCCGGCGGCTGGTGGAGCACTGGCGGCCGGATATCTGCCTGTGGACCGGGGGCGAGATGATGCCCAACCACATCACCTGTGCCGCCGAGCGCCGGATTCCGCTGGTCCTGCTGGATATCGGGCGGGACGAACTGCCCCCGATCCGCAGCCGCTGGCTGCCCGACCTCGCCCGCGCGACCTTTGGCCTGTTCGGAACGATTCTGACCCGCGACGACGAAACCGCGCGGATCCTTCGGCGCAACGGCATCCGGGACGGGCGGGTGCAGGCCGCCGCCCCCCTGCGCACCACGGCAACGCCGCCCGACTGCCGCGAAGAAGACCTTGAAGATGTCGTGCAAAGCCTTGACGGCCGGCCGGCATGGCTTTCCGCCGGCACCCGGGGGGCCGAGATCATGCCGATCCTGTCGGCGCATCGCGGGGCGCTGCGGCTATTGCACCGGCTGCTGCTGGTGCTGTCCCTGGCCGATCCGGCCGACCGCCAGGTGGCCCGCCGCCAGGCCCGCGCGATGGGGCTGCGCTGTGCCGACTGGGACGATGGCGATATCATCCACGAAGAGGCTCAGGTTCTTCTTTCCACCGATCCGGACGATCTGGGGCTGTGGTATCGGCTGGCGCCGGTGACCTTCGTGGCCGGCACGTTTCATTCCGGCCCCGGCGGGCAGAACCCCCTGGCGGCGGCGGGGCTGGGTTCGGCCATCCTGCACGGGCCGGAGATTTCCGGGTTCGAGACCGCCTATGCCCGCCTTGCCGCCGCGAAGGCCTGCATCGAGGTCGCCGATCAGGACGCGCTGGCGGCCGAGGTCATCCGCCTTTCGGCGCCGGATCAGGCAGCGGAAATGGCGCTTGCCGCCTGGGCGGTGGCGACCGAAGGAGCAGAGTTGACGGACCGGGTGATCGAGCTGGTCCTCGATCTGCTGGACCGGAGGAGGGGACCAGATGCGGGCGCCTGAATTCTGGAATGAGCCGCCCGGTCGGTCCGGCTGGCGTGCGCGGCTGCTGGCGCCGCTGGGCTGGCTCTATGGTCGCGCCACCGCGCTGCGCCTTGCCCGCGGCCGGCCCGAACATCCGGGCGTTCCGGTGATCTGCATCGGCAACCTGAACGCAGGCGGCACCGGCAAGACGCCGACGGTGATCTGGACGGTCGAGCAACTGCGCGCCGCCGGCCATGACCCGCATGTGGTCACGCGTGGATACGGGGGATCGAGCAAGGGGCCGCTGCGGGTCGATCCCCGCCGGCACGGGGCGGCCGAGGTCGGGGACGAGCCGCTTCTGATCGCCGCCTTCTCGCCGGTCTGGGTGGCGCGCGACCGCGCTGCCGGGGCGCGGGCCGCCGCGGCTGCGGGGGCCTCGGTGATCGTGCTGGACGACGGGTTCCAGAATCCCGCCCTGGCCAAGGACTTTTCGCTTGTGGTGGTGGATGCGCGGATCGGCTTCGGCAACGGGCGCTGCCTGCCTGCCGGCCCGCTGCGCGAGCCGGTGGCGGCGGGGCTGGCGCGCGCCGATGCGCTGTTGTCGATCGGAGTTGCGCGCGCGCAGGCGGGTTTTGCCGCGCGCTGGGGCGGGGTCGTGCCGGTCCCGCACCTGACCGGAGAGTTGCGCCCCCTGCCCACGGGGATGGACTGGGCCGGGCTGCGGGTGCTGGCATTCGCCGGAATCGGCCACCCGGAGAAATTCTTTTCCACCCTGCGCGGCCTGGGCGTCGATCTGCTGCGGGCCGAGGCGCTGGAGGATCACCAGGCGCTGACGCCGGCGCTGATGACGCGGCTCGAGGCCGAGGCGAAGCTGCTGGACGCCCAGATGGTGACCACGGAAAAGGATGCCGTGCGCCTGCCCGACAGCTTCCGCAGCAAGGTCGTCACCCTGCCAGTGCGTCTGCACGTGGCCCAAGGCGACGCGCTGGGTGCGATGATGCTGCGGGCCGCGCCGCCGCCCGGCTGATCGGTTTCAGCGGCTCAGCTCGGCGTCGAGGATCGCCTTGAAGCGCTCCCAGGGCTGGTTCTCGACCAGCTTGCCGTTGATGACGAAGGTCGGTGTGGCCTCGATCCCGTCGGCCTGGGCGTTCTTCTGATACCAAGCCACCAGCGCCTGCGCCTTGGCTGCATCGCTGAGGCAGGCATCAAGCTTTTCGTCCGAAATCCCCGCAAGGCGGCCGATCTTGCGCAGGCTGGCGACGATTTCCTCGGGGCTGTTGCCGCGGGCCCATTCCGACTGCCCCTTGTAGATCAGATCGGCGACGCCGAAGAACTTGTCCCCCTCGCAGCGCGCGATCATCGATGCCCACAACCCGTAGCGGTCGAAATAGACGTCCCGATAGATGAACCGGACCTTGCCGGTGTCGATATACTCCGCCTTCAGCTTCCTGAACGGGCCTTCATGGAAGTTGCGGCAGTGCGGGCAGGTGAACGAGGCATATTCGATGACCGTGACCGGTGCATCCTCGGCGCCCAGCGTCATTTCCCGGATGGGTGCGGGATCCACCGAAGCCCGTTCGACATCGGCGGCTGCCGTGCCGGTGCCGTTTCCATCCGAAGCCGTCGGGGTCGAGGGGGCGGCAGCGGTCGCATCTTCCCCCCTGCCGAGCAGGAGATAGGCGCCTCCCGCAGCCAGCAGGACCAGCACCGCAATCGCGGAAATCAGTCGGGTCATTTCGTGCCCTTTCTCAAGACCTTCCCCTAGATAGAACGTTGCGAGCCAGACGTTCAAGGGCAGTTCGAAGGTCATGGTCCTCGATCTGCGCCGCGGTTTGCGCCGCCTTGCGCGCGATCTGCGGATCCGGGGAGGGATCACGGCCGGGAGGCATCTTCGGTTTCGGCCCTGCGAACACCGCCTGACCTTCGGAAAAGCCGGTCGGTGCCGTCTGGGTGATGCGCACGCGGCTTATGGCATTATAGCCGTAAATGGCATTGACCCTTTCGCGCAGGCGTTCCTTCTGCATCTCCACCATCGGGGCATGGGCGCCCGCCGCCAGAACCGTGAGCGTTGCGCCAAAGCCGCCGCGGGCGTAGCTGATCTTCACGGGGCGGCAAATGGCCGCAATCTCGGGACCGGCGATTTCGTCCCAATGGGTCAGCACGCGCGACACGGCGAAGCCGCGGCTTTCGCCGGCGCGGCGAATCCGTTCCCCCAGCACCGAGGCGGTGCGTTTGAAGCCGCGCGTTGTCGATGGTCTTGGCGTCATGGGTGGATTCCCTGCTCGTGCCGCCTATTGTAGCCACCGAACGGGCAGGTACCAGCGAAACCGGACGAAGAAGGCCAGAAGATTGCGCAACCCGACCACAAGCCGCGCCGCGATCATCCGGGATCTGCTTGGCTGGTATGATGCGAACGCCCGCGACCTGCCTTGGCGCGTCGGGCCGGCCGCGCGCGCCGCGGGGCAGCGCCCCGACCCCTACAGCGTGTGGCTGTCCGAGGTGATGCTGCAGCAGACCACCGTGGCGGCGGTGCGCGACTATTTCCTCCGCTTCACCCGCCTGTGGCCGACGGTCGGGGCACTGGCTGCGGCGCCCGAGGCGCGCGTGCTGGGCGAATGGGCCGGGCTTGGCTATTACGCGCGGGCGCGCAACCTGGTGAAATGCGCCCGTATCGTGGCCGGAGAGCTTGGCGGACGCTTTCCCGACACACGCGAGGGGCTGATCGCCCTGCCCGGCATCGGCCCCTATACGGCGGCGGCCATCGCGGCCATCGCCTTCGACCGCGCAGAGGCCGTGGTGGACGGCAATGCAGAGCGCGTTCTGGCGCGTCTGTGGGCCATCGACACCCCGCTTCCGGCGGCCAAGCCTGCGCTGCGCGCGCGGGCGCAGGAACTGACCCCGCGCCGCCGCCCCGGCGATTTCGCGCAGGCGATGATGGATCTGGGCGCCACCATCTGCACGCCGAAATCGCCTGCCTGCGGTTCCTGTCCGCTGCGCGCGCCCTGTCGGGCGCGCAGTGCCGGAACCGCCGCCGACCTGCCCCGGCGCGTGGCCAGACGCCCCCGGCCGGTGCGGCGCGGCATCGTCTGGATCGCCCGCAGCGAGGACGGCGCGCTATGGCTGGAACGCCGCCCCGAGAAGGGCCTTCTGGGCGGGATGCTGGGATGGCCCGGCAGCGCATGGCGCGAGTCCGAACCCGACGACACGCCCCCCTTTCCCGCTGACTGGCAGACCCTGCCCGGCGAGGTGCGCCATGTCTTTACCCATTTCCAGCTGATCCTGACCGTCCGGCACGCCGAACTGCCCGCCGGATTCCAGCCGCCAGGCGGGTTTCTTGTGCCGGTCGACAGCTTCCGCCCCTCGGACCTGCCCTCGGTGATGCGCAAGGCCCATGATCTGTGGCGCGGCCGGTGACAGGCTTGCTTTGCCGGCAGCACCGCTTCGGTTATGATCCGGCCAGAACCGAAGGATCGAGGCCCGACATGATCCCCGCCGAGCATCTGCGCCGCTGGCAAAGCGCGCTTCCCTTCTGGCTCTCGTACCTGCTGGTGCCGCTCTTGTGGATCGGCGCCGCATGGGGGGGGTGGTGGGTGCTCGTCGTGCCCGCGGTGACGTGGTACCTGTTTGCCGGGCTCGACGGGATTGCCGGGCTGAACACCGAAAACGCCGACCCCGAGACGCCCGAGGACGACCTGTTCTGGTATCGCATCCTCACCATGGTCTGGGTGCCGGTGCAATTCGTCACCCTGTTCGCGCTGATCGCCTGGACCACCCGCGCCGGCCACCTGTCGGTGATCGAGCGGATCGGCCTGTTCTTCGGCATGGGGGTCATCTCGGGCACCGTCGGCATCAACTATGCCCATGAGCTGATGCACCAGAAAAGCCGGCTCGAGCGATGGCTGGCCGACATCCTGCTGGCGATGGTGCTGTATTCGCATTTCCGGTCCGAGCACCTGCTGGTGCATCACCGTTACGTGGGCACGCCCCGCGACCCGGTGACCGCGCGCTACAACGAAGGTTTTTACCGCTTCTACCCGCGGGTGCTGCGCGACTGCCTGTTGTCATCCTTCCGGGCCGAGCGCGCGCGCCTGGCCCGCAAGGGCCTGCCGTGGACGCATCCCTCGAACCCGTTCTTCCGCTACTGGGCGCTGCAGGCGGCGATGCTGCTTCTGGCGCTGGGCTTTGGCGGCTGGGCCGGGCTGGGGCTGTTTCTGGTGCAGGCCGGCACCGCCGTGTGGCAGCTGGAGCTGGTGAACTATGTGGAACATTACGGGCTGACGCGCAAACATCTGGGGGACGGAAAATACGAACGCGTCCTGCCGCAGCATTCGTGGAACGCGGCGCACAGGGTGTCGAACTGGCTGCTGATCAACCTGCAGCGCCACTCGGACCACCACTACAGGCCCGACCGGCGCTTTCCGCTTCTGCAGACCTATTCCGAGGCGCAGGCGCCGCAACTTCCCTACGGCTATCCGGTGATGACCACCGTCGCGATGATCCCGTCGCTGTGGCGGCGGATGATGAACCCGCGGGTCAGGCGGTGGCGCGAAATGTATTACCCCGAGGTCACCGACTGGAGCGCCTACGACAAGGCCCGCAACCCGATGCCGCGATAGAGCATGTCGCTCAAAAGTGTGCACCGGTTTTGAGCTTCTCGGACATGCGGCATACAAAGGTTTGCATGTCGCTCAAAAGTGGGCACCGGTTTCGAGCTTCCCGGACATGCGAAAACAAGGGGGTGGAGCATGTCGTGTGAATATGAATGAACGCGACATGCTCTGGAGGGGCTCACGCCGGCCCTTCGGCCCCGTCCGGCAGCTTCCAGATGGTGATCGGCGCGTCGATGCCTCGTATCCGCTGTGCCTCGAGCCGGATGAATCCGCGAAGGCCCGGGTGATCCTCGCCGGATTCGCGGATCACCTGGTTGCGCAGGTCGTCGCTCATCACCAGCCGGCAATCATGGTCGCGGGTCAGGGCTTCAAGCCGGCTGGAAATGTTGACCGTGTTGCCGATCACCGCGAATTCCAGCCGGTTGGCGCCGATATCGCCCAGAACCGCCGGGCCGTAGTGAATGCCGATACCGGCATAGATTTCCTCTTCGCCCTGCCGGCGGCGTTCGTCGTTCCATTCGTCCATGGCCTTGATCATCATCCGGGCGCAATCGAGCGCATCGGTGGCGTCATGCCTGCCGGCAAGCGGCGTGCCGAAGGTCGCCATCAGCCCGTCGCCCAGATACTTGTCGAGCGTGCCGTCATGGCGGAACACGGCCTCTTCCATGCGCGCGTGAAAGCCGCGCAGGACCTCGATCACGTCATGCGGGTCGCGCCCCGAGGCAAAGCGGGTGAAATCCACGATGTCCACGAACAGGACGGCGATGTCCTGTTTGCGCACCTGTTTCAGGGGATCGTCATTGTGCGAAAGCTCCTCGACCACGTTGGGCGAGAAATAGCGCGACAGGTTCGCGCGCTCGCGCTCCAGAGCGGCGTTGTTTATCAGCAGCCGGCTGAACCGGCGGGCCGAGAACGCCAGAGTGACCGCGACGATCACGAAGACCACGATTTCCTGCACCCGCAGGGGCACCTGGAAGCTGTTGGGATCGAGAAATTCCGCCAGCCGGGGCTGGTCGGCCAGGGCCGCGCTCACGGCTGCGGTCAGCGTCGGGTCGGGCTCGGACAACCACCAGGCCAGGCCGAGTGCCGCTGCCCACATCGCTCCGGTCCACAGGCCGATGGCGATCACCGTGCGCCACGAATAGGCCAGCGTTCCGGCCGCCAGGATGACGAAGAAGTAGAGGAAATTGTCCAGCCGGTACTGCATCGCCAGCGGCATGTGATCGGTGGCGAAAGGGTTGGGCACCACCATGCCCGTGGTCATGATGAGCAGATCGACGAAGATCAGCGCCAGCTCCCGGCGCGACTGTCCGACCCGCCCGACCTTGCGGATGAACCAGCCGTTCAGCGCCAGCAGGCCGAGGATCGCGTGGTAGAAGATCACCTCGGCGCCGGGGTTGAGGAAGATCAGGAACACGGCGATCAGCGCCAGGGCAATCCAGCGCGCCTTGATCGCCAGTTCCAGACCTTCCTTCTTGTGCCGCTCCAGTGCGGCGGCGGTATACCTGTTCGGCGCCACAGCTGCGGGATCGAGACCGGGCATGATCCTTCTCCGGTTCCGGGAGGTCACGGCAGGGGAATCCGTCATATTCTCATTTTCCTATATGTTGTCGCACGAGATAGGCGCAAAGCCGCGGGAATGCACCCCCTGCCGAGGGGCGCAATATGCCGCAATGGCGAAACGGAAAAAAGCCCCGCCGGCATGGCGGGGCAGTGTGGCGCCGCGTGACAGGCCACGGGCGCCGGGCGGAATTTTCGGATTTCGGGCTGCTTGCGGCGTCAGTTGCGCATCTCGGCCCGGATCTGCTGGCGCAGGACGTCGATGGGCACGGTCTTGCCATCGCGGCGGAAGCACCAGTAGGTCCAGCCGTTGCAGCTGGGTGCGCCTTCCAGATGGGCGCCGACCTGGTGGATCGATCCGGTCACGTCGGCGCCGACGAGGGTGCCATCGGCACGCACCTTGGCCTTGTGGCGGCCGTTCATGCTCAGCAGCTCTTCGCCCGGGCGCAGCAGGCCGCGTTCGACCAGCTGGCCGAAGGGTACGCGCGGCTCGGCCCGCCTGGAGGCGCTGACCTGAAGCGCCTCGCGGTCGAACTTGCGGACCCTGGCGATGCGCTTGCGCGCGACCTTGCGATAGGCGTCCTCGCGTTCGATCCCGATCCAGTCGCGGCCCAGCATCTTGGCCACCGCGCCGGTGGTGCCGGTGCCGAAGAACGGGTCCAGCACCACGTCGCCGGGATTGGTCGAACCGACCAGAATGCGGTGCAGCAATGCTTCGGGCTTCTGCGTGGGGTGCGCCTTGTCGCCGTTTTCATCCTTGAGCCGCTCATGTCCGGTGCAGATCGGCAGCACCCAGTCGCTGCGCATCTGGATGCCTTCGTTCAGCGCCTTGAGGGCCTCGTAGTTGAAGGTGTATTTCGCCCCTTCCGACTTCGAGGCCCAGATCATGGTTTCATGGGCGTTGGTGAAGCGCTTGCCGCGGAAATTCGGCATCGGGTTCGATTTGCGCCAGATCACGTCGTTGAGGATCCAGTAGCCCTGATCCTGCAGCGCCGCGCCCACGCGGAAGATGTTGTGATAGGATCCGATCACCCAGATCGCGCCATTGGGCTTGAGCAGCCGCCGTGCCGCCTTCAGCCAGTCGCGGGTGAACCGGTCATAGGCGGCGAAAGAGGAAAACCTGTCCCAGTCGTCATCCACCGCGTCCACGCGCGAATTGTCGGGGCGGTGAAGCTGGCCCTTGAGTTGCAGGTTGTAGGGCGGGTCCGCGAAGATCAGGTCGATGGACGCCTCGGGCAGGCTGTTCATCACCTCGATGCAGTCGCCTTCCAGAATGGAATTCAGCGGGAGCGCCGCGGCGTCCCTCGTCGTGGTCTTGGTCATTTCACTGCCTCTGTCGCGGCGCTTTGCGCGCTCGTTCATGTTCGTTCGAGGCAAGAATGATTCAAACGCGATTCCCCGTCAAATTCTTTTTTGAATCAGTCACTTACAGATTTTTCTTGATACAAGATGTTGTGTACCGGCCGGAACGATCGTCTATGATGTGGGGTGACACCAAGATTTTGAAGCGCTTCGCGGTGCCGTTTCGACGGATAGCCGGCATTGGTTTCCCAGCCATAGCCGGGAAAGTGTTGCGCCAGATCCACCATGATCCGGTCGCGGCAGGTTTTCGCCACGATCGAGGCCGCCGCGATCGACAGCGACCGGGCATCGCCCCTGACCACGGCCCGCGCCGGAACGGTCAGTTCGCGCGGGCAGATGGTGCCGTCGATCAGAACGAAATCGGGGGTCGGGTTCAGCGCTGCGACGGCGCGGGCCATGGCAAGATGACTGGCGCGAAGGATGTTGAACTCGTCGATCTCGGCCACGCTGGCATGGGCGATGGCCACTTCGGCGCGGGCGTGGATGATTTCGGCCAGGGACTCGCGCCGCCGCGCTGTCAGCTTCTTGGAATCGTTCAGCCCCTCGGGGATGTCGCCGGGGTTCAGGATCACCGCTGCCGCCGTGACCGGGCCTGCCAGCGGCCCGCGGCCCACCTCGTCCACGCCGGCGATCCGGCAATGGCCCTGCGCGATCAGGTCGGACTCCAGGCGAAAATCGGGCGTGCTCATGGGGCAAGGGAAAACCGCGAATCCGGCCCCGACACAAGGAAAAACCGAAGAGAGGGCACAAGACCCCCTCTCCGCGGGCATGCGGGCCGGTGTGATGCCTAGCGGCGGATCACGTAACCCTTGCCGCGCAGGCAGGTCGGGTCATAGCCGGTGCGCCACTTGCGTCCGTTCCAGAACGTGGCACGGCACTGGCCGGGAAGCTGCGCGGTGGAGCCGTAATAGCGGCGCAGGCAATTTTCGCCCACCAGCGTATCGTTGCCGCGATAACGGGGCGTTGGCAGAAGGCAGTATTGCGGAACCACGAAGCGGCTGACCTTCGGCTTCGGCGGCCGCCATGTGGGCCGGGTCGTGGTTGTCACCTGGACGGACGCTTCGCGGCTGCTGCGGATGGCGGCCCCGATCAGGGCAAGCGCGGCGATGCCTGCCAGGATGCGGGTGGTTTCGTCGGCGCGGGCCGGTTTCGCGACCAGCGAGATGCCGGTAACCGCGATGGCGGCGGAAACGATGAGGGCGATGAACTTGCGATGCATGACGGGGCTCCTTTCCCTGGCGCAACGGGGCGCGTTGTCCGGTTGATCCGATCTGCCCAGGGGCGGGCCGGATCGGCGATGACCCGAGGCTGGGCCCGGTCGCCCCGGACAGGCAATATCAGCCGCCCGTTATCCGATATCGGTCGTGGCAACGCCTTGTCGTTATTGAATAACGCCCGCTTTCCGCGCAGGATCGGGGGCATGAGACACGCCTTGCTTATCCTCGCCCTTGCGCTGGCTGCTGCGGTTCCTCCCGCCTCGGCCGGCGCCGCCAACTGCTTTGCCGACTACAAGGCCAAGCGCGACAACCCTCTGCGCCTGCATTACGGTGTGATGCAGCTGCAGGGCGAATGCACCCGCGCCGCGGCGCAGGCCGAGGTGGCCGCGCGGCTGGCGCGTGCCGGATGGACCTTGCTCAATGTGATATCCGTCTTTGGCCCCGAGGGCCTGAAAGGGAAGAAGGCGAATGCGGGAAAATTCTATCTCCGTTTCTGAGGCGCGCCGCTCGGGCACCCGCATCGTCGCCTTCGGCATCGCGGCAATCGTCCTGATCCTGGCCGCGACCGGGGCGCTGCTGCTGCTGACCCTGCCCGACGCCAACGCCTTCAACGCCCGGGTCGAGCGCCTGTTCGTCGAGAACGACCTGACCAGCCAGGCCGAGATCAGGCTGCTCGAAATCCTCGCCCAGTCCGGTACCGCCTTTTCCGACACGCTGGCCAGCTACCGGATGGTGATCTTCGTGCTGCTGGTGTTTGCCACCGCGATGATGATCGCGGCGCTGGTGTTTCTGGTCATGCTGGTGACGCTCAACCGGCGGATGGCGCAGATCGAACAAGCCGGCATCCAGGTCAATTCGCTGCTCATCAGCCGCGAGGAAAACACCGTCTATCTGAACAATCTCGACTTTCGCCTGACGCCCGCGGCGATGGAGACGCTGGCGGTTCTGGCCGAGGCGCGGATGGATGACGAGGTGCTCTCGGGGGCGCAGATCGAGGCGATGATTTCCGGGCGCGACCCGGCCGACTGCGACGAGGCGGCGGGCGCGACCCGGATCAAGCGGCTGCGCGACACGCTGGGCAACCAGATCGTCAGCCAGCTTCTGGTCCGGAACATCGCCAAGCGCGGCTACATGCTGTCCATCGACAAGGACGTGATCCGCATGGTCTGACCGTCGGCAGACGCCCTCGATGCTGCGGAAACCCGCGCGGGACGGGCAATACAGGACCGCGTTCGGGTGGTATTGTCACGATGGCCGCCGAGGAGCGCGGATGCGCCGAACATGTTTCATTCCGGTACCGAATCCGGGGAATTTCCTCCATTGTCCCCACGATTGATCAAATCCGGGTCATTGCCGGCCGATTTGCTTTGAAACCGGGCATTGCGAGGCCATCATTACCGGCAACACCCGTGTTCCCCGTGCATCGGAGGTGCCGACTGATGAATGTTCACCGCCCGACCGAATACTATTCCATCGAGACCGAACCGCTGAAGGGCAGGGTCATCGCGCGTCGCGGCGATCTGGTGCTGGCCGACAGCTCGCGGGCCCGGGTGATGTATGAGACCCGGCTCGATCCCGCGATCTATTTCCCGCCCGAGGATATCCGGGTGACGCTGGAAGGGCCGACCGGTCTGCAGACGTTCTGTCCCTTCAAGGGCACCGCCAACTATCGTGACATGATCCTGCCCGATGGCGAACGGATCACCAACGCGGTCTGGAGCTACGAGGACGCCCTGCCCGAATCCGGCGACATCCGCGGCTGCCTTGCCTTCATGCCCAGCGCCGGCGCCGAGATCGACCTGGGAGAGGCAAGTCTGCGCGAACCGGACAGGGGCAACCTTTGCGGCCCGCTGATCGACTGGCTGCTGCTGGATGCCGCGCGCGCCAGCACCCCCGAGGCGTTCACAAGGGCGCTGGCGGAAAAACTGGTCGAACAGGGGGTGTCGGTGATGCGGCTCAGCGTGATGATCTGGTCGCTGCATCCGCTGATCGTCGGCAAGAACTACGTCTGGACCAGGGACGAGGAAGAGGTGGCGACCTTCGCGCCGTCCTACGAGATGCACGATCATCCCGGCTTTCTGAACAGCCCCCTGCGGCACGTGGCCAACGGGCTGGGAGGCGTGCGCCAGAAGATCGGCACCGACTACCGCGAAAACAGCTTTCCGATCATCGAGGATCTGCGCGCGATGGGCGCCACCGACTATGTTGCCATGCCGCTGGTCTTTTCCGACGGGCGGCGCCATGTGCTGACCATGACCAGCGACCGCCCCGAAGGGTTCACCACCTCCAATCTCGGGCTGGTCTATGAATGCGCACCCAGCATCAGCCGGTACTACGAGGTCTTCCTGCAACGCGAGAATGCGCGCACGATTCTGGAAACCTATCTGGGCAAACGCGCCGGAGCACGGGTGCTGGGCGGTGAAATCCGCCGCGGTGACGGCGACGAGATCGACGCCGCGATCATGTTCTGCGACCTGCGCAATTCGACCGCGCTGGAAGAAACGCTCGACCGGGAAATGTTCCTTGCCCGGCTCAATGAGTTTTTCGAGGTCGCCACGGACGTGGTGCGGAAAAACGATGGCGAGGTGCTGAAATTCATCGGCGATGCGATCCTTGCCGTGTTCCCGGCGGGCGATGATGATGATTCGGATGCCGCCCGTGCCCGCGCGCGGCAGGCGGCGCGGGACATCACCATGCGTCTTGCGGGGGCGGGCGAATCGCCGTGCACCTATCCCTGCGACTGCGCCATTGGGCTGGCCTATGGCCGGGTGACCTATGGCAATGTGGGCTCGCGCGACCGGCTCGATTTCACCGTGATCGGCCAGGCGGCCAACATCGCCGCGCGCCTTGCCGACCAGGCCAAGAAGATCGGCCACCGCATCGTGGCGACCCGCAACATCGTGGGTGATGCGCCCGAGGGCAAGGCGCTGGGCGCGCTGCGGCTGCACAACGTTTCGCGCCTGGTCGAGGCATACACCCTGCCCTCCGGCGTCGACTCCGAAGCTGCCGTTCCGGCAAGGGTGTCCTGAAGGCGCGCTGCGGCCCTTGCGGCCGCGTCCGGTTGGATGCAAAACGCGGGCGCCCGCCTCGCGGGTGAAGGTGACATCGCGAGGAGCCCCGCCATGCAAGCGCAGCTGTTCGAACTTCCCCCGGCGCCGGCCATTCCCGTGCGCGGCGAATCGGCCGCCTACGCGCTGGGCCGCATCTTCTGCGTCGGTCGCAACTATGCCGCCCATGCCGCCGAAATGGGCAGCACGGTGGATCGCGAGGCGCCGTGGTATTTCACCACGACTCCCGCAAACGCGGTTCTGAGCGGCGCCGTCGTGCCGTATCCGCCGGGCACCTCGGACTACCACCACGAAGTCGAGCTGGCGCTTGCCATCGGCGCCCCGGTCTTTTGTGCCTCCCGCAAAGAGGCGATGGCCGCGATCTTCGCCTATGGCTGCGCGCTGGACATGACCCGGCGGGATCTTCAGCAGCTTGGCAAGGACAACCGCCGCCCGTGGTCACTGGGAAAGGACGTGGAGAACGGGGCCGTGTTCGCGCCTCTGACCAGGGCCGCCGATTTCGGGCCGGTCGCGGATCAGCGGATTCACCTCGAAGTCAACGGCGAAACCCGGCAGGACGCGACGCTTGCCGACATGGTCTGGAAGGTGGACGAGATCGTGCGCCACCTCTCGCAGTATTACCACCTGCGCCCCGGCGACGTGATCCTGACCGGCACGCCGGCCGGGGTCGGGCCGGTGGTTGCGGGCGACAGGATCACCGGCGGGATAGAGGGCCTCGACCCGGTCCGCCTGACCCTGACCGCCTCGGAACATGCCTCGCAGCATTCGCAGATACGGTGACGCTTCCGGCACGCGCAACGTCGCAGGGCTGTTCCGGCAGGCCCCGGGAAGTGTTAACAGTGAAGTGTTACCAATACGGGGCAATCACGCGGAAATCAGTTGCATTATGGTGCAGTCGATGCACTATGTTGCCAAAAAACTGGTCAACGGGAGGATACACATGACCACGCGCAGAACGATTCTCGGCCTTGCCGGCGCTGCCGCTTTCGCCGTCCTTTCTTCGGGGCTGACGGCCACGAGCGCACTGGCGCAGGAAGTCACGCTCAAGCTGCATCATTTCCTGCCGCCGCAGGCCAACGTGCCGCGGCTGGTGCTCGACCCCTGGGCGGACAAGATCGAAAAGGACTCCGGTGGCCGGATCAAGATCGAACGCTACCCGTCCATGCAGCTGGGCGGCAAGCCGCCCGAACTGATGGATCAGGCCATCGACGGCGTGGCCGATATCGTCTGGACCGTGGTCGGTTATACGCCGGGCCGTTTCCCCAGCACCGAGGTGTTCGAGCTGCCCTTCATGATGACGAACGCCCGCGCCGCCAGCCGCGCCTACTGGGAGATGTTCGAAAAGCACATGAAGGACACCGAGTTCAAGGACGTGAAGATCCTTGCCACCTGGGTGCACGGTCCGGGCCTGATCCACACGCGCGAGCCGGTCGAGAAGCCCTCGGACCTTCAGGGCATGAAGATCCGCGGCGGCTCGCGCTCGGTCAACTCGCTGCTGACCAAGCTGGGTGCAACCCCGGTGGGCATGCCGGTGCCGGCGGTGCCCGAGGCGCTTTCCAAGGGCGTGATCGACGGCACCACCATCCCGTGGGAGGTGACCACCGCGCTGAAGGTGCCCGAACTGGTCACCAACCACACCGAGTTCACCGGCAAGGCGCTTTATACGCTGACCTTCGTGCTGGCGATGAACAAGGAAAAGTATGAAAGCCTGCCGGACGATCTGAAGAAGGTGATCGACGACAATTCCGGGCTGGAGTTTTCGATCTTCGCCGGCGGTACGCAGGAAGACGCCGATGGCCCGGCGCGCGAGGTGGCGCTGGACCTGGGCAACAACATCATCACCATTGACGAGGCGGGCACCGAGGAGTGGCGCAAGCTGGCCCAGCCGATCTATGACGAATGGGTGGCCGACATGAAGGCCCGCGGCATCGACGGTCAGGCGCTGATCGACGAGGCGCGGATGCTGATCGACAAGTACACCCAGTAGAGGCGGCCGATTGCCACGGGCTGCGGCGGGCCGACCCGTCGCAGCCCCTTTCCTTGCCGGGGATGGATTCAGCGACATGCACCGATTCATGATGCGCCTGGCGCGGTTGATGGCCACCTTGGGCGGCCTCGTGCTGGTGCTTCTCATCCTGCTGACCGGCGTCTCGATCACCGGGCGCCTTCTGAACGGCGCCCTGCACAGCGACCTGGTGCAGGGCCTGGCGCCGGGTTTCGCGCAGTGGGCGCTGGATATCGGCATCGGCCCGGTCAATGGCGACTTCGAGCTGGTCGAGGCCGGCGTCGCCTTTGCCATCTTCGCCTTTCTGCCGCTGTGCCAGATCACGGCGGGGCATGCCTCGGTGGACGTGTTCGTGGCGAAGTTTCCCAAATGGGCGCACCGGCTGTTGCGGATGGTCACAGAGATCGTGTTTGCCGCGGTCCTGATCCTGATCTCGGTGCAGCTGGCCCGGGGAATGGCGTCCAAGATGGAATATGGCGAAACCTCGTTCCTGCTGCAATTCCCGGTCTGGTGGGCCTATGCCGCCAGCCTTGCCGCGTCGGTGGTTGCGGCGGTGGTCGGCGTTTACATGGCCGCCGTGCGGGTGGCGGAATTCTTCACCCGGCGGATCATCGTGTCGGATGGTGTGGAGGCTGAACAGTGACCGCCCTTGAAATCGGCATCGCGTCCTTTCCCGCGCTTCTGGTCCTGATCTTCCTGCGTGTACCCATCGGGCTGGCCATGTTCGTGGTCGGGCTGGGCGGGCTGGTCCTGGTCACCGGCGGCACGCAGGTGGCCCTGGGGCGGCTGAAATACGAAACCTACACGACTTTTTCCTCCTACTCGCTGTCGATCGTGCCGATGTTCCTGCTGATGGGGCATTTCGCGACGCTGGGGGGCATGTCGAATGCGCTGTTCAAGGCGGCCGAGGGGTTCCTGGGCCATCGCCGCGGCGGTGTTGCCATGGCTGCCGTGGGCGCCTGCGCCGGGTTCGGGGCGATCTGCGGCTCGTCCCTGGCCACCGCCGCCACCATGGGCCGGGTGGCCCTGCCCGAGCTGAGGGCCTACGGCTATGCCGGCGGCTTTTCGGCCGCCACGCTGGCCGCCGGCGGCACGCTGGGCATCCTGATCCCGCCCTCGGTGGTGCTGGTGATCTATGCCATCCTGACCGAACAGAACATCGCCAAGCTGTTCCTCGCCGCCGTCGTTCCCGGTGTTCTGGCGGCGCTGGGATATGTGGTGGCGATCTCGATCTATGTCCGCCTCTTCCCCGATTCCGCAGGCGTGCGCCCGCCGGTGCCCATGCGCGAGCGCTTCCGCGCCCTGGCCGCGGTGTGGCCGGTGCTGCTGGTGTTCGGGCTGGTGGTGGGCGGCATCTATCTGGGCTGGTTCACCCCCACCGAGGGCGCCGCAGTCGGGGCGCTGGGCACCGGGGTCATCGCCTGGCTGAACGGGGGGCTGAACCGCGAAACCCTGATCGACAGCTTCCTGGTCACCGGGCGGTCAACCGCGATGATTTTCTTCATCGTTCTGGGGGCGGGGTTCTACAACGGGTTTCTCGCGCTCACGCAGGTGCCGCAGGAGTTGTCGAACTACGTGGTCAGCCAGGGCTTCAGCCCCTGGACCGTGCTGATCCTGATCCTTGCCTTCTACCTTGTCTTCGGCTGCCTGATGGACAGCCTCAGCATGATCCTGCTGACCATTCCGATCTTCTTCCCGGTCGTCTCGGCGATGGATTTCAACCTGCTCTCGCTGCCGGCCATGCAGGCCGAGGCCGCGATGGAGGTGCTTTCCCGCGGCATCCCCGACGGGATGGGGCAGGAGATGCTGGCCTCGATCCAGCAGGCCATCGCCAGCGGGGCAGAGCTGACCCGGGAACAGATGAAGGAGCTGGGAATCCGGGTCACCGCGGGCATGGTCAACCGCATGGAGGCCGAGCAGGTCGCGATCTGGTTCGGCATCCTTGTGCTGATCGTGGTCGAGGTCGGGCTGATTACCCCGCCGGTGGGGATGAACCTGTTTATCCTCAACGCCATGGACCGCAGGACGCCGATGGTGGAGACCTACAAGGCAGTGGTGTTCTTCGTGGCCTCGGACATCTTTCGCGTCGCCCTGCTGGTCGCCTTCCCGGCAATCACGCTGTTCCTGTTGTAGATTGTTCACCAACTGTCGGTTCGGTGTTGCCGCTGGCGGTATGGGGGCTCTGCCCCCGCCGCCCTCGCGGGCGGCCCCCCCCGGAGTATTTGCGGCAAGAGGAAGGGCTGTCCGGCCCGGTTTTGTCATGCGTGTGCAAAATAATGCCAAAATATTGGCAATATGTTGCATATGCGGGCTTGCGGTGCATTATTGTGTCCGGGCGACTCGCGTTGTCCTGTCCCGGGCAGGGGCAAGGCGGCGCGAGGCGCTTGCGAGGGAGGAATGCAGATGACGGAATCGGGGAATGCCGCGCTCCACTTCGTGGACCGGCATGTGACGGAGGGCCGCGCGGACAAGACCGCCTTTCGTGAGGCGGCCGGCGCAAGGCGCAGCATGAGTTACGGCGAGCTGGCCACGGAAACCGGCCGGGTCGCGGCGGCGCTGGCGCGGGCCGGCGTTCCGCGCGAATCGCGGGCGGTGATGCTGGTTCTCGACCAGATCGAGTTTCCGCAGATCTTCTGGGGCTGTCTCAAGGCGCACGTGGTGCCGGTGCCTCTGAACACGCTGCTGGCCGCCCCGGTCTATGAGACCATCCTGAACGACAGCCGCGCCGAGACCTTGTTCGTGTCAGAACAGCTCTGGCCCGTGGTCGAACCCGCCGCGCGGACCTCGGGTCATCTGTCGCGGATCGTGGTCATCGGCGCCGAGGCGCCCGAGGGAACCACGGCCTTTTCGGATTTCGTCGCCGGATGCGATCCGGCCCCCGCGATCGAGACCGCGCCCGACGACATTGCCTTCTGGCTCTATTCCTCGGGGTCCACCGGCCAGCCCAAGGGCGTGCGCCATGTCCACGGCGCGCTGCGGGCCACGGCCGATACCTATGGCGCGCAGGTTCTGCGGATCAGGGAATCGGATACGATCTTTTCCGCCGCCAAGCTGTTCTTTGCCTATGGCCTTGGCAACGGCATGACCTTCCCGATGTCGGTGGGGGCCACCACGATCCTGTTCCATGCGCGCCCCACCCCTGAAGACGTCATCAAGGTGCTGGAGGCCGAACGGCCCACCATCTTCGGCGGGGTGCCGACGCTTTATGCCGCGATGGTGGCGGCCCTGGAAAAGACCGGGAAGCCGGATGCGCCGCTGCGCCGCTGCATCTCGGCCGGCGAGGCCCTGCCCGAAGAGATCGGCCGCAAGTGGCGCGAGATCTGGGGCGTGGACATCCTTGACGGCGTGGGCTCGACCGAGATGCTGCACATCTTCCTGTCGAACGCGCCCGGAGACGTGGTCTATGGCACCTCGGGGCGGGCGGTGCCGGGATATGAGCTGCGCCTCGTGGACGAGCAGGGCGCCGAGATCACCGCCCCCGGCACGGTGGGCGAGCTTCTGGTGCGCGGCGATTCGGCGGCCGACGGTTACTGGAACCAGCGTGCGAAAAGCCGCGCTACCTTCGAGGGCGAATGGACCCGCACCGGCGACAAGTACGAACTGGCCGAGGACGGGCGATTCATCTATTGCGGGCGCACCGACGACATGTTCAAGGTCTCCGGCATCTGGGTGTCGCCCTTCGAGGTGGAGCAGGCCCTGGTCGCGCATCCGGCGGTGCTGGAGGCGGCGGTGGTCGCCCATCGCGACGAGGCCGGTCTGGACAAGCCCAAGGCCTTCATCGTGCTCAATGACCGGGCCGACGACCCGGGCGCCCTGGCGGATGAACTCAAGGATTTCGTCAAGGAGCGCGTGGGCAAGTGGAAGTACCCGCGCTGGATCGAATTCGTGCCCGACCTGCCCAAGACGGCGACCGGCAAGATCCAGCGCTTCAAGCTGCGCGAGGGCTGCTGATGGCGGTTGCGTGGACGAAGCAGCCTCCGGCGCCGCTGAGGATCGACGGGGTGGCGCTGGAATATGCCTGCCACGGGCCGGCCCCCGCTACGGCGCCGACCATCGTCATGCTGCATGAAGGGCTGGGCTGCGTTGCCCTGTGGCGCGATTTTCCCGCCCGGCTGGCGGCGCGCACGGGCTGGGGCGTCTTCGTCTTTTCGCGGCAGGGATACGGGCAGTCCGATCCGGTGGCATTGCCGCGGCCACTGGATTTCATGACCCGCGAGGCCACCCGCGTCCTTCCCGGTCTTCTGGACGCGATTGGGTTGCGGCACGGCGTTCTGCTGGGTCACAGCGACGGGGCCACCATTGCCGCGATCCATGCCGGCAGTGTCCCGGATCACCGGGTGCGCGGGCTGATCCTGATGGCACCGCATTTCTTCACCGAAGAGATGGGCCTGAAGGAAATCGAACGCGCCCGCACCGCCTGGCGGTCGGGTGATCTGAAGCCGCGCCTTGCGCGCTATCACCGCGACCCCGAGGGCGCCTTTTGCGGCTGGAACGAGGTCTGGCTGGACCCCGGGTTCCGTGACTGGGATGTCTCCGACGTGATCGACTATATCCGCGTGCCCGTCCTTGCGATCCAGGGGCGCGAGGATCAGTATGGAACCCTCGCCCAGATCGAGGTGATCGAGGCGCGCGCAACCGCGCCGGTGGAGCGGCTTGTCCTTGACGGGTGCCGTCATGCCCCGCATCTGGACCGGCCCGAAGCCACGCTGGACGCGGTTGCCGATTTCCTCGCCCGGCTGCAGCGGATCGAATCTGCGCCCGGCGCCCCGGCATGAAGCCCCGAATCCGCAGCAAGGCGAGATATGCACTATCATGCATAAACCTTGCCTGTTTCCGCCGGATCAGGCCCGCTCCTGCAGGTTTTTTCTGAACATGTTGACCCCTTTGGCGGAAAAATAGGCAATATCATGCATATTCGGGTTTACCCGACAGTGCCAACCCATTATTGTGCATTCGAACGGAACCTTTCGTTGAGGCGCGCGACATGTCCAAGGTCATCGACTTTCAGACCGACCCTTCCCGCTATCGTCACTGGCGGGTGGAATATGACAGCGAGATCGCCAATCTCTACATGGATGTGGACGAAAAGGGCGGGCTGTTCGACGGCTACGAGCTGAAGCTGAATTCCTACGATCTGGGGGTGGACATCGAACTTGCCGACATCGTGCAGAGGATGCGATTCGAGCACCCCGAGGTCAAGGTGGTGGTGCTGCGCTCGGGCAAGGACCGGGTGTTCTGCGCCGGGGCCAACATCCGCATGTTGGGTGGCGCCAGCCACGCCCACAAGGTCAATTTCTGCAAGTTCACCAACGAAACCCGCAATGCCTTCGAGGCGGCCGAGGAAGAATCGGGCCAGAAATACATCGCCGCCGTGCGCGGCGCCTGCGCCGGCGGCGGCTACGAGCTGGCGCTTGCCTGCAACTGGATCATGCTGACCAATGACAGTTCGTCCTCGGTGGCGCTGCCCGAGGTGCCGCTGCTGGCGGTGCTGCCGGGCACCGGCGGGCTGACCCGCGTCACCGACAAGCGCAAGGTGCGCCGCGATCTGGCCGACGTGTTCTGCACCGTCGAGGAAGGGGTGAAGGGCCAGCGCGCGGTGGACTGGCGGCTGGTGGACGAGATCGTGCCCAATTCCCGCTTCGACGAGGTGGTGGCCGAACGCGCCCGCGAATTCGCTGCCCGCTCGAAGAAGCCCTCGGGGCTGAAGGGGATCGAACTGAAGCCGCTCGCGCGCAGCTTCGGCGAGGACGGCTCGGTCACCTATTCCACCGTCGAGGTGGCCATCGACCGCGAGGCCGGGCGCGCCACGATCACCATCAAGGGGCCGGACCGGGATGCCCCGTCATCGGTCGAGGAGCTTCATGCCCAGGGCGCGGACGGCTGGGCGCTGCGCTGCGCGCGGGAGCTGGACGACGCGATCCTGCACCTGCGGCTCAACGAACGCCGGATCGGACTGCTGACGTTCCACACCCAGGGCGACGGCGCCCGCGTGGCCGCGCACGAGGCTTTCCTGCTGGACAACCGCGACTTCTGGCTGGCCAACGAGATCCTGCTGCTGTGGAAACGGGTGCTCAAGCGGGTCGATCTGACCTCGCGCTCGATGGTGGCGCTGGTCGAGCATGGCTCGTGCTTTGCCGGCATGCTGGCCGAGCTGATCTGGGCCGCGGACCGCTCCTACATGATGCTGGACGAGTTCGAGGGCGACAACCGCCCGCTGGCCGCCATCCGGCTGACGGCGGGCAATTTCGGCGCCTACCCCATGAGCAACGACCTAACCCGCCTGCAGACCCGCTTTCTTGGCGAGCCCGAGGCGGTCGAGGCGGCCCAGGCGCGCATGGGCGAGGCGCTGGAGGCCGAAGCAGCCGAAAGCCTCGGCCTTGTCACCTACGCCTTCGACGACATCGACTGGGAGGACGAGGTGCGGATCTTCCTGGAAGAGCGCGCCTCGTTCAGCCCCGACGCGCTGACCGGGATGGAGGCGAACCTGCGCTTTGCCGGCCCCGAGACGATGGAGACGCGGATCTTCGGCCGCCTGACCGCGTGGCAGAACTGGATCTTCCAGCGCCCCAACGCGGTGGGCGAAACCGGTGCGCTGAAGCGCTATGGCAGCGGCATCCGCGGCGAATACGACATGGAGCGCGTCTGACGGCGCCGCGCCCCGTCCCGAATGGAGGAAAGAATGCTCGATCTCATCAATGTCAGCTATGACACCCAGATCCCCAACAATGTGGGGCTGAGCTCCGACAAGCGCGTGCTCAAGGCGCTGGAGAAGTGGCACCCCGGCTATATCAACTGGTGGAACGACCTGATCCCGCGGAAGTTTCAGGAAAGCCTGATCTATCTGCGCACCGCCGTCAGCGTCGATCCCAAGGGCTGGGCCAAGTTCGACTATGTGAAGATGCCCGAATACCGCTGGGGCATCCTGCTGGCGCCAAAGGTCGAGGGGCGCATCATCCCCTGCGGCGAACATTACGGCGAGCCCGCCTGGCAGGAGGTGCCGGGCGAATACCGCGCCATGCTGCGCCGGCTGATCGTGATCCAGGGCGACACCGAACCCGCCAGCGTCGAGCAGCAGCGCTTTCTCGCGCTCACCGCGCCGTCGCTTTACGACATGCGCAACCTCTTTCAGGTGAACGTGGAAGAGGGCCGGCACCTGTGGGCCATGGTCTATCTGCTGCACAAGTATTTCGGTCGCGACGGGCGGGAAGAGGCAGACGAACTGCTGCGCCGCCAGTCGGGCAGCGAAGAGGCGCCGCGCCTGCTGGGCGCGTTCAACGAGGAAACGCCCGACTGGCTGTCCTTCTTCATGTTCACCTATTTCACCGACCGCGACGGCAAGATGCAGCTGGAAAGCCTCGCGCAGTCGGGCTTCGATCCGCTGTCGCGCTCGTGCCGGTTCATGCTGACCGAAGAGGCCCACCATATGTTCGTGGGCGAAACCGGCGTCGGCCGCACCATCCAGCGCACCTGCGAGGCCATGCGCGAGGCGGGCATCGACGATCCCTTCGACGTGGACCGGGTGCGCGCGCTGGGCGTGATCGACCTGCCGCTGATCCAGAAGAAGCTGAACCTGCACTACACCCTGTCGCTGGATCTCTTCGGGCAGGAGGTCTCGACCAACGCCGCCAACGCCTTCAACGCCGGCATCAAGGGCCGCTATCACGAGAACCGGCTCGACGACGACCACCGGCTCAAGGATGCGACCTATCCGGTGTGGAACTTCGTGGACGGCAAGCTGGTGCGCGAGGAGGTCCCGGCCCTGACCGCCATCAACATGCGCCTGCGCGACGACTACACCAGGGACGCCGCCGGCGGGGTGGGGCGCTGGAACAAGATCATCCAGAAATCCGGCATCGAATTCGAGCTGAAGCTGCCGCACGAGGCGTTCCATCGCCAGATCGGCGTTTTCGCCGGCAAGACCTTCGACCCCGAGGGCAACCTGCTGAGCGAGGCCGAATACGAAGCCCGCAAGGGCGAGTGGCTGCCCAACAAGGACGACGGGGACTTCATCCAGTCGCTGATGAAGCAGGTGACCGAGCCCGGCAAGTATGCGGGCTGGATCGCGCCGCCGAAGGTTGGTATCGACAACAAGCCGGGCGACTTCGAATATGTGAAGCTGCATATGGCCTGACCCGGAGCCCGACTCCGGGGCCGGCCTGCGGATGCGGGGCCGGCAGAGCAGAGGGAAACTCCGATGCGGAGGCGCAAATGATTGTCAGTCGCGACCGAACACCCGACCATCACACGAAGGTTCTGCAGGAGCGTCTCATGGCCCTGCGCGGGCCCTGCGTCGGCTGCAAGGGGTGCACCGGTCTGTGCCCGGCCCTGATCGACCTTCTGACCCTTCCCGACCTGATCCTCGCCCGGGCGCATCACGCATGACGAAGCCTTTCAAGCAGCACCTGATCGACCCGGAAATCTGCATCCGCTGCTATACCTGCGAGATGACCTGCGGGCTTGAGGCGATCACCCATGACGACAACAACGTCGTGGTGGATGCCGAGAAGTGCAACTACTGCATGGACTGCATCCCGGTCTGCCCGACCGGTTCGATCGACAACTGGCGGGTGGTGGAGGAACCCTATTCGCTGGAAGAGCAGTTCGGCTGGGACGAACTGCCCGAACAGGCCGAGATTGCCGCCGAGGCCGTGACCGGCGACGAGGCCCTGGACGAGGCGGTGACAGCACTTCTGGCCGAGGCCCATGCCGGTACCGGTGGCCGCCCCCGCGCCCCGGCCAGCGCGGCGAAGCCCACGATCAACATGTACACCCTTGCCCGCCCGGCCGAGGCGCGGGTGCAGGGCAACTACCGCCTGACCGACGCGGGCAGCGACAGCGACGTGCGCCACATCATCCTCGATCTCGGGGCCACGCCCTTCCCGGTGCTCGAAGGGCAGAGCGTCGGCATCATCCCCCCCGGCACCGATGCCGAGGGAAAGCCCCACCTGCCGCGGCTCTACTCGGTCTCCAGCCCGCGCGATGGCGAAAGGCCCGGCTTCAACAACCTGTCGCTGACCGTCAAGCGGGTCGAAGGCGGGCTGTGCTCCAACTATGTCTGCGACCTGCAGAAGGGCGACACCGTGCGCCTGACCGGGCCGTTCGGGTCCACCTTCCTGATGCCCTCGGACCCGCAGGCGCATCTGCTGATGATCTGCACCGGCACCGGCTCGGCCCCGTTCCGCGCCTTTACCATGCATCGCCAGCGCGAATTTCCCGGCCTGCAGGATTCACTGACGCTGGTCTTCGGCGCCCGCCGGCCGGGCGAGCTGCCCTATTTCGGCCCGCTGGGGAAGGTGCCCGAAAGCTTCATGCGCAAGCTGTTCGCCTTTTCCCGGCAAGAGGATGCGCCCAAGCAGTACGTGCAGGACAAGCTGCGCGAGGAGGGCGAGCGTATCGCCGCCATCCTGCGCGACCCAAAGGGCCATGTCTATGTCTGCGGGCTGAAGGCGATGGAGCAGGGCGTGAACGAGGCGCTTGCCGATATTGCCCGCGGCGTCGGGCTGAACTGGTCCGAGCTGCGCGACACCATGCGCAACGAGGGCCGTTATCACGTGGAAACCTATTGAATGACGATACAGGAACAGACTCCGGTGCAGACCACCTTCACCCATGACGTGCGCGTCGGCTGGGGCCATTGCGATCCGGCCCGCATCGCCTATACCGGCCACATCCCGTGGTTCGCGCTTGAGGCGATCGACGCCTGGTGGGAAGCCCACATCGCCGGGCTGGGCTGGTACCAGCTCAACCTGGACCGCAACATCGGAACGCCGTTCGTGCATCTGAGCATGGATTTCCGGTCCCCGATCACCCCCCGCCATCCGCTGCGCTGCGAGGTGGCGCCGGTGCGGATCGGCAACTCCTCGATCGAGTTCCGCGTGGTCGGGCGGCAGGACGGGAAACTGTGTTTCGAGGGCCGGTTCGTCAGCGTTTTCGTCGAATCCGACAGCCACGCAAGGTCGATCCCCGCCCCGCCCGACATTCGGGCCATTGTGGAACCTCTCATTGCAGCGAACACGCACAATAGTGCAGGAACCAGCGACTGACCGGGTAATTTCGTTTGAACCATCCGGTGCTGCATCGTAGGTTTGTGCAATATTTTTCACAATCAGCGGCGCCATGACCGAGATCACCAACTTTCGCGGCGAAGCCGAACCGCAGTCGAGGGAAAGCCGGATCGAGCAATCCGTTTCCGAGCTGATCCGCCGCGTGGGCGAGAGGGTGCGCAAGGCGCGCGAACGCAAGGGCATTCCGCGCCGCGTCCTGTCCGAGATGTCCGGCGTCTCTCCGCGCTACCTGGCGCAGCTCGAGGCGGGCGAGGGCAATATCTCGATCGGGCTGCTTCAGCGGGTGGCGCTGGCACTGGATCATCGGGTCGAGTGGCTGGTTGGCGAAGAGGATCCGTGGTCCTCGGACGCGCTGCGGGTGGCCGAGCTGTTCCGCTCGGCGCCGGCAGATGTGCAGCAGTCGGTGCTGCGCGCGCTCAACCCCGAACCGGCCGAGGTGATGCGGGCGCACCGGATCTGCCTGATCGGCCTGCGCGGGGCCGGGAAATCGACCCTGGGCGCGCTGGCAGGGCAGGCGCTGAACATCCCCTTCGTCGAGCTCAACGCCGAGATCGAGGAACAGAGCGGCATGGCCGTGAGCGAGGTGATCGCCCTTTACGGCCAGGAGGGGTATCGCCGGCTCGAGGCACAGGCGATCGAGCGGATCATCGCCACCCATGACACGATGATCCTTGCCGCCGCCGGCGGGGTGGTGGCCGACCCCGAAACCTACAACACGCTGCTGGGCCATTTTCACACCATCTGGCTGCGCACCACGCCCGAAGAGCACATGGCGCGGGTCCGCGCGCAGGGGGACGAGCGCCCGATGGCCGGCAACCCCGAGGCGATGGAGCAGCTGAAGTCCATCCTCACCAGCCGCGAGACGCTGTATGCCCGGGCGCTGGCGCAGCTGGATACGTCCGGCCAGTCGGTGGAATCCTCGCTGGCTCGGCTCTTGCGGCTGATCGAGGACCGCAAGTTCCTGGCCTGAAACGGACCGCCGTCAATCCACGCGAATGGTTGCCCGGTCGGTCCGGCCGTCGGCATCGATGACCACCAGGGTGGTGAAACCTGTCCCCGGTGCGGGGATCTCGAATTCGCGCTGCCTTTGCCCGGTTGCCACCGGCCGGCCGTTTTCCAGCACCGTGTAGGGCGCGGTGCCGCCGCGCAGCTTGACCGGCACCACGCCGCCGGTATCGGCCAGCCGCGCACCGTCCGGGGGGAAGCTCAGCCGCACGGCATCATCCGGCCGGGAAAAGGCGGCATCGCGCGGCCGGAACCGGCGCAGCGGCGGCGGAAGCTCCGCATTGCCGGCGAACGGCACCAGGCGGGGCGGCGGCGGAAGCGGGTCGAAATCCGGCTTCAGCCGGCCAAAGGCTTCGAACAGCACCGGCGCGGCCATCTCGCCCCCGAAGGCGCCCGGAACCGGCGTGCCGTCGGCCCGGCCCATCCAGATGCCGATCACATGGGCACCGTCCCAGCCGATGGCCCAGGCATCCCGGTTGCCGTAGGAGGTGCCGGTCTTCCAGGCGATGCGGCCGGCGGGCGCCCCCGGCGGCGGCGCAAGCCCCGACAGGATGTCGCCCAGCTGCCATGCGGCAACGGCCGACATGATCCGCCCGCCCCGGCGCGCCGGAGTGTCCGGCGTCTCGCGCAGGATCGGCCCCCGCCCGCCCTCGGCCAGCGCGGCGTAAAGCTGGACCAGGTCGCGCAGGCTCAGCCCGACGCCGCCCAGCGCCACCGCCAGCCCCGGCACGCCCGACGGCAGGCGCGGCGCCAGCCCCGCCGCCCGCAACCCGGCCATCAGCCGGGCCGGGCCCAGCTCGTCCGTCAGCATCACCGCCGGCACGTTCAGCGACAGCCGCAGCGCATCGCGCACCCGCACATCGCCGCGGAAGCGGCCGTCGAAATTGCGCGGCGCGTAGCGGCCGAAGGTCATCGGCCCGTCGCGGATCAGCGTTTCGGGATGCACCAACCCTCGGTCGAACGCCATCCCGTAGATCAGCGGCTTGAGCGTCGAGCCGGGCGACCGGATCGCCCGCGTCATGTCCACGAAGCCCTGCCGCCCGTCGCTGGCCTCGTACCCGGCCGAACCGACCGAGGCGATGATCTCTCCGTTGCGGTGATCGGCAACGAGGATCGCGGCGGAAACCCGCGGCCCGGCCCGGCGGGCTGCCTCGCGCGCCAGGCGTTCAAGTGCCGCCTGAACCCCCGCGTCGATGGTGGTTTCGATCCGGTCGGCGCCGGGCCTGTCCGCCCGAAGCCGGTCGGCAAGATGCGCGGCCAGCTTCGGAAACGCGCGCATCCGGGTCGGAACGGGTTCGCGCCGTGCGGCCGCCACGGCCTCGGCGCCAAGGACGCCGCGCGCCTGCATCCGCGCAAGAACCCGGTTGCGCGCCGCCCGCGCGGCGTTGGGGTTGCGATCGGGGCGGCGGGTCTCGGGCGCCTGCGGCAACGCCACCAGCAGCGCGGCTTCGGCGGGGGTCAGGCGGGCGGGCTCCTTGCTGAACCACGCCAGCGCCGCCGCCCGCACCCCTTCGAGGTTGCCGCCATAGGGCGCGTGGGTGAGGTAGAGCGCAAGGATCTGCGCCTTGTCCAGCCGCCGCTCCAGCGCCAGCGCCACCCGGATCTGGCGCAGCTTGGCGCCCCAGCGTCCGGTGGGGCCGTCCTCGATCAGCCGCGCGACCTGCATGGTCAGGGTCGAGCCCCCCGACACCACCCGCCGGTTCCACGCCGCCTGACCCGCCGCCCGCAGCAGCGCCAGCGGATCGACCCCCCGGTGGTGGAAGAACCGCCGGTCCTCCCAGGCCAGCAGCATGGACACCAGCCGCGGATCGACCGCCCCGGCCCGCGGCGCCAGCCGCCACAGCCCGTCCCCGACCTGATAGGCGCGCAGCAATGCGCCATTGCGGTCGCGCAGCTCGGTCGAGGTTGCCGACAGCACCGGCGGCAAACGGGTCCGGTCCACCCAGCTGTCGAAAGCATCGCGCAACCCCGCCGCCGCGAACAGCAGCAGCGCGAAAAGAAGGATGCCGTGCCGCCTCATTCCCCGACCGTGACGCTGCCGGTTCCGGTCCAGGCGCGCAAGCGCGGGCGATACATGTCCTCGACCAGTGCCGCCGGCCGGTGGAACTTCCCGGGGCTGACGGCGCGGGCCACATAGGCCAGCGTCACCTCCCCGACCCCCGCCCGCAGGTCCACCGCCGCGAGGAACCGGTCGGTGCGGAACTCGGCATGCGCCGCCTCGCCTGGCGCCAGCCAGCCCAGCGCCGCCACGTCGCCCGAGCGCAGGAGGTTCGGGTTGTCGATCTCGATCCCGGCCGGCAGCGGATCGTCCACCATCAGCCGCGCCCCCTCCCGTTCGAGCGAGTTCACCTCGATCACGGTGACGAAGCGGTCTCCGACGGCGAACGTGGTCCCGTCAAGCGGCGTGCCGTCCATCGCGTAGTAACTGCGCGTGATGCGATAGCCCGCCCCGCCCGCCGGTGGCGGAATCCGGGGCACGCCCAGCGTCGTCAGCGTGATGTCGGTGGCGCGCCCGCCGGCGGTGGTGATCGTCATCTCGCCGGCCCGCCCGTCATCGGCCCGCACCCGAACGAAGGGGCCGGAGACCGCCTGCCCGTTCACGCGCAGCCCGGCGCGTTCGGGTTCGGACACCAGCGCGTTCGCCGCCAGCAGCGTCCACGCGCTTTCCTGGGTCGAACGTCGCCCCTGCCCCTGCCCCACCCGCAGCGCCAGCGCGTCGAGATCCACCGTTTCGCTTCCGGCCTCGGCGGCCAGCGCAAGCACTCCGGCCGCGTCCCGCAGCGCGGTTCCGTAATCGGCGCGCCACCGGGGCGATTCCCGCCCCTCGTCCTGGCGCTGAAGCATCTTCGCCGCGCGGCGGAACATCGCGTCGGCGCGGGTCCGGTCGCCATACATCGCCAGTGCCGCCCCCAGCTGCGCCGCCGCCAGCGGCGTGGCGAACGCGTCGCCCTTTGCGTCGGCGTAGTAGCGCAGATCCGCCATCGCCGCGGCCCCTTCGCGGGCCAGCACCATCAGCGCATAGGCGATGGCCTCGCCGCCGCGATCGAAATCCGCCGCCCGGTTGACGCTGTTGCGCAGGTTGTCCATCGCCTGGCGGAAGGGAAGGTCGGGCACGGCGTGACCGGCGGCGCGGGCGCGGGCGAGGAAGTCGCTCACATAGGCATCCAGCCACGGATCGCCGGAATCGGGCCGCCACAACCCGAAGGCCCCGTTGGCGGCCTGCCGGGTCAGGATGCGCGAGATCGTTGCGTTGATGCGCCGCCGGATCGCGGCGCCACTTCCCAGCCCCCCGGCCTGGGCCACCGATGACAGGTAAAGCAGCGGCAGCGCCTTCGAGGTCAGCTGCTCGGTGCAGCCATACGGGTAGCGGTCCAGCCGCGCCAGCAATCCCGGCACGTCGAATTTCGCCAGCGGCCCGGCCGACAGGATCGCCTGCCCGGTGCCGGGCCGGTAGCCCGCGAACACGTCGTCGGTGAACAGGAAACCATCCCCCGCCGCCAGCGAGAACCGCCGGGTTTCGGACACGACCGGATCGTTGGACCGAACGGTCAGGCGCAGCGCCTGGCGCAGCACCCGGCCATCCGGCAAGGTCAGGGACAGCGCGATTTCCGAATCTCCCGGCGCCAGCGCCGTGACCGGCACCGCGAATTCGCGACGGCCTCCGGGTTCAAGCCGGAACCCCCCCGGACCGGCCCCGAGGCGCAGCCCTTCGCCGCGCAGGCCAAGGTCGAGCCGCATCTCGCCCGCCGGCCCGTCGGCATGGGCAACGCGCAGCAAGATGCGCGACCGGTCGCCGGGGGCAAGAAAGCGCGGCAGGCTCGCCGTCACGACCACCGGGTCGCGCACGGTCATGTCGCGCGCGGCCTGCCCCACCGAGGAGCGGCTCCAGGCCACGGTCATCAGCCGCACGGTGCCGTTGAAGTCCGGCAGCTCGATATCAATCAGCGCCGATCCGTCCTCGCCCACCCGTACCGGGCCGCTGAACAGCGCCACCAGATCCTGCGTGGGCGGGGGAGACTGCATCCGCATCCCGCCCGCGCCATCGCCGCCCGAGCGCACCACGCCCATCGCCCCGTTCATGCCGTCGATCAGCCGGCCGTAGAGGTCGCGCAATTCGACCCCCAGCCGCCTTTGCCCGAAATAGTGCCCCTTCGGGTCCGGGCTCTCGAACCCGGTCAGGTTCAGGATCCCCAGGTCCACCGCCGCCAGCGTCAGCCAGACTGGCTCGCCCCTGCGGGCGCCGCCGACCGTCACCCGCACCGTCTGGGCCCGTCGCGGGCGGACCACTTCGGGGGCGTCGATCGCCACGTCCAGAACCCGGCCCTCGGGGGCGACCGATGCGTGCACCACGCCCAGGGCCCGGCCCGGGTTGCGCCTGGCCTGCCCGTCCAGGGGGCGGATCACGGTGGCCACCACATAGGCGCCCGCGCCCCACTCCGCCGTCACCGGCAGCGGGATCACGCTCTCGCCCGCCTTCACCGCCACCGCCCGGCGCGCGATCACCCGGTTCGACATGACCGTGATCAGCGCGGTGCCGCCCGCCCGCGGCACGATCCGCAACAACGCCGTGTCGCCGGGGCGATAGCTTTCCCGATCCAGCGACATCTCCAGCCGGTCGGGCGTGGCTGCGGCATCGGCCGCGCCGTACCAGCCGGCATCGAAGGCGATCGAAGCCGCCGCGAAATCGCCGTCCGTCCGCTCGACCACCAGTTCGTAGCTGCCCCAGTCCACCGGCAGGGAAAGGCGCAGCGGTGTGGCGTCCAGCGCGGTCTCGCCGGTTGCAACGCGGGTGCGGCGGGTGACCGGCTCCCATTCCCAGTTGCCGTAAAGCTGATACCACTGATAGCGCGTCTCGACCCGGTTGAGCGTCCACTTCACCCGCATCGGCATCGGTGCAAGCGTCGGCGCCAGGCCGATCACTTCAAAGGCGGCCTCGCCCCCTTCGGGCACGATGTCGTCGAACAGGGGCCGGATCCCGATCACCGGGCCCGCCGGACGGACCGGAGCAGTCAGGCCGCGTTCCACAGGCCGTGCTGATCCGTCGGCCAGGCGGGCGATGACAGTCGCCTCCAGCGGCTGGTCCCCGGTTTCCGGCTCGGGCAGCACCAGCGGCACGACTGCCCGGCCCTGCGCATCGGTGCGCAGGCCGCCGAACTGCTCGCTCACCTGTGCAACCGGCGCATCGTGCCGGCCAAAGCGGAAGCCGGGCCATGCCTCCACGCGGTCGGCCGCGCGAATCCTCACTTCACCCTCGACCTTCAGATCCGCCCCCGGTGCGCCGAACAGATAGCGCGCGTCAATCCGCAGCAGCGGCCGGTCGCCCAGCCGGATCGGTCCCGCGGGCAGGGCAAGGTCGAAATCGATCTGCTCGGGCAGGAAGTCCTCGACCAGGATCCGGCGGCTGGCCAGCGCCTCGGCCTCCGGGTCGGCCCTGATGTCGAGCCGCCAGGTGCCGCGCGGCACGTCGCTGCCAAGCGCGAAGTCGAACACATGCCCCCCGGCATTGCCCGCGCCCGAGATGCGCCGGGCATATTCGACGCCATCGGGACGCGAAAGCACCGCGATCAGCGGCAGTCCCTCGATGGCGGCGGCGGTGTCGTCGCGGGCCAGGGCCGTGGCGTAAATCGTTTCGCCCGCGCGATAGGCGCCGCGGTCGGTGGTCAGGAACACATCGACCAGCCCCGGCGCCGGCCGCCCCGCCACGCCCCGGTCCGAGAGATCGAAGGCCGGCTCGGTGAGCGACAGGAAGGCAATGTCCTCCTCCCCCTGTCGCGCCACGATCAGCGCCGGGGCCGCGCCCCCCGTCCCCCGCGTCAGGCCGGGTCCGAACACCGCGTGACCCTCGGTATCGGTTCGCGCCGTGGCGAGCACCGCATTGGCGCGCGAGATCAGGGACAGGGAGATACCTTCGCGGGGGGCGGCATCGCTCAGCCCGTGCACCAGAACATGCAGGCCGTCGGTCCCCGACATGGTGGACAGCCCCAGGTCGGACAGCACGAACCACTGGGTCGCGCTGGCCACGTCCCACGGATCGGTGCCGGGCACGCGGGCCGAAAGCGCATAGATGCCCGGCGGTTGCCCGGCGATCGCGTCGGTCAGCGGCAGGCGGGTCGTCACCTCGCGGTTCAGCTCACCGGCGATTTCGGCGCTGCCAGTCCAGATGTCTTCGCCGATCTCGCGGCCGAACCGGTCCTCCTGCCAGCGGGAGAGGGGCCGCCCGAACCAGCTGTCCTGAAAGGCGCGGATCAGGTTGCGATCGGACACGCGGCGCAGGCGCAGATCGATGCGGTCGGTGTTCACGGTCAGCACCGGCAGGGCGGCCTCGGCCGTGCGGGGCAGGACGTAGGAACGGCCGGGGAAGCGGACAATCGGTGCGCGGTCGCGCACGTAGTGGGTGATCTCGACATCCTTCGAAAGCGCTTCGCCGTCCGCTGCGGGCAGCCCGGCGCGGAAGGTCAGGCGATAGCGCACCCCGTGTTCGACCCCGCCCACGCAAAGCTGCCGCCCCTGCGCCTCGACCATCAGCCCCGGTGCGGGCAGGCGCAGGAAGGGTTCGTAGTCCACCGCCTTGTCCAGGCGCCCGGAAAACTCGGCGCAGATCCGCGGGGTTGCCGAGTCGCTCTCGACGGTGCTTTCGACGATGCGGAACCCGTACTTGCCAATGGCATCGTCCAGCATCACGTCGATATCGGCATCGGGCCGGATCGCCTGCGCCAGGCGCAGCGCGCCGATCATGTCGCGCCCGCGCCCTACCCGCTCGAGCGCCCGTGCCAGCACCACCAGCGCCTCGGCCCGGTCATCTCCGGTGGCGGCGCGCAGATAGGCGTTGGTTGCCGCCGCTACCGCGTTCCTGCGGTCGGTGTTGCGTCGCGCAATCTCTCGGGCCTCGATGGTCAGCAGGCGGCGGGCATATTCGGCCCACGGGCCCGACCGGTCGGACAACAGAGCCACTGCCGCCGCCGTCCAGTTCGCGGCAAGCCGGGCCTCGCCCCGGGCCGCCTGCGCGCGGGCGGCCTCAAGCAGCGTCGCCGGATCGCTTGCGTCCGGGGGATGGCGCAGGCCCAGATCGCGCGCAAGCGCTGCCGCGCCCGCAAGATCGCCCTCGCCCAGGAAGGTCAGATCGGCGGCCCGCTCCGCCCCGGCCCGCAGCACGGCCCGGTCGGTCGCGATCTTCCGGGCCGAGAACGCGCCCTCGTAAGGAACCCGGTCGCTCACCGCGCTCTTGGGGAAACAGGCGCGCGTGCGCGTGTTGTAGGTAAACGCGCCGCAGGATGCATCGGCCGAGCAGGTCCGGATGCAGCTTGGCAGGTCGGTATCGAACAGCGGCTCAAGATCGGAGCCGTAGAAATCGGTGTCCGGCGAGGCCAGGTAGCGGAATTCCGGTATCGCCCCCTGCGCGGAAAGCGCGGCCGGAAGGGCGGAAAGAACGACGAAAAGCGGGGCAATCAGGCGCATGAATCGGGGCATCTTGGTCTCCTCAATACCGTTCAGGGTCGCATGGTGCCGGCGATTCTGGCAACGCCGCATCCCGCCCGCCTTAATCTTCTGTTTACCGGCTGCGGGGATGCTGGCGCCCGCGACCACCATTCACGGGGCGAACAGCGGATTGACGGCCATGGAGCTTGCCGAAAAACTTGCCGCCGAACGGCGGGCACGGCTGGCGGCGGAACGGTTGCTGGAACTCAAGCAGGCGGAACTTCTGGCCGCCAACCGCAAGCTGGGCCTGCACGCGCTGGCGCTGACCCGGCAGATAGGCGAAACTCGGGCCGAGGTCGAAACCGTCCGGGACGAAGCCGAAAGGGTGCGCTCGGACCTGCACGCCGCCAACCGCAAGGTCGAGGTCGCCGAACGCCGGCTGTGGCTTTCGATCAGCGCCATTCCCGACGGCTTCGCTTTCTTCGATGCCGACAGCCGGCTGATCGCGGCCAACCCGGCCTATCTGGAATTCTTCGACGGGCTCGAAGAGGTGGCCCCGGGCGTCAGCTACATGCGCATCCTCCAGCTGCTGACCGACGAGGGGCTGATCGACACCGGGGATCTGGCCCCCGACGCCTGGCGCGCCATGATGATCGAGCGCTGGACGTCGCCCAATCCGAAGCCGGTGGTGATGCGCACCTGGAACGACCAGTACATCCGCCTGATCGACCAGCGCGGCCATGGTGGTGATGTGGTCAGCCTGGCGCTGAACATCACCGCCAGCGTCCGCTACGAGGAAGAGCTGAAGGCCGCCCGCGCGCGGGCCGAGGCCGCAAACCGCGCCAAGTCGGCCTTCCTGGCCAACATGAGCCACGAGATCCGCACCCCCATGAACGGCATCGTGGGCATGGCCGATCTGCTGGCCGAATCGTCTCTGGACGAGGAACAGAAGCTTTATGTCGATACCATCCGCAATTCGGGCGATGCACTGCTGGTCATCATCAACGACGTGCTCGACTATTCCCGGATTGAGGCCGGGCGGATGTCGCTGCACCCCGAACCCTTCGACTTGGAACGGACCGTTCACGAGGTGGCGCTGCTGCTGCAGCCGATGGCGCGGGACAAGGGGATCGACCTCGTGGTGGATTACGACCTGTTCCTGCCCACCGGCTTTGTCGGCGATCGGGGCCGCATCCGGCAGGTGCTGACCAACCTTGCCGGAAACGCCGTCAAGTTCACCATGCAGGGGCATGTTCTGATCCGGGTGACCGGGGTGCCGCAGGACGGGCGCTGCGCGGTGCACATCGCCATCGAGGACACCGGGATCGGCATTCCCGCCGACCGGATCGACCATATCTTCGGCGAGTTCAACCAGGTCGAGGATGAGCGCAACCGCCGCTTCGAGGGCACCGGGCTGGGACTGGCCATCTCGCGCCGGCTGGTGGAACTGATGGAGGGCACGATCTGGGTCGAAAGCGAAGAGGGCAAGGGGTCGTGCTTCGGCTTTCGGGTGGAGCTGCCGATGGCCGGGGGCGAGGATGCCCCCGACCCGCCCCTGCCGCAGGGGCCGGGGCACGTGCTGGTCGTGGCCGAACGGCCGATCAGCCGGGAAATCCTTTGCCGCCAGATCGGGGCGACCGGCATCCGCGTCACTGCCTGCGGTTCGGGGCAGGAGGCGCTGGAGCGCATGGATGACAGCGTCGAACTGGTGATCGGCGATCACCACATGCCGGGGATGGACGGGCTGGAACTTGCCGCTGCGCTGCGCGAGGGGGGGCGTTGGAAGGCGCCGGTGGTGCTGATGTCATCGAACCCTTCAGAGGTGGCGGCGGCGGTGTCCTCGGGGCTGATCCGGGGCGTGCTGACCAAACCGGTGTCGCGGGCGGCGCTGTTTGCCCGTCTGGCCGAGTTGCGCGGCGACGGCGCGGCCGCGCGCCCTGAAACTCTCGGAACCCGGTCGCCGGAACCTGCCCCGGCCGAAGCTGTGCCGCCCGAGGCGGAAGCAGCGGCTTCGCCCCCGGTGACCCCGCCCGCGCGGCCTGAACCCGGACCGCCCGCCCCGCCCGCGGCGCAGGACGGGGCACGGCCGCGCGTCCTGGTGGCCGAGGACAACCGCACCAACCAGCTGGTGTTCCGCAAGATGGCCGGGGGGCTCGAGATCGACCTGCATTTCGCCTGTGACGGGGCCCAGGCGGTGGCGGCATTCCGCGAAATCTCGCCCGATCTGATCTTCATGGACATTTCCATGCCCGGAATGGACGGCAAGCAGGCTGCGGCGGAAATCCGGCGGATCGAGGCCGAAGCCGGCGGGCATGTTCCCATCGTGGCTCTGACCGCCCATGCCATGGAGGGCGACGCGCAGGACATACTGGCCTGCGGGATCGACCGCTACATGACCAAGCCGCTGCGCAAGGCCGCGCTGCACGCGGTCATGGCCGAGACCCTTCCCGCCGCTGCGGCCGCGGCTGGCGGTGATTCCCCCAACCATCAGGCCGCGACCGGCGGTGGGCCGACATGACCGGGCCGCGGGTTGCGCCGGGCCGCGCGCGGGGCTAACCATCGCCCAAGGCGGGTGCCGCCAACCGGAAGGAGAGCCCATGACCCCCCTGCAAGGCCTGAAGGTCGTCGAACTGGCACGCATCCTCGCCGGGCCGTGGATCGGGCAGGCGCTGGCCGATCTGGGCGCCGAGGTGATGAAGGTCGAAAGCCCCCAGGGCGACGACACCCGCAGATGGGGCCCGCCTTTCATCGAACGCGACGGTGACCGCACCGCCGCCTACTACTATGCCGCCAACCGCGGCAAGACCTGCGTGACCGCCGATTTCCGCACCCCCGAGGGGCAGGCGAAGGTCGTCGATCTGGTGCGCGACGCCGACGTCCTGATCGAGAATTTCAAGGTGGGCGGGCTGGCCCGATACGGGCTGGACTATGACAGCCTTGCCCGGATCAATCCCCGGCTGATCTACTGTTCGGTCACCGGCTTCGGCCAGGACGGCCCCTATGCGGCGCGGGCGGGCTATGACTTTCTGCTTCAGGGCATGTCGGGGCTGATGTCGATCACCGGAGAGCCGGACCGGCAGCCGATGAAGGTCGGGGTGGCGATCACCGACATCGTGACCGGGCTTTACGGCGCCATCGGCATTCTGGCCGCTCTCGAACAGCGCCACCGCACCGGGCGGGGGCAGCACCTGGACATGTCGCTTCTGGATTGCTCGGTGGCGATGCTGGCCAACCAGACCATGAACTACCTTGCCTCGGGCATCAGCCCGACCCGGCTGGGCAACACGCATCCGAACATCGCCCCCTACCAGGTGGTGCCGGTGAAGGACGGCCATATCATCCTGGCGGTGGGCAACGATGCCCAGTTCCGCCGCTTCTGCGAGGTGATCGACCGCCCCGACCTGCGCGACGACCCGCGCTTTGCCAGCAATGAATCCAGGGTCGCCCATCGCGACTCCCTGACCGCCGAGATCGAGCGCTCCCTGGCAGGCCGCGAGGCGGGCGAAGTTCTGGCCGCGCTCGAGGATGCCACCGTCCCCGCCGGACCGATCAACACCATCGGCCAGGCCCTGAACGATCCCCAGATCGCCCATCGCGGCATGGTCATCCACCCCGAAGGCGTGCCCGGCCTGCGTGGGCCGTGGCGGTTTTCCGATGCCGAACTGGCGCTGGAACGCTCGGCGCCGACCCTGCCGCCTCAGAGCGGCTGAAGCAGATCGGCCGCCGGCCGGATGGCGCCGGTCGCGATTCCGCGCCGGTTCAGGATCGGCGCATTCACATATCTTCGCGCCGCATCCTGCCCGGGATCGAGCGCGCCCAGCGCGATCAGCAGTGCCGCAATCGCGCATTCGCTGGCCCGCGTGGCGCCGTCGGAGATCTTCAGCGCCACCCCCAGGCGGCGTTCGGGCAGGATCGCCACGAAGACGCCCTCGGCCCCGGTCTTGACCACCGCCCGCCCGCCCGCGGCCCGCATCAACACGGTGCAGGCGCGCCCCTCGCCGGCGACCAGTTCGGGATGCGCCGCCATCGCCCGCACCAGCCGAGCCGCCGCCCGGCTGGCGCTGCCCGACCGCCCGGCCGCGCCGGCAAACCACGCCATGGCGCGCGCCAGCCCGTGCAGCGTGGTGGCGAAATTGGGGGCCGAGCAGCCGTCGATCCCGAAACCGGGGCTTTCCTGCCCGGTCGCCTCTTCGAAGGCCGCGCGCACCGCCCTTTGCACGGGGTGGTCGATGTCTACATATTCCGGCCCGGCGCCCAGGTGCTTCGACAGCGTGAGAAACCCGGCATGCTTGCCTGAACAGTTGTTGTGATACTGGCAGGGGCGTGTGTCGGAGCAGATCAGGCGGGTGCGTTCCTCACGATCATTGGGCATCTGCGGGCCGCAACGCAGGTCGTCATCGGCCAGCCCCAGATCCGCCAGCCACGCCCGCACCCGCGCGGTGTGAATCATGGCGCCGTCATGGGATGCGCAGGCAAGCGCCAGCTGTTCCTCGCCAAGGCCGAAGGCATCTGCCGCGCCCGAGCTGAGCAGCGGCAGCGCCTGCACCATCTTGCACGCGCTGCGCGGATAGATCAGCGCCTGCGCATCGCCATGGGCTCGCAGGATGCGGCCGGCCTCGTCGCAGATCACCGCATGGCCCAGATGCAGGCTTTCCAGATAGGGGCCGCGCCAGATTTCGGCCATGGGCACGGGGTGAGTCATTCTTGCCTCTCGCATTGGCGGTTTCCTGCCAATCGCTCTTTCGCTGGTGGCGCTGGTTGGTCTATTGTGTCTATGTCGGCATTCGGCGGGGCACGCAAGAGAGACGGTCGGCCAAGGCCGCGCACCGCCGGGATATTGAGGTAAACGAAAGTCTGGGAGTCTGGACGAATGGGATCGAAACTCGCCCGCCTGATCGCGGGCCTGTGTCTGGCCGCGCTGGCCGCAACCTCTGCAACCGCTCAGGAAAGAAGCAAGAACCGCGTTGCGGCCGAGACCGACTGGAGCGTATTCGTCGAGAGCAACCCGAAGGAATGCTGGAGCGTCTCCGCCCCGAAAAAGACGGTCAACACCCGTGGTGGCAAGGTCGTTGCAGTGCGGCGCAGCGATATCCTGCTGTTCGTGTTCTTCCGCCCCGGCGAAGGGGTGAAGGGCGAGGTTTCGTTCACCGGCGGCTATCCCTTCGCGGCGGGATCGACGGTGGATCTCGATATCGACGGAACCCGGTTCGAGATGTTCACCAAGGGCGAATGGGCCTGGGCGAAGAATTCCGACGAAGACGCGAAGATCATCGCCGCCATGAAACGTGGCAAGCAGGCGGTCCTGACCGCCCGGTCCAAGCGCGGCACGCAGACCAGGGACACGTTTTCGCTGCTGGGGTTCACTGCGGCGGTCGAGGATGCGGAAAAGCGCTGCAAATAGCACCTGAACCGGTGCGATCTGTCCTGTCGTCTCGGGACCGGCCCCGAGGGGGCAGGCTGTGGCTGATCCGCGGTCGGGGTGTCGCGACGGGTTTGTTTTGAAATCGTCGCAAAACCCTGTATAGGGGCGGCCTGCCGCCGAAACCGAAGGTCCAAGTGCCATGCCCGCAGATGCAGATGCGCCGATCACCCAGGATGTCGTCACCATCCCCCGGGCATTGCCCGAGGGGCCGATCAACCTTGTCGGCCTGACCCGTGCGCAGCTGCGCGAGGTTCTGGTGGCCAATGGCACGCCCGAGCGGCAGGCGAACATGCGGGTCGGGCAGATCTGGCAGTGGATCTACCACTGGGGCGTGCGCGACTTCGATGCGATGACCAACCTGGCCAAGAGCTATCGCGCGCAACTTGCCGAGAACTTCGTGATCGAACTGCCCCGGGTGGTCAGCCGTCAGGTCAGCGCCGATGGCACCCGCAAGTATCTGGTGCGCATTGCCGGGGGGCACGAGGTCGAAACCGTCTACATCCCGGAAGAGGGGCGCGGCACGCTGTGCATCTCGTCCCAGGTCGGGTGCACGCTGACCTGTTCCTTCTGTCACACCGGCACCCAGAAACTGGTGCGCAACCTGACCGCGGCGGAAATCGTCGGGCAGGTGATGGTAGCGCGCGACGATCTGGGCGAATGGCCGGTGCCGGGCCGGCCAAAGGACGAAACCCGCCTGCTGTCGAACATCGTGCTGATGGGCATGGGCGAGCCGCTTTACAATTTCGAAAATGTCCGCGACGCGATGAAGGTGGTGATGGATGGCGAAGGCATCGCCCTGTCGCGCCGCCGGATCACGCTTTCGACCAGTGGCGTGGTGCCCCAGATCGCCCGTGCCGCCGAAGAGATCGGCTGCATGCTGGCGGTGTCCTTTCACGCAACGACGGACGAGGTGCGCAACCGGCTGGTGCCGATCAACCGGCGCTGGAACATCGAGGAACTTCTGGATGCCCTGCGCGCCTATCCGCGGCTGTCCAATTCCGAACGGATCACTTTCGAATACGTGATGCTGGACGGGGTGAATGACAGCGACGAGGACGCCCGCCGCCTGACCCGGCTGATCGCCGGCATTCCGGCCAAGATCAACCTGATCCCGTTCAATGAGTGGCCCGGTGCGCCCTATCGCCGGTCGCCTGAGGCGCGCATTCGCGCCTTTGCCGACATCATCTACAAGGCGGGCTATGCATCGCCCATCCGCACGCCGCGGGGCGAGGACATCATGGCCGCCTGCGGGCAGTTGAAATCCGCCACCGAACGCGCCCGCAAGTCGCGCCGAGAGATCGAGGCCGAGGCTGGCGTAACGGGTCTGACGTCGCGCTGAGCGCAGGTTCCGGGCCAAAGGGAGCCGAAACAATCTGGCCGTTCGCCCGGAAATTTCCCCAATTCGGAACCAAATTGGCCCCGATCAACAATCAGTCTCAAACCTGCATACAGGTTGCAGGAGAGAAACGATGGCACGGACTGATTTCGATCAAGGCATTGTCGAACCCCCGGTTCTGGAACTGATCCGCCGGGAAAGAAAGAAGGCGCTGAGCGCGCGGGAATGGAAATTCCGGTTGCGTGGATACGGGTACGCGATCCGCCAGATCGGGAATGCGCAGGTGGTGACGCGGCTGCCCCAGGGAACCGCGCTCGGGGTTCTGCCGGCCGGGCTGAACTGATCTGCGCCGGCGCCCGTGCCGGTGGCAGCTGTCGGTACGATGCGTCACGCCCGGTCCGGGATTTCATCGCGCGGCGGGGCGGGTTCCCAGCGGTCAATGATGTCGGCCGCTTCCTCGGCGGTTTCCACGAACCGGAACAGGTCGAGATCGGCCTTGGCAATCGTGCCGGCCTCGGCCAGGGCCTGCCAGTTGATGATCCGTTCCCAGAATTCGCGCCCGAACAGGAGGAACGGAACCCGCTTCATCCGCCCCGTCTGGATCAGGGTCAGGGATTCGAACATCTCGTCGAGGGTTCCGAAGCCGCCCGGGAACACGCAGATCGCGCGGGCGCGCATGAGGAAGTGCATCTTGCGGATCGCGAAATAGTGGAAATTGAAACACAGCTCGGGCGTGACGTACGCATTGGGCGCCTGTTCGTGTGGCAGGACGATATTGAGGCCGATGGAGATGCCGCCCGCTTCGGCAGCGCCGCGGTTGCCGGCCTCCATGACGCCAGGGCCTCCGCCAGTGCAGATGACGTGCTCGCGATTGCCGCTGGCGATGGATTTTTCCGTCATCATCCGCGCGAATTCGCGCGCTTCGTCATAGAAAGATGACAATGCGGCAAGCGTTTCGGTCCGCGCCTTGTGCCTGTGCGCGGGTTCGGGGATGCGGGCGCCGCCAAACATCACGATGGTGCTGAGGATTTCACGTTCATCCAGCAGCATCTCGGGCTTCAGAAGCTCCAGTTGCAGCCGAACCGGGCGCAACTCGTCGCGGCAAAGAAAGGCCTCGTCCGCAAAGGCGAGTCGGTAGGTCGGGGATTCGGTTTGCGGAGTTCGCGGTACCTGACTGGCGGTGTCCCTGTCGGTATGGGCGTCCCGGAACGCGCTCAGGCGATCGTCTCTCATCTGCGTTTCCCTCATCTTGCGCACCGCGCCAGCCATACCCGCTTCGACCCGTCGGGGCCAGACAGGAAAGCTTGCGGCCTTGAGGGCGCGTCCGCTGGCTGGCCCCGCGGGAACCCGCACACCGCGAATCCGGGTCGCGGGAAGCCCCTTCGACCCGCGTCGCGATACGCGTTCCGGGACGATGCGCCCTGCTCCGGCACCGGGCGGGGTGTGCCTTTTGGTAGCGATACGCTTCGAGCACCTCTTCATCGCAGGACCAGCTCGGCATGAAGGGCGCCAGCCGCCTTGAGATTCTTGAGAATGTCGATCATGTCGCGTGGCGAGACACCGAGGGCGTTCAGCCCCGCAATCACCTGTGAAAGCGAAGTGCCCTCGGGGACCTCCGCAAGCGAAATGCCCTTGTCCTTCTGGATCGACGCCCCGGTTCGCGGTACCACCACCGTATCGCCGGCCGAGAACGGGTTGGGCTGGACGGCGATGGGAGACTCTTCGATGCGCAAGGTCAGGTTCCCCTGCGATACTGCGACCCGCGACAGACGCACATCCGCGCCCATCACGATCGTGCCCGATCGCTGGTCGATCACGACCCGCGCCCTGAGCTGCGGCTCGACAAGGATGTTCTCGATGCGGCTGAGGGCGTGCGCCGTCGAAGTCATGCCAGTGGCGGCTATGTCGATTTCCACGGTTCCTGGATCCCGCATTACGGCGACGGGGCGCGCGAAGGCTCGATTGACGGCGGCTTCTATGCGGCTTGCAGTGGTGAAATCCGGATTGCGCAGGGCCAGTCGCACCGACTGCAGCGAGGACAGCTCGAAGTCGATTTCCCGCTCGACCCGCGCGCCCGAGGGGATGACCCCAGATGTGGGAACCCCCTGTACGACCGAGGCGGCCTGACCTTCGACCGATACACCGCCAGCCAGAACCGAGCCCTGCGCCACGGCATAGATCTGCCCGTCTGCCGCCTTGAGCGGGGTCATGATCAAGGTGCCGCCCAGCAGGCTCTTGGCATCGCCGATTGCCGAGACGCTCACATCGATCTGGCTGCCGGTGCGCGCGAAGGGAGGCAGCGTTGCGGTGACGAAGACCGCCGCCACGTTCTTCGGGCGAAACTGCTCGCCGGTCACGTTCACGCCGAGACGTTCGAGCATGTTCGACATGATCTCTTCCGTGAAGGGGGCGTTGCGAAGCCCGTCGCCGGTACCGTTGAGCCCGACCACGAGTCCATAGCCCACGAGATCGTTGCCACGCACCCCGTCGAATTCCACGAGGTCCTTGAGCCGCACCGGCGCGGACATCGCCGGGACGGGAAATGCCAGAGCCAGTACCAGGAGGAATGTGCGAATCATTCGAGAAACCTGACAAGTGAGAGGCGAGAGGCACGGGCGGTGACGGCATATATGCTTTCCAGCTGGAACTGTGCCTCCTGCAGGCGCGATGCCGTTTCATACGGGTCCGCCCCGATCAGGTCGTTGCGGGCCATTTCCAGGCTTGCGCGGGAGGAGGAGTTGCGGGCAGCAGTCTCTTCCACCCGGGACTCGATGAAACCGAGATCAGCGCGAATTTCACTCAGCCCGTCCTGAACAGCGAATAGCTTTTCACCCGCTCTGCGAAGCAAGGTGGCTTGAGCAGTCGCATCCGGCGCAAAGGCGGGGTCGGCCGCCAGCGCCGCCAGCGCCACGCCTTCGAGAACCACGCGCAGAGTCGGATTGTCGGCCCTCAGATCGACTGTGATCGTCTCGTCCGGGCCGATCCGGAAGGGCCCCAGAGCCTGGTTCGAGCCCGAATATACGACGGCTTCGAAACCGGTCGGGTCGTCGAACCAGGCTTCGACCGCGGAAATTACATCGTTCGCAGTGGTTGCGCCGGCGGCCGCGGCAGTCAGTCCTGCCATCAGCGTGTCGGCCGGTTGCAGCGGCGCCCTGTCGGTCGCCGTGCCTGCAAAAAGGCTGCGGCCCGAGGCCTGACCATTGAGAGCTGCCATGATCGTGCCCAGGTCTTCCCGTGCCTGTTGCGCGGCAAGATTGCGCTGGTGCGTCGGGCTGGTTTCGTCGATCTTTACCAGATCAGCTGCCAAGGCTGCGGAAACATCCTGCACATGGGCAAGGGAGGATTGTGCGCCGGCTGCGAAGAAACTGGCCTCTCTGGTGGCGAGCGCGTATCCTGCGAGGGCTTTCAGGCTGCGATCGATGTCGGAGAGGGCATCGACGCCGCCCCCGAGACGGCCGGGAATGTCCGAGATTCGCCCGGTGGCAAGCTCTTCGGTGAGCGTTTGCGCGGTTCTCTTCACATTTGTCATCTGCGTACGCAGCACCATGCCTTGTGCCAGATCGCCGATCGAAGTCATGGCCATGGGTCAGATCCTCAGCAGGGTTTGCATCATGTCGTCGACCGCCTGAATGATCCGGGCATTTGCGGAATAGGACTGCTCGATCAGCAGAAGGGTCTGCATTTCGGCATCGGTATCGACGCCCTGTTCCAGTTCCAGGCGGGACATTTCCGTTTGGGTGGCGGCGGCGAGGGCAAGGGCTTCGTCGGCAAGCTGGCTGCTGCCCGCAGCGCGGGATTGCAGGCTTGCGCCTGCGGCACCGGCACTCATGAGGCCGGTGCCAAGCCGATCGGACGACAGCGGCCTTTGTCCCGCCAGCGCGTCGGCGAGGGCGGACAGCAGGCGGGAATCGCCCGGCTCGCCGGGGTCGGGGGCGCCAAGGCCGGCGCGCAAACGCCAGCTCTGCCCCCCTTGGACCGGATCCGCCGCTGCGTTGAGCGAAAGGCGCTGGGACAGGCCGGTTTCCGCGGTGCCATCGAAATATGCGCCGGCATCCGTGAAGAGGCCGGGTTGTCCGGCAACAACCGTCGGGTCCGGGCCCGGTGCCTGGAATCGTTCCACGATGTCGCGCGCAAAGGCATCCAGGTCGGCCTGGGCCCCGACTGCCAGCTCGTCTCGGATGCGGAATTGCGCGGCCAGCGTACCGCCCGAGATGGGGCTCTGCACGGTTGAGGAGGTACGGACTTCCCGGCCGTTGATCTTCAGCCCCGAAAGGAGACCGTTTTCCACCGTCATCTGCGGTGCCGTCGTGCCTGTGGGCGTGAACTCGAACCGCGCCGCCGTTCCGTCCAGAAGAATCGCACCACCTTCGGAATAGAGCGCGATCTGCCCGTTGGGCCGGTCGAGCAGGCGGACCGGGACGATCCTGTTGACATCGTCGACCAGCAACTGGCGCTGGTCCATCAGGGCGGCCGCGTCCGAACCCGATGCCTGCGCCGCGGTGATCCGCGCGTTCAGCCGACGAATGCGGTCAAGCGCGGTATTCAATCTGTCAACCTGCCGACCGATTTCGGCGTCAGCGGAATCGCGGAGCTTGCGTATTCCTTCCGCGGCCGCGTTGATTGCGGTGACAAGGTCGCCAGCCCGCCGGGCAACTGTGTCGAGCCGCTGTTGCGAATCGGGGCGGCTGGTGGCCTCGATCAGGCTGGATTCAAGCGCGGCAACACGCATCGGAAGAGAGGCCGGATCGTCCGGCGCACCGATCAGGGTCTCGAGGCGAGAGGCGAACCCGGCCTCGGCCTCGGCTGCGCCGAGCCGGGCGTCGGCGGCGCGGCGGTTGGCGATTGCCACCGGATCGGCGTGCCGGACCACGCCGACCACGCGCACGCCCGAGCCGGCGTCCGCGTTGGATGACACGGCCAGGGAACGGCGGACATAGCCGGGCGTCATCGCGTTGGCGATGTTGTCGGACACCACGCCCGAGGCCCGCCTGGTGGCGACAAGACCGCTCATTGCGTTGTGAAGAGCTGATGAAAGGGACATCGTGAGAGACTCCCGTCGGGACGGTCAGGCGGCGGCCTAACGCTTGATGTTGGTGGTTTCCTGCAGCATCTCGTCCACGGTCTGGATCACCTTGGCGTTCGAGGAATAGGCCCGCTGCGTCTGGATCATCTCGGTCAGTTCATTGGCCACGTCGGTGGCCGATTCCTCGCGGGCATAGGACACGATGTCGCCCGTCGGTCCCTCACCGGCATCCCAGAGGAAATAGGTGCCGCTTTCGGGCGAGGGCAGATAGGTCTGCCGATCCAGCGCGACCATGCCGTTGGGATTGGGAAGATCGACCAGCGGTACCTTGTAGATCGTGCGGGTAATCCCGGTGTCGAAGAAGGCATGGACATAGCCGTTGGCATCAACCTCGACGCTGGTCATGTTGCCGACCGGAGAGCCGTCTTTCGAGATCGACACGGGGGCGAACCGGTCGGACAGCTGCGTAATGCCGTCGCTTTCGCCGATATTGCCGATGTCGATCTCGATCGGGCCGCCGGCGACATTGACGATCATGGTGCCGGTGGTCGTGTCATAGGTTCCACCGGAGATGGTGGTGACCGAGGCAAGCGTTCCGCCCGAGGTCCGGCTGTCGTCGAACCGGAGGACATATTCCCCGATCACCGCCCCGCCGGAAGCAGTATCACGCAGGGTCATTGTCCATTCGTTCGACGATCCGGAAGCGGGGATCGTGGGGACGAACTCGACCCGAATGCTCTCTGACGTGCCGAGGTTGTCGTAGTATTCGATGGACAGTTCCTGGCTGTCGCCGCTGGCCGTTGCGTCGGTTTCGGTCGCAGGCAGGTTGACGCCCAGCGACATGCGCGTGGTCGGTTCGCCCGAGAACTGGTTGACGTTGATCTGCACCGGTTCCAACCCTTCCGACGTGTCGCGGGGATAGCTGGGCACGGTACCGTCGGGCAGGGCCGGCCAGCCCAGAAGCACGAGGCCGGATTCGGAAGTCAGGATTCCGTTGGCGTCGGTGCGGAATGAGCCGGTTGTCGTCAGCAGCATCTGCGGGGCGCCATTGCCGGAGGCAACTTCGGTCGCGCTGGCGACGGGCAGCATGCCGCGGCCGCGAACGGCAAGATCGGTGGGGTTTGAGGTGGACACGAGCGGCCCGCGCTCGTCGATCAGGCGTTGCGTGGTGGCCCGCGTTCCGCCCGCCGAATAGGTGCCGCCGGATGACGAGATGACCATGGAGTGGAAATCGGTCTGCACCCTCTTGTAACCGTAGGTCGAGGAGTTCGCGATATTGTCGGAAATCGACGCCAGCCGGGTGGCATTCGCGGACAGCCCGGCAACCCCGGCATTGAGCGAGGAGGATATCGTCATGGGCAAGCCTTTCTGCTGCATCAATCCAAGATCGGTGCAACTGGTAGCGTGCGCAGACTTAACATCCGGCTAACGGATAAAATGCTTTCTATCGAACGTCGTTTCGCAGAAGGATCACCTCGATTCGGTTGTTGCGGACCGACATCGGGTCCGGGACGGCGGGTTTGCGGTCCGCGTGACCGGTGACGCGGCGGATGCGTTTCGGCGCAAATCCTGCCGATTCAAGCAGTTCACGGACTCTGCCGGCCCTGGTAGCCGACAGTTCCCAGACCGGATTTTCCGCCTGAACGATCGGTCGCGCCCGGGTATGGCCTTCGATTGCCGCGCCGTTCGGCACCAGAGCCGCGGCCTCGGAAACGGTCTGGGCCAGCGCGCCGAGCAGAGGGGTCGGTCGGTTCGAATCGGGTTCGAACAGCGCCGCGTCTTCGGTATCGAACAACTCGATCACCAGCCCTTCGTCGGTAACCCGCGTGGCGATGTGCTTGCGGATGCGATCATCCATCAGGCTGTCGCCGCCGCGGCCCGAGAGGGCCTTTTCGACCTCGCGGAGCGTCGCGTCCGTTTCGGAGCCGTCGTCGGCAAGCCCCAGATTGCCCCGCGCGGCATTCCCTTCGGTCGGGGCCTGCGCCGAGGCGCCGGTTCCCGAATACAGAAGGGACTCTTCGGAATAGAGGCTGTCGCCGCCGAACGCCCCCGAACCGCCGCCCGATTCGCGGCTGATCGGGACCGAGGGCGAAAAGTAGTCCGCCAGCCCCTTGCGCTGTTTTTCAGTCGTTGCGTTCAGCAGCCACATCAGCATGAAGAAGGCCATCATCGCCGTCACGAAGTCGGCATAGGCGACTTTCCAGGCGCCGCCGTGATGACCGTCGCCGCCTGAAACCTTCTTGCGCTTGATGATGACTGGCGCGGCGTTTGTCGGCGCACCCATCTCCACCACCTTTTTCTCACCCGGCGTCATGGGTAGCAGGGGGCGCGTTAAGGCGGGATTAACGGGTAAAATTGCAGGCAATGGAGAGGGCGCGGAATTCTTCGCTGCAGTGTGCCATGCCTGGCGGCTGCCGGAGCATCGTGGCCGGAGTGGCATTTTCGCTGGGCAAGCGCGATTTCACGCCATAGCGTGCCGGCATGACCGATGCCGAGATTCACGACAGCCGATATTCGTGGTTCCGCCTGATCGTCACGCTGGCCATTGCCACCGTGGCCAATGTGGGCATGTGGGCCGTCATCGTCGTCATGCCCGCGGTCGAGGCGGAATTCGGCGCCAGCCGGGCCGAGGCATCCATGCCCTATACCCTGACCATGCTGGGCTTTGCCGCCGGCAATTTCGTGATCGGGCGGCTGGTGGACCGGCTGGGCGTGACGCTGGCGCTGATTGTGGCGGCTGGGGTGAGCGCGACGGGGTTCGGGCTGGCCACGCTGGCGCCGTCCATGCCGGTTCTGTCGGCGGCGCATTTCGTTCTGGGGCTGGGCACGGCGGTGGGTTTCGGGCCGCTGATCGCGGACATCTCGCACTGGTTCCTGCGCCGGCGCGGAATCGCGGTGGCGCTGGTGGCCAGCGGCAACTACATCTCGGGGGCGTTCTGGCCGATGGTGCTTTCGGGGATGCTGGCCGGAAGCGGCTGGCGGCAGGTCTATTTCACGCTGGCGCTGGTGTCGCTGGCGGTCCTGATCCCGCTGTCGCTGCTGCTACGCCGGCGGGTTTCGGCGGCAGCGCATGGCCGGGCCGAGGCGGCATCGGCCCTGAAGGCGAAAACGGTGGGAATCGCGCCGCGGCGGTTGCAGTGGCTGCTCGGGCTGGCGGGGATCGGCTGCTGCGTGGCGATGTCGATGCCGCAGGTGCATATCGTCGCCTACTCGGTGGGCCTCGGCTACGGCCCGGCCGCCGGGGCACAGATGCTGTCGCTGATGCTGCTTGGAGGGGTGGTCAGCCGGATCGCTTCCGGCTTTCTGGCGGATCGGCTGGGCGGGGTGGCGACGCTGCTGATCGGTTCGATGCTGCAGGCGGTCGCGCTTGTGCTCTACCTGCCGTGGAGCGGGATGGCTGCCCTGTATGCGGTCAGTGCGATCTTCGGTCTGGCGCAGGGCGGGATCGTGCCGAGCTATGCGCTGGTGGTTCGGGAATACATGCCCGCGCGCGAGGCCGGGGCGCGGGTGGGTTTCGTCATGATGATGACGATCCTGGGCATGGCGCTGGGCGGGTGGATGTCGGGCTGGATCTATGACGCGACCGGATCATACAGCTGGGCCTTCGTGAACGGTATCGGGTGGAACCTGATGAACATTGCCATCATCGGCACCCTTCTGGCCCGGTCGCGGCCTCGGCATCCGGGGATGGTGGCGGCCTGATTGCTGCCTGAGCCCTTGCGCGCGCGTGGCCGGCGGCGGGGGCGGGGGGCGCTGCCCCCGTCGCCCGTGCCGGGCGACTCCCCCGGAGTATTTTGGGCAAGAGGAAGGGGATCAGAGTCCCGCCCCGTGGGCGATGCCGTGCGCGGTGCCGCGGCGGCGGGCGCGTTCGATCTGGCGCTGGCGTTCGCGGAAGCGCGCCTTGTCCGCGTCGGAGGTCTCATTGAAGCACAGGTGGCAGGATACGCCTTCCTCGTAATGCGGGTGACTGCGGTCCTGCGGCAGGATGGGGCGTCGGCATCCGTGGCACAGGACATGCGGTCCGGGGCGCAGGCCATGACCGACGCTTACTCGCCGGTCGAATACGAAGCATTGGCCACGCCAGGCGCTCTGTTCGGGCGGGATCTCTTCGAGATAGCGGAGGATGCCGCCCTTGAGGTGCCAGACTTCCTCGAGTCCCTGCCCGAGCAGCCAGTTGGTCGATTTTTCGCAGCGGATGCCGCCGGTGCAGAACATGGCGATGCGCTTGTTGTGAAAGCGGTCGCGGTTGACCTGCCACCATGCGGGGAAGTCGCGGAAGGTGGCGGTTTTCGGGTTGATGGCGCCCTTGAAGGTGCCGATGGCCACTTCGTAGTCGTTGCGGGTATCGATCACCACCACGTCGGGCGCGCGGATCAGATCGTTCCAGTCGCGTGGCTCCACATAACGGCCGGTGCGGGCGCGCGGATCCACGTCCGGCCGGCCGAGGGTGACGATTTCCTTCTTGAGCCGGACCTTCATGCGCGCGAAGGGCGGTGCATCGGCGGTTGCTTCCTTCCACTCCAGGTCGGCGCAGCCGGGAAGGGCGCGGATATGGGCCAGCACCGCCTCGATCCCGGCACGCGGGCCGGCGATGGTGCCGTTGATGCCCTCGCGCGCGAGCAGCAGCGTACCTTTCACCCCGTTGCGCCGGCACAGATCGGACAGCGGTGTGCGCAGGGCGGCGGGATCGTCGAAGCGGGTGAAGTGATAGAGCGCGGCGATGGTATGCATGCGGTGTGGTCTAGTCGCCGCGGCCGCGCGCCACAAGGCCCCGCATTGACGTGGCCGGATGCGCCGCCTACCGATAGGGAAAGGAAGGAGCCCGCGCATGTCGACTGCCCTGATCGTGATCGATGTTCAGAACGACTTCTGCCCCGGCGGCGCGCTTGCCGTGCCGGGCGGCGACGAAGTGGTGGCGCCCATCAACGCGATGATGGATGATTTCGACGCGGTGATCCTGACGCAGGACTGGCACCCGGCGGGGCATTCCTCCTTCGCCTCCTCGCATCCGGGGCAGGAGCCCTTCTGGGTGATCGACATGCCCTATGGTCCGCAGGTGCTGTGGCCCGATCACTGCGTTCAGGGAAGCGAGGGCGCCGCGTTTCACCCCGGCCTGCGCAGTGATGGCGACCTGATCCTGCGCAAGGGGTTCAACCGCGAAATCGACAGCTATTCGGCCTTTTTCGAGAACGACCGCTCCACGCCGACGGGGCTCGAGGGCTATCTTCGCACACGCGGCATCGACCGGCTGACGCTGGTCGGGCTGGCCGCCGATTTCTGCGTCCACTATTCGGCCGTGGACGCGGCACGGCTGGGTTTCGACGTGGCCGTGCGGATGCAGGCCTGCCGGGCGATCGACCTCGACGGGTCGCTGGCGGCGGCTGTCGAGGCGATGAAGGCCGCGGGGGTGAGCCTGGAATGACACCGCAGCCGCGCCGGGTGCCGGTCGGCCGGACAGCCCGCCGCATCCGACGCACCAGCAAACGAAACACAACCCGAGAGGCCGCGCATGGTCGATATCGCCACCCGCGTCTGGAACCACAAGTGGAAGATCGACCCGATCGTGCGGTCGCTGATCGACACCGACTTCTACAAGCTGCTCATGTGCCAGTCGGTGTTCCGCAACCGGCCCGATACCACCGTCACCTTCAGCCTCATCAACCGCAGCCGGCACATCCGCCTGGCCGACCTGATCGACGAGGGCGAGTTGCGCGAGCAGCTCGACCATATCCGCACGCTGCGACTGACCCGCGGCGAGAGCACCTGGCTGCGCGGCAACATGTTCTACGGCAAGCGCCAGATGTTCCGCCCCGACTTCATGGAGTGGTTCGAGAACCTGACGCTTCCGCCCTACCACCTGGAAAAGCGTGACGGTCAGTATGAACTGACCTTCGAGGGCAAATGGCCCGAGGTGATGCTATGGGAAATTCCCGCGCTGGCGGTGCTGATGGAGCTGCGCGGGCGGACGGTCCTGAACCGCATGCGCCGGTTCGAACTGCAGGTACTCTACGCCCGCGCGATGACGAAGCTGTGGGAAAAGGTCGAAAGGCTGCGCCGAGTCGAGGGGATCAAGATCGCCGACTTCGGTACCCGGCGGCGCCACTCCTTTCTCTGGCAGGACTGGTGCGTCCAGGCCATGACCGAAGGGCTGGGGGAAGGCTTCGTCGGCACCTCGAACTGCCTGATCGCCAAGAACCGTGATCTCGAGGCGATCGGTACCAATGCCCATGAACTGCCGATGGTCTACGCGGCACTGGCCGACAGCGACGAGGAACTGGCCCGCGCGCCCTACGAGGTCCTGCAGGACTGGCACGACGAACACGAAGGCAACCTGCGGATCATCCTGCCCGACACCTTCGGAACGAAGGGATTTCTCGAACGCGCCCCCGACTGGCTGGCCAGCTGGACCGGCATCCGCATCGACAGCGGCGACCCGGTGGAAGGCGCCGAAACCGCCATCGCCTGGTGGAAATCGCGGGGCGAAGATCCCCGGAAAAAGCGCATCATCTTCTCCGACGGGCTGGACGTGGACCGCATCCTCGACCTGCACCGGCGCTTTGCCCACCGGGCGATGGTGTCGTTCGGCTGGGGCACGCTGCTGACCAACGACTTCCGCGGCCTGACCGAAGACGACGCGCTGGCGCCCTTCAGCCTCGTCTGCAAGGCGGTGGCGGCCAATGGCCGCCCGACGGTGAAACTCTCCGACAACCCCGAAAAGGCCATGGGCCCGCCCGAAGAAATCGCCCGCTACAAACGGGTCTTCGGGGTCGGAGAGCAAAAGCGGATCCGGGTCGAAGTGTAGTGCCCCGCTCCTGTCTCTCTTCCTCTTGCTCCAAATACTCCGGGGGTGAACGGGCCGCAGGCCCGGAGGGGGCAGAGCCCCCTTGCCCGGCCGCATCGGCCGGGGCGCTGCGGAACCTGTGGACGCGACGTTCCGCTTGATCTACGACTTTCGGCAAAGACCCTTCGATGGTCGTTTCCGTTCCGAGGTGAAACCATGGACTACCACAAACCCTCCACCTTCGAGGAGGCGGTCGCAATCGCCGCCGGCGCCGCGGGCACGACCCGCTTCCTCGCGGGCGGCACCGACATCCTGGTGCAGATGCGATCCGACATCGCCACGCCGGACGTGCTGATCGACATCAAGGGCATCGCGGGCTCCAGGGACATCGTCCGCGAAGACGACGGCGGTTGGCGCATCGGCGTGGCCGTGACCGGCGCCGAGCTGACCGAACATCCCGAAATCGGCCGTGACTGGCCCGGCGTGATCGAAGCCGTCGGCCTGATCGGCTCGACCCAGGTGCAGGGACGGGCCACGCCGGTGGGCAACCTGTGCAACGCCTCTCCGGCCGCCGACAGCGTGCCGGCACTGGTGGCGGCGGGGGCCGAGGTGACGGTCCAGGGCCCCGACGGCACGCGCCGCGTCCCGGTCGAGGACATCCCCACCGGCCCCGGCCGGACCAGCCTGAAGAAGGGCGAGCTCATCACCGCCCTGCACCTGCCGCCGCGCGGCAAGGGCGGGGGCGATGCCTATCAGCGTTTCATTCCGCGAACCGAAATGGACATCGCGGTGATCGGCTGCGGGGTGAGCCTGCGCGTCTCCGGTCTTGTCATCACCGAGGCCCGCATGGCGCTGGGCGCGGTCGCTCCCACGGTCGAACCCGTGCGCGGCGCGGCGGATGCGCTGGTGGGCACGCGGCTGGAAAAGTCCGCGCTGGACGCCCTGGCCGATCTGGCCCAGGCCGCCTGCAACCCCATCGACGACAAGCGCGGAACGGTGAAGTTCCGCACCCACCTGGCCGGCGTCTATGCGCGCCGGGTCGCCATGATCGCCTATGAACGCGCGAGGGCAGCACAATGACGAAGATCCACGTAACCGCAAGGATCAATGGCGACGAGGTTGAATTCCTCTGCGACCCGCGCGAAACCATGCTGGACGTGCTGCGCGACCGGCTGGGCCTGATCGGAGCCAAGGAAGGCTGCGGCACTGGCGATTGCGGCGCCTGCACGATCACCCTCGACGGCCGCCCGGTCTGCGCCTGCCTGATGCTGGGGGTCGAGGCCGAAGGGCGCGAGATCGGCACCATCGAGGGCATCGCCGAGGGCGAGACCCTCCACCCCCTGCAAAGGAGGTTCATCGAACATGCCGCCCTTCAGTGCGGCTTCTGCACGCCGGGGATCCTGGTGGCGGCGAAGGCCCTGCTGGAGCGCAACCCCGACCCGACCGAGGAAGAGGTGCGCTACTGGCTGGCCGGCAATCTGTGCCGCTGCACCGGCTATGACAAGATCATACGCGCCGTTCTGGATGCGGCGGCGGACATGCGGGAGGCTCGGTAATGGCTCTGGACGAATACAGGCCGCAAAAGGGCGGCGAGGACTACGAAGGCCCGCGCGAATTCCGCCATGTGGGCACCCGCCCCGACCGGCCCGACGGCTTCGACAAGGTGACCGGGCGGGCGCGCTTCGGCGCCGACATGCAGGCGCCGGGGATGCTGCACGCGGCGATCCTGCGCAGCCCGCACGCCCATGCCCGGATCGTCCGGCTCGACACTTCGAAGGCCGAGGCGCTGGAGGGTGTCAAGGCGGTGGTGACGCGGGCGGATTTCTCGAAGAACGTCGCCTTCGCCCCCGGCACGGCGGGCGAGTTCTGGAACATCCTCGAAAACATCATGGCCGGCGAGCGGGTGCTCTATGACGGCCACGCGCTGGCCGCCGTGGCCGCCACCACGCCGCTGATCGCGCGCGATGCGCTCAAGCTGATCGAGGTCGAATACGAGATCCTGCCGCACGTCACCGATGTGGACGAGGCGATGAAGCCCGGCGCCCCGGTGATCCGCGAGGGTGCGGCCGACGCTTCCGTGCCCGAGGGGATGCACCCCAACGTGGTGCGCTATCACGAAAGCGGCCATGGCGATGTCGAGGCCGGCTTTGCCGAGGCCGATCTGGTGATCGAGGATCACTTCACCACCGAGGCCACCCATCAGGGCTATATCGAGCCGCATGCCTGCCTCGGCACGCTGGGCGCGGACGGCAAGGGAGAGCTGTGGTGCTGCACCCAGGGCCACTGGTATGTGCAGAAGGTCTGCGCCGCGCTGCTGGATCTGGAAACCGCCAACCTGCGGGTGACCGCCTCGGAGATCGGCGGCGGCTTCGGCGGCAAGACCACGGTGTTCATCGAACCCGTCGCACTGGCGCTTTCGCGCAAGGCGGGCCGCCCGGTGAAACTGGTGATGCGTCGCGACGAGGTGTTTCGCGCCACCGGCCCCACCGCGTCGGCCTCGATGGACGTGAAGATCGGCATGAAGAAGGACGGCACCATCACCGCGGCCGAGGGCACCTTCCGCCTGCAGGGCGGGGCATTCCCCGGCGCGCCGATGGAGTTCACCGCCATGTGTGCCTTCGCCTGCTACGATCTGAAGAACGTCCGCCAGGTGGGCTATGACGTGATGACCAACCGCCCCAAGCAGGCGGCCTACCGGGCGCCGGGCTCGCCCATGGCCGCCTTCGCGGTGGAATCGGTGATCGACGAGCTGTGCAAGCGGCTGGGGCTGGACCCCATCGAGGTGCGTCTGAAGAACGCCGCGCGCGAGGGCGCCAAGGCCAGCTACGGCCCCACCTACCCCCGCATCGGGCTGGTCGAGACGCTGGAGGCGGCCCGCGCGCATCCCCATTATTCGGCACCGCTGAAGCCCGGACAGGGGCGGGGGATTTCCTGCGGCTTCTGGTTCAACTACGGCGGCGAAACCTCGGTGTCGCTGGCGCTGAGCGAGGACGGCTCGGCCCAGGTGATGGTGGGCACGCCCGATATCGGCGGCTCGCGCGCCTCGATGGCGCTGATGGCGGCCGAGGTGCTGGGTATCCCCTACGAGAAGATCCGCGTGACCGTGGCCGATACCGGCTCGCTGGGTTACAACGAGATCAGCCACGGCAGCCGCGTCACCTATGCCTCGGGGCTGGCCACCATCAGGGCGGCGCGGGACGCGGTGCGCAAGCTGCGCCAGCGTGCCGCCGACAAGTGGGGCATCGACGTCGAGGCGGTGGACTGGGTGGACGGCTGCGCCGTGCCCTCGGGGCCGAACGCAGGCGATTTCGAACCCCTGCCGCTGGCCGAGATTACCCGCACCATGGGCGCCACCGGCGGCCCGATCAGCGGCCATTTCGAGGCCACGCCCGAAGGTGCGGGGGTCAGCTTCGCCACCCATATCGTCGATGCCGAGGTGGACCGCGAGACCGGCCGCACGAAGATCCTACGCTACACGGTGGTCCAGGACGCCGGCAAGGCCATTCACCCGGCCTATGTCGAGGGCCAGTTCCAGGGCGGCGCCGCCCAGGGCATCGGCTGGGCGCTGAACGAGGAATACATCTATGGCGAGGACGGCCGGTTGCAGAATCCGGGCTTCCTCGATTACCGGATTCCCGTCGCTTCGGACCTGCCGATGATCGACACGGTGATTGTCGAGGTGCCCAATCCCGGCCATCCCTTCGGCGTGCGCGGGGTGGGCGAGACCTCGATCTGCCCGCCGCTGGCGGCGATTGCCAATGCCGTCTCGGACGCGGCCGGGGTGCGGCTGCGGGATCTGCCCATGCGGCCCTCGCGCATCCTCGACGAGATCGAGGCGGGGCGGAATGAAACCGGGCAGGGCGATGCCTGAGGTGCATCTGTGGTCGGGGCTGCGGGCGCTGGCCGGCGGGCACGAGGTGGTGACGGTCGAGGGTCGCACCGTGGGTGAGATCCTTGATGCGCTGGTGGCCGCCCATCCGGGGCTGAAGGAGGTGATCGAGGCCGGCGTGTCGGTCGCCGTGGACGGGCGGGTGATCGCCTCGGCCCGCAACGAACCCGTCCGTCCCGACAGCGAAATCTACCTGATGCAGCGCCTGCGCGGCGGGTGAACGGCGAGGTGCGGAAGGATCGGCCGTCAAGGGTTTTCGAAAACCCTTGACGAAGGCGCTTCGAAGCGCCTTCGGCCCCTGCCCCGCCGGTGGGGAAGGCGATCAGCCCGGCCCGTCCCCGTCGCGACGCTTCAGCCAGGCCTGCCACAGATCGGGGCGGCGTTCGCGGGTGATGCGCTCGGCCTCGGCCTGCCGCCATTCGGCGATGCGGCGGTGATGGCCCGACAGCAGCACCTCGGGGATCGCCCGCCCCTTCCACTCGGCCGGGCGGGTGTAGTGCGGATGCTCAAGCAGCCCGTGGGCGAAGCTTTCCTCCTCGGTCGAGGCCTGGTTGCCCAGCACCCCCGGCAGCAGCCGCACGGTGGCGTCGATCAGGGCCATGGCGGCGATCTCGCCCCCGGTCATCACGAAATCGCCCAGCGAGATTTCCTCGATGGCGTAATGTTGCAGAACGCGCTCGTCCACGCCCTCGAAGCGGCCGCACAGAAGGGTGACGCCGCCGGCGCGGGCAAGGCGGCGCATCAGCGCCTGATCCATCGGCCGCCCGCGCGGGGAAAGATAGATCAGCGGCCGGTCGGCGAGGCCGGTGCCGGCCATGGCGTGTTCGATGGCCTCGCCCAGCACGTCGGCGCGCAGCACCATGCCCGCCCCGCCGCCGGCTGGGGTGTCGTCCACATTGCGGTGCCGCCCCTTGCCGAAGCGGCGCAGGTCGATGGTTTCCAGCTGCCAAAGCCCTTCCTGCAATGCCTTTCCGGTCAGGCTTTCGCCCAGCACGCCGGGAAAGGCAGCGGGAAACAGCGTGATGACCTGCGCCTTCCATACCCCGGCCAGATCCGGCGCGGGGGTAATCAGCTCGCGCGGCTTTGCCGAGGGGCGGATGGTCTTGCGCCCCAGCGCGCGGGCCGGGGTGGGGCGGTCGGGGTCGGTCATCGGGCGTCCTCCTGTGCCGCCTGCAGTATGGCGGCCTTGGCCGCCTGCCGTTTCTCGGGATCGTCATATGTGCGGTTGACGGCCAGAAGTTCAAGCAGAACCGCCCGATCGGGGCGGCGGTTCACCGGCGGCGGGGCGGGCAGGGCGCGGATGATGTCGGGCGGAATGCCGCACAGCTCCAGCAGGGGTTGCGCAGGCCCCGCCGGTGCGGCCAGCGCATCTTCCAGCCGGGCGCGGTGGACCGGGTGATCCAGCGCATCGGCCACCGCATCCACCACCGAATCGAGATCCGCCGATGCGGCATGGGCGGCGGCGTAGTCTTCCCAGCTCATGGTCATGGACGAGGCCTTCACATGGTGCCAGTAGGCGCTTTCCAGCCAGGCCTCGGGCGCGCGGGTGGAATAGAAGAAGACGATCTCGACCCCGGGAAAGCGGCGCGCGGCAATGGCGGCCATGCGGGCGGCCAGAACCGGGGCGGCAGAGAAATCGGCCAGCCCGGCCCGCCCCGGCAGGTGCCCCGAAAGTTCCTCGGCCGACAGGCACAGCACCCGCCCGCGCGGCCCCTGCAACCCGTCGAGGAAGGCCTTGAAACGGGCCGAGAACTTGAACAGCGACACCGGGTCGCGCCAGGTGGAATAGCCCCGCGCCGCGGCCACGATCATGCGCATCTGCCCGCGCAGCACGCTTTGCATCCACGGGCGCAGGGTCGGGCGGTTCGCCTTCAGCACATGCTGGATGGTCGAGGTGCCGGTCTTGTGAAAGCCGGGATGAATCACGATCCGGCGCGGCATCGGCCCCTTTTCCAACCCGGCCCCCGCCCCTCCGGCACGCGCCATCAGAGCAGCCCTTCGGGCGGGTCGGCAACGATCCGCCCGGCGGCCAGGTCCACCGTCGGCACCGTGGCCCGGGTGAAGGGTAGCAGCACGGTCTTCGACTGTCCCTCCAGCGCCACCTCCAGCAGATCGCCCGCCCCGTGGTTGAGCACCGCCTTGACCCGCCCCAGCAGAGCCCCGCCGGTGTCGTGCACGGCCAGCCCAATCAGATCGGCGTGATAATATTCGTCATCGGGCAGTTCGGGCAGCCGGTGGCGCGGGGCATAGAGGCGGGTGCCGCGCAGGGCGTCGGCCTGCTCCTTCGTCGTCACCCCGCCCAGCCGCGCGGCAAAGCCCCCCTTGATCGGGCGCGTCAGGCGGATGGTGAACTGCCGCGTGCCGTTGGCATCGGTCAGCGGGGCATAGCTTTCGATGTCCTCGGGGCGGGCGCAGAAGCTTTTCAGCCGCACCTCGCCACGCACGCCGAAGGCGCCGGCAATGGCGCCTAGGCAGATCAGATCGTCGGGTTGCGTTTCGGTCATCGCGGCTCAGCGGGTTTCCATCGGCAGGGCCGGGCGCCGCCTTTCCCAGCCGGCGGTCTCCAGCTCCGGGGTATCTGATAGCGCCTGCGGGTGCCCGATGCAAAAATATCCCACCAGTTGCCAGCCTTCGGGCACGGCCAGGTCGCGCGAGAGCCGCCCGGGGTCGAGCACCGACACCCAGCCCAGCCCCAGCCCCTCGGCCCTGAGCGCCAGCCAGAACAGCGTGATCGCGGCCACCACCGAATAGCGGCGCATCTCGGGCATGGTGGCCGCCCCCAGCCCGTGGCCCTTGGGCGTCGCGTCATCGCAGAAGACGGCCAGCTGCACCGGCGCCTCCTCCATCCCCGACAGCTTGAGCGAGGCGTAAAGCCGCGCCCGGTCGCCGGAATAGCCGGCCAGCGCGGCCGCATTGGCAGTGCGGAAATTGTCCAGCGCCGCGGCGCGGGCCGTTTCGCTTTCCACCCGCAGGATGCGCCAGGGCTCGCTCAGGCCCACCGAGGGGGCCAGCCGGAACGATTCGAGGCAGCGCCTCAGCACTGCCTCGTCCACCGGGTCGGGGCGAAAGCGGCGCACGTCGCGCCGGAGCCGAATCAGCTGGTAAAGCCGGTCGCGGAACGCATCCGAAAACTCGGGGGAAGAGCCGGGGGAAGATCCGGGCGCCCGCGCCGTCATCGGGTCACTCCGATGCGGCCTCTTCGGCTTCGGCGGCCTTGGCGGCCTTCTCTTCGGCGCGTTCCTGCGCCTTCTTGCCGGGCACGGCCTTTTTCGGATTGTTGCGCTCGGCCTTTTCGCGCAGCCCGGCGGCTTCGAGGAAACGCGCCACCCGGTCGGTGGGCTTGGCCCCGCGGTCGAGCCAGAACTGCACACGTTCGATATTCATCTTCACGCGCTCTTCGCTGTCCTTGGGCAGCAGCGGGTTGTAGGTGCCCAGCTTCTCGATGAAGCGGCCGTCGCGGGGCATGCGGCTGTCGGCCGCGACGATGCGGTAGAACGGACGTTTCTTCGAGCCGCCACGGGCAAGACGGATTTTCATGGCCATTTTCTGTTTCTCCTTTGAATGGCAGGTCGGGGCGGGCGGGGCCCGCCTTCAGCTCTGGTGTCTCTGGTGGTGCCGGATGACTTCGGCGATGATGAAGTTGAGGAATTTGCGGGCAAATTCCGGGTCGAGGTCGGCCTTGCGGGCCAGGTCTTCAAGCCGTGCGATCTGTTGCGCCTCGCGCGCCGGATCGGACGGGGGAAGGTCGTGTTCGGCCTTGAGCCGGCCCACCGCCTGGGTGTGCTTGAACCGCTCGGCCAGGGTATAGACCAGGATCGCGTCCAGCCGGTCGATGGACTCGCGGTGCTCCTTCAGCAGTTCGGCCGCGCGGGTGGTGTGGTCGTCAGTCAAGAGCCCAGCCTTTCGGTTTGAACATCGGGTCGGCGTAGTGGCCGATTTCCATCTCGATCCCATGGGCCAGCTGGGTGCCGTCCAGCTCTTCGGGCGAGGGGTGGCGATAGACCACGTCATGCCCGTCCACGGTGGGGGCGTCGGGGTCGCGCCTTGCGCCCAGCCGTTCGGCCAGGCGGATGGAATCGAGGTTCTTCGGGTCGATATAGCTGACGGCGGTTTTCCAGCCCAGCTGGCGGTAGAACCAGTTGCGCGCGGCATGGGTGGCCTCCAGCGCAATGCCGCGCCCGGCCACCTCGGGCCAGATCACCCAGGCCAGCTCGGCCTCGGGCCACATGGCGGGTTTCCAGCCCCCCGCCATGCCGTAGGTTTCGTCCGTCTTGCGGTCGTGGATCATCCACATGCCGTAGCCCCGGATCCGCCAGTGGCCGATCTCGGCGGCGTAGAGCATCCAGCTTTCATAAGGGTTCAGCGGCCCGCCCATGAAGCGGGCGCGGTAGCTGGTGAAGGTGGACTTGAAATTCGGATAGTCCTCGGGCTCGGGGCCGCGCAGGATCAGCCGGGTGGTTTCGATGACGGGAATGCTTCCGGGCATCAGGCATAGGCCTCCACGCCGCCATCGGCCAGCTCCTCGGGCGAGGGGTGGCGCCAGATATGCATGAGCCCGTGGCGCTCATGGGAGAAATCGCCGTCGGGCCGTGCCCCCATGCGGGCGGCGACGGCGGCCGAGCGGTCGTTGCCCGGCTTGACCAGGCTGATTGCCGTCTGCCAGCCCAGCACGTCATAGGCGTAGGCGCGCGCGTGCAGGGCGGCCTCGGTGGCATAGCCGCGGCCTTCGAAGCCGTTGAAGAGATCCCAGCCGATTTCCGGCTCGGGCCAGCCTTCGGGCGCGAACGGGCCGACCAGACCCACCGGCCGGCCGGTACTGCGTTCCTCGACGATCCAGCGGCCGAAGCCCTTGAGCGCCCAGTGGCCGATCTCCATCGCCAGCATCCGCCAGCTGCCTTCGGGGGAGAGCGGGCCGCCCACGAATTTCGCGCGCTCGGAGGCGTAGAACGCGGCAAAGGGCGGGAAATCCTCGGCCCGGGGCGCGCGCAGGATCAGGCGCGGGGTTTCAAGGGTCGGAATGGCGAAGGTCACGGGTCAATCTCCCACACGATCGCCGGCCGGGACGCGAGAGCGGCCCGGTTCGCGCCCGAACCTTCGTTGCGCTTCGAGGCGACCCGAGACGGGTTATGCGGCCATCCCTGTTCCATGAGGATCACTTCTTCTTTCCAAGGCCCGACAGCCCCGGCGGCAGCGCCATGCCGCCGCCCAGCCCGGGCAGGCCACCGCGCCCGCCCATCTGGCGGGCTGCCGCCTCAAGCGCCTTGGGGTCCATGCCCGCGGCCATCTCTTCGGGGCCGGCGCCCTTGCCGAACATGCCCTTCATGGCCTGTTTCAGCATCTTGCCCTTGCCCATGCGGCCCATCTTCTTCATCACGTCCGCCATCTGCCGCTGCATCTTCAGCAGCTTGTTGAGCTCGGACACCTCCAGCCCGGCGCCGGCGGCGATGCGCTTTTTCCGGCTGGCCTGAAGGATCTGCGGATTGGCGCGCTCCTTCTTCGTCATCGACTGGATGAGCGCGATCTGGCGGCGGATCATCCTGTCGTCGATCCCGGCCTGCTGGACCTGTTTGGCCATCTTGCCCATGCCGGGCAGCATCCCCATCACCCCTTCCATGCCGCCCATCTTGAGCATCTGCTCGAGCTGCATCTTCAGGTCGTTCATGTTGAAACGGCCCTTGGCCATGCGGCGCATCATGCGCTCGGCCTGCTCGGCCTCGATGGTCTCCTGCGCCTTTTCGACCAGAGCCACGATGTCGCCCATGCCGAGGATGCGGCCGGCGATGCGCTCGGGCTCGAAGGTCTCCAGCGCATCCATCTTCTCGCCCGTGCCGACAAAGCGGATCGGCTTGCCGGTGACCGCCCGCATCGACAGCGCCGCCCCGCCGCGCCCGTCGCCGTCCATCCGCGTCAGAACCACGCCGGTGATGCCGATCTTGGCGTCGAACTCTTCGGCCACCTCGACGGCGACCTGGCCGGTCAGGCCATCGACCACCAGCAGCGTCTCGCGCGGCTCGACCACGTTGCGGACGTCCTCGACCTCCTGCATCAGGGTTTCGTCGATATGCAGCCGCCCTGCGGTGTCGAGGATATAGACGTCATAGCCGCCCAGCGCCGCCTGCTGTTTCGCGCGACGGGCGATCTCCACCGGCTTCTGCCCCGGCACGATGGGCAGGGTATCGACGCCGATCTGCCGGCCGAGAATGGCAAGCTGCTCCATCGCCGCCGGGCGATAGACATCGAGCGAGGCCATCAGCACCCGCTTGCCCTCCTTCTCGGTCAGGCGCCTGGCGATCTTGGCGGTGGTGGTGGTCTTGCCGCCGCCCTGCAGGCCGACCATCAGGATCGGGGCGGGCGGGTTGTCGATCTTGAGCTTGCCGGGGTCGTCCTCGCCGCGCAGCACATCGACCAGCGCATCATGGACGATCTTGACCACCTGCTGGCCCGGCGTGACCGATTTCGTCACCGCCTGGCCGGTGGCCTGCTGCTGCACCTTCTTCACAAAGTCGCGGGCCACGGGCAGCGACACGTCGGCCTCGAGCAGGGCCACGCGGACCTCGCGCAGAGCGGTCTTCACGTCCTCTTCGGACAGCGCGCCCTGCCGCGTCAGCCGATCGAAGACGCCCGAGAGGCGTTCGGACAGATTTTCAAACATGCCTTCGGCCTCCTTCGCCGGTTTCCACATGCCGCCCCCCGACCGGGAGACGGCGGTTCACAGCACGCCGCCCCAGGGGCAAATTCATACGACGCGCGCCCCCATGGGCGCAACGCGCTGATGGGGGGCGATCCCTGGACGGGCCGGGGACCGGAAGGTGTGACGCTTCCGGGTATCGCGCCGCAGTTAGAGGGTTTGCCCGCGCGAGTCAAGCCGGGGCGGCGCGGATGCGCGCCATTGCATGTTCAGGCAAGACCGGCAAGAAATGAACGGATTGCGGGTTGTCGCAAGGGGCGCGGGGTCGAGGCGCATGGAAAACTGGGACGAGATACGCACCGCCTATCAGGTAGCGCGCATGGGCACGGTCAGCGGCGCGGCCCAGGTCCTGGGCGTGCACCACGCCACCGTGATCCGGCACATCGACGCGCTGGAGGCACGGCTGGGGGTCAAGCTGTTCCAGCGTCACGCGCGGGGATATACGCCGACCGAGGCCGGGATGGACCTGCTGCGCGTGGCGCAGACGACCGAGGACCAGTTCAACCAGCTGGCCGGCCGGCTCAAGGGGCAGGGGGAAGGCGTCTCGGGCGAGCTGGTGGTCACCTCGCTGGACGCGCTGGCGCCGCTGATCGTGCCGGTGCTGACCGCGTTCCAGGCCGCCCATCCGGGGCTGATCGTGCGATACCTGACCGGGGCGCGCCTGTTCCGTCTGGAATACGGCGAGGCGCATGTGGCAATCCGTGCCGGCAACCCTCCGGACCAGCCCGACAACGTGGTGCAGAAGTTCCTGACCCAGCGCATGGGGCTCTATGCCAGCGCCGACTACGTGGCGCGGCATGGAAGGCCGCAGTCGCAGGCGGATTTCGGGCGGCACCGCTTCATCGGCGCCGACGACGCCAGCAGCCGCGCCCCCTACAATAGCTGGCTGCGCGAAAACGTGCCGGCCGAGGCGATCACCTTCCGCTGCTCCGACGGCTTTTCCATGCGCGAGGCAGTACTGGCCGGGGCGGGCATCGGCTTCATGCCCCGGTGGGAGGCCACCCGCCATCCCGACCTCGTCGAGATCGTCGATCCCCGCCCCGAATGGTCCGGCAGGCTGTGGCTGGTGACCCATGTGGACCTGCATCGGTCGAACAAGGTGCAGGCATTCCTTGCCTTCCTGAAGAAGAAGGCCAGGGAGTGGCCGGTATGAGCGGCGCCACAGATGCGGCCGGGGCTGACCCGCGGGGTTTCGCGTGGGCGCAGGCATGAGCGAACAGGCCAGGGGGCACCTGGCGATGCTGACCTTTTCCGCGCTGGTGGCGGGGTCGTTTTCGCTGGGCTCGATGATTGCCAACGATATCGCACCGGCGGCGCTGAACGCGTTGCGCTTCTGGATTTCGGCGGCGGTGATCGGAGGCATCGCCCTGGCCACCACCGGCCTGCCGCGGCGGCATTTTCGCGCGCCATGGCGGTTTGTGCTGCTGGGAGGCACCTTTGCCGCCTATTTCGTGCTGATGTTTGAAGGGCTCAAGACCGCACCGCCGGTCAGCGCGGCGGCGGTGTTCACGCTGACTCCGATCATGGCGGCGGGCTTCGGCTGGCTGCTGCTGCGCCAGATCACCACCGCGCGGATCGCCGCCGCGCTGGCGGTGGGGGCGGTCGGGGCGCTGTGGGTGATCTTCCGCGCCGATCTGGCGGCGCTGGCTGCCTTCCGCATCGGCAGGGGAGAGTTGATATATTTCTGGGGCTGCGTGGCCCATGCGCTCTATACGCCGATGGTGCGCTTGCTGAACCGGGGCGAGCCGGTGGTCACCTTTTCCTTCGGCATGATGGTGGCCGGGGGGGTCGTGCTGACGATCTATGGCTGGAGCGACATTCTGGCGACCGACTGGGCGGCGCTGCCGGCGCGGGTCTGGATCGGGCTGATCTACGTGTCGATCTTGGCCAGCGCGGTGACCTTCGTACTGCTGCAGTTCGCCACCCTGCGCCTACCGTCCTCCAAGGTCATGGCCTATACCTATCTCACCCCCAGCTGGGTGATATTGTGGGAAATCGCGCTGGGCCACGGTGCGCCGCGCGGGCTGACGCTGGTGGGCGTGGCGCTGACGGTCGCGGCGCTGGTCATGCTGCTGGAGAATGACGGCCCGCGCTTCGGCGCCGGGCGGAGGGCGGCCTGAGGCGGTTCAGCCGGCGCCGTCCTCGCGATCCGTGGCATCGGTCGGGTCCGGGGTCGGGCCGAACTCGAATTCGAGGAAGCGTTCGAAGGCATCGAGGTTGACCGGCTCGAACTGGCCGAAGCCCTGCATCCAGACGCTGGCGGCACGCAGCGCGTCGGGCTCCAGCTTGCACCACTTCACCCGCCCGCGCTTCTCCTGGCTGATCAGCCCCGCGCGGGTGAGAATGCCTAGGTGCTTGGAGATCGCCGCCAGCGACATCTCGAACGGTTCGGCCACATCCGTCACCGCCATGTCATCTTCCAGAAGCATGGTCAGGATGGCCCGGCGGGTCGGGTCGGCAAGGGCCGAAAACACGGCGTCGAGATCATCGCTCATGCCGAGGCCATAGGCCGGGCCGGGAAAATCGTCAACCGGGTGGTTGAATATGCAAACCCGCCCCGTTTTGCGCTAACGGCGGTTGCGGCGGAATCGCTCCGTCTTCGAGCGTTGGAACAAAATCCAATGATTTCCGTTAGTTGCCTGGAACTCGCGGTGCGTATCGAGAGCGTTGACTCCACGGCCCGGGCACCCTAATCCAAGCGCAACCAAGCGTGGGGTTTGCGCGCGTGACCGATGACCTGTCCGAGGACGAGCGAAAGCACCGGCTGGAGCAGCTGGAGCAGCGCATCGCGGCGGCGCGACAGGAACTGGAACCGAAGCCCCGCGTGGACAAGACCGCCGACCAGGCGCATCTGGCCTGGCGGATGGTGATCGAGCTTGTAACCGGTCTGCTGATCGGTTTCGGCATGGGGTACGGGCTGGACAGCCTGTTCGGGACGATGCCCGTTTTCCTCGTGCTGTTCACATTGCTGGGGCTTGCCGCGGGCATTCGCACGATGATGCGAAGCGCGCAGGAAGCCCAGACGACACAGGCGGCCGAGAGGGCCGCGGGCGAAGACGAGAGGGACTGAACGTGGCAAGCGACGCGCAGGCGGTTGAGCAGATGGCGGAGGAAGGCGGCCTCGTCTTCCATCCGATGGAGCAGTTCGAGATCAAGCCGCTTTTCGGCGGGACCGAGATTGCCTGGTACACGCCCACCAATGCCACGCTGTGGATGGGGGTCGCGATCCTTGCGATCATCGGGCTTCTGATCCTCGGCACCTCGAAGCGGGCGGTCATCCCTTCGCGTCTGCAATCGGTCGCCGAGCTGGCCTATGGCTTCATCTACAAGATGGTCGAGGACATCTGCGGCAAGGAGGGGGTGAAGTATTTCCCCTATGTCATGACGCTGTTCATGTTCATCGTCACCGCGAATTTCCTCGGGCTGCTGCCGCTTGCCTTCACCACCACCAGCCACATCGCGGTCACGGCGGTGATGGCGATGATGGTCTTCCTCTCGGTCACGGTGCTGGGTTTCGTGCTGCACGGGGCAAGCTTTCTCAGCCTGTTCTGGATCAGCTCGGCGCCGCTGGCGCTGCGGCCGATCCTGGCGCTGATCGAGGTGATCTCGTATTTCGTGCGGCCGATCAGCCACTCCATCCGACTTGCCGGCAACATGATGGCCGGTCACGCGGTCATCAAGGTGTTCGCGGCCTTCGCGGCGATCGAGCTGCTCTCGCCGGTGCCGATCCTGGCGATCACGGCGATCTATGCGCTCGAGGTGCTGGTGGCCTTCATCCAGGCCTATGTCTTCACCATTCTGACCTGCGTGTATCTGAAGGATGCGCTGCACCCGCATCACTGACAACGAACCAAACCCAATCACACCAATTCCACTGTAAGGAGAGAAATCATGGAAGGTGAAATCGCGATCACTGGCGCCGAGCTGATGAAGATGGGCGCCTATATCGGTGCCGGTCTGGCCAGTGCCGGCATGGGCGGCGCCGCCGTCGGTATCGGCCATGTGGTCGGCAACTACCTGGCGGGTGCGCTGCGCAACCCCTCGGCTGCCGCCGGTCAGACCGCCACCATGTTCATCGGTATCGCATTCTCGGAAGCGCTGGGCATTTTCTCGTTCCTGGTCGCGCTTCTGCTGATGTTCGCCGTCTGATTCCCTTCGGAACCTTCATCCTTACGGTCGGGCGGCGCGTTACTCCGCGCTGCCCGATGTAGGTCAAGTTCCCGAGGAGAACGACATGGCAACCGATATCCAAGAGGCCGGGAAGGCCGTCGCCGAGGTTGGCGAAGCCGCTGAAAAGGCGGGCATGCCGCAGCTGGACTTTTCGACCTTTCCGAACCAGATCTTCTGGCTCGTGGTCACGCTGGTCGTGATCTACCTGATCCTGTCGCGCGTGGCCCTGCCGCGGATCGGCGCCATCCTTGCCGAACGCCAGGGCACCATCACCAACGATCTGGCGGCGGCCGAGGAACTCAAGGCCAAGGCGGTCGAGGCCGAGAAGGCCTATGAGAAGGCTCTGGCCGATGCCCGGGCTGAGGCCCAGCGCATCGCCGCTGAAACCCGCGCCGAGATCCAGGCCGAGCTGAACGAGGCGATCGCAAAGGCCGATGCCGAGATCGCGGCCAAGGCGGCCGAGTCGGAAAAGGCCATCGCCGAAATTCGCGCCAGCGCGCTGGAGAGCATCGAGGCCGTGGCCACGGATACTGCGGCGGAAATCGTCGCCGTGCTGGGCGGCAAGCCCGACGGCATCGCCAAGGCCGTGGCCGAGCGGATGAAAGGATGAGAGACATGCGCAACCTTTTCGCACTTGTCCTGACTTTCGGCGCAGCCGGGCCGGCCCTTGCGGCCGAGGAGGCGTTCTTCTCGCTCAAGAATACCGAGTTCGTGGTGCTGATCGCGTTCCTCGTGTTCGTGGGTGTCCTTGTCTACTTCAAGGTGCCGCGGATGCTGGGCGATGCCCTGGACAAGCGCTCCGAGACGATCCGCAGCGAACTGGAAGAGGCCCGCGCGCTGCGTGACGAGGCTCAGGCGATCCTGGCATCCTACGAGAAGAAGCAGCGTGAGGTGCAGGAGCAGGCCGACCGGATCGTGGCGGCCGCCCGCGAGGATGCCCAGACCGTGGCCGAACAGGCCCGGGCCGATCTGGAGAAATCCATCGCCCGCCGCCTGGCCGCTGCCGAGGAGCAGATCGCATCGGCCCAGGCCGCCGCGGTGAAGGACGTGCGCGACCGGGCGATCGCCATCGCGGTCGCGGCTGCCGGTGACGTGATTGCCAAGCAGATGACGGCGGCCCGCGCCAACAAGCTGATCGACGAAGCGATCAAGGAAGTCGAAGCCAAACTGCACTGACGGGGCGGGATCTTCGCGAACCGACAACCCCGGCCCGCGCGGCCGGGGTTTTCATTTTCGCCGCCAGTGCCGGGACCCGGCGGAGCAGAGCTTTCGCTTCCGATCGCGTTCGTCCCGCCCGCTCTGTCGTATAACGGCGGGCACCCGCCCTGCGCCTGACGGCCGGTTGAACCCGGTCGCGCGCGATACCCTACAGGGTCGGGAGCTGTTCCCTGCGGCTTGGGCCCGTGGAGTTGCCGGTCAGCGACTTTTCTCGCGTTCGAATCTTTGTCGCGCGACTTCTTCGTTCTGCATGGCCTTGAGGTGGTCGGACAGGGACTGTTCGACAAAACTCAGATGTGCGACCACCGCTTCGCGGGCGCCTGCGGGGTCGCGCGCCTGAAGAGCGTCGTTGATCTTTCGGTGCTGATCCAGAAGCTCGCTTCGCCTGGTTCGCTGCTTGAACATCATCGCGCGGTTGTAGAACACCCCTTCGCGCAGAAGCTCGTACATCGACCGCATCATGTGCAGCATGATGACGTTGTGGCTGGCCTCTATGATGGCAAGGTGGAAATCGGCATCCAGCCGGGCCTCGTCCGCCGGGTTGCGCTTGGCATGTGCGGCTTCCATCTTGCGAAAGACGGTGTCGATGACCTTCAGGTCCGTGTCCGAGGCCAGCCGCGCGGCGCGTTCGGCGGCCAGCCCCTCCATGTCGCGGCGGAAGGAGATATAGTCGAACACGGCTTCGTCATGGGTTGCGAACAGCCGGATCAGCGCCGGCGAAAACGCGCTGCCCAGAACGTCGGCCACGTAGATCCCCGCCCCCGGCCGCGCGGCGAGAAGTCCGCGTTCCTGCAAGTCGGCCACCGCGTCCCGAAGCGACGGGCGCGAGACGCCCAGCCGCTCGGACAGTTCGCGCTCGGCGGGCAGGCGCTCTCCGGGGCGCAGGATGCCGCGCAGGATCAACAGTTCGATCTGGCGCACCACCGAGGTTGAAAGCTTTTCCGGCTGGACCTTCCTAAATGGCATCTGTGGACTCCACTGATTGGTCAGAACATATGACCACGCGCCGGGGGCCTCAACGGATCGTGGAAAAAAAAGCGGCCCCGGGAGGGCGGGGCCGCAAGATGGAAGCCACGTGGGATTCCGCAATCCGGGCGAAACGCATAGAGGGATAGGCGTTCGCCCCACTGGATGCGGCCGGACGGGAGGGCCCGGCTCGGGATCTATTAATATTCGAAAACACGAATACGTCAAGCTGGATTCTGGTAAACTAGGCCATGTTGACAAAAAGGATTCACACGGAGCTGTAGACGTGATTCAAGCTGGTATCTTCAATGGAGTGTATTCTTAACCTTCTTGCCGAACAAAAGACATGACGGTTTCGATGGGTCTGCGGCCCATGTTTCTGTATCCCGGATGCGGCCGTTCAGTATTGTAGTGCACCAGCCATGCGTCCAGATCGGCCTGCAGCGCCTCGACGGTTTCGTAGAAGGTCTCTGACCTGCCCCCCAATGGTCCCTCATTCATAACGAGAGTCTGCGGGTTTGGTTTTCATAATCTGCGGTTTCGGTTTGGGCAAGCGCGCCGGGCGCGGAGCCTTTGGGTCGCTCAAGCGTCCGGCGCGCTTGGGCCGGCGTCTGGTTCCCCAGCGATGAGTGGGGCCTGACGTTGTTATAATCATAGCGCCACAGGGCCAGTTTTCGGCGGGCGTCATCGAGAGTATCGAACAGCTCCTCGTTCAGAAGCTCGTCACGCAGGCTGCCATTGAACGACTCGATGAAGGCATTTTGCTGAGGCTTGCCAGGATCGATGTAATGCCAGTCGACGTCATTGTCGTCCGCCCATTTGAGGATCGCCCGACTGGTGAACTCGGTCCCATTGTCAGAAACAATGCTTTCAGGCTTGCCATGGAGGCGGACAAGAGCATCAAGCTCGCGCGCCACACGCGCGCCCGAGATGCTGGTGTCGGCAACCAGGCAGAGGTTCTCGCGACAGCAATCGTCGATCACCGCCAGGATGCGGAACCGACGCGAAGCACCAAACGTGTCGGAGACAAAGTCCAGGCTCCATCGCTGGTTTGGCCTGATCGCCTCGGGCATTGGCGTCCTCGAGCCTCTGGCGCGCTTGCGCCCGCGCCGCCGTTTCACCGACAACCCTTCTTCGCGATACAGGCGATAGAGTTTCTTGTGGTTCATGATCATTCCCTTGCGTTCGAGCAACACGCCGATCCGTCGGTAACCGAAACGGCGGCGCTTGCCCGCAATCTGCTTCATCGCTTCGCGGATCTCCGGATGGTCCGGCGGGCGTTCGCGCCGGACCGTCTTGGGATCGACACCGACCAGCCTGCAGGCCCGGCGCTGCGAGATGCCATGATCCCGCATCGCCCGCAGCGCTGCATCACGCCGCGCGCTCGGCGTCGTCAGTTCTTTCCCAGGAGATCCTTCAGGACCGCGTTGTCCAGCATCGCATCGGCCAACAGGCGCTTGAGCTTGGCATTCTCGTCCTCAAGCATCTTCAGGCGCTTCACGTCCGAAAGCCCCATGCCGCCGTATTTCGACTTGTACTTGTAGAACGTCGCCGGGCTCAGCCCATGCCGGCGACAAACCTCCACCGTCGGCATTCCGGCCTCCTGTTCCTTGATCATCGCAATGATTTGCGCCTCCGTAAAACGGCTCTTTCGAATTCGTCTGCTCCTTTCTGATCGGGCAGACTCTACTTCAAAATGCGGGCGTTGGCGGGGGGCAGGTCAGCTCGACCAGGTTGGCGGTTGGTGTGCCGCCTGTCACCAGGTACCTGACGATATCCGGCAGATTGCGATAGGCTGGGAGCTTGCCAAGGCGTTGATGACCCATTGAATCACCGGCCTAGAAAGCCAGTCCGCGCTGGACGCGCTGAAGGCAGCGTGAATGAGTGCTCGACACAGAAAGGAACCTTTCGTAAGAATTGTGGTAAGGAAAGGAATACGCGGTATCCTTTCTTACCCTGTTTGCCAAGGAAAGGATCCTTTTTCAACCATGGCGTTAGCACCGGATCCATCACGCCTCGGTCAGCATGTGGTCATCTCGACGGCAGGTGAGCGCGCCGAAGCGTTCGTACCGCCACCGCTGCCGCCGACCCCGCCAATCCGGATGGAACGGCTCTACCGGTTGCTCGAAAAAGCGAACCGTGCGATCGGCCGGCTCGACGGTGTAACTTCCATCCTGCCGGACACACCGCTGTTCCTCTATATGTATGTGCGCAAAGAGGCTTTGCTGTCGTCCCAGATCGAGGGCACCCAGTCGTCGCTCTCGGAGCTTCTATTGTTCGAAAGCGACGAAGCGCCCGGCGCGCCAATCGATGATGTTCAGGAGGTTTCCAACTATGTCGCGGCCATGAATCATGGCCTGGACAGGATCCGCGAGGGCTTTCCCATTTCCCTGCGCCTGATCCGCGAAATCCACGCAATACTTCTGGAAAAAGGCCGGGGGAGTACGAAGCAGCCAGGCGAGTTCCGGCGCTCGCAGAACTGGATCGGAGGAACAAGGCCTGGAAATGCGCTCTTCGTCCCGCCTCCGCCCGATCGCATCCTGGATCTGATGTCGGACCTTGAAGCTTTCATTCATGCCGACACTCCAGAAATACCGACCCTCATCAAGGCCGGGCTCGTCCACGTCCAGTTCGAGACAATCCATCCGTTTCTTGATGGAAATGGACGCCTCGGAAGGTTGCTGATCACCTTCCTGCTTTGCGCACAGGGCATCCTGAAAGAGCCGATCCTTTATCTCAGCCTCTATTTCAAGACCCACCGGCGCCAGTACTATGACCTGCTTCAACAGGTCAGAGAAAATGGTGACTGGGAAACCTGGCTGGAGTTCTTCCTCGAAGGCATTGCGGAGACATCCCTGCAAGCGTCCGAGGCAGCGCGCGAGATCCTCGCCCTGTTCGAAGCTGATCGACATCGGATCGAAGAACTCGGCCGCCCCGCCGCATCCGCGCTTCGGGTCCACCAGCTGCTTCAGCAGAAGCCGATTATCGGCATCCCTGCGGCAGCGCAAAGGCTGAACATTTCACCTCCGACCATTGCAAAATCCATCCAGCACCTACAGGATCTCGGAATCGTGCGGGAAGTGACCGGAAAACAGCGCGGCCGAATGTTCGTTTATGGCGATTACCTGAGCATTCTCAGCCAGGGGACGGAACAGCTTTGACGTCAATGCAGAAGCCTCGATGTTGGCAAACTACATCCAACGAAACCCAACGGATTAAATTTCCCAAAGAAATCAAGAGCAGTGAATCATGAAAGAGCACGAATTCAAGGCTTGGCTCGAACAGGGAGGCGCTCAAACGGAAGCTGGGCGTAATTCACGAACCTATGCTGTCCGCACCATCGAGCGGAACCTTGCCGCCCTCGGCATGCCTTATCGGGATCTCGAAGAAGCATGGGAAGCCGACAGGTTCGAAACGCTTCGCGAACGCCTTCGAAAAATGCGCGAGGACGCCCGAGATGGTGGGGAGGATTACCGGATCCTGATGCCGGATTCCGATAATCCGCACAACAGGCTCTCCAACTGGGGCAGCTGGCTGGGGCAATACGGCCGGTTTCTGGCAGGGGACCCGCCGGGAGCAGCGAAGGATGCTGACCGGATACGACAATATGTCCTCGAGCACTACATCGAACCTGCGCGGGAGGAAGGTCGTGACCATGTCGAAGTGCTCGTCCGCGACGTGAACAAGGCGCTCGGTCTGAATGAGGCCTGGCCGAACATATGCCAAGCGCTTGCCGGGCGGAAATTTCAGGACATGGCGCAGATCCCGGCGCCTGAGCGGATAGGCGCGGACCAGAGCTCGGCCACCGTGTTTCGCTTCAAGCTTGAGGAAACATCGTCGGCCGGTAAGCATCGTCCCTTCGTGCTCTTCGATGTCACAGGCGCCCCTTACCAGCCGGTAAGAATCCATAACCGGAAGACGGGCATGTCGGCCTATCGGATCAAGCCGAAGGGCTTGGGGAACACGGTAGACGAAGCGATCGAAGCAGAAGACATTGCCGATGTCGCCCGCGCAATGCTCGTCGACGGACTCGCATCGCGGATCCAGGAGATTGCAGGCGGGCCGGTCAGCTACCTGACCTATGGCGGCAGTAAGCTCGTCCGCTATGAGCTGGCCCCCGCGATCGCTCAATCGATCGGTGTTCCACCACGCGGCAGCACCGATGGACAAGAGAGCACCAGTAAAGGCGACGGGCCCAACGACAGGAAAGGGAAGGGTTTGCCCCCCATGAACCTCATCCTTTACGGCCCGCCCGGCACAGGCAAGACCTTTGCCACCGCAGCCGAGGCCGTGCGACTGTGCGGCGAACCTGTCCCAGGAGATCGGGAGAAGCTCAAGGAAATATACGAGAGGCTTCAGGCCGCCGGCCGCATCGCATTCGTTACCTTCCACCAGTCGATGAGTTACGAGGAGTTCGTCGAGGGCCTTCGCCCCGAGACGCAAGGGGCCGAGGATCAGGACCTTGTCGCAGAAGAACCTGGGGCATCCGGTTTTCGCCTCAAGGTGGAGGACGGAATTTTCAAACGGTTCAGCGAACGGGCCCGCCTTGATCATGGTGATAATGGCGACATCCGCCGTCTTGACCGGACGCGCCCGGTCTTCAAGATGTCACTCGGACGACGATTTCAGGACGAAGAAACAATCAAGGATGCTCTCGATGCCAACGAGATCCGCCATGGCTGGGGAGGAAAGACCGACTGGGCGGATGAACGGTTTGAAAACTGGGACGAAATCAAGAGCAAGTGGGAAACACAGACCGGCAAGGAAGTGAGCGGACACGCCGGCGATGTCGTTTGCACATGGTCATTCCGTTCCAACATGGAGATTGGCGACTATGTCGTGATTTCCGATGGCCGTGACAGGTTTCGAGCATTTGGCGAAATCAAAAGCGACTACTTTTTCCAAGCTGGGGCAGAATACCATCCACACCGCCGAAAGGTCGAATGGATCTGGCGCGACGATTCCGGGGTAGAACGCGCACGATTCTACCCCAACGGCTTCCGGCAGCACACCGTTTACAAATTGAATCATTCCCTGATCGACTGGGACGGGCTGGAAGAAATCGTGTTCGGCACCGATAAAGCCGCTACTTCGGGAATCGCTCCTCCCCACGTGCTCATTATCGACGAGATCAACCGCGCGAACATCTCGAAGGTCTTCGGCGAGTTGATCACACTTCTGGAGCCTGACAAGCGGCTTGGGCAGAAAAATGAAATCAGGCTGACCCTGCCCTATTCCAAACGGCTTTTCGGCGTGCCGGCGAACTTGCACATCATCGGGACCATGAACACCGCCGACCGCTCGATCGCACTTCTCGATACCGCCCTCAGGCGCCGCTTTACCTTCCACGAGATAATGCCCGATCCGTCCTGTCTGCTTGATGCAGCAAAAAGAACGGACATTGACTTGCCGCGCCTTCTCACAACCATCAACGAGCGGATCGAATATCTCTATGACCGCGAACACCAAATCGGTCATGCCTATTTCATCGACTGCAAAAGCAGGAACGACGTGGATGAAGTTATGCGCCACAAGGTCATCCCCCTTCTGGCCGAATACTTCTTCGAAGACTGGGCCAGGATCGCAGCGGTGCTCGGTGACCTGGAGCCTCACGATGGCCCGATCAAGGGCGGCTTTCTCAAACGCTCGGTCCTGAAGGCACCACCCGGTCTCGACGATGGCGACGCCGCCCCAAGGTTCCGTTGGGAAGTCCGCTCGGAAGATGAAGGTTTCAACTACAGCAAGTTGGCAGGCGCATGATCCGCCGAACAATCCGCGAATGGGAACATATCCGCCACGGGCCGGGCGAAGGCGAGATCCCCGAGAAACAGGCAGAGCGCCTCGCCGCGGTCGCGCGGGCCTCGGCATTTTCGGGTCGCGGAGGCGAGGGTGTGTTGGAGCACCGGCGCAAAGGTCTTCGCGCACGTGGAGTCGTAGGCGTCATCGCAACCCCGGACTGCCAGCTTGAGATTCTCCCCAAGATCGAAGGGCGAGGCGAAAACAATGTTTCGGATGCGACGCTGCGTTCCCGACTCATCCATATGCTCGCCATCACTTACGATTTGCCCATCGAAGCCGGATTGATGACGCAACTCGGCTGGCAGCGCGAAACGGTGCTCGAACTGCTGATCCGTCTGTTTTGCGAAAAGCTTGCAGATGCGGTGCGCCAGGGAATGCCCCGCCATTATCTTGAACATGAAGAAGATCTGCCTGCGCTCAGGGGGCGCTTGAACGTAACAAGGCAATTCTCCACGCTCGCGGTCTCGCCGCAGAAACTCGCGTGCCGTTTCGATGCCCTGTCGCCCGACATTGCACTGAACCAGGTCATGCGTGCAGCTGTCGGCAAGCTTTCGCGCCTTGCCTCCGCGCTCGATAACCAGCGCGCGCTGCGCGAGTTAAGTTTCTTCTATGCAGACGTCACAGAGGTCCCCCCAAACGCGCTTCGGTGGGACCGGATCGTCCTCGACCGGACGAACCGGCGCTGGCGGGATCTTCTTTCGTTTGCCCGTCTGTTTCTTTTCGATTGCCACCAACAGACGAGCGCGGGCAATATCGAAGGGCACGCGCTCCTTTTCGAGATGAACGTGCTGTTCGAAAAATATGTGGAACGTATCCTGTCACGTGCACTGACTGGCACAAGATTGCGTGTTTCGTCTCAAGGGGGCCATCGCGATTGCCTCTACGAGGGCGAAATTGGTCGTTTCCGGACCCGCCCGGACCTCATAATTCGACGAGGCGGGGAAATCGCGCTGATTATTGACACAAAATGGAAGCGAATGACCCCAAGGATCGACGATCCGAAACAGGGGGTCAGCCAGGCAGACGTGTACCAGATGATGGCCTACGGCAGGTTATATGACTGCCAGAAGGTCATGCTTCTCTATCCGCACCATGCCGGCTTGCCTACCGCCCCAATTTGCCATTCGTATTCGATTGCCGCAATGGGCGCGGGCGAAAAACTGATCGTGGCAACGCTGGATCTCGGGGGTACACAACAAAATCACAAGGAAAACCTTCAACGACTAGTAATGAATTGCCTCGGGAGCGAACGGGGGCCAAAACCACATGGCAATCACAAAGATGCGATTTTCGAAGCAATATGAAGAACTTAGCGCCCTCTTGCTTCCACTATGCTTCCAAAAATGGGCGGACCAAGGTGCCGCCGAAACGGCACCCATCTAACCATTTGATATTACGCGATAAATTGGTTGCGGGGGTAGGATTTGAACCTACGACCTTCAGGTTATGAGCCGAATATTGAGCGATTCCTATAACTTATGGAATTCAGACACTTACGCGCTAAGCGTTTGATTGCGCGAAATGTCCTTTACGTCACTCAACGATTTTCGCTGGTTTTCGGCAGCCCCTACTGTTCCAAAACGACGTATGAGGGTTGAGGTGGCGTTGATGTGAGAACAAGCGATTGGTCGCCATCATGATCGCGGTTTTGCCCGCGCACATGCGGCCGCTGACCCCTTTTTCAGCCCGGCGGCTTTCGCTCACGCCAGTTGGCCACTGACTTGACGTTGACGCAAGCTCCCGGCTCAGCGCCGCGCTCGAAGTTAGTGTCCGCGCGGTACTGTCAAATATCTTTCGCACTTTTTGTCATGCGACGACGGCTCCTTGGGTTTGATCCGCGAATAGCGGGGTCATGTTCATGTATTTTCGGGTTGCCCACTGGGTTCCGGCGATATGGCGCAGGCGGGCGGCGGCCAGGTTCAGGCAGGACTTGCCGTCCGGGAACGCCCCCACGACCCGCGTTCGTCGCCGGATCTCACGCATGATGCGTTCCAGCGGGTTGTTGGTTCTCAGCTTGACCCAATGGCTGTCGGGAAACGCGTAGTAGATCAGCGTTTCATGTCCGCTTTTCTCGAGCAGATCGGCGGCTTTGCTCAACCTCTGGCGGCGCAGCTCGGCGATGACCGCTTCCATCTTCTCGGCGGCCGCCTTGCGGTCCTCCTGGGCGTGGATGGCCTTCAGCATCCTGCTGACGTCCCGAACCTTGCCCGAAGGCACCAGACTGAACACGTTGCGGTAAAAATGAACCACACAGCGCTGCCAGCGCGCATCCGGCAGGTATTCGGCGACGCTTTCCATCAGGCCGCGGCAGGCGTCGGACACGATCAGCTGCACGCCGGAGAGCCCGCGGTCCACCAGGTGGCGCAGGAACGCCGACCAGCCGGACTTGTCCTCCTTCGGGCCTTCCATGATGCCAAGGATTTCCCTGTAGCCTTCCTTGGTCACGCCAATGGCCACCAGGAGCGAGACGTTGCGCACCTCACCCGCCCAGGAGCGCTTCATCACGATCCCGTCAAGGAAGACATAGGGATGATCGCCCTCGATCCGGCGGTGCCGCCACGCCTCGATCTTGGCATAGATCTTCTTGTTCAGGTTGGACACCGTGCCCGGAGAAACCCGCGTGCCCCACAGGGCCTCGGTGATGTCCTCGACGCGGCGAACAGAAACACCCGCAAGGTACATCTCGATCAACGCTTCCTCGACCGAGCTTTCCCGCCGCCGGTAGCGCTCGATGATTGCCGTCTCGAAGGTTTGGCGGCGCAGCTTCGGCACCTTCAGGCTGACCTTGCCCGCCTTCGTCTCCAGCGACCTGCGATAATGGCCCGCCCGCCTGTCCTTGCGGCCCTCGCTGCGCTCATAGCGATCCGCGCCACACAGCCGGTCGGCTTCCGCATCCAGCATCGCATTCAGCGCCTCCTCGACCGTGCCCCGCACCATCTCGCCAAGGTGGTCGCGAATGCGCGCCTCGTCGATCTGAATGACCTTTCCCATCCCTTTGGGTTTCTCGTCTTCGTCCATTCTCAGCTCCTCTCAGCAAGTCTGAAAGGAACCGTCGTCAAAAGCAAATGTGCGAAAGATCTGTACGTTATCGTCCGCGCACGTGGTGTAATTTCTGCACCTTCGACGGTGTAA